>NZ_AP042377.1:1560000-2577500 GCF_055387835.1 Desulfovibrio simplex
CATCCACGATTTTCTCAAGCGCAAACATATCCGAATTCCCGATGACGAGTCTGACGGCAGCGATGACGCCGGTTCCAGCGCAGAAACCGCCGCCGCGGACAATACATCCAACTGATCCACAAATGAGATCCGCCAGGAGATCCGACCATGAGCCACTGCTCTACCGATGAACACGAAGGCTGCGGGCAAGATTGCGGCTGCAAGCCAGCCGACGGCCTCACCCCGCTGCATGCACATGACCATACGCACGCCTGCGCTGGAAATGTTCCCGCTACTGACGCTTGCGCTGACGAAAAAGAAACTGACTGCGGATGCAGCTCTTGCGGTTGCCACAGTCGTGAGCATGATCATGCTCACGGATCGGGCGACGACAAACGCGAACTTTTGCTCATGGGCGCATCTGCCCTGCTTTTTGCCACAGGCATGCTTGTTGATGACCGCATGGCCCAGCATGTCCCCCACTGGTTGGTAATAGCCATATTTTATGTCCTGCCCTATATCCTTTGTGGCTATGATGTTCTTCGGCTTGGCCTGAAAAGCATTCTAAATAAAGATTTTTTCAATGAATTCACTTTAATGGGCGGTGCGACCATCGCAGCCATTGCTCTGGGCGAGTTGCCTGAGGCTGTGGGGGTCATGTTGTTTTACCGCATCGGAGAATTTGTGCAGGAACGGGCTGCCGGTCATTCCCGCCGATCCGTCAAGGCGCTCCTGGCAGCGCGCCCGAGCATTGCGCACCAGATTGTTGACGATGGCAGCATTCGTGATGTCAAGCCCGAAGACCTGGGCCCTGGCAGCCACATTCTTGTGCGGCCCGGTGAAAAAATCCCCCTGGACGGTACTGTGCTCGAAGGCGAATCCCAGGTTGACACATCACCCCTCACAGGTGAGTCGGTTCCTTTGAGGCTCTTGCCTGGCAGTCGCGTACATGCGGGAACCATCAACCTGAACGGCTCGCTGCGGGTAGAGGTCACATCCGCCTTTGCCGAATCATCCATCGCGCGCATTCTGGAGATGGTGGAAAACGCCGTGGCCCGCAAAGCCCCCACCGAGCGCTTCATAACTCGAGTGGCGCGCTGGTACACTCCTGCCGTCACGGGGCTGGCCCTGCTGGTCGCCGTAATTCCCCCTGCTCTGGGCTTTGGCGCCTTTTCTGAATGGCTCTACCGTGCACTGGTTCTTTTGGTAATCTCCTGCCCGTGCGCCCTGCTCATTTCCATTCCTCTCGGTTATTTTGGCGGCATTGGCGCGGCGTCGCGCAGGGGCATCCTTATCAAGGGCGGTGCTGTGCTGGACAGTCTGCGCGACATTCGCGTGGCCGCCCTGGACAAGACAGGCACCCTCACCGAAGGCGTTTTTGAGGTCAATGCAGTATTGCCCGCACAGGGCGTGGAGCCAGATGAACTGCTGACAACGGCGGCCCTGGCTGAAAGCCGTTCCAACCACCCTATAGCGCGCTCCGTGATGCGGGCCGCGCTCGAGGCCAACATTATCACCGATGACGCAGCCATCACCGGCATGCGGGAAATTCCCGGGAAAGGAGTGGAAGTGCACGCTGCCGACGCCACCCTGCTTGCGGGCAACGCTGCGCTTATGGAGGCCTATGGCATAGTGCCGCAGACAGTAACCATACCGGGCAGCGTCGTTCAGGTTGCCAGCAATGGCCGTCTGCTTGGAGCCCTTGTGGTTGCGGACCGGCTCAAGCCGCAATCACCGGAAGCCATTGAAGAACTGCGCCTTTTGGGCGTGGGCACCATAGCCATGCTTACCGGAGACCGCGCGGAGCAGGCTCATCCTGTGGCCGAACGCCTGAAGCTGGACATTCTCAAGGCCGACCTTCTGCCCGAAGACAAGGCAGGCGCGCTTGAGGCCATTGGGCCCGTCAGGAACACGCTTTTTGTGGGAGACGGCATCAACGATGCGCCAGTGCTGGCCACGGCAGGCGTCGGCGTGGCCATGGGTGGCCTGGGCGCTGAAGCCGCCATTGAAACCGCCGATGTTGTCATTTTGGACGACAACCCCGCCAGGTTGCCGGAACTGCTCCGCATCGCCCGCCGCACCAGAACGATAGTGTGGCAAAATATCATCATGGCTCTTGGCATCAAAAGCGTCTTTATGGGGCTTGGCATCTTCGGACTTTCTGGTCTGTGGGAGGCCGTATTCGCCGACGTGGGCGTGGCGCTCATGGCAGTGCTGAACGCCGCCCGCGCTGGAAAAATCGATACCCAATAAAGCAGCCGGCCTTTGAAAAAGGCTCCATGCTCTAACACTGCGCTCAACACTGCGTGCGCGTGCAGCGCGCCGCAATGTGGCGTGAATTCTGCCGAGAATCGCATTTTTCGGCAGAATGACAATTTGAAATGTGAAGCATTTCTAAGTAAACCTGATCTGGAGAAATCAAAAGCACGAAGGGCGCTGCTTGTGAGGCAGTGCCCTTCTTTTTTAAATCAGGTCAGCTTCGAGAATACACATTCCCGAAGCTTATGACACCCCGTTAGCGGGCATTTCGACGCGGGTCGACAGCATACACGCCTTCACGGCAAACGCCACCTCGCTCATCCATCCGAATGCCCGAAGCATGGCATCGCTCCGACCGAGAAGTTCTCTTTATCCGGCAGGGGCGTTTTCGGCCGATGAGCCGCACGCATTCCCATCCCCTGGTGCCCCACGGTCAGCCCAGCCACTCCACCTCATGCCCGGCCGATTCAAGGACAGCAAGGGCTTTTGACAGAGTATCTTTTTTGACCAGTATATAGTCAGTGTCGTACGTGGAAAGCGCGAAAATACTGACAGACGCCTGAGCCAGCACCGTGGACAGTCCCGCCAGCACGCCTGTCATGCCGAAGTCCATTTGTCCTGCCACCCGAAAAGCGCGCCAGCCGTCTTCACGCGCAAGACTGTGCAACGGGGCATGCGCGGACAGACAAACTAAAGAAATTTCGGCGTCGGTTCTGCCTATAAAAAGCCAGGGGGCAGCAAGGTTCACCCCGTGCATGTCGGACACCTTGCAGACAGTAAACTCCCCTTCAATTACTTCAACACGCATGATTTTTTACCTTACTTGGAGCAGATTGGCAGGCAGGGAATTTGCCCCAAAAAGCTCTGCCAACAAGTATGGGCTTGGCAGGAAACCGCGCCCAAACCGCCGTGAAGGCGTACCTCAGGAAAGCAGGAGTTTTAAGTGCGTATAGGCGCGCGCAGTGGCCATACGGCCGCGCGGGGTACGTTTAAGAAACCCGCACTGGATAAGATATGGCTCGTAAATATCTTCAATTGTACGAACTTCTTCTGAGCACGCCACCGCCAGGGTTTTTATGCCCACAGGGCCGCCGTCATAGTGTTTGATAAGCACTTCAAGGAGCTTACGATCCATCTGGTCCAGGCCATGCTCGTCCACATCCATACGCTTGAGCGCCGCTGAGGCCTCATGCCCCGTGACTTGCCCATTGCCATGCACCAACGCGAAATCTCGCACCCGACGCAGCAGCCGGTTGGCGATACGCGGCGTGCCGCGAGAACGGCGGCCAATTTCTTCCGCCCCTTCCTGCGTAATGGACACGCCAAGAATACGGGCAGTGCGCAGCACAACACGGGCCAGATCAGCGGGGGTATAGTATTCAAGCCGGGCCACAATGCCAAAACGGTCGCGCAGTGGAGAAGAGATCAGCCCCATGCGGGTGGTGGCACCGGCCAGTGTGAAAGGCTCAAGGTCTATTTTAACCGTTCGGGCTGCCGGGCCCTGCCCAATAACGAGATCGAGCTTGAAGTCTTCCATGGCAGGGTAAAGAACTTCTTCCACCGCGATGGGCATGCGATGGATTTCGTCCACAAAAAGTATGTCGTGGCGATTCAGGTTGGTAAGGATGGCGGCCAGATCTCCGCTGCGTTCCAGCACCGGGCCAGATGTGCAGACCAGATTGACGCCAAGCTCAGCGGCCATGATCTGAGCCAGGGTTGTCTTGCCAAGGCCAGGGTTGCCATAAAAAAGCGTATGGTCAAGAGCCTTGCCGCGTTCACGAGCGGCATCAAGAAATACGCGCAGATTGGCCCTCAGGTCGTCCTGGCCGATAAAGTCATCCAGACTGTGCGGACGTACGCTTTCATCAATATTGACAGCGCAGTCCGGCTGACAAAATTCCGCCATCAGGATCTCCCTCTGGCCAGCGTCTTCAGCGCGGCCCTGAGCGCGCCGGTCACATCCAGATCAGGCTCTTCAAGCAAGAGTTTTTTGACCATGGGGGCGCATTCGTCCTCGGCGTAACCCAGGTTGGCCAGGCCATCAAGCACATCCCGGAACACAGAGCCGGGCCGTTGGCCGGTCGCGGCCAGCACCGCAGTCTGCGGAGCCTCATCAACCTTGAGCTTATACTTGAGTTCCAGAAAAACATGCTGCGCGGTTTTCTTGCCGATTCCCGACACGCGGGTAAGCGCCATCACATCTTCTTCAAACACAATGCGACGCAGGTCGTCGGGTCTGTAAATGGAAAGAATGGACAAGGCAGTGCGGGCGCCCACTTTTGAAATGGAGACCAGCACTTCAAATGTCTGGCGTTCCTCAAAGGTGGCAAAGCCGAAGAGTTCCAGCGCGTCTTCACGCACGGCAAGGCTTGTATACAGGGCAATATGCTCTCCCTTGCCCGGCAGGGCCGACAATGTGTGGGCGGGTAAAGCCACTTCGTAGCCCACGCCGCTTTCAGTGACGAGCAGGCAGGCATTGCCCCATATTTCGGCCAGGCGGCCTTCAAGGTAGGCTATCATGAATTCCCTTGTAGAAAGTGCTGTTGGCGGCGCACAGATCAGCGTTGAAATAACATTCTCGACATTTAGACACGCCCGCTTCGTCGCGTAACAGCCGGACGAGCCGCGCCCAAGCCTTCACGGTGAGCGCCTGCACACCCAGCCGACAGAGCGATTTTCATGCAAACTCTGGAGCGCTGCCGTAAAATAATGTCATGAAAACCAGGCAGCCTGCCGCATTCCGGCCTGACTTACGTAGTTGAGCCGGGCAAAACCTCACGCAACGCGGTCACACGGCAGCCCATCACAAAAACGATCAGCATTGGAAAGAAGGGTTGCCCGTGATCTTTTCTAGACTAAGGATATACGGAACAGCCCGAGTTTTCAAATACGCCGGCACCGTTTTTTTAGCCGCCTATGCCCACCATCTGTTTGTCGACCACAGCCCCCTTGGTCCTGCTGGCCAGCAAGTCCGCGCCAATAGGCTTTTCCGCACATGCCTCGCGCACAAATCGCCCGATCTGGGCGTCGCTTACGCTTGTATCGCGCAACATGTCACGCAAGCCGTATTCCCTGTCGTCAAAAAGGCATGTGCGCAGGTTGCCGTCACTGGTAAGCCGCAGGCGGTTGCACGACCCACAGAAATGGCAACTCACCGCCGTGATAAAGCCCAGTCGCCCCAAGCCGCCTTCAACGGCAAACATGCGGGCTGGCCCGGCCTCGCCCGTATCGTCACGCGAGGGCATGAGCCGCGCGCGGGCTTCAGCTTCCGCGCGAATCTGCGCGGCAGGCCAGAAGGTCTCTTCATTCCACAAGGTTCCATTGCCCATGGGCATAAATTCTATAAAACGCAGGTCAATGGGCATGGTTCGGGCGGCATGAATAAAGTCGTCCATTTGCCGATCATTGATGCCACGCATGGCTACCGCGTTTATTTTAACCTTGATTCCCGCCTCCAGTAATTTATCCAGAGAGGACAGCACCGCTGGCAACATATCGCGCCCGGTGACGTGTGCGAACGTCTGCCTGTCAAAACTGTCCAGCGACATGTTGACGGCTTTTACGCCAATCTGCCGCAGCAGGGGAATATGTGGTTCCAGCAAGGTCCCGTTGGTTGTGATCCGCAGATCCATGGCGGGAAAACGCTTGTGCAGCATATGCAAAAACTCGTCGCTGCCTTTGCGTGCAAAAGGTTCGCCTCCTGTCAGGCGGACCTTGACCACGCCCATGGCGGCCATGATGGACACCATACGTGCCATTTCTTCATAACGCAGCACCTGCGGGTGCGGAATGTAGGTCTGACGGGCATTGCTACAGCAGTAAATACAGCGCAGATTGCACCGGTCCGTAATGGAAAGCCGCAGATAGCGCACCGTGCGCCCGTGATTGTCCACAAGCGGCGAAAGGCTGCGCCTGTCACGGCAAAGACCGCCGCTTTTCTGACCGCCGTCCGTCACAGTAGCGTCATCCCTGTTGCCAAGAAACGAAAATGGATTTACATCTGCCTGCATGAAACACCTGCTTATGGGAGCGGCCCTCGCGGGCATCCTGAGTTTAGCCCTGTGTGCCCCCCCGGTTGCCCGGGCTTGGGATGGATTTGACGCGGACTCCGCTGACCTTGTGGAAATAACCCCTGACCGCGTGCCTTTTCAGGGCGATGCGGTGGATGTTCGCAACTACGATTCCGATTCTGTTGAAACGTGTCTCGTTGAAAGCGTAAAACGCAATGCGCGCACTGTGGAACTGGTGGTGCGCACCCCTTCCGGCGCTACGCGCACGCTCGTAATGGAAGGACGCTGAAAAAACATTGGGCGCGGCCCGTTCAAGGCAGCGCCCAATGAAAGCCCTCTACCGGGGCGTTTCTTCATCCGCACCGCGCTCATGGCCTGGCAGAAGAATGCTGGCACTCTCAGCCTGACCCTGTCCTTTGGGACATTGATCCTGAAGATGACAGATTTCACACCCCCCACGAAAGGGAAAGTGCGTCACAACCGCATAGCGGCGGGACAGAACAGATGCGCCGGGCTTGTATTCAAGCCCCAATTCGCTTAATACGGTACGCAAGGCCTCAGTAGGCCTGGGCGAAGGCGCACAGCCTGCGTCCTCCACTTGCGGGAGCATCGTCTGCACTGCGCTCATGCACATGAACTGGGCAAGGTTATTGATCATAAAGCCGTCAGAGGCGGATTTTCCCCAGGCTTCATCCACTTCAATCTCCACTTCTTCCGGCAGCCATACCGCCAGATATGAAATTTTGCCTGTGGTTATTTCGCGCACCTTGAGTTGCGCCAACCACTTCCCCCACAATTCAACCAGACGCTCAAGAACTGCCCCTCCAAGGCGGGTTTCCTGGCTCATGACCAAAAAACCTTCCATGTCAAAATAGGGCTGGATGTCATGTTCCTTTACGCCAGCACTGCTTGCCTCGCTCACATACGCTCCTTCAATGAATAAAAACACGACCACGTGCCGTCGCTTAAACGGGTTTCAGCCCTGCGCCCGGACGCTTGTACCTGCCAGGATAGTTTAACCAAGGGGCGGGCATCGTCAAGGGCCATGCGCACAAATTGGGCAGATTACCTTTGAAAACATGCATTCTCAAAAGGCACAACCCGCCCGCTTCAGCGAGTACCAGCGCAGACAAACCACGCCTGCGCCGCTTGGCGCGCGCCTGCCCGCGCAACACCAGCGCGTTTCAAAATGAAAACTCTTTGCATCTGAAGCGACGCTACGCCTGCCGACAGTATTTTGATCAATTTTTCAAGACCGCCAGCCTGACCGCTGCCTTTGTATTTAAGGCGCGCCGCGGGCTGGTCCCCCATCGACCGTGAAGCGGCTTTACTTGGCAGAGCCGCTTTTTTATCATATGCCATTGCACCATACGTACACGAAAGGAAAGGAAGGCGCATGAACAAACCGAACGCACATCCGGCTAAAATCCGCTATAGATATAATATGGACAAAGAGGCCCGTCTTCAGACGGCCCATGGCGTATGGGGAGGAATCAACCCCCAGGGTGAAATAGAAATGAATTTCTATCACGAGAGCGACTCGCTGCCCGCGTTTTCCGAGCAGCTTGTGGCCCCTGACGGCTCCATAGGGCATGAAATGATCCCCGGCGAAGACGACCTGCGCGAAGTCACCCGTTGCATACACAGCCGTGTGCTGCTCAACTACCATACCGCCCGCGCCGTGCTTGACTGGCTTGAAGACCGCGTGGCCGCCCTTGAAGAAGAAGGGGCCACCGGTATGTACGAGGCGGATCTGGACATTGAACAATAGCCGCCATGATTGAAAAAACTTACCATATCATGACATTCGGTTGTCAGATGAACGTGCACGACTCACAGTGGCTGGGTCGTGCCCTTACCGCTCGCGGCTTTGCGGAAGCCTCGCTTGAAGAAGCCCAGGTGGTCGTGGTCAATACCTGTTCCGTGCGGGAAAAGCCGGAACAAAAGGTCATGAGCGCTCTGGGGCGCATCCGTCAGGTCACGGGGGGCAACCCGGAGGTTCTGGTTGGCGTTGCGGGCTGCGTGGCGCAGCAACTGGGCGAGGCCTTTTTTACAAAAGAAAGCCAGGTGCGCCTCGTGGCTGGCAGCGACGGCATCAGCGGCGCGCCTGCGGCCATTGAACGCCTGATTGAAGAGCCCGGCCTGAAGCTTTCATTGCTTGACTTCACAAGCCATTATGCTGAACGCGAAGCCGGACCGGAAACAGCCGAGGGCCCGTCCGACCCTGTGGCCTACATAAACATCATGCAGGGCTGTGACAACTTCTGTGCCTACTGCATCGTGCCCTTTACGAGGGGGCGTCAAAAATCGCGCTCCTCAGCGGCCATTCTGGAAGAATGCCGGGCTGTTCTTGACAAGGGGGCACGAGAGATCAGCCTGCTTGGCCAGAACGTCAACGCATTCGGCCAGGACAAAAGCGGCGACGGCACAAGCTTTGCCCAACTGCTACGGCAGATCGCCGCCCTTCCTGGCCTTGAGCGCCTGCGCTATGTGACCCCGCATCCGAAAGATATGGGGCCCGAAGACATCGCGGCCTTTGCCGAACTGCCCCAACTGTGCCCGCGCCTGCACCTGCCGCTTCAGGCCGGCTCCGACGCAGTACTCAAGAGCATGCGCCGCCGCTACGACAGCGAGACCTTTTTGCGATTGGTGGAAGACTTGCGCACCGCACGGCCGGATATAGCGCTGTCCACGGACCTTATTGTCGGCTTTCCCGGTGAAACTGAAGAAGATTTTCAGGCAACGCTCGACATGATGCGCACCTGTGCCTTCATGTCCAGCTTCTCGTTCATTTACTCGGACAGGCCCGGCGCAAGAGCCGCGCTTTTTCCTGACAAAATACCAGCGGAAGTGGCTCAGGACCGGTTGATGCGCCTCCAGGCGCTTCAGGACGAACTGGGGGCCCGGTGGCTCGCCAGCCGTCTGGACGGACAGGCGCAAAGCACACTGCTGCTCGAAGGGCCAAGCCCCAAAACCAGTGAAGGACAAGAGCCCAGCTGGCAGGGACGCGACCCCTACGGCGTACCCGTTCATGTGCCGCTGCCCGCCGGAATCGACCATACTGGCCGCCTTGTGCAGGTAACCGTTACCGAAGCGAAAAAGCACAGCCTCATGGCCGTGCGCGCGGGGGAGCCATGGTAGAGATGAACGTCTTCGGCCTGACCATTGATCCGCAGACCAAGACCCCCATAGTAATGCTGCGGGAAGTGGACGGAGAAACCATCCTGCCCGTATGGGTTGGCGCCATGGAGGCTATGGCCGTCTCTCTTGTGCTCAACAAGGAAAATCTGCCACGGCCTCTGACCCATGACCTTTTGCTTATGACGCTCAGGGCGCTCAAGGCTTCTCTGACCCGCGTGGAAATCACCGACCTCAAAGACGGCGTTTTTTTTGCTCTGCTGGTGCTTCAGGGGCCGGACGGACGCGTGCGTGTGGACTGTCGTCCTTCTGACGCCATTGCTCTGGCCATGCGGGCCGAAGCCCCCATCATGGTGAATGAGGATGTCTTGCGCCGGGCTGCCGAAGCTCAGGAAAAAGCGGAACAGCGCCTCAACGAAGAAGTGTTGTCTCCGGTGCCGGACGCGGCTACCGACATGGTGCGCAAAGCCGGCGCCCGCAAGGAGGCCGACATGCTGCACAGCCAGTTGCTGCGCGGCGCAGCCCTGCCGGATGGCATTGATCCGGAAGAAGACCGCAGGTTTCGCGAAATGCTGCGTTCGCTTGAACCTATATCGCGGCGCAAAATGTGACGGCGCGCGCCGCAACCTCAAAAAAATCCAGACACCTTGAAATTGTGTTAAACCGCAGTCAATTGCTCACATAACTGGTGAAAATCCCTGCCAAACCCGGCCTAAAGCTTTTTTCTCCTGTTCCGAATAGACTCGCATAACAGGGAAAAAACATGCTGGATTATCGCCTTTTCAAAACAATCAATGACTTTTTTGCGTCAGGTCAGCACGACAAGGCCCGTCACCTGCTCATGGAGGTGCAATCCCGCTGCATAGCCCTTCGCGATGAAGTAAGCATGCTTAAAATTCGTCTGAAGACTCTGGAAGATACAGCTTTTCTGGCTGAAAATCTACACCTCAAGGACGGATTCTACTGGCTGACCGCCAATGACGTACGTCAGGGCCCCTTTTGCCCGCGCTGCTATGAAAGCGAGGGGGGGCTCATCCGGCTCGAGCGCTCGCAAAAGGGCCTGCACTGCCCTTACTGCCACGCCGTCTATCCCGGCATCAGACAAGAGGCTGAATACCAGGATGGCGCCACCGTGCGCCACGCCCGGATCATTCCCTTTGCCCGCTGATTCGCTTGCCTACGGGGCCGCTCCACTATAGAATTACAACGGACAACAATGCCCTCGTAAATTTCCCCGCCCGGGGACAGTTCCCGCCCCTTGCCCCTTGAGGATGTACATGACCTGGCCAGCCTCCCTGAACATTCTTCTTCTTAGCGAAAGCGATTCGCTGGCCAGTCTTGACCGGCGCGCCCTGCGTGAAGCCGGGGCCAGCCGGGTGGACAGCATGACATCAGGCATTGACGCGGCCCGCATGCTGGCTGCCCTTGATCCGGTTCAGGCAACCCTTATGCCCGATGTGGTCGTCTGTTCACAAAAACTGGCCGATATGGACGGTGAGCAGTTCTGCGCCATACTGCGCCTGCACCCCCTGCTTCTCGATTTGCCGGTTCTGCTCATTTTACCCAATGACAGCGAGGTCGAACAGCTCAAAACTCTGGGTTGCGGCGCCAGCGCCTTGCTGGCACGCCCGTACTCCGTCAACGTTCTCAAGGCCCATCTGGACTCCCTGACAACCTCGCGCCCAAGCCTGCAGCAGCTCCAGGACGCCCAGCGCTATACAGACACCAGCTCTTTTGACCAGGCGCTTGCCACCTATGGCATCCTGCTCAAGCCCGTGCGTCAGCCCGAGGACTATTTTCGCGTGGGTATGCAATGCTTGCAGCAGCGCCAATGGAATAACGCCATAAACGCCTTTCAGCGCGCCCTGCGGGGGGCGCTCATTCAGGGACATGCGGAGCTTGGAATGGCTGTCGCCTGGAAGGGCAAGGGCGACATGGCGCAGTATCGCCACTATCTCGGGCTGGCGGCCACTACCTTTGTGCGTGCCCGTCACTGGCACCAGGCGCGCACCGTATACGTCGGGCTGCTCCGGGAAGACCCGGACGCCAGAAGTCCTTTTTTGTCCGAAGCTTTTCAGATGATGCGCCAGGGACAGTACGACGAGGCGGCCGAGGTGCTGTCGCAGGGACATGATGTGACCCCCCGGCGGCAATTGACCGAGCGTATAGCCCAAACCTGCCTCAGCACCGATGAGCCGCAACGCATGCTGGCCGAACTCGAAGCCAGTCTTGGCCGTACCATAGGCATGGCGGCCGGGCCGTTGACCGAGGCCATCCGTTCGACGCTGACACATCTTGCACGGCAGCAAGAAGAAAAAAAACGCCAGGAAGCGGCTGAAAATCAATGGCTGGCAGCCCGTCAGGCCGCCCGCCAACGCGAAAATGCGGAACAGGCCGAAGAATCGGCCAATGTCGCCGCCTCACGTCAGGCAGACGGCAAGCCGTCCCGGAGCCCGGACAGCAGCCTTGGGGCCGCAACGTCAACGCGCTCTCAAACGGACAGCGCCGCCGCGTCCAAAAGGCAAACCAGCGATAACGACGCAGAAATCCTGCCTGTCCTGTTATGGGGACAAGACACGGCAGACTTTCCGCAAACGGCGTTCGACCAAGAACATGCCGCCCCGGAAGCTTTTTCCGCCCCCTTGCGGGAGGGAGGCGATACAATGCCCCTTGAACCTCTGGCTGAAGCTGACCGTGCACACAGGCTTACCGATCTGCTGTCCGTGATGAAGTATACCTGGAAAATGGCCCGACGCCGCAAAGAATAGCCATCCGCTCTACCTGCGCACCCGCAGGAGTATGGCTTCGGGCGCAAGACCGTGCAGAAACCGTACCCGCAAAAGATAGCACAGGGCGCCAAAACCAAGGGCCACAATGTAGGCTATCCAGAAGCCCTGGGCCCCCATGAGCGGCGCCAGCACATTGGTGCGGGCCAGCACAAAGCCCAATGGCAGCCCAATGACCCAGTAGGCTATAAAACAGATGGCGGAAATGATCCGCGTGTCGTTATAGCCACGCAAAACGCCTATGCCCGTGACCTGAAGCCCGTCCACCACCTGATACGCCGCCTGAAAAAGCAGCAGATGCACGGCAAGAGCCGTAACTTCGGGATTGTCCGTGTATATGCGCACGATCCCATGACGGAACAGCACGGTGAAGATGGCGATCGCAAGAGCAAAAACCACACTGAGAATAAGGCCGGTCCGCGCCACCAGTTTGGCACGCTCGACCTGCTGCGCTCCCAGGCAGCGCCCGACGCGAATGGTGACGGTCATGCAAAGGGACAAGGGCACCATAAAGGCCAGAGAACCAAAATTGAGCGCAATCTGGTGCCCGGCCACCATTACTGTGCCCAGCGGAGCCAACAGTATGGCGCTGAGCGCGAAAAGCGAGACCTCAAAAAACAGGGCCAGCGCGCCGGGCGTGCCGATGCGCAGAATTCTCCAGACCAGCGCGCCGTCAAAACGCGGCGAGCCGCCCACCCCATCGCTCGCGTCCCCGGCCGAAGCGCTCTTGCGCCAGAGAGGGGCGAAAAGCGGCCGCAGGTGGGCATTGCGCGAATCCCGCCAGACATAAAAAAGCATACACAAGGCCATAACCCAGAAACTGATGGCTGTTGCAACGCCACAGCCAACGCCCCCCAACTCCGGCATGCCGAATTTGCCGTACACAAAAATGATGTTGCAGGGCACGTTGATGGCCAGACCCACGAGCCCAATGATCATGGCGGGCCGGGTACGCGCAAATCCCTCAAGAAAGCTGCGTAGATTTACAAAAAGCATGAAACCGGGCAGTCCCCACATGATGGCGCGCAAAAAGCCGCCTGAAATTCGCGCCATTTCCGGGGTCAGCCCAAAAGATTCCATCCTCCACGAAGCCACATAAAAAAAGCTCATGAGCACAACGCTCAGGCCCAAGGTCAGCCACAAGCCCTGACGCAGAAGGTGCGCCGCTTTTTCCGGCCTGCCAGAACCCACCATCTGGGCGCTCAAAGGGGGAAGAGCCAGCAGGCAGCCAATGCCGAGCAGCATGACGGGCACCCATACGCTGCTGCCAACGGCCACCGCCGCCATGTGTTCCGCGCTATACTGACCCGCAATGGCGGTATCGGCAAAAGTCATGCCCGTCTGTGAAAGCTGGGCGATAAAAATCGGCAGGCCGATGGAGTAAAAACGCCGGGCTTCGGACAAGGAAAAATATTTATGAAGCATAGATCTTGGGGGGGTTGAAGGTCATCCATGGCGGACCACAGCAGAAGCGTCAGTACTGTTCAAACCGGTGGCGCAAAATTCTCGGCCATCCGGTTTATGCTGCGACCGCCAGAATACTGGGGAAATGTTGCGACATCGTTGCGCATTGGCGCAGTTATCGCAAAAACAAACCTTCGGCAGGCAGTTTTTTGCCTGCCATATCTGCGGCGCGACCCACAAGATGCTCAATGGCAGACCGGCCTGAAGCGCCAAGGTCCAGGCTGAAATCCGTCACAAATGTCTTGATGTGCGCGCGCGTGACGTTTTCGTCCATTTCCTGGGCATGGGACCTGATGTAGTCGCGCGACGTGTCAGGATGCGCGTTGGCATAGGACAGGCTGGCCGTAATGGCGCTCTGCACCCGACGCGCCAGAGCCAAGGGCACATCACGCCGCACGGCAATGGCTCCCAGGGGCAGAGGAAGATGAAACTCGCCCTCCCACCACTGGCCCAGGTCAAGCACCTTGGTCAGGCCAAGTTTTTCATACGTGAATCGTCCCTCGTGAATGACAAGCCCCATATCGGCCTCGCCCCGAGCCACGGCGGGCATGACGTCGCTGAACAGCATTTCCTGTCTGGCCCCCTGAAAGCCGCCGTGCAGGGTAAGCAGAAGATTGGCGGTGGTCAGCAGTCCGGGCACGGCCACCGTGGCTTTTTTCCAATCCTCTGGCGTCAGGCCTTTGCGGGCAACGACAAGGGGGCCGCAGCCCCAGCCCAGGGCCGCCCCTGATGACAAAAGCGCATACGAGTCCATAACCTCTGCCACCACGCCAAGAGAAAGCTTGGTAACCTCAAGCTGACCTTTTTGGGCCAGCGTGTTCAGTTCCTCAACGTCCGCCATGTGTGGGCGCAGAGCCGCGGGCGCGGGCACAATACCGTGCAGGAGGGCGTGAAAAATATATGTGTCATTGGGACAGGGCGAAAGTCCGAACCTCAGGCTCTGAAACGTGGTTTGCGGCAAAACTGAAGACATTGTTCCCTCTGATTGACAGCGTGCTGCGGGCGGCCTACTCTGCTTGCGGCCATTTCGGTCCACTCCACCTACAGGATTTCATCATGTTAGACGCTGCATACTACGCCGCACTGGGCCTTTCGTCCATCCATGAAAAAGTGCTTGCCGGGCAACGCCTGAGCTTTGACGACGGCCTTGCCCTGTTCCGCTGCCCCGACATTACCGCCGTGGGAGCCCTTGCCCTGCACGTGCGCTGCCGCCTGCACGGGCATAAGGCTTTTTATGTGGTAAACAGGCAGATCAACTACACCAATGTTTGCGTCAACGGCTGTACGTTCTGCGCTTTCCGGCGCGATGCCGAAAGCGACCCAGGCGCGTTTGCCCTGAGCCTCGACGATGTGATGGCCCGCCTGCGTACTGCCGATGCCACCCCCCTGCAACTGGATGAGCTCCATATTGTGGGTGGTTGCCATCCCACGCGCCCCCTGTCCTGGTTTGAGGACATGATACGCGCGGTGCGGGCCTTTAATCCAGATCTGCCGGTAAAAGCTTTTACAGCCGTGGAAATCGAGCATTTTTCGCGCCTTGAGGGCATCAGTTCCCTTGAAGTCCTCCGCAGGCTGCAAGCCGCCGGCCTCGTCATGATGCCCGGCGGCGGCGCGGAAATTTTTGATGAAGAACTGCGCCCCAAAATCTGCCCGCACAAGGCGGACGCCGCCGCATGGCTGCGCATTTCGGGCGAAGCGCACAGCCTGGGCATCAAAACCAACTGCACCATGCTTTTTGGGCACCTTGAGACCTATGAGCATCGTGTCGACCATCTTTGCCGTCTGCGCGAGCAGCAGGACAAAAGTGGAGGATTCACCTGCTTTATTCCCCTGCCCTTCCTGACGGCCAACAGCCTCCTCAAGCTGCCCGAAGACAAGGTCGGCCCGCAGCGGGGTCTTGATCAGCTGCGCACCGTGGCTGTTTCGCGCCTTATGCTGGACAATATTCCCCACCTCAAGGCCTACTGGATAATGATGGGGCCCAAGCTGGCGCCTGTGGCCCTCTGGTACGGCGCGGACGATCTGGACGGCACAATCATTGAAGAGCGCATCGGCCATATGGCCGGGGCCCAGTCCGCCCAGGGCATGACGATTGCCGAACTGGAGCATCTTATACGCGCCTCCGGCTTTACACCCGTACGCCGTAACGCCACTTTCAACATTGTGAATGACACAGACAGCCCGGAGGCGCGCCAGTGAGCACCTTTACCCCCGCACACAGCCCCTTTGAGGAAGAAAGCCCGGCATTTGCCGATGTTCGCGAGGCGGCGGCGCTGGCAGCCAGCGGCCAAAGGCTTGACCGCTCAGCCGCTGAAGCCCTGTACTACAAGGCCAGCCTTCACACGTTGGCGCAACTGGCGCATGGCATGCGCCTGCGAATGCATCCTGAACCCGTTGTCACCTACGTCGGCGACCGCAATATCAACTATTCCAACGTATGCGTCTGCGCCTGCCGGTTCTGCGCCTTTTTCCGCGCGCCGGATCATGAAGACTGCTACGTCATCAGCCGGGAAGAAATGGCCCAAAAGGTGGAAGAAACCCTGGCTCTCGGCGGAACGCAGATTCTCCTTCAGGGGGGGCATCACCCTGACCTGCCCCTTGAATGGTACGAAGACCTCCTGCGCTGGCTGCGGCAGACATGGCCGCAACTGCACATTCACGCCTTTTCGCCGCCGGAAATCTTCTTTTGGGCCGAAAAATTCAATTTTTCCGTGCCGGAAGTGCTGCGCCGTCTGAAAGATGCCGGGCTGCATTCTTTGCCCGGCGGCGGCGCGGAAATCCTGCATACCGGCGTCAGGGCCCAGGTTTCGCCCAATAAATGTACGGCTGAACAGTGGCTTGGCGTTATGGAAGAAGCCCACAAGCTGGGCCTGCGCACCACGGCCACAATGATGTTCGGGCACGAAGAATCCCCGGCCCACCGGCTTGACCACCTTTTTGCGGTACGTGAGGTACAGGACAAAACGCATGGGTTCACGGCCTTTATTCCCTGGACCTTCCAGCCCGCGCATACGCGCATTCAGGTTGATCCGCTGCCCGCGCCCGCCTATTTGCGTCTGCTTGCCGTCTCGCGCCTGGTGCTTGATAACATCGTCAACATCCAGGCGTCGTGGGTGACCATGGGCCCCCACGTTGCCCAACTGGCCCTTTTCTACGGCGCCAACGATTTTGGATCGCTGATGATCGAAGAAAACGTCGTGGCCGCGGCCGGAGTATCTTTTCAGATGAGCCGGGCCGATATTCACAAGGTCATCCGTGCCGCCGGGTTTACGCCGGTGCAACGCACCATGGACTACAGGCCCGTGGAACCCCAGCCTTCAGTATAAAGATAAGAGATTCATAAAGGCGCACCCGGACGAAATATCCACATCACGGCCGTTCGTCCGGGTGCGGTCCTTGCAGTGCATTTTGTCAAAGGGCTTCCCCTTTTTTGCTCAGGCAAATAACGCCCACCCTGCAACAAGGTTGTCGTCATGACCAGTCCCAAACAGCGGCCTACGCTGCGCATGGGCCGTATCGGCTATCTTAACGTTCTTCCTGTCTATCATCCGCTTGAAGCGGGCATCCTGCCCCACGACTTTGAGCTGGTATCGGGCCCGCCCGCCCTGCTCAACAACATGATGGCCCGCGGCGAACTGCACGTGTCGTCCACATCCTGCTTCGAATATGCCTGCCGACCGGAACGCTATTACCTCGTGGAGGATCTTTCCATAGGCTCACGCGGCCCGGTCATGAGCGTTCTTCTGCTTTCGCGCGTCCCCCTGGACCAACTGGACGGGCAGGAAATTCTGATCAGCGGCGAAACGCATACCTCTGTGGCCCTGTTGCGCCTGCTCATGCAGGACCGCTACAAACTCAACGTCACATACAGCACAGGGCAGGTCACGCCCGCTCTGCGCGGCGACAATCCACCTGCAGCCTTTTTGGCCATAGGTGACGAGGCGTTGCGCCTGCGCAACCATGCCGACTACCCCTACCGCCTTGATATGGCTGAAGCATGGCGCGACTGGACAGGCCTGCCCTTTATTTTCGGCCTCTGGGTGGTAAGCAGGGCTGCCGCCGATGCAGGCCTTTTTTCCACTGATCCGGGAGAACTCCTGCGCCAGGGGCGGGACTGGGGCCTGGCCCATATGGACGTGATACTTGATCTTACAGGACACGGCTGCCCGCTGAACAGGGATGAACTGACCTTCTACTACAGCAATGGGCTTGTCTACAGCCTCGGTGAGGAAGAACAGCGCGGCCTGAAGCTTTTTTACGACAAGCTGGCAGCCGCACGAATGATTCCCGCAGCACCGCCATTGGAATTTTTCAGGCTGCAAACTGGCCGTTAGAGCAATTTACGAATGAAATGAGTTAACTGCTCTGCAAGGATTTTCAGGAAAACCCTTGCCACGAAATGCGGGCGGGCAGGCTTTTGCCTGCCGTACACGAGCATTTCAAGAGTTAAATGCTCTAGAGCAGATTAACTTTGAAATGCTTCACATTTCAAAGTTTTCATTCAGCCGGAAAATGTGATTTTCGGCTGAATCCACGCCACGTTGTGGCGCGCTGCACTTTCGCGCAGCGTTAGAGCATTTACTCTTTTTCAAAGTTAAAATGCTCTAGTTCCGCAAAAAGCCCGCTCGTGAGAGCGGGCTTTTTGTACATGAGATCTTGCCGTAATGACCTGTCGTAAAACCGGTGCGAAGCGCAACGGCGATCTTTTTTGCGTTCCTACTGCAACGCTTTCAGAATGCTGCCCGCAGAGACGGAAGAAAGGTGCTGCCCGTCCACAACAACGGCAGGCAGGTTCTTGATTCCGTAGTATTTGCTGATTTGCTCGGCCTGATACAGGTTTACGTTGCCGGCGTCATAGCAATACTTGGCCACGCTCAGTTCCTGACTGGCAGGCACGGGCGGACGCAGGTGTGAAAAATAGGCATAATGGATGGGGTAGTCCGTGTTTTTGGCCGTGGCGTCATATTCGTTCTGGAAAGGCACCGCCTTGCCACGGGTGCTTTTCTGCTCTGCCTTGACCTTGTTCCACTGGCCGAGAGCATACGTCAGATACGGCATTGCCTGGCCGGGACGGGAATGGCTGATCCAGATGGCAAGCCCCATAAGGTCCGTGCCGTAGTATTCCTTGCTGTTGGCGAAAACGACGATCTTACACTGCTGGGGTGAAAGCGAACGGCTGGCCTCCACCACGGCCTGCCAGACCTTTTCGCTCTGGGGAGCGGCAAAGTCGAGCAGTACAAGAATTTCATGCGGCGCGGTGGCCGTGCCAAAAACCACAGGATATATTTCGCACTTCCATTGGGGCCGATGGCCCGCCTCACCCTCAATGGTCGGCACACCCCCGCCCAGTTTTTTGAGCATATCCGCACTGTCAGACGTAGCCTCGCGAAGATTGGGCGTACTCTGGTGCATATAGGGATTATACTGGTTGGCATTGCCGTTCTGCACCGAGGGCGACAGGTTTACGGCGCCCCCGGAACCGCCGCTGCTGCTGGCAGCCCCACAACCGAAAAGCATAAGGGCCAAAAGCAACACAGTCATCAACATTCCACGCATAGATCACCTCATGCAAATTCGAAACAGGTTTGGGCGGCATGATCCAGATGCCGCAACCATATTTCAGCAAAACCGGCGTATTCCGCCGTACCTTTCAACACGGGAACACACTGGTGCCCCAATGCCTCAACCCTGCTGCGCCAGGACGTGCCGCCCTGGCCCGCCATATCCTTGAGGGCATGATTGCCCACAACGGAAAGCAAAGGCATGAGCCACACGCGCTCAGACGTCAGACGGGGTAAAATATCTTCAAGCAGCACAGCGCCGTTCATGGCCCCCACGTGCACGTGCGGGTCAAGCGCATACACGGCCTGCGCCAGATCCGCATAACGGGACACAGCCTGATGTTCGGCTCCGTGGCCCATAAAAACCACGTCTTCCCCGGCTGTCCGTTCAGGGGGCAGATGGCGCAAAATAGCCTGTGTCGTTGCATGCAGGCCTTCTTCCGTGGCAAGCAGGGGCACCCCTACCTGGCAGCACAGCCTGTCCCGGGACATGGCTTCATCCACAGCCGCGCACACCTCGCCATGCTCGCGCCCCGGAATGGTTTGCAAGGGCTGTACCGCCACATGCGTAAAACGTTCGAAAGAAAGACGCTGTAAAGCTTTACGGACGGAATCGCTCTTCTGCCGGGCCTGGGCCAGGCGTTCGCGCAATAGAAGCGAGGTATAGGCCCAACGCACGGGAATTCCGGGGTAATGCTGGCGCACCAGAGCGTCAAATCCTTTGAGGGCATTTTGCCCCTGAGCGCTGCTTGCGCCAAAAGCTACCAATAAAATCGCACGTCTCATGGGGCTCATTTGTACGTTACTTGCAGCATGGTGGCAAGAAGGCGCGGCGCTGAATCATCTCATAAGTGTTCCATATTGACCCACACGCCCCGCAAAGATACAGTGGCCGCAACATGAGATCACATACCCACACAAAAAGCGGGGCATGTCGCATGGGGGGGTCAGAATGGCAAAGGCGCTGATTTTGGGTGGCGCAACCGGTCTGCTGGGGCAGGCTCTTGTGCATGTACTCACGGCACGGGGCTGGCAGATTGAGACATTGGGACGGCAGGACGGCAACTTGCTGGATTTTAATTTCCTGCAGTCCCGCCTGAACACGGTTCGCGCCGATGTGGTTTTTAACGCCGTGGGCTATACGGCGGTGGACGCCGCCGAAGACGATGCTGAAGCCGCCTGTGAGCTTAACCGGGCCTTGCCGGACGCGCTGGCGCACATTCTTCATACGCTCGCGCATGGCCGCCTGATCCATTACAGCACAGACTTTGTCTTTTCCGGTCATGGCGAAACGCCCCTGACAGAAAACGATGAAGTGCACCCGCAGTCCGTATATGGCCGCACCAAGCTGGAAGGCGAACAGGCTGTGCTGCGCGGCCTGCCTGAACGTTCCTGTGTACTGCGCACGGCATGGCTTTTCGGACCGGGACGCAAAAATTTTGTGGATACCATTGTGGCGGCCTGTGTGAAACGGGACGCCATCAATGTTGTGTATGATCAGGTAGGTTCACCAACCTACAGTATGGATCTGGCCCAATGGAGCGCCGCGCTGGCTGAAAAACAGGCCACAGGCCTTTGGCACGCCGTCAATAGCGGTCAGGCCAGCTGGTGTGAGCTGGCGTGTGAATCCATTGCGCTGGCGGCGGCTTCCTGCCGGGTTGTGCCCATTGATTCAAGCCAGTGGCCGCAAAAGGCGCGACGCCCGGCATTTTCAGTACTGGATAACAGCAAGCTGAGCGCATTCCTTGGCAAAAAACCCCGCCCCTGGCCTCAAGCCTTGCGCGACTACATCTACAGCGACTACCTGCCCACGCACCGCAAGGAAAAGGATCTGCATTGACAGCGGGCCGGAGCATACGCCCCCTGGCCTTGCGCCAAGCCCTTGCATCCCCGCCGTACAGGCAGCCGGGCGTCAATGAGCGCTGCGTCAGGAAAAACGTATGGTTATGGCAAAAAAATCCCCCGTCCGCTTGAAGCGCCTCGCGCTTTCCCACATATTCCTCCGGCTCTTTCTGCCGTTGCTGATGCTGCTCGTCTGCCTGCCCGAAGCGCAGGCCCGTCCTAAAAGTATGGAAGAACTGGCGGCCATTACGGGTAAACTGGTGGAAACCGGCGTCTCATATGGCGCTATCCCCTCGCTGTACAGACCCCGCTATGACCGCGTCATGGACGCCGACCTCAACACCAGTGCCGAAGAAGTGGTCTTTGTGGTCATGCTGCCCAATGGGCCGCACATCTACCCGCAACGGTTCATGGTCTGGCATCAGGTGGTCAACGAGGTGGTTGATGATGTGGCCTATGCCATCACCTACTGCCCCACCACCGGCACGCTGATGGCCTACAATGCCTCCATGGGCGGTCTTAATCTTATTTTTGACGTTGAAGGCCGCCTTTACGACGGCAACAGCGTGCTCATTGACAGAAATTCTGGCAGCCTGTGGCTGCAGGAAACAGGTATGGCTTTTGACGGCCCCCTTATGGGCAGAGGCCTGCCCACCCTTCCCGTATTCTGGACAAACTGGGGCGCGGCCCGCAGCGTGTATCCCAATGCGCCGGTTATGAGCAAGCCTGCCGGAACCCGCCCTTACGGCCGCGATCCTTACGGCAATTATCTGCGCAAGGGAAACTATTACGACAACGACAGGCTCATCTACCCCGTTCAGCGAATGGACAAACGCTTTCCACGCAAGGCCCACATGCTGTGTCTGGAATATGAAGGCTACTTGCTGGCCATTGATGTGGCCTATGTGAAGAAAAAAGGCGCGGTGAATTTTTTTGCAGGGCCGCACGCTCTGCTGGCCACGCACGATCCCAAGCTTAACGTGGTGCGCGTGTTCAACCGCCAGATATGGGCCGAACCGTTCCTGTTCATCAGCCGCTACGGCAAGATTATGGATCTGAAGACCCGCAGCATATGGGACCCCTCAACAGGCGCGGCCATTGAAGGCAACATGAAGGGTGCGTCCATGCCGGAATACTTCGGGGGCTATTCCATGTGGTTTGCATGGTACAGCATCAATCCCGAAACGCTTACCGTGCCTGGGCCCGGCGTTGTGCCCGAAAACCTGCTTTCGCCCGACGCACCCGGCAGTGACGGCCGTACCGCGCCTGCTCCCGGGGCTTCGGCCACCCCCACGACGCCAGCGGGTCAGTGAGCCGTGCAAGGGGGTTCCCAACCCGGCACAAATCCAACCCCGCCATCGCACGCCCGGCACTATCTCCCGACGCCAACGGGTCAGTGACGGCGCGCTCACGCGCAAGCCGCCAGCCCACAGCTTTCTGCGACTGAGCGCTTCGGACGCGCTGTTCCGTGTGCAGTTGCTGTAATATCAGCGCGCTGCGTGCAACCGCAGCAAAACCGCCGCCCCGCCAAGAAGGATATGACGCTCTGAAACCGTCAGCCCCAAACGGTGAACCATGCCCTCAAGTCCGCCAGCGCGCATAAATGACGTGCCCCGTGCCCCGCACATTCCCCGCAGGCACGCTGCGGCGGCAGCACAGGGCAACTCCAGATTTCGCTCGGCACATTTGAAATCCGCCACCAGCACCTCGCATGCGGCAGCGAGGGCAAGACTCAGGAGAGCCTCGCCTTGCGGTAGTGAAAGATAAAAAAGCCTGTACGCCATGCGCAAAAGCGGCCGTGGAGCGCCAAACATGCTGTACAGGGATTCAGGAGCAGGATTGAGCGGTGCGGAAAGGGCTCCAGCAGGCCAGGGAATCCTGGCCGCAAGCGCGGCTGCCGGAAAAAAACGCGGGGGGGCGGGAATATCCGCCAAGACCGCCCATGCGGGTTGGCCACTATGCAAGGCGCTCATTTCTTTGTCAGCCTCGTGCAAGGGCCGGCCTTCAGGCCATGCTGCGGGTTGGGCTTCAGGCCAGGTTTCGGGCAGGGTGTTCACCACGGGCACAGCTTCAGGATGATGTCGCGTCACGCAGCGCTCCTAGAGCAGATTAACTTCGAAAATATACATTTTCAAAGTTTGAGGCACGCTCACTTCGGCGTTTAACCGCGCAAATAAATTGCACTTACGCCTCCGTGGCGGGCGTCTGCTCCCGCATCCGCCAGAGCAATTTCATTATGAAATTGCTCTAGTTTTTCAAGCATCGCCTGTCTGGCCTGTCCATACGGAGCGTTCGTGGGCAGACCACGCAAGAGGTTCAAGGCATGGCCGTCCTCCACAAACTGACGGCGACTTGAGGCAAAATGCATGTCGAAAAACCAGGTTCCCAGCAGAAGGCGAAAATCATTGACGCTGCGCAGGTCCGCATAGGCCGCCACTCTCCCCTCACGCGCCGCCCGCAGCACAGCCTCGCTGTAGACGCCGGGCGCGTCGGGCAGGCTCAGCACAACTGTGGGGTTATACGGGCCTGGGCCGCTCAAATGTTCATCCATGACGCGCAGAATATCCAGCTTATCGGCATCGCGCACAACATGGGCGGCTATTGCCGTCAGTTCAGGCAACCCCCTGGGCAATGCGAAACGGTTGTGCAGCGCCACCGCAGCCAGCACAGCTTTGCGCACAAGAGGGGGTTCATCATTGAGGCGCTTTTCCTGCTTGAGGACGCGCACACCCATCTGGCCGTGATCGCACGAATCCCTGTCCTTGAAGGTATGAAACCGCAAATACTGCTCAAACCGTCCGACATCATGATACAGCGCCGCAAGCAGGCAGACACGCAGTTGCACGGGAATAAAATTCTCGCAGGCAACCATTCGTCTGGCATTCTCCAATACAGCCATGCTATGCCGTACCTTCAGATGCATGGGCCCCACATCGCCATGGGGGTTGGCTGACTCCACCGCACACTTGCTGGCAGCATATGCCGCAAACCATTTTTCATGCGCGCTGATATCGCACACGTTTACCGTATTCGTTTCCATGACTTTTTTATACGCCCTGCCTGAACGCAAGGCAATGCGCCGAGCCTCCCACTCCTGACAACCGCTTGAGCCATGGTGACTCATTTGCTATAAAGACCGTTCACACTCGCTGCGCGCCTGCGGTCCCCCGCGCCACACGCTTCAATCCACTCTTTTTATAGCATTTCCGGAGCTTTCATGTCCGATTTCGTTCATTTGCATTGCCATACCGAGTACAGCCTTCTGGACGGCGCCATACGCATCAAGGATCTTTGCGCCCGCGCCAAAGATTTCGGCATGCCCGCCTGCGCCATCACAGACCATGGCAATCTTTTTGGCGCAGCCTACTTTTACCAGGGCTGCAAGGACTTCGGCATCAAGCCCATATTTGGCTGCGAGGTCTACGTCTGCCATGACCATACGGACAAAAAAACGGAATCTCCGCTGGCCCGCAAGCGTAACCATCTAATTTTACTGGCCCAAAATAAAACGGGCTACCACAATCTTGTCAAACTGGTAAGCCATGGCTTTCTTGAGGGTTTTTACTACAAACCCCGCGTGGACAAGGCCCTGCTGCGCAAATATTCCGAAGGGCTTACCTGCCTTTCAGCCTGCATCGCCGGCGAAATTCCCCGTGCCATTTTGGCCGACAATATGGATCTCGCCAAAAAGCTCACCCTGGAGTACGCCAGCATCTATCCAGGGCGGTTTTACCTTGAACTGCAATCCAACGGTCTGAAAGAACAGGAAAAAGCTAATATTGCCCTTATGGATCTGGCCGAAACCTGCAAAGTGCCCCTGGTGGCCACCAACGACTGCCACTACCTTGGCGCAGACGACGCCGAAGCCCATGAAGTTCTGCTCTGCATACAGACGCAGACCACCATGGATGACCCCAAGCGCATGAAGTTCGGCACCCATGAATTGTACTACAAGTCCATTGAAGAAATGGAAAAATCATTCAGTCATGTGCCCGAAGCGCTGTCCAACACCATGCGCATCGCCGAGGAATGCAATGTGGCTCTGGACTTCGGCAACCATTACTTCCCTGTGTATCAGCTGCCCGAAGGGGCCAGCATGGAATCGGAATTCCGTCGTCTGGCAGAAGAGGGTCTTGAGAAAAGGCTGGAAAAGCACCCGGACCGGGCTTCCATCAACGCCGACCTGTACCGTGAACGCCTGCAGTACGAACTGCGCGTCATTCTGGAAATGGGTTTTCCAAGCTACTTCCTTATCGTGCAGGAATTCATCAACTGGGCAAAAAACAACAATATTCCTGTGGGGCCGGGGCGCGGATCAGCCGCCGGGTCACTGGTGGCATGGGCCTTGCGCATCACCAACCTTGACCCCATCCCCTACAACCTGCTGTTCGAACGCTTTTTGAACAGCGAGCGCGTATCCCTGCCCGATATCGACGTTGACTTCTGTGAACGGCGTAGGGGCGACGTCATCAGGCATATGGTTGAAACCTATGGTGAGGGTTCAGTGGCGCAAATCACCACCTTTGGCACCATGAAGGCCAAGGGCGTGGTGCGTGACGTGGGCCGTGCGCTGGGCATGAGCTTTGCCGAAACCGACCGGATTGCCAAACTGGTGCCCGCCGACCTCAAGATGACCATCAAAAAGGCTCTTGAAGCCGAACCCGAACTGGAAAAGCTCTACCTTGAAGACCAGCAGGTCAAGCACCTGCTGGATACGGCACGCCGGCTTGAAGGGCTCGCGCGCCATGCGTCCACCCATGCCGCTGGCCTTGTGGTGTCTGACAGGCCCATGGAGGAATACCTGCCCCTCTACCTTGGCAAACGCGGCGAACTTGTGACGCAGTTCGACGGCCCCATGACCGAAAAAGCCGGGCTGGTGAAGTTCGACTTTCTGGGCCTCAAGACCATGACCCTCATTCAGGATACCCTGGACAACATCAGCCTTCAGGGGCAATCCCCTCCGGACCTGGACAATCTGCCGCTCACCGATGCCGAAACCTACGACCTGTACGCCAGGGGCGAGACCGATGGCGTCTTTCAGGTGGAAAGCTCGGGCATGCGCCAGTATCTGCGCATGCTGCGGCCCACGTGCTTTGAAGACGTTATCGCCATGCTGGCGCTTTATCGCCCCGGCCCTCTCGGCTCCGGCATGGTCGACGAATTCATCAAACGAAAGCACGGCCAGGTGCCCGTCATATACCCCCATGATTCGCTTACCGACTGCCTGCGCGACACCTACGGCGTTATCGTGTACCAGGAACAGGTCATGCAGATCGCCCAGATTATCGCCAGCTACACGCTGGGCGGAGCCGACCTGCTGCGCCGCGCCATGGGCAAGAAAAAGGCCGAAGCCATGGCCAAGGAGCGCGTCACCTTTGTGGCCGGCGCCACAAAAAACGGCATCAGCGAAGAAAAAGCCAACGAAATATTCGACTTGATGGAAAAGTTTGCGGAATATGGCTTCAACAAGTCGCACTCTGCCGCCTATGCCCTCATTTCCTACTACACCGCCTACCTCAAGGTTCACTTTAAAGTCGAGTTTATGGCTGCCCTGCTCACCTCTGAAATGGGCAATCAGGACAAGCTGCTCAAATACGTCTCCTGCTGCAAAGACATGGGCATTGATGTTGTGCAGCCTTCAGTGAACCGCAGCCAGCGTGAGTTTACGGCCTATGACGGCAAGGTCGTATTCGGGCTTGGCGGCATCAAGAATGTGGGCGACGAAGCCATCCGCGAATTGGTGGAATCCCGCAGTGTGGAAGGGGAATTCGCTTCGCTCTTTGACCTGTGCTGCCGCGTGAATCTGCGCAAGGTCACCAAGCGCGTTCTGGAATCTCTTATCAAGGGTGGCGCTTGCGACTGCTTTGGCGTGCCCCGCGCCGCCATGCTGGCCTCACTTGAAGCGGTGGTCACCCGCGCGCAAAAAAAGGCCAAGGACAAAAACTCCAATCAGGTGTCTTTGCTGGCCATGGCCCCGGCGGTGGAAAGCGCGCCACAGCCCGGCATCGGGCTCGACTGCCCTGAAGCCGATTTGCCCGAAATGCCCGACGAAGACAAACTGCGGGCCGAAAAAGAGGCTCTGGGCTTTTTTCTTACAAGCCACCCGCTGCAACCCTATTTGCGTGAAATCCGCCGTCTTGGTCTTACAACCCTTGAAGACGCCCGCGACATGTTTCCCGGCGCCGAGGTGCGCTGCGCCGTGCTCGTAACCAGCGTTCGCGAGGTTATAACCAAGAGCAAGGGCGAACGCATGGCCTTTGCCGCCATTGAAGACCTCACAGGCCATGGCGAGGTGACCTTTTTCCCCCGCAGTTACGCGGAAGTTCGCCAGTTGCTCCATTCGGAACAGCCGTTGTGCCTTACCGCCAGACTGGACAAGGAGCCGGAAGACAGCCGCGATCTGGACGAAGACGGCGAGGACGCCCCCCGCGAAATCAAACTTCTGGGTCAAAGTCTGCTGCTGATGGCAGAGTGCTGCGGGCTCAACGATACCCCGGTATGCGTGCAGATTCCCCCCCACCGCATGGGCCGGGAGGATTTGCTGGCGTTGCGCAACATCCTTGAAAACCATCCTGGTCCCGTGGAAACCCACGCCCAGGTCTGCCTTGAAGGACACGTCTGCCACCTGCACCTGGACAACAATCTCAAGGTCAGCCCTGGTCCGGAACTGGACAAGGCTTTGGCCGCATGGGCTTCATAAGGCATATCCATTTATGGTAAAATTTTTTGTTGTGACGGGGCTTGGCCTTGTCTTCGCCAATGGATGGATCGCCTGGTGGCTATGGCGCGCCCTTGACCATACGGGCTGGCTGCGCCCGGCACTCTGCCTCACCGTGGCTGTGCTTGGCGCGTCATTTCCCCTGCTGTACAAGCTGGGCGGCGATTCCGCCATTGAGATCTGGCTGCTGCGGGCAGGCGCGTTCTGGCTGGGCATGCTTTTCTACGTTCTTTGCCTGGTGGTGCTTATGGACATATGGGGGCTGACAAGTCGCCTGTGGGCGGATCCCCCCACTTCTCCCCGCTGGGGAGCCACCCTGATGGTTATCGGCCTGCCTCTCGTCATCGGCTGCGCCAGCTGGTTCAATGCCGCCTACCCTGTGGTGCGGCAGTACGATCTGACCATACGCACCAATAACGCCGTATCCCGGCAGTACACGCATTCGCCCCTTGTTCTCGGCGTACTGGCAGACATGCATCTCGGGCGGATCATCACGGCCCCGCGCCTTGTGCGTGCCATGGACCTTCTGGCCCCCTACAAACCTGATGCCATCCTTTACGTCGGCGACATCCTTGACGACCACGTTCTGGTTGACGTGGAGGCCATGGCCGCGGCACTGGCCCGCATACAGCCCCGGCTGGGCCATTGGGCAGTGCCGGGCAACCATGAGTACATCTCCGGCTCCATTGATGACAGCCTTGATATCCTGCGCCGCAGCGGCATGCAGGTACTGCGCGACCAGTGGCATGTTCTGGACAATGCCTTGGTACTGGCGGGCAGAGATGACATGAGCGGCCACATGTTTTCAGGGAGTCCGCGCAAAAACCTCAACGAAATCCTTGCAGATCTGCCGCCGGAGCATCGCGGTCTGCCGCTCGTTGTCATGGATCATCAGCCTTCCTCGCTGGACGAGGCGCGCATAGCGGGTGCGGTGCTGGAACTTTCCGGGCACACGCACTCTGGGCAGCTATGGCCTTTTCACTGGGTGGTGGAAAATATGTATGAAAATCCGGTGGGGCTGCTGATCAAAAAAGGCCTGCATTCTGTGGTGTCAGCAGGAACCGGCACCTGGGGCCCACCCATGCGCAACACATCGCGCGCCGAAGTCCTCGTTGTCAAAGTGCATTTCACGCAAGCGAACAACTAGTGCATAGTAACTTTGAGAATATATATCCTCAAAGTTTAAGGCACGCTCACTACGGCGTTTAACCGCGCAGATAAACTGCGCTTACGCCTCCGTAGCGAACGTCTGCTCACGCTGCCGTCAGAGCAATTAACACTTGAAACGCTCACGTACGGGAGGCAAAGCCTGTCTACTCGCATTTTGCGGCAAGGATTTTCAGAAAAATCCTTGCGGAGCAGTTAACTCATTTCATTCGTAAACTGCTCCAGCAAAAAGGCGGCCCACAAGGCCGCCTTAACGTTTTACTTTACTTTGCTGTAATCTGCTTCTTCAACTCATTCTTCAACTTTGGGCGTGCCGGTTGCAGGCAAGAAACCGTGCCGGATAAAATAGTCTATCAGGCCGAACACGGTTTCGTTGCCGCAAAAGCTGCCTTTGGCGATGGCCGCCTTGTAGTCGGGAAGTTTAGCCTCAAAGCGGCGCAGCAGCTCCGGCTCCAGCGTGAGCATGTCGGCCTGCATGCCATAGCCAAGCCGCTCAATGTACAATGCGTTGAAGCGTTGCTCCACCATGGCTTTAAGAGGCAGGGTGAGAATGGGCTTTCCAAGATACAGGGCCTCGCCCATAAGGGTATGGCCGCCCCCCTGGATGACGTATGAACACCCTTCCAGCAGGCGCAAAAAGCCCTCTTCGCTCTTGCGCATGAAGATGACATTATCCTCCTGCCCTTCCTCACGGTCATATCCGAAAACATAGCAGGTTTTGCGCGTGGCCGAACGCAGAAAATCCACCAACTTGCGGTGCGTGGAATTGCTCTGGTACACCAGCACGTGCCCGTCATCACGCGGGTTCAGCGCCAAAACGCTGTCCCGCAGAATGGGCGGCGCTATTCTGGCTTTATATTGCGGCAATACCGGCGGAGCGTAGAAAGAAATAATAAGATTTTCTGATGTGGGACGAAAAAGATATCGTGGCGTCAGCCCTTGCACAAAGCTGTCCCACCACATATCCGGCGGAAGGTCATGACGGCAGCACGTGATGACATGCTGATGATCCAGGGTCAGACACGGCAGGCCCGCCCTTTCTGCGGCGCGAGGCACAAAGTACTCGAGATCGGTCATGCAGACATCGGGCTTGAATTCGTCAATCAGATGCAGAACCTGATCAACGTACCGCTGCCGATGCCAAAGGATGGGCAGGGCTTTTTTGATGGTGGCCGCAAGGTCCACCTTGTAATCTTTGAACACAGTGCCCAAATTGGGCAGGCGGCGCACAGGAAACTCCGGCTCAAGGATTTTGGGCGCGTCGTCATTGGCGATAAAAAGGAATTCGTGGCGGGAGAGGCGGCGGGCGATGGTCAGCCCACGCATGGCATGCCCATGCCCGGTGCCGTGTATGCCATAAAGAATGCGCGCCATAATTTTCCTTTTTCTGTTAGTAGCCTGCGCCTGTTCCCACGCACGCCTGCGGGGTTGCCCAGGCCGGAAGCCGGGTGGCCCCAAAGCTCAGGATGCCGTAACATTGCGTAAAAACAGTATTCATTGGCCGTACAATGTCACAGGATAACAAGCAGCCAGCTCAGCCGTCAATGCCGCAGTTATGACGCATGCCTGCAACATCTTGACGGTACAGGCTTTTATTATCTAGCATTCAAGAGCAATTTCACTTTCACTTTGAAGCAATTCGGGCGCCTGCGTGGGCAGGTGTTTGGTGTGAAGGCGTAAGCGCTGCTTCTCCGGGCTGTTACGGCCATAGCGGAGGGAGAGATCGTAAACTTTAAAAAGTATGCTTTCAAAGATACTCTGCTTCGGGACAACGCGCGTAGAATACATTGATGTTTGACCTGGCATGCCGTCATGGGCGTCGTAACCGCTTCATGGTCTGTGCCCGACATTTTTCACGCTGAAAACGCTTTGGCGACCGTGCATGCGCCCCGGGCGTTGGCGGAATCCGGCTGTGCCCGCACGCGCTGCGCAGGCAGTACAACATGTTGAGAGAATGCGATACATCCCTAAAGCATAAATGCTCCACGACTTGATGAGGTATTAATGAACGTTCGCAAAATACGTGAAGACCTTGGCCGCGCCAGAGCCAGTTGCGCCCGCCGCGACCACATGCGTGCCCTCTATCTGACCATAACAGCCCTCAAGGATCTGGGCGGCCAGCCTGCCCCCACGGACCTGCGCAGCGACATTCGTACGACTGTCAGTGAACTGGCCGCAGACCCTGGTCTGAAAGACATCCTGCCTGCAACACTTGCCTATCAGCCAGGCAACGAAAAAGAACTTCTGCAATTATTTTCAGATAGTTACAAAAACATGCAAAACAGTGTTGAAGAAGAAGATTACGAAACCACACTGCAACGCAAGCTCAACATTGACCGCAATCTCAGGGAAGGCAAAAAACTTCTATCCGAGGGGCGAGCCTCTGAAGCTGACGCCTGTTTCGCTGAAGTCATGAAACACTACAAGGATGAACAGGCCGTCTTTGCCATGATGGCCACTGCCATGCTCAACGCCGGAGAATATGTGCGCGCTCTCGGGCATGTGCGCAACGGCCTCAAAGAAGCCCCCGACAATCCGGAATTGCTGCGACTGGCCAATGAGTGCATACGTCTGCGCACTCTGAACGGAACCTAGCTCCATTCCATTTTACTTTTGTTCTTTTCAAAAAATATTTACTGCATGAAAACTACGATGTTAGCAGGACTGCGCCCTGCGTAACTTGCTGTGCGCTTGTCTTGTGTCAAGAAAAAGTCTAAAGTTTGGTGCTTATTCATTACCAATCCTACGTGAGGCCACGCATGGACGTTGTACGTTATATCCACGCAGCCGATCTGCATCTGGATACCCCTTTTCGCGGGCTTTCGCGCGAAACCGCTCAAGGCGGCCATTTGGCCAGTCTGTTGCATGAAGCCACCTTCAAAGCGCTGGACCGGCTTTTTCGCCTGTGCGAAACAGAAAAACCCGATTTTCTCGTGCTGGCTGGCGATGTTTATAATGAAGAAGATCGTAGTGTTAAAGCACAACTGCGCCTGCGCGATGGTTGTTTGCGCCTGCGTGATGCCGGTGTGCGCGTTTTTATCGCTCACGGCAATCATGATCCTCTCAATTCCCTGCTCTCTTCCATCCGCTGGCCCGACAATGTGACTATCTTCGGCCCTGAAATTGAACGCCATGTCATTGAAAAAGACGGAAAACCTCTGGCCGTGATACATGGCATCAGTCACGCCAAAGTTCGCGAAGGACGCAACCTGGCCCGATTGTTCCGGCGTGATGCCGAGCGAAACTGTTTTCAGCTCGGCGTGCTGCATTGCACTGTTGAGGGTGAAAGCAAGGCTGACCGCTATGCACCCTGCTCGCTGGACGACCTTAAAAACGCCGGATTGGACGCATGGGCGCTTGGGCACGTGCACGAACGCCGTATCCTGTGCGATGAGCCCTTTATTGCCTACAGCGGCAACAGTCAGGGATTGCATATCAATGAGACCGGCCCCCGTGGCTGTCTCCTGGTCACGGCCCGTGCCGAAAACTTCGACGCCGAGCAGTCCGCCGACCCTTGCGCATGGCGCTGCGGCGCGGAATTCATGCGCCTTGGGCCAGTGCAGTGGGCCACCCTGGATCTGGACCTGAACGGCATTGACCAGATTGATCAGGTGGAAAACCACCTGGTTCAGAGCCTTGATCAGGCCGCCAGTGATACCGATCCCGGGTGCGAGGCCCTGCTTGCGCGCGTAAACCTGCATGGCCGCACTGCCCTTGACGCCGTCCTGCGCGACGCCAGCAACCAGGAAGACCTCCTGGAACGCCTTGGGCACCTTGCCACCGGCACGCCAGGAGTATGGGTCAAGGATTTGCGCATGGACACGAGCCCGGCCACGGACCACGCCCAGTACCTGCAACGCGAGGATCTGCTTGGCGAAACGCTTCGCATGGCTCAGCGCATGGGTGAAAGTCATGAAGTTTTTCAGGAGGTGGCGGGCCCGGCTCTGGCCCCCCTGTTCACCCATGGGCAGCTGCGCAAGATTCTGGCCCAGCCTGACGACGCCCAGATGCAGGCGCTCCTTGAGGAGGCCCAACGCCTTTGCACTGACCTTCTGGAGGTTCGCTGATGTATATCCAGTCCTTCCATATGGACGGATTCGGCATTTTTTCCGATGTAACGGTTGAGGGGCTTGGCCCCGGCCTCACCATTTTTCTGGGTGAAAACGAAGCGGGCAAGTCCACGTGTCTGGAATTTTTGCGTTCCACCCTGGCGGGCTATCCGGCCCCAAACAGTAAGGAAGGCAAGCTCATTCCCGGCGCGCTGCGCGGCGGCACGGCAGGTGGAGGTCTGACCCTGCGCGCAGATGACGCGCAGATTTTGCGGCTGACGCGCCGTCCGGGCAGTGCAAACGGACAGGTATCCCTTACGGACGGTCAGGGCAAACCCCTGGATGAAGACGTTTTACGGCGCCTGCTTTCGGGCGTCAGCCGGGACGTATACCGCAATGTTTTCGGTTTCAGCCTTACCGAACTGGAACATATGGGCAACCTCACCGGCGAAAGCGTACGCCATGCCCTCTATGGCGCCAGCTTTGGTCCCGGTTTGCGCGCCCCCGGCGAAGTTCTCAATATCCTGAAGAAACAGAATGATGAAATTTTCAAGTCCGGCGGCAGCAAACCACCTCTCAATCTGGCCCTCAAACAGCTCAACGAACTGCGCCAGCGTATCGCAGAACTGCGTCAGCAACAGGCTGGTTTTGACGACCTCGCCCGTGAACTGGACCAAAAACGCGACGAACTGACCGCGGTGCGCGGCTACAAGGCGCAGTTGGAAGAGGAACGGCGCTTGCTGGAACGTCGGCTGGGCGTCTGGCTGCAATGGAACGAATGGCGCATGGTCCGCTCCGCCCTGGAGCGGCTCGGCCCTGTTAACGAGTCTTTTCCCGAAGACGCCCAAGCCCGTCTGGCCCGCGCTCAGGAAGCCAGGGAAAGCTGTGAACGTCATCTCGCCGCCCGCAGGGAAAAACTTGATCTTTTGCGCGAGCGTCGTGACGCGGTGCAGCTGGATATGCCCCTGTTGGAGGCATTGCCGGCTTTGCGCCGACTGGCGGAGCGCAAAAGCGGCTACCGGCAGGCGTTGACCGCCCTTCCCGCGCAAAAAGACCGCTGCCGCCGTGCCGAGGAGGATCTCGCCCGCGAACTGGCGCGCCTTGGGCCGGACTGGAGTTGTGACCGCATCCGCCAGACTGACCGCTCACTTTTCGCCCGCGAAGACCTTGAAAAACAGGCACGCGAAATGACGGCTTCCGTATCCGCGCACCAGGCCGCAGTTGACACGCTGAACCAGTGCAACCGCGAGGTTGAGTCCGCCGAGCGCGAAGTGGATGCACATCAAAAGAATCTGGCGCTGCTCCCGATGCCGGTAGCCGCGCTGGATGACGACCAACGCGACACGCTGCGCCAGTCCCTGACCCGCCAGGAAGAGGCCCGACGCCAGATCCCTCTACGCCAGCGTGCCGTGCAGGAAGCACGTACCACCTTTGCCCGTGCGCTCACTCCGCTGAAGCTTTCTGGCGGAACAGCCCTGGAAGCCAGCAACGGGGCGGTGGCGACACTGGACGCGCTGCTGGCCCGGCAGGACGAAGCGCTTGAGCTGGCGGCCAGCGTACAGGAGCGTCTGGAGCATGCTGGCGAAGCGGCCCAGGCAGTGCAGCAAGCCGAGGAGCATCTGCTCTCCGTCAAGGCCCGCATGGACGTTATACGCGAGGAGCAGCGAGGCAAAAACGGCCCCACCCGCGAACACCTGGACGGGCGAACAGCAGCACTGCGCTCTTTGCGCGCCCTTTCTTCCACCCTTGAGACGGAAAGTCTGCGGCTGAATGAACTGGACGCAAGGCTGGACAGTGAACCGCCTGTCAAACATATCAAAAATCTTCCATTACTGCTTTTGGGCCTGATTTTTTTTGTATCAGGCGTTGGCATGCTGCTGACATACTGGCGCTTTGGCCTGACTGTCATTTCACTGAACGAAGGCTTGGATTTTCCCATAAACCTCTGGTCTGGCTATCTCATTCTGCTCTGCGGAGTGGGCTTCCTGGCTGGCGGGCTGCCGCACAATGGCCCTGAGGCCAAACGCCGCAAAAAGGAACTTGCCAGCCTGCAGAACCGGCGTGAAACCTGCGCCAACCACGTGGCTGAACTGGAAGAACAGGCCCGCCAGCTCTGCCGGACAGCGCAAGTGCAGAATATGGATATGATCACTTTGGAAGCAACGGAAGTGCTGCTCGAACGCGAACGCGAGCAATGCTTTCATGAAGAGCGCGCCCGCAAAGATATGGAAGACCTCAAGCGCACTACAGATCTCGCGCGCACCGAGGTCAGCAGGCGGCAGGCGCTGTGCCAGGAAGTTGAAGGCGTTGTGCAGCAGACCCGACGCCGCTGGCATGAGTTCATGCTCTCTCTCAAGGTGGGCAATGTACCTGCACCGGAAGGCGCTACGGCCTTTTTTGCCAGAGCTGAAGCCGCCAGACTGGCCTACAGCGGCGTAGCCGCCGCCCAAGCCGAGCTCGACGCGCTTGAAGAAGACCTTACGCGCACCGAGGAACGCATGCGCAAGATGGCCACAGTGGCGGAACGCCTCCCGGTCGTGCCCAATGACGCACAGCAGTTGCAACCTGGCGGCAATCTTTCCGATGCTCTTGCCGAAATCGCGCATCAGATACTGGAATCCTGCCGTGAGGCTGATGTCGTGCGTGAACAACGCATCAAGGCCGAGGCCGCTTTGCAAAATGCCGAAAGCGACAGGCAGCGCTGCAAAGTACGGCAGAATGAAGCTATTGCCGAATTGCGCGCTGCCGAAGCGCGCCTGAATGCTGCGCGTGCGCAGTGGGCTCACTGCCTTGAAGGGCTTGGGCTGGGTACGGATCTTGATCCTGAAACTGTGCGTGAAGCTTTCAAGTATATGGAAAACTGCCTGTCGGCCGAATCCGCGCTGGAAAGGGCACGTATCGAGTTGGCGCAGAGCCAGACGGAACTGGGCGCCCTGCGTGCCCCCCTGGCTCAACATCTCGCCAACCTGAATCGCCCCCCCCTGGCCGGCACTGACGATGAGCCGGACTGGCTGGCCAGCCTGGACGCTGCGCTGGAAGCGGCAGAAGCCATGGCTGTGGCCCAGACCCGCCGTCTTGGACTTGATCAGGAACTGGTGGAGCTTGAAAGCGAAGCGCGCGCCGCTCAGGCAGCCCTGGATTCAGCCACGCATACTGAACGCAGCCTGCTCGCCCTGGCAGGAGCAACGGACGCCGAAGACTTTTTGCGACAGGCCGCGCGCCATGAAGAACAGCGCAGCCTCGCCCAACGCCGCCTTGACCTTGAAGACGCCCTGCGCCTTGCAGCGGACCAATGCCCCCTGGAAGAATTCCTGCCCCAGTTCGAAACTGAAAGCCAGGAAGCCCAGGAAAAGCGCTGCGCAAACATCAACGAAGAACTGCTCCAGCTTCAGGGCAAGGAGCAGGAATTGAGTGACAGGGTGAGCACCCTGCGCTCCGGTGTTGCAGCGCTGTCGCACAATGAGGAACTGGCACAGTTGCAGCAGGAAGCTGCCGCTCTTGAAGAAGCCATGCAGCGCATGGCCTTTGACTGGAGCCGTCGGGCGCTGGCGCGTGCCATTCTTGAAGCTGCCAAACGTAACTTTGAGCGCGAAAGGCAACCCGAAGTCATCCGGCTTGCTTCAGAAATCTTTGCCCGCATTACCGGCCGCCGCTGGCTCGGCATCAGCGCTTCTCTTGAAGACAAGACGCTGAATATCCTGCCCGCGCAAGGCGAACCCCTTGCTCCTGAAAATCTCAGCAGAGGCGCGCGTGAGCAGGCATATCTGGCGTTGCGTCTGGCCTATATCAAGAACCATGCGGCGCACGCCGCTCCTCTTCCCATTATTATGGATGAGGTTCTGGTCAACTTTGACCCGCAAAGGGCTGAGCGCACGGCCAGGGCCTTTGTGGACCTGACTGACGCTGGCAGCAGTAAGGGGCATCAGCTCCTGTACTTTACCTGCCAGCCGCATATGGTGGATCTGCTGCGCAAGGCAGAACCAGCAGCGGCGCTCTTTTGCGTTGAACAGGGACAGATCCGCGCAGCCTGACGCCATTAGCGCAACCCGCAACGCGCTCTTTTATGATACAGATCGGCCGTTGTCCTGATGTGGGACAACGGCCGATTGTATTCAGCGCATTTTACTTTTGAAATGCCTTGTTGGGGAGGGACCCTGTTGCAACAGGGTCCCTCCCCAACGCCCCCACCACCTAAAACTCTTATTGTATTTTAGCATATTACAAAATATTTTCTAAATTAACGTGAGGGTTTAAAGGCAACGTCTCCCAGACATCACACCATAGCAAAGTTATTTGCGTTAACAGCAACATCATGCCCGATATTTCCAGCAGAAATTTTTGCCCTGTTTTTGGCCGTAATGCATTAAGCGCGCCATTGTCATGCGCAACAGAGCAAATATATAGCGCATATGCACTCAAGGCCAGCGCCTGCGCCCACCGTCGCCAGAGCTCTTTCACTGTAAAATTTGGCCTGCGGCTCTCCATCTGACACAAACGAGAGCGTCTTTGGCGCCATTGTCCAGGAGAAACACGCCCATATTTTGTTCATACGGCGACTTTTCATTGTAGTCATCTCGCATAATATTTCGTCAGGATATCCACAAAATTGTTATCGTTGTCCAGAGACATTTTGAAAAACGATTTCATTTTAGTTGACATCGGTTTTCAAAAATGCCACTGTGCGCCAAGCAAATAACGTAATCCGGAGGAAAGCATGGCCCACAATGGCAGTTCCACTCAGAACTCAAACGTTTCCCACCGCTTCAGTCACGAAAACCTCCACATTTGCCTCGACGATCAATTCGATCCTTCTCAGGCCAATGCAATAATTGATCTTCTTCAGCACAATCACGCCGTCTGCAAGCGTATTTTCATTGACGTACGCCAGATACGACACCCCAACCCTTCGGTTGTGGACTCTTTCAAAGCGTCCATGCTCCTGAATGGATTTAATAAAGAGCAGGTCATTTTCAAGGGTAAAAGTGGTTTCGACATGGCCGTGACTGGAAACAGGGTCATCATTCAGCAAGAAAAAAAGCATGTTTGCAAGGGCAACTGCGCCAATTGTAAATGTGGTCACAATAAAGATGGCCAACACAGGCACGACCATACACATGACGGCCATCATGCCCACCATGCCCAGCATGGTCATGAAACGCATAACTGACCTGCCGGCAAGGGTTATGGTCTCTCAGCGACGTTGCGAGGGCGCCTTGCCATCGCCGTGTGCAACCACTGACATGGCAATCACACAGCTCAAAATGCGGCAAAATGTCGGCCTGACCGCATTGTCGCCGCAGAAACTATAAAACTGGAGGAAAAGGTATGAACGTCAAGCAAAGGAAAGGGTTGCAACGCTTTAAAAAGAGCTGCATGGTGGCGCTGCTTGCCGCCGGCCTGCTGATGGGCGTGGCCGGGGGGGCCAAAGCCATCGAATTCAAGGCTCAGGGCGAATGGCTTGTGGGCTTCGGCCTGGCTGACGCCACGCTGACCGAACACACCAGGGCTCCCAACCATGGCGAGAAGGAAAAAGCCAACGACAACGACATGTTCGGCGCGGCCCAGCGCCTGCGCTTGCAGTTGGATGCAGTGGCTTCAGAAGCCCTGTCCGGTACTGTATATTTTGAAATCGGCACCCAGAACTGGGGCAAGTCTGATGAAGGCGGCGCTCTTGGCGCCGACGGCAACAATGTCATCAAACTCAAGAATGCGTATATCGACTGGGTAATCCCCCAGACTGAGGCCCGTATGCGCATGGGCATACAGGCTCTTGCCCTGCCCAACATGGCTGGTGGTTCTTCCGTCCTCGACGCTGACGTCGCCGCGGTTGTGGGCAACTATAAGTTCAACGAAAACGTCAGCCTCACCGCCTTCTGGGCACGCCCTGTCAATGACAACTTCAATGCAAACAAATACGGCATCAACGACAGCAAGGCCAAGGACAACTACCTTGACAACATGGACCTCTTTGCCGTCAGCCTGCCTATGACTTTTGACGGCATTGAAGTGACGCCCTGGGCCATGTATGGCATGCTTGGCCGCAATGCCCTGCGCGGCCTTGAGTCTCCCAACAATAACGAACCTTGGGAAACCAGCGACGGTGTTCTTGGTTTGACAATTCCCGGCTTGACCCCTGGTTTCAACTACGCTGGCGGCACCCCGCTCGACTCCCGCACTACCGGCAAGCAGTACGGCAACATGTTCTGGGCTGGTCTGCCCGTTGGCATCACCATGTTTGACCCTCTGAACATTGAGTTCGACATCAACTATGGCTATGTGGAAAGCATGGGCCGCTTTGATGTAAAAAAACGCGGTGACGATAATGATATCGTACGCGGCAGCACCGAACGACAGGGTTTTGTCGTCAAGGCTCTGGTAGAGTACAAGATGGATTGGGCCACCCCCGGCATCTTTGGCTGGTACGGTTCTGGCGATGACGGCAATATCAAGAACGGTTCCGAGCGCATGCCGTCAATCGCGGGAGCTGGTAATTTCACCTCCTTCATTGGTGACGGCAACCTTGCATGGGGTGCGGGCCCCGGCAACATCGCTGACTGGAACATGTCCTATGCCGGCACCTGGGGCATCGGCGGCCAGTTGAAGGACATGAGCTTCCATGAAGACCTCAAGCATACCCTGCGCGTGGCCTACTGGGGCGGTACCAACGCTCCTTCCATGGTCAAGTATATGGAAAGCGCCTCTTCGTGGGGAGAGGGCTACGGCGGCGATGGCCCGTACCTGACGACCAACGACGGCCTGCTTGAATTCAACCTGATCAACCAGTGGCAGATCTACGAAAATCTTGAAGCCAATCTTGAACTGGGTTACGTTGTGAACATGATGGATCAGGACACCTGGAAGAAAGACGGCTACTACAACGGCGGCGGCAACGGCAGCTTTGACAAAAAGGATGCCTGGAAAGCCCAACTTGTTTTCGCTTACAGCTTCTAGGGCCTGAGTGCCACTCCGGGGTTCGCCTGTGCCCCGGCCAGTCAATCCACAACTGCGCGCGCCCCCTTCCCGCGCGCGTTTTGACCGCCGCCTTCTTCATTGAAGGCGGCGGATTTTGCGTGTGGCCCCGCCAACGAACAAAAGCACAAAAACACCATCTGCTCCTGCGCGCACTGTCAGGATTGTTTAAACCCGGCGAAAAATCTTCGCATCCGGGCGATCTTCAAGCAAAAGCAAAAAACTTGACACCATGCAATCCGACAAATATATATATGCGGTTGCGCTCGTAGCTCAGTTGGATAGAGCGACAGCCTCCTAAGCTGTAGGCCACAAGTTCGATTCTTGTCGGGCGCACCATTATATTTCAAAGGGATACGTGATATGCTCGCGCATCCCTTTTGTTGTTTTTTGCCTTTTATTGCTTTTTGTCACCCGCCTGTCACCCACCCAAGCGAACAAGTGTACTTCCAACAGTAATCCTTCCTCCCGGAGGACCGGCCCGACTAACGTTTTATGGCGAGATTCTGACTGGCTCCTCTGCCGGGATGGAAGGTTCAGGCCAGTTAGACCCGGCTCATTCCCGCTGGTTATCGGCAGCCAAAAACACCGTTGGCACGGGGTATTTCATGATGTAGACGGCAAGGAAGATTTACGCCGCCATGCGGTAGCACGAGACAACTTGCCAAATTGCGAAATCTGTCAAGTTTGGGCCGCTCAGAACTGGGCGGCTTTTTTACGATTTATGTAAACGCAAAGCACATGTACATGTTATGATCATTTTTCGCACATTATAAATATAAATTTTGTACGAAGAATTGACATTTTCACACTTCTCTGCTGCTCGGCCTCACCGTTTGTTACGCGGAAACATAATAATACAACATTAAAGTTAAATTTTTTGAACGAACAGTTTTATTATGTTGTTTTATGATGCACGGTTGATCAACACTCAATTTGGAGGGAACATGTTCAAACGCATTTTACTTGCCATGGCTTTGACGTTGACTCTTTCAGTATCTGCCCTTGCTGCGGATAACGGCTTCTACATGGGATTGAAGTTTATCGATTCCATCCAGAGCACAGGGAGTGTCTCCAAGGGCGGCGCCATCGATTTTTTTGAGGTAGACGGCTACACTCAGAACACTGTCGGCGGCGGCGCCTTTGTCGGCTACGACTTCTACCCCATGCATCAGGTGCCTGTCCGCGCTGAAATCGAATACGCCATCCGCAGCAACAGCAAAACGAAATGGGATTCCAAGGATTTTGGGGATCTCGTCACCCTTAAAGGCCAGTGGAATCTCCAAACGCTTTTCCTGAATGCGTATTGGGATTTCCATAATGATACGGCCTTCACGCCTTATATTGGAGCTGGCGCTGGCTTGGGCTTCATCCAGAGCAAATATGAAATGGAGATCGCCGGATTAGGGAGCGACAGCTATAACAAAGCCAATACCGTCTTCGCCTGGAACGCAGGTGCTGGCGTGGCCTACGCCATCACAAACAACCTGTCCGCCGATCTGGCCTACCGTTTCGTGGGCCTTAGCTACCACGAAAACGAAACGACCGTGGATGGCGTAAAGATGAAGCTTGGCATGGCTCCTTATGCCAACGAATTCAGCCTTGGTATCCGCTATACCTTCTAAAAGCCCTTTCATGACCTTCCTCTTGAAGGCCGCCTTCGGGCGGCTTTTTTGCGTGGGGAGGAGTTGCCCGGACGGGCGGAGGGGGGTGTGGGGGATGGGGTGAAGGCCAGCGCCCGTGGGCACATATCACGGGCACATTTTCGGGGCCAAAATGGGCACATTTGGCACATTTTCAAATTGACAAAACGTGAAATAACAAGCTATTAGGATGAAATTCCCAAGACTCCTAAGCTGTAGGCCACAAGTTCGATTCTTGTCGGGCGCACCAGAAAATTCATGGGCTTGCGGAAATTCCGTGAGTCCTTTTTTAATGCCGCCCAGCACCCATCCCACGCTGGAGTAAAACCCAAAAAAACTGGCGAAAGCCCCTAGCCATATCGAACAATATCTTTTATAATTACCACCCATACTGGCAATGATTACTAACTATAAAAAAGGAGATCGCAATGCCCCTGAGCTATAAAGAAATGCAGGATTTGTTGATGCGGGAGCTGCGACTGTACCATTTTCCTATCGCCGTGAATTTTCACAAAACTCAGGCAGATGTGGAAGCGTTCAAAAAGAAGGCCCGCTATGTTGAGCCTGTCAAGCCAATTACTTACTGCCAGTGGGAAATAACCGCACGCATGCAGGGGCAAACCGTACTGGCGACCAAGGAAAAGCTTGGTTGTACCAACTCACAGGTTTCCTTCGGCTGGAAAGACATCGACGAAGCAGAAATCAAATCACAATCCAAGTACTGCAAAGACCTGGCGCAGGCCGAGCGCTTTCTGCGCTCCAAACCCCGCCTGCCTATGAACTCCATTGTCGCGGTTTCTGTCGGCCCGCTGGCAGACGCCGTCATGCAGCCGGACGTAGTGCATTTTTACTGCGACAACTTGCAATCCTACCACCTGGCGGTAGATTACATGGCGGGAACAGATACCCATCCCCTGCGGCCCATGGTGACCATGAGCTCCTCCGCCTGCGGCGGGTCTGTATTCACCCACCTTGAACAGAGCATGAACATGTGCCCGGCCTGCTCCGGCAGTTACAACGCCGGCAAAACCGAGCGCGGAGAACTGAACGTGTTCATCCCCGGCGCTCACATCGGGCTTACGGTTGATCGCCTGATGGAACGCATAGCCAAGTCAGGGTCCGCATCCATAACACGTCCCGGCGATCCTTTCCCTGGTGCGGATATCTGTAAAAACTGCCCCTTGATCATCTTTAAGAAAAGCGGCAATGAACCGGAAGCCTGCGCCAGCTGCTCCAAGGCATAAAAAATTCTTTCCTGGCTGAACTTTTAAATAATAACTTTCTTCTCTTGCTCACATATTTGCCAATGCCCTTACGGTAACAGCGTGAGGGCATTTTTGTTTTCTATGACAATTGGGGTTGCCCTGTTACCCCAGAGTAAACATCACCTCCAGGGCGACTCAAGAGCCTGTTCGCAACAAGCCTTTTCAGGCTGGCTCTCTTCCTCCGACTGGCGCAACCGTTTGGCATCAAAGATATCCATTCCGTCGAATCTGCTGCGCAATGTAGAAAAGATCGCATCCGAAATGCCATTCTGACGCACAAATTGACAGCCCGCACTCCTGCTCCGGTTCCCCATAGTATCCCAATACGCTGCTCTTCGTTGAATCTGTTTCGTTTCATTCTTGTGCTCCTTGTCGGGAACACCAATTTTTCACTGCCATACGTTGCTGGGGAGGCTAGAGCATTTTAACTTCGAAAAAGTGTAAATGCTCTTACGCTGCACGAGAGTGCGGCGCGCCACGATGTGGCGTGGATTCAGCTGGGCTTCAGCCGTTGCGACGCAGGAAACTACGGATAAAGACAGCATGAGTAACCATACATCTTGTTCTGTGTAATCGCTGTCGCCATTCGTAAGGCTCGTAGACTCGCCAACGACTGCCGCGAAGCCAGCATGCCTAACGACACGGCTTGCCCCTTACAATCGCTGTCGCCATCCGTAAGCGGCAAAGCCCCACTACCGACTACAGCAAATCGCATTTTTCGGCTGAATGAAAATTTTGAAATGTGAAGCATTTCAAAGTTAATCTACATCTAGATAAAGCGCCCCCTGAAAAAACCAGCGAAAGCAAAAGAACAAGCACCTCAACCATGCTCGGTTCAAACAAGGGAATGATGTTCATCCTGGCTTTTACAGAGGGGGATATGCGTGTGTGGGCTGGCGCAGCATGCGTCGAATCCAGACTCAAAAAAATGCAATATAGAGCTGTGCCGAGCCTGTTGTGAACAGATGTGGAAACATACCGATAAAGTGTTGGGGTTGGCCTTATAAAAAATACTTGAGGGCTACTCTGCCGTATCTTCACCTGGTGGCCGAGTCGTGCCAGGCACTTGTGTCTGCCCACCCTCGCTCGCCAAAAATTCCATCCTCGTTTTCAACGTCGCATTTTCATATGTAAGTTTAAGAATTTTATCCTGAAGCTCTTCATTCCTGGCAAGCAGCTTCTCAAGTAATGCATCACTGATAGTTGCAGCCTGTGTATCCAAAGTTTGACCGCTGGCGTGACATTTTTCTTCTGCCATCAACATCTCGCCCTCTCCCCAAAAAAGCCATTCCCGGTTCACCTGAGGAAAGGAGCGTACAATGCTATTCAAAAGTTCTAGTCGAATTTTAGACTGACCCTTGGGTTTAAGGTAGTCAAGAAAGGTGGTTGGTTTTGAACCAATCAGCAGCGCAAAATCATTTTGTGATATGCCGTCAACGCGCTTACGCCAAGCGATCAAGTCTCGCAGGCGTTCGCAAATTTCTTTTTGTTCTATTTTTCGATTGACCATATTCAAATTTTCGACTAAATATTTATCACCAGGAGCTAGAGCAAATTACCTTTGAGAATGTGCATTCTTAAAGGTTATGCCACATCCGTTATGGCGCTTACTCGCGCGCTAAATAGCGCCTATGCCATCACGGCTGGCGTCTGTTCACACAGCCGCCTGAGCGTTTCAAAATGAAAAGGCCTTAGCCGCAGCCAAAAGCCACGTATAAAAAACCGCATTGTCTTGATACCAAGGAGGCCGCGCAATGGCAACAAAGCGCATTGCCCGCCATTTCATGCCCTAGGCGTAAAAATTGGTTAGTCGGCGAGGGTTCCTCCCATGATTGCCCGCCCTTGTCCAACATTTCGTGTTGCTGCCCCATGAGGGCTGGGCTTTCCCATAACATGCGAAAAAATTAACCTGTGGCACGAAACAGCGTCGCGCAAAAAGCATTCTGACTGAAAGGTGGTAAATACATGATTATTTCCGAAGAGGAACGTATGTATTTAACCAGAGATTTATGGGAATGCATTTCCCCTGCGCAGTCAGAAGAATACACTGATGTTAAACCACGGCAACAACAGAAGCGCAAACATGCGCCACCTCCTCGGCGACGAAGCGCAAAGCATAAAAAAAGAGCCATCACCCAACAAAACCATAGCAAATGCACGCAAAAAATGAACCGCAGACCTCAAGGTAAACCTGTACCACCCGCAAACCGGGGCGTCGTATTCATCATGGCAATCTCTGCCGGAGTGGCAGGATTTATGCTGGCAGGGCTCTTTGTCTGCCTCCTGTTTGCCGGATTGATTGTAATATAGCCATGTTAACTGCGCCGATAAAAATCATGCAATACTCTGGGGGCACCTTATCCATGGGCATATGGTGTACTAGTTTCGCCTAAAAAACCTCTGATCGGAATTGCTCACAAGGGCGATTGCAACACCGCAAGGCTTTGAAAACACATAGGTGTGGCGCTGTACGGAATGTTTTTTGCGCATTTACCCTTGATGTCCAAGCTATCCGCCGCACACTTTGCAGGGTCGAAAGCCCTTTGCTCTCGCTTCCTGTGGAGATGCCAGCGGCACAGTGCACGCCTTGCAGTTGAAATACTTGCATCCACTATTGTGGTAAATGCGCGATTTTACATTTCCCCTGTAGGCCGGCCATTCCGCCTGGGCGGTCATGCCGGGCGTTGCCGCCAGCAGGGCGAGGGTCAAAACAAAGGCCATGGTTACTATGCGTGGCATGCTGCACCTCCGGCATTCAGGTTCAGTGACACAACGGCGCCATCTCAGGGCAATGCTTAACCCAGCCAGTTATACAGAGTCACCGGTCGCCCCTGCCCGCCGTAGCCCTTGGAACTGCCAAGTCGCCCTGTTTCAGCCAGGTAGTCAAAATACTTCTTTAAAGAGATTCGCGAAATTCCGGCCACACGTTCAATGTCTTTGAGACTGAAGAGACCGGGCTGTTTTCGCAATACCGAAACAACGGTTTCCAGGGTTTGGGCGTCGATTCCCTTTGGCCTGCCAGAACCCCCTTCGGGCTTTTTTATGAATATACGCCTGTCCAGAATATCCTGAGTCATGGCGACTTCAGGCGACATGAGCAGACGGCGCTTTTCCTGAAACTGCAGAATGGATTCCCGAAAGCGTTCGAAAGTGAAGGGCTTGACGATATAATCCGCTACTCCAAGCCGCAAGGCTTTCAGAATATCTTCGTTATTCTGGGCTGCCGTGATCATAATGACATCTGAATGAAAGAACTGGGATTTGATAATCCGCAGCAGTTCCATCCCGTCCATACCGGGCATGAACACGTCGAGCAGCACCAGATCCACATGGCAGGTACGCAACAGCTCCAGGCCATCTTCGGCCGATCTGGCGGTATGATCAAGGCTGACCCCTTCAATGCGCTCCAGATACCCGGCTGCGAGATCAGCAACCATTGGGTCGTCTTCAACAATTATCGTGCGGATCATGCCCGCCCTCCATTGGTGAGCATGGCCAAGGGAATACGTACCGTAAAGGACGTCCCCTGCCCCGCATGAGAATCAACCTCGATGGAGCCGTCAAGCTCGTCAAGCGTCAAAAGCAGCATATACAGGCCGATGCCTCTGCCCGCCCCCTTGGTGGAAAATCCTTTTTTGAATATCTCCGGCAAATATTCTTCGTCAATGCCCCGCCCTGTGTCCGCAACGGTTACGACAAGGGCATCATCCTCGCAACGCACGGACAGATCAATGTGCTTTTCCTGCGTATAGCTGACAGCGTCAAAGGCATTATCCACCAGATTGCCCAGTATTGTCACAAGAGCATGCGCTCCGTTTGGCGAAAGCTGCGGAATAACGCCGCTGCCGCCCAGGGTCAGCGTGACATTGCGTTCGTGGGCGCGGCTGAACTTGCTTTCCAACAGCCCGGCGAGAATCGGGTCCTGCACATTAACCTTGATGGATGACGTTTCGCGTATTTTGCTGCCTATGATCTGCGACAGATATTCTTCCAGATCTTCATAACGCCTGTTGCGCAGCAGTCCCGAAATAACATGCAGCTTGTTCAGATATTCGTGCGAGCGGGATCGCAGAGCCTCCGCATAATTGCTCAGCCCCGTCATGCGCTCCGCAAGAGCGCGCATCTCTGTCATATCCCTGAATGTTGCGACAGCCCCAACGGTTTTTCCCTGAATAATAATGGGGGATCGATTGGTCATAATGATCTGTCCATTGATGTTCTGTTCGCGGTCATATTCAGGCTTGCCTTCCTTGAGGATGGAATCAAGGCGCGTTGACGGCACCACTTCCTGTACGGGCCGCCCCAGCAGTTCTCCCTGTACCCCCGCGGACCGAAGGATTCTCTCGGCCATTTCATTTACGACAACAAGCCTGTTATTCCTGTTAATGGCGATAATGCCCTCGCGCACCGTACTCAGGATGGCGTTGCGCTCTTCAAGAAGACGGGCGATCTGATGCGGCTCAAGGCCGAAAAGAATTTTTTTGATTTTGCGTGACAGCAAAACGGCCAGCAAAAGACCTGTGACCAGCGAAAGGCTGAACAGCCATGTCATGGGACTGGTAAGTCGGGATACGCTCTTTTCAATCTCACTAGACATGATGCCAACCACAACGGCGCCGATCTGCTCACCATTTTCATTATACACGGGCCTGAAAGCCCGTTGCGAAAAACCGAAGGTGCCGCGGGCGGAAGAAATATAGGTTTTCCCCTGCAAAGCTTCACCCTCATCGCCGCCAACAATGTGCTCGCCGATTTTTTGCACCTCAGGGTGATATATACGGTTGCCATGCATGTCTATGAGCACAATAAACTTCACTCCGGAAACGCTTGTGAGCATGCGGAGAAAGTCTATCATCTGAAGCCAGGCATCCCCTGTCGGAGACCGCATCCCTTCAATGACAACAGGGGATTCTGCGGTAAGTTGCGCCACATTGGAGACCGTCTGTTCCGCCTGCTCAAAACCGTATTTGCTGATAAAATATGAGCTTGCAAAATGGCTCAGAAGTATGGGGGGGCAGAGGGCCAGACTGACCATCATTACAAGCCTGATGAACAGGCTGTTATTTTTGACAAAACTCATCTGTACGTATGCAGGCGGCTGCCATGATTATAGTGTTGCCGGACAAAAGCATCCGAGTCGATGCAATACCGATATGGCGGGAAATATATGAATTTTGCTAAAGACGATTCGAAGCACCCTGCCGCCAAGCATCCGTCCACTCAAAACCGATGCGCCCGGCAGCACAGTATCAGGAAGGGAGCAATGTAACCGTATTTGATGCAAGCAAGTGTTATTTATCTACTTTGTTCATTTAATGAGATACAATGCATGATTATCATGACGTGTTAAGGCATAGAAAATCATGGTCGCGACAGTTTAGCGTAACAAATGTCACTTTTTGCTTTACTTGATGTCATTTTTCACTGCCACGCCGGAATCGCTGTGCCTTTCACCATTGACTTCTGTTGCCGAAGAGCCTTTCTCCACTGCGTTCTTATCAAACTGGCAAACCCCGATGCAGCGGATTCCGCCGCAGTGCGGGCAGGCATTACGCGGTTGCGGCAAAAAAAGATCACGGAATACTCGAAAGAAACTACGCATACTCATTCAGTGTTTCTACCGCAGAAGCCCAATGGCCGCAACGCCCAACCCCGGCTTGCTATGTAGATTAATTTGGGTCAAGTTTAGGTAAACTCGATACTGTCTGATTTCAAAAGAGGATTCCAATGGAAAACAAACGTTTCATGAAAAGAGCAATCGAGCTTTCCGAAGAAAGCATGCGGCTGGGCGGTGGGCCTTTCGGCGCAGTCATTGTGAAGGATGGAAAAATTATTGGCGAGGGCATGAACAGGGTTGTCCCACTCAATGACCCAACCGCTCATGCCGAAGTTGTGGCCATACGCGATGCCTGCCACAAACTTGCAACCTTTGACCTCTCGGGTGCGGTTGTATTCGCCAGCTGCGAGCCTTGCCCCATGTGTCTCAGCGCCATCTGGTGGGCACGCATTGAAAAAATATTTTTTTGCAATACACGCGAAGACGCGGCAGCCGCCGGCTTTGATGATGCGGCCATTTACCAGGAAATATCAAGGGATCTGACAGAAAGACAACTGCCTATCGAGCAACTGCTTTGCGAAGAAGCATGCAACACATTCGCCTCATGGCTGACCAATGCAGACAAGACAGCATACTGATGCTGACTGGATCATAGTAACCTCGAAATGCCCCACATCGCAATTTATCATTCCGCCGGATATTGCGATTTTTAACCGAATCCACGCCACGTTGCGGCGCGCGGCTCTCTCGTGCCGCGTTAGAGCATGCAATCTTTTTCAAAGGTAACATGCTCCAAAACCTACCTCTCTGCGACAGGCCAACGCGCTGCCTCCCGCTAACCTCGCCAAACTCGGGCAACCCGGATGTGCGCTCTTTTGGGCGCAATCTATCTTGACAGCCGCCTATTTTAGAACTATGAAACGACGATTCACAGCCTGACGGTGCGATCCCTTTTTTTACTGTGGATTACGGCATCGCACCAATTGGTAGGTATAAAACTATCTTGTCGGTATCGCTCAAATTTCTTTTAACGCCGGTGATTTTTGGCGCTTTCTCTGCTCAGCAAGAAAGCGCCGTTTTTTATGGTGGAGCACATACATGCAAGTAGCTGAATTAATTAGTACCATTGAAGAAATTGCGCCTTTGGAAGCAGCGGCCCCGTGGGACATTTCCGGGCTTCAGGTTGCTGCCTTGCGGCATGAGGTCAACAGCATCGCGGTCTGCCTTGACCCGACGCCGCACTCCATCAGGCAATGCCTTGATCTTGGAGTGCAGTTTGTCCTGAGCCATCACCCCCTTACGCTCAAGCCATCCTTGCCGGCGAAACTCGATGCGTACCATGAAGTGTTGCGCCTGCTTTTGCGCGCGGATGTTCCCCTGTATGCGGCCCATACCTCGTTGGACGTCAACCCCAGGGGGCCTGCGGGCTGGCTGGCGACAGACCTGCGCCTTGACAATCTGACAGTGCTTGAACCGGTAACCCCTCTCGACGCGGACGGGCACATGCTGGGTTACGGCCTGGCGGGCGACCTGCCGCATCCCCAGACTGTCGAGCATATCATTCGCGCGCTTGAAAGCATTCTTGATCTTTCCACAGCGACCCTGAGCGGGCCGCCTCCCGGAAAAATACACCGGCTGGCTTACTGTACCGGTTCCGGTTCATCACTGCTGGCCGCGGCGCATAAGGCCGGGGCCCAGTTGTTCATTACCGGTGATGTAAAATACCACACCGCGCTGGACGCTGAAATCCCGCTTCTGGATGTGGGGCACCACAGCCTTGAAGAAGAAATGATGCGCCGCATGTGCCACGTGCTCCAGCAACGGGCTCATGGGGTTGCAGTGCACTTTGTGCCTTCTGCATCCCCGTTTCGCACCGTTGCCCTGTCATGAATCCTCAGGAGGACCTTATTAATGAATAATGCCGTTTACTTTGAACAGATAAAGCAGCTTGTCGAGCTGCAGAAAGTTGATGATGCCATCCACACAGTACGGCAGGACATGGAGCGTGCCCCCAGCGAACTGGATTCGCTTGAACAGCGTTTCAGCTCCAGCGAAACGCAACGCAACTATATAGTGGACAAACTGACCCACCTTCAGGATCAGCAAAAACGACTGTCGCTTGAAATTGACGATGACAGCGCCCGCATCAAGAAAAGCAAAAACAAGTTGATGCAGGTGGAAAACACGCGTGAATACCATGCCATGATGCGTGAAATGGACAGCATGGAAAAAGTGAACCGCTCCCGTGAAGAGGAAAAAATGACTCTCATGGAAGAACTGCAGTTCCAGAAAGATGCGCTGGCCGAAATTGACCTCACCCACATGGCCATCAAGGCCGAACTTGAAGTCAAGCGTGACGGCCTTGAAGAAAAGTTGCAAAAAGGCAACGCCGCGCTTACCGAGCTCAATGCCAAACGCGCCCAGGTCAGCAAAGCCATTCCCCAGCCTGTCTTCATGCGTTATGAATTCATCCGCGAACGCCTGGAGCACCCCGTCATTGTGGCCGTTAAAGAAGGCATCTGCTCTGGCTGTCACATTGCCGTTCCGCCGCAGTCTTTCATCGAACTGCAGCGCGGCCAGCAGATTTTGAGTTGCCCCAACTGCCAGCGCCTCATTTTCTGGTGCGAACACTTCAGCGTGGCTGATGCGCCGCAATGCGCCCCCAAGCCACAGACGCTGACCGACTAAAACTTTTGGCTCATGAGCCAGGACCGGACCGCTCAGATTTAGAGCAATTTAACTTTTAAATTGCTCTGACGGCTGCGTGAGCAGACGTTCGCTGACGGAGGTGTAAGCGCAGTTTATCTGCGCGGTTAAACGCCGAAGTGAGCGTGCCTTGAACTTTGAGAATGTATATTCGCAAAGGTAATCTGCTCTAAGATCATGCGATCCGGTCTTGCGGCGTACCTTGCCGCCCATGCAGCCCCAGATTGCGGGAGTCGGACAGACCGTCGCCGCGGGTGAAAACCCGGGGAGGAAAGTCCGGGCTCCACAGGGCAGGACGCTGGGTAACACCCAGGAGGGGCGACCCTCGGACAGCGCCACAGAAAGCAAACCGCCCGACCCCTGGTCGGGTAAGGGTGAAACGGTGGTGTAAGAGACCACCAGATGCCGCGGTGACGCGGCATGCTCGGCATACCCCGTTCGGAGCAAGACCAAATAGGGAAGGCGGCTGGCCCGGCCACAGCCTTCCGGGTAGGTTGCTTGAGGGTGCGGGCAACCGCACTCCTAGAGGAATGACGGTCACACACGGGCAACCGTTGTGACAGAACCCGGCTTACAGTCCGACTCCCGCATACTGTCAGCCAAAGGCTCAATCATGCCTGAAAGTTCCATCCCCCCCCCAGGGCAGATCAAACCCTGGGCCATACTTCTGGCGGCCGGGCAGGGCAGCCGCCTTGCCGCCGCCGCTGGCGGGCGTGCCAAGCAGTTCCTGCACTGGCGGGGCGCGCCCCTGTACTGGCACTCCGCCAGAGCCATGAGCCGCAGCGCGGTAGTGGCGGGCATTGTTTTTGTTTTTCCCCAAAATGGACATGCGGAATACGAAGAGCGCCTGCGCGAACTCCACGCGACCGAAGACCTGGGCATTCCCTGGCTTACGGCTGTCGGTGGCGAAATGCGGCAGGATTCCGTACGAAACGCCCTGTCCGTATTGCCCGCGGATGCCCGTCATGTGCTTATCCACGATGCGGCGCGGCCCTTCCTGACGCCCGCTCTGGTGCGAAGCGTCTGTGAGGCTTTGCAGCGCGGCGCGTGCGGGGTTATTCCGGCCCTGCCCGTGACGGACACCATCAAGACCGTCGCTGACGGCCTTGTCACAGGGACCTTGCCGCGTCAGGCCCTTATGGCTGTTCAGACGCCGCAGGGGTTTTCTTCTGACCTTTTGCGCCAGGCGCATGCCCATGCACGGGAAACAGGCTTGAGCGTCACTGATGACGCCTCGCTGCTGGAAGCCCTGGGACACAAAGTTCATGTGGTCGAAGGCGAGGCTGCCAACGTGAAAATTACCAATCCCGACGATCTGGCTCTTTTGCACGATGTCCCTGCCCTGCCGCGTCCATGTACCGGCATGGGCTATGATGTGCATCGTTATGGCCGTGGTCGGCCCATGAGGCTGGGGGGAATTCTCATTCCCTCAGGCCCCGAGGTTGTGGCCCACTCTGACGGTGATGTCCTCCTCCATGCTCTTACCGATGCCGTGCTCGGCTGCGCGGGCCTCGGCGATATCGGCCAGCACTTTCCCGACAAAGACCCCCGTTTTGACAACATTTCTTCGGCGCTTCTGCTGGATCAGGTTCTGGACATGGCGCAGCAGGCAGGCGTGCGCCTGTGCCACGCAGATCTGACAGTGGTTGCCCAGACGCCACGCCTTGCGCCATACCGCGAAGAAATCAGAAAAAATATCGCTCGCCTGCTGGCTCTGCCGCCCGCCTGCGTCAATCTTAAAGCCAGCACCGAAGAGGGCCTCGGCTTTACGGGCCGCGCCGAGGGCATCAAGGCATACGCCGCTGTCACCGCGTGGGCGGGAGACTGCCCCGCACTTGCGCCTTCTTCATTGCAACGCGACATCTGATTCCATAAGGATCGCCATGAACACAGAATTGCACCGCCCCTGGTTTGCCCACTATGACGCCTTTGTCCCCCGCACTACAGAAGCATGGGACAAACCTCTGTACGCCATACTGGACGAAGCCGCGGACAAGTATCCCAACCGCCCGGCGATCATTTTTCATAATACGCGCATTTCATATAAAAAGCTGCGCGAATCCGCCGAACTTTTCGCAGGGGCGCTCAAGCGCCTTGGCGTAAAGACCGGCCAGCGCGTCGCCCTCATGATGCCAAACATGCCGCAGACCGTGATCGCCTTTTGGGGCATTATCAAGGCCGGGGCAGTGGTGGTTATGACCAATCCATTATATATGGAAAAAGAGATCATGGCCAATATGCAGGACTCCGGCGCGGAGCATATTGTCATGCTCGACATGCTCTGGCCGCGCGTTTCCGCCCTGCGTGACCGCCTGCCCCTGCGCAATTTTATCATAACCGGCGCGGCCGATGCCCTGTCTTTTCCCCTTAACTGGCTGTACCGCCTTAAAAAATCCCGCAACAAAAAGACGCCCATCCCTTACGATGGCAAGAGCGTTTTTGAGTGGAAAAAAATCTTCAAGGGTGCGGAGCGCTATTCAGCCCCCATCGCCGACCCCCTGCATGACCCGATCATGCTCCAGTACACGGGCGGCACCACGGGCCTGCCCAAGGGTGTTACCCTGACGCATTCCAATTTGGGCACCAACTGCCAACAGGTGCTGGACATCATCAACGTCAAGGCTGAAGACCACCACACCTTCATATCTCTTCTGCCCTTTTTTCATGTGTATGGCCTTACGACAGGCCTCATTATCCCCATCGCCCTGGCCGCCACCACCCTGCCGCTGCCCCGGTATGTGCCGCAGGACGTGCTGCGCCTCATAGCCAAGCACAAGCCCAGCATTTTCCCCGGCGCGCCTTCGGTGTACATTTCTCTTTTGCAGCAGAAAAACCTGGCCCAGTTCGACCTGCGCAGCATCAAGATATGCGTGTCCGGCTCGGCGCCGCTGCCAAGGGAAATATTCCGCCAGTTTCAGGAAACCACCGGCGCATCCATTCTTGAAGGCTACGGACTTACCGAGGCTTCGCCCATCACCCACTGCAATCCTTTGGGCAGACAGGGGCAGAAGCCCAACTCCATCGGCATGCCCCTGCCCGGTACAGACGCCCGAATTGTGGACATGGAGGGCGGCTCCCTGACCCTGCCCCCCGGCAAGATGGGCGAGCTTATCGTCTCCGGGCCGCAGGTCATGAGCGGCTACTGGCGGCGGCCTGATGAATCGGCCAGCGCCCTGCGCAACGGATGGCTCTATACCGGCGACCTCGCCACCATGGACGAAGACGGTTACTTTTACATTGTGGACAGAAAGAAGGATATGGTTATTGTCAGCGGTTACAACGTTTACCCCCGCGAGGTGGATGAAGTGCTGCTGGAACACCCCAAGGTTCAGGAAGCGGTGAGCGTCGGCATACGCGACGACATTCGCGGTGAAGTGCTCAAGGCCTATGTTGTGCCTCAGGAAGGGGAAGAACTCACCAAGGCTGACATCATCGCCTGGTGCCGCCATAAGCTGGCCGGATACAAAGTGCCGCGCCTTGTGGAATTCCGCAAGGAACTGCCCAAAACCATCGTGGGCAAAGTACTCAGGCGCGCCTTGCGCGAAGAGGAAGAAGCCAAGATGGCCAAACGCAAGCAACGCAAAGCGCAAAACGGCGCCGGGGCAAACGCGGCTGGAAACGGCGAAAAACCCATGGACCATTCCTGATGCGTATTCTGGTCCAAAGGGTCACGGAAGCTTCCGTCAGTGTTGATGGCCGCCAGATGGCGGCCATCGGCCCTGGCATTATGGCTCTGGTGGGTTTCGGACAGGAAGACGGGCCAGATTTCAGCACAAGCCCCGCGTTTCAGGGAATGGCCCATAAGCTGCTGAGTTTGCGCATTTTTCCCGGTCAGGGCGAACTTGCCAACAAATTTCATACTTCGCTTGAGGAGTTTGGCGGCCAGCTTCTTCTTGTCCCCCAGTTCACTCTGTACGCTGACTGCCGCAAAGGGCGACGCCCATCCTTTATCGATGCGGGAAATCCCGACTGGGCACGGCCCATGTTTGACTATTTTGTGAAGATGGTTGACGAATCTTGTGCCGTCAGCGTATCTTCAGGCATCTTCGGTGCCGATATGGCGGTACGCCTGTGCAACTGGGGACCTGTCACCATATGGCTTGATTCGGCAAATCTTTTTGCCACTTGACGCCCGCGCAGCCTGGAGGCAGCCTGTGTTTACCCTGCAAGCGGAGTCTCATAAAAACGTCACCGTTCTGCGCTATCTGGGCGACATGCTCTTACCTGATGTTCCCCAGTTCAGCCGCCAACTGGAAGCACACCTTCTGGCCCCTGGCATCAAACAGGTGATTCTGGATCTGAGCCACGTTGGCAAGGTGGACTCTTCCGGGCTTGGAGTGCTCGTAAGCGCCAGTACCAAGAGCCGGGGGCACGGCAGAAGACTGGTTCTCCTGACGCCCGCGCCCCACGTAGCGGAGCTTTTGAAAAAAGTGGAAATTGAGGGGTTTTTTCCCACTTTTGACAGCGAAGAGGAATTGAAGGGCTATATTCCCGACGCTGCGGACTGACCGCCCGGGCGCATGCTTACAGGCTTTACGGATGGTGCATGGTGCAATACTATCTGCGGCATTACTTCAATCCCGATTTTGACCACCTCCACCTCAAACCGGGCGGAGAGAACGGTTCTTCTGACGTCTATAGTCTGGGGTATGTCCAGAACGCTATTGACGGTCAGGTGCTCGCTGAAATCATCCCCCTTGAAGACGCCGGGCCGGCTCCCGACCCCCGCTTTATGCTTGACAAGCACAAATTTCCGGCTGGCCCCAACACCCGCGTCGATCCCCAATATCCCAATTATCTGCTCGCTGCCGCCAACGGCTACGTGTTCTATCTTGACGGCAAAATCACGGTAAAATGTCTGCTCAACGTCCGTCAGGACATCAGCTTTCAGACAGGCAATATTTTCTTTGTGGGCGACATGGCCATTCACGGCTCCGTGCGGGCCGGCTTTTCCGTCCAGGCCAACAATGTGCGCATAATGGGCATGGTGGAAGGCGGCGTGGTGCGCGCCCGGCGTAATCTCATGATTGACGGCGGCGTGCGGGGCGGCGCAGGCCAGCATAGCCTGGTGGATGCCGGAGGCAAGCTGCTCTCCCCGTTTCTGGAAAAAGTGGAGGCCCGCGCCCGCGACAATATCGTTATTGACAAAAGTTGCCTTTATTCCACTGTTTATGCCGGAGCCAGCATCGTCGTCCGTGAACTTGCGTACGGGGGCATCATCAACGCCTACGGCAGCGTTTATGTCGGCAAGCAGCTTGGCAACAAGGCTGGCATTCCCACCAAGGTATACCTGGGTTACGACCCGCTAAGCATCCGCCAACTGGAAAAAATCGACAGCATCATCGCGCAGCAGTCACAGACCATTACCCACCTCAATGCCGTTGCCGGACACCTGCCGCCCGAAACCAATGAAACGAGCCGTAAATTGCAGGCTCTTCGGGCGCAGCGCCAGCAGCTCATCAAGCGACGCAACGATCTCTGGGCTCGTCTTTCCCTGGACGAAAACTATATGCACAACTGCCGCCTGCTGGTGCCGGGGCGCATCTACCCTGGCGTGGAACTTTCCATCGGGCGCGCCTTCCTCACCATTGACAGCATCTACGACAAGGTGGTGTGCCGTCTGGTTGATAATGAAATTATCATCGAGCATTTACAGCACTCTCACCTGGGCGCGCCTCAATGAGCCAGCCAGGTTCCCTGCCAGACCAATATTCATTTCGGGCAATCTTTCCCTGTGGCGAAAACGTAGCCCCCGATGCTGCTCCCGTTGATCTGGAAGCCGTCAGCAGCGCCCGCAGCTTCGCCATGCTTTCACCGGGCGGCCCGGAAAGAGAAACAGCCATTATCCTGGCGCTGCCTGATGAACAGTTGCGCGACGCCCTGCCGGTGCTCCTCGGCTGTGGCATGGGGCATGCCCTGAAGCTCTTGCTTGAGCGCTGTAGAGGCCCCGTGGCCGTTGTGGAAAAAGAACGTGAAATCCAAAAACTTAGCGGCGTTATTGCCGCCCTGCCCTCGCAAGACCGCCAAAGAGTGCAGCTTGTCTCCGCCATTGACGTGGATGAAGCATTGCGCCAACTGACCCACTGGCAGGCACAGCATAACGACTTGCGCCTGTTGCCGCTGCCCCTTCCCTTCTATCTGCGCCTTGACCGCGCCTACTACGGCCGCCTGCAGAAAGAGCTTGCGGCCAGCGCCCAGTTCGACTTCTGGAGCCGGGCCACAGGGCCGCGATTTACGGATGCGCAGCCGCGCGTACTTCTGCTCACCAGCAAATATTTTCTCATGGGCGAAGTAGAGGGAGCGTGCCGCAGGCTTGGTCTTGAGTACAAACTTGTGCATATCAAGAACGACACCCTGGCCTGCACTGATTTTGTGCAGCAATTGCTGGAAGCCGTGGTATCGTTCCGCCCGGACTGCTGCATCACGCTGAATCACATGGGCGTGGACGTTGAAGGCGTGCTCATGGACCTGCTCGCCCGTTTGCAGCTGCCCCTGGCCTCATGGTTTGTGGACAATCCCCACCTCATCATCCACCTGTATTCCCGTTGCGTCAGCCCCTGGACAACCCTGTTCACCTGGGATGCGGACAATATCGAAAGCTTGCGGGCGTCAGGCTTTGAGCATGTTTTCTATCTGCCCCTGGGCACGGATCCTGAACGCTTTCATCCCGACAAAGGCGCGGATGCTCCTGCTGCGTGGCAGGCGGATCTCTCCTTTGTGGGAAATTCGATGGTGTACAAAGTGGGCGGGCGCCTGAAGCACGGACGCTTTCCCCGTGCCCTGCTGCTCCCCTTCAATGAGGTTTCACAGGCTTTTATGGAGAGCGAGCAGCGCTCTGTGGCCGACTTTCTGCGCGATGCCTTTCCTCAGGTATTTGCCCTGTATGAAGCCCTGCCAGATAATGAGGCAAGGCTTGCTTACGAAACCGCCGTCACCTGGCAGGCCACGCGCCTGTACCGCAATGGCTGCGTGCGCCGCCTTTTGCCCCTGAAACCGCTTATTGTGGGTGATGACGGCTGGAAGGCGGAATTCAGGCACGAGCCTGTCCAACCGCGCTATCTGGACGCGCTGAGTTACTATACCGACCTGCCGCGCTTCTATTGCCGCTCGCTGGTGAATTTCAACTGCACCAGCAAGCAGATGAAAGGGGCGGTGAACCAGAGAATTTTTGACGTGCCCGCCGCCGGAGCCTTTGTTCTTACTGACTGGCGACCTCAGATGGAACAGCTCTTTGAACCGCATGAAATGATCTGCTACCGTGAGCCTGATGAAGCGCCGCATCTGGCGCGGCACTATCTGGCCAACCACACCGAACGCAAGACCGTCGCCCTGCGGGCGCGCAAGCGTGTTCTGGCCTGCCATACCTGGGCCCACCGCCTGCAAACGCTGCTACAGCACATGCGTCAGGTATACGGAACCCCTGCCGCCAAAACTTCCCCGAGGCACAGGGAGCGCGCATGAGCGCAGACCCCATACTTGTCCTTCAGATGCACCGGATGGGGGACCTGATTCTTACTGTCCCTCTGCTCATACACCTGCTGCGTCATCGCCCTGAGCACGAACTGTGGGTCACAGCCGAACCACAGTTTTTTCAGGGGCTCATGCCCCTTTTGCCCAACGTGGTTTTTTTCCCGCCAAGTCATTGCAATGCACTGGCCGAGCGTCATTATGAACTGGCCATTAATCTGAGCAGCCGCCCGCAGGCTCTGGACTGCCAGGCGCGACTCAAGGCGTCCCGCAAGCTTGGGCCGGAACTGCTGGCAAAAAACAGCGTACCCGGCTGTTTCAGCAATCAGCATGTCCGCGGCTACTGGCAGTTGTACCGGGCCGCCCTGACGCAAAATAACTGGAACAATTCATTCCACTGGGCTGACCTGCACCTGCTGGACCTTTTTACACATCCCGACCTGTCGGGGGTTGCGCATCCACGGGCAAAGGCTGCCGGTACAAGGCGCGTTGGACTGGTGCTTGGCGCGAGCGAAGCGGCCAAACGGCCGGATGTTGATTTTTGGGCAAGACTGGCGCGCCGTCTGGCCGCAGAAGGCGCCCTGCCACTGCTTCTTGGCGGCCCTGCGGAACAGAAAATGGGGCGTGAAGTGGCCCGTAAAGCCGGACTGCACGGCGCTGACCTGTGCGGACGCCTGTCTCTCAAAGACTTGGCGGCGCTCATGAGCACACTGGATCTGTGCGTCACCCCTGATACTGGCCCCATGCATCTGGCGGACATGACAGGCGTGCCGATTCTGAACCTTTCGATGGGGCCGGTCCATGCCCGTGAAACAGGGCCGTCGTCTCCAGGGCAGTATGTATTGCGCGCCGCCATGAGCTGCGTCGGCTGCTGGCAGTGCCATCGCAACCAGCTTTATTGCAAGCAGGCCTTCACGCCACCCGGTGTGGCTGCCCTGATTTTGAGCCTGCTGCAGGCGTCTGAGCGTCCGGCTGTGCCTCCGGGTTTGGCCCTGTCCCGTACCGGACGCGACGCTCTGGGGCTGCACAGCCTTGAAAGGCTGGATGCTCCGGCAGAAAAAAGTTGCCGCCCGCTGCTGGAAGATTTCTGGCAGGCCGTCTTTCTTTTTCTCTATGACCCCGACCAGCGCGTTTTACTGGTACAGAGGCTCGAAAAGCTGCATGCCGCCTTTCCTCGCGTGACGAAAAGCATTACCACGGGCCTTGCCGCGCTGTGCGGGCAGTGCGCGCAACATCTCAGGATGTCCAGATCAGGCTTGCCGGGCGGCTTCTGGCGTTCTCAGCCGCCCGCCATACGTCTTTTTACAGGCTACCTTCATATGCGCTTGCAGAATGATGGCTATTCCTCCCATGCCTGGAACAACGCGCTGAAAACTCTGGACGAAATCAGTTCTTTTTTCACCCGGTTGCCCTGAGAATCTTTCCTTCCGCCAGCATGGCCCAGCTTTTACGGCCTCGTCCTCTTTTCCGCCCAATCCCGGCAATACTTGCCTCCGCCGCCGGGCACAAAATTCGCAACATTATAATATAATTTATTTTTTATTTTGGAACACTCTTTGAATGGGATGGGCATCAAGGAGTGCATGATGCAGATTATTCCCACCAGCGCCGGGGCATTCGATGCCATCATCAGCAGCAGCAAGGAAAACTCTTCCTTTGCGGACTTTTTCGCTTCCGTGCATGACGCTATCGACAGCATGCAACAGGGCAAAAATGTTTCAGTAAGTTCGGCGCTTGAGGAAGAGCAGCCCGCAGCCGCTGCGCCCAAGGTGCAAAGCCCCTACAGCCGCGCCACTACAAACGGCGTAACATACACGCTGGATGAGGTGTGCTTCACCAAGCAGGAGCTGGCGCAGTTGCGCTACGACCTTGTGAAGGCCGGAGCGCCAGAAACCGCCCTGAAAAAACTTGATGCCCTGGCAGGACAGCCCGACGGCGCAACGCTGGCTCAGGTTATGGCCAGCCTGCAGACCTTGAACGGCGCTCCTCAACTCAGTGATGACGATAAGGCCCAGATCACGTCGCTGCTCAAAAAAATAGACTCTTCGGGCGTTCTGGATGCGCGGGTGCAGCAGCTCATGGCCGAAGGCAAGGGAGAAGCGGCGCTCGGCACTGTCTATGCTTTTGTTTCGCAGATGGACGCCACCACGGTTCTTGAGGTTGGCGCGACGGAAGCCCTTGCCTTCGGACGTGGGCTTGGGCTTGACTCCTCAAATCTGCAGACGCTGGCCAACAGTTTTGGCGGCAACAGCGGCGTTAATCTTCTTGTGGGGCAATTTTCCGCCCTCATGGCTCCTGCAAGCGGCTTTTTCAATGAACAAAAGAGCTCTCAAAAGCAGTTGGACGCCGCCCTGCAAACGACCTTGCAACCCCTTGTCAGCAAGGCCCGCGCCCGTACGGAAAAAGAACGTCAGGCGAGCGCCCTGCGCATAAAAGAAGCCCAGCAAAGCAAGGTTCTCATCAGCAAAACGGTATCCAAGAACAGCCGTCAGATGCTGGACGAGACGTTGAATGCCGCTGGCAACGAAGGCGCAAGGTCCGTTGACGCCGAAAGCGTACTGCGCCAGAGCGACGCCATAAGCAGAAAGCTTGACGGCAGTCAGAGCGCTGGCATTGGCCATGCAGGCAGCCAGGACGCAAAAGCCACTGCTGACACAGGGTTTTCCAAGGCTTCTTCCAACAGGGAGCAGGCAGCCAACACGCAGGGCGTCACCAACAGACGATCCGAGGACACTCCCCTGACGCGTACGGCTGATGAGCGCCAAAACGATACAGGCCGCCGTCACACAAGCGAAAATCACCAGGACGCCAATGCCGATACTGGGCGTGATGCAACATGGAGTGAACTCACCCGCAAAGTTGAAACAAGCCCCCTCTTTACCATGCGGCAGGACACTCAGGTCGCGGCCTCAATGATGCAAAATCCCACTGTTGCCGTTGGGCAGGCCGAAGCCGTTTCGCAGCCCGCACCCCTGGCCAGATACGTTGGGCAGCAGGTTGAGCAGGGCCTGCTTTCAAGTGCCCGCAATGGCACCACCCGCCTCGACCTGCAATTGCACCCGCAGGAACTGGGGGCCATCACCCTCAGCCTCAGCCTGCGCAACGGCGAAGTCAGCGCGACCATACGCTCGGAAAAGACTGAAACAGCCGAAATAGTCACCCGTCAGCTTGAAGCCATCCGCACCAACCTTGAACAGCAAGGGCTTAAAGTCGACAAGGTAGAGGTGCAACTGAACTCCCGCCAGCAGGACGAAAATGCCTGGCAAAACCTGGATCAACACAACTCATGGCAGGAAGAAGATGCCCGGCGTGAAGAACTTGCGCGGTTAAAACAACTTTCAACAATGCGAAACTCTTCAGATAATCATGAAGACACCATTTTGGAACAGCCTGTGCATTCTTCTGCCCATGCGGCAAGATATGCCACCCGTTCATTAAATGTGGTGGCGTAAAAACAGCCGAGCGTGAGGAACAAGCCATGGCCAGCAGCATAACAACGTCACTGAACCAGACCAACAATGAGTTCAATACCGCCCTGAGCAAACAGAAGGGCAGTAATCTGGACAAGGACTCCTTCATGCTTTTGCTGGTAACGCAGTTCAAGTATCAGGATCCGTTGAACCCGATGGAAGATAAGGAATTTATTGCCCAGATGGCGCAATTCTCCAGTCTCGAACAGCTCATGAACCTCAATACGAGCATGCAGGGGCTTACAGATGCCACCAACAATCAGCAAATGATCAACGCCACGTCGTACATTGGCAAGCAGGTGACGGTTACGGGCAATTCCATAGGCAAGACGACCGACGAGACCACCAAGGAAGTCACCATAACACGTTTCCGGTACGCCCCTGAAAATAATACCGTTGGCGGCACCATCACGGTTCGCGATGCCGATAACAATGCCGTCTACGTTGAAGAAATCAGCGCCAAGAACAAAGGCACGACTTACGAATTCTTATGGAACGGCAAGAACACTGACGGCACTGTGGCAGGCGATGGCGTATACACGGTCAGCCTTGTACTGCGCGACAGCAACGGGGACGCGGTTCTTTCTGACCAGGTGGTGGACGCCAAGGTAACAGGCGTTGTGACTGATAGCGGCGTGGTCTACCTCGGCCTTGAGGGCGGCCAGCTCATGCCCCTTGCCAATGTACGCCAGGTCATGTTGCCCGCGACTACAGCCGCAACTGAGGACAAGGATTCCGGCACAAGCACGGGCACCGATACAGACACCGGAAGCGGCACTGCCACCACGAGCAGTAAGGTAGCCAGCAGCGCAGCAGCCATCAGTAAGGCAGCCAGTGATGCGGCAGCCAGCAGCGCAGCGGCCATCAGCAAGGCAGCCAGTGATGCGGCAGCCAGCAGCGCAGCAGCCATCAGCAAGGCAGCCAGTGATGCGGCAGCCAGCGGCAAGAGCCTTCTTGATGACGTCAACATCGGCAACATCAATCTGAGTGACGTGCTTTAACGACAGTAAACCGGTAAAAAGAGCCAGGCCAGCGCACGCCAGCGTGCCCGCTCAGAAAAAAGATATCCCCCTATCCAAGACACGGAGGAAGTTATGGGTCTTTCAGCCAGCATGTGGACAAGCGTTTCAGGCCTGCTCACCCACGGCCAAAAAATGAATGTGGTCGGCAACAATATAGCCAACGTGAGCACTCTTGGCTTCAAGAGTCAGCGTATGGACTTCAACGATTATCTGTACAGGAGCATAGGCACCACCAGCGGCACCAACCAGATCGGCGCGGGAGCCGGCGTGTACGCCATCCTGGGTGATTTTTCGCAAGGGTCGCTTGAAACCACCAACTCAGCGACTGACCTTGCCATTGACGGCAACGGGTTCTTCCAGGTGCGTAAGCCCAATAGTGAGCAGATGTACTACTCACGCGCTGGCGACTTTTATTTCAACAAAAACCGTGAACTCCAGAATCCTGAAGGCTATTTGCTGCAGGGATGGAAGGTCAATAACGAAAAGAAGCTGACTTTCAACAACGGCGCGACCAACCTTGGCAACGACAAACTGAGCAAATCAGCGTACGTTGGCTCAGGCACCCCCACCGACATAGTGCTGGACAGCTGGAACATCATCCCCCAGCAGACCACCAATGTCACCTTCACAATGGGTCTTACCAATGATGGCAATGGCGATCGCACCACAAGCTCCACCAGCCCCATGACCGCACTCTTCGATCTGTGGAATGGAACAAGCAATCCCCCAATGGCCGATACCGCCTATGCCACGCAGTCCACCATTGATGTTTATGATGAAGGCGGCGGCACCCATACACTGACGGTCTACTATGACCAGGTTGACGCCAGCAAGACAGATTCCAGCGGCAATACCATATACAACATCAAAGGATTGCCCGCCGGGTACACGGTGTATGAATATCTGGTCACCATTCCCCCTTCGCAGGACAACCGCAGCTTTGGCGGCGCAGGCTACGACGAGGCCACCAACACCTGGACTACTGAGCCGACCAAGTTTTACAACGACCCCACGGCTGGCACCAATAAGAATGCGGGTGTGCTCATGAGCGGCGTCATGATCTTTAACGCCAGTGGCCAGTTGGTCAACCAGACCGCCTACACCTATGGCGCTACGGAAACTCCTGCCGCCAACGATCAGGTGGCCGTGGATCCCTCGCTCAAATCTTCCTGGCAGCCAACCAAAGTATCCAGCAACGGCCTGCCGGTTTTTTCCGCCAACTTCACGGGACAGCCCCTGTCCAACAGTGTGAGTGAAACCATGTCCAATGGCGGGGGAACTCCTGTAAGCCAGGTGCAGAATTACATTACAGAACTGGACTTCGGCCTCAAAAGCATGGGCACTCCTACGTGGACAAATAACACGACATCACTCGCCGATCTCGCGGTGCACAGTCCTACTCCACCGGCCACGACGCCTCCTCCGTATGTCGACTATTCCAATGTTCCCATTATGGGCAACGCGCAACGTCAGGAATACGCCAGTGTGGCCAATACCACGTCCTACACCGTACAGAACCGCACGCAGGATGGCTATGCTTCAGGCACATTGAGCAACGTGAGCATAGATAACTCCGGCGTCGTTCACGGTGTCTATTCCAACGGCAAAACCTTGCCCCTGTATCAGATCGCCATGTACGATTTCCAGAATTACCAGGGCTTGTACCGCGAAGGCGGCAACCTCTTCTCTGCTACAAATGATTCTGGCGAACCGCGGCTGGGTGTGGCGGGCGACAATGGCTTTGGCACGACACGGGCCTACAACATCGAACAATCCAATGTGGATATGACCACAGAATTCGTGCAGATGATTTCGACCCAGCGTGGCTTCCAGGCGAACTCCAAGGGCATAACCACGGTGGACACCATGCTGGAAACCGTTATCGGCATGAAGAGATAGCAGGCAAGCTGTTTGAAAGGATGGAGGGGGCGGCTCAAGCGCAGCCGAAAGCTAACCTCTCCACGGCGTTGGGGATAGCGCTGTGCCCTTTCGTTCCGTGCAGGCGTCGGCCATTACGGCCGACGCCTTTTTGTAAATCAGCACCACCTGCTAGAGGGTGGTGCTGATTTTGTATGGAACCTTCAGGCCAGCGCTATACGGCGATTTTATATCGGCAGATGGCCTTTGAGGGTGAGCGTCCTAAAGGAGCTGAGCAAGTCCGCCTCTGCGTGCAACGACGTGGATACCCCGCGCTTACGCCTTGATATCAAACGCCTGCCCAGGACAGTTGCCAGAACACTTTCAAGCAGTTTCAAAGTGAAATTACCTCACTGTAAAGCCTGCTCCGGGCAATGCGGCCCCGCCTGTCAGCCCCTGACAACACTTTGTGTAACATGACGAAAAAAATTGTAAATTTCTGCTTGACACTTTGCCATTTTTTCACTTAAAAGAACACCTCACAGCGCGTCCCCATCGTCTAGCCGGCCCAGGACAACGGCCTTTCACGCCGTCGACAGGGGTTCAAATCCCCTTGGGGACGCCAATTTTTGGTTTATAAAGAGCGGCAAGGTACAAAATACCTTGCCGCTCTTGCTTTTTAGCGATTCGGGCTTTCTTCCGAATCCAGCCAAATCCAGGCTAATCCAAGAGCTTTGCGGGTATTTTTGCGGATATCGAAATGCGGTAGTAGTTCGATATCCGTTTTTTCTTTTAATGCTCTGAAATATAAAAGCATTATTGTCCAAGCGGGTATCCTTAAATCCACACTAATTCAAGGAGAACCGACATGGCATTGACCGATTTTCAGATCAAAAATTTGAAGTACACTGGCAAGCCCATGAAAGTCGCCGACGGCGGCGGCCTGTACCTCTACCTGTCTGCTTCCGGCAAAAAACTCTGGCGTCTGGGCTACTATTTTGAGCGCAAGGCAAAAGTGCTCAGCTTTGGAGAATATCCGGTAGTCACCCTGCAAAAAGCCCGTGAAAAGCGCATGGAGGCCAAACAACTCCTGGCTGACGGCATTGATCCTGCCGCGCAGAGAAAAATCGTCAAAGAAGAGCAGATATCGGAAGTGAAGGACATGTTCCGGAATATCGCCCAGGAATGGTTCGAAGCCCGGACAACCGACTTCACGGAAAAGCACCGGGGAACGGTCATGTACCGCATGGAGAAGTACATTTTCCCGGTCATCGGCACTGAACACATCGCCCGGATGGAAGCCCTGGATATTCTGAAGGTCATCCAGCCCATTGAGCAGAAAGGCCAGAATGAGACCGCCCGCCGCCTGCTGCAAATCATCGGGCAGATCTACCGTTTTGCCGTGATCACAGGACGGGCCAAGCGAAATCCGGTCACAGACCTTTCCGGCGCGATACGCCCCAGAAAGGTCACGCACAGAGCGGCCATCACCGAGCCGAAAAAGGTGGCCCAGCTTCTGCGCAATATTGATGACTATGACGGCTATTTCCCCATCGTATGCGCTCTAAAGCTGGGGCCGCTGGTCTTCGTCCGCCCAACCGAACTTCGAGCCGCAGAATGGAGCGAGTTCGATTTTGAAACCAGCGAATGGCGCATCCCGGCCACGCGCATGAAAATGAAGCAGATACACATCGTGCCGCTCTCCAGGCAGGCGGTGAGCATCCTGAAAGAGCTGCAAGAGTTTTCAGGCAGCGGAAAGCTCCTTTCCCCTTCCATCCGCACTGTAACGCGCCCGCTGGCCGACGCCACCGTGCTCAACGCCATACGCCGTATGGGCTACGCCAAGGATGAAATGTGCATCCACGGTTTCCGTTCCCTGGCTTCCACTCTGCTCAACGAACTCGGCTACAACCGGGACCGGATTGAGCGCCAGCTTGCCCACGGTGAAAGGAACGACGTGCGTTTTACACTCCAGGACCTGCACCTGAGCTTCCGTCAGCACAAGGCCTTCCTCGGTGGACTTCTTTTCCAGGGCGCGTAGGCGCTGTTTCATGGATGCCAGCCCATGTCGCATCCAGATGGAACGCACACTGGGGGAGAAACAAATACACCTTGTTTGCGCAACTTGTTACTGGCCCGCACTTGCCCGTGGGTGGGAAAATTGATGGCAAAAGTGGTCACGGCGGCTTCCGTGGCTTCTTCAACTGACGCGGCAGGCCTTGGCTATGTTGCCGAGTTCGGCGGCGAGATTCAGAAGTCCGGTCTTGTGTTTGATGACGTCTTGAATGATGACGGTTCATCCCCACGCCTGTGGGGAACACTAATCCGCGACGTGCGCAGTGATGAATCTGTGCGGTTCATCCCCTCGCGTGTGGGGAACACAGTATAGTCATGGGATGGCCTCTGGCAAAGGTTTTTAGCTTGTCCATGCATATCCGCTTTACGCGGGTGGGCCATCCCATCCTTTACATCTGCATTTAAACCAGTCTGGCAATGTGCTTCATGCGGTCACCAGGAAGCAAAGCCACCGGCGGCACATCAATCAGCGTATGGCAACCGGGAGCAAGGCGTGTGGTGGCCCTGGCGCAGGATACCAGTACTTGTGCCGTCAGGGCAGGGTTGTCTATGCGCATGTCAAAGCTCAGGCGCTGGTTGGAAGTACTCCCAGAGGCGCCGATACGCTCCATGAGTACGCCGTGCGAGTTGTCAGCCACAGAATCCAGCTCTTCCTGGCTACTTACTTCGCGGACATCCAGGGGATCGCTGCTGAAATAGGGGTCAGCGGCGATCCGTTGTTTGATGTCGGCAAAAGAGGCCCCGGCAGCGGGAAGGACATACACCAGCCGTGAATGTTTGCCTCCGCCGACAGGAATTGTAATGGAGCAGGCATTTTCCACTCCGGCAATAGACCTTGCAGCTACGGAGTGCCCCATGGAGCGGCCACGCCCGAAGTTGGTAAAGGTCGTTCCTACCGGGGTCATGGCTTCAAAAAGCGCGCGCAGGACCGAGTCCGTCCCTGGGTCCCACCCCGCCGCTGTTATGCACGTCCGGCCAGATGCCTTGGCCACCTGATCCAGCTCTGCGACCAGCTGGGGAATTTCCGAATGAATATCAAAACTGTCCACGGTATTGATGCCCTTTTCCATGTAATGCCGGACATCTGCAGGAACATTGCGTGATGGCCCACAAATAACTGCAACATCGGGTTTGCCCTTGGCCGCCATAAGGGCGTCAATGGAAGCATAGTCCGGCAGCCCCCGCAGAGAAAATGCCTGCGTTCCCAAAGACGGGGCGCGCCGCACCACGCCCAGGCAGTCAAAATCCCGGGCGCTTAGCAGGCAGTCTATGACGCCTTTACCGATATTGCCCAGGCCATGCACAGAAATTTTAATTGGATTCATGTGTTGCCTCCCATGATGTTTACTTTCTTGTGGTGTATGGTGCGCACTCCAATAAACCTCGGGGCCATGCGCGGAACCGAAACAGATCGCCCAGCCGTAACTGATTACGGGGCATATTCAACCATGCCCATGAACTTTCAGACGAGAAAGGGAACCTACTGGCGTAAGTTCCCTCATGGAAAATTTTTTATGTCTGTAAACCGGGCCGGGAAACGTGCCTATCCGAACCGTGAACCGCGTGGAAACGTTTTAAAACACGTATCCCCGGCATGCCGACAGACGCGAAGAATTGTCGGCTAAAACCGGGTGCGTGTCCATTGCTTTTTCACCTGATGAAGCGTTGTCTGTTTACTGGATTTTGCATCTCACGGATGCCAGGAGCCCAGCTACTGCGAAAATTTCAAATAATTTTATATAATTATTTTAGCGCTGATTGCCAAAAAAGCATGTGCACTGCCTGGGGTGGCGGATATCGTACACTGTGCAACCAGATGCGGCATCAATGGCGCTGGCCCGGAACGATCAGACCAATATGCCTGTACTGCTCGGACAGATATTGCACAAGATGTGCGCGCAAGATGGTATTTTTTTCGGCAATAATTGATTGCAAATCAGGAATAATTTCAGATGTTCTACGTGCAGACAAATTAACAGCAAAAAATAATTTATAACTATGTTTATTATTATACAACAATGAATGAGTGGCATTCATTATATGTGTAATGCCATAACAGTATGCGAAACCGGCAGATTTGGCCTTCCCCATTTGTCGATTCAGCTGTACATTGACAAAATGATTAGTTGGTTAAATTTAAGGCCCACAAAGATCGTTTTTAGGGGATTAGCATCATGAAACTGCCATCATTGCCTCCAATATTAAAATTTCAGGTTGTCGTTAAAACCCTGGCCGTTCAAGCGTCTATCTTATTAGGCATCTTGTTTCTGTTCTGGGGTTTGCAGCGCGCGTATTCAGCGATTGACGCCACAACATTTCCGGAACCCATGCCCATACCTGCCGAGGCGGACAAACTGCCGGAAATCGAGAAAGGAAAAATCCTGCTGGATTCCATTACCTTCCAGATGCGGCGCGAGTTGAATTCCACCTTTGGCTGGAGCCTCAACGACATCATTTTTAACCGTTTTGTAATGGACAATCGCGCCTACCGTCAGTATGGCGTATACCACGCAACCCGGTTTCTCCTTGACCTCTATTCCAGCCAGATAGCCAAGCTGGGCAGCAGTGACCGCGAGAGCGAGTTTTTGTACAAAGCGCGCATCAACAGCTTTGCCATTGATCCGCGCAGCTTCATGCTCCCCTCCGCCGAAGGCTCCTACAAAAAGGGCTTCAAATTGCTGGAGGATTACAAAAAATCACTGGACAACGGCACTGGCGTGTTCAACTGCCGCTCGGATGACCTGTATGCGTCCTTTGTGGCCGTAACCGGCGAAAATATGCTGGGGTATGCGTTGGGACTGTTGCAGAACGCACAGGACATGCCGTTCTACACGCTGGATAACCGTATTTATGAAGTGCAGGGCATTGTGCTGGTTCTGCGTGATTTTATACACACCCTGTACATGCTGTATCCGGAAATACGGGCCAAAAACAATGAAGAAAACATGGTTTCCGCCATGTCGTATTTGACCCGCATCTGTGACTACGATCCTCTGTACATTACGTCGTCCTTCAACTCCGGCGAGCTGGTTTTGTCGTACCTGCTGTTTGCCAAAGCCCGCCTGGAGGATATCCGTAACAGCATTCGCATGTAATATCATGACGCAAAAAGGCTGCGGAGAATTTACAGAAAAATTCTCCGCAGCTTTTACATGCTGTCATGCAACACATTTATCATATGACAGTACAAATTAGCTGATGCGCAGCGCGTTATTTATGTTTTCAACAGAATCCAGCCGTCACTGACGGCTGGATTCTGCGTTTGGGGGTCCGCTCTCCCGGCATGCCTGCATATGCAGGTCAGGATTGATCCTGTGGCTTGCAAAAGATGTCGTCCCTATTGCCCCGCAGGAAGGAAGGCAAACGGCGCTGTTTCCTTGAAATGCGCCGAAGCTTCCCCGGAAAAGATTGCCCCGTTCTGGAGAGTCAGCTTTTTCACCTGAGCTCCAGGCTTCAGATCCAGCTTGTCCATAGAAACCCAGAAGGTGTTGGGGCTGGTGGCAGAGTCAAAGTAATAGGTCAAATTTTTCTGGTCGGCGATGGAGCGCCAGATGGTCGAAGAGATATTCGGCTGGCCGGGAGTGGTGATGCCAAGGGGCACGCTTACCGCGCGCTGAAGGCTGATCATGCTGGCAATGGCCTGATTATTAAAGTTTTTTCCGGGAACGGCATCAATGTAGTTTTTGTCCACAGCCTTGGGGATGGCATCAAGAAAGAACGAGGCACGGGCAAAGCGGTCAGCCGCGCGGTTGGTCCCCGGCAAAAAAACCAGCCCTCCAATTTCCTTCCAATAGGCATTCAGGGCAAGCTGCTGATCATAGCTCGGCGAGTTGGTCATCACGGTGTAGCCCTTACCGTGATGTATGACCAGTTTACCCTTGATATACTCAAAAATGGCCGAATCGCCTGTAACATCGGAAATCGCCAGATGCATTGTGCTTGCGGCCCCATTGGGCAGTTTTGGAGCCGCGATCTGAAAGGGTTCGTTCTTGAGCGCGGCTACTGTTTCCGCAACAGTGGCGAAATTGTCCAAAACATACTGAGCCCAGGTCGCTATGGAGATGACGGGTTTTTCAGGATCCAGCTGGCCATAGTCTGACTCCGCCAGATACAGGATGCTGGTCACAAGCCCCTTTTCATTCATTCCATCCGTTGTCCCCGCATCATACCCGGCGGCAGTGACGCTACCGTACTTTGATACCCAACGCACAGATCGGCTTCCCGCTGCTCCATTTTTATTCATCCCTGCCGGAAAAGCCCACAGGTTGGTGCCCATGTCTTCCTTCCAGTCCATATTCCGGCCTGTAATGACGACATTGCCGTCGGCAGAGACGTACAGCGTCCTTGTACAGGCCAGCACAGGTTCGCAAGAAATTGCCGCAATCAAAAGCAAACTGATCGCGGACGAAACCCACCTGAATATCTTTATCTTATGGATCATAGAACGCTCCTGTGAGCAGGTGTTGGTGATAAAATAAAATGCGGGACGGCATCGAGGCAGGCTCAGTTGCCAAAAGCAAACTTGGCCACATTGGCGAAAACAGGCACAGGGGCAGCCCGCAAAATAACCATCGCAGTAACCAGTCCAAAAATTAAAAATAAAAACAGCTATCGTCAAACGTAATATCTTGTTTTGAGTACCCCTTCGACCAAACAAAATATGGCTGACAACAAAGAGCAGACACATACAAAAGCCTTTGAAAGCGGCATTGCCAGGAACGGTTGTACTGCCCCCATGCAAACATTCCCTTTTTAGTACAAAGCTAAACTGGGATCTCCCATACGTAACTATAAGCTTTCACTGTAAAATTATCTGGGAAGTTCTGCCTCACACTCGCGAAATATGGCATGGCCCAAAACAAAAATTGCCTACCCGTCAGACAACCGGTCTACTACGAACTATATGTGCCCCATGAAGACGATAACAGCAGTTGCCGAAGTTCGGCGCACCATATTCTCGAAGCCGGGCAGGCCATCATGGCCGGAAAAGGGGGTTCAGCCGTTGGGCTGACTGAAATCCTGAACGCAGATGGTGTGCCCGAAGCCATGCGTAGCGCGTTGCGGATTGGGACCACCAAAATTATGCAGCGCCTGACCAAAGCAATAGAAGAAGCACGCGCTGATGGCTCGCCGGCTGTTGAGGGCGATGCTCTTTTCTTGGCCGAGACTTTGTACGAGCTGTGGATGGGGGCGAGCCTTCTCGAAAAAATTACCAGAAATGACGAGCCGCTGAAAACCGCTATGGCTGCAACTCGCCACATTTTCAATATTTCCCCGGCCCAATAAGGAGGTTATGGAGCGGCATCGCATTGCCGACAAGTAAATCTGTTTCTACTTTATAGTCGACCGGTCTAATATGAAACACGTCAGCTTAGTCAATAAAAAAGGGACCCTATCATGAACAATTTCACTTTTTACAACCCGACCCGTATCCTGTTCGGCAAAAATACCATCGCGCGACTGGATGCGCTTGTCCCTGTAAAGGCTCGCGTGCTCGTTCTGTACGGAGGGGAAAGCGCACGAAACAACGGCACTCTGGACGAGGTGCGTGCGGCCCTCGGCGACCGTGTGATGCTCAGGAATTTGGCGGCATAGAGCCCAACCCGGCCTTTGAGATATTGATGTGAGCCGTTGAGCAGATCAAGCGAGAAAAAAATGACTTCTTGATTGCCGCGGTGGCGCCACGGTTATTGACGGCACAAAAGTCATCGCCGCAACCGTCTGTTTTGAGGGCGACCCCTGGTCCATTATGGAAACGCATGGCTCCAACGTAACCCAGGCTCTGCCCTTCGCCAGCGTGCTGACCTCGCCGGCGACCGGATCGGAAATGAACAACGGCGGTGATACCCCGTAGCGCAACGCAGGCCAAGCTGCCCTTCATGAGCCCCCGTGTCTTTCCGCAGTTTTCCATACTTGATCCGACCAAGACCTTTACCTTGCATGAAAAACAAGTTGCCAACGGCGTTGTTGATGCCTTTGTTCATGTTGCCGAACAGTATCTGACCTATCCGGTCGATGCCCGCGTTCAGGACAGGTTTTCCGAAGGGCTGCTGCAAACCCTGATTGAGATCGGTCCGAAACTCATGACTGACAAGCAGAACTACGACCTTTGCGCCAACCTGATGTGGACGGCGACCCTGGCGCTCGACGTACTGATCGGGGCGGGCGTTCCCCAGGGCAGGTCAACCCACATGACAGGCCATGAACTGACCGTCCGTTACGGCATCGATCTCGCGCGTACCCTGGCCATTGTGCTGCCAGCCAATCTGCAGGTTCGGAGAGCGGCGAAACGTGAAAAACTTCTGCAATACGCCGCCCGTGTATGGGGCATCACCAATGGAAATGAAGAAGAACGGATTGACGCCGCCATCGCAAAGACGCGGACGTTTTTTGAGGGTCTCGGCTTGCCGACCACTCTGCCCGCATACGGCCTTGGCCAGCAGGATATCGACGCCATTGTCGGGCAGTTTGCAGCGCACGGCATGACGGCGCTTGGCGAAAAGAGCGACCTTACCCTGGCGATCAGGCGGCGTATACTGGAAGCAGGCCTTTAATCCTGCATGGTCAAGCATTCATCAACAGTAACACAATATCCGCCAATATTGGAGGAAGTCATGGCCTCACGCCACAACCAATCCGTACCCCGACGAAGTGCTGAAAGTTTTTCCTGATGCGACTGACAGCGAGGTGGATCAGACGCTTGATGACGCCCACAATGCCTTTCTTTTATGGAAAGACACCCCTTTTTCCGAGCGCAAGGTCATTTTGCAACGCGCGGCGGACTTGTTGCGCGAGCGGGCCACCGACTAAGCGCTGCGCAGTCGCTTATAGGACACTACCGGGCAACCACGACTGCCAGATATGTTCGCAGTGCGGGCCTTTACGGAGACCAGACGGTGATCCTGGCCGACTTGAGCGATAGCGATATCTCGCAAGCTGCTGCTGGGCTGCTTAAAACGGCGATGCCCCATGAGGTCGTAACTCACGGGGCATCTTGTCACCAGTAACTTGTTACCAAGTTCCGGCTTTAACTAAAAGAGTGTTTAACTCATTGGAATTATTTGGCGTCCCCAAGGGGATGGACAGGTACGTCCCAAATATCGAAGATAATATATTATTTGCCGAAATCGTTTTTGTCAATATCAGGAAAAATACCTGTAAAGACGGGATGTTATAAAAGATATTGTTGGACGGTGTTGGATAGGGAGTGATATTCTGCCGGTTCCCCTGAAGAAACAAAAAACGAGATCCGGCCATTGACTTCCCGTGTCGATACCAATAAATAATATTTATTGGTATCGACAGCAGAGAAGGCGCACAATGAAAAACACATCCGTTTCCCTTGGTGAATACTTCACCAATTTTATCGACACCCAAGTGCAGGCCGGGCGTTACGGCTCTGCCAGCGATGTTGTCCGGGCCGGGCTGCGGCTTCTGGAAGAGCATGATCTCAGGCTGAAAGCATTGCAAGAGGCGCTCAAAGCCGGAGAAGAATCGGGCGAGCCCGCTCCCTTCGACAGTGACGCCTTCCTCGCGAAAATGCGGGCCAAACATGCCGAAAAGTAAGCGTAGTTAACCCCGTCGAATTCGATGGGGTTAGAGTTAGCGTCTGAATTTTGCCACCGACGGTGGCAAAATTCAGTCAAGATGCCACGCGGTAAAATCACTGCCGCTCTGGAATATATGCGGAGCATGGAGGAATAACATGTCCAGACGGTTACTCGATAAACTTCCCAAGATGATGGAAGGCCCTGAATTTGTCGACGCATGGGAGGAATCCAGTGAGGAATTCTCCATTGCCCGCAAGGCTGTCTATCTGCCTGTGCAGGATCAGAAACTGCTCGCCAAGGCCTTGTTGGAAGAAGCAGTAGCGGAAGCTACGCCTTTTCTCGAAGATCTGACCTCCGAATATGCAGAACGGGTGGAAGAAAAGTGAATTTTTCTGATGCCCTGCATGGGCAAGAATGGCTTCTCCAGCGGCAGTGTGCATGAAAATCCTCAGCTACAGCGACTTACACCTTGAATTCCCACATGCCTGGAGTCTGCCGCCAGACATTGACGGGGATGTCCTGGTGCTCGCTGGTGATATCATTACCTTCAGGAATTTTACTCCACTGGAAACTCTGCTGCGTGATTGGGAGAAGCCTGTTCTGTTTGTCGCCGGGAACCATGAGTATTATACGCGCATACCCATGCGGGAGGATGAGGAAGAATTCAGGGTCTGGCTGGCCGAAAAACTGCCACAGGTACATTTTCTACGCGATGAAGGCGTTACTATTGGCGGCGTTAATTTTTTCGGCGGCACGATGTGGACGAATTTCAAATCCGGCAATACCAAATCAATGCGCTACGCGGAAACAGCTTTGAACGACTTCCGCTATATCCGTAATGATGGAATATTCACTCCAGAGTCCAGTATTGCGCAGCATCAGCAGTTTATTGTCGCCTTGGAGCAAGGGTTTAGTACGCGACCACCCGGCCCCAATGTTATCATCACGCACCATGCGCCAGTTATAAATCCCAGGTCTCAATATTTGTTGAGTCCGCTGGAACCGGCATTTGTCTCATACGAAATGGGACGCTATATTGAAACATACGAACCTGACTTATGGATATATGGGCATACCCATGAATGTGACGCCCAGCGCATGGGGAAAACACGGATTATTTCCAACCAATTAGGATATCCTCATCGCTCCGGAGGCTATGAAAGCACAGGGGGCTTTGATAATTACGGATGCCCGGTTGAGGTTTGACATCACTCCTGCTTGGCTGCTCTCTCAGATGAGAGTAAGGTGGGGGCATCTGAATATGTGCCGATGAGGGAACAGTTATGAGTCGCAGTGTTCGCAAAAAACCGATTATGAGCTGGACAACCTGCCGTAGCGAGAAGGACGATAAAAGAATCTGGCATCGCCGCTGGCGGGCTCATGAGCGGACGGCTCTGGCCTCCTCTCCCTTGGGTGACGAAGATGGCAATCTACCCGTCTCTGTGAATCAGCTCAGCAACGTCTGGGATATGGGAAAGGACGGACGGCAATATTGGCCGCTCGCCAAGCAGAAGAAAACCGCCAGACGCTTCGCCCGCAGAATCGGGCGTGGCCGCAAGGAGCGCAAGGCGCTGGAAGCGCGGCTTATACATAAATTTATGGGAAAGTAGTATGAAGAATTATCCGGCATTGCTGAAAGAAGTAAAAGACCGCATCCGACAGGCACAGATTCGGGCCACACTGTCCGCCAATGCGGAAATGCTTTTCATGTATTGGGAAGTTGACCGTATTATTGATGAGCAACGAGATGCCGAGGGCTGGGGAGCTAAAGTTATTCAGCGGCTTGCTTTGGATATCCGCAACGAATTGCCGGAAGTCAAAGGTTTTTCAGAAAGAAACCTCAAGCGGATGCTCGCTTTTTATAAAGAATATAGCAGCTTGCAAATTGGGCCACTGCCGGTGGCCCAATTACCTGACGTAATCGAGCCTTCAATCAGGCCACTGCCGGTGGCCCAATCTAAGGGAGAAGGGGCAACGGATCAGAGTGCAAAATTGCTTGAATATGTCCTGCACCTCCCGTGGGCGCATAATGCTCTACTTCTTGGAGTTAAAAGTATTACGGCTCGCCTCTGGTATATGGCGCAAACCTTGGAACATGGCTGGAGCAAGGACTGGCTGATTGGACAAATCAAGGGCAACGCCTTTGAACGCCAGGGCAAAGCCGTCACAAATTTTGTCACCCACCTTCCGGCACCACAGTCCGCCTTGGCGCAAGAGTCTTTGAAAGATCCCTACCTTTTTGACTTCCTGACTTTGGAAGAGCCTTTCCATGAGCGCGAGCTTGAGACCGGCCTTGTCGCCATGTAGAGAAATTCCTGCTGGAACTCGGCGCTGGTTTTGCCTTTATCGGCAGGCAGTATCATGTGGAGGTCGGTGAGCAGGATTTTTACATCGATCTGCTTTTCTACCATACGCGCTTGCGCTGCTATGTGGTTATCGAACTCAAGCGAGGGCAATTCAAGCCCGAATATGCCGGGAAGGTTAATTTTTACTGCTCTGTGGTTGACGACTATTTACGGCATGAGCACGACAATCCGACCATCGGCCTGATTCTCTGCCAAACCCATGATCGGGTTGTTGCCGAATACACTCTGAAGAATGTGAACACCCCCATCGGCGTTTCCGAGTATGAATTGACCCGCGCTCTCCCGGACAATCTCAAGTCCAGCTTGCCTACAGTGGAAGAAATTGAGGAACGGCTGGAAGAAAAGTAACGGATGGTCTCTTAACCGTCAGTGCATTGTGCGCTTGCTGATGGTGTAAAATCTGCCACGTGATGGTTGATTTTACACCATCAACTTTGTCGGCCCATAAAATAAAACAAGGAATTTCCTTTCTTCAAAAATCACGTCAAGAAAAATCTTCGCAAATATTTGGTTGCGGCAAGTTGCAGTACGTTGTTGGAGGTTGCGATGTTGCCTCACCTCGGAATTTCCTAAAAAACCTATGGTACGGTTTCTCCATACAAAAGTAGCAAAATGCTTGCTACAGCATGGAGGATTGTACAATGGCGGTTCAAAAAGAAAAGAAGGAAAATCCTGTTCATATCCCAATGCGCTGGATGCGTGTAGAAGAAGCTGCGCAATATCTGCGTGTTTCAACGGATTTTCTGAACAAGGCGCGAACAACTAAAAACCCGAATATTCCTTTTACCCGCATTGGCGGGCGTGTTCTCTACGACCGGCACGCTTTGGACAGCTTCCTGGAATCGCTGGAAAAGATCTGATTGCCCATGCCGTCGCCCTCCGGCAACCGCTGCGGGCACAATCCATACAGTCCGCGCCTGAATGCCGCCGTTTCCATCCCCAAAGGGAAAGGCGGCTTTCCGCGCATTCTCTCCCTGGCGGCGGAGCGGGCCAAGGCCTGGTATTTTCATCCAAAGAAATGCCCGCCATTGCAGATTCATTCCGGCAGGCAGATCCGGAGCGAGCGCCGGGAGGCCTGCCAGATCGTCCTGGAAAGCATCCTGCGGCATCTTGATCTGGCGTCGATGTGTCTGGGTACACCTACTCTGGCCAATGGCTTCATCGACATCGACATAAAGACCATCTCGCACGACGCCGGCATCGGCCAGCGTCGCTGTGAACGGGCCATTGCCCTGCTCAAGCGGGCAGGCTTCATGCGCGTCCAACAACCCAGGCGGCAAAATGAAGAAGGCTCGTACTTTGGCTGCCAGGCCATCCGCATTGTCACCGAAACACTTTTTGAGTGGCTGGGGCTTGGCCCGATGCTCCAGAGAGAACGGGCCAGAGCCTCCGAACGGCTCCGGCGCAGAGCCCAGAAGGCCAATCGCAGGCTGTCGGATTCCATGCGCCGCGCGGTGCAGGGGATAAAGAAGGCGAGCTTCATTCCCCACCCATCACCAGACAAAGAACAGCGGACGCTGGCCTGGAACCGTTCTTGGGGGCAGTTGGTTCTGGAAGGTCTGGAACCGCACGAGGCCCAGCGACGAACCAACGAGTCCTTGGGGTATCCACAGGGATACAGCCCTGGCCAGGAATATCTACGACGATGACGGCAGATTGGAGTACAGTGAAGCCCCTTCGGAGGCTTTTTGCGTTTCAGTGCCCTGAAACAGGCTGCAAGCAGCATAGTGTCGTTAAAAACTCTCAAAAGAGAAACAGCAATAGCTTGGCATGGCTGCTTTTCTTCTTTCAGGCATCAAGGGGCTTGGGCTCAGAAGAATAGGTGTCGCAAGGTCTGGCCGTATATGTCGCGCATAAATCCCCAAGAGGCAAAAATGAAGAAAGCGGAAAGCAGCGCCCTCGGCGCGGCCACGAGGGGAAGAGATGAATAAGCCGCGCTCAGAACACACCTTAAATGTCTTGCACGGCATAATCATATATGTTCCCGGACAAACGCCGCTCGCTCTTCAATCGACGCCAAGGGGAGCAAGGCGATATCATATCCCAGAGCCTCATACGTGTTCACCATGGCCTCAAATGTGGCCACCGCTTCCGCCCAGGTCTGCTTTCGCTCCGCGTCGTCATGAAAAATTTTCCGCCAGGGCGGAGCGATGAATACTCGTTTGTTATAACGGAATTGTTCAGCCGCCGACTGAGTATGCGCCGGCACATCCAGACCGTAGACACGCAAATAGCCGACCACGTCCGGCACCCCGCGATCAAAAAAGATCGGCCCTTCAAGGGAACCGGCCTCATGGTACGAACGCAATTCCCAGCCGAGCATCAATTCCGCAAACGTCTGCCGATCCGCCCAGGGCAGCGCGGAGCCTCCAATGAGCACTTGATCCTGAATAATGGCCCGCCCGGCTTCAGGCATGGTTGTGCAGCCCAGGTCTTTCAGGGCCATGAGTAGTGAGCTTTTACCTGAAGCCGGGACCGCCGGAAATGATGTGGAAATTGTTATGTGCGTTCATAGATTCGTCTTCATGCTTCAAGGCCATGCCTCAAGGTTATTCAAACAGAGTATCTCTGCGCCTCTATTCTGAAAAGTCTTAATGCTCCTTGCATAATGTTGCAGGAATCTGAACAGTTTTCAAACATCTATAAAATATATTGCAGCATCTTGAAACATACTGAAATCACAGCGCATTTGCAAAAAATGTTCAACATCCCGTGATATACTGCAATCTCTTGAGAGGACAGGACAAGGGAGGTGGCCCCACCTTTTTGGTGTTCCCCCTCCCGGCCTGCCCTGCGGGGCTGGCTTACTCGCCTGCGGCTCGACGCAAAAACAATTAGCTGTCTTGGGGGTATTGCTCAAAAGGTTGTTTGTCATTCAAAAGAGTACTCTTTGCCCTTGACCCAAAGGCAAAAAGCGTCCAAGCGGCTAACATATAACCTAAAACTTACTTTTTTAGCCACTTGTATTAATTTACCATCAGCTATAGTCTTGTCCAATTTTTATCCTCAAACAACAACTGGGGCAAATATGGCAACTGAAGAGAGCAATAATATGCCGTCTCTTTGTAATGTAATATTACAAGGGGTTATGGATCATTTTTTACACCCTCTACATAAATTTGCGGCAGTACATCCACAGTATATCACTAAAATTCCAGGATTTCTTGTATCTCCTCAGGCGATTAAAATATATGTGGGGCGGACCCATGTCGCAATTGAGTATTCAGGACCAGAGGTCGTTGAGGAGTTACCTGAAGATGGAAAAGCAGTAATTGATATTTATTACCATGATATGTCACTAAAGGACATAAACATTTTGGAAGAAATTATTGGATTTGACTGTGAGTCTGATTCCACCACAAAAATACAGCTTCCTTTGTCAAGCATAATAGAAAATGGAATATTTTTTACAAATCGCGGCTTCGACAAACTTCAAGAATTGGGTTGGAACTTTGCAGCTCAGAGTAGTGTAGTTGGGTTTAATGCTTTTTCTCCGTCTTTCATGCCTAAAGAATTCGTAAGAATTATTAACACTTCATTTTTTAATTCTGAACCAAAAGTTGGATTGCAAACTAGGCATATAAAATGGCTTGATGCTATACCTGTTGAGTTTGACCCTAGTGATGATGAGTATGATTCATTTGAAATACCATTTAATTTACTTTTTGAGTCACTTAAGCACGCAGCAACATACATTTATCCAATGCCAGACGGGTATAAAAACTCTAAACTCTCAAAAATAAACAAATTTATTGAATTCTGGGGTGATGAATTAAAATCAGAAACTGATATTACAAGATTTCTTTCCAGTAGTGATAATAGTTTTATTCTGACCATGAGGTTTTGCTCTCAAGATGTTTATCCAGAACTTGAATGTATTTGGCAAAGCGAAAAACGGAAAAATATCCGACCAGATTTTTTTCTCTTAATACCAATGGATATACTGACATATTAGAATTCAAAAGACCATTTGTATTTAAGAATACAATAGTAGGTTCAGAAAATAGAGAAACTTTTTCGCGTTGGTTACACTCTTATATAGCTCAGACTAGAGTTTATTCTGAATACTTTGACGACCCAAATAACAGAGCGTGGTTTGAAAATAAATATGGATTCAAGGTCTATAAGCCTCGCCGATGGCTGGTGGTTGGCAGGAGAAGTGATTTCTCAAATGATGTGTGGCATAGTATCATTTCGGAATTTCCGACAGTCGGTATAATTACCTATGATGATTTAATAGATGGTGTTATCGCTCAACTGTATAAATAATACTAAATTAGAAGATCATGGTGGGTATGATATGAGTAATGCAGTGGGTATTGATGAAATAGATTTTTCAATTTTTAAAGTTGTATATGTTTTTAGTAATAAATACCTGTCTTCTTCTGAAGTATTACTGAATTTGCCAAAAGAAGACGTTTTAGAAGAGCTATTAACTCTAAATTTGGTTATGTATATTGATATAATGAATGAACATCATGCTATAAAGATATCAAAATCTCAATCTTATGATATAGATAATTATTATGAATCTATTCGTGGTCTAAAATATATTTGTGATAAAGAAGATGCGATTGGAATAGAATTTATGGTAGAAGTTGATAATTTTTTTGTATCAAGATGTTGGAGACCATCTTTACGCAGAAGATGAAGAAAATGGAGAAGCTTATGATATAGATTATGACCAAATGGCTAAGATTTGTATAATGTATAATATTTGCGAAGAATTGGATAAATTTTTAATAGCATGTAACATTGCTTACCCTTTTATTTTTTATATTTCAAAGCGATTACATTTCATTGATGGCGAACCAGAAGGTATTGATGTCAATGAATTTAATTGCATAAGAATGTTCAATGATAGTTTTTACAAGGTTGGAGACTGGCCTAAATTGGAGGGTCTAAATTTACTCAATACATATTTATGGGTAAATGGTCATATAGACTTATTTAGTGGGAAAAGTGATAAAAAATTGGGAATTGCACTCTGTGCTTTTTTAAAGCTGATACGTAATAGAGGGGTTGGGGGATATATAGATATGCTATGGGCGATGATTGGCATTGAAGCAATATTTAATGACAAAGAAAAAGCAACTGAAGAATCAATATCTAGTCAAATTATCTCCAAGTCACAATTTCTGTTTGGAGAAAGCCCAACATTTAGGAAGGTATTAAAGAAAATGTACTCTACTAGGTCGTTGTTTATTCATGGCAACCTTAAATTTCCTGGGCTATTCCCATTTGAAGAAGACGAGGAGCAAGGCATTACTAAAGCTAAAGAGTTGGCTATAATTCTCTTGATGGCTAGCATCCAAAAAGCAGTCAAAAATAACTGGGGTGACATTCGTTTTGGCTACAACGTCTATGCTTATGAAGAGTAATTAAATTTATCTGGATAGTTTGGCAAAAATATTTTAATCTATCTCTCTTGTTTAGGGAGTATCAAAGTTTGAGGTGTCAGCTCTGAATGGAATTTTTGTAATAGCCCTAAAATTTAACAAAGCTCAATCTTGAAGTCTTTATCATCAAAGTTTTCAACTACAGCTATTTCCCATTCCGCTATCAAGTGGAATTTTTTTGCAACACTGTCTTCGGTATATACGGAACAACTCCAAGTCACTCTTCCTAGATGATTATATAAAAAAGGACCTGGATTTCACCCCAAGTCCTTGAAAAATGGCGGCTAGGGAAGGATCGAACTCCCGACTGATCGCTTAGAATGCGATTACTCTATCCGGCTGAGTCATGGGCACCTTAATAAAATTAACCTGGAAATCAGCTAGGTTCTGACACCCGCCTTATCAATTCCCGTATCTCCTCCACTCGCCAGACGGTGGTACGCGGCCCCAGCTTGACCGGCTGCGGATACTTGCCGTCTTTCACACCCTGCCACCATGCCGAGGCGCTGATACCCAGTACATGCAACACCTGGGGCAGCCGGGCAAAACCCTCCTGCGGCAACGGAAGCGGTGTTTTGGTTTCTCTCGCCATAATCAGACGCCTGTTTGTTCTTGGCGAACCTTGTCGCGCAGAGTTTTAAGGTAATCGGCCCATTCATCCATCATGCGGCGGCGTTCCGGTAGATACTCCGCATAATTGTACGCGGCCCGGACGCCGTTCCGGTCGCCGTGGGCCAGTTGGCGTTCTATCCAGTCTCGGTTGTAGCCGAGTTCGTTCAGCATGGTGGAGGCCATTGCCCGAAATCCGTGCTGAGTCATTTCGTCTTTGGAGTAACCAGCCGCCCGGAGAGAGCGGACAAGGCTGATCCGGTTCATGGGAGTGTCTTTTTCAGTGTTGCCCCTGGCCGGAAAAACATATTGGCCCTGGCCGGAGAGCTGGTGGACTTCCCGCAGGATTTCCACTGCCTGACGCGCCAGCGGAACGATGTGCATTTGCCGCATTTTCATCCGTTCCCCAGGGATGCGCCATTCGTTCTTTTCAAAGTCTATTTCTTTCCATTGCGCCAGAGCCAGTTCAACAGGGCGCACGAACACCAGAGGTGAAAGCCGCAAGGCGCAGCGCACCGTAAAAGTTCCCTTGTAGTCGTCCAGGGCGAGCAGCAGCTTGCCTATGCCCTTTGGCTCTTTTACCGCCGAAAAGTGCTTGTAGACCCTTGGGGTCAATGCTCCACGCAAATCGGCGGCGATATCGCGTTCCGCCCTGCCTGAGGCGATGGCGTAGCGAAAAATGCGCCCGCACTCGTTCAAGGCCTGATGCGCCATGAAGCCCGCTCCTTTATCTTCGGCTCGACGTAAAGCCTCCAACAACTCCGGGGCGGTAACGCTTTTGACTGGACGTTTGCCGACGGCCGGGACACATATTTTTCCATGCGCCGCAGGATGTGGTTTTTGTATGCCGCCGTCCAGTTGACCGAATATTTTTCCAGCCACTCCAGAGCGATTACCTGAAAAGAGTTCTTGGCGGCATTGACGGCAACTGCTTTGGCTTCCCGCTTGGCCGTGCTGGGGTCTATGTTGTCCACCAGCAGCTTTTTTGCCTCCTCCCGGCGCTCCCGCGCTTCCTTCAAACTGACGGCGGGATATGGCCCTATGACCAGCAGTTTTTGTTTGCCCATGAATCTGTAGCCCAAGCGCCAGGACTTGTTGCCCTGCGGAGTGATGTAGAGATACAGCCCGCCGCCGTCCGAGTGCTTCTGTGCCTCCCCGTTTCCTTGCTTGCGCTTTACGAAAGTATCTGTCAGTTTCATGTTCACCCTCCAGTTGTAAAATCTTCATAATTTCAGCCATATCCAAGCGAAACAAGCGCCGAAAACGTACCAGCAAATGTACCAGCAATGGACGTGTATTTTGCCGGATTTCACTGGTTGCATGCCCGGTCAAAATTTCCGGTAATACTTTGATACTACTGGATAAATGCGCCTTAAAAGATTGTCTGAAATTGAAAGTATCGTTTTCCGCTTTGTTCAACATCTCTCGTGCTGAACTGGCGATGAAAGTATGCGCCTTGTCGCCGCCTTCACCGCTGGGGAACATCTCCCGAAGCAGTTTTTCATGGGGCGTGGTCACCATTTCTTCAAACAAGGCCTTGATGGTACGGCTCTCATCGGCCAACATGCACGACAAATCGTAAAGCGTGGCGGTGCGGCCCTGGCTGTGTCGGATCATGATGCAGCAGTGCAGGAGCGCACCACTGAGCATGGCGAACGCCGCTTTCGACCAGTGATCCTCCAGGCCTTTGCCGTTGGGATCGACCAGCATGGCGGCCATGTTCTGCACGTCCGGAATCACCATCAGCGTATCCAGGCGGAGTTCTTCCAGGGGGTTGAAAGCGGCGGACGCGCCGGAAGGATCGGAGGGGTCGAAGCGCAGCACAGCCTGGCCCTGCGATTTGCGCCATCCGGCTGTGAGCGCCCAATTCTCGCCCTTGATATCCAGCACGATGCTGGAGCCTTCCCAGGCCAGGAGCGTGGGCAGGATCAGGCCGATACCCTTGCCGCTTCTTGTCGGCGCGAACACCATGATGTGTTCCGGGCCGTTGTGCCGCAGGTAAAGCTGCACCTCCTCCGGCTTTGATTGAAACGAGCGCCAGAGTGAAGCCAGCCCGGCGTACTTCTTGAGCCAGCCGCCCACATAGACGCCTTTGCCCTCAAAGTAGCCCATCGTGCGGATTTCTTTCTCTTCCGCCCAGCGGGCCGAACCGTGCAGGTTGGCATTGGCCCTCAGTTTTTTCATGAAGGCCATCCAGTAAGCGATGACGATGAATTGTGGCAGCAGAAACAGCGCCTGGCTGTGCGTTATGGCCTGTTCAATGAAACCGTAGGTATCGCTGGAGCCGAATTTTTCCTGCCAAGCGATCACCGACCAGAGCGCGTACCAGGGGAGTCCAAAGGCAACGCCCCACGGTTCGCCGAGCGCCGAGTGATAGCTTAAATAGGCGGCGATGCGCTGGGTTGCCAGCACCAGGCTGGCCAAGCCGAGCAGAAGCATGAACGGCAGATAGAGCCAGCGCAGGCCGCTTTTCTTTTTCTCCGCGCCCAGGCCGTATTTTGCGGGCATGACATTCTCCGATGGAGGCCGTCATGCGGCGCTGGGCTGAGGCGCGTGGCCCGCAAAGTGCGAATACGGTTAGCGCCGATTGCTGTACGGCTGCTGAAACACCAAATCTTTGGTGACAATCACATTGAACTGATAGCCGGGCCGGATTTCCAGCGTGGGCTTGATGTTGATGTTTTTTTGCAATAGCTGGAGCGTGGCCTGGCCGAGTGGTGCGGCCAGGGCGGAACCCATTTCGTCCTGCAAGGTCGGTGTCTGGTTTCCCTGCCCGGAGTTGCCGGAAGTATTCAGGGCGTCCATGGAATAGGACATGCCGCCCGTGATCATGCTCATCAGGATGGCCGAACCGAAGATGCGCAGATAATGGTTGTTTACTTCATCCGTGTACCCGGCGTTGCCCGCCATATCCGCGCCGGGCATGGCTCCCAGCGTGACGGCGGAACCGTCCGGGAACACAAGGCGGTTCCAGGCCACCAGCACCCGTTCCTGGCCGTAGATGACGCGGGAATCATACACGCCGAAGAGCTTTGCCCCTTGCGGAATAAGCAGTTGCCGCCCGGTTGCCGTGTCAAAGACGTTTTGGGAAACTTGGGCAATGATGTTGCCCGGCAGATCGGAATTGATGCCCGTGACCATGACGCCGGGGATCACCGCGCCGGTTTTCAGCTCCAACGGCTGGCCAGCCGTACGGGTGTGCGGCAGAATCCAGGTTGCATCTTTTTCCGCCCGGCTGAAAAAGGCTTCCTTATCCTTGTCGGCGGCGGGATCGTAGCCGTTTTCCCGCAGGGCGGAGAGATCGCGGCCAGCATCCGGGGCGCTGCCACGCCGCTGATCTTCCCGCAGCATCGCCGCCTGCTGACCAGATTGGCCAGACGTGTCTGACTTTTTCTTTACACCGAGGGGCGCGGAAAGCGCCGTGAGCTGAGCCTGCGCCTTCATGCGGCGCAGGTTTTCCAGTTCCTGACGGTACTGATCCGGCTGTTCTGACGACTTCTGCACCACAATCAGCGGCTCGCGCCCGCCCGCCGTTTTCGGCTCCGGAACAACCAAAGCCGGGGAACCGGCAGGCGGTTTCAAGGCGAGGCCTTTGCCTTCGCCCATGAGCAGGGGCCGCTCTTCTTCCTTGATGTCCACTTTGGGTGTTGCTGCCTGTTTTTCTTCCTGGTTGTGAGCAAAATTCACGCTGTAGACCAGGATGCCGAGCAAAAAGAGCCCGGCCAGCAGCACGGCATAAAGCGGCCAGCGGCTCATGCGGGCCACGCTGACCTTTTTCACCGGTTCCAGGCTGTTGGGGGTTTTGTCGCTCATATTTCCCCCTATCGCATGGCGTCCATGCCCGAATCCCAGGCATGGCGGGCTTTTTGTTTTGCCTGGTCAATAACGGAACGCCGGAACTCCTGTTCCGTGCGGCTCTGGCCGGCTTCCGGCTGACCGCCGGCAGTGTATGACCGGGCAAAGGCCTTGCCGTCCGAAAGCCGCAGTTGCAGATACCAAGCGCTTTTTTCGTCCAGAGCATCCAGGGTATAGGCGACGACCAGCACATCAGCGGATTCCGCAGCGGCCAGAGTGAAGCCCTTGGCCCGCAGGCTTTTTTCAAAGGCGGCGGCGAACTCGTTGCCCGCATCCTTGGCTTGGAGCAGATGCAATGAGGTGTAGCCGGGTGGGTACAAGGCCGTAAGGCAGGACACGGCATCGTCGGCAATGGCCGAGACCGCGCCGCGCTCCGGCAGCGGCCCGCACCAGGAGCCCACCGGCCCGTGCACCGCGCAGCCGGAGGCCAGCAGCACGGTCAGGCAAAGAGAAAGGAATATGGCTCGCATCACTTATTCCCCCTTATGACTTCCACTTTTTCCTGATCGCCGCCCACGCCGATAATCAGGGCAATGCGGTCAAAGAGGCCGTCTACGATCATGGCCAAATCCTTGACCCGGTAGTTGACCAGCACATCCTGTTTGCCCTTGCGCACCAGCAGCACGGGCATTTCTCCGGAGGTGGATTTTTCGGGCAGGCGGATGAAGGTCTGCCGCCCGTCATCGTAGACGCGCTCAGGCTTCCAACTCGCCTTGCCTTTGACCTCATAATTGAAGTTGAGGGCGGACAAGTCCGCCGCTTTGCCGTCCACTGTGGTGGACTGCCACTCCTTTTCTTTGGCGTCCCTGGCCTGTTTCCAGGCGGCCAGCTGTTTCAGGCTTTCCGAATACAGAAAGCCCACATACGGCGTATGGCCGGAACGCTGGGATACAAGGCGTAAATGGTACACCCGGCGGTCGGTGGTGATGACGGCGGAGCTTTCCAGGCCCGCGTCCACAGGTTTGATGAAGAGGTGCGCGGCGGCATTCGCGCCGGAACCGGCTGTACCGGAATCCACCATCCAGCGGGAGGAATCGCCCACCACGATTTCATGCACGGTTTCCCCGGCCTGCAATTTCACATCGCAGACCTGCATGGGCGCGGCCACAATGGTGGGCAGGCTCGCGCCATGCACATAGACCACCTTGCCGCCGCCCGTGAGCACGGGTTCAACGCTCTGGCGCGACCAGTCTCCGGAAATCCGGAGGGCCTTTTTCTCGGCGGCGGTCAGCGGCACGGTTTTGGGGCTCAGGTAGTCGATTTCGGGCACGGCAGCTGCCGCTGTGGCCGAATTGCTCGGCGCGTTACCTGCTTCGGCTTGCAGCGCCGGGGGCCAACCCTCCGGAACCGGGGCAGCGGCAAGGGCCGGAGTAGCGAACAGTGCGAAAGCGCAGACAAAAAGCAGTATCTTTTTCATGAGGAACCTCATTCCTGATTATTCTGGGGCTTGACAGGAGCCGGAGCGCCGACCACCTTGCCGGCCGAAAGCGCGGTGATGTAGACGCCGCCGGGGTTGCGCAGAATCACCGCGTCAACGGTCGGCGGATTGATCTGGATCGTCACCGTGGCTTCATAGCTGTGGGAATCCAGCAGAACGCCCGCATGACTGCGCACGCTCTCCACCCATTCCACGCGGTAGGAATCGGAGCTGACCGGCAGGGGCAGGCCTTTGATCTCCACATGCACCAGCTTGCCGGATTTGGCGATTTCATAGGGGTTGTTGGCTTCGTACCACTCGCGCAGAACGCCCTTGGCGCTTCCGGCCATGAAAAAGGACAGGCGCTCGATCATTTTTTGCTGGAGTTCCACGTCCGCCGTGACCGTGCGCCAGGAACTGACGCAGGCCGCGATTTCCGCCAGGATCAGGCGCTGCGGCGTGGCGCTGGCCCTGTCCGCCCGCGCCACCACAGCGGATTTGCCCAGCTTGTCCACCTCGATAATGTAGGGAACCGTTTTCACCTGCCCGGCCTGCATGACGTTGCCGGTGAGGGAAATGCCGGTGAGCAGCAAGCAGATGAAGGCGACCATGCGCCATTGCGCGGCCCGGCTGATATAGGAGCCGCACCGCTCCAGCCATTCTTCCCGTCCGTTCAGATAGGGATTGTCTCTTTTGCCAAGCGGAGCGGCAGGCAATGGCGCTTCCGCCTTGGAATTTTTGAAGCGCATAGACGATCTCCGAAAAGGCCGTCTTGCGGCGCTGGGCTGGGGCGCGAGGCCCGCATGGTGCAATGTGGCGGCAGCCGACTATTTGTCGCTGTTTTGGTTCATTTTTTTGCCCGTTCCAGGCGTTCCTGCATTTCAGAACGTGTCCGGGTGCTGAGATCCTTTTCACCGGAGGTTTTGGCGTCTTGACTTGCTCCCCACAGGGCTTTCGCTACGCCCATAGCCCCCGTGCCTTCCATTCCGGCCACCTTGGCGGCGTCCTTCACGTTCTGCACGGTGTTGCTTCCGGCGACCATCGCGCCGATGGCCGCGCCGCCCACAGCGGCGGCGGAAGCGGTTAGCGCCGCCCCGCTGGAAACGTGCGAACCGTTGATAATGCCCGCGCAGACATCCGGCAGGGATTTGACCAGGGCCAGCAGCACCACCGACGCGCCGATGACCACAAAGATGTCCTGAAGCTCCGCCGTGGACGTGGAAAAGCCTTCGATAAAGGCGATGCCTATGCCCAGCACGAATTGCATGACAAAGAGTTTGAAGGCCACGGCCAGCACATAGCGGATGGCGTTGACGGCGTAATCCTTGAGAAAGGAACTGCCGCCGAAGGCCACCAGGATCAGCGCCGCCGCCATGGCCACCATGGCTTCGCACTTGATGAAGACCACCTGGGCGGAGATGAGCGCGAAACACACAATGATCACCAGAGCGGCGATGAGCAGAGCGATGGAGTTTCCCGGCGACCAGATGGAGAGTTTGTCCAGCACCAGCTTGACGAGCTGCATGCCGGTCAAAAACGGCGACTCCGAAGAGTAGCCGCCCGGCGTCAGTTCCTTGCCAATCGCGCCGAGCCCGTTGATCAGATTTCAGGCCCATTCCTGGTAATAGTTGATGACGGCCAGGAAAAACCCGGCCATGAGCAGAAGCATGACGAACTGTTTGAAGATGTCGGCAACCTGGTCGCGGTTGAGCGCCGCCTTGATGCCCAGAAAACACACCTCCAGGATGACCAGCCAGCGGAACACGACCAGGGCGTAGCGCTTCAAGGTCGGCTCCCAGGTGCTGGTTTTGTTGTAGAACTCGCGCACCAGCGTGGACACGAAATCTTCATTGGCGGCATGGGCCTCGCTGACGCCGATAAAGACCGCGCCCAGCGCCAAAGCGAGAACGGACAGGGGCAGATAATTCCGTTTCATGGAAACACCCGCCTAAAACGGGTCGGGCTTGGCTTTGGCCCTGCCGATGCGGTTAGTTTTCAGGGTGTTCCGCCAGGCCTCCTCAGACATCTGGCTTTCCTTTTCCTGCTTCATCTGGCTGGCCAGTTGGGACTGCACCTGCGTGGCCATGAGTTCTCGCAGTTGCCGGGATTCCTGCACCTGGAGGGCGGAAAGCTGATTGCCCGCCATGATGGCCTTTTGCTGGCCGTCCGGCGTGGAAAGCAGATTGTCGATGTATTGCTGGAACCGCGCCGGATCGCGCTGCAAGTCCGCAAGCTGCTGGCCGGAAAGCTGGAACGTGGCCTGTGACGCGGTATCCACCGATTCCGCCCACTTGTCCCATTCCTGGCGGTAACGGCGGTTGGCTTCTTCCACTTGGGCCGGGCTGGCTCCGGCCAGAGTGCCGAAGAGCGCCTGCTCCGGGAACAGGTTGGTGAAAATCTCGCCAAGGGCAACGATGTCGCCGCGCTGTGTGCGCAACGTGCTGGAAAGGCCGGCCAGGCGCATCAGACTGTTTTTCAGCTCATTGACCAGGTTGGCCGGGAGCTGTGCCGTGTTCTGGAGCATGTTTTCGTACTGCTCGATATTTTGGCGCACCATCTCAATCTGCTGGCGCGTCTGCTCCACGGCCTCCTGGTACTGCTTGAGGGCGTTGGAAAGCTGTTCCACATTGGTGATGCGATCCAGCATTTGCACCAGCATGTTGCTGCAATTTGTGCAGGTAACGGTAAGCGCATGAGCGGGCGTGACGAGCAGCACCAGCACGGCAAGGCTCAAAAAATACTTTTTCATACGAACTTCCTTATTGAGGGCCGGGAGGCCGAAACCTCCCGGCGTTGTGGTCACGCCGCGCCGCGCTCGCGCAGCCAGGCCGCCTGCCATTTATCCGGGCCGTATTCCGAAGCCAGAGCGCGGATGCGGGCGATGCTCTCCTTGTCGGACGCGCCGACGAAAGACAGCGTTTTGCCTTTGAGGGCGAGCTGCACCTTGCGCCGCCCCTGCGGACTGACGATGTAGTAGTCCTGCTTGGGAGTGCTGGTTTTGAGGATGTGGATCTGTTTGTCGTTGAGACCCATGCTCGTGTAGAGTTCCTTCTGCCCGGCGTCTTCGGCGGCGCTGTTGGGCAGAAAAATCTTTGTCGGGCAGGATTCCGCCAGAACGTCCAGAATGCCGGAGTTTTTGGCGTCGGAAAGGCTCTGCGTGGCCAGGATCACCGCGCAGTTGGCCTTGCGCATGACTTTCAGCCATTCGCGGATCTTGGCCCGGAACACCGGATGCCCCAGCATGATCCAGGCTTCATCCAGCACAAGGATGGTTGGCGATCCGTCAAGGGCCTTTTCAATGCGCCGGAACAGGTAGGTCAGCACCGGCACCAGGTTTTTGTCGCCAAGGTTCATCAGGTCTTCGATCTCAAAGACCATGAAACGGGAGAGGTTCAGGTTGTCGGAGTCCGCGTCCAGCAGCCGCCCCATGGCTCCCTGCACGGTGTAATGCTGGATGGCTTCCTTGATCTCCCGCGTCTGAACCACATGGTAGAAGCTGGTCAGAGAGCGCAGATGCGGCGGGTTTGCGGCCAAGGTCAGCATGGCCGTGTGGATGGCGTTGCGATGGCTGGGCATGACCGTGAACTGCTGCAACTCCATGAGGGAGACGATCCATTCTTCCGCCCAGGCGCGTTCCTCTTCCGAGTCGATGCGTTGGAGCGGCGCAAAGGCGAGCTTTTCCGCGTTGCCGATGGTGTAATGATCGCCGCCCGCCCCGAAGCAGAGCGGAAACAGGCTCATGCCCTTGTCAAAGGCGAAGATCCGGGCGTTTTCATAGCAGCGGAACTGTGCGGCGATGAAAGCCAGCAAGGTGGATTTGCCCGCGCCGGTCGGCCCGAATATCAGCGTATGGCCGAGGTCTCCGGCGTGGATGTTGAACCAGAACGGCGTGGAGTTGTCCGTCATCAGCACGGCCAGCGGTCTGGAGTTGGTCGGATAAAACGGGCAGGGATTGACCGGGGAGCCCGTCCAGACCGAAGACAGCGGCAGCAAATCCGCCAGATTCAGCGTGTTGATCATGGGGCGGCGCTGATTGGCGTAACTGTTGCCCGGATGTGTGCCCAGCCAGTCCTCCAGGCAGTTGATGGATTCGATCCGGCAGCCGAAGCCCAGCGTCTGCACCGTGCGTCGCAAGTCCCGCGCCCAATCCTGCAAGCGCTCCGGATCGTCGTGCATCAGGACAATGCAGGAAGTCAGATAGCCCGCGCTGACATAGCCGCCTTGGACTTCCGTGAGCGCGGTTTCCGCGTCCTCGGCCATGAGCAGGACGTCACGGTTGGCGTGGGCGTTGGGGTTATTGAAAAACTGATCCAGGAATCGGTAGACCTGCTGCCGCCAGCCCTTGCGATACCCGTTGATCTCCTTGGCCGCGTCATACTGATCCAGGCAGATGAAGCGGCTGGAGAAACGGTACTCCAGGCCCAGAGCGTCCAGATCGCGCAGCATGGCCGGGTAGGATTCCTGCGGCAGGCCGTCCAGGGACAGCACGGCCAGATGACGGTTGCCCAGGCGCGGAATGATGCCGCCCACCAGGTCTTCACTGCCGAGCAGTGCGTCCAGATACATGGGCGTTTTCGACACCCGCACAGGCTGGAGTTCGCCGGAGACACAATGCTGGAGATGTGAGAGCAAATCCGACTGGAGCCAGGCGGAGCCGTCCGCATCTTCCACTTCATAATCAAGCAGCCGCTCCATGCGCAGCACGGCGGAAAGCGCGTCTTCCAGCTCTTCCAACATATTCCGGAAGTAGGCCAGGGCCTTTTCCAGAGCGCCGGACGTGGCAACGCCCGCCTGCGCTTTGCCCGCGATTTTCGCAGCCTGGAAGTTGGGTTTGTAAGTGACAGTCAAGACGGTGCTGGTGCTGAAGCACCTGTTGCCGCTGAAGTGCTCCCGGCGCTCTTCATCAATGAGCCGCGTCACCGGATCGGGGAAATGGCTTTTCTCCGGAGCCGGATACGCCCTGTGTGAACTGCGGATGGCGTCCATGTGCAGCATCCAGCCGCTGCCCAGCAGTTTCACCGCGCTGTTGAAGCGGCTGGAAACCAGAGCCAGATCGCTTTCCGTGGCGCTGGCCGTATCCTGGCCGCGCACTTCCCAGCCCGCCAGAAGCGAGCCGTCCTTATTCAGGATGACGCCGGGCTCGATGAGTGCGGCATATGGCAGCAGGTCCGGCAGGCCTTTGGTTTTGGCGCGGTAGTCGATGAGCTTCAACATTTGAAGCCTCCCGCCGTGCGCCAGCGGCTTGCCCTGGCCGGATAAAACTCTTGCTGTTTGACGTGCCGCAGCCGGACCCGGCTCATGATCGAATCGGCCTTGGCCATGCGCCGGAGCGCGAATACCGCCGCGATCCAGAACATGATGGCCGACACGATGGAAACCGCCGTCAGACCGCCCACGCCCACCAGCAGCGCGATCAGGGCGCTGGTCATGACCAGTTCCCGTTCCGCGCCCAGCACATGGGCATGCCGGTGCAGCGATTGGTGAATGGGGAGAAAACGCCGCTACATATCCGTTGGGCCGCTCATATTACGGCTCCGGAGAAAGAAAAGGCCGAGTTCACGATGCTGGCGGCAAAGGCGATGAAGGAAATGCCGAAGACCACGGACAGCAGCAGCTTGAAACCGCCGCTGATGTCGTCTTTGTTCATGATGAAGATGACGCCGCACAGCGCCATGGCCACAATGGCGATCCATTTGCCGGCAGGGCCGGTAATGGTGTTCACCACCCGTTCCAGGGGGCTGGAAAATTCCGTGATGCCGCCTGATGCGGCGGCGATGTCAGGAAAGCAAAGGCAGACGGTCAGCAGGCCGAAAACGGCCATAGGCTTCAGGCAAGAAAAGCGGGAATCAGCGGTGAGAAGAAGGCGTTTCGCGTACATAACGATCTCCATCATGGAGGCCGTCATGCGGCGCTTGGCTGGGGCGCGTGGCCCTCAGATGCAGGCGGGTTTTGCAGCGCGGGCACTGAAGTTCGATGTCTCCGGCTTCAAGAGCGCCACGCGCCAGCAGGCGGTTGCAGTCCCGGCAGCGAATCTCCGGGGGCGTTGTGACGGGCGCTTTCATAAGGAACCGTCCTTATGCGGCGCTCGCCGTGTAGAGCGTGTCTGTTTCATAGAATTCCTCCTTGTGGTTGAACCTGTTGACTTTGACGATGCTGGAAATTCGCCGCTGATTGTCCGGCGTTTTTTCCGTGTAGACAGCCAGATCCACGGCCCTGCCGATGAGTTTCTGCTTGGGGCCGAGTCCGGCTTCCTCCACCAGTTCTTCCAGGCGTGGTAAGGCTTCTTCCGCGCTGTCCGCGTGGAAAGTGGAAACGCCTCCCGGATGGCCGGTGTTCCAGAGCTTGAGCATTTCCAAAGCGGCGGCGTCCCGCACTTCGCCCACCAAAATACGCTTGGGCGCGTAACGCATGCTGACTTTGGCCAGAGTGCGCATGTCCACGTTGGCCAGCACGGAAGTGCGGAAAAAGACCGCGTTGGGGCTTTTTGATTGCAGTTCCGCTGTATCCTCCAGGATAAGCAGGCGATGCGTGGGCGTGAGCCGGTCAATGGCATCGATCACCGCGTTGACAAAGGTTGTCTTGCCGGAAGATGTGCCCCCGACCACCACGATGTTCAGGCGGCGACAAACCGCGTCTTCAATAAGGTTGACGGCCTCCAGGGTGAGGGAACCTGCAGCGGCGTATTCCGCCAGGGTAAATACCCGGCTGGCCTTCTTGCGCAGCGAAAAAGACGGCCCCGGCCCGACAATGGGCGGGAACGTGCCTTCAAAGCGAGAACCGTCCAGGGGGAATTCGCCTTCTACAATGGGGCTGCGCTCATTCACCGTGAGGTTCAGGCCGCTGGCCACCTGCGAAAGAATGAGCCTGCTTTGCGCTATCGGAATTTTCCCGATGCGATCATGATCCCGGCCATACTTTTCAATCCAGAGCGAGCCGTCCGGGTTGAGCATGATCTCGATCACTTCCGGATCTTCCGGGGCGTTCATGAACAGCGGACCACAAGCGTGGCGCAGGCCCTCCAGCAGGCGTGGATCGTCGCAGGGGCGCATGAGCATCAGCGCACCGCCTTCAGGACGAAAACCGCCACGTTGAGCAGCGCCGAGACCGCGACAATGGCCGCGAGCCATGTTGTGCTGTTCTTGAAGGCCTGAAGCCTGACCGCGTGATCGTCAAAGACTTTACGGATGCCTTCCACCGAAGCGGAGGAAAGGCTGTCCGTCAGTTGCCCGACCGCAGCCGCCACGCCGGAGACATAGGCGTCTGTTTTATCGACCATCAGTCGGTCCAGGCCTTCTTTGTGCCGGGTCTGGAGTTTTTTCACTTCCGTCAGGTGCGCGTTCAAAATGGTGACGACCATAAGAATGGGATCGGCCTTGTCCACAACCTTTTCATGCGCATGGGCGAGAAGCGCCCGCACCTGCTCAAGAGAGAGTCCCGCGCCATCCGGCAGGATGTTTTTGTCTTCAAGTGTGGCGGCGAGTTCTTTCACTTCTTTCATATATTCAGCGTCAGACATGCGCCCCCCTATGCGATGGCGGCCAGTTCCACCACGGACACAAACTCGTTCCAGTACCGGGCCAGACGCGAGCGCATGACAATGGACTGACTGGAGTTGATGCCCGTGGCAAAGCTCTGGCGCTTGGCGAACAGCATTTCCAGATCCTTGCCCAGCGTGGCCTTGTTACCTTGGGGGATGGTGATGACCGCATGAAACTGGCTGCCGAACTCCTGATAGACCTTAAATTCTTCAAAGGGGCGGTCATCCATGCGGATTTCTCCGAAATAGGGATTCAGCCAGACCACGAGGGGAGAGCCGGGAAAGCCCATTGCCAGGGAACGCAAGCCCAAAGCCGTATCGGCAACGGCCTGCCCTCCCGTAATGACGGTATGGAAATAGACGTTGTGGCCGCTTTCCGCTAGAATGCCCAACACATCGTTTTCCCTGATGTAACTGTTGAGAGCCAGAAAAGACGAAGCGCCGTTATCCACAATGACGTGCGTTTCCGGGGGAAGTCCGGCGATGATGTTGATCAGTTCGTCAAACGCGCGGGGATCGATGTCGCCGTTTTTCAGGATGTCCAGGCGTTTCACCTCAAATTCCTTGAACCCCGCCAAGGTGGCGTTTACCGGGTCAGTGTCAAAGGCCATGACCTCTTTGCCAGGTGGCGCAGCACCTGGTACAGGATGACAGCGATCATGGATTTGCCCACGCCGCCTTTGCCCTGCTGAATAAAATGAATGGTCGCCATAGCTGGTACTTCCTTTTGGTTAAATGGCTTCTTCGGGATTCATGTCCCGTGGATCGGGAAATTTACCGCTGGACGCCGTGACATGGCGCGGCCCTGCGGTACGGGCAGGAGTCGCCGGTAGCGCCGATTTCGGTTTTGGGGCGGGCTGCTGCTCGCCAGGCCGATGTTTGTCCAGGGACAGACGGCGCATGTGGTAGCAAAACGCCCCATAGGACATGGTGATTCTGCCTTCGTCCTTCAGGCGGCGGTGAATCTGGGAGTGCTTCCAGCTTTTCTGAAGAAATTCCTTGATATTCTCCAGACAAGCCACAAATTCAATTCCCGCCATGTTGTTGGAAAGGTGCTTTTGGTCAGAATCCATGGCCGTTTCCTTTGGCCTCGCCATAGCCAAAGATTTTTTCGCAGAACCTGGAGCGTGGGGAATACAGTGAAATTGTGTATTTTTTTCGCCTGCGGTCTTCAATATCCGCCAGTGAGCTTCCATCTTCCGTAACCTCCTTCAATAAATTTTGAGGAATTTCCTTCTTTACTTAACAGGAATTTTTGAATAGACAAGAAAGGAATTTCCGGTGTATTGGGTAAAACCGGAGGCAAGACATGACAACAAAAAACAATTTTGCCATGGCGCTGGAACGGGCTTTTGTGGAGCTTGTGGCGAACAGGGTGAAACAACGCGGCTGGAAGAAAGGCGAATTCGCGGCCATGCTCTGGCCGGATGACACGCCGAAAGCCGCAGCCGCCAGGTGGACGGCCATGCGTAATCAGGCATCCAACACAGGAAAGCCCCAAGGCGTTCAGATATCGGATGCCCAACGCATGGCGGAAGTGCTGGGGGAAGACCTCAGCTACCTTCTGGCTGTGGCAAAAGAACAGGCCTGGACGCAACCGGGGGAATAAAGAAAAACTCCAAGAAGTAATTTCCTGGAGTTTTCACAACATTTTCCTTGTTAGGATGGATACGGCTTTTTATGAAGGCTCCCAAGCAAATGTCCATCTCCGATCAGGAGATCGACCTTGAAAAGGCCATCGCCGCCGCCCTGGAGAAAATCCTCGCGCCGGTCGCGGAGGTGATTTGCGAGATGGAGCGTATACGCCGGAAAGAATATCTGACGGAAAAAGAAGCGGCGCTGTTGTTTTCGTTGTCGGCGGCGACACTGAAGACGCAGAGGCGTCGGGGAGGAGGGCCGAAATATGCACGTAAGGGAGCACGAATTCTTTATTTACGAAAGATGTTGAGGACTATCTACATAAGTAAAGATTGTTTAGGCTTCATTGAGAGTACCCTTGATCCGCGTATGGTGTTTAAGCTCATAATAAATTAAACTATTGACCAAAGACACATATTCACATCGCGAACACCCTTTAGGACAGCAGATGATCGACCCAACGACGCAGGCCCAGCTCAAAGAGGCGATTGCAGATTGCATAGGCTCTGACCGTGGTATTTTGGATGCTCTTAGAGAAGAAATCCGCCCTCTTAAATCTGCAACTCGTCAAATACAACCGCGAGCTACAACATCTATCTCGTTAGTAGCCACAGATGGTGGAAATAACCAGCTGCAGTTTGATCCATTTTTAATTCAACTTGTTCGCGTAGTTGACAGCAGCAACAATGAATATTGCTTAGAGGCTGTGTCCCCGACGACGCCGCTTGAAAAGCTCGACAAATTTCAATTTAATTCTGACGGCACACCGCGAACATCTCTCGGCAAGATGATGAGCTTTTTGGGCGTTGATAGCTTAGCTAAACTGTCCCATATGATCAGGCCTACAAGAAAGGGTGAGCCGGTATCCCCCAGTTGGGTTCAGGTATACAGAGAGCTCGTTGAGTGGGCGATTTTGTTTGCACTGCTCGACAAAGACTTTGGAACGGACACCTTGATTATTTGTGATGGCTTACTGAGAAGTAAGGTTTTTGCTCAAGACCTCTTCCCCAAATTACTCAACGGCATGAAGAACCGTATAGAAGCTCACTACACTAACAGCCGCCGACAAATTTTACTTGCTGGCGTAGCAAAACACAGCAAAGTGCTTTCTCGTTATCGCTTGGCGATGGCCTTGGAGGGCGTTCTCCTGACGGATTATCCCGCGTATGTAGAAGTGCCAAGAGAAGTTGAAGAACGCGCATATGTTTGGTCAGAGTTTGCACGGGGGGATGATCGAGCAAGTGATGGGGGTGAGGTAAACAAATTTGTCGGTGGGAAAATGTTTTTAGTTAAGTTTGGGAATCGTAAGCGTGATCCTATTTGGCCAGTTGATATTTTCCTCCCACAAATTTCCAGTTCTCAACTGATTTTAGGCTCTATGCTAACGGATGCGATCAACGGCTTTCCTGTTCCACATTATCCGCGCTGTTTGCAAAAAGCACACGAAAACGCTGCGTTGGTCGATTTTGACTTTGATATTTTGCAAGACTTCATTTACGAGGGAGTTCGTGGGAGTCTTGGGGCGCAAGCAGAGCTGCTAGATGCTTTTCAGTTGCAAGACGCTGACCCTGCTCAGCGTAGGTATAGTTAAGGAGAAGACATGCCTGATATCCAGCTTTTTCCTACAGAGCAGATAGTCGGTATTTTTCGAGGGTTCCAGCAAGGGGGAATGGAGTTCCATGCGGATTTGGTTTTACCTTACCGCAATGAATTTCAAAATATACCCATGCATGGACAGTTCATCCTTGTCCAACTCGAAACACCTGATGAAGCCGTTCTAGGCCGTATTGCGTCTTTTTCTTCAGAAGGTAAGCTTTCTCACGGTTCTGGGGAAGAGTTTAATATTAGAGCCGTCCGCGATGGTCGACCAATTCCGGAAGATTTGCGCGAACAATATTTGAAGTATCGTGTGAATATAAGAGTTCTTGGAATATTGAGAAAAAATGGCAACGGACTAACATTTGTTCCATCACATCGTCGGTTGCCCCATGTGGGAAGCAAGGTAGCCTTTCCAAGCGATGAGGTATTACGTGAAGTAGCTGCACACAATCTAGAAGGAGCGCCGATTGGGCATTTGGCTTTTGGTGAATATATATATGCCAACGGTTGCAAAAATTTTGAAACACAAGAATGGATGCAACTCCTTTCACCTGAAGTCCAAGTTCACTTTCCCATTGAATCACTGGTTGCGCGAAGGAGCTTTGTCTTTGCACGTGCAGGCTTTGGTAAGTCAAATTTGAATAAATTACTTTTCAGTAGACTTTACAAAAATACGCCTCATGTAACCAAACGCGGAGACCGTAGAGTACCGGTGGGTACTGTAATCTTCGATCCAGATGGTGAGTATTTTTGGCCAGATGATAAAGGCCGCCCAGGATTGTGTGATGTTCCTGATTTGGAAGACAAGTTAGTCGTATTTACTGATCGCAGAAGTCCTAGCCCCTTCTATCAATCTTTTGTTGCTGGCGGTATAAGATTAGATATTAGGAGATTACGTCCTAGCGATGTCATTGCAATCGCTCTTTCGCCAGAACGCCAAGATCAGCAGAACGTTCGTAAGCTGCGTGGATTATCGCAAAACAGATGGGAAGATTTGGTTAATATTATTGACGAAAATGGCAACGCGACACCATTAACAGATATTTGTCGTTTGTTAGATCTTGACCCGCAGCGACAAGAAGCAGAAGCTCTTGCGGCACGCGGAAATATGACTGCAATAGTAAGAATGCTGCACAGTAGAAGCAGCCAACTCATGGATATGCTTACGCAGGCTCTTTCTGACGGCAAACTTTGTGTTATTGATGTCTCTCAAATGCGTGGTGGGCAGTCCTTAATTTTATCCGGATTAATTCTAAGGCGCATTTTCGATCGAAATCAACAAGAATTTACTGCGGCTGATCCCAATACCATTCCTACTATTGCGGTAGTTGAAGAAGCTCAGTCTGTATTAAATGAAAATGCGCCAGCAGCTGAACCATACGTAGCTTGGGTAAAAGAAGGCAGAAAATACGATCTTGGGGCACTGCTAATTACTCAGCAGCCTGGGAGTATTCCCGTTGAAATTCTTAGCCAGGGAGACAACTGGTTCATTTTTCATCTTTTGTCTGCGGCCGATCTTGCTTCACTAAAACGTGCCAACGCCCACTTTAGTGACGACCTATTGAGTTCTCTTTTGAATGAACCAATTCCGGGGCAGGGAGTGTTTTGGAGCTCAGTTGGCGGGAAGCCATATCCTATCAGCTTGCGTATTTTATCTTTTGAAAAAGAATTCAGCATGTTGGATCAGGAATATAATCGGCCAGCAGGAAACACTTATGCTCAAGCATTATTAGGGAATGTAAGTAGTTGTAATTCCCCTGCATCTGTCGAACCTTGTCAGGCAACTCCACCAGCTGGACTTCTTGAGCCTATAAGAGAAGATGATTGTGCCCCTATCGATGTCATGGGAAAAATTAGAGAACAAGCTATCGAAGCCCTGAAGCTTGATCAAAACCTCATTGATAAAATTGAATCTCATGAAGGTGTCGCCTGGGGAGCGATTAAAGCCTTTCTGCTTACCAAAATTCCACAGCATCTTGATGATAGAGATACATTTGCCTATCAATTGGTAAAGATCGCTATGGACACATTATATGGTTCTCAGGATAGTGGTTGGGAGGCCTATCGTAACCCAGAGCGAAACGGTACATCCTATGTTCGCTCAAAGGGTTAGCCCGTGAAAAAGATTCCAGATGCTGCCCTTAATGGGCTATGCCCATACTTCACAATGTTTCCACTCGATTTTCCCTTTAAGATACTTGCCCGAAGGGCGCGTAAGGGGAGCCTCGTTTTGGATCCTTTTTGTGGCCGAGGTACCACTAATTTTGCAGCAAGGCTATTGGGATTAGACTCTCTGGCGGTTGATTCAAGCCCTGTTGCCACTGCGATTACAGCAGCAAAGCTCGTTGCCGTAACGGCAGAAGAGATCGTGGGCGAGGCCCAAAAAATCCTTGAAGAAAACGGCAATTCAGACATACCGCAAGGAGAGTTCTGGGAATGGGCTTTTCATTGTGATGTCCTGCGATCTGTCTGCATACTGCGGGATAGCTTTTTGAAAGACTGCACTACTGGACCGCGTATCGCCCTCAGAGGGGTAATTTTGGGTGCCCTTCATGGGCCGAGACAAAAAACATTTGCCAGCTACCTTTCAAACCAATGCCCACGCACTTATGCGCCTAAACCAGCTTATTCAGTCCGCTTTTGGAAAGAAAAACAACTTACGCCTCAGCGCGTTGACGTGATTGGCGTTATCTCACGCCGGGCAAAACGCTATTATTCTGAACTCCCTACAGTCTTTTCCGAAGTGCGCTTATCCGATAGCCGCCAGGGACACTCTTTCTCCCTTGGCAACGGTTCTTCTGGGTTTAATTGGATCATTACCTCTCCTCCGTATTATGGAATGCGAACCTACATTCCAGACCAATGGTTAAGAAATTGGTTTGTCGGGGGGGCTGACACTGTTGATTATAGCAACGACAGGCAAATTGCCCATTCAACTCCAGAAATTTTTGTGGATAATTTGCATCGTGTTTGGCAAAACGCGGCCGAAGCGTCTAATCCTGAAGCCAGATTAGTCATTCGTTTTGGCGGCATATCTGACCGCAAGGCAAATCCGCTTGAGTTAATCAAGCAGTCGTTGATCGACAGCGGTTGGCGACTCTCGGCTATACGAAGAGCGGGGACATCAGAAGAAGGCAAGCGACAAGCGGATTCATTCTTGCGAAAAAAGTCCGTTCCGTTATGCGAATATGATATTTGGGCGAAGAAAGCTTAACCGCGACTTCTTCTATGCATGCTTCCTTCGAAATATTTTTCTGTTAGCTATTAGCCTTTTTTACTTCTGCAATCATTATGTGATGAAGTTTTTCAAGGTTTTTCTGGGTAAGATCTTTAAGCGATTTTAGAGGTTTCTTTAAGCCAAGCTTAATCTCTGCGACTTGGTATAATTGCTCTTTTGATAAGCCGAGCTCATTGGAACGTGCATAAATTGGCTTGTAAAAGTTGCTTCCATTTCTCAGTATTTGTTCTTCTGAGTTTTGGGCGTTGCATAGCTATCTGAGCGTATAGCCAGGCAATTGCCTTTTCCGAATCGCTGATAGCAATTTCTTTGTAACTGGTAACCGCGAACTCTTTTTTTAAGCTCGCCCATATTTTGGTGCCAGCTGTTTTTGCTGCCTTTCCAGCAGCTATATTTAAGTCAATGTACTCTGTAGCAAGTTCTTGAATTTTTCTAGCTGTCTCGTTGGATATATGCTTTCCGCCAGGGTCTGTCGTGACAACCGTTTTCTTGACGACTCTCTCCGTCTTGATGGTAACATCACCGCCAGCAACAACATTATTGTTGCCTCGAACATTTTGGACTTGATGAGAAGAGTTAGCGGATACGGGTTGGTTTAACTCTTTGACATTCGCGTACCAATTATCACGAATTTTTTTAAGCTCCGCTTCTGAAAACTTTCTCCCCTTTGGATGTTCAGGATTGTAGTGCCCAACCTCTGCATGACAGTCAAAGCATAAGGGTATACAATTTTCGAATGTGTCAGATCCCCCCTTACTTTTTGGTTTAATATGATGCAGTTCGATCCTAGTTCCACAGAATTTTTGACAAAGACAACAGCACCTTTGGCACGAAACAAGAGCGTCATCAACAACAGCTTCAGAAAATCCCATGCCTATTAGTCTCCATATATTTATACGTCAATATTCTATCTTTTACAAAACGCAATACTGAAAAGTTCCAGAATTAACTCTGAGACAGCGATAGTTCGAGACTTTTACTATACTTTCCGCAAATTCTTCTAGGAAGAAATATCCTGAATCTTTGTTGATGTTAAAAAACTAAAGACATTTGTATAGCTAATGCCCTCTTCAGAAATTTTTGTAGCGGCATAATTGCGCCAATCCAAGTTGCCTGTTCCAGGAAAATTCACCCATAACTCTCTTATAACGCTCATCGCTTTTTCTGCCCATTGGGTCAAGCTATCAGCATGAATGAAACACAAGCTGCCAAGGTGTGGCCTTGCTGCATCATCAACGAATAATGCCCGAGAACAGAAAACGGGAGCGAAGGTGACGCCTGGGAGTTTTTCTTGCAAAAAATTTGGATGCCCATTTGCTTGCAATACTTTTCTTTTAGGAATGACTGCATTTTCTTCTGTGTCGGTATAGTCTTCAAATACGATTCCAGTGTTGCCAATAAACCACCAAGGATCTGGGCCACCTTGTTTTGATGAGTTGTCCGCAAGAAGTCCTAATAGTTTCCCAAGAGAAACCTGCGCCGCCTCAAAATGGTCTGCGTCTTTTCCGCTTAATCCTTGTCTGATTTCATTGAAATATTTTTCTATTTTTCGGCTGTTTGACCTGCCAAATTTCTCAAATAAAAATTCTATAGATTCAACTTGTTCTGATATAGTTGGATCATATACAGGACTAAAATGAGCTTCCGGAAAAAAGCGAGTTAGGCTTCTAAGCCATGGGAGGCGCTCTGCGGCAGAAGCAGCAGACCGGTAGCTCTCCCTTGCTGCATCCAAGTCAGAAGGACTGCCGGCCATAAAAGATGCATTGCCACATAAGTATAGCCAGAGGGCTCTATAGCCTCTTAAGTCGTTTCCACTCAGATGAGACAATGCATCCTTACTCGCATTGAGTGCTCCAGAATAATCTTCATTCCATAAACAGTCTTGATATCTCACTTCATATTTTACGGAGGATGCTAACTCATTACTGGCAGGGAGCGGTGATTGTTCGAGGGAATCACGCAAGCCAATGATAGCTGCATCTGCTGCATCCCATTCTTTGCCGTGAGCAATAAAAAGGTCGATATTTTCTTCAAGCAGACTAAATGACGCCCCCTTTGACTGTTCAATCCCGAATATAATTTCGGCTTGAGCTTCTGGATGTAAACATCTTCTGTTTTCAATTTTATAAAAGAACTCGTGTAGTTTATCTCCTGTTATTAGTACTAGGGCATAGTCTGTAGAGGAACGGGTACATCTGCCAATTGCCTGAGTCACACGTGTTTTTAAACGGTTGCAAAAAAGAACAGCTGAACCTAACCTGCTGACAAAAAAGCGTTCTTGGAGATTCGTTGATTCAGGCAGTCCATTCAAAATCAAGTATCGGCATTCATCACCTAAAAAATCTATCCCATCATATCTATTTGCCAGTATTGCCAGTGCATTATCTGTATCAACAAATTCTTTTTTTGAAGTTTCGATATCCGTAGCATTAAACACCTTAAATCTCTGTACTGCTTCTGTTTCGCTCGCAAGGTTCGCAACTTGCTCACTTGCAGGGTTGCTAGGTGTTAATATTAAGGCCCTACCAAATTTTTTAGCCCATTTAAGCGCTTGAGATAGTGACTGTCTTTCACTTGTAAATGCCATGGGAAAAACAATAAACCGACGCCCAATACCTTGTTTATCCCATCCTTCGGGGGCTGGTATTCTATGAATTTTTTCGCGCCCAAAAATTCTCTCTAGGTCCCCACCTTCACCGAGAGTCGCAGACATATATATTCGTTGTTTTGCCTGCAAAAATGGGTCAAAACTTTTTGTCGGAGGAGTTAGTGGACGAATCAGTATAGAATGAGCTGAGTAGTACAAATGGCAAGCTAAAAGGTGATCGCGGATCATTATCCACTTAAAATAGAGTTCGCCTTGGTCCGCACTAAGCTGTTCATCAAGTAGACTGATAAGATTATCTTTAATCGTTAATAAGGCTGGAGTTGGCAACTTATTCACAAAAACTGTGTCTAGCTGGGGGTCATCCCTATAATCATAACGCGTCCTATCATAATATGGCATATGCTTTTCTAGTGCAGACCAAACCGATTCAAAAACAACTGGGGACTCAAAGCGCTTTATATTCAAAGACCAAAATGAGGTTACGTAGTTTTCAGCGGAATGGGCATCGTCAAAAATTAATGTCTGGACATCACGGAAAAAAGGGTTTGTATTAAAAAGAGAACTGTATGTAGTAACAGCAATTGTATCCCCAGTTAAAAACCTTGATTTATCAGATTCAGGGTAGCCCCTCTGACTTCCAACAAACCCTGTGGCTTCAATGCCATATTTCTCATGCGCTTGAGCCACAACCTGATGAACCAATTGCCGTGTAGGGCAAAGAAAAACGCATCGTTCTTGAAATTTCCGCCTCCGCCACTCCGCAATGAGGAGCCCCACAAGTGTTTTTCCGCTACCTGTTGGCAATTCTAGTGCAAGGTCTGGCTCGCCTTGGTTGGCTACATACGCCCGCAACATATCTGCCTGCTGTGACAGTAGACCCTCAACCGTTCTATTTCTAAGATCTCTGAAGAGGGATTCGGGGCTTTGTTCAGAAGAGGCGGGGGGCGTTGGAATTTTGAAAGCCATATAAACCTCACATTTTTTCATAGATGCCCTTGTTCGTTCACTTCATGGTATAATACCATCGAATAAAAAGCATCTCCAACAAGGTTGGAAATATTGCATTACATCCAAGGATATCGTTTCGGTAGAATATTTTGAGCCCAAAATGCGAAAAGGGCTCAGGGCAAATACCGTAAGCCCTGGTAATCTCAGATTAGAGATATTTTTTGAGTTCAACATCTTGAATTTAATAGGTGAACTTCATTCCACCTGCGCCCCAATTCGTTCAATAAACTCCACAATTTCCTCCGCCCGCCAGACCGTTGTGCGCGGGCCGAGTTTCACCGGCTTGGGGAAGCGGCCTGTTTTGCAGCCCTCCCACCAGGCGCTTTTGCTGATGGGGACAAGTTGCAGGACTTGGGGGAGCCGAAGAAAACCCACTTTGGGAATGCTTGTCATGGTAGTCATTGTTACACCACCTGATAGGTCTTTGGTATTTGCTGGAAGCGTATCACGACTTTTTTGGCGAGCCGTTTTGTACGTGAAAAAGTATGGTTTGGGGAGTTATTGGATGGCATTGCATTGTACTATGTGGACAAATTTTTTGTTGGCAGGGTTTGATAAATCCATGTTTCTGTCTTTTTGATGGTTAAAGGTGGCTGCAACAAAGAAGCTGCGCACCGCTCGAAAGCAATGCGCCGCCTGATGGTATGGAGACCGCCTTATTATTTTTCCGCTTTCAGTTTATCCAGATAGTCGGCCCATTCCTGCATCATCCGCCGTCGTTCCGGCAGATATTCAGCGTAGTTGTAGGCCGCCCGCACATCGTTCCTTTCGCCGTGGGCGAGCTGGCGCTCGATCCAGTCCCGGTTGTAGCCAAGTTCGTTGAGCAAGGTGGACGCCAGGGAACGGAAGCCATGAGTGCTCATTTCATCCTTGGCGTAGCCCATACGGCGTATGGCGTTGAGCACGGTGGCGTCGGCCAGCGGGCGCGTTACAGTGCGGATGGAAGGGGAAAGGAGCTTGCCGTTGCCGGAAAACTCTTGCAGCTCTTACGGAATTGTTACCGCCTGCCTGGAGAGTGGCACGATGTGCATCTGCTTCATTTTTATGCGCGTGGCCGGAATGCGCCATTCGCTGGTCTCAAAATAGAACTCTGTCCACTCTGCGCCCCGAAGTTCGGTCGGACGAACGAAGACCAGCGGAGCCAGCTTCAGAGCGCACACGATAGGGAAATAGCCTTCATAGGCATCAATATTGCGCAGAAGCTGGGCCACCTTTTTCGGTTCGGTGATGGCCGCTCTGTGCGTGACCTTTCTGGGGCGTATCGCGCCGGAAAGGTCTGTGACCGGGTTCCGCTTGGCCCGGCCTGTGATCACGGCAAAGCGGTAGATCTGCCCGATGATTTGCAGCAGGCGGCGGGCGGTTTCATTCTGGCCTTTCTATTCAATGGGCTGGATGACCTTCAGAATGTCCAGGGCTTCCATCCGGGCTATGTGTTCCTCGCCGATGATCGGAAAAATATACTTTTCCAGGCGATACATGACCGTGCCCCGGTGCTTTTCCGTGAAGTCGGTTGTCCGGGCTTCGAACCATTCCAGGGCGATATTCCGGAACATGTCCTTCACTTCCGAGATCTGCTCTTCTTTGACGATCTTTCTCTGCTCGCCGGGGTCAATGCCGTCAGCCAGAAGTTGTTTGGCCTCCATGCGTTTTTCACGCGCCTTTTGCAGGGTGATTATCGGGTACTCGCCAAAGCTGAGAACTCTTTCCCGACGCTCAAAATAATAGCTCATGCGCCAGAGCTTTTTGCCGGAAGGGGACAGGTAGAGGAACAAACCCTCGCCGTCCGTCACTTTCATTGGTTTTCCGGAGTACTTCAAATTTTTGATCTGAATATCCGTGAGTGCCATGCCGATCTCCTTGGTTTAGGGTGGATTTCAGGATACCCGTCTGGACGATAATGCCTATAATTTCATGGCATTAAAACAAAAACCGGATATCGGATTGCTAACGCATTTCGATATCCGGGAAAATATCCGGTTTACTCTTGGATAAGCCTGGATTTGGCTGGATTCGGCAAATGGCCCGAATCGCTAAAAAGCAAGAGCGGCAAGGTATTTTGTACCTTGCCGCTCTTTATGAACCAAAAATTGGCGTCCCCAAGGGGATTTGAACCCCTGTCGACGGCGTGAAAGGCCGTTGTCCTGGGCCGGCTAGACGATGGGGACGCACTATGTTTTTTGGCTGGGCTGCAAGGACTCGAACCTTGATTAACGGAGTCAGAATCCGTCGTCCTGCCAATTGAACGACAGCCCAACACGAAGAGTGTGTATATGTGATGGTCGCCCGACTGTCAAGCAAGAATTCTAAAAAACTAATTTTTCTTGTCTACTCCGCGGGTGGGGATATCTCCACCTGCCCTTCTGGCTTGGCGCGACAGCAGATGAAAAACCCGTTCCGCGCGATAAAAAAAGCGTGCACTGCCACCGGCAGCAATCCGCCGCTGCCCCACACCACCAACGGTTGGCATGCCCTACTCCCGTTATAGCGTGTCCGCTGCCAGAAGCCTCCCGGTGCAAGCTTTCAAAAAAGCGTCCCATCATAAAGAAGCAACTACCCGGGCCAAAGGCGCTGCCCAACTGCCAACACGAAGCCCGGCTCCAAACCATCTGGCAGACAGACCCGTTTGCCGGATGGGTATACAATCTGCTTCATACCCATTCTTTCACAATCCATTCGGGCTACAGCCAACTGAGTCCCACTTTCGCTCCTTTTGAGCTGATCATCTTTGAGATCATACCCTCCACAAGACGGGCATCTCGTGCTTCACTGCGTGTAACCACTTGAATTAACTATACTTACGACTTCACTACGGGCGGCTCCGAACGCGGCCACTCAGGTATTCCGCGTTGAAATTGTTCAGACCGGCATTCAGGTGATTATGCACAGTCAGTCCTTGGCGTGGACTCAAACAACCCGCTAAAATACAATAATATGTGACATGGAATAGGAATATCTAACTTTATAAATAGAATAACATATACTATGGGGCGTATTATTTGCTGGTAAAAATTATTTTGAGCACTCACTCAAAGAGTACAAAGATACTTGCGCTATCAGTTTTCTCATGCTACCCATACTAAACAACCAAACCTCTAACCTATAAGAATTTGTGAAAAAAAATGTTTATAACCTAACAACTGCACAATGTCGGAGGAAGACAATGGAAGACAAAGGACTGCTGGGCAAGATCATAGCCATTATCCCCGGCCTTGCACTGATGGTCGGCACACTGGCGATACTGCGTATGTATGTGGTTCCCTGGCTGGGCGGCATAACGCTTTTTGGCATTAAGGGCTGGCCCGTTCAGGTGTTGAGCCTTAACTATATCCTGCTTTCCATCATTGCGGGCATGCTGTTCCGCAACGTGCTTTTCGGAGGCCAGATCCCCGCCTGGGCTGATGCTGGCTTTCGCACAACCCGTCTGTTCATAAAAACAGGCGTTATCATGCTGGGCTCCCTGTATACGCTTCAAAGCCTTCTCAAGCTCGGCATCAGCGCCGCGCTGCTGATCATGGCCTTTGTGTTTGGCACAGTCTTCCTCATCATGTTTCTGAGCAAAGTATGGAAAGTTGACCGCTCTGTGGCGGCGGTTATGGCCGCGGCCTGCGGCGTGTGCGGCGTTTCCGCCGCTGTGGCCGCAGCTCCGGGCGTGCGTGCCAGACCGGTAGACCTGGCGCTTGCCATAGCCACCATCCTCGGTTTCGGCATTGTGACCATGTTCATCAGCCCCTTTATTGGCAAAGCTCTTAACCTGTCAGACCTGCAATACGGTGCATGGGTGGGCACAGGCATTCTGAATTCAGGTCAGGTGCTTGCCACATGCCTTGCCTTCAACCCGGTAATCGCACCTGGAACAGCCGTTGCTTATGGCGAAGTGTGGAACGTGGTGCGCGTCATCAGCATCCCCTTCGTGGTGTTTGCCATCACCGTCTGGTACTGGAAGGGTGAAGGCGAGGCCGAGCATATCAGCCTCAAAGAAATCCTTATCTCCAAGTTCCCCATCTTCGTTCTGGGTTTTTTCGGCATGACGGCCCTGTCTTCTTTAGGACTGCTCGGCGCCGAAGGGTCTGAGACCCTGCATTTTCTGCGTGACTGCATGCAGTGGATCTTCGGTATCGGCCTTGTGGGACAGGGGGCGTACATCGACTTTCGCGAAATCAAGGCCGCTGGCGGCAAGCCTTTGCGCCTTGGCCTGACAGCGGGTATGGCAAAATATGTGTTGGCTCTTGTCGTTATTTTGTTGTTCATGCCCAAAACCGGCGCATTCTAGTCAAAGGAACATACAATGAGTAACGAAAAGCAGAAAATGACAGTATTTAAAAATGACCGGCATGAAGATGTCGCTTCCATCATTTTCGCCGGGCTTGTAGTACTTTTCGTGCTTGGCTACATGGCCTTTATTGTGCCCACGGTGAAAGTGAAGGCCAGTCAGGATGGAAAGCTCATTTCCGTAGCGGTAGAAAAAGGCGCTCAGGTCAAGAAGGGAGACACTATATACACCCTCGAAGTTGTTGAAAAAAAATGGAAAGATAACGTAATGGAAGAAAAGGTGGTCACCCGCGACGTGAGCGTGAAAGCCAATGGCAAGGTGCTTGAGGTGCCGGGCAAACCGGGCTCAGCGGTGAAAAAAGGTAAAGATACCATTATTGTACTGGACCATGAAAAGGGCACATTACCTTAATGATGACAGCAACCCCTCAAAACATCCTGCTGCTCCTTGATGAGGACAGCCCCGCCGCAGTTGAAGCCGTGCGTATTGCTGAGGCAAGTTCCGCCCGGTTGACCGCACTTTTTGTGCTGGACGCGACCTGGAACGATTATGTCGGGCATGACTGGCTTTCCGGCAGTGGCTCGCGGGCCGATTTCATCGACTACGTGCAGCAGGAAGAAGAAAGAAGCTCAGTAAAAGCCTTTTCCCGCCTTAGAAGCCTCGCTGGCGAAGAGATGGAAATCCAGTGCATCATCAAGGCCGGCAATGTGGTGGACGAAGCCAGACGCGAAATGGGCAAAGGCTATGACCTTCTTGTGGCCTCCAACCCCTTGCAGCGGGGTCTTGAGCGGATTCGTGGCAATATTGGCGCGCTCTGCGAGAATGCCCCCTGCCGGATACTGCTGGTACCAGCGGACCGTTGATACATCGGCACGCTCTGCCGCTTTGCGGTGAGGCCGCGCCCAAAGCCAACCCCCCGGCATGCTGCCTCCCCATCGATATGGGGAACAACAGCATGCCGGGGGTTGCGTATGCGCCTGCAAGGCATACCTGCACTATGAACGCGCCGTAGGCAAAGCTACCTCATTGAAAAGCCCTGTCGCGTACGGCCCTGGCCTTGCAGATAATTTCAGGTCGATACTCGAAATGCATGATGTCATACTCGTGCCATTTACCGCCCCAGATGAATCCTGCCTGCTCCATACCGCTGACAATGGCAGAAGGATAACTGAACTGAAGCGGATGCGGGCGCAGCTTGCTCCAACGCCAGTAAGGAGCGATGCGCGAGCTCAAATCCACCGCGATGCCAAACGCATGCGGACTTAAACGAGACTCCCCCGCTATGCGTCGCCACATGAAGCCGCCGTCCATTTTAAGAAAAGCCTTCAACTGTGGATCCTGACGTACAGCTTCACCAAGCGTCGCGTCAGCCGCTGCCAGAGCCTTGCCCGCCGGGGTCGAAAGGCGCAGGGGCTGTCCCAGGAGCCTTACAGGCACAAGCTGCTTGCCCACCTGCGCGGGCGTGCTTCCATAGAGGGCAGCCAAAAAATCATACGAACGCTTTCTGCCCGGCGATACGCCAAGGGGAGTATCTGGCCGTTCGGGGTCAAGGGGGTACGGGTCCGCCATGCTGGTACGAACGTCCACCACCCAGCCATCAGCCGTTTCCGGCCCGGTGCCCACACCTTCCGGGGAACCATGCCGGGAATAAAGAACCCGGCCCTTGTCCCCTACCAGCAGCCACAGGCCATCTTCATCGGCAACCAACCCGGTAATCTGTGGATACGAAGCTTTAAGGCACTGTATGTCCAGGCGAGTGTTCGCGTCCAAATTATCAAGATCATCTGTCATTTCTGTTTTCGGGACAGGGCCACTGTCGCACAGCGTGCGGCTGCCGACCGGAGGCGCGACAGCCTCGGGCATTGCGGCGGTACTGCCGCCAGGCGGAGCGGAAAAATGGCCGGGGCTCCCAGCGCCCTCATCAGCGGCAACAGGCGATGCTTCAAACAACGGCAGGCTCAGGCACAAAAAAAAGACAAGGGTTCGCATTACGGTACGTGTCATGTCCACAACCTACTCGCGCCGTGCTTGTCAAGGCAAGCGCTTTTGCGTACATCTGCGCCATGCCTACCTGGAAATTTTTTTTGGTCACGTTCGGCTGCAAGGTCAATCAGTACGAAACCCAAGCCCTGCGTGAGGCATGGCAAAACCTTGGCGGCGTGGAATGCTCCACCCCGACCAAGGCTGACGTTGTCTGCGTCAACAGCTGCGCCATCACATCCAAGGGTGAGAGAGACGCCCGCAATGCCGTTTTTCGTCTGCGGCGCGAAGCCCCGAAGGCCCGCCTCATTCTTACGGGCTGCGCGGCGCGCCTGTTTGCCGATTACAAGCCGCGCCCCGGAGCGACATGGGCGGCCCCGGACCTCCTCATCGCGCAGGAGCATAAAGATGTCCTGCTGCAGGGGCCCTGGGTTACCCCTCCTGTCGGGCTGCACAGCCTGACGACAGATGCGGAACACCCGGCGGGGACCTCCCATACAGAAACGGATAACAAACCCGCCTCGGTGATTCCATCCCTTGCCTCCGCCACCAAAGGCAAAACCAGCGAGCCCTCACAGCCGCTGGCATTTCCGCCTTTTGCCATTTCCACCTTCAAACGCGCACGTCCCGTGCTCAAGGTGCAGGACGGCTGTGCCCATCGTTGCACCTACTGTATCGTTCCCCTGACACGAGGTCGGCCCCACAGCCGCCCGGTTGAAAATATCGTTGCCGAGGCCCGGCGGCTGCTTGAAGCCGGACATGTTGAAGTCATGATTTCCGGCATCAATCTTGGCCAGTATGGCCGTGGCGACGAGCGCATGGGGGACTTCTGGGATCTTTTACGCACGCTGGATGCAGCGCTGACGCCTGAATTCGCCGGGCAGGCGCGTTTTCGTATCAGCTCCCTGGAACCGGGGCAACTCAACGAACGCGGGCTGGACACCCTGCTCGGCTGTCGCCTGCTTTGCCCGCACCTGCATATTTCTCTGCAGCACGGCAGTCAGAGCGTACTTAAACGCATGGGGCGCGGACATTACAACGCCGCCATGCTGGAAAAAGCCGTAACTCTGCTGGGCGCGCATTGGCCCGTCATGGGGCTGGGTGCGGACATTATCGCCGGATTTCCCGGTGAAACCGAAGAAAACGTACAGGAACTGCTGGCGCTTATTGAGCGCCTGCCCCTGACCTACGCCCATGTATTCCCCTATTCTCGCCGTCCGGGCACTGCTGCCGAGCGCTTTGACAAGCAGGTGCCCCATGCGCTCAAGCTGGAACGCGCCGCCAGAATCCGCCAGGCCGTCGCGCAGAAGCAACGCGCTTTTCTTGAGGCACAGTTGCGGCTCCCGCACATGTTGCTGGCTGCGGATGTTGCAGACCTTGCAGACGGTTCGGGTGTTGCGGATGTTTCGGGCCCTGACCTGAAAAGGCCCGAAGGCGGGGCCGCAAAGCCCCTCAAGGGCGTCAATGAATACTACGCGGCCTGCTTTATGCCCCGTACGCCACTGGCAATGAATGAACGCGCGCACCCTTCACATGGCGCACAGCCTCGCTCGGGCTTGCTGGCTGTTCGCCCTGTGGCTGTGACGGATAAGGGATTGCTTGTGGAAGAACTGCCCGTTTCCGATGATCGGACGGCATAGGGCATTTTCATTCTAGAACAGATTAACTTTGAAATGCTTCACATTTCAAAGTTTTCATTCAACCGAAAAATGCGATTTGCGGTAGCCGTTAGCGGGTCTTTACCGCTTACGGATAGCGACAGCCATCAGTAGGCTGTCCGCTCAATTAACCAATGCTGTCTTTATCCGTAGCTTCCTTCGTCGCAACGGCTAAAGCTCGGCTGAATCCACGCCACGTTGTGGCGCGCTACACGTTCGTGCAGCGTTAGAGCATTTACACTTTTTCAAAGTTAAAATACTCTAAAAATGCTCTGGCTGCATGAAAGCCGCTCGCCGTGAGGGCGTGTACGCAATCAGCACTGTTATGAGCTGCATCCAGGCTGAAATGGGCTGCTACGCGCCGTTACAAGAGTGTCACAAGCGCTGAGACGACCTATGCACGGTAACGGCCATCAGCGTCTAAGCCTGCCATAAATAATCAAGACAATCATGGCTCCAAGCACGGCAATAAAGAAGCTTGGCAAATTGAAGCCGGTAACTTTTCCAAAGCCCAGCGAAGTGCCCACAAAGCCGCCCACACAGGCCCCCACAATGCCAAGAAGGGAAGTCATGACAAACCCGTCTTCCATCCGACCAGGCATGATGAACCTGGCTATGGCGCCCGCGATTACTCCGAAGATTATCCACAAAATTATGCCCATACTGTTCTCTTTTTGTTGTTCGCCCATGCTGTTCGCCCGCGGGAGCAGCAACAATTGACCGTTCTAGAGCAGATTGACTTTGAAATGCTTCACATTTCAAAGTCTTCATTTAGCCAAAAATGCGATTTGCGGTAGCCGTTAGCGGGTCTTTACCGCTTACGGATAGCGACAGCCATCAGTAGGCTGTCCGCTCAATTAACCAATGCTGTCTTTGCGGCAGCCGTTGCCCGCAGGGCTTACGGATGGCGACAGCGATTGTATGGGACAAGCCGTGTCGTTACGCATGCTGTCTTCAAGCGTAGTTTCCTGCGTCACAACGCTTGAAGCATCCGTAGCTTCCTTCGTCGCAACGGCTAAAGCTCGGCTGAATCCACGCCACGTTGTGGCGCGCTGCACTTTCGTGCAGCGTTGGAGCATTTACACTTTTTCAAAGTTAAAATGCTCTAGTTCCTGGAGCAGAATCCCCGAGAAGACGGACAGCCTCGCAGCGTCAGGCCGGTTGGCGGCTTTGCTTGGGCGGAATGGGAGCACTGGCGTCCTTGCTGTCTTTTTTATCATCAAGCTCGACAACGTAAAGATTTCCGGTGAGTTTTCCGGATTTGTCCCGCTGCTCATTCCATTCCGCAAAAAAAATGTTTTCGTAGGAATCGTAGCCCTGCTTGTGCAGTTCGGCTTTCAACCATGCCTCATCCTTGTCGATCACTTCAAGAGCGGGTTCAAGGACTGCCCCATTGTTGAGCACCACATTGGAAATATGGGGGTCTTCCCTTTTCTGCACCGTAAGCTGGCCATTGGGCTCTATCTGGGCATTCCAGATATCTTTCATGGAATGAATGCCCTGCATTCTTATGAGCGTCGCAAAATCGCCGATATCAAGCCCTGCGTCACTAAACTTGTCCTGTAGAAACTTCCCCTTGATAACAATGGGGATGGGTGAGCCGACTATCATTTTGCGCCCTGATTCTGTACGCATGCGTAAAGAATTTACGATTACGATAAGAATTTGCCATATGACGAGAACAAGAACAAATTGTGTAATTCCTATTGCGGGATTGTATATTACACCACCGATAATTCCGCCCATGACAAAGTTGCCGATAAGATCAACCGACGTCATTTGCGCAAGCTGGCAACGATTTGTGGTGCGAAAAACAAAGATGAAGGTGGCAAGGCCCACGGCAAGTTTGACAGCGATGTTGCCGTAGAGCTGGACTGACTGCCAGAAAGCTTGGTCCATAGCAGACTCCGGGGGAAAGGAGGTTGAGGCGGGCTGAAAGACAGAAAGGCGGGCAGGCGGGCGAGAATTCTTACCCTGAAGCAAGATTATAGAATGCAGGCAGTAAATGCAACTGGCAGCCACGGGAATGCGGCATGCTGCGCTGTCAGGTCACTTTTTCTGTACAAATATCCAATCCGTATTTTTGTTTCCGGCGGAAGGTATTCATACCTTGGCACAAACTGCTTCTCATGGGCTGGAACGCTTCAACCGGGCCGCAGGCGACATGACCGGCCAATCACACAAATCCCTTGCATCCCATCGAATGCACAGCAGGATCAGACGGCAGCGGTCAGACCAGAATAACGTTGAAAAGCTTCACATTTCAATTTTTCATCTGCCGAAAATGGGATTTTTGGCCGGCTACACGCCACGTTGCGGCGTACTGTCATGACAGGGCGGCCACGACTGAGAGGAGCATCCTTGAGGATATGCTTTACAGGGCCTACGGCACGGCCTTTTCGCCGCATGGCAGCGCTGACAAAGCGCGCTCGTGCAACCGCCAGAGCATGCGCAAAGTGAACCTGCCCCGAAAAACGCCTGTCTCAATCGAGCCCCTTGAGTTCAGCGGCACATACCTTGTTTCTACCTTCATTTTTTGCCTGATACAATGCCTCATCCGCAAGCCTGATGACATGCGCCTGCAAGGCGCTGCAACTGTGCGTGAGGGCCCAGGAGGCAAGCAAACCCGCGACCCCCAGGCTGGCGCGCAAATATACAGTTTTGCCGTCGTCCAGGGTCAGGGGCGTATTTTCTATGGCAGCCCTGATTCTCTCTGCTGCGGCGACCCCTTGTGAGAGATCGGTGTCAGAAAAGAAAAAGATGAATTCTTCGCCGCCGTAGCGCCCCATAATATCTGTTTGCCGCAGACTGCTTTGAGCCATGGAGACCACAAATTTCAAGGCATTGTCGCCTTCAACATGGCCATAGGTATCATTGAATGCCTTAAAATAGTCGATATCCAGCAAGCAGAAGCAGCAATCCTTTTTCAGGGCGATTGAACCAACCAGGCTTTCCTGTGTAAGCGCAAAAAAAGAACGGCGGTTAAAAACCCCAGTAAGCGGATCATGCTGCGCAAGATACTTGAACTCGGCTTCACTTTTTTTCAGTTTCAGCAGTGTATCGCTACGTCGCTTCACTTCCTCCTGAAGGGAAACTGCGAGGTTTGTCAGAGCTTCTTCTTTTTGCTGCAAAGCCTTGATGGTCGTTTCAAGCTGCACCACCATCTTATTGAACGACGATGAAAAATCGCCCATAAAGTCCATTCGCTGGGTGTAGTCTCCCTTTTCAATCTGCTGCACCTTCCAGGCCATATGCCGCAGGTTGGCCTGTAAAGCCTTGCAAGAACCTGCTACAACGCCTCGCAACTGAATTTGTTGCGAGAGGTCGCCGCAGGCAAATGAAGCCATTATTTCGCGTAGGGCCAGGATTTTTTCATGAAACTGAATAAACACCGCATCTCCAGAAAATTCCTCTGGAATTGGCGGAGGATCCATCGCATCAAGCAGTCTTTCGGCATGATCAAGAACCATGTGGGCAATTTTGATGCGATCGTTATCGCTCATAACATGCACTATCCCGGTAGATGTCGTACAATTTTAGCCAACAGCTTCGGCACTGAACCGGCAGGTTCGAGCGCCTGTGCACCAGCAGTCAACTTCACGAACTTTAAATTTTTTACCTGTGTAATTTTCAAGAATACCCTGAATAAAACCCTCATCATACACACAAATTTGTTCGCTTGTGTCAGGGAGGCCAGAGCAGTCAAGGTCTTCTTCAACATTTAACGTAAAGGTCATATCTTCCAGGTTGATGGATTCAACCCGAAAGATGCCGATGCCCAGTTCTTTAAACTTCTCTTCAATGGTCGTTACCAGGCTGGAAATATCCTCAGCCTCCAGGCAGAACTTGTTGTAAAATTCCCTTCCGGCAATGGCGCCTGCCTTGCGGAACATATCATCTGTCTTTTGGTGCCCAAATTCTTCTTCAAGTACATCACGCAAAGTGTATTGCAGTAACCTGTAAACCTCTATCCGTGTTGTTGGACCAAGGCTTGGCCTCGCAATGGCCATTTTTTCGCCTATGGTGCTCCAGGAAAAAGTATATTTTCTTTCCGTTGTCATTTGTAATGCCATCCTCAGCGCATTTGCAGAATTACACGTGATAACGCTCAATCCTGCTTATTTGTCAAAAAATCCGCAACTCGTCCGACCAGGTCTTCAGAGGGGGTCAAAACTTCCTCGCCTTCTTTCCAGGCGGCGGGGCATGCCTGATGAGGATGTTTTTCAACATATACATAGGCCTGCATTTTTCTCATCAACTCAGCCGCATTTCGCCCAACATTGTAAAAGTTGATCTCTGAACCAACCAATACGGACTCGGGGTTGATGATGAACGTGCCGCGCAAGGCAGTTCCTGCTTCCTTGTCATAGACGCCAAAAAATTCAGCAATCTCACCAGTCGTGTCAGAGGCCATTTGAAAACTGACACTGCTGAGCAGCCGCTCGGCCTTGCACCATGCAAGATGTGTGAATTTTGAGTCAGTCGAGATGGAAATAACTTCAACACCCATATCTTTAAGCTGTGTGTAATATTTTCCAATGTCAGCCAACTCTGTGGGACAGACAAAAGTGAAGTCAGCAGGATAAAAATAAAGAATTATCCATTTACGCTGCAGGCTATATTCAGAAAAACAGTGTTCTTCAAAGCTGTCTGTTTTTGGGTTATACGTAGAAAACGTAAAATCTTTTATTTTTTGGCCCAGCCGGACTGAACACAGATTATTGTTTTCATTGGCTTCTTGCATCAGATGATTCCTCACTTACAATCCTTTAATCGTTGCAACCGGTCTGCGTAAAAAACAGAAACCGTACGCGGTATCCGCACAGATGACCTTTCGTATTCAGCAGATGGCATTTTTTACAAAGGTATCAAAGCATCCCAAAAAATGCGCAGCACATGGGGTCACTCTTTATGAAACAGTCTTGCTACTGGAACAAAATACCCCACGCAACGCAACAATATCATACTACAGATATAACAATAAAAACAATCTAATGGTCATATTTGTTGCTAAAACAACAAGCAAACCATAACAAACTGCAATCGCAGCAAGAAATACCGCATATCCTCCACAGGCGCTTCCAAGTTTAAATAGAAAATGGATATGGCCTTTGCCAAATTTTTTGGCTTTGCAAAACTCCTGGCGGACCCCCCTGAAGGAGGTTCACCGCTGGGTATCCAAACGGTTGCAGCAAATTTTGCCAGGCAAACAGCATGCTGGTTTATTTTTGCGCGCAGGCAGGGCCTGCAACCATAAAAAGTAGTTACAGGCTGCCCGATTGTTTTAACAGAGCCCAGTTATTCCTAAAAAAAGCAACTGGCTGATGTGATAGATTATTTATACAATATATTTTTTTATGGACTAAAAATTTCCGCAAAGCGTCCTTATTCAAAAGGCCAGCCTTGCAGTCAGTACGGTTCTCGTCAGACGGGCCATCATGTTTGTTGCGCTGCAGCCACTCTCAGGTCCTTGCGTTCTTACCCTTCAGATAATCACATTATACGTAATGACAAGCGAATCTATATGAAGGGTTGCAGCAATCCACAGCCCGCCACTCGCCCCAAAGAAAACCGCCACACAAAAGGCTCATACGGTTAAAAACCCTGTCGCAAAACACCCTGCGCAAAACCAGGCCGACACGCGACAATACCAATCAATCAGGCAAGATACTTGAGTATTGCGCCGCAACAGATACCCGCGCGCGTAAAAACACCTCGGCTTTGGCGCTGTTTTACGATCAAAAACACACGCGCGGCTGCGCACAAACCACTTGCCGTGATACGCAAGCGCGGCCTGTCTGCGCTGCCACGCGCCCAAACAGGCGTACGTAACGGCGTGCCGTATCCCTTGAACATGTGCATTCTTATAGCATTTTCGCATTGAGAATGGATATTCTCAATGCTTCCAAGACGCCCGCTTCGGCGCGTGACCGCACAAATAAATAGCGGTACGGTTCAGGCAAGCCCTTCGGGCGCGTTAGCCGTTGCAGCGTCAGCGGCTTACGGATAACGAAAGCGACTCTTTGGGCAAGATTTTTGCGTAACTCATTGCCGTCTTTGCGGCAGCCGTTGCCCGCAGGGCTTGCCTGAACCGTTGACGGAACCGTCTTACGGGGCAGGACAGCATCGCTACGGATGGCGACAGCGATTGTATGGGGTGAACTGTGTAGTTACTCAGGCTGTCTTTATCCGTAGCTTCCTGCATCGCAACGGCTGAAGCCTGCGTCACAACGGCTAAAGCTGCGCTTGCGCAGCCGCCAGAGCAATTTCAAAGTGAAACTGCTCTAAAGGTACTCAAGCGTAAAATATTTTTTGCATATATGCATCAGGGCATATGGGGAAGTTTCTATATTCAGCGATAATCACTGACTCTTTTTCTCACCACCGTTCTGGGTCTCGATCAGCTTTCCTTCAGTATTGCAAAGCCCGACCAGAACCGTTTTTCCATTCACGGCAACCTTGAACTGGCCAAAGCGGGCATTTTCATAGTGCCGCGCGGTTCCTTCCTGAAAATAATATGCAGTGGCCGCGGTTATGACCCTGTGCCCACGGAGCTTGTAGGCCAGATAGAATTCATCGTTCCGCAAGGGGCTGCCATCGTCCAGTCTGACAAAGTCCGCCGCCTGCGGTACGGGCTCATTGCGCACCCGCAGCACGGCGAGCCCTTCAGCCCCAGCGTCCGTGCCGGACGCGGCTTTCGCCTTACGTAGCGCGTCATGGATGCGGTCATTCACCGTATACCTGAGGTCCATATAGTCACCCATGAGCAAGGCACGCGGGTCAACAGGGGCAAGAGGCAGCAGGATTGTTTTGCCCTCGGCAAGCACTGTTTCCATTCGCTGTACAGAAACGGCGTAACCAGTAAAAAACAGCCCCAGTACAAGCAGGATATAGAGCTTACGCACGGCCCGCCTCCTCTATGGATGATTTTGTCTGCCAGACCCGCAGAACCAGGGCAAGCAGCAGCAAAACAAGTCCTGATGCGACGAGATAGGTGGACTTGGCGGAAAAAGGAACCGCAAGATTGTAATAATAAAAGACCATGTACGCAAAAAAATACACCAGCACTGCTCCCTGCATGACAGCATTGCCCATCTGTCTGGCCATAACGAGCCCAAGAAGCGCCAAAGCCGCACCCGGCAAATACCACCCAAGCACAAAAAGCAAGGGCACACTGGCCATACCCGCCGCCCGTGCGGTCAAGCTCTGCTTTCTTGTTAAAAAAATGATCATAACCGTCACCCCTGCGGCTGCTCCCAAGCCCATGCCCCCTGATCCCCAGAGCGGCAGATCCAAAAGACTACCGAGACCGTAGGACAAGCCAAGGCTCCATATCTGGATCACAAGCATGCCCGTATATGCGCCAAAAAACCATGCGTCAGTGGTTTGCCCGCGCATACTGCCGCGCCAGCGTTTTTCTTGGAGGCAAAAATATGTAAGGGCCAGGCTCAGCAAAGCCCACCAAACCGGAGGCAACAAGAGGGCGATATCAAGCCTTGCGGAGTCCGCAAAATCCTGCCTCACGCTTGTATAGATCAAATATGAAATTCCGTGGGCCACGCAGCCCACAATGCCAATGGCCGACAAAAACGTATACGCGACGTTGCGCATAAGAACGCTGATGGCGACAAGCAGCGCAGCAAGCACAAAGCATGCAGCTATCACACTGTCGAGGCCGAGAAACAGCGCGATGGCGATTCCGGACGTTCCCGCGATTGCCAGCGCGAAGCCAAAATGCCGTGAAAACAACTTGTCGCCAGCCAGCATGGCCCGGCCCAAAAGCAGCACTGGCACAGAAACAATGAAAATGGTCAATTCTTCATGTGAACTGATATTCAGCGTTTCAAACAGCAAGAAACCCAAAAAGCACATAAAAAGAACGGCCGCCAGCCAACCGCCCAAGGCCAGCAACAGTTTGATATACCAGGGCGAGTACGGCTCTTTTGCGTCGGGCGCGGGATCGTCGCGCAGCGCCTCGCCATGGGCCTGAAGGTTCTCCCACAGCATCTGCCATGAAACGCCGGGGCGGGCACGCCCCAAAAACCGTGGCAAGTGGACGATACGCGCGGCTTTTTTCCCTTCTTCCGCCGACATGACTTGTTGCAGGTGCAGTAACATCTTCGCCAGCCCTGCCGTAAGGCCGGTAACAAGCAGGCCCCAAAACAGGAATGCGCCAACAACCCCAAGGCCAAAAAACAGCTCGGCCTCGGCCAGGGCAGCAAGCAGAACAGCCGTCCCTGATCCGAGCAATGTCGCCAGCATAAAGAGGTCTGGTTCTTTTTTCCGGTACCACCACCAGGCGAGCCCGGCCATTGCCACGGCAAAGTAGGGGACAATCTGATGCGGCAGCCACAGCTGCCACGCATCAGCCCATTTGTATGAACCCCAAATGCCCTCAATCAGGTAGCATGACGTTCGGACTGTCAAATCAAGAAAAAGCAGCCTGGGAAGCCACCGCGACCGCAACCAGCTCTGCGAGTCTTTTTGCCCTGCCCTTTGTGCCGCCCACTCCCAAAGAAGTATGGCGCACGCAATGGCCACCAGCCATTCAGGAATCGCAAAAAACTGGCTGAAAGCGTCAAAGGGTGATGCAAGGTTACGCCCAAGCCACAAGGCGATAAACGCATTGCCCGAAAGCCAGGCGGCAAACCACAGGCCAGCCTGCCTGCCCACGAGTGCAAGCGCGACCAGCAACACCGTCCATACCCTGAACAGTTCCCAGAGTTCCGCTCCCGTCTGGTAGGTCTGGCCGAATACGGCCAGCAGTGGACCCATTGCCACACCGCAAACCAGCAGCAGAGCCTGTCCCGGACGCGAATCCGGCCCCACGGCCACAGACCCGATGCCCGCACTGGCCACAATCACCCCCACAAGCGTCATGCGCGCAAAAGGCTGCATGTCATCCCAGTTCCAGGCGATAAAACAGATGATTCCCGCCAGAAAAAAAAGAACTCCGCCAAGCAGAAAAACCTGACGCCAGTAAGTCAGCCAGGCTTTGCCGTCTGGCCGGAAACCGCAAAAATCAAGAGCCTGAGACCATGCGGAAGGTGAGATTCGGCCCGAATCACATAAAAGGCTCAGGGAATTGCGGGACAGAGGCGGTAAAGAGTCTTTGGAATTGGAGGCGGGGTCTGGAGATTGTATATTCATATCAGAGTATGAAGAAGCGTCTGTTTTGTTCATTATCCTTTCTCTTTCATTGATAAAATCCTTGACAACCCTGTTGCATATGCTGTTTTTCCGCCTATTGTATAACATACTATGGGGCAATGGCGAGTATATTCGACACAGCCATTCAATTATATAAAGATATGTACATATATTAGAATAAAAAACAACACGGTGCCCAGAAACAAAAAAGCGGGGCCCGAACCCCGCTCTTTTGCAATGTCGTCATGATATACGTCAGCTGAAATAACCGCTCTGGCGCATGAGCTCCTGCCCGTTGGCGAGTGAGGGCAACAGGGTAACAATCATGATAAAATAATGTATGGCCACAATGCGGAACGAATATTTCGGCAAAACAAAGATGAAAATAAAACAGATGGCGGCAATGGCGAAAACCAGTATATTAGCCGCCTGCGATCCCCATGCGATGTCCACAAGCCCGATGAGCGCATAGACGCCCCAGGCCAGGGCCATGGCGCAAAGAAAGAACGTGTTAAAGCGTGGCTGCTTTCGCCAGCACTCAAGATACTCAGCTATCATCTATTTTCCCGTGTTGGCCACAGGGCCGAGCCGGCTTCCAATGGCAATGCTCGCGGCGATATTGCGGGCCGCTGTGCGCAGGTTGTTCTCCCCCGCCTCCAGAGCTTCGGCAATGGAGCACGGGCTGGAAAGAATGCTGAACACCGCGTCAATGCCGTGGCTATGCACAACATCGGCATCATGACGCAACGAGCCGCCGATGGCGATGACAGGCTTGCCGTGGAGCTTGGCAACGCGGGCAACGCCCACGGGAGCCTTGCCAAAGGCCGTCTGCCCGTCAATCCGGCCTTCGCCTGTAATGACAAGATCAGCGTCACGCACCACAGCGTCCAGCCCCACGGCTTCGGTCACAATCTCGCTTCCGGGGCGCAGACGGCCCCCAAGAAAGGCGTACATGCCACCGCCCATGCCACCGGCTGCGCCAGCGCCAGGGATTTCGGCCATATCCACGCCAAGATCGCGAAGCGTAATTTCGGCAAAATTTCTGAGGTAACCGTCAAGCTGCTGCACCAGTTCCGGCGTTGCGCCTTTCTGCGGGCCAAAGATGGCCGACGCGCCGCGCGGGCCGCACAGGGGATTATCCACATCGCAGGCCACGTCAATGACGCAGTGTTTCAGCCGTTCGTCAAAAGTAGACATGTCGATGCGGGCCAGTCTGCCAAGGCCGAGCCCTGTGGCTTCGATTTCCTGTCCGTCGGCATCCAGCAGCCGTACGCCGAGGGCCTGAAGCATGCCTGCTCCGCCTTCGTTGGTGGCGCTGCCGCCAATGCCAAGAATGAATTTGCGGGCTCCGGCGTCGAGGGCGGCGCGGATAAGCTCGCCCGTGCCGTAGCTTGTGGTTTTCAGGGGGTTGCGTTTTTCCGGCGGCACAAGTCCCAGGCCGCTGGCAGTGGCCATTTCGATGACAGCCGTGCTGCCATCGCCTGTAAGTCCGTAAAAGGCCTCCACTGGTTCGCCAAGAGGACCTTTGACCGTCACAGCGATGCGCTCCCCGCCTGTGGCCTCAACCATGGCCTCCACCGTGCCTTCGCCGCCATCGGCCACAGGAACCTTGACGTAGTCGGCATGCGGAAACACTTCTCGAAAGCCCAACTCAATGAACGTGGCTACCTGCAGGGCTGACAGGCACTCCTTGTACGAGTCCGGCGCAATGACAATTTTCATGAAATGCTCCTTGTGGATGACGCTGACGTTCAGCCAGGATTCAGTACGTCAGGACAGTATAGAAATGGGGGTAACGGCTCCGGGCCAGGAAGGCAAGCACCCCGGCCCGGGCAGCCGAAAAGGCTAAAGGAACATTTGCAGCAGAAGCGTGCCGCCAAGACCAAGAACAGCCGCAATGGTCGTACCGGCCGTATAGGTCGCATACATCGACCCCATGGGGATGCCAAGCGACTCCTTGACGAACCAGAAGCCGGAGTCCGTCACGTGCGAAGCGCCAATGGCGCCAGCGCCGATAACAATGGCCATGAGGGCCGGATCAAGATTGGGATTGGCGCCGAGCACAGGCAGAATGAGCCCCGCCGCGGTCATCATGGCCACAGTGGCGCTGCCCAGGGCAAAACGCAAGGTGATGGCAATAACCCAGGCGAGGATCAGGGGGCTGATATGGATGCTGGTGAGCACCTGCTTGAGCACAAGACCCACGCCGCTGTCGGTGATGATCTGGTTAAGCGCGCCAGCCGCGCCGATGACGAGCATGATGGAGGCCAGGGGAGCCATGCCGGCTTCACTGAAGCGTCCCAGCTGGTCCCAACTGAAACCACGGCCAAGGCCCAACACAAAGTAGGCCACCACCGCCGAGATGAACAGGGCGATCATGGGCGTGCCGATGAAGTTCACATAGGTCATGTAGTAAGGCGGATTCTGCTTGTCGATGCTCAGTTCCACGACGGTCTTGGCGATCATGAGCAGCAGGGGCAGCAGCACCACGAACAGGGTTCTGCCGAAGGGCGGCAGTTCCGATTCCTTGCGGGGTTCGGTGCCAGCGTAAGCGCCGGTCAGGGGAACGGGGGGCAGGCGCTTGGCAATGAACTTGCCATACATGGGCCCGGCAACGCAGGCGGCGGGCAGTCCCACAAGAAGGCCAAAGAAGATGACCTTGCCCACATCAGCCTTGAGCAGGTCGGTGACCGCCATGGCCGCGGGGTGCGGCGGCACGATGCAGTGAACCGTTGTCAGGGCCACCACAAGAGCCATACCCACCTGGATGAGGGGCAGCTTGGATTCCTTGACAATGGAGAACATGAGGGGCGTCAGCAGAATGATGCCCACCTGAAGAAACACAGGGATACCGCAGACGTAACCGACAATCATCATGGCCCAGTGCGCCCTGGACTGCCCAAGGATGCGAATGAGCGTCCGCGCCAGCCTTTCGGCAGCGCCCGAAACTTCCATAAGTTTGCCGAGGATGGCTCCAAGGGCAAGAATAGGCGCAAGAAAACCCAGGGTTTTGCCAAGGCCGCCTTCAAAGGCCACGACAATTTTCGCCAGTTCCATATTATGCGTCAGCGCAAGGAACAGACTTGCGGTTGTAAGGGAAACAAATGCATGAATCTTGAACCAGATACACAGCACAATGACTATGGCAATGGCAATGGCAAGCATTGTCATTGAATAGCCAATACCAAAGGCTTGGGCGGTTCCCATCATCACTCTCCAGACAGATGGTTACTGTGAAAAGCCGGAGCGACCGGCCTCAAAAACTCCAAAAGAGCCCCCCCACCCCTCCGGGGGACTCTTTTTACGGAACAATCCTCAGACATTGGCCCTTTTAAAACTATATGCATACAGCGCTGCAAGGCGGATGGCCTCCACCATGCTCACGGGGCTGGCCTTGCCCTTTCCGGCAATGTCAAAGGCCGTGCCATGGTCAACCGAGGTGCGCAGTATGGGCATGCCCAGAGTGAGCGAGATGGTGCGCTCGAAATCCACCATCTTGGTGGCGATGTGCCCCTGGTCGTGGTACAGTGAAAGCACCGCGTCCCACGCGCCCTTGAGGGCAAAGTGGAAAACCGAGTCCGCCGGATTGGGGCCGTGCACGTTGAAGCCGCGCTTTTTGGCTTCTTCAATGGCGGGCACAATCTCCACATCTTCCTCGTTGCCGAACAGGCCGTGTTCCCCGCAGTGGGGGTTCAGGCCGGCCACCACGATACTGGGATTATCAATGCCCAGCAGGCGCATGGCTTCGGAACAGCGGGCGATGTAGTCGAGCACGCGGTCTTTTTTCACGGCGCGGCAGGCGTCCATGAGGGAAAGATGGCGGGTGAGGAAAAACACGCGCAGGCTGTGCACCTGAAACATGGTGAGGGGATCTTTCGTGCCCGTAAGGTCGCCCAGAATTTCTGTATGCCCGATGTAGGGCACTCCCCCTGCCTTGAGGGATTCCTTGTTGATGGGCGTGGTGGCCAGGGCGTCGGTCTTGCCTGCCAGGGTCAGCTCAACTGATTTTTTGATATACTCAAAAGCAGCCTTGCCGCAGTGCGCCTGCACCTTGCCATAGGCAAATCCGGCCAGGTCCACATTGTCCAGATTCAGAATGTTGGCCGCACCATCGCGCCAGCCTTCAAGATTCTCGTCCACCTCATTGAAGTCGGGGCTGACGTTCATGATGGCGGAGGCGCGCTTCATGATTTCGGTATTGCCCACCACAAGCACGCGGGCCACACCGGTCACAACGGGGTCCACCAGAGACGCCGCCAGAATTTCCGGCCCGACACCGGCCGGATCGCCCATGGGGGCGCAAATCAACGGTTTCATATTGAATATCCTTGTTTTTGTAATTTCAGGAAGGGGATTTCGCCGGCAACGCCAAACGCCGCAACACTAGAGCATTTAACACTTGAAATGCTCGCTTACGGCAGGCAAAAGCCTGCCTTCTCGCATTTCGTGGCAAGGATTTTCAGGAAAATCCTTGCAGAGCAGTTAACTCATTTCATTCGTTAACTGCTCTAGGCCGGGCGTTTGCGTGTGGAAATCTTGGTGAAAAGGTATTCCACGCATTCCACCAGACTGCCCTTGTCGCCGACAAAGCCGCCCTTGGTTATCATCGGCAGATCGGCCTGAACGCCGCCGATAATATGCCCGTACACGGCCAGGGGCAGAACCTGGTCGCGCACCGTAAACCCACCCGCTTTCAGCTTGCGGATAACAGACACCGTGACTTCTCCGCCCGAAGTGTACAGGCCGCCAATGCGCAGGTCCTCGCGGCGCAGCACCGCATCGGTCACGTTGGCTATGGCTTCGTTTATGCGCTGCGAAATCTCCGAGTGCGTGATGTTCATCTTGCGTGACATCTCGTCCAGAGAAAAAACGTCTTCCTTGCTGGCGGCAGTGCAGACGCCAAGTACGGTGGTGCCGTCCGGCGGCGTGGCGACGGCATCAAGCACCCGCGCGCACTCGCTGGCGGCTTCGTCCTTTCCGGCCAGAATCTTGCGCACGTTCATGGGCACCAGATGGCAGGGATGTGCGAGGTGCAGGGCTTCCATCTGAACACGGGTAAGCTCGCTGGTGCTGCCAATGGCAAGAAACACACGATTTTCATATTGCGAGCGGGGAGCCTGCACGCGCACGGCCGCCAGTTCGGCAGTGAACGGGCCGGGATCAACCGACACCAGGGGATACGGGGCATCGGCCAGAGACTGCGCGATGGTGGCGATATCTTCATCAGCCACAGCATCGCACACCACAACCCGGCACCCTACCGCACGCAAATCTTCAATGGCCTGACGCACGATAGCCGCGCCGCCCAGAATTTTTTCAAGGGGGACAAATCCGCACTTCATGGCGCTCTGCCCGGCAAAAATCCTGAGAACGGACGTGTCCTTAACGGGCGTGGCCGCATCCTGTGCAATGGGCGAGCGCTCCAGAGGCACGCCGTGCACGATCTGGTAGCCGCCCACGCAGATACGCCCGGAAGACGGATAGGACGGCACCAGTACGGCAAGCGATTGCTCATGGCCGTAGCTGTCGTCCATTGCCTTGATGGCGGCCTCAATCTCCGCGCCCACGTTGCCGCGCAGGGTGGAGTCCACACGTTTGGAAACCAGCGCGGGCTTTTCGGCGCAGAACATCTTTACCGCCGCGTACACGGCGTCCCACGCTTTCTGGCGTGAAAGCAGGCGGCTTTCCGCATTCAGCGAAACCGCGGTGAAAGCCGAGAAATACTGGGGGTCCCACTTGTCCAGCCCAAGGCAGGTGGCGCTGGAAAACCCCTTGGCGGTGAGCAGCGCCCCATTGGCGTTGGCTCCTGTAAAGTCGTCCGCAATTACAGCTATATTCATGGCAAACTCTTTTGGTCCTCGCGGCGCTTGGCCAGACCGGTACAAAGGTTTGAAAAACGGATAGCCCTGATCAGGCTCCGGCATAAAGCAAACGGGCTCCGGCGCCTTCAAGGGCCTGCCGGGCGTCATGACTGATGCCTTCGTCGGTGATGATGCGATAAAAATCCTCCACTCCGGCCACACGCCAGGGGCTGAATTTCGCATATTTTGAAGAATCGACCAGAAGAATGCTCTTGTCCGCGCTGCTCATGAGCTGAATCTTGCGATGCATCTTCTCAGAAGAGCTGGTGGTCACGCCGTGCTGGGCCCCCCACACGTTGATGCCCACAAAGGCCACGGTGGTGCGTATACGGCGCAGATACGCCACAGAATCGGTATCGTTGCAGGCCCGGCTGATAGGGTCTACCCGGCCCCCGGTAAGAAAAACCTCAATATGGGGATAGCCGGAAAGGAGCAGAGCAATTTCGAGGTCCGGCGTAACCACGGACAGGTTCTTGAATGGCAGTGAAGGCAACAGGCGCGCCAGTTCAAGGGTGGTCGTGCCCGCATCAAGGCCGATGAACGAGTCATCCTGTATAAACTCGCATGCGGTGCGGGCTATGGCAACCTTGGCCTCCAGCATGCTGCCCGCCTTGTGGGACCGGGGAATGTCGTGCGCCTCAAACCCCACGGGAACAGCCCCGCCCCAAGTAATTTCAAGCTGCTTCTGCTCTTCCAGCACCTTGAGGTCACGGCGCACCGTCATGACAGAAATGCCAAGGGCTTTTGCAAGCTCTCGGCTGTTGACCGCACCCTGGCTCTTGATGAGACTGGCCATCTTTCTACGGCGTTCGACTGGCAGCATGGCAAACCCTGTTTCTGTGACAGTTTGATGTTGCTTTTTAGTCAATTTTGTTATTTTTTGTTATGCTCGCTTATGATTAAATCGTCAAGACGTCAAACGGAAAAAGCCCCGGAACTCTTCTCCGGGGCTTTGATATTTCTATATGTTTTTTTCTGACTTGTTACTTTTTGTTACTCTGCACCCATTCCTCCATGATCTGACGCGGGGTTTTCTGACGCCCCAATGACACACTGCGCTTCGGCCTGCATTGACCTCTGGCCGTACGACCAAGCGGTACGGCCCGCCCCCGGCAGAGCAGGAAACGCCATGGGCCGCAAACCAGCACCCGCAAACCAAAGCCCAGAGCATTCCTGCCTGCTTCGCAAGCTTGAAAGGTCGGCACGTGATTGGCTTTTTACATCCCTTGCATTCCGCCGAATGAAGTACTACTGCCCCAGGCCATATTTCTTCATTTTTCTGTAAAGAGTCGTTCTGGCTATGCCCAGCGTCTCAGCAGCCTTGCTGATGTTCCCCCCGGCTGCTTCCAGTGTTTTACGCACCATGCTTTCGCACAGGTCGTCCATGGACGCGTGCCCCGGCGCAACCTCCGGCTGCACGTCAGCCAGACCCGCCACATTTTTTCCAGAAATATGGCGGGGCAGGCAATCAAGCCTGATGGAAGCCCCGTCAGAAAGTACCAGGGCTCTTTCGCACACGTTCTGCAATTCCCGCACGTTGCCCGGCCAGGGATAGGTCTTGAGTTTTTCCAGCACGGCCGGCTCGACGGTTACCATAGGCAGATTCATACGCGCGCAAAGCTTGCGCCAGAATGTTTTTGCCAGCAATTCCACGTCGCCCTTACGCTCTCGCAGAGGAGGCAGTTCGATTTCCACGACATTGAGACGGTAATAGAGGTCAGACCGAAAAGCTCCCGCCCGCACCTCATCCGCCAGATTTGCATTGCCTGCGGCGATCACCCGGACGTCAAGATGAACGAGGCGATTGCTGCCAAGAGGTGAAAAAGCCATCTCCTGAAGAACGCGCAAAAGTTTGGCCTGCACTGCCAATGGCAGGCTGTTCACTTCATCCAGAAAAAGCGTCCCGCCATTGGCGGTTTCAAGTCGGCCCTTCTGCCCGCCCTTTCGCGCTCCGGTAAAAGCCCCTTCTTCATAGCCAAACAGTTCGGCTTCGATAAGATCATTGGGAATGGCGGCGCAGGAAATGCCGACAAAGGGCTGGCCGGGATCATTTCCGGCATTGTGAATTGCCTGGGCGAAAAGCTCCTTGCCAGTGCCGCTTTCCCCAAAAATGACGATACGTGAAGCCATGCGGGAAGCGCGCCGGGCGAAATTGATAGCCTGCCGCAGAGCGGGGCTTGCCCCAAGAATGTCTGTGAACTGGTATGTTGCTGCGTGAACTGGCGTGACCTCACGGGTCGGCGGAACAGCACTTCAGGAGGTCGGTGGCGGGCCGCTGGCAGTTCTGCTCCTGTTTCGTCCACCCGCCACAAGCATGTCCGGGTTCAGGGCAAGGGCCATGCCCACGGATTTTCCCGCACTCAGCTCCACAGGGGAAAATGTGCAGGCAATGCGTTGCGGCCCCTGCCCTGTCAGGAATGTCAGGGTGTCATGCCCTTGCCGCTGCCCGGCCAGGGCCCGTCGCAACCTTTGCGCATCAAGGGAGCTTACCAGGGAAACCGCGCTTCTGCCCGGAAGCTCAAGTTCGCCAGATGTGAACAATGTTGATGCATGCCTGTTGGCGTGGGTAATGCCCCCATTGCCGTCAAGCACCAGCAACGGGTAGGTCAGGGAATCGTGGGCATTCCGCAATAAAGCCTCAAGCTTCTGCCCGGTGGTTTCTATGTTCTGCTGGCGCACGCGCATGCCTATATAGTTGGCAAAGGTGGTCACCAGAGCGAGCGCCTGTATCTCGGGGCTGGCAATATTGCCCGAAATGGTCAGCACGGCCAGGACGCCCGAGGCATCGGCCAGAACGGGAGCAGAGGCGCAGCGCCACGAATGCAGACCAGCATTGTAATGCTCATAGCCGTAGATCTGCACAGGACGATGCCGTTGCAGGGTCATGCCTATGGCTGAAGCGCCGACCTTATCGATATTCCTGTCAGCGCCGGGCATGTTGTACTGGGTACGGGCCACATCAAGCAGAGCCTTGTCACCTACGGTAGCAAGAATATGCCCGGACGAACCGGTAAGAATTGCCATGTGACCGGTGCCGCTGATGCACGAATCAAGCATCTCAAGCACCGGAGCCGCCGCATTGAGCAGCACAGCGGACTGGCTGCACAAATCGGCAAAGTGCTCTCTTTCCAGCACCGGCACATCAGGAGCCCGCACGGGGTCAATGCGGGCATCGCGGCTGAGCAGCCAGCCATCCAGGATGTGATCGGGCACACGCCCCCGGATTTCACCGCCGTCAATGAAATCCTTCCAGGCTTCGTGAACCGTTTGCTGGTACACGGGATTTTGTGGTGAGAGATCGACCGGAAGACATCTCATGTCATCATTCCTCCTGGTCGTGTAGCGGAAGCAAACACGACTGTAGCGTTATGCTACAATTGTTTTTATATTATCAATCTAAAAAATTTTGTGCAACACTGACGATTCAGATGACATCGACATTTTCTGCGATCCCGCGCACTGTTGGCAGAATTTTTGCTATTATATAAAATTAACAATCGCTACATGCCATGAGCACATATTTTTAAAACAAAAAACTTTTATATATAACATTTTCATATTCACTATCATCAAAAGATGGAATGTACATACTTTCCATATAAAACTGCATTTCCGCATACCAAACGATACAATTGCGCATGAATGGCGGCTGCGGAGCGACAGTGAACACCTTTACAGGATATGCCGGTCTGCATCCCTTCACCCTCAACAGACGGAGACGATGTGATGCCCGAATATGAAGCATTTTTAGACGTGGCCATGCGGGCTGCGGACGTTTCACGCCAGATACTGACTGAGCACAGGCAGAAATACTTGCGTGGAAACTACGATTTCAAAACTAAAACAGACGCCAGCCCGGTGACGGAAACTGATGAGCGCGTGGAACGTGAAATACGCTCGATCATTTCTGGCGCGTTTCCAGACCACGGCATGCTTGGCGAGGAATATGGGGCCGATGCCGCCACAGCCGAGTACGTGTGGGTAATCGACCCCATTGACGGCACCCGGCAGTTCATTGTGGGCTATCCATTTTACGGAACGCTCATCGCCCTGTGCCGCAACGGCATACCCGTGCTCGGCGTTGTGGAAATGCCCGTCATGGCTGAGCGCTGGGTGGGCGTGAAGGGGAGGCAATCCACAGTCAACGGCCTGCCCATACAAACCCGTCCCCATACGGACCTCGCCACCGCCCTGGTGGCTTCCAGCAATACCGAATTTGTCTTTGACTCAGACAGGGCAGCATACAATCACCTCATTGCATCCACCAAATGGCGCGTCTACGGCGGCGCATGTTATGGCTACATGAGTCTTGCGGCAGGCAAGATCGACCTCTGCTTTGACAGCGGCATCATGCGCGAAGTGGATTATTGCGCGCTTGTGCCCATCATTGAAGGCGCGGGGGGCGTCATGTCCGATTGGGAAGGCAATCCTCTGACCATGCACTCCGGCATGCAGGTTCTGGCATGCGGCGACAGCAGGCTGCATGAACAGGTCTTGCGTGAAATCAGGGCACACCGCTAGAGCAGAGTACCCTTGCGGATGCACAATCGTAAAATTTCAGGCACATCCGCTCCGGCGCTTACCAACGCAAGCAAACTGCACTTGCGGCTTCACGGCAAGCACCCACTTCCGCAGTCGCCAGAGCAATTTTACAGTGAAATTGCTCTGGCCATTCGGTGGCATGTCCGTCCATTTTGCACCAAGGATACGCGATGTTAGACTTCCTCAAGGCCTCGCCTGCGCGCCCGGTTACCAAGAGCTCAGAAGAGATAGACAAAGACTATGCCTATTGGCGCATACACATGATGGCATCCATATGGTTGGGATACGCCATCTTTTACTTCACACGCAACAGTTACAAGTCCATCATGCCGGCCATGCTCAAGGACCTTGACTGGCAGCTCTCGGACGTGGGCATCCTGAGCACCATTTTCTATATCGTTTACGGCTCGTCACGGTTTTTGGGCGGCATCATCAGCGACAAGTCCAATCCACGCTATTTCATGGGTGTTGGACTCATCGTCACAGGCATCATCAACATTGCCTTTGGTATGAGCTCGTCACTGCTGGCACTGGCCATTCTCTGGGGGCTCAACGCGTTCTTTCAGGGATGGGGCTGGCCGCCCTGCACCAAGATTCTCACCACATGGTACTCCCGCAACGAGCGCGGCTTCTGGTGGGCCGTGTGCAACACCTCGCACAACGTGGGCGGCGCCATCATTCCGCTGCTCGCCGGGTGGCTGGCCATACACTACGGCTGGCGCTACGGCATGATCATTCCGGGCATCATAGGCATTGTGGTGGGCATCATCCTTTGCGTCATCATGCGGGACAGACCGGAATCCATGGGACTGCCCAGGGTGGGCGAATGGCGCAAGGACCAGCTGGAGCTTGAGCAGGTCAAGAAAAGCAAAAACTCGCTCACCACATGGCAGGTGTTGCGCCTCTATGTATTCACCAACAAATACATCTGGCTTCTGGCCGTTTCCTACGTGCTTGTGTACGTCGTGCGCATCGGCGTCAACGACTGGGCCAACATGTACCTTGTGAAGGAACATGGCGTCGACCTGCTTGTGGCAAACAGCGCCATCACCATGCTTGAGATCGGCGGATTCATCGGCACCATCGTCGCCGGATGGGGATCAGACAAGCTGTTCAAGGGCAACCGCATCCCGATGAACATCATTTTCATGCTGGGCATCATGTGTTCCGTGGGCGCGCTCTGGCTTCTGCCCCTGACCTCAAAACTCGCCCTTGGCTCCGTATTTTTCCTGATCGGCTTTTTCATCTTCGGGCCCCAGATGCTCACTGGCATGGCCGCCGCCGAAGTCTGCCACAAGGAATACGCAGGCACGGCAACAGGCTTTGTCGGACTTTTTGGATACCTGGGAGCCGCCTGCACAGGCCTGCCGCTGGCAATGATCATCGAAACCACAAGCTGGAACGGCTTCTTCATCGTCATGACCGCGGCATCACTGCTTTCAGCCATACTTATTGTGCCCATCATTGGCGGAAAGAAGTAGATCCAGACAAGGTGTAGCACAAGGCTACACCTGTAGTATTGTGGCGCATCCATATCTGTAGCATGGCGCGCACAGGCCAAAAGCGACCAGAAAACAGCCTTATTTTCTATGTAGTTATATTTTATCTGCTGTTGGTAGCTTTTTTGCTAGAGACGATGCACAAACATCCAATGGAGGATACATGAACAACATTCACGGTATTTTCGCAGTAACGGTGACGCACTTTCATCAGGACGGCAGCATCGACTACAGCGCTATATCCAATCATATCCAATGGCTGCTCAAAGCCGGCGTACACGGCATCATGCCCGTGGGAGCCACCGGCGAATGGCCTGCGCTTTCCACTGACGAACGCAAGCAGGTTGCCGAATTCACCATGAAGGAAGTAAACGGCAAGGTTCCGGTCATTGTGGGCGCCATTTCGCCCAACGTCGATGTTTCGGTTGAACTGTCAAAACATGCAGGCTCCATAGGCGCTGCGGGCGTCATGATCCTTCCTCCTCCCGGCGTGCACCCCAGCCAGCACGAAATCTATGAATTCTACAAATACATTTCCGGCAAAAGCCCACTGCCGGTAATGGTCTACAACAATCCCGGCAGTTGCGGCGTGGCCGTGTCCCCTGAAACCCTGGTAAAATGCGCCCAGTTGCCCAACATGGGTTTTCTTAAAGAATCCAGTGGCGACATCATGCGGCTGACCCGTTCTGTGGACGAGGTAGGGGACAAGCTGGTGGTTTTCTGCGGGTGCGAAAGCCTGGCCTATGAAAGTTTTGTCATGGGCGCCAAGGCCTGGGTTTGCGTGCTTTCCAATATTGCTCCCGCCATGTGCGTCAAGCTGTACAACCTTATCGTCAAAGAACACAAACTAGCCGAGGCCCGGCAGATATACCGGCAAATGCTGCCCTTGCTGCGTCTGCTCGAAGACACTGGCGAGCTCTGGCAGGTGGTCAAACACGCGCTTGCGCTCAAGGGATTCGGGACAGGCACGTTGCGCATGCCCAGGCAGCCCATTTCTGAAGAAGTGCGCGTCGAGCTTGAAAAAGTACTCAAGCAGACCGACTTTTGCTAACTTTTTTCATGAGGGGCAGCTTTGTGCCGCCCCTCATGAACATTCCAGAAAAACTGAAGTTAAGGGAACTACCATGAGCAGCAAACACACCGCCAGAGCCGTTGTCATCGGCGGGGGGGCGGTAGGTACAGCCGTGGCCTGCTATCTTGCCATGGACGGGGTAGATGTAACCCTTGTTGAGCGTGGCGAGTTCGCCTGGGGATCCAGCCGCCGCTGCGACGGCCATGTGGTCACCTATGATACGCCGCCCGGCGCATATAGCCAGTTCTGCAAATACGGGCAGGACATGTTTCATGAGGCAGCAAAATTTCTGCCCGTGGATTTTGAGTTTTCGCCCGAGGGGCTCGGCCTGCTGGTTGATGACGAACGGGATCTCGACACTGTGCGCGCCAACTATGAAGGCAAGAAAAATGAAGGCATTGACGTCACCCTGTGGGACAGGGACGACCTGCGCCACCACGAGCCCAATATTGGCGACGGCATTCTGGCCTGCCTGAATTTTAATGGCGACTGCAAGCTTAACCCCATGCGGCTTTGTCAGGGGCTCGCCCTGCATGCCGAGGCCAACGGCGCCACCCTCATGACCAGGACCAGCGTCACCGGCCTGCGTACCGACGGAGAACGGATCACCACGGTTGAAACGGACAAGGGGCTCATCCATACAGAAAACGTCATTCTTGCCGCAGGCGTCTGGACTCCCCTGCTTGCCGACATGGTAGGCCTTGCCGTTCCCGTCAGACCACGCCAGGGGCATGTTCTTGTGACCGAGCGCGTGCGCAATCTGGTGGGCAAAAACTATGCGGAATACGGCTACCTTCTGGCAAAGGGCGGCAAGACGCGCAGCAATGCCACGCCTGAAATGGAGCACTTTGGTGTTGCCTTTGTGCTTGAGCCCTCCCACGCGGGAACAATCCTGCTTGGCAGCAGCCGTCGCTACGTCGGCATGGACATCCGCCCCGATCCCAGGGTCATGCGCATTATCGCCCAACGCGCCCGCCATTTCTACCCTGCCCTGGCAGATACGAGGGTCATCCGCTGTTATGCGGGGTTGCGTCCCTGCACTCCGGACGCCAAACCCATCATTTCGCCCACACATCTTCAGGGGCTTTTTGTCGCCACCGGGCATGAAGGAAACGGCATAGGCCTTTCACTCATTACGGGCAAACTTATTTCAGAAATGGTACGGGGGCAGGATCCTTTTATGGACATCAGCTATATGAGCCTCGACAGATTCGGCTCTGGCGCTGCGGCACTTTCCGCCACAACAGCCACCGCCTGAGGAGGACAATCGTGTTTGTCAAGACTACCCCTTCTGCGGGCAGGCAGGTGACCATTTATTTTGAAGACCAGCCCCTTGAGGTTGAAGAAGGCATATCCGTGGCCGCCGCCGTCCTTGGGCCGTCGCACGGCTGGACACGCACCACGCATGGCGGGCACAAGCGTGGCCCATATTGCCAGATGGGCGTCTGTTTTGAATGCCTCATGACCATTAACGGCGTCCCCAACCAGCAGGCCTGTCTCGTTCCTGTGGCTGAAGGCATGCGGGTGAACCGCCAGAACGGGGTACCCGACTTCGGCAAGGAGGGCTGCAATCATGCGTAGCGTATGGGACGTCATTATTGTCGGCGCTGGCCCCGCAGGCATGTGCGCAGCCATCGAAACAGCGCGCCAGGGACTGCACACGCTGGTACTTGACCGTCAAAGCGAACCCGGCGGTCAGATATTCAAAAGTGTCGGCTCCTCTGCCCTCGTTAACCATCTTGGTTCAGACTATTCTGCCGGTCGGCCGCTGGTGGAAGAATTCAAGAACTGCGGCGCGACTTTTCTGCCCAGCGCCAATGTATGGGATACAGCCCCGGACAGGATATATTTCAGCATACAGGGGCAAAGTCGCTGCGTGACCGCCCGACAGGTTGTGCTCGCCACGGGAGCGATGGAGCGCCCTGTTCCGCTGCCAGGCTGGACCCTGCCCGGAGTGATGGGCTCCGGGGCTTCGGATATTCTGCTCAAGTCAGCCTCACTTTTGCCCCAGGGTCCTGTGGTGCTGTGCGGCAACGGCCCGCTCATTCTTCAGGCTGCGGTGCATATGCACCACTTCAAGGTTCCTGTGGCTGGCGTGCTGTTCACGGGCAGGATCAGCAACCTGCTGCGGGCCATGAAACATATCACCGGTGCCCTGGCCCGTCCCGGGTATTTCTTGCACGGCATCGGCATGGCCGCGCGAACCGTTTTCACGCAAAAATGCACCTTTGCCGTGCGCGACCTTATGCTCGAACAGGTTGAGCCGGAACGTCTGAACATCAGTTTCACCAGCATGGGCGGCGGCCAAAAGAGCCTCCAGGCTGCAACCGTGCTTTTGCATGAAGGCGTCATTTCCGAAAGCCGCATCACCCGTCTGGCCCGATGCCGCCATACCTGGGATGAACGCCAGCGCTACTGGCACGTGAGCGCCGATGTGTGGGGCCAGACCAGCGTGCCCGGCATACGCACGGCTGGCGACGTGGCCCGTGTGCGCGGCGCGGCAGCAGCACAGGCTGAAGGCCGGCTGGTTGGCCTGGACGTCTGCCACGAACTGGGCCGCCTGAACATGAGCGAACGCAACCGGCTTGCAGATTCCCACATGCGCATTGTCAGACGTTGCCAGGCCCTGCAGCCATTTCTTGATGAATACTTCGCCCCTGCGCCGTCCCTTCTGCAGCCTGCGGACGATGCCGTGGTCTGCCGTTGCGAAGAACTCACGGCCCGGGACCTTCAGCAGACCATCAGACAAGGGTGCTTTTCGCCAGATGGCCTCAAGGCCCATGCCCGACCCGGCATGGGCACCTGCCAGGGCCGCATGTGCGGACAGGCAGTGGCCGAAATGATCGCCCATGCCCAGGGGCTGCCGCTGGATCAGTTGCCGCAGTATACGGCCCAACCGCCGCTCTTCCCTCTCAGTCTGGGGGAGTTGGCGGACATGCTCATGCCCCCTGACCTCAACTAGAGCATGTAACCCTTGAAAGGCTTGCTTACGGCAGGCAAAAGCCTGCCTGCTCGCATTTCGTGGCAAAGATTTTCAGGAAAATCCTTGCAAAACGGTTAACTTATTTCATTCGTAAACTGCTCCAGAGCGGATTACCGTTGAAAATAGGCAGTATCTACGTTTTCAACACGCCCGCTACAGCGCTTAACAGCGCAGACAAACTGCGCGTGCGCCTTCACGGCCAGCGACTGCCCACGCAGCGCCCCAGTAATTTCAAAATGAAATTGCTCCAACCGCAAAGGCTTTTACAAGAGGAGAACCCCAATGTCCCAGTTCCTTACCTGCCAGGAGTATGAAAATCTGGCTGCCAACCTGAAATATCCGACCCAGGCCTTCATTGGCGGCAAGTTTGTTCCTGCCGCTTCGGGCAAAACCTTTGCCACCATCAACCCCGCTACAGGCAAAGAGCTGGCTCAGGTTGCAAGCTGCGGCAAAGAAGACGTGGACAAGGCCGTGTCTGTGGCCCGCAAAACCTTTGATTCCGGGGTGTGGTCCAAAATGCACCCCACCGAACGTAAAAAAATCTTTCTCAAACTTTGCGAGCTGATGGAAAAACACATGGTCGAGCTTGCTGTGCTTGAGAGCATCGACAGCGGCAAGCCCATCCGCGAAAACCTGTGCACCGACCTGCCTGAAACCATCGAATGCCTTGAGTGGCATGCCGAATTCAGCGACAAGCAGTACGGCAGCACCTCGCCTTCCGGCAACCTCAAGCGGGGGCTTATCGTGCGGGAACCGGCAGGCGCCGTTGCCTGCGTGCTGCCCTGGAACTTTCCCCTGCAAATGGTCGGCTGGAAGCTTGGTCCCGCTCTTTCCGAAGGCAACAGCGTCATCATAAAACCCGCCAGCGTCACCTGCCTTTCAACGCTGCGACTGGCCGAACTGGCGGCAGAGGCCGGGATTCCAGAAGGCGTGCTTCAGGTGTTGCCCGGCCCCGGCGGCCTTGTGGGTGAAGCCCTGGGCCTGCACATGGATATTGACGTTCTTTCGTTCACCGGTTCCACCGATGTGGGCCGCCGCTTTTTGCAATACTCTGCCGAAAGCAATCTGAAGCGTGTGGTACTGGAGCTTGGCGGCAAAAGTCCCTTTGTACTGCTTGAAGACTTCACCGACCTTGAGTTCGCCGCAACCCACGCCTGCTCCGCCGCATTCTGGAATATGGGCGAAAACTGCACCGCCAACTCGCGCATTATCGTGCCCGCGAGCAAGAAAGAAGCCTTCTTGGACGCTTTTGTGGCAATCCTCAGCGGATGGCAGATGGGCAATCCCCTTGATCCCGCCAATGCGCTGGGGTCAATGGTCAGCGAACAGCAGTTCAAGACTGTCATGGGCTATATTGAAAAAGGCAAAGCCGAAGGCGGGCACGTTGTCACAGGCGGCAAGGCGGCCCCCATCGGCAGCGGCCTTTTCATCGAGCCCACGATTTTTGACAACGTGGGACGCGATGCCACGGTGGTGCGCGAAGAGATATTCGGCCCTGTCACGGCCATTCTTACGGCCACCTCTGATGAAAACGCGCTGGCCATGGCCAACGACACCTGCTACGGCCTGCACGGCTCCATCTTCACCGAATCGCTGACCAAGGCGCACGCCTTTGCCAGTGAACTCAAAGCTGGCACCGTGTCCATCAACTGCTTCAGCGAAGGCGATAACACGACGCCCTTTGGCGGATACAAACTTTCCGGCTTCGGCGGCAAGGACAAGGGACGCGAGTCCCACGACCAGTACACCGAACAGAAGACCATATTCATCAACCTTGACAGATAGCCGCGACAGGCCTGGTCAGCCCGCCTGATGAGGAACTGGCCAGGCCGTAACTCAAGAGGAGCCGCCATGAAACTGTCTCACATGATCCAGACCATTGACACCCATACGGCTGGCAATCCCACACGCAACGTGGTGGCTGGCTGCCCTGCTGTTCAGGGAACAAGCATGCAGGAGAAAATGGCCTACGCCAAAGAGCATCTCGGCTGGCTTATAAGCTCTCTCATGCTTGAACCGCGCGGGCACAGCAATATGTCAGGCACCATATGGGTTCCCCCGTGCAATCCTGAAGCGCATATGGGCATACTGTTCATTGACGCTGGCGGGCTCATGCCAATGTGCGGACACAGCACCATCGGCTGCGTCACGGCCATGCTTGAAAGCGGAACAATTGTTCCTGAAGGCGACGTGTGCAACGTCAATATAGACACCCCCGCCGGCCTGGTGCGAACCAGAGCGGAAATGAAGGACGGCAAGGTCACTCGTGTGACCTTTCGCAATGTTCCCTCCTTTCTGTTCTGTTCCGGCATGGTCGACGTGCCCGGCATAGGTGAGGTGCCCTATGATGTGGCCTATGGCGGCAATACATACGCCATCACTGACGCCAAATATTTTCCTGGCCTGAACCTGCGCTCCGGCTACCGTTCCGTCATTGAAAAAGCCGCCCAGGCATTTGGTGGAGCCGTTCGCAAGGCCGTGGATTTCAAACATCCGGAACAGCCCTTTATCAATGTCATCACCCACGTGATGTTCTACACCCAACCTGACGATCCCAAGGCAACGTACCGTAACACAGTGGTTTTTTTACCTGATTCTCTCGACCGTTCCCCCTGCGGCACGGGCACTTCCGCGCGAGTGGCTTCACTCTTTGCCAAGGGCGAACTGGGCCTGAACCAGGAATTTGTGCATGAGAGCGTCATAGGCACCCAGTTCACGGCGAGAATTGTGGAGCCCGCCACTGTGGGCCCCTGCAAGGGCGGCGTGCCGGAGGTAAGCGGAACGGCCTACCTCACGGGTTTTCACCAGTTTGTCATTGACCCTTCGGACACGCTGGGCAAGGGATTCAGGCTGGATTAGGCAGGATGGCCTTTGAGGATGCGCATTCTCAAAGCTTACGCACGCCCCTGCGTCGCCGAACAGTGCAGGCAAACCGGCGCTTGCGTCTTCACGATAAACGCCAGCTCACGCTGCCGCCAGATAAATTTCAAAGTGCGATTACCCTGACGCGAGTTACCTTGAAAAACCGGCACTGCTTTTGTGATGCAATGACTCCACAGGAAAAGATAAAAAGCGCTCGTATTTGCGGTCTTCCGCAAACACTTCCTGACATGTCGTAACACCTCTCTGTTTTCCACGCAGGCTTTGCGCCAGAATCCGCGCCATTCTCACTCTCCCCGGCGCAAAGCCTGCGCATTTCAAAAAAATTGCGCCATATGTGAATCCTCAAGCCTTGATCTGCATGACGATGTGGAAGGGCTCATACGTAAATATTTCGCCTGCATTTACACGGCAATGAAAAAGATGCGCCGCAGCCCTGCTCGAGCAGACAATCTGGGGTTGCGCCTGCACTACGAGCGCCTGATCGCACAGCCACCGGAGCAATTTCAAAAATGCTCTGGCTCCATTTTTTCTATCCACGCTGCTGCGCGCTGCACCATGCCGAAGTGTGCTGACGCAAAACATCCGGACCACACTCTTAACAAACATCATTGATTCAAAAAAATACATCTGTAGCATTTTGCTTCACTGCAATAAAATGATAATTATAATAGGTATATTTATAACTTAATTATTGCAGATAGTTTCATTGTGGCAATATTTTTGCACATTACCACAGGTATGGACCTACCAATATACAGTTGATGCCATTTTAATGTGGCTATTGAGTGGGAAAATGTTCACGAGCTGCTTAAATAACATCGGATACCTAATACACAGTGGGAGGAAGATTCTATGCCTGAACAAGGAAAATTCAAAAAAGAATTGAATACCACAGACCTCACGTTTGTGGCGCTGGGGGCTATTTTTGGATCCGGATGGCTGTTTGGAGCAAGTTATGTTGCGCAATACGCGGGACCTGCAGGAATCTTTTCCTGGATCATAGGTGGTATCACAGTATTCTTTCTTGGCCTTGTATATTGTGAACTTGGAGCGGCCTTACCCAAGGCTGGCGGCATCATTCGCTTCCCTGTTTTTTCTCACGGCGAGCTTGTCGGGTATCTGCTCGCCTCACTGACGGTCATTGCCTTTTCAAGCCTTATCGCCATTGAAGTGGTGGCCGCGCGCCAGTATGCTGCGGCATGGTTGCCCTGGCTTACGGCGGACGCCTCCGGCTCACCAACCCTGGCAGGCTGGATAGCCCAGCTTCTGCTGACGGTTTTCTTCTTCATAATCAACTATAACGGCGTTAAATCTTTCGCCATCGCCAATAACATCATCAGCCTTTTCAAATTTGTGGTCCCCGCTCTGGTGATGGTTGTTCTGATGTACTACTTTCAGCCGGAAAACCTGACGGCGCACGGCTTTGCACCGTTTGGAAGCCACGGCGTGCAGATGGCGGTAACCGCCGGGGGTGTCATCTTTGCCTACCTTGGCCTGACCCCAGTGGTAGCGGTGGCCAGCGAGGTAAAAAATCCCCAGCGCACCATTCCTATTGCCCTGCTGCTGTCCATCGTGCTTTCCACCATTATATACATCGTACTGCAACTGGTTTTTCTGGGCAGCATTCCCCCGGACATGCTTTCCGAGGGCTGGGGCAACATAGCAGCAAAGTTTTCTCTTCCCTATCATGACATCGCTTTGCTGCTGGGTCTTGGCTGGCTGGGCATCCTTGTGGTGGCCGATGCGGTCATCTCCCCAGCCGGCACCGGCAATATATACATGGTCGCCACTCCGCGGGTCATTTACGCATGGTCGCGGAGCGGCACGTTCTTTAGCCGCTTTTCCGCTGTGGACAAAAAATCGGGTATCCCCCGTCCCGCGCTTTGGCTTACGTTGGCTCTTTCCATTTTCTGGACCATGCCCTTCCCTTCCTGGAAGGAACTCATCAATGTGGTTTCCGGCGCCCTGTGCCTCAGCTATGCGCTTGCCCCCATTGCCTGTGGCGCGCTTCGCATAAACGCTCCTGACTTACCCCGCCCCTTCCGGGTTCGTGCCCTGGCAATCATCTCGCCGCTGACCTTCATCATTGCCTCCCTTATCGTGTATTGGTCGGGATGGAGCGTCATTTGCTGGCTGTACCCCATAGAGCTATTGCTGTTTGTTACATACATCCTTGCCAGTAAAAAAGTGCCGACCCAGCACGTGAGCCTGCAGCAGCAAATCAAGTCATCACTCTGGCTTGTGGGCTACTACATACTGACCTTGATTATTTCCTACCTTGGCTCCTTCGGGGGCAAGGGAATCCTGACGGCGCCCTGGGATGTGGTCGCCATGGGCCTCGTGGCTCTGATTTGCTATTATTGGGCCATGAAAACGTGCCTGCCAACGGCCAATATCACCGAAGCCCCCGACGCTGATTAACATTTTTGCGTCCACCCTTAACCCATGCGCCGGAGCTTAACGCTTCGGCGCATGCCTTTGTTTATGCGGCAAGACTGCATGATTCAAAACCACATAAGGCTTACACTCGGCATCTTGCGACACACAAAAGATTAATGGATGGCATGTTGCGTACGCAACACGATGCTCAAATGCATTAACGCGACAGATGCGGCGCTTTTTATCATAGCTGTATAATACCAATATCTTTAATTTCCCCTAATTACATATTATATTACACTATATTACATCAAAAAATCTATGCAGATATAATGCTTTTAAAATAATAAAATTATGATATATAGTGCAAGAGTGATTTCGCCGTGAAATTGCCCTGGCGACTGCGGAGCAGGCGCACGCCGTGATATGGTGGCGCGGCCTATCAGCCGCTCCCGAACATTGAAGCAGGCGAGCCATAAGCTTTGATAATGTACTTACAAAATCACCCTGTTCCGCAGAAAGGATGCGAGCACTTCCCACATCCGGAAGAATTTTCGTATCCGCCTAAACTGCAACACTAAACATATGTTGAAAAACAATGCTCAGGAGATCATATGAACAAATTATTAACCTTCGCCTTGGGGGTATGCCTGACATGCATTTTTGCCAGCAGCGCCATGGCCAGCAACGATATTGTCACCGCCTCCGATCATGAGGCCGTGCTTGAAATCGCCAAAGGTTTTGGCAGTGCGGACTTGAGCACAACGGGCAAGGGAACCCCCGTCCTCAAGGGACGTATGGACGGCACCAAGTACGCCGTGTGGTTCGCTGGCTGTTCTGACGGCAAGAGTTGCAGCACCTTGCAGTTTCTTGGCGTGTGGAAGATCAAGGATTTTCCGTTCGAAAAGGTCAATACCTGGAATGCCCAAAAAATGTATACCAGAGCATATATTGACAAAGACGGAGATCTCATCCTGGAAATGGACGTCTTCATGCGCTATGGCATGACCAAGAAGAATCTGGAAGAAATGTTCGACCTGTGGCAAACGTCGCTCAAACATTTTTCGCAGCAGCTTTCGCAAAGTACACAGCCCTAGCGCGGATCAACATTTGGAATACGCATTCTCAATGTTTTCGGCACTCCCGGTTCGGCGCTTACCAGCGCAGACAAGTCATGCTTATGCTTCACGGCGTACGCCTGCCCACGCAGACGCCAGGGTAAACTTCAAAGTGAGATTACCCTAACCACCGAAACGGGCGTAACTTTATCATAAACCACAAAAAACCGGCCCTATGGCCGGTTTTTTTGTGGGCTAGTGCCAGCCGCCATAAAAAACGGGGGTATGAAATTGCCGCAATCGTGTCCACGCAGCTTTATCGTATCCCCTGCGCAGCGATTACTTCGCCCAATAAAATCTGCCTGCAGCTTGCACCAGCCACGTGGAGTTCTCCTGTTATCCACCGTTGATATGACGCCACATCCAACACCAGACGCACGATATTTTCACGCATATTGCCTACCTACCGCACAGAAAAAATCCTTCCCGGACGCACAATGCGGATTCATTCCTCACCAGATTGGCTTTTTACCTTCGCTTACAGCCATTTATCCAATACATTCCACGCCCATAAATTATTAATAATATTCTCACTCAGCATATTAACAATAAATCAGTTGTATACGTGTAAGGGCTTTTACACCGCATAAGAATTATCTACTTAAATATTAGACAATCATATATTTCACAATAAAATACCATATAATTTGGTGATTCAAAACACTACAAATGTAGCATTACGACTCACACATGTGTATATTTCATCTATTAATTTTTTTCAAACATCGCAATAATTCCACACTGTTTTAAACTTGGCAATATTTTTGCAGTTATGGAGCATTAATTTCATATATCCAATGCAGCAATAACATCATTTGTATTCACATATTAACCAATATCAGCATAAAAAAAACAGCATCAGTTAGCAACAAATATCAAATAACACCACATCTATATGTTAATAGAAAAGACACATAGTAAGCAAAAATGAAAAATGCACCCAATATGGCGAAAATACTCATAGTAACGATGAATGGTGATACCATGAGCAATAATATAAAAGTATCAGGATCAAGCATTTTTACCTATCAAAATCCACACTTGGCGCCAATAACGTCATGGGATGGATATTTGTACTGCCATTATGGACACACAAAAAAAATCGTCGCTCACTGTCCAATAAAAAATTCAGAGACTGTCAAACGCTACACACGGTTTTTCTTTTCCAGTCCGTGCTTGTTTAGTGGCACGGCCGGAACAAAACGCGAAGCTCCTCCCCCCCCGAGTTGTGGCAAATATGGTTTTGCTCACAGCCGTCGCGCCACCCGGTGCATAATGGAATCCTCATCCAGCAAAGCGCGCCCCTCTCCATGTCGCAGCCATGTTCACGTATCGGGCACAACACAAGCCCCCGGCATGGCTGCACACCGGATGCTCTTGCAGGGGCGGAATGCCCCGACAAACAGCCTGCATGCCCTGGCTCGGCGTGCAATCCTCCCCGCAAATCCGGTAATGCCGCACCCTGACGGACTCGACGTTTATTTCAACCACGCTGCTTACGGTACTTGTATCGCTGTCGCCGGGTTCATTCTTTGCGATGCCAATTCTGACTGCGCGAGGGTCGCCGCAAATACGGCATCCATCAGATTTGCCGGCACCGATACTCATGCGGATTGCGTGGCTGCGCCCTCGAGGCAACCGCGAGGAATGCAGGGGCGCCATGTGCAAGCCCTGAAAAACCCACCCGGCAATCAGACGACATGAAGCTGCCGCCCGAAGCAGCAAAATCACGCAAGTAAATACAGCGAGCTCAGAAGAGTTTCACCAGCCACACATATATTCTTCATAACCTTTGAGACAAGGATACGCCATGTTAGACTTCCTCAAGGCCTCGCCTGCGCGCCCGGTTACCAAGAGCTCAGAAGAGATAGACAAAGACTATGCCTATTGGCGCATACACATGATGGCATCCATATGGTTGGGATACGCCATCTTTTACTTCACACGCAACAGTTACAAGTCCATCATGCCGGCCATGCTCAAGGACCTTGACTGGCAGCTCTCGGACGTGGGCATCCTGAGCACCATTTTCTATATCGTTTACGGCTCGTCACGGTTTTTGGGCGGCATCATCAGCGACAAGTCCAATCCACGCTATTTCATGGGTGTTGGACTCATCGTCACAGGCATCATCAACATTGCCTTTGGTATGAGCTCGTCACTGCTGGCACTGGCCATTCTCTGGGGGCTCAACGCGTTCTTTCAGGGATGGGGCTGGCCGCCCTGCACCAAAATTCTCACCACATGGTACTCCCGCAACGAGCGCGGCTTCTGGTGGGCCGTGTGCAACACCTCGCACAACGTGGGCGGCGCCATCATTCCGCTGCTCGCCGGGTGGCTGGCCATACACTACGGCTGGCGCTACGGCATGATCATTCCGGGCATCATAGGCATTGTGGTGGGCATCATCCTTTGCGTCATCATGCGGGACAGACCGGAATCCATGGGACTGCCCAGGGTGGGCGAATGGCGCAAGGACCAGCTGGAGCTCGAGCAGGTCAAGAAAAGCGAAAACTCGCTCACCACATGGCAGGTGTTGCGCCTCTACGTATTCACCAACAAATACATCTGGCTTCTGGCCGTTTCCTACGTGCTTGTGTACGTCGTGCGCATCGGCGTCAACGACTGGGCCAACATGTACCTTGTGAAGGAACATGGCGTCGACCTGCTTGTGGCAAACAGCGCCATCACCATGCTTGAGATCGGCGGCTTCATCGGCACCATCGTCGCCGGATGGGGCTCGGACAAGCTGTTCAAGGGCAACCGCATCCCGATGAACATCATTTTCATGCTGGGCATCATGTGTTCCGTGGGCGCGCTCTGGCTTCTGCCCCTGACCTCAAAACTCGCCCTTGGCTCCGTATTTTTCCTGATCGGCTTTTTCATCTTCGGGCCCCAGATGCTCACTGGCATGGCCGCCGCCGAAGTCTGCCACAAGGAATACGCAGGCACGGCAACAGGCTTTGTCGGACTTTTTGGATACCTGGGAGCCGCCTGCACAGGCCTGCCGCTGGCAATGATCATCGAAACCACAAGCTGGAACGGCTTCTTCATCGTCATGACCGCGGCATCACTGCTTTCAGCCATACTTATTGTGCCCATCATTGGCGGAAAGAAATAAGTCTGCTGTTCACAATTCCCGATACAGGGGGGACCGCGGATCTCCCCTGCTGTTCGCCCTGCTACGTTTACTGACACAGATGCCATATCTCATCCCCCTTAAACCTAAGGAGAAATAATGAAACGCATCGCGACACTTTTTCTGGCTGCCAGTATGCTGCTCAGCGCAGTAACCGGAGCCAGCGCCATTGACTTCAAAGCTATGGGACAGTGGCGCTGGGGGTTTGGAACGAGCGAAATATCCCCCATGAAACAGTACCGTAACGGCAACGACGCCAGCCAGACCAAGGCTAACAGGGAAGACGTGTTTCAGGCGGCCCAGAGACTGCGCATACAGGTGGATGCTGTGGCATCCCAATCATTGTCTGGAACGGTGTACTTTGAAATTGGCACCATGCAGTGGGGTAAAAGTAAGAACGGCGCGGCCCTGGGCGCTGACGGCTCAGACCAGATAAAGCTCAAGCGCGCTTACTTTGACTGGATTGTGCCCCATACAGCTCTTGGAATCCGCATGGGCATTCAGGGCGTGGAACTGCCCAAGGTGGCGGGCGGCTCGGCTGTCATGAAAACTGATGTGGCAGGAGTGGCCGCTTCCTACAAGTTCAATGAAAATTCCGGCGTCACAGCCCTTTGGGCTCGCCCTCTGAATGATAACTACGATGGGGGCGGTAATCCGAACCGGCAGAATTACCTGGACAATATGGACCTGTTCATTCTGTCGCTCCCCCTGAAATTTGACGGAATATCCGCAACGCCCTGGGTCATGTACGGCATGATGGGGGCCAACTCCCTTAAGAATTATAAGGGTAGCGGCAGCAACTCCTGGAATACGGCTGACGGCAACCTGGAGTACACGTTGCGCCCGTACCCCGGCATGACCGGCGCGAAAAATATCGGCGACACCGACAAGGGATATGGCAACACTTTCTGGATGGGACTCCCCATTACACTGTCACTGTGGGAACCGTTGAATATTGAAGTGGACCTCAACTACGGCTACGTTGAAAGTATGGGGCGCTTTACTGCCTCGAAAAATGGCGTGGGCAAACGTTCCAGCACCGAGCGCCAAGGGTTCATTGGCAAAGCCCTGGTTGAATACAAGATGGATTGGGGCATTCCGGGTATCTTCGGCTGGTATGGCACTGGCGACAGCGGCAATCCCAAGAACGGTTCTGGCCGCATGCCTTCCATAGTCCCCAACGGCAGCATGACCTCTTTCATGGGTGACGGCAACCTGGGCTGGATCCGGCAAGACTTCAACGTGAGCTACTCTGGTAGCTGGGGCTTGGGCGCACAGGTGCGCAACGTAAGCTTCATCGATGATCTTACCCATACACTTCGCGTGGCCTACTGGGGCGGCACCAACAGCACAGGCATGGTCAAATATATGGATTCCGCCTATGCCTGGAGCGGCGGCTGGAGTAAATCCGATGGGCCTTACCTGACGACGAATGACGGACTGCTCGAGTTCAACCTGATAAACAGCTATAAAATATACGAAAATCTTGAAATGAATATTGAGTTGGACTACCTCGCCAACTTTATGGACAATGACACGTGGAAAAAAGCCGGAGCGCGAAACACCAGCTTTGACAAGCAGGATGTATGGAAGGCTCAGGTAGTTTTTGAATACACCTTCTAGGGCAATCCGTCCTGACGGTTCGTCCTGTTCCTGGCCGCGATCCGCCGGATTATCCTGTGGTCGACGCAACCGGCCTGCCGGATATGCGCCATGCGCCCAATTACAGCCACGGTGCGTATGATCAGGCTTGGCTCCACTTCAGCGGTTCAGGTTATCAAATAAAAAACCGGCCTTTCAGGCCGGTTTTTTATTGCCAAGAATGTTTCAACAAGGACAGTACGTCAGGCCCAGGTCCCTCAGGAGGTAGACCCGACCGGATTGACGGAATCCGCAAAAGGATACGGTCCGTCAAAGGTCACATTCGTCGGAATCTGACAGACGTGCGTATTCAAGGTCTGGTTTTCCCAATGGTGCAAAAGATACCCCGGCGTTTCCATAACGAAGGTATCCCCGCCTCCGGGCGAAAGATCCAGGTCTATCTGCATGGCCGCCGAGGGCGCGGTCACGCACAGCCGCCCCTGCCACTGCGTGATTATGGGCCGGTGCATGTGCCCAAAACACAGCCGCACCTGTGGATTGTCCGCGATCACAGCGGCAAACTTCTGCTGGTTTTCAAACGGTTCGTCCATAACGCCAAGGCCCGTTGTGAACGGCGGATGGTGCATGAAAAGCATGGTCTGCACCTGCGGCCTTTTGCGCAGCTCGCCGGTGAGCCAGGTTTCCACAGCCGGAAAAAAATGCCCCGAATGCGAACCGGGATGCGTGCTGTCCAGCACGATCAGGCGCAGATCGTCCATTTCAACCGTGTAGCAGATGTGTGGGGCAACATTGGCGTCCGAGGGGCACCAGTCCTTCAATTCGGCCTGCATCCTGTCGCGCCTGTCGTGGTTGCCGGGCAGCGCATAGATGGGGATGTTCAGGGGCGTGAACGATTCCACCAGAATACGGTAGGCGTTCAGGTCGCCGCTGTCGGCCAGATCACCGCTGAGGACGATGATGTCAGGCTTTTGCGCCATGCTTTTCAGGTGCGCCAGGGTGGCGTCCAGGCATCGGCGTGTGTCGACCACTCTGAACGACAGCTTGTTGTCGCCGCGCAGATGTGTGTCAGATAATTGCAATATACGCATGATCACCCCTGATATTACAGCTTTGCCCCGGCCTGGGCGGCGTTGAAAGCCTGCGCCTGAAGCTCGGCTCTGTTGTGCCTGCGCTGGATGGTGAAGGCGGAAAGTGCGCTGGTTGCGGCCGCAATGAGCACAAAGATGCAGATATAGAACGGATTGCCGTCATTCCACTGCATAAGTGCCGTACACACGCCAGGCACGATACCAGCCACAAGAAAGCCCGGGAACTGATAGACTATTGATATGCCCGTATAGCGCACCTCTGCCGGAAAAAGATCAGAAAAGAGCGCGGCTTCCGGCCCGAAAACACCTGCATAGCAGATACTGAGAGGAATGGCTATAGCAAGGCCTATGATGAACATATTGCCGCCGCTGCCTTGCATGAGCCAGAACGCCGGGAATATGGTCAGGCCGCAGGCCAGACTGGCCAGGCCGTAAATGCGGCCCCGCCCGAAACGGTCGGCAAGACGTCCGGCGATAAGAATGAAGGGGCACATCAGCAGCGCCGCTATCATGACCGCCGTCAGCGCCTCGGTGCGCGTGACGTTGATATACTGCACAAGATAGCTGATGGAAAATACGGCGAGCACGTTGAAGAACACGCCGTCAATCCAGCGCGCGCCCACGCCAAGGGCGATATTGCCAGGATAGTTTTTGCACACCGCAACGATGGGCATGACCTTTTTTTCAGTATGACCCTCGTCCTGAACTTTTCGGAATTCGGGGGTTTCAAGGATGTGGGTACGCACATAAAGGGCAATGGCGATAAGCACGATACTGAGGATAAAGGCGAGCCGCCAGCCCCACTGCATGAACTGCTCATTGGTCAGCAACCAGGAAAGCAGGGCCACCACGCCGGAAGCAAGGCAAAGCCCCGTGGCCAGACCCATTTGCGGAATACTGGCATAAAATGCCTTTTCGCGCTCATTGGCGTATTCATAGGTCATGAGAACCGCTCCACCCCATTCGCCGCCAAGGCCAAGCCCCTGACACAAGCGCAGTGTTTGCAGCAGGATGGGGGCGGCTATGCCGATGGACGCGTAGGTAGGCACAAGCCCTATGCCCACAGTGGCAATGCCCATGATAAGCATGGTAAGGATAAGCATGCGCTTGCGGCCCAGTTTGTCGCCGTAGTGCCCGAAGATGAAGCCGCCCAGCGGGCGCGCCAGATAACCGATGGCAAAGGTGCTGTACGCCAGGATGGTTCCCATGAAGGGATCCGCGGTGGGGAAATAGAGCTTGCTAAAAACGATGCCAGCCACGACCCCATAAAGGAAAAAATCGTACCACTCAATGGTGGCACCGAGCAAACTGGCGATAACCACCTTGCGCATTTCTTTTTTGCTGGTGGTATGTTTATCCATTCCTGCGTTGGGCATGCTCCCTCCACGGCTGCTGGCAGGGATTTGCCCTACCGCACGACACTTAAAAGTTTTAATAGAATCTACAACTACTAGTAAAAAATAATTAAATTTTTTGAGCTAAAAATTAGCTCAAAACTTAACCCACGCACATAAAAAGGCGCTTTGCACTCGGATTATCACGCTGCAGATTTTTGTGTCAATTGAAATTTTATTAAAGTTTTTAGCTTATTTTATTGACTCGCCAACGTGTACATGGGAAGTTACGGCAGTTGAAAGATGCTGCCATTCCCGATTCGCTCCCTGCCCGACCATGTGGCGGCATTACTGCGGCGGCGATGCCCCGTCCCACGGAGCCCGCGCTATACCATTGCTCTGGCGCCAGCGCGCGGCCGACCACGACCGGACACGGCCGCGGCGTCTGCCCACAGTGCTCGCTGCAGCGCCCGCAACACTTGACCGTAGTATTTGTTCGCGCCATATGCCCGAACCGCTGGCGAGATCCACTGCGGGGGGGCATGCTACCAGGCACAACCTGTGGGGTCGGGCCCGTATGCCCCGCTGTTTGCGGCACCGCGAAACGATATGGCCACAAGCTGAAAATTTTTGGTACTATACCTCTCAAAGACCACACGCAGCGGGAATAAAGGAATTAAAGATGACTCCTGATGGTGAAAACCCGAGAATCGCCAAAAAAACCACGCTGAAGGACGTAGCCCGCGTGGCGGGCGTATCCTCCGCGACGGTTTCAATGATACTCAATGGGCGTGAAGGCGTATCCTTTGCGGAAGAAACCGTGAAAGGGGTTATGGCCGCCGCCGCCAAGCTGAACTACGGCCGCGAGCGCCGGGCCAAACCTCTCATAGAGGGCGGGCCTGTCATATTGATTGTCGTGCCCAACGTCACCAACCCCTACTACGCCACCATCATCCAGGCCGTGCAGCAGGCCGCCGCCGAAAAAAATTACGCCACCTGCATATCCACCACCTACCGCAGTCTTGAAAGTGAACTCGCCGCGGTCCAGTTGGCGCAATCCACCGGCATGGCGGGCATCATCTTCACCATGCTGGCTCATCCGGATGAAGTTCTCTCACGCGTGGGAGGCAAGATGCCCGTAGTGGTCATGGGCGACAGGCGCGTTGACCTCAGTGTGGACACGGTTGAACTGAACAACTATGATGCAGGCAGCCTCATTGCCCGGCACATGTGCGAACTGGGCCATAAGCATATGGCCTACATTTCCACAACGCTGGACTCCTGCAACTCTATCCGCATGCAACGCCTCAAGGGTCTACAGACCACCATCAGCCAGCTTTGCCCCGAAGGAACCCTGCTGGTCAAAAGCCGCACCATCACGCCAAAGGTTGAACTGGATAACCTGCTCATAGAGCACAGCGTTGGCCATGAGCTTGCCCGAGGCTGCTTTGTGGATAAAAAAATCACCGCTTTCATAGCCGTAAACGACATGGTCGCCTATGGCGTCATGGACGCCGTGTTAGAAGCGGGCTTCAGCATACCCGGAGATTACAGCGTTTGCGGCTTTGACAACCTTTTGCCGTCACAGTTCGGCAAAGTGGCCCTGACCTCAGTGGAACACTATATTCAGGATAAAGGGCACAACGCCCTGGAACTGCTGCATGCGAGAATCAGCGGCCAGATCTCAAGCCGCAACATCACCAGGGTTGAGATCAGCCACAAACTCATCGTACGCGCGTCCACGGGATTGCCCCGGACACGCGCAATATAGCGAACCACGCAGGCCAGATGCCTTTATTCTCCCCGCATGCGTTTCGGGGCAGCATGCCCAGGCAGTTCGGGTTGAAAATACCGTGGCAATGCGTGGGCAAGCGCTTGCGTGATGGCGGGACAGCCGGGGATACGCGCTCTTACGCATCCCGATGGGGTTTTCATCCGTCAGAGCATCTTAACCTTGAAAAGAGTTAACATGCTCTGACGCTGCACAAGAGCGCCGTGCGCCGCAACGCGGCGTGGAGTCTGCCTAAAATCGCATTTTCTGCAGAATGACAAATTGAACTATGCGGTATTTCAAAGGTAATCTGATCCAGAATACAAACCAAAAAGGCCATCCGCTCTGGTTGCTGCGGCTCTGCGGAGCGAACAGCCGCAGCACAGGCCGTTTACGCAATATGGACACATAGCAGGATATAACATGCTGGAAACCACCGTCGTAGTTATCGGGTGCGGGGCCACGGGCATCGGCGCCCTGCGCGACCTGAGCATGCGAGGCATCCCCGCCGTTCTTCTGGAACAGGGGGGTATAGCCCACGGCACCAGTTCGCGCTTCCACGGTCTGCTGCACAGCGGAGCGCGGTATGTCGTCAATGACAACGAGTCCGCCCGCGAATGTATTGAAGAAAACATGATCGTGCGCCGCATCGGCAGGCAGTGCGTCGAAGAAACTGAAGGATTTTTCGCGCTCACACCTCAGGATGATCCTGCCTACGTTGAGAAGTTCCTTGAAGGCTGCCGCGCGGCGGGCATCAGCGCGCAGGAGGTCGAGGTTGCCGAGGCTTTGCGCCTTGAGCCGAACCTTTCGCCCCAGGTGCGCCGCGTTTTTCGAGTGCCGGACTCGTGCGTTGACGGCTTCCGTCTGGTTCTGCATAACTCCATGTCTGCCCAAAGGCATGGCGGGCGCGTGCTCACCTACCATGAAGCCACGGGCATACAACTGGGCAACGGCCGGGTGCAGGGTGTTACGGCGGTTAACCGTCATACCGGAGAACGCGTTGAAATCGCCTGTCAGGTCGTGGTCAATGCCGCCGGTTCATGGGCCGGGCACATTGCGGGCATGGCGGGACTTGATGTTTCCCTTTCACCCGACAGGGGCACCCTGATTGTCTTCAATCACCGCTTTACCTCCAGGGTAATCAACCGGCTGCATCCAAGCGGCGATGGCGATATTTTTGTGCCCCACGGTTCCATTACCATTCTGGGCACCACATCCGCGCCCACAGACAGACCGGATGACACAACGCCCACCACTGAAGAAGTGCTGCGCCTGCTCGACATTGGCGAGCCGCTTTTTCCACAGGTGCGCCAGTACCGCATTTTACGCGCCTTCGCCGGAACGCGCCCCCTGTACACGCCGGGCGGCGCTTCAGGGCGCAAGGCCAGCCGCAACTTTCATATTGTCGACCATGCCGATGAAGGGCTTGAGGGCTTCATCAGCATCTTTGGCGGCAAACTCACCACCTACCGTCTCATGGCCGAACGCGTCACCGACAGGGTTTGCGCAAAGCTCGGACACAGCGCGCCGTGCAAAACCGCCGAGGAGCCTCTGGTTCACGATGTGGATGAAAGCACCCTCAAACGCGCGGCCCGCTTTTTTCCCATGCAGGGCTTGCGCCTCATGGCCGACCGCCTGGGGGACGACCTGCCGGGCGTGCTGGAGCTTGCCGAAAAACAGCCAGACAATCCCCTGCTTTGCGAATGCGAAATGGTGAGCATGGCTGAAATCGAATATGTGGCACGCCAACCTGCCATTTTTTCCCTTACGGACATCCGCCTGCGCACGCGCCTGGGCATGGGGACCTGTCAGGGGGCCTTTTGCTCTCTGCGAACGGTGGGCGCGCTGACCGAGCATGGCGTGCACCTGGAACTGAAGCCCACGGACAATGTCCGGCGCTTTTTACAGGAACGCTGGGGCGGTCTGCGCTTTGCCCTGTGGGGCATGCAGGCCCGTGAAATGGAGCTGAGCCGGGCCATATACGCCTCTACCCTCAACCTTGACGGAGCCGAACATGAGCAGGATTGCTGACGTTCTTGTGGTGGGTTCCGGCATGGCCGGTTTTATGGCTGCCCTTACCGCCGCCAGCCGGGGAAAAAAGGTGCGTATGCTCACGACCGGCATGGGTTCTCTTGCCATCAGCGGCGGTACTATCGACCTGCTCGGCTATGTTGACGGCAGATATGCGGCCGATCCCTGGGCAGGCGTGGCTCTGCTGCCTGCCAGCCATCCCTACAGGCTTATGGGCGAAGAAACCGTGCGCGAGGCCTTGCATTTTTTCCAGCAGCACATGGCTGATCAGCACTGGCCCATGCGGACGGCCACCAACGCCGACGGTCAGCCCTGCAATGTGCATATGCCAACTATTATGGGCACGCTCAAGCCCACATATCTTCTGCCGGAAAGAGTGAATGTTTCTGCCCTGACGTCCGCGCGCCGCGTACTTGTGGCCAGCGTGGAGGGACTGCGCGACTGCCGCCCGGCCCTGATCATAAGCCAGTTGCGCCGCTACAGGTCATGGGCCGACAGGGAATTTTCCGAGTTGACAATGCCCTCCCCGCTTGGAGAGGCCCACCGCAGCGCAAGCGCTCTTGACCTTGCCCGCCTCATGGACAAACCCCGGAGCCGCCAATGGCTCACCGACGCCCTCGCAGCCCGTGCGGGCTCCTGCGACCTTGTGCTGCTGCCGCCTGTTTGCGGCAGCAAAGCGCAGCCGGAAACCTGGCAGGCCATTGAAAAAGCTGCGGGATGCCCGGTGGTGGAGATGCTGTCCATCCCCCCCGGCGTGGGTGGCTTGCGCCTGCGTGACGCCTTGCTGCGCGCGCTGCGCGGTTACGATTTCGAGATGGTTGAAAACGCCAGGGCACTGCGCGCCGAGACAGACGGCGACTCATGCACGGCCCTTATAGCTGAAGCTTCAGGCCAGGAACGACGACACGAAGCCAGAACCTTTGTCCTTGCCACCGGGGGCATTCTTGGCGGCGGTCTGGCGCTGCAACCCGGCATGGTACGTGAAAACGTCATGGGACTGGATGTGGCAGCGCCTGCCAATGTGGAACAGTGGTCTTCACCCGAACTGTTTGGCAGACACTTTTTTGCCGAAATGGGCGTGCGTGTCGACAATGCCATGCGCCCGACGGATTCCCAGGCGTCCGTTCACTGGCCCAATGTCTTTTTTGCGGGGCGCAGCCTTGGCGGATACGACTATGCGACAGAAAAAAGCGGGCACGGCGTTGCCGTGGCCACGGGCTGGCAGGCGGGGCGCATGGCTGCCGCCGCTGCGGAGGAAGGAAGATGAGCGTCCGTATCAACCCTGACAACTGCATAGCCTGCACCACCTGCGTGGTGCATTGCCCTGTTGCCGATGCGACGCCCAAATTTCTTGGCCCGCGCATGATCGGCCCGGCCTATGAACGCTTTCGCCTGCTGGGGCTGAACGAAGACCCGTCGCTGCACTACTGCTCAAACTGCAAAAACTGTGATATTACCTGCCCGCACGGCGTTCCTGTATCCAGCCTGAACATGATGGCGCGAGCCGACCAGTGCCGCAAGACGCCTCCCGGCCTGCGGGACTGGGTACTGGGCCATGGCGAGCTTATGGCCAAATGGCTGCACCGCATCCCGGCTGCCCTGAAAAATTTCGGCATGCTCAACCCGGTCACGCGCCAGGTCCTGCACAGGCTTGGCATCCACCGGAGCGCCCCGTTGCCCGCATTTGCGCGCCGCAGTTTTCGCAGTCTCGCAAAAGAGGTGCGCCAGCCAGAAACCGGGCGCAGCGTCGTTTTCTACCCCGGCTGCTATGTTGACGTTTATGATCCGCAGACCGGGCTGGATATGATATGGGCCATGAACCGCGCCGGCTACAGGGTTATTGTGCCGCAGGATCTCGTTTGCTGCGGCCTGCCTATGGTGGCCAACGGGTTCTGGCAGCATGCCAGAAGCAACGCGGAGCATAACCTTCGCGCGCTGGCGCAGTGGCGCGACCAGGGCCTGCCCGTGGTTACCGGCTGTCCCAGTTGCGCCCTGATGTTTCGCGTTGACCTGCCGGAATACTTCCCTGATCTGGGGGAAAGATATGGAGCCTGCCGCCTGGACGACGCGCAGGATTTTCTGCTGGCCTGCGCAGATTCCGGCGAACTGGACCTTGCGCCAGCGGCTTCGCGTGCAAACCAGCCCGACATGAAGATCATGTATCACGCGCCCTGCCATCTGCGGGCCCAGGGCAATGGCTTGCCCAGCCTTGAACTGTTACGGAGGCTGCCCGGCGTCAGCGTAACTGACGCCCATGCGGGATGCTGCGGTATTTCAGGCAGTTACGGCTTCAAGACAGAAAAATATGAAATCGCCCGGCAGGTCGGGTCTGCCCTCTTTTCCACCATACGTGAAAGCGGAGCGGATATTTCCGCTTCAGAATGCGGCACTTGCCGGGTGCAGATTGTGCACGGCAGCGGCACGCCCTGCCTGCACCCCGTCAGCATCCTGCGCGGCAGGCTTGAGGTGTAGCGCAGGCCATGCTCAGGTGAGGCGCAGCCCGGCCCAAGACCGTGGAAGGCACGCGACTTCACGGCGGAAACGTAGATCAAGATCATAAACAGGCGTCTGTGCCAGCAATACGCTGGCACAGACGCCTGTTTGCTCTTTTAGACCAGATTAACTTTGAGAATGGACATTCTCAAAGTTTAAGACACGCATGCTTCGGCGCTTAACAGCGCAAATAAATAGCGGTGCTGTCTTCATCCGTAAGCCCTGCGGGCAACGGCTGAAGCTGCGCTTACGCCTTCGCTGCGGGCGCCTGCTCACGCAGTCGCCAGAGCAATTTCAAAGTGAAAATGCTCTAGAGCATTTAACAATTGAAATACTCGCGTACGGCAGGCAAAAGCCTGCAAGCTTTTCAAAGCTCACATGCTCTAAAATAAGAATTTTAGGGGGTGGGGGCGTGGGGGAGGAGACCCTTTTACAAAAGGGTCCCTCCCCCACAAAGCATTTCAAAACGCTAGGATTTGTGCTAGCGGCTGTATATTTGCGGGTCAAGACAGCAGGGCTGACGCAGACGCATCTGGCACGCGCCCCACGAAAGCCCCACGCCAAAGCCCTGCAATACGACGTTCAGGTCTCGTTCGCGGACAACGGATGCCAGTTCGCCGCAAAGCACGCCGGGAATAGACGCGGAGTTCAGATTGCCGTAGAGCGGAAAAGTGGCAGAAGGCGCTTTTTGTGCAGGGATGGCGGATTTTTTCGCCACCGTTTCAACAATATACCTGTTTGCCTGGTGCATGATAAAATAGTCGATCCCCGCGGCGTCGCAGCCGGAAAACCGCATAAGATCACGCAGCAGCCTGGGCTGTTCGGCCATGGTGAACGAAAAAATGCCGACGCCGTCCATATGCAGGTCATCAAGCGAACGGATACTTCCGTCATCATATGTCTGCTCGGCCCCGGTCACCGCGGATGCGGGCATACGCGCGCCGCCCGCCGGAATGTACAACTTGTCCAGTTCACGCCCGTCGGCACGCAGGACAAAATACGTGTTTTCCGCATCCGGGCAGTACCGAACCCAGGCGGCGCTTCCCGCATCCCCAAAAATGGGCGCTGTGGTATAATCCTTCCTGTTCGCCGCGCGGGAAAGGGTGTCGCCCGCGCAAAGCAGCACGCCGCCGTTGCCCGAGGCGCGGGACATCATGCCAGCCAGCCACAGTCCGTACACAAAGCCGGCGCACCCCTGACAGACATCGATTGCAACGGTTTCTTTTGAAAGCCCAAGGGCGGCATGAAGCACGTAGGCGTTGCCCGGCATAAGATAGTCCGGGGTCTGGGTAACGGAAATGACGGCCGTGACATCCTGACGCTCAATACGCATTTCCTGCATAAGCGATGTGGCGGCCTGACGGCACAGGTCGCTGGCGGTGGTTCCGGGTGCGGCAACGCGCCTTGCATCCAGCCCCAGCCGATTCTGAAGGCGGGCCAGTTGCGACCGGTCATTGCCCCAGTACTGCGGCTCATCCTCAAGGCGCTGCATATTTTCACCCAGCACTACGGAGCAGCCCGCAAGCTCCACATTGTCCAGCATATAATTGCCCATACCGCTCCATCCAAGTTTTTTACCGCTGCTAATCAGATAAGATACCGTATTTTCAGAAAAGGCGAAAGGCGGCGGAGCACAGCCGGACCGTGAGAACCGTCAAAAAAATACGGCCCAGGATTCTCCTGGGCCGTATTTTTTGTCTGGCCTGAAGTCTAGCCGCCGCTTTCGGTGGTCAGTTGCACATACATGGAATTGCCGCTCCCATCGTTGTATTCAGTGTAGGTCTCGCCATTCAGCACCTTGGTCTCAGCGCTGGCTGTCCATCCCGAATTCACGATAGAATCATTGGATGTGGTCCGGACGAAAATATCGGTATTTTCGTTGGCGCTGTTCCTCAGATCGAACAGGCGGTCCAGGCTGTTGCTGTCGCCGAACATGGATTCGTCACCCGAACCTACAAGGTCAAGCAGGATGCTTTCATAGCCGTCGCCCACATCGCCGATATTGTGCAGAGTCTGGTCAAATCCGTCCTGGTCGGGATTTTCCGCGCCGTTGAACCGGACAAAGAGCAGATCATTGTCTCCTGCAAGATTATCGTGAGAACTGAAGTCATGCTCATAGGCGTTAACCACCATATCCAGGTTGGTTCCCTCCTCGATGACCCGTACGGCAATGTCGTGGCTGCCGACGCTGCTCAGGATCAGGTTGTAGGCGTCCGACCCCATATCCACACCTTGCAGGATGATTTCATTGAAGTTGTGGATATTGTTATCAATAGCCCCGCTTTTAAACCATTCCTTGTAGTACTGCATGAAAGTATCATGGTCGGGCGCGGAAAGGATCAGCAGATTATACCCGTCACCACCATCAATATTGAGACCGTTGGGGGAGCCGATGTCCACCGCGCCGTTGAGCTTCACAATGTCATCGCCGCCGCCAGTCTGTATGGTGACGCGTCCGGTGCCGTCGGTGACAATGCCGCCGTTGATTTCAACATAATCTCCGCTATTACCGGCTGAAACTATCTGCACATGACCATTGTTGATGGCTTCAATGGCTATGCCGTTGGTCATGCTTTCAAGGTCGGTGCCGACCTTGGCGGAGATGATGACCCTCAGGGCAGTATCCGAAGTCCCGCCTTGTACGGCATTGGAGATTGATACGACTCCTCCTGACCATTGACTGCCCTCGGCATCCACATGAATTCCAACGCTGTGGTGGGCGTCTGCAGCCTCGATATTGACGTCATTGGAGACGATATGCACGCTGCTGCCCTCAACCGCGGCAATGCCGGTACTGCTGGACGTGCTGCCTGCCTCGGGATTGCCCGTGGCCTTGACAGTCAATGAGTCCGCCCGGATATCCATGACTGAAAGTGGGGAACCATATAAAGAACCTCCGCTATTGTGGGCCAGAATTCCTGTATTGTGCCACGCGCCTTCAGCCGAAACAGTGAGGTGCCCTGTGGGAGCATACTCGTTGTTTACGCTCTGTCCGTAGCCCAACGAAGTCGTATTTTCCCGGTTTTCCTCAGCGTCTGAAAAAACGATAAGATTATGCCCGTCGGCTTCAATGCCTACACTGCGGCTGTCTGCCGACAAAACGGCTCCTGCTTCGACCCTGGCGCTGATTTCAGCTTCCTTGGCTCCGAGAGCTAATGCGTAGGTGGGCTGATTATTGATATAATAACCGCCATAATCATCTGCATAAAGAGCATAGCCTGCGAAAATGCCTGTAGCGGAGGTAGCGCCGCCATTGTCTACGGCTGTCACGTTTAGAGTAAACCGCTCATCCGCGCTGATGACAAAGGTTTCCTTTTTATGCGTGTGGGTGGCGTTGATGCCGATAATGTGGTTTATGGCTGAACTGCCGTCTTTACCAACAGTTCCGGTTAAAGTGATATTTTTCCCCGCAATGGAAGAAGATGCCTTCACAGCGGAATCGGGAATAAATTCAAATTGATAAGCAGGAAAAGCCGTTGCCCCGTTGTAGTGCACCACGGCAATATTCTCGCCGTTGGCGTTTACTGAGAGGTTCACATCTCCCTGTTCTGCATGCAACGAGGCCGCGCCGTTGCTTATCTCAAGAGCGGAAACCCATTCCTGACCGGAACCTTCAGACAGATGCTTACCCTGCATGGCCACATCCACATTGATGTCGCCATTTTTGGAAGTAATGTTCACATCGCCAAACTGGGCATTGATGCCTGCGGCCTCAAAACCGCCGTCCTGCGCGCCCAGATTCAGGCTGACATTCACATCCTTTTCAGCTTGAATATCCACAATAGTCTGCTGGCCGTGACTGGAGGTGAAGTCCTGACTGTATCCATATTGGTCAGGCTCGAATTTGTCTGCCAGATATTGGCGATAAAGGGCCGAGATATACTGGTACTGTTGGTATGTTGAGGAAAACCCCCCTTCTCCGGGCAGATCGTTGGCCCCCAGGCCAACACCGGAAAACACGCCGAAAAAGCTGGAAGAATCGTCCAGCGATCCGCTCTCGGTCCTGTTATTGACGGTAATGTCAACATTGCCATCAGCAGAAGTTATGTTGACGTGCCCGTTATCCGTGGCGGCAACCCCGGCAACTGCGGTATTCACCCCTGCCGTTCCCGTCAGGTCCGCGCTGACCTGTACATCGCCTGTGGTGGCGGTGAGACTGACCTCGGAATGATCGAACTCCCTGCCTTCGAAAAAGCCTGCGCTCCCGCTGGGCGTCCCAGGAGTGCCGGGATTTTCCAGTATGCCCCCATCAGCGCGCACACCGGTGATGACCACGCTGTTGGCAGCGGATCCGGCCGCCACGGAAGCAGCGCCAACGGAAACACCCTGCGCCTCCAGAGAAACGCTGCCTCCTCCTGTCGCGTAAGCGCCGCTGACATAGGCGGCGCCGTCCGCTGAAAAACTGGGCTGGTCGCTTACGGTCTGGATGCTCAGATCACCGCCGGTCACCCGAATTTCGTTCTGGGCGGTTGTGCCCTGAGCGGCTACCGTTGCCGTTACGTTTGCCGTGTAATTAGTGGTGTTTTCACCGGGGTAGCCCAGCCAAGCGTTTTCATCAGCAAACCCGGACAGAGGTTCGTGATGTGCCACACCCTGCAACACAGTGGTGTTATCATTATTGCTGATGCGCAAGGAGCTTGTGCCCGACTTCAGGTCAATATCAAATCTGCTTTGCCCTCCGTCAGCGGTGAGCGACGTTTCAGTGAGCTGATAGTGCATTTCGCGCCCGCTGCCCGCATCATACGCGCCTTCGCCCGCCGGAGGATGCGGCAGCTTGATGGCTGCGGCGATATCAGCCGTGCTGGCGTTGGTAAGGTGCGCGCCATGAGCGACTTCGCCGGCCCAGGTCTGGTCTATTACCTGCATGTCGGCATCTTCCGGCGCCTTCCAGGTGATGTTTGTCATGTCATTGTGGTCGGCGGTGGAAGCAACCCGCACTCCGTGGCTGGTCTGCTGACCGTTGCCGTCAGTGAACACCAGGGTGTAGTTTTCAGGCCCTGTCGCGCCACCAGAGGAGTTGGCAAGAGTGAAAACAAGCTCGCCCTTTACCGGATCATACACAGCCTGATAGCCGTCGAGATCAAATGTCCAGGTTCCGTCGGCATTGGCCGTTCCGGTATAGCTTATGCTGCCGTCAAAATTGGTGATGGTAAGGGCATTGCCCGCCACATCGCCACCAGCAAGGCGCGCCAGATCAAGGTGAACTTCGGGATTATCCTGCCCGTCCGCGCCAAGAAGCGCCACATTGGAATATGTGAGGGAATATTGAACTGGAGGTTGGGGGCCATCACCGCCACCGCCAGATCCGCCGGAACCGCCAGGGGCGGGAGCCTGTCCCGCTGCTGCCGCAAGCAGGGAATTCTGCGTACCAGGATCACTGAAAACGCTTTCTGTGCCAGATTCATAGCCCACCCCGTCCAGATGCTCCACGCCACCGGCAAGTTCGCTTCCGCTGAACTCATTATAACGGGCGGAACGCTCCGCTGCGGAAGGTCCTTCCGCAGGGGCCAGATCAGGTCCAAAGGCGCTGAAAAAATCCGCGCCGCTGAAGAGCTGTCCGTCCACTTCAAAATCCGGGGTATTATCCTTGCCGTATTCAGTATAAAAGTCAGCAACCTTGATGCTGCCCCCATCTTCGAAGCGGAAGATAAGGTCATTATCAGCTTTTTCCAAAGTAATGTGATTGGCGGAAAAATTCGAAACAAATCTGGCCCCTTCCGCTGAAGAAACCGTAACCTGCTGCCCGGCAGCAGGACGAACAAGAGAAATATTACGCATATAGCCCCCTGATCCAAGTCGTGACGCTTGGGTCAAGAACACAAGGCAGAGCTCTCAGACGATATGCCTGAAAAAAGCAGTGCCGGATTACATATAAAAAGGGATATTATAGGGGAGACCCGGAAGAATAATCGGGAATCCGGGGAGAGAAGGACTCTCCCCCAGCCGACTCTTTATTCAAAAACAAACAGTTGGCTGATTAGACAAAAAGGAAGGTGAATATATAAAATCCACACTTCTGGCTGAGCAAGCATGCTTAACTACCTTTCGAGTAGGAAAAATAAATACTGAAATGCCATCTGTCAATAAGCAAGCATCAAATTAAATTGAAAACAACACTGTCTCAGACATCAAAGCTGAGAATAAAAAACAGATTAACATATATCACACATAAAAGATTCAAGTCATCTCACCATGATAAATAACACCCTATGGTATAATTTTTACGCAATAACAAATAAAAAAATATTTGATTTTTAACTCCAGCTACAACCGTTTGAACCTGTGCCCCATAGGAACCTTTCCAATTCTGATCCGTAAAGGGCGTGCGTGTGGCGGCAGAATATTTTTCAGATGCCGTCGCAAAACGTCTATGTCGATTTCCGCTCCCTCCTCAGCCTGACATAGCAACTCCACATGCATACCGGTCAGAGGATTGGGCACTCCTTCGGCCTTCGCCAAGTTCACGCCCGGGAAAGAAAGAGCGGCGCTTTCTACCGCGGCAGGCAGTACCTTGAGCCCCCCGACATTGATCACACTGTCAGCCCTGCCCACAATGCGCAGCCATGGCCCGTCACATTCCACCAGGTCCCTGGTATTGAACCAACCTTCAGCATCAAAGGGAGAAGGCGCATTGAGGTATCCCAGCATCCTGTTTTCGGCTCTGATATGCAGTTCACTGTCGCGGACGCGGCTTTCCACACCCTCACCGCCAATCTGTATCCAGAGTTCGTCGCGCTTTCGCGTTCGCACCCGCAGGATACCCAGTTCAGACATGCCGTACGTCTGCCGGAAGTCCACCCGCGGCAGAAGGCCCGCAACGGCTGACAGTGTATTCTGGTCCATCTGTTCGGTGCCGTAGGTGACAAGACGCAACGACGGCAGATCGGCTCCGTCCAGAAGGCCGCTGTGCACCAGCATACGCAAAAACGTCGGTGTGGTGGGCAGCAGTTGAACGCCATGTGAATGAATGTCGTCAAGCACGGCGGGAACGGTGCGAGCCGTCGGACGCACCACAAGACCGTTGTTGTACAGCATATGAAACAGCGTGTTCAGGCCGCCGATATGGTCGAAGAGCAAAAATCCCAGGGTGGTCCATGCCGGACGCGGCGTGGCAAAACGGGCAAGAAATTTATCAAAATCATGCACAATGGCCTTGGGCCTGCCCGTGCTGCCTGATGAAAAAAGAATCAGCCCGGCGTGACCCTGAGAACGCAGCCGGTCCAGCAAAGGATGGGCGGTCTGCCGCTCTTGCCGCCGTACAAGCTTGCCGTCGGCCATGACAACGTCGACATGCCCGGTTGCAAAACAGTATTCGTGCTGCGCGTGATTTGCCGCCACCAGCGGCATGATGATGGCCCTTTTGTCCACAAGGGTCAGCAGATTCCGTATGCCTGCCGCGTCAAAGTCTCCCACAAGGGCCACCACATCACCGGGGGCAACGCCGACACACTGGTTTGACGCCTGCGCCATGTCGGCAAGGCTGAGACTTTCCCCCGGCCCGATCAGGAACGGACGGCGGGGATCAGCGCTGCGCTGACAGAGATCGTGATACAGGCTCACACGCCACCCACATGAAGGCATTGGCCGGAAATCATGCCGCTTGCGTCATCCAGCAGCCAGCGGACTGTCTGCCAGACGTCTTCAAGGACACACTGGCGGCGAATAATCTGCCGTTCCACCAGAGCGTCGAGCTTGCTCTGGGGGACCTTTGCCGTGAGTTGCGTGGGAATGGGGCCGGGAGCCACCGCATTGACCGTGACCCCCCAGGAGGACATCTCACGCGAAAAAGCCCGCGTGAATCCTTCCACACCAGCCTTGGCGGCCACATACGCGCTCTCGCCCTCAAGCCCCAAGGCCACGGCAATGGATGAAAAATTTATAATCCTGCCGCCTTTGCGGCGCGCCAGCGCGCGTCCGGCCTGCGCCGAGCAGTACATGGTTCCGAGCAGATTGACTTCCACAATACGGCGCATGGTCTCTGGCGGCGTTGTCACGGCAAGGTTCATTGACGCAATGCCCGCGGCATTGATGACGCCCCACAGCGGCACATGCCGCAATCTGGCAAAACAATCAGCCACCTGATCCGCCATGGCCACATCGCAGGCAAGCGTTTCGCACGGCATGTCGGCGGGGGGCGTGCGGCAAAGCCCCGTCACGCCATACCCCCCCTGCATGGCGCGCATGGCCAGATGCCGCCCCACCCCGCCGCTGATGCCGGTTATGACCACATGTCGGTCCGCCATGTCACTCCTCCTGCCCAAGCGTCGGCAGGGAATATATGTATTCTGCCAGGCTGCCTATGGTATGGTACGGACTGTTCTTTGCTGACATCATACTGTCATGAGTCCACGTGAAACGCCTGTTATTATCCGTGCAATAGTCTTCGAGAGCCAGCATGAGTTCCACCAGCATCAAGGAAGAAAGCACACCCCCCTTGCCCAAAAGGGGAGTTGTTCCGTCAATCTGCGGGGCAGCCCCCGTTTCTTCCGACAGGATTCGCAAGATGGCGGCATGGATAAAATCCAGAACATCTTTCTTCATCATTTGCAATAACTCTCTATTTAGTCATATACTAGAGATTAAAAATGGCTCGGGCAGCAAATACGCTATCCGTGCTCTTCCCTTTGCAAAAGAAATGTGGTCATGTGGCAGAAGTCCTTGTTCGCACAGTAACCCACAATAAAAGTTGTTATTTTCTAATACTGGCAAACAGGGCCCCACTGAAAATAAATTAAAAAAGACATTCCTTCAAATGGCAAGCGCGGAGCCGCCATACGGCGTGACCTCGCAGCCGGGGGAAAGAAACATGACCAATGTACGCTTTAAGCACGCGGCCCTTGCCGCCATAAGTTCCGTGGTAGCCGGACATGCGGTATCCGTTGAAGACGAGCTTGAACACTTTTCAGACAGTCCCGCACAAGCGAAGCGCTTTACCGCTGTCAGCGGGTTGCACACGCGCCGTAAAGCCGATGATGACGTGACGGCATCAGACATGTGCGCTCAGGCGGCACGGGCCCTGCTGCGCCACACCAATACCCCTTCAAACGATATTGGCGCTGTTTTTTTTGTCAGCCACAGCGCGGATTATCTTTTGCCTGCAAGCGCCGCCATTTTGCAACACAGGCTGGGCCTGCCGCGCAACTGCGTGGCCATGGACATGAATGCCGGATGCGCAGGCTTTATAAACGCCCTGTGGATGGCGGCAAGCCTTGTGGAGTCGCGCGCCTGCAAAAAGGTGCTTCTTCTGGCCGGTGACACCCCTGGGCGCTTTCAGCCTGCCGCCAACAGGGTGGTGGGGCCCATCTTTGGCGATGCGGGAACAGCGGCGCTGGTTGCGTATAGTGAATCCCCCTCGCCCATGAGCTTTGCCTTCGGCACAGACGGCGGCAAGCATGAGGCCCTGGTCATTCCCGGCGGCGGAAGCCGCATACCCCAATGCGCCTCAGAAGGAGCGGACAGTCCGTTCAATCAGACCGTATGCGACGACAAGGGTAATCCCTGGACCCTTGGCGGGCAGTGCTCCATCTGGATGGACCCCATGGGAATATATACCTTCAGCACGTCTGTCGTCCCTCCGCATATTAAAGAGCACCTGCTGCATGAGGGCCTTGAAGCGCAAAATGTGGACAGGCTGTTTCTGCACCAGGCAAACAAAATCATTGTTGATTCCATTGCCAAAAAAGTCGGCATACGCAAAGAAAATGTCCCCACTGAGTCCCTGGGCCTTTATGGCAACCTTGGGGTCGCGTCCGTTCCCGTTCTTATCTGCGCCCACTATGCCCAAAACAGCTCCACCCCCGCAGCCAAAGGACATGCAAACAGTATGCTTTGCTCGTTCGGTGCCGGTCTTTCGTGGGGCTCGGTAATACTTTCCCTTGATAAAACAGTGGTTTTACCGGTATGCGATTACATAAAAGAAGAAAAAACAGCGTCACGAGCCGAACGCATTGCCCACTGGCACAATAAATTTTCAGGGCACACCCCAAGCTGAGGGAATAGATATGATTATTGACCCCATTCTCCCACAGGGCCCCTCCATAACGCATCACGAGATCGAACACGTGACTTCCGCCTGCGCGACTGGCTGGAATATGAAATCCGGCAGCTATATCAACGCATTCAGGCAAACAATGGCCCAGATCACCGGGCAAAAGTACGCACTGGCGCTTTCAAGCTGCACCGGGGCCATGCATATTGCCCTTAACGCCCTTGGCCTGAAGCGGGGCGACGAGGTGCTGGTGCCGGATCTGGCGGATTTTGCCGTGGCGGCCTGCGTGATGTATTGCGGAGCAATTCCGGTTTTTTGCGATGTAGACCCCGACACTTTGTGCCTTTCAGCCGAGGATGCCGCCCGCAAGATAACTCCCAACACCAGGGGCCTGATTGCGGTGCATCTTTACGGGCAGCCGTGCCGCATGGCGCCGTTGATGGACCTTGCACCCAAACACGGCCTGTTTATCCTTGAAGACGCCACACAGGGCATCGGAAGCCGTGACAATGGCCGCCCGGCAGGGTCATTCGGCCACTTCGCCGCATTCAGCTTCAAGGGCAACAAATCGGTTGTCGCCGGAGAAGGCGGCATGCTGCTCACGTCAGATGACCGGCTTTTTGGCCGCGCGGCACGACTGGCAGCGGGAGGTCGTTCGTCCGACAATCCCTTTGCCTATGATCTTGTTGGATTCAACTACTCCATCTCGGCGCTTCAGGCGGCTTTGGGTTTTGCGCAGACCAGCCGCCTGGACGACCTTGTGGCCAAGAAAAAACAGATACATTCTTGGTACAAAGAACGTCTGGCCGACATGCCGGGCATTCGGCTGAACCCCGTGCCGCAAAACAGCGAACCCAGCTTCCTGACCAACCTTCTTTTCGTTGACGACCAGAACATCCAACGCAGCAGACTGATCATGCAACTGCACGCAAGCAGCATCCTGGTTGAGCCTGTGTATTTTCCCCTTTCCTCAATGCCCATGTTCAAACAGGCGCAAACGCCTGCCGCCCACGCCGCTTCGGTCAAGGCCATCTGCCTGCCCAGCGGCCATAACCGTACAGAAGAAGAAGTGGACTACATTTGCGCGGCCATCAGACAACTGCTCGCGGAACCAGGGCGTGACCGGGCTGAAGTGCCGCCGTCCGGCTGGCTCAAGTATAAATCAGACACGCTGGAATTCTTTGCGAAAGCCAAAAATAAAGGCTTTGCCATTCCTTTTGAACATGACGGGCATTCCTATACACTTAACGCTGTAACAGCAGCCGACATTCAAGATGCGAATCTGGTCAAAACATTCACCCGCTGGCGTGAAGCAAGCTCCATTGCCTTTCTTACACGCACTGCTGTGACCGAAGAAACCATGCATCAAATCTTGAATAATTATATCAGTGCGTTGCCTGATTACATCCTGTTTTTTATAGCGGATGACAAACATCTGTACGGCCAGGTGGGCCTTAATGATTTTGCCTTTCAGAAACATGAATGTTGCATTGACGGGCTTTATATTGAAAGCAACGCTCCCAAAGGACTTGCGGCAGCCGCCTGCGAAACCATATTCGCCTGGGCAAAAAAATCGCTTGATATTAAAAATATTTTCAATCATGTGGTGGCAAGCAATAAAAAAGTACGCCTTCTCGCAGCGGCCCAGGGTTTCAGGGAGATAAGCCGTACGGCCCTGTACAGGGAAGAAATTCCCGGCGGTGAAATATTCCGCCCGATGTACATGCCGGGGCATGATACCCCTGACGAGTACCTGCTTATTTGCAAAAAAACACTCGTCGGCGCTGAAACGTCTGGCACTGAATAACCTTCAGTCTTGTTGCGTTTTTTTGGCTTCGTTGCCAAAGCCCACAGCCAACCCACTGAAAAAAGGATACTTTATTATGATCAGCCAGGATGAAATCCATAAAATACTTGCTGAAGCCTTTGAGATGACCCAGGAAGGCAGTGAGGTTTCCCATAAGTACAGCCCCTCCCTGCCGTTAATGGGCGTTGATGGCATACTGGATTCACTTGATACGATGCTTTTTTTGGATAATATTGATGATCTCCTTTCGAGAAAAATGGGAAAAAGCGTTGCCGTGGCCATGGATTCGGCCTTTGAACGCGAAGAAAACCCATACCGGACCATGCAGTCGCTGGCCGAATATCTGACGTCGGTCCTGAATGGCGAAGGTGGGCAAGACTAGGCTTTCCTGCATGTCATCCGGTCCCGGCATACCAGCAGTATGCTTGATGCCGCCCTTTGCGCTGCTCTACGGAACTCTAAAACGGGATGATGTTAGCCATGCAACCTCAAGAAGACGCCCGCGCGTGCCTGCAGGAACTTCAGCAAAAGCCACCGACGCTCCCCTTTGAGCCGGATCTGCTCCCCATGCTGTTTGCAGCGACGAAAAACAGCACGGCCACTCCGGCCAAGGGACTGGTGGCGCTTATTGAGAGGAATCAAAAACTGACAACCCGGGTTCTCGCCACAGCCAATTCCGCAGCCTATGGACAGGAGTTCAAAGTTTCCACGCTCCACCGCGCCATAAATATCGTGGGCTTGAAAACCATAAGGACGCTGGTGGTTATGGTGGGCATGGCCGCCGTCATCAAAGGGGCAAACCTGCCCAAAAGCTTTGACATCAAGGAATTGTGGAAGCACGAATTAACAACCGCCGCCATTGCCAAGATTCTGGCTGCCGAGCTGGGGGGGCCTGACGGCGTGTGGGGTCCTTCCGCCGATGAAAAAAACCGCCTGCTCATGGACCCGGACGAAGCGTATATCGCCGGCCTGCTCCACGACATTGGCAAGGTTTTTTTTGCCACCAGCCGCCCGGAACTCTGGGAAACCGTGACAACCACATGCAAAGAATGCGGCCGCCAGTATTTTGAGGTCGAGAACAGCTACTGGAGCATGGATCACGCGCTTATCGGCGCGGTGGTCCTGTACCAGTGGAAGCTGCCTCTTATACTGACCGAGCCCATCAACTGGCACCACTCCCCCGAACTGGCGCCAACATGCAAGATAGAGGCGCAGCTTCTTGCCGCAGCCAACATTATCGCTCGCACCCCGCCTGACGCCCAAGGAAGACTCTGTGAGAAAGCCGTCGCGCTTTTACCGGAAAGCTGCGACCTGCCCACCATCACTGCGGCAATAGCGCAATATTTTGCCACCACTGATACTGAAGCTTTCTCTACCTTTGATGCGTAGCCTGCGCGCCGCATAATCAGCAAGCACATTTCTTGAGGCAAGGATGCAGATAGAGCGTGGTCTGGATAAATTACTGCACGGTCAGTATGATGAGGCACTGGAGGCATTCTGCCAGTCCAGTACCTCACCGCAGGCTGAAAAGCTTTGTCAGGTAACCAAGGCCCTCGCAGAAGCAAAAAGCTACGCGGCGGAACTTGCGAAGGGGAATCTATCCGCTTCTCCGCCTGGGCCTTCAAACCCTTTTGCCGCCGAACTCCAGACGCTGCACGTGAACCTCAAGCGTCTCGCGCGGCAGATGCTGATGGCGACCGCGGGCTATCCCGCGTTGCCCAGCGACTATATGGGCGACCTGTCCGAAGGGCTTGAATTCGTCATAAGCCAGGCGGCCACCCTCAAAGAGCAGGCCGAGTACGACAAAAGCCATGATGTCGAAACAGGTCTTCTCAACCGCAAAGCTTTTGTACGCTCGGTTCGCGATATTCTTCAGGAACACCCCGACGGCATCGGAGTGCTCTTTTGCTGCGAGCTGGACAACATCAAGTATATCAATGACGCCTACGGCTATGACAATGGCGACCTCTACCTCAACAGGGTTGCGGAGGTGCTGGAGGCATGCACCTACGGCACAACCCAGCTTGCGCGTCTGGCTGGCAACGAGTTTGCCGTTTATGCTCATGGCTTCAGCAACGAGGCTGACGCCTTCGGCTTTGCGCAAGGTTGCCTGAAAACCCTGCTCAACACCCGCATCATGCTGCGCGACGACGAAGTATGGATACGGGCCTCAAGCGGCGCCGCCGTCTATCCCCACGACGCTCTTGAAAGCGATATCCTCATGAACTGCGCCTACCATGCGCAGCTTGAGGTCAAAAGCCGTAACAGGGGAACCCTGATGCGGTTCTCCCCCGAAATATACCGCACAAAGGCCAATGTGCTGGGCAGGCAGGAAAAGTTGAATGAGCTGATCGACGGCAAGATGCTACGCTTTGCCTTTCAGCCCATTGTAAGCCTGCATGATGCCCGGATCGTCGGCTATGAAGCGCTGATGCGTCCGACAATACCGGATTTTTCCAGCCCGCTGGACATACTCGCGCTTGCCGAAAACCAGTCCAAGCTCCTTCAGCTTGAAAAAATCACGTTTGAATTGATTTTTGAATGGGTCTACAGCCATCGCCGCCAGCTTGGAGAAAGAAAGATTTTTTTCAACACTATCTCCACGCATTTTTTCAATCCGGCTAAATTGCGCACCATCCATCCGAAATATAAAGCCATATGCAAAAACATAGTCTTTGAAATCCTTGAAACGGCCACGGTGGAAAGCTCGCTGGCGCAGCAGGTCAAAGACTTTCGTACAGAAATGTCCACCCAGGTGGCCCTGGACGATTTTGGCTGCGGGCATTCAAACATCCTCAGGCTCATCAATCTTTCACCCGACATTCTGAAAATCGACCGGTTTTTTATCAAATCCATCCACAACACGTCAGCGTCGCAGAAAGACCTTCTCTCTGGCCTGCTGAACTATTGCCGTTCAAAAGGGATTCTGAGCCTTGCAGAGGGCGTGGAAACCTCTGATGAACTTGCCAGCGTCATGCGCATGGGCTTTGACTATGTACAGGGGTACTATCTTGGCCGCCCCGAGATGCACCTCAACGAGCTTGATATGAAAATCCAGGACGAAATAATGGATTTTCGTGAAAGATTTTCACCGCTTCGCCGTACCTGACGCGGCATGGCGGCGGATCTGCCGCTGTCCCCCCCAATTTTACGGCCCGAAACGCGCTGGCGTTCCGGTTTTTTTCATTGGCATGGTTCGAAGCGGCTTCACGTTGAAATGCTTTGCGGGAGAGAACCCTTTTGCAAAAGAGTCCCTCCCCCACGCCCCCACCCCCTAAAACTTTTAATGTATTTTAGAGCATTTTGATTTTGAAAAAGGTCAAATACTTTAAGGGCCACGGCGCGCCCGAAAACTTCCAGCAAGCCGCGAACCGCACCCTTTGTATATGTCTGGCCCCGCCGCTACCGTCAGATGACACCCAACCGCAAGGCGGCATCTTCAAGGCAGGTTTGCGCATAGGGCATCTTTTCCTTGATATGGGCCGTATACTGCGCCTTGACCGAAGCAGTAAGCGCCGGTGAAGCCACTGCGGGCGAACCGCTTGAAAATGGCGGAGCCGGATCGTACTCCAGAACCAGCTGTTTCGCTGCGGCAGCCTCCTGCCCGGCAATGAGCGAAAGCAGCGTCAATCCAAAGTCTATGCCCGACGTCACCCCGGCCCCGGTGACGCGGTTGCGGTCATGAACAACACGCGCGTTTTCAGGGATAGCCCCAAAATAAGACAGCTGATCCAAAAGCGTCCAGTGGGTCGTGGCCCTGTACCCCTTCAGCAGTCCGGCAGCGCCAAGCAGAAAAGATCCGGTGCAGACGCTGGTCACCCATGTGGCGTTGCGCCCCACAGCGGCCAGCCACTCCAGCATGTCTTTCTGCAACATCTGTTTGTACGGATCGCTCGTGCCGGGCACGCACAGAATGTCTGTTTCGCTGATGTCGGCAAAGGTGGCTGTGGGCAACAGGCGCAGCTCCTTGTCGGCCTGGCTTTCGGCTCGGACCGGGTCTTTGCTTCGCCAGACATAGTCGACCCTGAATTGCGCCCCGGCAAGCACCTCTGCCGGGCCGATCAGGTCCAGCGCGGTCATTCCGTCATAGAGCACGAAAGATATGTGCGGGAGCCTTGTCACGGCCTGAGAATCAGCGAAAAGCCGGCCTGCTTCACCTTGTGCGGCAGAAGCTCCCGGCAGGGACGTTTCTGTGCCAGGGGTTGTGGAAAGGGCAGCATCGTTTTTTGTCATGGGTCCTTCCTTTATTGGAGTAATGATTAAAGAAAATACCACAGGTTCGGGCATGAAAAAGCTCCTGTCGTGCCAATCAGCGACGGGATATTGCCACCGGCCGCCCCGCTGGTTGGCTTATTCCTTCTTCCGGAGTACAGAAGCAACGCTTTTACACACCGCACACCACCAGAGGCATTGCCATGAGACCACATTGCTCAAGACATCGCATAGGCATCCTTGCGCTTGATGGTTTTGTTCCTTTTGACTGCAGCGTTCCTTACGAAATGTTTTCCATGGCGACAGCAGCAGATGGAAAAGAAGCCTACGAAATATCGTTTGTTGGAGACAAGAAAGCCGTTGCCTCCGAACAATTCAACATCACAAGAATACTGTCGCTTTCTTCCATGCAGGATATGGATACCATTATCATTCCCGGCATTGTCCAGCCATTTTCCTTCAATAACCCTTCTGTGCTTGAGGCCCTCGGCCATGCGTATTCGGCAGGCGTCAGGCTGGCGTCCATCTGCACCGGGGCCTGTATTCTGGCTGCGGCGGGCCTGCTGAACGGCATATCCGCGACAACGCACTGGGCGCTTGTTAAAGAACTTGCCGCAAGATACCCGCTGGTAAAGGTTGAACCGGACATATTGTATTGCGATAACGGCCAGATACTTACATCAGCCGGGCTTTCTTCCGGCATTGATCTTTGTTTGCATATGGTACGAAAAGACTTGGGCGCCACTGCCGCGGAAAGACTTGCCACATTGTTTGTTGTGCCCATTGAAAGAGACGGCGGGCACCGGCAATTCATACGGCACGCCGCTCCGGATTCCGATGGCAGTCTGTCGGCCCTGTTGCTGTGGCTGCAGGAAAACATGCACCGGAATCTGACCGTGCGGCGGATATGCCGGGAGGCGCACATGAGCGCGAGAACCCTGAACAGAAAATTTCAGGAGCAGACAGGCGTACCGCCCATGGCCTGGCTGACCATGGCGCGCATCCGGCGCTCGCAGGTGCTTCTTGAATCAAGCGCGCTCTCTGTGGAAGAGATTGCTTCCATCACGGGGTTTGGTTCAGCAACATCACTTAGAGAGCACTTTCGCCGCATCGTGGGTACAAGCCCCACAGCCTGGAGAAAAACGCATGCCGTTTGCCCCACAGAGCCCAACCGGCCCCAGGCGTCCAGTGCAGCGCTGCCGCCGCCTGGACTTCTGCGGTCACGTTGAAATGGCTTGTGGGGGAGGAGACCCTTTTGCAAAAGGATCTCCTCCCCCATGCCCCCACCCTCTATAGCAGATTAACTTTTAATTGCTTCATATTCCAAAGTTTTCATCAGCCGAAAAATGCGATTTTCGGCTGAATCCACGCCACGTTGTGGCGCGCTGCACTCTCGTGCAGCGTCAGAGCATGTACACTTTTTCAAAGTTACAATGCTCTAAAATCTTTATTGTATGTCAGAGCAATGTAACTTTTAAATTGCTCTGACTGCTGCGTGAGCAGACGTTCGCTACGGAGGCGTAAGCGCAAGTTTATCTGCGCGGTTAAACGCCGAAGTGAGCGTGTCGTAAACTTTGAGAATGTATATTCGCAAAGGTAATCTGCTCCAGCAGTGTACAACGTGTTTTCTGATATGAAGCGGGGGTTCCAGGGCCAACGTCTTTCAGGCAGAACTCCATCGCGGAATGTATCTTATCTGGAGTGTGCACCTGCAATTGACAGATCCATAAATAAAACATGGCCCGCGGTGTCGCTACACCGCGGGCCACGAAGAGCATCTTGCGAAAAATGCCTATTTTGTGTCTTCCGTATCCCGCACCACTTCCAGAATGGGGGGCAGAGCCCTGATGGCCTCGATGAGCTGGTAGAGCTGCGTGGTGTCAAGCACCTCGACTGTGAACCGCAGTTTAGCGCGGCCATCCACCAGGTTGTCCATGCTCAGGCCGGTAATGTTCACGTTATTTTTGGCAAGTATCTGCGCCACCAGGGCCAGCACGCCATGTTCATTCTTGGCAATGATGAAGATACCGGATTCATAGGGCTTTTCTTCAGCACCGTCCCAATGGACGGAAATGAGCCGTTCCGGCTCCATATTGGCCACATTGGGGCAGTCCGCCCGGTGCACGCTGATGCCGAGCCCCCGGCTGATATAGCCTATGATGGGGTCGCCGGGCACAGGGTTACAGCACTTGGCAAAGCGCATGAGCACGCCGTCCACGCCGGAAATTCCCACGCCCTCGGTCTTGCGGGTCGCGGCCTCCTTGCTTTCCTTGACAGTGGGAGTGGCGGGCGCGGCTGCGACTTCATCAGGATGCAGAACAGCGTACAGCTTGTTGAGCACCTTGCGCGGCGTGGTGTGGGCGTAGCCCACCGAGGCCACCAGATCATCCACTCCTTCAAAATTCATTTCCTGGGCCACCAGGGCCATATGCCCTTCCTTGATGGCCTTGTTCACATTAAGGCTGACCTTGCGACCTTCTTTTTCCAGCATGTCACGCCCAAGGCTTACGGCATGGGCGCGTTCCTCGGTGCGCAGGTAGTGTTGAATACGGCTGCGCGCCCTGGCGGTCTTGACTATCTTGAGCCAGTCCCGGTTGGGATTACGGCTCGGGTCAGTAACAATTTCAACAATATCGCCGTTTTTCAGCTCCGTACCCAGAGGCATGAGACGGCCGTTGACCTTTGCGCCCGCACAGTGCTGCCCGACCTTGGAGTGGATGATAAAGGCAAAATCCAGAGGCGTCGCGCCTTCAGGCAGTTCCTTTACATCACCCGCCGGGGTATAGACATATACCTCGTCTTTAAAGAGATCCATTTTGAGCGAATGCATGAACTCGCGCGAGTCGGTTTCTTCGCTCTGCCGTTCAAAAATTTCTCGTAGCCAGCCAAACTGCTCCAGGTCTTTACTGTTGACGCGGCCTTTTTCCTTGTACAGCCAGTGCGCGGCCACACCGTGTTCAGCCTGTCGGTGCATGTCTTCAGTACGAATCTGGATTTCGATGCGCTCACCCTCGGGACCGATGACGGTTGTGTGCAGGCTCTGATATCCGTTGGTTTTGGGCATCGAGATATAGTCTTTGAACCGTCCGTGTACTGGCCGCCACTGCGAATGCACGAGCCCCAGCGCAGCGTAGCAGTCCTTGATATCCTTAACAAGCACACGAAACGCCATAATATCGTGCATTTCGTCCAGGCTGAGAGACTGCGACTGCATCTTTTTGTAGATGCTGTACTTGTGTTTGATGCGCCCGTACACCTGTCCATCAATGCCGTTGGAGGCCAACAGATCCCTGATGAGGTCAACAACCTTGGCAATGATCTGTTTTTCCACTACCTGATGCTTGTCCAGCCAGTGGTCGATCTGATTGTAAATGTCTGGCCGCAGATATTTGAAGCTCAGGTCTTCCAGGTCGCGTTTAAGAACATACAGCCCCAGGCGGTTGGCCAGCGGGGCGTAAATATCCATGGTTTCCTGGGCGATACGCTTTTGTTTGTGAGCTTTCTGAAAATCAAGGGTGCGCATGTTGTGCAGGCGGTCGGCAAGCTTGACCATGAGAACCCGCATGTCGTGGCTCATGGCCAGGATCATCTTGCGGATGTTCTCTGCCTGCGCTTCCTCCTTGTTTTCAAAGGGAATCATGCTGATCTTGGTGACGCCGTCAACAATATCGGCCACATCCTCGCCAAAATTTTCATCCAGCTCTTCGATGGTGGCCTTGGTGTCCTCCACCGTATCGTGCAGCAGGCCAGCGGCCACCGTGGCCTCGTCAAATCCCATTTCAGCCAGGGTATCGGCCACGGCCAGAGGATGGGACAGATAGGGCTCGCCGGAAAGGCGCGTCTGCCCGACATGGGCGGTAGCGGCAAACACGTAGGCCTTCTGGATAAGCTCCAGATCAGCGCTGGGGTTATGCGCCGCAACCTTGTCGAGAATTTCCTGTATACGAATCATGCGTAAGTCCCATCCGGGGCGTAATATCTTTATAATGTTTTTGACTATGTTCTTAGTTGCTCAGCCTTGTCAACGTCACAAGCGGCGCGAAAAAACGCGCGCTTCCTCAAACCCGGCTAAAAGCCCGGCAAGGTTGAAACCTTGCCGGGCCGAAATACAGTCGCGCTGTCACCGTACAGTCACAAAACAGGACTACTCTGGCGTCAGGCTGTACCCCTGCAATTTTTTGGGCACCCACCACTTTTCAAAGTTGTACATTATGCCTGCAAGCGCAGGTTTAACGCCCTGAAAGCGCTTTTGCACAACGGGCAGGGCATAGGGCACAAAGAGAAAACAGTAAGGCTGCTCCGCATCCAGTATTTCCTGCATGCGAAAATACAATTTCGCACGCGTATCCTGATCTGGCGTTGAACGCGCCTCTTCCAGCAGTCTGTCCACTTCGGGATTTTTGTAGTAGGTAAAGTTAAGGCCACCCTCAAAAGCCTGCGACGAATGCCAGACCTGATAGATATCCGGGTCCTGCGGGATGGTCCAGCCGAGGATTATGGCGTCAAAACGGCCTTTGTTGACAAACTCTCTGATAAATGCGGCCCATTCAACCGTGCGGATGCGCACGTCAATGCCCACGGCCCGCAACTGCGACTGCATGACCGTGGCGGTAAGGATACGCTGCTCGTTGCCCTGATTGGTCAGAATGGTGAAAGAAAAAGGCTTGCCGTCCTTGTCCAGCAGGCCGTCGCCGTCACTGTCCGTAAAACCGGCCTCGGCCAGCAGGGCGCGCGCGGCGGCGACATTTTGCGGCATGGGCTTCAGGGTGGGGTGGTAGGCCCAGACCCCGGGCTTGAAGGGCCCAAAGGCAGGTATGCCCTGCCCCATCAGCACACCCTGAATGATGCTCTCACGGTCGATGGCCTGCGATATGGCCCGGCGCACCCGCACATCCTTGAAAAAGGGATGTTGCAGGTTGAACCCCAAAAAAACATAAGAAGAATCCAGATAGCGGAATTTGTTGAACTCACGCTCAAAGACCGGGCCGGACGTCTGCCGCAGGTATTGCAGCGGCGAGAGGCCCATGACGTCAAGCCGCCCGGCGCGGGTTTCCATAAACATAGTGGCGTTGTCGGGAATGATGCGGTATACGACCTCGTTTATATGGGGCTTGCCCGCAAAATAGCTTGGCGAGGCTTCAAGAATGATGCGGCTGCCCGGTTCCCAGGATTTCAGGCGGTACGGCCCCGCCCCCACAGGCCTGCGCGAAAAGGGCGTATTGCGAATGTTCTGTCCTTCCAGCAAATGACGTGGCAGTATGGGTTGCATCCAGGTGGAGACGGAGCGCGCAAAAAAATGCTCATACTCGACCTCAAAGGTATACCGGTCGATAATGCGAAAATCCTTGATGCGTGAAAAATCTTCGGCGTACGGGCTGCCGGTGGCCGGATCAGCCACAACCTTGCAGGTATAGGCCACATCTGCGGTGGTGAGCTCCACGCCGTCTTCCCACAGGATGCCCCTACGCAGGGTAAACCGCATGAGCCTCCCCTCGTCTTCCATGCTCCAGCTCTCGGCGGCCCACGGCTCAACCTGAAGGTCTTTATTATAGCGCAGGGGCGCCACATAAATAAGGTCGGCCACCTCATGCGAGGCCGAATCCGCGGTAAGATACGGTATCAGATTCGAGGCTTCGCCTATGCTGCCAAAAAGGATGCGGCCGCCGTCAACAGGGCTGCCCCACTTGTTTTCTTCGGAAATGACTTCGTCCGCCAAGCAAGCCGAGGCAAAAAAAGATCCCGTGAAAACAGCTAGTAAGAATGCTCCCACAACCCTGGCAATTATACCCAACATACTGTTTGCCCACTCAAAATTTATTTTTTCCATAATCCTGAAGCTTCATATTGCTTTCGACCCCCCACCTGTGCTATTTATCGCAAACATCATAACAGCGCCCTGTCATTGAAAAATTCAAAATGTCTGACAGAGGTTTTTTGGGGAACGCATGAGCCGATCAGAACAAAGCGTCGTTCGCGAAATGTGCCAAGCTTTTTTGCACGACAGCGTGCCGGAATACATACGCGACGCAGCGTACTATATACTGTCCGAAGGCGAGGTGCAAAAAATAAATATTCAGGAAGGCGAGACCTGGGACGTGCAAGGCGTTATCCAGGGCGATGACCTGCAGGTCTACACGCCCAGCCTGAGCCTGACCATCACCGACCGCAGCACGCGCCACCAGTGCAACTGCTCCGACGCTTTCACCGGCATATGCCGTCATGTGGCGGCCCTCGGCCTGCGCCTTGTGGAAGAGCTGCGCAAAGAACAGGGCGACGCTGAAGAAAGCCCGCCGCCAAGCACAGACTGGAAGCAGAGCTTCCGGAACTTTTTTTCTACCGATATGGAGGCCGAGCCGGGCCGTCACTATCTGATCTTTCGCTTTGAACCGGAACAGGGCCGCCTTCTGGTGTCCTTCTTTCGCGGACGTCAGAACAAGTCCGGTTTGTCCAGCGTACACAATGAGGTGACGCTGGAGCAGATCATCAACAACCCCGAATGGTGCGAATTTTCCCCGCAATTGCCCCATGTGGCCCGCCAGATCGGCCAGCACCTCGACTATTACGGTCACAGGGTTGAAATTCCGCAGGGCCTTACCTCGTGGTTTTTCTGGTCAGTGCGCAAGGAATACTATCTGCTCTGGAAAGATACGGACATGCCCTGCCGCATAGAGAGCACGCCCTTTGCTCTCAAGCTCAAGCCCATTCTGGATGATTCGGGCTTCAGCTTTGAGGTGCTGCTCAAGCGTGAAGGCCGCCCCCCTCTGCCCATCCGGGCAGGCGCGGCCAGCCGCGCTGCCGCTGAAAGCCGCAACCCGCAGAACGAAAGCTCCGCCCCGGAAGACGCGCCCATCACGTTTCACGGGCAAATGCCCCTATGGGTCTGCTACCAGCACAATTTCTACCCTGTGCAGACGGGTCTTTACCCCTCGCTTGTGCGCAACCTCATCTATGAGCGCCCTGTTGTGCCGCACGAGGAAATTTCTGAATTTCTTGACCGCGTGTGGACGCGCCTGCCCGCTTCCGAGCTGTACGAGCCGCAGCAGTTCCTCACGCAGATGGAGCCGGTGTTTCAGCCCGCCACGTATAATCCCAAGCTCTTCCTGGATGAAGAAGGCAGCCTGCTCACGCTTGAGATCGACAATATCTATGAGACCCGCCACGGGGAATTCACGCTCAACGGGCCCAACCCCGACTTCCAGACCGGCAGTTATACCTATGACAGCCAGACCTTCCTGGTGCGCCGCCATCAGGATGAGGAAGCCCAGCTCATGTCGGACCTTGCGAGCATGGATTTTCAGGCCCGCTCCAGCAAGCTGTGGTTTCTTGAGCCGGAAGAAGCCATTGCCTTTCTGCTGGACCACTACCCAAAGCTGGTCGAAAACTACCGCGTTTACGGCGAAAAAGCGCTTTCGCGCTACAAGGTGCGCACGGCCACGTCCAATATTACTGCCGAAGTTGTCAGTAATGAAAAGGAAAAGTGGTTCTCGCTGGATATCACCGTTGATTACGAAGGCCAGTCCCTGCCCCTGGAAAAAATCTGGAAGGCATGGACGCGCGGCAAGCGCTATGTGCAGTTGAAGGACGGCTCCTACACAAGCCTGCCCGAAGCGTGGCTTGAAAAGCTTTCGCACAAGCTGACCGCCCTCGGCCTCGACCCCTCCAAGCCGCCGCAGCACAAATTCAAGCAGTTTGAAGCCCCGGTGCTGGACAGTCTGCTTGAAGACCTGCCCGGCGCTGCCACCGATTCCTTCTGGAACAACCTGCGGGAAAAGATACGCTCTTTCCGTGAGGTGCGTCCCATTGAACCGCCCAAGGGCCTCAACGCAAACCTGCGCGCCTATCAGGTGCAGGGCCTTTCGTACCTCAACTTTTTGTCGGAATACGGCTTTGGCGGCATCCTGGCTGACGAAATGGGCCTGGGCAAAACTGTGCAGACCCTCGCCTTCATTCAGCACATGGTGCAGCACAGCCACGGCGGCCCCAACCTCATTGTGGTGCCCACCTCCGTTTTGCCCAACTGGGAACGCGAAGCGGAAAAATTCGTACCCAGCCTCAAGCTTCTGACCATCTACGGCACGCGCCGCGAAGGCATGTTCAAGCATATCGCCGCATCTGACCTCGTCATCACCACCTACGCCCTGCTGCGTCGTGACCTTGAGGAGATGGAGAAGTACGAATTCAACACCGTCATTCTTGATGAAGCTCAAAATATCAAGAATCCCAATACGATAACTGCAAGAGCCGTGCGGCGGATCAACGCGCGCATGCGGTTGTGCCTGTCAGGCACGCCCATCGAGAACAACCTTTTCGAGCTGTGGTCCCTGTTCGAATTTCTCATGCCGGGCTTCCTCGGCTCGCAGCACGCATTCCAGCGCGGCATCGTCAAACCCATCAAGGATGGCGACGCGGAAACTCTGGATTACCTGCGCACCCGCGTACGCCCGTTCATTCTGCGCCGCACCAAGGCCGAAGTGGCCAAAGACCTGCCGCCCAAGGTCGAAAGCGTCACCTGCTGCGCCCTCGAAGACGCCCAGGCAGAACTGTACGCGGCTCTCGCCCGCAAGCTGCGCGCCCAGGTACTGGCGGATGTGGACGAAAAAGGCTTGGCCAAAAGCCAGATGTCCATTCTGGACGCCCTGCTCAAGCTCCGCCAGATCTGCTGCCACCCCCGGCTGCTCAAGCTGGATCTGCCCGGTTTTTCCAACAACCTGCCTTCCGGCAAGTTCGATGCTTTCAAGGACATGATTATGGAAATTGTGGAAGGCGGGCACAAGGTGCTGGTCTTCTCGCAGTTTGTCCAGATGTTGCAGATCATCAAGCAGTGGCTTGAGTTCTCGCAGGTGCCCTTCTGCTACCTCGACGGCGCGAGCAAGGACCGCTTTGACCAGGTGGACCGCTTCAACAACAGCCCCGACATCCCCATCTTTCTTATCTCGCTCAAGGCGGGTGGCACGGGCCTCAACCTTACCTCGGCGGACTACGTTATCCACTACGACCCGTGGTGGAACCCCGCTGTCGAAAGTCAGGCCACGGACCGTACCCACCGCATCGGCCAGACACGACAGGTCTTTTCCTACAAGCTCATCTGCCAGAACACGGTGGAGGAAAAGATACTCAAGCTTCAGGAAGCAAAGCGCGGCGTGGCCGAGGCCATTATTCCCGGCCAGGACACCTGGAAGTCCCTTACCCGCGAAGACCTGGAAATGCTGTTTGATGTCTAGAGCAGATTAACTTTGAAATGTTTCACATTTCAAAGTGTTCATTCAGCCGAAAAATGTGATTTTCGGCTGAATCCACGCCACGTTGTGGCGCGCTGCACTTTCGTGCAGCGTCAGAGCATTTACACTTTTTCAAAGTTGAAATGCTCTAACTGACCTGGAAATGCTTTGTGGGGGAGGGACCCTTTTGCAAAAGGGTCCCTCCCCCACGCCCCCACCCCCTAAAACCTTTATTGTTTTTTTGAGCATTCTATTTTGAAAAAGGTTAAATGCTCTGTGGCTTTTGCCCACGATCTGACGATACCTGTTCCGTAATAAAAGCCCCGGCCTTGCCGGGGCTTTTATTACATCCTGCACGTCTGGTATGTTTCAGGACCACGCCGCAGGCGTACGACCTGCAATCAGGCTGCCAGCGCAGAAAACCGGGCACCTCCTTTACTTTTCGCGTCAAATGTCGCATGGTACCCGGATTATAACAAACAGACTCAGGTATTCGCCGCATGATCCAGGTAAGCAATCTTCTCAAGCGCTACGGCAGCAATGTTGTTTTGCAGAACATCAACATGCAGGTACGGCAGGGCGAAATTTTCGGCATTGTCGGCCATTCCGGCGCTGGCAAATCCACACTGTTGCGGTGTCTCAACGGCCTTGAGGCCTATGATGAGGGAAGCGTCAGGGTTATGGACGTGGAAGTGGCCTCGCTTGAGCCCCGCGCCCTGCGCCTGCTGCAAAGCAAGATGGGCATGATCTTTCAGAATTTCAATCTGATGGCCCGCAAGAACGTTTTTGACAACGTGGCCTTTCCCCTCCAGCTCTGGCACAAATCCGACCGTGAGAAGCGCGTTATGGAACTGCTGGACCTCGTCGGCCTCACGGACAAGGCGCGCCAAAGGGTGCAAAGCCTGAGCGGCGGCCAGAAGCAGCGCGTGGGCATTGCCCGCGCCCTGGCCCTGAACCCCAGCATTCTGCTTTGCGACGAGGCAACCTCCGCCCTTGATCCCAAGACCACCTCATCCATCCTTGACCTGCTGGAAGACATCAACAAGCGGCTTAACCTGACCATCATCATGGTCACGCACCAGATGGAAGTGGTAAAACGCCTCTGCCACAGCCTGCTGCTGCTCGACGGCGGCAAAACCGTGGCCATGGGCAAGACCGAAGACCTTTTTCTTTCGCCCACCAAGGATATGCAGGCCATTGTGGAGAATGAGTACACGCTCATTCCCGGCGGCACCAACATCAGGCTCATGTTCCCGCGCGTCATCTCGCAGCAGAGCGTCATCACGCAGATGGCAAGGACCCTTGGCATCGATTTTTCCATTGTGGGCGGCAAGCTGGAGCGGTACCTGGACGATGTCTTCGGCTTTCTGATCATCAATGTGCAGGATCAGGACATTGAGGCCGTACTGCGCTACCTTGAAGAGCAGCACCTCTATTGGGAAATACTGGAATACCCGGTGAAACAAGCTTTGGATGCGAGCCATGAGTGATCTGAGTACCCTCGCGCAACTGGCGCAGGACTTCGCCCCCCTGTGGGATCGTCTTCAGGACAAAACGCCCGAAATTCTCCTGGCCACCTGGGAAACCCTCCAGATGGTGATGCTCTCCACGTTCTTTTCACTGCTCATCGGCTTTGCCCTGGCCATCCTCATGATCGTGACCAACCCCATTGGCCTGAGCCCCTGCCGCTCGGTTTACAGGGTGGTGGATTTTGTGGTGAACTTGGTGCGCTCCTTTCCCTTTATCATTCTGTTGATCGCCATCATCCCCTTTACCCGCCTTGTAGTGGGCACCTCCATCGGCAGCGCGGCGGCCATTGTACCCCTCACCATCGCGGCGGCCCCCTTTGTGGCCCGCCTCATCGAAACCTGCTTTCTTGAGGTGGACAGGGGCGTGATCGAAGCGGCCCGGTCCTTCGGAGCCAGCAATTCTCAGATCATTTTTCGCGTGCTCTTTCCCGAGGCGCTGCCTTCCATAGTGCTCAATATCGCGGTCATTGCCATTACCCTGCTTGGATATTCCGCCATGGCCGGCACCGTGGGCGGCGGCGGCCTGGGCGATCTGGCCGTAAAATACGGCTACAACCGCTTTCAGGTTGATATAATGGTCTATTCCGTTATCATTCTGTGTGTGCTGGTGCTGCTTATACAGGGCATCTGCAACGTTTTGTACAAGATACTGCGATAAAGCCCCGCCATTTCCATCGCGGGCCTTGATTCTTCAACCGGCACAGTCTTACCCAAGCGAGGAGCCATCATGAAACGCCTGCTTCTGTCTCTGGCCATGATTCTGACCCTGGCCGTTCCTTCCTTTGCCGCCGAAGACATCGTCATCGGCGTCACCCCCTTCCCGCACAAGGACATCATGCTTGTGGCCAAGCCCCTGCTGGCCAAGGACGGCTACAACCTGGTCATCAAGGAATTCACGGACTACGTGCAGCCCAACATGGCCCTGGCCAATGGTCAGCTCTTCGCCAACTTCTTCCAGCATGCCCCCTACCTCGACAACATGAACAAGGAAAAAAACCTCGGTCTTGTGTCCATCGGCAAGGTGCATATCGAACCGCTGGGCGTGTATTCCAAAAAAATCAAGAAGCTGGCCGACCTCAAGAAGGGTGACGCCGTTTCCGTGCCCAATGACCCCACCAACGAAGCCCGCGCCCTGCGCCTGCTTGAAGCCAACGGCATCATCAAGATCAAGCCCGGCGCTCTCGTGACCGTGGCCGACATCACTGAAAATCCCCTTGGCCTCAAGTTTCATGAACTTGACGCCGCGCAGCTGCCCCGCACGCTGGACGACGTGACCGCCTCCGTCATCAATACCAACTTTGCTGGCGAAGCCGGTCTTATCCCCGCGCGCGACGCCCTTGTTATTGAAGGCAGCGAATCGCCGTACGCCAACATCATCGTGGTGCGCGAAGCCGACAAGGACAGCCCCAAGGCCAAGGCCCTCATCAAGGCCGCCCAGTCGCCCGAAGTCAAGGCGTACATTGAAAAGGAACTGGTGGGCAAAGGCATCATGCCCTCGTTCTAGCACAGCGCTGTTTTGCGTCCTGGGGCCTCTGCGCGGGCAGCGCCCGCCAGGGCCTGGGACGACCTCCGGCACTGAAACAGGCAGTTTCAATGCTGGCGCGCTCAAAAAATTCTGCATGCCGCTACGGGCGCCTGTCTTGCCAGGCATGACATAACCCCAGGGAAGCCAAGACAAAAAAGCTTTCGTAGTGTTCAAAACGCATGACATCATAAAGACGGCTCAGACGGGATGTACCTTTTTCCGTCCGGGCCGTCTTTGCCTCGGGCTGCCGATGCGCTATCATAAACACATACGCCGACACGGCAGAAAGGATACAGAGGATACCCATGCTGACGATTGATACATGGCGAGGAAAAAAGGCCCCTGAAAATCAGAGAGCCTTTATGGGATGGGGCGGCCTGACGGTCAACGACAATACGGTTGATGTTCTTGACATGCTGCGCGCATATTATGCCGTGGCGTCGGGCGAATCCTGCGGCCAGTGCTTCCCCTGCCGTAGCGGTCTCAAACGCATTGCCGCGCGCCTTGACGATATGTGCCAGGGACAGGAACGCGCCGATGACCTGGAATATCTGCGCGAACTGGCCGCCATGGTTCGTGCCAGCGCCCGTTGCGACATAGGTCAGACCTCGCCCCAGCCCCTGCTGGATGTGCTGGAACAGGCCCCGCAACTGCTCAAGGCCAGAAAGACCTCTGGCGGCAACTATACAAGCATGGTTACCGCCCCCTGCGTCAACGCCTGCCCAGGGCACGTCACTATTCCTGATTATATTGAAGACATCCGTTTTCGCCGTTTTGACAAAGGTCTTGAGCGGGTTATGAACAACTGCCCCATGCCCGGCACCATTGGCCGCGTGTGTGAGCGCCCCTGTGAATCCGCCTGCAAGCGTGGCCTCAAGGGCAAGCCTGTGGCCATTCGCAACCTCAAGCGTTTTCTTTTTGACCACAACGCCGCGCTCAATCAGCCCTCTGTTTCCAAAAATCCCCCTGCCAGTGGCAAAAAAGTGGCCATCATCGGCGGCGGGCCTGCCGGGCTGTCCTGCGCGTACTACCTCGCCCATTTGGGAGCCGCGCCCACCATTTTCGAACGGCACGACGTCTGCGGCGGCATGGCCAAATTCGGCATTCCCGATTTTCGCCTGCCGCCATCCGTACTGACGCGGGAAATAAACGTGGTGGCTGCCGCCGGCAGTGAAATCCGCACCGGCGTTGAAATTGGACGCGACATTTCGGTAGACCAGTTGCACGATGAGGGTTTTGAAGCGGTCTTTATTGCAGCAGGCGCGCCCCACGCCCCCGGTATGCGTTGCGAAGGCGAAGATAGCTGCCCTCAGGGCTACCTCAGCGGCATCCATTACCTTCATGAAGCCACCATGGGCAGACAGGCCGTAAGCGGCACCCGCCTTGTGGTGGTGGGCGGCGGCAACGTGGCCATGGACTGCGCGCGCACGGCGCTGCGCCACGGCTTCAAGGAAGTGCGCGTGGTCTACCGCCGCACCGAGGCGGAAATGCCCGCCGACCCCGTGGAAATTGAAGAAGCCAAGGAAGAAGGCACTCTTTTCACCTTTCTGGCAGCCCCGCTGCGCATAGAAAACAGAGACGGCCGCGTTACCGGCCTTGTGTGTCAGAAAATGGAGCTTGGCCCTGCGGACGACTCCGGCCGCCGCCGCCCTGTTCCCGTTGAAGGGGCCGACTTTGAACTGCCCTGTGACGCCATTGTCTATGCCATCGGTCAGAAGGTGGCTCTGGAAGTGATTCTCAAAGGCAAGGACGGGGCCCTGAACAAGTACCGCACGCTGGACGCGCACGACATCACTGGCGAAGTCAGCGCCCTGCCCCGCTTTTTCGGCGGCGGAGACTGCGTTACAGGCCCAAGTTCGCTTATAGCCGCCCTTGCCGCCGGCAAACGTGCGGCCGCTCACATAGCCGCCCACCTGAACGGCACGGATGAAGGCCCCACCGTGCGTGAAAAGCTGGAACAGGCGCTCATGTCCATCAATATGCTGGATACGGAAGACTCCGTTCCCCTTGAAGACCCGACGCCGCCCATGCCCATTCACGCCATTCCCCTGCGCGAACGCCTGCACGGCTTTACAGAGGTGGAAACAGACCCGCTGGAGTGGGAAGCCGTACGCGAATCGTCGCGCTGCCTGCGCTGCCTGCGCGTCGTCATGACTGCACATTGAGTATGCGCGCAGAGTTCATTGATTTTTACAGATGCGCGCAAAACCTGCTGACGTAATTGTCCATAGTTATTCAGGCGCAAAACCCTGCGGGCCACGTGCCGGAAACGCACAGCCCAAGGGCAGGCCGCAAAAATTTAAATATAGAGCGTACGCGCCACTGGCCGCGTCGTGCAAATATGTAGGACGGGCCGACTCTGGCCCAAACGGGAGTTTCTATGTTTGTCACCATTAATGGAAAGCAGGCTGCCTTTCAGCCTGGGCAGACCATACTGGATGTCGCTGCGGCCCACGGCGTCTTTATTCCCACGCTGTGCTGGCTGCCCAAGACCGGTCACGGCAAGGTCTGCCGCATCTGCTCCGTCGAGGTAAAGGGGCGCGACCGTCTGCTGCCGGCCTGCTCTTCACCTGCCGAGGACGGCATGGTCATTGAGACGGATTCCCCGGTGGTGCTTGCCACGCGTAAGAACATTCTATCCCTGCTGGTGGCAGAAGGCCGTCACGACTGCTTTTTGCGCAAACTGCCTCCCGACCTCTGGCCCGCCTATCAAAAAGCCGCAGGGGCCATGCCCCATCGTGAGCATCCCTGCCCTGCCGAAGGCAAATGCCAGCTCCAGGCATTGACCATGAAGTGCAATGTGCCCGTCAAGGACCTTGTGCCGGAACCGGGGCATTTTCCCCTGGATGACGACCATCCGATGATCACGCGCGACTTCAGCCGCTGTGTGCAATGCGGACGCTGCGCCTCGGTCTGCTCGGCCATTCAGGTCAATGACGCCATCCCGCCGCAGTTCGGCCGCAGGGCTGAAAAAGAATCCTGGTGGCCCCTGGTGGACTACACACGCTGCACCCATTGCGGCGAGTGCGTTCAGGCATGCCCCACCGGGGCGCTTACGGCAAAGAAGTCCTATGGCCTTGCCGTGCGTGAAGACAAAATAGACACGGTGCGCACCACCTGCCCCTACTGCGGCGTGGGCTGCCAGCTGAACCTGTCCGTCAAGGACGGGCGCATAATTGAGGTCAACGGCGTTGAAGACGGCAGCCCCAACAAGGGCAGCCTGTGCGTCAAGGGGCGCTTCGGCTATGACTTCATCTACAGCAAGGAACGGCTCACCGAGCCCCTTATCCGCCGTCAGGACGGCTCGTTCAGGACGGCCTCATGGGACGAGGCTCTGGACCTCATAGCTGCCAAATTTTCTGAGGCGATTGAAAATCACGGCCCGGACTCTGTGGCCGGTGTGGCATGCGCCCGTAGTATCAACGAAGATAACTACCAGATGCAAAAACTCTTTCGCGCGGTGTTCAAGACCAATAATATTGATCACTGCGCGCGTACCTGACACGCCCCCACTGTGGCCGGTCTGGCCACATCGTTTGGTTCAGGTGCGATGACCAACAGCTTTGCCCACCTGGGCGAAGCCAAGATGATTCTACTCATTGGTTCCAATATCACGGAGGCGCATCCCGTGGCCGGAACCCTCGTCAAACGGGCCGTGCGCAATGGGTGCCGACTCATTGTCGTGGATCCGCGCCGCACCGACATCGCCAAGGAGGCGGAAACCCACCTGCAGCTGCGTGTGGGTTCGGATATCGCCCTGCTCAACGCCATCATGCATGTGCTCATCAGGGATGACCTGTATGACAAGCACTTTGTGGCGCGGCACACTCTGGGCTTTGAAGAACTGCGGCGCAACGTGGCCGACTGCACGCCGGAGCGGGCCGCGCCCATTTGCGGCATCGCGCCTGAAATCATTGAGCGTACCGCCCGCGACCTGGCCTCGGTTAAACCCGCCATGCTGGCCTATACCCTTGGCATTACAGAGCATACCTGCGGCGTTAACAACGTGCTGACCTGCGCGGCGCTGCAAATGCTTCTGGGCAATGTGGGCAAGCCATTGGGCGGCGTGAACCCTCTGCGCGGGCAGAACAATGTGCAGGGTTCCTGCGATATGGGCGCTCTGCCGGACACCTATCCCGGCTACGGCAAGGTTGCCGACAAGGCCGCCAGGGAAAGCCTGGAACGATTCTGGGGAACGTCCCTGCCCGCGGGCCCGGGCATGATGCTGCCCGACATGCTTGATGGCCTCAAATCAAAGAAAATCAGAGCGATGTATATATTTGGCGAAAACCTTGCCAATACGGAACCCGATATCGGCCATGTGGAAAGCTGCCTGGCCTCTGCGGAGTTTCTGGTGGTGCAGGATATTTTTCCCAACGAAACAACGCGCTTCGCCCATGTGATCCTGCCTGCCGCGGCCTGGGGCGAAAAGGACGGCACGTTCAGCAACAGCGAACGCCGCGTCAGCCGGGTACGCGCCGCCAGCACCGCGCCGGGGCAGGCCAGGATGGATTGGTGGATTTTCAGGCAACTGGCTGCCCGTTTTGGCCATCACTGGGAATCGGATTCTGCCCAGGACCTGTGGGACAACGAAATATCGGCAGTGGCCGAAATATTCCGCGGCATCAAGTATCACCGCATCGAGGGCGATGGCCTGCAATGGCCCTGCCCGCATGAAGACCATCCCGGAACCCCGGTGCTGCACTTGGACGGGGCATTCACACGCGGCAAAGGACTGTTTGTGTCCGTCAACTGGACACCGGCGGCAGAAGTCGCCGATGCGGAATACCCCTTTGTTCTCAGTTCCGGCAGGCGGCTCTACCACTACCACACCAGAACGCAAACGGGCCGCAGCAAGGGCCTCAACACGCTTATGGGCCACGACACGGCGGACATATCCACCGCAGACGCCGCCCGGTTGCAGATAGCCGACGGCGAGACCATCCGCGTGTCTTCACGCCGGGGATCAGTGACGGTGCGGGCAAAGGTCACGGACGACATGCCTGCCGGAATGGTCTGGATGGCCTTTCACTTCCGTGAAAGCAACGCCAACTGGCTTACCAACCCCGCCATGGACCCTGTTACCAAGACGGCTGAATACAAAGCCTGCGCCGTAAAGATCGAAAAAATCTGACACGGCCCGACAGCCCGATATAATCTGATCAACAAGATCAGACCCGACGAGATCATGCCGCGCACTCAGGCCACCCCTGAGTACTGTCGGCATGGTCTCGTCTTTTTTGCCGATGCTTTGCCGCCGCAGAGAAACAAAACCTGTTGCCGTAAAGAAAGCACGTTCACGTGAAATACTTTGTGGGGGAATGAGTTAAGGAAGCACTGATTAAAGATCCTCCTGGAAACGCGCAGTTGTTTCGTTTGGCAAGACGCGATCTTTTTTTGAAGCAGGAGTGGACTCTTCCGTCCTCGACTGTTTCAAAAAAAGTGAAGCAACGCCGCCAAACGGAATAAATCAGCGTTTCCTTAAATGCGCGCGGCATGCTTGCTATGGCAGCATTCCTGCCTGGCGTTGCCGGTGCTTGTATCGTTTCTGCCATTCAAGAACCTGGCGAAGGAGCAACCCTTCTGTTTGCTATGAAAAATTAGTAAATAAGCTCATATCATACCATAAATATTGTATTTTCACTTCGACTCCTAGCGTTTTGCCTAACTTTTCCACTAGCGATTTTTATTAACAATAGGTAATTTGGTTACTGCTATCCGTAAATCATCGCAGGTTCGCCCTGCCCTGGAGGACTCCTGATGCTGACATCACCCCACAAAGAATTTCATGACGCCATTTTGGCCTTTATCCCTAAAAATCGGATATATACTGATCCACTGCGCCTGTTTGCCTACGGCACAGACGCCAGCGTCTACCGCCTTACCCCCAAGCTTGTGGTGGACGTGCTTAATGAAGAAGAAATTATTGAGCTTATGGGCGTGGCGGATCGCATGCGTGTGCCCGTAACCTTTCGCGCGGCAGGCACCAGCCTTTCAGGCCAGGCCGTGACGGATTCCGTGCTGGTACGCATCAGCCAGGGCTGGCGCGACTGGCGCGTGGGTGAGCACGCCGAAAAAATCACGCTTCAGCCCGGCATAATCGGCTCCGGGGCCAACAAAATACTGGCGGAATTCGGCAAAAAAATCGGGCCGGACCCGGCCTCCATCGACAGCTGTTTTATCGGCGGCATTTTTGCCAACAACGCCAGCGGGATGTGCTGCGGAACTTCCGACAACTCATACAAAACAGTACTGTCCACCCGCATGGTCCTGTCAGACGGCACCCTGCTGGACACCGCCGACGCCAAGAGCCGCGCGGCCTTTGCCAGAACGCACGGGCACATCCTTGACGGCCTCGCCGCTCTCAGAAACAAGATCATGAGCGACGCAGCCCTGGCCGACCGCATCCGCCGCAAGTTCAAGATCAAAAACACCACGGGCTACAGCATCAACGCCCTGGTTGATTACGAAGACCCCTTTGAAATCCTGCAACACCTCATGGTGGGTTCTGAAGGCACCCTGGGCTTTATCGCCGAAGTGACCTACCGCACCGTGGAAGAAGCGCCGTTCAAGGCATCGGCCCTCATGCTGCTGCCCACGGTCAAGGATGCCTGTGACCTGGCTTCTGCCGTGGCCACCCTGCCCGTCTCCTCCGCCGAACTTATGGACAGGGCTTCTCTGCGCTCTGTTGAAGGCACGCCGGGCCTGCCCGACGGTCTTGATACCCTTGACGACAACGTCTGCTCCCTGCTGGTGGAGACGCGCGCTTCTACCCAGGAAGAGCTGGACAAAAACATCGCCACCATCAACGCCGCCTTCAAGGACGTAAAATTCGTGCGGCCGCACGCATTTACCGACAAGCCTGAAGAATACACCAAGCTGTGGCTGATCCGTAAGGGTATTCTGGCCTCCGTGGGCGGTATGCGCCCTGTGGGCACCTCCATTGTTATTGAAGACGTGGCCTTTCCCCTTGAGCGCCTGGGCGAAGCCGCCACTGACCTGCAAGCCCTGTTTGCCCGCCACGGGTATACAGTGGCCCCCCTGTTCGGCCATGCCAGGGACGGCAACCTGCATTTCGTTTTCTGGCAGGACTTTGGCTCGCCCACTGAAGTGGCCCGCTATGCTGCCTTTATGGACGATTTCTGCAAGCTTATCACCGAAAAATATGACGGTTCCCTCAAGGCCGAACACGGCACGGGCCGCAACGTGGCCCCCTTTGTCGAGCTCGAATGGGGCGCGGCCGCCTACAGCATCATGAAATCCGTCAAGGACCTGCTGGACCCCAAGAGCATTCTCAACCCCGGCGTGCTTATAAATCCCGATCCGCAGGGGCACATCAAGAACCTCAAGCCCCTGCATCCGGCTGACGAGCTTGTGGACAAGTGTATGGAGTGCGGTTTTTGCGAATCGGTCTGTCCGTCCCGCAATCTCACCCTTACCCCGCGCCAGCGCATCACGGCCTACCGCGAAATATGCCGCCTGCGTGAGGTTGCCCCTGGCGGCAAGGAACTCAAAAACCTTGAAAAGCAGTACGACTATATGGGCAACGCCACCTGCGCAACCGACAGCCTGTGCCGCCCCCGCTGCCCCGCTGGAGTGGATACCGGCGTCTTCATCAAGAGCCTGCGCAAAAGAGAGGCTGGCAACCTGAGCAAAAAAGTCGCCAACAGCATTGCCGACCACTTTGCCGGAACCTGCCGGGCCATGTCCTTTGCGCTCAACAGTGTGGACAAGCTGCACCGCGCCCTGGGCACCACCTTTATGGAAAACGGCTCCAGACTGCTGCGCTGCGTCACCTTCAACAAGGCTCCTCTCTGGAACAGGGACATGCCCAAGGGCGGCAGCAAGATACGCCTGCCTGAAACCCACAGCGCCAATCCCAAAAGAGTGGTGTACTTTCCAAGCTGCATAGCCCGCAACATGGGCCCCGGCGAAGAGCACACCGATCGCCGCACTGAGCCGGAAGCGGTCATCAGTGTTCTGCTCAAGGGCGGTTACGATGTCATTCTGCCCAAGGATATGGACAAGCTCTGCTGCGGCATGGCCTTTGCCAGCAAGGGGCTTGTCGACGCCGCCCACAAAAAGGAAAAGGAACTGGAGGCCGCCCTGAAGGAGGCCAGCAACAACGGGCAATACCCCGTGCTTTGCGAAACCAGCCCCTGCCTGCTGCACATGAAGCAAACCCTTGATCCGTCGCTGACCTTGATGGAGCCCATCGAGTTCATTCTTGAAAAGATGGATGGCTGCCTCAAGTTCACCAAGCTGCCCAAAACCATCGCCCTGCACGCCACCTGCTCGGTGCGCAAAATGGGCCTTGAGGGCAAACTTGAAAAGCTCGCCAAAATGTGCGCCGAAAACGTCATCGTTCCGGACGGCATCAATTGCTGCGGCTGGGCGGGCGACCGGGGCTTTACACACCCGGAACTCAATGAATCCGCGCTCAAGAGCCTGCGCATGCAGGTCAGCACGTGCGAGGTCGGGTACTCCTCAAGCCGTACATGCCAGATCGGCCTTTCGCTGCACGGCGGCATTCCCTACTATTCCATCGTCTTCCTGGTAGATGAGGCCAGCGCGTAAGCGCAACAGGCCACATAAGGCAAACAATATAAAAACGTCACAGGGACCGCCGCCAAACGCAGCGGTCCCTGTGACGTTTTTCGGGCCTTTTTAGCGAACCCTGGGCACGGTCAGCAGGAAAGTTACTCCGACGGCATCGGGGCCGCCCGCAAAGGCCCGCCAACGGCGGCGGCCAACAGATAACGGCCAGTGCCCCTGTTGTTGCACGGGGCTTTACTTTGCCACCCAATCACGTATGGTGCCGGGGACGTAACAGCCCGCGAAGATCATTCGCTGTCCGGCGTCCCGGCTTGCCGGGTTGCCGCAAGGGCCGGATGCCGGAAATAGCGGATGTGCGGATACTTTTTTAACCATATAATTTACTGTTATTTTATATGGTTATAAAAAAATATAAAAAAATTCCACACAACCCCTTTTCAACCCGCCAGCATGTCTTATTTCTATGCCGGTGCGGGGCCGGATTGGACAGTCTGTTCAACATGGCTTGTTACGCGCAATATTTCCAGCGTGTACGCTATTTTGCGTCCACAGCTGTGTCCCTGAGGGACGATAATAACATTTCCGGGAGGATCTGACGTCATGAAGCTGAAACCCCTCAACGACCGTGTTCTGGTCAAACGCCTTGAATCCGAAGAAAAGACCGCCGGTGGCCTGTTCATCCCTGATACGGCTAAAGAAAAGCCTTCCAAGGGTCAGGTTGTGGCTGTGGGTCCCGGCAAGGTAGGGGATAATGGCGAGCGCACCCCTCTGGCCGTCAAGGCTGGCGATGAAGTGCTGTTCAACAAGTACGCCGGTACTGAAGTGAAGCTTGACGGCGTTGACCATTTGGTCATGCGCGAAGAAGACATTCTCGCCATCATCGACTAACTCCCACCTTTGCCGAATTACCACTAGGAGGAAATGTCCCAATGTCTGCTAAAGAAATTTTTTTTGATGTTAAAGCCCGTGAAAAACTTTCCCGTGGCGTGGATAAGCTTGCCAATGCCGTCAAGGTCACCCTTGGCCCCAAAGGCCGCAACGTGGTCATTGAAAAGTCGTTTGGCGCTCCCGTCATCACCAAGGACGGCGTGACGGTTGCCAAGGAAATCGAACTGTCCGACAAGTTTGAAAACATGGGCGCTCAGCTCGTCAAGGAAGTGGCCTCCAAAACTTCCGATGCCGCTGGCGACGGTACCACCACCGCCACCATTCTGGCTCAGGCCATTTACCGCGAAGGCATCAAGCTTGTGGCCGCTGGCCGCAACCCCATGGCCATCAAGCGCGGCATCGACAAGGCTGTTGAAGGCCTGATCGCCGAACTGGCCAATCTTGCCAAGCCTACCCGCGACCAGAAAGAAATCGCCCAGATCGGCACCATTTCCGCCAACTCCGACACCACCATCGGCAACATCATTGCTGAAGCCATGTCCAAAGTGGGCAAGGAAGGCGTCATCACCGTTGAAGAAGCCAAGGGCCTCGAAACCACCATGGACGTGGTGGAAGGCATGCGCTTTGACCGCGGCTACCTTTCCCCCTATTTCGTGACCAATCCCGAAAAGATGGTTTGCGAAATGGACAATCCCTACATCCTCTGCACGGAAAAGAAAATCTCCAGCATGAAAGACATGCTGCCCGTGCTTGAGCAGGTTGCCAAGGTGAACCGTCCGCTCATGATCATCGCTGAAGACGTGGAAGGCGAAGCCCTGGCCACCCTGGTGGTCAACAAGCTGCGCGGCGCCCTCCAGGTTGTTGCCGTGAAGGCTCCTGGCTTTGGTGATCGCCGCAAGGCCATGCTTCAGGACATCGCCGTGCTGACCGGCGGCCAGGTGGCTTCCGACGACACCGGCTCCAAGCTTGAAAACATGAGCCTGGCCGAACTTGGCACCGCCAAGCGCATCGTCATCGACAAGGAAAACACCACTGTTGTTGACGGCGCTGGCAAGAGCGAAGACATCAAGGCCCGCGTGAAGCAGATCCGCGCCCAGATCGAAGACAGCACCTCTGACTATGACCGCGAAAAGCTGCAGGAACGCCTTGCCAAGCTGGTGGGCGGCGTGGCCGTGGTGCATGTGGGCGCTGCCACTGAAGTGGAAATGAAGGAAAAGAAAGACCGCGTTGAAGACGCCCTCAATGCCACCCGCGCTGCCGTGGAAGAAGGCATTGTGCCTGGCGGCGGTACCGCCCTCATCCGCGTGGCCAAGATTCTTTGCGACATCAAGCCCGCTGACGACGATGAACTGGCTGGCGTGAACATCATCCGCCGCGCCATTGAAGAACCCCTGCGCCAGATCGCCCACAATGCCGGATTTGAAGGCTCCATCGTGGTCGAAAGGGTGCGTGAAGGCAAGGACGGCTTCGGTTTCAACGCCGCCACCGGCGACTACGAAGACCTCATCAAGGCTGGCGTCATCGACCCCAAAAAGGTCACCCGTACGGCTCTGCAGAATGCCGCTTCCGTGGCTTCCCTGCTGCTGACCACCGAATGCGCCATTGCCGAAAAGCCCGAACCCAAGAAAGATGCTGCCATGCCTGACATGGGCGGCATGGGTGGAATGGGCGGCATGGGCGGCATGTACTAAGCCAGCCCGGCGCTTCCCGATTTGTAGAATGACAAAGCCCCCGCGCAAGCGGGGGCTTTTTTGCACCAGAGGTATTTTTATGATCCGCTACGGCTTTGCCTGCAAAACCATTGGCCTGCCCGGGGCGGCGCAAAGCAGCCTTACCCTGTCGCGCGCAAGCCGTGACAATCTCCTGGCCGTCAGCCGCAACAATCTGGGCGCGCTGGCAACCATGCTGCGCTATTGCCGCAGTGAGTCCCTTGCGCTCATGCGCATCAGCTCCGACTGTATCCCGCTGGCTTCGCATGAGGCGATTGATTTTGACTGGCAGGCCGAATTGCGGCCGGAGTTTGAAAACCTGGCCGCCCTTGCGCGCCAAAGTGGCGTGCGCCTTTCTATGCATCCCGGCCAGTACACGGTGCTCAACTCCCCTCGTGAGGATGTGGTGCGTAAGGCCGTGGCCGACCTTGCCTACCACGCGTCCTTTCTCGACGCTCTGCAAACCGGCCCTGAGTGCCGCATAATCCTGCACCTTGGCGGGGGCTATGGCGACAAAACCGCCGCGTTACAAAGGCTGCGCGACAATCTGTCTGCTTTGCCCGATGGTATCCTGCAACGACTGGCTCTGGAAAATGACGAGCGCATCTACACCATTGAAGATGTTCTGGCAGTGTGTCGAGACTTTGAACTGCCTGCCATTTTTGACGTCTTTCATCATGAGTTGAACCCGCCCCCGCACGGCGACATGCAGCACTGGCTTGACCGCGCAGGGGCCACCTGGAGCGCACGCAGCGGACGCCAGAAAATCCATTATTCGCAACAGCTCGCGGGCGGCAAACCGGGCATGCACTCCCTCACCATCGCCATGCGCCCCTTTATGCAGCTGCACAGCCTGCTTGAAAAGCGCGAGCTGGATGTCATGCTGGAGGTTAAGGACAAAAATCTCTCTGTGGTCAAATGCGCAAACCTGGCCCAGCCGTGCCTGCCGCGCAAAAACCTCACGGAAGAGTGGGCCCGCTACAAATATCTTGTGCTGGAACGCAGCCCGAGCGCATATACCGCCATACGCCGGTTGCTCAAAAATGAGAATCCGGCAGCGGAAGCGTTTTACGCGCTTCTCGAAGATGCCCTTACCTGCGACCTTGAGCCAGGCAAGGCCAGAAACGCCGCTGAGCACGTTTGGGGCTATGTAAGCAAAAAGGCGACGCCCGGCGAATCAGCCCGTATGCTCGACGACCTTGAACTTCTGGGCAATGATCTTGCGCCGCTGCCCCGCATCAAGCGCAAGATATTGGCTCTGGCGACGAGCAACGGCGAAGGATACCTGTTGCGCAGCCTCTATTTTTATTTGAACTGACTTAAACTCCCCTTTGAAAATGCATCTTCGCAAAGGTTGAAGATGCCCGCCTGGGCGTTTGCCACTACAAGAAATGCGCGCGTAACCCGCGCCCCCGCACCTTCATGGCGAGCGCCGTGTCACGCGGCCGCCAGAGTTCGTTCACAGCGAAATTCCCCGGCGTCTGCCGTTGCCGGAAAGAGCCGCCGGGCCAACAAACCCGGAAGCAGTTGCCGCATCCAGGGCAAAAAACGCTACAACGGCCCGAAACCAGACTGGTTTCGGGCCGTTGCGCTGTCCAGGCTCTAAAGCCCGCAAGGTATGTTGTTGCTAATCTTTTATCGAACGGGCGGCTTCAAGGGCCTTGGCCTGTTCCTCAAAGTTCTGGAAGCCGGCATGGTGCAGGGCGTCCAGCACGGTATCATCCCAGTTCCATGTGGCGTAGATCACAGGCTTGTGGAAGGTGGAGCGGAAGCTTTGCAGCTCCGACCGGTAGAAGTCTTCCTTGGGAGTGTCAAGATGCTCGCGGAACTGCTCGTGGCGGCGCTGCAACTCCCCTTCGTACCATTCCTGGATATCCTGCGGATTTTTGTATTTCTTGAGGATATGCCCGTAACCGGCCTTTTCCATAAGCGTCGCCAGACGCTGGTGGTGCTGCTGGCCGAGCCACTTGCCAAGATCGGAAGTGGGGATTTTTTCCTCTTCCACAGCGGCGATGTCGAACACGGTCTGGTAATAGGTGTCAGGCACCACCGAGGCGGACGTAATGCCCGCAATGGCAACCAGACCGCGCAGGATAAGGCTGTTGGACACGCCCTGACCGCAGAAGCCCACCTTCTTGCCGTATTTGAGGCCGGTGAAGATGCTCACCAGAATGGCCCAGACAACGGCGGGATCCTCTTCATCATAAATGTGCGCAAGGCGCGCATTATCGCGGTCGGTAGCCAGCACCATCTGTGTCATGTCATTGGAGCCGATGGAGAAACCGTCGAACTCCGAAATGAACTGCTTGGCCAGAATGGCGTTGGAAGGCAACTCGGACATGAGGATAATCTTGAGGCCGTCCTGGCCGCTCTTGAGCTTGTGTACCTGCTCCAGGTAGCTGCGCATGGAGCGGGCTTCTTCAAGGGTGCGCACAAAGGGCAGCATCATCCGCAGATTGGAGCCGCCGTATACGCCTCGCGCCAGCTTGAAGGACTCAATTTCCCAGTCATGGATGTTACGCGAAACGCCGCGATAGCCGAGCATGGGGTTGTCTTCAAAATGTTCGAAGAGGTTGCCGCCAAGCAGGTTGCGGTATTCGTTGCTCTTGAAGTCCGTCGTGCGGTAGGTGATGGGCTTGCCGTAGAAGGCCATGGCAAAGAGCGCCAGGTTCTGTGCAAGGGTTTGCACATAATGCTCCTTGCCGGTACGGAAGCCGCGAGCCTTGATGATGCTGTGGATTTTTGCCGGCAGGTTGCGCACATCGTCCATCTCTTTCTTGAGGCCGGAGCGCAGCCCCACCTCTTCACGCAGGTGGGCGATGTTGGCCATAAGGCGCGTCACGCCCGGCAGGTCCTGGATGCGCTTCACATGGGCTTCGACGCTGGCCTCAATTTCGGCAATGCGCTTGCCGGACTCGGGGTCATTGCTGTTTTGCAGGGCAAGTTCGTCGTCGTAGCCCATAATAATGCGCACATGGTCAGCCAGGTCGGGCGAGGTTTTAAGAACTTCGATACGGCGTGAGGCCATCTCCATGTGCTGGTCGATCTTGTGGTCCAGTTCGCGCATTTTGCGGTGCTGCAACAGCACGTCTTCGGCATTGAGATTTTTGCCGGAGTCGGCCAGGGCAGCCAGTTCGGCGGCAAGGCCTGTGACCTCGCCCACGTGTTCGCGCAGATTAAGATTAAAGACGATGAGCCCGGCGGACATCTGCTCGCGCAGGACCTTGGAAAGGCGGTCTTCCAGCTCCTTCAGCTTGGCATGCACCACCCCCTCAAGCTCGCCCTTGTCAAAGGCTTCCAGGGCTTGCGGGTGGATACTGATGTTGCCAAGCATGAATTCCGCGCGCAACAGGCCCACTTCAAACTGGTCGAAATTGCGCAGACGGGAAAGAAAGAGCGCCTGACCCACGTCGGCAAGCACAAGACCGACCTTGGTCTTGGTGGCAGGCAGCTTGGCCACGTCCATTTCGCCGCCAACCTCGTGCAGCGGCAACAGGCCGCGGTACACACGTCCGCGTGTGCCGTCAACCGTGATCTCGGCGCCGTCCAGGGCGCGCAGCACGTCAAGGCGCTGAATACCGATAACGGCGGCAATGCCAAGCTCACGCGAGGTGATGGCGGCGTGGCTTGTGTCGCCGCCCACATCGGCCATAATGGCGGAGGCCACGCGCATTCCCGGCACCATGTCCGGGTCGGTGCGCTCGGCGGCAAGCACGTCGCCCTTGGCTATCTTGTTCAGTTCCAGGGCCGAACGCAAAAAGCGCACCGTGCCCTGACCCGCCCCGCGTGAAGCCCCATTGCCCTCAACCAGCACTTCGGCTTCAGCGGCGGCCTTGGGATCAACTTCACGGCGACGCATGAAGATGGTCGTGGGGTGCATTTCCAGGTCTTCATTCCAGCGGGTTTCAGGCCGCGCCTGCACGAACCAGAGCTTGTCGTTGGCGTCAATGCAGAATTCCGTGTCCATGATCATGCCGTCGTAAGCCTTGCTTACGGCGCGCACGCCCTGGGCCACACGCTCTGCCTGGCTGAGCGAAAGCGCCCAGCGCAACGCCTCAAGCTCGGGCACTTCAACTTCCTTGGTGCCGCCCCTTTCGTCATAAACGATCTTCATATCCTTGCAGCCCATCTGACGGATGACAACCTCGCCGCCGTCGTCGCGCTGGAAGACATAAAGTTTGTCGGGCGTAACCTTGCCGCCCACCACGGCCTCACCAAGGCCGTAGCTGGCGTCAATGCTCACCAGATCCCTGCGGCTGGTGCCGCGGCATCCGGTTGCAGTGTCAGCGGAAAATGCCGTACCGGAAATGACGGGGTTGATCATCTGCATCATGCACACAGAAAGAGACGTGTGCTCGATGGCCCACTCTTTCTTGGCGCTTTCAGCAATGGACTCATCACCCGTTTCCTCGGCCTTGGCCAGCGCGTCCAGAATAGCCTCACGGCGATAGGTCATGGAGCGCAGGTTGTAGGCTGATGCACAGTCCCAGTGGTACGCTTCAACGACCTTGTCTTCGCCCACCATGTTCAGATAGGTGTCCTGAAGGCCGGCAAAAGCTTTTTTGCGCGAATCTTCGCCAGCGGCGGAAGAACGCACGGCCACAGGGGTCATGTCGTCGGAATTGTCCTGGCAGATCTCGCGGTAAGCCCCGCGCACGGCCTCACTGACCTCGGCGGGAACCTCCACGGAAAGAATGGCCGCCTGAACAATGACAGAGCGCTTGCGCAACTGGTCAATGCCCTCGGGAGAGGTGGCAAAGCCTTCAACGATATTATTGATAAAGGTACGCAGTTTGGTATGCGACTGCTCGCCTTCGGCCTTGGCGGCCTGATTAATCTGCTTGCCGAGCTGGCGCACAAATTTTTGCAGAAAGTCCGGGTCCTGGTTGATTTCGGGGTCGTTCCAGTCAATGCGTCCGTATTCACGGTCCACAACACTGCGTACCACGCGCCCGTTCACCTTGGTTTCATCCAGAAGCTGGTGAAAGGCCAGAGAGGATATGGCGCGAAAATAAGGCGCCTGAATGCCCTCGATCTGGCTGATTAACGCCGTGTTATAGTTTTTACCACCAACAAGCAATTCCGCTTCGGGTCCAAGCTGCACAATGTCGGCGCCGGTAAGCACCAGTTTTTTCTGAATGGCTTCAGGGGTATGCCCCTTGGCCTTGTTCTGCGCAGGTTTGGCGGCGGTACTCTTACCCATGTCTTCCTCCGGTTTGGGAAACAGAAGCATTGCAACCTAGGAAATTGTATATCGGCATCAGCAAACTGTCTACAAATTACCGCATGGCAGAAGGCCCTTCGGCGGTTAGGGCAGAATTACTGATGAGCCGGCGCATCGGGGTTGCCGGCATTAGCGGATTTGGCTTCCGGAAGACAACCCTCCGGAAGCCAAAAAGCGTCAATGTCGTGTCACCTAACTGACTTTTGAACCACAATAGGGGCAGAAGGTGATATTTTCCATGGGAATGGGCTGCCCGCAGGCTTCATTGGCGCACACACGCGGCACAGGGCCGAGCTCCACAATGAGTTCGCCCTCGCGCACAGAAACCATTTGCTTGCTTTCTTTGAAATCAGCGGTTTTCAGCACACGTTTGACCATGCCGTCCACAGGGGCGAGCACGGCTTTTTCCTGCTTCATGATGGACACGTTGAACAGTTCCTCGCCAGCCTTGACCACATCGCCGGGGTGCACATACATGACCCAGAGATCTCCATTGCTTGGCGCGGCCACATGGTACTGGTTGGAAGGATCGGCCATAAGAGCGCCCTTGGCGGCAGCCCCCACGTGTTGACGCACCTGCACCTCGCTGCTCATGAACTCGGAATCCAGCACATAGCGGCAGATGGATATCCCGGTCTCATTGGGCGAGGAGATGCTCAACAACTGGAGGTGATGCGGCTTGCCGCTGCTGTCATTGAAGTACAGGTCCTGACCTGCCTTCAACCCCTCAAACCACACGTGCAGGGGCAGGTTGTTGGGATCGCCGAACCTGGCCTTGAACTGTATGGTCTTGAGGGCGTCCGCCGGGTGATTGAGGTAGAGCACAAATTCTTCATCATTGGGCTTGCGCTTCAGAATGTCGGCGCAGGCCTTTTCTTCCGCAGACAGGTTTATATCCGTCAGCGATTCCAGAGGCGAAGCCTCGGTGCGGCTGGCAATGGCGTTTTTCCACTCCGCGCCGAAAGCGCTCATGTAGACCCAGTCCGCGGGGAAGCCCAGGGGCAGCTTGCCGAACTTGCCGAGCAGAAGATTGCGGAAGGCATCGTTGCAGTCACGGTAGATGTGCAGGCGGGCCTTCCGCATTTCCTGGGACAATTCTTCTTCGGGCGTGCGCGTCACTTCCGCAAGCACCTGAAGCAGGTAGCGCACTTCGTCTTCGCCGCCGCGCTTCCAGGCCCCGGTTACGGCCAGGAACGCCGTGTTCCAGGTAATCTGCGAACCGGGCGTCACGTCATGATACCGCACGATCTGGCGCGTGCTTTCAAGGAATTTGAGCATGTAGGGCAACAGGTGAATGTACCCCTGCTTCATGGCCCCTTCCTGCGAGGAAGAAGTGGCCCCGCCGGGCATGCCATGCAGGGTGACGTCATAGTCTATGCCCTGAAAGTACGGCGCGCAGTAGCGGTCATAGTACGGCATGATCTGCTTGCAGACGAAGTTGGCGTCACGGATGGCGCCCTTGTCCAGATGACACTTGAGCCCAAGTTCGTCCTCAATATAGGCCATGGTGGCCAGCACGTCGCCCTGGCCGTACGAACGCACGGCTGAACCCAGGCCCACATCTATAATATGGGCTCCGGCCTTGGCCGCCGCGCCGCAGGCGGGCACAAAAAGGCCGTCGGTGTAGTGGCGGTGATAGTGCAGCACAAGTTCGGGCCAGGCTTTGCGTATGGCCGTGACCAGTTCCGTCATGAAGCGCGGCGGGCATACTCCGGCCATGTCCTTGAGGCCCAGAATGATGTGCCGTGAAGCTTCCTTGGGGTCCACGCCCATGACGCTGCCAACCATGCGCATCATGGCTTCCGTGACGCCAAGGTAGTGCGGCACGTCAAAGCCCTTGGCCCAGGACATGGAAATGGCGGGCTCAAAAATGACGTCATTGCGGTTAAGAACCACTTCGGCCATGGGCCGCATGTTTTCAATATGGTTCAGGAAGTCAAAGCAGCGGATGATCTGGTAATGGTCGCAGATCATTTCCCCGGTCTTGAGCATGAGGTTGCGGGGCTGCGGCGTATACCCGAGCACGTTGGTGGAGCGCACCAGCAGCTGCTTCATGGTCTTGGGGGCAAAGCGGTTCCACTCCTTCGCCTCGGTGAAGGGGTACGTCATATTGGCCAGCATGGCCACGTGGAAGTGCGCGCCGCCGCCATTTTCGATGGAGAAATACCCCACGTTGTCCAGATACGGGCCAATGAGCCTGTCTTCGGCAAGACGGAAGCGGTTGCCGGAGTTGGACTGGGTGAAATCGCGCGGTGTGGTGTCGGTAAAATGCACCTTCCCGGAATCACGGATGTAATCCAGGGTGGCCAGACGGTCGCCCTGCGGATAGGGCGAAGGCTGCCGCCGCTGCGCCGAAGTGATGGCGGGCATTACCGGCTCAAAGGGGCCAAGACAAGGCGTGGTATCAGAGCGGTATTCCCCAAGCTGCACATAGGGATTGTAGCCCTTGGCGGATATTTCTGCCACCAGCTTGGACAGGCGTTCGCCCTCGGGAGCAAGGTCGGTATAAACCATGAGCTCCGGATGATCGGCGATAAAGTTGGTGTTGATGTTGCCCTGGCGGAACAGGGGATTCTTTATGACCTGACGGTAGAAAGGAATGGTGGTCTTGATGCCGCCGATGACATATTCGCTGAGCGCGCGCTCCATAATGCCAAGGGTCTTTTCCCAGTCATGGGCATAGGAAATGAGCAGAGCGCCAGCCGAGTCGTAGTTGGCAGGAAACTCGTACCCGGCGCTGATGTTGGAGTCCAGCCGGACGCCGGGGCCGCCGGGCGACACGTAGCGCGAAATAAGACCGGAATTGGGTGTGAAGTTGTCCTGTGGGTTCTCGCAGTTGATGCGCACCTGCATGGCGCAGTACGAAGGACGCAGATTTTCTTCGCGGTAGCGCAGTTCCGCGCCAAAGGCCACGGCGATCTGCTCTTCAACCAGGTCGATGCCGTAGCGGCATTCGGTGATGCCGTGCTCCACCTGAAGCCGGGTATTGACCTCAATAAGATAGGGCGTGCCGTCGGGCGTGACCAGAAACTCCACCGTTGCGAGGCTATGATAGCCCACCGCGCGCACCAGACGGCGCGAGTAGTCCTTGAGCCGCTCGCGCAGGTTGCGCGAAAGCCCCGGCCAGGGCGAGGGCGTTATCTCAATGAGCTTCTGGTGGTTGCGCTGCACGGTACAGTCGCGTTCATCAAATGCAAAGACATTACCGTACATATCGGCAATGACCTGGATTTCAATGTGCCGCACGTCAGCAAGGAATTTTTCCACAAACAGGCGCGGGTTGCCAAAAGAAGCCTGAGCCATGGTAGAAGCCTTGAAAAAAGCGTCCTCAAGCTCGGCTTCATTGTGAATGGCAAAAATACCGCGACCGCCGCCGCCGCCTTCAGCCTTGAGCATGATGGGCAGCCCCATCTCGCTGATGAGCTTTTTGGCAGTGGGAACATCAACTGCGCCGTCCGAACCGGGTACCACGGGAATGCCGAGCTTTCGTGCGACTTCCCGCGCCTGAACCTTGTTGCCGAGCAGGTTCATGGCTTCGGCGGTGGCGCCGATAAAGGTAATGCCCGCTTCCTTGCACCGCGCGGGAAAACGCGTGTCTTCAGAGGCGAATCCCCAGCCTGGATGGATGCCAACGACGCCGCGTTGCTTGGCCTTGGCAATGACTCCGTCTATGTCCAGATAGGCGCGCGGTTCCGCGCCGAGCAGGACCAATTCCTGGGCGGTGGAAGCCGCCGGAGCGGTTTTGTCCACATCAGTGGCGGTCATGGCTGCCACGGCGTCGAACCGTTCCCGGATGGAGCGGCAGATGCGCCTGCCCGGAATACCCCGGTTGGCGACAAGTATTACCTTACCCTTCAAAAAATCTTGCACTTCCGCGAATGTCTTGTTGCCCATGCCTTTTAACCCTTTACTGCTGCTCTGCCGGTTAGCAGAAGGCTTCCGCTGAAAAATTCCTCAAGCCGTCCGTTTTGGTTAAGACAAAGGCCGCCTGCCGGGCTCAAACCCGTCAACCAGCCGCGCACAATGCGCCCATCGTCGCGCAGCTCCACATCTTTTCCACGCCACAGCAAAAGACTGTCGGCGCGCTTTTTCCACTGCCCGGAAAATGAGTGGCAGTCAATATAAGCTGAATGCATGCGCATTACAAGCCGTTGCCATATGGCTTCCGCTGTAGAAATATACCGCCCCCCCGCATGCCCGAAAGCCTCACGCAGACAGGTGGCCTCCATGGCGGCGTCTGCCCGTAACATGGCGGCGGGCGGGGAAAATTCCACGTTGATGCCCATACCCGCCAGCAGTATGCCGCCGCGCTCTTCAAGCAGAATGCCAGCCAGTTTTTTGGGCTGCCCGTCAGTGTCCTCAATAACAATATCATTGGGCCACTTGAGTTGCACGGGCCAGCCCTCGCTCCGCAGGGCTTTTGCCAGTAAAAACGCTGTGGCCGGGGCCGCTGCGGAACCGTCAAAGGGCGGAGTCACAGGCATCCGCATGGCCACATAGACATTGCCCGGCGGCGAATACCAGGAACGCCGCAACTGACCACGCCCGGCAGTCTGGGCGGCGCACTGCACGCTGTCCCACGGCGCAAGCAGGCCATTGGCGGCCATATGCATGGCGGTATCAAGGCAAGAGACCAGATGTCCGAACCGCCAGATGACGGGCGAGCGCGAATCCGGCATTGAACAAGCCCTCTCGCTTCCCTCATGTGGATGACTGTGACATACTGTGACCATGGAACTTTACCTCGTTGGCGGCGCGGTGCGCGACATGCTGGTGGGCCGGACGCCCAAGGAACTGGATTTCGCCTTTGACGGCACTGTGGAAGATTTTCTGCATCTTCATCCTGATGCCCGGCGTGTGGGCAAAAGCGTGCACGTTTGCCTTTGGCGCGGGCGGGAATGCATGCCCCTGCGCGGCAGCAGCCCTGAAAACGACCTCATGGCGCGTGACCTCACGGTCAATGCCCTGGCGCTGGACAGCGCGGGAAGACTGTATGCGCACCCCCAGGCCCTTCACGATCTGCGACAGCGTGTTCTGCGTCCGGCCTCTCCCATTTCTTTTGCCAGTGATCCCACAAGAATCTTCCGACTAGCGCGCTTTGCAGCCGCCTGGCCTGACTGGAGCATCGACAGAAGCGCCTTTGAGCAGATGCGCGCCCTTTCGACAGCGGATCTTGCCGCTCTGCCCGCCGAACGTGTGGGGCGCGAAATCATCAAGGCTCTGGGGGCTCCGGCTCCTGCACGCTTTTTTCGCGTGCTGGCCCAGGGGCAAGCCTTGCGCCCCTGGCTGGCGGAACTGGACGAAGCAAGTCGAATTCCGGCGGGCCCAGAGCAATGGCACAGCAATTCGGTTCTCGGCCACAGCCTGCGTATTATGGACATGGTCGCTGGCGACGCTTTGACGGCCTGGATGGCCCTTTGTCATGATCTGGGAAAAATCCAGACCGATCCCGCCCTGTTGCCGCATCACTACGGCCATGAAAAACGCGGTATTGCCCTGAGCGCGGAACTGGCGCGCCGCCTGCGCCTGCCAGCCCGTTTTGCCAAGGCCGGAGTGCTTGCGGCGGCGGAACATATGAAAGGCGGCATGTACTCAATGCTCCGTCCCGGAACCCGCCGCGACCTGCTCTGGCGGGTTCACGCATCAGGCCTTGACCAGCGCTTCTGGCGTCTGGTGGACGCGGACAGCGGCAGTCCTGTCAGCACTGTGGCTCTTGCGCATCTGGCTGTGCTTCTTGGTTTGCGTCTGCCCGATGCGTGGCGCGACAAAGGGGAAATTTCAGCCCGAAAGCTGCGAGACATGCATTGCCGTGCACTGGCAAAACTCTAGAGCATTTACACTTGAAATGCTCGTGTAACGGCAGGCAAAAGCCCGCCTGCTCGCATTTCGTGGCAAGGATTTTCAGGAAAATCCTTGCAGAGCAGGTAACTCATTTCATTCGTAAACTGCTCTGGGGCAGATTAGAGCATTTTAACTTTGAAAAAGTGTAACTGCTCTAGTATTCAGTAGTACGGATATCCCCAGGGTCACGGCACACTCGCGACAACGTTTTTCCGCACAAACAAGCTGCGCTTGCGCCTTCACCGGCAGGCGTCCGCCCACGAGCCGCAGCTCATATCAAAAAAACACGGCGCAAGCAGGCTCCGCTCCCTTTAACTGCACAAAGCGGCACAGCCCGCGTCCATGTAGCGTTCACAGAGGGCGTCCATGGCCGGGCCATGATCCAGTCCGCTCAGATGCCCCATACCGTGGGCCAGAAGCCGCACGGCGTGCTCAGCCGGGTCCTGCCCGTACAGCAGGCATTCCCTGCGCAGCGTGTCCAGCGAAAGCAGTAAAACTCCGGGAGCGTCCGCTCCGCCGGGAAAGGAAAGAATATTGGTGGGGCCTGAGCAGCCGAGATGGCTGGCATTGGCGCCCGCAATGGCGGCATCGTCCAGCAAAAAAAGCTCCACTTCCGCCGGAACCTGAAGTTCTTCAGCGACACGCAGGGCCGCATCCGGAGACACTTCAAGCATGGCCTCAAGAGCTGTTTTCATCTGACGCCAGTGGAGCGGCGTGAAGGCAGCGCCCTGAGGGTAATGGCAGAAGACGCGAACCCGTCCGCCGCCTTTTGCGCGCGCGAGGAATGAAGAAAACGATGTCACCGTGCGTCGTTGCCCGAAGTTTTTTGCGACGCGCCCTGCCCTGGCTGACCTGTGCGGCCGTCCTGGCCCGATTGTCCCGCTTGGCCTGCCTGCTCTGGCTGGCCCGACTGCCCCGCCTGCGGCCCAGTGGCGGAAAAACCCGAAGTATTGCCGTTTGTGGGCGTATCGGACATCTTTTCAGATTTCACATTTTCCGTACCGCCGTTTTTCGCCCCGCCCTGCGCCGCGGAATAGGGCGCAACAACGGGAACATAAGGAAGCACAGGCATAACCGCAGCCGGGGAAGCAGCGCCGCCGGCCGCGCCCCTGGGTTCCTCGGTGCCAACCCTATTTTCCGACCGGGCTTCAGCTTTGCCATTGGGCTTGCCGTCAGATTTGGCGTCCGGCTTGCCGTCAACCTTGCCCCCGACCTTGCTGGCGACGTCACGGATCTTGGCGTCGGGATAGGCAATGCGCTGGTGAAAAATGCCAGTAAGGATGCGCTGGAAATTCTCGCTGAGATAATGCAGATCCTTGAACGTCAGTTCAGATTCGTCCAGCTGCCCTTCGGAGAAAATCCCCTTGATTATGGCGTCAATATGGCTCTTGATGCGCGCCGGGGTGGGGTCGGTGAGCGTGCGGCTTGAAGCCTCCACCGAGTCGGCCAGCATGAGAATGGCGGCTTCCTTGGTCTGCGGCCTTGGCCCCAGGTAGCTGTAATCGGACTCTCTGGGCTTTTCGCCCATATTGAGGGCTTTCTGGTAGAAATAGCGAATGATGCGCGTACCGTGGTGCTGGCTGATAATATCCACAATATCCTGCCCCAGCTTGTAGCGTTCGGCCAGTTCCGTGCCTTTTTTGACATGGGACAGCAGGATGAGCGCGCTCATGGACGGCGCGAGCTTGTCGTGCTTGTTGGGACCGCCAAACTGGTTTTCGATGAAATATTCGGGATAGGACAGTTTGCCCACGTCATGATAGAGCGCGGCCACCTTGCACAGCAGGCTGTTGGCGCCGATGGCCTTGGCCCCGGCCTCCACCATGTTGGATACCACCAGGGAATGGTGATAGGTGCCGGGCACCGTCACCATGAGCTCCTGCATGAGCGGCTGCTCAAGACTCATGAGTTCCATCAGGCGGAAGCGCGTACTGTAGCCAAAGCTCAGTTCCAGCACGGGGCTGACGGCAAAAAGCAGGATGAGCGACAGCAGGCTGTTGATGGCCACAGCGGCAAGCTGTACAGGCAGTTCGGCCGGGGCCGTCTGCGACAGCAGGGCCGTGCCGAACCAGATGAGCGACTGGCCTATGGTCAGGGGCACGATGCTCCACACCACGTCCTGACGGCTCTGGGCATTGGTCACAAGCCATGTGGCCAGCATGCCCCCAAGAAACTGGAACAGAAAGAAGTAAAAATCTTCCTGAAACATGAGCATGGTGAAGAACGACAGCAACAGCCCCATGGTGCAGTAGCGCCGGGCCGCAAAGACCATGGCCACAAGCCCCACGGCGCCCGCCACGGGAAAGCCCAGGCACAGGGTATTGAGAAAGGTCACGCTGTCCATGCGCAGGCCCAGCACATAAACAATCTTCGCCCCTGCGCCAAAAAGCAGAAGCAGCAGCGAAATCAGCAGCATATCCTTACAGCGCAACGGTGTTCCGGGTTTGCCGCTTGGCGCGACAAAAAAACCGACGCTCAGGACCAGGGAACACAAAAAGGCTCCCATTGCCGTGCCCCAATGCATGGGGTCAGACGCGGATTTATACAGGGTTTGCAGTTTTATCTGCTGCTCGCGGCTGACGCGCTCACCCTTGCGTATCAGCAGTTCACCCTTGAGAATTTGATAGTATACCGGCTCCACCATGCTCATGACGGCGTTACCGCGCTTTTGCGTGGCTTCGCGGTTAAGCGTGAGCGAGGCGGGCACGGTGGCGGAAAGCAGAATATTGATGGCCCGCCGTGACTGCGCGTTCAGGGAGGGAACCTGCCGGACAATGGAGGAAACCTCGGCCAGAAACGATTGCACGTCTGGCAGACTGGTCACTTCGGGGCGCAGGATTTCCGTATTATTATCAAGATTGCGGATGATGACGCCGCTGCGTCCGACCCTGGCCGAACGGATATCGCCCACAAGCCCTTCGGCCATGTGCTCGCGGATGCTGGGCAGCAGTGTTTTCAGCAGATAGGACTGAACCTCGGGATGCGACAGTTCAGGCAGCACTTCATCAGCCACGGGCGGGGTCAGCTCGTCCGCCAGACGTTGCAGGGGGCCCTCATGGGTTTTGTAGTCCACCCCGTTATTCAGGCTGCGCAAAATCTCCACAATGCGGTTTTGAAAAGCCACATAGGGTTCCAGGCTCAGGTCATACACAGGAGGCTGCAAGAACAGCACCTGCTTACGGCGCGCCTTGGTGGCCTGCGTATCTTCCACCAGAATGTCGCGGTCGGCGATAACATCCGAATCCGCCACCTGCCCGGCCACGTAGATCCTGGGCACCACTTCAAAATTGGCCCCGACCAGAAGCGACAGGGCAAAAAAAGTAATGATGAGGGCCGCTAGCCCCCAACCGCAGTGATGCCGCGCCCTCAACGCATGGATGAGCGCCAGGAAGCTAGCTGGCCGTGCCGTCTTTTTCTGCGTTATCATAAGCGTTTACAATGGCTCCCACCAAAGGATGGCGCACAACGTCAGCTTTGCTGAAGCGGTGTACGGCCAAGCCAGGCACATCAGGAAGAATATTCAGCGCATGAATGAGCCCTGAACGCGGACGCTGGCCCCCAGGCTGCATAGGCAGATCAATCTGCGTAATATCGCCGGTGACGACCATCCGCGAGCCAAAACCCATGCGCGTGAGAAACATTTTCATCTGTTCCTGAGTGGTGTTCTGGGCTTCGTCCAAAATTATGAAGGCGTCATTGAGTGTACGCCCCCGCATAAAGGCAAGGGGGGCCACTTCAATGGAGCCAACCTCCATCATGGAAGCTACCTTGGGCTGGGGCATCATATCGTGCAGGGCGTCATAGAGAGGCCTAAGGTAGGGATTGACTTTTTCCGCCAGATCGCCGGGCAGAAAACCCAGACGTTCCCCCGCTTCCACCGCCGGACGGGTAAGCACAATACGTTTGACCTTGTGCTGCTGGAACATGGACAGGGCCATGGCCACAGCCAGATAGGTTTTGCCCGTGCCGGCCGGGCCAACGGCAAAAACCAGCTCATGACGCCGTAAAAGATCAAGATAGGTGCGCTGGGCCACATTGCGGGCTGTGACCGTTTTGCGGGGCGTATTCACAAAAACCGCATCACGAAAAATCTGCGACAGATTCAGCCCAGGGTCTGCCCCGAGCATCTCATACGCGCGCGTAAAGTCCTGCTGGCTCAGAACAAGACCGCCCCGCAGCAATTCATACAGTTGCACAAAAACATTGCACAATACCTGACGAACATCCGCGTCTGGCGATTCGATCAGAATACGGGCCCCACGACTTGTGATGCGCGCCCCGCTGGCGACCGCCAGCAGGTCAAGATGCGCATTGTGTGGCCCAAATAGCTGATTTGCCAGGGTTGAATCGTCAAATTCAACGGTTTCATTCATGGACGATCGTACTGCCATGCTCGCTCTCTAGCCTATTTTATGTGGGCTGTCCATCATTGCAACGGGTACGTGCCATCATCTCTTTCGGCAAGTTTTTCCCGCACGTGCGCGCACCCTTCCATTGGTGGACCGGGCGGAGTGAAAACTCAATATGGCCCATATATTGCAAAAGCGCAGGCAGATATTTTACGGCAATTATTGCCGGGAGGAACCATGAGCATATCCAGCGTCAACAGCTATAGTACAGCCCAGTTGCAATGGCAGGGGCAGCAGTTGAAGAGCACGGGAACCGGCAGCGCCTCCAGCAGTTCGTCCAATAGCCTGAGCACCCTCTTCAACTCCAGCACGTCCATGACCAGCCAGCTTTCCAGCATGGTTGAACTGACCAAGTACGCCATGGAATCCATGGGACTTTCCGACAACAGCCGCGTGACGTTCAGCCAGATCACCAAATATCGGGAACAGCTGCTTACAGGCTTTAATGACAGCGTCAAGAGCGGCCTTTCCAAGATCGGGGTCAGCAATCCTCAAGACATCACCTTCGCACTGGACAAGGACGGCAAACTGACCGCCTCAAGCTCCAACGCCGCCGACCAGAAAACAGCCCAGGCATGGCTTGACTCCAACCCCAGCCTCGGCAAGGATCTGCGCGCGTCCCTCACATCTGCCGGTATTGACTCCGGCACGACCGTGAGCATGAAAGTAAGCAGCACGGGCAAGCTCAGCGTGGTCAACACCGCGCAGATCGCCATACAGGACGGTCTTGACGCAAGCAGCGACCAGAGCGCGAAACTGCGCGCCGCCTTGAGCGAAATAGGCGTTGACCTGTCCACACCCATGAATTTTACGCTTACCGCCGAAGGACGCCTTGTGGTCAGCGGCGAAGGCGAACAGACCTCTGCGGTCAACAAATGGCTTGAGGAAAATACGGCTCTGGCCGATAACCTCACGGCTCAACTGAAAAAACAGAATGTGGATTCTTCTGCCGTCAGCCTCAGGCTGGGCGCAACGGGCAATGTTCAGGTTACGGTCAACAACAGCGATCTCACAGACGCCCAGGAAGCACTCAACAAAAGCAGCCTGGGGCAGACCCTGTACAGTGGCCTGAACAGTCTTGGCGTGGACGCCAACGTAAAATTCACCCTTCAGGTCAATACCGACGGCAGCGTCACCGTCATCAGCGACAGCGCAGACCAGGCCAAGATACAGCAGTTTTTTGACGACAACCCCAGTCTGGTCAAACAATACCAGCAGATCGAGGCTCTTTCCGGCCTTGATGATGCGCGCAAGGCCATGCAGATATCGCCGTCAGAAATGCGCAAACGCATACAGGTGGAGTCCATGGCCGCCTGGTGGTCTGGTTCTGATAACGCCAGTTCATATTTCGGCAGTTATTCAGAAGGCAATATGAGCATTCTTGCGGGCCTCAATCGCAGCGTGTGACAAAAAAATCCCCTGCCGTCTTTCAGGCAGCAGCGCCAGACTTTTTGCCTGGCGCTTTTTTATGGCGTGAGGCACGCTGTCGCCCCATGCGCAGTCTGGTTTTCTTGCACTTTACTGGATAATTACGGCCCGTTTTGCGGCAATTTCATAACCTGTTGACAAGAAGTTCATTATTTATAAAACTAGCAGAGTTATAAGGGGCAATAACATAAATTTCATGCCAAATCACTGGTTCTCTTCATGAGCGGCAGCCTACCCCCCAAACAAGCCGTCGAGCAATGAGGCCATGTCGACAGTCCCGCCACAGGCGCGCTGTCGGCAGCGGACGTCTTTCCTTTTTTGGAAACATCTTCAGCGCTTGGCCATGCAGGTCGGCTGCCCTCTATTTTGTTAATTTCCGCCAGGTTTCGGTCCCGCGCCGATGCTGACGGTTTACATTGGTTAAGGACCACAACCTTTCCCGCAAGGGACTTTGGGGACGTTTATCGAACAAATCCAAAAGTTTGCTCCCTGCAATGCACCTTTTTAGGAGGAAACCATGACCCTGAAAAAAACCATTTTGTCCGCGCTGGCAGGCCTGCTGCTGCTTACCTCCGCCCATTCAGTTGCCCAAGCAGAAGAACTGACCGGCACGCTGAAAAAAATTAAGGAAACCGGCGTAATCGTTGTAGGGCATCGCGAATCCTCCGTACCTTTTTCGTACTATGACTTGCAGCAAAACGTCATCGGGTATGCGCAAGACTACTCCAACAAGATTGTTGACGCTGTGAAAAAGCAGCTTAACATGCCCGACCTGAAAGTGCGTTTTGTGCCCATTACCTCGCAAAACCGCATTCCCCTTCTCCAGAACGGCACCTATGACTTTGAGTGTGGTTCAACCACCAACAATCTTGACCGTCAACAGCAGGTGGACTTTTCCAACACGTTCTTTGTTGTCGGCACCCGCCTGCTTACGCATAAAAACTCCGGCATCAAAGATTTTGACGACCTCAAGGGCAAAAATGTGGCCGTCACCGCCGGAACCACTTCCGAAATGCTGCTGAACAAGATGAACGACGAAAAGAAGCTCGGCGTCAACGTCATCAGCGTTAAAGACCATGGCGATGCCTTCCGCACTGTGGAATCGGGCCGCGCCGTAGCGTTCTTTATTGACGACGCCCTGTTGGCTGGCGAACGCGCCAAGGCCAAAAAACCCGCCGACTGGGTTATCGTGGGCACCCCCCAGAGCTTTGAAGCCTACGGCTGCATGGTTCGCAAGGGTGACGCCCCCTTCAAGAAGCTGGTGGACGGCACCATTGCCGAACTGCAACTGAGCGGCGAAGCTGAAAAGTCCTATGAGCGCTGGTTCAAACAGCCCATCCCCCCCAAGGGCATGAACATGAACTTTGACATGTCCGACGAAATGAAGAACCTGTTCAAGGCCCCCAACGACAAGGCCCTGAATTAATCTTTATTTGACATTGGGTTGCAATGCGGAGCGCCAGCCGAACAGCCGCTGGCGCTTCGCCATCAGACATGCCATACGCTACGAGGCATAATGAATCACGCTTTATCTTTATGGATGGAACTTTCTGATGCAGGCTAACTGGAACTGGGGCATTTTCTTTGAACAAGCGCCGTTCGGAAACGTCACCTACCTTAACTGGTTGATTGACGGCTTTCTCACTACCGCGGCACTTTTTATCTGTGCCTGGATTGTAGCCTTCATTACAGGCTCATTTTTCGGTATCTTGCGTACGTTGCCCAACAAATTCCTGCGGGCCGTGGGCGCCACGTACGTTGCCATTTTTCGAAACATTCCCCTTATAGTACAGTTTTTTATCTGGTATCTGGCGGCCCCCGATCTTCTGCCGCGCGACCTCAGTGTCTGGTTCAAATCCGAGCTGAATCCCAATGCGCAGTTTTTCATTCTTTCCACCTGTGCGCTCGGGCTGTTTACAGGCGCGCGCGTCTGTGAGCAGGTACGGTCGGGCATTCTGGCTCTTTCACGCGGGCAGCGCTATGCGGCCCTTGCCCTGGGCCTCACCCTGCCCCAGACCTACTTTCACGTGCTGCTTCCCAATGCCTACCGCATTATCATACCCCCACTGACCTCAGAAATGCTCAATATGGTCAAGAACACGGCTGTGGCCTCCACTATCGGACTGGTGGAACTCACGTCGCAGGCAAACCGTCTGCTGGAATTTTCGGGTTTTGCCTACGAATCCTTCATTGCCGTTACCCTGGCCTATGTATTTCTGAACTTCGTCGTCATGCGTCTCATGAAGATGCTTGAAAAGAAAATGCGGCTGCCCTCCACAGGCATGGGAGGCAAAAATGTTTGATTTTGACTGGAGCATCATTGACCAGAGCCTGCCCCTGCTGAGCCAGGGCGTTATGGTCACGCTCAAGATAACGCTGACTTCCATTGTACTTGGCATGGCGATTGGCACCATTTTGGCCGTGGCGCGCATATCCGTTTATGCCCCCTTGCGCTGGCTTTCAGCGGCGTACGTCAACTGTTTCCGCTCTGTGCCGCTGGTCATGGTTCTGTTGTGGTTTTATCTTATTGTGCCACAATTTCTGACCAAATTTCTCAATCTTTCGCCTTTGACGGACATACGCCTTGTTTCGGCCATGGTTGCCTTTACCGCGTTTGAGGCCGCCTATTACGCTGAAATCATACGCGCGGGCATGAACAGCGTGTCCAGAGGGCAGAACTATGCGGCCCTTGCCTTGGGCATGACCAAGTCGCAAACCCTCATCTATGTCATCCTGCCGCAGGCTTTTCGCGTTATGACGCCCCTGCTGCTGACGCAGGGCGTGATTCTGTTTCAGGATACGGCCCTCGTATACATCATAGGCCTTGCAGATTTTTTCCGCACCGCCACCAATATTGGCAAGACCACCGGCTATGAAATAGAAATGGTGCTCTTTGCGGGCGCTGGCTACTTCGTGGTCTGCTTCTGCGTTTCCCTGGCCGTAACCGTGGTAAAAAAGAGACTCAAGCTATGAATACCCCTACCGAAGATCCAATGATTATTCTGAACAACGTATCCAAGTGGTACGGTGATTTTAATGTGCTGCGCGACTGCACCACCAGCATCCACAAGGGCGAAGTGGTGATTGTATGCGGGCCTTCCGGGTCGGGTAAGTCAACGCTTATCAAGACCGTCAACGGCCTTGAACGCGTGCAGAGCGGCCAGATATTCGTCAATGGCACAGAAGTGACCAGCAAGCATACCAACCTTGCGGAGCTTCGCAGCCGTGTGGGTATGGTCTTTCAGCACTTTGAACTTTTTCCCCATCTGAACATCATTCATAACCTTGTTCTCGCGCAGGAAAAAGTACTTAAAAGAAATCATGAGGAAGCCAGAGAAAAGGCCCTCGCTCTGCTGCGCCGGGTAGGACTTGACCAGCATACGGAAAAGTACCCCTCGCAGCTTTCAGGCGGCCAGCAGCAGCGTGTGGCCATTGCCCGCGCTTTGTGCATGGATCCCGTGGCCATGCTTTTTGACGAACCCACCTCCGCCCTTGATCCGGAAATGATCAATGAAGTTCTGGATGTTATGGTGGAGCTCGCCTACGAGGGCATGACCATGATGGTGGTCTCGCACGAAATGGGCTTTGCCCGCAAGGTTGCGCACAGGGTGCTCTTTATGGAAGAAGGACTTATTCTTGAAGACACTCCCAAGGAGCAGTTCTTCGACAGCCCGCAGACCCAGCGCGCCAAAGAATTTCTGGCCAGCATCATCTCACACTGATTTTCGCTGGGGCACAGCCCGCTCATGATGGAATGCGTCATGAGTTCAAGATGTTCTGTCCACTGCAAGAAGGCCGCCCCTCACGGGGCGGCCTTCTTGCAGTCTGGTCGCGACGCGCTGCACTCTTGTACAGCGCAAAACCACAATAAGAATTTTAGGGGGGGCGTGGGGGAGAAGACCCTTTTGCAAAAGGGTCTTCTCCCCCACCAAGCCTCGATTTTCAATGTGAAGCTAAGCTACACCACGCTGGGTTTGCGCGCCTGGGGATTCAGGCAGTCTTGCGGCATCCTGCCTTCCAGAGCGTCAAATATTTTTCGCGCCGAGGACTCTCCCATATCAATATGTGAATCAATGGTGGCAACACCCCGGTGGGGAGTCATGAGCACAGTGTTCATGGTCCGCAACTCCGGATGCGCATGCGGCTCGTGCTCAAAAACATCCAGCCCTGCCCCGGCAATGCGGCCCTCTTTCAGGGCGACCACCAGGGCTTCTTCATCCACTACCGGGCCGCGCGCGGTATTGATCAAAATGGCGTTGGGACGCATGAGCGACAGCTCCGACGTGCTGATGTAGTGCCGCGTAGCATCAGTCAAGGGAATGTGCAGACTCACAAAGTCAGAAGAAGCCAGCAGTTCTTCCTTGCTCAGGTACTGCGCACCAGTGGCTGCCTCAAATACTTCATTTCTATGCCGACTCGTATAACTGAGACGCATGTTAAAACCCTGAGCGCGCTTTGCCACAGCAAGGGCTATGCGCCCGCTGCCCACAATCCCCAGGTTTTTGCCACTCACCCGCAAGCCCATATGAACCGTGACACCCCACGGGGTCACGTCATTGCGTACCGTCAGATCGCACTCACGCATTTTGCGGGCCACGCCAAGCATCAATGCCCAGGCAAGATCAGCCGTATCAGTTGTGACTGCATCAGGATTGTGCGTCACCCACATGCCAAGGCGTGTGGCCTCTGCCACCGGGATATGGTCATAGCCGACGCCATAGCTGGAAATGATCTTGCAAGTGGGGGCAAGGGCTTCCAAAACCGCAGAGTCCAGTTGCAGCAATGTGGCCACAACGGCATCTGCCCCTCGTACGGCCTCGATCAAATCTGTTCCGGACAATCCGTCCGTCGGTCCCACATCCACATGGCAACGTGAACGCAAAAGGGTCAGGGCTTCAGGCAGCACACTACGTGTTACGTATACGCGAGGCTTGGTCATAATTTCTCCATTCATGCAAAACAAGCATGGAATACCGTATTAGGCAGCTTTCTGAGGAAATGCAAGATTTGGAGACGGTGCCCGCCAGCAATGCTGCACCCGGCAATCAGGCAGTGGCGTGACGGCAGCAGGAAATTTACGGCGTTTTTCGGGGCGTATCCGTGTTGCGCACGGCCGGCAACGCCAGGAACGGCAGTTGCCTCGCCCCAAAAGCGGCCAAACGTCTATGTGCCAGGGACATGGCAGTTTTATTTGGAATGGTACGCTGCCTGAACGACGCGGCTTCTTGGCCCGCGCCTCAGCTTATACTATATTAAGAAGTAATAAAGATTTCAGGGGGGCGTGGGGGAGGAGACCCTTTTGCAAAAGGGTCCCTCCCCCACAAAAAAACTGTTTATCCACGCAGTACGTCCTAGAGCATTTTAACTTTGAAAAAGTGTAAATGCTCTAACGCTGCACGAACGTGCAGCGCGCCACAACGTGGCGTGGATTCAGCCGAAAATCACATTTTTCGGCTGAATGAAAACTTTGAAATGTGAAGCATTTCAAAGTTAATCTACTCTAAAGAGCACACCCCATAAGCGGCTTGGCGTTTAACGATTCCATATCCGCCACCATTTTATTTTTTAACGCCGTTGCCCTTTCTGTCTCCAGCATGACCATATCCACCTGGCGGGTATGGATGAGCAGGTAGCCCAAGAGGCGCGTTTTCAGCAGTGTTTCTGTGGCGCTGTAGCCTTCGGCAACGGCAAAGACCGAGTCGTCCTTCACATCCGCGCGGAACCCATGCTGCTCCAGCAGGTCAGCCACCATGCGGGCGCGCAGCCGACGGCGCTCCCTGTCTGCTGCTCCGCCCTTGAACTGAAAGTTCACGAAGTTTTCGTGGCTGTTCTCGCCCGCAAGACTTTCCACAGTGCAGAAGTGATAGCCATAGCGAGCCTGTAATATCATATAGATATCAGAAATTATAAAAAAGTTCTTGTTGGACATGCTATTGGGCGCGGTACTTTCAAGCTCGGGCTTCATCGTGCTCTCAAGCATGATGGTCATAAAACCCGATGCGCTGGCCGCAGGCGGCCCGGCCCAGGGCACTGCGACCATACCGTCCCAAAGGGCAAGCATGGGCGCACTGGCGATCACATCCAGGTCCACTATGGGGCCCGTCACACGGTGACGAAATCCGCCGCCCATATCCACAATCCAGTATTGCAGCTTGGCTCCGGCCCGCAGTTGTTTGCCCATGCGTCTGCTGGCGTCGGCGTCTTCCTCTTCAAACATAAGCCGTACGGACTTTTCGTGGCAGAAGCGGGTAATGTCGTGCAGGGTGCGGCAATGGGCAGGCGTGAACTCCGGCGCGTCGGGATCCAGAAGATTCAGGGGCACCATAAGCTGGCTCAAAGCCTGAAGCCTCTGATGCACGGGACTGCCAGCCATAAGATTGGTCGGCTCCACGGCTGTGGACGCAAGTTGCGGCTGCCGCCCGGCAAAAACGGCGCAACGCCCGGCATCAAGCGTGGCTTCGCCAGCTCCGTTCAACAGCAGGCAGGCGTCGGGCAGACTGAAGACGGCTGGCAGCCGGTATTCACGCGCCACTGAAGCCAGATGCCCGGCCATGCCCCCTGTTTGACTCACGAGTCCGGAGGCGCGCGAAAGCAGCGGAGCCCAGCGCGGCAAAGCCCGCTCCACCACCAAAATGCCGTCCTCAGGAAAGGAGAGCATGTCCGCTTCCTTGCGCGCCACAAAGATCGGCCCCATGCCAACACCGGGGCTTACGGCCACGCCGCCGGCCGCCAGCACCTTGAGCCCGGCAGGCAGGTCGGCAAGCAAAAAGGCTTCGCCCCCGTCCTCCCCTGCCCTCTGATGCTCAGTATGGCTCTGCTCCGTGGCAGAGTTCGCCTCACGCAGGGGGCGGCTCTGCAAAACCACGATGCGCCCGTCTTCGGCATCAAGGGCCCACTCCACGTCCTGGGGCTCGGTATAATACGTTTCAAGGGCTATGGCCACTTTTGCGAGATCTGCCGCCTGCCTGTCGGTAAGACTTGGGGGCGTTCCCTCGGGACCGGCCAACCGTTTGTGGAGCAGTTCAGGCGGAATCTTACGGCTGAAAATATACACGTCGGGGGTAACCACGCCGTCCACAACCGCTTGCGGCAAGCCGGGAACGGCATTGAGCAGAATCTGCTCAATGCCACGGCTGGCGGCCACGGGATCACGGCTGTACGCCACGCCCCCGGCTGCGGCGGGCACCATGGCCAGCACCCCCACGCACATGGGTGCGGCATCGTCAGGAATGCCGTGCTGGTAACGGTAGCTCATGGCCGTTACCGCATACTTGCTGGCGATGATCTCCTTCCACACTTCACAGGCTTCTTCAGGCGGCACGTTGAGTTCGGACCTGTACTGCCCGGCAAACGTAACTCCCAGGGAATCTTCGCCCACGGCGCTGCTGCGCAGGGCCAGTTTGAGCCCTGGTCCGGCCTTGGCGCGCATGGCTTCCACGGCTTCGGTGATGCTTTTTTCAAGCTCGGGCGGCAGCGGGGCCGTGAGCACAGCCTTTTGCAGGGCGGCGGCAAGGCTGAAGACTTCGTCCAGGCTCTGCATGTCCGTTGCCTGAATGCGCCGGTTCAGTTCGCTCTGCAGGCCGTTATATTCCATAAACCGGTAATAGGCGCTGACGGTCACGGCAAAACCGTCCGGCACGGTAAGACCCGCATTGGCGGCGACTTCACCAAGATTGGCCATTTTACCGCCAACCAGGGTGAGGTCGCTTAGGCTGATCTGGTCAAGATGCAGGATGAGGGGGCCGTCCTGATGGGGCATTTCCTCCAGCATGGATTCCATTTCCGCACGGATGCGGTCAAAGGAATCCTGCAGGACGGCATAGGCGTTGTCGGAAAGCGCGTTCAGGTCACGCACCATCTGAAAGACGGCGGTGACGGCGCGCGTGCTGACGGCATGCACGTAGTCCATGCCAAACGGCCTCGTGCCCGTAAGGCGGTCTTCCACCTCACTCATGGCTTCAAGGGCGCGCTTGTTGGCTGAAAGCAGACGGCGGAACCGGGCGCAACGCTCGCGCAGCCGGGCCTTCAACTCTTCCTCCCGGACCAGTACCGCCGGATCCGGCTCAGAGGGCTGCTCGCGCCCCAGCCAGTGTCGCAAGTATTTGAGCAGGGCCATGCTACACAGCGGAACGAACCGCTTCCTCCATCTTGATGATGAGCTCACTGATGGCAACGGGCTTGAGCATGTAGTCGTATGCACCAAGGTCCAGCCCTTCCACGGCCACTCCCATACAGGCATGGCCGGTCAGCAGAAGGACAGGCAGCCTGGGCGCTTTCTGCTTCATGTGGCGCAGGGTTTCAAGGCCGTCCATACCGGGCATGCGCACGTCCATAACCACGATATTGAACGGCTCCCCGCCTGGGGCCAGCGCCTCATCGACCATATTGAGGGCGGTCTGTCCGTCGGGCGCGGTGGCAATCTCCATTCCGCGCCTGACAAGACGCTTCTGCATCAATTCCAAAAATTCCAGCTCGTCGTCCACAAACAATGCGCGCATGGGGCCTCCTCGGTTACAGGCAGTGCCGCGGCCAGGCCGGGCAGGTTGCCGATGCGTTGTTTCTTGCCGCCGGTGGCCGCCGGAGTGATAAATTTTGCCGCGCGGCCATTTAATCAGTACATTGAACGGACAGCCTACTGGTGGCTGTCGCTATCCGTAAGCGGCAAAGACCCGCTAACGGTTACCGCAAATCGCATTTTTCGGCAGAATGACAACTTGAAATGTGAAGCATTTCAACGTCAATCTGTTCTAGACCGCTCCCCCGTCTTCCGGCGGCAGTTGCGGTGGTTCTGGAGGCAGGGTTACGCTGAACGTGGTGCCCTGCCCGAGTTGGCTCTGCACTTCAATGCGCCCGCCCAGTTTTTCAAGTATCGTATAGCAGATGGCCAGCCCAAGCCCTGTGCCCTCGCCAACCTTCTTGGTGGTGAAGAAAGGATCGAAAATACGCGACATGGTTTCCTGATCCATGCCGGGGCCGGTGTCTGTAAACAATATGCGAACGCCCTTCTTCCACGCAAGCGTGCGGATGGTCAAAGTGCCGTTTTTGCCAATGGCGTCGACGGCATTGTCGATGATATTGATAAATATCTGCTCAAGCTGCGCCGGATCGGACAGGATGACCGGAACTTGCGGGTCGTATTCCCTGACAATGGAAATATTGCGGTTGGTGGCTTCGGTTTTGAGCATCTCCGCAGCCTGGTCTGTCAGGGAATTGATGAGAATCTCGGTGCGCCCCGGATTCATGCGGCGGCCAAAGCCCAGCATGCGTTGCGTAATTCCCTTGGCCCTTTTGACATGCTGGTCTATTTTCTCAGTACTTTCGAGGATTTCCTGATAATTTTTCATGGTTGTGGCGTCTTCGTCGTCCAGCAGATCGCGTATCCAGCCGGCATTTTCCTGAATGAGCATCAGAGGATTGTTCACCTCGTGCGCCACGCCAGCGGCCATCTTGCCGAGAGCCGCCATCTTGCTGGACTGGAGCATGCGGGCATCAATATGGGCCTGCTTCTGGTCCGACTCTTCCAGCGAGGCCACGAGCCGCCGCGTACAGAGGTCAGCCCCCATACAGACAAGCCCGCTGCCCAGAACCATAAAGAAAAGGATGAGCGCCTTGAGCTGGCGCAGGGGCCGCAGGCTGTCGCGCACATCATCCAGCACCACCAGCCGCCAGGGCATGGATTCCAGCGACATGACGGCGGCCAGCATTTCCTGCCCCTCGGGCGTCTTGAGGTACTGGGTAACGACGTTTTTGCGCGTCATGTCGGGCAGGGCAACGTTGAACATTTCCAGGCTCTTGCCGTGATAGCGCGAATTTGTTTGCAGTTCGCCCTTGGCGTTGACCAGAAACGCATCGCTGTGCGGCCCGGAATACACGCGGCGCAGCAGAGCGACCACGGCGTCCATATCAATGGTGGCCCGCACTATGTAACTGCGCCCCCCTTCATGCCGCAGCACGGCAATGATGAAGTGCGGCTCGTTTCTGTAGCCCATGAAAACATCGCTGACATGCACGCCTTTCCGCAACACCTCCCTGAACCAGGGAGTATCGGAATAGTTGTTGTCCCTGAGGTCGTAAGGCCCCACATAGGAGACGTGCCGCCCGTCCATGCCGATAACGCCCACATCCACAAAGGAACGGCTGTTATTCTGCATGACGCTGAAAATTTCACTCAGGCGCGCGGGGTCGCTCAGTTCGGCATACGGATGAGTAAAGGCCAGATTCTTGATCTGGGCCACACGCTCCACCATAAAAGTGTCCAGCGCGCGATGCTTGCTGCTGGCCACAGCCTCAATGCCCGCGCTGATCTTCTCGTCATAGATAACGCTCAGCCTGTCTATGCAAAAAAGGCCCAAGGCCACCAGCGGCGTCAGCGCCATGAGCAGCAGGGTAGTCAACAGGCGGCGGTAGATGACCTTGTAGCCACGATGTGGTGCGGGCGCTGTTACGGACATGTTTGCTTTTCCTCCACACCGGGCGAGTCCTGCGCCAGACTCTCCCCTCTGAACAGCATGCGGCAGTGGTTCAGCATTTCTTCACGCCTTGCAGCCACTTGCGCTGCATCCTGCATGATCATGTCCAATTGCCGGGTGTGGATTGTCATGTACCCGGCAATGGCCAGCAGCAGTTCGCCTTCCTCGCGGTCCATACCCTTGAGCGTGGCGCTGACGGCATCGTTGCGCACCATGGGGGCGAACCCGAATTCCCACAGGATTTCAGACACAAAGCGCACGCGCAGGATGCGTCGTTCAATATTGGCCGCCCCGCCGCGCAGATGAAAGGTGAGGTAGTTTTCCGGGGTGCGCTCGCCAAGGCGCGCCTCCACGGACACAAAATGAAAACCAAAGCGCGAATGCAGACTGCAATAATCGCGTGAAATCATGAAGTAATTTTTTTCTGAAAAATACGCCGTCTGCGCCGCAGGGTCCAGATTGGGATTGGCCGTGGCTTCAAAGAGCACGGACAAAAATCCTTTGCCGTCCACTGGCGGCGGCCCCTGCCAGGGATAGGCGTTCATGCCGCGCCAGAGCGCGCGCATGGGCACGGACGCTATCTGGTCAATATCGATCACAGGGCCGGGAGGGGTCACGGCAAAGCCGTCACTCAGATTAACCACCCAGAATTGCTTGAGTACCTTGTCGCGCAGCTGTTTTACCCGCTGCGGCGCGTACTTTTTTTCCGCACCAAGGGAGAACATGGCGCTCACGGCCCTTTCATGACAATAACGGGCAATGTCGTGATAGGTCTGGCAATTGGCCGCCTTGAATTCCGGGCTGTCCACGTCCATGGTCAGGGGCAGGATGCGGGCCGAGGCTTTTTGCAGGATGCGGTACACGGGGCTGCCCGGCATATAGTCGCGCCCGGGCGGCACGTTGGGCAAAAGCGACTCCTGCCTGTCCGCATACACCTGGCAGATGTCTGAACACAGGGTGATGCTCTGCCCGTTTTCCAGCGTGTCCAGCGCTCCGGCCATGCCAAAAATGGCTGGCTTGCCGAATTCCCGCGCCAGCGAGGCCAGGCGCGAACCGGCCAGCCCCTCTCTGGCGATGATGCCAGCGACGCGGTCCATCAAGGCTCCCCAACGATAATTATCATCAGGCACAACCAAAATGCCGCCAGGCGGAAACCGTCGGGCATCCTCCCAGCGGCGCGCCACGCAGACAGGCCCCGCCACCCTGCCGGGACTGACGGTATACCCGCCCGAAAGGCGCAGGCTGGAACCGACTTCAGGCAGCACGGGCGGCATGTCCACGGCGTCCACTGGCAGAGGAATGGGCCGCACCAGCAGCAAACGCAATTCCCCTTGCGGCGTCCGCACCCAGGAAAGGGAAACCGAACACCCCAACAATTCTTCAAGCTCAAGGGCCAGAGCAGCCACATCCCTGGCCGTATCGGCATCAAGAACAAGGCATGCCGCGTCATCGGGACCGGCAAGACTGACGATTTCATGGGGCGGCCGTCTGTCCACGGTGGCGTGATCAGCAGGCAGCACCGTGTAATCCAGTTCTTGCGGCAGGCCCTGGCAGGCATAGACGTGAACCAGTTCGCCGTGCGCGCGCACAGGGCTGCACGAATGGGCAAGACCGCCCCAGGAACCTTCTTCCACCGCCATGCAGGTGATGCATACGCCCGCCCCCGCATCGGTAAGGCCCCGCGCCCGGCGGTACACAAGAGCCTGGGCGCGCTGCTTGCGCGCCAGCGTCAGCTGTACCGCGTGCAATATTTCCTCGTCAGACGCATTCAGAGGGACGGAAGGTCCCCAAAGAATCAGGCCGGGATCATCGCTGCCACGGGCTTCGGGCGGCCACAGTCGCCCACGCAGCACCAGCCGCATGGATTCGTGCCGGCAGGAGGCGCGCAAATGCGCCAACGCGGAACAGATTTCCTGCACCAGAGCAGGCGGCAAGGGCGTGTCTTCAACCAGTTGGCCGAGACTGCGCGACAGCTTGGCCAGATGTTTGGGCGCAAGCCCCCCTGCCGCCTGAATACGGCGGTTGATCTCGCTTTGCAGGTCGCCGCTCTGCAAAAAATGCTGACAGCCAGCCATGGTGATGGCAAAGCCCCGGGGCACCAACTGGGGATGACGCCGCCGCACCTCTTCAAGCCGCAGGGTTGCCGGATCCACCAGAGGAAAGTCACCCTGGCCGGAAAGCGCCTCAAGATCGGAATCTTCACCAAGCGGCAGCACCAGCGGGCCAAGAAGACACGCCTCCGGCTCGTACACATCCTCGGCCACCTTTTTCTGAAGCTCGGCAAAACGGGCGTACAAGGCTTCACACGGGGCCGGATCGAGCCTTTCAAGCTGCTTGACGCACTGAAAAACCTGGGTGGCCATGCTGGTGCACAGGGCGCGCACCCGATACAGCCCGAAGGGATGGTCGCAACACAAGGTGTATTCAAGGGCGGTCATGGTTTCCTGAAAAGTGTTCCATGCCGTTAAGAAGAGCTTGAAGGAATGGTGCCGCAGTGCAAAGAAGTGCTCGGCCTCGCTGTCGGAAGCCGTGACACTGGCGGCGGCGCGCCTGGCGGACCGCGTAAAAAAGCCCAGAAGGCGTGAGAGTGACATGTCGGCTCCAGAACTCGTGAAAAGCCCCGGATACGTAACTACGGGGCCTGTGCGCCAGCGGCGTTATCGCCGGACCGCGGACACGGAAATACGCCATGTGCCGGAATGCCGCCCCGATGCGGACGCCCTCCCCGGCTGTTGCCGCTGCCAGACGGCAACACTGGCAGGCGAGGACGTGCCATATCCAAAGACATGCCGGACACCGCCGCAAACCGGGCGCGGTCCAGCCCTTCGGGCATTCTGCGGATTCCGGCTTTGGCAAAAGCAAACGTTCTTTTAGGAAAAGCGTGCTTTATTGTCGCCTTACAGAAATAAAAAACAACGTTTTTTGCGTCGCAAGCCAAAAACGCACATGTCGATTCAGCCTAGCATAAGCACATACAGCCTTCAAGCCGCATGTGACAGAATTCGCAAATATAATCCGCAGGCTGTGACCAGGCGTCAAGCCCGCTGCGGCACAGTGCCGTTCTGGCCGGAAGGCATGGGGGAAGCGCCCTGCTGGGCTGCCGCCCCTTCCGCCAGTTGGGCCAGGGCGCGCAGTTGCTGCATGCTCTGTTCCAGAAACTGCGGGTCGCCAACGTCCTGCCGTAAAAAATTGTTAATGGCGGGCATGCTGGTGATGGCGGCGTCGATTTCAGCATTGGTGCCTTGCGCGTAGGCACCTATATTGACCATATCTTCAACCTTGCGAAAGGTACTCATATTTCGGGTGATCACGCGCCCGGCCAGGATGTCCTGTCGCTCGCAGATGTCCGAACGCAGACGGCTGATGGAGCGCAGCACGTCAATGGCGGGAAAGTGCCCCTGGTCCGCCAGATCACGGGTAAGCACAATGTGGCCGTCAAGAATGGAGCGCACGGCGTCGGCAATGGGTTCGTTAAAATCGTCGCCGTCCACAAGGACGGTGTAAATGCCTGTAATGGTTCCCCTGGCGGAGCGTCCGGCCCGCTCAAGCAGCTTTGGCAACTGGGCGAAAACTGTGGGCGTATAGCCCTTTGTGGTCGGCGGTTCGCCCACGGCCAGGCCAACCTCGCGGGCGGCCATGGCAAAGCGCGTGACCGAATCCATCATGAGCAGCACGTCCATGCTCTTGTCGCGGAAATATTCGGCCACTGCCGTGGCTGCGTAGGCCGCGCGCATACGCACCAGCGGCGACTGGTCGGAAGTGGCAATGACCAGCACCGAGCGGGCCATGCCCTCGGGGCCGAGGTCGCGCTCCATAAATTCCACAACTTCGCGGCCGCGTTCGCCTATGAGCGCTATGACGTTGACGTCGGCGCGCGTGTACCGTGCCATCATGCCCATCAGGGTGGACTTGCCGACGCCGGAACCGGCCATGATGCCCACGCGCTGCCCCTTGCCAAGAGTGAGCAGGCTGTTGACCGACCGAACGCCGACATCAAGGATGTCCGTAATGCGGGGGCGCTGCAAAGGGCTGGGCGGATCGGCGTAAATGGGCGCAAGCTCGGGATGCCACTGCTGGCGGGCCGCCTCCGCCCATTCCGGCACAAAGGGGATCTGCTCTTCCACCTGACGGGCAAAATCGGCCTTGGCATTGTCGCCCATGGGCAAGGGAGAGGAATAGAGTTCCGTACTGACGGGCGGTCCCGCATCCAGGGGCGTGCCAAAAGCGTCAAAGGCGCGACCCAGAAGTTCCGGCCCTACGGGAAAAACCGGCGGCAGGCTGGTATTGCGGATGCGGCTGCCGGGGCGGATGCCGCGCATATCGCCATAGGGCATGAAGAGCAGGTTGCCGTCGCGAAATCCCACCACTTCGGCAGCGATTCCCTCGTCCCCATCATCGGGCAGCATGTGGCAGACAGCCCCCAGAGGCGCGCGCAGGCCGCTGCCTTCGGCCACAAGGCCCACGACCTTGTTGACCTTTCCGTAAAGGCGGACCGGGTTGCTGGTTTGCAGCAGCTTGATGCAGGATTGCGGGTCAAGTTTCATAACAGAGCCCAGGATCAGCGGCCTTTATCCGCACCGGGCAGAAAACCGCCCTGCGAAAAAACGTCATGGTCGTCATGACCGCCCGTTCCACCCAGCCCGCCCGGTCTGGAAATTCCAGAGCCGTCAGGGGAGGCAACAGCCTGGGCAGAAAGATGTTCCATCAGGCCGGATTCCTCCTCCGCTTCGATTTCAAGGGGAAAAAGCTCGTCTTCCAGTTCCGCCAGCGTCGGGTTTTCAGCTTGCACGGGCGTGCGGACCTTGGCGGCAGGCGTCATTTCCTGGCCCACCTGTTCCTGGCCCGCATGTTCTCCCCCAGCCGGAGATTGCACCGGGGCAGCGCCGTGAGCGGGTTCGGAGACCTGCGCGGGTGCGGCAGAGGCAGGGGCTTCGCTTTGCTGTCCGTCCGCCGCAGGGGCAGAAGCGCCGACCTGCGCGTCAGGGGCAGCCGTGGATGAAGAAGCGGGAGCGGAAGATATTGGGGGCTCGCCATGCTCAGAACCGGGTGCTGAACCAGGCGCAGAGCCGGGCAAGGATTCAGGCGGCTCAGTGACAAGCGCAGGGTCAGACACAGAGCCGGGCATAGAGCCGGGCGCAGTGGCAGGCCATTCCGGCTCCTCCACCATCAGGGCTTCGGTGTCTGGTATGGGGCCTTGGTGATCCTCCGTCAGCGCCGGTTCGTCCGTGGCCGGCAATTCCGTATCTCGCGCATCCTGCCCCTGCGGCGCGGCAGCAGTTCCGCCAGCCGGGTCACCTGCCACGTCGTCTGCCATGTCAGGGGGCAGCCCAGCGGGCAAGCCATTTTCCAAATCAGGGAGCAGGTCTGCATCCAGAGGGTCAGCATGGGCAGCGCCCGCGGGCTGTTCAACGTATCCCGCAGCGTCCGACTGCTCCGTATGCGCCCCATGCGCGGATGCCTGCTCCGGCTCGGGGGACAGGGCCGCAATGCGTTCGGCCTCCTGACGCACCAGCTGGCTGACAGCCTCGCCATGGCGCTGGTCATCCTGACATGGCCCCAGAGTGAGGCAGGACAGAACGCCGTTGACCAGTTCCGTATAAAGTTCGCGGCGGCAATCGACGCTGCCGCTGACGCTTTCGGCCAGCAGACCGCCCCGCTCCACCGAGGGATCGCCGTTGACGATCCACTGTTGCAGTTCGGGCACGCGTTCGCGCGCTGCCATAAACATGTCGCTGACGGTATCTTCGTCGTCGGGGTGCACGCGCAGAGTGACAGTGGCGCGGTCTTCGAGGAGATTAAGCGCCTCAAAAACCAGAGACTGCAATATTTTCTTGTGCTCTTTTTCCAGCACCCACCCGGTGCCGGCGGTAACGGCCTCCTGTGTGAGCAGGGCCAGTTGCCCACGCCAGGACTCGCAAATGGCGTGACGCTGACTGTCCAGAGCATGAAGCACCGTGCCAAGAGCCTGCCCTATTTCAGCGCGAAATTCCTTGAGTTCCTGCCCGGCCTGATCCATTCCGGCCTGAAAGCCATCGGCCCGGCCGTCTTCGCGCAAGGCTTGCGCTTCTTGCCGCAACGTCTGCGCCTGCGCCAGTTCCGCCTGCGCCTGGTTTCTTTCTTCCTGGGCCTGCGCCTTCAAGGCTTCGCTTTCGTGCGTGAGCCGCTTATTCAGTTCATGCGCCTCGGCCCTGGCTTCCTCCAGCACTTTCTGGCGCTCGGCATAGGCCGCACCAAGTATTTCACGCGCGCGCTCCTCGGCCTTGGCCCGCACCCGGTCAAAATAGTCTTCCTGCTGCTGTTGCTGCATGCGTTCGCGGCGCAGGGGCTCCTGCATGGCGTCAATCTGCTCCACGGTGGCTTCGCGCTCACCCATGAAGACAGTTCCCCATTTTTTGCGCAACTGATCTGACGCCATGACTTTTTCCAACTTGCAGTTTCTACGGAAAACGCGGTTCGGGCAATAGTGCCGTGACATCTCCCAAGGGGATCAGGCCATCAGCCCCAGAGCATGTAACACTTGAAATGCTCGTGCACGGCAGGCAAAAGCCTGCCTGCTCGCATTTCGTGGCAAGGATTTTCCTGAAAATCCTTGCAGAGCAGTTTACGAATGAAATGAGTTAACTGCTCTTAGACGAAGACTTCGCCCGCGCCCCTGCTGACAACCAGCTTGCTCTCGGCCTCAAGGCGACGCACGATCTTCACGATATTCTGCTGCGCGGCTTCCACGTCCGAAAGCTTTGTGGGACCCATGTACTCCAGTTCTTCGCGAATCATGTTGCCCGCGCGCTCGGACATGTTCTTGAAGAACTTTTCCTTGAGATCATCACTGGCGCCACGCAGGGCCAGGGTAAGATCTTCGTTGGAAATCTCCTTGAGCATTTCCCGCACGCCCCTGTCGTCAATATTCTTGCAGTCCTCGAACACGAACATGAGGTTGCGGATATCTTCGGCCATCTGGGCGGAGTCTTCTTCGATCTCGGACAGGACTTCTTCTTCGGTGGCGCGGTCCACGGCATTGAGGATTTCGGCCACAGACTGGACGCCGCCCACTTTTTTGCCTTCCTTGCCGCCCATGGCGATAAGCTGGCTTGTGAGCACCTTGTCCACTTCCATAAGCATGTCTTCAGGCACAGCCTCAAGGCGCGCCAAACGCATGAGCACTTCGGCGCGCACGCCCGCGGGCAGGCTTGTCAATAAATTGGCAGCCTGATCGGGGTGCAGGTGGCCGAGAATGAGCGCCAGGGTCTGCGGATGCTCATTACGCAAAATCTGTGAAAGAAGGCGGGGGCTCACCTGCTCGAGTTCGCGGAAGGGCGCTGGCCCGGTTTCAAGGCTGAGCGAGTCCATAATGTACTTGGCGGTTTCAGGATCAAGGTTCTTGACCAGCAGGCGCTTGAGAATATCACTGCCGCCCGCGATCATGTCCACGCCCTCCACCAGGGACTCATGAAATTCGCGCAACACTTCCTCGACATCTTCACGCGGCACGGGCTCCAAGTCCACAATGGCTTTGGAGATTTCGGCTATTTCCTGCCTGTCCATGCGCTTGAACACGTCGGCCGTGAACTTGTCGCCCATGGCGAGCAGCAGCACGGCTATGCGCTGTTTGCCGGTCAGCTCCATCCTCAACTCCTTCACCTCGGCCCAGGGGCAGAGGGATTTTAGAAAACACTGATTAAAGAGCCCCTTGGAAACGCGCAGTTATTTCGTTTGGCAAGGCGCGATCTTTTTTTGAAGCAGGAGTGGACTCTTCCGTCCTCAACTGTTTCAAGAAAAGTGAAGCAACGCCGCCAAACGGAATAAATCAGCGTTTCCTTTAATCCTTGTCAGAAAGCCAGCGCCTGATAAGCCGCACGGCCTGATCCATATGCTGCTCCGTAATGCGGAACAGCCGCAGCTTCAATTCTTCAACCCGCTGGTTTGTCTCTTTCTGCGCCCGGCGCAAGGTCTTGAGCTGGGTGAGAGAAGACGACGCGAGGCCGTTTTCTTTCCCTGTCAGCAGGCCTGTTTGTGACGGACTAGGCTTTAACTGTTTCATCTCTCTTCATCCAGCCGCGCACCAGGGTCACCACCTGTTCCATATGGTTGTCCGACAGGCTGAAGATGTGCGCTTTCAGTGCTTCAATGTCCTTGAACATCAGATCGTCCTCATCATCGGCATTGTCCAGCGACGATTCGTCCTCAGCTCTGGCGGCTTCTTCCAGAGCCTCATAAAGAGCAAGCTGCTCTTCGGCGGCAGGCAGACCTTCCAGGCCTTCGACCATTTCACCCGCTTCGACCTTGGGGCGGATAAGCGCCAGCACCACGGGACGCACGATGAGCATCAGGAACAGGAACGCCAGCAGCGCGTTGAGCAGGGGCTTGCCCAGGCGCTCGGCGTAGTCGGCCAGCATGTCGGCGAAGTTGGGGTCCTTGGGCGGCTCCGAGTCGGTAAAGGGCGCGGAGCTGACCTCCAAAGCATCGCCGCGGGCCGTGTCCAGCCCCACAGCGTTGTGCACCAGCTGGCGCACCCGCTCAAGCTCTTCGCTCTTGCGCGGCATAAAGGTCCAGATGCCATCGGTCTTTACATACGTGCCATCAATGAGGACTGCAACCGTCAAACGGCGCAATTCACCCACATTTGAAACAATCTGCTGTTCTTCCTTGTTGATTTCATAGTTGGTGGTACGCGATTCACGTGTGCCACTCTGGTCTGAAACCGACCCGGTGATGCCGTCACCACGAAAATTTACATCCGGCGCGCCCGCTTCAAGATTGGCGCGGCCCTGCTGGCTTTCTTCCTGACGGTATTCGCTGCGAACCGCTGTTTTTTCAGGATCAAAAAGTTCGCGGCGTATGGTTTTCTGGCTGAAATCCATATCGGCATTGACCTTGGCGATGACACGGCCAGAGCCGAAAAGGGGCTGCAGCATTTCTTCAATGCGCCGTTCAAGGTTGCGCTGCACGGTCTGGCGGTATTCCATCTGGGTGGTGGTGATGCCCGCAAGGCTGTCTTCTTCCGGCTGGTAAAGGACCTTGCCGCTGGTGTCGGTGATGGAAACATGGGCTCTGTCCAGACCTTCAACGGACATGAGCATCATATTGAGAATGGCGTTGATTTCTTTCTGGTCGATCTTGATGTTGGCCCGGGTAAGCTTGAGAACCACCGAGGCCGAAGGAGACTGGCGTTCTTCGACAAAAAGGCTGCGGCGCGGGATGACCAGGTGCACGCGGGCGCTTTCAACACTGGGGAACTGGCTGATGGTGCGGGCCAGCTCACCCTGGAGCGCACGTGAGTAGTTGATCTTCTGCACAAAGTCGGTCTGGCCGACCTTGACCTTGTCAAAAATCTCAAACCCTATGCCCTGCCCCACCAGGCCGCCTTCGCCAGCGATCTTGATACGCTGGTCGTAAACCACTTCCTGCGGCACCATGATGGTGGCGCCGTTGTCGGTGATGCGGTAGGCCACCTTGTCGCCCTGCAGGGCCTTGATGACCACGCTGGCGTCTTCCGGGCCAAGGTTGGAATAAAGAACCCGGTATTCGGGGCGGCTCAGCCAGATGGACAGACCAATGACCGCAGCCAGCAGCCCGACAGCCCCGCCAACGGAAGCAATGCGTTGCAGTGGGCTCATCTTGGCCCATATCGCCGTAAGGGAGTTGACGAATTGTTGAATGAATGCAGGCATGTTCCGCTCCTGTGCGCTTGAGCGCTGGTTTTCCGACGCCAGGGCCGGGCTTCACTAGCCATAGCAAGAGCTATGCCACCATATAGCATACGGTTTTGACAGGATGCCAACAGGCAGCATGACCTGCCGCAAGGCGCTCAAATTTGTGACGCAAAAAAAACCTTTCCCCAGCGGCAGGGCCATATGAGGAAAGGTCGTTCAGGAGCGCGAGTTGTGCAGGTGAGAGAATTTTGCAGGCCAGAGAGTTGTGCAGGCCAGATATGAACTGTCAGGCAGTCAGGCCGTAAAAGGTAATCCCTGCGGCAGACATTATCTAGGGAAGCACTGATTAAAGAGCCTCCTGGAAACGCGCAGTTATTTCGTTTGGCAAGGCGCGATCTTTTTTTGAAGCAGGAGTGGACTCTTCCGTCCTCGACTGTTTCAAAAAAAGTGAAGCAACACAGCCAAACGGAATAAATCAGCGTTTCCCTAGAACTGCATCTTTGAAATTTCTTTATACGCTTCCAGAACCTTGCCGCGCACAGCGGTGGTCAGCTTCATGGCAAGACTCGATTTCTGCATGGTGATCATGAGTTCCTGTACATTTTGCGTGCGCCCGGAAGCGAAGTCATCGATGGCATTATCCTTCACGCTCTGCAGCTGATTGACCTTGTTGAGCGAGTCTTTGAGCGTTCCCGTAAAGCCGTTTTCGGGCATCACCGGCGTTGAGGCCTTGCCGGGGAACTGCATCTTGTCTATCTGGGCGCCGAAGTTTTCGCCGGTATCCACCTGGCTGCGGGCAAGGCTCTGATCCAGAGTGCGGGAAAAAAGCGTTTGACCGCTGACCGCCGACCCTTGCTGCAAGCTGCCTGAAACCTTGCTGAAATGTTGTACGGCTTCGCTATAGGCGCGCATACCCGTTGCCTGAATGCTCATGATGTTCTCCTGACGCTACTCGCTGGTTCCATATGTCTTTGCAGACGAATGCACTGTGCTATTTGCCGATCTCAAGAGCTTTGACGTACATGCCCTTGACGGCGTCCACGGTGGTGACGTTGGCTTCAAAATTGCGCTGGGCCGTCATGAGGTTTGCCATTTCCTCCACCACGTTGATGTCGGGATACATCACGTAGCCCTCGGCGTTGGCATCGGGGTTGCCCGGCTCATACACGCGCTTGAAGGGGCGGTTGTCCATTGTCACGGCCATGACGCGCACCCCCTTGACCGAGCGGTCGAGGGCCGACTGCATGTGCACGGAAAAAGGATCGTCCACATCGGCCGTCTGCTGCACGACGGAACGCCTGCGGTAAGGACCGCCCAAGGGCGTGCGCGTGGTCTTGGCATTGGCCAGGTTCATTGAAATTGTATTGATGCGCGTACGGTCGGCCGCGAGGCCCGATGCGCTTATGTCAAATGCTGTCATGAAATCCATGACGTCCTCCTGATGCTCAAAAATCCCTCAAGGCCGTCCGGCCTGCCCCGCATTTCCTGCACGACGAGCCGGGGAAGCGCTGCCCTTTGACCGGGCGGCGCTTCTTACGCCTGTTTGCCGTCCTGTATGACGGTATGTATGCCTTCAAACGTTTTTGTCAGAATTTGGGCCAGCGCCGTAAACTGCAACTGGTTCTTAGAGTGCTTGGCCATTTCCTTATCAAGGTTCACGCGGTCTTCACCGTGAATAAGTCTGGGCTTGAACGCCTCCGACCACTCGGGCCTGAAGGACGCAGGATCAAAGGTCGAGGGAATGTGCTCCTCGCTGGTGCGGCTCATCTGCCCTTCCATATTCTGCCCGAGGGCGGTCTGAAGCTCTTTTTCAAAGCTCAATTCACGCGGCTTGTAGTTGGGGGTGTCAATGTTGGCCAGGTTGCCGGCAATGACATTCTGCCTTTGAAGCTGCATATTCATGACCGTGCCGACCAGGCCGACCTGACTGCTGAACAAACTTTTCATGATGCCTCCCGCAGTCCTTATGGATTGCTGACAAGGGGCAAGCAAAACCTGTTCCATTTTTATTTACACAAATAAAAACATATTGTTATGTGAAAATACACACAACAAAAAAACCTCTGGCCCGGACCTCGTCAACAAAATGGCGATGTCCGGGCCAGAGGTTTTCAGTCACCGGTGTACCCGGGACAGACAGGTTTGGGACAAATGAATATGGGTCAATGCATTGGATCCAATGGGCCTGGGTCCAACGAAACCAATAACCTTGAAACAAAAAACTTGAGGCAAGTCCGATCAGGGCCGTGAAACCATCGCGCCGGATAGATATTGCGCCGTACGCGGCCTGTAAGCCCAGCACAGACAGCGCTCGGAAAGCGCGCCGGCTATTGCCGCGCCGGACTCCTCTTTTTATTACGGTCAGTCGACAAGCAGGCGTGCCTTTTCCATAAAAGCCCCTGCTTCACTGGCATGACAGAAAAAGGCATGGCTGCGGACACCGCCTACAGACGCATCTGGCCGTCAGTGACGCCCAAGGCCCGCAAATGCAGATAGACCTCGGCGCAGGCTGCGGCATCCGACCCGGCGTTGTGGTGGTCAAGGGGTATGCCGAAGTGCTCGCAGACATGGTTGAGCTTTTTGGAGGGCAGGGGCAGGCTGCGCCGTGCGCCCTTGAGCGTACATAAAAAATGGTGTCTGGGGACCTCGGCCCCGGCCTCGCGGCAGCAGGCCTGCAACACGCGCCTGTCAAAAGAGGCGTTGTGCGCCAGCAAGGCGTCGGCCCCGTCCATGAATGTTTCCATTTGAGGCCAGACTTCGGCGAAGGTGGGCGCGTCTTTGAGCATGGACCAGGTGAGCCCGTGGATTTCCGTAAACATGACCCGTGAAGACGGCGGGCGTATCAGGCTGTAAAGCCGGTCCACAACGTGCCCATCCTCTATACGGGCAAGGCCCACAGCACAGGCGCTGTGGGCCGCGTACCCGGAGGTTTCAAAATCTATGGCCACGCAGGGCGCGGCATGTACAGCGAGCATATTATTCCACGTTTTTTTCGGCGTTGCGAGCGGCTTCGGCCAGACGGGCCATGATGTAGTCACGCATGTGGGCGTCGTCGTCTTCAAGGTTGAAGCAGCGGGCGTCCTCGTCCATCAGTCCATCGGGCACAAAGTCGCCCTTGTCTTCAGCGTCCGTGACCATGTTGTTGTAAAAGCAGACAGACAGCCAGCGGTTATTCGGTTCATCGTCCACCACGTCAAGCAGCACAAAGAGTTCGCGCTTACTCTGGGCGGCATGCCGGGCGCGCAATGAGTAGCTCACGCCGGGTCTGGCCTTGAAGGTAAAACTCATGCCGCTGTGCGCGGCCAGAAAATCCATATAGGCTGTAAAAGCCGCCTTGGCATTCTGGGGGTCGATTTTCCAGCCATCAAGAAATTCCCGCAACTCCTGCGAACCCGTGACGTTCATATCTGCTCCCGTTGTTTTATCTGCCCCACTGCCAGGGCGGGGTGCCTATTTTCAGGCCCCATACACCCCTTTTCTCCACTACGGCCTGATGTTCCTGTATCATCCAGCGGCGGCAAAAGATAGCCCTGCAATTTTGTCTGTCAATCCAGGCCAGCCCTTCCATCACCAGTTGGTAGTTGACGGATGCGCCCCCGACCTGGATGAGTGCGCTTATGGTGCCCGACTCACTCTCGCCCACGGGCTCCACCGTCACCCGTGTGCCACGCGGCATGATCTCGGCAAGGCGTTGGCGGGCTTCCGGCCCGAAGGGCTGATTCAGGGTCGGGGCCTCAATGCCATAAAACCGCAGCACCACCTCGACATCATCGCTCTTGCCAGCCTTGCTGACGGAAATGGTATTGCCATCCTCCACACGAACAACCCTGGCGTCCCAGGCAAGGGCCGGAAGGCTCCCCCAGGCAAGGCACATGGTCAGGCAAAGACAAATGATCCGGATCAGCATACACCCCCCGGTGCGCGTCTTGAGTACTTTCACGTTGCAATGCCCAGGCATCTGCATGGGCGGTAACCGCGCCAAAGCCGCAAACGCAGCCTGATCGTTTCGGCATTTTACCTTTGAAAAAGGTCACATGCTCCACTGCTGCACGAGAGTGCGGCGCGCCGCAGCGTGGCGTGGATTCGGACGAAAGTAGCATTTTTCGAAGGTAAAATTGCTCCACCCTTGAGGATGTATCCCCCCAAGAGTGCTCTGAACAAAAATCCAAAAGTGAAAGCCTGTTATACAGGGACCGATAACCCAAAAACAATGCCCGTGCCGCAAGCCCTTTGTCAAGGCACGGCACGGGCATATATTGAAAGGCTGACGCTTTGTTACAAAGGTTTTTGCCTTTGTGCGGCGCGGGTTGCGCCCCGCCCGATGCCGTGCAAAAGGCTCAAACGGCCCTGGCGCGGCAGGCAGGCAAAACGAGCCCGCACATGCGCACTATCCCCAGACGGAACGGCCCACCTGATAGGCCACCAGGGAGACAACGTAGGCCACGCCAGTATTGAAGACCATGCTGAAAATCAGCCAGCCCCAGCTGCCCGCTTCCTGCTTGATGACCACGAGCGCCACAAAGCAGGGAGAATACATAAGCACGAACAGCATGAGGGAAAGCGCCGTAGCCTTTGACCAGTTGCTGTCGCTCTTCAGGCGTTCGGCCAGGGGAGCGGCGTCTTCGGGGTCCTGCGCGCCAATGGCGTAGGCCGTGCCAAGGGTAGACACAATGGCTTCCTTGGCGGCAACGCCTGCCAGCAGGGCAATATCGGTGCGCCAGTCAAAACCCACGGGCATGGTGGCAGGCTCGATGGCCTTGCCCAGACGTCCGGCAATGGAGTAGGCCAGCTCCTCCTCACCCAGTTCGTCGCGCACGCCGGTCAGTTCTTCCTCAAGGGGGGCACGCTCTTCAGCGCCTTCGGGGAAGGCGGCGATCTGCGCTTCAAGCTGTTCGATCTTCTGCTCAAAGGGCGCGGCCATATCTTCGGGCATCTTGGGGAAGGTCATGCCCGCCCAGATGATGATGGAAATGGCCACCAGCACGGTACCGGCCTTTTTAAGGTACATCCAGGCGCGTTCCCAGCAGTGCAGCAGCAGACTGAACAGGGTGGGCATGCGGTACGGCGGCAGTTCCATAACAAAGGGCGTCGCTTCGCCCTTGACGATGGAAGAACGCAGCAGGCGCGCCACCAGCAGGGCCATAACCCAGCCCACAAGCATGATGATGAACATGACAGTGGGCGCATCATCGGGGAAGAAGGCGCCAGCCAGCATCAGAAAGACCGGCAGTTTCGCGCCGCAGGCCATGTAGGGCAGGGTCAGCAGGGTCGCCAGCTTTTCCTTGGGGCTGCGCAGGGTACGGGTGGCCATGGCCCCAGGGATGGCGCAACCGCCGGCAATGCCGCCGGAAATGATGTAGGGCATAACCGAAGCGCCGTGCAGGCCGAAGAAGCGGAAGATGCGGTCCATCATGTAGGCCACGCGGGCCATGTAGCCGCTGTCTTCCATAAAGGAAATGAGAACAAACATAATGAGGATCAGCGGCACAAAGCTGATGACGCCGCCCACACCGGCAATGATGCCGTCCACGACCAGGGACTTGGCAAGACCGTCAGGCATGACGTCGCCCAAAAATCCGCCAAGCCAGGCAAAGCCGTCTTCAACCCAGCCCTGGGGATACGCGCCTACCTCAAAGGTGACGTAGAACATGAAGTACAGCACGCCAATCATGATCAGCGGGCCGAACAGCGCGTTGGTGAGCACTTTGTCCAGCTTGTCGGAAAGGGCCAGGCGATCCTTGCCGGGGTCCTGCTGGAAAACGCCGTCACGCAGGATGCTGCGGATGTAGCCATAGCGGTGGTCAGTGATGAGGGACTCAAGACTGGCATTAAGGGTAACGCGCGTATGGTCGGCAATTTTTTTGCGCAGTCCCTCAAGTTCGGCGGCGGTTTTTGGGTCGGCCTTGCGAACTTCGTTCAATATGACGTCATCGCCTTCCAGCAGCTTGAGGGCAACCCAGCTTGGCAGGTAGCGGTCAGTGAGCAGTTTGGCGGCCACAATGCGCTTTTCAAGCTCAAGCAGCGCCTCATCAAGCTCAGCGCCGTACGAAATACGCATGGGTTCGCGTTTACCCTTGCCGCTCAGTTCAACTGCGGCCTCCATGGCTTCTTTGAGGCCTTCGCCGGTGCGGGCCACCATGGGCAGCACGGGAATGTCAAGAAGGGCGCTCAGGCGATCCATAGCGATATGCACGCCCGAATTACGCGCTTCGTCCATCATGTTGCAGGACAGCACCACAGGAGTGCCCATTTCAAGCATCTGCACAGTGAGAAGCAGGTTACGCTCAAGGGCCGAGGCGTCGACCACGTTGATGACCGCCTGCACGTTGTCGCCGGCAAGTTCCTGACGGGCCACAAGCTCTTCCTGCGAATAGGCAGTCAAAGAGTAGGTGCCGGGCAGGTCCACCACGATTACACGCGTGCCATTTACATTAATGTGGCCTTCTTTCTTATCAACGGTGACGCCCGGGTAGTTGCCCACATGCTGGCGAGCGCCGGTATAGCCGTTGAACACCGTGGTTTTGCCGCAGTTGGGATTGCCAGCCAGGGCAATACGCAGGGCATGGCCGTGGTGGCCATGCTGTTCATGCTGACCGTGCGCTCCCACGCCATTATCCAAATCTTTCGTCTCACTCATGCAAGTGCCCTCCCGCTCCGCTAAAGACGCAAAAAAATCCATGCAGATCACTGACCATGATCATGCCGGAAAAATTGCTCATACTAGCCGTCCTGGAGCTTCTGATTGTGACAGTTCCTGGGCGGGCACCATTACTGTCCTGCGCACGCCCGCCACCGCCATTGAATGACGTCTGGGTTCCCCGAAAAAAATGAAAATGAATTCCAAAGTCCTAGCGGGTTTAAATGGTTGCTGCGAAAAAGTCAAGCGGCCAGGAATCTTTTTTGCTCGTTCGCCACCTATCTTACAAAAACATAAGAACATTTTTACTGTGCATAAAACATTCGCCCGACTGTGGAGTCTACTTCCACAGTCGGGCGATTCACTGGAGCCATGAGGACTCTCCTCTTCGGTGACACAGTCAAACTCTGAAATCACCTCTGCCTACGAGCCACGCAAACATTCACGCAGGGAGGAGACGCCGCACGAATGTACCATTTGCAGGGGAATATTGCGCGAACGCGCAACCTGCACGGCCTTGCGCTTGGCTTCATGAGAAATCTTGTTGGTAAAAACGATCATGGCATCGGGATTGCCGATCTTGTCAGTGAAGTTCCGCTCATTGCGGCTGATGCACTTGAGGGAATGCCCGTTTTCCTTGGCCGCAGCTATGTAATCTTTTTGCAACCTGTCCATGCCGCCTATAAGTGTTACGCACATGTTCTGCTCCTTGCTATGTCGGGCCCGCCGAAGCGGTAAGCGCCGGTAGGGGTGAATCGCGTTGACTTATTTGTAATTGAAATTCAATTTCATTGTCAAGCGCATTTCCTCTTTTTCCCCAACATTTTAAAATTTAATTTCATTAATACAATAACAGATTAATATTATATACTATTTTAAACATAAAAAAGCCCCCTTCCGTTGGAGGGGGCCTTGTGGCAAAAAAACGCGGATAGAGCAGGTAGCCTTTGGAAGTGTACAATGCCTGTGGTGTGCTGCCTGGAAGGCGCTGTCTCTGGATCCGAATACCTTTTACCTGCTTAGAGCATTTCGCATTGAGAATGGATATTCTCAATGCTTCCAAGACGCCCGCTTCGGCGCGTAACCGCACAAATAAATTGCGCTTGCGCCTCCGCTGCGGGCGTCTGCCCACGCAGACGCCAGAGCAATTTCAAAGTAAACTTGCTCTAATATTTCACTTTGTCCTTCTGCAAAAACGTGATTATCGGCAGAATTCACGCCACGTTGCGGCTCTGCATGCTCGCGCAGCGTTGGAGTGTGTACCTTTTTTCAAAGGGAGCAGACTCTACCCTCCCCCGCTTCCGATCAGAAAAACTCTTTGTACCACACCCACACACAATAAGAGTTTTAGGGGGTGGGGGCGTGGGGGAGGAGACCCTTTTGCAAAAGGGGCCCACCCCCACAAAGCATTTTAAAATGAAGTTGCGCTAAAAGTGACATTTCTCCAGCCATAGGGCTGGCGGTGTTATTTCCAGCGGGCCATGAATTCTTCAGCGCTCTTGCCTTCGTCAAGGTGTTTGAGCAAGGCGCTGCCAAAAACCACGGCATCGGGCCGGGCGTCGGCCGGCAGCGCTTCCAGCTGCGCCGGTTCGCGCAGACCGAATCCCAGGGCAAGAGGCAGCTTGAAGACAGAGCGCGCCCGGCGCACAGTTTCCGCAACCTGGGGGGCCACATTGCCGCGTTCACCGGTAATGCCCATAACCGAGACCACATAGACGTAGCCCTCGCCTTCGGCCGCGTACAGAGCCATGCGTTCGGCGCTGGTGTTGGGACCAACCAGGGGGATAAGCGCTATGCCCTGCTTTTTCAGGGCGAGGCGCAGCGGCTCTGCCTCCTCATGGGGCAGGTCCGGCACGATAAATCCGTGAACGCCGCCCCTGGCCGCGTCCTGCGCCAACTTTTCATAGCCATACTGCAAAAAGGGATTGAGGTAGCCCATCAGCACCACGCCAGCCTGAATCAGACCCTTGCGCTGTATGAGATCCGCCAGGATGCCGCGCAGGTTTACGCCGTCGCTCAGGGCGCGGCGTGATGCTTCTTCAACCACAGGGCCGTCAGCCACCGGATCAGAAAAAGGCACGCCGATTTCAATGATGTCCGCGCCGTTTTCATCCAGTTCCATCAATGTGGGCCAAAAGTCCGTCTGGTTGGGGAACCCGGCAGTGAGAAAGGGAATCAGAGCCGGACGTCCATCAGCATTTGCCTTACGTATTTTTTCTTCAAGCAGGTTCATGACTACACCTCGCCCTGCCCCTGGGCAAAACCCAGGGCCTTGTTGATGATGCCAAGGTCTTTGTCTCCCCGGCCTGAAAGATTGACCACCACCTGCTGCCCCGGCTTGAATTCGTGCGGATGGTCCAGCACCCAGGCCAGCGCATGAGAAGACTCCAGAGCGGGCAGGATGCCCTCGGCGCGGCACAGGCGCTGGAACGCGGTCAGGGCGTTGGCGTCCTTGACCATGCCGTACTGTGCGCGGCCGGTCTTGTGCAGCCAGGAATGCTCGGGACCCACACCCGGATAGTCCAGACCGGCGGAAATGGAATGCGAAGGTTCCACCTGACCGTCGTTGTTCTGCAAAAGCATGCTGTACGCGCCATGCAGCACGCCGGGCGTGCCCAGGTTGAGGGGGGCGGAGTTGAAGCAGCCCGGTTCGCCGGTGCCTGCCGCCTCCACGCCGATAATGCGCACGCTTGCATCTTCAAGGAAGGGATGGAACATGCCTATGGAGTTGGAACCGCCGCCAACGCAGGCCACCACCGCATCTGGCAGCCTGCCGGTTTTTTCAAGCATCTGCGCGCGGGTTTCGCGGCCAATGACGCTTTGCAGTTCGCGCACCAGCAGGGGGAAGGGATGCGGCCCGGCAGCCGTGCCAAAGCAGTAGTGGGTGGTTTCCTGGCTGCTGATCCACGCGCGCAGGGCTTCATTAATGGCGTCCTTGAGGGTACGTGTCCCGCTTTCAACAGGGTGGACGGTAGCGCCCAGAAGCTTCATGCGCATGACGTTGGGGGACTGTCGCTCCACGTCTTCAGCTCCCATATAGACCGTGCATTCCATCCCCAGACGGGCGGCGGCGGCAGCCGTAGCCACGCCGTGCTGCCCGGCGCCGGTTTCGGCCACAAGGGCCGTCTTGCCCATATGCCTGGCAAGCAGCGCCTGGCCCAGCGTATTGTTCACCTTGTGCGCACCCGTGTGCAGCAGATCTTCCCGCTTGAGCCAGAGGTCGAAACCCAGCTCACGCGACAGCGTGGGACAATGGGTCAGAGGGGTTTCACGTCCGGCATAATTGTGCAGCAGATCATGCAACTCGGCCTGAAAGGCCTCGGTGGGATAGATGCTGTGCATGGCCGCTTCCACTTCCATAAGTGGCGGCATGAGCAGCTCGGGCACAAAGCAGCCGCCGAAATCGCCAAAATATCTGTTTTTCATGACAAATACCCATTGCCTTTCTGTTTGGAGGCAGCCACCAGAGCGGCTGCCAGCTTTTGCGCATTTTTCAGGCCAGGCGCATCTTCAACGCCGGAATTCAAATCTATGCCGTCAGGTGAGCAGAGGCGTATCGCCTGTCCCACAGTATCCGCACTTAAGCCCCCTGCCAACAGCCACGGATGCGGGGCAGGCAGATGGCTCAAATCCTGCCAGTCCAGGCGGGTACCACTGCCGCCCCCAGTGAGGCCAGCGTCAAGCAGATAGCAGGCGCAGGCTCCGGCATGTTTTTGCAGTTCATTGTAGAGCAGCGCCCTGTGACAATAACGGCCCGGCCAGATGACCCGTATGACCCTTTGCACTCCCACGACCCTGGCGCAGTCCTCATCCTGCTTGCCGTGCAATTGGGCCATGTCCAGTCGCGCCTCAGCCATTATGCGGCATATCTCGTCCGCTGCCTGGTTCACAAAAACACCCACGCGCAGCATTTTTCCACTTTCAAGGGACGCCACATGGGCCGGAGTCACGTTCCGTGGGCTGGTGGCATGAAAGATGAAGCCGCACATGCCCGCCCCCAATGAGGACGCCGTATCCAGATCCTGCTGGCGGGTGAGGCCGCATACCTTAATGAGCATGACCGCCGACCTCCCCCGGCTTTTCCCGCCTTTCGCCAAGGGCGCGCCCCTCGTTCACCGCTTCTTCCAGCAGCCTGGACAGCGCGCGTCCCGGCTGCGCTCCCTCCATAAGGGAACTGCCCACAAGGGCGGCGCTGAAACCAGCCTGCGCGGCTGCCAGCAGGTGTTCACCCCTGCCGATGCCGCTGGCGGCTATCCAGGTCTCGCCTTCCTGTGGGGGGCAGGCGCGGGCCAGATCCAGAGCCGCCTCCCTGTCTGTCTTCAGCGTTTCCAGATCGCGGGCATTGACCTGTATGATGCGCGCCCCGCTTTCACGCGCGAGCCGCAGGTCTTCACGGTCAAAAACCTCTACCACTGCCTGGATGCCGTGGCTTTCAGCCTGTTCACGCAGATCCCGCAACGTGGCTGCATCCGGCGTAAGACGCACAATAAGCAGAAGGGCCGATGCCGGGGTAGCCGCCGTGGCAGCCACCTGCAAGGGATCAAAGATGAAATCCTTACGCAGCAGCGGCGGCCGCGCCCCCGCGTACAGACCAGCGTCCGCCGCCCGGGTCAGATACTCCAGGCAACCCCTGAAATGCGCGGCTTCCGTCAGGATGGAGAGGCAGGCGGCTCCTGCCGCGGCATACTGGCGCGCCACCTCTTCCACCTCAAGGCTTTCGCAGATAATGCCGCGCGAAGGCGAAGCCCTTTTGTATTCCGCCACCACCGTCAAGGCGCGGCCTTCAATGACAAGGGGAGAACCGGATTCGCCGCGCAGGGCCGCCAGAAAATCCGGTCGCGGCCCCTCAAGAGGCGCGGGCATGCCGCCATGATCCGCCAGCAAACGCAGGGCGTCCACCTCTGCCTGTTTGGCCGTACGAAAACGCTCAAGCAGCATGCAGCACCTTCCTGCCGAAACCTCCGCTCACGGCTTCGCGGGCACGGGCCATGCACAGGGCCATGTCCATATTTTCTTCCAGCAGATAGATGGCCAGGCCCACGTTGAGCGTGACCATGTCCATCATGGCGCGTGGCCCGTTGCCTTCCAGAATGTCCTTGAGCACTGCCACGGCCTCATCCTTGCCGTTGACCGACAGGTCTTCCACCGTGCAGGCTTCGATGCCGAAGTCCGCAGGATCAAGGGTCATCTGCGTCATTGTGCCCGCGTGCAGCACGGCCATCCGGGCAGGGCCAATGGGTGTTATTTCATCATAGTTGCCAGCTCCGCAGACCACGGCGGCCCGGTAAAGCGGCGACTGAAGAAGGGTTTCGGCCACAAGGTTCACCAGTTCCGGGCGAGCCACCCCCATGAGCAGGTGGCTGGGTCGGGCCGGATTGATCATGGGGCCGAGGATGTTGAAAAGCGTACGCACGCCGAGTTCCTTGCGCACAGGGCCGATGTTGGCGAAAGACGGGTGAAAGTACGGCGCGAACAGGAAGGCGAAATTGCGCCGCCTGACCATTTCGGCCACAGAAGCCGGATTGTTGTCCAGAGCGATGCCCAGGGCCTCCAAAGCGTCGGCGCTGCCGCACTTGGAAGAAACGGCACGCCCGCCGTGCTTTACAACCCTGTAGCCCATCCCCGCCAGTACGAGGGACGTGGCCGTGGAGCAGTTGAAAGAATTGCGCCCGTCGCCGCCGGTGCCCACCACGTCAATGGTCGTGCCGGAGATGCCGTCCACGCGCACGGATCGGGCCAAGGCGGCGCGGGTGGCGTGGGCCAGCTCAAGGGCGCTTTCGCCCTTCATGCGAAGCCCGATGAGAAAGCTGCCTGCCTGAGCCGGGCTCATTTTTCCGTCCATAAGGGCGGCAAAACCGGCTGCCGCCATCTCCGCACTGAGGTCTTCTCCACGGGCCAGCGTGTCCAGAATGGTCGCAAAGTCGCTGGCGTCGCTCCCCGTGCCCATGACGGACTGGGGGAAATTGCCGAGCAGACGCAGGCCATCGGGCGTCAGCACCGATTCGGGATGGAACTGCACCCCGACCCAGGGGCGGTCATTGTAGCGCAGGGCCATGACTTCGCCTTCCGGAGCGCGAGCCGTCACCGTGAACCGGGGATTTTCAGCGTCCTCATCGGCCCGCACCACCAGCGAATGGTAGCGCCCCACCCGCATGGGGTTGGGCAGGCCCGAAAACAGGCCCGTACCGTCGTGCACTATTTCCGACTGTTTGCCGTGCATGATGCAGGGGCCGACCTCTACCCGCGCCCCGGCGTGCAGGCCGAGCAGCTGATGGCCCAGGCACACGCCCAGCACAGGAATCTTCGGGCTCAGGCGCTTGAGGAATTCAGGACAAAAACCCGCATTGGCAGGATGCCCCGGCCCCGGTGAGATGCAGACCATGGCAAGTTCCGGGTTCGTGGCCATTTCCAGCACAGCCGGGTCGTCATTGTGCACCACCACAGGCTTGTGCCCAAGGGCGTAGAACGCCTGCACAAGATTGTAGGTGAAGGAATCGTAGTTATCTATGAGCAAGAACATTTTCTTCGTCCTCCGCACGCAGGGCCAGGCGCATAATGGCTGATTTATTGCACACTTCTTTCCATTCCATATCCGGGTCCGAGTCGTGGACGATGCCCCCTCCCGCCTGCCAGAAAAGCCTGTTGTCACGCAGCCACATACTGCGGATGGTGATGCCCATATCCAGATTCACGCTGTCCTTGTCGAGTCCCAGCCAGCCGATGCAGCCCGCGTAGGGGCCACGGCTGCGTCCTTCAAGCTCGCGGATGATCTGCATGGCGCGGATCTTGGGCGCGCCGGAAACCGTGCCCGCCGGAAAGGTGGCCGCCAGCACGTCCAGAGCGTCCAGCCCCGCATCCAGACGGGCCGAAACCCGGCTCGTGAGGTGCATCACGTGGGAGTACCGCTCCACTTCCATGTAGCGCTCCAGAGTCACCGTACCGGGACGGGCCACGCGGCCAAGGTCGTTGCGGCCCAGATCCACCAGCATGACATGCTCCGCGCGCTCCTTGGGGTCATCGCGAAGCTCTGCGGCAAGACGGGCGTCTTCCAGATCATCCGCCCCGCGCTTGCGCGTGCCGGCGATGGGCGAAAGTTGCAGGCAACCCGCAGTGCAGCGCACCATGACCTCAGGCGAAGAGCCGAAAAGCGTCAACTCGGGAAAAGACATATAGAACATGTAGGGCGAAGCGTTGAAACGGCGCATGCGCCTGTAGAGCTCAAAGGGATTGCCCATGAAGGGGGTGGAGAACCGCACCGAGGGCACGACCTGGATGGCTTCTCCCTGGCGCAGCATCTCCTTGATCCTGCGCACGAAGTCCTTGTAGCCTTCTTCGCCGGGTTCGGCGCACACCTTGTCCGGGTCGATGTCCGGCCCGGGGCCCCTGGTTCCGGCGCGCGGCTCCAGAGACTGGCGGGCGCTTTGCAGGGCGCGGTGTTCGCCAAGGCTTACCTGACAGAGCCGGTTGTACAGATGGTCAAAGACCAGCACCGTGGCAGGCAGCATGAGTATGCAGTCGCCCTCGTTTTCGGGCATGATGCTGGCAAGGCTGGGATTGAACAGCCCGGCCATGCCAAAGCCAAGGTAGCCGTACAGGGCGCGGGTAATAGGCGGCAGGCCGGCGATATTATCCGCCGGCGCAATTTCAAGGCGGCCCATAAGTTCCCGCAATCCCTCCACAAAGGGACGGCTCTCAAGATCTGCGAGGGAGGCCAGCCTCCGGTCCTTAACGTCCACAACCAGCTTGCCCTCGCGGCAGAAGATAAAGAGGGCCGGGTCGCAGGCAAGGATGCTGTAGCGGCCCCAACGGCCATCGACCTCAGCGCTTTCCAGCAAAATACCGTTGCCCGCGCCCACCATGCCCATAAACAGGCTGATGGGCGTATCCATATCCGCTGGCAACCAGCGGGCAGACTGGCGCAGCGTAAGCGAGTGCAACTTGTCACCGTTCTCTTTCATCTGCCGCATCCTTTGGGTTTTAAACATACGAAAAAAGGCGCCGTCTCCTGTGGGGAGACGGCGCCTGAATACAGCTATGCCAACGTATCGGAACTATTTAGCCCGCACGTCTCCCCCACGCAGTTGATTGCGCCACCACCAGCCCTGATAGCTGCAAGAAATGGTGTTGGGGAAAGAGTTCATGCGAATACCCGAGTCCTTTATTTTTTTGTAAACCTACGCATGTCCCCGCCTGCTGTCAACAGAAACATGCCGCTTTTATGCGCAAAACCGCAGGCGGGTTCAATGCCGCCACAAAGCGCCTACTTGCCGAACAGGATTTCCTGGTAGTTGGGCAGCGCCCACAAATCGTCCGCCACGCGGGTTTCCAGCATGTCCGCATGGCTGCGCACCCTGGCCATGTGCGGCAGCACTTCGCTGCAATAGCGATGGGCGGCCTCAAAGCCCACACCGAGGGCGTCAGCCGCGGCCAGCACATTCTCAAGCGCTGCAATCGCAGTCTGCATCTGACGAAGCTGCTCGGTCACCTCTTCAAGAGTGATGGTTTTGGCTTCCAGCCCCAGAGACCGCATGCTGGCGGCGGTGCTCGCAAGCTCGCCCTGATAGCGCATGGCGGCGGGAAATATGATTGTGCGGGCCATGCGGATAATCAGGTTGGCCTCTGTGCGCACGGTCTTGCAGTACTGCTCCACATAGATGTCCTGCCGCGCCCTGAGTTCCGCCCTGTTGAGCACGCCCGCCTTTTCATAGACTTCCACCACTTCGGGGCTGACAAGCACGGGCAGCGCTTCAGGGGTGGTGCGCAGGTTGGGCAGGCCACGGCGTACCGCCTCTTTGTGCCAGATTTCGGAGTAGCCGTCGCCGTTGAAAATGACGGCGCTGTGCTCCTCAATGACATGGCTGATGAAGGATTCCAGAGCTTCAGTGAAGCTGCGGCCCTCACCTATTTCCTTTTCAAGCCAGTCGGCGGCAAAGCCCAGTGAATCCGTCATGATGACGTTGAGCGCCGTAATGGAACCCGCCGCAGACTGGCTGGACCCAAGGGCGCGGAACTCAAAGCGGTTGCCGGTGAAGGCCACGGGGCTTGTGCGGTTGCGGTCGCCGGGGTCGGCGGGCAGCGGAGGCAGGGTGTCCACGCCGATGTTGAGCGCCCCGCGTTTTTTGCCGTTGGCGGCATCGTCAATGCGCCCGGCGCGAAAAGCCTCGAATACTTCGGTGAGCATGTCGCCGAGGAAGATGGACATGATGGCCGGGGGGGCTTCATTGGCGCCCAGGCGGTGGTCATTGCTGGCGCTGGCCACAGTGGCGCGCAGCAGGCCGCCGAACTTGTGCACGCCGCGGATCATGGCCGCGCAGAATACCAGAAACTTGGCATTGGCGTGCGGCGTTTCACCGGGATCAAAGAGCGAGCCGAGATCCGCGTTGCCGATGGAATAGTTGACATGCTTGCCCGAACCGTTGACCCCGGCAAAGGGCTTTTCGTGCAGCAGGCACTTGAGCCCGTAGCGCTTGGCAACGTTGCGCAGGGTGGACATGATGATGTGGTTGTGGTCCACGGCCAGGTTGCTGACCTCGTACAGGGGCGCTATCTCGTACTGGCTGGGGGCCACTTCATTGTGGCGGCAGCGCACGGGCACGCCCAGCTTGTAAAGCTCGCGCTCCACTTCCATCATATAGGAAAGCACACGCTGGGGAATGACGCCAAAATACTGGTCGCTGAATTCCTGCCCCTTGGCCGGACGCGCGCCAAAAAGGGTGCGACCGGCTATCTGTATGTCGGGCCGGGCAAAATTGAAGTTGTGGTCAATGGCGAAGTATTCCTGCTCAAGTCCGGCATACGCCACCACCGGCAGTTCCGTTTCCTGCCCGAACAGGCGCAGCACGCGCTTGGCTTCGCGATTGAGCGCCTGGCTGGAGCGCAGCAGCGGCGTTTTTTTGTCCAGAGCCACGCCCGTCCACGAAAGGAACATGGTGGGGATGCACAAAAAGGTGCCGTTGGGGTTTTCCATAATATAGGCGGGGCTGGTCACATCCCATGCCGTGTAGCCGCGCGCTTCGAACGTCGAGCGCAGGCCGCCGGACGGAAAGGAAGAGGCGTCGGGTTCGCCGCGAATGAGCATGGAGCCGGAAAATTCGGCAATCACCCCGCCAGAGCCGTCGGGCATGAGAAAGCTGTCGTGCTTCTCGGCGGTCTGCCCGGTAAGAGGATAGAAAATGTGGGTAAAGTGAGTGGCCCCTTTTTCAATGGCCCAATCCTTCATGACCGCGGCCACGGTGTCGGCGATGGAAGGATCCATGCGCTGGCCGAACTCAATGGTTTTGCGCAGGGAGCGGTACACGCTCTTGGGCAGCCGTTCGCGCATGACGCGGTCATTGAAAACATTGCAGCCAAAAATGTCTGTGGGCCTGGTGTCGGCGAAATTGAGAGGGGCCGCTTCAGGCTTGTAGGTGGTGATGGCCTGAATGGCATTGTGTCTGGCGGTCTTGCTGCTCATATACAACCTCGCGTCGAAAAAGGGGCTGACGCACCAAAAAAATCGTTCTGAAACTCTTTCGCCCACGGGCCGGGCCGCAAAAACGGCAAACAGCCACATGGCGCAAAGCCTTGAAAAAGGCCGGCAGACTGTCGCCCGCCGGCCTCACGTCATATGCTATTTGACGCCGACGATTTCTATTTCAAATGTGAGGGACTTGCCCGCCAGGGGATGGTTGGCGTCAAGGGTCACTTCATCGGCGGTAACTTCAGTAATGGTCACATCCATCTGGCCCTGTTCATTGGACAGTTGCAGGGGCACGCCCACATTGAGGGGGATGTGATCCGGCACCTGGGCGCGGGCCACGGTAAACACCAGTTCCGGGTCGGCTTCGCCATAGGCTTCGGCCGGAGCGATGGTCACGGTGACGGTGTCACCGGCTTCGCGCCCTTCCACGGCAGACTCAAAGCCGGGAATAAGCATGCCTTTGCCCATGACGAATTCCAGGGGGTCGCGCTCGCGCGAAGAGTCAAATATTGTGCCGTCTTCCAGGGTTCCCGTATAGTGCGCGCGCACCGTGTCGCCGTTCTTGATGGGCATAACTACTCCAAATGGTGGTCTTGTGGGCGATTTGGCGGGTGCCCTGCCGCATGGTTTCCTCTGCGCGGTCCTGCGGCACAAGCGCATGAAAAGCGCCCGTTAGCAAAAAAGGAAGCAAAACACGGCGCGCTTTTTATGTCAATGCGCCAGCGCGCACGGGCGCCCCCGCGCAGGGGCAAGGCTTGACAGTGCATACCATGACCGGGATAATTATAAATTCCCCCCAGAGGTGAACTACTGCCCGGGCGCGGGCAGCAACAGAAATTTTCGAGGCATCCCCAGAGGTATCTATGTCCGACATCCGCTCCAGCTACACTGATAATCTGCACTTTTACGGCCGCCACACTCCGCGCGAACTGGCAGAAACCTTCGGCACTCCGCTCTATGTGTATAATGAGGACGTGCTGCGCCAGAGGTGCCGCGACCTCATGGGCCTTTCGAGCCATCCGGGTTTTGGCGTCAACTATTCCATCAAGGCCAACGCCAACCCCGTGCTTTTGCGCATGGTGCGCGAAGAAGGCCTGGTGGTGGATGCCATGAGCCCCGGCGAACTGTACATGGATCAGCTCGCCGGCTTCAAGCCCGAATATATCCTGTATATTTCCAATAACAATTCGCGCCAGGAGCTGCAAAACGCCCTTGGCCACAACCTGCTTGTGAGCGTGGACTCGCTCTCCCAACTTGACGACCTCGGCGCCATCAACAAGGGCGGCAAGGTTATGGTGCGCTTCAATCCCGGCATCGGCGCGGGCCACCACGCCAAGGTCGTGACCGCAGGCAAGGAGACGAAGTTTGGCGTCAACCCCGGCCAGATGGACGAGGTCTTCGCCCTGCTGAAAAAACACGACATGACCCTGGCGGGCGTCAACCAGCACATAGGTTCCCTCTTTATGGAGGCCGAAGGCTACCTCAACGCCGCGGAAGTGCTGCTGCACCTGGCCGAGCAGCTGCCCGAAGGCGCACTGGACACGCTTGAAATCATCGACTTCGGCGGCGGTTTCGGCATCCCCTACCACAAGTACGAAGGGCAGTCACGTCTGGACATGGCCGAACTCGGCAGCCGCCTGCACGCCCTCATCAGCAAATGGGCCGAAAAAACCGGCTACGCCGGGCGCTTTCTTGTTGAGCCGGGCCGCTATGTCGTCGCAGAATGCAGCGTGCTGCTTGGCTGCGTGCACGCCGTAAAAAACAACGGCGAAAAGCGATATATCGGCACTGACCTGGGCTTCAACGTTCTGGTGCGCCCAGCCATGTACGATTCCTTCCACGATGTTGAAATCTACGGCGAACCCGGCGGAACCCCTCGCAAAAACATGGTGCAGACCGTGGTGGGCAATATCTGCGAAAGCGGCGACATCCTTGCCAAGGATCGCGAACTTCCGGAAATATGTGAGGGAGATGTGCTTGGCATACTTGACGCGGGCGCATATGGTTTTACTATGAGTTCCAATTACAACCAGCGCCAGCGCCCGGCCGAAGTGCTCATACAGAGCGACGGCACGGCAAGGCTCATCAGGCGGCGCGAATCTCTTGAAGACCTGGCCCGCTGCCTTGAGGGCCTCGAATAGAGCATTTTACACTTGAAATAGTCGCTTTACGGCGAGCAAAGCTCGCCTGCGACTATTTCGTGGCAAGAATTTGCACGCAAATCCTTGCAGAACAATTGACTCATTTCATTCGTAAATTGCTCTAACCACATATAACTTCGTAACGGACTGCCGTGACGGAACTGCGATTCTGCCGTGATTGAACAACGCGGTCTGTCCGCTCTTCAGAGTCGGCCCACACCCGATCTGAGCACCTCGCCCCGCGCCGTATGGCGCCTCACATGGCCCCAAATGCTCATGATGTACCTTGTGTTCTTCATGGGCCTTGTGGCCGTGTGGGTCGCGGGGCAGATCAGCGCCGAAGTACAGGCCGCCCTGGGCATGGTCAACCAGTGCGGCATCCTGCTCATGGTGGTTGCCATGGCCATTTCCAGCGGGGCCACCGCCGCCGTCAGCCAGTCGCTTGGCGCGCTCAAAGTGACGCGCGCGCAGCGGTACGTGGGCACGACCGTTTTGGGCTGTTTTGCCCTGGGCTTCGTGGTGGCGTTGTTTGGCTGGTATTTTGGCGATGCCATTCTGGGCATGCTCATGGTCCCGGACAGCATCAAGCCCCTCACAAAAGAGCTCTGGCAGGTCGGCATGCTGGCCCTGCCCGCCCAGTACGTATACGCGGCCACGGGCGTCATGTTTCGCGCAACGCGCCAGGTTATCCCGCCCCTGTGGGTGGCGGCCATTGTCTGCGTTGTCAACCTGTTGGCCTGCCTTGGCTTTGGCCTGGGCTGGTTTGGCCTGCCCAACTGGGGCTATATGGGCCTCGCGTGGGCCACTGTGGGCTCGCAATGCCTCGGCGCCATCTGCAACTGCGCCCTGCTCATGCATTCCGGCTATCTGCAACGCCGCACCCTGCCCACGCTGCGCTGGCTCAAGGCAGGGCTGCCCTATCTCCTCAAGGTGGCACTGCCCGCCGGGGCCGCACAGATTGTCTGGCAATCCGGCTACCTGACCCTTTTCGTACTGGTGGCCTCCCTGCCTTTTGACAGCGTCAACGCCCTGGCCGGGCTCACCGCCGGCCTGCGCGTGGAAGCCCTGTTATTTCTGCCCGGCATGGCGTTCAACATGAGCGTGGCCGTTCTTGTGGGCAACAGCCTTGGCGCGGGCAAACCAAAAGAAGCAAAAAAGGTCGCCCTTACAATGGTGACCATTTCAGCCCTGGGCATGAGCCTTATTGCCGCCCTGCTCTGGCCTTTCAGGCAGGATATCGCCCTGTTGCTGTCGCAGGAGCCGGGCACCCAAGCCCAGATTGTCAACTACCTGACCTATAACCTGCTCTCCACCCCCTTTTCCATCGCCAGCACCGTTATGGGCGGCGTCATGACCGGGGCTGGAGCAACCAAGTACAATCTGATGATATTTGGCGGCACCTTCTGGCTGGTACGCCTTCCCCTCGGCTGGCTGCTTGGTCATATCCTGTGGGGCACGGCCTCTGGCGTCTTTGTGGCCATGCTTGTTTCCCAATGCCTGCAAACCAGCATCATGCTTTACGTGGTGCTTCGCCGCGACTGGATGCGCTTTGCCATGAACCGCAGCCGCCAGCCCAACCATGCCTAGAGCATTGACACTTTGAAAAAGTGTCAATGCTCAAAATTAATCTGCTCTAAGACGCCCGAAAGGGTTCCCCGGCAGCTGACACTGCCCCTTTCAAGGAGAATATCGTGAGTAAAACTTTTGTTCCCGTAAGCCTGGACGACAGCCAGGCATACTATGATCTCTGGCAGCGCACCCCCCAGCGCTCGCTGGACTATACTCTGGCCAATCTCTGGGGCTGGCAGGATTATTACGGTCTTGAATGGTGCTTTGACGATACCTTGTGCTGGATACGCCAGACCCGCCCGCATCAGGTCTGCTGGGCCCCTGTGGGCGACTGGAATGCCGTGGACTGGAAAAGCCTTCTGCCCTGCTCCTTCAGTGAAACCGCCCATGACGTGGTGCGCGTACCGGAAAAGCTTCTGCACACATGGCAGGAACACCTGCCCGGCCTCGTGGACCCGGAAGAAGACAGGGGGCAGTGGGAGTATCTTTACAAGCAGGAAGAACTGGCGGAACTGCCGGGCAACCGCTATCACAAAAAGCGTAATCATTATAACAGCTATATCAAAACCTACGGCGAACCAGACTATCGCAGCCTTGACGACGCCATGGTGGAAGACGTGCTGGCCGTGCAGGACGACTGGTGCCAGTGGCATGAATGCGAGGGTTCCCCGTCCCTGATGGCCGAAAATGAGGCCATTAACCGCGTGCTGAGCCATTGGAACAGCTTTCGCGGGCTTGTGGGCGGTTCCCTCTATGTAGATGGAAAAATGGTGGCCTTCAGCGTTGGCGAAAACCTGGACGGTGAGAGCCTCGGCGTTCACTATGAAAAAGGTCTCAGCGGGTTCAAGGGCGTATACCAGACCATTAACTGCACATTCTCCCGCCGTGCCGGGGACGGATTCACCTACATTAACCGCGCGCAGGACCTGGACGAAGAAGGCTTGCGTCAGGCCAAAATGACCTATTTGCCCGCCGATTTTCTACGCAAGTACAAGGTTCGCATCCGCAAAGCCTGATGTCCGGGCTTTTTGCCAACACCTGATGGAATGTCCCGATCTTTGGGGACACTGCCAGGGGAGACCATCCCCCGTGGCCCACATTACGCGGGGCACGGGGGTTTTATGCTTCTGCCCGGCGGGACAATGACACTTTGAAATGCTTGTGGGAAATACTTTGAGGGAATGCTTTGTGGGGGAGGGACCCTTTTGCAAAAGGGTCCCTCCCCCACGCCCCACCCCCTATAGCATTTTCGCGTTGAGAATATCCATTCTCACTGCTTCCAGGACGCCCGCATCGGCGCGCGACAGCGCAAATAAATTGCGCCTGCGCCTCCGCGGCGGGCGTCTGTTCACGCAGCCGCCAGAGCAATTTCAAAGTGAAATTGCTCTAAAACCTTTATCACCTTTTGGTATGGTATGAAGTGTTGTTTGGTTTTAAACAGGTGTTCCTGAGACAGCGTCTTTTAGGTCACACCGTCTCAAAGGGTTAGACAAGCCGCCGCGATGCGCCCTCCAGCAGCGCAAATGCCTGTGGGCATATCTCTATGTTTTGAGCACGGCCGGTGGAACCGGCTTTTCCGCACGCCAGAGCAGCGCCTGCGAAACCGCTGCGGCTCTCGACCATTGCCCCGCATTCTGTCATGCTGGCCGTCGAGGGGTTCCACCAACCGCGCAGCGCGCAAGACACGGTAAAGAGACACATGATCCTGAAAACATTTTTTTTGTTTGTGGTAACGGCCATTGCTGAAATTGTGGGCTGCTATCTGCCCTATGTATGGCTGCGCAAGGGTGGTTCCCCCTGGTTGCTTGTCCCGGCGGCGCTGAGTCTTGCCATATTCGCCTGGCTGCTGACCATGCACCCGGCCGCCAGTGGCCGCGTATACGCGGCCTACGGCTGCGTATATGTCGCCACGGCCCTCTCATGGCTCAAATTTGTTGACGGAGTGTCCCTTTCAACAACAGATTTGCTGGGCGGTGCAGTGGCTCTTGCCGGCATGCTCATCATTGTTTCCGGCTGGGGCAGTCCTGCCTGATCTTGTTGTTTTCGGCAAGGCAGACCAGCCTGCCCCTCAACGGCGGGTATCACGCTGCAATGCCCAAGACGCCAGGATTGCAGCCTGCATCGTGCACTGGCCCGGAAGCCCCGCATGCCTGACGGCGCGCCTTTTAGAGCAGATTAACTTTGAGAATATACATTCTCAAAGTTTAAGGCACGCTCACTTCGGCGTTTAACCGCGCAGATAAGCTGCGCTTACGCCTCCGTAGCGAACGTCTGCTCACGCAGCCGTTAGAGCAATTTAAAAGTTAAATTGCTCTAATCGCAAAAGAGCACAGAGAAGAAAAGCCGGTGGGAGCCGGCTTTTCAAAAGGAAGAAGAAAGGAGTGGGATGCGAGAGGCTAAACGTCTGCAGGAAAGGTTCCGGCATGGGGGTACCGGATGACTGCAATATACTGTCAACGCTAAATTTTCTTGTTCCGCCGCAGCAACTTTTGTGTGACAAAACGGCGACGCGGCCCCGCGCAGATCTTCCGCGGCGGGCAAGATTCGCCGGAAAGGGAGTCATGACCATTCACGGGTTCAGAAGCATGGCCTCTATATTATCAACGTCAAAATGCTCTACCGCTGTACGAGAGGCAGCGCGCCATAACACGGTGTGGATTATGCCGAAAATTGCATTTTTCGGCATAATGACAAATTAAAATGTGAAGCATTTCAAAGCTAATCTGCTCTATATCTGAAAGATAGTCTGAAGCGCAGGGCGCTCTCGGCGGACGGCCAAAAATATCTTCGCATTGAGAACCTCTTCTCAATGCGAAGATTTTTGGGGCAAGCGCCGTGTAACGCCTGCTACAACCCGTTTATTTCCCGTGCAAAGTGGCACGCAACCGCATGCCCCGGGCTGACATCCTCCAGAGGAGGCTGGCTGTTGAAGCATTTTTCCTTGGCATAGTTGCAGCGCGGAGCGAACCGGCACATGGGGGGCGGCTCTATGGGCGAAGTCAGCTCGCCCCGGAGCAGGATGCGCTCTTGCTTATATTGCAGGTTTGCCCGTGGAATGGCCGACAACAGGGCCTTGGTGTAGGGGTGGTACTGGTGGATGAACAGTTCTTCCGTTGTGGTCTTTTCTGCGGCGACGCCAAGGTACATGACCAGAATAGTATTCGAGATATGCCGCACCACAGACAGATCATGGGTAATAAAGAGATAGGTAAGATCGCGATCTCGCTGCAAGTCTTGCATGAGATTCAAAATCTGCGCCTGAATGGAAACGTCCAGGGCGGAAACCGGCTCATCACAAACGATGAACTTGGGATTAAGAGCCAGCGCCCTGCCGATGCCTATGCGCTGTCGGCGTCCGCCGTCCAGTTCGTGCGGGTAGGCATTGGAAAGCCTCTCCGCAAGACCGACCGTATCCATAATTTCCCTGATGCGCGCCCGATACTCGTGTTTGTTGGCGCAGACCTTGTAAATCTGAAGAGGTTCTCCGATGATTTCGCTGACGCATTGTCGTGGGTTGAGCGAGGCGAAGGAGTCTTGAAAGATCATCTGCATGTTTTTTCTGAGCTCATGCAGACGCTGGGGCGTGGGGGCGGAGATGTCTTCATTTTCAAAAACAAGAGTTCCGCTCGTAGCGGGCATGAGGTGCAGCACCACGCGGCCCAGAGTGGATTTACCGCAACCGGATTCGCCCACAATACCCAGGGTTTTTCCGCGTTCCAGCGTAAAGCTGATATCGTCCACCGCGTGAAGCCTTCCCGACTTTGTCGAAAAGTACTTTTTGAGATTGGCAACGTGCAAGAGCGTGTTCACAGCAGTTTCCTACCCCCCTCATAACGAAGGCATTTCACAAAATGTCCCGGCCTGATTTCCACCGGGTCCGGATTGCGCCTGCGGCACTCGTCCACAGCAAACGTGCAACGAGTGTGAAATTTACATCCTTCGGGCAGATCGGAAGGATCGGGCACCAGGCCGGGTATGGTCTTGAGGCACGCCACCTTGGTGTCCGGACTGGGCAGCGAATCGAAGAGGCCGCGCGTATAGGGGTGCGCGGTGTGGTTGAACACGTCTTCCAGCATTCCCGATTCCACAATCTCACCTGCATACATGGTGTACACTTCGTCGCAGGTTTCCGCGACCACGCCGAGATCGTGGGTGATGAGCAGCATGGACGTGTTCAGCTCATCCTTCAGTTTTCGCATCAGCGCCAGAACTTGCGCCTGAATGGTCACGTCCAGCGCGGTGGTGGGTTCGTCGGCGATGAGCAGCTTGGGATTACAGGAAAGAGCAATGGCAATGCCCACGCGTTGCTTCATGCCGCCGGAAAATTGCCAGGGATATTCCTCGTAACGGTTGCCCGGGATGCCCACCATTTCCAGCATTTCCTTGGCCTTGTCCGCAGCCGCCTCCCTGGATAGACTGCTGTGCAGCAGAATGGCTTCCGCTATCTGGTCGCCGACGGCCAACACCGGATTGAGTGAAGTCATGGGGTCCTGAAAAATCATGGCGATTTCCTTGCCCCTGATTTCTCGCATCTCCTTTGTGTTCTTGAGCAGCAGATCCGCATTTTCGTAAAAAATCTCACCCCCGACTATCTTCCCCGGAGGGTGGGGAACAAGCCCCATGATGCTGAGCGCCGTGGATGTTTTTCCCGCCCCGGTTTCGCCCACAAGGCCAACGGTGCTGCCGTTGCGGATGGTGAACGAGATGCCGTTTATGGCCTCCACGGTTTCTTCATCAGTGACATATTGCAAGACAAGGTCTTTTATGCATAACAGTTCGTTGCTCATGGCCTCCCCCTACTGCTTCAGGCGCGGATCAAGCGCGTCGCGCAATCCATCGCCAAGCAGATTCAGGGCAATGGTTGTCACCACAATGGCCAGACCGGGTAGAATGCAGACGTACCAATGCCCGCGCAGATAGGCGCGTCCGGCGGAAATCATCAATCCCCATTCCGGCGTCGGCGGCTGCACCCCCATGCCGATAAAGCTTAGGGAGGCGCTCATCAGGATAATGTTGACCATACCCAACGTGAACTGCACGATGGCAGGAGCCACCGCATTCGGCAGGATATGCTTCAGCATGATGCGTAGATTGCTTGAACCGATGCAACGGGCGGCTTCAATATATTCCTGATCCTTCACCATCATGACCTGAGCGCGCATGATGCGGGCAAAGGGGGGAATGGCCGTCACGGACAAGGCCACCATCATGTTGCCCATACTGCTGCCAAGGGCGGCGACAATGCTCAGGCACATGCACATCATGGGAATGCCCATGATGATGTCTATGCCGCGCATGATCACGTTATCCAGCCTGGAATAAAACCCAGCCAGAAGCCCGAGCAGGGAGCCGATGAAGGCGGCTACGGAAATACAGACAATGCCGATAAACAGCGTGTAGCGGGCGCCGTAAACAACACGGCTAAATATGTCGCGGCCGAAGTTGTCGGTACCGAACCAGTGCTCCGCGCCGGGGGACTTGAGAATGGAGGAATAGTCCTGCTCGGCATAGTCATATGGCGTGATGTAGGGTGCAAAAATGGCTGCGAGAATAAGCAGAACCAGCACAATCAGCCCGCCCATAGCCATTTTGTTCTTCTTCAGATTCCGCCAGACCTCGCTGCGTTGTGTATTTTTTTTACGGATTTGGGCTGTTTTTTTAGTCATTTGCAGCCTCCTGGTCGGGCAGACACCGAGGCTTTTTAGCCTTGGTCCGGCTGTACTGGCCTTTGATACGCGGATCGACAAAACAGTAGACGACATCCACGCACAGGTTGATCAGCACGCAGTTCAGGCCGATCCAGAATACAGCGCCCTGCACCACCGCGTAATCCTTGAAGTTGACGCTGTCTACAATGAATTTGCCCACCCCGGGGATGGCAAAGACCGTTTCCACTAGCACCGCACCGGCCAGAAATCCGCAAATCTGGATGCCGATAACCGTGATGATGGGCACAAGGGCATTGCGGAAGGCGTGCCGCATGATGGTCAGAAGCTCCGTCTGGCCTTTGGCCCGGCTTGTGCGGATGTAATCCTGACGGATGACTTCAAGCATGCTTGAACGCGTCATGCGCATGATGGATGCGCTGGCTTGAAGGCCCAGCGTAAATACGGGCAGAATCCAGTACTTGAAGCTCGAATTGCCCGTGGCCGGCAGCCAGCGCAGTTCGACGGAAAAAATAACCACAAGCACCATGGCTATCCAGAAGGAGGGCGCGGAAACTCCCAGCAGTGACACGACGGTGCATATCTTGTCCAGAAACGAATACTGCTTCACTGCGGAAATGATTCCTGCGGCCACGCCGACCACAACGCCAAAGGCAACGCTGGAAAAGGCAAGGATAAGTGTGTTGGGGTATCGGGAAAGGATTTCTTCCAGAACCGGGCGCCCGCTTCTGTACGAAATGCCGAAATCGCCCTGAAGCAGGTTGAAAAAAAACCGTCCCAGCCTGATAATATATGGATCATCCAATCCCAGGCTCTTGTGCAGGGCCGCAAGCTGTTCCGGGGTGGCATTGTCCCCGAGGATGGCCATGGCGGGGTCGCCGGGCGTCACATACATCAGGGTGAAGATGATAACGACGACGCCAAGCAGCACAGGGATAAAAAGTAGAATACGATTGGCTATATACCTGAACATGGACATGCACCAACCTTGCAGAAGCGGCATGGGAAGCGCGGGCTGTGGACAGCCCGCGCTTCCCATGCCTTGTTATTTCACAAAATAGACATGTTGCAACAAATGGTGCTCATACGAGGGCATGAGCCGGAAACCCCTGACCTTGAGGGTACAGGCGGCGTTGAGTTCCTTGTGCCAATAAGGCAGAACCACATAGTTTTGCATCAGCATTTCCTGGCACTTGTAGTACAGCTTGTTGCGGGCCTCTCTGTCTACCGTGGCCAGAGCCTTGTTGATGGTGTCAAAGTATTCCTGATTGTTCCAGGAGAAGATGGGATATTCGGACATGGTCGGGAGCCAGCGGAACAGGACGCGGCCGGCTTCACCGGTGGAGGCGGTCTGGCCCCAGGCCGAGATACTGCTTGAAGTGATGGTGGACGCAAAGGTGGTGGAGTCCACAACCTTAATCTTGAGCTTGATGCCGACCTTGGCCAGCTGGGCCTGCATGAGTTCACCCAGGTCCTTTCTCTGCTGGTCAGAATCCATGCACATGTATTCCGTTTCAAAGCCGTTTTCGTAGCCGGCTTCCTTCAGCAGGCTCTTGGCCTTGGCTATGTCGTGCTTGGGCAGGAAAGGCGCCAGGTCAGGGTGGCGGCCGTCAATGCCGGGGGCCAGCATGCCCGAGGCCAGCTGGCCATAGTTGCCGTAGGCCACTTTGACCGCCTGCGGAATGTCGAGCGCGTACCAGATGGCTTGGCGCACACGAATGTCGTCAAAGGGCTTGATACGTTGGTTGAAGGTCAGAGAAAAGGTGATGGCGCCAAGGCCGGAAACCAGATTGATGTCCGGATTGGCGCGGATCCTGTCGATATCATTGGCGTTGATTTCATACACGATGTCGGAACCGCCCGATTCCGCTTCCATGGCCCGCGATGAAGAGTCTGCGATATAGCGGATGGTAACGGTCTTCACATAGGGCTGACCGGGGATCCAGTACTGATCAAAAGCCTCCAGTCTCAGGCTGTCGCCGGGGCGGAACTGCACAGCCTTGTACGGGCCGGTGCCCACAGGGGCCTTGTTGAAATCCTTGTTGGATTCCTTGTAGGAGCGCTCGTTGATGATGGCGCAAAGCGGACTTTCAAGCATGGGCAGTTGCAGGGCATACGGCTCTGTGGTGACCAGCTTGAGGGTGTAATCGTCGATCACCTTGCTTTTGTCAAAGTCCAGGCGGCTCACCAGCGCGGCGCCGGGAGTGTTGTCCAGGCGCACCCGCTGCAGAGAAAACAGCACATCGCTGGCCTTGAGCGTATCGCCGTTATGAAATTTGACGCCCTTGCGGAGGGACACCACCAGCGTCACGTCGTTTTCATATTCCCATTTTTCTGCGAGCCAGGGCGAAAGAGTGCGGTTTTCGTCAAAGGCGAACAACGTCTCATAAATCTGACGCGTGGTCTGGGTTGCGCCTTGCATGATGTTGCTGTGGGGATCAAGGGAACCCGGGTCGTACGGCATGACGACAACCATGGAATCCTTGGCCGAAACGATTTTGTCAGGAGTTGCTTCCGCCGCGTACGCCGGAATAACGGAGAAGAAAAGCAGCCCGGCAGCACTCAATAAAAGGTGCATGACATATTTCATCATTATTTCTCCCGTTTTTTGTTTCGACAAAATGGGCAAGTCCCTGCTTTTATGCAATTTATTAATCTTTATATTATCCATCTTAAAAATCAATATTTCTCTCTGTAAAGCATGTTATATACCTTGCACTATAGTCATGGTTATACATTTACCCTTCCATTCATCCAGGCAATGCTGCCTCGCAATACTTTTGCAGCACCACAGGGCGCAGAGGTTGCCGTATGTTCAATACGCCTACATCGGCTGGAGAGCGCCCCTGCGCCGCCGCAGCGATTTCCGCAAGACCGGGGCCGCACATACGGCCTTGGCAGGAGCCCATGCCGCAACGGGTAACCCGTTTGATGGCATTGACCTCATGGTAGCCATCGCCCACCGCCCTACGGATGGCGCCGGCGGTCACGCATTCGCAGCGGCAGACCAGCGTCTCGTCCGGCAGGGAATATATTGCAGGGTTGGGAGCAAAGACATAGCGCAAAAAGGCGCGGGCCGCACACATGGTCCGCAGCTTTTTGCGTATGGGCGCGCTGCGGCACACGGCTTCCTCCCTGGAAAGAACCCCCAGGCTGTGGGCAACGGCTATGCCTGTCAGGGTTCCCTTCAGGCGCGCGGCATCGCCGCCATGGGCAAAAGCCCCGTCGCCAGCCATGTATACGCCGGCGATACTGGTTTCTCCGTTTTCTCCCGTGACGGGGCACCAGCAACGTTGCACCTTGTCCCAATAATGCCTGGCCTTCATAGACGTCAGGATATGCGTGCGGGGAATGACGCCCTCATGACGCAAAAGCAGGCCGGCCGGTAACTCGTGCGTTTTGCCGCCGGCCTGCCAGCGTACCGCCTCCAGGCGGTCCGTACCTATGGCCTGAATGTTCGTGACGCCGCTCAATATTTTGATCTTGCTTTTCAAGACACCCATGCCAAGGCCAAGCCCTTTTGCCAGATAAGCGCGGTCCAGGATGCCCGCAGGCAGCATGCCCGCGCCAAGCAGACGTTTCGGCCAATTGCCCGTATCGAGCCATGCCGCTACCGGAACGCCCGCCTCGAGCAGGTGCTGTGCGAGCAGCAACAGCAAGGGGCCGTTGCCCGCGAGAATGACCGGTGCATCGTGCGTGACCGGCAATGAGCCGCCCGAGCGCAAAAGGATGTCCGCTCCTCCCGCGCCCATGACGCCGGGCAGCGTCCATCCCGGGAACGGCACTGGCCGCTCCATAGCTCCGGAGGCGGTGGCCAGACGCGCGGTGGTTATGGTTGTGGCCTTGTCGCCAATGCTGCACAAGATAGAGCGCGGTTCGCATCCCCATACCGTCGTTTCAGGAAAGTAGCGGGCTCCGGACTTGTAAAAATCCTCTAACAACTGCATGCCGGCCACGTATTCACTGTTGTCAAGAAGGGCCTTGGCCATGGGCGTTTCGATGTTGCGCAGCAATTGCCCGCCGGGGGCGGGCTGATCATCAACCACCACCACGTCAAGCCCACAGGCACGGGCGGCGCATGCCGCCGACAACCCGGCCGGCCCGGCGCCGATTATAAGAAGATCTCCGTGATTGCTCATTCCTCCATCTCCTCAACAGGAAACTGTCGCCTGATGACCATGCCTTCCCGCACGGGGGTGAGGCAGGCCTGAATGTTGGGTACGCCGTCTATCTCCATGAGGCATTCAAAGCAGACGCCCATGAGGCAGTACGGAGCGCGCGCAGATCCATCAACCGGATGCGTCATCGTGTGCCCCGGATGCGCGCTGCCGAGAACAGCTGCCGCGACGCTGATGCCTGCGGGAACCCGCAGGGCTTTTTCTTCAAAAATAATTGAGATCATGTTGTTCACAGGTGGCTCCATGACAATTCTCCTGTTCAGTTGAACTGTCCGAAACGGTTGAGGGTCATACCCCGGGCTGGCTCCGGAAGTTCGCCTCCCAGCAGAAAATCCGACAAGAGACGGCTATGGGCCGCCGCCATGGTCACCGCGCTGTGCGTGTTGACGAGTGTGGCCGTCTCGTGGTTGGGCAGACGGCTGTAAATGGCCATATTGTCGTCGGGCATGACACGCAGGGCGGACCATGCCCGAATGATGCGAAGCCGACTGAGGAACGGCCAGACCTCCATTGCCCACTTGCCCTCGCTGGCTACTTTGTCCGGAATAACCTTGGTGTCGTATCCGGCTTTTTCGTGGCGGAAGCCCACAATGACCGTGCCGTCGAACGTCTGGGTGGCCCCCAGAATGGGGATGGGCATGACGTTGGGAATGCGCTCCACAAGGAGAACCTGTCCCTTGTCCGGAAAAATCGGAATGGACGGCATGGCAAACTGCGCCAGTCTGCGGTTGCCGAGTCCCGCGGCCAGCACAATCCGTCCGCAACTCATGGGGCCGCGGCTGGTCTGCAGAAGATACCCATCCCCCTGTGGTTCGACGGAGTAAACGTAGGTTCCTCCGAAGTAATCCACGCCGAGGCGCGGTAGAGCCCTGCGGTAGGCCTTGACCAGCGCGATGGGATCGACGAGACCGTCGTTCTCACACCAGGCCGCGCCCACAACCTTGGGGCCGAATCCTATCTTGGGCAGTTTTTTCTCCAAAGCGGCCCGATCTATCATGCAGCCGTTGTATTCCCCCAGCGCCTCCCGCAAGCCCTCGATGTAGACGCGGCGTCTTTCATACTCTTCCTCACCAAGCACCGGGATAAGGCCGCCCTTGTAGCTCACGGGCACGGCAACGCCCGAAACTTCCGTCAGTTCGCGGACCAGATCGGGAAACAGGGAGGCAGAAATGAAGGCCCAGCGCGCATAGTGCGGCAAATGCAGGAATTTCGACTGGCACCAGATGAGACCGCAGTTGGAGAAAGAGGCGTTGTCGGCCGGCGTCAGACCGTCCAACACCGCCACCCGGTGTTTTTTCCCGGCCAGACCGTAGGCCAGGGCAGTGCCGCTGATACCCCCGCCGACGATGATTATATCGTGCTCTGTAACGCGTGTGTTCAATGGCGTTCTCCGCAACATCATTTGTTCGCATGGATGCAAATACGTAGCCCTGCCACCATAAAAACTGCCTGCTCCTGAGCGCCTTTCCGCCGCACGGGGCAGGCGGAAAAACACATCCCGCCGCTTCCCGCGGACGCGGCCCGGACGACAGAACAGCTTTAAAGTAACCTCGCTAGATTCCGCCTTTGGCGGCCTTGTATGCGACGCACTCAACCTCAACCCGCAGATCGCTCATCATGGAAGCTTGCACCGTGGTGCGCGCCGGGGCGTGTTCCGTGCTGAAAAATTCTGCGTATGCCTTGTTGAACTCGGAAAAATCCCGTGGATCGTCGATATACACCCCCACGCGCACCACGTCATTGAGGGTGAAGCCCGCGCTTTCAAGCACTTTTTGCAAATTGCCGAGGGTTATCCTGGCCTGGGTGAGCATGGTTCCGGAAATGATGTTTCCTTCAGCGTCGCGGGGAACCTGCCCACTTACGTATAGCCAGCCCTCCGCCTCCACAGCCCTGGAAAAAGGAAGCGCCCCTGGACCCGGCGTTCCATATCGAACAATGGACATGATGAACCTCCTTTATGAAATAGCGGTATAACAGTGATGCCGTCTCCAAGCATAAACCGTGCAAATCCTGTAACCTCCAATAAAATGTGAGGGTTTGGCATAATTATTTCATGATACTGGACATGGGTGTCCTTTTGTGTAATGGAATTTTACACTCGAACAGTTCTAAGGTGTATGCTCCATCACGGGCGGCAAGGCCTTGTCTGACACTCTCTCCTGGCTCTGGCCGGGATATGGCCGCATGCCTCTGCTGTGCGGCTGTCCGAACGGAGTTCAACAAGAAAGCCGCGGAGGTTCGCGCAAAAGCCCCCCGAGCGGGAGCGTTTCAATGAAACAGCGCAGTTCAGTAAAGTTCACGGCATGCCTGAAGGGGAAATATGTAACAATTCTTTACAGTGTATTATTTCGTTGCGGGGGCTCAGATGAATTCTCGACAGAACCTTCCGAATCTCAAACAGGCCATCAAGCGCTCGCTTGAGCGCTCCGCGAGCTACGGCCTTGACCCCTTTCTCAACGGCGCGCCCGAATCCACACGCCTGAGCGACGCGGCGCTCAAGGAACGCATCCGCTCCCAGTCGCCCTTCTATTCTCTGGCAAAAACACAATTGGACACGCTGTACGGGCTGCTGCGAAACACGGGTTTTTGCATGGCTCTTGCCGACAGGGATGGCTACGTGCTGTACGTGGTGGGAGATTCCGACCTTGTGGAGCATTTCAAACGGCGGCGCTGCGTTCCCGGCTACCGCTGGACTGAGCGCGACTTGGGCACGTGCGCCATTGGCCTGGTTCTTGAAGAGAGAATACCGGTGTTCCTGCCGGGAGATAAAATGTACGCGGCTCAGGCAAAAGCCATCAGCAATGCGGGAGCGCCCGTGTTTTCACCTGCGGGAGAATTACTGGGGGTCGTTTCGCTGAGCGGGCTTTCCGACAAAATGCACGTGCACACGCTTGGCCTTGTGCGCCAGGCGGCGGAAACTGTGACAGCGCAATTGTGCGAACGTGAAAGCACCCGTGAACTGGCTGTCAAAAATCAATATATGGTCGCGCTGCTGGAGTCGGATTCGCGCGGCATTGTGACCCTTGATCAGGCGGGACACATTGTGCATGCCAATCGCAAGGCGCTGGTCTTGTTCAATATTCCCCAGAACTATCAGGGCATGGATTTTGGCGAAAGCCTTGAGGAGCGGCAGGTGTACATCCGCAGCTACCTTGCTCGGGGCAAGAGCTTCAGGGCCAGGGAATTTCGCGCCCGATGCAGCGGGGTCAGCCACTTCGCGTCTCTGGACCCCATTCGCATGCCTTCGGGCGAACTGGTGGGCGGGCTGTTTTCCGTGCTGGAAAAAAAAGAGATGATGCGCATGGCTGTTCAGGTGACGGGGGCGCGCGCTCATTTTACCTTTGAAGACATTCTGGGCAAGAGCGACCCCCTGAAGGCCGCCCTGCATCTGGCCCGCATTGCGGCGGGAAGCAATGCCACCGTATTGATCACCGGCGAAACGGGAACCGGCAAGGAGCTGTTCGCACAGGCGATCCACAATGGCGGTGAGCGGCGGCAGCGCCCCTTTGTGGCCATCAACTGCGGCGCCATTCCGAAGGAACTGCTTGAAAGCGAACTGTTTGGCTACGAGGAGGGATCTTTTACCGGGGCGCAAAAAGGCGGGCGTCCGGGCAAGCTGGAACTTGCCGACACAGGCACGCTGTTTCTGGACGAAATAGGTGACATGCCCTTTGACATGCAGGTCAAACTGTTGCGCGTGCTTCAGACCGGCGAATTGCAACGTGTTGGCGGTTTGCGGGTGGTTCCGGTGGATTTGCGCATCATCTCCGCAACTAACAGGGACTTGTCACAGGCCATTAAGGAGCACCAGTTCCGGGCGGATCTGTATTACCGCATAAGCGTTCTGGGCATCCATGTGCCCGCGCTGCGCCACCGGCCCACGGACATTCTTCCGCTGGCCCAGTATTTTCTGAACCGCCAGGAACAAATGCTGGGGCGGCCCCCGCACAAACTCTCACGCCAGTGCGCTGAAGCCCTGCGCCGGTACTGCTGGCCCGGAAACGTGCGACAGCTCGAAAGCGCAATGGAATGCGCCGTGCACCTGGCCCAGGGAGGAGAACTCCTGCTGGAGCACTGCAATATTGCCGATCTTCAAAGCCCGCAGGAGCTTTCGCCCCTGCCGGAAAACGGCGGACACAGGATCAGGGACATGGAGAGAAAACTTATTATGGAAACCCTAACCAGACTCAACGGCAATATCTTTCAGACTGCTCGCTCGCTGGGCATCAGCCGTCCCTCCCTGTACAGGAAGCTTCGCGTGTACAATATCTCCCACACGCAGGGCGGTTAAGGCGCTCAAGGCGTTCGTCAAGGCGTTGCAGAATCTTACGGCAACCATGCTGTCATCCGGGCCATGCCCCACGAGGAGAACATCATGATCAAAGGCGGCCACCTGCATTATGGCATTCCCATCGGCGTGCTCTGTCTTGAATCCTATTTTGCCAAGCCCGCGGGGCACGTGCGCAATCCGTTAAGTTTTCGCTTTCCCGTGGTCTGTCACGTGGTCAGGGGCATTGACGTGCCGCGCCTTTTGTTCAACCCCACGCCGGACCTTATGGAACCGTTCATACAGGCCGCCCGCCAGTTGGAAAAGGACGGCGTCAAGGGCATTGTGGGCAGTTGCGGCTTCATGGCCCTGTTTCAGAAAGAATTGAGCCAATGTGTTCGCATTCCCATTCTGGCGTCAAGCCTTGCACAACTGCCCTTACTGCGTCTGGCGCATGGCCCCGAGGCGCGCATCGGCGTTCTCACAGCCAGCGCCGGGGCGCTTACGCGGGCGCATTTCGCCGGCGTGGGTGAAGACAGGAACAATTATGTGGTTCAGGGCATGGAAGCAAGCAAGGTCTTTTCTGACACCATCCTCACCGGACTTGCGCCGGATATGGACGAGGACGCCATGCGGGAGGACATCTGCGCCACGGCGGAACGCTTGCACGCCGACCACGCATTGGACGCGCTGCTGCTGGAGTGTACGGATCTGTCGGCCTTTGCTCGAGCAGTGCAGCAACGCATCAACATCCCGGTATATGACATCAATTCCCTGGCGGAATACCTGGCATACAGTGTATGCCGTGCCGCCTACCCTGTATGCCGGGGATAGAAGCGCTCTGACGGCGCAAAACGCGGGGGACAAAACGCCAGCCGCCGGAAGCGGTCCCTGCGGCTTGCGTCTTATTCCTGTGGACATCATCCAGGGCTCGGCCAAAATCGTGCCTTGCGACACTACCCATCAGTACCTGCAAATCAAAATCATTTTCCATAGGCCGGTTCAGAATAAAATCGCGCATGCAACAATAAACGTGCTTCATCCCTTTCTGTGAATGAGGACCCAAGCCTCTAATTTTTTATACAGTCTGTTTCGGGAGATTCCCAGAACGCGGGCAGCCAGCGTTTTGTTGTACCGGCTATCGAAGATCATTAACGAATTTTTTCCTTTTAGATACTCCCTTAAAACTCGGCACACTGATTTTTGGCGGGATACTCACCAGCGTGTAGATATGATCTGGCATCAAATGCCCTTCTAAAATCTCTACCCTTTTGTACGTACAAAGACTTTGCATGATTTCTTTTATGCTGCCGCGAATCTGTGCGAATATTATTTTTCTTCAGTACTTAGGCGTAAACACTATATGATACTTGCATACCATTTTGTGTGAGCTAAACCTTGGGGCTTGGTTCCCATAACAAAAATACCCTTCTTTAAAAATTACGATGGGCTTGAACAACTTCATCGTACAGGAAGGATGTTTTTGTACGTATGACACATTGTTTCCCCCCGCTATGCGGGTGGTTCTTTATTTCGCGCGATGACCGCGCTCAACTGGCTAAAGCCAGAAAAAAAGGCACTCACAGCTACAAACTGTAAGTGCCTGGGAATCTGGCGTCACCAACGGGATTTGAACCCGTCTTAACGGCTTGAGAGGCCGCCGTCCTAACCGGATAGACGATGGTGACAGCGAGACTCTTTTAAGAAGGTAATGAAGCAATGTCAATACGGCGGCCCGCTAAAAAGAATGCGTTGCCGACTATATATTTGAAGTGTTAGTATGAAAAAAGACCGGATGTTCCCGGCCAATTCCGCCCGGAGGACCCTCCATGTTTTCCCGCCTTCGTCTGCTTTGCCTCGCATCTCTTCTGCTTCTGACAGCCGCATGTGGCGGCAAAAACGTCCCTCCCAGGGATGGCGCAGCCCCCTCATGGATGGGCACCATCGCCGATCTGCGCCAATTCCCGCAGAATCTTGACGTTTACGCAAAAAATTCCGGGCAAAATAAACGGCTCATTTCCCAGGATGAACAGAGCCGCCAGGTAGCCCGTTTCGACCGCATTTTCTTCGGCCCATGGGAGATGCGCAAAACATCCATGCGCAAGCGCGACGTGGCCGCCGTTTTTGGCAAGGCCAGAGGCTACAAACAGGGCAACGAGCGCTGGACGCAGGTAGAATGGGACGCCATGGCCCGCAACGCCAACCTCAAAAATTTCCCCTCGCGGGCGCAGGCCGCCATTACGGTGCGCAATACCGACCTGAGGGAAATGCCCACGCACCTGGCGCGCTTTTCAGAGCCAACTCCGGACCCACGCGCCAATCCCTTTGACTATTTTCAGTATTCTTTGCTGCCCCTGGGAACGCCCGTACTTATTGCCCACACCTCCAGCGATGGCAGGTGGCACTTTGTGGAATGCCCCATTGCCGGCGGATGGGTTGATGCCGAAGACCTGGCCCTTGTTGACAACAGTTTCGCCTCTCTGTACCGCAGCGCCTCGTTTGCGGCCATCGTGCGCGACAACGTGCCCCTTGCCGGTCAGCCCAGCCAATATGGCGCTTCGGCCCCGGCACAGCAGAGCGTGAGCATCGGCACCATATTGCCCATGCTCGCCGGCGGCGCCGCCGAAGGCTCGGTGGTTGCCGGCAAGACTGACGCGCCCCCGGTAACCCTGCTGGCTCCGGTCAAGGATGCCAGCGGCATGGCCAGTACGGCTCCGGTCACCGTTTCCTCCGCAGACGTTGTTGCCCGCCCCTTGCCCCTGACGCCGGACAACGTGGCCGCCGTGGGCAACGTCATGATGGGCCAGCGCTATGGCTGGGGGGGCATGTTCGGCGAAAGGGACTGCTCGGCCCTCACCCGTGACCTGCTCACGCCATTCGGCCTCTGGCTGCCGCGCAACTCCGGCGGCCAGGCCCGCGTCGGATCCGTCAGTTCCCTCGAGGGCATGACGGCCAGGGAAAAAGAAGAAACCATCATGCGCTACGGTGTGCCCTTCCTGAGTCTTGTGGGCATGCGCGGGCACATCATGCTCTATGTGGGCAAATACAATGGCCGCCCCGCCATCTTCCATAATGTCTGGGGCGTCCGCACGGTGGAGGGCAATGACAATAACGCGCGTTTTGTCGTCGGCAGAGCGGTGGTCACGTCCATCACGCCCGGCGACGAGTTGAAAAACCTGTACAGGGGCACAACCTTTGTGGACAGGCTGCGCACGCTTTCCACCCCGGCGGACACGCTCCAGTGAACCGTCTGCAACTGGAAATCACAGCCGCGCAGGCAGGCCAGAGGCTTGACCGCATACTGAGCGCCGCGCAGCCGGACCTGTCACGGGCGGCTTTGCAGAAAGCCATTCAGTCCGGCCACTGCACTGTGGATGACCAGATCGAAACCAAACCGGCAGCCAAGGTGAAAACCGGGCAGGTGGTTGTGCTCCTGCTGCCGGAAGTATCGGGCCGGCTTGAGCCTGAGGACGGGGAACTGGAAGTGCTCTGGCAGGACGAGCACCTGGTGGTTTGCAACAAGCCCGCGGGTCTCACCGTGCACCCCTGCCCCTCCTGCCCGGAACAAACCCTGGTGCAACGGCTTCTTGCACGTTTTCCACAACTGGGTAAGATTGAAGGACAGCGCCCTGGTATTGTGCACCGGCTGGACAAGGATACCAGCGGCCTGCTGGTTGTGGCCCTTACCGAAACTGACCGGCTCAGCCTCAGCCAGGCTTTTGCCGAGCGTCAGGTTCACAAGGAATACCTGGCTCTTGTGGCGGGTCTTGCCCCTTTGAACGGTCAATGCCTTGAACCTGTGGGGCGCCACCCTACGGCCAAGGTTAAAATGGCGGTTGTTCCAGAAAACAGAGGCGGCAGACACGCCCATACGGAATGGCGACGGCTCTGGCATTCGGAAGACAGCAGCGTTTCACTGCTGGCTGTGCGCATCCATACCGGCCGCACCCATCAGATACGGGTGCATATGGCCCATCTGGGATACCCCTTGCTGGGCGACAAGCTCTACGCCCCCAAGACTGTGCAGGCTATGGCCCCTCGCCAGATGCTGCACGCTTGGCGGCTGACATTCACCCACCCTGTCAGCAATGAAGCCATGAACTTTGCCTGCCCGCCGCCGCAAGACATGCCCGATGCGGCCCTGAAGGCCAATCTGCGCATGCAGCGACTGGTCATTACCGGCAACCCCGGCAGCGGCAAATCTGCCCTCACTGCCCATCTGGGCCAGATGGGCGTGCCCGTTATCAGCGCCGATGCAATTGTGGCTGACCTCTATGCTCCCGGCGGCGCCGGCAGCCTGTGGATAGGGCGTCTGCACGGCGGCAGCCTGCTGGAGGCGGACGGAGCGGTGAACAGAAAGGCGCTTCTGGCCGCCATGCAACAAGATGCAGTGTTGCGCCGCGATGTGGAACAGGCCGTTCATGCCCTGACCCGGCAAGCCATAGAGGACTTCTGGCTGCGCATGGAAGCGGCAGGAGCGCCTCTGGCCGCTGCGGAGATTCCCCTGTATTTCGAAAGCGGCTGGCAGCAGTGTTTTTCTCCGCCGCCCCTGACCGTGGGCGTCTCCTGCCCGCTACCCTCAAGAACCACGCGCACAGTGGAAACCAGAGGGTGGAATAAGGAAAAAATGGCCGCGCTCGAGGCGTGGCAATGGCCTGAAGAACGCAAGATGGCTGCCTGCGACATGGTGATAAAAAATGACAAAGACTTGCACCATCTTCAAGATGAAGCAGCCCGCCTGCTCGAAAGGCTGCGGACCCATGACCGAAAAAAACGCCAAGAACAGTCCCAACTCCTGAATTTTATTTGGGTTTGAACCTCGCCAAATGGGGCTCTATAGAGCCTCTTTCATTGACACTTCTTACTCCAAGTGGATATGCTGGTTTCTTATCCTAAGAATTTGCTAACCTTTTTGGAGCGCGCCGCATGTCAGTCCCTCTCAAGGCCTCTGACGGCCCTTTTGCCAATCCCTTGATTCTGGCACTGGAAATTTCCAGTTCAGCGCTCCTGCATGACCGCAAGGAACCTTTCCTGCGGGCCAGCCTGTCCAGTATCGGCGAAACCCTGCACTGCGGCCAGATACTCCTCGTTGAGCACGTCAACGGCCAGTGGACAGAGCCCTATGTATGGACAAGCTCCTTGCTGCGCGCGGCCTGCGACCTGCTCCCGCCTACGCTTGACGACATGGCCCCCATACTGCAAGCCTTTGCTGAACACAGAAGCCTTTGCATCGCCGATGTTGAAGACCTGCCCGAAGGGCCGCAGAAAACAAACTTTCAGGCCCGCCAGATCAAGTCCGCATTCTGCATACCCATTTTGCATGAAGGCCAGCTTTGTGGCGGCCTTTGCCTTGCCCGGCGCGCCCCCGACCAACAATGGGCGCTGGAAGAAACCAGCGTCTGCCACCTGCTTGGAAACATCCTGGGCATGGTGCTGATGCATTTTCGCCTTTACGGGCAGTTGCAGCTAAAACACAAACAACTGCACGATATTCTGGACGCTTTTTCCAATCCCGTCTGTATTATCGACATGGAAACCAATAAGATACTGTTTTCCAACAAAAGCGTGCAGGATAATTTTCCCGATTCGGACGATCCGGAAAACGACTTCTGCTACAGCAAACTCATGGGCCGCGACAGTCCATGCCCCTACTGCACCAACGCCATCATTCGCGGAACGAGCGAACCCTATCAGTGGACCTACCAGAATGAGCTGTCCAAACGCACCTATTCTGTGGTGGACAAGGTCATCAACTGGGACAACGACAAGCTCGTGCGTCTGTCCATTGCCACGGACGTCACCGATATTCTGCGCACCAGGCATGAAAAGCAGTCGGCCGTCATAGCGTCCCAGGCCAAAAGCGAGTTTCTGGCCCACATGAGCCACGAAATACGCACGCCGCTCAATGGCATCATCGGTCTGACCCACCTGGCCCTGCAAAGCGCCCCCGCCGGAGAACTCAAAGAATATCTGCTCAAAATCCGTTCTTCTTCCACCAATCTGCTCGCCATCATCAACGACATCCTCGATCTCTCAAAAATCGAGGCCAACAAAATGGTGCTGGAAAATGTCAACTTCATGGTCGAGGAAGTCCTGGACTTTGTACACACCTCAATACGTTTTCCCCTGGAACAAAAGGGGCTTGAGTACAAATGTGAACTGGCGGACGATGTCCCCCTCAAGCTCTGGGGCGATGGTTTGCGGCTCAAACAGGTGCTGCTCAACCTCATGAACAACGCCGTCAAGTTCACTGCCAGAGGCAGCGTGGGCCTGAGGATCACCAGAGAACAAATCCAGGCAGACGATTGCCTGCACTTTGTGGTTTCTGACACTGGCATGGGCATCAGCCGCGAATACCAGAAACATCTTTTCGATCCGTACACTCAGGCCAGTTCCAGCATCAGTCGACGCTTCGGGGGCACGGGGCTTGGGTTGACCATCTGCAAACGCATAGCGGAGCTCATGAAGGGCAGCCTGTGGTGCGAGAGCGATCTCGGAACTGGTTCACGGTTCCACCTGTGTATCCCCTGCGTGCCAGCCCGTAATATTTTTTGCCAGACAGACGATGAGTCGCACAACGTGCCGCCTCTGGAAAACACACAGAGTCTCAGGATACTCCTGGTGGAAGACAATGAGATCAACCAGGAAATTGCCAAGGCCATGCTGCGCCACCTCAACATTGAGCACGACCTGGCCCAGAACGGGCGCGAAGGCGTGCGCATGGCTTTGGAAGGCTCCTACGATGCCATCCTTATGGACGTGTATATGCCTGTTATGGATGGCATGAGCGCCGCCAAAGAAATCCGGCAGCGCATGAAAATCGGTAAAAAAACCTTGCCCATTATTGCCATGACCGCCGTGACCCTGCCTGAAACTGTAGACGAAATCATGCGTTCCGGCATGAACGACCACATAGCCAAACCCGTCAACCTGGCTGCCTTGCGAAAAAAACTGGCGTACTGGCTCAACCGCCCCTGACCGTTCCGCGCAGCCGCCGCAATAACACTGTAATGGCACCAAAAATCAGCAAAACCAATGCCGCCCGGCAACTGGAAAGTCTGGGCATAGCCCACACCCTGCATCAGGTCGCCGTGGACGAAAACGACCTCTCCGGTGTTGCCATGGCACGCCGGCTGGGGGTAGAACCGGATATTGTATTCAAAACCCTTGTGGCACGGGGCGATAAAACAGGCGTACTCATGGCGTGCATTCCCGCCGATGCCGAACTGAATCTCAAGGCTCTGGCCGCCGCTTCCGGCAACAAGCATGTGGAAATGACGCCCCTCAAGGACGTGCGTCCCCTTACAGGCTACGTGCGGGGCGGTTGCTCCCCTCTGGGAGGCAAGAAGAACTACCCTGTATACCTGGATGCCAGCGCCCTTGCGCAGCCAAAAATCTACATAAGCGCAGGGTTGCGCGGCGTACAGATTTTTCTGAACCCCGAAGACCTTTTGCGGGCCGTGAGCGGCGTTGTGGCTGAGCTGACCCGCCACCCCGGCGCGTAGAGCATTTGCACTTTGAAAAAGTGCAAATGCTCTACCACTGCACGAAAGTGCAGCGCGCCACAACGTGGCGTGGACTGAGCCGAGCTTCAGCCGTTGCGACGCAGGCTTAAAGCGTTGTGACGCAGGCTTAAAGCGTTGTGACGCAGGAAACTACGCTTGAAGACAACATGCGTAACGACACGGCTTGTCCCTTGCAATCGCTGTCGCCATCCGTACACCCTGCGGGCAACGGCTGCCGCGAAACTACGCTTGAAGACAGCGTGCGTAACGGCTGTGTTTATTCGTTGCAATCGCTGTCGCTATCCGTAAGCGGCAAAGATCCGCTGACGGCTACCGCGAATCGCATTTTTCGGCTGAATGAAAACGTTGAAATGTGGAATATTTCAGCGTTAATCTGCCCTAGACCAGATTAACTTTGAGAATGGACATTCTCAAAGTTTAAGACACGCATGCTTCGGCGCTTAACAGCGCAAATAAATTGCGCTTACGCCTTCGCTGCGGGCGCCTGCTCACGCAGTCGCCAGAGCAATTTCAAAGTGAAAATACTCTAGTTGCCGCCGCCCTTCATCAAATCGCGCCAGAGGGAGAAAAGCATGCCCAAACCCCGCATTCTCGTTACAGACTTTGACGGCACCATAACCGCGCACGATTTTTACAAGCTGGTGGTCGGCAGCCTGCTGACACCCAAGGATATTGCCCCCTGGCAGGAATACCGGGATGGCAAAATTACGCATTTGGCCGCCCTGCAACAGATTTTTGCCAAAATCCGCGCCTCTGAAGCCGAACTGACCGGTCTTGCTCTGGCCATGCAGCCCGATCCACGCCTCAGCAGCGCTGTTGCCAGTCTGCGTGAGGCTGGCTGGGAAATCGTGGTGGCTTCAGCCGGATGTGACTGGTACATCCGGCGTGTGCTGGACGCCGCCGGAGTCAGCCTGCCTGTTCATACTAACCCCACAAGCTATGAGCCCGACGGCAGCCTGCGCATGCTGGCCCCCACAGATTCCCCCTTTTATTGCGCTGAAACAGGAGTGGACAAGGCGGGCATTGTGCGGTCATACGCGCGCCGTGGCTATATGGTCGCCTTTGCTGGCGACGGCTTCGCCGACCTGCCCGCAGCCCTTGGCGTATCCCCTGAGCTGCGCTTTGCGCGTGCGGACCTGGCTACGGCTCTGGGCCGCTACCATGAAGATTTTCACGGCTTCTCCGTTTGGTCGGATGTGGCCGACGCCCTGCTTGCCATGGAAAATCAGGGTAAATTCCAATGAACAACAGCCAGATCCGCGTGCCCAGTCTTGTCCGCATCAAGCCGGGCGCGCTGCCGCGCCTTGGCATCTACCTGAGCCGCTCCGGCTTTACCGATGTTCTTGTGGTGTCCGGGCAACTTCCCGAAACGGTCACCCAAATGGCCCGACAAGGGCTGGACAACAACGGCATACACACCGGTCCCTGGGTAGAAGTGGACGACAACAGCTTTGAAAACGTGGTGGAACTGTTCGCCCTGCTGCCCAAAAAAACCATGGCCATTGTGGGCCTTGGCGGCGGCAAGGCGCTGGACATGGCGAAGTATCTGGCCTTTCTGGCCCGTCTTCCCTATCTGGCCGTGCCCACATCCCTTTCCAATGACGGTTTTTGCAGCCCGCAATCCAGCCTGACCATGCACGGCAAACGCCGCTCCCTGGCCGCCACCCTGCCCCAGGGCGTCATTATTGACGTGGACGTGTGCCTTTCCGCTCCGCGCGCGCTCTGGCTGTCCGGCGTCGGCGACCTCGTAGCCAAGCTCACCGCGGTGCATGACTGGAAGCTGGCCTTTCACAACACGGGAGAGCCGGTCAACGACCTGGCGGCCCTGCTTTCTGACGCCACGGTACACCAGTTTCTGGCCAATCCTACCCACGACGCCGCGGGTATGGCCCTGCTGGGAACGGCCCTCATGCTTAATGGCATAGCTATGGAAATTTGCGGCAGCTCGCGCCCGACCAGCGGCAGCGAGCACCTCATCTCGCACGCCCTGGACGCCACGTCCGCCCATCCTCGCCTGCACGGACTCCAGGTGGGTATGGCCGCTTACTTTGTCAGCCAGTTTCAGGAGCGGAACACAGAGCTTCTGGCCCATGTCTTTACCAAGACCGGATTTTGGGATGCCGTGCGCGCCACCCCCTTCTCGAGGCAGGAGTGGCTCCACGCCATAGGCCTCGCGCCCGGCATGAAGGAAAATTTTTTCACCGTGCTTTCGTTGCGGGACTGCCTGCCAGAGGCGCGCCGCATCCTGGACAACGACCCCTTGCTGCGCGGCTGTTTTGTTTAGAGCATTTTACCTTTGAAAAAATGTAACTGCCCCAACGTCACACGAGAGTGCATCGCGCCACAACGTGGCGTGGATTAAGCCGAAAATTATATTTTCTGGCTTAACGACACATTGAAATACGAAAAATTTCATCGGTAATCATATCCGAAGCAAACAAGCATTTCCAATATTGATCCGCACTGGCGCGCAGGCAGAATCTGCTGCCAAAAACTATGCAGCATGCTTTTTTTTGCGCTGCCTTTGCCATTTTTGGCAATAGCCGGCACGCAAGGCAACAGGGTATCTGTCCGTCACTCCTTCTGGTTTCCCTCAAGTTGCCAATCCCCTAAAGCAGTTAACACTTGAAATGCTCGCGTACGGCAGGCAAAAGTCTGCCTGACATCCTCTGAGGCAAGGCGATTCCGCCGCCCGTGCCCACGGTAATCCGCTTGTCCCCAAAACCCTGTCAGACTTGACTTGAGGGCTTAGTGCGCTACCTTTTTACACAGTAACGCCTCTATGCTCCTTTTTCCCCTTGAGCAATTTCATGCAGAGCGGCCTTTTCGCTCAATTCGCGTTCCTCTGCCCTACGGCCCACATTGCAAACGGGACATGCCGATGACAATGACAAAAAACACCGCAGCGTCCATGCCGGACATACAGCCCGCCCTGGATGCAACCCTTGAAAAAATACCCTCCTTTCCCAAGGATTTTGCCCAGCACCGCCAGTTGCTTTCTGACCTGAAGGAAGAGCTTGTGGACCTTTGCGCCGCAAAGGCCGCCAGCGCCGATATTCCGGAAGACCTCCGCTGGAGCCTGGCCCGCGACATGCCCGATTTTTCCACCGATGCCCTGTATGTGAAGCGCTATTCCCTACCGAGCATGGCAGGCATTGTTTTTCTTGGCTTTTTTATTGGCGGCCTGCTGTCAAAGCTGCTCGGCCTCATTGATATGGGCGGGGAAATCATAAGGGTGGCCACGGTGCTCGGCATGCTTTACGGCGCGGAGTTTCTGGCGGGCAACCCCAGGGCGCGCGCCCGTCTTTTACTCTTTCTTGGTCTGGGCACGCTGACCGCCTTTGCCGCCAGCATGGTGGCTGGCGTTTTACGGCTGGCCTCCTGGGCGGATTTCAAAAATGCCGTTTTTGGATCAAGCGGCGCTCCGGGCCTGCTCAAACGCGTGTACCTCCTGCTTGGCGCGGCCTTTCTTTTTGTGCTGCTCGCCAAAAAAACAACCGCGCTTGATATGGCGGCTTTCAGGGTTTCTCTGGAGCAACAGGCCCAGGCCCGCGCGCGGAATCTCATGACCTTCTTTTCCGCCTGGGACCAGTTGCGCACAGAACTGGACAGCCTCAAAGAACAGGGCCAGGCAGATACGCAAACAGGCAAATGCCCCAGAAGCGACTGCCCGCTGGCGCTTGGCGTCATTCATCTGCTGGACGGCATGAATGGGGAAACAAGGCGCTTTCTCTCAGAACAGCTTGTTTTTATGGGCTACAATCCCGGTGAAGGCGACAGCCACATCGTGTGGGACGACGCCCTGCATGCCGAACTTTACGATACCGTCGGGCTTGTGCACGACGGCGACCGCTGCCGCGTCCTGCGCCGCTATTCCCGTTCCGGCGATACTATCGTCAAGGGGCACGTGCAGAAAGAACTCCCATTGGCCGAGGGAGCATCCGCCGGGGAGGGCACAGCATGAAGATACTGGGCATCGACCTCGGCACCAGCAATACCTACATCTATGGCGCGCACAAAAGCTCCACGGCTCCGCAGCCGGTGCTGCTGCCCCGCGTCAGCGCGCCGGACGGCTGCGTCGAAACCGCCATCCTTTATGAAAACGGTTCGCCCCTGCTTATAGGGCATCTGGCTGAGAGCGAGTATTACGCCAGTCCCGGCATGCGGGCGCGCCGCAGCCTGCGCTGCCAGTTCAAACCCGAAATCGGTGAAGAAAATGCCGAAGCGGTTGGCTGGATGACGGACTTTCTGCGCATGCTCCGCGAGGCCTTGCCGCAGGACACGCTTGAGCCTGACAGCCAGATATATGTGGGCATTCCCGCCCGCACGCGCGAAAGCTTCGGCATACAGCTCGCGCAATGCTTCAGGGATGCGGGCTGGCCCGCGCCCTCTCTTATCAAGGAATCCGACGCGGCCATGATCTCCTGCCTCCAGTCCGGGGCCATTGAACTGGATGATCTGGAACACAGCCTGCTTATTCTGGACTTTGGCGGCGGCACCTGCGACTTCACCCTGGCGGAAAACTCCAACATACTGCACAGCGGCGGCGACCGGCTTTTGGGCGGGCGCCTTTTCGACGATCTGTTCTTTCAGCTTTTCTGCCGTCAGAATCCCCACTTGCAGAAGCAGGTGAAGGCCGACAATTGCGAGTATTATGTCCACTGGGTCTTGTGCAAGGCGGAAAAAGAACGGTTTTCCAAAATATTGCAGAAGGATGTCGACAGCGCCGTAAGCCTGCACCTTTCGTGGTATGACGCCGCGGGCACGCAAAAACACGCATATCTGCACGAACTCACCTGGCAGCAGGTGGTCAGCGCGGCGGAAAGCTATGTGGCTTCTGAAGCCCTGCTGGGCATGCTCAGCCAGTACGCCAACAGGGGATCGCTGGGCGCTGTGGCCGGAGAAATGCTGCAAGGCCGTCAGGTGGGCCTCATCTCCTGGTTCAAGGACGTGCTTTACGACATACGGCGGCAAAAAAGCGTCGACAAGGTCATCCTCACGGGCGGCAGCAGCGGCTGGTTTTTCGCCAGCGAGGCAGTGCGCGATGTTTTCGGCACAGACAATATCGTCATGAGCCCGCGCACCTATGAGGATATCGCCTTCGGTCTGGCCCTCTACCCCATGCTGCTGCATACCCACCTCAAGATAAAAAACCTGCTTGAGAAACAGAGCGAAGATTTCTGCTTGCGCGTTGCCGACCTCGCGCAGGGCATCTTTGAAAAACACACAAAGATGGCCGCCAAAACCTGCGCCGAGCGCATCGCCGTCAAGGATATTCTGAGCGTTCTTGAGGCCGCCCAGGAGGACAGAAAAACCGTTGAAGAGATCGAGCGGGAGATCAGTGAAAAAATCCAGAATGATTCCGGCCTGCTGGCTATTGTTCAGGAGCGTACGGAAGCCGCCCGCAAGGAAATAGAAAGGGAACTGCGCCTGCAGTTCAGCCGCTGGCTGCGTGAAAATGGCGTGCACCTTGTGCCGAGGCTGAATTTTTCCGCCCGCACGCTCAGCACCAGTTTTTTCGACGCGGTGCAGGTAAAAGTTTCGCGCCTTACCCTGCTCAACACTATGGATGTGATGGCTGTGGCCGTGCTGCCGGGCATTGCGGCCCTTGCCATTGGGGAAAAAATGTTGCTCACCACGGCTGAACCTGTTTCCGCCGTCATCGGCGGCGCGGCGGCTTTTGCGGGCACATGGGCGCTGGGCAAATTCGGCAAGAATTTTCTCCGGCGGCAAAAGCTGCCCAAATTTCTTCTCAATGAAAAAAACCGTGAAAAAATCACGGCGAAAAACAGGGAATATATTGAAGAAATTCTGGAACAGTCCTTTCAGGATATCCGACAGGACCTTATGGAAGATGCCAGGGGCAAGATACGGTATTCCCTCAAAGCCCTGCTGCAAAGGCTTACGGTATTGAATCATATCCGCGTGGAACGCGGCGCGCCCCCGGCCGGCCAATGAAGCCCCGGAGCGGGCTTTTCAACGTGTTGCTGCGCGTCAGCAGGAGCATTGCACCGTTGCGATGAGGCAGTGTCTTGAAGCCACTGCCTCTGCCCCCCGCTTCAGATCATAACACTCACAGTACTATGCCGAACTATAATAAGAGATTTGGACAGTGTCGTCACGAATGGGGGCGTGGGGGAGGCTACCCTTTTGCAAAAGGGTCCCTCACCCACAAGGCCATGTCAAAATGACATTATGACATGGCCGCCCCCCCCAATACGAACAAATATGGCCGCTTCCTTGGGGGAGCGGCCATATCTGTTCGTAGCAAATCCGGGGAAAAGGCGGCTTTTTACCGCCGCGCGTGTCGAGACGCGTCGTCAGCGCAAAGCCGGGGCCTTTCCCGCAGAATATCCTGTGCCCCGAAGTCGATGCCCTGATGGAAATTTGCGCCGTGGCGGCGCTCCATCAGGCATTACGGCATGCTGTACTCACGCACAAAATTGAACACGTTGCCCTCCACTTCCAGACCCTGCGCCCTGGCCTTGCCATACCAGACCTGCGCTTCGGTCTTGTTTTCCGGCACGCCCACGCCATAGTCATAGCAGGCCCCCACGTAACGCTCGGCCTGCGCGTAGCCCTGGTCGGCCGCCAGCTTGGCCAGGCGGAAGCTTTCAGCGGGGTCTTTGGCAAAACCATACTTGCCCTGGCCGTGATACAAAGCCAGGTTAAACAGGGCCTCGGCATTGCCCGCGTTGGCCGCGCGGGTCATAAGGTCCAACACTGTCGCGTCGTTTCTGGGCACGCCAATGCCCAGTTCATACTGGTAGGCCAGAAGCACCTGAGCTTCACTGTTATTCTGTTCCGCTGCAAGACGGAACCACTTGGCGGCCATTTCCATATCCTGCGGCACGCCAAGGCCATTCTCGTAGCAGCGGCCAAGGATGATCTGGGCACGGGCATTGCCGTCCGAGGCCAGGGGCTGCACCAGTTGCAGGACTTTCTGGTATTGGCCGATATTGTAGGCTGTCCATGCCTCGTTAAGCTTCTGTTCCACCTTGTCCGCTGGTTGCGGTTGCGCGCCCACAGTCAGGGCCGAAAACAGAAAAAACGTCATTGTCAGAAAAATCGCGGCAAAATTTTTTTTCATAAGAACCTCCTCGGTCGCGGCCAGACGGCCACACCTGCTACCTGATGCCTGATACCTGATGCAAAAAAGAATAGCGCCGCGAAAAAGACTTGGCAAGGTGGCGCCAGGTTCGTCACCCAGGCTCGTCGCCCAGTTGCGGCGTCGCCACGCTCTTCAGCCCGCCCCCGGGCATGCCCTTGACGCACCGCCATCGAGCAGGCACAACCACGGCAAGCCCTTATTCATTCCTCTCAATAATCCGCCCCCAAGGCTGGCATACATCAGGAGGCCGAGCATGAGCCACCCCCCGCACAAGCCCCCCCAAGGCTCCGACAACCCACATACGCCGCACGATGCCAATCTGCCCGTGCCCTCGGGGCAACAGCAGGGCGGCGAAGGCTCCGGGGAAGAGCAACGGCGTGTGCTCAACGCCGAAGTGGTTTATATGTCGGACCAGCAACAAAACGAAGAGCAGCAACAGGATACCTATGGCCGCAACAGCCGTCAGGACGGATCTGAAGGATACGGCCAGACCGGCGGGCAGGGCCGTTTTTATCAACGAACCTTTGGCGGGAGCAACTTTGGCGGTTTTCAGGCCGGATCGCCCCTGGGCCGGATATGGATTACCAGCCGGGACAGCTCCAACGCCTGCCTCGCCCCCTGCATCACCTTTGCCATTTTCCTTGTCTGCCTTGCGCAGTTCGGCTTTCTGGCGGGACTTGGCTTTGTGTTCTTTCACACCATTGGGTCACTGGCGGGGACGCTGCGGCAAATGCGCCTCATGACGGTTGGCGTCATGCCCAACCCCTGGCTGTGGCGCATGGGCAACTGGATACTGTCTTTTCTTGTTACCATCTGGCTTGCCGGAGGGTTTGACTGATTCAGTTTCGGAGTAAAAGCGCCCAGGCATCCGCGGGGGCAGGCGCGCGCCGTGAAGGCGCGAACGGGTTCAGGCGCGCTGCAAAACGCCGTAACAGGCGCGCCGTAATGTTGCGGGCGTATATTTGCAAAAGTAACCGGTCAAGGTCTGGCAGCGCGCCAAGACAACGCTGCAAACCCTTCCGGGCTGCATCATGACACTGTGGAGAACGCCAATGAGGCCTGACATCTGGCAGGTCTACCTGCTGGAATGCGCCGACGGCACCCTGTACTGCGGCATCACCTGCGATATGGAGCGGCGTCTTGCGCAACACAACGGCGCAGCGCCGGGCGGCGCGCGCTATACACGCGGCAGACGTCCGGTACGCCTGCTGGCCAGCCGGGCATGTTCCAGCAAGGCGGACGCCCTGCGTCTGGAATGCGCGGTAAAGGCCAGACCGCGCCACGCAAAAATCACTTTTTTGCTTGAGGGAGAAAAAAAGCAATGCTGACTGTGGACATAGCTCTGGCTTTCTTTGCGGCGTCTCTTCTGCTTGGCATTGCTCCGGGGCCGGACAATATTTTTGTGCTCACCCAGTCCGCCGTCTATGGCGCGGGCGCAGGCATGGTCACAACCCTTGGCCTCGTCACGGGGCTCTGTGTGCACACCACCGCCGTCGCGCTGGGCGTGGCCGCCATTTTTCAGAGTTCGCCCCTGGCCTTCACCATACTCAAGACCGTGGGCGCGGCGTACCTGTTATGGCTGGCCTGGCTGTCGTTCAGGGCAGGCGCTGCGCTGGCCGTCACCAAGGGCGACGGCGCGCCCTTTCCCGGCTATGCCCCGCTGTACCGGCGCGGCATTGTCATGAACGTGACGAACCCCAAGGTTTCGCTTTTTTTTCTCGCATTTCTGCCACAGTTCTGCGACCCGGCAAGGGGCAGCGTGGCCATGCAGGTTCTCAGCCTGGGTCTGTTGTTCATGCTGGCCACCATTATCGTTTTTTTCAGCGTGGCCCTGCTTGGCGGCAAACTGGCCGTGTGGTTCAACAGGTCTCCGGGCGGACAGGTGTTCATTCACCGGGCCGCCGGACTCGTTTTTGCGGGTCTGGCGCTGGCCCTGCTTTTTACCACGCGCTAATGAAGCCACATGTTAGAGCATTTTAACTTTGAAAAAGTGTAAATGCTCTAACGCTGCACGAAAGTGCAGCGCGCCACAACGTGGCGTGGATTCAGCCGAAAATCGCATTTTTCGGCTGAATGAAAACTTTGAAATGTAAAGCATTTCAAAGTTAATCTGCTCTAGTGCCTGCCGTCAGCGCTCAACGGGAGGCTTCGCGGAAGGGATCACTTGCCATCAGCCGCTTGAGCCATAGATTGTTGACTGAGACGTTGTGGATACGGCACAGGTTGCCCACTGACGGAGCCGTAGGCCCGGCATAGAGCGATTCACGGTGCCACAGACAAGTCAGGATCAAGGGACTCGCTGCGCCGCGGACATGGCCGGAACGTGCGTGTTTACGGCCTTTCACCCGCAATCGCAGGGCTTTTTGACAAAAAACCGGGGCTGCCTGCCCTGCCCCGTTGCCGGCCATGTCCGGCAGGGGCGTGGACACAACTTTTACCGCTTTTCTTGACAACTGTTATGGGCAAGGGTATGTAGCCAGACTTTCGAGGTACAGCATGCAGAATTACCGCATATTACTCAACGATCTGCCCCCCGAGGGCAGAGAGTTTCATCTGGACGATCAGGCCATCTGGCAGAACTCCATTGAGGAGTTTCATATGGACTGCCGGATTACCAAACCCCTGAGCGCCAGTATCAGCGTGCTGCCCACTGACGGCGGCTGGCTTGTGCGCGGCAGCCTGACGGGCGAGGTGGTTCTGCCGTGCAGTCGCTGCACCGAGGATGCCACGGCTGTGGTCAACGCGCGCTTTGAAGATTTTGAGGAACTGCCGGAGAGCGACGAACTTGACGAAGCTGCCGGGTCTTCCGCCGTGCGCTCGCAGGACGAAACCCCGGAAAGTCGCCTTGTTTTTGTGAACAACGCGCCCCTGCTGGACCTTGCGGCCATTTGCTGGGAGGAGCTTATGCTCGCCCTGCCCGTGACGCCCCTGTGCGACGCGACATGCAAGGGACTTTGCCCAAGCTGCGGCGCCAACCTCAATGAGGGGCTCTGCGCGTGCGAGCATGAAGAGCTTGATCCACGCATGGCTGTTTTGCGCGGGCTCACGCTGCACAAGAACTGAATGCGCGCCACAGGCCGCATGCCAGAACCCAGAGCATTTAACACTTGAAATGAGTTAACTGCTCTAGCATGGCGGCTTTGAAAAAATGGTTTCCGCTGATGGATTGCCGCAGACGGAGTCTGGACATTTCTAAAGTTTTTTACTAAACTGCTGAGTCTTGCGGGCAAGCCCTATTTCTGGTCCTGCCCGCCATATCTTTGCCTTACGTGTCCGCAAGGACTGAAAAGGAGAACACCATGGCTGTGCAACAGAATAAAAAATCCCGCTCCCGCAAGGGGATGCGCCGCTCTCACGATCGTGTGGCCATTCCCGCCGTCATTTACTGCTCCTGCGGCGAGCCCACCGTGCCCCATTGCGTCTGCCCCAGCTGCGGTACGTACAAGGGCCGTCAGGTGGTCGCCAAGACCGATAGCGAGTAATGAACGAGCGCCCCATTATCGCCGTGGACGCCATGGGCGGGGACTTTGGCCCCTCCGTGGTAGTGCCGGGTGCCGTCGCGGCCGCCCGACTTCATGATCTGCATGTCCAGCTTGTGGGCGACACCCCCAAGCTGGAGGCCGAGCTGGACAAGCTTGACCTTAAAAATGTGCATTATGATATCGTTCAGGCTGATGATGTGGTGCACATGAATGAAAAACCCTCGGACATTCTGCGCCGCAAAAAAAACGCCTCTATCCAGGTGGCCTGCCGCCTGGTCAAGGACGGCGCCGCGGACGCTGTGGTAAGTGCCGGACATTCCGGCGCCACAGTGGCTTGTGGCATGTTCATTATGGGCCGCCTTCCCGGAGTGGAGCGTCCTGCTCTGGCCGCGTTGCTGCCTACGGAAAAAGATCCCGTAGTTGTGCTCGACGCCGGAGCCAATGTGGATTGCCGCCCCTATCACCTCTTTCAGTTCGGCCTTATGGGCGACGCTTTCGCCAGGGACCTTTTGAGCTATCCCTCGCCCCGCGTCAGCCTGCTGAGCATCGGTGAAGAAGAAGGCAAGGGCAACTCTCAGGTCAAGGAAGCCTACGAACTGCTAAAGATGGCCCAAAACCTCAATTTTGTGGGGAATGCCGAAGGGCGGGACATTTTTACCGGTGATCTTGATGTCGTGGTCTGTGACGGTTTTGTGGGCAACGTTGTGGTCAAGATGAGTGAAGGCCTTGCTTCATCGCTGGTGCGCATGCTCAAGAAAGTCTTTACCTCCGGCGTACTGCCCGCTCTTGGCGGCATGCTGGCCAAGGGCGCTTTCAAAAAATTTGCCAGCACCATTGACTATGCCGAATATGGCGGCGCACCGCTGTTGGGTCTTCAGGGCCTGGCTATAGTCTGTCATGGCCGTTCCAGTTCGCTTGCCATGACGAATGCCATCAAAATGAGCGGTACCTTTGTTCGCAAAGGCACCAACAGCCACCTTGCCGAGACCATCCTGGCCAACGAGGAGCTCACGCGCTTCTCACGCGCCATCTAACCGGCGGTACTACAGAATGAATCCTCTCTGCCATTTGCTTGCGCTGAGCGCCCATGTGCCGGACGCGGTCCTGACCAACGAAGACCTCGCCAAGGTGGTTGACACCAACGAAGAATGGATCGTTACCCGTACTGGCATAAAGCAGCGGCACAAGCTGGCTGATGACGAACACACTTCCGACCTTGGCCTCAAGGCCGCCCGCAAGGTTCTTGCCGAAGCGGGTATGGAAGCTTCTGAACTCACCCACGTTATCGCGGCCACCTGCACTCCTGACGTGCTTTCGCCTTCCGTGGCCTGCATCATGGCAGGGCAGCTCGGAACAGGGCCTGTTATGGCCTTTGACTTTGGCGCTGCCTGCTCCGGCTTTATCTACGGTCTTTCCATTTGCCGCAGCCTTCTGGCCCAGCAGCCCGACGCCAAAATTCTTTTTGTCTGCACAGAGGCCCTGACCCGCCGCGTGAACTGGGCAGACAGAAGCACCTGCGTTCTTTTCGGCGATGCGGCCACGGCCTGCATTGTTACCGGTTCGTCGGGCAATGTCATGGCCGGCCTTGAGGACGTCATCTGCCAGAGCGACGGCACGCAGCGCGACCTTATTGTGGTGGGCGGCGGGACCAGCAGCCGCTACGCCAAGGGCGATCCCGTCGGCGATGACTTTTTCATTACCATGCAAGGCCGCGAGACCTATAAGCACGCCGTGCGCAACATGGTGCATATCTGCGAAGACGTTCTGGCCCGCAACGGCCTTTCCGCCAGCGACGTGAACCTGCTTGTGCCCCATCAGGCCAATATGCGCATCATCGAGGCCGTGGGCAGCCGCCTGGACATGACCGGCGACCGCGTCTTTGTCAATGTTGACAAGTACGGCAACACTTCCTCGGCCTCCATTCCCCTGGCCATTACGGAAGCCCGCGCCGCCGGACGCATCAAGACCGGCGACCGTATGCTTGTCACCGCCTTTGGCGCGGGATTGACCTGGGGCGCGGCCCTGCTGCGGTTTTAATCTTTTCCGGGCTGTCCGCGCTCAGGCCGCCAACCTGTAACCACTTTGCCGCGCGGATTTTACACAGGCGTCGCGGGACGGAGTCAAACTCCATCAAACGATGCCGTGCAGGCCAGAGCACAGCCCGTCGCGCAAGTTCTTTTTTCTTGTGCAGCGGCATTGAAATGAGCGCACGGTCACGCTATAAACAGCACTCTCAAGCAAAGGCAGAACGAGCATGAGTACAGAGCATTCCGCACCCACCGCTACGCCCACCGCCATTGTGACGGGCGGCTCGCGCGGCATCGGGCGGGCCATTGCCCAAACCCTTGCCCGCGACGGTTTTCAGGTTTTTCTTACCTATGTGAGCCGCCCCGCTGAAGCGGAACAGGTGGTAGCCGAAATCAGGGCAACGGGCGGCCACGCCAGGGCTTTTGCCCTGAATGTCAGCGACAGTGCCGCTGTTTCTGATTTTTTTGCCAATGAAATCAAAGATAAAGTCAACCTTGCCGTATTGGTCAACAATGCGGGCATCACCAAGGATGGCTTTCTTATCCGCATGAAAGACGAAGATTTTGATCAGGTCATCAACGTCAATCTGCGCGGCGCTTTCATCTGCACCCGCGAAGCCGCCAAAATCATGAGCAAAGCCCGCAAGGGCCGCATTGTGAATATTTCTTCGGTGGTGGGTCAGACAGGCAACGCCGGCCAGGCCAACTACGCCTCGGCCAAGGCCGCCCTGTTGGGCCTTACCAAGTCCTGCGCCAAAGAACTGGCCACCCGGCAGATCACGGTTAACGCCGTGGCCCCCGGGTTCATCGAAACGGACATGACCGCCGCCCTCAGCGACGAAGTGCGCAAAAGCTATGAAGAATCTATTCCTCTCAAGCGTATGGGCACTGCTCAGGATGTGGCCGAAACCGTCGCCTTTCTCGCGTCGGACAAAGCTGCCTATATCACCGGGCAGGTGCTCGGGGTGAATGGGGGCATGCACTGTTAGGTGGAAAGTCCGAAGACTCTCCCGGCGCACCCCTGAGGCCGGGTTTGGAAGTGATCATTAAATTACCTGGAGGATACTATGTCTGATGTCGCTGAAAAAGTTAAAAAAATTATTGTAGACCAGCTTGGCGTGAGCGCTGATGAAGTAAAGCCCGAAGCCAGCTTTGTGGAAGACCTGGGCGCTGACTCCCTTGACCTGACCGAACTGATCATGGCCATGGAAGAAGAATTTGAAGTCGAGATCGCTGATGACGATGCTCAGAAACTTCTGAAGGTTCAGGACGCCATTTCCTATATCGAAGAAAAGAAATAGCCAGAGTTTGATCGCCAGATCTGCTGCGTGTGAGGGGGCCTGCAAACCCCCTCCCGCATCAAAGGAGCATGCATGACCCGTCCCCGCGTAGTAATCACTGGTGTTGGCGGCGTTACGCCCCTCGCCAACGATATTGAGAGCACCTGGAAAAAACTGCTCGCAGGCGAGTCGGGCATCGCGCCCATCACGCTTTTTGATGCCTCGGCCTATGATTCCCGGATCGCGGGCGAGGTGAAAAATTTTGCGCCCGAAGAGTTCATGCCCGCCAAGCAGGTGCGACGCATGGACCGTTTCACCCAGTTTGCCGTGGCTTCGGCCCAGATGCTGCTCAAGGACGCGGGCTATGAAGTGACGGACGCCAATGCCTATGACACCGCCGTAATTCTCGGCATCGGCCTTGGCGGCCTGCATACCATTGAGACGTACCATGCCAAGCTGCTGGAGTCTGGCCCCAACAAAATTTCGCCCTTCATGATCCCCATGCTCATTTCCAATATGGGGCCGGGGCAGATATCCATCTTCACAGGGGCCAAGGGGCCCAACATCGTCACGACCACTGCCTGCGCCTCGGCCATTCACGCCATGGGCACCGCCTTCAGCGAACTTTTGCTCGGCAGGGTCACGGCCGTTATTACCGGCGGCGTCGAAGCCACGGTCACGCCTCTTGGCGTGGCGGGCTTTACGGCCCTCAAGGCGCTTTCAACGCAGCACAACGATGAGCCCACCAAGGCTTCGCGGCCCTTTGACGCCAACCGCGACGGTTTTGTCATTGGTGAAGGCGCGGGACTGCTGCTGCTTGAAACACTGGAATCGGCCCGGGAGCGCGGCGCGAAGATTTACGCTGAAATGGTGGGGTACGGCGCTTCCGGCGACGCCTACCATATGACCGCCCCCTGTGAAAACGGCGAAGGCATGGCGCACGCCATGCAGAACGCCCTGCGCGAGGCGGGCATTGCTCCCTCGGCCATCGGTCACATCAATGCCCACGCCACGTCGACGATGCTCAATGACAGCATTGAAACCAAGGCCATCAAACTGGTTTTTGGCGACCATGCCCAAAAAATCAAAATCTCGGCCACAAAATCCATGACGGGGCATCTGCTTGGCGCTGCCGGGGGCATCGAATCCGTGTTTACGGCTCTGGCGCTCCATGACGAAATGCTGCCCGGCACCATCAACCTCGACACCCCCGACCCGGCCTGCGACCTTGATTACATGGCCGATGGATCAAAGCACATCGCCTGCGAGTATGCCATGTGCAACTCCTTCGGCTTTGGCGGCACCAATGCCAGCCTGATTTTGAAGAAATGGAATAAATAGCGCCCTGGCGGCACCTTGCCTGAACCAGCAGGAACGCCCGGGAAGCGCGTTGCCCACAGATCCGCCCCCCCTTCGCGCCGGGTCCAGCCTATTCACAACACTGCCCGCCACTGTGGCGGGCAGTATATTTCACTGAGGACCAAGTTCATGGATGAAATTCTCCTTCAGGACCCGGAAATCGCACGGGCCATCGCTCTGGAATCGCAAAGGCAGATGGGTAAACTTGAGCTTATCGCTTCGGAAAACATCGTTTCCACTGCCGTGAGGCAGGCACAGGGCAGCATACTCACCAACAAGTATGCTGAAGGCTATCCCGGCAAGCGCTATTACGGCGGCTGCGAATATGTGGATATGGTCGAAATCCTTGCCCAGGAACGCGCAAAGCTACTTTTTGACGCCCAGTACGTCAACGTGCAGCCCCACTCCGGCTCTCAGGCCAACATGGCCGCCTATCTTGCTTTTCTCAAGCCTGGCGACACCATTCTTGGTATGGACCTTTCCCACGGCGGGCACCTCACCCATGGCAGCCCGGTGAACTTTTCCGGCCGTCTCTTCAACATCGTGTCCTACGGCGTGCAGCGTGAAACCGGCCGCATTGATTATGACGCGGTGGCGGCCAAAGCGCGTGAACACAAGCCCAAGGTGATTGTGGCTGGCGCCAGCGCCTACCCCCGAGCCATTGACTTTGCCCGCTTCCGGGCCATTGCCGATGAAGTTGACGCCAAACTGGTGGTCGACATGGCGCATATCGCCGGTCTCGTGGCCGCAGGTCTGCACCAGAGCCCCGTGCCCTACGCCCACGTCACCACAACGACCACGCACAAAACTCTGCGCGGCCCCCGAGGCGGCATGATCCTGTCCACAGAAGACATGTCCAAAACGCTGAACAGCCAGATTTTCCCCGGCATTCAGGGCGGCCCCCTGATGCACGTGGTGGCCGCCAAGGCCGTGGCCCTGGGCGAGGCGCTGCATCCCTCCTTCAAGGCCTACCAGCAGCAGGTGATGGACAATGCCGCCACCCTGGCAGCATGCCTGACCGATGCCGGGTACGATCTTGTTTCTGGCGGCACCGACAACCACCTCATGCTGGTGGACCTGACCCGCAAGGACATCACCGGCAAGGACGCTGAAATAGCTCTGGATACCGCGGGCATCACGGTCAACAAGAACACTGTTCCTTTTGAAACGCGCTCTCCCTTTGTGACGTCGGGCGTGCGCCTGGGCGCTGCGGCCCTCACCACGCGCGGCATGAAGCAGGACCACATGCGCACTGTGAGCCAGTTCATTGTTACGGCTCTTGAAAACCGCAACGACACTGCAGCCCTTGAAAAAATCCGCGCGGAAGTTGAAGAGTTCGCCCTTCAGTTTCCCCTGTTTGCCCATAGAACATCTTAACTTTGAAATAAAGCTGCATGCTCTGATGCTGCACGAGAGCGCAGCGCGCCGCAGCGTGGCGTGGCATGGATTCAGCCGAAAATGCGATTTTCGGCTGAATGAAAACTTTGAAATGTGAAGCATTTCAAAGTTAATCTGCTCTAGTGACGGCTTTCGGCGGCCCGAAGGCTCACCACCTTCGGGCCGCCCTTGCTGCATGGTACATGCGGCCTCCGTGCAGGGCACGCCGCAACGTGGCGTGGATTTTGTCATAAAACATATTTTTTGGCAGGACGAAAAATTGAAATGCGAAGCATTTCAAAGCTGATCTGATCCAGATTCGCAAAGGTGTCTGCTGAAGACGCGGGCAACGGCCGGGCAAGGCCAAAAGTCGCCGCGCTGACGGAGCACCCGGCTTGCGGAGCGTACACGCGGCCCTTACTCCCTTACGCGAACACCGTGTTTTTTCGCCTTCAAGGCCCCGGCTCCCTGGCTTGGCTTTTGTGTCTCCACTATGTACACTGTGTGAAATTTTAACGGGTGTCTTATGCAACGTCTGCCTTGGCCTGAATATTTCATGAACATCACCTACCTTGTGAGCGGACGCTCCACGTGCACGCGTCGCAAGGTCGGCGCTGTCGCCGTGAAGGACAAGCGCATTCTCGCGACCGGGTATAACGGCGCCCCCGCTGGTGTTCCGCACTGTCTTGACGTCGGCTGCCTGCGTGAGCAGATGGGCATTCCCTCTGGCCAGCGGCATGAAATCTGCCGGGGCCTGCATGCGGAACAAAATGTCATTATTCAGGCCGCTGTGCATGGCATCAATATCAGCGGCGCTGAACTGTACTGCACAACCCATCCGTGCGTTCAGTGCAGCAAGATGCTTATCAACTGCGGCATACGGCATATTTATTACGCTGAACACTACCCTGACGAACTTGCCACCACCATGCTTGATGAAGCGGGGGTACATGTGGAAAGACTGAACTTCGTTCCACCCGTCATCAGCCCCCAGCCGGAGTAGACCCCATGTCTGAACTGGATTACGCCCCCTTCATGCGTGAAGCTATCGCCCTGGCGCGGAAGGGCCGCTGGAAAACCTGCCCCAACCCCATGGTGGGCGCGGTGCTTGTGCGTGACGGCCATGTCGTGGCCAGGGGCTGGCACCATGCCGCGGGGCTTGACCATGCCGAGGTGGACTGCCTGAAAGACGCCGCTGTCAAAGGAGTGGATCCGTCCCAGTGCGCCCTCGTTGTCACGCTCGAACCCTGCTGCCACCAGGGCAAGACGCCTCCCTGCACCGATGCCGTGCGTCAGGCGGGGATCAAAAAAATCGTGGTGGGCTTCGCCGACCCCAATCCCGAAGCCTGCGGCGGCGCGTGCCAACTACGCGAAAGCGGTCTGGAAGTTATTGAGGGCGTATGCGCTGACGCCTGCCGCGACCTTGTGGCCGACTTTCTGGTCTGGCAGCAAAAGCAGCGGCCCTATGTCATTCTGAAGATGGCTGCCACTCTTGATGGCCGCATTGCCACACGCCGGGGCGAGTCCCAGTGGATCAGTTCCGAAGAATCACGGCAGGAAGTGCAGCAACTGCGGGCTGGCATCGGCCATTGCGGCGGCGCTGTGCTTGTGGGCGGCGGCACCTTTCGCGCGGACAACCCGCGCCTCACCGTGCGCCCCATCAGCGAGGACGAGCCCGACTGCCGCCAGCCTCTGGCGTGCGTGCTTACCTCACGCCTGCCGCAGCCCGACGCGGATTTTTACCTGCTGAAAGAGCGGCCGGAGCAGACCGTATTTCTGGCTTCGCCCGCTGCCGCCGCTTCAACCACGGCCAAAGCCCTGCGCGACATCGGCGTGCGTGTGTTGTCCCTTGGACCGGCGCTGCGTGGCGGCCCCGACCTGACCCACATGCTCAAAGCCCTGAGGGAAGAACTGCACTGCCCCTACCTTTTGTGCGAAGGGGGCGGCCATCTGGCTCTCAGCCTGCTGGAAGCCGGTGTTGTTGACGAATTTCGCCTGCACATGGCACCCATGATTCTGGGTGATGAAGACGCGCACCCGCTTTTTTCCGGCCGGGCTCCCTTGAGTCTGGACGAAGCGCTGCGCATGCGCGTTATGGGAACCCATACCAGCGGCGGCGACATCCATATAGAACTGCGCCCCCTGCACACTGCGGAAACAAAGTAGGACCACATGTTTACTGGCATCATTCAGGGTCAGGGCGAGGTGCGCTCGTTGCGCAGAACCGGCGGCGAGTGCCGCATTTGTCTGCGCCCTCTTTTTACCCTGCCTGATCTTGTCGATGGCGAATCCATTGCTGTCAACGGCGCCTGTCTTTCCGTGGAAGAGCACGGGGCGGATTCCTTTACGGCCTACGCATCCGGTGAGACGCTTTCGCGCACCACCCTGGGGGCACTGCAAACAGGGCATCTCGTCAATCTTGAACGGGCTCTGGCCCTGGGCGACCGCCTGGGCGGCCACCTTGTGAGCGGCCACGTGGATTGCGTCGCCACTGTGCGCGAGGTGCGCCAGGCGGGCCAGTCTCTGCGCTGCCGCCTTGCCTTTCCCGCCGAATTTGGCGTCGAAGTTATTTCCAAGGGCTCTGTAACCCTTGACGGCATCAGCCTTACAGTCAATGATTGCGGCCCGGATTTTCTTGAGGTCAACATCATACCCGACACCCAGAAGCGCACCACAATGCTGCATTGGCGTCCGGGTGTGGCCGTTAATATGGAAACAGACCTCATTGGCAAGTACGTGCGCAACCTGTTGCGTCCGTGGGCTGCCGCCGCAAGCGGCGATACCGCTGCGCCCAAAGCCTCCGGGCTGAACATGGATTTTCTGCTGCGCCAGGGTTTTTTATAGGCATGCCCCGGGGTCGTGCCTTCTGTCGTTTTTTGCAATCGTATTACTATAGAATGAACAGCGCACATTTTGCGCCGAGGAGTTGCCATGAGCACTATGACAACCATTGCGGGCCAGTTGGACGCCAAGGGCCTTAAAGTGGCCATTGTGGCCACCCGCTTCAACGACTTCATCGTGGACCGCCTGGTGGGCGGCGCTCTCGACTATCTCGAACGCCACGGCCTTGCCACTGAAAACGTCACCCTTGTACGTATTCCCGGCGCTTTCGAGATCCCCCTGATTTGCAAGAAGCTCGCTGCCTCCGGCAAGTACGACGGCATTCTCGCCCTTGGCGCTGTCATCCGTGGCGGCACCCCGCACTTTGACTATGTCTGCGCCGAAGCCACCAAGGGCATTGCCCACTGCATGCTTGAGCACACCACGCCCATCGGCTTTGGTCTGCTCACCTGCGACAATATCGAGCAGGCCATTGAGCGTGCCGGTTCCAAGGCTGGCAACAAGGGCGTGGAAGCTGCCGCCGCCATGCTGGAAACCATCCGCGTCATGGAGCAGTTGTAAACCATGGCCAAGGCCAAAAATGCAACACGGCGCGGCGAACGCGAACTGGCTTTTCAGGTTTTGTACGGCCTTTCCTTCACGCCGGCCAATACTCTTGAAGAGTTGCGCCGCAGTTTCCGCACCTCGCCGGACAACCTCGCGCGCAGTGAAGAAAGCGGCGTCCCCGTTGAGGCCAGCGGCTTTTCCTGGGAACTGGTGCAGGGGGTGTGGAGCAACAGTGCAGCCCTGGACGACGCCATCACCCGCTTTTCGCACAACTGGCGCGTGGACCGCATGGGCCGGGTGGAGCTGACGCTGCTGCGTCTGGCCGTGTATGAACTTTTGTTCCGCAACGACGTGCCGCCAAAGGTCTCCATCAATGAGGCCCTGGAACTAAGCCGCCAGTTCGGCGAAGGCAATGCCAAGAATTTTATCAACGGCATTCTCGACGCCGTCGCCAAGGCCCTTGATGCAGGCGAACTGCAAAGGCTCGCCACGTCCGCCAATCCTTCCATCTGAACCGGTATGCCCCATGACACAAGAACGCTACAATCCCCAAGCTATAGAAGAAAAATGGCAGGCCCGCTGGCAGGCTGAAGATTCTTTTGCCTGCAGCCATGAAAGCAGCAAGCCCAAGTACTATGTGCTGGAGATGTTCCCCTACCCTTCGGGCAACATCCACATGGGGCACGTGCGCAATTATTCCATTGGCGACGTGGTGGCGCGCAGCAAACGCATGCAGGGTTTCAACGTGCTGCACCCAATGGGCTGGGACGCCTTTGGCCTGCCCGCTGAAAACGCGGCCATAAAAAACAATACCCACCCCGCCGAGTGGACCTACGCCAACATACGCAATATGCGCGCTCAGCAGAAACGCCTGGGGTATTCCTACGACTGGTCCCGCGAAATCGCCACCTGCCGTCCCGAATACTACCGCTGGGAGCAGATGTTCTTTGTGCGCATGTTTGAAAAGGGCCTTGTCTACCGCAAAAAAGCCCCGCAGAACTGGTGCCCTTCCTGTCATACCGTGCTGGCCAACGAACAGGTCATTGACGGCCTGTGCTGGCGTTGCGACAGCCGTGTGGAGCAGAAAGACCTGACGCAGTGGTTTCTCAAAATCACCGCCTATGGCGACGAACTGCTGGAAGATCTCAACAAGCTTGAGGGCGACTGGCCTGACCGCGTCATTGCCATGCAGCGCAACTGGATCGGCAAGTCCACAGGCGCTGCCATTACCTTTGACCTTGAGAAAGCCATTGAAGGCATACAGGGCATAGACGTCTTTACAACCAGGCCCGACACAGTGTTTGGCGTCACCTTCATGACGCTGGCTCCCGAGCATCCCCTGGTGGAAAAGCTTATTGCGGACTATCCCAACGCTGCGGAAGTACGCGCCTTTGTGGAGCGCATCCGCAACATGGACCGCCTTGATCGCCAGTCCGACGGGGTGGAAAAAGAAGGCATCTTCACCGGCGCCTATGTCATACACCCGTTCACGGGGCAGCGCGTGCCGCTGTGGCTCGGCAACTTTGTCCTGGCCGACTACGGCACGGGAGCGGTCATGGGCGTACCCGCCCACGATCAGCGCGATTTTGAATTCGCCCGCAAATACGCCCTGCCCCTGCGCGTGGTCATAAGCCCAGCAGGCGAAGAACTGGACCCGGAAAGCATGGCCGAGGCTTTCACCACTGACGGCGTCATGGTCAATTCCGGCCCCTTTGACGGCATGCCCAATGAAGACGGCAAAAAGGCTGTGGCCCAGAGCCTTGAAAAAAAAGGCAAGGGCAAGGCCACCGTGCAGTTTCGCCTGCGCGACTGGAACATCTCGCGCCAGCGTTACTGGGGCTCGCCAATCCCCATGATCTACTGCGATACGTGCGGCGTTGTTCCCGAAAAGGAAGAAAACCTCCCAGTGCTCCTTCCTCTGGACGTAAAAACGCACAGCGACGGGCGCTCGCCTCTGGCCGACACCCCCTCGTTCGTGAACTGCGCGTGCCCCAAGTGCGGCGGCCATGCCCGGCGCGAAACTGACACCATGGACACCTTTGTGGAGTCGTCCTGGTATTTCGCCCGTTACACCAGCGCCCGCGACACAGAAGCGCCTTTTGATACGGACGCCATTAAATACTGGCTGCCCGTGGACCAGTATATCGGCGGCGTGGAGCACGCCATCTTGCACCTGCTCTACTCCCGCTTTTTTACCAAGGTGCTCCGCGACATGGGCTTCTTCCCGGCGGACCTTGCCGAACCTTTCAAGAACCTGCTCACTCAGGGCATGGTGCTCAAAGACGGCGGCAAGATGTCCAAATCCAAGGGCAACGTGGTTGATCCCACGATCATGATCCAGAAATACGGCGCGGATACCGTGCGCCTGTTCTGCCTTTTTGCCGCTCCTGCCGAGCGGGACTTTGACTGGTCCGATTCCGGCATCGAGGGAGCCTCGCGCTTTATTGGCCGCGTATGGCGACTGTTTATGGAAGAACAGGAACGCCTGCTGCCTCTCACGGCCTGCGCCGCCACCGATCAGGACGCCACAAGCCCTGAAGCCCGCGACCTGCGCCGCCGCGAGCACCTCACGGTGAAGAAGGTCAGGGAAGACATGGGCGACCGCTTCCAGTTCAACACGGCCATCGCCGCTGTTATGGAACTGGTCAATGCCATGTACCTTTCGCGGGAAAAACTGAGCATGAGCGAGGCTGATCGGCGTGTATTCTCTTCTGCCATGAGCACGGCCATAACCCTGCTCGCACCCATTACGCCGCACATTTGCGAAGAACTTTGGCAACGCCTTGGTCACAAGACCACTGTTTCCGAAGAACTCTGGCCGGAATGGAACGAGACCGCCATGGCCCAGGACATGCTTACCGTGGCGCTCCAGGTCAATGGAAAGCTGCGCGGCACGGTGGAAGTTCCCGCTGGGGCGGACAAGGCCGCCATGGAAGCTGCGGCTCTGGCCGACAGTTCGGTACAGCGCCATCTTGCCGGCCTCACCGTGCGCAAGGTGGTGGTGGTGCCGGGCAAACTGGTCAATATCGTGGCCAACTAGGGCGTAGCAGCTTTGAAATGCTTTGTGGGGAGGAAGGTTTTGTGGGGGAGGGCCCCCTCCCCCTAAAACTCTTAGTATAGTACAAAGCGTTTTCTGATCTGAGGCGGGAATTTCGACAGCAGCGTCTACCAGACATCACGCCGTATCAAAGTTTATCCTCTCTGGTCAGGCCAGTCCGGCCACGCAAAACGTACCTGGAAAGGGGCGCTTTTTGAAAAAAGCGCCCCTTCTCCTTTCCCCTTCCCTGAAAAAGCGTTTATCGGTATGGTGCTGTCTTGGCCGCTTTCTTTCTTACACCATGGTTCAATCCCGACCGTCGGGATTGATAAGGAAGCACTGATTAGAGCAATTTAATTTTTAGAGCAATTTCTCTTTGAAATTGCTCTGGCGGATGCGGGAGCAGACGCCCGCCGCGGAGGCGTAAGCGCAGTTTACCTGCGCGGTTAAACGCCGTAGTGAGCGTGCCTTAAACTTTGATAATGTACATTCTCAAAGTTAATCTGCTCTAAAGAGCCTCCTGGAAACGCGCAGTTATTTCGTTTGGCAAGGCGCGATCTTTTTTTGAAGCAGGAGTGGACTCTTCCGTCCTCGACTGTTTCAAAAAAAGTGAAGCAACGCCGCCAAACGAAATAGATCAGCGTTTCCATAACTGTACGGCATACAAACATGAGCACTCCCCATCCAGGATTTTCCTTTCTCGCCTGCCCTGACGGGCAGCTGCTGCGCGCCCATCTGAACAGGCTGCTGGCTGCCCATCCTCCGACGGCCAGTGGCGGCCTCATGCCCCAGGCCGCTCCCGCGCAGTGGGAACGGCACATATACTGGGGTGATGAAGAGCCGCCGCAGCGCTTCTGGGAGCAACTGACGCTTCAGGGGCTCTTTGGCGCGCCGCGCGCTCTGATCGTCCGGCAGGCCAATCAGTGGCCGGCGGCAATATGGAAAAAAATCTCCCACACGCTGGCCCGCCCCTCGGACCAGTGCTGGCCCTTTTTCTGCCTTGAGGTCAACTGGGAACGGGGTCAGCCCAAAATTCCGGCCCATCTCGGCAAATTGCCCTGCATGGCCTTTGCCGACAAACAGGGCTGGATATGGCGTCATGAGGGGCTCAATGAACGCACGCTGAAAAAACACGTGCTGCAACGCTGTCAGGCGCTGAATCTGCGCTTTGAACCTGATGCCCTTGAGCAGTTCTGCGCCTCTGTCCCGCCCGACGCTCTGGCTATTGAAAACGAACTGGAAAAGCTGCTTCTGCTCCGCGCCGCCATGCTGGACGCTGATGATTCCACAAGTGCTGCCGCTGGCGCTGTTTCCGGCAGCCGTGGGCAGGACATAAGCCTGGCTATGATCTCCACGGCCTCGTGGAGCCCGGAATGTGACGTTTTCGCCTGCATCCGCCACATGCAGGCAGGCAATCTGCCCGCCGTATGGAGAGAACTTGCGCGCAGCAAGGACGGAGACAGCCTGCTGTTTTCGCTTCTGGCCCTGCTGGCCCGTGAACTGCGCCTGTTATGGCAATGCCAGGCTGGCGAAAATCCGCGCATGCGCCCCCAGGAAGCCGGGGCCAAAAAACAGCTTGCCCAGCGCCTCGGGGCGGAAGGCATCGCGCAGGGCATGACCCTTGTGGTGGACGCCGAACTGCACGTCAAAAGCGGCCGCCGCAGTCCCGAGCAGAGTCTGGATTTTCTGGCCACGCGCATGACGGCCCTTTTTGCCCGGGCACAAGGCCGGACATGACCGGCATGCTGACAGAACACCCTTTATTTATTGGCCCAAAGCGGGCAAAATCCCTATAGTCACATCCCTGCCTCTTGCATAACCTCCAAGACTGCTTACATTATGACAGCAAAGCCAGGCCCCATACAACTGCACGCAGGGCACAGAGCCCGGCTGCGTGAGCGTTTCGAGCATGAACCCGCCGCTGTGGCTGACTATGAGGTTCTGGAACTGCTGTTGGGCTACGGGCTCACACGCAAGGACACCAAACCTCTGGCCAAGGAATTGCTGCAACGCTTTGGCAGCATCCGGGGCGTCATGGACGCCCGGCCCGACGAACTTCTTGCAGTGCCCGGTTTCGGATCAGGACTGATGACCTATTTTCAGGTCTTGCGCGAAGTCCGCAGCCGCTATGTGGCTTCGGCCTTGCGCAAAAGAGAAATCCTGGTCACGCCGGAAGCCGTGGCCCGCATGGCCCAGAGCCGGTTGGCGGGCTGCCCGCACGAGGAGTGCTGGCTGGCGCTGGTGGACCAGCGCAACAGGCTTACCGCCTGGGAATGTCTGCGGCGCGGCGGTGTTGCGGAGGTTTCAATGCAACCCAGAGAAGTATTCGAGGCCGCGCTGCTGCGCAAGGCCAGCGGCATCATAATGGTGCACAACCATCCCGGCGGCAACCCCGCGCCTTCTGAAGCGGACAAAGCTTTCACCGCCGAACTGCAAAGACTGGCACCGCAACTGGGCCTGCGCTTTCTGGATCACGTTATCGTTACTGAGGGAGACTGCTACAGCATCACACAGATGCAGACCATATAGGCAGTCAGGGAGAGTATATGGCTGATTACAATGACAAGAACCATTTGTTGCACCTGGATGGAACCGATTCCACCGCGGGTCCGGACGTTGAAAACGAAGAACAACGGGACGCCAACCCGCTCGCGCAGGATGTGGCCGAAGGCGAAGGCAGCCTGGCCGCCGCCATGCAGAGCATACCCGACACCTTGCCGGTTCTGCCCGTGCGCGACGTGGTTATTTTTAACTACATGATTTTGCCCCTCTTCATCGGGCGTGAAAAATCGGTTCAGGCTGTGGACGCCGCTCTCAAGAACGGACGGCATCTGCTCGTCTGCGCCCAAAAAGAAGAAGCCACTGAAGACCCCGGCCCGGACGACCTGTATAAGGTGGGCACTGTGGTGCAGGTTATGCGCATGCTCAAGATGCCCGACTCACGGGTGAAGATTCTTGTGCAGGGCGTGAGCCGTGCCCGTGTGCGCAGCTTCAGCCAGGTTGAACCCTTCCTTGAGGCGCATATTGAAACCCTGCCCGAAACCACGCCCAAGGTAGACCCCACCGTGGAGGCGCTGTTGCGCTCCGTGCGCGAGCAAAGCGAAAAGGTGCTTTCTCTGCGCGGGCTCTCCTCGCCTGATGTGCTGGCTGTCTTGCAGGGCGTGGACGACCCCGGCCGTCTGGCTGACCTCATTGCCGCCAACATGCGCATGAAGACGGCTGACGCCCAGCGCATTCTGGAGGCTGAAGACCCGCTGGACCGCCTTATGCTGGTCAACACCCAGCTGCAGCGTGAGGTCGAGGTGGCCACCGTCCAGGCGCGCATCCAGAGCTCTGCCCGCGAGGGCATGGACAAGGCCCAGAAGGACTACTTCCTGCGTGAGCAGCTCAAGGCCATTCGCAATGAGCTTGGCGACAAGGAAGAAGAGGGCGAAGAAGAACTGGAAAACCTCAAGGCCGCCCTGGACAAGGCAGGCCTGCCCAAGGACGTGCGCAAGGAAGCCGACAAGCAACTGCGCCGCCTGGCGGGCATGCATGCGGACTCCTCCGAGGCCAACGTGGTTCGTACCTACCTGGACTGGATGGTGGAACTGCCGTGGAAGAAGCTTTCACGCGACAGGCTCGACATAGCCTACGCCAAGCAGATTCTGGACGAAGACCACTGCGGACTGGAAAAGGTCAAGGACCGCATTCTTGAATTCCTGAGCGTGCGCAAGCTTAATCCGCAGTCCAAGGGCCCCATTCTCTGCTTCGCAGGCCCTCCAGGCGTTGGCAAAACGTCCCTTGGACGCTCCATCGCCCGCGCTTTGGGGCGCAAGTTCCAGAGGCTTTCACTGGGCGGCATGCATGACGAAGCTGAAATACGCGGACACAGGCGCACCTATATCGGGGCCATGCCTGGTCGCATCATCCAGAGCCTCAAGCAGGCGGGCACACGCAACCCGGTCATTGTGCTGGACGAAGTGGACAAGCTCGGCTCGGACTTCAGGGGCGATCCGTCTTCGGCCCTGCTGGAAGTGCTGGACCCGGAACAGAACCATACCTTCAGCGACCACTATCTGAATGTGCCCTTTGACCTTTCAAAGGTTATGTTCCTGTGCACGGCCAACCACCTTGAGACCATCCCGGCGGCCCTGCGCGACCGTATGGAAGTCATTACCCTGCCGGGCTACACCATGCAGGAAAAGGCTGAAATAGCGCGCAAGCATCTGCTGCCCAAAAAGATCAAGGAAAACGGCCTGGAAGAAAAGGACGTGATTCTGGAAGCAGCGGCCCTTGAAAAGGTCATCAAGGAGTACACGCGCGAAGCGGGCCTGCGCAACCTTGAACGCGAACTGTCGTCCATCTGCCGCAAGCTGGCCCGTCGCAAGGCCGAAGGCAAGAAGGGCCCCTTCAGGGTGGACGCGGCCGATGTGGAAAAACTGCTGGGTGCACCGCGCTTTATTGAAGACGAAAAGGAAAAGAAACTCATGCCCGGCATGGCTCTTGGCCTGGCCTGGACTCCCGCGGGCGGCGAAGTGCTCACCGTGGAAGCTACCGTCATGAAGGGCAAGGGCGGCCTTACCCTGACCGGCCAGCTCGGCGACGTCATGAAGGAAAGCGCCCAGGCTGCCCTGAGCTACATCCGCAGTCGGGCCGACGATCTGGGCGTGAACCCGTCCTTTGTGTCCGAGTTTGACATCCATGTGCACGTGCCGGCCGGCGCTACGCCCAAGGATGGCCCTTCGGCGGGCGTTACGCTCACCACGGCCCTCATATCGGCCCTCAGTGGACGTCGCGTACGCGCAGACCTGTGCATGACCGGTGAAATCACCCTTCAGGGCCGGGTGCTGCCCGTGGGCGGCATCAAGGAAAAAATTCTGGCGGGAGTGGCGCGCGGCCTCAAGCACGTGATCATTCCCTGGCAGAACACCAAGGATCTTGAAGACGTGCCCAAGGAACTGCTCAAGCGCATCACCGTGCATCCTGTGCACCACTACGACGAACTGCTGCCCCTGGTCTTTGAGGGCAAGAGCGGCCGTGGCGGAGCCTCAGGCACGGACAGGAACAGCAAGAACAAGGAAGAAAGCAAGAAGGAAACCGTGGCGGCCCGTCCGCGCAAGCCTGCCGCCACTGCAGGCGGCAGCCGCAAGGCCGGACGGCCCCAGCCCGAAGCCGGAGCCTGAGTCCTGTGAAGCTGCGCCAGTATCTTGCTGAATCCGCGCAAAAAATGACAAAGGCGGGGGTGGACAGCCCCCGCCTTTGCGCGCATGTGCTGGTGCGTCAGGTACTCGGTCTTGACCGCATAGCCTGCGTCACGCAGGCCGACCGCGAACTGTCGGCCTGCGAACTGGAAGCCCTCGACGCCCTCGTCGCCCGGCGCGCCGCAGGGGAACCGCTGGCGCATATAACGGGCAGCAGGGAGTTCTATGGGCGTGATTTTCTGGTAACGCCCCACACGCTCATTCCCCGTCCAGAAACGGAACTGCTTGTTGAAAAAGCTCTTGAGGCGGCAGCAAGGCTTGAATCCGTGGGCGGGGTTACGCAACATGCCCCGTATTTCGCTGATCTTGGCACTGGCTCAGGCTGCATCGGCATTACCCTTGCCCTTGAGCTCCCCCGCTGGCGCGGCCTGCTCATGGACATCAGCGGCGAGGCCGTGAACACGGCGCGGCAAAATGCCCGTATGCTGGGAGCCCAGGATCGAGTTGTCTGCATTGAGGGCGATCTGTACAAACCGCCTTTGATGCCCGGCGCATATGCCCTGCTGGCCAGCAACCCCCCGTATGTTGCCGAAGATGAGCGCCCCATGGTAATGCCCGAAGTGCTGGCGCACGAACCCCATGGCGCGCTTTTTTCGCCTGCCGGGGGACTTGCCCACCTTGAGGCTGTCATCGGGGCAGCGGCCGGAGCGCTTGCGCCCGGCGGCTGTCTGTTGCTGGAACATGGCGCGGCACAGGGCGCGCAGACACGCCGCCTCCTGCGTGCGCACAGTCTTTTTGAGGCTCCTGTGACCCACAGGGACATGGCTGGCCTTGAACGCTGCACAGTGGCCTGCCGGGCCCGTTGAGGTATTTTCAGCGGGGGAGTGCCGCAAAAGCGGCGGTTTACGCGGCTCTGCCCATAATTCAGGGGACTTGCGCGCGACGGTGAGTCAGTGAAATTTACAAAAAAATGCGCGAAAATGCATTTTTTACTTGCCAAGCAGGTCGGAAGTGGCTAAATAGCACTCTTGCCGCTGGCGTAGCTCAACTGGCAGAGCAGCTGATTTGTAATCAGCAGGTTGCGGGTTCAAGTCCCATCGCCAGCTCCAGAATTACGCCGGTCAAAGGAAGGACACTTGCCCTGCCTTAGCGGCACGAGTGGAGGGGTTCCCGAGTGGCCAAAGGGAACAGACTGTAAATCTGTCGTCGTAAGACTTCGGTGGTTCAAATCCACCCCCCTCCACCACCACTTTTCCGTCTTCCATAGAATTCAGACGGGTGGTGGCTGGTTACAAAAAACTGCCTTGGCTGTAGGAGACAGGGAGCCTGTCGGGGAACTACGGTAGCGTGCGGGAATAGCTCAACGGCTAGAGCATCAGCCTTCCAAGCTGAGGGTTGCGGGTTCGAATCCCGTTTCCCGCTCCATTCCTGCTGAATTCCTCCCCCTCAGTCAACCCGTCCGCCAAAGCACGTTCCCTGGTGTCCAGGGACTGAATGCGGACAGCGGGCCGCCCAACGGTTTTTTTCCACTGCCGCAGCCGTTACGCGAGGAGCAGGCGTTACACACGCAAAGCTTGAAGCACTTTTTTGTAACGCAGGTAAAACGCAAACATTATTTTCTCCAGGGAGACGTACAATGGGCAAGGAAAAATTTGAACGCAAAAAGCCCCATGTAAACATCGGCACCATCGGCCACATCGACCATGGTAAGACCACGCTGACCGCCGCCATCACCAAGGTGGCGAACATGAAGAACGGCGGCAAGTTCATTTCGTATGACGAAATCGACAAGGCCCCCGAAGAAAAGGAACGTGGTATCACCATCTCCACCTCGCATGTTGAGTACGAGACCCCCAATCGTCACTATGCGCACGTGGACTGCCCCGGCCACGCCGACTACATCAAGAACATGATCACCGGCGCCGCCCAGATGGACGGCGGCATCCTGGTGGTGGCCGCCACTGACGGTCCCATGCCCCAGACCCGTGAGCACATCCTGCTCGCCCGTCAGGTCGGCGTGCCCCAGCTCGTGGTGTTCCTGAACAAGTGCGACCTCGTTGACGACGAAGAACTGCTCGAACTGGTGGAACTGGAAGTGCGCGAACTGCTGTCTTCCTACGACTTCCCCGGCGACGACGTTCCCGTGATCCGTGGCTCCGCCCTGAAGGCTCTGGAAACCGACAGCCCCGATTCCGCTGAAGCCAAGTGCATCATCGATCTGCTGGAAGCTTGCGATACCTTCATTCCCACGCCTGAGCGCGACATCGACAAGCCCTTCCTTATGCCCATCGAAGACGTGTTCTCCATCTCCGGTCGTGGCACCGTTGTGACCGGTCGTGTGGAACGCGGCGTGATCAAGGTCGGCGAAGAAGTGGAAATCGTGGGTATCAAGCCCACCGTAAAGACCACCTGCACCGGCGTTGAAATGTTCCGCAAGCTGCTCGACCAAGGCGAAGCCGGCGACAACATCGGCGCCCTGCTGCGCGGCGTCAAGCGTGACGACGTGGAACGCGGCCAGGTTCTTGCCGCTCCCAAGAGCATCACGCCCCACAAGAAGTTCAAGGCTGAAGTGTACGTGCTCTCCAAGGAAGAAGGCGGCCGTCATACCCCCTTCTTCACCGGCTACCGTCCTCAGTTCTACTTCCGTACCACGGACATCACCGGCGTTATCGGTCTGCCCGAAGGCGTGGAAATGGTTATGCCCGGCGACAACTCGCAGTTCCTGGTTGAACTCATCGCTCCCATCGCCATGGAAGTTGGCCTGCGCTTCGCTATCCGCGAAGGTGGCCGCACCGTTGGTTCGGGCGTGGTGACTGAAATCACCGAGTAGGCTTATGAGAGTCAACATACTTCTGGCTTGCACCGAGTGCAAACGCCGCAACTACAGCACCCGGAAGAACAAGAAAAACACTACCGGTCGGCTGGAAATGAAAAAATATTGCCCCTGGGACAAGAAGCATACTCTGCATCGCGAAACCAGGTAACATAATTCCGCCGGGGGGCTTCAAGCCCCCCGGACGGCACGCAGGGCAGTAGCTCTAACGGCTAGAGCGGCGGTCTCCAAAACCGCATGTTGGGGGTTCGAATCCCTCCTGCCCTGCCATTTTTTATCTCCGGACAACACCATGGCAAAAAAACAAGCTCAGGCTGGCGACCCTAAGGCCGACAAAGCCCCTAACATTTTCGTGCGCTTCGCGCGCTACGTCGAGGATGCCAAGGCAGAGTTGCGCAAGGTGACGTGGCCCACGGTGAAAGAAACACGCAAGGCCACTCTGGCCGTGTTGGGCTTTGTCGCCGTGATGGCCGTTATTCTTGGGCTGGTTGACCTTGGTCTGTCATCACTGATCAAGACCATACTGTCCTGAAGGCCTATATGAAAGACCCCGCTATCGACGAAACTTCCGAGCTCTCTTCAAAAGCTCGTTGGTATATTGTGCACACCTACTCGGGTTTCGAGCAGCGTGTGCAAAAGACCATTAACGAGTTGCGCCGCACCGGGCAGGAACAGGGCCTTATTGAGGAAGTGGTGGTTCCCACCGAAAAGGTTATCGAACCCACCAAGGGTGGACAACAGCGCACATCCACGCGCAAGTTCTACCCCGGCTATGTCATGGTTCGCATGGTCATGACCGACCTGTCCTGGCATCTGGTGCAGTCTATCCCCAAGGTTACAGGCTTTGTGGGCGGCAAAAACCGTCCCACGCCCATGCGTGACGGTGAAGCCGAACGCATCCTGGAACTGATGGAAACGCGTCAGGAAACCCCGAGACCCAAGTTCAATTTTGACAGGGGCGACGAAGTGCGTGTCATTGAAGGACCCTTTGGGGGCTTTAATGGCGTGGTTGAAGACGTTAACTACGACAAGGGAAAGCTGCGCGTTTCCGTTTCCATCTTCGGGCGTCAAACGCCGGTGGAGCTGGATTTCGCTCAGGTTTCCAAAGGCTAGGACCCTTTCGCACTGAAGGGTTTTGCGGACAGGATTGCTCTTTGTCCGCACGGCACGTTTGTATACCCGTACAAAACTTGCCGGGGCAAATATCACCTAACCTTGCTTAATGACTTGCCCCCGCGCGGCGGCCAAAGGCCGGTCAGCGCGAGCAGCGATGAAGGATAAAGCAAATGGCCAAAAAAGAAGTTGCCAAGATCAAATTGCAGATTCCTGCGGGTGCGGCCAACCCCTCCCCGCCGGTAGGTCCCGCCCTGGGTCAGCACGGCCTGAACATCATGGGCTTCTGCAAAGAGTTCAATGCCCGCACCCAGGACCAGAAAGGCATGATCATCCCCGTGGTTATCACGGTGTATGCCGACCGCTCCTTTACCTTCATCACCAAGACCCCTCCGGCCTCGGTGCTGATCATGAAGGCGGCCAAGCTTGAAAAAGGTTCTGGCGAGCCCAACCGCAACAAGGTGGGCAGCCTTACCATGGCTCAGGTGGAAGAAATCGCCAAGCTGAAGCTTCCCGATCTCAACGCCGCCACCCTTGAATCCGCGGTGAAGTCCATTGCGGGCACAGCTCGCAGCATGGGCGTTGACGTTAAGTAAGGCCTTGCCGCAGCGCGGGGCTCACGGGCTTTCCGCAGTTTGCAGGTTTATCGGTCTTGAGGCGACAGCCGGGTGGTTCCGCCATAACCCGCCGCAGCCGCCATCGTTGAAATCAATTGTACTGCCGCCTTCGCGCAAGACGATGCGTGGCAGGAGATGCAAAACGACAAGGATTATCTCATGCCTAAACATGGCAAAAATTTTCGCAAGGCTCTCGAAGGCACCGACCTTCAGGAGCGCTTCAGCGTTGAAGACGCTGTGAGCAAGTCGCTTGGCGCGGCCTTTGCCAAATTTGACGAAACCGTAGATGTGGCCATTCGCCTTGGCGTTGACCCCAAGTACTCCGACCAGATGGTGCGCGGCGCTGTCACGCTGCCCCACGGGCTTGGCAAGACTGTGCGCGTTGCCGTGTTCTGTAAGGGCGAAAAGCAGGCCGAGGCCCGCGAAGCCGGCGCTGACGTGGTTGGTGCGGAAGATCTGGTCGCTCAGGTCAAGGAAGGCAACCTGAACTTTGACGCCGCCGTGGCCACCCCCGATGTCATGGCCCTTGTGGGTCAGATTGGTCGCGTGCTTGGCCCCCGTGGTCTCATGCCCAACGCCAAGACCGGCTCGGTTACGTTTGACGTGGCCAAGGCCGTGACCGAGCTCAAGGCTGGCCGCGTGGACTTCAAGGTTGACAAGGCTGGCGTGCTGCACGCTCCTCTGGGCAAGGCCTCTTTTGGCGCCGAGAAAATTCTTGGCAACCTCAAGGCCCTGCTTGACGCGGTAAACCGCCTCAAGCCCTCGGCCGCCAAGGGCGCCTACCTGGTTTCCATGGCTGTTTCCACCACCATGGGCCCCGGCTTCAAGGTCGACATGTCCCAGGTCAAAAAATTTCTTGAGGGATAAACTCTCAAGTATGATGGCGGCCTGGTTTGCAGGCCGCCATCATAATGTCTGAGGAACGGAATACGAGTCGAAGACGGCAGGTGGGTTAACCCCCTTAATTGCCCTGCCCAGACGCTTCTACTTTGGCTCGGCATTCCACCTGGCAACCCCGAACGTGAGAGGTATCACGTGAACAGGTCTGAAAAAGCCGCAGTTATCGGAGCCATCAAGGCCAAGGCCGACAGTGCTTCCTTTGCTGTGCTGACGGACTTCAAGGGTATGACGGTGGAAGAGCTGACGAACCTGCGTGTAAGCCTTCGCAAGGCTGGCGGCGAATATCTCGTCGTTAAAAACACGTTGGCGCGTATAGCTCTGACCGACGGCACGCACGATGTCATCAAGGATAACTTCCATGAGAACATCGGCGTGGCCTTTGGGTTCGATGACCCCGTGGCGGTGGCCAAGGCGTTGAGTGATTTTGCCAAGCAAAGCAAGCTCTTTGAGCTTCGCTGCGCCAGCCTGGACGGTAAGGCTCTGAATGCCGCCCAGTTGGACGCACTGGCCAAGCTGCCCGGAAGGGAACAGCTTCTCGGTCAGCTGCTCGGCACCATGAACGCCGTGCCCACCAACTTTGTGTCGCTGTTTGCCAACATGCTGCGTGGCCTGCTCTATGCCCTCAAGGGCATCGAAGAGCAGAAGTCCAATGCCGCCTAGTTGGCCATCACCGCAATCATCCGAATTTAAGCCAAAGATCAGGAGACTATCATGGCCGTTACGAAAGAAGAAGTTGTTGAATTTATCTCCAGCATGACCGTTCTTGAACTTTCCGAGTTCATCAAAGAACTGGAAGAAAAGTTTGGCGTGTCCGCCGCTGCCCCCGCCGCTGCCATGATGGTGGCCGCTCCCGCCGCTGCTGCTGAAGCTGCTGAAGAAAAGACCGAGTTCGACGTTATCCTGAAGGAAGCCGGCGCCAACAAGATCGGCGTCATCAAGGTCGTGCGCGCTCTGACCAGCCTGGGCCTCAAGGAAGCCAAGGAAAAGGTCGACGGCTGCCCCTCCACCCTGAAGGAAGGCGTGTCCAAGGAAGAAGCCGAAGACGCCAAGAAGCAGCTGACCGAAGCCGGCGCTGTTGTCGAAGTGAAGTAAGTTCGGTTCTACCGTGCTTTATGGCGGGGCCTCTGGCCCCGCTTTTTTTTGAGCCTTTAGACCAGATTAACTTTGAGAATGGACATCCTCAAAGTTTAAGACACGCATGCTTCGGCGCTTAACAGCGCAAATAAATAGCGGTGCTGTCTTCATCCGTAAGCCCTGCGGGCAACGGCTGAAGCTGCGCTTACGCCTTCGCTGCGGGCGCCTGCTCACGCAGTCGCCAGAGCAATTTCAAAGTGAAAATGCTCTAGGCTATTAAATAGTGTCAACAGGACCTAGAGCATGTCCCACCTTTGAAAAAGGTACCCTGCTCTGGCGCTGCGTACGCGCGCAGCGAGACGCAACGTGCCGTGGATTTTGCCAAAAACCGCATTTTATGCAGACTGACAGGTTGAAATGTGAAGCCTTTCATGGCTGCTCTGGTCTGGAAATTTCCCGTGGTTCAGGGGCAAATTCTTTTTGCCATTACCGCCGGTATTGTTTATGCTTAACAAGCGGTAAAAAAACAGATCAAAAAAAGGCTTGCCAAAACTTAAAATTCTCATTATGTATCCTCTTTCATGAACGGCTTAGGAGGCCTTTTTCTGTTTAATATAACTTACTGCATAAGTACATATTTTTAAGGTTGACGCCTGAACCCAAGCCCTGTTTACCCAGACAGGGATGGGTTTTTTTCGCCTTCCCCGCGCAGTAAGCAATACCTCCCACCGTGATTTACGCTTTCAGGGTGCAGTGACAACAAGTTTTTGCCCGCCGGCTTCGGCAGATGCTTCACTTGTCGCTCCGCCGGGGCGCAACCGCTACCTATCTTGAGGTACCCATGGGCCAGCTCACCAAACAGTTCGGCAAGATCAAGATTTCCCTCCCTATTCCCCATCTGCTCAATCTGCAGATAGATTCATATGAAAAGTTTCTTCAGGAAGGCGTTCCGGAAGCCGATCGCCGTCCTGATGAAGGGCTCGAAGGCGTTTTTCATACCGTTTTTCCCATTGAAGACTTTAACAAGACCGCCAGCCTGGAATTTGTCAGCTATGAAGTTGGCGAACCCAAGTACGATCAGGCGGAATGTATCTCAAAGGGACTGACATACGAAGCCCCCATGCGCATCAAGGTGCGCCTTGTAGTCTATGATGCCGATGAAGCGTCGGGCAACCGTACCATTCGCGACATCAAGGAGCAGGATATCTATTTTGGCACCCTGCCCCTCATGACAGAAAAAGGCACCTTCATCATAAACGGCACCGAACGTGTCATCGTTAACCAGTTGCAGCGCTCGCCGGGCATCATTTTCGAGCATGACGGCGGAAAGACGCATACAAGCCGCAAGGTGCTGTATTCGTGCCGCGTCATTCCCATGCGCGGTTCCTGGCTGGACTTTGACTTTGACCACAAGGACATACTCTACGTCCGTATTGACCGCCGCCGCAAAATGCCCGCCACGATTCTCTTCAAGGCCATGGGCATGAGCAAGGAACAGATCCTCGACTACTTCTACTCGCGCGAAACATACCGTCTCGAAGACCGTAACGCGATTTACTGGGAAGTGCGCAAGGACCTGTACCGCAAGGACAATGCCTACGCCGACATCGTTGACGGCGAAGGCAACGTCATTGTCAAGGCCGGCAAGCCCATTACCAAACGTAGTTGGCGTCTTATCTGCGAATCGGGCATTGAAGCCATTGAAATGCGTCCTGACACCCTGGACAGCATGTTTCTGGCTGTGGATGTGGCCGATCCCAAAACCGGCGAACTTCTGGCCGAGGCCGCGGATGAAATCACTCCGGGTCTGCTGGACCGCATGCGCGAAGCCGGCATTAACCGCGTCAGCGTGCTGCACACCAAGGGCACCGACACTTCGTCTTCCATCCGCGACACCCTCATGCTGGACCGTATCCCGGACCAGCAGAAGGCGCAGGAAGAGATCTACCGTCGTCTGCGTCCCTCTTCGCCGCCCACTGCCGAGATTGCCGCCAGCTTCTTTGACAACCTGTTCCGCAACGGCGACTACTATGACCTGTCGCCCGTGGGCCGGTACAAGCTCAACCAGCGCCTCGGGCTGGACGAGTCTTCGGACCTGCGCACCCTGACGGACAATGATATTCTCACGGCCATCAAGGTGCTGGTGCACCTCAAGGACAGCCATGGCCCGGCCGACGACATCGACCATCTGGGCAACCGCCGCGTTCGCCTTGTGGGCGAACTGGTGGAAAACCAGTATCGCATCGGCCTTGTGCGCATGGAGCGCGCCATCAAGGAACGCATGAGCCTGCAGGAAATTTCCACGCTCATGCCGCATGACCTTATCAACCCCAAGCCCGTGGCGGCCGTGCTCAAGGAATTCTTTGGCACATCCCAGCTGTCGCAGTTTATGGACCAGACCAACTCCCTGTCCGAAGTGACGCACAAGCGCCGCCTTTCGGCCTTGGGCCCCGGCGGTCTGACCCGTGAACGCGCGGGCTTTGAGGTGCGCGACGTGCACACGTCGCACTATGGCCGCATCTGCCCCATTGAAACGCCTGAAGGCCCGAACATCGGCCTTATCGTTTCCCTGACCACCTTTGCCAAGGTCAATGACTACGGCTTTATTGAAACGCCGTATCGCGTTGTCCGCGAAGGCCGCGTTACCGAAGAAGTGGTGCACCTCGACGCTTCGCGTGAAGGCGATCAGGTCATCGCCCAGGCCAACGCCCTTGTGGACGAGCACGGCAACCTGCTGGACGAGTTCGTCACCGTGCGCGTCAAGGGCGAAGTGGAAATGCGCCACCGCGACGAAGTGAGCCTTATGGACATCTCGCCCAGCCAGATGGTCTCCATCTCCGCGGCGCTCATCCCCTTCCTGGAACACGACGACGCCAACCGCGCGCTCATGGGTTCCAACATGCAGCGCCAGGCTGTGCCTCTGCTGCGTTCTGAAAAGCCCCTTGTGGGCACTGGCATGGAAGTGGACGTGGCCCGCGACTCCGGCGCCTGCATCGTTGCTCCTGCCGACGGTAAGGTGAACTATGTGGACGCCGACCGCATCGTGGTGGCCTACGAGGGCGATGTGTACAAAAAGCAGGGCGGCGTGCGCGCCTATGACCTGCTCAAGTACCACAAGTCCAACCAGAACTCCTGCTTCGGGCAGAAGCCCAGCTGCTATCCTGGTCAGATTGTCAAAAAAGGCCAGATACTTGCTGACGGTCCCGGCATCGACGACGGCGAACTGGCTTTGGGCAAAAACCTCGTGGTAGCCTTTATGCCCTGGTGCGGCTACAACTACGAAGACTCCATCCTGATCTCCGAACGCACGGTGAAGGAAGACGTCTTCACCTCCATCCACATCGAAGAATTCGAAGTGGTGGCGCGTGACACCAAGCTTGGACCCGAAGAAATCACCCGCGACATCCCCAACGTCAGCGAAGACATGCTGCGTAACCTGGATGAAAGCGGCATCATTCGCATTGGCGCGGCGGTCAAGCCCGACGACATCCTCGTGGGCAAAATCACCCCCAAGGGCGAAACCCAGCTTACTCCTGAAGAAAAACTGCTGCGCGCCATTTTCGGTGAAAAGGCCCGGGACGTGAAAAACACCTCCCTCAAGGTCCCGCCGGGAGTGGAAGGCACCATTATTGACGTCAAGGTCTTCAACCGCCGCTCCGGCGAGAAAGACGACCGCACTCTGGCCATTGAGGTTCATGACACTGCGGTGCTTGACCAGAAAGAATCCGACCACATGCGCGCCCTCACGGACAGTACCCGCGCGCTGCTGGCCCCGCATGTCTGCGGCAAGCAGGTCGCAACCTCCGTGCCCGGCAAAAAGAAGGGTGAGGTGCTGGTGGAAGCCGGCGCGGCCCTCACTGAAGAAATGCTTGACGAACTGCCCGTGAAAAAGCTCGCTGGCCTTTTCAAGAGCAAGGAAGTCAACGATGCCGTGGCCGACATTCTCAAGTCGTATGACCAGCAGATTGATTATCTGCGCGCCATTTACGACTCCAAACGCGAAAAGGTCACCGAAGGGGACGATCTGCCCCCCGGCGTCATCAAGATGGTCAAGGTTCACATTGCCATCAAGCGCAAGCTCTCGGTGGGCGACAAAATGGCGGGCCGCCATGGTAACAAGGGCGTTGTTTCCTGCATCCTGCCGGAAGAAGACATGCCCTTCTTCGCCGACGGTCGTCCCGTTGACATTGTGCTCAACCCCCTGGGCGTGCCTTCGCGAATGAATATAGGCCAGATCATGGAAACCCACCTTGGTTGGGGAGCCAAAGAACTGGGCCGCCAACTGGCCGAACTGCTGGATTCCGGCGCGGCCATGCAGGTGCTGCGTGATGAAGTCAAGAGTGTTTACAACTCTGAAGACATCAGCAAGCTCGTGGACGCTATGGACGACGAAGAATTCAAGGCTTCCGTCCACAAGCTGCGCAACGGCATTGTGACCAAAACCCCTGTGTTCGACGGCGCGACCGAAGAGGAAATCTGGGGCTGGATGGAAAGGGCTGGCCTTGCCAACGACGGCAAGACGACCCTTTACGACGGCCGCACGGGTGAGCCCTTCAAGAACCGCGTGACCACAGGCGTCATGTATATGCTCAAGCTGCACCATCTGGTTGACGAAAAAATCCACGCCCGCTCAACGGGCCCCTACTCCCTGGTGACCCAGCAGCCCCTCGGCGGAAAGGCCCAGTTCGGTGGGCAGCGTCTGGGTGAAATGGAAGTGTGGGCGCTGGAAGCGTACGGCGCCGCGTACCTGCTGCAGGAATTCCTCACGGTCAAGTCCGACGACGTGACCGGGCGCGTGAAGATGTACGAAAAAATAGTCAAGGGCGACAACTTCCTTGAAGCCGGTCTGCCCGAGTCCTTCAACGTTCTGGTCAAGGAACTCATGAGCCTTGGGCTCAACGTCACCCTGCACCAGGAAGAAGGCAAAAAGAAGCCCAAGCGCGTGGGTTATATGAGAGATCGCGAGGATGAGGCGTAAGCCGCCCGTTCTGGCGGACCCGGACATTCGTTGCGTCACCCGCAAATGGCGATCCCACTGGCGGGTGGCGCGACATAGCTAACGATTCCAACGAGCTTTTACCAAAGCAAGGTATTATATATGAGCCTGGACGATCTTTTCACCGCACGCGGCACGTCGGCCAACGTGACCAATATCCGCAATCTGAAAGCCATCCAGATTTCCATCGCCTCTCCTGAAGCCATTCGCGAATGGTCCTACGGCGAGGTGAAAAAACCGGAAACCATCAATTACCGTACCTTCAAGCCGGAACGTGACGGCCTTTTTTGCGCCAAAATTTTCGGCCCCGTGAAGGACTATGAATGCAACTGCGGCAAGTACAAGCGCATGAAGCACCGCGGTATCGTCTGCGAAAAATGCGGCGTTGAAGTCATTGCCTCCAAGGTGCGCCGTGAACGCATGGGCCATATCGAACTGGCCGCGCCGGTGGCGCACATCTGGTTTCTGAAGACCCTGCCTTCCAAGATCGGCACGCTCCTTGACATGACCATGGCTGATCTTGAAAAGGTGCTGTACTTCGACTCCTACATCGTTCTTGATCCGGGCCAGACCAACCTGCAGAAGCGTCAGGTCATTTCTGAAGATCAGTATCTTCAGATTCTTGACCATTACGGCAGCGACGAAGTGCTCACTGTGGGCATGGGCGCGGAAGCCGTGCGCAGCCTGCTGGAAGAACTGGATCTCGAAAAGCTCCGTACCGAACTGCGTGAGGAAGGCGAAGCCACCAAGAGCCAGACCAAGAAGAAAAAACTCACCAAGCGCCTCAAGATCATTGAGGCTTTTCTTGAGTCGGACAACAAGCCCGAATGGATGATCATGGAAGTTGTTCCTGTCATTCCGCCGGAACTGCGTCCTCTCGTGCCCCTGGACGGCGGGCGTTTCGCCACGTCCGACCTCAACGACCTGTACCGCCGCGTCATCAACCGTAACAACCGCTTGAAGCGGCTTATGGAACTCGGCGCGCCCGAGATCATCATCCGCAACGAAAAGCGCATGCTGCAGGAAGCCGTTGACGCCCTGTTCGACAACGGTCGTCGTGGCCGCGCCATCGCCGGCACCAATGGCCGCCCCCTCAAGTCCCTTTCGGACATGATCAAGGGCAAGCAGGGCCGTTTCCGTCAGAACCTGCTGGGCAAGCGCGTGGACTATTCCGGCCGCTCGGTCATCACCGTGGGCCCCTACCTCAAGCTGCACCAGTGCGGTCTGCCCAAGAAGATGGCGCTTGAACTCTTCAAGCCCTTCATCTACTCGGAGCTGGAAAAACGCGGTCATGCCTCCACCATCAAGAGCGCCAAAAAAATGGTGGAGCGCGAAGAACTGGTGGTTTGGGATATCCTTTCGGAAGTGGTGCGCGAATACCCCATTCTGCTGAACCGCGCGCCTACCCTGCACCGCCTCGGCATTCAGGCTTTTGAACCCCTGCTGGTTGAAGGCAAGGCCATCCGGCTGCACCCGCTGGTCTGCTCCGCCTACAACGCCGACTTCGACGGTGACCAGATGGCCGTGCACATCCCGCTGTCTGTGGAAGCGCAGATTGAATGCCGCGTGCTCATGATGAGCACCAACAACATTCTGTCGCCTGCCAACGGCGGCCCTGTCATCGTTCCCTCGCAGGACATCGTGCTTGGCCTCTACTACATGACCGCCGAGCGTAGTTTTGAAAAGGGCGAGGGCATGTCCTTCTGCGCCCCCTGGGAAGTCGAGAGCGCGCACGATGCGGGTGTCGTCTCCCTGCACGCCCGTGTCAAGGTGCGTATGCCCGACGGGTACACCTACGACACGACTCCCGGCCGCGTGCTGGTCAGCGACATCCTGCCCGAAAAGCTGCCCTTTGACTTTGTAAACTGCGTGCTGACCAAGAAAAACATCGCCCGCCTCGTGGGCGCTGCGTATCGCGAATGCGGCATCAAGGCCACAGTCATTCTGTGCGACAAGCTCAAGGATATGGGCTACGAGTTCGCAACCCGGGCCGGCGTGACCATCGGCGTCAAAGACCTGACCATTCCCGCCACCAAGAAGGGTATTCTTGCGGCGTCGCAGGCTGAAGTGGACGACATCGAACACCAGTACCGCGACGGTATCATCACCCGTACCGAAAAGTACAACAAGGTGGTGGACGTGTGGACCAAGGCCACTCAGGACGTTTCCACTGAAATGATCAAGGAAATCTCCTACGATGTCCTCACTGATCCCAAGACTGGCAAGCAGGAAAAGAACCAGAGCTTCAACCCCATCTTCATGATGTCCAACTCGGGCGCGCGAGGCAATCAGGACCAGATGCGTCAGCTTGCCGGTATGCGCGGCCTGATGGCCAAGCCTTCGGGTGAAATTATTGAAACGCCCATCACGTCTTCCTTCCGCGAAGGCCTGTCGGTGTTGCAGTACTTCACCTCCACACACGGCGCTCGTAAAGGTCTCGCGGACACGGCCCTCAAGACGGCCAACTCCGGTTACCTCACCCGCCGTCTGGTGGACGTGGTGCAAGACGTCATTGTGTCCGAACACGACTGCGGCACGGTGGATGGCATCGAGCTCACCCACCTCAAGGACGGCGGCGACATCAAGACGCCGCTGGCTGAACGCATCATCGGTCGCGCCCTGCTCTACCCGGTGTACGATCCCGATGATCCGGAAAAAATCCTGCTGCCCGAAAACACCATTATTGCGGAAGAAGAAGCCCAGATCATCAGCGACAAGGGCATTTCCTCCGTCATGGTGCGCTCGCCCCTTACCTGCCAGGCCGAACGCGGCATATGCGCCCTCTGCTATGGGCGTGACCTTGGCCGCGGGCACCTGGTGAACACGGGTGAAACCGTGGGCATTATCGCCGCCCAGTCCATCGGTGAACCGGGCACGCAGTTGACCATGCGTACCTTCCATATCGGTGGCACGGCTTCAAGCACCATTGAAAAGAACAAGTTCGAAGCCCTCAACACGGGCCGCGTCATCCTCAACCGGGTCAAGGCCGTCACCAACAGGGACGGCGTGCATCTGGTGCTGGGCAAGAGCGGCCAGTTGACCATTGTTGACGCCCAGGGCCGCGAACGCGAAAAATACATCCTGCCCAACGGCGCCCGCCTGCTGGTGCATGATGGCCAGGAAGTGAACAAGGGCACAGTGCTGGCCGAATGGGACCCCTTCAACGAACCCTTTGTGTGCGAAGAAGAAGGCACCCTGCGCTTTACGGACATCGTCGACGGCAAGACCGTTCAGGAAAAAGTGGACGATATCACCCGTCAGGCCAGCTTGACCATTATGGAATACCGCACCACCAACTTCCGCCCGTCCATCTCCATCTGCGATGACAACGGCAACGTGAAGAAGCGCAGCCACGGCGGCGCGGCGGCCATTTACAGCCTGCCGGTGGGCTCGATCATCATGGTCAAGGACGGCGACAACATCCAGGCCGGTGACATCATCGCCCGTAAGCCGCGCGAAACCGCAAAAACCAAGGACATCGTGGGTGGTCTTCCCCGCGTGGCCGAGCTCTTTGAAGTGCGCAAGCCCAAGGACATGGCCGTTGTTTCCGAAATATCCGGCACAGTCACCTACGCTGGCGAATCCAAGGGCAAGCGCAAGCTTGTGGTGACGCCTGAAATCGGTGAAGCCAAGGAATACCTGGTTCCCAAGGGCAAACACATCACCGCTGCCGATGGCGACTTTGTTGAAGCCGGCGACCCGCTGACCGAAGGTTACCCCGAACTGCACGACATCCTGCGCACCAAGGGCGAGAAATACCTGGCCCGTTACCTGGTGGACGAAATTCAGGAAGTCTACCGCTTCCAGGGCGTGGGCATTGACGACAAGCATATTGAAGTCATTGTGCGCCAGATGCTCAAAAAGGTTACGGTTCTGGATTCGGGCGGCACCAGCTTCCTGGTGGGCGAACAGGTCGACAAGGGCGAGTTCAAGCTGGAAAACCAGAGGGTCATTGCGGAAGGGCGTCAGCCCGCCACTGCGGAACCGCTGGTGCTGGGCATCACCCAGGCCTCTTTGACCACCTCCTCCTTCATCTCCGCGGCTTCCTTCCAGGAAACCACCAAGGTGCTGACCGAGGCTTCGCTCAAAGGCAAGATGGACTATCTGCGCGGTCTCAAGGAAAACGTCATTGTTGGCCGCCTGATCCCCGCCGGAACAGGCTACCGCGAATACGTCAATGGCGACATCGTGGTGCCGGATCAGAAAGAGCGTCCCGACAAGTTCCTTGAAGAGCTTGAAGATAACCCCATACTGGTTGATTTGAACGGCTAGAACAGCCGCACATACCATACAAGAAGCGCAGGGAACTCCCTGCGCTTCTTTTTATTCCGCCCCGCGCCAGCCCGCGCCGGCCTGCCCCTCGCTCGCCTGCAGCCCCGCAGCCCTCCTCACGCCCCCCCAGGAAACCTTCAGGAACACGCGCACCGGCAGAAGCCGATGCCAGAAATGCCTCACACGCTGTGGCAGTAATCAATCCCGCATGCCGCACAGCCATATCCAGGGCGCTTCAGTGACGCGGCTGTGGCGCTGGATACTGCCACGCGCGCCGCGGACAACGCCGCCTGCCCACGCGATCGCTTTCACCGTTCGTTTGCCTCTGCCCCCACCAGCAACCATCCCTGCTCCTGCTGTCACGCACGGAGGTCAAGAAGCGTCCGGGTCTGCTGCCATCCCAACGATATCTCACAAAAAAAGTGACGGCAGGCCTTTAAAAATTTGGGGAGGGGCGGGCAAGGAGGCTCGGCGACGCGGCATCCACGCCCCACGGAACGATCCGGTTCAGGCCAATGCGAGCCCTTTGCTTGTGAAAACCATAACAATAAAAAAATACTTATATTTCAGAAAAGTAAAAACCTCATTTTATGTTGGTTTTCATCTCCGTCAGGCTTCATAACAGCCGTTTCTGGCAATAGCGTACGGTAAAAAACAAATATAGCTGAAACGCTTACTGCTTCTCGCCGTAGGCATCCCCAAAGTTGTAAAAATTTATCAATATATTTAGATAAATACAAAAACTACTAATTTAGTAAGTAAAAATTGAATGTTCAACCGATAATTGGAGTAAAAAAATATGATTTGTGTCTGCAAAAAAGCTCCAGAACTCTCATACAACAGTATGATTGTGACAAAAATACTATATCTTTTGAGTCAACTTTTATCTTTAACAAGTCAAATTAGTTATAATTTTTTATCACAAAAAAATAGAAACTTAATTGACGCAGTATTTTTTATATAATAATGTTTTGGTAGTGATTAAGTAGATCAAGAATAAGAATGTTTAATTGCTCTTTATAAGTGCCTCATGTATCATGAGGCGTAACCGCGCGTGACGCAAGGGGGTTGCCATGTCTGCCTTATCAGAACGTGAGTACCTGGCGGAAGAAATTTGCGAACTGTATTCCAAGCTTGCCGGTGATGCGTATGCGGAAGACCTCAATCGTGCCCGAGATCTTGCACAAAGTGACGCGCCTCATGATCACTGGTTGCAAACCAACAGGCTGGACTATGAATCCCGCCTTTTCCTCTATCTCTCGGCAGCTTTTGCCATGAGGTGTATGAAGAATGAGCCTTACAAGTGCGCTGTTTTCATGCGCAACGCGGCTGAGGCGCTTCACGGGGCCAAGTCGTAGCTAAGCACAAAACCAGGGGAAATCCCGATGCGTGGGCTCGGGATTTCCTTATAATTTGCGCCGGCCTGGTTCATACCGGAGCAACATCATAAGGATTATGCCAGGAAGTAAGGATTCACCATGCAGGAAAAACACATCGGACTCAGGATCATTCTCCCCTGCCTGTTGTTTTTGACCTTCGGCTTGGTGCTGTCTTCGGGCGAGGCCTACGGTGAGGAGCGCATTCCCTTCACCTACCCGCCATTCAGTGCCAAAAAAATGCCGCCGGTCTTCTTCACTCACGATCAACACATTGCCTATCTGGCAGACAAAGGGCAGGACTGCACAACCTGCCACCACATGACGGACGAAGGCCTAGCCGAATCGTTCGCGAATGTCAGAAACGTCGCTCCAAGCAAACAGATGGACTATCTGCACGCTACCTGTACCGAATGTCACGTCAAACTTGCCAAGGGGCCCCGCCTTGTTGACTGCCGGACCTGTCATAGCGAGCGCATTGCATCTGAGAATGCCGCCAAGAATTAACTGGTTGTCACGTACAAGGTAGAAAGAAAGTAGGAGGCAAAATCAGATGGTTGATTTTATTACCGGACCCCTTTTTGTCGTTTCACTTGTGATCTTTGTGGTAGGCATGCTGGCCCGCGTTTTTTGGTATGTAAACGGTCTGGACTGGCGCCTTGAACGCGTGGCCTACCGGTACCATGCCAACCGCTCCATAGCGGGCATCTTTGCGTCAATCTTCAAATGGCTGATTCCTGGTGGAACCGACGGCTGGAGAACACAGCCCGTTGCCGCTGTTTTATTTTTCCTTCTGCACTTTGGTGCTGTGCTTGTTCCGCTCTTTCTGCTTGGCCATACTGTGCTGCTTGAGCGCTATGTCGGCATAACACTGCCTTCGCTGCCCGGCACCCTGGCCGATATTTTTTCCGTCATGAGCATTGTGGCCATCGTTCTGCTGGCCGTACGCCGCATGATTTCGCCTGCGCTGCGCCAACTCAACAGCGGCGGGGACTGGCTCGTACTGCTTTTGACATTTCTGCCCTTTGCCACAGGGCTTATGGCGCGGCTGGACATGTCCGCCTACCAAAGCTGGATGCTGGCGCACGTTCTGAGCGGCGAGCTTTTCCTTATTCTGGCTCCCTTCACCAAGCTTTCACACATAGTTCTCTTCTTCATGTCACGTGCTCAGCTCGGCATGGACTTCGCCATTAAAAGGGGCGGAGCCACCCGCGGCGGCGCTTTTCCCTGGTAAACGGGAACCTGTATCATTATTTTTTCGTCTGAAAGGAGCGGATTATGTCCGAATTGCTTTGCACCCCTACCCCAGTCACCACCAAAGAAGGCATTCTTGACCTGCTGAAGGACAAGGCCGGGGCGCAATATTATAGCCAGATGAAGGAAATGAAAGTGGACCAGGAAGCTCTGGCCCGCGACCTTGAACAGACCTGTAAATCGCGCACCCGCACATGGCTTAGTGTTTGCGCGCATTGCGCCATGTGCGCGGACAGTTGCTTTTTTTACAGAACCAACAACAATGATCCCACCCAGATTCCGTCGTACAAGATACAGGCCACTCTCGGCGAGCTTTTGCGCCGTAAGGGCAAGGTCGACGCCGAATTCATGATCAAGTGCATGGACGCGGCCTGGGGCAAGTGCACCTGCTGCAACCGTTGCGGCGTCTATTGCCCCCACGGCATCGACACGGGCGTCATGTTCAGTTACCTGCGCGGCATACTGTTCAAGCACGGCTTCATTCCCTGGGAAATGAAGATCGGTTCCGGCATGCACCGCGTGTACGGCGCGCAGATGGACGTGACCGAAGAAGACTGGCTGGAAACCTGTGAATGGATGGTGGAAGAACAGCAGGAAGAATGGCCTGATCTTGAAATCCCTGTGGAAAAAGAAAATGCCGACGTCATGTATGTTCTTAACGCCCGTGAGGTAAAGCACTATCCTGAAGACATCGCCCTGGCCGCGATTCTCTTCAGCGTGACCGACACCAACTGGACGGTGCCCAGCGAAGGATGGGAAAACACCTCCTTAAGCATGTTCGCCGGCGACTGGGAAGGCTGCGCGCAAAATGTCAAGCGCATCTATGCCGCTGTGGACCGCCTCAAACCCAAGGTGGTTGTGGGAACGGAATGCGGCCACGCCCACCGCGCCACCGTGGTTGAAGGCCCCTATTGGGCCGGGCGTGAAAGCGGGGATCCGCCGGTGCGCTTCATGCACTATGTGGAGTGGGTGGCAGAAATGCTGCGCACAGGCAAACTCAAGATTGATCCCGCGAAAAAAATCAAGGTTCCCTGCACGTTGCAAGATTCTTGCAACTATGTGCGCAACCATGGCCTCGGCATGGCCACCCGTGAGATCATGAGTTATATCGCGGAAGATTTCAGAGAGATGGACCCCAAGAGCGACCATAACTTCTGTTGCGGCGGCGGGGGCGGCCTTAACGGCATTGGCAAATACCGCCAGGAACGCAACGTAGGCCTCAAAAACAAGCTGGACCAGATCAAGGCCACCGGTGCGGAGATGGTTATCACCCCCTGCCATAACTGCTGGGACGCCATCCGTGATATGATGGAAGTGTACGAAGAACACAAGATCAAATGGTCTTTCTTGAAGCCCCTGCTGGCAGAGATGATCATTGTGCCGCCGCACATCCGGCATAACGAACCGGAGTAGGGCAAAATCAGCAGAACGACGTCGCTTTGTCCTTTGCCGACCGCAGTTCTGCTTTGCAAGGGCGCAACCAGCCCGTTGGCCGGGCAACGATCCCATTGCCCGGCCAACAAAAAATTCCAACGCGGTGCATCGCACGCAAAGGCCGATGCGGGCCCAACGCCGTGAAACGTTGTGCCGTGGCAGCGTACTAACAGGCTATAGCGGCGGAAACAGCACCCAGTAGCACGTCACCTGGACAGTTTTTGCTCAAAACCGGAACGCCAGTTCCGAAGCAAACGGGTCTCGGTCCTACGTTTGTACAGACAATGGCAGGAATATCACGCGTCTGCGAATTCCTGCGAAGGCGGCTGTACAAGATGGTGCCCGAAGTGCCCTGCAGTTCGACATCAAAAATGATGCAGTCCGGTTTGCAACTGTTGGCAAGCCGCAGGCTTTCATCACAGTTGGACGCTACGCTTACCTGATAGTTAGATTGACGTAAGACTTGCGACATCCTGTTTAGGCTTTCGGCATCGCTGTCTACCAAGAGAATATGCTTTTGCATTGGTGCCTCCGGGTTCTGATTCTGGTCGTCTGTTGACTAAATGGCCCTGTTTGCGATGAGCAGCACGACGCGGCGAAAACCCTGCGCTCTGACGAACGGAGCTGAGCGTCACCGCATCCAAAGAGTTCTGCAATGTCATGGCGGCCTTGTCCCAAACGTCAAAGGCGGCTTTGCCGGCTGGGGCTTCGCTGTTAACGCCGGGCAAGGTAATGCCGCCTTCCACCGCGCTGATTATGTCCGCCAGAGTTATGGAATCAGGGCTGCGGGCGAGCATGTGCCCCCCGGCGATGCCCCGTACGCTCTTGATAATGTTCTCAGATTGAAGCAAGCGCATGATTTTTTGCACAAACTTTTCAGAAATACCCGTACACGTCGCCAGTTCGGAAGCGGATGCCGGAATGTCCTGATCTTGTTCAGAAAGGCACAACAGCAAATGCAGCGCGTGACAGGACATTGTGGAAATACGCATAGTTATTCCTTATTTAAGGGAGACGATAACGTTGACTATACTTGATGCATCTAATTTAGACTGCTTTACTCATGATTCTTAGCTCAAGCCACTTGGGTCGTCAAGCGGGCTTAAAAGATTGTTTCTTGAGGCGTGCCCTGCGTAAAGGACGCTGGCATCGACTGTGAATGTTTTCTCAAGCCACACGACAAACTGAAAAAAGTTGTATCATAATTGCTACGTTGATGTTACTATTTGCCACACGCGCTTGTGCTTCGGATGTCGAACTTTTGTCTCAGCGTGATGAGGCCATAGGTTCCTTTTGATCTCCCCTTTTACCACTGTTCCACGGGGGATACGCAATGAAGCTTTCAGCCAAAACGCGCTATGCAGCTCGTATTTTACTGTATTTGGCAAACAATGGCTTTGAAACACCGGTTTCCTCAAGCCTGCTCGCAAGTAAGACAGGCATCAGCTCTCAGTTTATTGAACAAATTTTGCGCCAGCTTCGGTTGGCGGGCATCACCGGTAGCGTCCGCGGCGCCAAGGGTGGCCATGTCCTTTTGCGCAAACCGGAAGATCTTACTTTTGGTTGTATAGTGCGCCTGATGGAAGGAGGCATTGAGTTGAGCGGTTGCCTTGAAAAGCCCGGCAACTGTTCACGCTTTGACGCCTGCGAAGTGCGCAAAGCCTGGGAAAGCCTCCAGTCTACGCTGGATGGCGTGTTTGAATCCATTACCCTGCGTGACCTCATGCACGATGACCGGCTTTTGCTTTGAACAACGAGGCCTGTCCTCTTTCATTCCGCTTTCACAGGTATGCGCATACCACACGAGCGACAGGACAAGGGGCGGTTTGAGGCTTTTATTGTTGCAGTAACGGAATCCTGCACACACAGTGCGGAATTCCCATGCAACTACCTGTTCGCATGACAGCACACCTTTCCAAAGAGTACGCTACGTTTGTACGGCGTTTATCACTGCCCTGCGCCGTATATACTTGCAGGCCATCGCCCGCCCGCGTAACTTGAACCGTTTCAAAGTGAACGGGCCGTAAGCTGCAGCGCTGCTCCCATACATCTGCTGGCTTTTGCGCGTACATCGTTCCCGCACCAGTGCCTGCTGTCCTGTCACACTCGGAGTCTGGAGACTCCGCCAGCTCGCCCGTGGGCCCCGCTTCCACTCTTCTGCCCCTGCTGCCCTGACCCGCCGAAATCCGACAACGCGCCTGTTTCCCTATTGAACATCCCCCAACGCCTGCGGCCATGCCCCCGGTGTCTTGCCATTACGGCCAGTTCTTTCTTAAGCCACCTTGCGCTCGCCAACCCTGCTGTTCTGCACTCCCGCAGTCTGCACTCCGGCTGTTCCCACCTTCAGCAAACCTCCCAGGTTGGTATTTGACCTGCCCCTCAGCACCCTGCAATCGCGCCATTCCCGTCTGAACATTCCATCTTCCGCTTGCCCACATTGCAGGGCCATTTTACCAAACAATAATAACCATTGATTATCATTGCCTGTTATCTATCCTTGGCGTGGAGCCTGGTTAATCCCGTCTCTTTAACCGACTCTATTGGCAGGCAATTTACATGAATTGATCATTCATTCAACGTATTTCATAGTTTTTAAGTATTATTTCAACAGTCAGATAGCACCCGGAACAGCTGCTTTCACTCTTGCTGCAGAAAAAAAATTTTGGGGCTTGCTTAAAGCAGACTTTTGGGCTTAATCTTGCTGATTTACTTAAATAAAATTATTTTAATCTTGATTAAAATTGTCATAATGAATCATCATGAAATCTTTGCATTTTTTTATATTTGAGGTATCAGGAGTGCCACCGGGCAACTTGACTTCATGGCTTATCGTGATCAGTTCTCAACAGAGGCTGTCCGCCATAATCGCATACCCGGTACCTTTTAAGGAGAGGTTGCAGGCAAGCAGACGCATGCCGGGCTGTTAGCGGCGCACGGCTGGGCCGGGCCCGCCGAACCCATGTTTCAGCGGCATCTTGACCCTACGGGAGAAAACGCATGACCATTTTGTTTTACATCTTGGGCTATTTGGCGGTAGCCGGCTTTATTTGCATGGCATACTTGAAAATCAGGTCCTATATGGCCGCCAGCCCCTTGCATGTGCGCTGGGAACTTTACCCCGTTCCGCATGAAGGCAGCAAAACCGTCTACGGCGGCAGCTTCATGGAAGAAAAGGACTGGTGGACCAAGCCGCGTCACATTTCACATTGGGGCGACATCAAGGCACTGCTCACTGAAGTGCTTTTTCTGCATGCCACGTTTGAACACAACATCAAGCTGTGGGTGCGCTCGTATCCCTTCCATGTGGGCATGTACATGCTCATGGGAGGCACGATAATTGTGCTTTGCGCTGTCTTTGCCCAGCTTTTTGGCCTGAACCCCCAGGGCGGATTGATGCTCTTTGTGGGCAACGTCATCAATGCCATGGTGCTGGTCGGCACGCTGTGCATCATCATCGGCGGCATCGGCCTTATCGAGAGGCGCCGCAACGACGAAGGCCTGCGCCGCTACAGCACGCCCGAGCACTACTTCAACCTGATCATTTTCATAGTTTTCGGCCTTCTTGGCCTGGCCGCCTGGGCCTTCTCTCCTTCGTATTTCGAACTGGCCCGTACCTTTATTTACAACCTGATCACCTTCAACTTTGCACCGCAGACAAGCGTGCTGTTCAGCCTGCACCTGCTGGTGGGCTTCTTCCTGCTCATCTGGATTCCCATGACGCACATGGGGCACGTTTTCATGAAGTACTTCACCTATCATGACATCCGCTGGGGCGATGAACCCACCAGCTACAGCGAGAAGAACAAGCAGAAAATCCTTGAGGCCCTCAAGTTCAATGTGACCTGGTCGGCCAAGCATATCTCAGGCGATGGCGCCCCCAAAAGCTGGGTAGACGTTGCCACGACCAACCCCACAGAAAAGAAAGAAGACTAGGGAGAGTCCAGACATGAAAGACAACCTCCGTTTGACTGACGTTTCCACCGTCGACGGGCAGATGGTCAGCATTGACCTGAAGGAAATCCCCGATCTGGCGGTGGATATGCATACCATGCCATGGAAACCCTTCACTGACGAGCAAAAGGAAAACACAGCCTGTATTCTTGATGAAGTCTGTGTACTGAATATCCCCAAGCCCAAAAACCGTGAAGAAGAGGAAGAGCTGGTCAACAAGTTCCTTGATGGCATGCGCAAGCTTTTCACCAAGGAAAACAACTGGACCTTCCTGCCCATGCTTGAAACCAGCATGGACTACTGCGCCCAGTGCAACTCCTGCTCCGAAGCCTGTCATCTCTATGAAATGTCAGGCGAAAATGAAATGTACCGTCCCAATTTCCGTTCCGAGATCTTCCGCCGCATCTACAAGCAGTATGTGAAGAAGGAACCTCTGGCAAAATGGCGCTACGGCGACATGGACCTGAACTGGAAGACCGTGGCGCGCCTGGGCGAACTGGCCTACCGCTGCAACCTTTGCCGCCGCTGCGCCCAGACCTGTCCCATCGGCGTTGACAACGGCCTGCTGGCCCGCGAAATCCGCAAGCTGTTCAGCCAGGAAATGGGCATCTACCCGCGTGAACTGCACGAACGCGGCACCATGAATCACATGAAGGCCGGTTCTTCCACGGGCATGACGCCCGAAGTGGTGAAAGAAAACGTCGAATTCATCGACGAAGACTACACTGAAATCACCGGCGTGGGCATTCATACGCCCTTTGACGTGCAGGGCGCGGACATAATGCTGCTGCACAATGCCGGTGAAATCATGGCCTGGCCTGAAAACATCGCTTCCTTCTCCCTTATCTTCCAGGAAGCCGGCCTTTCATGGACGCTTTCCAGCAAGGCCCTTGCCTATGACGGCGTGAACTACGGCGTGTTCTACGACGACGCGCAGACCGCCCGCATCGCCCTGCAGCACATGATGGCCGCCAAGGAACTTGGCGTGAAAAAGATCGTCATCGGCGAGTGCGGCCATGCCCACAAAGCCCTTACGGTTATTGCCGACCGCGTCATTCCCTTTGAATACCAGGTTCCGCGCGAAAGCTGCTACGTCACCCTGCGTGACATCGTCATGAGCGGCCGCCTCAAGCTTGACCCCTCGCGCAATGACTTCCCCGTGACCCTGCACGACCCCTGCAACGTGGTGCGCCTTATGGGCATTGTTGAGCCACAGCGCGAAATTATCCGCAAGATCGCGCCCCAGTTCCGCGAAATGCCCCACCACGGTGTGGACAACTACTGCTGCGGCGGTGGTTCCGGCTTTGCCATCATGACCCGCAACAACATCGAACAATGGCGCGGCAACATCTCCGGCCGTAAAAAGATGTGGCAGATCAGCGAAGCCTTCAAGGATTGCCTTGGACCCGAAACCCGCAAGTACATCTGCGCCCCCTGCTCCAACTGCAAGGGCCAGATTCGCGAAATCCTTGAGCACAACGACCTGTACACCAAGAACAACTTCGCCTACGGCGGCCTGGTGGAACTGATTGTCAACGCCATGACCAACGTGGAGCCCGGCTTCATCAAGTTTGAAGGTGAAGAAGGCGCTGAAGATTAATACCCCTGAATGGGGACAGCGCACAGGCACCCACAATTGCCTGTGCTGATCAGGGGGGCTTAGGCCCCCCTTTTTTTGCGGCGCAAACACCAGCCTGCACCGCATAGATTCATTTATATACGATTAAATATTTACTTATTTTATTGCGGCGTACCCTTTGGAAAAATCTTTCATTAAAGTCGCAAGTCTGCAAAATCATTTTTCTCTTGCCTTTGGGCAAGTGGAACTATAACCTTATCAATAGCTTTTATGACATAGGGAAGCCGGACCGCTTCCCTCCTTTGCTGCATAACGCACCCCTCACGGCTCACTTCCAACCAGCAAGCGTTGAGGTAACTATGGCACGTCTTGAAACAACCGCCGAGGTTTTACGAAATAAGGGCGTAAGTCGCAGAGATTTTATGAAATTCTGCGCACTCACCGCCGTTGCCATGGGGCTTGGCCCCGGCGCGGATCTGGCCATTGCCCAGGCCCTTTCCACCAAACCTCGTCTGCCGGTGCTCTGGATCAACGGACTTTCCTGTTCCTGCTGCACCGAATCTTTTTTGCGAACCGCCCACCCTCTTGCGGCGGACATCATCCTTTCAATGATTGCTCTGGACTATCAGGACACCATCATGGCGGCCGCTGGCGACCAGGCCAACGCCGCGTACGAGCAGGCCATCGAAAAGTACAAGGGGCAGTATATTCTGGCCCTTGAAGGCAATGTGCCCCTGAACGCACAGGGCATGTACTGCATTGACGGCGGCAAGCCCTTTTATGAAAAGCTCAAGCAGGGTGTGGAACATGCCAAGGCCGTTGTGGCCTGGGGCACGTGCGCATCCTGGGGCTGCGTGCAGGCGGCCTCGCCCAATCCCACCGGCGCCACCCCCTTGCACAAGCTTTTTCCCAACAAACCGCAGATCAAGGTTCCCGGCTGCCCGGCCATTCCCGAGGTCATGAGTTCCATCCTGACCTACATCATTACCTATGACCGCCTGCCGAGCCTTGATTCACAGGGGCGGCCCGAAATGTTCTACGGCGTGCGCGTGCATGACCAGTGCTACCGCCGCGCCCACTTCGACGCCGGGCAGTTTGTCGAGTCGTGGGATGACGAGGGCGCGCGCTCCGGCCTGTGCCTGTACAAAATGGGCTGCAAAGGGCCCACCACGTACAATGCCTGCCCTTCCACCCGCTGGAACAACGGCGTTTCCTTCCCCATCCAGTCCGGGCACGGCTGCATCGGCTGCTCGGAACAGAACTTCTGGGATCAGCAGTCCTTCTATGACCGCATCACCACCATCCCGCACATGGGCACCAACTCCACGGCCGAAACCGTGGGTGTTGCCGCTGTGGCCGGTGTGGCGGCAGGCGTGGCCATTCACGGCGCGGCAACCATGGTCCGCCATGCCTGCTGCGACAAGAAAAAAGCCCCGGAAGCTAACGACGACACCAGCAAGAGCTAAGGAACGCACCCATGTCCTACGAATACAATACGCAAGGATATACTGTTGTTGACGCGGGCCGCCGCCTCGTTGTGGACCCTGTGACCCGCATTGAGGGGCACCTGCGCTGCGAGGTGAACATCAATGATGACAACGTCATCACCAATGCCGTTTCCTGCGGCACCATCTTTCGCGGCATAGAAATCATCCTTAAAGGCCGCGACCCGCGCGATGCCTGGGCCTTTACCGAGCGCATCTGCGGCGTGTGCACGGGCACCCATGCCCTGTCTTCCGTGCAGGCCGTTGAAAACGCCCTGGGCATTGATATCCCCGATAACGCCAATATCATCCGCAATCTTATGCAGCTCTGCCTCATGTACCACGACCATCTGGTGCATCTGTACCATCTGACGGGGCTCGACTGGGTGGACGTGGTTTCGGCCTCCACCGCCGATCCCAAGGCCACCTCGGAGCTGGCGCAAAAACTGTCGCCCTGGCCCAATTCTTCGCCGGGCTACTTCAAATCCGTCAAGGACAAACTGCTCAAGCTCATCAATTCCAACCAGCTTGGCATCTTTACCAACGGCTACTGGGGCCACCCTGCCTACAAGCTCCCGCCCGAAGCCAACCTGATGGTTGTCGCCCACTATATTGAAGCCCTGGATTTCCAGAAAGACGTGGTGCACATTCACACCATCTTTGGCGGCAAAAACCCGCATCCCAACTGGCTGGTGGGCGGCGTACCCTGTTCGCTCAACATTGACGGCGTGGGCGCTGCCGACGTCATCAACCAGGAACGCCTGGATTTCATCCTCCAGGTCATCGAACGCTGCCGCACCTTTGCCCAGCAGGTGGTGATTCCCGACACGCTGGCCCTGGCCAGCTTCTATGGGGACTGGCTCAACATCGGCGGCGGGCTGTCCAAGCTCTCGGTACTGGCGTACGGCGGCATTCCCAGCATTGCCAATGATTACACAGATAAAAGCCTGCTTTTGCCCCCCGGTGCCATCATCAACGGCAAATTCGATCAGGTTTTTCCCGTTAACCTCACCAATCCCGAAGAAATTCAGGAAACGGTCAACCACTCGTGGTACAAGACCTACCCTGCGGGCAAGACAGGCCTGCACCCCTGGGAAGGCATCACCGAGCCTCACTACAACCCCGGACCCAACATCAAGGGAACGCCCACAGACCTCAAGCAGGTGGACGAAAGGGACCGCTACTCCTGGCTCAAGACGCCCCTGTGGCGCGGACACCAGATGGAAGTCGGCCCTCTGGCCCGCATGCTCATCGGCTACGCCCGCAAGAATGACGAAATCAAGGGCCTGGTTGACGACTTTCTGGGCCGTGCGGGTGGCGTGCCCGTCACCGTGCTTCAGTCCACCCTGGGCCGCATCGCCGCCCGCTCTCTGGAGCTGGCCTGGTCCGCGGAAAAGATGCGCTATTTCTATGACAGGCTTATTGCCAACCTCAAGAACGGCATACGCACCACGGCCAATACCGCCAAGTGGAAGCCCGAAACCTGGCCCGCCACCGAACTGCGGGGCGTGGGCTTTACCGAAGCTCCGCGCGGCGCGCTTGGCCACTGGGTCAAGATCAAGAACAGAAAAATTGAAAACTATCAGTGCGTGGTGCCCACCACATGGAACGGCGCGCCCCGCAGCCCCGACGGCCAGCTGAGCGCCTACGAAGCCTCGCTTATGAACACGCATATGGATATTCCGGAGCAACCTCTGGAAATCCTGCGCACGCTCCACAGCTTTGACCCGTGCCTGGCCTGCTCGACCCACATTATCGGGCCTGACGGCAAAGATCTGCTCACCGTGCGCATGGATCGGGGCATGTAGCTTCGCCCATTGACGCCCGGCGCACCAGCGCCCCAAGCGTAGGAGAACCATCATGAGCGAGATGAAAAAAAATCCGCCTGAAATGCCTTTGGGCAAGAGCATATATGTGTACCAGCTGCCCATCCGCATCTGGCACTGGGTCATGGTCATCTGCGTGTGCGTGCTCATTGTCACGGGCTATATCATTGGCAAACCCTGGCTTTCCGTGGCAGGCACCTCCGCCTACGACACCTTTTACATGGGCTATACCCGCATGGCGCACTTCATCGCGGGTTTTGTGCTCATCATATCAACTGTGCTGCGCTACATATACGGCATCTTCGGCAACCGCTACTCGCGCGAGCTGATCATCCTGCCGGTCTGGAGCAAAACCTGGTGGAATGAACTGTGGCACGACATACGCTGGTACCTTTTTCTGGACAAGGAACCACGCGCCTATATCGGGCACAACCCCCTTGCCCAGGCCGGAATGGCCGTGGGCATGGTCTTCATGCTTGTCATCATGCTTACAGGCCTTGGCATGTACGCTGAAAGCAGCCATCAGGCCTTTTTCAGGCCCTTCCTCTTCGTGCTGGACTTCGCCTACTGGATCGGCGGCAATGACCAGGAGCTGCGCAGCCTGCACCGCCTTGGCATGCTGCTGCTGGTCACCTTTGTGACCGTGCATATCTACATGGTCATACGCGAAGAAATCATGGGCAAAACCACTCTGGTTTCCGGCATGTTCAGCGGATACAGGGAGCGGCGCAAGCCTTAAGCCCTTTCAGACCACACATCAGGGCGGCCCCGCACGAGTGGGGCCGCCCTCTGCTTGAGCATTTAACACTAGAAATGCTCGCATACGGCAGGCAAAAGCCCGCCTACTCGCATTTCGTGGCAAGGATTTTCAGAAAAATCCTTGCAGAGCAATTAACTCATTTCATTCGTAAACTGCTCTTGCAGGCGCAACCTGCACCGTAACAGGACATTTCATGAAAGCGGTAGTAATCATCGGACTGGGCAATATTCTTTACGGCGACGAAGGCTACGGCGTCAGGCTGGCGCAAAATCTCTACTCCCACTGGGACTTTCCCGACCATGTGGACATTGTTGATGGCGGCACCCAGGGGCAAACCCTGCTGACCCACGTTGAACGCGCGGACAAGCTGCTGGTGCTGGATGCTGTGGATTTTGGCCTGGAGCCGGGGCAGATGGTCTTGCGGGACCAGATGCCCGCCTATCTCACAGCCCAAAAGATCGGCCCGCACCAGAACAGCTTTTCTGAAGTTCTCGGTCTTGCCACGCTGCGCGGCAACATGCCCGAGCAGTGCGCCCTCATTGGAGCGCAGCCTGCGGCCATGACCCTGGGCGCGCCTCTGTCGCCCGCCGTGGCCCAATGCCTTGACAAGGGTGAAGACATGGCGCTGGATATTCTGCGGCGCTGGGGCGTTGAGCCCGCCCGGCGGAATGAACCGCGCCGCCTGTCGGCCTCCGCGCTGGACGCATTGCTGCGGTAGGGCGCAGCAGGCACTGTTGCGTTGAAATATTTTGTGGGGGAGGGGCGCGGCTGCCGCGCTTTTCGCAATGCTGATGCACGTGCTGAAATGCTTTGTGGGGGAGGGACCCTTTTGCAAAAGGGTCTCCTCCCCCACGCCCCCACCCCCTAAAACCTTTATTGTTGTTTAGAGCATTTTCACTTTGAAATTGCTCTGGCGACTGCGTGAGCAGGCGCCCGCAGCGAAGGCGTAAGCGCAGCTTCAGCCGTTGCCCGCAGGGCTTACGGATGAAGACAGCACCGCTATTTATTTGCGCTGTTAAGCGCCGAAGCATGCGTGTCTTAAACTTTGAGAATGTCCATTCTCAAAGTTAATCTGGTCTAGAGCATTCTAACTTTGAAATAAGTTAAAATGCTTTAGCCCTGCAGTGGTATTTGCACTCGTTGCGAGTATATATTCCCAGCGGCACGGTATCCGACACTCTGCATTCACAAGCAAAAGGCCACCTGCCAGGCAGGTGGCCTTTTGCTTTGCGCTTGCGCCCTTGACTGGCTGAAGCCATAAAAAGACGGCCCGCTCCTTGGAGAACGGGCCGCAATTTTTTCAGCAGGCAGGGCTATATAGTGCGTGGCTGCATGATCTGCAGCTTACATGGCGTGAGCGCTTGCAAGACCGGCATTGCGCTCGATCAGCGACACCGCGCGGGCAATACGCCGCCCTTCGGTGGACTGCTTGGAAAGCTCACGTTCCAGAGAAGTAATGCCCTTGATGACAGTGGAATGACGGCGATTGAATTTTTCGCCAATCTCTTCCAGGGTCATTTCCGTATGCTTGCGGGCCAGATAAAAGGCTGTATTACGGCCTGTGACGCATTCCTTGCGGCGCGACTTGGAGGCCAGCTGGCGCTCGTTAAGGCCATAACTTTCACACACAAGCCGCAGAATGGTGGAAAAATCCGGGCCGCAAGCCACGTCCGCATACTGACTCAGCACTTCCATGGCCAGATCAAGATTCAGGCCGCAGTTAAGCAGACGCGCCTTGAAAATAAGGCTGTTGAGACAGGACTCCATCTGGCGCACATCGCCATTGAGGCGACTGGCGAGCAATTCACAAACCGAGTCCGGCAAAAGCACCTGAAAACTTCTGGCTTTCTGCCCAAGGATGTCGCAGCGCATGTCCTTGGTGGGACGGCCCATGTCTGTCAAAATGCCCGAACAGAAGTGTGATACAAGCTGGCTGTCCACACGCTGCAACTCGCGCGGCGAAAAGGACGATGTAAATATGGCGCGCCCGCCCTTGGCCTGAAGGTTTTTGACAACGGCCAGAGCCATGTCCTGCATTTTTTCCTTACCCTGGAAAAAGTGCACGTCCTCCATAAGCAGCACATCAAGCTCGCGAAAGCGGGCTTTAAAGCCTTCAATGTCCTGAGCGCGCAGCGCGGTCACAAAGCGCGAGGCAAACTCCTCGGCGGTGAGATAGCCCACGCGCACATTGCCGCTCTCTTCGTTGATGGCGCGGCCCACGGCCTGGGCAAGATGTGTTTTGCCAAGACCGGATGCGGAGTTTACAAACAGGGTACGCACACAGCCATGCCTGCGGCTGACGTCCTGCGCTGCGGCCACGGCCATGTTATTGGTGGGGCCCACAACAAAATCCGCGAAGGAATAGCGCCAGTTCTGCGTGCTGCGAAATATGACGGGCGCCGCAAGGGGGAGTGATGCCTGCTGCAAGGCGGGCGCCGCAACCGCAGCGGGCTCAGGCCGAACCTTGGGCGTCGCCAGCGCAACCTGCGGTTCTTCCGCAGGAGCCCTGGACTCCTGAGCAGGCACTTCGGTCTCCTGACCGGCCGCCGTGATGCACACGCTGACCTGTCCCGGTTCAAGGCCCAATACAGGAGCGGCGGCCTCTTTCAAGGTCGTCAGCATCATGCTTTCCAGCCTGCTGGCCACATAGGCGTTGGGGGCCACAAGGTGCAGCCCTTTTTCGTCCACGCTGGCATGCAAAGGAGCAATCCAGACTTTGAAAAGCCCGGATTTAAGCATTTTTTTGAGATTTTCAGAAATTTCAGCCCATTTTTCTCGCATGAGGCTTTGTAGCGTAAAACGAGGTGGCCGGGCAATTGATGAATAATGGCAGTTTGAGGCAGAACGCTTATTTGCTTTCCCCAATAGCAACACTGGATAATCGGCAGAAATGCTTTATGTTTTTATAATTAGTGGTCTGCTGGGGCCGTGCTGAAAAGCCTTACCCCTCAAGGGTTTTTAAAATCTAATAAGCTATATTAACAAATACTGACATTGCAATTAACATTTATAGTTTAAATTTACTCTTGTTTTCTCATGCATACTCCATTTTTTGAGCATGTTCATTAAAAGTTCCGAACCATAAGGGCAGGCTGATTGTCAAGGGGGAAAAAAGTTTTTTTTCCTTTTTTTCACTCCGTCCGAGCCATGCAATTTTTCATTTTTCACGTCAAAGCAAACTAAAATTATATAGATTTTCTTGATGCCCTCTAGTTTGTCATTAAAGCAATTCCAGACAGTTTCAGTGTGAAATCGCTATTGCGGCAACGGAGGCAGGCGCACGTTCTTCAGAGCCTCCTGGACGAGAAACGCGCGGGGCCAGCACAGGCTGATGCCCGCCATAGGAATGCAACAGGCAAATGCTGTTCAGCCAGTCGCATGTCGGGTGTTGCGGTGAGAAGCGTTAGAGCATTTTAACTTTGAAAAAGTGTAAATGCTCTAACGCTGCACGAAAGTGCAGCGCGCCACAACATGGCGTGGATTCAGCCGAAAATCGCATTTTTCGGCTGAATGAACACTTTGAAATGTGAAGCATTTCAAAGTTAATCTGCTCTAGTACGATGTGGAGTTACCATGGCCTGTACCAGCCAAACATCCTTCTGAGGGCACACAACGTGAAAGCCCCCCGGAAAAATCCGAGGGGCTTCCAAAACCGGTGGCATTGCGGCCAGAAGCCGCGACTGAAAAAACGGTCTACACCTCCGGCAGAGATGCAGGCATTCAGCCTTACAAAGCGCTGCCTGCTGCAAAATGGGGCAGGCTACCAGGACTTGCGAGTCCTGGTTAGCGCTGATTGACCCTAGAAGCCGTAGCGCAGGCCAAGCAGGAATTCGTTGTTGTAGGGGCGGTTGCCAATTTCGTACTTGACGCCGCCAACAGTCGAGCTCACTTCATTGTAGCCAAGGCTCACGAAGCGGTAAGAAGCGTCAACGGTAAAGTTTTCGTTGATGTTGTAAGCAACACCGGCGCCTGCGTTCCAGGCGAAGTTGGTGAAGCGGTCATCAGCTTCAAACTTGCTGCCGTCATTGCCCCTGAGGGTGTAGCCGGTGTAGTTGAACGCCATGCCAAGACCACCGCCCACGTAGGGGGTGAAGGCGCTGTCGTTATGAAAATCCCAGAACACGTTGGCGAACAGGGTGGAATTGTTCCACACGCCCTTGATATCACGCACGTTCGCGCCGCCATCACTCCAGCTTTTTTCGCTGTTGCCGCGCAGGGCAAATTCGATTTCAGCACGGATGGGCAGCATCTGCTGGGGCCAGAAATCGTACCCAAGGGCCAGAGCGCCACCCAGGGTAAACTGACTGTAGTCGTCCACACCACTGCCGGCCAGACCGCTGCTGCGTTCCATCTGTCCGGTGCTCTGGATGCTCATAAGAAATTTGGGGGCCAGGTACATGCCGGTGCCTTCGGCAGCGGCCAAGCCGGGCAATGCCAACGAAAGGGCAAGTGCCATAGCAACTATAAAACGTTTCATGACAGTCCTCCTAGTACTTACCCTCAGTTTTTTTCGAGGGCAGCCTCAAATTTCGGACATTCATTAGAAAATGTCAATAAATTTTCTACATTTTTACTTCCGCAAGCCCGGATATCAAGGAATTCCTGCCCCTCAGCACGGGGAGTGCCGTGCCCTCCCCAAAGCCCGCATGCTGCCGCGCGGCGCGACGAACCGCATCCAGCCTGCCGCATTCCCAGGCCATGCCCATCATGTCGTTGGCGCTTTTCGCCGTTTTCGCCTGGCACGCTACACTTGCCAGAATGACCGCCTCAGAACCCGCCGGGAACCGGCCGCAACACGGGCTGCCCACAACACGGACACGGCAACACACGTGTCCGTAAAATATCGGAACACTCTTGCGGGCACGTTTGTCGAACCAGCGCAGGTTGAGGCTCCGGGCACAGGGAAGGCCAGCGCGCATGGTAATCTGGCACGGACACAGGAGCTCACCCTGCCGAGAGCGGACAAGGCCGGTAATGCTGCAAATACAGGATGGAGTGGACGCAGGAGCTGTGCAGGCGCATCGGCCAGGTATCAGGATTTACAAGTGAAAAGGTTGAAAAAAGATGCTTCCGGCTATTTTTTGACCATCAGCCATGTCTGTATGGGCAGGCGTGCCTCTGTCCAGTGGGCCTTGTAGCCCATACGCGGGCCGGTCAGCGGCCCCATGTCGTAACGGGTTGCCCCTTGCTCGCACAGCCAGGCCACCTGCTCGATCTGCAGCAGATTGCCGATGCCCGCGTCCCTCCAGTCCTGATCATAGCTGAACTGCTGCCCCCGGTACACATCGCCCGCCATACCGCCAAAAATGAAGCCCACATCGCGGCCCTCATGCACGGCAAACATGACGCGCGCCCCGCGTACAGGAGCAAGCCGCCGCAACATCGCATCATAAAAGCTGCGGGCAGGCTCTTCGGCCATGCCGCACTGCCCCGTGCCCTTCCAGCTTTTATTCTCTACCGCCAGCATACGTGCAAAAACGGCCCGCGCTTCTGAAGCCGAGGCGGGCACGTGCCGTTCATACCCAATGCCGCGATTCTGGGCGCGCCGCCGCCCCTTGGATATTTTGGCCCTGTGGTTGGCGGATCTGCGAGACAAAAAGCCGTCCAGTCCGCCCTGAAGAGACGCTGCGCACTGTACGGTTTCGGAATGCATAAAAAAATCATACCTGAGCCCGAAAGTCCGCAGCAAGCGGCGTGGCAAAACGCCGCCCGGCTGCAAACCACTGATGACAATACGCGGAAAGAACGGTTTGTTACGGCCGGCAAGTTCGTCCAGCAGCCGGCTCAGCATGTCCACGGCATGTGGGCCGAGCAGGGGCGAACTAAAAAACCACAACGTGTCGATGGGCGTCAGCAGCACTGATTCGGCTGAAAATGCCTGTTCGGCGAACACCAGAATGCTGTCAGCGTCATGCCTGTTCGTATGCCGCACAAGCAGGCGGCGCTCGGGGGCAAAAACCTCATGAAAGGAAAGCTGCCAGGCGGGCGTACAGCAGAAGGGGTCTGCCTGTCCTGAATACAGGGCAGCCCGCTGCCACCCGGCGTGACCCTCAAGCTCATGAAACGAAAGCTGTTCCATAGGGCCCATGTCCCGAAAATACCATCATGACGTTAGCTCTTACCTGACTTCTGTGGGGCACTGTTCACTACGGCTGGCGTAAAAAAACCAGCCCGCATCCGAATCCTGCGTGCGTTCAAAACAGAAGTTCCCGACCACTCGCCAGAGGGTGGCGGGCTGCACCGTGGCAAAGGCCGCACTGACGGCCTCCGCCTGGGGATACTGCCCGGCAAGAACCTTGATGGTCTGCGCTATGCCCGCAAAATAACGGGCAGAAGACGCGGCCGTATTAACCACAACGGCGCGCTCGACCAGATCGTCCGTGTTCAAAAAAAACGTGGCCGTAACCCCTTCTTCCAACGTGCATATTTTTACCTGCCCCTGATCCTGAACGGTAACGGAACCGGGGGCAAAAGCCTTCATCCATCTGGCTTCAAACTCTTTCCAGACCAGTTCGCCTCCCTCCGCGCCAACAGGGACGGCCAGAAGCAAAAGAAAAAGGCAGAGCAGCAGTTTTTTCATGATAATGTCTCCTTTTTCAAAAAATTCAAGGTGTGGCATACGAATATCCAGTGTGCCACTCATTTATGTATATGTGAGCAAGCGGGTAATGAAAAGCTTCCTTTTTCGCGCGATCTTCATTCCCGGCAATCCATGACCGGTATTCTGGCAGCCGCACAAAAAACACGCAAACCTCGCAGCTGGCTAAAATTGCCCCATTGCGCTTGTTTTTCAACGCATTTTGGCTGAAGCTGGAAGCGCCGTATCAAGGCGCTGATAAAATTTGGTCAGGGTATTTTCATTCCCCCATCCGCCCTGCAATCATTACCGGAGACCACAGCCAGCATGCCCGTTTTCCCGCCTTCACCAGCCTGTGTTTTGCGCGTCATTACCCGTATCAACCATACGGGCAGGCATGAGGTGGAGGATGTGCTTCTGCGTGAAGAAGCCTATGACCTCATCTGTGACGGCCAGACCGTGGCCCGCATGCACTGCATGCCCACCAGCCTTGAAGAACTGGCCGTCGGGAGGCTTTTCACCCTGGGATTGCTGCGTGATGCGCGCCAGATTTCATCCCTGACGATCCGGCATCCTGCGGGGCAGGACGCCGACCGCATGCCGCCCCCGGATCCGCGTCTTGCGGCCGAAAGCGCCCATGGGCAGGACTCTCTGGCCGACGCCTCCACGGCATCAGCTGCCGAGTCGCCATTTTCTCCTGCGAGCCAGCGTGCCGCTGCCCTGCCCTCTCTCAAGCTCCGCTCCGCCGGAAGCATCCGCGTCAGCCTTGCCCCGCCGCCCGCTCTGGACGATGCGGCAAAACTGGCGGACGTGCGGCTTGACGCCGCCCAGGTACACAGTCTTCAGGCGGCCTTTGAAGAGCGCTGCGCACTTTTCCGGCAAACAGGGGCCGCCCATAGCTGCGCTCTGGCGACGCCTGAAGGCATTTTGCTGTTTTATGAAGACATCGCCAGGCACAACGCTCTGGACAAGCTCATAGGGGCCATGCAGCTTCAAAACGTGCCCCCTGAGGGCAAGCTCATGATCTTCAGCGGGCGTCTGGCGGTGGACATGCTTGAAAAGGCCGCTGTCAGCGGCGTGCGTCTGCTTATGGCCCCGGGCGCTCCTTCGCTGGCCTCTGTGGAACTGGCCGAAGCCATGCGGATAAGCCTTCTGGGCTTCGTGCGCAAAGACAACATCAACATTTATACCTGCCCGCACCGGATAGTCTGACATGTCTTTTGGTTCTTCTCACGCCTGCCCTCGCTTTTCTGCCCGACAGACCATCCTGCCGCTGGAAAAAGCTTTGGCGGCCCTGCTGGCCTGCGTCCGTCCCACGGCGCAGACCCTCCGTCTGCCCCTGCTTGAGGCCGACGGGCGGGTAAACGCCGCCGACATATTCGCCAGCCTGCCGCAGCCGCCATTTGACCGCGCCCAGGTGGACGGCTACGCCCTGCGCAGCGCCGACATCGCCCAGGCGCGCCCGGATTGTCCCGTCACCCTGCCTGTGGTTCAATACCTGTACGCGGGTGGAGGGCCGGGCGTCCCCCTGCCGCGCCGGCAGGCCGCGCGTATAACCACCGGAGCCATGATGCCGCCGGGGGCGGACTGCGTCATGTGGCAGGAAGACACAATGGCTGAGGCAAGCCGCATCACCGTGCGCCACAGCCTGACGCCGGGTCGCAACTACCGCCCCTGTGGACATGACGTGGCCGTGGGCCAGCCCCTGGCACGGCGCGGGGACGTGCTGCACAGCGGTACACTCGGCCTGCTGGCCGGGCAAGGGCACACCCATGTTCGTGTGTTCGACAAGCCCACGGCAAGCATGCTTGCAACCGGAGATGAACTGTGCCCGCCAGGCCATCCGCTTTCAGAAGACGGCATATACAACATCAGCGGCACGCTGCTGGGCGTACGACTGCAAAATATGGGAGCACGCATTCTGCGCATGGAAACCTGCGCCGACAGCTACGACAGGCTGCGGCTGCGTGTGGAGGCCATGCTTGAGCACAGCCGCCTGATTATTACCACAGGCGGCGTGTCCTTTGGCCCACGTGACCTGATCTCGCGCGTGGCGGAGGATCTGGCAGCCCGTCACGGCGGCCGCCTGCTGTTTCGCGGTCTGCACATGAAGCCCGGCGCCATGACCCTGGGCGCGGCCATAGGCGACAGCATACTGCTCGGCCTTTCCGGCAATCCCGTGGCGGCCGCTGCGGCCTTTGGCCTGCTGGCGGGGCCCCTCATACGCAAAATGTCTGGACGTGCGCACTACGGTCTGAGGCGCCTGCGCGGCGTCATGCGCAATGACTTCGGCTCCTGCAGCAAGGATGCGCGCCGTCTCATGATGGCGAGACTTGAAGGCTCCGAGGTCTTCATGCGCCCTGAAAATGGGGGCATAGGCCAGCCAGCCCTGCGGGACGACTACAACTGCTTTGTGGATATTCCCGCTGGATATCCGCCACTGCGGCGCGGTATGAAAGTGGACATCATTCTGGCATAGCCCGACTGTGACGCCCCTTCACCAGAATGCACGTGGGCCGCTTGCCGCGCCGGAAGAGTGTCACCTTGAAATGCTTTGTGGGGGAGGGACCCTTTTGCAAAAGGGTCCCTCCCCCACGCCCCTACCCCCTAAAATTTTTTACCGGACAGACAGCTAAACAGACTGACAAAACAGCAGAACAAAAGCCGCCCTTGATTTGCATAGATTTTTACTTTATTGTCACAAAAAATTCATACAAAATATACTTATTTTTCTCATTTCAGGATTATGAAAATAATACTGCCACGTAATCTCCTGTTAATTTTTTTCATAGCGGCTTACCGCGTGCAGAGTATCAAAACATACCGCTGGTAAAATATATTTTTACCACAAGGTGTATTTCAAAAAATTCACTATTTTCCCAAACAGCTTGCGCTGTAGTATGCCCACTTCCACCACACAACCTCTGCAATCCCGGCCAGGGGCCATTGCATCCGGCTCTGGCCTGCCCCTGCGCAACACGGAGGAAAAAAGACGCCAAAACAAGCTTTGTATGATGGCACTGTTTATTTTAACAGCAATTATTTACACACTTTATGGAAGTTCGGTATATACCGAGGAGGCGTTCATCTGCTGGTGCCCTCAACGCTGATGACTCCAGCAAGTTCGTTTTGACGGTCACACTCTGATCGTCCTTCCATATACTCGCCCGGTTACGGGCTACACCCGCGGCGTATCGCGCCACGGCAGAAGGAGGGTATATGGCAAAAATTTCCATCCAAAATGTTTCAAAAGTCTTCGGTCCACACCCGAAGCAGGCTCTCACGCTGGCGGCCAAAGGCGTTTCGCGCGCTGATATTCTACGCCAGACCCGCACCACTGTTGCTCTGTTCGACATATCCATCGACATCACAGACAGCCAGCTACTGGTTATTATGGGACTTTCCGGCAGCGGAAAATCCACGCTGCTGCGTTGCCTCAACGGTCTTGTCATGCCCACCACCGGGCGCATTCTTGTGGACGGCGAAGACATCACGAGCATGAGCAGCAAAAAACTGCGGCGCGTGCGTCAGCGCTGCTTTGGCATGGTGTTTCAGAATTTCGCGCTTTTCCCCCACAGAACGGTGCTGCAAAACACGGCCTTCGGCCTTGAGGTCATGGGCGTGCCAGAATCCACCCGTCTGAAAAAATGCAAGGAAGTTCTGGAGCGCGTGGGGCTGGCACAATGGCAAAGCTCCTATCCCGGCCAGCTCTCCGGCGGCATGAAACAGCGCGTGGGCCTTGCCAGGGCCCTTGCCCTGGAACCCGAAATCCTGCTTATGGATGAAGCCTTCAGCGCGCTCGACCCCCTTATCAGACAGGAAATGCAGGACGAGCTGCTGGCGCTTCAGGAAGACATACACAAAACCATAGTCTTCATCACGCATGATCTTAACGAAGCCTTCAAGCTCGGCGACAGCATCGTCCTGCTGCAGGACGGAGCCATCGTACAGACCGGCACGCCGGAAGAAATCCTGCATGCCCCGGCCAACGAACATGTGGCCCGCTTTGTTGCCTCGGCAGACGCCTCGCAGGTGCTCACGGCGGCCAGCGTCATGAAACGTTCCGAAGACGCCGCCGTGCTGGGGCTGGACGGCCCGCGCGCAGCCCTGCGCAAGATGCGCGTGCACTCCATCGCCTCGCTCTTCGTGTTGGACAGACACCGCCGCTTTGTGGGCATTATCAACGCCGCCGATGCGGAGCGCATGGTCAGTGAAGGGCGTTCGGATCTGACGGAAATAACCAGTTCGGACATCACCACCGTCAGACCAGACACCCCCGTTACCGAAATTGTGCCCCTTATGGCCGACCTGCCCTACCCCCTGGCCGTGGTGGACGAACGCCAACGCTTGCAGGGCGTCATTGTGCGGGGATTGCTGCTGGGCGCCCTGGTGGAGCACAACCGGGGAGGCGTCCATGCTGCCTAGACTGCCCCTGGCCAGTTATGTTGACAGTGCCATAGATGTTCTGGTCGAGCGTTTTTCCGGCGTTACCCGCACCGGTTCAGCCATCATGCTCAACCTGCTGGATCGCTTTGAAGAGACGCTTCTAATGCCGCCGCCATGGCTTTTTATCCTGCTGCTGGCCGCTCTGGCCTGGCGCGTGACACGCCGCCCCGGTCTGCCCGTATTTGTGGTTCTGGGGTTTTCCCTCTTGTGGAACCTGGGCTTGTGGACGCCCACCATCAGCACCCTGGCCCTCGTGCTCTCGGCCACGCTGCTTTCCGTACTGATTGGCGTGCCTTGCGGCATTCTGGCGGCCATGTCCCCCACGACGCGCAAAATCGTCATGCCTGTGCTGGACGTCATGCAGACCATGCCCGCCTTCGTCTACCTTATCCCGGCCATTCCCTTCTTTGGCATAGGAAAGGTCAGCGCTGTGGTCGCCACGGTCATTTTTTCCGTGCCTCCCGCAATCCGCCTGACCTGCCTGGGCATTCAGCAGGTCCCCAGCGATCTTGTGGAGTGCTCCGAAGCTTTTGGGGCCACGCGCGTGCAGCGCCTCTACAAGCTTGAACTGCCGCTGGCCATGCCCACCATTGTGGCTGGCGTAAACCAGACCATCATGCTGGCCCTCTCCATGGCTGTCATTGCGGCCATGATCGGCGCGCGCGGCCTTGGCGGCGAGGTATGGAAGGCCATTCAGCGGCTCAACATCGGCATGGGCTTCGAGGCGGGCCTCGGCATCGTCATTGTGGCCATCACCCTTGACCGTATGTTCCGCGCTCTGGCGCAAAAGAGCTCCGGCAAGACCCATTAACGGGCTGAACCCTTTGAGAAGTAACATCCACAAAGGGTTGCAGCCCAGCGTCCACGCTTGCGCTTCTGTAATTACCTGCACGCGCAGTGGCGGACAGTATACCCATACGCCGGCTCAAGACACCCTCGCCAGCCGTCACCAGTTCAGGGCAATTTCGCCAGCGCTGCCGTCGCCAGCCGTAAGGCTTCTCCATAGCCTGACGCTGCCTGAAATTTGCTCCGACGGCTGCGGGGGCAGGCGCCCGCCGCGAAGGCGCCAGCGCGGTTCATCGCGCTGCCACGCGACGCGGCGGCGTGTTCCCCACTTTACGGATGTACGTTCGCAAAGCGAAACATTCCCGAACAACCTTTTAAAAAGGAGCCCTCATGAAATTTCGCATACTGGGCATTGCCCTGGCCGCCGTCATGCTGCTGGCCGTCTGCGCCACAGCCAAAGACACGAAGGAGGACAAAACCCTCAAGATCGTCTACGTGGAATGGGACTGCGCCACCGCCTCAAGCAATCTGGCCAAGGCGGTGCTTGAAGACAGGTTGGGCTACAAGGTTGAACTGCTGCCCGTCACGGTTCCCATACTCTGGACCAGCATGGCCACGGGCGACTCAGACGCCATGGTCACCGCATGGCTGCCCAATACCAACAAGGATGTGTACGAGAAATACAGGGACAAGCTGGAAATTCTGGGCAAGCTTACTGACGGCGCACGACTGGGGCTTGTGGTGCCCGACTATGTGCCCCTGAAATCTGTCGAGGAACTGAAAGCCAACGCGGATAAATTCCAGAACCGGGTAATAGGCATCGACGCTGGCGCGGTGTATATGGGTCTGACCGAAAAGCTCCTGAAAGACTATGGCATAGACAATATGGAGTTGATTGACGGGAGCGACGCCATCATGACCTCCAGTCTGGCGGAGGCCATCCGCAGAAAGCAGTGGATTGTTGTCACAGGCTGGTCGCCCCACTGGATCTTTGGCCGCTGGAACCTGCACTATCTGGACGAACCCAGGGGCATCCTCGGCACTGAAGAGGCCATTTACAATGTTGCGCGCAAGGGTTTGAAAAAGGATCATCCTGACGCGCACGCCTTCCTGTCCAGGTTCTCCTACACCGGGGCGGACCAGTTGCAGCGGCTCATGGCCAAGAATCAGGAAAAAGGCGCGGATCCGCTGGAAAACGCCCGCCAGTTCATGAAGGACCATCCTGAACAGGTCGAAGCGTGGCTGCAGAAATAGGCTTCAGCCAGCTACTGCGCCGTACAGGCGGGCGCTGACCGGTCTGCCCTGCACTGGTCTGCACAGACCATATCTGGCGGAACGGACCTGCTCTGCCGTAACTGGGCTGCTCTGGCTTACTCGCATCACAACGCGAAAGACGCCGACCATGCTTTGGGCGGGTCCAGCAGGCAGGCAAAATAAAAATGCCCCCAGGCCGGAAGAGTGCGACCAGGGGGCATATCAGGAACGCTGGCGTTTTTCAGGGTATTTTCACCCTTGAGCCTGCCCCGCGCTTGGCGTCAGGCTCGTCAGGCGAGCCTTTCAACGCCAAAAGGCATCACAGTCCTCGCACAGGGGGGATGGCCGTTGCATCGGCTATCCCCCCTTAAACCAGATTAACTTTGAAAGGCTTCACATATCAATTTGTCATTCTGCAGAAAAATACGATCTCCGGCAGAATCCACGCCACATTGCGGCGCGCTGCATTCTCGTGCGGCCTGAGAGCATGTGACTTTTTTCAAAGTCACATGCTCTCATTATGCGAACGCCATCAGGCCTTTTTCATATTCTCGATAAGCGCGCTCAGACGATGCGCCTGCTGCGCGAGATCGTTCACCGCATGGCTCGCCTCGCTCATGGCCTGGGCGGTCTGCCCGGACATGTCGTTGACCTGCACGATGGACTCGTTGATCTCCTCACTGGCGGCAGACTGCTCTTCACTGGCCGTGGCGATGGCCCGCACCTGATCCGCCGTGGTTTCCACATTATGAACAATCTGACGCAGGGCTTCGCCAGACTGGCGGGCAAAGCCGGTGGCGGTTTCAACTTCTGCAAGCGCCTTGTCCATGCCGCTGACACTCTTGGCCGTACTTTCCTGAATCGCCTTGATGGCATTGCCCACATCCTGGGTGGACGCCATGGTCTTTTCAGCCAGCTTGCGCACCTCATCGGCAACCACGGCAAAGCCCCGCCCCGCGTCACCGGCACGGGCGGCCTCAATGGCGGCATTGAGCGCCAGCAGGTTGGTCTGGTCCGCGATATCTGAAATGACGCCCATGATGCGGTTGATGGCCAGGGCGTGCTCATTCAGCTGGGCCATGTCGTCCTTGAGTTCCATTGAGACGCTGTGAACCTGATCAATGCTCTTCAGAGCCTGAAGCACAATCTGCGCGCCGTTTTCGGCATTGCCCCGCGTCTCGTCCGACATGGCCGATGCGGAAGAAGCATTGCCCGCCACTTCACGCACGGTGGCATTCATCTGGTTCATGGCCGTGGCGGCCTCGCCAAGACGATTGGCGGATTCCGTCGATATATGGCTTGACTGGTCGATACGGGCCGAAAGCTCATTGGACACGGATGAGACGATGGACACCACCTCTTCCAGCTGACTCGCGGCAGCAAGCATGCCGTCGCGCCTGGCGCTCTCAGCCTGATGCCGCGCAGCTTCGGCCTGTTCTGTGGCGGCCTTGGCCAGCAGGGCCTGTTCTTCAGCCTCTTTGCTCTTTTGCTGCGCGGTTTCAATCATATTTTGCAGATTACTGACCATATTCAGCAGCGAATGCCGCAATTCGGCCAGTTCTCCGTAAAAATCACGAGGTTCAAGGTGCACATCAAGGTCGCCCTGGGCAATCTTGTCCGCCTCCATAACGATCAGGCGCAGAGGACGGTTGATGGACCGCACGATGCCCCAGCCCACAACCAGCATGATGAGCGTCACGATTCCATAGATGATGGACACGGAACGGATGGCCTCGTCGGCGCTGGCGAAAATTTCGCTCTCATCCTGAATAACGACAATCTTCCAGCCAAAGCGGGTGGTAAACACATTGGCGCGAACCGGCACATCCTTTATGCGCGTGAGCACAAGACCATCCGTGGTCTTGAACACCTGTTCAAGCCCCGGATCCTTGACCTCCTTGCCGATAATCTTGCCGGTAAGCTCCTTGTCTCTGGGATCGCAAAGAATGCGCCCCGTATTTTCAATGAGCATAAAGTAACCGGTACGGCCGAAATTCAGCGCGGTAAACTTGTCTGAAAGCCCCTTGAGTGAGACATCGGCTCCCAGTACGCCCTTGATTTCGCCATTGGGGCCGCGCATGCTGTGCGTGACGGCCAGCACCAGTTCGCCTGAAATGGACAGATAACTGTCGGCAAGGCCCACATCCTTGTCCGAGTTCATACGGCTTACATACCAGGGCCGTTTGGAAGAATTGTATCCACCGGGTACCGGCCCTTCCTTCATTGACGTCCCGTAGCTGCCGTCAGGGTATCCCACGTAAATTTCCGCGTAGGCGGGGTTCACCTCGGCCAGGCGCACTATGGGCCTGACGGCCCTGGCGGCCTCCGGGCCAAGGTCCGAGCGCTTATAGAGGGTCTCGCTCGTTTTGTTCACGTAGAGGGGAAAAAGCCCCTCCGCATTGATCAGCATCTCATTGGCCGACAGAACCGCAAGGTTGCGCTCGGCTTCGCCAAGGAATCCCTCGATATAGCTGCCCATGATCTGCAACTGTTCCCCAGAGGCTTCCAGATACGCCTGTTCGGCGTTGTCACGCATTTTACTGGTTACATAGGGTATCGTGCTGCCCGCCATGATCACAATAGTCAGCAGCAATCCCAGGATAACCCTTACTTTGATAGTCATATATAACCTCCTCTGCCTGTTCTCACCCTGCAGACGCGTTCAGATTGCACACCAAGATCCGGTTGCCCCATCATGCGCCAACGGTATGTCAGCATATACAATTAATCGCCAGTCCGGCCCTATTCTTAAGAGCACAGAAAACGACCGGCTTTCGGCCCATTCCAATATGGCAGGAGTAGCACATTTTCAGATTGTTCAGCAGTTGCCAAAAAGACAAGGAGGAGCAGCGTGCGATTTCCACGCGCTGGCGGCCCCAAACTCCGCCCTGTGCCGGCAACAAAAGGGTAACCGCACGGCCATAATTACGCAACCTGGGCAATCCTGGGCATGCGCGGCGCATTTGACCTTTGTACGCTTGCCTATATACCATATGAAAAATAGTTATCAAAACTCAATGCAACCATTTTCGCCGATCCCACCGGAGCTTGCATGCCCATTTCCCCGCAAACACGTGATTTCATGGTCCGAGGCGTTCTTTACCTGCTGGCCATGTGCATACCCATTGCCGTCAGCCGGGCCTGGAACAAGCCGGACATCGCCCTGCTGGGCGCGCTGGGAGCGCTGTTTGCCCTGTTCATTGCACCACGGTACACGGCCATACCGCGCGTGCTGTGTATCGGCGCGGGAGGGCTGCTTGTGTGCCTGGCAGCCGCTGTGGGCGTTTTTACACAGGGCAATAACAACCTCGCCCTTGTTCCCCTGATAATCTTCAGCTGGATTGCCGCCCTGCCGCGCCCCGATCAGGCTTACCTCAGCCTTGTGGTCAAAAATATGGCCGCCGCCGCCCTGCTGACCCATTTTGGCATGACCAATTCTCTGACTGCGGCGGGCATCTACATGTCCGGGCTTGCCCTGGGCGCGACGCTCAGCGTGCTGGGCATCCCGTTTGGCAGCGGGCAGGGGCACGGAGCAAGCCCTTTTGAAGAATTCAGGGCTTTCACGAGCGGGGCCACCAATGACCGCCTTTATGGCGTGGCGGTTCCCCTTACGGTGCTGCTCTGCACACTGGCTGCGCGCAATCTGAATTTCAGCCATCCTGCATGGGTGGGACTGACCGTACTCTTTGTCATGCACAGTGATGGCGCGACCGAGCTGCGCCGCATACGCGACCGGGCTCTGGGCACGGTACTTGGCGTTACCGCAGCGGCTCCGGTGGTATTCAACATACAAGCCCCCCTGCCCCTTGCTGGCTGCATCGGCCTGGCCGCCCTTTTCATCCCCTACGCCCAAGCCGGACACTATATGCAGTTCAGCTTCATCATCACCTTCATCGTGCTCCTGCTGGTGGATATGGCCATGCTGACGACGGGTGGCGACATATCCCTGCTCGGCTGGCGGCTGATCGACACGATCCTGGCCTGCGGCGGCGTTCTTGTGGCCAACCTGACCCTCAGACTGATCGCGCGAGCAAAACAACAGACTGTGATCAAACAAAACTGACGCGACACAGCAAAAAACAATTACATATTTCATCAATCATTTTCTACTTACTCATGAAAAACATTTATCAACTTAAAGTTGATAAAATCCTTGCCAGCCTGCATCAAGGTTGATAGCCTGACCCTGGCATATACGTTTCCAGTGGGCATGCAGCCCGCCAGAACCATTGCCAGCCCTCACAAAAACCCACAGCCCTTATTGCACGGGCTGATCAAGTCCCGCCGCGCGGCATGCCCAGGTTGATGGCACGGCTGACGCGGCTCCGCGAGGTGTGCCATGACCGAAAAATCCGGCTTCGAAGCGACCCTGCAAAGGCTCATGCTGGCCCTGAACGCCTCCAGTGACGCTGAATTGGCGCGCGCTCTGGGCATCACCCCCCAGTCTGTCAGCGGAGCGCGTAAGCGCGGCGAAGTGCCGCCAGCCTGGATACAGGAATGCGCGGCGGAAACCGGCGTAAACGCCCACTGGCTCTTCTTTGGCAGCGGGCCCATGCGCCTTCCCGAAGCGGCTGAGGGTGAACTTCCCGCAGCTTCGCCAGACAGCGAAGCAGAACTTATCCATATTCCGCTGGCTGAAGCCCGGCTTTCCGCTGGTACGGGCAGCCTTGAAGTCAGCGAGCGCAGTGATGACAGTTATGCCTTCAGAGGAGATTTTTTGCGCCGCAAGGGCAATCCCAGGCGTATGGTTCTGATGCGCGTATCCGGCGACAGCATGGTGCCTGAAATCTTTGACAACGACCTGGTGCTGCTGGACAAGGGACAGACGGAAATCAGCCCCGGCCGCCTGTACGCTGTCGGTTTTGAGGATGCCATCTATATCAAACGTATTGACAAGGTTCCTGGCAAGATCATACTGCACAGCGTCAATCCGGCATATCCCCCCGTCAGTCTGGACTTGCGCGGCGACATGGCCGACCAGTTCAGGGTTATTGGCCGGGTTCTCTGGTCTGGGCGCGAATACCGTTAGGGCGTTATACCTTTGAAAAAGGGTGACGCTCTAACGCTGTACGACAGTGCAGCGCAACGCAACATGGCGTGGATTCAGCCGAGCTTCAGCCGTTGCGACGAAGGAAACTACGGCTAAAGCAACGGCTGCCGTAAAGACAGCATTGGTTATCCGTAAGCGGCAAAGACCCGCTAACGGCTACCGCAAGTCGCAGTTTTCGGCTGAATGCCAAATTGAAATGTGAAACATTTCAAAGGTAATCCGATCCGGTGCAAGGTCAACGTGAACATGCTCTCGCGGCCAGACAAACCTTGCGCACGTAAATGTTGTGGCGCTGAATCAACGCTCCGGCCTCTTGCGCCCCTCTGGCCCTGCGCGTACACTGAAGCTGCTGTTTGCTTATTCATCAAGGAGTCCAGGATGTTGCGAAGCTGTCTGAAATCATTTCGCGTAATTTTGCCTGCGCTGACCATGCTGGCTCTACTGTCCACTGCCCCGCCCGCATTCAGCGCAGAGCGCCGCGCTGAAGCCCAGCCCGCACAGACGAACGGCTCCGGCACTTCTTCGGCAAAAAACGCCCAGACAAACGCAGTTGGCAATACGCCTGCCACGGTGAATCCGCCGACAGGCAGCCAGAGCACTCACCCGGATGCGGATCAGGACGATTTTTCCCCAGCACAGGCTGACAGTCTGTTCAGCCCCGGCTACCAGGCATGCATGGACCGCGCGGCTGGCGTGACCACTGAAATGCAGGACTGCATTGCCGCGGAACTGGAGCGGCTGGAAAAGACCATCGCCCTCAAGCAGGTCGCCCTGGCCCCTGTTTTGGGAGAAGAGCGCGCCAAATCACTACATGAAGCTGTCGCCGCATGGGAAAGCCTGCGCAAGCACGGCTCCACCGCCATGTATGACCCTGACGGTGGTACGCTTTCGCCGCTTATTGCTTCGCTGTGGTATCTGGAACAGACCGCTCGCATGGCGCAATGGCTGAACAACCTTGGCGAGAACGCCGAGTAGCCCTTGCCGGAGTGCGCATAACCCGCAGCCAGCCACGTGTTGCCGCCTGAGGCCAAAGACGGGGCGCACGGCAGCGCATGCGAGCAGTGGCTTGCGCCGCGATGGTGGCGGACTGCCCCAGCGGCTGCGGCTTTTGCAAAGCCAAGGCAGCGGCCAGGCGCCTACTGCAAAAACGGCTGCGCCAGTAGTCCGCTGCGAAGGCGTACGGCAAACGTCAGCCGCATCGCCCGCGGATATCTGCCTGGGCCGTTAGAGCAGAGTAACTTTGAAAAAAGGACATTCTCTGACGCTGCACGAAAGCGCAGCGCGCCGCAACATGGCGTAGATTCAGCCAACAGTCATTTTTTTCAACAGAATGACAACGCTGAAATGCGAGGTCTTTCAACGGTCATCTTTTCTCATGACATGGCCCGACAGACGGCAGCGCTGCGGATAAGGCTGTAAATAAAAAATCCCGGTTCATGCCGGGATTTTTTATTTACGCATTGAGCGCGTCAACGCCACCGGGGGCGGCCGTCAAAGGCCGCCGCCCGGAGAGCGGTCGCCCGCAGCCTGACCGGTGGCTGAGGGCATTTGCGCCAAGGGGAGACTGAGGCAGAAGACTGCCCCGCCTTCCTGGCTGTTTGCGGCGGAGAGTTCACCGCCACGCGCGTGCGCCAGTGAACGGGCCACGGCAAGACCGAGACCCGCATAGCGGCCCAGATGGGATTGTGCTGCAGAACCGGGGCGCATGGCGCTGCCGCTGTGACTGTCATGGTATTGGTCATGACTGTCGCATCCGCTTTGAAGGGCACGCGAACTGAAGAATGGTTCAAAAATATGGGGCATTATGTCCGGCGCTATGCCAGGGCCGGTGTCAGCCACCAGCAAATCATACCAGCTCCTGCCCTGGCCGTCACGCCTTACCTTGGCAGTTACGCGCACAACCCCACCATGGGGCATGGCATCCAGAGCATTTTCAAACAGATGTAAAAATATCTGCCGTAACTCCGGCGCGGATCCCCAGGGCCGCAAAGCACCCTCAACGGCCAGATCGTCTGCCATGCGTTGCCCCTCAGGCAGGCGGGCTCCTGAAAGATCAACCAGGCACTGCAAGCCGGTCGCATCAAACCTGTGGCGCAGCAGATCTATAACTTCGTCAACGATCGCCGCGACGTCCAGCGGGCCTGTGCGCGCGTCCAGCCCATGCCCGACCATGAGCAGTTTGCGGGTTATCTCGCGCACGCGCAGGCTTTGCGTGCGGATGGTGTTGACGGCCTCGCGCAGTTCGTCAATATCCGGCAGGGACTGCGCCTCGGGCTCCTCCAGGCAGTCGCGTATGAGCCCGGCGGCCTGCACCACGATATTCAGCGGATTGTTCACCTCGTGGGCCACGCCTTCCGCCACGCGGCCCAGGCTGCGCCAGCGCGCGGCTTCCGCCAGCCGGGCTGCTTCCTGCCGGACAGCTGCGCGCTCCCGCGCCTTGCGGCACTCTTCCAGCACCTGTTCAAGGTCCACCGGCTTGGAAAGCCAGTTGAAAGCCCCCCGGCGCATGGCCTGCACCGCCTTGCCCATATCTGCCGCACCGGAGAGCATGACCACATCCGTCTGCGGATGCGTTTCGCGCATGATCTTGAGCAGCGCCACACCGTCCATGCCGGGCAGGCCCACATCAAGAAACACCAGTTCCGCAGGCCAGTCGTGTAAAACCTTCAGGGCTTCACCGGCATCATGGGCCGTGCGCGTTTCCATGCCGCGCAGGCTCAGACGCTGGGCCAGGGGCCCGGCAAACGCCGGTTCGTCATCAACAATCAGCACGCGCATGGCCGCTCCCGCACGGCGGTCAGTTCAGACCGCCGTCACCTGTCTATTTTTCGTGATCCTGCATAATGTCCTTTTCATTCATGACGTCGCGGGCGGAATCAAAATCGCCGCCTTCTGCCAGTGATACCGCCACCATGGCATTTTCCAGCTTGTCGCGGTAGGCCATGCGGATGCTGCTGAGCAGTTCGTCAATATCCATAGGCTTGCGCAGGAAATTATACGCGCCCATACGGTAGGCGGTCTGCTCTTCGGCATCGCCGCCATGTCCGGTCAGGATGATCACCTGCACCTGCGGGTTGCTCTTTTTCACATTGCGCAGCACTTCAAAACCGTCCATGCCGGGCATGCGCAGGTCAAGCACTATGACGTCCGTGGGCTGTTCCACAGCTTGCAGGGCTTCAGGACCATCATAAGCCACCCTTGCCGCAAAGCCACGCATGGCAAGGCGCTCGGCCAGCGTATCCACGAACTGCTTTTCATCGTCCACCAGCAGAATCTTGATGTCTTCCTTGGTCATGGAACTCTCCTTGAAGGCCCGGGCATCAGCCGGAACCGGTTATGCTGCATCTGAGTCGCAGGCGGAAAGTGAAAGAAAGAAGCGCGGCCCCTGCTCTCGCCAGGGCATGAGCGCGGCCCGCCAGCCTGGGCGCATGCCGCTGAGCATGGGACTGCCCGTCATGGCAGCCAGAGCCAATTCCCGGTTGGCTCCTTCCAGCACTTCCACCACAATGCCTTCTTCCTTCTGGCGACGTCCGGCGGTGAAACGCAGTTGCACCTGACCGCCCACCGAGGCGCAGAGGTCGAAAATCTCAAGCAGGGCGCGCAGCACGTCCATGGGTGGCACAGACGCCCAGACAGGCTCGGCGCTTTCGCCGCTCACAAGGCCTATCTGCGCCGCGCGGGCCTGACGGGCTGCCAGCAGGCAAAAACTGCGGTTCACACGGGCCAGGTCGCACGGGCCGCCGTGTTCGCCGCTTTCCGCGCCGCCGGACTGGGCCAGATAGTCCATGGCCTCTGCCAGGGCGGCTCCCTGACCTACAGAGCGCTGCGCTTCGGCCAGGGCGGCTTCGAGCCTCTGTTTACCCGCCAAAGCGCCGCTCACGTTCCTGGCGGCGGGCGCGTCAGCCATGGCCGCCAGATCCTGCGCAAGGCCGGCAGATTCACGAATCACCGCAAGCACGTTGCGCATGTCGTGCACTGCTGACGCCAGCAGGCGGGCCGTACATTGACTGGTATTCATGAGCGGCCTCCTTCGCGGGACGCGGTCTCGCGGCACTCACGGACTGCGGCCTCCAAAGTTTCAAGAAAAACATTGAAACTCAGGGGCTTGGTCAGGCAGGCGTAGGCCTGGCATGCGGGCGAAAGCCCGGTGTCATCCACAACTTCGTGCCCTGTAAGCAGAATGACCGGCAGATCAGGCTGTGCTGCCTTGAGGCGGTGCAAAACCTCATCGCCAGACAGGCCCGGCATGAGCAGATCAAGCACCACCACGTCGGGCGTTTCTTCAGCGACGGCGCCGAGCGCCGCAAGGCCGTCAAAAACCACGCGCACGCTGTGCCCGCGCAGCTCAAGCCTCTCCGCCAGGGTTTCAACAAAATCCTTTTCATCATCAGCCAGAAGTATACGCAAGGCCATCACTATACCTCCACAGAGCCGTCGGGCGGGGTCAAAGGCAGGGTCACGCGCACGGTGCTGCCGCGACCCTCTTCACTTTCCACACGGATTTCGCCGCCAAGGCGACGTACGATACCGTAGGTGATAAACATGCCAAGCCCGGTGCCCTTGTCCTTTTTGGTGGAATAGAACGGCTCGAAAATGTGCCGCAACACCTCTGGAGGCATACCCTTGCCATTATCGCACACGGTGACCTCAAGCGCTTGTCCGCCTGAGGGAACGCACCGCACTTTCACAAAGCGTTCCTGTCCGTTCTTCACATCACCGGGAGGCGGGCTGCCCGTCACGGCATCCAGCGCGTTGCCCACGATATTCAGAAAAATCTGTTGCAACTGACCACGGTCGGAAACAATTTCGGGCAGATTGTCATCAAGTTCCATTTGCAGGCTGACGCCCCTGTTCTTGGCCTCACGCTCGAGAAAAGACAGGGTTTCAGCAATAACTTCCTCAATATGCAGGCTCTGGCGATTGGCCTCCATGCGCCGGGCAAAGCCCAGCAGCCTGTGGGTAATGCCGCGTGCCCTCTCCACCGTGCTTTCAATGCCTTCGAGCAGGGTATTGAGCCTTTCCTTGTCCTTGGTTTCGCCGCCCACCTGCCCCAAGCTGATCAGGTCGCGCGCCAGCCCGGCCTTTTCGTAAATGACGGCCAGGGGATTGTTGACCTCATGGGCCACTCCCGCAGCCAGCCGCCCTATGGATGAAAGCTTCTGGTTATGCTCCATCTGGGCAAAAACGGCCACCCGGCGTTCGTCGCTGGCCTGAAGCCTGTTGACGAGCTGCTTCATGAGCAGGTGCGACACGAGGACAATAAGCGCCACGCCGCCGCCCAGAACAATCAGCAGTTCCGTACGCAGGGCCGTCCAGGGACGAAAGGCGTCAGCCATGGGCTTGACTGCCAGCAGCGTGAAATCCGTGCCCGCCAGCCCGCATGAGGCAACCATGAGCTTGCTCCCGGACGGATCGGTAATGGTGCGCACCACGGTTTCGGCCGTGGCCTGGGGCGCGGCAAGGGGGCAGGATTCCAGGGCTTTGCCGTAGAGGTGGGAATCTGTCTGCAACACTCCCTCTCTGTCCAGCAAAAAAACGTCGGTATCCTGCTCCGGCCCCACTGCGGAAAGCACCTGCTGCAGGCGCAGCGTGTCCACAGCCACGCGCAGGGTCCATGAAATGCCGCTTTCTTCCATCCTGTGAACGGCTATGACCATATGCGGATAGCCACGGTAGCCCAGAAAAACATTGCTCATATAGCGGCTTTTGATTTCCGTTTCGCGCAGCCAGGGCTTGCCCGCATAGTCCACGCCCTTGAGCTTGTACGGCCCGACGTAGGAAATCTGCATGCCATCGGAATTGACCAGCCCCATGTCCACGAAGCCCTGGAACTCGCTTCTTAGGGACAGAAAAATCCGGTTAAGTGTGCGCTCATCCGCCAGATCCTTGAACGTATAGGCATGGGCGATGAAGCTCACGGTGGATTCACGCTCGCCAAGATACAGTTCCAGAGCGGCCTGCGACTTGCGGGCCAGCGCGTAGATGGGGCCTTCCACCTCACGCTCGAGGGTTCTGGTATACTGCACATGGCTTATGCCCGAGAGCAGCAGCAACGGCGTTACAGACACCGCCACCATCAGCATGGTCATAAGCCGCCGGAGTGAACGATACCGCGCCGGCGACACGGCATCGGGCACTTCCAGCAGGTGTGCGAACGTGTTTTTTATGACAGCAAACATGGTTTCCTCCGAGGTCTGCGCCGCAAGGCGCACCGGGGCTTTGAGCCGTGCGTTTTTGCCGCGCAGACCTTGGCGGGCAGGCTAGTGCGCCCCGGCCACCAACACGCCGGACGCAGCCAGACTCAGAACCAGCACTTCAGCAATGGCGATACACATCATGAGCCACTGCTTATGACTGGCCAGGCTCCAGGCAAGCTGCACAAAGCAGAAAATCGTCAAGGCCGCAAGAAAGGCAATGCCCAGGAAGTTGCATATATCCCCCTTGCCCACGAGCGCAAGCCAGCCCCACCCCTGGGGAATGTTCCCCGCCTCACGATAGGCGGCGGCGCTGTGCGTCCAAAGGCGCGGCATTTCATCAAGGGGAATCTGCGGTTCAAGCACGCCGAACACATAGAGGGCATACGTGACCAGCATCATCACAAAGCCGATGAGTGAACCGTAAAACAGCGTATCGGCGTAACGCAACTGCGCCGGTGAAGCCTTGATGTTGTTTTTAACATCCACAGTATTCATACTATCCTCCCAAAAAGTCCAGTCCGGGCGTGAAACTACCAGCCCAAGCCCTTCATGAGGGCTTTGACGCCGGAGAAAAGAAGCACAAAAATCACCATGTAGCGGATGAACTTCGGCTTGGCCACGGCAAGCAGGCGCACACCGACCACGGAACCGAGCATGAGGCCCACAATGGAGGGAATCGCCATAAGGGGAATGACGCAGCCCTGGTTGAGATAAACCCAGGCGGCGGAGGTGTCTGTAATGGAAAGAAGGAACTTGGATGTGCCCACGCTCACCTTGAGCGGCGCGCCCATGAGCAGGTTGAGCACAGGCACGTTGGCCCACCCGGCTCCAAGGCCGAACATGCCCGCCATGATGCCGATGACGATAAAAAGCAGAAGGCCCGCCAGCGTGCGGTGGGTTTTCCATTCCACCACTTCGCCAGTGCTGGGCTCAAGAAAAACGCCGTCCATGCCCAGAGCCATGCCAATGGCGTCCTGCTTGTTCACCACGGGCCGCACGGAGTTTTTGGAAAGCAGCAAAAGCACGGCAATGGCCAGAATGGTAGCGCCAAGGCAGGTCTGAATGACATTGGTGGGCAAAGCCAGACCCAGCATGGCTCCGACGATGGCGCAGGCTGAAGCGATCAGCGCCACGGGCAGGGCAAGACGCAGGTTGGCGAAATTACGGCGCAGCAGACCGGGACCGGCTGCCAGTGCGCCCGCCAGGGCAACCAGCAGGCCCGCTCCGCGTACGAAGTCGAGATGAAAGGGAAAGAAGCCGCTGACCAGCGGCACAAAGAGCACGCCGCCGCCAACGCCAGCCATGACGGCGATGATGCCGAGAATAAAACAGAACCCCAGCAGGGCAAGGGGCCAGAACCACCAGGGGTGATTATCGATGGGGGTCATGTCAACCGGTTGCGCGGAAGCCTGTTCCAGAGCCTGGGCAGGAGGCTGCACTGTTGACGACGCGACCAGAAGGGCCGATCCATCCACAAAAGTGGCGGTCGCAGCGCCAACAGAACCGGAAGCGGGAGCCGAACTCTGAGCGACGGGCCGGGTCTGCTCCCCGTTCTGGGCCAGAGCCGCCATGGGCGCGGCTAAAAACAGAAAAAGCATGACGGGCAACAGCACGAGCCTTGCCGTATAGTCCCTTGCGCCTCTTTTGAAGCATTCACGAAAAACACAGGCCATTGTCTCCCCCTTGCGCCCTTGACCGACGCATTTGTTTTTTCGGTTAGGGCAAGACTAGGATGAGGAACAGGCGCACACCATCGGGAGAATCCTGATTTGTGAAAGAAAGTTCTAAGGATTTTCCCCAGGCGAAAACCACCCCGTGTTGTTGCGGACGCATTTAGCCCAGAGGCTGCCTGTGCGAAAGACAAAAAGGAAAGGGGCGAACCCGACTCTTGGCGCGGTTCAGCGGCGGTGTGGGAAAAGGTCAGACCTTGAGCAGGCCGTGACGGATGGCGATTTTGACCAGATCCCCCACAGACCCGGCCTGAAGTTTGGTAAGGAGGTTGTACTTGTGGGTTTCAACCGTTTTTGGGCTGATGTGCAGATCACCGGCAATGGCCTTGACGCTCCAGCCGTCGGCCAGAAGGCGGAATATTTCCTTTTCGCGGGGTGAAAGAGCGCTCAAATCGCCTCCCCCTTCGCCACCCGTTTCGTCGGCGGCCTGTCGGCGCGCGCGCAGCAGGGCCGCCAGCCGCCCCCCAGGGTCGGAAAAACTCAAAAAAATGTTGCCCTGACGCACGCTTTCAATGGCGCGCAGCAGCACGCCAGGCGGTTCAGACTTGCGCACATGGCCCATTATGCCGATGTCGATAAGTTCCGGCAACCAGCGTTGGTCTTCATGCCCTGTGTAAATAAGAATGCGCGTGCCGGGGCGTACCTCCAGCACGGCGCGTCCTGTTTCAACGCCGTTCATGCCGGGCATGCCGAGGTCCAGCACCATCAGGTGCGGCGACATGGATGCGGCCAGGGCAACGGCCTCCCCTCCGGAAAGCGCCATGCCCACAACCCGCAGATGGGCGTAAGGCGCCAGCAGGCTGCGCACGCCCTCCATCAGTAATTTGTGGTCATCCACCAGCAGGATGCGGCAGATTTCGCCTTGCGTCTGTGTCATATGCCTGTCCGGGCGCTCCCGGCTGTCCATGCCAACCTGCCCCCCTGGGTTCGGCGGCCTGAAACGGGAGGTTCAGGGTATGCAGAGCAGACCAGAGTACCTTTGAAACGCTTCACATTTCAATGTGTCATTCAGCCGAAAACGCGATGCGAGACAGAATCCACGCCACATTGCGGCGCGCTGCACTCTCGCGCAGCGTTGAGCATTTGCCCTTTTTCAAGGGTAAAATGCCCTATAAGAGAAAAAGCGACGCCAGCCCGAGAAAAATGAAAAAGCCCGCTCCGTCTGTAATTGTGGTAAGAAAAATGCTGGATGCGTGCGCCGGATCACGCCCGAGGGCTCGAAAAATAAGCGGTATCGAACCGCCGGAAACAGCGCCCAGGAGCATGTCGCACATAAGCGCGCCGCCCATGACAGCGCCGATGGCGGCCACGCCCGTGAACATCCACGCACCCACAAAGGCTGTTAAAGCCATTACACAGCCAGTCACAATGCCGATTTTGCCTTCGCGCACAACGGCCATCCAGGCTTTTTTCTGGTCAAAACGGTCTGTGGCCAACTGGCGGATCATGACGGCCAGAGCCTGCTGCCCCGTATTGCCCGCCTGATTGGCCACCATGGGCATGAGCACGGCCAGCACCGCCATTTCGGCTATGCTGCCTTCAAACATGTACACCACCGAAGCAGAGAGGGCCGAGTTGAACATGTTCACGAACAGCCAGGGCAGGCGTTTTCGCACGCTCTCCTTCCAGGGCGTGTCCACGCTTTCTTCCGGGTCGGCACCCACCATGCCCAGCATGTCGGCGCTGGCCTCTTCATGCATGATGTCCATGATGTCGTCATAGGTGATGACGCCCATGATGTGCCCGTCATTATCCACAACGGGCATGGCCATGAAGTTGTAGTGCGAAAGCAGGCTGGCCACTTCGCGCCTGTCCGTGTCATACGTGACGCTGATGACGCTCTGCCCGGCCGCCGCGTCGCCTACGATGGTTCCGGGACGGGCCAGCATGAGGTCGCGCAGGGAAAGCACGCCCACAAGCACGTCGTGCGAATCCACCACATAGCCGTAATAGGGGCTTTCTTTTTCAGCCATTTCAGCACGGATATGGGCTATGGCCTCATCCACGGTCTGGTTGCATTCCAGCAGGATGAGCTCGGTGTTCATGGCTCCGCCCGCGGAATCCGGGTCAAAATTGAGCAGGCTGCGCAATTCGTCGGAGTCTTCGCGGGTCAGCTTTTCCAGCAGGGCGTCGCGGTGGTCCTCGTCCAACTCGTCCAGCACGTCGGCTGCGTCGTCCGGGGACATTTCGGCAATAATCTGGGCGGCCACATCCGTATCCAGATTTTCCAGCACGTCAACGGCCACATTGCCGTCAAGCTCGGCCAGAGCCTCGGCGGCCTCTTCCTTGGGCATGCTGGCAAGCGTGCTCACCTGCTTTTCAAGGCTCAGATTTTCCAGATGATCGGCCATATCGGCCGGGTGCATAAACTCCTGATCCGAATATTCGGCGTCGTAGGCATCGTCACTGAAAGAGGAGCCCTCGGCAGCCGCGTCCTGCAGTGGGGCGATCTCAGGGGCCGTCGCGGGATCGGCCCCGGCGCCGGCACGGCCTTCAACGCGGTCTTCAGCGCGGTCGGCATTCGTATTCACGGCTGCTGCGCGGTCGCTGTCGCCCGACGCGGAATTTACGGACGCGGGCCTTTCAGACACGGAATCTGAGGGCACGGAATCTGAGGGCGCGGGGCTTGGGGACGCGTCCGGCCGCAGGTCCGGCCGCGAAACCGCAGCCTGAACTCCACGGGCGTCGTCCTGCCCCATGCCCTCCTGGGCCCTGATGTGCTGTTTATCTTTGTAGTCTGCCATGGCGCGCCTTTCATCCAAAAAAATACGTCCCGAAGGAGCAATGATGCCGGAAAACGCGCCTCGCAGAGGACATGGCGCATATGTGAAAATGCTCTCGAGGATCACGCGGCTTGACGCGACGCACTGGGCATTCTATCTACTTCAAAACACCCGCACATCGGCGCAGTCCGCCGTGTAAGGGCCAACACGCCGCGCGTGGCGTCTGGCCACATCGGGCGCCCTCTCACTTAGCATGCGTAAGAAATGGGGACAAGCGCAATGTATACGCCATGGGCCGCTTTTTTTTCACCTGAAGGACAGCGGCTTCTCCAACAATGTATAGACCTCGCCCTGGAAGAAGACGGCCCCGAACTGACCGCCATGGGCCTTTTTGCTCCCGACGCGTATCTGAACGCAGCCATACGCGCCAAACAGGACACCCTGGTGGTGGGGCTACCCGTCATCGGCCCGGTGTTCCGCGGTATGGGCTCACCCTTCAGATGGCAGGCGCTCGCCGCCGAGGCGGCCCCTGTGCCCGCCATGACGGAGGTGGCCCGCATCACGGCTCCAGCCGTGGCCATGCTCAAGGCCGAGCGCGTCATCCTCAACTTTATAACCCATCTTTCGGGCATAGCCAACCTTACGGCCCGTTACGTGCGCGAGCTTGAAGGCACGGGCGTGCGTCTGCTCGACACCCGCAAGACCACTCCCGGCATGCGCTGGCCTGAAAAGTACGCCGTTCAGGCGGGCGGCGCCTGCAATCACCGCAAAAATCTTGCGGAGATGCTCATGCTCAAGGACAACCACGTTGACGCCGCGGGCTCCATCACGGCGGCAGTGGCCACCCTGCGTGCCCGCTACACCCCCTGCCCGCCCATTGAGGTTGAGTGCCGCACCCTTGAACATGTGCGCGAAGCCATAGCGGCGCGCGCCGACCGCATTATGATGGACAATATGGAAGGCCCGCTTCTGAGCGAGGCCCTGGCTCTGGTGCCGGCGGACATTGAAACCGAGGTGAGCGGCGGCGTCCGCCTGGAAAATATCCGCGAGCTCGCTCTTACAGCCCCCCGCAGGCCAGACTTCATCTCCGTGGGGCGGCTTACCCACTCCGCGGTGGCGGCGGACTTCAGCATGACGCTGCTACCGGCCTGAGGCCTCCCAGGGCCGCATCTTTTCAGCGCAGGAAAATGACCATGCAAAATATCAGTGCCGAAATTCAGGCTATCAAGCGACAATTGGGCGACAAACTCTGCATCATGGGGCACCATTACCAGAATGACGCCGTGGTGCAACACTGCGACATTACGGGAGACTCACTGGAGCTGGCCCGGCGCGTGCCCCAGGTTGACGCGGATTTCATTGTTTTTTGCGGTGTTTATTTTATGGGCGAATCCGCCGCGCTTCTGGCCAAACCGGGGCAATCCGTCTATCTGCCAAGCCTGGACGCGGACTGCCTCATGTCGCAAATGACGCCCGCCCCCCTGGCCCGCAAGGTTCTGGAACAACTCTACGCGGCCGGGCGCAAGATCATTCCCCTGGCCTACGTCAACACTGATCTGGCCCTCAAGGCCGTCGTGGGCGAGTACGGCGGCGCGGTGTGCACTTCGGCCAACGCGGGCGTCATGCTGCAATGGGCCATGAAACAGGGAGACGGCGTGCTCTTTTTGCCCGACAGACATCTGGGCAACAACACGGCCACGGCCCTTGGCATACCGCCGCACGACCGCCATGTGCTGCGCATAGGTTCCAAAGGACTGGTCGAGCCGGAAAGCCAGGCGCTGGACAGAAAGCTGCTGCTCTGGCCCGGCTGCTGCGCCATCCATGCCCGCTTTGACCCCGACGACGTGCGCGAAATGCGCGCCGCTCACCCCGGCTGTCGCGTCATTGCGCACCCCGAATGCCGCGAAGACGTCATCGCCGTCTGTGACGGCGCGGGCTCCACATCCTTTCTCATCAAGGACGCAGCCCGTGTGGCTGCCGAAGCGCCGGGTTCCACCCTTATCGTGGGCACAGAGAACAACCTTGTTCACCGCCTGGCCGACCGCTTTAAGGGCCAGTGCCGCATTATACCCCTGGGCCACGCCATTTGCGGCAATATGGCCAAGGTGACGGAAAAGAAGCTTTGGACTATATTGACTGAAATTGTTTCACAAAAAGCCACCCCTCTGGAGATTGAGGCGCAACTCTGCCCCCCCGCCCGTCTTTCGTTAACCCGCATGCTTGAAGCATGCGGCCTGTGAGGTTTGCCCAGTGAATGCCAGTCGCCGTCATGTGCCCGTATTGATAATCGGTTCGGGCATTGCCGGATGCACCGCCGCCCTTACCCTGGCCGACGCCGGTTATGAAGTGCTTCTCATCAATGCCGGAGCCCAACTGGCCGACGGCAATTCCGAACTGGCGCAAGGGGGTATCATCTACCGCGCCGATCCCACCGCGCACGCGGCTGCCGACACTGCCAGCAGCCCGGACAAGCAGAAGGCCGGACCTCAGGGCGATGCCCTGGCCCTGGAAAAAGACATCCTGGTCGCGGGCCATAATTACAATTATGAAAAAGCCGTGCGCTTTCTTTGCAGTCAGGGCCCCACGTGCGTCGATAACATCCTCATCGAGCGCTCCAAGGTTCCCTTTGACCGCAATGACGACGGCAGCTTCAACCTCACGCGCGAAGGCGGGCACTCCGCCCCCCGCATCCTGCACTGCCGTGACTATTCCGGTCGCGCCATGATGGACGGCCTGACGGCGCAGGTTATGGAGCATCCGCGCATCACGCGGCTGCACCGTCGCGCCGCCATTGACCTTCTTACAAGCCACCACCACGCCAAAAGTTCGCAACTGCGCTACGAAGTCGATAACCGCTGCCTGGGAGCCTATGTGCTCAACGAGGAAAGCGGCGAACCCGAAACCATCCTGGCCGACTGGACAGTGCTGGCCACAGGCGGCGTGGGTCAGGTCTTTTTGCATTCAACCAACTCGGCCGGTTGCGTGGGTACGGGCGTGTCCATGGCCTTTCGGGCCGGCGTGTCGCTGGCCAATCTGGAATTCATGCAGTTTCACCCCACCGCCCTGTATGAGGAACGCAGCAGCCGCCGCTCCCTCATCACCGAGGCCATGCGCGGCGAGGGCGCGCGTCTGCTCAATCACAAGGGACAGCCCTTCATGAAAGACTACGACCCGCGCGCGGATCTCGCCCCGCGTGACGTGGTGTCGCAGGCCATGATGGACGAAATGCTGCACAACGGCGCGCCCTGCCTTTTTCTGGATGTAAGCGGCGTGCAGCAGGACCTGCCCACGCGCTTTCCCACCGTGTTCCAGAAATGCCTTGAGGCGGGCATCGACATACGCCGCGAACCCATCCCCGTAGTCCCGGCCGCCCACTACTTCTGCGGCGGCGTACTTACGGATATACGCGGGCGCACGTCCATGCGCGGACTTTACGCCATAGGCGAATGCGCCTGCACGGGCCTGCACGGGGCCAACCGCCTTGCCAGCACGTCTCTGCTTGAGGCCCTTGTGTGGGGCGTCAGTTGCGGCAAGGACCTGTCCCGCCGCCTGAACAGCGAGCGCGGCCTTTCCAAAAGCCTCGCCGCCTCCATCCCCGACTGGCTGCATGAAGGCGACGAGAGGCGCGACGACCCGGCCCTGGTGGCGCAGGACTGGGCCAACATCCGCAATACCATGTGGAACTATGTGGGCATATCGCGCACTGAGGCCCGTCTGCGCCGGGCCTTTGAAGACATGCGCGACCTCGTGCGCCATATACACGACTTTTACAAGCATTCACGCATTTCCCGCCGTCTGGTGGATCTTTTTCACGGTTCACAGACGGCTTACGTCATCACCCAGGCAGCCATGCGCAACCGCACAAGCATGGGCTGCCACCACCGGGTGGACTGACAGCAAAACCCATAAAGCGCCGCCAAGGCTGGCGCGGCTGAACCGCCCGCCATGCCAGCACATAAAGGAAAAAAACCGTCATGGAAAAATTGCTGAAAGCATTGATCATACTGGCCGTTCTGGTCGTTGGCGGCCTGACCGCTCTGGGGTTCGGGCTGCGCTCATCCATACAGGAGCAGGTTCTCAATGGGCTCAGCAACATGTCCCGGAGTCCCCAGGGCAAGCCCTATGCCGCTTCGGCCGATCAGGTGGAGTTTTCGCCCCTTACGCGCGAAATTTTCATCCGGGGCCTGGCCTTGCGTGGCGAGCAGGCAAACGGGCCGGAAACATGGCTTGCCTCCGAAATCTCCTTCCGGCTGCCCCTGCGCATGCTGCTGGCCCTCACGCCTTTGAGGGTCATGATCCTCAAGGGCAATGAGCCTATGAACATTGCCGAAAATGTGGTGGTGCGCAATATCGCCATGACAACCCCCAACAGCAGGGTTCTGGTGCAGCGTGAAGAGATGGACGTTATCCGCGCCACGCCCTTTGTCATAGGTCAGGCTCTTGAAGGGCACGAGCCCATCGACATGATCACCGCCACCTACGACATGGGGGCGGACAATACCAGCGCCCACTTTGTCAGCGCGGACATCATCGACGCCAACGGCTCCGTCAGGGTGGCCTTCAAGGAAATGCGCATGTCCGGCTGGAAGGGGCGCTCCATAGCAAGCCTTGCCATCGACGATATGGAAATCCGCATAGGCGGGGCGCAGACCATGGCCGTCGGCCGTATGGTTCAGGAAGGAATAGCCCTGCCTGAAGAAGACATGATGCGTCAGCTTGTGGCCCTCAGTGAAAATCCCGAGGCAAAGGAAACTCAGGAGCAGCTGATACCGCTTATGGAAACCATTCTCAACCTCGAGCCGCCCCTGCTGCGCAAATTTCAGGCCGCCGACATGACCTTTGCCGTGGATACAAGCGCCGTGCAGGTCAAGGAAACCCAGTTCGAGTGGTTCTCAAATTCGCCCACGCACACCAAAAGCAGCATTACCGGCCTTACCGCACCTTCCAACCTGCTCCACGCTGCGTTGGACATGACCCTGCCCCCCCTGAATGTGGATATGGTCTTTGAATCCCGCACCACAGGCACTGTCAGCCATAAAACAGCCGACGTGCGCGCTCTGGGGCTGGGGCAGGTCGTCTGCTCGCTGAACATGAATGACAAGCCCGGTTCCCGCATGGCCGAGGAACTTTTCACCCAGAGTTTCAGTGATTTTACGCTGAGCTACAAGGATGACGGCGCTGTCGCATGGATGGGGCTGAACCTTTTCCCAGACGTGCCGCAGGCGGCGGCCACCATTAAAGCCCTCGCCGCTTTGCCCGGCATCAGGGACACCCCGCAGAACGCGGTCATACGCCAAAACCTGCAAGCCTTCGCGGCCAGACCCGGCAGCCTTGACATCAAGACCACTCCCGGGCGCACGGTGCTTGTGCTTGACCTCATTGCCATGCTGGACAATCCCGGCATGCTGCTTACGTTAGCAGCCAGACCGGGGGATCACGCCCTTGTGGAGCAGATGGAGACACTGCGCCTGACATTTGAGGCCATACGGGTCATGAACGCGCAGCAACAGCAGCAATAGGGTATTTGCGTAACAAAGCCCGCTGGTTGCAAGGCAAAAACAGTTGGGCAAGCGCGCCGGGCGTCGTGTGCGTCCGGCTGACATGGCGCTTCCTGGCCGCGACCATGCTGCCAACCCGGCCGGCAATCCGGGTTGGCAACCGGTCTGTCAACCATACAAGCAATCTGGCCAGCAACCCGGAAAGCCCGCAGGGGAACAAGAGGGGCAGCCTTGCCGCGTGCGCCGCAAAGGCTTGACGCCGGAGGCTCGCGGGCGCAAACTGCTGGCCTGCAATACTTCATGATGTCGCTCTCCAACGGACGGCACGGCAACCGTATAACTACGGCGCGACAGGAACACGCATCATCCGGCGCATAAACCACGAGGAACAGCCACATGCTCAACAAGTTTCGCCTGCTCACCCCCGGTCCCACGCCTCTGCCGGAGCGCGTGCGCCTTGTTCTGGCCAGGGATATGATCCACCACCGCAAGGGCGAATTCAAAGAAATCATGGCGCAGGTACAGGTAGGCCTCAAGACGCTTTTTGGCACAGCCAGCACGGTGCTGCCCCTGTCCTGTTCCGGCACGGGCGCCATGACGGCGGCTGTCTACAACCTCTTTGCCCCCGGCCAGAAGGTTCTGGTGATCGAAGGCGGCAAGTTCGGCCAGCGCTGGCGCGAAATCGCCCTTTCGCACGGCCTTGAGGTGCAGTCCATCATCGTGCCCTGGGGCGAGGCTGTCACGGCTGAAGCCGTGGAAACGGCCTTGAAGGCCGATCCGTCCATTGCGGGCGTGCTCATACAGCTTTCCGAAACGTCCACGGGCGTTCTGCACCCGGTGGAAGAAGTGGCCCACATCACGCGCGAAAGCCAGGCCCTGCTGCTGGTGGACGGCATCTCCGCGGTGGGCCTTTCCCCCTGCCCCATGGATGAATGGGGGGTGGACTGCCTGCTCACGGGTTCGCAAAAAGGCCTTATGCTGCCGCCCGGCCTGGCCCTGCTCGCCCTGTCCGAACGGGCCTGGGCCTGCGCTGAAAAACAGACTCCGGGCTGCTTCTACTTCAATCTGATAAAAGAGCGGGAGTACGTCCACAAGGGGCAGACCCTCTTTACGTCCCCCGTGGGACTTATCCTTGGCCTCAAGGAAAGCCTGGACATGCTGTTGGAAAACGGCCTCAAGGCCCTGTACGCCAAGCAGTGGGCGCTGACCATGCTGACCCGCGCCAGCCTTACGGCCATGGGTCTGGAACTTTTTGCCAAGGAACACTTTGCCTGGGGCATCACCAGCGTGCTGCTGCCTGAAGGCGTCGACGGCGTCGAGGTTCTGCGCATGGCGCAGGAAAAGCACGGCGTGTCCATGGCTGGCGGGCAGGACCACTTCAAGGGGCGTATGGCCCGCGTCGGGCATATGGGCTGGGTGGACTGGGCCGATGTGGTCGCTGGCATTTATGCCCTCAACGACTGCCTGTGCGCTGTGGGCGGATACTGCGGTTCGCGCGACTATCTGGAACAGGGGCTGGCCGCATACCAGGCCGCTCTGGCGGGAGAACCGGGCGAACCCTTGCCCCTGGTGTACAACAGCTAGGGAAACGCTGATTTATTTCGGTTGACGGCGTTGCTTCACTTTTTTTGAAACAGTCGAGGACGGAAGAGTCCACTCCTGCTTCAAAAAAAGATCGCGCCTTGCCAAACGAAATAACTGCGCGTTTCCAGGAGGCTCTTTAGACCAGATTAACTTTGAGAATGAACATTCTCAAAGTTTAAGACACGCATGCTTCGGCGCTTAACAGCGCAAATAAATTGCGCTTACGCCTTCGCTGCGGGCGCCTGCTCACGCAGTCGCCAGAGCAATTTCAAAGTGAAAATGCTCTAATCAGTACTTCCCTAGGGCAGATTACCCTTGAGGATGTGCATTCTCAGATGTATGTACAGTTATAAACGGTGCGGCACGCCCTGAGGCGCCTGTCAGTGCGGGCAAGCCGCGCCATCGCCGTCATGACGCGAGCCCGCACGCGCAGCCAGAACCGTTTCAAGGTGAGATCGCCCTGAAACGTGCCCTCAACCGATTACCATGGCGCGACTTGCCGCGCCAGCCAAGCCGGGCGCAGTGCGCCACGAGGTCACCATGAGCCAGAAACCCTGTGGATGCTCATCCGGGCCTATGCCTGAAGTGACGTTTTCTACCTTTGTACTTTCGCTGGCCTCATCCGCGCTGGTGCATCTGGGCGAAGTTCCCAGCCCTGACACCGGAACCACGGAGGCCAATCTGCCTCTGGCCAAGCACAGCATTGACGTGCTTGATATGCTGCACGCCAAAACGCAGAACTGCCTCGACGATCAGGAGCGAAAGCTGCTTGAAAGCATACTCTACGAGTTGCGCTTGAAGTTTGTCATAAAGTGCGGGCCCAACTGCGAATGCCTGTCCGGCAAAGAGCGGAAACCCGCGTAACACCCGCGTGAGCGCCCTTTCGGCGTTTGCCGCAGCGGTGATATGGCCACGGGGCGCGCCTGCCCAGGGCGGCGGGCGTTCTATGTACTTTTTTCAGATGCCTTTGCGGCGTGTTATAAGGACTGGGCATGAAGACATTCAAAGCGGGTCTGGTGGGCATTACGGGATATGCGGGCATGGAACTGGCGCGGCTTTTGGCGAGCCATCCGTTCATGCGCCTCAGCATGGCCTGCTCGCGGGCCGAGGCGGGCAAACGCCTTGGCGAATACTATCCTTTTCTGGAGCACATGCCCGGTTCGGACGTTGTCATAAGCGTTTTTGACCCGGATCTGGCAGCCAGGGAATGCGACGTGGTCTTTCTTGCCGTGCCCGCGGGCACCGCCATGGGCATGGCCGCGCCTCTGATCAAGGCCGGAACCAGGGTCGTGGACCTTTCAGCCGACTTTCGCCTGCGCGACCCCGAAATCTACACGGCCTGGTACAGGCAGGAACACTCGCACAAGGACATCCTGCACAAGGCCGTGTACGGCCTGCCCGAGCTCTATGCGGCCGAGGTGTCTCGCGCCAGCCTTATCGCCAACCCCGGTTGCTATCCGACCTCGGTAATTCTGGGCCTGTACGCCGCAATCAAGAACGGCCTTGTCCATACGGACGACATTGTGGTGGACGCCAAATCCGGCGCTACAGGCGCGGGGCGCAAGGCCGCCGTTGGCACGCTTTTTTGCGAGGTGTCGGACAACTTCCGCGCCTATGGCCTGCCCACCCACAGACATACTCCGGAAATTGAGCAGGAAATTTCCCTGCTGGCCGGGCATGACGTGCGCCTCTCGTTCAATACCCACATCCTGCCGCTCAACCGGGGCATTTTGTCCACCATCTATACAAAACTGAAAGACCCTGCCACCACGCTGAATCAGGTGCGCGAGGTCTTCATGAGCACCTGGGCGCACAGCCCCTGGATACGCGTGTTGCCCAAGGGCTCACTGCCCGAAACCCGTTTTGTGCGCGGCAGCATGTTCTGCGATCTTGGTCTTGTGGTAGACCCGCGTACGGGCAGGCTCACCATTTTGTCGGCCATCGACAACCTGTGCCGTGGCGCTTCGGGGCAGGCCCTGGCCAACGCCAACCTCATGTGCGGCCTGCCTGTGGGCACCGGCCTCGACATGCTGGCTCCCCTGCCCTGAGGCGGGGACTGATAGAGATTTTTCACCCGGCAGGGAGAAAGCCCGTACGCCCGACGGATGCCGCAGTCTGTCCATACCGCATAAACCCTTGTGTGCGGCTGACAGAGGTGACGGCACGTCTTGCGTAACTGCTTCTCCCTGCCGGAAAACACGAATTTCATGGTCATACAGTTTGTTTCGGGCATTTACCCTTGGAAAAAGAGTAAATGCTCTAACGCTGCACGAGCGATCAACGCGCCGCAACGTGGCGTGGATTCAACTGAAAACCGCATTTCAGCTGAACGACAAATTGAACTGTGAACCATTTCAACATTGATCTGATCCAGCTGAATGCACTGAGTCTAACGTACACAGCCACCAAGGGAGCATCATGCAACTGGAACAAGCCTTTCAGGACCCCCAGCTCTGCCGCGGCCTGCTGGACCGCCTCAACCGGGCGTTGGACGGACGCTCCATGCGCTTTATGGAAGTGTGCGGCACTCATACGGTATCCATTTTTCAGAGCGGTCTGCGCTCTCTGTTGCCCGATACGGTGGCCCATCTTTCCGGGCCGGGCTGTCCCGTCTGTGTCACGCATGACGCTGAAGTGGCCGCCTTTCTTGATCTGGCGGAGCGCGAGAGAGTCATTATAGCCACCTTTGGGGACCTGTTGCGTGTTCCCGGTCCCGGCGGGCGCAGCCTCAAACACGCGCAGGCCCAGGGCGCACGCGTGGAGATCGTCTATTCCCCCCTGGACGCCCTGACCCTCGCGGCGGAAAATCCCGGCGATACCGTGGTTTTTCTGGGCATAGGCTTTGAGACCACGGCCCCCACCGTGGCCGCCACCCTGCTGACGGCCCGCCAGAGAAAGCTCGAGAATTTCTGCGTGCTTTCCCTGCACAAACTGGTTCCCCCCGCGCTGCGCGCCCTGCTGGACGACAGCCAGTGTGCTGTGGAAGCCTTTTTGCTGCCGGGGCACGTGTCCACCATCCTTGGGCTGGAACCTTACGCCTTTCTCGCGGAAAAATATCGTGTGCCCGGCGTGGTGGGCGGCTTTCAGCCCGCCGACATCCTTCTTGCCCTGTGCATGATGGCCGAACAGATACGCGACAATGCCCCGGCTGTGGTCAATGCCTATCCCCGGGCTGTGGGTGATGCGGGCAATCCCCGCGCCCGCGCGCTGCTGGAACAGTTTTTCACCCCTGCGGACGCCCTCTGGCGCGGCATTGGCAGCATTCCGATGAGCGGCCTCACCCTGCGGCCGGAATACCAGGATCTGGACGCCATGGTTCGCCTTGACCTCAAACTGCCCCATGTGCCCCCCCTGCCCGGCTGTCGCTGCGGGGACGTGCTCAAGGGCCGCATGGCGCCGCCGGACTGTCCCCTGTTTGGTAAAAAGTGTACCCCCGCCACGCCTGTGGGACCGTGCATGGTGTCAACCGAGGGCAGCTGCGCCGCCTACTTCAAATATTCGGAGAGATAATGGAAGACTGTCTTCTTCTGGATGCGGGCAGCGGTGGCCGCGCCTCGCAGCGTCTTGTGTCCCAGTGCTTTTTTCACCACTTCGCCAACCCCCTGCTGGAGCGCATGGATGACGCGGCCCTGCTGACCGACATTCGCGGCCCTTTGGCCATGAGCACGGACTCCTACACCGTGACGCCCCTGTTTTTTCCCGGCGGCAGCATCGGCAGCCTCGCCGTGCACGGAACCGTCAATGACGTGGCCATGCTGGGCGCTCGCCCCCGCTACCTCAGCTGCGCCTTCATCCTTGAAGAGGGCCTTGCGCTGGAAACGCTTGAGCGCGTCACCGCCGACATGGCGGCAGCGGCCCGCGAAGCCGGGGTGCTCATCGTCACTGGCGACACCAAGGTGGTCCCCAGGGGAGCCTGCGACAAAATATTTATCAATACCACCGGCATAGGTGAAGTTTTCGCCAATCCCGCCCCGTCCGGGCACAGCGCGCGCCCCGGTGACGCGGTGCTGGTGAGCGGAGCCATGGGCGACCATGGCCTTACGGTTATGGGCAGCCGCGAAGGGCTGTCATTTCTCACGGACGTGGCTTCGGATTCCGCGCCTCTTAACCATATGATCGCGGACATTTTCGAAGCTGCCGGCGAAGTGCATGTACTGCGCGACCCCACACGCGGAGGCCTTGCCACCACGCTGAACGAGATTGCCGAGCAGTCTCAGGTGGGCATTCTTCTGGATGAAACAGCCATTCCCGTGCACGAGGCCGTGCGGAACGGTTGTTCGTTTTTGGGTCTGGACCCCCTGTACCTGGCCAATGAGGGCAAATGCATCTGCATAGCGCCCGAAGACAGGGCCGAAGCCGCCCTGGAGGCCATGCGCCGCTCCCCCTATGGCAAGGAAGCCGCGCGCGTGGGCACGGTCACGGAGGGCAAGGCGCAGGTGAGCCTGCAAACCCGCATCGGCGGCCGCCGTTTGCTGGGCATGCTTGAAGGGGCGCAATTGCCGCGCATCTGCTGATGGCGAGGATGCTTCGCGCATAATGGCGCACATGAATGCCGCACACAAATGATGCGGCATACGGTTGCGCCGCGTGCGCAAATCAGCCGCCTCCACAACTGCAAAAGCCAGCAGTTCCCGATCATGCGGGAATTGCTGGCTTTACTTTTTACATATATCTGTTTCGCCTTGAAATTGCCTGCTGCAGATAACTTTTGAAGTGCTGTGATGCCAGGAAGGCACCGCCTCTAACATCCCATTTTATATGAGAGTATTTTTTCTAGAGCATTTTGCTTTTGAAACACTCCCTGTTTCAACGCATCATTCTGGCGAAAAACGTGGTTTTCGCCAGAATACACGCCACTTCGTGGCAGCTGCCGCCTTCACGTCAGCAGAGCAATTTCAAAGTTAAAATGCTCTAATACACCAAAATACAATAAAAGTTTTAGGGGGTGGGAGCGTGGGGGAGGAGACCCCTTTTTCAAAAGGGTCCCTCCCCCACAAAGTATTACTTCTTTCCCCTCCCCAAAAAACATTTCAACGTACTGCCCAGACCTAGCCCTTCCCCGGTTTTCTGCTGATGATCAGTGACATATAGGGTGGTGTGCCTTCTTCCAGGTCTATGCCATGGCGCAGCTTTTCGGCGGGCTGCTCCACGTGGCTGGCCAGAATACAGGAATCCAGCCGCCCTGTGGCGCGCAGGGCGTCCGTAATAGCCGGAAGGTTGCGGTACGCCTTGAGAATAACGGCGGTATCAGCTCCATCGAGGGCGTTTTCAAGCTCGTCGCGGCTGTTGATGCCGGGAATGATGCGCAGGGTTTCGCTGTTCTCGCACAAAATGACGCCCGCACGCGCGGCTGCCGCCTGAATGGAGGTAATGCCGGGGATGATCTCAATGGGCAGGTGCGGCGCGCACTCCCTGAGCGTCTTCATCAGGTAGCCGAAGGTGCTGTAGACAAGCGGATCGCCAATGGTCAGAAAGGCCGCATTTTCGCCGCTCTCCAGCACTTGCTGCGTTTTTTCGGCGGCCACGCGCCACGCCTCGCGCAGCACGGCGCGGTCCCGCGTCATTGGAAATTCCAGACGCAGCATGCGCGCGTCAGGCTGTAAATGCGGTCGGGCGGTTTCCAGCGCGGCGGAATAGTCATTTTTGGGCGAAGCCGCCGCCAGAATCACGTCCACCTTGCCAAGGGCGTTCACCGCCCGCAGCGTCAGCAGGTCCGAAGCGCCGGGCCCCACGCCCACGCCGTACAAAACTCCTGTCATGCTCAGCTCTCTTATCCTGTGGTCAGAATCTCAGGTTGAAGGAAAATCAAGGAAAATCAGCGCGCCGCACCGGGATGCAAAAAATGCCCCAGCTCTTCGGCGGCGTCCACAGAGCGCGGCCCCGGACGGGCAAAAAGGTCTTCATCCACCGTCAACACCCTGCCTTCGCGCACGGCGCGCAGATCCCTGTAATGCGGACGCTGGTCCAATGGCTGGGGGTCGGGGTTCATAGGGCCGCTCTGAATGATGTACACATCCGGGTCAGAGGCCAGCAGGGCTTCTTCATTGAAGCGCACCAGTTTTTTTTCGTCCGCGACCACATTCCGCCCGCCAGCGCGGGATATGATGTGATCCACAATGCCGCCCCGCCCCGCTGCCAGCAGATTGGGGTACCGCACCTCATAAAAAACGCGTACCGGCTTCTGAGCCTTGTAGCGGGCCTCAAGGTCAACGAGCCGCGCCTGCCACGCGCCTGTCAGACGGGCGGCTTCAGCCTCGCGCCCGGTGAGCTGTCCGAGCTTTTGCAGCACGCCAAACATCTGCTCAAAAGAATTCATTTCAAAAACAAGCACGTTCAGGCCGAGGGCGCGCAAGGCTTCGGTCTGCAACAGCGCTTCGTTGCGCCCGGCAAGCTGGATGACCAGGTCGGGCGACTGTTGCACGATAAGCTCGGCATTGGGGCGCATATGGGTGCCTATGGCGGGCAGATGCTCCAGACCGGGGATGTTCGCGTCAGCCACGGTGCGGGCCGCAAGGCTGTCACCAGCGCCCAGCGCCAGCAAAAGCTCGTTGAAGGCTCCGTACAGGGCTATGATGCGCTTTGCCGGAGCGTCCAGACGCACCTCATGCCCCGTATCGTCACGGACGCTGACCGGGACAAAGGCGGACGCGGACGCCGAAGCTGACCCTGCCGCTGGCGCTGCCGACCCCGACGCACCGGCGGCCACGGCGGCCGCGGTAAACACAGTGGGCGCAGCGGCAGCGGCGGGAGCTGGGGCAGAGGCAGGAGCGGACAATTGCCCGGGTTCAGCGGCCAGCGTCGCGGATGCCAAAGCCAGAGGCAGAGCCAAAACCAGGGCCAGCGCCAGCGTGGGCAGAACATGCGTCGCCTGGGCATGCGGCAAAGCCGTCATGACTGCGGGGGCCATGCGCCCGCGCCAGCAGGGCCTGAGGCAGGCCCCAAAGCGGGTGCGGCAAAACGCCGATAGGGATATCATAAAGGGCACTGAGCTTCTCCTCGGTAAAAACCGCATCCACCGGGCCGTCAAAAACAAGCCTTCCGGCCTTGAGGCCCAACAGTCTCGTGGCATAGATGGCCGCCAGATTACAGTCGTGCACGGCCATGAGCACGCAGGCCCCGGCAGCGCGGCGGCGTTCCAGCAGGTCGAAAAGTCCGGCCATGCGGGCCATATCCAGCCCCGCGGCCAGTTCGTCCAGCAACAGGAGCGGACTTTCCTGCGCCAGGGCGCGGGCCAGAAGCACCCGTTGCAGTTCGCCGCCCGACAGTTCCGCAAGACGGCGCGGAGCCAGCATGGCAGCGCCGCAGGCTTCCAGGGCCTCGTCCACCGCCGCGTAATCCCTGCTGCCGTAACAGCCCAGCCACGAAAGGTGCGGATACCGCCCAAGCAGCGCCATCTGCCGCGCCGTGAGCTCGCGCGGATATTCCCCGCCCTGCGGCACCACAGCCGCCAGCCGCGCGCGCTGGCGCGGCTTCATGTCCACGAGCGACCTGCCCTGAAGAAAAATCTCCCCTTCCTGCGCGTGCAGCACGCCGGAAAGGCTGCGCAACAACGTGGTTTTGCCGCTGCCGTTGGGGCCAAGCAGGGCCAGACATTCACCGCCACGCGCCGCAAAACTCACGCCCTGCAATACCGGCCGCCCCCTGTAGCCGGAGCGCAGGTTGCGCACCTCGAGCATGGGCGGGGTCGCCGTGGCGGACGGGCCGCTGGTGGCGGGCCTGGCTGCGGACGGTGCGGCGGAAAATCTGGCGGGCGGTTCTGCAAACGCCCCAACGGGTTCCGCCACACAACCATCTGCTGACTGCGCAAACTGCCCTGCTGACTCCACCAACTGGCTTGCGGCCTGCTCTGGCTCGGAGCCAGCGGGCGCAATATTGGGCGCGTGCGTTCTCTGCTTCATGGCCGCCTCCGCACCAGCAGGGCAAAAAATGGACCGCCAAGAAGCGCGGTAACCACGCCCACGGGCAGTTCCTGCCCGCCGTCCAGCACACTGCGGGCCAGCACGTCGGCCCATACCAGCAGCACGCCGCCGCCAAAAAACGCTCCGGCCAGCAGGGGGCCGTGACCGCAGCCCAGCACAAGGCGCAGCACATGCGGCACCACCAGTCCCACAAAGCCGATCACTCCGGCAACGGCCACGCACCCCGCCGTCATACAGCTTGCCCCGGCCAGCAGCCAAAGCCGTGCGCGGCCCACATTCAGCCCGAGCTGGGCGGCCTGCTCGTCGCCCAGGGTCAGTACGTCCAGCGCGCGCCAGCCCAAAGCCACAGCCAGCAGACCAGGCACGAACGTTGCCAGCAACAGGGGCAGGCTGTCCCATCCACGCCCCTGAAACGACCCCATAATCCAGAAAACAATGCTGGTTACGGATTCTTCATTGAGCGCCTTGATCAATGCCACCAGCGCCCCCAGAAAGGCCGCCACGGCAATGCCCGCAAGTATGACGCTCTCGCGCCTGAAGCCGCCGTCGCCCCTGCCGAGCCACAAGGCTCCGGCCAGGGCCAGCAGCGCGCCCGCCAGAGCCGCCGGGGCCACCAGAGCCGCCGGTCCCGGCAGGGAAAGATGCACTGCCGCCAAAAGTCCGCTCAGGGCTCTGCCCGCAACGCCGCCAAGGGCAATGGCAATGCTTGCCCCGCACGCCGCGCCCGCCGAAATCCCCAGAGTAAAAGGGTCGGCCAGAGGGTTGCGCAAGACCCCTTGCAGGGCCACACCCGCCACGGCCAAAGCGCCGCCGCACAGGGTCGCAAGGCACACGCGGGCAAGGCGTATCTGCCCCACCACCAGCATGAGCGACGTATCCTGTGGTGGCGCGGCCAGCCCGAGTTGCACCGCCAGAGCGTGAAAAACCTGACCAGCCGCCAGCGGAACCGGGCCGGGCAGACAGGCCAGAGGCAGGGAAACAAGCCACAGCGTCGCCAAAGCCGCGAACGCGGGCCACAGGCGCACGGATGACAACCCGGAGGGAGAGGAGGAATGTGATGTCGCGGTCATGCCCGCCCTTTGAAGACCCAGCGCGGGGCGCATGGGCATAAAAAAGGCCTCTTCCCGCATGAAACAGATGTTGCTTCATGAAGGAAGAGGCCCGTATTTCCTCAGTCCTGCCGACAAAGTCCCGTTGCCGTGGCGGCTCATGCCGCTGCCATGCACCCTGGAGCAGATCAACTTTGAGAATGTACATTCTCAAAGTTCAAGATACGCTCGCCTTGGCGCTTAACCGCGCAAGTAAATGATAGTGCTGTCTTCATTCGTAGCGCTGCTGTCCTGACCCGTAAGACGATTCCGTCAACGGTTCAGGCAAGCCCTGCGGGCAACGACTGAAGCTGCGCGTGCACCTTTGCGGCGGGCGTCTGCTCACGCAATCGCCAGAGCAATTTCAAAGTGAAATTGCTCCAGCCAAAAGCGGGGCCATGGGGCAAGGCAGGTCTTCCGGCTTGGCTCCCTCTCACCGGCCTTCCCGTTTCCAGTGGCACTGCGTGGTGCGAGGTTGGCGAGCCTTACGGCGGCGGGTCCGCTCCCGCATCTAACGGGATTCCCTTTTCAAGCCGGGCAACCCGGCTACCATTGCCGCGCCTACTGTAGGCGGGGGCGGCAGGCCTGTCAATGCCGGGCGGACTCGCCAAAACCGCAGGCCGGGCGGCCTGCGCCATTGTTTTTGTTTTTCCACCGGGCTAGCATGCGCGAACTATCCACCGACGCAGCAAGGAACGTGCATGAATATCGCGTATGACGGTTTTTTTCTCAAAGAAGGTCTGCTGAGCCTGGGACATACGGTGATTGATCTGGCGCCGTACCAGGAAAAAGACGTCACCGATGCACTTGCGGAACTTGATATGCCGGTAGATGTCGTGCTGGTGGAACTTTTTGGCGCGAAAAAACTCCCTGCCGGTCTGCACCGGTGCCAGGCCCGTCTGGCGGCATACTGCATCGACTCAAGCATCAACGCGTTCTGGCTTGAACACGCCTGCAAGGTCTTTGACGACGTCTTCGTGGACCAGATGGAAACCGTATCGACGCTTCGCAAAGCCGGAATCAGGGCTTCGTGGCTGCCGCTCTGCGCCCAGAAGCATGAATTTCGCGCTCCCACCCCGTGCAAAAAGTACGACATCTCCTTTGTGGGGGTCACTACGCCGCAGCGCCTCAAAAGAAGCAACATTCTCAACCTGCTGATGCAGCGCTACAGCGTGCATGTCCGCCAGGACGTCGGCAACAGGGAAATGATTGATATTTTCTCAGAATCCCGAATAGTTCTGAATGAAAACCTTTTTGACGGACTGACCCTGCGCGTTTTCCAGGCCCTGGCCTCAGGCGGCCTGCTGTTCACCGAAGCACGGGGCCGTGGTACGCAACAGCATTTTACAGACGGGCGGCACCTTGTCTGCTACACGCCGCAAACGCTTCTGCCCCTGGCAGACCGCATCCTGAAACAGCCCGAAGCATACGCGCCCATAGCTCTGGCGGGACAAAACCTTTGCCGCAAAAATCACACATCCGAGGCGCGCGCCGCCCAGATGCTGTCCGCTCTTGAAAACAACAGCGCGCGCACCGCGCGGCGTGATGGAGCAGAACGACACTGTAGCGAGGCCAAGGCGCATTGCCTGCGCTGCCTGCGTTTCGGCGGCCATGCTTCACAAGCCGTTCAAAACCTGAAGCAGGCGGCAATACAGGCACAAAGCGGCCTTCCCCACCAGACACGCTTCGCGGCCGAGGCGCTTCGCACCCTGGCAGACATGAACATGCGCCTGGGACGCGCCGCGTCGGCCAAGGAGATATACCATGCCGCGCGCCAGGCGGGTGATGTCGTTCTTGCCGATCTTAAACTGGGTATGGCCCTTCTGGCCGAACATGATGTGGCGCAGGCCAAAGCCTCCGTCATGCAAGCTGTCGCAAATATGCCCAAGGCACGCTTGCTGCGGCACAGGCACATACTGCCCCTGCTGGCCGCAGCTCGTACCGGGGCTGACATGCTTCTGGTTATGGCCCATATCTTCAATGCGCTGGGCAGACGCATGGTCAGCGGATTCTGGAAGCAGATACCGGACCCCTGCCCTGATACGGCCATGGAGCTGGCATACATGTCCTGGAACCTGTCACACAGCCCAGAAAGTATGGACCTTTTGCTGGAGACCGCAGGAGACCTCGCCGGAGAACTGTTGCCCGAGCTGCTGGACGCCGTGCGCAAAGGGTTACTGGAGGACCGCCATATCACACACACGGCGGCCCTCGCCGAATCCTATTACGCTTCGGAAGCAGCGGCCCATTTGCTGTCCGGGCTTAAATGCAGAAGACAGATGGAGGAAACCCGACCCGCCCCCGGCAATGGCGTCGGCTGACCCTTTGACCCGAAGAAAAAGAAGCGCCCTTGGTGTGTCCGCGAACGTGCCGGTGACACCTCCTGGCGCTCCAAAACATCCCGCCAGTCTACGCCGATGCCGGAACACCCATCAGCTTTTCTGAATCCAGATGATGCTGGCCTGGCGGCCCGAAGCCCTGGCGCAACGGTAAGAGAAAAACTGGTCGTTGTTGCTGGCTGTGCAGATATCCAGACCAAAAATATTACGTCCCGGAATACCGGCCTGCGCAAGCTGATGGCGGGTCAATCCCCAAAGATCCATGGTGCGGCTTTCTTCGTCAAACCAGGGCACGAACTGCGGCCCCCATTCCTTGTCAAAATTGATGAATTCCGCCTTGCCGGGGCCAAGACTCGGCCCCCGGACGGCAAAAACGTCCCGCGGCCTGAGGTCGTAGCGCTCGCAAAAGCGCACCACGCCTGTAAGGGGAAAGTCGCAGCGGTTGCCGCGCCAGCCAGCGTGCATGGCCGCCACGTACCTGCCGCTTTTATGCGCCAGCAAAATGGGCTGGCAGTCCGCCGTCTTGATAAGCAGGCCCAGGCCGGGTTCGGCCGTGGCCATGCCGTCTCCCTCTTCCACCGCCACCGCATCGCAGGCCACAGGGGTCGGCTCAAAGGCCATGACGTCGCCGTGCACCTGCTGCAACTCCGCCCAACGGCGCAAACCCCGGGGCTGCAGACCCGCCAGCAGGCTCTCACGGTTGGCCGCCACCAGGGCCGCGTCATCCCCCACACTGAAGGAAATATTGCCGCCGCCGTACTCTCCACGGCACACGCCGCCGGGGCGGGTCTGAAAGGCGCAACGCACGGAATCCAGGCCGGGAAACACAAATGGGATATAGCTTATAGGCACAACAGACGCTCTTCGGTGCATAGATGGTGAACCCGCTGATCCCAGGGGGCCAGGGGCAAGGGAGGGACAAGCTGAAAATCGAAACAGAACCCCACGCGCGGGCACGCAAGTCCGGCCTGTAAAAACCGGTCGTAATACCCGCCGCCGTATCCGAGGCGGCCGCCTTTAAGATCAAAAGCCAGACCGGGCAGCACCATCAACGAGGGGGCAAAGGTCATGCCGCCCGCCGGAGAGCAGGCCCTGCCCGCGCCAGCTGACACATCTTCGGGACCAAAACCCGGCAGGTCCGCTTCCGGCTCAACAAGGCCAAAGGGGCCGGGCCGCAACTGCTCGCGGCTGACGCAAGCCACAAAGTCCATAAAGCCGGGTTGTCCGCGCCGCACACGCGGCAGCCAGAGGGTGCGCCCCTCACGCCATGCCGCCTCCAGCAACAGGCTGGTGCCAATCTCATCCTTGACGCCCACGTAAAGCGCCACTGACTCTGCCTGAAGCCAGCAGTCCGCCCGGAGCAGATTCTCCTGCGCCGCCACTGCCCGCTCCCTGGCAAGGTGTGGGGGCTGCTCACGGCGAAGTCTGGTCATGCGCTCGCGCAGCGCCTGCTTGCGAACGGCCACCGCGTCCGGCGATTGCGGCCGTACGGCCTGCACAGGGGGGTTTTCACTCATGCCGGGCCTTTCCTTATGTACTGAAGTATGGCAGCATTATTGCAGCGTCAATATAACAAAGGATACGCCACCATGCCAAGCTCTACCACCCAGGATTACCTCTGGATCGCCGTTGGCGATATACATGATGAAACCGGGCGTTTTGCCAAGATTCCTGAACTGAGTCAGGCCGACGGCATCATCGTCACCGGCGACCTTACGGTGACAGGCGGCGTCAAGCAGGCGGAACAGGTCATGGACGTCTTACGCGGCTATAATTCGATGATTCTCGCGCAGATAGGCAACATGGACCGCCCTGAAGTGGACCAGTGGCTCAGCGAAAAGGGCTGGAACCTGCACACCGTAACGCGCGAACTCACGCCGGACACGGCCATCTTCGGGGTTGGCGCTTCCACCTTCACGCCCTTTGGCACCCCCAGCGAATTTCCTGAATCCGCTTTCGCCGCATGGCTTGAAGCCTGCTGGCAAAAAGCCCGCGCCTATCCGCACAGCGTTCTTGTGTCGCACAACCCGCCCAAGGATACGGCGTGCGACGTCATACCCGGCGGCGTGCACGTGGGCTCCACCGCGGTACGCGAATTTCTTGAAGAAGCCCAGCCGGACATCTGCCTGTGCGGGCACATTCACGAGGCACGGGCCGTAGACCGCGTGGGGCGCACCATTGTGGTCAACCCCGGCGCCCTGGCGCAAGGGGGCTATGTTCTTTTGCGCTACAATTCCGGCCAGTTGTCCGCTGAACTCAAGGTGCTGGAAGAAGAGTAGCGCAAACTCGGGGTAGATGACGCTGATGGCCGCGCACAGGCATTCGCCGTGGCGGCCTTTGTCTTTTTTTGGTGTCGCCAGTGCTGACGGGGCGACCACAGCCTCACTCCGTCGCAAGAACAGCCTCGGCATGTCCCTGCAAAAACTCGGGCAGCCGGGCCAGCAATTGGGCCACCTGCGTGCCCGGGTCGGGAGAACAGTACCGCGCCAGAAGCCGCGCCAGACGCGCGGCGGCAAGGCTGGCCCTGCACAGGGGAATCCCCCCCGCCAGCAGGGCCGTCACAAGGCCCGTCACGAGGTCGCCCGTACCGCCGATGCACTCCATGGCCGGTTCCGAGGGTTCCTCGATGGTCGCGGCAAGGCGTCCTTCGCAGACGATATGATCGGCGCGACCCTTGATGATGAGGTTGGCCGGACAGTTGCCGTGCGCCTGGGCGCGGGCCAGCAGACCGGGAATATCCTCTTCCTCGGCCAGTAAAAATCCTCTGGTGTAAAAAGGGTGCGGCGCTTTTTCGTCAGCCAGAAAGGCCATTTCGCCCAGGTCGGGCGTGAAAAGATCGTAGACGTCGGCGTAACCGCTCATCTTGGCCACGTACATGAAGCCCGCGTCGGCCACCAGCAGGGGTGGCGACGGCAAGGCCTGTATGGCCATGAGCACGCGGTTGTGCCAATCCACATCCGGGAAAAGGTAGTGGAATGTCATCCCCCTGGGGGCCAGACTTGCCACATGCTCCGTGAGCCATGCGTAAAGGGCGCGGCTGCCCGCTCCGGAACCGGTGTCACCAGCCAGCAGGAGGCGGGGCGGTTCAAAGCCCAATGCCTCGCAGGCCAGAAGAGCCGTGGCCGCCAGGGCCGCTGTGCCGCGCTGCACGGGGACGGCGCTTCCGTCCGGCAGGTGCAGCATGCCGTCGCGCACCGACGCCGGAGCCTGTGTTACAGCCCCGCAAAGCCCCATATCCTTATCAGGCAAAGTTCCCGTTATATACCACACGGATATTGCCTCCGCAGTTCTTCATAGGCCCTTTGCAGGCTGTAGCAGCAGAGCGTCTGCCCCAGGCTCCGGGGCTCCGGCGCTTCATCCAGCCGCATGCCGCACAGGCAATGCGCAAGCCACGGCACATCCGGGCAGCCGCCACCGGAAATATTCACAATGCGCCCGTCGCGCGTGTCCAGGGTAATCTTCATATTGGCGGCGCGCACCATGAGCCAGTGGTCCAGACGCTTGACCTGATACAGGGATACGGGCTCAAGCAGCACATCATGGGCGGTGACGACTTTTTCCGGACGGATGCCGGCCTTATGGAGAACTTCCAGCACAGCGGCCTGGCTGACCAGCTCAAAAACCACCACCATGTCGCAGCCAGTACGCAATTGCGGCGGCGGCCCCTTGACCTCAACGGCAAGCCCGGCCTGGCGAAGCAGGCTCTCGGCCTTGATGACCTCTCCCGTATGGGAAAAGACCAGCAACCCCCTGTCGCTGAGCGCTCTGGCAGCGCCAGCCGTACCGGGGTTTCTGTCCGGAACGGGCGGCCCCTTTTTGTCGCGCCATCCACGCAGAAGACTACCCATCCTGCCCAGCAGCCCGCCGGAAGGCTTGTTGGCCGAATTCGGCATCTTGTCCATAGCTCTATCCCGCCGGGCGGGCGGCAAAGCCCGCCCGACTGTTTTTCGCATGCAGTACTGCGGATTGTATGTCAGGACGACTTTTCTATTTCCAGCCGGGTGACGCCCTGCCCTTCGTCAGAGGTCTTCACGCTGAAGCCCCGATTGCGGGCCGCGCGGCTGACGTTTTCAAGACTGGCGTCATTGTCCACCAGCACGCTGAACGAGCTGGCGGCATCGCCCTTGAGGGCATTGAGAAAAAGCAGCACCGGCTGCGGGCAGGAAAGGCCACGGGTATCAATGAGTTCGGACATTACGCGCCTCGCTTGCAGTTGAAAAATCCAATGCACAGACAAATCCCAAGCCCGGCCAGTGTGGCTGCCATGCCGTGGGGGCCGATGCCCGCGGTGCTGGAGGCCATGCCGAAGTTGTGGGCCATGGCCGTGCCGACGATAAGCCCCACCGCGAAGACGGCGGCATCATTGTCGCCTTCTCCAGCCATGAACAGCTGGCGGCCAGGGCAGCCGCCCGCGAGAGCAAAGGCAAGCCCCGCCGTAACCATGCCCATAAAATTCCAGAGGTCGTCGGGCTGGGCAACGGGCTGGTTTTCAAAGCCCCAATGGAAGGAACCCAGGCTGAGATTCATGACCAGGGCCGCCGCGAACATGGCGATAAAGCCCAGGGCCAGATACCACTGATTGAAAAGGATGACGTCGCGCAGTGCGCCCATGGTGCAGAAACGGCTGCGCTGGGCCAGAAAGCCCACGGCGAGGCCTGCGCACACAGAGAAGATAAAGGGCGCGTGCTGTGAGCCCGGCCCCTTGATGGAATAAAAGAGCACGCCGCTCTTGAGTTCGCCTATGACCTGTGGATCGGCAAGATACAAGGCCACAAGGCCGAGCATGAGCGCGGGAAGCAGCAGGCCCGATATCTTGCCCTGGTTCTGGCTGCGGCCCAGTGAAAAACCCCTGCGGAAGAAGATGGTGCCAACGCCGACGCCTGCTATAAGGCCCGCAAGCCCGAAGAGAGCATGGGCGTCGCCGCCGGCAAGGCGCAGGATGACGCGCCAGGGGCAGCCCAGAAAAACCAGCGCGCCGATACCGGCGATGGCTCCGAGGAAAAACCGGGTGATGGGGGCGGAACCGCCACGGGGCTTGTATTCGCCAAAGAGCATGGCCGCCGCAAAAGCTCCCAGCACCATGCCCATAATTTCAGGGCGCAGGTACTGCACAATTTCAGCCCTGTGCAGACCGACAGCCCCGGCGATGTCGCGGTTGAAGCAAACCACGCAGATGCCCATATTGCCCGGATTGCCAGCCTGTTGCAGCAATACTGCCAAGACGCCGAAAATAAGGCCCACCACAACTATGCCGGTAGTGGTGGAAAGGATGTTGAAATACTGTTTCATCGGTATCCTCCTGTCCTTTTTATGGGCTTGCGCCCGTTGCGTTGACGGCCATAAAGGCCGACAGAACGCGGACGGAGGATTACCTCTTGCTCAGGTTTGTCGCGTCATGCCCCTGTGCCGCAAAACGCGCCGCCGCCCGCATACACTCCACACCGTGAAGCTGCCGGGGTTGCGTCAGGTCTTGCGCTTGGGCATGTGCGCTCCTTGATTTGCGCCGCACGGACTGTATCCGTGGGGAGGGGTGAGGGCCGCGCGCGGCGACCGGATGATTCATGCGGGCGGGCGGCGTTTCTGCCGGCCGCCGGCCGCCATCACATACTATACGGGACTTGCCGTCAGGTGTACGGCGTCCTGCCCGTCCCGTTCAGCCAGCAGCACGTCAACGCGCTCCTGGCGGCTGGTATTGACCGTGCGGCCCACATAATCCGCGTGGATGGGCAACTCGCGGTGCCCCCTGTCAATGAGGGCCAGCAACTCCACCGCCATAGGGCGTCCGTAGTCCAGCAGGGCTTCCAGGGCGGCACGTATGGTGCGCCCGGTGTAAAGTACGTCATCAACAAGAATGATGACGCGCCCGTCAACACTGGCCGGTATGCGCGACTGCCCGATGTGGGGCTTGCCCTCAAGGCTTGTCCAGTCGTCACGGTAGAGGTTTATGTCCAGCGTGCCCAACAGCACGGGATGCCCAAGGCGATCCTCAAGCAGGGCGGACAGGCGGCGGGCGATATCCGCACCGCGCCGTTCAATACCGACCAGCATGACGTGGTCACACTTGGCGTGGCGCTCCATAATCTGGGACGCCAGGCGTTCCAGCATACGCGCCATTTCGTGCTGCTCAAGCAGCAGGGTTGTGTTCATATTTCCTCCCGTGGCATCTGCCTGGGCCAAACCCTAACGCTTTTTGTGGTTGAAGAAAAGTCCCCTGACAATTGACAAGCCAGAAGCATGGCCTTAGTTACTATGGGCACCAGAAATATGGAGGACATTATGATTCAGTTGACCGACAATGCCCGCAAGGAGCTTGATACCTTCTTTGCGGACAAGAAAAAAGATCCGATTCGGATTTACCTCTCGGCTGGTTGAGGCGGCCCGCGCCTCGCTCTGGCTCTGGATGAGCCGAATGACCAGGATGTAACCGAAGAACAGGCTGGGTACACCTTCTGCATGAGCAAATCTTTGCTGGATGAAGTGAAGGGAGTTTCCGTTGATTTAACCTACATGGGTTTCACGCTCACCCCCGACGTGCCCTTTGCTTCGCAAGGCGATGGTTGCAGCAGCTGCTCAAGCTGCGGAAGCCACTAACAGAAACGGGCCTGGTTCCCCGTCAGCCGATGAAGCATTTCAGCCTGTTTTTCGGAATATAAAATATACCCGAAAAAATCATGGAGGAACCATGCTCGAACTTACCGAAAGCGCTCAAAAAGAACTGGCAGCCTACTTTGAAGGCAAGGAAAAAAGCGATATCCGCGTATACCTTGCCCCCGGCGGTTGCAGCGGCCCGCGCCTTGCGCTGGCCCTTGACGCCACCACAGATGAGGACCAGAGCGAAGAACAGGGCGGCTTTACCTTCTGCATCAACAAAGATCTGCTGGCTCAGGTTGAAGGCGTGAAAATCGACCTCAATCATATGGGCTTTATGGTGGAACCCAACGTGCCCCTGCCCCAGAGCGGGGGTGGTTGCTCCGGCTGCTCCGGCGGTTGCGGCACCAACTAGAGCAGATTAACTTTGAGAATATACATTCTCAAAGTTTAAGGCACGCTCACTTCGGCGTTTAACCGCGCAGATAAACTGCGCTTACGCCTCCGTAGCGAACGTCTGCTCACGCAGCCTCCAGAGCAATTTAAAAATTAAATTGCTCTAAAAGGCAAACAGATGCGGTTGACCGGGGGCGGCTTTAGGGCCGCCCCCTTGTCACTTTGTGGCGGGACTCATTTTCGGGCTTCATAGCCACGCTTCATATAAACTTCGTGCGGATCGTTCGCGCGCGTCATGGCCGTGCAAGAAGAACGGTCAGGTCATTGGAACGGGTTAATGAACAGTTTTAACGCAGTACTGGCAAGTCAGGAAAATCAGATATATATTGAGCGCAGCGGCATGGCCACGCGCTGCCGTCTCGCCGTTGAGGCCATGGCCCGTGGGCGCACAGTGGTTCTGGTGGCCCGCGAACGTGAAGAGTATACGCTTGCCCGCGCACTGCTGACGCTCTTTACACCGGAACTTTCCCTTGGCGAAAAGCCCCTGTCCGAACCCCTGTGGCGCAGCCCCTGCCTGGCCTTGCCCGCCTTGAGCCAGCGGCAGGACAGAGCCTCGTGGGCAGCGCGCCTGGCCGCCCTGTATGGCCTTGGCCTCGGACAGCCGCGCTGTCTGGTTTGCAGCGTTGAAAGCCTTCTGCTGCGTCATGTGCCCCTCAATTTCTTCGCTTCACGCAACCTTGACCTGCGCAAGGGCAGCGATTACGCGCCCGAACTGCTGCTCGATCAGGCCGTGGAATGGGGCTACGAGCGCGTGACCATGGTCACCCGGCCCGGAGAAATGGCGCGCCGGGGCGATATTCTGGATATTTTTCCCGCTGGCTATGTCAAACCCGTGCGCCTGGAGTTTTTTGGCGACACCCTGGATGAGATGCGCGTTTTTGACGCTGAAAGCCAGCGTTCCCTGCAGGGCTGCGACGAGCTGACGCTCCTTCCGGCCAGCCCGCTGGCCCTGGACGCCAAAGCTCTGGCAGCGGCGCGAGAGCGTTGCGACCGCATGTTCGCCGAAGGCCGCATCGGCGAAAACGAATGCTATTCCTTCAAAAAATCTCTGGACAGCGGCGGTCCGGGGCTTTTGCCCGGCAGCGTGCTTGAAACAACGAGTTTCATCGAAGACTGGTTGCCCAAGGACAGTCTGTGGCTGTTGCCCGGCGAGGCCGACAGCGCCGACGCCTTGCGCGATGGCCGCCTGAGCCTCAAAGAAAGGCTGGAAGCCCCGGACTCTCCCCTGCCCCAACCCGCTACGCTCACATTGCGCAAAAGCTCGCAGCCCGCGCCCTGGAACGGTTTTCAGCGTATTTACGCCGAACCGCTGGTCATGGGCGTCGAAGAGCGCGGCCTTGACCTGGCCGAACGCCCACTGCACTCCTTTATCGACCTCTTTCCTCTGCCGGGCGCGCAGGACCGCCCCTGGCAGCACCTCTCCGCGGCTCTCAAGGAGTGGCGCAACAGCCGCCGTCAGGTGGTTCTCAGTTTTTCTTCAGGCAGAAGCCGGGCGAAATTCCTGAAGCTGGCCGAGCAGGACGGCATTGTGCCTGCCCTGCGCTACGCGCCGGAACAAAAGGGAATTTTTGCGCTTGTTTCGCCCTTCAGGTCAGGGGCGGACCTTGTCTGGGACGACACCCTGGTGCTTGGCGAGGACATCCTGTACCCCAAGGCCGAAAAAACGCCCCGGGTTTCCTCCCGCGTGTTCAAGGGCCTGGACACTTTTGACGACCTCAAGCCCGGCGATCTTCTGGTACACCGCGATTACGGCATCGGACGCTTTGCGGGTCTGCACCACCTGGACCTCAACGCGGCGGCCAACGATTTTCTGCTGGTGGAGTATTCCGGCAAGGACAAGCTCTACGTGCCCGCGGACAGGCTGGGGCTTATCCAGCGCTTCAAGGGCACCGAAGGCGTGGAGCCCGCCCTTGACCGCCTGGGCGGCGCTGCCTGGGTGGTCGGCAAGGAAAAAGCCCGCAAGGCCATTGAAAAAATAGCCGCCGACCTGGTGGAGATGTACGCCTACCGCAAGGTCACCAAGGGCTTCCGCTACGACCCGCCCGGCGAGCTGTATCACGAATTCGAGGCCACCTTCGGCTTTGAGGAAACCCCGGATCAGGCCAAGGCCATCCAGGACGTGCTGGACGATATGGACAAGCCGAGCCCCATGGATCGCCTTGTCTGCGGCGACGTGGGCTTCGGCAAAACAGAGGTGGCCCTGCGCGCCGCCTTCCGCGCCGCCTCCGAGGGGCGGCAGGTGGCCATGCTCTGCCCCACCACCGTGCTGGCCGAACAGCATTACCAGACCTTCAGGGCGCGCCTGGCGGGCTTTCCCGTCAATGTGGGCCTGCTCAGCCGTTTTGTGACGCGCCCCAAACAAAAAGAAGTGCTCAAGGCCGCTGCCGCCGGGCAGGTGGACATTCTCATCGGTACCCACCGCATTTTGTCCACCGACGTGAAGCTGCCCAATTTGACCCTGCTCATCCTCGATGAAGAACAGCGGTTTGGCGTGCGCCACAAAGAAAAGCTCAAAGCCCTCAAAAAAAACGTGGATGTGCTGACGCTCACGGCCACGCCCATTCCGCGTACCCTGCAGCTCTCCATGTCGGGTATCCGCGAGCTTTCCATCATCGAAACAGCGCCGCAGGACCGCAAGCCCGTGGCCAGCGCCGTGCTGCGCAGGGACGACAACGTGCTGCGCAAGGTGATGGAACGCGAAATGGAACGCGAAGGGCAGATCTTCTGGGTATACAACCGCGTGCAGGGGCTGGAGCGTGTGGCGGAATACGTGCGCGGGCTTGTTCCGGCGGCCCGTGTGGGCATGGCTCATGGCCAGATGTCCGAAACCGAGCTTGAAGACACCATGCACAAGTTCTGGCATGGCGAACTGGATGTGCTGGTATGCACGTCCATTGTGGAGTCCGGCCTGGACTTTCCCCGCGCCAACACCCTGGTGGTGGATCAGGCCCAGATGTTCGGCCTTGGGCAACTGTACCAGCTGCGTGGCCGCGTGGGCCGCAGCGACAGGCAGGCATACGCCTTTTTTGTGGTGCCCGACGCCGAACGCCTGACTGCCGTGGCCGAAGAGCGCCTGCGCATCATTATGGACATGGACTACCTGGGCGCTGGTTTTCAGGTGGCCATGGAAGACCTGCGCCTGCGCGGCGCGGGCAATATACTGGGCGAAGTCCAGTCGGGCCACATGTGCCGCGTGGGCCTTGACCTGTACCTCGAAATGCTTGAAGAAGCCGTGGGCCGCCTCAAGGGCATGCCCGAAAGCATCGTCGCAGAGACGGAACTGACGCTGGGTCTTCCGGCGCATATCCCCGCATCGTACATTGACGACGGCCGCGAGCGGCTGCGCTGCTACAAGGCCCTCACCTCGGCTTCAGGCGGGGCCGCGCGTGAAGAAACGGCCCTGTCCATCCGCGACCGCTTCGGGCCATTCCCCGAAGAGCTGGCAAACTTTCTGGCCGTGCTGGATTTCAAGCAGTTTCTTACGGAACTTCAGGTGCAGAAGGCCGAAGTGCGCCGCGAATCCGTACGCCTGATCTGGCCGGACGGGCAGACGGCCGTGCAGCCAGAACGCATTGTGGCTCTTGCCGCGTCCCTGCCGGGCGCGCGCGTGCAGCCCCCGGCGGGCCTTGCGCTGACGCTGGGAAAAGACGTCCCCTTTGCGCAGGGGCTTGACAGATTGCGTCAGGCGCTGGAAGACATACGCATACCAGTTGCGGGACAGGTTTCAGCCTGACCTGGCCAGAAGGCCAGGCCGCTCCGGCTGCGTTTCGTCCCGGCTGCATTTCGCTTCGGCCGACGTCAAAAGAGGATGCCCATGCCCCTGTTTTTTTCAGCCACGCCCGGCCAGCATAACACACTGCCGTTCCCGGTTTCCGGCTGCGCCCCCGTAGCGTCGGGGCATCCGGGGCACAGGGCGGCTTTTGCCCCGGAGCCGGGACAAAAGGGCGTATTCCGGGCGGCGCGTCTGGCGTTGCTGGCCTGCTGCCTTCTGCTGTGCGCCTGCTTCGAGGCCCGCCTGCCCGAAGGCGTGGTGGCCACTGTCAACGGAGAGCCCATCTACCTGCGCACTGTGCAGGCCCTGCTGGACAGCCGCTCCGCAGCCCTGGGCACGCTACAGCGCCCTTCGCTCGAAAACATGAAACGCCAGTACGGCGACGCTCTGGGCACGCTGATCATTTACGCACTGGTACGCCAGGATTTGCGTGATCTGCATATTCCCGTCACGGACGCCGCCCTTGAAGCCGCGGTGGCGGCCATCAGGGCGGACTACGGCGGAGAGGAAGGGCTGGCGCGTTTTCTGGCCGACGAATCACTGGACGAAAATGAATGGCGCGTGCTCATGCGCGACCATCTGGCCATGCAGAGCTTTGAAAAGCGCATTCTGCTGCCCGGCATCCGCATTTCTCTGAACGATGTGCGCTCCTATTACAAGGAACACGAAGCAGATTTCGCTTTGCCCGAAATTCTGGACCTTTGTCTGATTTCCGCCGTAGAACCCCAACTTGTTGACGCATTTTGCAGCGCCTTCACCTCTGGCCGTCCGGCAGGGAATGAGCCGTCCGAAAATCTCATGGTGCAGTGCCAGGAAGTCAGCGCGGCCCAGTTGCCGTCCAACTGGCAGAAAAAGGCTGAAAAACTCGCGCCCGGGCAGTGCGCCGCCCCCGTTCAGGAAGACGGGCGCTGGTACGGCCTTGCCCTGAAGGAGCGCAACGCCGCCCATATCATGGGTATGGCCGAGGCCTACCCGCTCATTGAAAACATATTGCAGCAGCAGCGCAAGGATGCCGCGTTTGAAAGCTGGCTGACCACGACGCTGGGCCGGGCGCAGGTTCGCGTCAATCCGAATCTCATGGCCGACCTGCTTACGCCGCCCTCCGCCAGACCATCCATGCGTGATGACGGCCCCGGCGATGCGTCTGGCCCGGCCGTGCGTGGCGGGGTCAACGGCTCCGGCGATGTCGGCTCCGCTCCGGCGGACGGCGATGACGGAATGAATGCCCCTGAGGGCGGGGGCGAAACATACGGACCACAGGAAAAAACGGGGGCGTCCGGCAGGCTTGACCGGCAGGGGCCATAAGCCCGTCAGGCGGTCATTGCATGTCGTGCTGTTTTGGGCTAAAAATTGGTAGATAAACAGGCGCACCGCGCTTTGTACGAGGGAGAATCTCTGTGAGGAAAACACTTGTTTTGCTGCTGGCGATCATGCTTACGACCGCATGCAGCGTGCAGGCCGCCCAGCTCAATAAGGTGGCTGCTGTTGTCAACGGACAAGTCATCACCATGTTTGACCTGCAAAAAAATGCGTTGCCTGACATTATCCGGTCCGGGCTTAACCCCGAAAATCCGGCCAACGCCAAGCAGGTGGACACGGTTTTCCGCAAGGTTCTGGATCTGATGATTATGGATATTCTCATCGCCCAGGAAGCCAAAAGGCTGAAGGTAAGCATTTCCCCTTCGGAAATCGACAATGAGATCGCCAAGCTGATGCAGGGCCGCAATATGACCAAGCCGCAGTTTGAAGAACAGCTGGCGCGCCAGAAGAGCAGCGTGGCCGAATTGCGCGGCAATATCGAAAAAACGCTGTTGCGGCAGAAGATCATGAGCATGGAGGTGGGCCGCAAGGTTGTGGTCACGCCAGAGGAAATTCAGGCGTACTACGAGGCTCACAAATCCACCATGTATGACCGCACCGGTCTGCACATGGGTGTTCTGGTCTATTCGCCCAAGGTCAATGCCGCCTCCATTGCCGCCCAGATACGCTCCGGGGCGCTGACCTTTGAAGAAGCCGCGCTGAAGTATTCCATCGCGCCCAACAAGGAAAAGGGCGGCGACATGGGCCCGGTGGAATGGGACCGCCTGAACCCCGAATGGGAAGCGCGGCTCACCAAGATGAAGCCCGGCGATGTGACGGAACTTTTTGACCTTCAGGGGCACAAGGCGCAGGTGCATCTTTTTCGCCCTGGCGGCGGCGGCGAGTTGAGAATACTCACCCTTGAAGAGGCCAAACCGCAGATCGATGCCATACTGCGCCAGCCCAAGGCCATGGAACGCTTTGACGACTATACGGGACAATTGCGCAAAAAAGCGGTAATCGATATCCGGTTGTAGCATAACCGTTCAGGCGTACGCGCGGCTCCGCCCGCGCTGCGCCCTTCCGGCGGCGTATCGTCTTCGGCCTCAGGGCGGGGATAGCCACCGGCAACAGCCGCCCACGGGGCGGCAAAGACCTTTATCGAGGCTTTGCATGACCTTAGAGGAACTGGGCGCGGTCCTTCGCGCGGAGCGCGAAAAAAGGGGCCTCAGCATTGAAGATGCGGCCAACCACCTGAAGATAGGCGCGCGCCTTTTGCGCGCGCTCGAGGCGGGGGACTCCTCTTCTTTGCCCCATCTGGCGTATACCAAGGGTTTCATTCGTTCCTACTCCGCATATGTGGGGCTTTCAACTGAAGAAGTCAGCGCGGCCCTGTCCGCTCTGGAGGCTGAAAACGAAGAGGCTTCCATACAGCAGACGCCCCTGCCGGACGTCATTCTGACCCCACGGCGCAGTTTCAAACCCTTTCTGTCCGTCTTTGTCGTGGTGCTGCTGTGTATTGGCGTCTACCTGGTCTGGCAGCACGGCGCGCTGGATGTTCTGACCAGCCAGACACGCCGCCAGGCGCAACCCGCCCCCATGCAAAGCCCGGACAGCGCGGAAACGCCGTCTGTTGGAGCTGAAGCCCGCAATCTTGTGCCAGGGCGTGAAGCACGCCAGAACGGCACTGCCGGACAACCCGCCGCAGCCGCCACAGACAGCGGGCCGCAGACTGGCCGCCCCGCAGCGCCTGCCGCTTCCGGTGCGCAGCAGACCCCTGGCGCGCAGGGCACCATACCGGCGGCCCCCCCCACAACATCTGGCCCCGCCACAACGCCCGGCACTGCCGCAGCCACCCCCGCCGCATCGGCGCAGACGCCTGTGACTGGCCCCCACAAGGTCATCATTACGGCCACGGAAGAATGCTGGGTGCATTCCAATGCCGATCATACCGATACGAGGCAGTTTTCCCTGCGCAAGGGCGATACCTTTGCCCTTACGTTCACCAAGAGCCTGGAACTGAAGCTCGGCAACGCGGGCGGAGTACGCCTGCGCTATGATGGCGAGGAGCTTCCCCCCGTGGGTGCAAGCGGTCAGGTGCGCACGCTGACCTTTCCTCCGGCGCTCCCATGACGGAATGGGCCGATCACGCGCTTGTGCTGCGGATGGGGCACTTTCGTGAGTCGGACCTCTGGCTGAAAACCCTTTGTCGCAAGCACGGCCTGCTGACGCTGTTCGCCTTTGGCGGAAGCAGAAGCAGGCGTCGCTTTTGCGGCTGCCTTGACGTGCTCAACAGCCTGCACTGCCGGGTGAAAACTTCGCCGCGCGGCGGATTTCTCAACCTGGAAGAAGCCGTGCTGCTGAACGGCCCCCAGGCGCTTCGGCGTGACTGGCGGCGTATGGGTCTTGCCGCCAATTGCCTGCGCTTTGTGGAGGCCCTTGGGGTGGGAGACGAAGGAGCCGACGAGGCCTTTGTGCTGGTGGAAGACATGCGGCGAACCCTTGAGGAGGCCGCGACATTGCCCGCGCTTTTTCCCCTTTTCTTCCGCTTGCGTCTGGCGGGCGCGCTGGGCTTCGCGCCAAGCCTTGACGTGTGCGGGCTGTGCGGCTGCGAACTGAACGGCCCCGGACAGTTTGTGGTGGACGAAGGGCACGTACGCTGCCCTTCCTGCCGTGCCGAGGCCGGACCAGTGCGTTATGGCGTGGAACTGAGCGCCGACGGACTTGACCTTTTGCGCCATGTACAGCAAGAATTGCCATCCGGCTGGCACGCGGAGGAACTGCCTCCAGCGGACCGGCGGGCCTGCTCACGGGTTATTGACGGTTTTGTGCAATACCACCTGGGGCTGGCGTGGGAGGGGGGCTTTTTTCGCCGTGTATGACAAGAACGGTTCGTCTGGCTTGTGGTTTTGCGGTTTTACTGGTCTGGTCCAAGCAAATTTTTTGCCAGACCACGGGGCACTGCATAACAGGGAAACATTGACTGGCGGCTTTCTGTCTTCGACTCCGCTGCCCTGCGCACAGTGGCGGACGTTTAAGGTTTCGGGGGTGCGCGCTGTGCGCGCCCTGTCATGACAACAGCCCGCAAGTCGTTTCAATCAGCGTTTTCTGGAGCAATTTCACTTTGAAATTGCTCTGGCGGCTGCGTGAGCAGACGCCCGCCGCAAAGGTGTAAGCGCAGCTTCAGTCGTTGCTTTAGCCGTTGTGACGCAGGAAGCTACGGATGCTTCAAGCGTTGTGACACAGGCTTAAAGCATTGTGACGCAGGCTTAAAGCGTTGTGACGCAGGAAACTACGCTTGAAGACAGCATGCGTAACGACACGGTTTGTCCCTTACAATCGCTGTCGCCATCCGTAGCGATGCTGTCCTGCCCCGTAAGACGGTTCCGTCAACGGTTCAGGCAAGCCCTGCGGGCAACGGCTGCCGCAAAGACGGCAATGAGTTACGCAAAAATCTTACCCAAAGAGTCGCTGTCGTTATCCGTAAGCCGCTGACGCTGCAACGGCTAACGCGCCCGAAGGGCTTACGAATGAAGACAGCACCGCTATTTACTTGCGCGGTTGAGCGCCGAAGCGAGCGTATCTTAAACGTTGAGAATATATATTCTCAACGTTAATCTGCTATAAAGGACAGCACATGTATTTTCAGGACGTGATACTCACCCTACAAGATTACTGGGCCAGGCAGGGCTGCGTCATTGAGCAGCCCTCCGGTGTGGAATGCGGGGCAGGCACCTTTAACCCCCATACCTTTTTGCGGGTTATCGGTCCCGAACCCTGGAGCGTGGCCTATGTGGAGCCTTCGCGGCGTCCGACGGACGGGCGCTACGGCGAAAATCCCAACCGCTTGCAGCGCTATTTCCAGTTTCAGGTCATCATGAAGCCCTCGCCGGACAATGTGCAGGATCTCTATCTGCAAAGTCTCAATGCCCTTGGCATCAATCCCGCACAGCACGACATCCGCTTTGTGGAAGACGACTGGGAATCCCCCACCCTCGGCGCCTGGGGGCTCGGCTGGGAAGTGTGGCTTAACGGTATGGAAGTAAGCCAGTTCACCTACTTCCAGCAGGTGGGCGGTATTGACCTTTCGCCCGTGAGCGTTGAACTGACCTACGGTCTTGAACGCCTGACCATGTATCTTCAGGGTGTGGAATCCGTTTACGATCTGGCCTGGAACAAGAATGTGACCTACGGCCACATCTACCACCAGAACGAAGTGGAACAGTCACGCCACAATTTTGAAGCCAGCGACGCGCAAATGCTGCTGCGCCATTTCAGTGATTTTGAAGGCCAGTGCAAGGCCATGCTGGAACTGGGGCTGCCCTGGCCCGCCTACGATTACTGTCTGAAATGTTCGCATACCTTCAACCTGCTGGATGCGCGCGGGGCCATATCCATCACTGAACGCACCGGCTATATCGGCCGGGTGCGGGCTTTGGCGGCGGGCGTGGCCCGTCTGTACGCGGCTCAGCGCGAAGAACTGGGCTATCCCATGCTCAAAAAGGATGCGAGGTAAAGCCGTGGCCACCTTTGTGCTTGAAATTGGCAGCGAAGAACTGCCCTCCCGTTTTCTGGCTCCCGAAGAGGCGGAACTCTCCGCAAGATTTGCCGCGGCTCTTGGTGACGCCGGTCTGGAGTATGGCGATTTGCGCGTCATGAGCACGCCGCGCCGCGCCGTGGTCATGATTGAAAATCTTAATCCCGTGCAGGTTGAGCGCGAAGACATCGTGGCTGGTCCGCCCGTTCGCGTGGCCTACGATGCCGACGGCAAGGCCACCAAGGCCCTTGAAGGCTTTGTGCGCACCAATGGCTGCACCCTGGACGATGTTTTTCAGCAGGAGACCGAAAAAGGCGTCTATGTCGCCGTGCGCAAGCACACCGGCGGCGCGCACGCCAGCGGCCTGCTGACGGCCATATGCCCGGCCGTCATCACGGCCCTGCCCTTTGCCAAGCGCATGCGCTGGGGCGATTACTCCCTGGCCTATGCCCGCCCCTTGCGCTGGATACTGGCCCTGCTGGACAGCGAGGTCATCCCCTTTGAGGTCGGCCCCGTGACCTCCGGGCGCGAAACCTGCGGCCACCGCATCCACGGCCCCGGCCCCTTTGCCGTGGCCCATGCCGACGATTTTCTGAAAACCCTGGCCGGGCCCTGCGCCATCACCCTTGATCCCGCGCAGCGCCGCACGATCATTATCGAGGGCGGCAATGTCCAGGCCGTGGCCGCCAGGGGCAAGGTTCTGTGGAAAGACAGCCTCCTTGACGAAGTGCAGGGGCTTTCCGAGCATCCCGTGCCCCTGCTGGCGGATTTTGATCCGGCCTACCTTGAGGTTCCGCGCGAGGTGCTGCTGACCAGTATGGAAAGCCACCAGAAAAGCTTTGGCATTGAAGACGCCCAGGGCCAGTTGCTGCCGCATTTTCTGACGGTTCTCAACATCACCCCCGAGGACATGGATATTGTCAAACGCGGATGGGAACGAGTGCTGCGAGCCCGCCTCGACGACGCCCGTTTCTTCTGGCGCGCCGACCTGCGCGATACTTTTGACCACTGGCTGCAAAAGCTTGATACGGTCATCTTTATCGGCGGCCTCGGCAGCATGGGCGACAAGACGCGCCGTCTTGAAGCGCTGTGCCAATGGCTGGCTGAAACCTGCGCGCCCGACCTCGCTTCCGACGCCGCGCGCGCCGGACGGCTTTCCAAGGCCGACCTGGTCAGCGGGCTTGTTGGCGAATTTGATACGCTTCAGGGCATCATGGGCGGCATCTACGCCGGGCGTAAAGGCGAAAACGCCACGGTGGCCCAGGCCGTTGCCGAGCAGTACCTTCCCGCCGGGCCGGATTCTCCCCTGCCGGGCAGCATGGCCGGAGCGCTTTTGTCTCTGGCCGACAAGGCCGACACCCTCGCGGGCTGCTTCGGCCTTGGCATGATACCCACCGGCGCGGCAGACCCCAACGGCCTTCGCCGTTGCGCGTTGGGCATCATACGTATTGTGCTGGATTTCGGCCTGTCGCTGGACATGCGTCAGGTTTTCGCCAAGGCTCAGGAATTGTATGGCGACAGGCAGTGGAAATTGCCCCCGGCCGAAGCCCTCGACAAACTGATGGAATTTTTCGCTGCCCGGCTGCGTAACCATTTCATGAGTCAGGGGCAGGACACCCTGCTGGTGGACGCCGTGCTTGGCGCGGGTTCCGCACAGGTGACGGAATGCGGCGCACGCCTGAGCGCTCTGGCGGCCTTCAGCCGTGAGGCCGGCTTTGCCGAGGCTGCCCAGACCTTCAAGCGCGTGGCCAACATCCTGCGCAAGCAGGGTCAGGCTGAAGAAATTCCCGCCCAGTGGGCCGCGGAGCTCTTGCAGGAAGATGCGGAAAAGGCCCTGGCCGCCACGCTGGATCAACTCCTGCCGAGGCTTGACCAGATGTGGATTGCGCAGGATCACGCTGGCGCTCTGGCCTGCCTCAGCCAAGTGCGACCGGCAGTGGACGCGTTTTTTGACGGCGTTATGGTCATGTGCGATGACCCGGCCCTGCGACGCAACCGTCTGGCCATGTTGCAGGCCCTTGGGGGTCGCTTTGCCCGTCTGGCCGATTTTGCGGCCTTGCAAATGTAACCTTGTCCGGGTATGTTCCGTTTCCGGTTGTTCCGGTTCCGCCCATCGGCAAGCCGGAACAACCGGAATAGTTGAAAAAAAGAAAGTATGCCGCCGGAAATCCGGCACAGCGCTTGACAGCCATACGGGGCTGTGCTAACAACCCGTCTTCGCGATAGCGCATCAGAATTCAGACTCATGGCTTGCCAGCGCAAGCCCAACATAGTGGAGGATACCGTGGCCAACCATAAGTCAGCCATCAAGCGTCACAGGCAGAGCTTGCAGAGGGCCGGTCGTAACCGCGCCGCCCGTACCCGCGTGAAGAACGCCATCAAACAGGTGCGTTCCGCCATCACGGCCACCGACAAGGCTCAGGCCAATGAAGCTCTGGTGGCCGCCACTTCCGTGCTTTCCAAGGCCGCCGGCAAGGGCGCCATGCACTGGAAGAAGGCCGCGCGCAAGATTTCGCGTCTGGCTCGTGCCGTTAACGGCATCGAAGCCTAGTGCCTTTGAGGACAGATTTTTCTGTCAACGGTTTATTGTGTCTTGACAACGCATCGCGTTGTCTGTAATCACTCCCCCGGGGTGAATACTGTTTGAAAATTTCAACTAAGTTCGCAGATTTTCAAAAAATATTTTGAAAAAAGCTTGACGGCCACTGCGACTTAATATAGATTCCCCTTCGTTGCGCGCTCGTAGCTCAGCTGGATAGAGCAACAGGCTACGAACCTGTAGGTCAGGAGTTCGAATCTCTTCGGGCGCACCACTAAAAATCAAAGGCTTATAGCAAAAACTGCTATAAGCCTTTTTTGTTTGGTGACCGCTTGGTGACCAGGCCCCTCAAAATATTTTCCCCCTTCTTCTCCTTCCTCCCGGAGGGCCGTATAATGCTGCCCTCATATCTCAGCCGCTATGTAATCCCTCTGCGCCTCATTATGAAAGGATATAAAGTAATTTAGTCAGAAGTCGATAAATCAACCAATGGCACTCTAACGCGAACGAGGCCCAGCATGAGCATATCTATTGGTTCAGATGGCATGATGGCTCAAAATTTTTTCAGCATGGATAATGAACAGTCACGCTATATCAAAGCCAAACATGTTGCTGCTCAAAGTGATGTGAGCCTGATGGCCAGCAGACAAAACGCCATCTTGTCTGCTGGTATGGCTGCATGCGCTTCGGCCAAGTCTATGGCTGAACTCGTCCGCGAAGGTAAAAAAGCCGCGCGTCAGGTAGGATTTGATATGCAGCAAAGTGTATCTGAGACTTCAGAAAGAAATTTGAAGGAACTCAAGCGCCGTCTTGAAAAAAAGGCTCAAAAAACTCAAAAAGACGATGACGGACAGGCGAAAGGCGCTGCCGACGCACCTCAAGGCGACGCATCTCAAGCTGAAGCAAATTCAGCAGCGGCATCCGTTACCATTTCAGCGCCAGTCGCCTCCACGTCCTCTGTAAGCGTCGCTCCTGTTGACACTCCGGCCCCCGGCAGCACCGCGAATGTGCAGTCCGTACGGCAAAACATTTCCATTACGGTATGATTCTGGCTGCATAGATGGACTAAGATATTCCAATCCCAGCCCCCCAAGCTGCTGGCGGCAAGTTTTATTCTTGTGTGGCGCACCCAAATTCCAAGAGTGTACTGAAATTCCGTGCGTCCTTTTTTGTTCTGCTACGCACCCGCCCCATACCTATCCCACACAGGCCGCCTCCCACAGCCAACAGCCCGATGTGGCGCGCAATCACGCAATTGACACTCTGCCCCTATGACCGCATTCAAACCTGCGCCCCCACGAGAACGTCGGGAACTGTATGGAACACGGCATGATGATACTCCAACGCTCTTTGCCGTAGCCTCCCGGGCACACAGGGCCACGGCACCATGCTTACGGCGTTGTGTCCGCCTGCTCCCAACCTTGCCCCGGGCCAAGCCAGTGATCCGACCGTTATTGTCTTGTGAGGAATCATCCTTAACATCTCTGCAGCATTGCGCATTATTTATTATTGAAGAACCATGCAATCTGCTTTACTACTAAAAAAACAACTACACATAGTCGCTGTTTTACTGTCTGGCGTATTGCACTTTTTATAAAAATTTTTGTATTTTATAATTTTTGTTTGTACGTTGAAGCATTCTACAATGCCTGTTAATTTCAATTTTTCTTGATATTGATATATACACTGCTATGAGTAAAAACATTTAAAAATATATAACGACATAGAATCATTGCTTTCTTTGTGGCCTTTGTTATTTGCTGCCATCGAAACCTGTGCGTACTGTATTTTAACGGCTTCAATACAGTATTGCGTAAAATTCACAGTGGCTGACTTTTTTCTGCACATCATCAACCCTGAACCTCTTCTTATAAATGTTTTATGCCATTTTCCAAGGAACGCCATCTGGTCTTTTGCTTTAACGGAACAAAAAACCGCGCTGTCGGTCCGATTTCCGCCTGCCTTGCCGCACCGGGCAGATGTGGCGGAGCCATCTGCGGTAGCGGAGAACAAGCACTCTTGTCTTCAGCCCACAACCGTCTGAACGCACTACAGGTCGTGCCCCAAAACTTCCTACGGCGTGACTGGCAGCCCATACGGATACGAATTTTTACCCATATAAATGATGCCGCGTCCATGATTTGGACAGCCGCAACGCGCCCATGCTGACCAGCGGCGTATGCGCCCCTGCCATCGCCTGCGCGCTGCAATTTCGCGCGAGTTGAAACAACGATGCGAAAGACCGCCATATCTGGCTGAGAACTGAGGCATCTCACGTGGCACAATCAGCGCGATAGCGGCCCTCTACTGTCAACGATTGCATTTGGCAAAGATTGCGTGGGGGGCAACATGAAATCATTTCCGGCAGCATATGGAGGCTTGCATGCGCAGATGTTTGAAAGACTGTCGGCATTTTTTCGTGGCGCTTGCAATTTCACTGTCATTAACATTGCTGGGAGCAGGGTTTCTTGTGCAGCGCAACGCTCAGATGCGTATCGCTGAACTCGAAAGCGTATTTACGTTGCAAACAGATAAACTGACAAGTATCCTGACAAAATATTTCTATAAAACACAAACACTTGCCGCAATTACCATTACGGGCAGCGGTAAGATCGAAAATTTTGAGCAGGTAGCAGCCGCGCTTCTTGACGACTCGTGTATTCAGGCCATTGTTCTGGCGCCCAAGGGTATAGTAAGCCATGTATATCCCACACAGGGCAACGAGGCGCTGCTGGGCAAGGACATATTGACCTATTCTTTCGGCAGTTGGGAAACGGTACGCTCCAGACACAGCAGCCACATGGTCATGGCGGGCCCCGTACCCATCATAACGGGCGGCACGGGCCTGATGGGCCGATTGTCGGTCTATACCGACGGCAAGAACAAGGCCAGGCAATTCTGGGGGATCGCTTCCATTGCGCTCAACTTCCCTGAAGTACTCAAGGGAGCGGAGTTGAGGCTGCTTGACGAACTGGGTCTGCCCTATGAAATCTGGCGAGAAAGCCCGTACGGCGGCGATCGCCAGATACTCGCCATGGGCACCAGCCCTGAATCCAGGGGCGCTCCCTACCTGGAAATGCCTGTGCACATACTCAATACCCAATGGTTTTTCAAGCTTTCTGCAAAAAGGGCATGGTACCAGCTCACGGAAACATGGCTTTACGTTGGCTTCAGCATACTGCTCAGCCTGCTGGTTTCCATGCTGGTGCAGCGCAGGTACGACATGGCGTTGGCGCACCGCCGCCTGGAAGAGATTGTGTATATCGACGCCCTGACAGGCTGTTTGAACAGGCGCGGACTCTTTAACGATCTTGGCCAGCGAATCGAAACCGACCCTGAAAAGAAATTCAGCCTGTATTATCTGGATCTGAACAAATTCAAGCCCATTAACGACGATTACGGGCACAAGGCGGGAGACAGGGTGTTGCAGCATTTTGCGGCCACCATGCGCAAATACGCTCCCAAACCCCACGCCCTTGCCCGCATAGGCGGTGACGAGTTCATTCTCATACTGCCGGGAGAAAATGACGAAGCACGAACACGGGAGGCCCTGGAAAATGCGCGTCGAGAATTGGCAAAAGGATTGCCCGCCGAGGGTATTCCCGTCGCCATTACCTTCAGCGTCGGCATGGCCGTTTACCCCGACCACAGTACGGATCTGGACGCGCTGCTTTCACGGGCCGACCAGGCCATGTACAGGGACAAGCAGTCACACGGCAGCGTGCGCAATGTGCCCCGTAGGCAGCAGGCGTAAATGACGCATCAGCCAGGCCAGATTGACGTTGAAATGTTCCAAAACAGGCGGCGGGCCAATGCCCGCCGCCTGTTTTGGTTCGCTGTAAGCGTGCCTGCCCTGTTACGTGCTGCAACAGGCGTGCCCTGTTGGGATGTTTCTATCCGCAAATGCGCTCCCTCTACATGGAGCGCATTTTTTGCAGCGGCCTACCTTTCAAAATAGGTATAGCCGCGCAAACCGTCTTCAAAGGCCTGCATGATGGAGAACCTGTCGCTGGGCGAAATGCGGCCCTGACGCACGGCCTGCTCGGCAGTGTCGCGCAGGTCTTCAATAATGCGGCGCGGGTCATATTCCACATAGCTCAGGATGTCCGCCACAGAGTCGCCACGAATTTCGCGCACGTACTCATAACTTCCGTCATCGGCCACGCGGATGGACACGACGTTGGTGTCCCCCATGAGGTTGTGCAGATCGCCGAGGGTTTCCTGGTACGCGCCCACAAGAAAGACGCCGAGATAATATTCCTCGCCGTCACGCAGGGGATGCAGTTCCAGCGTGGGCTTCATGCCCTGCGGGTCGATGAACTGGTCGATGCGTCCGTCCGAATCGCAGGTAATGTCCGAAATAATGGCGTGCCGCGCCGGAAACTCCTTGAGCCTGTGGATGGGCATGACCGGGAAAAGCTGGTCAATGGCCCAGGTGTCGGGCAAGGACTGGAACACGCTGAAGTTGCCGTAATAGATATCGGCCAGACTCACGTCAATATCGGCCAGATCGCGGGGTACGTTCTTGAGCCGGGTCTTTTCCTGGGCGATACGCATGATGATGGCCCAGAAAAACCGCTCGGCCAACGTCCGCTGGCGCAGGTTCGCGCGCCCCATCGAGAAAAGCTGCCGCATCTCGTCACGGTAGTAGATGGCGTCGTTATAGCATTCCTGCAGATTGCGCAGGCTGATGTTGGCCAGCGTTTCACGCAGGTTTTGCACAGGTTCCGGCGTGCCTTCGGGCAGAGCGTCAGGCAGTTGCACTTCTTCAACAATGCTCACGTCCAGCACGTTGAACAGCAGCACCGAATAATAGGCCACAGTGGCGCGCCCCGATTCGGTGATAATATGCGGATGGGGCACATTTGCCTCATCCAGGGTGCTCATGATGGCCTCAACCACGTCTGTGCAGTATTCGTCCAGACTGTAGTTGCGCGAAGAAATATAGTTGGTATGCGAACCGTCGTAGTCAACGGCAAGGCCGCCGCCAAGGTCAAGGTAGCCCATGGGCGCGCCCTCTTCCATAAGTCCCGCGTAAAGACGCGCGCCTTCCATAACGCCTGTGCGGATGTCACGGATGTTGGAAACCTGCGAACCCAGGTGGTAGTGCAGGAGCTTGAAGCAATCAAGCATGTCGTGCGCCTTGAGCGTATCCACCACGTCCACGATCTGGGCGGGAGAGAGGCCGAAGGTGGAACGCTCGCCGCCGGAATCCGTCCAGTGCCCGCCAGCCTTTACGGCCAGCTTGGCGCGCACGCCAATGTTGGGCCGCACGCCAAGAACCTTGCTGCGCTCAAGCAGCACGCCGAGTTCGCTGGGCATTTCAAGCACGAAAAAGACGTTGAAGCCCAGGCGCAAAGCCTGAAGCCCCAGATCCATGAATTCCTCATCCTTGTAGCCATTGCAGATGATGCAGGCCTCGCGGTCCTGCATCAGCGACACCGCGGCGATAAGTTCGGCCTTGGAGCCTACCTCAAGCCCGTGGTGATACTGTGCCCCGAACTGGGCGATTTTTTCCACCACCTGCTGCTGCTGGTTAACCTTGATGGGAAAAACACCGCGATAGGCCCCGGCATAGCCGAGATTTTTGATGGCTTTGCGAAAACTCTCGTGAATATTCGCTATGCGCGAGTCCAAAATATTTTCCACGCGCAAAAGCACGGGCATGTCGTGGCCCCTGTCCCGCAGGCCGGATATGATCTCCGGAATTGAAACCTGCGGCCCCTTGGGGCCCTGCGGGCAAATAACCACTTCGCCCGCATCGGAAACGTCAAAATATCCGGCACCCCAATTGCGGATACCGTACAGTTCGATGGAGTCCTCCACCCGCCACTGCTGCAATGCGCGGTTTTTTGCCAACTCGCACTCCTTGTATCGCCCTACGGCGAAGGTTAAAATCCTGCTGCAAAAAAGAGGCGTAATTATGCCGGGAAGGGGGTGAAAGTCAATGTTGGCAAACAGACCAAAATACGACGCTTTGGGCCTCTATTCACTTGACGCCGGACGGCCCTTGCTTCAACCTGTCCGCATGGTCACACCCGCTTTTTGGTTCAGGCCGGCCTGTGGAAGCCCTGTTTTGTGCTGCCCGTGTATTTGCTGTCCATGCTTTTAAGGATATATCCATGACGCCCTTTGACAACCGCCCGCCGATGCCATTTTTTTCCTGTACCAACCTTGCGGGGCATCTGCGCCATGCTCCCTTCCCTCGGGCTCTGCTGCTGGCCCTGACCATTGCGCTGCTTCCAGCTCTGAATGGCTGCTTTGGCAACGACCAGAAATCTTCCGGGCCGCCCCCGGCACCTGTGCGCGCGGCCGCTGTGGCCCGTGCCGATGTTCCGCGCCTGCTGCATGTGGTGGGCAACGTGCGGGCATCGGCCTCTGTGGGCGTCAGGCCGCGCGTGGCGGGCGAAATACAGCAGGTTCATTTCACGGAAGGGCAGGATGTGCAGGAAGGGCAACCACTCGTCACCATCGACCCGCGCCCTTTCGAGGCTGTACTGCGTGAAAAACGCGGCATGCTGGCCAAATCGCAGGCCCAACTCAACAAGGCACTGGATGACATGGCGCGCTACGGAAAGCTGGTGGGCGGCGGCTATGTGAGCCGTGAAGCCTACGAACAAACCGCTACCCAGGCGGCGGCGCTACGCGCCACGGTGCAGTCTGACAAGGCTGCCGAGGAAAGCGCGGCCCTTGACCTTGCCTACTGCACAGTGGTGGCCCCCATAAGCGGACGTGTCGGAGCGCTCAATGTGGATAAGGGCAACATGATAAAATCCACTGACGCAACGCCCATTGTGACCATCGACACTCTTTCCCCCATCTATGTGGGTTTTTCCGTGCCGGAGGCACATCTGCCCGTCATACTGGACCGCATGGCCACTGAAAGCGTCCCCGTTACCGCCACGCCTACAGGCGCGCAGCCGGAACACGGGCTGCTGACCCTGGTCGACAATACCGTGGACACGCGCACCGGCACCATCCGCCTGCGGGCCACATTTGAAAACGCCGACCGCCATCTCTGGCCCGGCCAGTTCGTGCAGGTTGAACTGCCCCTTGGCATGGGCGAACAGGTGCTCACCGTGCCCTCGCGCGGGGTACAGTCTGGTCGGGACGAATCCTATGTATATGTGGTGGACAAGGACAACCGCGCCGCCTACCGCACAGTGAAGGCCCTGTTTGAGCACAAGGGAGTCACCGTTGTGGAAGGGGCATTGACCGAAGGCGATCTGGTGGTCGTTGACGGTCAGGTACGCCTTGCCCCTGGCCTGCCTGTGAAAGTGGTGGAATAAACGCGACGCCAGCGCGGACGACGTTTGCGGGCAGGCAGCTGCAATGCCCATGGCGCGCCCCTTGCATCGCGTTGCGCGCGGATACGCAGCAATGCTGACCTTCACGACAGTCGCACGCAGCTATGTAGCAGTACTTGCGTTATGCAATTGTGGCAAACCTGCGATCTTTGCATGGCGACTGCTATTGCACGAAAAGGACCACGCCGTTTCACATACCGATTATTTTGCGCAGTTTCTTTGTCGCATGGCTTAAAGCATACGCAGCCCCTGCGGCAACGGCTGAAACGACACACGCCTTCACGGCGGGCGTCGTTTCACACGGCCGCCGGGGCAATTACAAAATAAAAACCTGGTCTGCATGTAACAACAGCGCGTGCCTTCTTGAAAAACGCGCAGCGGCCTGTCGCCCTCATGCGGGCATAAAAAACACGCGCGGCATATTATCTCGGCGTATTGCCCGAGCGTATTGTCGCTGAGCCTTGCCGCCAATACGGCTCAAACGTCTTCCATTTCAATGCGCCGGCAGACGGCCGAACCGTTGCTCAATCCTGCCAGGGCAAGCTCGAACTGCGCCAGGTGCTCTTCAGGCAGCAGCAGCGTAAAATGGGCCTGGGCCGCATAATCCTCGGTCGCTGTCTGCGCCTCAAAGGTCGGCAACAGGCGGCGCAGGGCGTCCACATGGGCGTATTCCACCGTAAGGGCCAGGCGGGCCTTCGGCACACGCTCCACCAAGGGAAGGGAAGACAGATTTTCGCGCACGCTGTCCTGATAGGCGCGCACAAGCCCGCCAGTGCCGAGCTTGACCCCGCCGAACCAGCGGCTCACCACCACGCACAACTCGCCCACGCCACTGTGCAGCACCACCTGCAGCATGGGCCGACCGGCCGTGCCGTGGGGTTCGCCATCGTCGGAAGAGCCTATCTGTGCCGTATGCCCCGGCGCTCCCGCCGCATAAGCCCAGCAGTTATGGGTGGCGTCCGCGTGACGCCTGCGTATTTCTTCCACAAAGGCGCGAGCGGCAACGGGGCCTGGCGTGTGGGCGCAAAGAGCAAGAAAACGGCTGCGGCGGATGAGTATTTCCGTGCAGTGCGGCTGGTCCGGGCTGGCGGCGGGAACGGCGTAGCGGCTCATGCCCCGTGCCCCTCGCAGTGCCACAGGGGCTCATCTTCATGGTCGCTTTCGTCACGTCGCGCATGCTGCGGCAAATCCAGAACCGAGGCGTCAGTCAAGGTGTCCGGCGGGGCGTCTGGCGGGCAGAATTCGCGGATACAGTCGAGCGCCAGGGGAAAACGCCGCTCCAGTTCGTGACGCCGGGCCAGATGCAGATCGGTGAAATCAAAACCGGGGGCAACCGTACACCCCACCAGTGAAAACCCGGAGCCGGGCGCTGGCGTGGCCCCGAACCAGTGGCCGCCGGGCACGGCAAACTGCAAGACATGCCCGTTGAAAATATCCGGCCCCAGGATGACTTCGCGGGCACGGCCCCCCTGGTCTATCCAGGCCAGCCGCAACGGCCCGCCAAGATGAAAGTGCCACAACTCATCCTGGCGTATGCGGTGCAGACGTGAGTATTGCCCTGCCCGCAGCAGAAAAAGTATGGCTGTCGATACGGGCCGGGGCTGCTCAAACCCGCAGGGCATGCCCCGTGGCGTCAGCATCTGCCCGCACTGATAGGTACGGCGGTAATATCCCCCTTCTGGATGGGGGGCGAGAGCAAGCTTTTCAATAATATTGCGGGCGTCCATATGTGCAGTGTAACCGCAGCCGGAGGCATAGGCAACGGCGGCAGCGCCGGGGCGCAGGACTGGCCGCGCGGAGTGGCGGCCTGGCAGCAAGTGGGCCGCGCCAGCCGCGCATGCCCGCACGCCCGAGGATTTGGCAGACAAATGTGCGCCCTGCGAAAACGTAAATGTCGCGCACCCGCACGCGTGGGATTCGACGAGATCAGGCCGTCACTGCGGCCGAGCGGCACAACGCACATCCACACCAGAAAATTCGGCCTGAGCTGCGACAAACACCATCATACGCCGCCCCCACGACCGGCCGCACTGATTGGACAGCAGATGAAGAGCAGGGTACCCTTGAAAACATACATTCCCCAAAATTTCGACGCGCGAGCTTCAGAACGTAACCGCCCGAAGAAACTGTTCTTACGCCTCCACAAAGAGCGTCTGCTCCCGTATTTGCCAAAATGCCCCAAACGTGAAATTGCCCTTGAACGATAATTATTTTATGTAGATATCAGCATTTGCACACAGCACGGACAAAATTATTACAAAAAAAGCTTTACAAGCACCGGGCTATTGATTAAATAGGAATCGTTCTTGATAAAACTAAAACATAATAAATCAACACTACAAGGAGTAACCAATGAGCAAGACTCAGGAAAATCTCATGACGGCCTTTGCCGGTGAATCCCAGGCCAACCGCAAATATCTTGCTTTCGCCCAGGCTGCCGACAAAGAAGGCCTGCCCCAGGTTGCCAAACTTTTCCGCGCAGCTGCCGCCGCCGAAACCATCCACGCCCACGCGCACCTGCGCAATGCGGGTAAAATCGGCGACACTGTCGCCAATCTCAAGTCGGCCATTGAAGGTGAAACCTACGAATTCACCAAGATGTATCCCGAAATGATCAAGGACGCGGAGGAAGAAGGCAAGACCGCCATCGCCAAGTATTTCGACTTTGTGAACACTGTCGAAGAAGTGCATGCCACCCTGTACAAAAAAGCCCTTGAAAACCCCGCTGGTCTGCCCGCGACCGACTATTACATCTGTAAGGTTTGCGGCTACACGCATGAAGGCCCCTGTGACGCCTGCCCCGTGTGCGGCGCTGGCACAGCTGCCTTTTTCAACGCCAGCGAATGCTGCAAGTAATTCACTTTCAACCAGGGATTGCACCAGCCAGCTGATGCGCTGACAAAGGGCGCGCCCCGTGCGGGCCCAACCACGTAAGCAGCGATTGGCCGAGAGGGAGCAACCACACAAGATTTCAGGCGAGAAGTCGGGCGATGCGCCCGCTGGTCGCAGCAAGTAAATCCGATGTGTTAAAGAGTCTCAAAGGGGGCGGGGCTGCCGGCAGGTGCTGGCGGCCCTCTTTCAATCTGGCCGCAAACATGCGCAGCGCCGTCCTGGAGCAGATCAACGTTGAAATGCTTCACATTTCAACGTGTCATTCTGCCGAAAAATGCGATTCTTGGCAGAATCCACGCAGACGGCGGCGCGCTACGCGTACGTGCAGCGTTAGAGCAATTTAACTTTTAAATTGCTCTGACGGCTGCGTGAGCAGACGTTCGCTACGGAGGCGTCAGCGCAGTTTATCTGCGCGGTTAAACGCCGAAGTGAGCGTGCCTTAAACTTTGAGAATGTAGATTCTCAAAGTTAATCTGCTCTAGAGCGTGCAACCTTTTTCAAAGGTAAGAAGCTCTAACGGACCACGGCGGCGCGAGAGCGGATCCGCGTGGGAACACTGGTGCTGTTGGGCCTCCCGGTCTGGGGCCGCGCCGGCTACGGCGCTCACGCATGCACTGGAGCATTTAACACTTGAAATGCTCGTGTACGGCAGGCAAAAGCCCGCCTGCCCGCATTCGCGGCAAGGGTTTTCCTGAAAATCCTTGCAGAGCAGTTAACTCATTTCATTCATAAACTGCTCTGAACGGCTGCGCAGTCTGCATCCACAGGCCAGCGTTGTGTCCTGCAAAACGGTTCTTCAAAAACCAGGGCAGCCGCTGCGGGCCGAGGGGGCACATCCGCGCTTGCGCCCTTACCGGGGGCGGCTTACAGTTGCCCGAGCGGTTCAAAACAGCATGCTCGGGCCGCACGGCTCTTCCTCTCGTGCCGGTTCGGGCGCAGGCAGGCTTGCCATGCGGTAATGCCCGCCTTTTGGTTTGCCTTTTTCATCAAAAAAGTTCAGTATGGACTGATGTTCGCTGGTTTGGGCACAATTGCCCTGTTCCGGCGTCACGGGGCGCGCGCCCACTTTTCTGCGCCGAGGACCGCCATGTTGCGGTGCCCCTTACGTCCATTCAGTTGTGTGGAGAACGTCAATGCGTCTTCTTTTCCGTTCATATGTACTTAGTTTTACACTGCTCCTCGGTGTCGCTCTGGCGTGCCAGGGCGTAGTGCACAGCGCCGAAGCCAAGGAACCTGCCAAGGAACCGGCCAAAGAGCAGACCAAGGATGCTCCCAGTAAATTCGATGCCCTCAAGCGCTTCAGCCAGGTACTTGATCTGGTGGAGCGTTATTATGTTCGCGACGTAACCCAGGGTGACCTGATCAACGGTGCAGTCAAGGGTATGCTGCAAGGGCTTGACCCCCACTCCACCTTCATGAACACCGATGAATACAAAGAAATGCAGGAGACCACCTCCGGCGAGTTCTTTGGCGTGGGCATAGAAATATCTCAGGAAAACGGCCAGATCACCGTGGTGACCCCCATTGAAGACACCCCGGCCTTCCGTGCCGGTCTGCAGCCGGGCGACATCATTCTGTCCATCAACGGCCAGCCAGCTCAGGAACTGTCCCTTCAGGAAGTGGTGTCGCGCATCCGCGGCCCCAAGGGTTCGGAAGTTGAACTGGTCATTCTGCACCACGAATCAAAAAATCCGCAAACCGTGCGGATCACGCGCGACGCCATCCCCCTTATCAGCGTCAAGTCCAAGAAGCTGGAAGACGGTTACTACTGGCTGCGTCTCACGCGCTTCTCCGAGCGTACCACTGACGAGTTGAAAGAAGCCCTCAAGGCCGCTGAAAAAGAAAGCAAGGCCACTGGCGGCATCAAGGGCATTGTGCTCGACCTGCGCAACAACCCCGGCGGGCTGCTGGATCAGGCCGTAAGCGTGTCTGACGTCTTCCTTGACAAGGGAACCATCGTTTCCATCAAGGGCCGCCGCGAGAACACCGAGCGTGTGTACACGGCCAAAAAGCAGGGCGACGACGTGCGCGTTCCCATGGTGGTTCTTATCAACGCGGGTTCCGCCTCTGCCTCTGAAATCGTGGCTGGCGCGCTGCGTGACCAGAAGCGCGCCCTCATTGTGGGCGAACGCTCCTTCGGCAAGGGTTCTGTGCAGAACATCATTCCCCTGGCTGACGGCTCCGGCCTCAAGCTCACGGTGGCTCTTTACTACACGCCCAACGGCAGTTCCATTCAGGCCGAAGGCATCGTGCCTGACCTGGAAATCCCCTTTGAAGCGCCCCGCACCGAAGATAAGGACAACCCGCGCATGATGCTGCGCGAGCAGGACCTGAACCGCCATCTTGAAACCAAACCGGACAAGAAGGCGGCCAAGGGCAAAAATACGGCCAATGACGCGCAGGAACAGCTTGCGCGTGACAATCAGCTGCGCATGGGCCTGCAGATGGTCAAGAGCCTGCCCAAGATGCGTGAAATCAAGGCAGATTGACGCCGGGCGTCACCTGACAGCACATGCGGCATAAAAATGATACGGAAAGCCTCCAGACTGGCCCATTGTGGCCGGGCGGGAGGCTTTCCGCATCTGTGCGCATGGCCCTGGGCGGGGGAATCTGGCTTGCGGCCAGTCTGGCCCTTGCCCTGTGGGTCGGACGTGGCACGCCTGACCCCTTTGCCGAAAATCAGCCCGCGGCAATGACGGATGCCGCCGGCGACCCGATGGATGCCCGTCCGGGCCAGATGCCGCAACCAGGCAGAGACGCCGCCGACCCGCAGGCCAGACTTGAAGCTCTGGACAAGATGGTGGAAGAGGTTTTGCCGCAAACGCTGCCTGCCGCCCGCTGGCGGCGGGAACTGACGCCCCCCCTTGTCGGGGACGACCCCGACGGCGGCCATGACACTGGCAATGGCACTGCCGGTACTGCCGCCCTCAGCATGGCAAGAAACGCGCGACGCAGCGCCTCCTCCGGCGCACCCTCTGGCGCGCCTGGGCAGGCAGCCGTGTTTCCCGCTCCCGCCAGCCCGGAAGCTCCGACGGTTCGCGTCTATACAGTGACAGGCCCGTGCGCCCCGCTGCGCCTCGGCCTGGGGCTGCTGGACAAGCTGGCCCGGCCCGACGCGAAGGTTCTGGCGGAAAGAAAAAGGCTCGCGGCTGAAGAGGCCGCCCTTGGCGGCCCGCAGGGCGGAGGCGGCCTCAACGCCAGAGGCGGCGCGGCCCTGTCCGACAGAGAAACGGATCTGCCTGGTCCAGAACTTGCTGATGGCACAATCCGCATCGCCTGGACGGATGCGGGCAGTCTGGATATTTACGATAATGGCCGTCTCACGCACCGGTTTCTTTTTCCGGGCCGCGAGGCGCAACTGGCTGACCTTGCAAGCCCTATGCCCCGGCCCGCCCTTGCGTTGGTTATTGACGATATGGGCCAAAGCCTGAGCGCCGCGGAAGCCCTGGCCGCCCTGCCCTATCCGGTTACCCTGGCCATATGGCCGCGCGCGCCGCACGCGCGTGAAACGGCGGAGATCGCCACACAGCGTCGGCTCGACGTCATGGCCCATGTGCCTATGGAGCCGCTGGCCAGAGCGGACGGCAAAAGGCCGCAACCCGGACCAGGGGCTTTGCGTACAGATATGGAGCCCGGTCAGATCAGGGCCACCCTGAAGGACAATCTTTCAGCCCTGCCGTCGGCCATAGGCCTGAACAACCATATGGGATCGGCCTTCACGGGCAGCGCGGCCTCCTGCCGCCGCCTGTGCGCCTGGCTTGAAGGTATGGGCCTCTTTGTTCTGGACAGCCTCACCACCCCGGACTCACAATTGGGCATGCAGGCACGGGCTTTGGGCATGGTAAGCGCCGTGCGGGACGTTTTTCTTGATACACGCCGCCAGACGCCCGCCATCCTGTCCGCCCTGGACCAGGCGGCGGCAAAGGCCCGCGCCAGAGGCTACGCGGTGGCCATCGGCCACCCGTATGAAGAAACCCTGCGCGCCCTGCGAACCTGGCAGGACAAGGCCCAGGTTGCCCTTGTGCCCCTGCGTCGGCTTGTCTGGCACCTTGCGCAGGAACGATCTGCCGGTACGGCCGAAACGCTTGCACGGTAGCCGCGCTGAAGATCCTCGGCACAGGCCAAGGGCAAATTTTCCGCCTCAGGAGCGCCGCGCATGCCGGGCCTCTGCCCGCGCAGACTCCGGGCATCCTCAAAATGACGATGCACTGAGCGCCATGTTAACAGCTTTGCCCGCCGCTGGCTCCGATGGGGAGCCGCACCGGACGGGCAGCGCGCCGCAAAGGGCGCGCCGGGGCGTAAGCGGCGCCCCGCCTTCACCCTATCAGATTAAGGAGTGTGTCATGATGCAATCCACCTTTGCCATTATCAAACCCGATGCCGTCGCAAGCCAGTTCACCGGTGAAATACTGGCGGCCATGGAAGCGTCCGGGCTCAAGATCGTGGCCCTCAAAAGGTTGCATCTTTCCAAGGCTCAGGCCGCCGGTTTCTATGCCGTCCATCGTGAACGTCCCTTTTTTGACAGTCTGACGGACTATATGTCCTCTGCCCCCCTGGTTTGCGTGGTGCTGCGCGGTGAAGACGCTGTGCCCCGTTGGCGGGCCCTCATGGGCGCCACCAATCCCGCGCAGGCCGAACCCGGAACCATCCGCGCCAAGTACGGCCAGAGCATTGAGGCCAACGCCGTGCATGGCTCGGACGCTCAGGAAACCGCCGCCTTTGAAATAGGCTATTTCTTCAGTGGCCTGGAAATTTCGGAGTAAATCATGACAATGCGCATAGGTTGTGTGGGCTGCGGCAATATGGGTGGAGCCATTCTGGCCGGACTGGCCCGCGGTGCGGGCCGGAACCAGGATCAGGCAGACGCTTACGCTTTGTGCGGCTACAACCGCACAGCCTCGCGCATGCGTCCGCTTGAAGAAGCAGGGGTGCAGGTCATGACAAGCCCCCTTGCCGTGGCTGAAAATGCGGACATCATCATTCTGGCGGTCAAGCCGTACCAGATGCGGGAAGTGGTGGGACAACTACGCCCCGCGCTTGACGCAAACAAGGTTCTTGTGTCCGTGGCTGCGGGCATCACCAGCGGCAGTCTTGCCCAATGGGCTGAAAACGCCTGCCCCGTGGTGCGCTGCATGCCCAATACTCCCGCCCTGGTGGGTAAGGGCGTGTTTGCCCTGTGCCTTGAGGACCCCAAACTCTCCCAAAGCTGCAAGCAAAGCCTTTTGCGGGTTTTCGGCACTCTGGGACAGTGCGTCGAACTGGCTGAAGAAAAATTCACGGCCTTTTCCGCGCTCATTGGCGCGGGCCCGGCGTACGTATTTGCCATGATGCAGGGGCTCGTGCAGGCCGGGGTGACGCTGGGCTTCCCTCATGCCCAGTCACGGCAGATGGTCACGGCCCTTTTTGCCGGATCAGCCCGCATGGCGGAGCAGGACGCCTCCCCCCTCGGACAGTTGCGGGACAACGTCTGCTCGCCCGGAGGCCTGACCATTGCCGGAGTGAACGTGCTGGACCGCGCGGGCCTCACCGGCCTTCTGGTTGATGCCGTGCTGGCCGCTGACGCCCGCGGCGCGGAGATGGAACGCAAGGGCGGTTAGGTGTTGAGGTCAAGAAGGTTGCGTTGAATTGCTTTGTGGGGGAGGGACCCTTTTGCAAAAGGGTCCCTCCCCCACACCCCCACCCCCTAAAACTCTTAGAGCAGATTAACTTTGAAAATATACATTTTCAAAGTTTGAGGCACGCTCACTTCGGCGTTTAACAGCGCAAATAAATTGCGCTTACGCCTCCGTGGCGGGCGTCTGCTCCCGCATCCACCAGAGCAATTTCATTATGAAATTGCTCTAGCGTGGTCACGTATGACACAAAGGGTTTTCTGATTTGAAGTGGGGATGTTTCAAAGCCCGTGGCCAATCCGGCCCGGTAAAAGATAAAGTCGGCTTTCAGGTGTACCTGAAGGCCGACTTTTCATTCGGTGAAAGAACAGGAAAAAACGGTTTTTCAGCCCGCGCTTCGAGCGCCCTGCCCGGCGTTTGTCAGGCAAACCAGCAGCGTGCCCGCCAATCCGGGGCGCGCTCCTTCCAGACCGGAGCCTCGGCGCGGCAAATATCCTGCGCCTTCGGACAACGGGGATGAAAGCGACAGCCGTCCGGCGGATCCAGAGGGCTCGGCAGTTCGCCTTCCAGTGGCGGTGCAAGATAGCCCCCGCCCTCGCCTGTGGGCATGGCGGCCATGAGCGCCTGCGTGTAGGGATGGGCCGCCCCGGAAAAAAGCTGCTCCGCTGTGGCTTCCTCCACCACCTGTCCAAGATACATGACCACAATGCGCCTGCACAAAAAGCCCACCACAGAAAGGTCGTGCGAAATGAAAAGATAGGCCGGGCCGAAGTGCTCCTGCACGTCGCGCAGCAGATTGAGTATCTGCGCCTGCACCGAGGCGTCCAGAGCGGATACGGGTTCATCGCACACCACCACCTGGGGTCGGGTGATGAGCGCGCGGGCCACGGCTATGCGCTGACGCTGGCCGCCAGAAAACTCGTGGGGATACCTCCCCCCCATGCCTTCAAGGCCCACGGTGGCAAGCATCTCGTCCGCCAGCCCGAGGCGTTCGGCCCTGGGGATGTTGCGTGCAGCCAGAGGCTCGGCAATGGAGGCCCTGGCGGAAAGCCGTGGGTTAAGCGAAGAGAAGGGATCCTGAAAAACCATCTGAATCTGCCCGGCGGCCCAACTGTTGGCCCCGGCCGGGGGCAGCTCCCTGCCGCCAAGCAGCGCCTGCCCCTCTGAAGGTGCGAGCAGACCGCAGGCAAGCCGCCCCAGGGTCGACTTGCCGCAGCCCGATTCGCCCACAAGCCCCAGACTTTCACCGGAATAAAGACGAAGGCTCACGGCGTCCACGGCCGTAAGAAGGCGCTGTTCGGCAAAAAAACCCCGCCTGACGGCAAAACGCCGTGAAACTTCGCGCAGTTCAAGCAAAGGAGCGGCGGCGGGGTCTGCGGCGGGATTTATCGCCACGTCGTCCGCCCCAAGCGTGGCCAAATCCACTCTGGCATCGTCTGTCACGGTCAGCATGTCCGCTCCGCCACACCAGCGGTACTGAAGGTAGCCATGTCATTATAGATGTCGGCGGCGCAGCGTAACAGGCCATAGGCCACAGCCCCCCCGGTTCCCTCGCCCAGCCGCATGTCGAGATGCAGCAGAGGCCGGTGGTCGGGCACTGCCTGTTCCAGCCGGGCCAGTGCCCGGCCATGCCCCTGTTCTGCCGAGGCATGGGACAGCACGGCATACTCGGCCAAAATCGGACATATGCGCAAAGCCGTCACATAGGCCGCGCTGCAAATGAAGCCGTCCACCAGCACGGGCAAACGCCGCGAGGCCGCGCCCAGCATGATGCCGCTCATTACCACGATTTCGTGGCCGCCAAGGGCGGCCAGAATTTCCACGGGATCGCCGCTGCCCACCGCTTTTTCGTTAACGGCCAGGGCCTTGCGCACTATCCGGGCCTTGTGCTCGACCATGGCCGCGTCCGCCCCTGCCCCGGGCCCTGCCATGACCTCTGGTTCAAGGTGCAGCAGCGCGCAGTATAGGGCCGTGCCCGCAGTGGAGTTGGCAATGCCCATCTCCCCCACACCAAGACACTGATACCCCTTGTCCGCTGCGTCATGGGCCAGTTTGACGCCCGCGCGCAGCCCCTTGAGGCAGGTTTCCACACTCATGGCCGGGCCAAGCGTCATATCCGCCGTGCCGTCACCGAGGCGGCAGTCCAGCAGCATGGGGTTCGGCGCAAACGAGCCGCCAGCACATCCGGCGTCCACCACGCGCAGTTCCATGCCCATGCTGCGGCACAGCACGTTGATGGCCGCGCCGCCGCCAAAAAAATTCTGCACCATCTGGCGCGTCACGGCCTGCGGAAAGGGCGAGACGCCCTGAGCCGCCACGCCATGGTCGCCCGCAACAGTAAGCATGAGCGCCGGATGTACCCGCAGGGGCAACTGCCCTCCGCGCATGGCGTAGAGCCTGCGGGCCAGGTCTTCAAGCCTGCCAAGGCTGCCTCTGGGTTTGGTGAGGTCGTCAAGATGCGCCTGGGCCGCATCCAGATCCTGCTGGCGCAGAGGTTCGATATGCAGGTCGGGAGAAATACGTTCAAGTGCCGTTGGGGATGAAAAAAGCTGTGAAGTGTTGTCGTTCATAATTTTTATCTAGCCTTTCCCCTTTCCGTGCGCAAGGGTGAGTGTCGGCAAACAGGGAGAATATGCATGGCCGCCCTTTACGATCGCTTGCGGGTACTTATTATGACGTGCATACGAAACCGAGGACTTTTCACCAATGACCCAAACACTCGCAGCCATATACGCTCAAGTTCCTTCACGGGTCCGCTCCATGTGCGGCCAGCGGCATTTTTGCGGCATCAACCGCACCCTGGCCTGGGCGCTCTACTGGACATTGCTGACGTTTCTTTCAGGCGGGCTGCTTGCCCCTGCGCAGGCAGGCGCGGCCCCTCAGGAAAACAGCCCGCGCATGACCCCTGTGGTCCGCGCCGTGCAGGCCGTTGCTCCGGCTGTGGTCAACATCACCAGTACCCATGTGATACAGGGGCAATATCTTTCGCCTCTGGAACAGTTTTTCGGGCCGGGGTTTGGAATGGGACCGGATTTCGGCGCTCCCTCCCCCCGCAGCCAGAAACGCGAAAGCCTGGGAACAGGCGTTATTGTTGACGGCAAAAAGGGGCTCGTGCTCACCAACGCCCACGTTATCGCGGGCGGCGACGAAGTTATGGTACGCCTGCTTGATGGCCGTGAGTTCCCCGCCATCGTGCGCGGGGCTGACCCGGATTTCGACATAGCCGTACTGGAGATCAAGGGCCCGCAGAACCTTCCGGCAGTGCGCCTTGGAGATTCTGACGACGTGCTTCCCGGCGAGACGGTCATTGCCATCGGCAATCCCTTCGGCTTCAGTCATACGGTCACAACCGGCGTGGTTTCCGCCCTGGGGCGCACCATACGCAACCGCAACAATGCCTTCACCGACCTCATACAGACCGATGCTGCCATTAATCCCGGCAACAGCGGCGGCCCCCTGCTCAATCTGGAGGGCGTGCTTATCGGCATCAACACTGCCGTGGACGCCAGAGCCGAGGGCATAGGTTTTGCCATCCCCGTCAACAAGGCCCGCCGGGTTATGGCCGACCTTGTGGACAGCGGCAAGGTCGCTCCCCTGTGGCTCGGACTTGACGTGCAGGATATGGACGTGCAAACAGCCATGGCACTGGGGCTCAAGAGCGCGCGCGGCGTGCTGATCAGTATGGTTTTTCCCGGCACTCCGGCCGACGGAGCCCATATACGTCCCGGCGACATTCTGGACACCATCAATGCAACGCCCGTGCGTGACCGGCGAGACTATCTTGATATTTTGCGCAACCAGACGCCGGAAACAAAGCTGCGCCTGGGCCTGAAGCGCGATGGCGGAGCCGTGACGGCCGAGGTTGTTCCCGCGCCCTTTACTGACGAAAGCGCCCGCACCCTCATGGAAAAGCGCTGGGGTTTCAGCGCGATGCAGACATCCGGCGGCGTTGTGTTGAGCAGCGTCAACAAGCAGGGACCGTCAAATTTCTTGCGTAAGGGCGATGCTATCACCGCTGTGGGGGCCAGCCCTGTGCGCAAGATGGAAGACCTGTTGCAGGCATTCAGGCGCGAACGCATGGCCGGGCAGGTACTTTTGCAGGTCATGCGCAACGGCAAGGGCTATTACGCCAGAATAACGCCATAACAGGCCGGATTACGCCCCTTCGGGCAGGTTCCGGCGGGGTACGGCAATGCTTCTCTTTTTTGAGCCCATCACAGGCAATACGTCTGAAAATCAGCGCATGGCGAGGCTTTTCGGGCAGAGAACAAAGGGCACTTGACAGGGGGGTAGGCTAAAGCTATCCATTTGCACAAGCTAATTTTATCCGCTTGTGTGATCAAGCAAGACAACCTATTGGGAGGACATCATGGGTTACAATGTGAATGTTGACGTGGACAAGTGCATCGGCTGTGGCGAATGCGTGGATGTTTGCCCCGTTGAAGTTTATGAAATCAAGGACGGCAAGTCTGAAGCCGTGAACGCTGAAGAGTGCCTTGGCTGTGAATCCTGTGTTGAAGTCTGTGAAGTCAGTGCCATTACCATTGAAGAAAACTAAGGTAAGGTTGGAAGGCCGTTCGGCATTCCATTGCTGACCCAGTCACAGACTGAGTGTTGTGCCGCCCGACGCACGCGCGCCAGGCGGCACTTACATACAAGGCGAAACGCGGGATTTTTCCGGGCGGGTCAAAGCCTGCCTTGAAATCCCGTACAACACGCCGGGCGCGACCGGATACGCCTTGTGGGCTTTATGTTCAGGCCTGACCAGAACGCCCGCAAAAAAAAGGGTGAAACCTTCCGCCTCCGCCCCGCCGCACACCTGCCGGACGGCCCGTACGCGCCCTCCGCACAGCCACAGGATGACCATGATCCCTGATCTGACCGCCATTTTCGCCCGTTATGAAAACCTGCGGGCTGAGGCCGACACCCTCTTTGACCGGGTACGGGAGGCCTGTCCGCAGTGCGTGACCTGTAAAGAAGGCTGTAGCGACTGCTGCCACGCCATGTTCGACCTTTCGCTGGTGGAGGCCATGTATATTCACAAGGCCTTTGAAGAAGCTTTCAATTACGGGCCCGAACGCTCGGCCATTCTGGAGCGCGCTTCTGAACTGGACCGCCACATCACCCGCCTCAAGCGCGACCTGTACCGCGCTGAGAAGGATGGCGAAAGCCCCGAAGCCATCATGTCTGTGGCCGCCAGAGTCAAGATGCGCTGCCCGCTGCTGGACGATGACGACCGTTGCCTTTTGTATGAAGCCAGACCCATTACCTGTCGGCTTTACGGCGTGCCCACCGCCATTGGCGGCCAGGGCCACGTATGCGGGTTCTCGGCGTTTGAAAAGGGCCGCCCCTACCCCACGGTGCATATGGACAAGATGCAGGCCAGGCTTGAAGATCTGAGCAAAGAAATTGCCACTGCTGTCAAATCGCGCTTCAAGGAGATGCATGAAGTCTATGTGCCGCTGTCCATGGCGCTGCTGACCCGCTATGACGAGGCGTACCTTGGCATAGGCCCCGCCAAAAAAGAAGAGGCTTAAGCGGCCGCTGGCAATCACATCCGCAACCGTCGTGCGCGCGGGCGCGGCTGCGCCGCATCCGGCTCAAACCGAAACTACGCGCCCGCAGACGTTTTTGGCGCACAGCAAGGAGTACGGCATGTACGGCAGCATACCCGCCACCGTCTTTCGGGACGGCACGCCGCAAGAACTTAATGAGGAGCAGGAAAAGCTCAAGCGTGAGATTTATGACCGCATGAATCCGCGCCGCCGCAAATTTGTGGACCGTCTGGGTTACGAAAACTGGGACCCTTTCCAGAAGCCCAATGATCCTCTTGACCTGCGCACGGACATCTCAAAACGCACGACGCAACAGCTCATCAACGAATTTCTGCGCGATGCGGCCAAAAATGGCCCGTGCGGCAAGGCTTACAGCAAGGGCGCTATGGAATGCGCTTTGGGCGTCATCAATAAAGACGAAAAATACATGGGCATTTTCGACTTTTGCCGCTGGTACTATGATCTCTTGAAAAAAGAAGGACACATCCAATGAAAGCTCGCTACGACGATCTGGACGAGTATATCGCAGACCTCAAGGCGGAAATTGCCGGAAATGAGCAATGCGCCAACCATCATTATAATCTGGGCCTGGCCTTGTTGAGCAAGCGCGACTTTGTCGCCGCTGAAGAAGCCTTTCTGAATGCCGTGCGCAATTCGCCGCACCTGGCAGAGGCTTACGTACAGCTTGGCGGTATCTGCCTTGAACGCGGCGACCTTGAAGGCTGCCTGCGCTACAATGAAGAAGCCGCCAACTGCCGCGCCAAGTTCCCCGTGCCGTGGAGCAATATTGCCTTTGTGCACCTGCAGCGCGGCGAGCCCGACAAGGCCATCGCCGCCCTGAACAAGGCCCTCAAGTGGGACCCCAACTTTGTGCAGGCGCAAAACGCCCTGGCCACGGCCTATTTCATGAAGGGCAACTTCAAGGCCTGCGAAGAACAGTGCCTGGCCATCATCAAAAAAGAACCCGCCTTTGCCCCTGCCTGGAACAACCTTGCGCTGGCCTACTTTGACCAGGGCGAGCACGCCAAGGCCAAAGAAGCGGCGGAAACAGCCCAGAAGCTGGGCTTTGATGTGCCCGAGGGCTTCATGGAAGAGCTCAAGACCTGCTGCTGATTCTTCTTTACGCCAAAAACACAAGCCCGGAGACCCCTCCGGGCTTTTTTCGTTCTCGTGGGCCAAGGCAGATACCTTGCGCATCTGCCCGTCGGACGCATGCCCGCCATCATCCGCCCTGCGCGGCACAGGCAAAACCTGCCCTGTCGCCGCGCGGCATGCAGCGGGTCCGTTGCATAGCCCCGTAAAGCCCGGCCACGTTGAAACTGCCCCGCGCTGGGGGAGCAGGCGCTCGCCGTACAGGCATACGCGCGAGGTACCCGTGCTGCCCCGCGGTGTAGCGGGCATGCCGAAATGCTGTGGAATATCTTTGCAATATCGGTCCACTCTTGGGTAGAGCGGACATTTTTGCGTAAAAAAATTGGCGCTTTTACGTCAGTTTTTTCGCCACAGGCGGACAGCGCGGCCGTAACGCCACACGCTGTCAGAACTCCCGTGCGCTTTGCCGCAAGCGGCTATCCGCCCCGATCCGGAGCGTCGTGACCTGCCGCAGTCCAGCGGTGGGCGTGCTCGCGTCATTCTTCAAGGCACAAATTTTGCTTACAAAGCAGCGCAAGACCCCGAATGGTCAATTTTGCCGCCCGTCGTTTCCGCAGTGCCCCGGCAGAACCGGAAACGTCAGCATAAGGAGAAAGCCTGTGGAACTGGAATTCCGTTTTCGCAATAACGACATGGGAATGTTGTTTCCTACGTTTCAGGAAAGGGTGAACGCCATGCTGCCCGCCCAAAAGGCGGAAGCCGAAACTGAAGCGTCCGCCGCGCGCGAACTGGACCCGCCTGTCACGGATACGCCGCACATGCTCAACAATGAAGAAATGACCCAGGCACTTGCCCAGGTGGAAGAAGAAGCCGCCCAGCACAGCCAGGAAATGATACAGGCGCACTCCGGCCTCAATGAGCAGCGCGTGGCACGGCTTTTGGGGCTGCTCGACTAGAGCATTTTAACTTTGAAAAAGTGTAAATGCTCTAACGCTGCACGAAAGTGCAGCGCACCACAACGTGGTGTGGGTTCAGCCGAAAATCGCATTTTTCGGCTGAATGAAAACTTTGAAATGTGAAGCATTTCATTAGTAAACTGCCTTCACATGGATTCCTTTGAGAATATACATTCTCATGCGATAGACACGCCAGCTCCGTCGTGTAACCGCACGGGTAAACGGTGAGTTTCTCTTTGCCCTGAACGCAAGAACCGCCTTCGGCTCTCCTTTCATACGGGAGAACAAAGGCGGTTCTTGCGTTCAGGGCGGGGTTATGCGCCCGACGGGCAACCCTACACCTCCAGACTCAGGCCCACAGGGCAATGGTCCGAGCCGTAAACGTCCTGCTCGATCCAGGCGTCACGGATGGCGGGCGCAAGTTCCTGCGACACAAAAAAGTAGTCTATGCGCCAGCCCACGTTCTTTTCGCGCGCCCGGCTCTTGTACGACCACCACGAATAGTTGTCGGGCGCGTCGCCGTGCACGTGGCGGAACGTGTCCACATACCCCATGGCGATAAAGCGGTCCATAAAAGCCCGCTCTTCGGGCAGAAAACCCGTGTTTTTTTCATTCTGCTTGGGGCGGGCCAAGTCAATGGGCCGGTGCGCGATGTTGAAATCGCCGCAGACCACGATGGGTTTAGTTTTACGGCACTCTTCGGCATAGGCCAGAAATGCCTCGAAATAACCCATTTTGTAGGGCACCCGCTTGAATGCGCCCGTGGGCTTGCCGCTTTCGTCCAATTCTTCGGAGCCCCCATTGGGGAAATAGCCGTTGAAAAAATGAAATGCCGGGTATTCCAGATGCAGCAGACGCCCCTCGCCCTGATATTCGGGCTGCGGCAGTTCCGCGCTGCAAGACAAAAAGGGCGTGCGGCTGTAAACGGCCACGCCGGAATAGCCTTTTTTCACAACGCTGGACGACCAGCGGGATTCCCAGCCCGCAGGCTCACGCACTATCTCGTCCAGTTGTTCGGGGTGGGCCTTGGTTTCTTGCAGGGCCACCACATCCGCATCGGTCTGCGTGAACCAGTCCCATTCAGCCTTGGCGGATACCGCGCGCAGGCCGTTGACGTTCCAGGATACAAGTTTGAACTGCATAAAACCTCCGGCCAAAGCATAGCCTTGCTGGCCCGGCCCTGCAAGCTCGACGGGAACGGACGCGCTGTTGCCGATTGCGCAAAAAAAAGCTTTGCTGTAGTAATAAGCCAGGGTTGCATCACGCAGCGCCGGGCTTTCCGGCGCATGAGCCCATGAAATTTTAGGAGTCGCTTCATGGAAATTTTGCCCATCAGACGCGCCATATTAAGCGTCACGGACAAAAGCGGCCTTGTGGAATTCGCCACTTTTCTGACAGCCCGCGGCGTGGAGCTTATCTCTACCGGCGGCACCCAGAAAGTGCTGGAGGCGGCGGGGCTGCCCGTCACCGCGGTAAGCACGGTAACCGGTTTCCCCGAAGTTCTCGGAGGCCGGGTAAAAACCCTGCACCCCAAGATTCACGCAGGCATTCTGGCCAACAAGGACGAAGAATCCCACATGCAGACCCTTACCGAAAAGGGCATACGTCCTTTTGACCTTGTCTGCGTCAACCTCTACGACTTTGCGGGCGCGGTGGAGCGGCAGCTTTCGCTTGAGGAAGCCGTGGAAGAAATCGACATCGGCGGCCCATGTATGCTGCGGGCGGCTGCCAAGAACTTCCACAGCGTTCTTGTGCTGCCCTCACCCCAGTGGTACCCCGTGGCCATGGACGAAATGCGCGCCCACAATAACGGCATTGGCCTGGAATTTCGTCAGATCATGGCTTCGAGGGCCTTTGAGGCCACTTCGCGCTACGACGCCCTCATCACGTCCTATCTTCGTCCCTGACCGTCATGCCACGGGGCGGCCCCGCTGCCCCGTTTTTTCCGTGTCACGCCCGCCGGGCCCATCGCCCGGCGGCCAAAAATGCAACGCTACACGCCCGTCAGGAGCCGACCATTCCAAAACCAGAAGGCAATGTACAGGGGCTGAAACCGAGCCAGCTTACCGCCCTCAACCGTTTGTTCAACCGCCGTTTTCCGGCGGAAGACGTCTATACGGTGGAGCAGGCGCGTGAACTGGCGCTGCTTTCACGCGCCGTAGGACGGCAGGTTGGCCTGCTCATAGACCGCAAGGGCCGCGTGCAGATGGTGATTGTGGGCGAGCCGGGCAGCATCTTGATTCCCGAACTGCCCAGAGGACGCGGCGGCAACGAGCGCCTGCGCGGTCTGCGCCTCTTGCACACGCACCTGACCCCGGGCGGCATCAGCCAGGAAGACCTTATGGATATGCTCTTCCTGCGGCTGGACGCCGTCATAGCGCTCACGGTCAATCCCGTGGGCGACCCCGTGCAGTGGCAGGCGGCGCACCTGCTGCCCTCCAGCGTTAACGGCCAGGCCTACCATCTTGACCAGCCACGCCCCTGGGACCGCACGGCAGCCCATATGACGGACACGGCCGAAGCGCTGGAAGAAGAGCTGTCCCGCAGGGCCGAAGATGCCAAGGAGGCGGACGGCAGCCCGCGAGTCCTGCTGGTTTCCGTGGCTGCTGCGCCCCGCATCATTCAGGAGCGCAATCTGGACGAACTGGGCGAGCTTGCGCGCACCGCCGGCCTGACCGTGGCCGGGCGGATGGTGCAGCGCGTGACCCAGGTGAACCCGCGCCTTATCATGGGCCGGGGCAAGGTGGCGGAACTTGAAGTGCTGGCCCTGCAAGGCAGGGCGGGCATGCTGATCTTTGACGGAGAGCTTTCGCCCTCGCAACTGCACAACCTGGCTGACATCACCGAACGCAAGGTCATAGACCGCACACAGCTTATTCTTGATATCTTTGCGCAGCACGCCGTAAGCCGTGCGGGCAAGTTGCAGGTGGAACTGGCCCAGCTGCGCTACACCCAGCCGCGCCTGGTGGGTAAAAACCGCGCCATGGACCGCCTTATGGGCGGTATCGGCGGACGCGGCCCTGGCGAAACCAAGCTTGAGACCGACCGCCGCAAAATACGCGACCGCATGGCCCGCATCCGAAAGGATCTTGACCAGTTACGCCGCCAGCGCTCCTTTACCAGAGCGCGCCGCTCACGCCAGGGCATCCCGCTGGCCGCCCTTGTGGGCTACACCAATGCGGGCAAGTCCACGCTGCTCAATACGCTCACCCGCTCAGAGGTTCTGGCGGAAAACAAGCTTTTCGCCACCCTTGATCCCACCACGCGACGGCTGCGCTTTCCCGCTGAAAAAGAGCTTATTCTGGCCGACACCGTAGGATTCATCCGCAATCTGCCCAAGGAACTCATGGACGCCTTTCGCGCCACCCTTGAAGAACTGGAGGCGGCCCAGCTGCTTCTGCATGTGGCCGACGCCTCGCATCCCGACCTTTTGCAGCAGATCAACGCCGTGGAAACCATACTGGCCGAAATGGAGCTTGACCGCGTGCCGCGCCTGCTCATCCTCAATAAATGGGATCAACTGGAAGCCCCGGCCAGGGCGGAACTGGCCGACGCCTTTCCGCTTGCCCTGCCCATCACCGCCAAAACAGGCGAAGGCTGCAAAGTGCTGCTGGAAGAACTTGAAATGCGCCTGCTGCACGAGGCCACGACCATTGTTGAAGATGTCCCGTACAGTCTCAACTAGATCACAGTGCCGTTGAAATGCTTCACATTTCAACGGCACTGTGATCTGTCTCTTTGATCTACATCTTTCCAAGGAAGCACTGATTAAAGAGCCTCTTGGAAACGCGCAGTTATTTCGTTTGGCAAGGCGCGATCTTTTTTTGAAGCAGGAGTGGACTCTTCCGTCCTCGACTGTTTCAAAAAAAGTGAAGCAACGCCGCCAAACGGAATAAATCAGCGTTTCCTTAAATTTTGGTGACGCCCTGCGTATCGCCAGCCATCGTGTCCTGCCCGGGGGCGGGTTTTTCCGGCGCGGGCTGCGGCTTGGGTTCACCAGGCACGGCGGGCGCGGCGGGGACGGCGGGCGCGCTTTTTCCGACGGCATACTCACGGGCCGTGTTTTCCATAACGGCCCGCCCCACCACCAGCCACCTGTCGCCAACCTTGCGCAGGGCAAGCCAGCTTGTCATGCGGGCGGGGGTGGTCACCTGGGCCACGGCGGCGCCGGAGCCGATTTCCGTAATTTTGGCGTTATTCAGGCTTTCAGGCACCCAGGGGCAATTGGGCGTCTCGGCCTCACGGCATTGGGCCATAAGCTCACCCGTGCTGACGCCACGGTTGAACTGATTGTGCAGACGCGACTCCATATCCACGATGCTGCCCAGAATCTCGTCCATGCCGCCAATGCCGAGCGAGCGGCCCAGGCTGTCCAAAAGCCCCAGCGGGGCTTCTTCCCTGGCAAGATTCTTCATCTCATTGTTGGCAAAGCTCTTCATGTCCATACCAGCCAGAAAGGCGGCACTGTCATTCTTTTTCAAAGCCTCGGCCATACCGTTAAGCGCTTTTTGCGGCCCGGAGGATACGCAGGCGGCCACCAGCGCCGCCAGGATAAGCAATACGAAGAAATAACGCGAGGAACGGCTATCCATTTTCATACACACCTCTTGGAAAATCTAGAGCAGATTAACTTTGAAATGCTTCACATTTCAAAGTCTTCATACAGCCCAAAATGCGATTTGCGGCTGAATCCACGCCACGTTGTGGCGCGCTGCACTCTCGTGCAGCGTTAGAGCTTTTACACTTTGAGAACAGACATCCCCAAAGGTTCACGTCGTTCACCTTACTGCGCAACAGCGCCATAAACCAGCGTTCGCTTCTTTGTGGCTGTTGCCCGCGTGAACAGGCCACAGGCAATGTCATCTTAAATTTGCCCAAGGCACAGGCCAGGCTGCGTCAACAAGCGAATCCGGAACGCCACAAGTTTTCTATACACTTTCGTGCGCGCCAGAGCAAATCAACTTTGAAATATATATCCGCAACGTCCGCATACGGCCACTTTGGCGCATAACAGCGTGGATACACCGCGTTTGCGCCGTAATGACGCGCTCATGCGCATACGCTGGCGGGGCGGCTTCACGATGCAACCGCTCCAATGCATAGGGGCCGCCGCTCCGCCACAGGGCTTTTTTTCCTCCCGGCCTTCTGCTACACATGGGCCACGAGCAGCGCACGGCATTGTGACTGAGGCGCAGCGTCAGGAGGCACTTACATGAAAGTCATTATTATGTGTGGCGGCAAGGGCACGCGCTTGCGCGAAGAAACCTCGGTCAAACCCAAGCCTATGGTCGAGATCGGCGGACGGCCCGTGCTGTGGCACATCATGTCCATTTATGCCCGCTTCGGCTTCAAGGATTTTGTGCTGCCGCTGGGCTACAAGGGGCAGGTCATAAAGCAGTATTTTCATGACTACAATATCCGGAACACGGATTTTACCGTGGATCTGAAAAACGGAGACATCACCACCTACCCGAGTCACATTGAAGACTGGCGCGTCACCCTGTGCGACACAGGCGAGGACACCCTCAAAGGCGGCCGGCTCAAACGTGTGGCCAAGTATATTGACACCGACAGCTTCATGGTCACCTATGGCGACGGCGTGGCGGACATCGACCTGCACAAGCTTATCGAGTTCCACAAGCAGTCCGGCAGCATCGGCACCTTCACGGGCGTGCGCATGCCCTCGCGCTTTGGCACCGTGCGCACCGATGACCAGGGCAAAATCCTTTCATGGGAAGAAAAACCCGTACTGGACGAATATATCAACTGCGGCTTTTTTGTCTTCAAGCGGGAGTTTCTGGACTACCTCAGCGAAGATGAAAGCTGCGACCTTGAAAAAGAACCCCTGCAAAGGCTTGCGGCTGAAGGGCAGCTTTCAATGTACCCGCATCCCGGCCAGTGGCAGTGCATGGACACGCTGCGCGACTCCATCAAGCTCAACGAGCTTTGGGATTCCGGCCGCGCTTTCTGGGTGTAAACCCGCATTTCACGCCAGACGCGTCAGGATCGAGCGGGGCATAGTTGCGCCTGCCTCCGTCCTGTCGTGCTGCAACCATTTCTGAAGGAGCAAACCATGTTTGCCAACGCATACAAGGGACGCCGGGTTTTCGTAACCGGGCACACGGGCTTCAAAGGCTCCTGGCTGGCGGCATGGCTGAGCCAGATGGGCGCTGTGGTGGGCGGTTTTTCCGACGACGTGCCCACCCACCCTTCGCATTACGGCGCCATGAACCTTGGCGCGCATCTTGAGGCAGACCTGCGCGGCGACATACGCGACCGCGATGCCCTTGTGCGGGCCGTGCGCCAGTTCCGCCCGGACGCGGTCTTTCATCTGGCCGCCCAGGCTCTGGTGCGTAAATCCTATGACGATCCGGCGCTCACGTTTGAGTCCAACATGATGGGCACGCTCAACATGCTGGAGGCCGTGCGCGCCTGCCCCGACGTTGGCGCTGTTGTCATGATCACCTCGGACAAGTGCTACCGCAATGACGAATGGGTGTGGGGCTATCGCGAAACCGACCACCTTGGCGGGCACGACCCCTACTCCGCTTCCAAAAGCTGCGCCGAGATCATCGCGCATTCCTATTTTGAAAGCTTTTTCAAGGACGGCCCGGCCTGCGCCACGGTGCGCGCGGGCAACGTCATCGGCGGGGGCGACTGGGCCACAGACCGCATTGTGCCCGACTGCGCCCGTGCCTGGGCCGCAGGCCAGCCGGTGCAGATCCGCAGCCCCTGGGCCACCCGCCCCTGGCAGCTGGTTCTGGAGCCTCTTTCGGGCTACCTGTGGCTGGGCGCGCGGCTCCTTCTTGGACAGAACAGCCCCTTTGACCTGCGCGGCCAGGCGTACAACTTCGGCCCTGCCGCTGATGTGAACAATACCGTGGCCGAAGTGGTCGAAGCCCTGGCCATGCACTGGCCCGGCTTCAACAGCGAAATGGACAAGGCCGAGCAGGCAGGCATGAAGGAATGCACCCTGCTCAAGCTTTGCTGCGACAAGGCCCTGGGCCACCTGGGCTGGAAGGCCACGCTCAATTTTGAAGAAACCATCCGCTACACCGCGGAGTGGTACCACTGCTTCTATCAGGGTGAAGGCGGGAAAAAACCGCAGAACATGCTGGACTTCACGCTGGGCCAGATTTCGGCCTATGTGAACGCCGCCGAACAGCGCGGGCAGGTGTGGGTAAAGTAATGGAAGCTTCAGAAAGTATGGCGCGGGATGTGGGCATTGAAGGCGCATTGCTGCAACCGCTGGCGGTGATCCCCACTCCCGGCGGCCCGGTGATGCGTATGCTGCGCCCCGAATCCGCCCTGCTGCCCGATTTTCGCCAGTGCTTCGGTGAAATATATTTTTCCGAAGTTCTGCCCGGCCACGTCAAGGCATGGAAGCGCCACACCCGCCAGGTGCAGCACTTTGCCGTTCCCTCCGGCCTTTTGCGCATCGTGCTGTATGATGACAGGCAAGGCTCCGCCACCAGGGGCGTTGTGTGCGAACTGGCTCTGGGCAGGCCCGACAACTACGCCCTGCTGCGCATCCCCACGGGCGTGTGGTACGGCTTCACGGCCATGGGCGACGCGCCTGCCCTCATCTGCAACTGCGCGGATATTCCCCACGATCCGACAGAAGGCCAGCGCCTGCCCATGAATGATCCGTCCATTCCCTACGTCTGGAGTACGGAAGAGGCATAGGCATGGAATATAGCAGTCTTTTGCGGGCCGCCTGGCAAGGGCGGCCCGACAATGCGCCTCGCCTGTCGGGCGCGGAGATATTGCGCGCATGGTGGCAAGCCTGCCGACCGCCCTTTTTCATCACGGCGGCCATTCCGGTAACCCTGGCCCTTGCCTTTGCCTTTCGTCTTGAGGGACGGATCAGCCCACAACAGTGGACTGTTTACGGACTTCTTCTGCTCGGCTGCTTTATGGGGCTGACCATCGCCAACTTTGCCAATGACCTCTTCGACCATATCCTTGGTGTGGACGGCGGCGACAATATTGGCGGATCACGCGTTATCCAGAACGGTTCCATCAGCCCCCGCCAGCTTTCCGTGGCGCTTATGCTGCTTACCCCCGCCACACTTGCCGTGGGCGGACTGCTCATAGTTCTCGCGCCCGCAGGTCTGCGCTGCGGTTTGTGGGCCGCGAGCCTTTTTGCCGTGGCCTCTGCCATTTTTTATGTGGCCCCGCCCCTGCGCTACGGGCACAGGGCGCTCGGAGAGCTGTTCGTCTGCCTGAATATGGGTTTTATCATGGTCTGCGCCAGCACATCCCTGCTGTTGCAAAGCTTTGACCCGCGCAGCATGGCGCTGGCGCTTCCCATAGGCCTTATGGTGGCGGGCGTGTTGTACTACCAGAGCCTGCCTGAAATCGAAACAGACCTTGCCGCCGGCAAACACACCCTGGCCAACAGGCTTGGCAAGGACAAGGCCGCGCTTGTCTTCCGCCTGTGGTGGCCCGCCGTATGGCTGCTGCTGCTCAACCTGTGGGCGGCCGGACTGGCTGCCTGGCCTGTGGCACTGGCCTTGCTGGGCCTGCCCTTCTACCTGCGGGCCTGCCGCCATATGGCTGCGGCACAGGCTGGCGACTGGCTGCCTCTGGACGCATACGGACATCTGGTGCGTAAATGCTATCTTTTGAGCGGCGCGGCGCTCATTGCCGGAGTGGCCCTTTAGATCGGATTACCTTTGAAATGCTTCACATTTCAAAGTTTTCATTCAGCCGAAAATGCTATTTTAGGCAGACTCCACACCACGTTGTGGTGCGCTGCACTTTCGTACAGCGTTAGAGCATTTACACTTTTTCAAAGTTAAAATGCTCTAGAGCAGATTAACTTTGAAAATATACATTTTCAAAGTTTGAGGCACGCTCACTTCGGCGTTTAACAGCGCAAATAAATAGCGGTGCTGTCTTCATCCGTAAGCCCTGCGGGCAACGGCTGAAGCTGCGCTTACGCCTCCGTGGCGGGCGTCTGCTCACGCAGCCGCCAGAGCAATTTCATTATGAAATTGCTCTAGAATGAACGCCTGCCCCCCGCAGCCGCCGAATGGAGGTTTTAGGGGGTGGGGGCGTGGGGGAGGAGACCCTTTTGCAAAAGGGTCCCTCCCCCACAAAACATCCCACAACAATAGCACCCTGAAGCACGTAAAAAGGGGCGGCCTAGCCGCCCCTTTTTCCATAAAAACCAACTCGTTTTACGTCTCAGCCCAACACGGCCCTGGCTTCGGCCAGCCGGGCCTCGTCTTCACGGTCAAGAGCTCGCAGGGCGCGGGCCAGGGTCTGCCATGCCTCGGGCCTGTCGTGCAGGCCCGCGCTCTTGCGGGCCAGCAGTTCCGCCATGGCCGGGTCTTCGTTGCCGTCAAGGTAGATATTGGCCAGCAGCAGCATGGAGGCCGCATCCTGCGGATTGCGCAACAAGGCTTCATGCAGCAGTTCACGGGCTTCGCCGCCCTTGCGCTGCCGGGCGGCCACACGGGCCAGATGCCGCCTGGCCACGCCGGGCCGTCCGGGGGCGGCGTCTTCAATGGCGGCGGCCAGTTCGTAATAGCGGCGGGCTTCGGCCCTTCTGCCGCTTTGCTCGCACAACTGCCCGAGACGTATATGGGCAAACAGATGGTCAGGCGCAGTCTTGACGCACTGTCGGTAATAGCGGGCGGCGGCGCGGCGCTCCCCAAGGCTTTGGCAGACATTGCCGAGATTGTAGTTAATCTGCGTGGCTGTGCTTTCGTCCGGTTTATGGCGCAGAGCCTCAAGAAAATGCCTGCGTGCCTCATGCCTGCGTCCCAGGGCCGCCATGCACACGCCAAGGGAGTTCCAGGCCATGACGTTGGTTTCGTCCGCCAGCAGGGCGAGCTTGTATTCCTCAAGCGCGCCGAACACGTCGCCAAGGCTGTAGCGCCGATCGGCGCTGATGTTCAGGGCCAGCGAGTTGCATTGCCCCACTCTTGGATGCGGCAGAAGAAGGGCGTACTCCAGAGCCCTGAGGGCGCAGTCGGGCATTTCGGCCTTTCGATACTGCAGGAAGGGAAAGGCGGCCAGACCTGCCGCGGCGTCGACGCCCTCATCTTTCAGGGCCGAGCACAGGGCCTCATACAGGGGCACGACGTTCTGCGGCTCTGCACCGGGATGGAAAAAAATAAGACTGTTGCTGCCATAAAGCCCGGCCAGGGGAGCGGCTCCCGCATCGTGGGGGGCCTCCCCGCGCAGCAGTTTTTCCCACAAGCGCAGGGCTGTTGCCGCCGTGGAGCCCGACGCGCCTTCCATGCGAACAATGGCGAGCACAAATCGGGCGCGGCGCTCGCTTTCCTGCGCGAAGCGGTTGAGAAAATCACCGTGACCGCACAGCGCCGCCTGCTCGGCCTGCCCGGCATCCACGACATTCACGGCATCCAGGGCGTCTGCCGCACGATTGGCGGAGTCGGCGGAACCTGTTTCAAGCTGCCGCGCGTGCCCGGCTGTTTCGGTAGGCGGAGCAGCGGCGGCGTTCTGTTGCCCGGCAGTAACGGACGGCAAGGAATGCATGCCCTGCGCGTCGGAAAAATGCAGCACGGGATCATGCCCGTCGAGGTCAGGACTGAGCACAGGACTTTGCCCAAGAAGCGCCAGACTGTCGCCGGGCGCGGGCAGAAATGTGGTGTCGGCCAGGTGCAGAATTTCGGCAATGGAATCCCTGTCGCCCACACGCAGCAGCACAATTTCACCCTTGTGGCGCGGCTTTTGGCCGGGTTCGGCGCTCCATACCGCAAAGCGCATGCCTTCACGGGCCTTGGCCTGGCGCCCAAGGCTGATGCGCAGACGGCCCACCGGCAGTGTTTCCAGCACAAGCCCGCCCTCTTGCAGGATGCGGGCAAAGGGCATGACGCGCCCCTCGCCGGAACGGTTGCCCGCCGCGCCGGCGGCGGTCTGACCCGCAACATCCGCCGCCAGCCGTGCTCTGGCCATGAGCAGCCGGGCCTGCTCATACATGCCAATCCTCATTTCAGATCCCTGCATGTCCTGCGGATACAGGGCGTGCCCGGCGCACAGGCGTGGAGCCACGCCCTGTGTTGTGAGGGGCGGCACGGGACGCAACGCCTGCATGCGGGCCAGAACGGCGCAGGCCAGCTTATGGCATGCGCCGCGCCCGCTGGCGGAAAGCAAAAGTGCCATTTCGTGCGTTCCCACCCGCGCGGCAAGCACGTCTGAAGGCAGAACGGCGCGACAGGCGGCGGCAAGCTGGCGCATGACATTTTCGCCAAAGGCGTAGCCATGCCGCCGGATAATATCAGGCCCGTTGCCAAGGCGCAGCAGCACTATGCCCATACACATGCGGTACATGGGGGCTGCAAGGCCTTCCGGCGCGGAGGGTTCTTCAAAATGGGCTCGCACCCTTTCAGCCTCGCCCTCCATACGGGCAAAAAGACTTTCCTCCGTGGCAAGAGCAGTAACGGCGTCCGTGCGCACAGCCTTGGCGCGGGCCAGATTTTCCAGACACAGGGAGGCAAGGGCGGGCAACACCTTCAAAAGAGGCCGCACCTCACGGGCGCGCACGCCGTGCAGCATGACCATGCCAAGCTGACGCCCGCCCCAGTGCAGGGGCAAGAGCAGCCTGCGCTCGCGCGTCAACAGCCGTGGTTCTTCCGGGGTGTGCTCTCTGGGAAAATAGAGCGCGTGACCGCTGAAGCTTAAGAACGCCGATAACTGGCGGCACAGCAGACCTTCCATTTCCATGAGGTCTTCGCGGGCCAGCTTTTGTATGGCCCGCAGTTCAGACCACTCCCGCGTGAGGCCGCTGTCGCCATGCACTGACGCTCCCCAGAATTTCTCTGTCCCGCCCGTCCAGTCCGTCCAGTCCGGGTGGGGCGCCACGGCTGACGGATCCGCCTGGGCGGTTGCGTCGGGCGGGGAGTCCGGCATATCATGGCCCTTGCCCTTGTCGCTCGCTCCGGCGTTTTTTCGCGTTGTGTTCCGGGTCATTTCCTGAAATCCTTCTGCGCTCAGCATACTCTGTTTTATGGCGGCAGTGTAGTTCGCTGGCAGGAGCTTGTCTAGAAAATATCTTGAAAAACCGCCTCTGGCGCCTCAAACACCCTGCACAGGCTTGCCCAGCGAAAATTAAGAGGGTAGTATCTGGTCTGCGAAAGTTGTTAACGCGCTGCGGATCCGCTGCGTACCGCCGACCTCCGAACCGCAATCCCCACATACAAGGAAAACCCACATGGCAGTTGCTGCTTTTCCCATAGGCCCTTTACAGACCAACAGCTATCTTATCCATAAAACTTCCAGGGCCGTGGCCATTGACGTAGGCGGCGACCCCGCGCCTATGCTGGAATACCTGCATACACACAACCTGAAGCTTGACGCCATCTGCATAACGCATCGCCACTTCGACCATATGTACGGTGTGGCCGCTCTGGAAGAAGCCACCGGCGCGATCATATACATTCCACAGGACGACGACAGCCTCGCGGGCACGGAATCCGGCAAGGGCGGCGTCTGGGGCTTTCCGCCGGTTCCGGAGTTTACGGCCAGCCCCATGCCCATGGGCAGGACAGTCTTCGGCGACATGGTTTGCGATGTGCTCAGAACGCCTGGGCATACCCCCGGCGGCGTCTCCCTTTATTTCCCTGACGAGCATGCTGTTTTTTCCGGTGACGCCCTGTTCTACCGCTCCATCGGGCGCACGGACTTTCCCGGCGGCGACCACGACACCCTTTTGCACTCGGTCAAGGATGTGCTCTTCAAGCTGCCCGCTGACACCACGGTCTATCCGGGACACGGCCCCACAAGCAATATCGGCGACGAAATCGCCAATAACCCATTTTGCGGTGAGTTCAGACCATGAGCAGACCACTAGCCCTTCTTTGCAGTCCGCACCCTGATGGCGTGTCAGACTCTGTGGCCAGACTTGTGGCCGAAGGGGCAGCCGAGGCCGGAACCGACTGGCGGCTTGTGGCCTTGCGCGACTATGCGTTCGAGGGTTGTGTCGATTGTGGCGGCTGTAGCAGGCCGCCACACAGATGTACGCTGGCGGGCCGGGATTACGGCGGCATGAAAGACAGGGCTGATGAAATATTTTCGCTTATTGAAGCCGCACCTCTGCTCTTCATATCCGCGCCCATCTACTTCTATTCCCTGCCCGCGCATTTCAAGGCCCTCATTGACCGCACCCAGCGTTTCTGGGCCGCCCAAAACCACGCCCCGGCAACCAAGCCCCTGCTCCCCCGTCCCCCGATCAAACCCACGCTGGTGAGCCTGGTGGCCGGAAGACCGCGCGGCAATCTGCTCTTCTCGGGCTCCCTGCTGACCCTGCGCTATTTTCTTTCTCCGCTGAACGCGACAATCAGCGAAACGCGGCTGCTACGCGGGCTCGAAAAGGTTAAAGACCTGGAAGAACGCCCCGCTGTTCGCGCCGCGCTGCACGCCTGGGGTCACGATTGGGGTTGCAGGCTCATGGCGGGCAAGATACCGGGATATAATCCGGCCGCCAGCCCCGGTCCGGGCTGCGCCCAGGACGGCCCGTCCGCCTCCTGCTGACAGCGCCGATCCGGGGACCTGCCCCTTTTGGCCCGCTTGCTGACCAGATAGCAATACCATCGTCAGGTTGCCCGGATGAGCTTACAATTCGCCAGCAAAATCTCCACAGCCGCCCGCTTTCTGGGCCTTGCCCAGGCCCGGTGCTTTCATTGTCTGCGCCCCTTCACCCCTGACGCGGAAAAAAGTTCCGCCAATAGCACGTCGCCGCCCGCGGGCATTTTCGACACTGCCGCTTCCCTGTGCCCCTCGTGCCGCGACCTGCTTGTTCCCTACGGGGGGCCGCGCTGCCCTGCCTGCGGTCTGCCCGCCCCTCCGCCCCCAAGGGATTGCGGGACGTCACAGAAGGCATACCAGGGCAGCCTGTGCGGGCGTTGCCTCTCAAACCCGCCGCCCTGGACGCAAGCCGCGTTTTACGGGCTGTACCGCGAATCCCTGCGGCATGCGCTTCTGCGGCTCAAATTTGACGGGCACCTCTACCTGGCCCCGCTGCTTGGCGCGTTTCTTATGGAAGCCTCCCGCTGTCTGCCCGGCCCCGACGCCCTGCTGGCTGTGCCGCAGTATCCGGACCATCTGCGGCACAGGGGCTACAATCAGGCGCATGAGCTTGCAAAAGCCCTGCACGTGCAGACCGGCCTTGCGCTTTTTCCCGACCTGCTCAGCCGAACCCGCCCCGGTCCTGCCCAGGTTGGCCTCAACGCCCGCTCCCGGCCGGAAAACGTCCGCCACAGCTTTGCGGCCTCCCCTGAGGTAAAAGGGTTGCACCTGTGGCTGGTGGACGACGTCATGACCACGGGCAGCACCCTCCGCGCGGCGAGCCTGGCGCTGCTCAAGGTGGGAGCCAGACGTGTGGACGTGCTGGTGGTGGCCCGCACGCCCAAGGAAGATATGGGATTCACTGGCGACAACGCACCCATGGTGGCAAACGGGCCAAAAAGTCACGGCTCTGCCACATGACAATGCGAAAACGTTCTGCTATGTTCACACAAATGGGACGTTCCGCCCCCGGCCCCGGTAAACCTGGGGCTACAGGGATCACATCCGGCATTGCAGGAGCCTTCATGCCGCGCCTTTCTTTTTCATTCAGCCTGCCGCACACGGCGGGCGCCATTTTGTCCGCTGCCCTGTGGGCTGTTGTGTGCTGCGCCTTTACAGCGGTTTCAGCCAACGCCCAGGTAACCTTGCTGGTGCCGAGTCAGCCCAGCATCGAGGCTCCGGCCAAAACCGACAAGGCAGACGCTTCCAGCAAGCGCGACGACAAAAAGCAGGAAAGCAAACAGCCTGCGCCCAAACCGGAAAAAAGCGCTGACACTGGCAAGGCCGCCGCCAGCGTCCGCAAACCGGAACCAGCAGGCGCGCCCACAGCCAAAGCCGCCCCCGGAGCCGAACAGGGGGCCGTAAAAGCGCCCGCACCGCAGGGAGCGCCGCCAGTTGCCGAGGCCCCCGCGCCACCGCCGCCCCCGGAACTTCCCGTCATCGACGAACAGGTTGATGTGCTTATCACCATGATGCGCCCCTTCCAGTATCAGAGCCTTGTCATGGATATGCCGCAACTGTTCGCTGTTTTGCGCTATGACAACGCCAGCCCGGTCAAGGACGGCCTCATTCAGCCAGAGCGCCGCGACCTTCTGGGCGATGTGGAAGAAATAGGCTACCTCGACCAGAAAGCCTGGGGAGCCAACGTAGCCCTGACCACTCCGGGCCTTTACCAGTTCATCATTGAAGGCCGCCCCTGGTGGGACGCCGCCCGTGGACAGTTTTTGCAGCACTACGTAAAGACCATGCTGCCCGTACACGGAGTGGAACGAGGGTGGGAGCAGCCCGTCGGCCAGGTGTTTGAAATCCAGGCCCTTACACGTCCCTTTGGCCTTACCGCGCCCGCCGTTTTCACAGGCGTCGCCCTGCTGCACGGCAAGGCGCTGCCCAACGCTCCCGTGCGCATGGTCCGCATCAACACGGAAAAACGCCCCGTCCCCACGCCCTGGCATGAGGAGATGGAGGCGCGCACCGACAAGGCTGGCCAGTTCTCCTTTATACTCAACCAGCCCGGCTGGTGGTGCTGTATGGCAGTAGCGCCTGGCGATCCTCTCAAGGGGCCGGACGGCCAGCCAAAACCCCTGAATCTCGGTGCGCTTTTCTGGCTGTACGTGGACGGCGCTGCCGATGCCCGCAAGCGCTGATTCAAGGCGGGGCGTAAGTGCGGCATAGTCTTTGGAGCCGCGTGGACGCGCCATGGCGCATTAAATGAAAAACGTTTCGCGCTGATGCGGTGCACTGCTGATTGGCGCAGCTTGCCCTTGCATAGGCGCAGGCTCAAAGGACTGCCACGCCCCTTACGGCCAGTGGCGGCGCAGCAAAGGGCTCTTGTGTCTTTACCGCGCGCGTCCTGCCTGCGCAGCCGTCAGGGCAATTTCAAAGTGACGTCGCTCTAGAGCAGATTAACTTTGAAATGTTTCACATTTCAAAGTGTTCATTCAGCCGAAAAATGCGATTTGCGGCTGAATCCACGCCACGTTGTGGCGCGCTGCACTTTCGTGCAGCGTTAGAGCATTTACACTTTTTCAAAGTTAAAATGCTCTAAAATGAAATTACCCTAACCCTCCATAAAAAATATTTTTTTGATGTGTCACTGCAGGGCCGGCCGGAAATCCGGCTCTTGCCTTTTCTGTCACAATGTTTATGGTAAGTAAGGCTGAACAGAACGTGCGACTATCGCACCCTGCAAACCAACAACCCCCTCCTGGGAGCTGTTCATGAAATTGAGTGCCTTTCTGACTATTGTCCTCTTTCTTTGCTGTTCCATCATGCTTGCCGTGCCCGACGCTACTGAAGCCGCCCGCCTGGGTGGCGGCGGTTCCTTTGGCAGCAAGCCCTTTATGAGCACCCCTGCGCCAAGACCCACCATGCGTCAGGACGCCACGCAAGCGCCACGGCCGTCCATGAATCAGCCCCAGGCTGCGCCTCAGGCTTCCCGACCCGGCATGTTCGGCGGTATGGGCGGCCTTTTCGGTGGCCTTCTGGCTGGCACGCTGCTTGGCTCGCTGCTCGGCGGTCACGGTTTTTCTGGCGGCGGCTTTATGGATATCATCATCATTGGCCTTCTGGTATTTTTCGGGCTCAAGCTCTTTGCCCGGTTTCGCGCTCAGCAGGCTCCTGCTGGCGCGGGTGCACGGAGCGAACAAGGTGGCGCGTATGATGACCGCATGCAGGGCATGCAGCGCGAATCCACGGGCAGCAACGGATGGGACGTGCTGCGCGGCGACGGTTCAGGTTCGCCTTCTCAGGCAGCCGCCGCTGCTCCCAATATTCCCATGCCCGATGGATTTGATGCTGAAGAATTTCTACGCGGGGCCAAGATGGCCTACACCCGGCTGCAAAAAGCCTGGGACAAACGCGACATGGACGACATCGCCCAGTTCACCAGTTCTGCCGTGCAGCACGCCGTGCGCGAACAGATGGAAGCCGACCCCAAGCCCGGCAACACCGAGATTCTTCTGGTCAATGCCCAGCTGCTTGGTGTGGAAAATGAAGGCAACGAACAGTACGCCCAGGTCTTTTTTGATGTGCTGATGCGTGAAAGTCCCGACCAGCAGGCTCCGTCCACCGTACGCGAAGTATGGCATTTCATGCGCCCTGTGCAGGGCGGCAGCTGGAAACTGGACGGCATCCAGCAGGTCGAGTAACATAGGCGCTCCGCAGTGGCGGATATGCTCCAGCATACAATATGCCGGAAGCCTTTGGCTTCCGGCTTGTTTTTGGCAACCTTGGAGAATATATGAAAAATTATGTCGAAAAACACGACAAGCTACTACGATACCTGCAGATGACCATTGAAAGCGCCACTCCGGATTTCGCCAGAGTGACCATGCCCCTTACCGATAACCACAGGAATGGCATGGGCTGCGCCCACGGCGGAGCCATTTTTTCGCTGGCCGACGTGGCTTTTGGGGCTGCGGCCAACGCGGGCAAGGATATGGGCGTGGTGAGCCTTTCGACCACCATCGAATTTCTGCGTCCCGGCAGATGTGGCCCCCTGGCTGCTGAAGCCTATCTGGTGCGCAAGGGCCAGCACATACAGAGCTATACCGTGAAGGTTTTTGACGGCAATGGAGAGCTTATCGCCCAGTGCATGGCTTCCGGATACCAGACAGACATTTTGCTGCCGGACTAGAGCAGATTAACTTTGAAACGCTTCACATTTCAAAGTGTTCATTCAGCCGAAAAATGCGATTTGCGTCTGAATCCACGCCACGTTGTGGCGCGCTGCACTTTTGTGCAGCGTTAGAGCATTTACCACTTGAAATGCTCGCGCACGGTAGGCAAAAGCCTGCCTGCTCGCATTTCGTGGCAGGGATTTTCAAAAAAATCCTTGCAGAGCAGTTAACTCATTTCATTCGTGGACTGCTCTAAATTACGCCAGCAACGTGCTTTTCAGCCCGGCGGCCTTCAAGGTTAGCCGGGCTGCTTCCTTTTTATGCCCCCGGACTTATATTCACCATACTGGCTGCCGACAACGCGGCCAAAAAACACCAGAGAGGACGCCATGGCAAGCGGTTGGGCCGGTGACGGCGCAGTGCAGGACCAGATTCAGGATTCCATCAATGACGAAGTCGCCCGTGCGCGGCGCAATCTCCCCAGCGGCGAAAGCCTGAGTCATTGCGAGGAGTGCGGGGAGCCCATCCCGCAGGCCCGGCGTGAGGCCCTGCCGGGCGTGCGACTGTGCGTCGCCTGCCAGCAGGAGGCGGACAGGGAACAGCAGGCGGTTTCTCTTTACAACCGGCGTGGCAGCAAGGACAGCCAGTTGCGGTAGGCCTTGCCGTCCACGCCTCGGCCCGTAGAGGCATTTTCCGCGTTTTCTTCATGGCTTCGATTGGTCCTGCCGGGTATGCCACGGCATCACAGCTGCTTCTGTTGCACTCACTGGTGCGCTGGTGATGCGCATGCAGAGCGCCATGCAGCCGGCAGAACATATCTCCCCTGAAATAAAATTCTCAAAGCATACGGAACGCCCGTTACGGCGCATTATGGCGCATAGCAGCGCGCATAAACCGCAGTGGCTCCTTGGCGCGTGCGTCTGCTCACGCCCACTCGCGCAGATGCCAAAGCAGTTTCAAAGAAAATTTACCCTTCCGCCACTTCTGGCAGTGCCCTGCCGCAATTCCGTGCGGCACGAACTGGTGACAGAACGCTGACAGCCGCCCGCCTTTAAGGTACCGTGCTGCCCATGAGACAGCACTTCAGTGATTTCACCCATATTGAACAGCATCTGGACAGTCTGGGGCTTTTTCATATGGACATGGGCCTGGACCGCATGCGGCGCGCCCTGTCGGCTCTGGGCCTTGTCCGGCCCCCCTTTGTGACGGTGCAGGTGCTCGGCACCAACGGCAAGGGGTCCACCGCCTCCTTTCTTGCTTCCCTGTGCGCTGCCCACGGCCTGCGCACGGGTCTGTACACCTCCCCGCACTTTGTCAGCCCAACGGAGCGCATCCGCATCGACGGCAGGCCCTGGCCGCAGAAATCATGGCCCGCGCAGGCCAACAAGGTCATGGATGCAGCCCCGGAACTGACGTATTTTGAGTTCCTTACCGTGCTCGCCTTGCTGGCCTTTGCGGAAGAGCGGGTAGATGTGGCCATTCTTGAGGCTGGGCTTGGCGGCAGCCACGACGCCACCACCGCCGTGAGCGCGGACGTGCTCTGCTATACCCCCATAGCAATGGACCATAAGGACGTGCTTGGCGGAAGCCTTGCGGCCATCGCCACAGACAAGGCCGGAGCCATCCGTTCGGCGGCTCCCGTATGCTCCACCTTTCAGTTCCCTCAGGCTGCACGGGCCATTGAAGCAGCCGCGCATGCGCACAAGGCTCCGCTGATCTGGGCCGGCGCGGCCGACGCATCCCTGGAACTGGGGCTCCCCGGGCCGCACCAGAAAAACAACGCTGGCCTCGCGCTGGCAACATGGCAGATGCTGGCCCCCATGCTCGGCAAGGACCCGCTGGACGCACAGGCGCAAAAGCGCGGCCTTGCCCAGGCCTTTATCCCCGGCCGCCTGCAGTACGTGCCCGGCACGAGCGCCATGCCGCCCTTTCTGCTGGACGGCGCGCATAACCCCCACGGCATGGCCGCACTCATAGCGGCCTTGCGGCAGGCGAACACGCAGCCCGCCGCCATTGTGTTTTCCTGCCTGGGAGACAAGGACTGGCAGACGGCGGCCGCCATGCTGAAAAAGCAGGCAGGCGACGCCCTTATCTTCGTGCCCCCGCTGGACAACCCCAGAGCGGCCAGCGCGCAAGACGTGGCACGCTTTTTCAACGCCATGCCTCCGGTCACAGCCCAGGCCATGCCTGACGCGCAAGACGGCCCGGCCAGCGCGCCTGCCGATGCTCCACCGCTGGCACAGGCTCTGGCCCATGCCGCGGCAGCGGCGCGCGCCTGTCCTGGCTGCTCGGGCCGCCCGGTACTGGTCACAGGCTCGCTCTATCTGCTGGCGGAATTCTTCAGCCTCTATCCCGCATACCTTTCGCCCCAGAACGCAAATCACCCGGACGCAACTCAAGGGAGAAAAACCCCATGAATAAACTCTTTCGCGCCATCCCTGCCGTGGACCTTTGCCTTGCGGCCCTTCACGAGGCCGATCCCCATATGGCCGAGGCCCCGCGCGCCCTTGTGCGGGATCTGGTGACAGCATACTGGGACCAGCAGCGGCAGGCCATTCGGGAAGGCCAGTACCGCTCCGCCGATGAACTGGGGCTTGAAGCCCGACTGACGGACCTTGCGGCCCATGTACGGGCGGGCCTGCGAAGCCGCTTCAGCGCGGCCCTCAACGCCACCGGGGTTGTGGTTCATACCAATATGGGCCGTTCGGTGCTGGCAAAAGAAGCGCGGGAGGCGGTCATCACCGCCGCCACAGGCTACTGCAACCTTGAACTGAACATGACCACCGGCGGGCGCGGCAGCCGTCACGCCCTGGTGGAAGACCTGCTCTGCCGTCTCACAGGAGCCGAAGCGGCCCTTGTGGTCAACAACAATGCCGCCGCCGTGCTGCTTGTGCTGGACACTTTTTGCAAGGGCGGCGAAGTGGTGGTCTCGCGTGGCGAACTGGTGGAAATCGGCGGCAGCTTCCGCATCCCTGAAGTTATGGAAAAAAGCGGCGCAACCCTGCGCGAGGTGGGAGCCACCAACCGTACCCATCTGCGCGACTACAGAGCGGCCATCAATGAAAACACCCGCGCCCTCATGCGCGTGCACACGTCAAACTACCGCATTGTGGGCTTCCACTCCGCCGTGTCCCTGCCGGAACTGGCGGAGCTGGCAAAGGAGCATGGCCTGCCGCTTATTGAAGACCTGGGCAGCGGCAGCCTGACGGACTTTTCGGCCGCTGGCCTGCCCAATGAGCCCACGGTTCCCTCAGTGCTGGCCCAGGGCGCGGATATTGCCACATTTTCCGGCGACAAGGTGCTGGGCGGCCCGCAGGCCGGCATCATCACGGGCCGCAAAAGCATGGTGGACAAGCTCAAGAGCAATCCGCTCACCCGCGCCCTGCGCTGCGACAAGCTCTGCCTTGCCGCCCTTGAAGCCACCCTGCGCCTCTATCTTGATCCGGACAAGGCCCGGCAAAGCGTGCCCACCCTGCGCATGATCTGCCGTACCGCCGACGAACTCAACAAGGACGCCCGCTCCCTGGCCACCGCCCTGCGCAGAGGGCTCAACTCCAGCCCGCAAACGTCCTGCCACATAAGCCTGCGGGCCGACGTTTCCCGCGTGGGCGGCGGGGCCTTTCCCCAGTACGACCTGCCCACCACCCTGGTGTGCCTCAAGCCTGCCGCATGCAGTCCCACGGCGCTCAAGGCCGCCCTGCTGCGCACTGATCCGCCCCTCATAGGACGGCTTGAAGACGATAGCTTCTGCCTTGACCCCCGCACACTGGACACTGCGGACAGGCCCATACTGCTGCGAGTATTGCGCGAGGCACTGGCCCTTGCCGCCACTGGCCTTATATAGGTATCAAGATTGATTGCCGCCCAGCGCGGCCATAAAGGAAAACATTATGGAAAAAACGCTGACCTACAAACCCAGAAACGCCTGGGAAGATGCGGACGCCAAGACCCGCAAACATATGGAATCTCTGGCTCTTCGTTATATGGATTTTATCACGCGCTGCAAAACCGAACGCGAAACAGTGGAATACGTGCGCGAACGCCTGGCCGCCCAGGGCTATGGCGAAGATTTCGGCGGCGACCGCGTCATGCGGCCCATGCGCGGCAAAGCCATTTTCGCCGCCCGTCGCGGCACGCTGCCTCTGGATCAGGGGCTTGCCCTTGTGGCAGCCCACGCCGACACGCCGCGCCTTGACTTCAAGCAGCGCCCCCTTATCGAGCAGCCCGGCGTGGCGCAGGCCAAAACCCACTATTACGGCGGCATACGCAAATACCAGTGGCTGGCGCGCCCCCTGGCGCTGCACGGTGTTGTCATACGCGCCGACGGTTCAACGCTTGAGGTCACCATTGGCGAAAAGCCCGGCGAACCTGTCTTCTGCATTGCGGACCTTCTGCCCCATCTGGCGCAAAAACAGGTAACGCAGACCGTCAGCGACGCCTTTGAGGGCGAAAAACTCAACATCATTCTGGGGCACAGCCCCAAGGCCGCCAAGGGCAAAAAAGACGACGCGCCCAAGGAACCCATCAAGGCCCAGTTGCTTGAAATCCTCAATAAAAAATACGGCATCACCGAAGAAGACCTTATTACTGCCGAGCTTCAGGCCGTGCCCGCCGGGCCGGCGCGCTTTGTGGGTTTTGACAAGGCCCTGGTGGGCGGCTACGGGCAGGACGACCGCATCTGCGTGTTCGCGGCCCTTGAGGCCCTGCTGGAAGCCGAGGCCACAGGGCGCAGCATGGCGGTGATGTTCTGGGACAAGGAAGAAATCGGTTCGGACGGCGCAACCGGCGCGGCGTCGCGCTTTCTGCAATACTGCATTGAAGACCTGACCCAGGCGTGGGCTCCGGGCCTGTCCGCATCGCGCGTCTTTATGGAAACCCGCGCCCTTTCCGCCGACGTTCAGGCCGCTCTGGACCCGGATTTCCAGGAAGTGCACGAAAAGCAGAACGCCGCCCAGATGGGCTACGGGCCCTGCTTCTCCAAGTTCACGGGCTCGCGCGGCAAATACGGCGCCAGTGAGGCTGATGCCGAATTTTTCGGCGCGCTGCGCAACCTGTTCAACAGCAAAAACATCCCCTGGCAGGCGGCGGAACTGGGGCGCGTGGATCACGGCGGCGGCGGCACGGTGGCGCTCTTTCTGGCGGCCTACGGCATGCACGTCATTGACCTTGGCCCGGCCGTGCTTTCCATGCACAGCCCCTTTGAACTGGCAAGCTGCGCGGACCTGCACACCACGGTTCAGGCGTACCGGGCCTTTCTTGAGTCAAACATATAGCTGACCTGTATAGCTGCCCGTGTATATAGCTGACCGGGCGGCTGTATCAGAGCAGACAGGCTTTGAGCGACTGCGATGCCTGCAAGGCGCGATCTCTGCCCCCCGCTTCCAAACAGAAAAACCTTTGAGCATTGCAGCATACTGTAAAGGTTTTAGGGGGTGGGGGCGTGGGGGAGGCGACCCTTTTGCAAAAGGGTCCCTCCCCCACAAAATTGCTCCTGCGCTGCATGGCGGCCCGCGCCAACCCAAACGGGTACCTTATGGACATCGACAGTCAAAAACTGGCCCTGCTCAACAGCGGACAGGCCGCCTCAAGCAATCTTGCCGAAGCCCTTGCCGTGGATTTTACCGCTCTTATGGCTGCGGCCGTTCCCGATGTGCCTGCCAGCGGCATTGACGCCCTGCGCCAGGCGGCGGGCCAGGGCGTTTCCAAAAAGATGCGTCTGGCCGGAAAGCTGCTGTATGAAACCTTTGGGCCTGACGGTCTGGCCCCCTGTGCAACCCACCCCTCGGACACGGTGCGCGGATGGGCCTGCTTTGCCCTTGCCCTCTGCCCGGCCCGGAATATTGAAGAAAGGCTTGAGGCCGTGCGGCCCCTTGCCGATGACGCCCACTTCGGCGTGCGCGAATGGGTCTGGATGGCCGTACGCCCCCACCTCACCGAACATCTTGATGCGGCCATACCCCACCTTGTCGGCTGGACGGCGGATGCTTCCGAACGTGTGCGCCGCTTCGCCAGCGAAAGCATACGCCCGCGCGGGGTCTGGTGCAGCCATATGGAACGGCTCAAACAGGACCCTGATCTCGGCCTGCCGGTGCTGGAACCGCTACGGGCAGACCCGGCGGCCTATGTGCAGGACAGCGTGGGCAACTGGCTCAATGACGCGGCCAAATCCCAGCCGCAGTGGGTACAGGATGTCTGCGACCGCTGGCTGGGTGAAAGCCCCTGCAAGCCGACGGAGCGCATCTGCAAGCGTGCCCTGCGCAGCATCAAGAAATAACGCTATCGGTGCGCGATGATATTTTGAAGAATTTTGTGGGGGAGGGACCCTTTTGCAAAAGGGTCTCCTCCCCCACGCCCCCACCCCCTAAAACTCTTATTGCAGGGTACAGGCCCTAACGCGGCACAAGCATCCAGAGCATTTAACACTTGAAATACTCGCGTACGGCAGGCAAAAGCCTGCCTACTCGCATTTCGTGGCAAGGATTTTCAAGAAAATCCCTGCAGAGCAGTTAACTCATTTCATTCGTAAACTGCTCTGGCATCAAAAGTAGTCTGAAAAATAGGGTTTATCAGGCGGAATCAGCGCTTCAAGCGTTTTGAGCAGATGGTAGTCCATATCAATGCGGTCATTGTTATAGAGATAGGTGGGCCGCTTGTAGCCCATAAGCATGGTGGTCAGCGTCTGGATGTCCAGCGCGATGCGGTGCCCCGAATGGCATGTGGTCACCTGTTCGCAGACAGCTTCATCGTCCTGCCAGCGCACATGAAATATGCCGTTGTTCCAAGGCGCAATGGGGTCTTTTACCTCAAAATCGAGGGTGAGCCTGGGATCGTTGAACTGGAAGGGATAAAACTCCATAAAGCGCTGCACATCCACAATACGGGCCATGCCGTAAGGCTGTATGGTCTCGTCGATCTCGCTGTCCTCAAGCTGAAAAGCCATGGCCTCGCCCGTGTAGTTGGCTCCTTCCACCTTGGTGATCATAGAAAAATGCGCGCTGATATAGTTCCAGATGCCGTACTTGGCCTCCTGGTTCAGGTAGACCATCTCCTTGATGCTGAAAACTTCATTCTCAATGTAGTAGATCACATAGCCCAAGGGCTTGCGGTCAGTGCTGTAATACACGGCCGCCATGACATCGTCCGAATCCCAGCGCCAGTATTCCTCCCACTCCAGCGCGCCGCGTATGAGCGCGCCGTGTTCCTGAAGCGCGAAATATTTATAAACCTTGTGCAGATCCTCATTTTCAATATCCACACGTTCTATCTGCCCTTCCACCGGGTGACGCGCCGGAAGCTGCGTATCCTTGATGGTGAAGGTCATTTTGTCCGACACGATTTCCCAGCCGTGCTTGCGGTAAAGCGGGATGGAATAGGGGCACAGATAGGAGATGATCTGCTGCTGGCCGCGCATGTACTCAAGGCTTTTTGCCAGCAGCGAGTGGATAAGCCCCCGCCCGGTATACTCCGGATAAGTCGCCACCCCGGTGATGCCGCCCATTTTGCAAATCTCGCCCTGGACGTTCACTTCCATTGGATAGATGACCACTTGCGAAGCCAGCCGGCCCTTGTAAAACCAGCCCATAACGTGCGATGCCTCGAAAATGGGCCTCTTGGACTGCTTCATTTCCTTGTCGGACCAGCCAATGCGGGCCATTTCAGACGTACTCACCTGAAAGGCATACCGCAGCAGGGCTTCGAACTGCTCAAAATCGTCCTTGCCAAGCTGGCGGAATTCAAAGGCGTCGTGAACGCCATTGGGCGGTTGTCGGTCCTCGTCCTTGCGTTCGCTGTCCACGGCTTCTCCTTCACCGCGCTCCTCCGCGGCCATGACTGTCCGGCGGGCCTCAAGGCCGCGCTCCCGGCGGTTCACGGGCACAATCGGCGCGCCATTGCATTTGTCGGGCGGCGTGCCTGCTGCGCGAAATGGGTGGGGTTCCAGTCGTGGACCATCAAGAGGCGGCAAATGCTGTTGCTTGTGTAGAATGCGCATGCCTGTTTATTCCGGTAGCTGCTCGTAAAAAAAATGCCTGATTATGACCAGCACGCCCGGCGCGGACTGCGTGTCTGCGCCCTGACGGCCCGTGTTGCGGGGCAGGGGTGAAAAAGTCCCCCCGCAAGGCCGCTGTACCGCGCTGGGCAGTTTTACGCAAGGCATGAAACCATGGTAAAATGAAGAAAAATAGATAACGATAAAGCATGGTTGAAAAAGAGCCTTACAGTACGGCAGAATACAGGAACCCTTGCCGCTGTGCTTCGGCGTATGGACAGAGTATGGGACAAAAACTGAAGAAAAAGAAGCAAAACAGTTATGAAAAAAGCACCACAGATGCGCCGCAAAACCTGTCAGACGGGCAGGCCCGCTGCCATCCGCCGTTGCCGCAGACTTTCCAGCACGTCCATGCCGACGCGAAGTTTGCCGTAGCCCTTGCCAAGACAAATGGACGGCTTGTTGTCGCCGTGATAATCCGAACCGCCGCTGATGCCCAGGTCAAAACGCTTGGCCAGAGCGAGGCAGGCGCGAACGTCCGCTTCGGAATGCTCACTGTGCCACGCCTCAATGGCATTGAGCCCGCAGTCCTTGAGGTGCGACACCTGCGTGTCCAGCCAGCCCGACGGCCCCTTCCACAGCATGGGGTGGGCCAGGCTGACGGTCGCGCCAAGATCGGCCAGAAGGCGCACGCTTTCTTCCGGTTCCAGCACTTCCTTGGGCAGGTAGGCCTTGCCGTGGCAACCGAGGTATTCCTTGAAAACTTCACGGGAATTTTTGGCATATCCCTTGCGCAACAGGACTTCAGCAATATGGGGTCTGCCCACGCTTTCGCCCGTGGCTATGGCCAGCACCTCTTCCATGGTGATATCCAGCCCCAGGTCCTGAAGCTTGCGCACTATGCCTTCGTTGCGCTCCGCGCGCTTGCGCCGCAGAAAAGCCAGTTTTTCCTGCAACAGTGCGGGATGTTGCGGCAGCCACAGCCCCAGAATGTGCAATTCTCCCAGTTCCGTGCCCGTGGAGATTTCACACCCGCGTATGAGTTCGACGCCATATTCACGCCCGGCGTCAGCGGCTTCATCCAGACCGGAAAGCGTATCATGGTCAGTCACGGCCACGGCCTCAAGCCCCGCCTGGGCGGCCTTGGCCATGAGCTGTGCCGGAGAATCCGTACCATCGGAAGCAGTAGTGTGCGTATGCAGATCAACCAGTTTCATGCGGTGTAAACCTTACTAAAGATGAGTTTTTATTAATAGCGCAAAATATCAATATGGGGCAAGCCTTGAACTGGCCCCTGCATCTCTGTATACTAGCCGCCCATGCTGATTTAAGAGGAAGGATATATGCCCATCAATACTGACGAACTCTTGCGGATACTGGCCTGCCCCAAATGCCTGGGCAACCTCGCCGCTATGGAAGAAAATAATGACACGGCGGGTTTTGCCTGCGCGGCCTGCCAGGTTATCTACCCCGTTCGGGAAGATATACCTGTCATGCTGGTGGAAGAAGCTGTGGATATGCCCACCTGGAATGCACAGCATCCTCAGGCAAAGGAACGCGCCTGATGCGCCTGCTCATAGCCTCCGATCTGCACGGATCCATTGAAAGCCTGCGCTTTCTGGTGGAAAAAGCACGGCAGATCGAACCCGACATGCTGGTGCTGCTGGGCGACCTTGTTTATCACGGCCCCCGCAATCCCCTGCCTGCGGGCTATGACACAAGGTTGGTGATGCGTGAAATGCCCGACCTCACCGCGCTGCCCTGCCCGGTTACCGCTGTGCGCGGCAACTGCGACGCCGAGGTGGATCTGGGATTGCTGCCCTTTCCTGTGGCCGACACTACATGGCTTGATGCCGATGGACTGCGCATCTTCGTAAGCCACGGCCACCACCTGCCCGAAAATCCGCCATGCCCCGGCTTCAAACCCGGCACTGTCTTCCTGCGCGGGCATACCCACATTCCACGCGGCGAAACCCTCGATGGGCTGCACTTCTGGAATCCCGGTTCCCTTTCGCTGCCCAAGAGCGGCTTTCCCCGCAGCTACGGGCTGTATGAAAACGGCCTCTTCCGCGTGCTGAACATGCAGGACAAGGAAGTTCTGCGCCACGCCCCGGCCTGATGGCCCCGCGCCCTTGCCGACAGTACTGCCTATGACCGCCCAACCCACATCGCGGCAACCGCTGTTCTCCCTGACGGACGGGTTCAGACTGGTGCTGGCCTCCGGTTCGCCACGCCGTCGCCGGTTTCTGTCCGAATGGGGGGTGCCCTTTGAACTGGCCCGCCCGGACCGGGCAGAGCCTCTGCCCCTGCCCGGTGAACAACCCGATGCCTACACCCGGCGGGCTGCGGCGGCCAAGGCGCACGCCGTTACCGCCAGTCTGAACAGAACAGGTGCGGAAGCTTCCCCATTCACGCAAGAAAAAGCCATCATCCTTTCCGCCGACACGGTGGTGGCTGTGGATGGCGATATTTTGGGCAAACCTCACGATGCCGCCCACGCCCTCTCCATGCTGCAACGCCTCACCGGACGCGGACATGAGGTCATCAGCGCCGTATGCCTGCTTTTGCCCCTTTCAGCGGGCGCGCATGAGGAAACATATGGAAACGCAGCTGGCGTTACATCGTGTAACGCGCCAGATTGCGCGCGCGGCGCTGACAAAAGCATTGCGTACCAGGGCTGCGGAGCGGAAGAACTGGTTTTCAGCGACGCAAGCCGTGTGTACTTTCATCCCTGGCCTGAAAACGTTTTGCGGGCCTACGTGGATACGGGCGAACCGCACGACAAGGCCGGAGCCTACGCCATTCAGGGTCAGGGAGCGTTTCTGGTGGACAGGATAGAAGGATCGTGGAGCACGGTGGTGGGGCTGCCCGTCACCCAGCTGGCCCACCTGCTGCTGGACCGGGGCTTCATGAGGCCCTGCGCCTCCCCCCCGCTTGCCCCAGGGAAACGCTGATTTATTCCTTTTGGCGGCGTTGCTTCACTTTTTTTTGAAACAGCCGAGGACGGAAGAGTCCACTCCTGCTTCAAAAAAAGATCGCGCCTTGCCAAACGGAATAACTGCGCGTTTCCATAAATATCCTCACCATGCCCAAGTTTTCGGTGTTGCCCCAGACCGCCGCATGCCGACGCCAGACCACCGCATATCGGCACATGCCGACCCATGTCAAAATCCCTGCCTCCAGAAAAAGCCTTGCGAAAGCGCGCCAGAAGAGGGGAACAGCCCCTTTTTGCCCTCGGATTTGCCTGTCCCCATAAAATTTAAGAAATTTCTATATTTTTTTACACCTTGATTGTGAAAATTTTCTTCAATTGTAATGGCGTTACAATCCGCGCCGCATGGTGGAATCACCTCATTTTTCAGGCTCTTGATACTTTTTTCACAACTATGACTGAAAGCACAAACAAGAATCTGCCTCTTGACTGTTATTTAAAATCTCTTTACTCGAGTATCATGGCCAATTCTCAACTTTTCAATTTACAGTTTAGACAGGATGGAGGTCTGGATCATGTCTCAGGAACGGATCACGACACTGTTGAATGAAAATCGCAGCTATCTTCCACCAGAGCACGGCAAAACTTCTGCCTGGGTATGCGGAGCAGAAGAATACGATGCACTGTGCCGCCGTGCCGTGGAAGACCCCAGTGACTTTTGGGGTGCTCGAGCTTCGCAGTTAGTCCATTGGTTCAAGCGCTGGGACAAAGTGCTAGAAGCTGATGAAGTAAACCACAAATACAGGTGGTTTACCGGCGGCAAGCTCAATGCCTCATTCAACTGCATTGACAGGCATCTTATTTCAGGCCGGCGCAACAAGGCAGCCCTCATCTGGCAGGGCGAAAAAGAAACGGACGTTCGCTGCTATACCTACCAGATGCTCTATACCGAGGTCTGCCGGGTGGCTCATGCACTGAGCTCGCTGCGCATCCGCAAGGGCGATCACGTGGCCCTGTATATGCCTATGATCCCGGAGCTGTTTATCGCCATGCTGGCCTGCGCCCGCATCGGGGCCATACATACGGCCATTTTTTCCGGCTACGCCGAGGGCGGCGTGCGCAGCCGCATCCAGGGCTGCAAGGCGCGCGTGGTCATCACGGCCGACGCCGCCGTGCGTGGCGGCAAATTCAAGCCCCTCAAGGCCAACCTCGACCCCATCCTTGAAAAATGCCCTTCCGTGGCGCATGTGGTGGTGGTCAAGCATGCCGGACTTGAAAATGTCCATATGCAGCGCAACCGGGACATCTGGTGGCACGACCTTATTGACGACTTCACGCTCAACCCAGACTTTCCCTGTGAGCCGATGGACGCCAACGACACGCTCTTTCTGCTGCACACCAGCGGCAGCACGGGCAAACCCACCGGCGTCATGCACTCCACGGGCGGGTACCTTACCTATGCGGCTCACACCACCCAGTGGTGCTTCGACATGCGCGACGACGACGTATACTGGTGCACTGCCGACGCAGGCTGGATCACCGGCCATACCTACGGCGTTTATGGCCCCCTGTCGCTGGGGGCGACCACCCTCATGTTCGAGGGCATACCCACATGGCCCTATCCTGACCGCTACTGGCGCATTGTCGAGAATTTTCGCGTCAACATTCTCTACACGGCGCCCACGGTCATACGTTCGCTCATGCGCATGAACGAAGCGTGGACAGAACGCTACGACCTGCGCAGCCTGCGCATCCTGGGCAGCGTGGGCGAACCCATCAACCCCGAAGCCTGGCAGTGGTACCACAAACACATCGGCAGTGGCGAACTGCCCATTGTGGACACGTGGTGGCAGACGGAAACCGGCGGGGCCATGATCGCGCCCATGCCCTATGCAACCAAGCTCAAGCCCGGTTCGGCCTCCAAGCCCCTGCCCGGCATTGACGCCACGGTTATGGGTTCAGCAGCGCGCGACGGCGAGGAGCCCGAAGTGGGTTGCAAGGCCGGGCATCTGGTCATACGTCGCCCCTGGCCCGGCATGATGCAAGGCGTTTTCAATGACGAAGAGAAGTACCAGTCCTATTTTTCGCGCTTTGGCTGCTACGCTTCTGGCGACGCCGCCGAAATTGATCAGGACGGCTACTTCTGGATTCTGGGTCGTATCGACGACTCCATCAACGTATCGGGACACCGCCTCTCCACAGCGGAAATCGAAGCAGTGCTGGCCACCTGCCCCGAAGTGGGCGAAGCCGCCGTTGTGCCCATGCCACACGCCCTCAAGGGTGAGGGCATTTACGCTTACGTGGTTACGCGCGACGAGGTGCCCTGGAGCGCCGACCTGCGCACCAAGCTGCGCGAGGCCGTAAGACGCGATATCGGTGCTCTGGCCACCCCGGAATACATACAGTTTGTGGATGGCATGCCCAAAACGACCTCGGGCAAGATTATCCGGCGTATGTTGCGCAAGATAGCTGGCGACAGTTACGAAGATATTGGCGACACCACCTCACTGGCCGAACCCGAGGTCATTCCCAAGATTATCACCGGGCACCGCAATCTTGTGGCCGGGCGGCATGAGACAGAAAACGGCCCTGAAGGCGGCGACAACGCCAAAGCGGAGGAATAGACGCCGCAGCAGGGGGCACACGCCCCCTGTCGCCGCTGGCGCATGACGCATGGTACCGCCTGCCGTTGCAGGACCATCCGCGCAGATGCGGCGCAGTACGGCCTCTCTGGAATTGATGTCGTGCGAACACGTCTGATCGTGATCCAGCGGCCACGGGCTGCACACCTTCCAGCAACAAACAGAGGCCGGGGCGTTTTTGCCCCGGCCTCTGTTACAAAGCAACGTGCCATGGAAAACAGGGATTCTCAATGCGTGAAGTCGCCCGCACAGGCGCGCGACAGCGCAGGTGGACAACGCCTACGCCGTCACGGCGAGCGCCTGCTCCCACAGAGGCCCGAGAAATTTCAAAGTGACAATGCCGGGCGAGCGCCGCTCACGCAGCCCCCTGAGCAATCGTAAAGTGAGCTTGCTCTGGCCAGAGCATTTAACACTTGAAATGCTCACGTACGGCAGGCAAAAACCTGCCTATTCGCATATTCGTGGCAAGAATTTTCCTGAAAATCCTTGCAGAGCGGTTAACGCATTTCATTCGCTAACCGCTCTAAAAAACCGCCTGCCCTACAGGGCCTTACGGCGCACCCACACGTGACGGGTCGCCAGCGTGGCCCAGGCCAGACCGGCGGCCACATGCAGCCCCTTGCCACCCGCAAAGCCGGCAAGCAGGCAAAGACTGCCAGCGCCGAGCATGGTGCGCACCTCGAACTTGCGCGGGCTTATGCCCATAATTTTACCCTTGCCCTTGCCAGACACAAAGGGCTGCAAAAACGACGGCACCTGCATATCGCCAAGCATGTCGCCGAAGCTTTTGCCGCGGAGTGTTTCCTTACCCTTGTGGCCTGCCTGCCCCGCACCGAACCGCGACCGGCGTTCGGCCTTGCGCGCTGCCGCGACCTCGGCTTTGGGCCTGAGAAGATCCGGTATTTTTCCTTCCAGCCGCTGACAGATGGCGGCAAAGTCCGCGTCGGGGCTCATGAGCAGTAAAAGCGATTCCGAGCCGAAGCGCATTTCGTTGACGCCTTTTTCATCCCGCAGCAAGGCCTGTGCCTCGCCGCGCGCCCTGACATCCGCCAGGGCGGGATGGCGCAACCGCGCCCTGCCCTCGATAGCATGCACAACATAGGAAGATTGCATGGGGCCTCCTTGCCAAAAAAACGGGTCGTCCAGCGCCCGGTTTGAAATTGACTTTCTTTTCTCTTGACACATCTTACTATTGACGGCAAGGTGATCATCAAGCCTGAAGAAATAATTGGCACCCATGCTGAAGCTACGCCGTTGCACCACGGCTACGGTGGCGTTTTATGCATGTACCGGAACCCATAATTTCACTATATCACAGCCGCAAGGCTAAAAAAGAGAGAACACGCATGAGCCAGATTGTCAATCTGCGTCAGATGCAGGTAGGCCAGCAGGGCAAGATTGCCGCTGTGGAAGCCCTTGGTGAAATGAACCGCCGCATTCGCGACATGGGGCTCATCCCCGGCACAACGGTTTCAATAGTTGGCCGCGCGCCCCTCAAAGACCCTGTCGCTCTGCGTCTGTCCGGCGTCACGATCTCACTTCGCAACAGCGAAGCCGATTTCATCAAGGTCGACCTGGCGGGTTCCGGCAGCTAGACTTCCAGTTCTGTCAAAAATGTCATATTCTCGCTTATTCCCTGCCACGCTTGCGTGGCAGGGGGCTGGATTTTTCTCTGCCGCCCTGTGCGACTTGCCGTACGGACGGTTTACAACGCGGTCATTAAGGAGATACGTTATGAATAATGGTCTGAAATGCGGCCTGTGGTTTCTGGGTGGACTGATTGTCGGCGCTGTGGGTATTACGGCTGCGAGCCGTGCCAAACTCGACTTCAAACCGCTGGCTACCGACCTCATCAGCCGTGGCATTGATGTTAAAGATGCCCTGCTGACCAAGGTTGAAGCCCTCAAGGAAGATGTGGAAGACCTCACCGCCGAAGCCCGCGTGGCCTCTGACAAGCGCAAGGCCACCAAAGACAGCGCTGAAGCCTAAAAATTCCGCATGTGTACGGTCAGCCGCTGGAACAGGCCACCTTGAAAAACGCGGCCGGTTCCGGCGGCATGGCTGTTTTGCCTTGCCCTGCCCGAAGCTGTGGCAGACCTGAACAGGGAATGGACGTGGGGCGCATCCGCCCCAGCCGCACAAAAATCTGACGGCGCGCCGCAGGGGTGGGCTGACGCCCTCATCTTCCCCCGACAAACGCCGTATCGCCCATAATCAAAGTTATATATGGAACAGGAGCGCGCGCATGCGTTTTTACATTGTTCATGAGCTGCGTGGCATCTCCACGCCCGATTCAGGCAGAATGCGCGTGCGCGCCTCTTGCCCCCTCGGCCTTGCCCAGGCCGAAGCTCTGGCAGGGGCGCTGTCTACATTGCCCGGCATAAGCGAGGTACGTGTAAACCCCCGCCTGGGCAGCCTGCTTTTTCATTATGAAGACGCCAAAAACCGTGAAACGGCCCTGACCCTCTTTGTGGGGGCCGGCGGCGTAGATGGCCCCCTGGCGGACATTGTGGACGATCCCGCCCCAGGCCCTGGCGAAGCCACGCTCACTGAAGGGCTCATGCCCGTGTTTCAGTATGTTTTCGTCCGCCCACTGCTGCCCATGGCCTTGCGCATCGTCAACAGCGTGATCAGCGCAGTGCCTTTTCTTTTCAAGGGCGTTCGCGCCGTGCTGCGCGGCGCGCTCAATGTGGACGTTCTTGATGCTGCCGCCATTGGCGCGTCCCTTGTCATGCGCGACTTCCGCACTGTCAGCCTGCTCACCCTGCTGCTGGGTCTCGGCGAAACGCTGGAATACTGGACGCGCCGCCGCTCCATGGCCACGCTCACCGAAAGTCTGGCGCTCAATGTTGAAAACGTGTGGCTGCTGGCCGACGGCACGGAAATATCCGTTCCCCTGGCGCAGGTGAAGGAAGGCGATCTGGTCGTTGTGCGCGATGGGGGCAGCATCCCCGTTGACGGCGTGGTCGAGGAAGGCTGCGCAGTGGTCAATCAGTCGTCCATGACAGGGGAACCTCTTGGGGTTCGCCGCACTAACGGAGCGTCTGTCTTTGCTGGCACAGTGGTTGAAGAAGGCCGCCTGGTCATCCGCGCCCGCCATGTGGGCGACGGCACACGCCTGCGGCAGGTCGTGAAATTTATTGAAGAATCAGAATCACTCAAGGCCGGCATCCAGGGCAAGTATGAACGCTTGGCCGACATGGCCGTGCCCTTTACCTTTGGCCTGGCCGCTCTTGTCTGGCTGCTCACGCGGGACTTCCGCCGTGCGGCCTCCGTGCTGCTGGTGGACTACTCCTGCGCGCTCAAGCTGGCGACCCCTCTGGCGGTACTGGCCTCCATGCGCGAAGGCGCTCGTCATGGCATGGCCATCAAGGGCGGACGTTACCTTGAAGCCCTTAACGAGGCCGACACTGTCGTTTTCGACAAGACCGGCACCCTCACCCAGGCCAGCCCCGAGGTAGTGGAGGTCTTTCCCGCGCCGGGCTTTGAGCGCACTGAAGTTCTGCGCGTCATGGCCTGCCTTGAGGAGCATTTTCCCCACCCGGTGGCCCGCGCCGTCGTTCGCAAGGCCGATGAAGAAGGTCTCAAGCATGCCGAAGAGCACGCCCATGTGGAATACGTGGTGGCGCACGGCGTGGCCTCGTCGCTGTACGGCAAAAAAATGCGCGTGGGCAGCCGCCACTACATCGAACATGATGAAGGCGTTGACGTTTCGCCCCTGGAAACAGTGATTGACGAGCAGACCGGCATGGGCCGCTCCCTGCTCTTCATGAGCGAAGACGGCAAGGTGGCGGGCATGGTCTCCATTGAAGATCCCATGCGTCCTGAAGCGCCCCGCGTGGTGGAAGAACTCCGCGGGTTGGGCTTCAACCGCGTTCTCATGCTGACGGGCGACGACGAGCGCACAGCCCGGGCCGTGGCTGCCCGTGTGGGCATCAGCGAATACCGCGCGCAGGTGCTGCCCACCGACAAGGCCCGCATTGTTCAGGAACTGACCGATCAGGGATGCAAGGTGCTCATGGTGGGAGACGGCATTAACGACGCTCCCGCGCTTTCCGCTTCACATGTGGGCGTCGCCATGAGCGACGGCACGGACCTGGCCCGCGAGGTGGCCAACGTGTTGCTGACCCACCCCAACCTTGAGGGCCTTGTCAACGCCCGCCTGCTGGGCACGCGCACCTTGCAGCGCATCCATTTCAATTTCGTGGCCACACTGACGCTCAACAGCGCCTTTCTGCTGGGCGGCCTTTTCATGTTTATGGGCCCTGGCGTTGCGGCCCTGCTGCACAATGTCACCACGCTGGGCGTGGCTCTTAACGCCATGCGCCCCCACCTGCCCACCAAGGCCCTGCCGGGCGAGGAGAGCCATTTTGAAATCCCTGCATCTTCTTAAATATGTACGCAGCTTCGTGGACGGCCGGGTGCGCATACGCCACCCGGCACTGCACGACGCATCCGTGGCGGCCCTTGCCGAGGCCCGCATGAAAGCCATTGCCGGGGTCGCTTCAGTAGAATGCAACCCCGTAAGCGGCTCCGTGCTCATCACGTACGACAGCACCATCATTCCCAAAGACCGCCTCTTCGCCATTGGTGAAGCCTGGGCTGTCTATCTCGACAAGGTCAAAGCCGGAAAGCCCGCTGACGTGCCGGAATTTTAGGTCAAGGTTCACGCGAACACATCCTACCTTTGAAAAAGGTTGCATGAACTGGCGCTGCGCGAAAGTGCAGCGCGCCGCAACATGGCGTGGATTCAGCCGAGCTTTAGCCGTTGTGACGAAGGCTTCAGCCGTTGCGACGCAGGAAGCTACGGATGCTTCAAGCGTTGTGACGCAGGAAACTACGCTTGAAGACAGCATGCGTAACGACACGGCTTGTCCCTTACAATCGCTGTCGCCATCCGTAGCGATGCTGTCCTGCCCCGTAAGGCGGTTCCCGCCAACGGTTCAGGCAAGCCCTGCGGGCGCGTTAGCCGTTGCAGCGTCAGCGGCTTACGGATAACGACAGCGAACCTTTAGGTAAGATTTTTGCGTAACTCATTGCCGTCTTTATCCGTAGCTTCGCGGCAGTCGTTGGCGAGTCTGCGAGCCTTATGAATGGCGACAGCGATTGTATGGAGTGAACTGTGTAGTTACTCATTGCTGTCTTTATCCGTAGCTTCCTGCGTCGCAACGGCTGAAGCCTGCGTCACAACGGCTAAAGCAACGGCTGCCGCAAAGACAGTATTGATTATCCGCAAGCGGCGAAGACCCGCTAACGGCTACCGCAAATCACATTTTCCGGCAGAATGACAAATTGAAATGTGAAGTATTTCAAGTTAATTTGATCCGGCTCTGTTGGACTGACAGCGAGTTTGATCTTTTTTTTATGGGGCAAGTCGATTATGGTCGGAAAAAATGATGCCGGGACTCCTTTGGCGAGGAGCGACCCTGCCGACCGACCATCAAGATCTTGCCGCGCTGCGGCCCAACACGAAGGAGCACGTGTGCGCGTTGCCATAGTGCATTATTGGCTTGTTAACATGGGCGGGGGCGAAAAGGTGCTGGAAGCTCTTTGCCGTCTGTACCCCGACGCCCATATCTATACGCATGTACTTGACCGTGCAAACGTGTCGCCTGGCATTGCCAGTCACCCGATTATCACGACCTTCATCGACAAATTGCCGTTCAGTAAAAAAAACTACCCGCGCTATCTGCCGCTCATGCCTTTTGCCCTGGAACAGCTTGATCTCACTGACTACGATCTTGTTATTTCAAGTGAGTCCGGTCCTGCAAAAGGTGTTGTCACAAGGGCGGATACGCCACATATCTGTTACTGCCATACGCCCATGCGCTATCTCTGGGACAACTGGCCGGAATATCTCGCCGCTTCCGGTCTGCTGACGCGATGCGCCATGCGTTTGCTGCTGCCCGGCCTGCGCAGATGGGATGTCGCCAGTTCATTTCGCGTAGACCGTTTTGTGGCAAATTCCCATAACGTGGCCCGCAGAATTCGCAAGCACTGGCGCAGAGAGGCCGCTGTGGTGCCGCCGCCTGTTAATATAGAGACGTTTACAGCCAAAAAGAGCCCCGGCGGCGGCCACTATGTCTGCTTTGGCCGACTGACGGCATACAAAAGGATGGATATTGCCGTACAGGCATGTACCCGTCTGAATCGCCCGCTTGTCGTTCTGGGTGAAGGCGAGGAGATTGACAGGCTTAAGGCCATGGCTGGCCCCACAGTGCGTTTTCTTGGCCGCCTGAGCGACAAAGAAGTCGCAACGGTGCTGGCAGCGAGCAGAGCCCTTCTTTTTCCCGGTGAAGAAGATTTCGGGATCGTTCCCCTGGAAGCGGCGGCCAGCGGTGTACCCGTGCTGGCCTACGCGCGCGGAGGCGCGCTGGAAACGGTTCGCCCGGAAGAAACGGGGTTGCTCTTCAACGAGCAGACCCCTGAATCTTTAGCAGCCGCGATCTTGAAATTTGAAGAAGATGAAATGCGCTTCAACCCTGCCGCCATTCGCGCCCATGCAGAAAAGTTCTCGGAACAGCAATTTCGATCCCGCTTTATGCACGAGGTAGAGCAGGCATGTCAGGCGGTGGCAGGAACATAATTTTCGTCTGCCATCAACCGGCGCTTGGTCAGCGCATAATGCACAGGATCAGTAGGCTCCGTACCCGAGAGTCACCACGGGCACAGTTTTGATCAGTATCCACAGGTCCATCCACACAGACCAGTTGTTGATATAATATTGATCAAAATTCACGCGCTCCTGATAGGTGGTGTTATTGCGCCCCGAAACCTGCCACAATCCCGTAATGCCGGGCTTGACCATGCAATATTCCTCAAAAACCTGCCCATACTTGTCCACTTCGGACCGCACGATGGGGCGCGGCCCCACAAGGCTCATGTCGCCCATGACGACATTGAGAAGCTGCGGCAGTTCATCGAGGCTGAGCTTACGCAGCATGCGCCCCACGCGGGTAATACGGGGGTCGCATTTGAGCTTGCGGTCACAGGTCCATTCCTTGTGCAGAGCCTCGTCGCAGGCCAGCATGTCCTTGAGAACCTTATCCGCGTCATTGACCATGGTTCGAAATTTAAAGATACGAATCTCTTTGCCGTGCTGGCCGATACGCTTCTGGCGGTAAAAGACCGGCCCGGGGCTGTCAGCCTTGATGACAAGAGCCAGGGCCGCCCCCAGTGGCAAAAGCACCACGGCGCCCAGAAGGCATAACACAAGATCAAGGCCGCGCTTGATGAAAAGCCGCCTTTTATCGCGCAGGTTCTGCCGCACCAGCAGGCCCACAGCGCTGCCAAGGTCACGCGGCGTCAGCCAGTGTACCCTGAAACCGCCGCCAACAGACGGCACCACCAGAGTATTGCTGAAATACCGACAGGCCTCGGTAATGACATCAATTGTCTGCGCCTGCCCTATTTTTTGCAAAAGCAAAGCCATGGCCTTGGGGTAACGCGCTGATACCGTACTAAACAGCAGGCGCATTTCTTCAGCAGTATCGGGCAGGTCAAAAATGGCTATGGGGTTCAGGCCTCTTTCCGGGTGCCGTTTAAGATACCGCCATAATTCGCGCCCTTCGCTACAGTGGTCGAAAATGACCAGGGGCTTGCCCCACCAGCGCCTGCGAGCGTAAAGACGCCGACACAGGTGCCGCGCGAGCGGCATGGTGACAAGCGTTGCCGCCCAACTGCCCACAATGACGATGCGCGAGTATGCATCACCTGTTTTTGACAGAAAAAGCACGGCAAGAATAATGGCGTACAACAGGCTCACCAGTTGAAACAGGGCCTTGAGTTCACGGTGCGGTGCGGGACTTATGCTTTGGTAAAGCCCCAGGCCCACCCCGAAAACAGGGCCGATCAAAAGCATGGGCACGACCCAGTGGTACAGCACCGGATCAAGACCGCCAAAGGCCGCGCGCACAAAAAAAACAAGCATGGCCGTCCCCAGCAGGGCCAGCATGTCAAAAAAGCAGAGCAAAAGCTTTTGGGTTGAAATGCCAATAAGAGCCGAAAGTGTTTCCCAGCACGAGGATTTCGTCATAGTCAACAAGCCCAAAAAAACGTTATGGAGCAAAAGTATGGCGTGCGCCATCAAAGCTGTTCAGGACCAAGATATGCAGAGCATTCGTCAGGTGGTGCAATACGTAATACGTACTGTCAAATAAATACATCATATTTATTTCTCCTGCAAATACCAACATGGCCGCCTGCCCCGCCCTTGCGTCACGGCCAAGCATCTGGTAGATAAATTCCTTGTTTTGCCGTAGACCGCGCGGCGGCAGGCCCACAATCTGCCAGCTGACGCGCCTGTGCGTTTCGTGGTTTTGTCCGCAATACGCATGTCCATCCTTAAGACGGTTGCCGCCATGCCCGGCATGGCTCAGCCGCCAACGGCCACCGCCATATTCCGAGGGGGAAACTGAGCATGAAAAAACTTCTTGTCTGCGCCCTGCTGGCTGCCGTCATGGCCGCCGTGCCCGCTTTTGCCAAAAAAAGCTATGTGAACGGCATTGACCCCAACTATCCGCCTTTCGCCTATGTGGACGAAAAGACCGGCCAGCCCGCCGGCTTTGACGTGGACTCCCTCAACTGGATAGCCAAAACCATGGGCTTCGAGATTACCCATAAGCCCATGGCCTGGGACGGCATCATCCCCGCCCTTGTGGCCAAGCAGATCGACATGGTGGATTCGGGAATGAGCATCACCCCCGAACGCGCCAAGGTCGTGGAATTTTCCGATCCGTACTGGACGGTTTCGCGCGTGTTTCTTGTGCCCGCAAACTCCACGCTGACCCCGCAGGACGTGCTGACCAAGAAGGTCAAGCTCGGCGTGCAGCGCGGCACTTCCGAAGCCAATGCCATCAAGCAGGAACAGCAGGAAAAGGGCTATCCCTTTGAACTGCGCTTCTATGAATCCGCTCCGCTGGCGGTGGAAGACCTGCTCAACGGCCGCATCGATGTGGCTCTTATGGACGAACTGCCCGCTGACGACGCCATCTCCAAGGGCCGGGCCGTCAAGAAGGCCGGCACGCACGGTGAACCCGACAAGTTCGGCGTTGCCATGCGCAAGGGCGACAAGGACCTGCACAAGCTCATCAATGACGGTTACAAGAAGCTCATGGCCGATCCTTACTGGCAGGAGCTTCAGAAAAAGTATCTAAGCAAGTAAGCAGCGCAAAAGCGCTGACCGGCAGACGCGGATCGTCGGATATCCCCGACGGTCCGCGCTGTTCTGCCCAACCTACGGCAAACTCCGCATATGGATTCACTTCTTGTAGTTTATAACGCTCTCCCCTCCATACTGGGCGGCGGTCTGGTCACGGTTGGCAATGTGACCATTTCTCTGGCCATGGGGCTCGTGCTCGGCGTGCCTCTGGCTGTCGCGCAGGTATACGGCGGCCCCTGGCTGCGCCGCATGGTGGCGCTGTATGTATGGTTTTTCCGTGGCGTACCCATACTTGTGCTGCTCTTTCTGTGCTACGGATTTTTCATCAGCCTGGGCCTTCCGGCAGATCCTTTTCTGATCTGCTGTCTTGTGCTCGGCTGTACCAGCACGGCCTACCAGTCCCAGATTTTTCGCGGCGCCATTGAAAGCCTGCCCCAGGGGCAGCTTAACGCGGCCCGCGCTCTTGGCATGGGCGAAGGCACGGGCATTTGCAGCATCATCCTGCCCCAGGCCATGCGCCTTTCCATACCCGGATGGGCCAACGAATTTTCCATCCTGCTCAAGGATTCAGCCATCTGCTACGTGCTCGGCACGCAGGATATCATGGCCAGAACGTCCTTCGTGGCCGCGCGCACGCACGAACATCTGGCCCTTTACGCGGCGGCGGGCTGCATTTATTTTCTGCTGACTCTGGTGGTGCTCAAGCTTTTGCGCCGCCTGGAAGACAAAGTCCATGTGCCGGGCTATTCCTCAGGAATGAGCATGGAAGGCATGGGTGTGGGATAAGCCATGAATGTGGACGAACAAGCTATTCTGCGCGTTGAGGGCATCTCGAAGATGCTGGGCGGCAAACCCATTCTGAACAATTGCAGCCTCTCGGTGCGCCGCGGCGAACTCAAGGTGCTCATCGGGCCTTCAGGCGCGGGCAAAAGCACCCTGCTTCAGAGCATCAACTGCCTCATCCCGCCCGATGCGGGCGACATCTACCTTGAGGGCCGGCGGCTCGACCGCACCAACAAACCCTCCCTGTGCGCCTTTCGCGCCCAAGTAGGCATGATCTTTCAGGATTTCAACCTGTTTGACCACCTCACGGCTGAAGAAAACGTGGCCATAGCCCTGCGCAAGGTGCGCGGCATGAGCCACAAGGACGCCAAGGCCCGCGCGCACGAAGAACTCGCCCGCGTCGGCCTTGCGCGCCGGGCCCTGCTCTACCCCGCGCAGCTTTCGGGCGGCCAGAAACAGCGTGTGGCCATGGCCCGTGCCCTGGCCATGGACCCCAAGGTCATCTTGCTGGACGAACCCACCTCGGCTCTGGACCCCGAACTGGTGGGCGAGGTGCTGGCCGTCATACGTGACCTTGCCGGCGGCGGAATGACCATGATCATGGCCACCCACCAGATGGATTTTGCCCGCGCTCTGGCCACGGAGATCATTTTTATGGAGCAAGGCAGGCTTATCGAACAGGGCGCGCCCGATGTGCTTCTGGCCGAAGGCTCCGCCACGCGTACGCGCGACTTCTGCCAGCGCCTGCTGGAGATGGGGGGCTAGAGTGCTGGACACGGCCTTTTTCGGCAATGAGCTTATCCCTGCCCTTAACAGGGGCCTGCTCGTTTCGCTGGCTCTCATCATTCCCGCTGGCAGCCTGGGTTTTGTGGGCGGGGTGCTTCTCGGTTGCGCCCGATCTTTCGGCCCGCGCTGGCTGCGACGCATGGGGGACTGGTTCACGGCCATAGTGCGCGGCGTGCCCCTGGTTGTGCAGTTGATGATGATCTACTATGCCCTGCCCAAGCTCGGCATATTCTTTCCGCCCTATGGGGCCGCGCTCACAAGCTTTACCCTGTGTACGGCCGCCTATCAGAGCGAATATGTGCGCGGGGCGCTGCTTTCCATCCGCCAGGGGCAGATCCGCGCCGCCGAGGCGCTGGGGTTCAGCACATGGCAGACCGTGGCCTGGATCATCATTCCCCAGGCCGCCCGCCGCGCCCTGCCCGGCTGCGGCAACGAAATCATCTACCTCATCAAGTACAGTTCCCTGGCCTACCTCGTCACCTGTATGGAACTTATGGGCGAAGGCAAGGTCGTGGCCTCGGACACCTTCCGCTTTACCGAGGTTTTCATCACAGTGGGGGCGTACTATCTGGGCATGGTCACCCTGGCCACCTTCTTTCTGCGCTGGCTTGAACACCGCTTCCACGTGCCGGGCTTCGGCGCGCGCTAACGCGAATTCATTTTGAACTCCTTTGTGGGGGAGGGACCCTTTTGCAAAAGGGTCTCCTCCCCCACACCTCCACCCCCTAAAACTCTTATTGCTTCTTGGCGCCAAGGCTTTTCACTTTTGCGCTTTGGCCGCACTGTCGGGACAAAAAATATGAAAGGGCGCACGTAGTACGTGCGCCCTTTCAGTTTTTAGATTTTTTCCGGTGAGGGTCAGTATCGCCAAGGCGAGTTTAAAATAAAATCGCCCTTAGGGGTTGTTTCTAAATAAATGATTTTGCTCCAAGGGCAAGGAAAAAGGCTTTTTTACGAAAGGAATGTACTCTTACGGTACATGACCGGAGTAAAAAAGGCCTTTTGACGCAACCAGTTGGACAAAAGAATTATTTAGAGACAGCCCCTAACCTTCGTGCCACCCCAGAAACATTTTATACGCGGCATTGTCCGTCTCTTCCACATGGGGATAGCCCATGCGCTCGACCCGGTACAGGAAGTCCTCGAAGGCCTCGCGCTTTTCTTCCGGAGCCTCAAAGCCCACCAGCACCCGGCCGAAATCCGCGCCGTGGTAGCGGTACTGGAACAGGGTGATGCTGAAATCCACGCGCATGGCGTCCATAAAGTCCAGCAACGCGCCGGGCCGCTCAGGAAAGGTAAAGCGCAGCAGCCGTTCGTGCAGAATCTGGGGCGCATTGCCGCCCACCAGATGCCGCAGATGCATCTTGACCAGTTCATTGTCCGTGAGGTCAATGGCCTCGAATCCCTTGCCGCGCAGTTCAGTCAGGACTTCGGCCACATCCTCGCGCCCGCTGATCTTGATGCCCACCAGCACGCGCGCTATTTCAGGGTCAGAAAAACGGGTGCACAGTTCGGTGATGTTGCGGTTGCCAAAAGAGGCGCACAGCGCGCGAAAGCTGCCCACGGTCTCGGGAATGGTCACTGCCAGAAGGGCCTCGCGGTGCGCGCCGATTTCTGAACGATCGACCACGTGGCTCAGCCGGTCAAAGTTCATGTTGGCGCCGCTGACCACGGCCACCAGGGTGGCGTCACGCAGGCCGCTCTCCGCCGCGTAGGCGCGCAGGCCAGCCAGGGCCAGGGCTCCTGCCGGTTCGGCCACCAGGCGCGTGTCCTCAAAAATATCCTTTATGGCGCCGCAGATGGCATCGGTGCTCACGACAATGATATCGTCCAGAAGGTCGCGGCACAGGGCAAAGGTATGCTCGCCCACAAGCTTTACGGCCACACCATCGGCAAAAAGACCCACATCATGCATTTCAACCCTGTGTCCGGCCATGACGGAGCGGCGCATGGCGTCGGAGTCAACAGGCTCCACACCGATAACCCGGATTTCCGGGCGCAGGTTCTTGATGTAGGCGGCCACGCCGGCCGCCAGGCCGCCGCCGCCGATGGGAACAAAAACGGCATGGATGTCGCCGGGATGCTGGCGCAGAATTTCCATGCCGATGGTGCCCTGCCCCGCAATGACGTCAGGATCGTCAAACGGCGGAATATAAATGCAGCCGCTCTCCTTGATAAGATCAAGCGTGTGCTGCCAGGCATCGCTGAAAGACTCGCCCGAAAGCACCACCTGCCCGCCCAGACGGCGCACCGCGTCCACCTTGATGGCAGGCGTTGTCACGGGCATGACAATGGTGGCCTCACAACCGAGGCGACGCGCGGCAAGCGCCACGCCCTGAGCATGGTTTCCGGCTGAGGCGGCAATAACGCCGCGCCGCAGATCCTCAGGCGACAGGCGGGCCATCTTGTTATATGCGCCGCGCAGCTTGAAGGAGAAAACAGGCTGGTGGTCCTCACGCTTGAGCAAAATTCGGTTGCCAAGACGCCGGGAAAGGGTTTTGGCTTCATCAAGGGGAGTTTCCACCGCCACGTCATAGACGCGGCTCAACAGTATGCGATTCAGGTACTCGCTGTGCTTGTGCATGCATATATCCTTGCGGCAACAAAAAAATGATACGGCCGCCATGCAGCCGTTCGGGAAGGGCGTATTTCACCCGTTTCACTTTCTATATACCTGCCGCCGCCACACCTCAAGCCCCGGCAGCTCGGTGACGCTGAATTTTGTCGCCAAAGGGACACTGCATCAGACGCATCCAGCGCAACAACCACGGCACAGGCGCACAGTGCGCTGTGCGGGCAGATTCCCCGGAACCTGCCGTAATCATATGCTGAAGCAGCCGGATACCCCTTGCGGTGCGCTCTGTACACGCCCACCCCATTAGGCTATGCTCCACAAGAGAAACTTATGTTATCAGAACATCCGCACAATGAAGACAAGGGGCTCCAGGCCTATCAGCCGCACATAACAGTGCGCGCCGCCGGGCGGCTGTGGCAGCTCAGCCGCGCCGCCGACCTTGAACAGCTTTGGGAGGCCATGACCGCCGACCCCCGTGATTTCGAGGATGAGCGGCTGCCCTACTGGACGGAGCTCTGGCCCTCCAGCGTGGCTTTGGCTTCCTGGCTTCAGGACCGCAAAGAAGAAATCGCAGGGCAGAATTGCCTTGACCTTGGTTGCGGCCTGGGGCTCACGGCCATGGTCGGCCAATGGCTTGGCGCGCGCGTGACCGCAATGGATTATGAAGAAGAAGCCCTGCGCTTTGCCGCGCGCAACGCCAAAATCAATGACGTTCCCCAACCCCTGTGGACCGTTATGGACTGGCGGAGCCCGGCCCTGAAGGCCGGAAGCATGCACCGCGTATGGGGCGGCGACATCATGTATGAAAAGCGCTTTGTGGCCCCGGTGCTGCGATTTTTACACCACGCGCTCGCGCCGGACGGCGCGGCCTGGGTGGCCGAGCCCGGCCGCTCTGTATACGAAACCTTTCTGCACGCCCTGCAAAGCGGCGGCTGGCAGGGCAGGCGCGTATACGGCCAGAAAGTGGAAGCCCTTTACGCCCAGCCTGTGCCCGTCACCGTGCAGGTATGGGAAATCCGCCGCGCCTGACGCGACGACAACACAAACAGCGCACCCGTTTCCGCAAGGAAGCGGCGCAGGATACTGCTATGGGAAATCTGGCACGCTTTGGGGTTTCGCTGGATGAAGACCTGCTGGAACCTTTTGATGAACTTTGCCGGCGCAAAAGCTATCCCAACCGTTCAGAGGCCATACGCGACCTCATCCGCAAGGCTCTGGTGGAAGAAAAGTGGAACAGCGACGCATATGGCGCGGGCACTCTTACCCTTGTTTACGATCATCATAAAAACGACCTTTCGCGTCGACTCATGCAGATACAGCACGATGATCACGACCTGATAGTCACCACGCTGCATGTGCATCTTGACCACTACAACTGCCTTGAGGTCCTGGTGCTCAAAGGGGAGCCCAACCGCATGCGCGCCCTGGCCGACAAACTCATCGCCTGCCGCGGCGTCAAGCACGGCACCTTTACCGGCACTACCACAGGAGAGGACCTGGCATAATGGAAGATGTGCAAAGCCATGCCCCGCAGGTGGCCCTGAACATAAACCGCGTGGGGGTGCGCGAACTCCGCCTGCCCCTGCTGGTGCGCGACCGTACCAAGGGCACGCAGCAGACAGTGGCCAGCGTGGACCTTGGCGTGGACCTGCCCTCCGCATTCAAGGGCACCCACATGAGCCGCTTTGTTGAGGCCCTGGAACAGTGGAACGCCGAAATAAGCTATCAGTCGGTACGCCGCCTGCTGCTGGACATCAAACAGCGCCTTGAGGCCAGACGGGCCTATGCGCGGTTCTGCTTTCCCTATTTCATAAAAAAATCAGCTCCTGCTTCGGGCATCCCGGCCCTTGTCAGCTATCAGTGCCGCCTCATCGGCGAACTGGACGATGAGGGCCAGCACTTCTGCCTTGAGGTCGACGTGCCGGTCATGACCGTCTGCCCCTGTTCCAAGGCCATCAGCGACGAGGGCGCGCACAGCCAGCGGGCAATGGTGCGCATGAATCTGCGTATGAAGGTTTTTTCATGGCTTGAAGATTTTATCGACATAGCCGAAGCCTCTGGTTCGTCAGCCGTGTACACCCTGCTCAAACGCGAGGATGAAAAATTCGTTACCGAGCATGCCTTTGCCCACCCCACTTTTGTAGAGGATGTGGTGCGCAATGTGGCGCAGCGTCTTTCGGAGCATGGGCAGGTCGAATGGTTCAGTGTTGAGGTGGAAAGTATGGAATCAATCCATAACCACAATGCTTTCGCAAGGATAGAGCGCCATATGAGTGACAGAAACCCGGTCTGATCCCCGGCGCTGCACACAAAAAAAGTTTTTTGCAATCATCTGATGGTTGTGCTAATTCTGCCGTAAGGTACAAGTGATGAGCAGTATCAGCACCAGCATGCAATTGGGCGCATCAGCCATGAACACCCATTCCTGGGGAATGGCTGTGGCGTCTCATAACGTGGCCAATGTCAGCACCGCTGGCTTTGAGCCGCAGCGTGCCGTCTATGCTACAGGCCCTGCGGGACAGGGAGTACGCCTTGATGCAGTGCTTCAGGGCGGCGTTCCTTCCGGCCCCGGCGGCACGTCATTCAGCGCGGCCCAGGCCGTTTATGACGTGACTTCAGGCCTGCCCCTCGAGGCTGCAAGCCCCAGCGGCACGGACCTCGGCCGTGAAATGGTTTCAATGATCACCACCCAGCACGCGTATAAGGCCAATGCAGCGGTCGTTCACGCCGGTGACGCCATGCTTGGCACCTTGCTGGATATCAAGGCCTAGCGCCACAAGCACAAATGCTCCGGTCTCACGGGACCGGGCCAGACACCAAAGGGCTGAGCCCTGACCGTTGACGCCGGGCATGCCCGCATTCTGACTGACTAGCCGCCGCTTTCAGCGGGCGGCACAACATTTGTGGAGCGCTGATGGGAAAATGTCTTAAACTATGCGTGTTGATGCTGGCCTGCATGCTGGCTTTCGGCTGCGCCTCCAAAAGTGGCTCGCGAGATAATGGCATCAACACCCCGCATGCGGAGCGGTTCCGCCGCTCTTATGAAGCTGCATTTGACTCCAACCAGCAGGAATCCAGCCAGCAGTTACTGCGCAAGGCCAGATCCGCCATCGGCACCCCGTATGTGCGCGGTGGAACGACCCCGGACGGTTTCGACTGTTCGGGTTTTGTATGCTGGACGTATAAAAGCGTTGGCGTGCAATTGCCCCGCACTGCCCGTGAACAGTCCGTCATTGGGCAGCGCATCAGCAATGTGGAAGAAATGCGCGCAGGGGACATCGTGGCCTTCCGTCATCCCCGCCGTGGCTATCACACCGGCATCTACGTTGGTGACGGCAAATTCATCCACAGCCCCCACAAGCGTACGCGCGTGCGCATCAACTCGCTTGATGATCCCTACTTCAAGAGCACCTTTCTTGGAGCGCGCCGCGTAAAGGTTGAGGGCGGCGAAACCATGATAGCCCAGGCTGAAAGCCGCCTTAACGACTTTACGGAAGAACGGGTGGTGCGCGAACTGTCCCGCGACAAGAAAAAGGCCGGCAAAACCAGCGCGCGCAGCGGCAAACGCGATGACAGCCGTGATGAGAGCCGGGGCAAGAAAAAGGACAAGGTCGTACAGGTCGCCAGCAACGATAAAAAAAGCAGCACTACGACCCGGCAACAGACTTCCACCTCGGAAAAATCCGGCAAGGCTTCAGCTTCGGAAAAATCCAGCAAGGCTTCAGCCTCGGAAAAATCCGGCAAAGCTGCCGCTTCTGAGAAATCCAGCAAGGCTTCCGCCCAGTCCGGCTCAGGCAAGTCTTCCGCCCAGGCCAGTTCGGGAAAATCCAGCGCCCAGGCAAGCTCAAGCAAGGCTTCGGCAGATAAAGACAAGGCCGCCAAGTCTCCCAGCCAGAAAGCCGAGACCAAAAAAAGCGAAAGTAAAAAATCCGCTCCTGCCAAGGTGGCTACCAAGGCCGAACCCAAGAGCAAAAAAGAGCAGCCCAAGGGCAAGGGCGACAATTCTTAACAGGCAGTGATTGATGGCGTGGCGGGCCTGGCCCGCCACCGCATACAGAACTGGAATCGGCGAAACTGCGCTGCCCGGCATGCAATGCGCCGTTGGTATCGTTCTGAATTCCTGTCTGCGTTTGCGGCATAAAACCAGATGTGCCTGCGATATTTTATAGTGATATACTTTTGCTGACAGCGGCAGCCCTGCTGCCCACCAAGCCACCCCAGCAGCCATGCATCAACCATCGCGCCCATGCGGCAGGCTTGCGCCAAGCCCTACCGGCCATATCCATATGGGCAATGCCTGGGCTTTTTTGCTGGCCTGGCTGGCTGCGCGGGCTCAAGGCGGGCGGCTGGTCATGCGCCTTGAAGACATAGACCCGCAAAGGTCACGGCCCGAATATGCGGCCACCCTCCTGGATGATCTGCATTGGCTTGGGCTGGATTGGGATTACGGCCCCGATGTGGGGGGCCCTTGCGGCCCATACGTGCAAAGCGAACGCGGATCGATATATGCCGGGGTTCTGGCGCAGCTGGAAAAGGCGGGGGCAACCTACCCCTGCTTTTGCACCCGCAAGGAGTTGCGCCAGCTTGCCGCGGCCCCGCACGTTGATGACGCGGGCGCGCCTTACCCGGGAACATGCCGCGATCTTGACGATGAGCATATTCAGGCAATGATCCGCAGCGGGCGCCGGGCCAGCATACGCCTGCGTTGCCCGGAAGCACCCATATCTTTCACCGACCTGCTGCTTGGAGCGCAAACTTTTTTTCTTACCGACTGCGGGGGCGATTTCGCGCTGCGTCGCTCTGACGGCGTTGTGGCCTATCAACTCGCCGTTGCTGTTGATGACGCCCTCATGGGCGTCACACAGGTCGTACGGGGAAGAGACATCCTGACTTCAACGCCGCGCCAGATTGCGCTTCTTCAGCTCTTGGGCTATGGTGCGCCTTCCTACGCCCATGTGCCTCTGCTTCTTGACGAAGAAGGAGAGCGTCTGGCCAAGCGCCACAACAGCCTGTCTCTGCGGTATCTGCGGGAACAGGGGGTTGATCCGCGCCGCATTGTGGGTTTGCTTGGCATGTTGGCCGGTCTTGGGGCTTCCGCACGCGCTGTCAGCCCGGCGGAACTTTTGCCAGCCTTTGACTGGAGCCGTCTGCCAAGGCAGGACGTACGCCTGCGAAACAGTCATTTGCGTGGTCTGCTGTAACAGGCCGTCACGGGCGCTGACCAGTATGGGGCAAGAGCCCCCCTGCGTTGCAAGAGTGAACGGCCCAAGAGCAGATTGCCCCTGAGAATATGATTCTCAGGGTTACGACACGCCGGTTGCAATGCTTAACCACGCACATTAATTACGCTAGCGCCTTTACGGCGGGCGGCTGATCCGCGGTCTTTTTTTCAACGACAGCGTATCTCGTAACCTGATGGGGGAGTGCATGACTTCGCAAAATCTGAATCAAACTTTTCTGGATGAAATATTCCCTGCTTCGCGGGCGGATGATTTTTTCGACGCGCTGTTTGGCGGCGCTGAAGAGGGCGCTTACGACATTGGCCTTGTCTGCCGCGAGATAAGCCCCGATAAAGCCCATCTGGCTTTTGAACTGCGCCAGCGCCCCGGCAAATGCCTCGTCTGCAACCTGACGTATGGTCTGCCGCAGGTATTCCAGCGCCATCCCATCCTTAACGTGGCGGGGGTAGCGCGGGCTGTGGCCCAGGAACTGGGGTGGCCGGCTGAAAACGTCAACTGGAAGCTGGGGCATACTGAAGAAGTCAGCCGTGAACTGCACGCCATTCCCCTGATTCTTGAAAAGGCCTGATCTTGCACGCCAGCTTGCCTTGACAAGCGGAAGTTTTTTTGGCAATAGTTCCCGGTCGCCGGTTTCGGTTTACGGACTGAGCCGCTGTAGCGCCACATGGGGCGAAGCAGCAGTTTTGACGCCTTAGACCTGATGGGAGGGATTGCAGCCACGAACATGATTCACTGGCCCTTTCACCCGGCACAAAAGCACATTTCTCATGCCGCCTTGGCTCAGTTGGTAGAGCGACTGATTCGTAATCAGTAGATCATCAGTTCAAATCTGATAGGCGGCTCCATTAATCAAAAGGGCTTACGCACTCCGTAAGCCCTTTTTTTGTGGTAAATTCCGCACCAAGTTGCACCAAATCATTTTTCCTCTTTTAGACCAGATTAACTTTGAGAATAGACATTCTCAAAGTTTAAGACACGCATACTTCGGCGCTTAACAGAGCAAATAAATTGCGCTTACGCCTTCGCTGCGGGCGCCTGCTCACGCAGTCGCCAGAGCAATTTCAAAGTGAAAATGCTCTAAAATATCCAAGGTGGGCATTGATTCTGCTGCGCGAGCCTGACCCAAGGGCGTAACGTGAGCATACGTTGACCCTGTGGTAGCAACGCTTGAATGTCCAAGCTGCGCGCCAGCCACGGCAGCCAAATCAGCGCCGTTTGCAAGCATTGTCGTGGCAGCAACGTGGCGCACTGCGTAAGGCTTCATCTGTCCCCCCGCACGACGACAGGCTAAAAGCCATGCGGTCCGGTAGGCCAACACCCTCATGCCGTTTCGATGGCAGACCAATGGAATGCCATTCCGCATGTCTTGGGCAAAGCGCGCCATTGCTTCATCATAATAAGCGTGATTGCGACTTCTGGCCGCGCGCGCTGTGCGTTATCGGCTTGCTGCATCATTCCTCCCTACTCCCCCGTGCGGCGGAGGCCCCAATCATTCAAAAATTCAGGTGTCATAACTCCTCCTTCACAAATAAAAAAACATTGCCGTTTTACCGACAATGTGGTTTTTCTCGTTCAGCCTCTATTTCCCTGTGGGGCTAAGGTAGCCCGCCCCTATTGTTGGGGGTGGGCTTTTTATTTCTCAGTGGCGGCGTGATGGGGCCAGCCCGTTGACCGCCAAGCAACGCAGCGTCCGTAAAATGATCTTTGGCAAGCTTGGCCTTGCCGGAGCCTATACAGCCCCGACAGACGCGCATAACAGAGCTTGCGTGTCTGGCCGCTTGGGGTCTTTCTGGGTTTCGGGCCTTTCTCGGCCTTGCTGTGCGCAGCAGCCTGGGCGAATGTTGCAACCTAATTTTATTATTCGCTGCAACTCATTATATGTACGTAAATTTCTATTTCTTTTTCATCATGGTTTTCCAGGCATAACGGTTCAAGAAGCTTTCAGGCGCGTTGCCAGCCATTTCTTCATACATTTCCAGCGGCACAGCGAAAGAAAGTATATCACTCCCCAAGATTTTGTTTAAATAAAAGCGGGCTGATATATCCGTGAGACCGATGATGGCCTGCGGGTTTCCCTGTTCCGCCTCGGCAAAGGGATACAGACCAAAGCAATTGCACCCTGCCCCGAAAGGAATACGAACATTATCCATGCCTTTTCGCGCATAATTCGCAAGCACAACAAGAGCGGACAGCTGGTCGGGATTGACCAGAAAAGCGACAACCTTTGGAACTTCGCCTTTCCGAACATCCCGGAGAGGCTTCATAACAATATATGGGCCATCCGGCCTGGCCTGCGGTAACTGGTCAACCCAATCCTGCACCAACTCGGTGGTCTTACAGAACCCTTCGCCTTCCGAGTATTCTTCAATTAAAATTTGGGGAGCGCCTGCTTCTTTTAAGCGTGCAATCATCGTTTGACCGAGTTCGCAATGCTCGTTTCCTATGGAAAGAAAACGTAGGAAACATTCATGGCCGCCAGGAAAATCGTCCGTGCGCATCACATCGAGGCCGAAGCCACTGGCCGCGCCATGACATCGGCAACTGTCTTTTGACAAGGCGACGGTTTTCCCTTTGGCAGCTTGAGCTATCAGCAGCATGGAGCACATGGGAGAGGTCAGCTTTACTCCTTCCGGTAACTCTTGCGCATAGTAGATTGCTAAAGGTGGAAAGCGGAGCTGGAGCGCGTTTTCAAGATAGGTATTCACTTCTTTTCGACCTCCTTCCAGGCATGTTTGCTTTTTATCACTTTTTTTCTGCAACCTTCCCAAGTATGTCGGGTAAGTGCTGATGTTTCCATGCGGTCAAGCATTTTACGGTATAGCGACAAGGGAGCGGCAAAGCTCAACTCGTCCGTTTTCATAAATTTGCGGGCCGAGAGGTCAAAGCCGCCAATAACTCCACATTCAATGCCGCGTTGCCCGTATACAAGCGGCCAGGAAATGATATTGGTGCAGCCCGCTCCAAAAGGCGCAATAACCGCATTGTGGCTGCCTACTGTATAAATGGTCAGAGAATGGAGCCCGGTCAGCGCCTCCGGCCTGACAAAGAACGCAACCACCAGAGGCCGTTCATCATCATTAAATTGATCCAGGGGCTTGAGGATGCAGTATTTTTTGTTATCCAAAGGCAGAGCGCAATCTTCCATAAACGCCCGCATACTCTCCGGTGAAGGCATGTAATGTTCGCCTTCCATAAAGGTTCCGGGAATGCCCGTAGAAACATATTTAACATTTGTATCAAGGTACGGCCCATAGACACCGGAGAAATAGCCTCCCCCCATGCAACCGCACTCTTCATGGCTTATCCAGGCCGCTTTTCCTTTTTTTCGGGCCAACCAAAGGTTGCCGAAAATACAGGAAAAATTTCCGAAGGCTTTCTGCCAGTCTATTTCCCCCGCTTCTTCACGCTCGCGGCTAAAAATCTCGCCAGGCTTGGGGCCGTAACCGTCAGGCTTTTCGTCGGAGTAAAAAATACCAAAGGGCATTTCATCATGTCCAAGTAGTTCCAGTAGCCTTTCTGTTTTTTCAATCAGTGTTTTCATGCCTGTCTCCTCGCTCGGTTAAGGTTGGCGATTGTTGCTGTTTAAATCGGTTAAACGTCTTGGAAGTATCGCCGCGAAAACTTAGTATATAAAATCAACTGTTGATAAAAACAACAAAACTGTAAAAAAACGGCACAAAGAACGACCATAACCAGCCCTAAAAATACAATTAACCCTTGCCTTATGCTTTAAAATATACCCTTATTATTCAACAGTTACCCATATGTTTCCTTGAGATTGCGTTTGATGGCGACAAGTACCTTCATGCAGGTCGCGGCGTCTTCCTGGGAAACACCGTTAAGAGCATGGCGTAACGATTCAGAGGCGACAGCAAAGACACGTTCACGCAACTCAAGTGATGCGTTCGTCGCACGAATATTTTTTTTCCGTTCATTCTCGGAATCGATTTCCTTGCTAATCAGTCCCTTATCTCTCATGGCGGAAAGAATACGGCTCATAGCGGACTTATCGACACAGTGCACGGCAGCAAGCTCCTCCTGCGTGGCGCTGCCCCTTTCCCAAAGCAAAACCAAAACACCCCACTGATCCGGCGTCAGGTCGATATCCAACTCCTTCAGCTTACGACGAAGCGTGGAGTTAAGCATCCGATAGGCTGTTATCGTCAAGAATCCGATGGATTCCTCAGAACGGTAAAATGATTTATTCATGTTTATAGCATATGTTCAACTGTTGATGTTGTCAAATCAGTTTCATATGAAGTTTTTGTGCAACGAAGCACCATCAGCTGCCTGTTTCATCGTCAGCTGATGGTGCCGCTGCCTTATGTCTGTTATCCCTGAAAGACAGAGCTTTCCTTCTCCTTTAAAGCCTTTTGATGCCTTGCCCGAGGCGAAATCCGCATCACCAAAACATAGAAAAGTGGCGTCAGGAATATGCCGAAAAGGGTGGCGGTAATGACGCCGCTGACCACGGTGACGCCCACGGCGTTTTGCGCACCGGAACCGGCATCCGAACTCAAGGCCAGCGGAATAACGCCAAGAGAAAAGGCCAACGAAGTCATGATGATGGGGCGCAGCCGGATACGCGCCGCCTGCAACGTGGCGGACAGAATATCCTGCCCTTGCGCATGAAGCTCTTTTGCGAACTCCACAATCAGGATGGAGTTTTTGGCGGACAGCCCCATAATCGTCAGGATGCCTATTTTAAAATACACGTCATTATTCATCCCCATGACGGTAACGCCCAAAAGTGCGCCAAATAGCCCCGCAGGCATGACCAAAAGCACGGAAAGAGGAATGCTCCAGCTTTCATACAAGGCCGCCAGACAGAGAAAAACAACCGCTACGGATATGCCGTATAGCAAAAGCACCTGCGCTCCGGCCCTTTTTTCCTGGAAGGAAATGCCCGTCCACGAATGGCCGAACCCCGAAGGCAGTTTGGCTACGATCTCTTCCATCGCGGCCATAGCCTGCCCGGTGCTCATTCCCGGCGCGGCTTCTCCGTGGATTTCCCTGGATGGAATGCCGTTATAGCGTTCCAACCTTGGCGAACCGCGCATTGAGCCAACGGTAAGAAAGGAGGAAAAAGGCACCATATCGCCCTTTTTGTTGCGTACATAATATTTTTTCAGATCACTGGCCTGCATGCGAAAATCCGTATCCGCCTGCAAATAGACTTTTTTGGTGCGGCCCCGATCCATAAAGTCGTTCACATAGACGCCGCCCCAATACGCGGAAATGGCCTGATCTATTTCACCCTTGGTCAAGCCGAGAGCGCCTGCCTTGGCTAAATCTACCTGTAGAGAATACTGCTCCACATCTTCAAGCCCTGCTGGCCTGACATAACGCAGTGCCGGATGTTGCGACGCCATCCCCAAAAGCATGTTGCGGGTGTTCATCAGTGCTTCGTGTCCTCTGTTTCCTCTGTCCTGCAGTTCAAAGACAAAGCCGGAAGAACTGCCGAGTTCGACAACCGGAGGCGGCGCGAAAATGAATATCCTGCCCTCTGCTATAGTTGCAAAATGCGCTCTGGCCCGATTCATGATGGCGGGGACTCGAGAGGCTTCGTCCTTGCGCGTACCCCAACTATTCAGAGTAATGTATATTTGTCCGGTGTTTTCTCCCCGGCCCATGAAGCTGTTCCCGGCCACGGTAAACAGCGTATGAACCAATCCGCCTTCAACGGTGCGGAAATACCGATCCACTTCTTCCATAACAGCTTGAGTGCGTTCAAAAGTCGCGCCCGAAGGCATCTGCACGGTGACGAAGATGACCCCCTGGTCTTCATCCGGCAAAAAGGACGTGGGCAGACGGAAAAACAAAACCCCTACCAGCAGAAGTCCTATACTAAAAGCGGCCAGATATCTGGCTGGCCGGGCCAGAATTTTTTTCACTCCATTTTCATATTTGACGGCAAGTAGGTCGAACAAATAATTGAAGCGTCCTGAAAAGCTTTTAGGGGATAACGATTGCGTTTTAGGTTTCAGCATTGTCGCACACAAGGCGGGCGTAAGGATGAGGGCGACCAAGGCGGATAGAGTCATTGACGTTACAATCGTGATGGAAAACTGCCGGTAAATGACGCCCGTAGAGCCTTCCATAAAGGCCATAGGCACAAAAACCGCCGCAATGACCAGGGCGACACCGACGAGCGCGCCTGAAATCTGATCCATAGACTTTCGGGCGGCGTCTTTTGGATTCAGATTTTCTTGGTGCATCAGCCGCTCCACGTTTTCCACCACCACTATGGCGTCATCCACCAGCAGTCCGATAGCTAAGACGATGCCGAACATGGTCAGGATGTTGATGGAGCATCCAGTGACGGCAAGCACTCCGAAGGTGCCGAGCAGAACTACGGGAATGGCGATGGTTGGAATGATTGTGGCGCGAAAATTCTGCAAAAATAACAACATAACCAGAAAAACCACTAGGATGGCTTCTCCCAAGGTTTTGAATACGGCCTTGATCGATACGTCGATGAACGCTGTGGTGTCATAGGTTGGAAATGTTTTGAGGCCCGGCGGGAAAAATTCCGACAGCGTCTCAAGTTCCGCCTTGATTGCCGCTGCCGTTCGCAGAGCGTTGGCCCCGGAGGCCAACCTGAAAAGAAGCGCCGCTCCCGGCATACCGTTACCGCGCGATATGTCCAGAAATTGTTCCCGGTTCAACTCAATGCGGGCGATGTCTTTGAGCCGCAGAAAGGAGCCGTCAGGGTTGATACGGATCAGGATGTTTTCGAACTCTTCAACCGTTTGCAGACGTGAGGCGGCATTCAGGGTGATATTGATTTCCTGCCCCGGCCTTGCAGGCGATGCACCCACCTGTCCCCCGGCCACCTGGTTGTTCTGTTCCCTTATGACAGCGATGACGTCCGAAGGGTTGAGGCGATATTTTTCCAGCTTCAAAGGGTCGCACCAGACGCGCATGGCATACTGCGCCCCTGACAATGTGGTCTGCCCCACACCGGGTATGCGGTTGAGGGCGTCTTTCACATTGCTGGCGACGTAATCACCGATTTCCGCACTCGTCAGTTTGCCGTCTTCTGAGACAAAGCCAATGATCAGAAAAAGGCTGGCCGCAGATTTAGCCACAGATGTACCCTGGCGTTGTACTTCCTCCGGCAGAAGGGGCAGAGCGAGTTGCAGCTTGTTCTGCACCTGAACCTGGGCGATATCTGTGTCCGTTCCAGTTTCGAAAGCCAAGTTGATGGAGGTGGAGCCGGAAGAATCGCTGGTAGAATACATATAAAGCAGATTGTCGATGCCTCCCATCTGCTGCTCGATGACCTGGGTCACCGTGTCTTCCACGGTCTTGGCCGAGGCTCCGGGATAATTGGCAGCAATAGTGATCAGGGGCGAAGCAATGTCCGGGTACTGCGCCACCGGGAGCCGGGCCATAGCGAAGGCTCCGGCCATCATGATAAAGAGGGCGATAACCCAAGCGAAAATGGGGTGGTCAATGAAAAAGCGGGACATGACCTACCTCTGCTCCAAACTGTATCTTTGGGAGGAAACCAGAGTCGCCGGTGGGGTCTGTTCTTCGCCTACAACCACCATGCCCGGACGTACATGAAGATGGCCGTCCGTGACCAGTAACTCGCCGGACGACAGCCCATCGGCAACAAGCCACCTGTTCGCGTGGTCACGTCCGATGGTGATGGTACGGGCCTCGACGTAAAACTCTTTCTCTTCCAATGGCCGGGGAGCCGCCTCGCCATGAAAGGGAGGCTGCTTAGTCAGCACAAAGACCTGCGGCCGGTTCGCCATATCCCTGCCCACACTTTTTTGAGGCACAAGCAAAGCATTCTCAACAACACCTTCCTCAATGACCGCCCGCACATACATGCCGGGCAGCAGCGTTCCATCGGGATTGTCAAACCTGATCCTGACAGTGACGACATTGGTGCTCGGAACAACAGTGATGTCGGAAAAAAGCAATTCTCCCTCCAGCCAATCCACCTCGCCTTTGGCATCGGCGGAAAGGCGTGTATATGGTTCTCCGTCTTCAAGATAAAGCCTGACTTTTGCGGCGCTTCCGTGGTCGTTCTTAAGCGCTCCACGGGCAAGCCCACGGCGTATTTGCAAAAGCTCGGTCGTAGGTTGCGACACATTCACATACACCGGGCTGATTTGCTGCACTGCGGCAAGGGGTTCCGACTGATTTTGTGTCACCAGTGTTCCCGGAGTGACGAAAGAAAGGCCGATTCTGCCGCTCACCGGCGAAGTCACCTTGGTGTAGCCGAGGTTTATCCGGGCTGATTCAAGGGCTTCCCTGGCGGCTTCAATCCGCGCCTTGACACGCCATAAGCGGCGATTGCATCATCATAATCCTGCTTACTGATCGCGTTGGACTTCACCAGAATGGTATACCGTTCGGCCCGTAAACGAGCCGCGTTTTCATCGGCAAGAGCCATACCCAGTTCCGCTTTGGCGTTTTTGTAGGCCGCTTCATAAAGTACCGGGTCAATCTGGTACAAAACCTGCCCCGCAACGACATCCGCCCCTTCTTCGAACAGCCTCTCCAGGATGACTCCGTTCACCTGGGGACGAACTTCGGAAAGAGTGAAGGGCGAGACTCTTCCCGGCAGTTCTCTGGTCACAATCACCTGTTCGGCTGCCAATAATCGGGTATAGGGTATCGCCGGGGACGCCTGATGGTGCATCGCGGGTTCGCTGCAAGCGGTCAGAAATATGCCTAGCATCAAAAGCAAGGATACCTTGCCGGGCAACCTGCATACAGTAAAAACCGGTAGCATGCTCATACTGGCCTCGTTGCGGGGGTATATAAAAATTTCAATGTGCCATTTATTTTTCGAACAATATTTACAAACACAACAGTTGATAATATCAATTTAATTGGTAAAAAAACGTATATAGCAGATCTCCTGTGCGAAAAATAAAGGGTACGATCAGAACTGTCGCGCCTTAAGGTTATCTTTTATGGTGCCAAGAACCTGTATACATATATTTATATCTGCATTGCATATATTGTTCAGCGACCGGTTCAACGCAATAGTATCCACCGTGAGAACTCCTTTACGCAAGACAAGGGATGCTTCCGATGCGCGAATAGTCTTCTTCCTGTTATTGATAGAATTTACCGCCCTGCTTATTAGAGCATTTTCACTTTGAAATTGCTCTGGCGACTGCGTGAGCAGGCACCCGCAGCGAAGGCGTAAGCGTAATTTATTTGTGCTGTTAAGCGCCGAAGCATGCCTGTCTTAAACTTTGAGAATGTCCATTCTCAAAGTTAATCTGGTCTAGACCCTTTCCTTCCATGACTGAAAGAGTACGGCTCATACTGGACTTATCGAGACACAGGACCGATGCAAGCTCTTCTTGGGTAACACTCTGCTTTTCCCAAAGTAGCATGAGGGTTCCCCATTGCTCCGGCGTCAGTTCAATGCAAGCCTCTTTTAACTTGCGCCGGAATAGTGCGGTCATAAGGCGATAAGCTGTAATCGTCATAAGACCTATGGATTCTTCTAAATGATACTCGTGACTATTCATAACCGGTATGTATTCACAATTGTTTAATCTATCAACTGTTGCGACTGTAAACATACTGGGCGCAAGAAAATCCCTTGCGGGGCTTCTTGGAAGTCTTCTGGAATTATCGTTCCTGGCTATTTTCCATCACACTCCGGCCATCCGGCGCAGCCCCAAAAATCATACCTGCCCTTACCGTCCCTGCCGGGCTTTTTCACCCGATGCAGCATAGGTTTGCCGCACTTGGGGCAGATTTTGCCCGTGGACTTGGCAAATTCCCGCACCTCTCTGGAAAGCTGTTCATGGTAGGTCAGCGCTGGTGTGAACGAGCTATTGCTATTTTCAAAGAAGCGGGTTTTATGAGCGTGACCCAACCCAGGACGCAAAATGAGGAAGGGAAGATTTTGGCTGCAGAGCTATTCGTGTAATGACGGAAGCCCTCATTGAGTAGCTTGGCCTTGGCCCTATGTTACACCGTGAGCGCGCCAGGGCATCAGAAAGGTTACGGCGCAAGGCACAGAAGGCAAACCGCAAGCTGTCCGAGTTTATGGGCCGTATGCGGGACTTGCCCGTGGCTTCGCCTCACACCGGTCAGGGCACGCATGTTTTCCGCCGGCAGCGCGCCCGGAGCATCCACAGATATTTGGGCAAAGGCCAAAGCCGTCTTGCGCCTTCACGACGAGGCCCGCTCCACAGCCGCACGAACGTTTCAAGGCAAACATGCCCTGACAGGAGCCCCGCAGCGACAGGAACCCACAGTGGCTAAAGGGCAGCAACCTCTATTTTTATCGAGAAAAGGCCGGGCTTACATAAGTTACATAACTTTCAAAACTTCAGAAACATATTATAAAGTTACATAAAAAGATTTTGGAGGGTTGCAGGAGTAAACAAAAGACAAATTCTGTCAGGAGGGTTTACTCATGCAACACGCAGAAACAACGTCCGGCGGCCTGTTGGACAGGTTTTGCAGCTTCAAGATCGGGCCGGTTCCCCTGCCCCTGTACATATGTTTTGCCATCATCATCTTTGCGGCCTCCTATTTTGGCAAGCTGCCCAAGGACATGATCGGCGGCTTCGCCGTCATGCTGGTCATGGGCATACTCCTTGGCGACATGGGGCTGCGCATTCCCGTTCTCAAGGACATCGGCGGGCCGGCCATCCTTTCCATCTTCATTCCTTCGGTTCTTGTGTATTACAGCCTGCTTGACGGCCCCGCCAAGGAGGCCATCATGCATTTTACCGCCAACAAGAACGGGGGAGCGAACTTTCTTTACTTCTATATAGCCTGTCTTGTGACGGGCAGCATACTCGGCATGCTACGGCAGGTGCTCATCCAGGGCTTTTTGCGCATGTTTGTGCCGCTGATTCTGGGCACCATAGCCAGTTGCATGGTTGGCACCGCCGTGGGTACCCTGCTGGGCCACGGTCTGTTTGAGACATTCTTTTATATTGTAGTGCCCATCATTTCCGGCGGCGTTGGTGAAGGAATCCTGCCCCTGTCTGCCGGTTATGCCGAAATTCAGGGCACCGACCCCGGCAGGTTCATCGCCATGGTGGCTCCGGCCGCCATGCTTGGCAACGTCACCGCCATTATCTGCGCAGGCATCCTCAAACGCTACGCGGTGAAAAATCCCCACCAGACCGGCAACGGCAAGCTTGTGCGTGTGGGCGACGACAACCTGAACCTCACGAAAGAAGAAGAACCCATTGACGTGACCATTCTGGGCATGGGCCTGCTGACCGCTTGCTGCTTCTATCTGTTCGGCATGCTGGTCAACCTTGTCATCCCCATTCCCGCCCCCATCATCATGATTCTCTCGGCCGCCATTGCCAAGGCCACCAACATCATGCCCAAGGTGGCGGAAAAGGCCGCGTACCAGTTTTACCTGTTCGTTTCCAAAAACCTCACCTGGGCGCTCCTTGTGGGCGTGGGCGTCTGCTACACGCCGTGGAAGGACGTTGTGGCGGTCATTCAGCCAAGCTACGTCATCACCGTGGTCTGCACGGTGCTGGCCATGGTGGGCACTGGATTTTTCAGCGCCAAATTCCTTAACATGTACCCCGTGGAAGCGGCTCTGGTTACCGGCTGCCACAGCGGTCTCGGCGGCACGGGCGACGTGGCCATTCTCTCCGCCGCCGGACGTATGGAACTCATGCCCTTTGCCCAGATATCCACGCGCATTGGCGGCGCGGCCGTGGTCGTCCTGGCCGTCATCCTCATGCGTATGTTCTACGCGGGCTAAAGGTGATATTCTCCAACTGAAGCTGCCGCGCTTGCATGGCGCTCACCCTTTTCCGCCGCCCCGGCCATACTGCCATATGGCCGGGGTCGGGGCGACGGGAAGAACACAGGAAGGCATATGCAGGGCTATTTTGAAATCATTACAGACCATGACCTCGCCCAGGCTCAAGCGCTGCTCGCATTGTCGGGGTTGAGTCTGCCCGCAGGACGCACCTACGGCCTCGGCTTTTACGAGGACGGCCAGCTGGCGGCCTGCGGCTTTCTTGCGGGCACGGTTCTCTGCGGCATCTGCGTGGCTCCGCATGCCCGTGAGGGGGGCCTTGCCACCTCCATTCTGAGCCGCCTTGTGCTGCATGGCAGGCAGGAAGGCGCAAGCCATTTCTTCATCTTCACCAAGGCCTCGGAGGCGCAGAAATTCGGGGCTTCCGGTTTTGACCTTGTGGCGGCGACACAAGACGCGGCCCTGCTGGAACAGGGGAGGCCCAACTATGCCGACTGGCTCGCTGCCACACGGGACGCCATACGCGGTCACGGCTGGAAACAGGATGTTGCTGATGCTCCCGCCGCCACGGGCCTTTCTTCGCATGCGAGGCTGGGGGCCATTGTCATGAACGCCAACCCCTTCACACGGGGGCATGAATATCTGGCCCGCGCCGCTGCCGCAGCCTGTGAAAAGCTGCTGGTCTTTGTGGTGGAAGAGGACGTTTCCGTTTTTCCCTTTGCCGTGCGGCTTAATCTTGTACGCAAGGGCCTCGTCGATGTGGACAATATCCTTGTGCTGCCCGCCGGGCCGTACATGGTGTCGCGCGCCAGTTTTCCGGCCTATTTCACGGCGGATGCCAAGGTGGGCTCGGTTCACGCCGCGCTTGACTGCACCATATTCGCCACGCGCATTGCCAAAGATCTGGGCATAGGCCTGCGCTTTGTGGGCACAGAACCGCTTGATCCCGTCACCGCCGCCTACAATGCCGCCATGGCGGCCGTGTTTGAAGGGCACGCCATTGAACTGCATGAAATTCCGCGTCTGCAAACCGACGGCCAGGCCATAAGCGCTTCAAAAGTGCGGGCGCTCTTCAGGGGCGACGTCTCAGGGGCGGCATGGCAGGAGATGGCGCACTTGCTGCCTCCAGTGACCCTGGACTTTTTGCGCTCCGCCGACAGCGCGCGGATACGGCAAAAGCTCAGGGAGCATGTCGGACGACATTGATATTTTCAGGGCATTTTACCTTTAAAAGGGGGAAACGCTCTGACGCTGTACGAGAGTGCGGCGCGCTACAGCGTGGCGTGATTCCGCCGAGCCTCAGCCGTTGCGACGCAGGCTTAAAGCGTTGTGACGCAGGAAACTACGGATAAAGCAACGGCTGCCGCGAAGACAGCAATTGGTTAATGGCTGTCGCCATCCGTAAGCGGCAAAGACCCGCGAACGGCTACCGCAAATCGCATTTTTCGGCTGAATGACAAATTGAGATGTGAAGCATTTCAAGGTTAATCTTGTCCAGTTCCCAAATGGCGCCCCTGGCCGCCGCAGGAGACATAATGAACAACCAATGCAGTGCCATGGCAGGCACACTGGAATCCAACGACATTTTCATCACCATTACCGCTGTGGGCGGAACAGATACGTCCATCAGCCTTTCCAGCATCGTCATGAACCAGTTTGGCGAGGCCATCCGTTCGGTTGTGGCACAGTGCATGGCGCAGTCCGGCCTCAAGGGCGTTGAAGTCACGGTTCAGGACAAGGGCGCGCTGGAATGCACCATCAAGGCCCGTATGGAAACGGCCATTGCCCGCTTTAAGGAGAAAATGTGATGCGCAACAGAACCTTTCTTTTCATGCCGGGCAACAACCCCGGCATGCTTGCCAGCGCGCAGTGTCTGGGAGCGGATGTGGTCATCTTTGACCTTGAGGATGCCGTGGCCCAGTTGGAAAAAGACGCCGCTCGCACACTGGTGAGCCATGCCCTGACAGAACTGCGCCCGCAAGGCGTGGGGGTGACGGTACGCATCAACGGTCTGGACACGCCCTACTGGCAGGCTGACATGCAAGCCGTGGTCGCCGCCGGAACGGATTTTGTCATGGTGCCCAAGATTGAAAGCGCGGAGCAAGTGCTGCAAGTGGCCGAAGCCATAGAAAGCGCGCGGCAAAAATGCGGCAGCACCGCAACCGTCAAGGCCCTTGCCATCATTGAAAGCCCCCTGGGGCTGGAGAACGCCTACGCCATAGCTTCGGCCAGCAAGGCCCTGCACGGCATCCTTCTTGGCGCTGAGGATTTCACCGCGTCGATGGGTGCGCAGCGCACAGCCGAAGGGGCCGAGATCGCCTATGCCCGCTCGCGTCTGCTTACGGCCTGCAAGGCTGCGGGCGTTCTGGCCATTGATACGCCCTTTCCTTTTGTGTCTGACCTTGAAGGACTTGAAAAAGACGCCGCCTTTGCCGTGCAGTTGGGTTTTGACGGCAAGGCCGTCATTTCGCCCCACCACGTGCACAGGGTCAACCAGGCATTCATGCCCGCGCCGGATAAGGTCAACTGGGCCAGACGCGTCATGGCGGCGGCCCGCAAAGCCAGCGATGAAGGCAAGGGAGCCGTTTCACTGGACGGAATGATGATTGACCTGCCCATTATCAAACGGGCGGAACGCATCCTGCTTCTGGCTGATGCATAAGGGGGCGCTGTAATGAAACGCAAATATATATCCACCATTGCCGCCGCGCTGCGTGAATGCGGGCTCAAGGACGGCATGACCCTGTCTTTTCACCACCACCTGCGCAATGGCGACCATGTGGTCAACATGACCATGGACGCTGTGGCCACCCTTGGGGTCAAGGGCATCACCGTGGCCTGCTCTTCGCTTTTTCCCGTGCACGAGCACCTGATCGAGCATATCAAGACCGGCGTCATCACAGGGCTTGATACGGACTACATGAGCGGCCCCCTGGCCAAAGCCGTCACAGGCGGCATTTTGCCCACGCCCGTCATGTTCCGCTCGCACGGCGGGCGGCCCCGCGCCATAGGCGAAGGCTCGCTCAAGATAGACATCGCCGTGGTCGCCGCGCCCGCCGTGGGCGCCATGGGCAACATCACCGGCACAGAAGGCCCGTCCGCCTGCGGCTCGCTGGGCTATATCATCCCCGACACGCAACATGCCGCAAAGGTCATCGCCGTGACCGACCATGTGGTTGAGGGCGGCCTTGGCCGCGTGAGCATACCGCACGACGTGGTGGACCATGTGGTTGTTGTGGACAAAATCGGCGATCCTGCGGGCATTGTCTCCGGCTCCATCAGCCTCACGCGCGATCCTGTGGCCCTGGCCATTGCCCGCAACGCCCAGGCCGTCATCAAGGCCTCCGGCCTGCTGCACGACGGCTTCTGCTATCAGACGGGCGCTGGCGGCGCTTCGTTGGCGGCATCGCTCTTTCTGCGCGAAGACATGCGCGCCATGAAGGTGCACGGCGGTTTTCTGCTCGGCGGCATCACCAAATACATGGTCGAAATGCTTGAAGAAGGCCTGTTCGATAACGTGTTTGACGTGCAGTGCTTTGACCTGAGCAGCGTCAAATCCATTGCCCAGAACCCGCGCCACGTTGAAATATCCGCCGACACCTACGCGAACCCCAACAGAAAAAGCAATTGCGTGGACTTTCTCGACGCCGTCCTGCTGGGCGGCACTGAAATCGACCTTGATTTCAACGTCAACGTCACCACGGATTCCAACGGCAATATCATCGGCGGGTCCGGCGGCCACAACGACGCCGCAGCCGGGGCCAAGCTGACCATCATCGTGGCCCCCCTGGTGCGCGCCCGCCTGCCCATTGTGGTGGAAAAATGCACCACCCTGACAACCATAGGCTCCACAGTGGACGTGCTGGTGACGGAACGCGGCATTGCCGTGAATCCGGCCCGCAAGGAACTGGCGGACAGACTGCGTGACGCGCGCCTGCCCGTATGCGGCATTGAAGACCTGCACGACCAGGCCGTGCGCATGACCGGCAAGCCTCTTGCCTACGAGCGCGGCGACAAGGTCGTGGGCACGATGGAATACCGTGACGGAACCATTGTGGACCACATCTACGCCACAAAATAACGGACACACGCCCCCTGCTCCGGCGCGGCGAAAGCCCTGACACCGCCGCGCCGGAATCGGAGTTTTCATGAGCCTGAACGACATCCTTGCCGCCATCCTTGCCGCCATCCTTGCTGAAAGAGAAGCGCGCTGGAGCACGCGCCGCGAGCTTGCCGCAACCTGCGGGCAGGCCGTGATTTCGCTCACGCTCAACATCCCCGGATCGGATAAAAATCCGGCTGGTTCGGCGCAGACCTTCGACAGCCTGCGGCAGGCCCTTCGCCGCGCCATTGCGCGTGACTGCGGGCACGCAGCCTGTTTCGCGGCCGAAACAGAACGCGCCGGAGTGGACGGCCCCTGCTGGATAGCCGCCGTGAACCTTGACCCGGCACAGCTTAAGGCGCTTTGCGTGGCCGTGGAAGAAGAGCACCCCTTGGGCAGGCTGGCTGATGCGGACGTGCTCAACGCGCAAGGGCAGCCTGTGAACCGGTCGGACCTGGGCCTTCCCCCGCGGCGCTGCTTTTTGTGCCAAGCCCCGGCAAGCCTCTGCCGCAGACAGGGCAAGCACGATCCGGAAGAAATCATGGCCCATGTACGTGGTCTGCTGACCCTTGCCCGCAGCGCGGACGCCCAATCCTGATGCTCTGCCTTTTTGCTGCTCGGGTTCAGGGACGGCGCACCTGAATCAAGGCCGGAATCGGGTTCAGAATCGGGGCCGGAGTCCCCGTCGGAGCCGAACCGCAATCGGAACCGGAATCAGGCAAACAACAGAAAAATATCCTTCGTGCGCCGCACAACGGCCCTTACATCCAACACTGGCAAGCCCACACGGAACCCCGCATGCCTGAAGTCCCCCGCCTGCTCTCTTCATCCGCCATGCCGGGTACGGCAATGCCAGCCCCTGTCCCGCTGCCGAGCCTGAAAAGCCTGTGCGCATGTGCCCGCACGCGGCATGAAAAATCACCCGTTTCCTCGGCCCGCGTTGGCGAACTGGCCACACGGGCCGCCATTCTTGAAGCCGCCGCCGGGCCAAAGCCGGGGCTGGTCTGTCGTGACAGCCAGGGCGCGCATACGGACATGAACTACATCACCTTTGTGCGCAGCGCTCTTGCCCTGCAAGGCTATTTCACCCAGGCCCACGCTCTGGGATCGGCCACCACAGCGCTGGAGACGCGGGATGTCTTTCCACGCCTGCGGGCGCTGGGCCTCAAGGCCGAACACGACATGTTCGCGGCCACCAGTGGCGTCAATACCCACAAGGGATTGATTTTCTCCCTGGGCCTCTTCTGCGCCGCCGTAGGAAGAATGGGCAGCGCCGCAAACGTGCAGGCCCTCTGCCGCACGGCGGCCTCCTTTGTGCGAGGCATCACCGGAGCGGACATGGCCGCCCTGCCCTGCGGCCCCAAGGCGGCACAACTGGCCATTCCGGGTTTCTGCCCTCACAAGGCGCGGCATGCCCTGCCCAAGGCCATGCGCCCCCTGCTGGAAAAACCCCTGGGCCGCAGCCTGACCCCCGGCGAGGTCATCTATGTCATGTACGGCATGCGCGGCGTGCGCGGCGAGGCGGAGCAGGGCTTTCCCGGCGTGGCCCTTGCCTGCCACAGCCTGCGGCGGCATGACGCGGCCGTGAACATGAACAGGGCCATGGTCCACACCCTGCTGGAACTGCTGGCCCGCGTCGAGGATACGAGCCTGCTCTGGCGCGGGGGCGGCAGAGGCTTTGCCCTGGCACGAGCTTACGCGGCCACGGCCCTTGACGCTGGGGGGCTGGACACCGCCGACGGCCGCCGCACCCTTGACCGCATGGGCGCGGCCTTTGTGCGACGCAGGCTCAGCCCCGGCGGCTGCGCCGACATGCTCGCCACAGGCGTTTTTCTGCACCTGCTCGGCCGCTAGTAGCAATGTCATATTGGAATGCTTTGTGGGGAGGGAATGCTTTGTGGGGGAGGGACCCTTTTGTAAAAGGGTCTCCTCCCCCACGCCCCCACCCCCCAAAACTTTTACCGCAGTTCACTGCCCGACCGCACAGGGCCAGAGCATTTTCACAATGAAACTGGCTGGCGACGGCGCACACCTGTTCTCTCACGTCTCCTTTGCCATCCTACAGTGCTCACTATCCTAAAAAGATTGCCTCGGGCCTGCCTCTGAACGCATGCAACAACTCGGCTAGCACACCACGCAAGGCACATGCGGCGCACCTCCGGTTTAGTGCCATACCGCGATCCCCATGCCGCGCTCCCCTTGGCGCGGCTTTTGTCGAGCGGCATTCATGTATTGCCCTTTAGCAAGGTTTACTGCTAAATTTAAAGGGTTATCCATTTTGTCGGAGCAGGTTGGCCTTGGGCTATGCGTTCCCAATGGCAAAACCCGCCGGTTACGGCGCGTCCCCGCGCAAACGGGGTGCGTTTGCGGTTTTTTGGCGGGCGCTGCCCACGCGTCCACCCGCATTTCACGGTGAAAATGCTCTAAAATGCCACCCGGAGGCCCGGCGTGAAATCCTTTTTGACCTTGCAGCCCGTGGAAACGGTTATTGGCCATATCCGTACCTTTCCCGTGCTGCGCGCCGAACGCGTCCCGCTGGACGCGGCCTCTGGCCGCCGCCTTGCGGATGATTTTACGGCCCCCGCAGACCTGCCCGGATTCGACCGCGCCACTGTGGACGGCTACGCCGTGCGGGCCCGCGATATTTTTGGCGCGCAGGAGGGCAACCCGGCCCTTGTGGAATGCGTGGGCGACTGCCCCATGGGGGCGGCTCCCTCCGTCATTCTTCACGAGGGGCAGACGGCGCGCATACTTACGGGCGGCATGCTGCCGCAGGGCGCGGACTGCGCGGTTATGGTGGAGTATTCCCGCACTGCCGGTGGCAACCTTGTGGAACTGACCCGCAGTCAGGCCCCAGGCGACAATGTCGTTCTGCGTGACGACGACGCTGCCGCCGGAGCGCGGCTCCTCTCCGCCGGACGCCGCCTGCGCCCGCAGGACATCGGACTTCTGGCGGCCTTTGGCCAGACGAAGGTGGCGGTGCGGCGCAGCCCGCGCGTGGCCATTGTGTCCACCGGGGATGAAGTCGTGCCCATTGAAGAAACGCCGCCGCCCGGAAAAGTCCGCGACGTCAACGCCCACAGCATCGCCGCCCTGTGCCGCGAGGCAGGGGCGCAGGCGGTGCGGGCCGGGCTTGTGCGCGACGATGCCGGTGAACTTGAGGCGTGCCTTACACGGCTTGCCGACGAATACGATGTGGTGGTGGTGTCGGGCGGTTCGTCGGCGGGCATGCGCGACCACACGGTTGAAGTGTTCACCGCCGTGCCCGGTGGAGAAATTCTCACTCACGGCGTGGCCCTCAGCCCCGGCAAGCCCTTCATTCTGGGCCGCGCCGCCGCTGCCGGGCGCACGGTCTGCCTCATGGGGCTGCCGGGGCATACCGCCAGCGCCCTCATCTGCGCGCGGGTCTTTCTGCTGCCCCTGCTCCACCATCTTCAGGGCCAGACAGAGCCGGAAATTGCCCCCCGCGTTCCGGCGCGCCTGACGCGCTCCATAGCCTCGGCACAGGGCCGCCGCGACTACCTGCGCGTTCGTCTGACGCCGCTTGCGCAAACAGCGCCCAACAGCGGCGACGCACTGTGCCCGCTGTATGAGGCCGACCCCCTCACGGGAACCTCCGGCATTATTACCGGCATGACGGCGGCTGACGGCCTGCTGGTCTGCCCGGAGAACCGCGAAGGACTCAATGCGGGAGATATGGTCATGGTGGAACTGTTTCAGTAAAGCCGCCACATTTACCCCGCACCAGCACGGAGAACACCCTTGAAACGCAATACCTATCTGACCCTGCTGCCGCCCGATGAAGCCAGAAATCTCTGGTTTTCAAAGCTGAACGCCCACGCGCACAACCTGACGGAAGAAACCGTTCCCCTGACTCGGGCGCTTCACCGTGTGCTCAGCCGCCCTGTGGCGGCCCTGCGGTCTTCCCCGGCATTTCACGGAGCGGCCATGGACGGTATTGCCGTCAATGCCGAGGACACCTTTGCCGCTTCCGCGCGCAATCCCCTGCGCCTTGCGATCGGCAAGGCCGCCCACTGGATCAACACCGGCCATCCCCTGCCCGACGGCTGCAACGCTGTCATCATGGTGGAAAACGTCAATACCGAAACTGTCGGAGATGTTCAGTGGGCCGTCATAGAAAAAGCCACCTTTCCCTGGCAGCATGTGCGCAAGATGGGCGAGGACATGGTGGCCACGGAAATCATCCTGCCGCCCGGCGTGTGCATTGGCCCGTACGATCTGGGCGCGCTGGCTGCGGGCGGCGTGCTTGAAGTGCCGGTGTTCGCGCGCCCGCGCGTCGCCATTGTTCCCAGCGGTTCGGAAATTGTGCCCCTGAACCAGGCCAGAGAGGAAGACCTGCGCGCCGGACGGGTGCTGCCGGAATTCAATTCGCTGATCTTTTCGGCAATGATTACGGAGGCCGGGGGCGATCCCGTCACCCTGCCCGTGGTTCCCGACGAGCCGGAGGCCATTGCCGCCGCCGTCACGGCCGCCCTTGGCGCGCTGAATACGGTGGAAGCGGGAACGGGGCCAGGAATAGAGTCTGGAGCAAGGTCTGGAGTGGACGCAGGTGCGGGCGCGGGGGCAGGTACGGGAGCGGACGCAATAACGGGTGCGGGGGCCGACCTTGTCATCCTTAATGCCGGGTCTTCGGCCGGCAGTCACGACTACACGGCCCATGTGCTGGAATCATTGGGCGAGGTGCTGGTGCACGGCGTTTCGGTCATGCCCGGCAAGCCCGCGGTTCTGGCCGTGGTGCGCGGCAAGCCCGTTATCGGCGTGCCCGGATATCCGGTTTCGGCCGGTATAGCCATGGAAGAATTTGTGCTGCCCCTGCTGGCCCTGTGGCAGAAGCGTGTCGCCACGGAACGCGAAAAGGCCACGGCCATCCCCTGCAACCCGCTGCCCTCGCGCCCCGGTATGGAGGAACGGCTGCGCGTGAAGCTGGGCCGGGTGGATGGAACCATAGTCGCCGTGCCCCTGCCGCGCGGCGCGGGAACCATCACCAGCCTGAGCCGCGCCGACGGCATCATCCGCATCCCCCGCGACAGCGAGGGCTGCGACGCCGGGGAACCCGTGACAGTGGACTTGCTGCGTCCGCAGGCCGCGCTCGACAACGCCCTGCTGGCCATCGGCAGTCACGACAACACGCTGGACCTGCTGGACAGCCTGCTGCGCAAAACTCACCCCCGCTTTCGCCTCACCTCGGCCCATGTGGGCTCTCTTGGCGGGCTCATGGCCCTCGGGCGCGGCCAGTGCCATCTGGCGGGCAGCCATCTGCTGGATGCCGCCAGTGGCGTATACAACCGCAAGGCCATTGAAGAAAATCTTGAGGAGCCCGTTGTTCTGCTGCGCCTTGTGGACAGGGAACAGGGCATTTTGACAGCCCCGGGCAATCCCCTTGGCATCAGCGGCATCGAGGATCTGGCGCGGGAAGGGCTGCGCTTCGTGAACCGGCAGCGCGGCAGCGGAACCCGCGTGCTGCTGGACTACAGGCTCGCCTGTCTTGCCATTGCGCCCACGCGCATCACCGGCTACCGGGATGAGGAGTACACCCACATGAATGTGGCCGCGGCCGTGCTTTCAGGCCGCGCGGACGCGGGCCTTGCCGTGCGCTCCGCCGCCAACGCGCTGGGCCTGCCCTTTGTGCCCGTGGGCGTGGAAGAATACGACCTCGTCATCCCCCGGCGCTTTTATAAAACGCCGGCCATGCAGGCCCTGCTGGACGTCATACGTAGCGCTGACTTCAAGCAGGCGGTAACGGCCCTCGGGGGCTACGGCACGGAAAAGACGGGGCAAATCATCTGGGAATATGCGGGCAGATAGGCCCGGCAGGATAGCGCCTGCCCCACTGGCGGTTTACTCCCAGAAAAAGCGTTCCAGTTCCGGAACGGACATGTCCAGATGATAGAGCGGCGACAGCACCCCTGGGCCATGCCCGGCTGACAGGGGCGCGCCTGGCGGATGCCCGGTTGCCGGCTTTCCGTCGGCCTCAACCCCTGCCTCAGAAGACGGGGCAAGCACAACGCGCAGGCACAGCCTGACCATAAGACAGGCCACGGCCGCCGGAGCCAGCGTTCCCACGCCTTCGCGGCGGGTTTGCGCCAGTTCTTCAGAACTTTGCCCCTGCGGATACAGCTCCGTCAGACGGGGCATGGGCCCCCCGTTCACATAGGCAAAACCCTCGTCCCTCAGGACGGAGCCGTGCACAAAGGGCACCCCCGCCGCAAGACTGGCCTTTTCCAGCGCTGACTTGTCCGCAATATTGTCGAGGCAGTCCAGGGCCACGTCCACACCCCGCACAAGATCAGGCAGATTGTTCTCGTCCGCTTCAAGCTGCGCTACCTCGACGTCAAGGTGCGAAGCCACGTCGGCAAGGGCCTGCCGCAGCACAAGGGCCTTGGGATGGCCCAGGGCGCTTTCGGTGCAGAAGCGCTGGCGGTTGAGATTGCTCTCGTCAAAAACATCATTGTCCACAAGGCGCAAAAAACCCGCGCCCATCCGCGCCAGCAATTCCGCCGCGTGCCCCCCAAGCCCGCCGCAGCCAAGAACAAGAATACGGCTGCGCAACAGACGGGCCATGTCCTGTGCGGAGAACAGGCCGAAGTTACGGCGAAACCGTTCGGGCCATATGTTGAAGGGCAGCAGGCGCGCCATGGCCTCACGCTCGGGCAGGCCATGCATTTTCGCCCAGGCCCGCAGGCCCGCGAGGCTCACAAAAAGCGTGCTTTCAGAAGCGCCCTGACCGCAGGAGGCCGTGGCGCTGTCAGAAGGTGCGGGATATTCGGCGCGCAGGTAGGGGGTAAAAAAGGCGCGCGCTTCTGGTTTTGTCATGGCCAACGGACGCTAGCCTCCACCGACAGCCGGGAAGAAGGCAATGCGATCTCCGTCGCGCAGGAGATCGTCCACCTTACGCTGGCGTCCGTTGACCATAACAATTTTGATGTCTTGCAGCGGCAGATTCAGGTGTCGGGCCAACTGTTCCGCGCTGCTGCCCTCCGGCATGGCAAGGTGCAGGCCCGCTTCCGGATTATAGCCGGGCACGTGGTCGCGCAGCGTGGTGCTCAGCTTCACGGTCAGGTGCATGACAAACTCCTTGGTCGCTAAGGCGGCCAGATCATATATGCCCATGCCGTCGGGCCGCCGTCAAGCTATACGCAAAGCCCATGTCAGCCCTTGCGCAGGTACAGACCTGTCTGCCGCAAACAGCAAGACAAAAATTTTCGCCGCCCCGGTCTTGCCCGACCGGGGCGGCCATGTTTCGTAATGCGGTCTAGTCCTTTTCCTCTATCCAGTTGAACACGGTCTTGAGTTCGTCGTGGGTGATGTCAAAGGTGGTGTTGTGCGGGGGAAGTTTTTCATCCATGAAGAAATCGGGCAGCACGTCCGCGGCCTGGGTGATGCCCGCGCGGCGGTTGAAGTCGATTTCCGTGGACAGGATGCGCTGGCCCAGAGTCACCACGTCATCGCCCGTAAGCTGCCAGCCGAATTTGGCGTTGAGCATGTCCACAATGGCGGGCAAAGCGTCCGGCACGTCAAGAATGGCAAAAGCCGTAAACAGGCACAGCCCCACGGAATCCACCGAGGCGGTAGCCACCTGAAGATTGCGCGAAAGCTCGATCTGGCCTTCCTTTTTCAAGGGATCAACAGTGCCGCCGCTGCTCAGGATGTTGGCGGTAACGGCATATCCGGCCGTATGGTCCGCGCCCATGGGCGACGTGGCGTAGGTAACGCCCTGGCCCTTGACGGCGCGCGGGTCATAGGCGGGCAGGCTCTGCCCCTTGACCGTGGGCACCCGGCGCACGCCGAAAACCCGGCCAGTGGTGGCCGTGCCGCAACCTATGATGCGCCCAAGGGGCGTGCCCTCGCTGATGGCGTGCATGGCGTCCAGCACAGCCTTGGCGTCGCCGTAAGGAATGGCCCCACCGGCCATGGCAACGCCCATGGCGACACCCACGTCAATGGTATCCACGCCGATGTCGTCGCACAGATAGTCATACTGCGAGATGGCGTCCAGATCGCCGATGCCCGAATGGGGACCAAAAGCCCACAGGGTTTCATATTCGGGCCACTTGCTCTGGAACTTGCCTTTCTTGTCGGGCAGAATGCCGCTGCAACGGATCATGCAGCCGCTCATGCAGCCGTGCGCCACCGTGCCGCCGCGCTCCTTGGTAACCTGGTTCAGCAGTTCGCCGGACACGGCCTCGTGCTTGTCAAACCGGCCCACGGTAAAGTTGGCCGTGGGCAGGCCGCCCGCTTCATGCAGAATGTTCACAAGCACGGCGGTGCCGTACTCCGCAAGGCCCTTGCTCGTGATGGGATGCTCGGCCAGGGCCTTGGCAAAGCGCTTGGACGCGTCGCGGAAGGCCGCTTCGTTCACAAGGGGCTGATTCTTGCCACCCTCGGGATTCACGATAATGGCCTTGAGTCCTTTAGAGCCCATAACGGCGCCCACGCCGCCGCGCCCGGCATGGCGCATGGGGCGCAACTCGCGGTCGGTAAAGGCAATGGATGCGGCGGTAAGCTTGAACTCGCCCGCACGGCCGATGGTGACATAGCTGCAGTCACTGCCGTACTTTTCAACAAGCTTGGCCACGGTATCAAAATTGTTCAGCCCGGCCGTTTCAGAAGGCGCAAGTTTTGCGTGGTCCTTGCCCACTTCAAGCTGCCACCACTGGCCTTCTTCGGCCATGTCTTCAACAATCACGGCCAGGATGCCCAAACGGGCCAGATGCCCGCCGGGCTGGCCGCCCGCGTTGGATTCCTTGATGCCTTCGGTAAGCGGGCTTTTACAGCCCACGGAAATGCGGTTGGCGTTGGGGCTGTTGGTGGCGCCCAGCAGGCCAGGCGCGAAAACCAGCTTGTTGTGGGGGCCGATGGGCGTGCAGGTGGGCGGAACTTCGCGCGCCACAATGGCCGAAGTCAGGGCGCGACCGCCAAGGCCAGCGTATTCCTGAGGGATTTCTTCAAACACACAGGTTTTTGTCGCCATATTAACGCGCAGAAAACGAAACATGGGGCCTCCTTACAGCGCTGCCGCGCAGTATATGTTTACGCAGTATATTTTTACGCAATATATCTATACCGCTTTCTACGGCAGGATCAGAAAAAACGGCAACTCCCCCAAAAAAACGACACGCTTTCATGACCAAAGCGGCACGAAAGCGGACAAAAGAAGGACAATACGGCAAATGCGCGCCGTGGGCGGGGTATTGGAGTATTTTACTTTGAAACGCTTTGTGGGGGAGGGACCCTTTTGCAAAAGGGTCTCCTCCCCCACGCCCCCACCCCCTAAAACGCTTATGGTATTTTAGAGCATTTACACTTTGAAAAAGTGTAAATGCTCTAACGCTGCACGAAAGTGCAGCGCGCCACAACGTGGCGTGGATTCAGCCGAGCTTTAGCCGTTGCGACGAAGGAAGCTACGGATGCTTCAAGCGTTGTGACGCAGGAAACTACGCTTGAAGACAGCATGCGTAACGACACGGCTTGTCCCTTACAATCGCTGTCGCCATCCGTAGCGATGCTGTCCTGCCCCGTAAGACGGTTCCGTCAACGGTTCAGGCAAGCCCTGCGGGCAACGGCTGCCGCAAAGACAGCATTGATTATCCGTAAGCGGTAAAGACCCGCTAACGGCTACCGAAAATCGCATTTTTCGGCTGAATGAAAAATTTGAAATGCGAAGCATTTCAAGGTTAATCTGCTCTAGCAGGATACAAAGTGCGTTGTGATCTGAAGCGAAGGTTCCGCAAAGAGGTCATCAGCGACAGCGCGCCCGGTTTGCCGCCCGTCCCCTGCGCGTAGAGCGACCAGCCACGGACGGATTATAGCAGCATGGATGGCATTGCTGTCAGCATGCCGCGCTCAAGCCGGAATTGCGCACCGGCATGGCTCAGGATGTCCTGATGATGGTGCGCAACCTGAACCACAGCCATGCCGGCCCCGGTCTGGCCTGCGCCCACCAGGCTTTCAATCAGCGCCTTCATTTCTTCGCGCAAGGGGCCGTCCAATCCCGTAAACGGCTCGTCCAGAATGAGAAGGTCCGGGCGCACCGCCAGGGCCCGAGCCAGAGAAACCCGCTGCCGCATGCCGCCGGACAACTCGCCCGGCAGCAGGGACGCCGCCCCGGAGAGGCCCACGGCTTCCAGCATTTCAAGAGCGTAGCGCCTTGCCTCCGGCTGTTGCTCGTCACAGGGCAGAAGAACGTTTTGCAGGGCCGTGCGCCAGGGCAGAAGACGCGGCTCCTGAAAAACAAAGCCCACACGCCGGACATTGATGTGCGCAAGCCCTTCCTGCGGGCGCAACAGGCCAGTCATAATGCGCGTCAGCGTGGATTTTCCCGCGCCGCTGGGCCCGGTAAGCACCACGCACCCGCCCGCCTCAAGCGTAAAATTGACGTTGCGCAGCACCACACGCTCGCCGAAACGATGCCCAACGTCACAAAGCCTTACCAGAGGGGCCAGTGGGGTCAGTGGGGTCATGGTCTCACTCCCCCGCACAGTTTCTTGCGCAGGCAGCGCAGAAACGTAGCTTCAATGACGCTGACCAGCAGCATGCTGACCAGTGCCACGGCATACAGTCCTGGCGTGTTAAGGTCAGCCCGCGCCAGAGCCAGCGTATAGCCGAGGCCCTGCGAGGCCCCGAGAGTTTCCCCCAGAATTGCCACGCGCATGCCGCCGCCCAGAGCCACCACGCAGGCTGACACCAGCGGCGCGGCCACTGCCGGCAGATAGAGTTCCGTAAACCTTTTGCGTAAAGGAACCCTGTAGGCCCGCACCATTTCGCACAGCGCCGGATCAACCGCGCCCAGCCCCTCCTGAAGCGCCATATAGATGGTGGGGGCGCTCGTGAGTGTCACAAGCAGAATGATCATACCTGACCCCACCCCGCACCAGAGCATGGCCAGGATAACCAGCACAACGCCCGGCACGCTTGAAAGCACCCAGCGAAAAGGTAACAGCAGCAGGGCCGCCTCCGGATAGATTCCGGCAATCCACCCCAGCAGTCCCCCGGCCAAAAGCCCCATCCCGAATCCGGCCAGCACCCGCCCAAGGGTGGGCAGCATGCCTTGCGTCCAGAACCAGGGCTGTGCAGCCAGATCAACCAGCGCAAACCAGGTTTCCAGAGGCGAAGCCAGCGCCAGCCCGCCGCCGCAAGCAGCGACCCATTGCCATGCGCCCAGAAAAAGCACACATCCAAGCAGACGCCACAGCAGACTGCGCCGCAGTTTCATTATCCTCGGATTATTCTTCACGACCCATATCCCAAAAATCGTTTGCCGGCAGGCTGCCGCCCACAGAAGCCGGACTCAGTTCCAGCAGGCGTTGCAGCATGAAAAGCGCAGCCTTTTTGCCGCGTTCACCCACAAGAACTGAAGAGGACATAAAAGGTTGTTCTACGGTTGCGGCGCATTCCAGCACAACGCCCAATTCCGGGCTATGCCGCTTCGCTGTCATGAGGCTGGCCTGCGGATTGTTCTCCATTTCGCGCATGCCCGCCACAAAGCCCTGACGCAGCAGCACGCGCAGGGCCGGATCACGCGCCGTCGCCCCCACGGCCATAAGGCAGGCCGTGGGCATGTCCGCATAATCGGGAAAGGCTGCCGACCACGCCTCGCGCAGATCCAGCAGCCGGACAATACCTCCTCCGGCAGTGGCCAGAGAGGCGGAAGGCTCCGGCAAAAGAGCCGTGCCCGCCTGGCCGAGGCGCAGCAGATTGACCGCTTCAAGCGCGCTGCCGCAGTGGCGCAGGGGGCAGTCAAGACTACCCTGTGCAACCAGTACCCGCAGGGCCAGTTCCGGCATGTTGCCGGGGCCGAACGACAACAGAATTTCTTTGTCCATCAGCCGCCGGAGCGTATCAAGAGGCTGCTCGCCCTCTCGTACAAGGTCAGGCAGCCCCACCAGCCACAGAGGAGCGGCGTAGACGGCCAGCACCACGATGGGTACGCCGCGCCGCGCCAGAACCGCCGCGGTTGGCAAAGCCGCCACCACGGCATCGACCTGACCGTTGGCCACAAGGGCGCGCAATTGCTCAGGCGAACGCCAAAGACTGAAAGACGCCCCAACCCCGGCCTTCTGGAATAACTCACTCTCCCCGGCGATCAGCAGGGGAACCGCCTGCGGCACCAGCGGCGCAGCCAGCCGCAAATTCGCGCTTGAGCGAGCAACTGCGGGTTCCGCCCCATTCACCTGTCCTGCTCGTACTGCCGGATTTGCCATGTCTGGAAGCGCCGAAGCGGTCCACCCTGTCACAACAAGTGCGCACGCCGCCAGCATGGCCCACGCCTTCATGACTCACTCCCCGTAACGGCCCTGAGCGGTTTTCTGAACACTTCCAGTTCCGCATCGCCAAATAGCATGGGAACGCTCCGCCCCATAACGCGCTCCAGCCCGGCCCCGGTGGCGGCGGCGGCCATCTGCCCGTGCCTCAGGGACACATCCTGACCCTCCATGGCCAGTGAAAGACGCGAAAGAACGAGAACCTCCGGGGCCACGCCTTCGCGCACGCCCTCATGCACGCTGACAAACAGCCCGCCAGGGCGCAGCGCGGCCTGCACCCTTTTCAGGAACGCAGGCAGATCCTTGGCATAGTACAGGCTCTGGCAGGCCCAGATGAGATCGTGGTCATGGCCCAGCGCCACAATGTTGAAATCGCCGGGATGCAACTCAACACGGTCGGACATGCCGCAGGCTGCGGCTTCTGCCCTGGCCATGTCCAGCACCGGCGAAAAATCGCAGAGCGTGACGTGCAGTTCCGGCAAGAGTGTGGCCGCGCGCAAGGCCGTGATTCCCGGCCCGCACCCCAGATCCAGCATGGACGAAAAACCCTCCGCACCGGGAAGCCCCGCAATCAGCCGGGCCAGCAAGTCCGCAGCGCCCGCTTTCTGATAGGACGCAAGGCCTGCCAGTGAGCGCCTCCAGTGCTGCTCGTCGCTCAGTCTGATTTCGGGGTTCACCGCAGGGTGGGGCTCTTCGTCAAAAAGCCTTTCGCGCAGGCAAGGCAGATTACGATACTGCATGCCCGACAGCGACGTCACAAGTCCCCCCAGATAGACGGGCGACTCCTTGCGCAGATACTCCCCTGCCAAGGCGCTGTTGCTGTACGCGTCGTCTTGCTTGCAGGCCAGGCCGGCTGCGACCATGCCGTCCATAAGGCTTGCCAGGCGGGATGCATCTGCCACACGGCCGCAGTTTTTTTTCAGGCACGTCGCAATGTCGGACAAACTGTGCGCTTCCGCCAGAATGTCCGGCAGTTCCAGTTCCAGGGCCAGGCTGAGCAACGCCGTGCGCACCGGGGCCACCAGCCAGTCGGTCAAAGAGGCGAAAGGCAGTTCTTCCGCAGGATTGTTATGATGTGCGGTCATGCCTAGAATCTCCATCCCACAGTAACGCCAAAGGTCATGGGCGCGCCGTCTTCCACAATGGTCTGGCCGCTGCTGATCAGCTTTTTGGTGGCGTAGCGGGCATCCAGGATGTTCTTGCCCCACAGCGAAACGTCCCAATTATCGCCGTAATAGCCCACCTGCGCGTTGACGGTCCGATAGCCGGGATCGCTGAGGTTGTTCTCGGCGTCGAAATACTGCTTGCCCGCTCCAAACACGTCCACCTGCGCGAACAGGCCGGTTTCATGCGTGTAGCCAACGCCGATATTGTAGGTCAGGTCCGGGGCCCAGGGCAGGCGTTTGCCGCTGAAGTCCTTTTTTACGCCGTTGACGGTGGTGGTCCAGTCGTCAATGACCGAGCGGGCGTACCCGACGCCGCCGCGCAATTCCAGCCCGGCAAGCGGATAGGCCTTTACCTCGGCCTCAAAACCCGACGAATGTGCCTGTGCGGAGTTGGTGAACTTCCAGGTGCCCACGCCGCCCGTGGGGTCTTCTTCACGCACCTGTTTGTCGCGAATGGTGGAATAAAAGGCGGACACGTTGGCCAGCAGCTTGTCATTGAGCCAGTGCGTCTTGAACCCCGCCTCATAGTTGGTGCTGTATTCCGGCTCATAATAGAAATTGCCCCGGTTGCTGGCGGAAAAAATGTTGAATCCACCGGGCAGATAGCCCTGCGACCAGGAAATGTACGGCGTTATGTTGGCTGTGGCGTCCCAAGAAAGTGACGCCATGGGCAGCAGTTCCGTAAAGGTCACGTCCTTTGCGTAGCTGCGCCGCACGGCCGAGTTGCGGTACGTCTGCTCACCGTTGAGGCGGGTATTTTCCGCGCGCAGGCCCACGGTCAGCCGCAAGGCGTCCATGATGGACCACGTGCCCTGGCCGAAGAGCGCCTGGGTGTCGCTGGTATAATCCGTATGCAGGTACGAGGTTGCCACGGCCCGCTGCATCAGGCGATCCATATCGGTTTTTGTGCGCGAAGCCCCCACGAACACCCCCGTCACCCAGGACAGTCGCGACGTGCGAACCGAAGCCAGCCGCAGTTCCTGCGTAAAGTTGCGCTGGTCGATCTGCATGTCTGAAATACCTGTGGGCAGCGGGGTCCGGTCGATGTCGCTCTTCATGTCGTAATTGTAGGCCATATAGCTTGTTATGGACGTAAGCTTGGCCGCGTCGCCCGTATAGCTGGCCACCAGCGCGGGCAAGGTAAAGGTTGCGGAAGACGAGTCGGCGGCGTTGGAGCGCACTTCCCATCTGTCGGACCGGTAGGGGCCCGTATCCATGCGCATGGCACCCACGCCCACATCCTGGCGCGAGGCGTCCAGCGAAAGGCGCAGGTCCACCCTCTCCGTTGGCGTAAAGCGCAACATGCCGCGCCCGGAAGTGGCATCATTGCGCGCGGCGCGGGTGCTGTCCTTGTACAGGTTTTCCACATAGCCATCGCTCTGATGGCGCAAAAAACTGCCGGAAAAATAGACCTTGTCCTCAAGAACAGGCGCGGATGCTGACGCCCCCAGACGGTAAGTGTTGTATGTGCCCCCTTCGGTAAAAATATGCGCCCTTTTGGTGTCGTCGGGCACGCGGCGCACCAGATTGACCACGCCGGATTCGCTGTTCTGCCCGAACAGGGTTCCCTGGGGGCCGCGCAGCACCTCGGCGCGCTCCATATCCATAAGATACAGGTTCTGCATGTAGGAAAGCGGATAGGGTATCTCGTCCACGTACAACCCGGCCGGAGATTGCAGAGCCGTATCCCAGGTGGAAAACCCACGGATGACGATTTCATTGCCCGAAGTGGTGCTCTTCATATGCACATTGGGGAAAAGCCTAGTCGCATCTTTCAGCGTCTGGGAAGTGGTGTTTTCAAGGTCAATGTCTGTGGCGGTGGAAATGCTTGTGGCAATGTCCTTGACCTTCTGCTCCCGTTTCGTGGCGGTAACAGTGATGGCGTCCAGCGTGTAATCAGGGCTTTTTGGCGTGGTTTCTGCCGGGAGCGCTGACGCCGCCGATACCGCCGATACGCCCAGGCACAACACAACGGCCGAAAAATACAGGGTAAAGTAGCGCATGATTTATCGTCCTGCCCGATGTTGAAATTGAATGTACTTTTCAATACACTACACACATCAGTCGGGCTAACCCTTCAAGGGTCAAAAACTGCCCCCCGAGGGGAAGGGGTTTAACCATGCGCCATGAACCATAAGCAGGATGCGGCGGCTTTTGCCGCTTCAAACGTGTACCGGATGGCAGGCGCCGCTGCCCTGCCGCTCAAGCCGGGGCTGGCGTTGCAATTCGCCCAGGTGCCCGCGTCGGCCTGTTGCCGCACGGAGTTTGCCATCGCCCACTCTCCAGTGATTTTCGGCTTCATGCTTGCGGGATTGAACTGCTGCAAATACGTGGACGGTGCGCTCAGGCATACCCGTTGCGTGCATACTGGCGGCAGCAACCGCATCACCTACCTGCCGGAAACCAGCGGCATTCTGGACTGCAGGGGCGGCATGCAGCGGCTGAGCATCCTTGTGACACCGGAATTTCTTGAGGGATATCTTGAACTGGAACGGGCAAAACTGCCCACGGGGCTGGCGGACGCCATATCCGGAAAAAATGCTGCCTTTCAGTGGACAGGCAGGCAATGCCCGCAAAAAATGCGCATCGTGGCTGACATACTGGGAGCCGCCTATGCCGGGCCGCTGCGCAAAATGCATCTGGAGGCGCGCGCCCTTGAACTCATGGGCATGCAGCTTTCAGAGTATCTTGACCTTGATGCCTCCCGGCCTGTGCCCAGACTCGCGGCATCGGACGTAAGCCGCGTCAGGGACGCCAGGGAGATTCTGCTACAGGATATGGAAAATCCCCCCTCCATGGCGCAGCTGGCCAGAATGGCCGGAATAAACGAAAAAAAGCTCAAGTACGGTTTCAAGCAGGTGTTCGGCATGCCGGTGTTTGAATACTTCAGGAACTACCGGCTGGAAATGGCGCGGGATCTGCTGGCTTCGGGCATAATGAGCGTTACGGAGGCGGGCGTGCATATCGGCTATCAGAGCCTGAGCCACTTCAGTGAGGAATTCAGAAAAAAATTCGGCGTGACGCCCAAAAAATTTCAGGGCGGGAAGCAGCCGTAGATTGCCGCCCTCATGCTCAAGCCGCGCTGCCGCCCACAGGCGGGCCTCAGGCCACGAGCCGTCAGACTTTTCAAGATGCGAATGATCAGAACACTCCTGGCGCAAAAATCAGGCCACTTCGTTCCAGTGTCTGCCCAACGGTATCTCGCGTGCTCCCAGCGTGCGGATCAGGGCCGGATCGTGCGTGGCGCAAACCACGGTCGCGCCTTGGCTGCGGCAGTTCTCAATGGCGCGGACCATGGCTCGGGCGCTGGATGCGTCCACATTGGCAGTGGGTTCGTCAAGCAAAAGCACTTTGGGCCGCAACGCCAGCCGCGAAGCCAGGGCGATCCGCTGACGCTCCCCGCCCGAAAGTTCACCGGGGCCGCGATCCGCGAAATCCCAGGGATTGTCAAAACCTGCCGCGCGCATGCACTGCTCATACACAAACTTCTGTGATGCCGCGTCATGCCGCAGCCGCAGGCCCAGCACCACATTGCTGAAAACGCTCATGCGCAGCAAATAGGGGTCCTGCAGCAGCAGGGTTGCCTCACGCCTGCCATTGCCCGCCCCGGCATAGCGCAGTTCGCCCGAGACCGGGCGCTCAAGAAAAGCCAGCAGCCGCAGCAGGGTGGATTTTCCGCAGCCGTTGGGCCCGGTCAGGGCCACGGCTTCACCCTCGCGCACCTCAAGCAGGGGCATGTCCAGAACCTTGCGGCCTCCGTAAACCTGCACAAGGTCGCGTCCTTCATACAGCAGTTCGCTCATGCCCGTTCCCTGTGGCGGAAAAAGGCCAGCACAAGATTGATGACAAAGGCCATGAGCAGCAAAATGAGGCCGAGCGCTATGCCCTGGGCAAAATCGCCCTTGCTGGTCTCAAGCGCTATGGCTGTGGTCATTGTGCGGGTGGCATAGCGGATGTTGCCCCCAAGCATCATGGCGACGCCCACCTCGGTGATGACCCGCCCGAAAGCGGTTATGCAGACCATGCCGATGGAATACCGGCACTCCCACAGCGAAAGCGCCGTGACCTGACGGGCATTGGCCCCCAGCGTCAGCAGGGTTTCGCGGCAGCGCGGGTCAAGGCTTTCCACCGCCTGCGCCGTCCAGGACACCACAATGGGCAAGGCGAGCACCGCCTGCCCCACGGCCATGCCCGGCAGCGTGAACAAGAGCCCGTACTGCCCCAGTGGGCCGCGCGCCGTTATGAAGGCATAGACCAGCAGGCCGATGAGCACGGTGGGAAAAGCCAGGAGCGTGTCTGAAACAAGACGCAGGGCGCGCTTGCCGGGAAAGGAGCAGTAGCCGAGGACAAACCCCGTGGGCAGACCCAGAAGCAAGGCCGCCGCCATGGCATAGCATGTGGACAGCAGCGTCGCGTAGATGGCGGACAGGGTGGCCGCATCCATATGCGCAAGAAGAGAAAGCGCGCTGGAAAAACCATTGACCAGATAGTCCATACGAATGCCCGAAAATTCCTGAAATGAGGGGGGCAGACTCGCGGCGCAAGCGCGGTGGAAGCTCCCCCGCGCCCGCGCCGCGAACGACGTCAGCTATTTGCCGGCGTTGGGGAAGAAGAGCTGTTTGCCCTTGAGCTTGTAGTCCGCAATCTTTTGCTGTGTGGCAGGGGCCACCCACCAGTCTTCAAACTTCTGCGCCAGGTCCTTTTTGACCTTGGGGCACTGGGCGGGATTGACCGAAATGACGCTGTACTGGTTGAAAAGCGCCTTGTCCCCCTCAACAATGATGACCAGAGGGTTCTTGTCGCCCATCTTGTCGGCAAAGGTGATCCAGGTTCCACGGTCGGTCAGCGCATAGGCCTGCTTTTCGGCGGCCATGTTCAGCGTGGCGATCATGCCCTGACCAGCGGAAAAATATTTGGAATCCTTGTCGGGCATGATCTGGGCCTGCTTCCAGAGCTTTTCTTCGGCCTTGTGGGTGCCGGACTGGTCGCCACGGCTCACAAAGCCCGCCTTGGCGGCAAAAATGCCGCCAAGCGCCTCAACAGTGCTTTTTCCCTTTACCTTGGCCGGGTCAGAGGCGGGTCCCACAATGACAAAGTCATTGTACATGACCTGACGACGGTCAATGCCGTGCCCGGCTTTGACAAATTCCAGCTCGCTCGCCGGGGCATGCACCAGCAGCACGTCAGCGTCGCAGTTTTTGGCGATCTCAAGCGCCTTGCCCGTGCCAACGGCCACCCATTTGAGTTCGATGCCCGTTTCTTTTTTGAAAATGGGCTCAAGATATTCCAGCAGGCCGGAGTCCTGGGTGCTGGTGGTGGTGGCCATCATGAGCGTATCCGCAGCCTGAGCGGCGGGGGCCAGGGCCAGCGAGCCCAGCAGGCAGGCGGCCAGAGCGAAACGTGACGCACGGAACATTTCAGAAATACGGAACATGAAAAACTCCTGTTAAAGATATTTTGTTGCCCGAAGGCAGCGTCATGCCATTACATTATAATCATCACGGTATCATCAAAAAACGTGATATGAAAGATGCGGCCGGACGTAAGGCCCCGGCTTTACAGCCACAGGCATGTCGGCAGCGGTCAGCATGGCCGGATGTTTTCAGAAATTTGCGAGAAAAGGCTGCGGGGATGTTTCGAGAGGATCGGGCAAAACCTTATGATAATGAGCCGCTGGAACAGATACCCGTTGATCTGACGTGATGACTGGAAGACTCTGTCTTTGGCCCCCCAAAAAATCACAACACACTCTATAGTCTACTAAAGTACAATAAGAGTTTTAGGGGGTGGGGGCGTGGGGGAGGGACCCTTTTGCAAAAGGGTCCCTCCCCCACAGAATATTCCACCATAAAATTACATCCAGAAATTACATCTAGTCCGCCAGCAGGGTCACGGCGCTTGTGGGAAAATACGCGAAGATTTTTCTGCCTTCGGCAAGATGCAGTTTTGTGACCGCCGGTGTTTCCACCGTGGCGCGCAGAGTCGTGCCATCCGGCAGGCTCAGGCACACGAAGGTTTCCACAGCGTCGGCGTGCAGGCTTTCCACTACGCAGCGCGCGCAGTTGCCCAGGCTTGTCTGGATGCGCTCGGCGGAAAGCGCCACGCGCTCAGGATCAACACGGGCGCTGAGCACCTGGTTTTCGTGCACTTCCAGCAGACCTGCCTGCTCATGGGTGCAGGAGGCCGTCAGGCGCACATCAGAAAACGTCGTTACTTCCACATGGATTTTTCGCATGCCCGTTTGAATGCCGCTGACAATGCCCCAGAACAGGTTTGTGGCATCATCGTCGGCGGCCTGTACCTGTCGTGAGGCCCTGCGATCCTGGGCCTGCGCGCTGAGCATTTTCCGCGCCTGACCATCGGAAAAATTCAAAAAGGCCGCCAGTTGGGCCGTATCCTGCTGCCCGAGAAATTTTTGCACCAGCGACATGGGCACGTGCAGATCAAGAAGCTCCAGCCCTCTGGAATACCGTATGGCGCGTGGCCCAAGCACGGCCGAAGGCAGGCCCATTGTCTTGCCAACGGCATAGAATTTTTTGCGCACAAAGGCCTGGTCAAAACGCAGAAAATCTGGTTCGCCAGCTTGCGGCAGACTGAGAATCCGACGGATATGCCGCATGGCGCTCAAAGGCAGCAACAGCTCGCGGGCATTGGGGCCGGGCACGCGCATCATGCCCGTGATGGTGTCTATGGCGGCGCGGGGCTCAAATGTCAGGGCCTCGCCAAGCCGCAGCCCGCCATACCGGAACAGTAGAAACAGCAGGTGCAGCCGCGCCCGCGCAATTTTTTGCGCTGTCGTGGCCGCTTCTGCCTCCCAGTGCTCCCAGCGCAGGGTAAGGGCTTCCAGTTGCTGACGGGTCAAGTGACTGTGCATGGCTGTACTTTGAAGGCAGGTTAACAAATCGGCAAAAAACTGTCATCAGGGAGCAGCGCGCGGCCTTCGCCCCGGCGTGAGGAGTGGCGTGAGGTGTTATGTTGAAATATGTTGAAAGGCTTTGTGGGGGAGGGATCCTTTTGCAAAAGGGTCCCTCCCCCACACCCCCTCCCCCTAAAACTCTTAGTATAACTCGCTGATGACACAATGGATTTTTTGATCCAGGCGGGGGTTGCAGAAGCGGCGTCTTCAAGGCATCACAGCAGCGCAACATGATTCGGTCACAGCACAGGCAGATGCCAGAGAGATTTTAACGTGAGATTCCCGGCCCTGGCCTGCCGGACAGCACGGCCAACCGCGTCATTTTCAGTCAGGGAGAACAGTATGACGGCCATAAGATTTGCCGCGCCAGCAGACAGCCGAGCGCTTTTAGCCATTTATGCCCAGTACATAGCAACGCCCATCACCTTTGAATGCGTCCTGCCTTCAGAGCGGGAGTTCGCGGGCCGGATCGCCAGTATTTCCAGCTGCTACCCCTACATTGTCTGTGAAGAGGGCGACAGCATTGTCGGCTACGCCTACGCCCACAGGCATATGGAACGCCAGGCCTATCAGTGGAATGCCGAACTTTCCGTCTATCTTGACACGGCGTCGACGTCCAAAGGGCTGGGCAAACGCCTGTACGGCATCCTCATCCGAATGCTTGCGTTGCAGGAGGTCAGAAACGTGTACGGCTGCGTTACCCTGCCCAATGCAAGGAGCGAGGCCCTGCACAGGTCACTGGGCTTCCGCACTGTGGGAACGTATACCAATGCCGGGTACAAGAACGGCAAATGGCACGATGTGGGCTGGTTTGAAAAATCCATTGCCGCCTATGACTCTCCCCCCAATCCTCTTGTGCCCATCGGCAGTCTGCCGCAAGACGCTCTGCAAGAAATCATGACGAGCGCTTTATAGCATTCTTGAGGGGGCTTCGGCCTTTTGGGTCGCACGCAGCGGGCGACAGCCCTTGCCGCAGCTACAGCCCCCACAGCCGCGGCATTCACACAGCCTTAACATTCAAGACTGCCGCGATATTCGGCGGCGGGGCATATTTGCGGCGCGGTTGCGTCCAGGCAGTCGTCACAGGACCAGACGGACTGCTAGCGCATTTAGCACTTGTAATGCTCGTGTACGGCAGGCAAAAGCCTGCCTGTTCGCATTTCGAGACAAGGATTTTCCTGAAATCCTTGCGGAGCTCTAGCTCATTTCATTCGAAAACTGCTATAAAAAGAGTTTTAGGGGGTGGGGGCGTGGGGGAGGAGACCCTTTTACAAAAGGGTCCCTCCCCCACAAAACCTCTCCCTAAAAAGTATTTACTCTCCCACAAAGTATTGCTCTCTGTCAGCGGCTGCCGAGCTTGAGCGGAGGGGGCGGAGGGCTTTTTTTGCGGGTTACGGCTTTTTGGGCTGAACGCCCGGAAAACCTGCGGAAAAGATGCGGTTTTTCGGGCGGCACGGCCTGCTGTCCATTGGCGGCGTCTGTATGACCGGCGGGGGCGGCCACTGGCAGATCCAGAACCCCAGGCGTTTGCAGGCCCGTGCTGGCGGAACTTGCGCCCTTTCGCAAATGGTTGTGCAAGGCGCACATGAGCCGGGGCAAATCCTCATATTCTTCATGCACGCCTGCTCCACGCAGGTGCCAGCGGCTCTGCCCGTGGGCTACCTTGTGCACGGCCCGCAGCTGGCGTTCGCGCATGCTCAGGCATACGCGCCAGTCCCCGTCAGGCGTGTGCAGCACCAGGGCCTTTTCGCTGGCCGCGCCGCGGGCACGCTCCTGCACCTCAAGCCAGAATCCCGAAGGATAGCCGGCCAGACGCAGCATGTCGCGCAATCCCGCCAGGGCAATATGGAGATGTTCGCTGGAGGGCATATTTTTCTGGTCCTGGCGTATCTGCTCTTCCATGGTGCGGATACGTTCTTCGCACAGGGCGCGCTCGTCCTCCAGCGTGGTGAGCCCGCGCTTCATGAGGCGCACGCAAAATACCACGACTATCAACAGCACTACGCCAGCTGCGCCCCATTCCCAGGCCATATATCCTCCACGCGGGCAAGGCCCGGTTTATCCTGCAAATTTTCACAGCAGCAACGGCATCTGTCAAGCAGGGCTTTCACACCTTTTAGAAGCGGCCAGATCTCTAAGCCCGTCTGGCTCTTTCCTTTTTTTTGGCAAGTATGTATCGTGGACAATAATAGCATATGGAACGCACGTTTTTCCCATGGACCGTCAAGAGTCTCGCAAGCGGAAAATGCCCGCAGGCCGCCGCAGCCCGGTGGCCCGTTCCGGAAAATTCCGCCCGATGCTGCCGGGCGAACCATGCCCTCAAGGCATGCGACCCTGCCCCTTCCGTGGGATCTCACGTTCCTTCCCTGGTTTCGTTCACCCGGCTAGCGCCGCGCGCGCCCGCCACATCGCTTACTAAGGGAGAAAACCATGCCTACCCCACTGGAAATGCAACGCACCTTTGCACTCGTCGGCACCGGCGGTTGCGGCAAAACATCTCTGGCCGAGATGCTGCTGTTCAACGCCGGAGCCGTCACACGTCTGGGCGCCGTCGAGGACGGCACCACGAATCTTGATTACGAGCCCGAAGAGATACGCCGCCGCGGGTCGGTGCAGCCCGCGTGCGCCACCTATGTGTGGAACAAAAACCGTCACTTTTTGCTGGATATTCCCGGTGACGGCAACTTTACCGGTGATATGGAATGCCTGCTCAAGGGTGTGGACAGTGTGGTTTTCGTGCTGGACGCCGTGGACGGCGTGCGCCCTCTCGCCAAAAAATTTTGGAACATAGTGCGGCAGGCCGGTCTGCCAGCCATGATCGTGGTCAACAAGCTTGACCGCGATCGCGCCGATTTTCAGATGACCTTCGACGGACTTTCCTCCCTTGGCATCAAGCCGGTGGCCCTGCAACTGCCCATCCGGCAGGGCGAAAGTTTTCTGGGCGTGGCGGACGTGCTTTCGGGCAAGGCCCGCATGTTTAAAGCTGACGGCAATTTTGCCGAAGCGGAAATTCCCGCTGGTCTGGCCGATGATGTCAGTCTTTTGCGCGACATTACCGTGGAAAACATCGCTGAGAGCGATGAAGTCCTTATGGAAAAATACCTTGAAGAAGGCAGCCTGTCGCTGGAAGACCTGCACTCGGGTTTGCGCTCCGGCGTGGTAAAGGGTGAACTGACCCCCGTACTGACCTGCTCCGCCCTCGAAAACAAGGGTGGTCAGGCTCTGCTGGCGGCCATTGAGGCCCTGCTGCCCTCACCCCTGGACCGCCCCCCCTTTGAGGGCCAAAACGGCGAAACACGTTCTCCCGACCCGGATGCCCCGGTGGCCTGCTTTGCGTTTAAAACCCTGGCCGACCCCTTTGCAGGTCAGCTGACGCTGCTTCGTGTCCTTTCGGGCACCATCAATGGCGACGTGAACCTTAAAAACATGCGCACCGAGGATAATGAACGCCTGGGCAGCATGCTGTACCTGACTGGGAAAAACCAGACTCCCTGCAAGGAGCCCGTGGGCCCCGGCGCCATTGTGGCCGTGGCCAAGCTCAAAAACACCCGCACCGGCGACACCCTGTGCGACGAAAAATCTCCCTTTGTACTGCCCATGCCGCAGCTGCCGCCCCAACTCATCACCTACGCCCTGGCCCCCAAGGAAAAAGGCGAGGAAGACAAGGTGTATGCGGCCATGCAGCGTCTGCTGGACGAAGATGTGACCCTGAAGCTCGGCCGTGATGGAGAAAACGGCGACATTCTGCTTTCGGGCATGGGGCAGCTGCACATCGAGCTTTCGGTTGAAAAAGCCAAACGCCGCTTCAAGGTGGATATTATCCTCAAGACCCCCAAGGTTCCGTACCGTGAAACCGTGCGCGGCAAATGCCAGGTGCAGGGCCGCCATAAAAAGCAGTCTGGCGGTCGTGGACAGTTTGGCGACTGCTGGATTGAGATGGAAGGGCTGCCGCGTGGTTCCGGCTATCAGTTTGAAGACGCCATTGTGGGCGGCGTTGTGCCCCGCCAGTATATTCCCGCCATTGACAAGGGCATACAGGAAGCAGCGGCACGCGGCTTTCTGGCTGGTTGCCAGGTGGTGGACTTCCGCGCCAAGGTTTATGACGGCAGTTACCACACTGTGGACTCCTCTGAAATGGCGTTCAAGGTGGCAGGCTCTCTGGCATTTAAAAAAGCCATGGAAACCCTCAAGGCTGTGCTGCTGGAACCCATTGTGCTGCTGACAGTGTCCGTGCCGGACGAAAGCATGGGCGACGTCATTGGCGACCTGTCTTCACGCAGGGGCAAGGTGCTCGGCTCTGATTCACAGGGTGGCAGCACAGAAATAAAGGCCCATGTGCCCATGAGCGAAGTGCTGCGCTACGCGCCCGATTTGCGCTCAATGACGGGCGGCCAGGGCTTTTTCACCATGGAGTTTGCCCATTATGAAGAAGCGCCGCAACCTGTGGTGGAAAAAGTAGTCGCCGAATATCAGGCAGCCAGAGCCGGCGAATAGCAAAACAGGCGCAAACATCTGCATGCCGTGCAATCCAGCCGGAACCTGAAAGGGTTCCGGCTGTTTTCATGATAATTCTCCACAAGAACAACGCATCTTTGAGCATATCTTTTCGCAACGGAAGCAGACGCCCGCTCCGCCGCTGTGCAATGCATATGAACCGCTCTTGCGCCTCCACGGCGGCCGCCCGCGCCCGCAGCCGCCAGTGCAATTTCACTTTGAAACAGCACTATAATTCATATTGCGATCTAACTTATTTTTTCTTATAATATTAAATATTTAATTATATTCTTACCCATTTCTTTTTTGCTTGTCTCTATATATTCTGCCCAGCTGACCCGGAGTTCCAGCCTCTGCCAGGGCCATTTTATTTCATATTAGACAGCTATGTCATAGACAATAATTGACAGCTTAAATTTGTATGCAATCGCATACTTGGTTCAAGCGTAAAAGCTTTACACATACTCTATGCAAATTTTACCGGGGCTGAACACAGCCATTGCCAAAACTGTGCGCAATATCCGCGTCCGCAGTGGCCTGTCGCAAGAACAGTTTGCCGACTTTGCCGGGCTGTCGCGAGTATATATTGCGCAACTTGAAACCGGGGAGCGTGGCGCATCGCTCAACGCTCTCATTCTCATTGCGCGTTCCGTGCGCATGACAGGCTCAGAAGTTGTTGCGCTGATTGAAGAAGAAATACAAAAACTGCCCCATTAGGCTTACTCAACGTTGAAGATGACCATTCTCTAAGTTTACAGCGTATCCACTGCAGTGCCTGTCAGCACGAAACCTCCCCTCTTGCGCCTTTGCTACGGCCGTCTGCCTGCACAACCGCCCGGCATTTCAAGGCACAAATGCCTTGATCCGCCTACGGTGGCCCGATCCGGCCATCCCCGCCCTGCTCCGGACTTTATTACGGTAATACTTTTTCATGCGTATCCAAAACGTAAAACGCTCGACCTCACTACGCTTTTTTGATAACTATTATGAGTAACGACTGTAGCTCTCGCCCTTTCGACAGGACGCTTTGTGCAGCCAAAGTCACCCCTGATACTTTTATTCCATATACTACAGAATGATACATTCTGTTTAAAATACGGATACTGCCATGCCAACAGACCCTGCCTGCCCTCCCACCGATACAGATCAACAAAGCCCCTCGGGCCATTGCGGCCCTGTCTTCACGTTTCGCCGTATGGCCGGGCTTGATCAGGCCCTGCTGTCCACCGATGCCGAGTGGCAGGACCTGCGGCAGCTTGATCCCAAACTCTGGATGGCCATGAGCTGCCCCACCTATGGGCTTGAGTTCGACGCGCAGACCCTGGCCCTTCTGGACGCCGACAAAGACGGGCGTATCCGCGCCAGGGAAATTCTGGATGCCGTGGACTGGCTGTGTCAGCGCATCAGCCATCCATCACGCCTCAGGGAGCGACGCGCAGAACTTCCCCTGGACATATTGCGGCAGGATACCCCCGAAGGCGTCAATGTGCTGGCTGCCGCCCGCCTGGTGCTGGACAAGACCGGGGCCGAGGACAAAACCAGGGTTGACCGCAGCCAGGCGGCCTCCGCGCTGAGCGCCGCCGCTGGCTACGCCTTCAACGGGGACGGTGTTGTTCCCTCCACCTCGGTGGAAGCGCAGGATACGGCGGGAGACGCCGTCAGCCACTTCATCACCACCGGCCTCACGGTTGTGGGCGGCATGCGCGACGATTCCGGCATGCCCGGCCTTGACGCCGCCCTTGCCGGACACTTTCGCGAAGCCTTGCACGCCGTACGTGAGTGGCGGCAAAAAACGCATGATGCGGACCTCCCCCTGGGCCGCGACACCGCCGAAGCCTGGAGCCTCATGCAAAGGCTCGGCCCAAAGCTGGACGATTACTTCGCCCGCTGCCGCATGGCCGCCTTCGCGCCGCAGACCTTGCCCGCGCTTAATGAAGAAAACGAGCTGGCCTCGCTGGAAAACGCGACCACAGAACTTTTTTCAATGGACCATCTGAGCCGCCGCCCCCTTGCCAGAATAGCCGCCGGGCAGCCGCTTGACCTGCAAACGGGCGTCAATCCCGCATGGGAAAATGACATGCGCGCCTTCCGCCGCCTGTTCGGGGCACTGCTGCCCCCGCCAGAAAACGGGCACACCGGTGCGGACGCCGCCCATACTCTTGATGAAGAAACCTGGCACGCCATCCAGAACCGTTTTGCGCCCTATGCCGCGCTGCTGGCGCAAAAGCCTAAGTTTTCCCGCGCTCCGGAAGACGCCGCCCCCTTCAGCGCGCAAGGCCAGCCCCCTCTGGCGCTCGCTCCCGACGGCGACCCCCTTGGCAGAAAATTTCTGCCGCCGCATCCTGAAGAAGCTGTGGACAGACTTTCGGACGAGGAACTGGACGCCCTGCTTTCTCCCGCCACGGAAGAGGCCTTTGCCGCGTATGTGAAGCGCGACCTGGCCGCCCCTCGCATGGATGCTTTGCGCGACCTTGAAAAACTTGTTCTGCTGCACGCCAATCTGTACACCCTGCTCATGAACTTCGTTTCATTTGCCGATTTTTACGAGCCCGGCAACAGGGCCATATTCCTGGCTGGCACGCTGTATATCGACAGCCGCTCCTGCTCGCTGTGCGTGCATGTGGACGATGTGAACGCCCATGTGCGCCTGGCCACCCAAAGTCACCTTTGCCTGCTCTACTGCCTTTGCGTCCGTAAAGACGCCAGCGGCAAGGAGCACACGGCCACCATTGCCGCCGCCCTTACCGCAGGCTCGGCCGATGACCTGATTGAAGGCCGTCACGGCGTTTTTGTGGACAATGCCGGGCAGCCATGGGACAGTACGCTGCTGCGTGTGGTACGCAATCCCATCAGCCTGCGCGAAGCCACGTGGGCTCCCTACATCCGCTTTGCCAATCTTGTTGGCGGGCAGTTGCAAAAACTGGTAGCCGCCAAGGATGCGGCCATTTCCAACGCCTCGTCCAAGCTGGCCAGTTCCACAACCGGGGGGCAGGCAGACGCAGCGGCCAAGGCCGCGCCCCAAAAGCAGCCCTTTGACATCGCGAAAAGCGCGGGCATTTTTGCCGCCGTCAGTGTGGGCATAAGCATGGTCAGCGCCTCGTTCACCTACATCGCCAGATCCATTTTTTCTCTGGGCTGGTGGTGGCCCATGGCGCTGCTGGTTATTTTCGCCGTAATCTCCGGCCCATCCGTGGTCATGGCATGGTTCAAGCTGCGCCGCCGCAGCCTCGGCCCCTTGCTGGACGCTTCCGGCTGGGCCGTCAATACGGGCGCGCCCATAAACTTTACGTTGGGCGGCGCGCTCACGGCTGTGGGCCAAATGCCCCCCGGCGCGCAGCGCTCGCTTGACGACCCTTACGGTTTGCCCGCCCGCCTTGGGCACTCGCGCGTGCGCCGCGCCTTCATGACCATCCTGGCCCTGCTCCTTCTTGCAGCCGCCAGCCTTGGCGGCTACTGGGCGTGGCACGGTGAAGCGCCGTCATGGATCAGGTTCTGGCGGCATGAAGCTCCCGCAGCCAGCGCAACTGACGGCAAAAACACCGGTTCGCCCGGCCAAATCGCTCCCGGCCAAATCGCTCCCGGCAAGTCCGCTTCCGGCAAGCCTGGCCAGTCAGGCAACACGGACGTGACGCCGCAGCATAGCGAGGGCGGCACGGCAGCTTCATCCGGCGCAGATGCGTCCGGTGCAGCTCCGTCCGGCAAGAATACCCCTGCCTCTGAAAAAACAGACGGGCAAAACCCGACTGACAGCAATACGCAAAAGGCCAATGCCAAGGATGCCGCCAAGACCGGAAAAAACGCTGGCGAAACCGCCGGACCGGCTTCTTCGAACGCGGCTTCCACAGGCAGTCCCCTTTCCGGGCTTGAGGCCCTTGTGCCGGGTAAAACTCCCGGCCCGGGCGCCTCGGACGCCCAACCAGAAGCAAAAGGCAAGTAAGGGCATTATGGGTAAAGCAGTTACTGACGGATGTTCTCCGGCGCGGTCTTTGTTCCACTCCTCTCCGGAGCAGGGCTCCGCCCCGCTGGCCGCTTCTCCGGCCGCCTCCACGCAGCCTTCAGACGCGTGGGCACAGGCCTCCGCCGCCGACCTGCGCTGGATATGGGCGGCACAGGCCGCCAAACGCGGCGTTATCATTGTGTACTCTCCCCTGCCCCGTCTGGAAGGACAGGCGCTGCACCATTGGTGTACCCGTCTGGAAGATGTAGTTGTGCCCTGGCTCAGCCCATTGCAGCTGAATCACCTGCAATGCTTCGGCTCAAGCGACGCTGCCCTCAAGGCCCGGTGCAGCCGCCTGCTCGCAAGGGCACTGCTCATACGGCTGGTCATGGCTGCGACGCACGCCTCCATAATCACGCGCGGTACGGCTGACGCCGCCCAAAGGCCGCGGCAACATCCCGGCATGGATTCGCACATGGAATGGCTGAGCCTTAACGGCCTTGATATGGATTACCTCGGAAGGCCCGTGATGCCGGGCTGGCGGGCCGCGTTCAGTCACAGCGGCCAGGCGGCGTTCTGCGCCGCATTCCATTTGGGGCACGAGGGTGAAAATCAGTCCTGTCATCAAGGTCACGACACGCCGGACAGCGAGGCTCTGCAGGAGTTTCGCCCTTGTCTGGCCGTTGACGCCGAATCCCTGTTCAATCCACCGCCTGCCCCCCGCGCCTATTCCAGTAAGGAGCTGACCGCTCCCCTTGCCAAAGAGTCCAGAATCCGTGATGCGTTGCGGCGCTGGACCATCAAGGAGGCCCTGCTCAAGTCCGCCGGGCTTGGCCTTTCGCGTGACCCCGCCCTTGTGCACAGCGGATTTTCCGGGCAACGGCGCGGCCGCGCGCAATTCTGTCATGAAGGCAGCACGAGTTTTACCCTTGGCGACGGCAGCGTCAGGCAGAGTGAGCCGTGCAGGTATATTGGCTGGCAGCTTGTGCCCTGCGCCGAACACTGGCTGTGCGTGGCAGCCCCCGTATTGCCGGACCGCCCCCTTCTTGTGACAGGACGCCCCTTGCGCGCGCACTGGAGCGGCGTCCTCAACACACTGGGCTAGTAGTGATGGTCAGGTGAAATATTTTGTGGGGGAGGGACCTTTTGCAAAAGGGTCCCTCCCCCACGCCCCCACCCCCTGAAACTCTTCACGCTCCCACCGCAAACCGCGCGTCCATGTATAAGATGGCGTGGCCGCCCTGTCCCGCTCACAGACAAAGCTCTTCTTGCAAGACAAGGCGTTTTACGGCACTCTCCGCCCATGCCGCGCTTTCACCTGGTTTCCCTCTTTCCCGAATTTTTCCAGTCGCCTCTGTCCACAGCCCTTATGGGGCGTGCGCGGGAAGCTGGGCTTGTGGATTTTTCCTTTCACGATCCCCGCGAATTCAGTACCAGCAAGCACCGGCATGTGGACGACCGCCCCTACGGCGGCGGGCCCGGCATGGTCATGCAGGGCGAACCCCTGGCAGCGGCGCTGCGCTCCATCGGGCAGCCGGGGCGCATCCTGCTCATGACGCCCGGCGGCCGCCCCCTGACCCAGAGCATGGCTGACGAACTGGCGCGCGAAGAAGACCTGACCATCGTCTGCGGCCGATACGAAGGCATTGATGCCCGCCTGCTGGATATTTTTTCCATTGAACCCGTAAGCGTGGGCGATGTGGTGCTCAACGGCGGCGAAACGGCGGCCCTGGCTGTCATTGAGGCTGTTTCGCGCCTTATGCCCGGCTTTATGGGCAAGGAAGAGTCCGGCGAGGACGAAAGTTTTTCACACGGCCTTCTGGAATATCCGCACTACACCCGGCCAGAGGTTCTGGAGGGCCTGCCCGTGCCCGAAGTGCTGCGCGGCGGCGACCATGCGCGCATAGCGCAGTGGCGGCGGCGGCAGTCTGTGCTGGCCACGCTGCGCATGCGGCCTGACCTGCTGGACTCTGCCCCACTGACAAAAGAGGATGTGCAGACCCTGGCCGAAGCCCCTCGCGAGAGGCCGGGCCGCAATCTTTCGTTCTGCCTTGTGCACTATCCGGTGCAGCTTGATGCAAAAAAATCCGGCGCTTCCTCTTTGACAAATCTCGACATACACGATATAGCCCGAATTTCCCGCAGCTATGCAATGGGTTTTTTCCATGTGGTGACCCCCTTGCAAGACCAACTACGGGTGCTGGATGAAATTTTGCGCCACTGGACGCGGGGTCCGGGCGGTTCAGGCAATGCCGACCGGGCACAGGCTCTCGGTCTGGTTTGCCCCGCAACCTCTCTGGACGAGGCCGTGGCGCATATGACCGCACGGCACGGCGTCCGGCCCAGGCTGGTGGCAAGTTCTGCCGTTTGGCCCGGAAAAAATACAGGGCAGGCTCACAAGGGCCCGCTCATGACGCCGCAGGAAGTGCGACACTGGTGCAGCCAGGGGCCGGTCATGCTTTGTCTCGGCACGGCAAAGGGGCTTGCCCCCGAAGTGCTGGAACAATGTGACGGCCTGATTCGCCCTGTGCGGTTTTTAGGGTATAACCACCTTTCGGTGCGCAGCGCCGCCGCTATTCTGGCAGACAGAATTTTAGGCGATTACAGCTGACAAAACAGGCGGCCTGAACGCATCGGCGCCGCTACGCAACGACGCAACAATCCGCCCGGATTTGCAAGGAGTTCACGATGGATATCATCAAAAAAATCGAACGGGAAAACATGCGCATGGATGTACCCGCGTTTCGCTCCGGCGACACGGTGAAAGTGCATCTGCGTATCGTGGAAGGCGAAAAACAGCGCATCCAGGTTTTCCAGGGCAACGTCATCCGCATCAAACGCGGCACCACCAATGCCACCTTCACGGTGCGCAAGGTTTCTGACGGCGTGGGTGTGGAACGCATCTTCCCCATCAACTCGCCCTTCATCGACCGCGTGGAACTGGTCACCCAGGGTCGTGTGCGCCGCAGCCGTCTGTACTACCTGCGCGCCCTCAAGGGCAAAGCTGCGCGCATCAAGCCGCGTGGCCGCTTCTGATAGCCCGCTGAGGCATCAGAACACACACTGCGCCTTTTTGACGGCGCGCCGTGAGATGGCGGGCAACCGCGCTCATGGCGCGCCTCTTGTGCGTTTATTGCCGGAGTCGCCAGCGTTGGAGCATGTTGCCTTTGAAAAAGTGTAAACGCTCTAACGCTGCACGAAGGTGCAGCGCGCCACAACGTGGCGTGGATGCAGCCGAGCTTTGGCTGTAAAAACAGCAATTGGTTAAGTGAGCGGGCAGCCTACTGATGGCTGTCGCTGTCCGTAAGCGGCAAAGATCCGCTAACGGCTACCGCAAATCGCATTTTTCGGCTGAATGAAAACTTTGAAATGTGAAGCAGTTCAAAGTTACTCTGCTCCAGGAGACCATGCGTGAAAAAGCCCTCCTCCCGCCCAACGCGCCCGCCTGACCTCCAGGGCAGTCTGCTTTTTGCAGCAGGCCGCCCCAGTGATCCCGGCATCACGGCGGGAGTGGATGAAGCCGGGCGCGGCTGCCTTGCGGGACCGGTGGTGGCCGGGGCCGTCATTCTGCCCGCAAGCTTTGACCTGCCCGGCCTTACGGACTCCAAGGCCTGCACCGCCAGACAGCGCGACACGCTCGCTCCGCGCATCAGGGCATGCGCCATAGGCTGGGGGCTCGGCATCGTCTGGCCGCGCCGCATTGATGCCATCAACATTCTTCAGGCCACCTTTGAGGCCATGAGCCTGGCAATACGCCACCTGCGCACAACACCGGCCCTTCTGCTCATTGACGGCGACAAAACCGTGCCCGAGGCAGTTCTGGCGCGCCTGTGGAGCCTGGGCCATGCGGGTACGCCGCCGCTGCAGCGCGCCATTATACACGGCGACGCCACAGAACCCGCCATTTCCGCCGCGTCCATCCTGGCCAAAACCTGCCGCGACAGGCTCATGACCAGTCTTGACAAGCGCTGGCCCGGCTTCGGTTTCGCCGTCCACAAGGGCTATGGCACCAGGGAGCATTATGAGGCGCTGCGCCGCCTTGGCCCCTGTCCGCAGCACCGGCTGACATTCCGGGGTGTGTGCGAGGAAAAACCCGCTGCCGTGCGACAGGGCAGTTTGCTGTGAACCTGCGCCGCCTGCTGCCGGGGCTTTTTGACAAAATGGCCCGCAAGAAGCACTCTGCCCCTGAAGGCGGCCAGGCCAAAGGCGCTGACAAAAAAACCGGCACACCCGCGCACCTGCTTCTGGGCAAAAAGGGAGAGGAAGCCGCTACGGCCTTTTTGACCCGCAAGGGCTACGCCATACTCGACCGTAACTGGCGTCAGGCCCGTCTGGAACTGGACATCGTTTGCCGTGACGGCGACACCATTGTTTTTGTAGAAGTGAAAACTCGCGGCAGCGACAGCCACGGCGGCCCCATCCATGCCCTGGGCATCGCAAAGCAGCGCACCCTCTGCCGCGCGGCCCGCGCGTGGCTGGCGGCTCACGAGGCCTGGGAACAGCCCTGCCGCTTTGATGTCATCTGCGCCCTGCGCAATGGCTCTACCCTGCACCTGGAGCATTTTTGCCATGCCTTTGACTGCCCCCCGGCTCTGGATAGTAGCCACGCCTCTTGGCAACCCTGGTGATCTTTCGCCCAGGGCTCGCGCCGTATTGACCGAAGCCGACATCGTGCTTGCGGAAGATACGCGCCGTACGGCCCGCCTTTTTCGCGACTGCGGCATTGAGGCGCGCCGCCTCTTGAGCTTCCACGACCACAACGAGACCGAGCGGCAGGAACACGTGCTTCGCTCCCTGCGCGAAGGCCAGAGTGTGGCCCTTGTTTCCGATGCGGGCACGCCGCTGCTGGCCGACCCCGGCTACCGCCTTGTGCGTGCCTGCCGCAAGGAAGGCCTGCCAGTTTCTCCCCTGCCCGGCCCCTCGGCGCCGGTAGCGGCCCTTTCCGCAGCGGGCCTGCCGCCCCTGCCGCACAGCTTTCTGGGGTTTCTGCCGCGTGACGCTTCGGGGCGCGACGCCCTGTTTGCCGCTTTTGCCCATGTGCCCGGCTCCCTCATTTTTTTCGAGCGCAAGGACCGCCTCAAGGAAAGCCTCGCACGGGCGGCCAAACTGCTGGGCCCGCGCGAGGCGGCGGTCTGCCGCGAATTGACCAAGGAGCATGAGGAATTTATACTGATCCGGCTGGAAAACAGCGAAGACCTGCCCGATGACCTGCTTGGCGAAATTACCGTTATCATCGGCCCGCCGGAACAGGTAAGCCGCAGCCCTGAAAACGAGGTTCTGACCCTGCTGCGGCAGGAGCTGGAAGCGGGCGGGCCACAGGGCAAGCCCCGGCAGGTGGCCCGCAGGGTTCAGGATATGGTGCGCGGCTGGAGCGGCAAAGAGATATACGCCCTGCTCACGGCTGATACAGACCCCCAACGCAACCTCTAACCACCGCAACGCCGCCGTGCGTCCGTTCAGCCGCCGCCCGGCGGCAGACGTCAGGGACGCCCCCCTCGGCTTTCGGCGAAGTCCCCGGTGCCCCCCGGACTTCATGCGGGCAGGACGCTCTGATGTATCCCACATTCGTCGCACTCAACTGCCTTGGCCGCACCTGCTGCATCAATGCGGCCACCACGGCCAGAGGCATGCAGCAGGTGGGGCTGCTCTTTGTGCTGAGCCCCGCCCTGTGCTGGCTTTATCCCGAAGGCGCGGCCCGCGCCCGGGCCTTTGCCCGCTATGGCGGACACAGCAACACCCATCCCTTCATGATTCCTCTTTTTGTGGGCATTCTGCTGTCGCTTGAAGAAGAAATAGCCAAGGGCACGCTCCCGGAATCCGCCGTAAGCTCTGTACGCGAAACCCTGGCCACCACGCTTTCGGCTCTGGGCGATTCCTTTTTCAGCGGCACGTTGCTGCCCCTGTGGGCGCTTGTGAGCGTGGCCCTGCTGCTTTCGGGCCATATACCCCTGGCAGGCTTCCTGGCTGTGGGATTTTTTTTCGCCCTTCTGCTTTTCAGGGCGGGCAGCTTTTTTTCTGGCCTGCGCCACGGCATGCCGGTTTTGGTGCGCCTGAAGCGCCTCAACCTCATCAACTGGGTGGACAGGCTCAAGATGGTCAACGCGGTGCTGGTGGCCCTGGTCATCTGGCATCTGCCCATGAGCCGCCTGAAGCCTTTTCCGTGGGACGTTTACCTGTTTGGCGCGCTGGCGGTTCTGGGGGCATCCTGGCTTGTGGCGCGGCTCCGCCTGCCGCGCATACTGCTGTGGGGCATGACGCTTGGGGCGTTGATTCTCATGGACGTTGACCTCATAGGTATGTAGTATGTCCACGACTGCCAGCTGGCACAGCCTGGCTGGCACAAGGTCGAGGCAGACATTCGGCGCCGCCGCGCCATATACGGCCCCAACCGCCCTGACATTGTTAAAAGGTGAGGAAATGGAAGAGACCATTGAAGAAACGTCACGCGGGCTGGAAATGCGGCTTTGCCTCAATTTGCGCAATGGCCTTCACGCCAGACCCGCAGCACGACTGGCCCAGGAAGCACAGCGCTATTCGTCGGCCATTCAGCTTATCAGCGATACCGGCGAGGTTGACGCCAAAAGCATGCTTGACGTTCTTTCACTTGCCCCGCCCTTCAACGCGGAACTGACTCTTCTGGCTCAGGGGCATGACGCCCGCGAGGCCCTTTGCGGCCTGGCCCGTCTTCTCAGCACCATGCAGGATTGATATGGCCCGCGCGGTACTTTTTGGCACTCCAGTTTCTCCCGGCATAGCCATTGGCCGCGTGCGCTTCATGCACAAGCTGTGGCAGGACGAGGAACGGCGCATCACGCCCGCTGAAGTGGAGGCCGAGCAGGCCGCCCTTCGCCTTGCGGCTGAAAACGTGCGCGTTTCGCTGCAAAAAACCATGGACAATGTGCCCGAAGATCTGGCCGAATACCGTGAGATTATTGCCGCGCAGATGGAAATGGCCCGCGACGCCAAACTGCTCAATACCGCCTCCGCGCGCATCGAACAAAAGCTCATTGCCGCGCCCTGGGCCCTGCGCCTGACGGTTGATGAACTGTGCGCCCTGTTCCGGGGCATGGACGACCCCTATCTGCGCGACCGCGCGCAGGATATCCGCGCTGTGGGTTTGCGCCTGCGCGAGAGTCTTTCCACTGGCCCTTCCGAAACACGGGGCGCTGCTGAACCGGGCGTGCTGGTGGCCGAAGACCTTTCTCCCGCCGATGTTATGGAGCTGAACCTCGACTGCGTGCTGGGCATCCTGACCACCGAGGGCGGCCCCACTTCGCACACGGCCATCCTTTCGCGCAGTCTGCGCATCCCCTGCCTTTCCAGTGTTACCGGCCTTGTGACCGTGGCCAGAGAAAATGAGCAGGTCATCATTGACGGTCTTGGCGGCTGCGTGCTGCTGGACCCGGATGAGGCGGACATGGCCCGCTATGAAGCCCGCCGCCTTGAATACACCAGCTGGGAAGAATTCACGCTCAAGACGGCACGCTGGCCCGCTGAAATGTGCGATGGCGTGCGTGTGGTGGTTCAGGCCAATCTGGAAAGCAGCGAGGAACTTGCCGCGGTGCCGTGCAGCGGCGCCGACGGCGTGGGTCTGTACCGCACCGAGTTTGCCTATCTCAAAGGCCGTCTGCCCAACGAAGAAGAACTGCTGGCCGAATACGCCCTTGTGGCCCAAAAAATTTCACCCGAGCGCGTTGTTTTTCGCACCCTTGACGTGGGCGCGGACAAGATGCTGCATGCCCAGGCGGCCCTCAAGGAACCCAATCCGGCCCTTGGCTTGCGCGGCATACGCTTCTGCCTGCGCCATCAGGGACTTTTTCGCACGCAGTTGCGGGCGCTCATGCGCGCGGGGGTGCACGGCAACGTGGCCATCATGCTGCCGATGGTTTCAGGCATGGACGAAGTACAGCAGGTGCGCAGAATCATGCAGGAAATGCATCAGGAACTCAGCGCCCAGAACCTGCAGCACGCGCCCGAACTGCCCCTTGGCGTCATGATAGAAACGCCTGCGGCGGCCCTCATCTGCGACGCCCTTGCCAGGGAATGCGATTTTTTCAGTATTGGCACAAATGATCTCATACACTATATTATGGGCATAGACCGCAACAACCGCCATGTGGCGTATCTCAATGAACCCTTGCATCCCGCCGTTGTGCGCTCGCTCAAGCATATTGTTGACGCCGCACACCGTGAAGGCATAGGAGTTTCCGTCTGCGGCGAACTGGCGTCTGATCCGCTGGGCATGGCCCTGCTGCTGGGCATGGGGGTAGACACCATATCCGTGGCTCCGCGTTTTGTGCCCGGCCTGAAACACCTCATCCGCCAGCTCAGGGCCGAAACCTGCATGGAACTGGCCCACAGCGTGCTCATGAGCACCGATGTGGCCGCCTCACGCCGCATGGTTCGTGAACAGTTGCATCAATCCCTTGGGCCTGAACTGGCCTTTCACACCACCAGCCTTTTGATCCACAGCCAGCCATGAGCCAAAAAACACCGCCTTCCACCATCGCCGTCAATAAAAAGGCCCGTCACCTCTACGAACTTTCAGAGTTTACCGAGGCGGGCATTGTGCTTACCGGCCCCGAAGTCAAAAGCATCCGCGCGGGCAAGGTCAACTTCATCGACAGCTATGTTGACTTTCGCAAGGGCGAAGCCTGGCTTATCTCGCTGCACGTGGCCCCGTATTCCAACGCAGGCTACGCCCCGCAGGAGCCCGAGCGCGCCCGAAAACTCCTGCTGCACCAGCGCGAAACCGCCAAACTGGCGGGCCTTGTGGCCCAAAAGGGCCTTACGGTCGTGCCTGTGCGCCTGTATCTCAAGCGGGGCAAGATCAAGGTGGAACTGGCCGTTGGCCGGGGCAAAAAACTGCACGACCACCGTGAAAGCCTTAAAAAACGCGCTGAAGAAAGGGACCTGGCCCGCGAACTGGCCTAGTTTTTCAGGGGCAGCCCCCCCTTGCGCGTAGACATTTTGACGTTTGCAAGCCGTTCGCTTTGGCGCGTGACCACGCAGCCAGCAAGCGCTTACGTCTTCACGGCAATGGCCTTGTCCACGCGCCACCAGGGCAATGTCACAACACCATTGCCGCAAAAACGAAAGTTCAGCCCATTGACACGTGATACGCCACGCCGCCGCTCCGGCAGGACAGGCCCGCCCGGAAACTCCCGCGGCCGCCGGGTTCACTGCGTGTTTGCCGTGCGCATGACGCAGGCCGGACAAAACGAAGACCGGCGTTTTGCAGGACAGAGGCGCGGATACCGTTGGCGCAACCAGTTCAGCACACGTCTGACCCACCGCCCGGCAGCCGGACGGAGGTTTTTTACGGGCACGGAAAAGCATGCGTTATCCGCCGCTACAAGCCCCGCTGTTCTGGCAGACCTGCCTGTGCTTCTGGATAGGCGGCATTGCCTCCGCCGTATGGCCGCAACAGACCTTTCTTTGTTTTTTCCTTTTAATTCTGGCGGATAAACGCCTGTGGCAGGCAGCCCCACTGGCTTTCTGCGCTCTGCTCGCGCTCGCGGGGCTGCTGACGGCGCAGTGGCAACTGTATGGCAGCCCGTGGCAGCACGGCTTTTCCGACCCGGAACGGCCACCCTGGCTGGCGCAGGCAGGCAAAAAGGTGCGGGTATGCGGCACGGTCACCGACAGCCAGGGCTTGCCGGACCAGCGTTTGCGGCTTTTGCTCGCCGATCTGGCCCCTGAGGGTGGCGGACACCTGGAGCAGGCCAGAGGCGGGGACACGGCTGCGCCAGCCCGCTCTCAGTCGGCGGCCCCCGCGCCATTGTCCGACCTGGCCACGTCATTACCCGCCCAGAATGTGCCGGTATCCGGCCAGACGGCGCTCACTTGGGAAAATCCCCCCTTGCACCCATTGCCGGGGCAAACCCTCTGCCTCAGCCTCCGGCCCATGCCCATGCAGGGTTTTGCCAACAAGGGGCAGGCCGCGTGGGAACTCTGGTGGGCCGCGCAGGGCGTATACTGGCGAATGTGGACTCAGGAAAGGCGCGCAGACCCCCGACTGCACGGCGACCCAGGGCGTTCCGCCCGCTGGCGCGAGGCCCTTCGCGAGGATTTTCTGGCGGTCCTGGTTGCTCCCCGGTCGTTGCCCCTGGCAGACAAAGCCGCGCCCCCCGCGCACTCTGACGCCGCCCCAAAATCCTCGACCTTTTCGCCCCCTCCCGGCGCGGCAGACATGCCTCAGGGCAAGGCCATCCTGCTGGCCCTGCTTTTTGGCGACAGACAGTATCTTGATCAGGCCACGCTGAACAATTTTATCGCAGCCACCCTGGTGCACAGCCTGGCCCTTTCGGGGCAGCACCTTGTCATCGCGGGCATGCTCGGGCTGGCCTGCGTGCTGGCTTTGGCGCGCTTGCGGCCCGGCATCTATCTGCACCGGCCACGCACACTCTGGGTCATATTGGCCTCACTGCCTCCGGCACTTGCCTATTTGTGGCTGGGCAACGCCCCTGCGTCGCTTTTGCGGGCCACGGTCATGCTCTTTGTGGTGGCGCTGTGGCTGACCATGGGCCGTCCGCGCACCACCCTGGACGCCCTGTGCGCGGCGCTGCTGTGCATCACCGTGGCCGCGCCGCTGAATGTGTTTGATACCGGGCTGCAACTCTCCGCTTTGTGCGTGGGCGCCATCGGCCTGAGCCTGCCCTGGCTGCGTGAACTCATGCCGGGATTCGACGGCGCGCCCAGATCAGGGGCGCGTGCCCGCCTCGCCCAATGGGGCCGCGCCCTGCTGCGGATTTTTCTCGTTTCACTCTGCATCCAGGTAGTTCTGCTGCCGCTCAACATGCTCCTTTTCGGCAATGCGGGGTTCTGGTTTCCGCTCAATGTGGCGTGGCTTCCTGTGGCCGATCTTTTTGTTCTGCCCGCGTCTGTGCTGGGCCTGGCATTGGCGGCCCTTGGCATGGAAACGGCGGCCCGCCTGGTTCTGGATCTGGCGGCCCTGCCCTGTCAATGGCTGGTGGATCTGCTGGACTGGCTGGCCGCAAACGACCTTTTGCTGGCCCCCTCCATGCTGCGTCCCCACTGGACAGCCCTGCCGGCGTTTGCCGCCCTGCTCACGGCGCTGGCCTTCAAGGCGGGACGCCCCATTTTGCCGGCAGCGGCGCAACGTCTGCTGCTGGCGGGGGGAGTCCTGCTTCTGGTCGGCCCCACGCTGCGGCTGGCAGAACGCCTTTCACCCGAAATCCGCCTGGATGTGCTGGACGTCGGGCAGAGTCAGGCCGTGGCCCTACGGCTGCCGGGGCATATGCGTCTGCTGCTGGACGGCGGCGGCAGCGCTTCGCCGCGCTTTGACCCCGGCCAGAACATCGTGGCCCCGGTGCTGCTCTATAACGATGGTCCCCGCCTCAAGGCCGTGCTCAACAGCCATCCCGATCTGGACCACATGGGCGGGCTTGTGCATATCCTGCGGCAGTTCACTGTAAGCGCCTTTTTTGACAACGGGCGCGACAGCGGCGACGCCAGGGGCGGCTGGGCCGCGATCTGGGCGCGTACTCGCCGCCAGTACGGGGCTCAGCCGCTTGCCCAGGGGGATGTGCTGCAACTGGGCGACCCCGCCTATGGCCTGCAACTGGAAATACTGCACCCGCCGCGCGCCGAAAGGAGCACACGCGGCGCGGGCACTGCCTCCCGTGAAGTCTGGGACGGCAACAACGCCTCTGTGGTGGCAAGGCTGACCCGCTATGGACAGGGGCTGGCGCTCATTCCGGGCGACGCCGAGCGCCGCTCGCTACGCCACATGCTTGATCAGGGGCTGGATCTGCGGGCTCAGGTGCTGGTGCTGCCCCATCACGGGTCGGACAGCAGCTATCTGCCCGAACTGTATGAAGCCGTACAGCCCGAGGTTGCGGTGGCGGCATGCGGCTTTGAAAACCGGTACGGGTATCCGGGAAAAAAGGTACGAGGGTGGCTGGAGAGTGCCGGGATTCCCCTGCTATTCACAGGGCGGGACGGACAGATAAGCCTGAACTGGACAAGCGTGTCGGGCCGTGCAAAGCAAAAAAATGAAGCCGCACACACAACCCTGCATCTGCAGACGCAAAGGCCACTGCACGAAAACCCTGTCCCCGACGAGCAGGCAGAATAAAAAGGATAGAAAGGCTTTGTGGGGGAGGGACGTCTGGCCAAAGAACAGGCCATTCGGCCACAATGAACAAAAGGGTTTTGTGGGGGAGGGACCCTTTTGCAAAAGGGTCTCCTCCCCCACGCCCCCACCCCCCAAAACCTTTACTGTGTTTTAGAGCAATTTCATTTTGAAATTGTTCTGGCGGATGCGGGAGCAGACGCCCGCCACAGAGGCGTAAGCGCAATTTATTTGCGCGGTTAAACGCCGAAGTGAGCGTACTTCAAACTTTGAGAATGTATATTCTCAAAGTTAATCTGCTCTAGTAGTGGGGACTCCAGAGGCGGAACTTTTCTGCCATCACACCGTCTCAAAGGCACTCTACTTTAGATCAGAGTAACGGTGAAATGCTTTACATTCCAATTTGCCATTCTGCCGAAAAATACGACATTCGGCAGAATATACGCGACAGCTGATGGCGCTCCGCTCCGTGCAGCGTTAGAACAGGTAGCCTTTTTCAACGGTAAGATTCTCAAAATGAAAGAAACCCTGGTCTGCCGGGATGCGCCTACCCCTGCTGGCATACCGGCTCCACACCCAGATGCTCTTTTCCCCACTGGTAGAGTTCTTTCAGGGTTGGCAGCAAGCGCCAGCCTTGCGGGGTCAGGGCATATTTCACGCGGCGTACCTTGCCCGCGGCAAGTTCCGTTCTGCTGACCAGACCGTCGCGTTCCAGCTCTTTCAGGCATTTGCCAAGCATCATGTTGGTTATGCCCCTCACTTCGCGGCCAAGGGCATTGAATCCGCAGCCGCCCGTGTCGGCCAGATGCCAGAGAATGGGCAATTTCCATTTGCCGCCTATGAGGTTAAGGGCGTGGATGAGGGGACAAGGGATATCATATACACTTTCACACGGCAGTGCCGTACTGTAGCCCACCGTCATCTTTGCCTTCATGCCTGACGCTCCTTGAAAAGCCTTGTGCGACGGGACGTTGACCGCCTTCTGCGGCACAGGTGAAAACCCGCATTCCAGGTTAGAAAAAACTGCGTACTTGTTTTCTAACCCGCGCTTCTTTTAAAGTATATCTGTCGAGACAACGCGCCGAGCATGGGCGCAAGAATGAAACCCCACACTGTTCATAAGGAGAAAACCATGAAATATTACGCCGTTAACGGAAGTCCCAGAAAAAAGCACAACACGGCCACTGTGCTGGCCAAGGCTCTTGAGGGCGTGGCCGCAGCGCAACCTGACGCACAGACCGAAATGCTGCATCTCTATGACTACACGTATAAAGGCTGTATCAGCTGTTTTGAATGCAAAAGGCTTGGCGGAAAGTCCTACGGAAAATGCGCCGTAAAGGACGATCTGGCCCCAATACTGGAAAAACTTTCTCTGGCCGACGGCATCATCTTTGGCTCGCCCATCTATTTCAAGGGCATTACGGGCGAAATGCGCTCATTTTTCGAGCGCTTTCTTTTCCCGTATCTGGTATATGACGCCACCTATTCTTCCATTGCCCCCAAGAAGATGAAAACGGCCTTCATCTACACAATGAACGTCACTGAAGCCTTCATGCGAAGCATGGACTATCCCGAACATCTCTCCGGAATGGAGTATTTTACGGGCAGGATGCTGACGCCGCCATCGGTGCTGTATGTGAACGACACCTATCAGTTTATGGACTACAGCAAGTACAAGGTGGAATGCTTCTCTGAAGAAGCCAAGCTCAAACGCAAAAATGAAGAATTCCCCAAGGACTGCCGGAAGGCCTTTGAACTTGGCATGGCCATGGCCAGATCCTGAGGCATTGAAGTTCATGAGCGGCGGGGCGGCCAGGCTGCCCCGCCGCTCTGGACGCCAGTCGGATTGCTGCGCGGGCGCCATTTTGACTGACGTTCTGCCCACGCCATGCCGCTACGCTGGCCGCCATTTTGACTGACGTTCTGTCAGCGCCGATGGCCGCAGCATTGGCCGTCGCAACGCATCACAACCCTTTAGCGTCAAAACACTATTAATGCCCGACCCGGTCTGCCCTATGTGGCCCTAGCGTTGGCACTGCGAACAGTACACGGTGCCACGGCCTGCAACTTTTGCTTTTTCAAGGGGACGGCCGCACTTTTTGCAGGGTTGCCCGCCACGCCCGTACACAGAAAAGGTGTTCTGGAATGCGCCCGCATTGCCGTTGGCGTCCTTGTAATCGCGGATGGAACTGCCGCATTGTGAAATGGACAGCAGCAGCACGTCCTGCAGGGCTTTCAGCAGGGTATCCATTTGAGCACGGGTGAGGTCTGCCGCTTTGCGGCGGGGGTCAATGCCTGCCGCGAACAGGCTTTCGTCCGCGTAGATGTTGCCCACGCCAGCCAGGATTTTCTGATCCAGCAGCACGGCCTTGATGGCCGATTTTCTGCCGGAGAGGCTTTTGGCGAAATTTTTTGGCGTCAGGGTCAGGGGTTCCGGGCCAAGCTCGCTCCAGAAAGGCCAACGGTCAAAGATATCAGGTGTGCCCGCCAGCACGAGTCCGAATGCGCGCACGTCGTCGAAAAACAGACGGCGCGGCCCGTCTTGGACGTCCGGGGGCACATCCTTCATTTGATCCAGTGCGTCTTTCACCTGCACGGATGAGGCGTGCCCGGCACGCACCACTGCATTATCTTTCTGAGTCCCCATCTGCGAAGCGGGAATATCCAGATCAAAAACGCAACGGGTATGCGGGCCTGGGGCTGTTTCGGGCGCATAGGGCATGAGCCGCCCGGTCATGCGCAGATGCACGGCAAGCCGCAGGCCTTTGCAGCCGCGAACAGCGGCATTTTCAGCGTTTGAGGCGTCAAGCTGCAACAGGAGCAGCTTGCCGCGCCGCCCGACTTCCGCGATGCGGCAGCCGCGCAAATGTTCCAGCGGAAGGCTGAGGGGGTGCTGGCTGGTGGCGCGCAGCACCTGCGCACTGGTGATAACGCAGCCCTGCACATGCGGCCTCAAGGTTCGGGCAATGGTTTCTACTTCCGGCAATTCGGGCATGATGTTCCTCTGTTTGCCGGAAAGATAATACATCCTGCCCGCATGGCAAGACACCACAAACGGTTTGCTCGCAGACACAAAGGGCAACACGACCCCAGGCCCATTGTGGCACACGCCAAAGCGCAGATAAACACGCTTACATCTCTACAACAGACGCCTGTTCCCATACAAGCAAGGGCAGTTTCTCTGCCAAATTAGCAGCCACCATAAAAAGCGAAGCCTTTGTACTCTGATATGACGAATCAAAGTGAAGAGCACGGATGGCATTGCGCGGCGCGGAGGGAGATCGCCGAGCGCAGCGAGGAAGCTCCCGCAGCAGAGGCCGCGCAGCCCTCGCGGAATTAATGTAGATGGAAAGCCCAGTGGGGTCGTCCGGGGGGAGTGCAGAGGGGGCCTCGGAGGGGCGGAGCCCCTAACAGGCCCCCATCTGCCGCCCGCCGCGCAGGCGGCCCAAACCACATAAATGAAAAGCCTCCGTGCCCGCAGGGCACAGAGGCCTCCTCTCAAAGAACAGGTCTGCTGTTTTTTCTTTAAGTACTTACTGCGCAACCACCTCAACCCGCCACGCAGACGACCCAATAAAAAAAGCTGCCATGCCCACAGACACAGCAGCCCCAAAAATCAGCCAGACGACAAATCCGCCCTACAAGTCCTGTTTTTTCTCCGAACTATCCGAAAGATAAATATCCAGCAGCCCATCCGGCGGATCAATAACCACGGCCGGGGCCTCTATGTCAAAGCCCACGATAAACTCCGGCCTGGCGGGAAAAAGCACTTCCTTGCCGTCGTCCGTCATGATGACCCACATTTCCAGATCAGCGGGGTACTCGAAGTGGTCGAGTCTTCCGATCCGCTGCCCGTCGGGCAGCAAGACGTCCCCGCCGAGCAGGTCTTCCAGATAGACCTCATCCTCTTCAGGTTCGGGCAGGGTTTCGCGCTTTGCGAGCAGCTTGTAGCCCCGAAAGTTTTCGGCGGCTGTGCGGTCTGCCACGCCTTCCAGCAACAGCAGCGGGCGGCCTTTATGGCTGCGCACTGCAAGAGGCCGGATAGGGCGCGGTTCCGCATCGCCCGCCTGAATCCAGAGGGGGGTGGTCAAAAGCAAGGGGGAGTCCGCATACCAGTCGATGCAGATCTCCCCTTTGATACCGTGGGGCCGCGCAAGCGTGCCCATATGAATCCATGAATCCGCCATAGTATCCGGCGCTATTCCAGAATTTCCAGCACAGTGCGTTTTTTGCACTTGATGGACGCGGCGCTCAGTATGGTTCGCATGGCCCTGGCCGTGCGCCCCTGCTTGCCAATGACCTTGCCCAGGTCTTCTTTGGCAACCTTGAGTTCCAGAACGGTAGTCTGTTCGCCTTCCACTTCGCTGACCTGCACTTCGTCGGGATGATCTACCAGGGATCGGGCAATATATTCGATCAGGGCCTTCATTGAGTACCTCCAAAGGGGTCTGCGCCGGAGAAGACCGGAGCAGTAAAGGCCGCGCGCAGTGCCGATATTGCCCAAGACGGCCTTTCCCAACATGCTTTCGCATAATTCGGGAGGCCGCAGGGCGTCTGCCGCCGTGGCGGAAGCTTAGCGGAATGCGCTAGGCCATGTGTTTCTTGATCAGGGAACGCACGGTATCCGTGGGTTCAGCGCCACGAGCCAGCCATTCCTTGATTTTATCCGCATCAAGCTTGACCTCGATCGGATCCTTCATGGGGTTATAATAGCCCAGGAATTCCAGCGGACGGCCATCACGACGGGTTTCGTCAGTGGCGGCCACAACCCGGTAGAAGGGGTGCTTTTTGCTTCCGAGGCGGGTCAGTTTCAACTTTACAGCCATGAGTCCAACTCCCTTTGAGGTGGTATGTTATCGTTGCGCCCGGGAAAGGGCAAGGGCGGAAAAGCCCTGGCGCAAAGAGGTGTTGCCGTTACGACGGCGCTCCTTGCCGCGAAATATCTATTTTTTCTTACGCTTTTGGCGCTCTTTTTTCTTGCGCTTTTTTGCGGCGGCCGATTTGCCGGAACCCGCGCGCCCACCGGGTGCGCCGTCCATACCGGGCAAACCGCCCATTCCGGGCATGCCGCCCATGCCTGGCAGACCGCCAAGGCCGGGCATCCCACCCATACCGCCGGGAGGGGTCATGCCGGGGGGCATGCCGCGCATGCGGGGCATGGAAGGCATCTTGGCCCCCTTGCCGCCCATCATACCCTTCATCATCTGGCGCATCTGCTCAAACTGGCGCACCAGCTGATTGACCTGAGCGACGGTCACGCCCGCGCCCTTGGCTATGCGCGCCCGGCGACTGCCATTGAGGATGTCGGGGTTGCGCCTCTCGGCCATGGTCATCGAGTTGATGATGGCTTCGGTACGGGCCATTTCCTTTTCGGGCATGGCGCCGCTTGCTTCGGCCAGCTTGTCGCGCAAACCGCCAAGCCCCGGAATCATCTTGAGGATGCTGTCCAGGGAGCCGAGTTTTTTGATGCGGCGCATCTGGGTGCGAAAATCTTCAAGGTCAAAACTGGCCTTTTTCATCTTGCGGGCCAGTTCTTCGGCCTCCTCGGCATTGATGGCGCTCTGCGCTTTTTCCACAAGGGTAAGCACGTCGCCCATGCCCAGGATACGCCCGGCGATGCGGTCGGGGTGGAAAACTTCCATCTCGGACAGTTTTTCGCCCATGCCCACAAATTTTACGGGAGCGCCAGTAACCGCGCGGATGGAAAGGGCCGCGCCGCCGCGCGCATCGCCGTCCATCTTGGTGAGCACAACACCCGTGACGCCAAGGCGCTGGTTGAAGCTTTCAGCCACGGTCACGGCATCCTGGCCGGTCATGGCGTCAGCCACAAACAAAATTTCCTGCGGCCGCACGGCCGCCTTGATGGCCTCAAGCTCCTGCATGAGGGGCTCGTCCACATGCAGACGCCCCGCCGTATCCAGCAGCAGCACAGTGGCCTGTTCGCGCCGCGCCTCTTCCAGGGCGGCCCTGGCTATGTCCACGGGGCTCATGTCCACGGTGGAGGGATAGCAAGGCATGTCCAGCTGTTTGGCGAGCACGGTCAGCTGGTCAATGGCCGCGGGGCGGTACACGTCGGCAGGCACAAGATAGGGACGCATCTTTTGTTTGCGCAAAATATTTGCTATCTTGCCCGCAGAGGTGGTCTTGCCCGAGCCCTGCAAACCCACAAGCATGATGACCGCAGGCTCGCGCCCCTGAAGGTCAAGCCCGGCGGTTTCACCGCCAAGCAGGTTCACCAGTTCGTCATTGACGATCTTGACCACCTGCTGGGAAGGGTTCACGCCCTTGAGCACTTCCTGGCCAAGACACTTTTCGCGCACGCTTTCAACAAAGTCTTTGACGACCTTGAAGTTAACGTCCGCTTCCAGCAGGGCCAGCCGCACTTCGCGCAGACCGGCCTGCACGTTTTCTTCGGTTAGCTGGCCGCGTCCGCTAAAAGAGCGGAATACGCCGGAAAGTCTGTCTGAAAGGCTTTCGAACATGCAGTCTCCACAGGGGCCGCAGGGCGGCAAAAAGCGGTGCGGTAATTACCTCGCGCAGATACCCTGCACATGGCCGCCGCACGGCGCAAAAGCCCCTACAGGGGCGAAGTGGTGATTCATAGGATGTTTGCCGCCTCACGTCAAGTCTTGTAAGAAAAAGGCGCACCGGGGCTTGCAAAGTACGGCCAAAAACTGTACGCGCAGGCACCCGCCTGAAATGGCCCGCCCGGTCCCAGAATCTTCACCGGGCAATGGCGGGGCCCCTGCCCCTTCGCTTGCGAGAAGGCAACCCGCAAAGGCACAGCCCACATTGACATACGGGCCACAAGGGGATACTCTGTCAGACTATAATTTGAACAATTATTCCAGCATATTACGAGGAAGTCATGTTCACCAATCGCGGCAAGGCGCTGACCTTTGACGATATTTTGCTCATCCCCGGCTATTCGGACATCACCCCTGACGCCGTGGACATTGCCACCTGGCTCACCCCTTCCATTCCTCTTCGCATCCCCCTGCTCTCCGCCGCTATGGACACCGTGACGGAATCGGCCATGGCCATTTCCATGGCTCGCATGGGCGGCATCGGCATCATCCATAAGAACATGCCCGTTGCCCGGCAACGCCTTGAGGTCGAGAGGGTCAAAAAGAGCGAGAGCGGCATGATTCTCGACCCTGTGACCATTTCACCCAACAATACCGTGCAGGACGCCCTTGACCTCATGTCGGACTTCCGCGTTTCCGGTCTGCCAGTTGTGGAAGATGGCCGTCTGGTGGGCATTCTCACCAACCGTGACGTGCGCTTTATCGAAGACGGGCACGCCGTGCGCGTGGCCGACGTCATGACCAGTAAAAAACTCGTCACCGTACCCATGGGCACATCCCTTGAAGAAGCCAAGCAGCATTTGCACGAACACCGCATTGAAAAGCTGCTTGTGGTTGATGAAGACGGCCATCTGCGCGGCCTCATCACCATGAAAGATATCGACAAGGTGCAAAAGTACCCCAACGCCTGCAAGGATGCCGCCGGACGCCTGCGCGTAGGCGCGGCCATCGGCATTGGCAAGGATTGCGAATCTCGCGCCGAACAGCTGCTTGAAGCCGGGGCCGACGTACTGGTGCTTGATTCGGCCCACGGGCATTCTGTCAATGTTCTCACTGCCATACGCATGGTCAAATCAGCCTTCCCCAACTGCCAGCTTGTGGCTGGCAACGTGGCCACCTATGAAGGGGCCAAGGCCATTCTTGAAGCCGGCGCCGACACCGTCAAGGTGGGCATAGGCCCCGGCTCCATCTGCACCACCCGTATTGTGGCCGGCGTTGGCGTGCCTCAGGTCTCCGCTGTTATGGACGGCGGACGCGCCGCGCGCGAAATGGACCGCTGCTGCATCGCTGACGGCGGCATCAAGTTTTCGGGCGACATCGTCAAGGCCCTGGTCGTGGGCGCGCATTCCGTCATGATCGGCTCGCTGTTCGCAGGCACCGAGGAAAGCCCCGGTGAAACCATTCTGTATCAGGGACGCACGTACAAGATCTATCGCGGCATGGGCTCCATCGACGCCATGAAGGAAGGCAGCTCCGACCGCTACTTCCAGGAAAAAAGCAAAAAACTCGTTCCCGAGGGCATCGTGGGCCGTGTGCCCTACCGGGGCCCGGTGATGGAGGCGGTATACCAGCTCATGGGCGGCCTGCGTTCCGGCATGGGCTACGTGGGCGCGCACAACCTCAAGCAGCTGTTCGAGAACACCACATTCTGCGAGATTTCTCCGGCTGGCCTGCGCGAAAGCCATGTGCACGACGTGGTTATCACCAAGGAAGCACCCAACTATCGCATTGAGAACTAGGGCATTTATCCTTGAAAAAAGGGAAATGCCCTGACGCTGCACGAGAGTGTAGCGCGCCGCAACGTGGCGCGGGTTCTGCCAAAAATCGCATTTTTCGGCGGAATGACAAATTGAAATGTGAAACATTTCAATGTTAATCTAGTTCAAGGCGCATTGAAAACCAGGGCAATTTCATCTTGAAATTGCCCTGGCGTCTGCGCGAGCAGACATCCGCCACCGGGGGCGCAGGCGCGCGCTGTTTGCGCTGCCGACGCAAGGTGGACGCCACAAAAATACCGAGAATACGCATCTCACAGTGAGCATGCTCAGGCTGGCGGCGCAGCGACGCCGCATGCCCCCTGCACACAGGGAACCGGTGCGCCCCCGGCTGGGCGCGCACAGATCATGAGGAAGTTATGCCCAGCAAGGTCATTATCATAGATTACGGCTCGCAAGTTACCCAGCTTATCGCGCGACGCGTGCGCGAAGCCGGGGTATATTCTGAAATCCACTCCTGTGTGACCACCGCCGAACAGGTGGCCGCCATGAAGCCCCAGGCCGTTATTCTGTCCGGTGGCCCGGCCAGCGTGGGCGAAGCGGACGCCCCGGCGCTGGATCCCGGTTTTCTGGAACTGGGCGTGCCCGTGCTCGGCATCTGCTATGGCATGCAGTTGCTGGCCCAGAACCTCGGCGGGCAACTGGCCCAGTCCCTCACGCGGGAATATGGCCCGGCCGACCTCAACCTCATCGCGCCCTGCACCTTGATGGATGGCGTCACCTCGCCAACCCGCGTGTGGATGAGTCACGGCGACAAGGTTATGGTGCCGCCGCCCGGCTTCACCGTCACGGCCAGCACCAGCACGCTTGAAGTCGCTGCCATGGCCGATGAAAAGCGCAAAATCTACGCTGTGCAGTTCCACCCCGAAGTGCACCACAGCGTGGACGGCGAACGCATGCTCCAGAACTTCCTGTTCAAGGTTGTCGGCATCAAGCCCGACTGGACCATGTCGTCCTTTGTGGAGCGCGTAATCAAGGAAATGGCCGAGCAGGCTGGCGACAAGCATGTGGTCTGCGCCCTTTCCGGCGGCATCGACTCCACGGTTGTGGCCGTGCTGCTGCACCGCGCCATCGGCAAGCGTCTGCACTGCATTTTTGTGGACAACGGCCTGCTGCGCCTTGGCGAAGGCGATGAAGTGGTCGGCTTCCTGCGCGAACATTTTGACCTCAACCTCAATTTTGTCCAGGCGCAGGAGCGCTTTCTCTCCAAGCTCAAGGGCGTGGAAGACCCCGAAAAGAAGCGCAAAATCATCGGCCACACCTTTATTGAAATTTTCGATGAAGAAGCCAAAAAGCTCCCTGAAGTCGATTTTCTGGCCCAGGGCACACTGTACCCCGACGTCATCGAATCCGTTTCCCACAAGGGCCCCAGCGCTGTCATCAAGAGCCACCACAATGTGGGCGGCCTGCCCGATACGATGAAACTCAAGCTCATCGAACCCCTGCGCGAACTCTTCAAGGACGAAGTGCGCAAGGTTGCGGCGGAACTCGGCATGCCCGACTCCATCGTGTGGCGGCATCCCTTCCCCGGCCCCGGCCTTGCCATCCGCGTGCTTGGCGAAGTGACGGAAGAGCGCCTCGGCATTCTGCGTCAGGCAGACAAAATCGTGCAGCAGGAATTGCGCGAATCCGGCTGGTACCGCAAGGTCTGGCAGGGCTTTGCCGTGCTGCTGCCGCTCAAGACCGTGGGCGTCATGGGCGACGGGCGCACCTATGAGCATGTCATTGCCCTGCGCGTGGTCGACAGCGTGGACGCCATGACCGCAGATTGGGCACGCCTGCCCGCCGAGCTTATCGAGCGCATGTCCGGCCGTATCATCAATGAGGTCAAGGGCGTCAACCGTGTGGTCTACGACGTGTCCTCCAAGCCGCCCAGCACCATTGAATGGGAATAGGAGAGCCCTATGTTCGGTATAGGCAGCACTGAGCTTCTGGTCATCCTTGTGGTGGCCCTGATTGTGCTCGGCCCCAAGAGCATGGCCAACATTTCGCGCACACTGGGCAAGGCTTTGGGCGAATTCCGCCGGGTTTCCACCGACTTCCAGCGCACCCTCAATGCCGAGGTTGAAGAGGAAGAGCAGAAAAAACGCAAAAAAGAGGCTGCCCAGGCTGCCAGAGAGGCCGCCAGAGCCGAGGCCGAAGCCGCACAGGTGGCCGCCCAGGAATCCGGCCAGGCAACAGAGCAGCCCGCCGGACAGGCTGAGGGCCAGACGCCCCAGGCTGGCGCGCAGGCGACGGATCCACAAGACACCCCCGCGGCTGAAGCCGTACTGGACACCACTGCGGTTCATCCCGAGCAGCCTGCGGCGCAAGCCCAGGCTCCTGCCGAAGCCCAAGCTGCCGCGCGGTATGCGCCGGAAGCCGCAACCGATGCAGGACAGTCGCAGGCTTCTGCTGCCAGCGAGGCCACAAATGCCGACGCTGGCGTGCCAGCGCCGCCCGAAGGCAGCCCTCTGGCCGAAGCCCTTGCACGAACTGAAGCTGAAGCCCGTGCGGCGGAAGCCCGCCTGGCTCAGACCGCAACAGCCTCTGAAAACGGCGGCAAGGCATGATTGAAGAAAAAAAAGCCCTTCTTGAGCAGGCTTCGATTGATGCCACGGCGGCCGACTCCCAGGAGTCCGGCCAGGAATCGGAAGCATCCGCCGCTCTGTCCGTTATAGGCCAGATTGATCTTGAGGCCGCCAGCAAGCTGGCGGCCTCTGCCACGCCATCAACTCCATCGGGCGACGCGGGCAATGCCGCTACGCCAAGCGTCACAGCAGACGCTGCGTCAGGCGAAGTGACTGCCGCTGCCGCAAACGATGCGGCTGAGGCAACGGCAGGCCTCACGCCCGATGCCGCAAACGCAGTGACAGACGCCACGGCAGCCCCCACGCCCGCCGCCGAGCCCCAAGCTGCTGACGATGCCCCGAAAAACGCCGCTGCGGCAACGCCGCAGGATTCGGTTGCCCCAGAAGCCGCTGCCGACTCCCTTGCGGTGCACAACGCTTCTGAGCCGGCCGGCGCAGCCCCTGAAGAAACTTCGCCGACTGAAGCCACCCCGCCCACAGCGGCATCGGGCGGGCAGCCCCCCCTACCCCCGGCAAGCTCCTTTCCGCCTGCGGGCACGTCGGGCGACGCTCCTCTTCCCGTTGCTTCGGGAGGGAACCTTCCCGCCGCTGCCGAAGACGATGAAGACGACGATGACGGGCCGGACAAGGCCATGGGCCTTATGGACCACCTTGGTGAACTGCGCATGCGCATCGTGCGCTGCTGCATTGCCATTGTTCTGGGATTTTTTGCCTGCTGGGCCGTGGTGGACCCCATTTTCGACGCTCTGGTGAACCCGCTGCTGGCCGTGCTGCCCAAGGGCTCGCATGCCATTTACACCACCCTGCCCGAAGGCTTTTTCACGCGCATGTACATTGCCCTGGTGGCGGGCATCTTTGCGTCCAGCCCGGTGATTTTTTATCAGATCTGGTCCTTCATCGCGCCGGGATTGTATGAAGAGGAAAAAAAATACATCATTCCCATTGCGGTGATGTCCGCGCTGTTCTTCGCTTGCGGCGGGGCATTCTGCTATTTTGTGGTTTTTCCCTACGCTTTCAGCTTCTTTGTGAGCTTTGCCACGGAAGAGATCGTGGCCATGCCCAAGGTCAGCGATTATCTGAGCTTTGTGCTCAAGCTTATTCTGGCCTTCGGCATCATCTTTGAAATGCCGCTTTTCGCCTTCTTTCTGGCCCGCATGGGCGTCATCACCGCCGCCATGATGCGCAAGGCACGGCGCTACGCCATCCTTGGCATCTTCGTCGTGGCCGCCATTCTTACGCCGCCGGACGTGGTTTCGCAGCTTCTCATGGCTTGCCCCATGCTCGTGTTGTATGAAATAAGTATATTAGTGGCCGCCGCTTTTGGCCGCAAACCCAAAAAGAGCGAAGACGAAGAAAGCGAAGGCCAGGAAAAACAGACCGCCGCAGGCGGAACTTCTGACGCATCCAAAGACGCCAAGGCCGCCAGTACCTCGGAGGAATCATGAGTACCGCCCCGCGCACGTCCACACAGGCGCGCACCAGCGCCGAAACCGACATACGCCTTGAACTGACGCTGGACGGCCAGGGCAAAACGGATATCAGAACGGGCTTTGGTCTGCTGGATCACATGCTGACGCTGACGGCTTTCTGGGCAGGTATGGACCTCACTCTCATCTGTGAGGGCGATATGGAAGTGGACGCCCACCACACCGCTGAAGACGTGGGCCTTACCCTGGGCAAAAGCCTGCTTGAAGCTCTGGGCGACAGGACGGGCATTGCCCGCGTCGGCTACGGCCGCGTGCCCATGGATGAAGCCCTTACCGAAGTTACCGTAGACCTTTCGGGCCGTCCCTGGCTTGAGTGGCGCGGCGACGACCTGTTGCCTCCCGTACTCGCCCGGGAGGAAAAAGACCTCTGGCGTGAATATTACAAGGCTCTTGCAAGCGGCGCACGCTGCAATCTGCATGTGGAGATGCGCTACGGCAAGAATGGACACCACCTGCTGGAATCCGTCGCCAAGGGTCTGGGTCTTGCTCTGGCTCAGGCGGTGCGACGGCACGGCACAACCATCCGCAGCACCAAGGGAGGTCTTGATTAATGCATAACCGCCTGAATATACTGCTACTCATTATACTAAGCTTCGTTCTGGTTCTGGGTGCCTGCTCCAAGCGGCCGCGCAGCACAGCCGATGTGCCGCGCAATCTCTCCGGCACCTACTCCATAACCGTGGCTCCCTTTACCCAACCCGTCAATGCAAGCCAGCTTATCATGGGGCGCATCCCCGAAGATCAGGGACGCATCCCCGAAGACATGCTGACCTCTCTGGACATGCAATTGCGCCGCGTACTGACCACCGACACCAACCGGCAGTACAAGTTTATCAGCCTGCGCACCTTGCCCAAGGATCTGACGACCTTTCACAGCTCTGAACAGCCGCAGGCCTTGCCCCGCTGGATAGAGTACGGCAAAAAACAGGGTGCGCAGGTGCTGCTTATCCCTCAGGTGCTGGACTGGCACGAACGTGAAGGCTCCACGGCCGGGGTCACCCAGTCGGCCCACGTGCGCGTTGAATTCTTTTTGCTGCGCGTTGACACGGGCAGCATCATGGACCGCTCTGTTTTTGAAGAAAGACAGCTGGGCCTGACGGAAAACCTGCTGAACATGGGTTCATTTCTCAAGCGCAAGGGCCAGTGGGTCACCGCCGAGGAACTCACCGTGGATGGCATACGCAAGGCTGTGAAGGATTTGGGATTATGATTCTGTTTCCTGCTGTAGATATTCAGAATGGCAAGGCCGTTCGCCTCAAGCAGGGGCGTGCCCATGAAAGCACGACTTTTGCCGAAAGCCCTGTGGACGCGGCCAAAGCCTGGGAAGAAGCCGGGGCACGCTGGCTGCACGTGGTTGACCTGGACGGCGCTTTTGACGGCGCTGCCCAAAGCCGACACATCGTGCGGGACATCTGCACGGCCCTTTCCATCCCCGTGCAACTGGGCGGGGGCATCCGCGACATGAAAACAGCCGAGGGCTATCTTGAAGCCGGGGTCAGCCGCCTTATCATCGGCACTCTGGCTCTGGAACAGCCAGAGCTTTTCGCAGCCATGTGCCGCGCGTTTCCCGGCCAGATTGGCGTTTCACTGGATGCTGAAGGCGGTCGCCTCAAAAGCCGTGGCTGGGTGGAAGATACGGGCATGACCGTTGATTCGGCCCTGCCCCGCCTGCTTGAAGACGGCGCGGCCTTTGTCATCTATACGGACATTGAACGCGACGGCATGCAGTGCGGCGTCAATGTGGCGGCTCTGAAACATCTGGCGCAGCTTTCCACCGTGCCCGTCATTGCGGCGGGTGGCGTGGCCACGCTTGAAGACGTAAAGAATCTCTACCCCCTCACCCTCAATACCAGCCTTATCGGCGCGGTGAGCGGGCGCGCCCTCTATGAGGGAACGCTCAACCTTGAGGAAGCCAATGCCTGGATTGATGCCCAGGCTGGTGTACAAGTTTAGGGTAGAATTCGTTGGGATGCTTTGTGGGGGAGGGACCCTTTTGCAAAAGGGTCCCTCCCCCACGCCCCCACCCCCTAAGGAAACGCTGATTTATTCCGTTTGGCGTCGTTGCTTCACTTTTTTTGAAACAGTCGAGGACGGAAGAGTCCACTCCTGCTTCAAAAAAAGATCGCGCCTTGCCAAACGAAACAACTGCGCGTTTCCAAGAGGCTCTTTAATCAGTGCTTCCTTAAGATAGTTCAAAGTGTGTTGTGAGCTGAAAGGAGCCAAAGACAGCGTCTTTGAGACAGCACAGCATTTCAAAATGTATCGTTCTGGCTGATAAATACAGGCCCATGCGTAAGTAAACGTCCACATGGGCCTGTTATGTTGTGGGGTGCTGCCCCTGTTCTGGCCCTGTTCTGGCCTGCCTGGGCCACCCTTGCCAAGCCGTCGGGCAGTACCTATACTCTCTGCATGAAGTCAGCTTTTTACAACCAGCATCATCCTGGCCGCTCTTTTTGCGGTTACCCTGAAGAGCGCTACTGGCGTTCCTTCCTTTAATTCCTCACACGCAGACGTCCTTTGTCGCGGCGGCCCCCATCGGGCGGCCGACGCTCTGGTTGTTTCAAATCCCGGACAAACTGCCGTGGGGCATGCTCTGAAGCCTGCCCGGCATAACTGCCCGGAACGCATGCGAGGATAGAATGCTTGTCACCAAACCCCGCCACTGGTTCTGCCTTATGGGAGCCATTATTTTTGAAGTGGCCGGAACCACAATAATGAAGATGGCCCAGGGATGGAGTTTTGCCCATGCCGCCCTGCTGGGGCTGGCCCTTATGTGGCTGGCCATTGGCCTTTCCTATTATCTGCTGGCAAAGGCCACCACCGGCCTGCCCGTGGGCGTGGCCTTCGCCTTTTGGGAGGGGCTTGGGCTGACGCTCATAACCCTGTGCAGCGTTGTCCTGCTGGACGAAAGCATGACCGTCAGGCGCGCGCTTGGTCTTGTGTGCGTGCTGGCGGGCGCTCTGCTTGTCCACCACGGAACAGGGCACGGAACAGGGCACGGGGCTGGGCACGGCAAGAAAGACGCCAATGTCGCCCTCCACCCGGCAGCGCGTCCCGCATCTGCCGCAGGCGGCACGCCGACGCAGCTGCGGGAAGGAGAAAGGGCATGATGCAAACATTCACCTCCTTTTTCAGCCTTTCATTGCTGCTGGTTGTGCTGGCCGCCACGCTGGATGTGCTGGCAAATCTTTTACTGGCGAAGTCCGGCGGCTTTCGCCGCCGCTGGCTTGGCTTCTTTTCACTGGCGCTTGTGGGCCTGGCTTTTTACTGTCTTTCGTTGGCCGTGCGCCATATGGACCTGGCCGTGGCCTACGCCATGTGGGGCAGCTTTGGCATCCTTGGCACCTCCCTTGGAGGCTGGCTGTTTTTCAGCCAGAAGCTGCGGCCCTGCGCCTTTGCCGGCATGGCTTTGCTCATGACAGGTATGGCGCTTTTGCATATGAGTTGACGCCCGGACGTCTGCCGGAGGCAATTGTGGGAAAAAAATTCTGGGATTATCTTGAAAAATGGCGCGGCCTTTTCCCGCGCCGCCGGACGCTGCGCTGGCGTGATGGCTGGATACAGAACGGATACTGCTGTGACTGCCGCTATTGCTGCGGCCCGCAGGATTCCAACGAACCCTACCCCATGGCCCTGTTGCCCCGGCAGATACACGCTGGCATTGAAAAAGACTTTTACATGCTCAACGCCGACACCGCCTATATGGATGGCCGTGGCTGCAAGTCGTGTTCGCCCAAGGGCTGCGGCCTGCCCCGTGAAAACCGGCCCGTGTCTTGCGGCCTCTTTCCCTTTGCGCTCATCAACGGCAACCTGTACGCCTACAAGACCTGTCCGGCCAGTCTGTTCACACCGGTGGCGCAACTGGCACCGCTGGGACTTGAAGCCGCCCGCTGGCTCACCGGCTTCAGCCACGATGAACTGCGCCACCTGTCGCTCAACGTGGAGCCTGCCGTTCTGGCGGAAAAATACATTTCTCTGGATATTCAGCTTTTTGACGACAGAGGCGTAAACCTGCGCTTGCGCTGACCCCGGAGCAATTCCACCCCGAACATACTCTGACGGCTGTGTGGGCAGGCGCTCGCCGTGATTTTCTCGCTATTTAGAAACAGCCCCTAGAGTACAATAAGAGTTTTAGGGGGTGGGGGCGTGGGGGAGGAGACCCTTTTGCAAAAGGGTCCCTCCCCCACAAAGCATTTCACTGGTGAAAGCCAGCCAACGCTACGCGCGTAACGGCGTTTACCATTCCGGCACAAAGGTGCGGCAGGCGTATTCCTGTGGGATATGAAGAGCATCGTCAAGCGGCAGGGCCATGTAGTGGGCCAGCAAGCTGCGGATGACGCCAGCGTGGGCCACCAGCAACAGCGTGCCGTCAGGGTAGCGCCGCCGCCAGCGGCGCACGGCCTCAAGAGCGCGGTTTTGCAATTGCGTGAAGCTCTCGCCGCCCTCTGGCTGAAAATGGGCAAAATCCCGGCCCCGCGCGTCAAACTGGCCGGGAAAACGCGCTTCAATCTCGGCCTTTGTCAGGCCCTGCCACTGGCCCATGTCCAGTTCGCGCAGTCCTGGTTCAAAGTGGACAGGGGGCGGGCTGGCGGTCCATTCATTTCCGGTCAGAAGAATGGACGTGGTCTCACGGCAACGCCCCAGATCCGAGGACACCACTGCCGCCAGTCTTCCCGCCAATATGGGCATGAAGTCACAAGCCAGAGCGCGTATCTGCCGCCGCCCGGCAGGGCTGAGCGGGATATCGCGGTTTCCCACGATGCGCCGCTCGGGGTTGGGCGGCAAAGCGCCGTGGCGCACAAGCCACATGCCTTTCATCTGAAATCTCCAGTTTTTTTCTGTAGCACGCGCCCCGGATTTCGGGCAAGACTTGACAGATTTTTTCCATTTTCCGCAAAAACGGCCTTCTATCGCCGTCACCAGCCTTACCGGGGCATGGGGGCAAGCGACCTGCTGCCGACGCTGCCGTCAACGGTACTGTGGCACAAGACTACGCGCATGCCGTCGCCCTGCGTCTGGCCGGGATGAACGGCCGTTTCCGTCAGGGCGGCACGGGCTATGTCCTCGGGATATGGGGGATGCGGGGGGCGCGAAGTGTGCGCAGGCTGCGGGGATTGCGGAGACTGCAAGGGCTGCGGGGCTTGATCCCGCGCGCAGTCCTGGTCATCTTCCTGAACACTATGTCCGCCTGTGGGGCAGTCAAGTTCGCGGGCAAGCCGGGCTTCCATCGCCAGGGCACGCTCCATGCGCCCCATGATGGCTTGCTCCGCCTCAGCACCGAAGCTTTCCATCTTTTGTTCAAAGCGCTGACGCACAGGCACAAAGCTTCCGCCGTAACAGTATTTGTCAGCCAGAAAAATCAGCTCCCTTTCGGTGATGGGCTGGTCGTCGGGCAAGGTCAGGTCCCGGTGGTCTTCCACAATATGGGCCATGACAGGCAGGCGCAGATGGCGAAATAATCGGCCCGCTGCGGCCTCATGCCCTTTCTCATCCTTGCAGATATCGTGCACCAGCCCTCCGGCCAGGGCAAGATCGGGGTCAAGGCCAGAGTTACGGCCAGAATCAGGAGCAGAAGTAAAGCAAGCGCCAAGGTCAGGGTTTGGGACAGCGTCGCCCTCCAGACCGGGATTCCCTGTACGCCTCGTCAGGAGCAGGGCTTTTGCCAGGGCAGCGGCAACCGTGCCCACGGCGCGGCCATGACGCAGCCCTTTTTCAGGCACGCCACGCAGACGCAGTAGTTCCAGGGCCTCGTCCGGCCGCAGAGTCTCCCGACGTGACGCCAGAAGCCTCATGCTTTCATATTCTTCAGGCCTGTCCATATCCGGCAGCATAAGCCGGTCCGCCACGGAAATGTGGCGCACAGGCAGACCTTCCAGAGCGCCCCGCAGGCCATTTTCGCCCCCGGTATGCGCATGGCGCAGCACATGCGCCAGATGACGGGCGGGCAGAAGCGGCGGATGCCCCTCCTGGCCTGCGAAGGTCGGCACAAGAACATTTTCCGGGTCAGCCGCATGGGCCTCGAGCAGGGCCTGTATGGTCATGGGCCGCACCAGCGGCACATCCACTGGCTGTACCAGCACAGGCGTTTCCGCCATTGTCGGATCGCCCCCGGCCAGCGCCGACAGTCCGGCGCAGACCGAGGAAAACATGCCGTCTTCCGGCCTGGGGTTGCGCACCACAGCAAGGCCGAGAGCCTGCGCCGCCGGTTCAATACGTTCCGCATGCCAGCCTGTGACGACCGAGAGATGCTCGATGCCCATCTGGCGAAAAAGGCGCGCCAGTCCTTCCAGGGCAGAACATGATTCTCCGGCCGCCCCCAGCGGAAATGGCAGAAGAGCCTTGACCCGGCCCATGCGGGACGCCTGCCCTGCGGCCAATATCAGCACGCGGGCAGTCACATCCAGCCTTCCCAGTCGCCCACAGTGCAGTATGGCCCGTCATGGCCTGAGCGGTCACGCTGCCCGGAAGCCCCTGTCGGATTGCCGCCCTTGGGCATCTGCACCACACGCACCCGGTTGCCGCACCGTTCAAGCCTGCCCTGCACCGGCCCCAGGCGCGGCAAGGGGCTGCCGCAGGCGCACGGACCTGGCAAAAGGCAGGCCACGTCTCCTGTGCGGTAGCGGATAAGGGGCATGGCTTCGCGCTCCAGCGTCGTGATGACAACTTCGCCTGTCTCCCCAGGCTGCAACGGTTCATCACCGCAAAAATCCACAATTTCCACAATAATATCCAGGAGGCGCAAGTGATACCCGTCATGGGCCGGACACTCCACAGCGCCGCCATAGCCCGTTTCCGTGAGCCCGTAGTGGTCAAGCACGGTGCAGTTCCATACGGTGGACAACACGTGCCCCAGCACGGGGTCAAGCCTGTCCGCGCTGCTGAGCAGGCCGCAAAGTCCCGGAGGGCTGCTCTTGGGAAAATGGCGCAACAATCCTTCCAGTTGCCCTGGCGCGGCCACAAGACAATGGGGCCGCACCTCGTCCAGCCACTGCACAATATCCTGATGAATGCCCGCGAGCGCCGCCTGCGGCGTCGCCACTCTTGCTGAGGGACACGCACCAAAGGCGCGGGGCGTCACACCCCTTTGCAGCGGATTTTCCCGCATGGGCAGCCCTTGTGCCGGCCTTCTCACAAAGCCTTGCTGCAGGCTTTTGGCAGGAACCAGCAGATCCTGCGGCGGGGTGCACACCTCCACGCCACACGGGCTCAAAGACTGGCGCAGCAGGTCTGCCACTCCATCGGGACGTGCCGCCCCCGGCAACAATACCGCCAGCTTTTGCCCGCCGCGCACCAGTTGCGACATACCCACGCGAAAAAAATCAATGGTTCTGGCAAGATCCGCCTGAGTAAAAGCCAACCGCTTGGGACTGCCAGTGGTGCCGGACGTGCGCAAGGTCACCATGCGCTGCACATCGCCGTGCGACACGCAAAGAAAATCCTCCCACCGGGCCAGATCTTCAGCCGTGGTGAAGGGCAGACCGCGCATATCCTCGGGAGTGAAGCGTTCGAGGTCGTATCCTGCCAGTTTGCGGGCATAAAAAGCGCTACGGGCAGCCGCGTAGCTGAGGCAACGGGTCAGGGCGCGGGCGCGGGATTCACGCAGGGTACACACGAGGGTCTTGGCGTCTGCACCCTGCACGCCGCACTGACCGGCCAGCCAGGCATCAAGAGGATTACGAAAACCGCGACCAGGAGCCGCGGCAGCGGAAGAGCCGCGAGCCGAAAAACTCCGCAAAGAAGGCCCGGCAACAGACGAGGAACCTGAATTCATGAGACGTCCTCCGCATACAGCCGCGTGCCGTTCTGTGATGTCAGATTGTGCAGGCAAAATGGTATCATGCGTCCGTCACGCCGCAAAACGTGGATGCAGCATCCGCGCACGCGCTCAATATCCAGGCTCAGCGCGTCCTGAAAAGCCATGGCGGACAGCGTGAAACGCCGCTCGGCCCCTGCCTGGGCCAAAAAACGGCTGAATCCGTCCAGACCAGCGCTGACAGCGCCCAGGCCCGACGCACGGTCGGCTGTTTTTTCCGCTTCGGGACTGTCGCCACGCCAGTGCAGGGCCACGAACTGCTTTGCCTTTCGCGCGCCCTCTGCCGCTGACGGCGGCACGCCAGTACCCGGCGATGAAGCCCCCGGAGCGGCCGCATTCTTTGCACCGGAGCCCGCAGAATCCGCACCCTGAGGGCGCGGCGAACAGCAGGACTGGCCAGCGTCAGACAGCCACTGGAGTGCTGGCTGGGCGTCATTTGCCCTTCCGTTTTCAACGGCGGCAGGCCCGGCGTCGTTACGCCGATAAACAGCGCTGAAGGAGCACAATTCATTTTCGCACCCCGGCGGGTGCAGATGTTCCGGGCGCACAAGATCGGGAGCCTGCCGGGTAAAGCAGGCCATAACTTCCGGCAGGGTGAGCCTTGGGGCCTCATCCAGACGCCAGGGATAACGCCCGAAAAACGCGGCGGGCTGCACATGCAGGCCCCGCACCGCTGGCCCAAGACGCAGGGCAAGGCGCAGCAGGTCGCCTACCTCGTTGTCATTGACGCCGCGCACAAGGGTAGCCACCAGCACCACGCCAAGGCCCGCCCCGGCGCAGGCAGCCACGGCACGACGCTTGAAATCCAGACAGGGGCGGCCGCGCAATGTCCTGAAGGTTTCGTCGCTCACGCCGTCCCATTGCAGATAGACGGAATCCAGCCCGGCCTTTCGCAGTCTTGCGGCATAGCCCTCTTCTTCGGCCAGCCGCAGCCCGTTGGTGTTGACCTGCACAAGGCCAAAGGCCCTCTCGCGCGCAAGGCCGATGATTTGCGGCAGATCGTCACGCACAGTGGGTTCGCCGCCGGAAATCTGCACATTGCACGGTCCGGACGCGGTTTTAAGCGCGTCCAGCTGGTCGGCGATGCAGGCCAGATCCGGATCAGAGCCGTTTTCCCGCCCAGATCCGCCCGCCTCCGCGTAGCAGATGGGGCAGGTCATATTGCAGCGCATGGTCACTTCCACAAGGCCCGTACAGGTGTGCTGCGCATGTGCCGGGCACAGGCCGCAGTCAAAGGGGCAACCCTCGCCCATGGCCGTGCGGGGATGCAGAGGATAGGAAGGGCTTTTGGGACGCGACCATGACTCGAACGCGGGAACAGGCACGCCGTCCTGGTCCCCGGTTACGGGCTGCCCCGCAGGGTCTGCCGGGCCCTGCGCAACCGTGCGCCATACGGGCACGCTGAACAGGCCGTGCTCGGGGCAGGTCTTGCGCAGTTCAACACAATGCGGATCGTCCTGCGCCAGCGCGTATACGGCGTCCAGCCGCCGCAGACAGACCGGGCACAGGCTTTGGGTTCGACGCAGAATCATGACGCGGGCATGATGTCCAGATCATAGCTCTGGACCAGTTCAATAATCTTTCCCCAGCATTCGGCCAGCAGGTCGCCGCAGGCCACAGGATTGGGCGCTTCGCCCGGTGCGCCCGACGTCGCGCCAAGCCCGGCGGCTATCTGACTGCAGCTTTGGCCGCCGTAAGCGTTGGTGCGCTCATAAAACCATGTGGCGTAATCGTTGAGCAGGGGCGTAAGCATGGCGTGCGGCGTTTCAGTGGCAGCCCCCTTGCCAGCCACCAGCGCCAGGGCACAGGCTCCACCAGTGAGCAGGCCGCAAGGCCCGTCCGACTGGCCGATGCCATGGCAAAGGCCATGAACCGCCCGCACAAGATCAGGGTTTTCCTGATCGCGGGCCTGAAGCATAAGCAACATCAGCAACTGGCTGCAGCAATAGCCCTCATGCACCAGAGGCAGAAGCTCCATCATCATCGGATTCATGCTCTCTCCTTTTGTGCTATCCACAATCCATAGCCGTATTTGCGCCCCCCACCAGAGGCGGAACAGGAACACCCGCCGGAAAGCCCTTTGCCCCCGGAGCCGGTCTCCCCATACCAGACCATGCGGGCGGCCAGTTCCACCAGCGCCCGACTGTGATCTTCATACGTCGCGATCTGAAAGCCCGCCTGCTGTAAATACCGCTCCCACAGCGCCGCGGGACGCGCGCCCTCCATGCAGGATGCGCCCGTGCCCTGTGTGGCGGAAAAACCGGGAGCAGGATCTTCTGGCTGCATCCCCACACAGGTCGCGGCGTTTTGCCCTGAACCGCGCACGTGCGCCGGCATTGCGCCGCCCTGCGCATCACGCTGCGTAAGGTCGCTGAAGAGCAGCGCGCCACCGGGGCGCAGCACGCGCAGACACTGGCGCAGCACGCCCAGCGGGTCCGCCAGCAACGAAAATACGCATTCGCACACAAGGCCGTCAACGCTGCCTGCCGCCAGAGGCAGCCGGGCCATGTCCGCCCGGATGATCTGCCCACCGCCTTCGCCCGCCGCGCTCACGGCTTCGGGCTGCACCTGCCTGTCCAGACCTATCACACGATATCCGGCCTGTCGCAACAGCCCCAGGGTCGCCCCGCAGCCGCAGCCCATGTCCAGCACAAGGCCGCCGGGCGCAAGGCCGCAGAGCCTGCGGCACAGTTCAAGGCCCCTGACGGTCAGGGCCGTGCCGCCGGGCCGCCAGATAGTGCCAGCCACGCGGCGGAAGGATTCACTCTCCCACAGGGCGCTCATTTGTCTTCCAGCAGAGCTTCCACCTCAACCATCTTGCCTTCAGCCAGGGATTTTGGCGTCTGCGTCAGACCGCACTTTGGGCAGCGCGGTAAAATGACGTCAAAAGCGCTGTTGAGATAGAACACCGGAACCTTGCCCTGTTCGAGGGGCACATTGCAGCGACAGCATACCCATTGGCCGCCATCGGGGGCGTAGTTGGGGCCCATGCTCATGACTGTCCTCCTTGCCCGCCGCGCTGCCCGTCCGTGCAGCACTGGTGGCTGTTGATGACGTCCACGGCCTCGTGGCCGCCGGAACCGGGCACCACCATACGATGGCACCACGCATCGTGGAGTATGAAACTTTCGCCTTGAGGCTCATACTCTACCCAGAATGTTACCTGACGGGGGCGCCAGGAGCCAAGAATGTGACCGTTTTCGAGATTTTTAAAACAGTGCCCGCTGGCTTCGGCCCCGGCCACGGCAGCTTCAATGTCTTCCAGCAGAATATGCCGCTCTTCCAGCCGGGTCAGCATTTCGGCGCTTATGATGACACGTTCCTTGCCCGGTTCCGGCGCGTCCTGCCCCAACCAGTCCCGCATCAGGCGCCGTCGCAGGGCCGCGCGGTTGGCACGGCGGGCGGACAGACCAGGGCCTTTTTCCTTGCCACCATCCGGGCTGGCGCAAGCGGGAAAAAGCAGATCAAGCAGATGCCAGCATTCCTTGCCGCTGGCCGCCATGCGGTCGCGGCACATGATGCAGGAGGCAAGGCCCGCATGGGGCAGTTCCGCCGAGCGGTGGGCGGCCATGGCATCCGCAAGTTCGGGCTGGGCGCACCACACAAGGCCGCCATAGCCGCAGCAGGCTGTGGAGGCTCCGGTGAGGCGCGGCTCTTCAATACGCGCCCCCGCCCGTTGGGCCAGACTGCGCACCGCCGTGAGCCACGCGCTGTCATGCCGCGCCGTACAGGGGTCCTGAATGGAAAAAACCTCGGGCAGGCCGGTGCAGCAGCCAGCCATGGCCGGATCGCCAGAAGATGCCGCCTTTTCGTCGGACTGCGGGAGCGAAGAAGGCAGCGGCCTGTCGGGCAGGCCCATCTGGTTCATAACCTCCCAAAGCGACAGGGATTCGGCTTCGGGCAGGGATTCGCGCAGGGCGGCAAGGCAGGACGAGCAGGCGGCCATTATCCGTGGTTTGCCAAGGTGTTCCCACGTCTGGCGCAGTTTTGCACTGTGTTCGGCAAAAAGGCTGGCCCGTCCGGCCCACCGGGCCGGAATGCCGCAACAGGAGAGCATGAGGGCCACGCCGGGTTCGGAGCTTGCTGCCATACGTTCGCGCAGCAGGCCGTATACGCGGGCCACCTGCTCCCCGCGTGAAGCCGCCAGCTGGCAGCCGGGGAAAAACAGCCACGAAGGCGCAACGCCAGAAGGCAAGGAAGTGTCGGGCAAAACAAGGGCGCATTCCGGGCCGGAGGCGCTTTCCATATCCTCAAGGGCAAATTCGTGGGCGGCGGGAGGCATATAGCCTCTCTCCACCATGTCCTCACGCGCGGAGAGGCAAAGCTCGGCCATAGAGAAATTTTCCGGGCAAAGCTCTTCACACTGGCCGCACAGGGCGCAGCCGTTGATCAGGGCATTGGCCGTATGCAGGCCCTTGACGATGGAGGCGTTGTTGTGAACCTGCCGTGCGTACACACGTGGATAGCCCTTATATTTTTGCAGGTAGACGCATTCGCGCACGCAGATCATGCACTGGCACTGCAGGCAGCGGGCAGCTTCAGCCACGGCATCGTCGGCGGCATACACGGCGGCGGCCGGCTCCACGCGCGGCACGGGGGCGATGCCGCGCAGGTCCGTATGCAGGGGTCCCTGCTCCTTGTTGCGCGCGGCGGTAAGGGACACGCCACTGGTCAGGCGTTCCAGCGTCTGGGCGGCGCGGCGTCCCTGCCCGGCCTGACGCGACGATGAGGCAAAATTGTGCCCCGTGGGCGTCACGCTGCACCAGCCCGCACAGCAGACAGCGTCACGCCAGTGCAGGGTTTCCTCATCCAGATCCGCAGGGGCCGGAGCCAGAGCCGGGGCCGCGCCCGCGTCCACAAGCACGCCCGCGTATTCCGCGGCAGCCTTGTCCAGCAGGGCCTGATCCAGCTCGGCCGCAACAAACCGCACCTTCTGGCGCACCAGAAGTTCCATATCTTCGGCCAGAAAATCCTTGGCAAGCGCCCCGTCACCCTCGTTGCGCAGTTGTGGATAGGCTTCAAGCACCGCCTGGCTGGGCGTTCCGGCATGGTACACTGTCACGGGATACGCCTTGCGAGAAAGATCCCAGGCAGCCGCGAGGCCCGCCAGACCCGCCCCAAGGATCGCTATGCTGAAGCGCTTGGGCGGCAGGGGCAGGGGGCGGCCCTGCGGGCCGGCCGCCAGCATGCAGGCAAGCTCGAGGCCGTGCATGGCAACGCTGCCGCCAAGGTCGCGCCGCAGACAGACGTTTTCACACGGGGCGTCGCAGAGGCGGGCCATGATGCCGGGCAGCGGCAGATGGCGCTCCACAAGCTTACGGGCGTCGCCGGGCCTGCCCTCGGCCATACGCGCCATGAAGGCGCGTACGTCCAGATCGAAAGGGCAGGCTTCGCGGCAACGCGGAGGGCTTTCCTGCGTACAGCGGGCTTCAATCTCGTGCAGACGTTTTTGATCCATCATGGCGTAAACTCACTGAAAATCCGGCTTGGTGTGGAGTGCAAATGTAAAAATCTTTTTTCCGCCCATGCGCATGGTCCACGGCAAGGCCTCGTGTTTTCCCTGCCCCGCAAAAGCGTATGCGGGGTTTTTGGGGGTGCCCCCGAAAACCCCGCGTACGGACAATGCGCAACATGAGCCTGTACCCCTGCGCGCCAGACAAAACAGTAATCTTTGCGGGTGAGGGTCGGAAGGAGGGGACTTTCAGCCATCATGACGCTGTCAGATGCTGAAAGGCTCCCTCCTTCCGCTTTTTCCTTGGCTATGAACCTACCCTACTTGGGCATGGCCTCCAAGACCTTTTCGGGACGCGCGGGCAAATGCCGGATGCGCGCGCCGCAGGCATTGTAGATGCCGTTGATGATGGCCGCATGCGGGGCGGTGAGGGGCATTTCGCCCACACCGGAGGCGCCGAAGGGGCCATCCTTGCGGGGGGTCTGCACATACACGATTTCCATATCGTCGGGGATCATCTTGATGCTGGGAACGCCCGATCCGCCTATGGTGCTGTGCTTCTTGAGGTCTTCGTAATCTTCGGTAAGAGCAAGACCAACGCCCTGGGCGAGGCCGCCGTAGATCTGCCCGTCCACCACAAGCTTGTTGCAGAGGGTGCCGATGTCGGCCACGCAGACGATTTTTTCCACGGTGGCTTTGCCGGTGGCCACTTCAACAGCCACTTCGGACAGGAACAGGCCGTACATGTAGCAGGCGAAAGGCGAACCCTGGCCCTTGCCGTCGCAGTCCTTGGCAGGCGCGCTCCACTTGCCTTCATAGCGCAGCGGGCGGCCTTCGGCCTTCATTTCTTCAGGAGTAAAGAAGCCGCCGCCGGGCTTGCGCATGCCCTCGATGAGCATTTCGCAAGCCACGCGGATGGCGTTGCCCGTGACCACCTGTGAACGTGAGCCGCCCGCGGGACCGGAGTTGGGGGTCTTGCTGGTGTCGTTCATGAGCAGGTGAATATTTTCAGGGGCGATCTTCAGGGGACGCAGAGCCTCATGGGCCGTGCCCAGCGAACCGGCGTCGGCGCCCTGGCCGTGGTCTTCCCAGGAGTTCCCCAGGGTCACGCTGCCGTCCATATTGAGTTCAACCCAGGCTTCGGAGGTGTCCGGCCCGTCAAGGCCCGCGCCGTACACGCCAAGGGCGATGCCCACGCCGCGCTTGACTTCGGCGGTGGAACGTTCCTTCACGCGCTTTTTGGATTCTTCATAGTAGGGGCGCATTTTTTCGAACATTTCAGGCAGGCTCATAACTTCAGGAACCTGACCCGAAGGCGTGGTGTCGCCTTCCTTATAGCAGTTCAGGGCGCGCAGTTCGAAGGGATCCATGCCGAGCTTTTCAGCCAGTTCGTCCATGAGCACTTCAGAGGGGAATTCCGATTCCGGCGCGCCGTAACCGCGGAACGCCGCGCCCCAGCAGTGGTTGGTGGCAACGGTGCGGCCCTGGCCGCGAATGTTGGCGATGCCGTAGCCCGCGCCGATATACTGCGCACCGCGCAGGGTCAGAAGGTCGCCGAATTCGGAATAGGGACCGTGGTCAACGCTCCAGTCCGTCTCCATTGCGAGGATCTTGCCCTGCTTGTTGGCGGCGTAACGCAGCGTGGTCCAGAAGGGCGAACGCTTGCCGGTGTAGTTCTGCTGCTGCTCGTAGTTGTAACGCAGATGGCAGGGACGACCGGTGGCCATGACGGCCACGCCGATGAGCGCTTCCATGGTGGGGCTGAACTTGTAGCCGAAGGTGCCGCCCGCGGTGTTTTGCACCAGCACGAGATCCTTGGGGAATTCCAGACCCAGACCGGGAGCGATCATAAGCGCGTGCAGGTGAAGACCAATGGACTTGGAGTGGATGACCACCTGGCCCTGCTCGTTGATGTAGCCGTAACCCACGTCGGGTTCGATGGGCAGGTGCGGCTGGCGCTGGGTGTAGTAGCTGCCCTCGATCACCACATTGCTGGGATCGTTGAAGAACGGAGCCGTATCGGCGCCTTTTTCTTCAAACTGGTCATAATAGACGTTGGGGGTGCCGGGGTGAATCTCAATGGCGTCCGGGGCCATGGCTTCAGGAGCGCTCATGTATTCGGGCAGCAGCTCCAGGTCAAACTTGACCTTTTCAGCGGCGGCGCGCGCATTGGCCTCAGAGTCGGCACAAACGATGGCCAGGGCATCGCCGTACTGGAAGATCTTCTGGTCGTTCAGGATGGGGCGTTCCCAACCGTCACCCTTGTTGGTGGGGAAGGTGATGAGGCCCGTGATGCGGTTCTTGCCCTTCACGTCCTTGTGGGTCAGCACCTTGACCACACCGGGCATCTTTTCGGCCTCGGAGGTGTCGATGCCCTTGATGATGGCATGGGACACCTTGGCCTGGGCCAGGGCCAGATGCAGGGTGTCTTCAGGCATACGCACGGTGGCGTCCGCGCCGAATTCGGCCACGCCCGTGACCTTGGCCACAGCGCTGGGACGGGGGATGCTGGTGCCCCAGATGCGGCCGTCGGCAGGCATCTTGAAGCTGATTTCTTCAACGGTTTTTTCGCCGCGCATGATGGCGGCCGCGTCCATGACGGCGTCCACCAGGGGCTTGTAGCCCGTGCAGCGGCAGATATTGTGGTTCTTCTGGAACCAGTCACGCACATCTTCACGGCTGGGCTTGACGTTCTCATCCAGCAAAGCCTTGGCCGACACGATGAAACCGGGGGTGCAAAAACCGCACTGCGCCGCGCCGTGCTGTATCCAGGCGTGCTGCAGAGGATGCAGGCAGGCGGGCGTTCCAATGCCTTCAAGAGTGGTTATGGCCGCATTATCAGCCACGCGGCTCATCTTTATGATGCAGGCGCGCGACACCTTGCCGTCAACGATGACGGTACAAGCGCCGCACTGCCCTTTGCCGCAGCCAACCTTGACGCTGGTGAGCTGCAACTGGCTGCGCAGCACGTCCACCAGAGTATCATTGGGGCTGACCAGCAAACGCCGGGGGATGCCGTTCACTACAAGAGTTTTTGGTTCCATGCGCGACTCCTTTATTGATGAATGCCTGTGTATATGCCGACGCGGGATATCCGCGTTCAGGGCCGAGACTGACCGGCGTGAACGCCGTGCTGCTCAAGAAGGCAGAAGATACATTGACTGTGATACCGCTATGCCCGCGGCTCTATTTGCCAAAAGGACACATGGGGTAGGTGCATTCGGGACAGCCCGAGCAAAACCCGCCGTGCCCCATGGCCGCCACGTCTTCGGGCGTGACCTTGATGCCGGCCAGCAGGCGCGGCACCACCAGGTCGAAAATACTGGCCTTGTGGTACATGACGCAGCCCGGCAGGCCCAGAACGGGCACCGGGCCGCGCGGCCCGGTTGCGTAGGCCAGAAGAAACATGGCGCCCGGATATACCGGCGCGCCGTAACCAAGAACTTCCGCCCCGGAAGCGCGGATGGCCGTTGGCGTGCGGTCGTCCGGATCAACGGACATGCCGCCCGTGACCACGATCATGTCCGCGCCCTGATGCAAAAAATCCACAATGGCGGATGCCGTCATGGCCACCTCATCACTGGTGAGGGTCTGCCCCATGACGGTACTGCCCAGTTTGGCGAACTTTTTTTGCAGCACAGGCCCAAAGGCATCCTGAATACGGCCGTAGTACACTTCACTGCCTGTGGTCACCACGCCTACCCTGGCGTGCGCGAGGGGCAGCACTTCCATGACGGGGCCGCTGACGCTGGCCTCCATGCGGCGCAGCTTTTCTTCTTCTATCATGAGCGGCACCACGCGCGTGCCCGCCACAGCCCGCCCCCTGGCGACAAACTGCATGCTGTGCAGTGTGGCTATGGTAATTTCGCCAAGGCTGTTGATTCTGGTCAGCGCGGGCACGTCAATACGCAACAGGCCGTCACATGCGGCAGAGAGATCGATGCGCCCTTCCCTGGGTTCCCCGGCCACGAGGTTTTTGCCCACCGTGGCGGCCACAATGCGGGCGGCGGCGTCATTTTCATGAACCATGCCGGGGAGCGGTTCGAAAACATAAAGATGCTCCTTGCCTACTTCGAGCAGCACCTTGATATCTTCGGGCCGCACCACATGGCCCTTGCTGAAGACCGGCCCCTTGCTCTCACCGGGCACAATCCGCGTTATATCGTGACAAAGAACGCTACCTACTGCGTCGTGAACATGTATGGTTTTCATACAAGGTTTTGGCATGAATACTCCTGCAATGATGCATGATCTGATGCTCAGATTAGACAGAGAATACCACCCTCACAACAAAATGCAAAATAAAATTCAGCCTTTATAAAGTGTGGACACAATAACTTGCCGGTATCTTATGTGTTACGTTTTTATTTTCTCCATTTTGACAAAAAGCGTGACTATTAAACCCCAGCAAAACGATATCCTACGCTTCGGGGAATTGACAGAGGCCGCGTTCTCTGCGACAGGGAGTGGAAGAAAATGATCCGAAATCACGTCAGATGATCATGGCGCGTCGGTCCGCCGCCGCCAGGAGTCCGCATGAACACAAAACTCGGTACCATACACACACCGCGCTTTCACCGGCTGGCCACCTTGGCCGCCGCACTTTTTCTCACCCTGCCCCTGGCCGCCTGCGGCTTTGGCGAAAACCCGCAAAAGGCTGAAACGCCCCCTGGCCCTGTGGAAAGCTTCATGATACTTTCCACTCCCGGTCAGACCACCGTTGTGGACGACGTACAGTTCGGACAGGGCGTAAACGTGAGCGTTGACGAAGTTTTCACCTCGGCCAAGGGTGAAAACTGCAAACGCGGCACAGTTTTGGCCGGGCAGAAGGAAGCCGAAGTGGTGGTCATCTGCCAGGACGAACAGGGACGCTGGATCATGGCTCCCAGAGTCTGGGGACAGGGCATCTCCAAGCCGTAATTTCAGCGGGGGCCGACCCCGTAACCATTGCAGGCGCGCGGCGCGGCTCAGCCGCGAAACCGCGCGTCTCATCCGTTGGAACACCATGCTGCAAAAACACTACTTTATCGCCATCTTGGCTCTGTTGACCCTTTGTGGCGCAGCCCGGGCCGAAGATAACGTGCGGCCTTACGCGGCCAATCTTTTTCAGGGCAATTTCGCCCACAACAAAGAAGGCTCCGTCATCGCCTCCGGCGACCGGGTGGTAGTGCGCCTGTGGGGTGGCGACCTTAACGTCGACCGCACGCTGACCGTGGGGCCGGATGGGCACATGAACCTGCCCGAGGTGGGTGACATGCCCGTGTCAGGGCTTGCCTACGACAAGCTGGTTGACGCGCTGCGCAGCAAGCTGGCCGCCAACGGACACCCCAACGTTCAGATATACGCCGCCCCCCTGGACGCACGCCCCGTGTCCATCTTTGTGACCGGCGGCGTAGCCCGCCCCGGCAGCTACACAGGCGGCCCCAACGACCCCATGCTCAGCTTTCTGGACAAGGCTGGCGGCCTTGATCCTGTGCGCGGAAGCTACCGCGACATCCATCTTATGCGCGACGGAAAATCCGTATCCAATCTTGATCTTTACCCCTTTGCCCGCAAGGGCGTGCTGCCCGCCGTGCGGCTACAGGACGGCGACACGCTGGTGGTGGGCGAAAAAGGCCCCACCATCACGGCCACAGGCGTAGTGCGCAACGCGGCGCTTTTTGAATTCCCCAAGGGGCAGGCCACCGGGGCGGCCCTCATCGATCTGGCCGAACCCGAAAGCCGTGCCTCGCACATTACCCTCAACGGCACCCGTAACGGCGCGCCCTACAGCACATATCTGCCCCTTAAAGACCTGCGCAGCCTGCGCCTTGAAGACGGCGACAAGGTGCAGTTCATCGCCGACGCCACCGGCAACACCATAATGATTGAAGTTCAGGGAGCGGTGCGCGGCGCTTCGCGCTTTCCCGTTCGCCAGGGTGCGCGCCTGCGCGACGTGAAGAACTTCATTGCCGTGGAACCCGAGCGCGCCAACCTTGACGCCATGTACATCAAGCGCAAGAGCGTGGCCGCCCGGCAAAAAAAAGCCATTGCCGATTCCCTGCGCCGCCTGGAAGAAACCGCCCTCACCGCCTCTTCGGCCAGCACCGAAGAAGCGCAGATACGCGCCAAGGAAGCCGAAATGGTGTCCAAGTTTGTCGAGCGCGCCAAGGCAGTGGAACCAGAAGGCGTGGTCGTGCTCGAAGGCGGCCCGGACAAGGCCGACCTGAGCCTTGAGGAAGGCGACGTCATCGTCATCCCCACCAAGAGCGACGTTGTGCTGGTCAGCGGCGAGGTCATGGTTCCCCAGGCCATGCTCTGGGCCAAGAAGAAAGATTCGGGAGACTACATCAAGAGTGCGGGCGGCCTGACCAACCGCGCGGACAGCGACAAGATTCTTGTCATGCACCAGAACGGCTCGGTGACGCAGGGCGGAAGCAACATTTCGCCCGGCGACCAGATACTGGTGCTGCCCAAGGTTGAATCCAAAAGCATGCAGGCCGTCAAGGACATCTCCCAGGTGCTCATGCAGGTGGCCATTTCCGCCAGAGTGCTGCTGGGCCTGCCCTCGCTGTAAGACGCGCCCCGCACCACAAGCACACAGTGCAAAACAAAAAGCCCGTTTCCGGGCTTTTTGTTTTGCAAGCCCCACGCCCCTGCCAGAACGCTGGCGTGCCGCCCAAAACCCGGCCTGCACGTTATTGACGTCCCAACACGGTCAAGCCAAACTTGGAGGTGGGCATTTTATAGGCTTTAGTGTATACTTCCCCCAAGCTCATGATCGGCATGACACTCCTGTAATGCCGGTTTTCTCCTCAGGACAGGAAGAACACATGGATCAGGCCCTGAAAAACTGTGACCTTTTCGCGCATATGACCTCCGATGAGGCCAGGCTCTGTCTGGGATGCAGCGGCGCTGTGGAGGAGAAATTCGGCAGGGGGGGAATGGTTTTTTGCGAAACCGATTCGCCCACCCGGCTGTTCGTCCTGCTGGAGGGCTCCGTCACGGTGGGACGCGACAGCGCCGATGGCAGACGCGCGGTCATGGCCCGTATTGACAGCCCTGGCGATCTGTTCGGCGAAGTGTATGTTTTTCTTGATCAGTCTACCTACGGTTGTAGCGTGCAGGCCGAAAGTCCGGTGCGGGTTCTGGCCATACCCGCCAAGTTCTTTTATTCTACCTGTGAAAAGCGCTGCGCCATGCATGCGCAGATCATTCGCAACATGCTCTCGGTCTTTGCGCGCAAGGCCTTTTTTTTGACCCGGCGGGTGTCGCTGCTGTCATCCGGCAGTCTGCGGCGCAAAATCGCCGCCCTTCTGCTGGAGCATCGCGCCCCGGACGGGTCACTGGCCCTGGGCATGAACCGTGAACAGATGGCTGATTTTCTGGGTGTAACGCGCCCGTCGCTTTCGCGAGAACTGGCAGCCATGCGCGATGAGGGACTGCTGGACATGCACGGCAAGGCCATCGCCCTGCCCCACCCCGAACGGCTGAAAGAATTTTACGATTATTTTGTTCCGTAACAAATGTTACGGACGTGCGGACTCCCCCTTGCTATACAGGAATCGTCAAAGCCAAGGAGGGAATCATGCAACGCTTCCTCAAAAATCTCGACTACGCCACGGCCCTGCCCCTTGCAGAGCAGGTGGCGTACCAGCCCGGGCAGATAGCCAGCAAGACCCTTGTTCAAAATGCCGCAGTGAGCATGACGCTTTTCGCCTTTGACCAGGGCGAGGAAATCAGCGCACACACCTCCACAGGCGACGCTTTTGTCCTGGCCCTGGATGGTCAGGGGCAGGTCAGCATCAATGGGCAGACCACCGTTCTCAAAGCAGGCGAAGCCATAGTGATGCCCGCCGGACACCCGCATGCCGTCAGCGCGCCCGAACGCTTCAAGATGCTGCTGGTGGTCGTTTTTCCCACAGAAAACCCATAAAAGTTTTATAGTGCCGCCCGCCATGCGCGGGTTCACCCAAGCCTCCGCCGCAACGGAGCCGCAAGAAGGATACTACCATGAGTAATGCCATGTTCTGCTATCAGTGTCAGGAAACCGTAGGTAACAAAGGTTGCACCCAGGTCGGCGTATGCGGCAAAAAGCCCGAAACAGCCGCGCTTCAGGACGTGCTGATCTATGTGTCCAAGGGGCTTGGTCAGATCACCACCCGCCTGCGCGCCGAAGGCAAGACCATAGACCACAAGATCGACCAGCTGATTGTGGGCAACCTTTTTGCCACCATCACCAACGCCAACTTTGACGACGACATTCTGGCCGAGCGCATCCGCATGACCTGTAAGGCCAAGAAGGAACTGGCCGCCACCCTTGGCGACAAGACCGGCCTCAACGACGCGGCCCTGTGGGAGGCCGCCGACAAGTCCGCCATGCTCGCCAAGGCGGGAACCGTGGGCGTCACGGCCACCACTGACGACGATATGCGCTCCCTGCGCTGGCTCATCACCTTCGGCCTCAAGGGCATGGCCGCCTATGCCAAGCATGCCGACGTGCTGGGCAAGCATGAGAACAGCCTTGACGCCTTCATACAGGAAACCCTTGCCAAAACCCTGGACGACAGCCTGAGCGTGGGCGACCTCGTGGGCCTTACCCTTGAAACCGGCAAGTTCGGCGTTTCGGCCATGGCCCTGCTTGACGCCGCCAACACCGGCACCTACGGCCACCCCGAAATCACCAAGGTCAACATCGGCGTGGGTTCCAACCCCGGCATCCTCATTTCCGGCCACGACCTGCGCGACCTCGAAATGCTGCTCCAGCAGACCGAAGGCACGGGCGTTGACGTGTACACGCATTCTGAAATGCTGCCCGCCCACTACTATCCCGCGTTCAAGAAGTACGCCCACTTCAAGGGCAACTACGGCAACGCCTGGTGGAAGCAGAAGGAAGAGTTTGAAAGCTTCAACGGCCCCATCCTGCTGACCACCAACTGCCTTGTGCCCCCCAAGGAAAGCTACAAGGACCGCGTGTACACCACGGGCATCGTGGGCTTCACGGGCTGCAAGCACATTCCCGGTGAAATCGGCGAACACAAGGACTTCAGCGCCATCATCGCCCACGCCAAGACCTGCCCCGCGCCCACGGAAATCGAAACCGGCTCGATCATCGGCGGCTTCGCCCACAACCAGGTGATGGCCCTGGCCGACAAGGTCATCGACGCCGTGAAGTCCGGCGCCATCAAGAAGTTCGTGGTCATGGCCGGCTGCGACGGCCGCGCCAAATCCCGCGACTACTACACGGAATTTGCCGCCGGCCTGCCCAAGGATACGGTCATCCTCACCGCCGGTTGCGCCAAGTACCGCTACAACAAGCTCGACCTGGGCGACATCGGCGGCATCCCCCGCGTGCTGGACGCCGGGCAGTGCAACGACTCCTACTCCCTGGCCGTCATTGCCCTCAAGCTCAAGGAAGTTTTCGGCCTTGAGGACGTGAACGACCTGCCCATCGTCTACAACATCGCCTGGTACGAGCAAAAGGCCGTCATCGTGCTGCTGGCCCTGCTCAGCCTTGGCGTCAAGAACATCCATCTTGGACCCACCCTGCCCGCCTTCCTGTCGCCCAACGTGGTCAAGGTGCTGGTGGAGCAGTTCAATATCGGCGGCGTGACCAACGCTCAGGACGATCTCAAGGCCTTCCTCGGCTAAGTTCCCACGGGCACCCCCGTACACGCAGAAAGGCGCGCCCCGTAAGGGGCGCGCCTTGTCATTTCGGTCAGCCAGAGCAGATACGCTTTAGAGCATTTTCACTTTGAAATTGCTCTGGCGACTGCGTGAGCAGGCGCCCGCAGCGAAGGCGTAAGCGCAATTTATTTGCGCTGTTAAGCGACGAAGCATGCGCGTCTTAAACTTTGAGAATGTCCATTCTCAAAGTTAATCTGGTCTAAGTTGTGCCACCTGGAAGGCGCAGCCTCCGACATCCCTTCTTCAGATCAGAAAACTCTTTGCTATACGCTGCAATAGACAAAAATTTTAGGGGGAGGGGGCGTGGGGGAGGAGACGCTTTTTTAGAGTATGTAACCTTTGAAAAAAGTTACATACTCTAAAAAAGCGTCTCCTCCCCCACAAAGCCTTTCAACCTGACATTCGTAACGCACCTCGGGCGGGCCCGCCAGCGCCCCTATTTTGCCAGCAATACCCAGGCCGGGCCCTTGGCGTCCAGGTGACTGGCCACAAAGTTGCCGCGCTCTTCGCCGCCGCAGAACACGTCGATACGGTTCTTTTTGATGGCTCCGCCCACGTCCTGGGCAAAGCCGATGCCGCGCAGGGGGTACTTGCCGCGCCGCTGGTCAGGAATGTTCACCCCATAGGCCACGATTGACCCAAGGGGGATGAAGGTGCGGTCCGTGGCCAGTGAAAGCCAGTCGTCCACCACCTGCCCCATGGCCCCAGTGGGGCCGCGTCCGCTGTATTTGAAAAAGACGTAGCTCGGGTTATCGTTGAGTATTTCGCGCACGCGGTGCGGGTTATCCTTGAACCACTGGCGCTGCTCAAAAATGTCGCCCTGCCTGAGCAGACCTTTTTCACGCATGATGCGGCCCGAGCTTTTGTATTTGTGCCCGTTCTGCCCAGCATAATTGACAAATGCCTGGGTGCCGTCGTCGAAAACCAGACGGCCCGAGCCCTGTATTTCCAGAAAGAACACGTCCACAGGGTCGGCGGCCCAGGCCAGTTCAAGCCCCTTGCCGGCCAGCACCTGCTTTTCTTCAATGGTACGGCGGTCATGATAGCGGCCGCGCTTGGCCACCGCGGACTTGAGATCCGGCGGCAGCCCGTAGATTGCCTGGGTATAGCCGGGCTTGCGCGTACGGCTGGCGCGCACCATGGGCTCATAGTAGCCCGAATACTTTATGCCGTCAGGCACCTGCACCCAGGCGAAATTGGCGAGAAAAAGCTCCGGTTCCTTGTCCAGACGGGGCAAAAGCTCCTGAAGGCGGGTGAGCGTACGCGACAGTTCACCCCAGGTCACGGTAAGGCCGGGCCTCTGCACGGCAATGGCCCCCTGGGGCTTACTGTTGACATAGAGCAGAGACTTGCGCACGGTAGGAGCCATGTCCTTCCAACTGGTCAGGTCCTGGTTGCCGGGCCGCAGGCAGCTCACAAAAAATTCCGGGCTCTCAAAGCCCACAGGGGGCCCCACGTACTCTGGCACGGGAGGGGCAACCGTTTTGGCGCAGGCCCCCAGTACCAGACACATGAGCAGCAAAGTTGCAAACCCGCACCTGCGGACGCCCGGCTCCCGGATCGACTCCAATGCGCACGGCGCATATACATAAGGAGATTTTTCGTGCATGACGCTTTTCCCACCCCTGATATCTGGATGCCTCACCGCGTTTCCTATGGAGAAACGGACACGATGGGCGTTCTTTATTATGCTGAATATCTGCATCTTTTCGAGCGCGCCCGTGGCGAATACATCCGCCGCTGCGGCATGAGCTACGCCGAAGTCGAAAAAAGGGGCCTCATTTTGCCCGTTCGTGAAGCCCAGTGCCGCTACAGGTCACCGGCCCATTATGACGATCTTCTTCTGGTACGCGCGGGTATCAGCGAGTGGACCCGAGCCTCCATGCGCTTTGTATATGAGATATGGAGCGAGGACAAGGCGCGCCTGCTGGCCACCGGCATGACCCAGCATGCGCTGGTAAACAAGGAAGGCCGCCCCGTTCCGGTGCCGGACTGGTTCAGAAACCTGAGCTTTTCAGACAGCCAGGACAAATAGGCCGGTAAAATATATCTCGCAAAGATTGAACGCGCGCAGGCAGGCGTTATGGAGGGAAGGGTTGAAAAGCTTTGTGGGGGAGGGACCCTTTTGCAAAAGGGTCCCTCCCCCACGCCCCCACCCCCTAAAAATCTTACTGTATGGTTCCAGCATCGTGCAAAGAATATGGCGCTCCGAGGCGAAGGCTCCAGAGGCAGCGCCTTCCGGGCGTCACGCCATCCCAAACGGTATTTGCTTCAGAGACGGCAAACTCCAGAGCAATTTCAAAGTGAACTTGCTCTGCTGACGCGAAGGCGGCAGCCGCCACGAAGTGGCGTGGATTCTGGCGAAAACCACGTTTTTCGCCAGAATGATGCGTCGAAACAAGGAGTGTTTCAAAAGCAAAATACTCTAAGGGGGGCGTCAGCCCGGCACCCAGGCGCAGCAATAATGACAGCCCCGGAGAATACTCCGGGGCTGTACTATCTCGCTGTCTGACGCTGCACAACCAGGCCAGGCAACGAGCGGAGGGGCTATGACAAGGGAGGGCGGGACTCTACCAGGGGAGCAAGACCAGACACCGGAAGTGTAGCCGTATTTGGCGGGATGGATGCCATAACGGGCGTTCCTGTGGCAGGCTTCGTCGGCACATTCCTTACAGGAGGTTTACGTATCCTTTCGGTCACCGGGATTGATACGGGTGGCTTCCAACCGTTGGGCTTCCGCGGCCGACTCCGTGCTTTTTGACGGGCAGCAGGCCATGTCCTTGGGTTTGCCGGGGCTGCCGCAACCGTCGCAACCGCAGCCGCACTGGCCTTTATTCACCGCCCGGACCATGCGGCGAATAATAAAAAATGCCGCACCCGCAATGCAAAGCGCCACGACAATCAATTGTGCGTCCATGTGAATCACCTCATGGCTGAATACTGCACTCGACGAAAATGAATGTCAAGTTCGTTTGAACCAGATACAGCTACGTTTTCATACGTAACAGAATTATATACATTTTTGGGGTAAGTACCCTCCCCTCAGTCTGGCTGAGAGAACAGGGGCAGGCGAAAAACAGGAAGGAGGCGAACCAGATCAGACTGCCGTTGAAATACCGCACGGTTCAATTTGTCATTCTGCCGACAAATGCGATTTGCGGCAGCCGTTGCTTTAGCCGTTGTGACGCAGGCTTCAGCCGTTGCGATGCAGGAAGCTACGGATAAAGCCGACTGACCCCACGCCACGTTGCGGCGCGCCGCGCTCTCGTGCAGCGTCAGAGCATGTATCCTTTTTCAATGTCAACAGACTAATGGTCTGCAAAACATCATTGCGCAGAGCATGGCGAGCATGGCTCCAGCAAAATTTACATCACCCCGTTACACTCGCGCCAATGAATGGCAGCCCCCCTGCTGACAGCCAGTGGCACGCTTGCGAGTCGGCGGGCCGCAACGACTGCATGGCAGAGGCCTACCTCGCGCATGCTGCCTTTTGTGCAGTTGCGGTGCCACGCAGGCTGGCTTTTTGCTGAGTTTTCGGGGCCACAACGTCTGAAGCAGTCGTGAGCCTGCGGGCAAGGGTAAAGGCTGCGCTTGCGCCCCACAAGGTCTGCCACGCTAACACCAGAGAACTTTTCAGGACAAAGACGCCCTAACGGTCCTCTTCGGCAGCCTCGGCACGGCAGGCTTCGCACAGGCCATAAAGATTATGCACGTGCACCCGCAGCTTGAATCCATATTTTTCAGCCAGTTCGCGCTGCAGCTTTTCAATGCGCGGGTCGCATATCTCCACAATTTTTCCGCACTGCAGGCACACAAGGTGGTCGTGGTGGCTGTCGGGCCTGGCCACTTCGTAACGGGTGATACCATCGCTGAAGTGGATTTCCATAGCCATTCCGGCATCGCAGAGCAGTTTCAGGGTCCGGTATACCGTGGTTTGCCCGATACCCGAATCACGTTGCAGGATATGCTGGTAAAATTCTTCAAGCGAATGGTGGCCCGGCAGCTCAAAAAAAGCTTCGGCGATAATGCGCCGTTGCGAAGTGGTGTTCAAACCCTTGCGGTTCATGAACTCCAGAAAGTCCGCCAGGCAGGCGTCACGCTGTTTTGCTGTCATAATTTGCCTACCCCCGAATCCACTCTAAAATATTTTCTCGGTTCGCGCCACGTAAAACAGGGTCTGTTTTTTGACGGATCCGCTTTTTCCCTCAGACTATAGCGTTATTTGTGACGCACTTTCGGGCAAAAAGCAATGGATTACAAATGGCTGTTCGGCCAGACATCCCGAAAAGTCCATAAAGCGCGACTATTTTGCCCCGGCACCCGAGAGAGCTTACCGTTGCTGGAAGGGTACATTTGCACGTTTCAGAACGGGCTGTTCTCTGCTACACGTAATTCATATCCAGCCTTTCGGAAATCTTTCGCACTCTCTTGACAGACATAATAAGATTGAATACTGTTTTCAAAAAGAGACACACCCACTCGTTGCCGGACGACGCAGCCGTCCGCCCAAAATAAGGAAAACATCATGTCCAATCTGATCAACACAAAAGTGGAACCCTTCTCTGTTCAGGCATACCAGGCTGGCGAGCTTAAAACCGTCTGCGACCTTGACCTGCTGGGGCACTGGTCTGTCTTCTTTTTCTACCCGGCGGACTTTACGTTTGTGTGCCCCACAGAGCTTGAAGATCTGGCAGAAATGTATGACGACTTCAAGAAGCTCCATTGCGAAATTTATTCAGTATCCTGCGACAGCGCCTTTGTGCACAAAGCCTGGGCAGACGCTTCGCCCAACATCGCCAAAGTCAAATACCCCATGCTTGCAGACTGCGCGGGCACCCTGGCGCGTTCTTTCAACGTGCTCATTGAAGAAGCCGGCCAGGCGCTGCGGGGCAGCTTTATTGTGAACCCCGACGGCATCATCAAGGCGTATGAAGTGCATGACCTTGGCATCGGCCGCAATGCCGAAGAACTGCTGCGCAAGCTTGAGGCCGCCCAATTTGTGGCCGAACACGGCGATCAGGTGTGCCCCGCCCGCTGGAAGCCCGGCAAAGCTACCCTGAAGCCCGGCCTGGATCTGGTGGGCAAGCTCTAGGGAAACGCTGATTTATTTCGTTTGGCGGCGTTGCTTCACTTTTTTGAAACAGTCGAGGACGGAAGAGTCCACTCCTGCTTCAAAAAAAGATCGCGCCTTGCCAAACGAAATAACTGCGCGTTTCCAGGAGGCTCTTTAGAGCAGATTAACTTTGAAAATATACATTTTCAAAGTTTGAGGCACGCTCACTTCGGCGTTTAACAGCGCAAATAAATAGCGGTGCTGTCTTCATCCGTAAGCCCTGCGGGCAACGGCTGAAGCTGCGCTTACGCCTCCGTGGCGGGCGTCTGCTCCCGCATCCGCCAGAGCAATTTCATTATGAAATTGCTCTAATCAGTGCTTCCCTAGCCCTCTCTGTTTTCTCAGCCCCCAAAAGCCCCTATCCTCCTCTTGCTCAACCTTCTAACCGAAACCACCCGCAAATCGCGGGTGGTTTCTTTTTACTGACAAGCACAGATGCGGGGAAAACATGCGCCTACCGGGTGATGGAGCATTTTACCTTTGAAAAAGGTTACACGCTCCAACTCTTCCGATTCAGAGTCGGAAAACTCTTTATGCTAACACTGCAATAAAAGTTTTAGTGGGTGGGGGCGTGGGGGAGGAGACCCTTTTACAAAAGGGTCCCTCCCCCACAAAACATTCCTGCCCACAAAACATTCTTCCCCCACAAAGCACTCCAACGTGACATGCCCTAGCTGGTGCGCCTCTTGATCCTGTCCAGACGTTCCTGCATAAGAAAACGCCCGGTGACGGAATTGGGGTCGGCCACAATGGCTTCCGGCGTTCCGGCCGAAACGATGAGGCCGCCGTTTTCGCCGCCGCCCGGTCCCATATCCAGCACATGGTCGGAAGCGAGGATCATGTCCGTATTGTGTTCAATGACCACCACGCTGGCTCCCCTGTCCACAAGAGCGTGCAGCACCTTGATGAGCTTGCCCACCTCGTGCATGTGCAGGCCGGTGGTGGGCTCGTCCAGAATATACATGGTGCCCGGCAGCGAGCGCTTGCCAAGCTCGCGCGAAATCTTGATACGCTGCGCCTCGCCGCCCGAAAGCGTGGTGGCGGGCTGGCCGAGCCGCAGGTATTCCAGGCCGACCTCTTCCAGCACGGCAAGGCGGCGCTCCAGCGCCGGATAGTTCTGAAACAGCTCTCTGGCCTGACTCACGGTAAGGTTGAGCACCTCGGCAATGTTCAGCCCCTTGTAACGCACTTCAAGGGTTTCGTGGTTGTAGCGCTTGCCCTTGCACACGTCGCAGGTGACGTAAACGTCCGGCAAAAAATGCATTTCCACCCGAATCTGCCCGTCGCCGCCGCAGGCTTCGCACCGGCCCCCACGCACGTTGAAGCTGAAGCGCCCCGGCTTGTAACCGCGCTTGCGGGCGTCCTGCGTCATGGCGAAGATGTTGCGGATCTCGTCGAATATCTTGGTATAGGTGGCCGGGTTGGAGCGCGGAGTGCGCCCGATGGGCGTCTGGTCAATGGCCACGATGCGCTCGACGGGGGCAGCGCCGTCTTCGTAGGCCAGGCCGCCGATGGTGCCGGGCTGGTCCACCCGCAGGCCCAGATTCAGGGCCAGATGCTTGTACAGCGTGTCCACCACCAGCGAGCTTTTGCCGGAACCGGAAACACCGGTCACGCAGGTCAGCACGCCGAGGGGGATGCGGCACTCCACATTGCGCAGGTTGTTGGTGGTCACATTGTGCAGCACAAGCCAACCCTGCGGGTCACGCCGGGCGTCTGGCAGGGCAATGGTGTCGTCTCCGCGCAGGTAGCGGGCCGTGAGCGTATTGGCCTTGGAAAGCAGGTCGTCCACGCTGCCCTGAAACATGATGTCGCCGCCGTGCGAGCCCGAACCGGGGCCAAGCTCGATGACGGTATCGGCCTCACAGATGGTGGCCTCGTCGTGTTCCACCACCAGCACAGTGTTGCCCCGCGCCTGAAGCGAGCGCAGCGTGCCCAAAAGACGTTCGTTGTCGCGCGGGTGCAGCCCGATGGAAGGCTCGTCCAGCACATAGGTCACGCCCACAAGGCCGGAGCCAAGCTGGCTTGCCAGCCGGATGCGCTGGGCCTCGCCGCCGGAAAGGGTGGACATGGACCGCCCGAGGGACAGGTATTCCAGCCCCACGCTGCGCATGAAGGACAGACGGTGCGTCAGCTCCTTCATGAGCGGCTCGGCTATGACCACATGGCGGCCCGAAAATTCGCGCTTATCCAGCCATTCAAGGGCGCGCTCCACCGAAAGGTTGCAGAAGGCCGCGATATTGAGGTCGTCCACACGCACCGAGAGCGCGTTGGGATTGAGCCGTGCGCCTTTGCAGTCGGGGCAGTCCATGGTCTGACGGTAACGCGAAAGGGCCTCGCGCCAGGCGTCGCCGTACTGCATGCCGCTTTCCAGCAGGGGGATGACGCCGGGCCAGCGCTTGTCATTGACGCTCACGTCGCCCGTGCTTCTGGCGGCGGTAAAGTGTTCGCTCTGATAGTCGCCCCCGGCCCCGAGAGCCACGTTGCCGCCCATCCAGTTACGGCGCAGGCCCAATGACGAGCGCGCGGGACGGCCCTTTTCGTCCTCGCCATAAAAAAGCGCGGCCAGGGCGTCTTCAGAAAATTCTTCCAGCGGCGTGGACAACGTGAACTTGAAGCGCTTGCCCAGAGCCTTGAGCGCGCCTTCATAGCGACTGAACATCCTGTCCGTGGCCCAGGGCAGAAGCACGCCAGTATTGAGCGAAAGCCCCATATTGGGCGCAATGAGCCGTGGTTCGAAGTAGTCCACACCGCCAAGGCCCACACAGCGCGGGCAGGCCCCCTGCGGCCCGTTGAAGGAGAAAAGCTGCGGGCTTGGCGCAGGCAGGGAAATGCGGCAGTGCGTGCAGACAGAGGAGGTGGAGTGCGTGGTGTCGGCCTCCTCGCCCGCAGCTGCCTTGTCGGGCAAATGCACCACAAGGCGGCCTTCGCCATAGCGCAGGGCCAGCTCCACCGAGTCGGCCAGGCGGCCCCTGATGCCGTCCTTGTTCACCAGACGGTCCACCACAAGGTCAATGTTGTGCTTTTTATTTTTATCCAGAGCGGGCACGTCATCCAGAGTGTAAAAAACGCCGTTGACCCGCACACGGGCAAAGCCCTCGGCCTTGAGTTTTTTGAACTTGTCCTGGTGTGTGCCTTTTTGCAGTTCAACCAGCGGGGCCAGCACCATAAATTTGGCGCCCTGCGGCAGGGCCAGAATATCCGAAATGATTTCGTCCGCGGCGCGCGCCTCGATGGGGCGCCCGCACTGGGGGCAGTACATGCGGCCAAGCCGGGCGAAAAACACGCGCAAAAAGTCGTAAATTTCCGTCACCGTGCCCACGGTGGAGCGCGGGTTGCGCGAGACGCTTTGTTGCTCGAGCGAAATGGCGGGGGAAAGCCCTTCAATCTTTTCCACGTCAGGCTTGTCCATCTGGGGCAGAAACTGACGCGCATAGGCAGAAAGGGACTCCACATAGCGGCGCTGACCTTCGGCATAGACAATGTCAAATGCCAGCGTGGACTTGCCGGACCCGGAAGGCCCGCAAATGACCACCAGCTCATCGCGCGGTATGTCCAGACTGATGTCTTTGAGGTTATGCTGCCGGGCCTTTTCAATATGTATGCAAGGTTTTTTGGTGCTGGTGTTCATGTGGGCATATGTAAGCGCGCCGGGGCCGGTTGGCAAGATGGCCCTGCCCCATTGTGCCCCTCCCGCGCCTGTAAAGACCGCGCCAATGGCGCGATTTTGATGCTGAAACAAAACTTGAGAACTGTTCTCACCCCTGCGTGGACAAAAAACCATAAAGGCGGTATAAATTTTTTTACGAACGCAGGCCCATCAAACCGTCCTGCCACAGGGAGCATACACTATGGTTTACCAACGCGCACACACGCTCTTTCTTGCCCTGGCTTTTGCTGTTGTTTCCGCTCTGGCCTTCCAGCACGCGCCTGCCGTGGCGGCCGCGCCCGAACGCAACGCGCGGGAATTTTTTACAAGCCTGCCTGAAAGCATTTTTGAAAATACCCCCGAAGGTCTGACCCCTGCCGAAAAACAAAAACTGCTGGCCAACGGACAGTCCGATTTTTGGGAAATAGCGGGCGAAACTGAAGACATCATGGTTTTCGCCAATCTGCCCTTTCATGACATCGCGGTAGCCCTGCGCCTTTTCCGGCACACCAGTGACGCGTCGGTGGACGCCGCCATAGGAACTCTGGGCGGTTCGGTCTGCACCGTGGAACTGTGGCGGATGGACGCCTCTGGTCGCCTGGTTCCCGTGGACACGCCGCCGGAACCCGCTGTTGAGGAATTTCTGGGCAAAGACCAGAAGCTGCCGCCGGACGTGCAGGCCACGGTCATGATATGCCTGGGCCTTGGCGGGCTGCGCGCGCAACCCCTGTTCTGGACCAGTACCGGCATGGCCCACGTGCCTGTGGCCTATGACATCGGCTACCAGTGGAACGGCAAGCGCTTTGAAAAATACGTGCAGCCGGTCAGCGACGCTCAGTAGGGCCTCAGGACCGCGACGCCGTGCGCTCCGCACCTTTGGCGGAACCTGCCGCGCCTCCCGGCTCGCCTCTTGCCCCGCCTGCCAGCGTGAACAGCAGCAGCGAGGCCAGGATGATGCCGCCGCCCACAAAGGTGGACAGTCCCGGCAGGCCCCCTGTCACCACATATTCCAGCAACAGCGCCAGAAACGGCGTCAGGAACATATAGTTGGTCACAAGGCTGGTGCGTGGAGCCAGCGAGAGAGCCTTGCCCCAGCACAGATAGGCCGCGGCACTGGGAAAAACGCCCAGAAAGCAGAGCAGCAAAAGCGCGCTGGCAGGCGCGGTCCCAACCTGCTCCAGCGCGTCGGGCAAAAAATACAGCAAAAACGCCGTGCCGGTAAAAAAGCTCCACGCCGTAATCTGGAGCGCGTCGTACTGGCGCGAAAGCCCGCGTTGCAGAATGTTATACAGGCTCACCAGCAGCGCGGCCAACAGCACCCAGGCGATGCCCGGAGCCATCACAAAGGACTGCCCCCCGTCATTCATGACCACAACGCCGCCAAAAGCCAGGGCCAGGGCGCACCAGCGCGGCGCCCGCAGCTTTTCGCCAAAGGCCAGACGAGCCAGCACGGCGGTGATGATGGGCGTTGTGGAAATGACGATGCAGTTGGTGGTGGGGTTCAGCGTGACCGACCCCAGATTGAAGGCCAGCATATACAGCGTAAAACCGCACAGCCCCGAAAGGACGAACAGCGGCAAATCCCTGAGACGCGGCGCGGGAGTGCGCCCCAGCGCCACCATACAGATAAAGGCCAGCGAGGCCACGCCGCAACGCAGCAGTCCCAGCGCGCCCGGAGAAAAAAAATCCAGAGCCAGCTTGGTGAACACATAGGCCGTAGACCACAGTATAACCGTCAACAGCGCATAGACCTGACTGCGTAACGCGCCCCCCATACTTCTTCCCCTACGCCTCTTGGTTCCATTGATGGCCTGACGCCACGTTACGCTGGCGGCGATTTATCTCTCGCGCGTTTCAACACTGCCAGCCACCAGCCAGACCGGCCGCCAGACCGGGACGGGCCCGGCGCACCTCCCCGCGCAGGATTCAAGACCGTACCGCACGCAAGCCGTGCCGGGCGCAAACAGGGCTCCAGCCCTGCCCACAGGCGCGGAAAGGCCTTTTCCCCATACCCCGCTCAGTTCTTGTGCCCCTGTACAGTGCCAGCAGCCAGCAGTGCCGTGGCATTGATCCGCACCTGCCGGTTGGCCTCGCCCAACGCTTCAGCCGCAGAGGCCAGCATACGGGCAAAACGCTCCAAATCCTCCTGAGGGCTGGCCTTGAGCCGCTCCCACAGCAGGTCTTCAGCCAGACTGTGCAACATACGGTGCAGGCCCGCCGCGCGCTGCCCCCTGGCCGTCAACTCATAAAGCAGGCTTTTTTTGTCGCCGGGAACCTTGCGCGGCTCCACAAAGCCGCCCACTTGCAGACGCGCCGCCATCTTGGAAACCCCGCCGCGCGTCATGCCCAGTTTTCTGGCAGCGGTGACGCCGTTGACCGGCCCTTCCCCGGCGATGAGCGCAAGAAAATGCATCTCGGTCAGGATCAGCCCCTCAAGCCCCTCGCCGCCAAAGCTGTTCCCGACCTTGTCAAACAGGCCGTTCACCTCTTCCATACGCTGTGAAAGCCCCAAAATGCCGCCGATAACGCGCGACTTCAACTGTTCTTTTTCTGACATGACAGCCCACCCAACGTTTTTTCTGCTGGCAGTGTACCATTTTTTTGTTGACAAGGAAGCAAACCGTTCCTACTTTGTTTCCTGAGAAACAATTTGATATCGGGGGCACCATGCATATTGATCTGAGCCTTCCATTGACCAAAAAAAACTTTGATGACCTGGCCGCCGCCACCAGCTCGCGGCCCCATTACGCGCTGGAGCTTTTCGGCCATGTGGGAACCCACCTTGACCTTATGGGCAAACCCTGGCCGCAGGAATATTTTGCGCGTTCAGGCCGGATTTTTGACGTGCGCCACATACGCGGACGCGACATTGACGCGGGCGACCTGACCGTGGACGCCATCCGGTCCGGGGAATTCGTTTTCCTGCGCACCGGCGTACTGGAGGAACATGCCTATGCCAGCAAGGACTACATCCATGCTCCTGTGCGCCTTTCGTGGAATCTGCTGGAAACGCTGCTGCAAAAAAAGGTCGCCATGATAGGCGTGGACTGCGCCGGGGTGCGCCAGCCAGAGGAACACAAGAAAGCCGACCTCCTTTGTGCGGAAGCCGGCGCGTTTGTGGTGGAGAACGTGTACAATCTTGACGCCCTGTGCGAAACCGCAGGCGCGACAGCCTTTATGGTCAGGACGTTTCCCTTGCGGCTTGAGGATGCCACTGGCCTGCCCTGCCGCATCGTGGCCGAGTTCGCGGACGCATAAGGACGTGGCCCGCGATAAAAAGCGCCGTCCTCCGGAAAGGCATTTCCACGGAAGACGGGCGCCAGAGCACTTTCAAGGCAAAATCGCGATGGAGACTGCGGCACGGGCACTCGCCATAAAGGCATGCGCGCAAGCTGCGCGCGCGGCCACGGGTGACGCATGCCTGGGGCCAGCCGCGATGGGACGTAAGGCATAGGTGTTGGTTATCCGCGTCGTCAAACGCCGTAGCGGGCGCGCCGTATCCCTTGCGAATGCCTGTTCTCAGAAGCACTCGGCCCTGCTGGAAGCATGCGCCGTCGTGTCTTACTTTCCTACTTCCCCTACTTTTCCAGCCATTCATCCCTCTTGGCCTGTAAAGAGGCCGCATCCAGGCGTGGCGAGCCGTACATTCCCGCCGCCTCGCGCTGGCGTGCGGCTTCGGACAGAATGATGGCCGCCGCCACCGAGACGTTGAAGCTTTGAATCATGCCATACATGGGGATATAGAGCTCACCGTCAGCCACATTGAGCAAATCCTGCTCAACGCCGCTGTGTTCGTTGCCCATAATCACCGCCGTGGGGCGGGTGAAATCCCATTCCCTCAAGGGCCTGGCCGTGGGCGTGCAGGATGTGGCAAGCACCTGCATGCCCTGCCCGCGCAGACTCGCCATCAGCGCGTCGCTGTCTTTATGGCGTACGCTTTCCACCCACTTGCGCGCCGAAGCCGAGGTCTTGCGCCCAAGCACGGGAAAAGGGGTGTTGGTGTAATACAGGTTCACCCGGCTGACGCCAAAGGCGTCGCACGAGCGGTAGATGGCCGACACATTGTGCGGATCATGAATATTCGCCAGCACCAGAGTAAGGTCGGGCTGGCGGTGGCTCAGCACTTCAAGCAGGCGGGCCCTGCGTCTTTCCGTGGGTTCCTTGGGCATGGGGTCTTCCTTTGCTATTCTGTTCAGGCCTTGTTATTTCTCAAAAAAAGCTGGTCCAGGCAAGAGCATTGTCTCCATGGCGCATTCAATATACATTACTGAACTCTCATGCCTTCTGGATACACGCTGGAGCCTCATGATGCATATTCGAGCACTACTTTTCGCGCTGTCGCTGCCCTTCTGCCTGCCCACCGCCGCACTGGCCGCCCAAGGGCATCCCACATTGCCGGGCATCGGACTGGATGCCCTCTGGACCATTCCCTTTGCGTGCATGCTGCTGTCCATAGCCGTCATGCCCCTTGCCGCCCCGCACTTCTGGGAACGGCATTTCGGTAAAATTTCCGTATTCTGGGGACTGGCCTTTCTGCTGCCCTGCGCCTTCGTGTTCGGCCCCTCCGTGGCTTTGTACGAGTTCTTACATATCATCATTCTTGATTACATCCCATTCATCATTCTGCTGTTTTCTCTCTTCACGGTGGCTGGCGGCGTGCGCCTTACGGGTTCGCTCACAGGCACGCCCCTGGTCAACGCCGGTATTCTGGCCGTGGGCACTGTCCTTGCCAGTTGGATGGGCACCACAGGCGCGGCCATGCTGCTCATACGCCCGCTGCTGCGGGCCAACGCCCACCGCCGCTACAAGGTGCACAGCGTTGTGTTCTTCATTTTTCTTGTGGCCAACATCGGCGGCTCATTGACGCCCCTGGGCGACCCGCCGCTGTTTCTGGGTTTTCTGAAAGGGGTCAGCTTTTTTTGGACAACCACCAACCTCTTTCTGAAAACCGTTCTGCTTTCCGCCGTCCTGCTGCTCATCTACCTTGCGCTTGACACACTGCTGTTCGCCAGGGAAGGCAGGCCCCTTCCCCCGTATTCACGGGCAGGGGCGACCGAAAAACTCGGGCTTGAGGGCAAGGTCAACCTGCTGCTTCTGGCTGGAATTATTCTGGCCGTGCTGCTGTCCGGGCTGTTCCACCTTGGCACGGCGGCAGAGGTATACGGCGTGCCACTTGAAGGGCAAAATATCGCGCGTGACCTTGCGCTGCTGGCCCTGGCCTGGCTCTCGCTGCGGCTGACCAGCCCTGCCAGCCGGGAGGCCAACGGATTTTCCTGGGCCCCCATTGAAGAGGTCGCCAAGCTTTTTCTGGGCATCTTTGTAAGCATGATTCCGGCCATAGCCATTCTGAAAGCCGGAACGGACGGCGCGCTCGGGGGCCTCATCCAGCTTGTCTCCAGCAACGGCCAGCCCGACAACGCCATGTATTTCTGGCTCACGGGCGTGCTTTCCAGCTTTTTGGACAACGCCCCCACCTACGTGGTCTTTTTTAACACCGCCGGAGGCGACGCCCAAACCCTTATGCGCGATGCCCCCGCCACCCTTGCCGCCATATCGGCGGGAGCCGTTTTTATGGGAGCCAATACCTATATCGGCAATGCCCCCAACTTTATGGTGCGGGCCATCGCTGAGAACCAGGGCGTGCGCATGCCCGGCTTTTTCGGCTACATGCTCTGGTCCGGCTGCGTGTTGCTGCCCCTTTTTCTGCTGCTGACATGGCTGTTTTTCTAGAGCGCCATTATTGGAGAATACTTTGTGGGGGAGGAACCCTTTTGTAAAAGGGTCCCCTCCCCCACGCCCCCACCCCCTAAAACTTTTAACACATTGTAGTAGAATGCAGTGTGTCTCGTGATCTGAAGAGGGAAAGCCAAAGGCGGCGGCTTCAGGCCTCGCGCCATTACAACGTTTACTTACGCTGAAACACGCCCCCCTTGAGAATGTACATTCTCAAGGGGGGCGTGTTTCAGAGCATTTTAACTTTGAAAAAGTGTAAATGCTCTAACGCTGCACGAAAGTGCAGCGCGCCACAACGTGGCGTGGATTCAGCCGAAAAATCGCATTTTTCGGCTGAATGAAAACTTTGAAATGTGAAGCATTTCAAAGGTAATCTGCTCTAGTTGCGATAGCTTGACCGCGCGGACAATCCGCCTCGCGCCTTGGCGCGGACGTATGCTCACGCAGCCGTCAGAACAGTTTGACTGCGAATTTGCGTTAAAACGCTTTGGACTTGAATATGTCCGTCCACGAAGAGTCCCTGGGGGCCGGATGGCTCGGATCAACCCAGCCCAGAACCTGGCGGCCCATATCCCAGGCCAGAGTGCGGGCAATGAGGCTTGAAGGATCTTCGGGGTTCACTTCCGTTATAGAAAAAAGATAAAAATCATGCACCTGACGCGCATCCATAAGCCCACCCTGCGCCATGGACCACACAAGCGTGCCTGTCTTCACGTCATAAACTTCCATAGCCAGCGAAAGCGAACTGGTGCCGCCGGAGCCGCCGTCCATGTAGTGATTGATATAGCCGCTCACCAGCATCTGCGCCCCGCGCGCCCTGGCGATGGCAAGCGCCCGCTGCGGCTCGAAAGGCGTGGCGCTGGTATCATACTCAAGAGCGGAAAAGGCGTTGAGCGACAGCCACACCTGCCATATCTGACGCGAAAACATGTTGCTGAAGGTGACGGCGTTGGATATCTGCTGCACCGCCCGCAAAGGAACAAAAAGCGCTGTGGGCCTGTACCCAAGAGGCTCTCTCGGCCGGACGTAAACGGCTGGCGGCTGGCGGCGCACAAAATTGCTGACCTGCACCTGAATGGGCGTGCTCAGATCTCCCGTCACGCCACGCTCGGTACGACTACCGTCATTGGGCGCTCTGGAGCAGCCCGACGCCAAAAACAGCAGCAGGCAAAACCCCGCTGCAAACAGAATACGCATCAGGGGCCAGGCCGTATCCTCAAGATTGCGACCGCGCCACGCGCCTGAAACAGATGGGCAGGTATGCATATTGTACTCCTGACGTAAAACCAACCAGGCAGGCTGTCCCTCGGGGCAGATTACCGTTAATAATTATTGTTGTCTGGCCAGTGTGGCTTTTACCAGATCAGATTACCTTTGAAATGCTTTACATTTCAATTTGTCATTCTGCCGAAAATGCGATTTTTTGTAGAATCCACGGCACGTTGCGCGCTGCACAGATGCCGGAGCAGCGGATATTGTATACAACGCACAGTGACTGAGGTGCGAGCCGACGCAACGCCAGTATTCTGGCATTTGCCAAAAGCGTGCCATAACAATCAACATGGCCGCTCCGCCGCCTTGTGCAGACGGTGGAACGGCCATGAAGTTTGCGGATCGGGCGATGGTCCGGCCCGCCCGGTCACATGCGGGCAGCCTGAAATATCTGGAGAAGCAGGGGCGCTATCAGCAGGATGACCGGGGCCAGCCCCATGAGAGTTTGCGGCCATGTAAGCCTGAGCGCCGCACGGCAGCCCACCAGCACGCAGGCCACCATCCAGACAAAGCCCACCAGAGAACCCAGCAGAGGCACCACGCACAAGAGCGTGGGCGCGGCGGCGTAGGCCAGAACCTGAAAGACCTGACCGAAATCGGCACGGCGGCCGCGCACAAAACCATAGGTGAAGTTTATAAGCGCGCTGAGCACATACAACTGGATCACGGACATGCCCGTTTTGATCAGTATGATCATGGGCAGGCTCATCTGCGGCGAAAGCAGGACGAGCATTTTTTCCAGCTGGGGGTCGGAAGCGGCGCTGGGCGCCATAAGGGACATGAACAGCCCGGACCAGATGCGCTCCACAACAACCTGCACCACGCTCACCAGCAGATAAAAAATCAGGGCGCGCATCTGCGACCCATCGGGCCGCACCTGGCTGAAAAGGCGCTGCGTGCTGAACATGACGCGCATGCAGGTATGATAAAAGGCAGGCAGCCAGCCATCGGGCTCCGGGGCTGTTTCCCACGGTATGCCGCCTTCTCCGCCGTCATCATACTGGGCGTCATACCCATCGTGCCCGGCATCGCCGTCATTATCGTCCGCAGTACCCCCAAGGCGGCGCTTACGGTCATACGGATCATCGTCCTCGTCGTAACGGCGGTTTTGCTCACGCTCATAGGCGCGGCTGGCTTCTGCGCGCGGGTCATCATCCCCGGCGGAACCCTCAGGCCCGGCCTTGCCCGCGCCCAGGCCCCTCTTTTGCGCGCCATCCCGCATCGGGGCCTGTTCCCGCCCACGCGGCCCTGTGTCCTGCTGCGCGGCGTCGTTTGACCTTGCGTCCTCGCGCGACCATGAAGAACTTCCGGGAACAATGGCTCCCGGAGGCAGGGGATCGTCTTCGTCGGGACCTCGCGCCGCGCCCGCGGCGTCCCGGTATTCATCGGAATCCGCGGAGCCAACGGGATCCGCGGAACCGGCGGGATATGGAGAATCTGGCAGATCGTGAGAAGCAGGAACCGCGCCCTGGTCGCGTGTGGGGCCGTGGTTTCCGGTTTGCGGCGCATCCGGCAGAACCTCCTGCACACCGGTGTCAGGCGCAAAACGGAACCGGCAGGAGCAATGGGGGCAGGTGGCGATAACCGCGCGCGCCGGAAGGCGGTCGGCGGGCACTTGGCGGCTGAAGCCGCAACGCGGACACGTAATATTCACAAAGCTTCTCCTGAGTAGGCACGTCGTAAGGCATAAAGTGGCGTATATAGTATCCACAGGCTTTGCCGCTGGCAAGCGTCCCGGCGCGGCGCACCTGCGACGTCGGAATCATTATTGATGACGCGATATGATGGTGTGACGCCTGAAAAAACGCTGTCTCCTGCCCCATCTTCATATCAAAAACACCTTGTAATATACTAAAATACAATAAGAGTTTTAGAGGGTGGGGGCGTGGGGGAGGGACCCTTTTGCAAAAGGGTCCCTCCCCCACAAAGCATCGCCCCCCATAAAGCATTGCAACATACCAGCGCTCCAGACGCGAAACAGGCGCGCTGCGGCTCTTAAAAATTCCTGCTCTCAAAGTTGTTCTGCCCGCATGTTGACACAGCCCTCCAGTGGTTATAGCGTAATCGGACAAGGGGAGTAACTGGGTTCTTGAAACCCGGGCGGCATCAACAGCATGGCTTATAAGCCTGGTGCCGCCGTCGGTTCCGCCGATTAGTGAGACCTTGGCGTCAACGCCAAGGTCTTTTTATTTTTTAAGGAGACAAGACATTATGACCATTCGCGCCCTAAGGCCCTATATACTGGCTGTACTCATGACCATTCCCGGTCTGGCTCTTCATCTTGCACCGCCCGACATTTCACCTCTGATTGTGACCGCCCTCTCGGGCATGGCCATTCTTGGAGCCTCATTTCTGCTGACCTGGGCCTGTGAAGTGGCCCAGATGGACATGCCGCAGGCTGTGGCCGTGGCTGTGGTGGCCTTTATCGCCGTGCTGCCCGAATACGCTGTGGACATGTACTTTACCTGGATGGCGGGCCAGCAGCCCGACAGTCCCTATTCCCACTATGCCATTGCCAACATGACCGGAGCCAACAGACTGCTTATCGGCGTGGGGTGGTCGGCCATTGTGCTTATCTTCGCCGGGCGCTTCCACTCCGCCGTGGCCCTGCACAGCGACAAACGCACCGATGTGCTGTTTCTGGCCATGGCCACGGTCTACGCGCTTATCATTCCGCTCAAGGGCTCACTTACCTGGGTGGACGGGCTGGTGCTTCTTGGAATCTACGTCTGGTACATACTCATCATCATGCGCCGCCCCGTTGAAGAAGAGGAGCTTGAAGGCCCGGCCGCTGTTCTGGCGCGTCTGGCCAAAAAAGTACGCCTCCGCAGCGTGGGATTCATTTTTTTGTTTGCGGCCATTGTGATTTTGGGCAATGCGGAATCTTTCAGCGAGGGGCTGGTTGCCAGCGGCAAGATGCTGCACATCAACGAATTTCTGCTGGTGCAATGGATTGCCCCGCTGGCGTCGGAGGCGCCGGAATTTATTGTGGCCCTCATGTTCGCCTCACGCGGCAACGCCGGTTTGGCCCTGGGCTGTCTGCTTTCTTCAAAACTTAATCAATGGACTCTGCTGGTTGGCATGATACCTGGCGTATACGCCGTATCTTCAGGTGGTCTTACACCTCCCATAAACCTTGACACGCACCAGTTTCAGGAAATACTACTCACAGCCGGGCAATCTCTTTTTGCCGTGGCTTTGCTGCTGGACCTGCGGCTGCATGTACGCGAGGCGATCTGGCTGCTTCTGCTCTTCAGCCTGCAACTGCTTTCGCCCCTGTATGACGTACAGCTTGAAGCCATGCTGGGGTTGCCGCATGATCCCCTGCGGCTGCATTTGTTCTATGCCAAGGTGTATCTGGTGCTGGCGGCTGTGCTGCTCATCAAGAACTGGCGTCAGGCCTGGGAGCTTCGCAAGGGCTTCAAAGTTTAAATAAAGCATGTATACTGCCGTACAGCGGCATAGCAGGGATGAGAGCGGGTTCGCTTTGAAATTGCTCAGCCGACTGCGGGAGCAGGCGCTCGCCGTAAAGGCGCAGGCGCAGTTTATCTGCGCTGTTACACGCCATAACGGGCGTATCTGGGACTTTGAGAATGTACGTTCGCAAAGCTACTCTGCTCTAGAGCAATTTCTCTTTGAAATTGCTCTGGCGGATGCGGGAGCAGACGCCCGCCGCGGAGGCGTAAGCGCAATTTATTTGCGCGGTTACGCGCCGGAGTGGGCGTCTTGGAAGCATTGAGAATAGATATTCTCAATGCGAAAATGCTCTAAAAGAGGAAAAGCCATGCAGCTTCCTTTTCAGGTTTTGCGGTTTTTTCACCTTGCGGCCCTTTTGCTTCCGCTGGCGATGTTCGCCGGTGCGGCCCGGTTTTCCGGGCCGCACCAGCGCAAACAACGCAGGACACACAGCCCCGGCGTGACGTCGGGGCAACTGCAAGACTGTTCCGCCCCTGACCTTGCAGAGACGCAGATGGCATACTACCTCCGGCAAGATGTTTCGCCTTCACCCATTACCGGTTATCAAGGTATCATATCCATGCCGCGCCTTTTGTCTTTTCTTCTGCTGGCGCTGCTGCTCGGTGAACGGGCAGCCGAGGCGGCCCGTATGCCGGATCAGCAGACGCTTTCTCCCTCACTTGCCCAGGAATTTACCGCTACCGCCGACCTGACGGAACCCAGCACAGGACATGAGCCCCCGCCCCCTATGGAAGCTACGGGGCATGCCCGCCCTGACGACAACGCCAAACCGGGCGCGGTCTCTCAGGAGCACACCGGTGAACGCGCCGGAAGTCAGACCGGGGACCACGTTGGAGATCGCGCTGGCGACCAGGCCGCCCCCGAGGATCAATCCGCCCGCGACAGCGCCGCCGCCATCATTTCCGGCTCGCGCAAGCCCGGCATCATTGAGCACCAGCTTGTCCGCGACCAGAGCGGCGGCCCCGTCATCAACATCAGCTACCCCTCTGTGGGCAGCAAGCAGATAGACAGCGACATTCGCCAATGGGTCACGGGCATTGCCACCGCTTTTGAGCAAAGCTGCAGCAACGGCAGCTTCACGGCAGGGCCGGGGCTGGACGGCGAACGCCCGCCGTATGAACTCTGGGGGTCGTACAGCGTCACGTCGCCTTCACCCGCTGGCCTCAGCATCACGTTCGAAGTATGGACGTACACTGGCGGAGCCCACGGCAATCTGGACGTCATGACCCTGAACTACAGCCTGCTCACAGGGCAGCGGCTTGGTCTGGTGGATCTTTTTGAGGATCCGGACATGGCCCTGCACCTCATGTCCACCTGGTCATACACCGAGCTTTCGCGCCGCCTCGGCGGCATGAGGCAGGAACAGATGCTGCGCACCGGCCTTACCCCTGTGCCGGAAAATTTCGCCAGCCTGACCCTGACCCCGCAAGGCGTACGCATCAATTTTCAACCCTATCAGGTCGCGCCATGGGCCGCCGGAGCTCAAAAGGTGAACATGCCCCTAGATCAGCTGCTGCCTGCCAGCCCCCTGCTGCGCCTTTGGGGCCGCTAGAGTTATGTTACAATAAAGGGCTTTGTGGGGGGGGTACAGTAAATGCTTTTAGAGATGCTTTGTGGGGGAGGGACCCTTTTGCAAAAGGGTCTCCTCCCCCACACCCCCACCCCTAGAGCAGATTAACTTTGAAATGCTTTACATTTCAAAGTTTTCATTCAGCCGAAAATGCAATTTTCGGCTGAATCCACGCCACGTTGTGGCGCGCTGCACTTTCGTGCAGCGTTAGAGCATTTACACTTTTTCAAAGTTAAAATGCTCTAAAACTCTTGCTGCCTTTTGGTGTGGCACAACGAGTTTTCTGACCTGAAGCGGGATTTCGAAATACGTAAAAGGCTCCGTGCGGCAGTGCCGCACGGAGCCTTTTACACAATTGCACGTTGAAATTTTCCTGCGACTGTCAGGCAGACGTTCGCCAAGGCGTGAACGCAACACGTCTGCGCATCAAGAGCCGGAACGGACGTGGTAATAGTACCTTGCGAACCGACATTGGCACTACTGATCGGCTCTGGCGTCCAGCAGCACTGGCCGCAAAAGACCCTCCCTCCGCGTTACGCGCCCTTCCCTGACCGGGCTATTCCATAAATTCCACTATTCCCGCAGCCAGCACGCGGCCTGCGGCGTCATAGACAGCGGCCACCTGTCCCGGGGCGGAAGGAAACTGTGGCTCGGCAAACGCTATTTCAAGGCGGCCTTCCACATCCAGAAGCACACTGGCGGGCGCGGGCCTGTGCCTGTGCCGCAGACGCACCAGCACTTCGCGCGGCCAGTACTGCGTCGGCAAAGCCAGGTTGGCGACGCCAGTGGTGCAGCGGGTGACGCCCAGCAGGGCGCGCGGCCCCACAACCAGCGTATTGGCGGGGCCATCCTTGGCAAGCACGTACAGAGGCTCGCTGTGGGCGATTCCCAGGCCCTTGCGCTGCCCTTCGGTATAGCGCCAGAGTCCCTTATGGCGGGCTATCTCCCGCTGCGTGCCGTCCGCGTTCCGTAAAACAACAGGGCCAGGGCCGGGAGGCATGATGGCCGCCGCCTGCCAGTGGCGCTCAAGAAACGGCCGGTACGCCTCGGAAACGGAACCGCCGCCTGATGCCTGATCTGCGGAAGCTCCCACTGCCGGGGCAAAGCAGATATCCTGGCTCTCGCCGGGCAGAGGCACCGTCAGGCCTGCCTGCGCCACAATTTCGCGGGTGCGGGTTTTATCCTGATCGGCCAGGGGAAAACAGGCATGCGCCAGCCGCGCCCGTGGCACGAGGCTCAAAAAATAGCTCTGGTCCTTGGCCTCGTCATGCGCGGCGGCCAGCAGGGGCAGGTGGGCCGTGTGCCCCATCGTTTCTTCTGAGACGCCCTCTTCTTCCGGCGCGCTCACAAGCCGCGCGTAATGCCCTGTGGCCAGTTTGTGCGCGCCAAGCTTTTGCGCGGCGTCCAGCAGGGCCCCGAACTTGATGGCCCTGTTGCACAGGGCGCAGGGGTTGGGCGTGCGCCCCGCCGCATAGGCCGCGGCAAAAGGAGCCAGCACCTCGCGCTGGAAAGCCGGACGCAGATCGGCAATATGCAGGGGCACGCCAAGAACCGCGCAGGCATCTTCAAGGCCGGGCGGCGGAGCAAGCTCGGCTTCCGGCAGAAAAAGACCGTGCAGGGCCAGAACCCTGTGCCCGGCCTGCCGCAGCATGACAAGGGCGCAAAGGCTGTCCACTCCCCCGCTGACAGCCACTGCCACAATGCTGGGGGATGTGGTGGTATTGCTCGCGGCCATGTTGTCATCCTTGAAGCATTTCAACTTTGAGTGTGTCATGACAACCTTGAAGACTTTGCCTTCGGGAGCCTGCATACGGGTCAGAAGTTTCTTTGTACTACTGTGAACTAGAATAAAAAGTTTTAGGGGGTGGGGGCGTGGGGGAGGAGACCCTTTTACAAAAGGGTCCCTCCCCCACAAAGCATTTCGAAGAAAACCTGTTCTGAAACAGGATACAGCTTGGGGAAAGAACCCCCTTGCGCGCAAGAGCTTTCTTTCCCCAATAAAAGATCGCCTGACGGCAATTACAGAATCTGATTGAGGAACTGACGCAGACGGGGATGCCGGGGAGTCGTGAACAGGGTTTCAGGCCTGCCCTGCTCCACAATCTGGCCCTGATCCATAAAGATGAGCCTGTCTGCCACAGTGCGGGCAAATCCCATTTCGTGGGTAACACAGACCATGGTCATGCCTTCTTCCGCCAGTTTGACCATAACGTCCAGCACTTCGCCCACCATTTCGGGGTCAAGGGCCGAGGTGGGCTCGTCAAAAAGCATGATGGCGGGCTGCATGGCCAGGGCGCGGGCTATGGCCACGCGCTGCTGCTGGCCGCCGGAGAGCATGGCCGGATACACGTTGGCCTTCTCGCTGATGCCCACCTTCTTGAGCAGACCAAGGGCGCGGGCTTCGGCTTCTTCGCGCGTAAGCTTGCGCAGCTTGATGGGCGCGAGCGTCAGGTTTTCCAGAACAGTCTTGTGGGGGAACAGATTAAACTGCTGAAAGACCATGCCAAGATTCTGGCGGATCAGGTTGATGTCATTGTCCGGGCTCATGATGTTCTGACCCTTGACCACAATATTGCCCTGATCGATCTCTTCCAGCCGGTTGATGGAACGCAGCAGGGTTGACTTGCCCGATCCGGAGGGGCCGATGATGACCACGCGCTCGCCGGGCGCGATGTCCAGGCTCACGTCCTGCAGCGCGGGCAGCGAGTCGAAATACTTCCAGACGTTGCGAATGGTGATAATGGGGGCGGTGGTGCTACTTTCCGTCATAATAGTTCAGCCTGGATTCCATAATGCTCACGGTTTTGGAAAGCATGAGCGTGATGATAAGATAGAGCAAAGCCACCACAGTGTAGGTCTCAAAGTAGAGATAGGTTGTGCCCACGAAGCTTCTGGCCCGCTGCATGATGTCCGGCACGGCCATGATGGACACAAGGGAGGTATCCTTGAGCATGGCGATACATTCGTTGCCCACAGGGGGCAGGATGGTGCGCATGGCCTGGGGCAGCACCACGTAGCGCATGGTCTGAAAACCATTGAAGCCCAGCGAACGGGCCGCTTCACTCTGCCCCTTGTTGATGGCCGTGATGCCCGCGCGGAAAACTTCGCCCATATACGCGCCGTAACAGAAGCTGATGGCCACCACGGCGGAGGTGATGCCGCTGACCTGCACAAACCGCGAAAGCGCATAATAGATATAAAAAATCTGTACCAGCAGAGGAATACCGCGAATCACCTCCACGTAGGTGGAGGCGATGAGATTGATAAGGCGATTGTTTGAAATGCGCCCAAGGCCCGTCAGAAGCCCCAGAGGCACAGCACAGCATATGGAAAGAACGGTGATCTTGAAGGTAATCAAGACGCCGTCAGGCAAATAGAGCAAAATACGCAAGTAGGGTTCTGGCCAGCAGAGGCACAGGGCGAACAATGTGGAAATGGCCCCTACCAGAGCAATCGACCATGCGTTTATCAGACGCCATTCACGAGGATCAGGGATGGAAGCCCCATCCGTGACCATGATGATATTGCCCTTGCTTCCATCTTTTTTGTCGTGCATCACAATCCTTCAGGTCAATACGGCTGCGGTGTCCGGGCCTTGCGACCCGGACACCCTGTAAAATCATGGCGGCGGAGCCTGTCTACTTGGACGCGCCCATCCACTTTTCAAGCAGTTTGGCTTCAACGCCGGAAGCCTTCACTGCCTTGATGCCCTTGTTCAGCTTTTCAACAAGGTCCGTACGGCCCTTGCGCACGGTGAAGCCGTAGTATTCCTTTTCGTCGGTCTTGTACGAAAGGTTCAGCTTGCCGGCGGTATCGGCCTTCTTGTTGGCGTAGTACATGGCAACGGGGTCATCGCAGATGACGGCGTCAATACGGCCGCCGAGCATGTCCTGAATGGCCAGGCCCACATCGTCGTATTCCTTGAGGTCCACGGGCACGCCGGACTTGCGTATAACAAACACGCCTGTGGTGCCTATCTGGCCGCCGACCTTTTTGCCCTTGAGGTCTTCAAGGTTCTTGATGTTCTTGCCAGCGGGCAGCACAACCGCCTGCGCCACTTCATAGTAAGGATCGGAGAAGTCGAACTGCTTCTGGCGTTCGGGCGTAATGGTGGTGGCGGCAGCCACAATGTCGTACTGGCCGGTGGCCACACCGCCGAAGATACCGTCCCAGGCAATATTGCGCACATCCACTTCAAATCCGGCAGCCTTGCCTACCTCAGTGATGAAGTCCACGTCAAAGCCCACGGGCTGCTTGTTTTCATCAAGATATTCCATGGGGGGCCAGGTGCAGTCTGTGGCCACAATGTATTTTTCGGCGGCCACGGCCTGACCGCAAAGCAGGGTCAGGGTCAGCAGGGCAAGAGTAAGACGACGGATCATGAAACCTCCTTAACGTGCGGCAAAACGTTGCTGGCGGATATCAGCAGCGCTTTCTTACGGGCTAGTTGGATTTGCCCATCCATTTTTCAATAATCTTGGCTTCCTCACCGGACGCCTTCACCTGCTTGATGCCCTTATTGAGCTTTTCAACAAGATCCTTGCGGCCCTTGCGCACGGTAAAGCCGTAGTATTCCTTTTCGTCGGTCTTGAACGAAAGGTTCAGTTTGCCGGCGGTGTCAGCCTTTTTGTTGGCGTAATACATGGCCACGGGATCATCACAGATGACAGCGTCAATGCGATTGTTCATAAGATCCTGCATGGCCAGACCCACATCGTCATATTCCTTGATGTCCGCGCCCACATTGGCCTTGCGCAGCACGAAGATGCCGGTGGTGCCTATCTGGCCGCCAACCTTTTTGCCTTTGAGATCGGCAAGCCCCTTGACGCTCTTGCCTTCGGGCACGACAACGGCCTGCACCACTTCATAGTACGGGTCGGTAAAGTCAAACTGCTTCTGACGCTCGGGCGTAATGGTGACGGAAGAGGCCACAACATCATACTGGCCAGTGGTTATGCCGCTGAAGATGCCGTCCCAGGCCACGTTGCGGACCTCCATGTCCAACCCTATCGCTTTGCCAATGGCATGCAGGTAATCGGTGGAGTATCCTTCGGGTTTCTTGTTGGCATCAAGCATTTCCATCGGCGGCCAGGTGCAGTCGCTGGCAACTATGATTTTTTCAGCCGCCAAAGCGGGACTGCACATAAGAACGAGACCAATCATGGCGAGGGCAATTCGGCGAAGCATGGGACCTCCTAAAATGGTTTCCTTCAAAGCCCGCCGCCCACGGCGTCTGTGGGGGGACGCCAGCTCCGCAATACCGCTGATGCGGCAAACAGACCGTGATTGGACCGTTTTTACCGGAATGCACAGTGCCACCAGTACGGGGCGGGCAGCCAGAAAAGAGCGTGTTCTTCTTTAGCGTTGGGCGCGCCCTGCGTCAAGCACAGGGGTTGCCAAAAAGCGGCAGGGCAAGATTGCGGCTACCAGGTATTGCCAGGGGTGGGGTCGTTGTTTTCCGGGGTATCCAGTGAGATATCCTCATGTCGGGGGCCGTAGCCGTTGCTCTCCACCGCGTCAATTTTCCGGGCATGCGGCAGGGGGCTGGAAACCGGCTTTCCGGCAGCGTACACCGCTTCGCTTTCAAGGTCATCACGGTCGTCACGCAGTGCCTGTTGCAAAAACCAGTCTTCACGGATGCGCCAGGACGCGGCAGCCGTATACGCCGGAGAGGAGTAACCCACTGAAAGCACAAGCGTGCGGCGGGCGTGCTCCTGAAGGCGGATAAGCAGGGGCGTAAAATCGGCATCACCTGAAAGGATGATGAATTCGTCAAACTTGGTTGAATGTGAAAGATCATCCATGCAGTCCATGACCAGATGGATGTCGGTGCTGGTTTTGCCCCGCGACGTGAGCGGGGGGCAGTCCACCACCTGAAAGGCGCTGCGGATGAAGAAATTGCGAAACTCCTGATAACGCTGCGGATTAAGGTAGCACATGCGTTTCAGAATGCGACGGCGTACGCCTTCACCATAAAGAATGCGCAAGGCGTGATTTTCTATCCAGCGCACCCAGCGGTAAGGCGCGGAGCCAAAAGCCCGGGCAGCTTCGGGATCAATTTCAAGAAACCGGGTAAAGATATTGTCGAAATCAACATAAAGAGCGCTGTAAACCTCATCAAATCCTGTAAATCGTGCCATGGTGTCCTCATAGTAAGCTAACGAATTAGCTTAGTATATTTTGCCTGCCAGCAGATGGCAAGGTTTTTGCCCCACTTGAATTGCCTGGGCCTGCGAGCTATTATGAATTTATTACAGGCCAATACCAACTTTTCGGTACGGAGGAGCAGTGTATAACTTGCTGGAATACGGTAAAAGCCGTCTGACCGTTTTTCGTGAGCAGGCAGAGGCTTTCCGGCAATCTCCCCCGGCCGAGCGCTGGTTTTCCTGCCTGTTCTGGTCCTTCTGGGCCTCACTGGTCACATTTCCTATGGGCTATGCTGTCCGGGACGTCATGCCCGTGGTCTGCCTGGTTTTTCTTGCCCTCTACTACCGTCACAACTGGCAGGGCAGCGTGCTGCGCCGACTCGGAGCATGGCCGCTCTTTGTCTGCTTCGGGCTTATGGTTCTTATTGGCATAGTCTTTTCCGGCAACGTGGGCTCTTCGCTGCTGCATGCCGGCTCCGGGCTGAACAAGGGCTTTATTCTGCCCTTTATCGCCATGGAGTGCGTGCGCAATGAAAAAGACCTGCTCCGGCTGGTGTGGGCCAGTGTTCTGGCCGTGTTCTGGCAGGGTCTGGACGGCGTATGTCAGGCCCTGACCGGCAAAGACTTTCTTATGGGCTACCCGCCAAGCAGCGGACGCCTCACAGGCAGTTTTGACGATTATGAGGTGGGCAACTACATTGCCCTGGCTCTGATTCCCGCCTTCAGCCTGTGGTACGTTTTACGCCAGTGGGTTTCACGGCTGCCCGCGATGCTGCTTTGTGCGGCAACCCTGTGGCCCGGTTTTTTTCTGCTTGCGGGCGCGGGCAGCCGTAGCGGCGCGCTGGCCATTGCAGCGGCCCTGGGCCTGTGGTTTTTGCTGGCAGGCGCGGGCAACCGCTGGAAAAGCCTGCTCTTCGCCGTCGCGGCCCTGTTCTTGATTCTTCTGGCCCAGGGCCGCGCCCGCATGGACGCGGTGGTGGATGACGGCAGATGGAGCCTGTGGAAGCTGGGTTGGCGCGTCTTTCTTGAACACCCATGGTTCGGCGCAGGAGCCGGGCAGTACAACGCAACATTTCGCGCTCTTGGCCTCTCGCCGGAAAAAGACCTCATCACCATCAGCCATCCGCACAATCTCTACCTCGATATGCTGTACGCGCACGGTCTGGTTGGCTTCATGTTCGGCATGATCTTTTTGCTGGGCTTTAGCTGGTGGGGCTATCAACGTATCCGGCCGCAGCTTCTGGCCGAGCGCTCTCACGGAGGAAAGGGCATCTACTGGCATATGACGGCATGGTTCTGGATAGGCTTTGTGGCATGGCTGTTCAACGGCATCTTTGGCCACGACTTCTATCGCGTCTGGTGGCTGGCCCTCGCCATGGGGCATCTGGGCGTCATGATCGGCGCTGTCGTCAACGGCCCGGCATCAGAAGAGGCGGCCCGGCCTGCGCCCATCGCGCCATCAGACCGGCCCGGTGCGCCGCCACAGGCGTAAGGGTTCGTTAAACGCCGCTCGCGGGTATCACGGCGGGGCCGGAACACGGGTTCCGGTCCCGCTTTTTTATCAGGCTGAGGAGGCGGCGGGCTTCTGTTCGCGCCAGCGCCAGAGCAAGTTCAAGATGAAAACGCGCGAATGCAATGAAAGCGCTCTTATCACGGGTATGCCCTGATCCACTGCCAGGGCGTTTTTGAAAAACAGGCAGCAGCCCGTTGCGCAACAGGCGAGCACCTTTGCGCCTGAAAAAACTCACTCTCCGGCAAATTCGTCGGCAGCGGGAGGCGTTCCCGCACCGGCATTCCTGTTGGCGCGCAACAGCGCCATGGCCTCGTCCTTGGTGATGATGCGGCCCCTGCACCGCGCATTCTGGAGCGCGTTTTCCGGGCAGTAGCCCATCTGCACGCAATTGGGGCCGGCACCGGCGAAAAGGTCGGGGGCAGCCTTGCGGCAGAGGTTCAGCATCTGCCATGCAAGATGCCTGATCTCATACTGCGCGTTGCGGCAACAGCGGATGGAAAACCAGTCCAGCAGGGCGTGGGCGTTCATGCCCACAATGGCCTTGAATTCCGTGGCCTGGGGCTTCAGATAGCGCAGATCTTCTTCAGGAAGTCCGGCGTCGAGCCCGGCGTCGTACCACTGGCGGCCGAGATCTGCCAGATCGCGCCCGCTCAGACTCACAGTGCCCCCGTCAGGCAGGGTTACCTGCGCGGTAAATTCCGCCGCCTTACGCGGATACACCACTGAATAACGGCGCTTTCCGCCCAGTTCTGCCCGGCCGGACTTGATCAGATAGGAGGCCAGACGTTTGCGCACAAGCTGGGTCTCGGTAACGCGCGAATACCCCTCAAGGCCGAAGATGAAAAAATCAAATTCCAGCGCGGCCCGGTGTCCGGAAGACAGGATATTCTCAACGATTTTTTTGGAATAGGGCGAGGCCACTATGTCTTCAAGTTCGCGTTCGCTGCGCACAAAACGGGCCGCGATATCCGTATAGATTTTTCCGCCGCCGGCCAGCAGCACCACTTTGCCGTTGCCAGTAAATTTTTCGTCCAGCATTACACCTCCCTGGCGCGTAGTACCGCTGCCCTGACAAGCATATGCGAAACAGCTTTCAGCGGCAAGACAGCGCTCAAAATCACAAGGTCATGGCTATTGCGATCCAGGGCCGCGACACGCCGCGCAAGCGCATATCTTGACACAGCAGGCCCAAAAAGCCAGAGTGAGAACCGTTTTCCGGCGTTTACCGTTTTCAGGACACGCGCCTGCCGCAGCCGACAGGCTGCCCTTCTGCGACCATTGCCCTGACCGCGGCACAATGACGGCGACACAGCACTACGCACCCATGAGCTTCAGGGAAACGCTGATTTATTCCGTTTGGCGGCGTTGCTTCACTTTTTTTGAAACAGTCGAGGACGGAAGAGTCCACTCCTGCTTCAAAAAAGATTGCGCCTTGCCAAAAGAAACAACTGCGCGTTTCCAAGAGGCTCTTTAATCAGTGTTTTCTTACAGCAAGGAGATTACATGAGCCAGCATTCCGCCCCACATGGCAAACCGGACAGCAGCGGTTTTTTCGGCGCTTACGGCGGCCAGTTTGTTCCTGATTCCGTCAAGGCCCGCCTGGACGAACTGACTGCGGCCATGGAGGCTGCCCTGGCCGATCCCGGATTTCTGCGCGAACTGGACGACCTGTTTCTTCATTACACAGGCCGGCCCAGCCCGGTTTTTCACTGCGCCAACCTGAGCCGCACGCTTGGCGGCGCGCAGATATGGCTTAAACGCGAAGACCTCAACCATCTTGGCGCGCACAAAATCAACAACACCCTAGGGCAGTGCCTGCTGGCCAAAAGGATGGGGAAAACGCGCGTCATCGCCGAAACAGGCGCCGGGCAGCATGGCGTGGCCACTGCGGCCACCGCGGCCCTGATGGGGCTCAAGTGCACCATCTGCATGGGCGAGGTGGACATGGAGCGCCAGCGCCTCAACGTCATCCGCATGCGTATGCTCGGAGCCGAAGTGGTGGCCGCCACGTCAGGACAGCGCACCCTCAAGGAAGCCGTGGACGAAACCCTTGGGCTGTGGGTGGCTGATGACGAAATGTTCTATGTGCTTGGCTCGGCCGTGGGCCCGCACCCCTACCCGTATATGGTGCGGCAGTTCCAGGCCATCGTGGGCAGTGAAGCCCGCGCCCAGATGCTTGAAGCCTGCGGCCGCCTGCCTGACGCGACCCTGGCTTGCGTGGGCGGCGGCTCCAACGCCATCGGCATTTTTTCCGGCTTTCTGAATGATGCGGGCGTGCGCCTCATTGGCGTGGAACCCGGCGGGCTGGGCAAGGAATACGGCCAGCACGCCGCTTCGCTCTGCCTTGGCGAACCCGGGGTGCTGCACGGTTTCAACTCCTATATGCTCAAGGACGAAAAAGGCGACGCCGCGGCGGTGTACTCCATCTCCGCCGGTCTGGACTACCCTTCCGTCGGGCCGGAACATTCCATGCTCAAGGACGCGGGACGCGCCGAATATGTCAGCATCACGGACAGGGAAGCCCTGGACGCCTTCTTCGCCCTGTCCAGGCATGAAGGCATCATTCCCGCTCTTGAGTCGTCGCACGCCCTGGCCCAGGCCATGAAGATGGCCCCCGCCATGCCAGACACCGCCATACTGCTGGTCAACCTGTCTGGCCGTGGCGACAAGGACGTAGCCCAGGTAGCCGAAATGATGGAAAAAGGCGAAATATAGGCTCTGATTCCTCCAAGGGCGCAGGCCCATAAATGCCGACAACAGCAAAGGCCCCCGTCCACTGGACGGGGGCCTTTGCTGGCCTTTTGACGGGCACACGCCGGAGGCTCCCAGACTGAAAATCCTGAACAGATGGAACCTGATCTAGACCAGATTAACTTTGAGAATGGACATTCTCAAAGTTTAAGACACGCATACTTCGGCGCTTAACAGCGCAAATAAATTGCGCTTACGCCTTCGCTGCGGGCGCCTGCTCACGCAGTCGCCAGAGCAATTTCAAAGTGAAAATGCTCTAAACCATACATGGCTGCGTTACGCGCACGGCCCGCAAGCGCCAGCGCCATAAATCCGCCGCTCCAGCACACTGTCCCGCGCCACGGTTACCGCCCCGGCGTCACGCGACGAACATTTGTCCGCACAGGCGCACTGCCCGGAGCAAACCTGCTTGGTACCAGGCATTCTCGGCGGTGATGGCACGCCCGTTCCGGCAGTTACGGTACAGGCAACCTGCGCCTGCGCCAGTACGGTGATCGCCCGCTCCCACAGTCACCAGAACAGTTTCAACGTGAAACCGCCCTGCCCTGATGCTGCTTATATAACTTCATTGAGCGCCGAAAGCTGTTCCTGCGCCCTGAATTTCTGCTGCAACATGATGGGCAGCGCTTCCGGATCAGCCGGGTCGTATTCAAACATGACCGCCGTACCGAAGCAGGAAAAATACTTGCTGCCGTCAGGATGAAAAGCCACGTTTTCATTGTAGCCCACGATGGCCTGCGCGCCTTTGTTCATGGCGCGCCCCGCCATGCCGAAAAAGGCTTCCTCGGAGTCAAAACCCCGGCAGCACACGAGCCCCAGCACCTTGGCAATACGCCGCCCTTCCACCTGATGCGTGGTCACCACAGGAAATCGCCCGGCCAGAAACACTTCACGAATGCGCGCGGTGGCGTCTGACGTACGCGCCTGCCTTTCAGCTTTGCGAGCCTTTTTTTCCTGACCACCGAGTAAAAAAAACATGCCGGACCTCCAGAAGCAATGGGATGCACAATGATAACGCTCTCGTGTGCAGATTAATTGCAAAGGTCTTGCCAATAAACTTTTAAACTTTTATTTCAAGTGATTATAAAAAAATCAGCCTTGCGTTGTCAGACCGTTGACGGCATTGCCGCGACCACAGGGCAAACCAGCGTCCATGCCTTTTCGGGGCACTCTTCGAACTTTTGAACACGGTCGCGCCGTCCAGTGCCGCAGGGCAACGGCCAAGGCAACATCATAAAAAGTGGCCGAACATCGGCAATTATCGCCAACACAGGCGCAGCAGCGGCATTGCCTTCCCCATATTCACCGCCCGTGAAAGCCCCGCATTGGTACCGCCATACACGGCGGCAAAGGCGCGGCCTGTTTGGCGCATGTGCCCATAAAGGCATAAACTCGCCATCGGCGGGTTTATGCCTTTATAATATTGCCCGACGCCGGAGCCGATACACGTTGAGACGGTGTACTGCCTGGAAAACGCAGTTCTGAAGCCCCGCTTCAGATCAGAAAACCCTTACCATACCATAATAGATTAACTTTGAAATGTTTCACGTTACAAAGTTTTTATTCAGCCAAAAAATGCGATTTGCGGTAGCCGTTAGCGGGGCTTTACCGCTTACGGATAACCAATGCTGTCTTTGCGGCAGCCGTTGCTTTAGCCGTTGTGACGCAGGCTTCAGCCGTCGCAACGGCTAAAGCTCGGCTGAATCCACGCCACCTTGTGGCACGCTGCACTCTCGTGCAGCGTCAGAGCATTTACACTTTTTCAAAGTTAAAATGCTCTGAAATACAATAAGAGTTTTAGGGGGTGGGGGCGTGGGGGAGGCGACCCTTTTGCAAAAGGGTCCCTCCCCCACAAAGTATTTCAAAATGACATCACGCTACTGCGCGGGCTGCTTTTGGGTTTCGGTTTCGTGCTTTTCGGGGCGCAGGATGCGGCAAATGGGCTGGGCCGTCGCCCGACCGGAGAAAATTTCCTCCACGCTGGCGTCCAGAGCCTGAGGCAGCACCTCGTCCACATGATCCACAAAGACGATTTCAAGGTCCTTCAGCACCTCATCGGGCACTTCCTTGAGGTCTTTTTCGTTGTCGCGGGGCATGAGCACCTTTTTGATGCCGCTGCGGCGCGCGGCCAGCAGCTTTTCACGCAGGCCGCCAATGGGCAGCACGCGTCCACGCAACGATATTTCGCCTGTCATGGCCACATCGTTGCGCACGGGTATGCCCAGCAGGGCCGACGTGATGGACGTGGCCAGGGTGATGCCCGCCGAGGGGCCGTCCTTGGGCGTGGCGCCCGAGGGCACATGGACGTGGATATCCACCTTGCGGTGAAAGCGGTTGTCCAGTCCAAGCACTTCGGCCCGCGAACGCACATAGGAAAGCGCCGCCTTGGCCGACTCTGTCATGACCTCGCCCAGCTTGCCCGTGGTGACCACCTGACCTGACCCGGCCATGAGGGTGGTTTCCACCAGCAGTATTTCGCCGCCACGCTGGTTGTAAGCAAGCCCGGCGCACACGCCCACCTGCGGCTCGGCCTCGCGCTCGTCATGCCGGTATTTTTTGACGCCCAGGATGGAAGACAGACTATGGCGCGAAATGTTCACGCATTTGTCCAGGTTGTCTTCTTCCACAAGCTTGATGGCGGTTTTGCGGCACAAGGCGGCAATTTCTCGCTCAAGGTTGCGCACACCGGCCTCGCGGGTGTAGGAACGGATGATCTCAAGGATGGCGTTGTCCGACACGCGGATATTGCTTTCCTTGAGGCCGTGCTCCTCTATCTGGCGCGGCAGGAGAAAATGCCGGGCTATATGGCGTTTTTCCGTCTCAAGGTAGCTGTTGAGCTCGATAATCTCCATGCGGTCCAGCAAGGGCACGGGAATGCTGTGCAGCGAGTTGGCCGTGGTTATGAAGAAGATCTTGGACAGATCGTATTCCAGATCCAGATAGTGATCCATAAAAGTGTGGTTCTGCTCCGGGTCCAGAACCTCCAGCAGGGCCGAAGAGGGATCCCCACGGTAGTCGGAGGTCATCTTGTCAACTTCATCAAGGCAGAACAAGGGGTTATTGTATTTCACCCTTTTGAGGGACTGGATGATCTTGCCCGGCAGCGCCCCAACGTATGTGCGACGGTGGCCGCGGATTTCGGCTTCATCGCGCACGCCGCCCAGGGACAGGCGCACAAAGTCGCGTCCTGTGGCCCTGGCCACGGATTTGGCCAGCGACGTCTTGCCCACGCCGGGGGGGCCCACAAGGCAGAGAATGGGGCCCTTGAGCCCGTGCGAAAGCTTTTGCACGGCCAGATACTCAAGGATGCGCTCCTTGGGTTTTTCCAGTCCGTAGTGGTCGCCGTCAAGAATGGCGCGCGCCTTTTCGATATCAATATCTATCTGCTTGAGGTCATTCCAGGGCAGGTCGAGAATCCAGTCCACATAGTTGCGCACCACCGTGTATTCGGCGGCGGACGGCGGCATGCTGCGCAGCTTCTTGGCTTCTGCAAGGGCCTTCTGGCGGGCCTCTTCGGGCATGTCGCGGCCCTTGATCTTCTGCTCAAGCTCGTCCACTTCGGCCATGGGGTCGTCGTCGCGGCCCATTTCCTTGTTGATGGCCTTGATCTGCTCGTTCAGATAGTATTCGCGCTGGTTGCGCTCCATCTGTACCTTGACGCGGTTCTTGATGCGCTTTTCCACAGAGGCCAGCGCAACTTCGCCGTGCAGCATCTCATAGGCCAGCTCCAGGCGTTCGGTCACGTCGTCCAGTTCAAGGGCTTCCTGCTTTTTGCGGTAGTCCACCTTGAGATTGGGAATAATGGCGTCGGCCAGCGAGCCGGAATCGTGCAGGGCCATCATGGAAAGCACGGATTCCTGCGAAAGCTTTTTATTGTTCTTGGCAAACTCTTCCAGCGCCTCATGCACGGCGCGCACCAGAGCCTCGCGTTCATCGGGGCGGCTCTGCCACTCGTTGCGACGGCCCACGCTCACCATGGCGCACTGCTCGTCTTCGCGCAGATCGTTCCAGTTGGCGCGGTACATGCCCTCAAAAAGCACCTTGATGGTGCCGTCGGGCAGGCGCAGCATCTGAAGAACCTTGCTGACCACCCCAACGGGGGCAAGATCCGAGGCTTCGGGTTTTTCCAGTTCCGGCTCGCGCTGGGCGACCAGAAAAATCTGCTTGCTGAAGCTGGCCTGTGCGGCCTCTATGGCTTTGATGGAGGCTTCGCGCCCTACAAAAAGCGGCATGATGGAACGCGGAAACATGACCACCTCGCGCAAAGGCATGATGGGCAGGTCCACGTATTTTACAGTGCCGCGTTCGGATTCAGTCATAGTTTTCCCCTGAAAGGCCGTATTGGGGCGCAAATCGGCCCCGAACCTGGGAGATTAGAGCAGTTTTACCGGTAATGGTAAACTGCTCTGCGCGAATTAAAAAAAATTCGCGCAGAGGTGCAGAGATTTGGCTGCCGGGCGGCGTGCGACAGCACGCGCCCGTTAAACATAGGGGCCGGGATCAGGCGGACTTTATGCGGAGTTGCCGCTCGCCTGCGCCTGCCCGCTCTTTGCGGCCGGGCTTTCGCCCGCCTCGCCGAACAGGAGTACAGGTTCCTTGCCCTTGTCAATGACGGCCTGATTGATAAGGCATTCACGCACGTTGGGCATGGAGGGCAGCTTGAACATGATGTCGAGCATGGTGCGCTCCATCACGTTGCGCAGCCCGCGCGCGCCGGTTTTACGCTCAATGGCCTTGGCGGCAATGGCCTTGAGGGCGTTGGGCGTAAACCGCAGGGTCACGTTCTCGAACCCGAACAGCTTCTGGTACTGGCGCACCAGGGCGTTTTTGGGCTCAGTGAGGATGCGTACGAGATCAGCTTCATCCAGTTCATCCACATGCGTGATGATGGGTATGCGGCCCACAAATTCGGGAATAAGGCCGAACTTGACCAGATCCTGCGGATGAATCCTGTCCAGCAGTTCGCTCAGGGGCATGTCCTTGCTGGCGCGCACCTTGGCGCCAAAGCCCATGGCTCCGCCGCTCATGCGTGATTCCACAATCTTGTCCAGCCCCACAAAGGCCCCGCCCACGATGAACAGGATGTTGCTCGTGTTCATGCGGATGAATTCCTGCTGCGGGTGCTTGCGGCCTCCCTTGGGCGGAATGTTGGCCTCGGTGCCTTCAATGATCTTCAGCAGGGCCTGCTGCACGCCCTCGCCCGACACGTCGCGGGTAATGGACGGGCCGTCGCCCTTGCGGGAAATCTTGTCGATTTCGTCCACATAGATGATGCCTTTGCTGGCGGCTTCAAGATCGTAGTCCGCATTCTGGAGAAGCTGCACCAGAATGTTTTCCACATCTTCACCCACATACCCGGCTTCCGTCAGGGTTGTGGCGTCGGCAATGGCAAAGGGCACGCGCAGCACGCGGGCCAGGGTTTTGGCCAGCAGGGTTTTGCCGCTGCCCGAAGGCCCCACCAGCAGGATATTGCTTTTTTCCAGCTCCACGCCGTCATCGCCCAGGGCGTCGGCGTAGAACACGCGTTTGTAGTGGTTGTGCACGGCCACGGAAAGAATCTTTTTGGCCTCGTGCTGCCCGATAACGTACTGATCAAGTCTGTCCTTGATTTCCTGCGGCGACAGCAGACGCTCGTCGCCCTCGGCGCCTTCCACCTGATCGCGGGCGATGATGTCGTTGCAGGCTTTGACGCACTTGTCGCAAATGCTCGCGCCGTCCTGCACGATAAGGTTGCGCACCTCAAGCTCGCTGCGCCCGCAAAAGGAGCAGGTCAAAGGTTCGCTGACCGTGGGTTTGTCGTTCTTGGCCATATTATTCGCTCTTTTCCTGAGCCATCTCGTGGCGCGAAGTCAGCACGCGGTCAATGATGCCCAGATCTCTGGCTTCTTCAGGAGTCAAAAAGTTATCGCGTTCGGTCGCCTTGACGATATCCTTGAAGGGGCGGCCGGTATGTTCGGCAAGCATGCGGTTGAGGCGTTCCTTGAGGCGGAGCACCTCGCGGGCATGGATTTCAATATCCGTGGCCTGCCCCTGATAGCCCGCCGAAGGCTGATGGATCATGATCTGGCTGTTGGGCAGGGCAAAGCGCATGCCAGGCTTGCCCGCGGCCAGAAGGAAGGCGCCCATGCTGGCCGCCCGCCCCATGCACACCGTGGAAACAGGCGCTGAAATGAAGCGCATGGTGTCATAAATGGCGAGACCGGCAGTGACCGATCCGCCAGGAGAGTTGATGTAAAGATTGATTTCTTTTTCCGGGTCCTGCGATTCAAGGAAAAGCAGCTGCGCGCAGATGAGCGAGGCCACGGTGTCGTTGACCTCGGAGCCCAGCAGAACGATGCGGTCCTTGAGCAGGCGCGAGTAGATATCATAGGCGCGTTCGGAACGGCCGGTGGTTTCGATAACCATAGGAACTAGCGACATGTGAGCCTCACTACATGGCCTCGGGGGCCGGATATGGCAGCACGGGAGAGCCCGGGCAGCAAAAAAAGCAAAAGGCGGCCTCAGGGCCGCCTTCCCTTATTCTTATTTGTCTTCCTTGTCGCCGGGCTGAGCGCTGGCGGATGCGCCTGGCGCGGCGTCGCCCGCTGCCCCGGCTTCGGGGGCTTTGGGCTCCACTTCCTTGACATTGGCCTTGGCGTATACAAGGTCCATGGCCTTATCAGCCAGCATGCGGTCACGCAGCACGAAGATCATGCCCGAGCGTTCGTACTGCTCGCGCAGGGACTTGAAATCTTCACCCGTGCGCATGGCGAGCTGGTAAATCTGTGTGGTGACTTCGTGGTCGGTAACGTCCAGCCCTTCCTTCTTGGCGATGGAAAGCAGCAGAACCTGAGAGCGGGCCAGCTCATCGGCCTGGGGCCGGGCTTCGTTACGAAGCTCTTCCATGCTCTTGCCAAGGCTTTCCAGGCTACGGCCCTGACGTTCCAGCCTGGCGGCCATGTCGCCCAGCAGGGTGTTCATCTGGGTTTCCACAAGGCTGGGGGGCAATTCAAATTGCACCATCTTGAGCAGGGCGTCCAGCAGGTTTTTCTGCGCCACGCTCTTGCTCAGATTGGTGCGGCTCTGGATATAGCTGTTGGCAATGGTTTCTTTCAGCTTGTCCACGCTTTCAAGGCCAAGGGTCTTGGCAAGCTCGTCGTTCAGTTCGGGCAGCTTGCGTTCCTTGATGGCGTGCACCTTGACCTTCATGGTCACGGTCTTGCCGGCCAGATCCTTGGCAAGAAAGTCATCGGGGAAACGGATTTCGCCCTCGCCTTCTTCGCCGTACTTCACGGTCTTGACCAGGGCTTCAAAGTCTTCCAGGGCCTGACGTTCACCAAGGGCGAGGTCAAAACTTTCGGCCTTGACGCCTTCAATGGGCTCGCCGTTATCAAAGGCGGCAAAGTCAACGGTTGCTATCTGGCCGTCCACCGCGGGGCCCGCGCCGTCTACAGGCACAAGCTCGGCGCGGTCGCGCAGGATGCGGTCAAGCACGTCCTGCACTTCTTTTTCGTCCAGCACCACTTTTTCCTGCTCCACATCCATACCTTCGTAGGGGGGCAGATCAAAGGTGGGCAGAACTTCAAATTCGATGGTGTACGAAAAGCCCTTGCCGCGCTCGAAGGTGTCGGGCGTGTCCACATCAAGGCCGGCAAGCGGCGTGATGTCGAGCTTCTGCATCACATCGTTGATGTGCACATTGATAAGGTCCTGACGGGCCTCTTCATAAATCTTGTCGCGGAAGCGCTGTTCAATAACAGAGGCCGGGACCTTGCCCTTGCGGAAACCGTCGACCTGCACGGAGGTTTTGTACAGGGCGACCGCCCCCATAATGGCGGCTTCGACTTCCTGGGGTTCCGTGGTGATGACGACCTTTTTTCTTACCGGCGAAATGTCTTCAGCGCTATATTCCACGAGGGGCTCCTTTTATGGGTGGACGTGATATGGTGCGAGAGGGGGACTTGAACCCCCATACCAATGGTGCTGAACCAGCGATTCAGCTTTTTTCTATTTTCTTGAATCAATGCAGATTCGTACAATTGGCACAGCCAGGATTTCAAGGAAAGCATCTGAAAAGCCAATCACGGACTTCCTGCTTCCACATCTAGTTACGCTTTGCGGTGTTGTCGAGCCCGCTCAGAATTTTCACTTGCATTCCCGTTCAGTTATAAAATTTCCCGGGAACCTGTATCTGTGCCTCGTAATCGCCCTTTGCCCCCGTCTTTGAGGGGTAATCAGGGACATTCTCACAAGAATTTTCCTGGTATTATATCAAGTCACTCGCCACAGACAGCACGTTCAATGCGCACGGCGTGCACATGCCCCGGCAAGATATGCTTTTTTCCCTAGTCAAGCAAGGGCACGTCATCCTCACAAACTCTGCGTTCACGCCGTTGCCAGCCATCTGCACAGGTCAGGCACGGGCGAACATCATTAAGAAGTAAAGGCGTTTGCCCTGGCACATTTGGACGGATACCGCCCACTCGGATTCGGGCAACCCGCTCCCACTTAAAGTCGTGCTTCTATCAACGGAAGGAAGAGCTTGTCAATATCAGTTTTATCGACCAGAGCCAAGCTGCGGCCCACCTGCCTCCCACTTTCCTCCTGACACCAGTCCCCTGCTTCCTGCCAACGGCTTTAAAGTCTGCACGGCGTCCTTGCAGCTGCCTGTCTGTTGGTTCCCTATCAGGCCGAATTTTGGGCCTGAGCCCAAAATTCGGCCCAAACATATGGCCCGACCCCAACTATATGAAAATTATATTTAATAAAATAAGCATATTAATCGCTAAAAGACATGTGGCACAGCTCTTGCTTTATAGCGAAACAATCTCTTCATTCGATGTCAACTGGAAACGTATAAACCCTGCAGCGAGATAGAGGTGAGTGGTGCAGAAATATACAACAGACCTTCTCATCATTGGTATGGGCGCAGCAGCGCAACTTGGAGCATTGTATGCCTCCGAAGAAAACCCAGACATTGATATCCTCATCGCGACCAAAGCCCTCAGAGGTAAAGGCGGATGCAGTCGCATGGTGCAAGGCGGATTCAATGTTGTTCTCAATTCCGCAGACTCCCACGAAAAACATCTGATGGATTCCCTCAAGGGTGGTCAGTACATCAATGACCAGGAGCTGACCAAGACCCTGGTAGAGCAGGCCACCCCTACGGTCAAGGAGCTGGAAACCAAGTTTGGCTGTTTCTTTGACCGCTCATCCGACGGGACAATCCATCAAAAAGCTTTTGCCGGGCAGTCCTTCGATCGCACAGTCCATAAGGGAGATCTCACTGGCATTGAGATCGTAAGTCGTATCACCGAGCAAGTCATCAAGCGTAAAATCCCAGTGCTCGAGGAATGCCGGGCAGTGGATCTGTTGTTGGACGAAGCCGGCACAACCGTGACCGGGGCCTTGTTCTTCAACGTTCCACGGGGCGAATTTGTAGTGGTGGAAGCCGCGGCTACACTGGTCGCCACAGGCGGAGGCCCCACCCAATACCGCTTTCATGCGCCGGGCCCGGAAAAAAGCGCCGACGGCATTGCCATGCTCTACCGGGCAGGCGTGGAAATGAAAGATATGGAGATGCTCCAGTTCCACCCGACGGGCCTCATTGTGCCTGGCAGCGTGGTGGCAGGAGCATTGCTTGAAGAAGGCTTACGCGGTGCTGGCGCTCATCTTTTCAACGGAGAAGGTGAACGCTACATGCAGCGCTATGCCCCTGACGTGGCAGAAAGAGCCACCCGCGATGTCGTCAGCCGTTCCTCCTACCTTGAAATGATCAATGGCCGCCCCTGTGCCGAGGGCGGCGTACACATCTGCGCCAAGCACCTGGGGGCAGACTTTGTACTGAAAAACTTCCCCGGCATGGCCGAACGTTGCCAACAGTTCGGCTATGACCTCGCCAATGGCGTGGTGCCCGTTTCGCCCACAGCCCATTTCTTTATGGGCGGCGCTGTCATTGACAAGAACGGCAAGGCCTCTCTGGAAAAACTCTTCGTAGCTGGCGAAGACGCTGGCGGCGTACACGGCGCCAACCGCCTGGGCGGCAATGGTATTGGCGAGTCCTGTGTGTACGGACGCCAGGTAGGCAAAGCTCTGGCCAAGTATCTGGCCCAAAAAGAGCACCGCGCCGTCGTCAAGACACGAGTGGGCATGCCGGAAGAAATCATGGACAACCTCACCGCCCCCCTGCGGCGGCAGAACGGTGAAGACCCTTTTGCACTGCGCAGTGAAATTCAGGAAATCAACTGGAACAAGGTGGGTGTGGCCCGCCAGGGCGACCATCTTGAAGAGGCACTGGCCGAATTCAGCGAAATCCGTCAGCGCATGGACCGCATGTGCGTCAAGGGCGGCGTCTCATACAACATGCAGTTCACAACCTCTTTGGACATACGCAGCATGATGGACACCTCCCTGATTGTTGCCACCTCGGCACTCGAACGAAAAGAAACCCGAGGAGCGCACTTCAGGCAAGACTTCCCCAAACAGAACGACGAATACGGACTGTTCAACATCCATCTGAAACGCGGAGAAGACGGTTTTCCCACGCTGGCGCAAAAGCCCGTTAACTTTACATACAAGACCCTCCAGGAATGTCAGACCTACCGGAAGTAAAAGGAGAACACATGCGAACCAATGTGCAACTCACCTATCGTCCTGCCCTGAAAAGCGGCGACCATGACCCTTATAGATATGCCAACGCCCGCCTTGGCATGTGGGCCTGGATAGCTCAACGCGTTTCAGCACTGGCCATTGTGATTTTTATTACCCTGCACGTACTGCTGACCTACAAACCCCTGATCCAGTTCGCCCTATTGCTCTGCGTCGTTTTTCACGCCGCGCTCGGCTTGCGGGTTATCTTTCTGGATTTCAACGTGGTCAGCGTCAAGTACCAAAAAGCCTTGGTCTGGGGCCTGACGGGACTGGGATTTGTAGTCCTGTGCATCACCTGGTTCTCCATTTATTGAGCACCTTGGCTTCTCATTGTTCAAAATTCACAACAGACAAATGCAATAGCGGGCGCGTAAGCAGGCAATACAATACTTTTTAACGTCATTACCGTGCAATATGCACAATGATTGCACCTGCAAGCGCGACTACTATGGAGAGCATCATGTCCAAACAACAGAACGGTAGAACCGTCAAAATTTTCCGCTACGACCCCGAGGTTGGTGGAGAAGGACATTTTGATGAATATGTCCTTGATATCAAAAACGAAAACACAACGACTATTCTGGATGTACTGCTGCGAATCCAGAAAGAACAAGACCCCACTCTGGCTTTCCGCTACGCGTGTCGCGTGAACATGTGCGGCTCGTGCGGCATGGTTATCAACGGCCGCGAAGGTCTGGCCTGTAAAACCAATGTTTCACACATCCCCAAGGGATGGGTCATCACCATCCGGCCTCTCAACCACTTCCCCATCATCAAGGATCTGGTTGTGGATCTTGGGCCATTTTTCAATAGCTTTGAGAGACTGCTGCCCTATTATGAACCGAAAATGGAGTACAAGGAGCCAGCCGTCATCCTGCCCGATTCACGAGAACGTGTGGACATCGGCATGGATACAGACTGCATCTGGTGCGGTTGCTGCGTTTCAAGCTGCGATATGGTGCATCTCAAAAGAGACTATGCCGGTCCAGCGCCACTCACTCGCGCCTTTACTCTTTTGAAAGACAGCCGCGACGGCCTGTTTCAGGAGCGCCTGGAACGCGCGGTGGAATCCTGCTACCACTGCCGCACAGAATTCAATTGCACCGAAGTTTGCCCCAAACAGATCAGCGGCACACGGGCCATCAAGTACATCCAGCGCATGGCCGCCCAGCATCTTTCCGGTAAAGTGCCCTCGCATAAACGTCTGCCCGATCCAGCGGAACCCGCGCACATTGATTGCGATGCACACAACGATCAGTCAGAAGCCCAACCCCAGTCCTGCTCCTGTTTCAAAGACCACGACGACCCCCTGCCTGCTGGGATGAGTAGAAGGAACTTCCTGAACTTCGCCATAATGGGGGCTGTTGGCGTTGGTACGGCCACTGTTCTGGGCGGCCTTGCCCTGCAGACCTTTGCCGCTCCCAGCATGATCGAAACCGAAAAACGCTGGGTTCCCCTCATAAAGCTTGGCGACTTGCAGAAGAATACCATACAGACGCAGATGCTGAGCTATATCCGCAAAAATGGTCCCTATACGACCAACACAACTGTTCCCGTTCTGATTTCCACTCTTGGACCTGAAATTATCTGCTTCAACTCCTCATGCACACACCTGGGTTGCATAGTGAAATGGGATCCAGTGGGAGACCGCTTCCGTTGTGCCTGCCACGGCGGGACATTCGACAAGAATGGCGCTGTACTTGACGGCCCTCCTCCAAGACCTCTGGACCGCTTCAACACTAAGGTGGATGGCGAATACTTGATGGTGGAGGTAGTCTGATATGGCAAAGGGATTTTTCAAACACCGCCTTGGCTGGGAGAAGTACCTCAAGCCCTTCCTGTACAAGGAACTTCCGCCCAAAACCGGCTGGTCCGCGACCCTCGGGACCCTGTGCGCTCTGCTTTTTGTGGTCCTGGCAGTTTCCGGCATTTTTCTGGCCGTATACTACAACCCTTCGCCCGACAAGGCACATCAATCCATCCAATATATAATGAATGACATTCCCGGCGGCGCCATACTGCGGGGCATCCATCACTGGACGGCAGGCGCTATGGTGACGGTGGTATTCATTCATATGATGGTCAATTTCTTCTCGGGCACCTATCGGGCACCGAGGGAATTTACCTGGATAGCCGGTGCCGCACTCTTTGTCATCACCTTGGTGCTGGGCTTCACCGGCTATCTGCTGCCATGGGACATGAAGGCTTACTGGGCCACAACCGTAAGCGCCCATATGCCGCAGGATTTGCCCATAATAGGCAACTTCGTATCCAAGGTTCTGTTGGGCGGCGACACGGTTTCCGGCCTTACACTTACCCGTTTCTACGCAATTCACACGCTGATGCTGCCCGCCCTGCTGATCGTTCTGAGCGTGTTCCACATCTATATGGTACGCCTGCACGGCATTACTGAGGATAACACGCAGAAATCCAATGAAGAAGCTGAAGGGCTGCCCTCTTCGCCCAGTGATTCTCCTCAGCCTTCGCCTTCAGCAGACGCGCCTGCGCGGCACGCCTTGTACCGCTTCTTTCCGGAACATATGAGCCGCAGTTCCCTGGTTTTCGGCATAGTCTTCGTCGGCATCCTGCTTTTGGCGATGTTCGGCACTATCCCGCACGAAGAGGTGGCTGGCACCCTGGTTGAAAACTATCTCCCCCGGCCTGAGTGGTACTATATGTGGCTGTTCCAGCTGCTTACCTATTTCCCCGGCACATGGGAGGTCATCGGCAGCCTGGGTATTCCCATTGTGGGCTGTGCCGTACTTTTTGCCGTACCCTTTTTCTCCAAGAATCCATTGCATGGGCCTTCAAACCGCCCTATCGCCCTGGCGGCCGGCACAGCTGGCGTGATCTGCATCGTCTACCTGACCTGGGCAGCATATGAGGGCATCAAGCCCTATGGAGAATTTACCCCTGTTCCCACTCGGCAACTGACCGTGAACGAGCAGCGCGGCCTTGTAATCTACAATGAAAAAGAATGCTCCTATTGCCATCAGATCGCTGGGCGCGGCGGCATACGCACCGGCCCGGACATGGCCAATATGGTCCGCAAGAATCGTAGCGTGCCCTACCTTGCCAACTACATAAAAAATCCCCTGAGCGTTGTGAAAAGCTCCACCATGCCCAAATACGACATGTCTCAACAGGATCTGGAGGCCCTGGGTTCCTTCCTGCGCGCCCTGGATTTTAGCAACAACGCAATGAAAACCCTAACCCGTGCGGAAATTCTTAAGAAGTCCGAATAATCGCGACGGCGCATTCACCTAAAAACAAAAGGCAGGATGTGTATGAAAAACTTCGACTACTCCATTGTGGAAGAGACGGCCAAACAACTCTATATCAGGGCCCTGTGTAACCTGCCGCCAGACGTGCGTGCAGCTCTTAGCAAAGCTTATGCCCGTGAAACAAAGCCCACAGCCAGGGCAGTGTTTGAAACCATTTTCCGGACCATCGAGACGGCGGACAAGAACAATACCCTCATTTGCCAGGATACGGGCCTGCCTATCTACAAGGTGAAGATAGGTTCGCGCTTTGCCTGGAACGGGAACGAGATCAAGAACAGCCTGTACGAGGGGGCCAAGCGGGCCACGCTGGAATTTCCCTTCCGGGGCAGCTCCACGCACACACTCACGCGCATCAATCCGCAAAACTCTGTGGGCGAAGGGCTTCCGGTTATTTACTACGACTTCACTGGCGATACAGACACCCTGGACATTCTCATGGCTCCAAAAGGGTCGGGTTCTGAAAACATGAGCAAGATGCACATGTTTTACCCAGCTCACGGCATCAAGGCCCTGAAAAAATTTGTACTCGACGCCGTGATGGAATCCGGCGCCAACCCCTGCCCGCCCGGCATCATCGGCGTGGGCATGGGAGGCACGGCGGATCTGGTCTGCAAACTGGCCAAGGATGCCATACTGCGCCCTGTGGGCCAGCGTCACCCTGACCCCAAGATAGCGGAACTGGAACAAGAACTGGAAGAAGCCATAAATGCCACTGGGCGTGGTCCTATGGGTTTGGGCGGCGATATTTCCACTCTGGCCGTACACATTGAAACAGCCTACACGCACATCACCCAAAATCCCGTTGCCGTGAACACCCAGTGCTGGCCGGCCCGCCGAGCCCGGGCCATCATAACCCCTTACGGTTCCGTCAGCTACGGATACTAACGGAGGCAATCATGGCAACATATCATCTGAACTCCCCCTTTTCCGAAGAAGATATCCGCATGCTGCGCATTGGCGACATCGTAACCTTCGACGGACGGCTTTTCGGCATTCGCGACCTCACGCAGATTTACATGTTTGATCAGGGGCATGAACCGCCCGTGAGTCTTGCAGGCATGCCTTGCATACACACCGCGCCCAGTTTGCAACGGGTAAAAGACAAATGGGAAAAAGTTTGTGTGGGTACCACAACAAGTACACGCATGGACAGATTTACTCCTGGCCTCATCGGTCAATACGGGGTGCGCGCCATTATTGGCAAAGGAGGGCTGTATCAGGGCAGCCTGGATGCAATGCAAAAATATGGCGCTGTATATTTGGCCATTGTGGGGGGATCTGCCGCTCTCGAGACACAACAGATCGAAGAGGTTGAAGATGTGTATTGGGACTTTCTTCACCCTGAAGCTCTGTACCAGTTCAGAGTAAAAAACTTTGGCCCATTGACTGTAGCAATGGATAGCCATGGCGGCAATTTATACGCTGATGTTTTGGCAGAAGCAGAAAGCCGTTTACCGAGTATTTATGAAAAACTCGGCATTGTTTAACCGCACAAAACCATGCGAAACGGAGCGCATCAATTTTTAAAGATATTTCAATGGTAAAATAAAATGAAAAAACAGACAAACTTTCTCATTAACAGTTCTTAAAGAGGAAAGATGCTGACATAAACAGCATTAATAAAAAACAACATCTAAATGATGACAGGGAATGTGCTATGGGAAAAACTTTTCTCCAAAAAATATATATTCCACTCCCCTACAGGGTTCTTGGATTTCTGGTCATAGGGCTTTCTTTGGGTTTTGCATTTCCAAAGAATGAAATCATCCATGCGCTCTATGTCAGTGGCACCTACTTCCCAAAAACAATTGTAACGTTCGCCGCACTGCTTATTTTCAACCTCCTCGCCGGAGCAATGGCCAAACTCATTATGTTCCACAAGGACAAAGCTGGCCGCATGTTTGGCTTGATCCTTGTTTTATACATAAGCATGGGCGCCATTTCGCTGTGTTACGCTTCAGCCTGGCTTATGGGCCTGACTAATATCACATGGAGCCTGCCTGGCGTGGAAGTGCCCAGTGCTGGGGCCTGGGCAGCCCAGATTGGCAATACATTTGCCAGCGTGCTCACCGAACAGCCCCTGCTGCAGGCTCTGCTCGGCGCCATGCTCGTGGGTTGGACTTCTGCAAAATACAAGGTCCTTCATCCCATCGCCTATGGCTTCATCGCCCTTGGCGACTGGATTCTGTGGTTCTTCAAAAAGCTTCTTTGGTACTACCCTATCATGATAGGCTGCCTGTCCATTGGCATCCCGATGAAATTCGGCAGCAAGGGCATGCTTTTGTACGGTGAATCCGTATTGTGGGTCATGATTATTACCTGCTCATGGGTTTTGCTGATGATTACTGTCACACGACTTTTTACCAAGCGAACCTGGAAGCAAATCCTTTCCTACTACGGCACCGTATACCCCACTGGTTTCGGCACGGGCGGCTCCTACGACACATTGGCCATCAACATTCTCTCCGCTGAAAATGATCTGGGACTTGACGAAGACATTGCCGAGGTTTCCATCGTCTTTGGCACGGTGCTGAATAAAAACTGCAGCACTATGTCGGTACTCGTCTGTACCATCGCCACCTGTACCCTCCTGGATATCCCACTTTCGTTTATGGAAATACTGGTGCTTATACCACCAGTCATGATCCTTGGCCTTGAATCGCCGGGCATTCCCGGAGGGGCCGGTTATTTCATGTCGCCGGTTATTGCCGCCTTGCTGGGCGCACCGGATCAAGGCCTGTTCATCACGACATTTGTGACCCTGTTCAGTGGTCTCATCCCCATGTTCAGCACAGCGGGCAATACAACGGATGACGGAGTTGTGGGCGCCTTCTTACAGGACAGGTTCTACAGCTACATCCACGGAAAATTGCCACCAGCTTCACTGCTGGCAAAAGAAAAGGAGGCCTCCGATGCTGCGTAAAATTACCGGAGCAGTTTTGTTGGGCATCGCATCCTGGATGATGGTTTCGCCGCAAGCGCTGACGGGACTGAAGGGTCTGCAGTGGATGCACAAATACTCTTTTCCGGGCGAGGTGTTTCTGGCCATTCCGGTCATATGCGCGGCCCTGTTTCTTCTGACGCTGAAACCCCGCTCAGGCGCCGACAAGGTTGGTCATTAATACCCTGGTGCCCACTCCTTAACCCTGTGTGCAAACTTGAAAAAACGAGCAACCTATGTCCCCCTTCGAATGGATCATAATCCTCACCGCAATGTTCGGCTCAGCCATCATCAAGAATAGCGTTGGCATTGGGGCGGGCATCTTCATGCTGCCGATTATGTCCATCGTACTGCCCGCCAAGCTCGCACTGGGGCTTGGAGCTCCGGCTATGCTGATTTCGGACATGGTTGGTTGTCGCAGCTATTTCAAGGAATGGAGTTCGCGAGAAATCGCAGTGCTTTTACCAGCTGCCATCATTGGAATTGGCATTGGCGCTTTTCTTGTTGATATAATCCCGGCCGCTCCTTTCCGCAAAACTGTGGGCGCAATGGCAGTAATCTTCGCACTGACCAGTTTGGGCAGCGCATTTTTCACTCGCGCAGACAAGCAACCATCAGCGTGGCTGCGCAGCAAATTCTCTGGTATCAGCATAGGTTTTTTAGGGGGCCTGGCCACCACCCTGGCCCATGCGGGCGGCATAGTATGGTCTGTGTACCTGATGCAACAACGCCTGCCCAAAAGACAATTCGTGGGGACCATTGTCTTCATGTTCCTTATAACCAATACATTGAAGACTATTTCATATCTCTTCATCGACATTTTGTCCTTGGACAGTCTGCCTGTTCTGCTGGTCGGGCTACCCCTTATCGTCATAGGCGGCTTTGTGGGTGACCGTCTTAATACACGCATGCCGCTCAAGGCCTTCCGCTGTCTGGTGTTATTGATCATCGCGGTAATGGGGCTGCATCTGATGATCAAATAAATACATTACGGCGGGCTACCGCCCTAACCCTCTAAGGAGAATCCCATGTCTATTGAATTTGTGATTCATGAAGAAGCTGACGGTGTCGGCGTTGTAGTGGTCGAAGGTTTAAAAGCAGAGCAGGAATGCTCCGGCTGGATCATGCAAGAGAATAAAACTGTAACCTTTAAAATACTGAACGACATTCCCATTGGCCACAAGGTGGCTCTTAAAGATTTTGCCGTTGGTGATACCGTATTCAAATACAATACTGACATCGGCAAAGTTGTGGCACCTATCAAGCGTGGCGAACACCTGCACGTTCACAATGTCAAAACCAAAAGGTGGTAGGGCAATGCAAACCAAATTCTTCGGCTATCGCCGTGACAATGGCCGTGTGGGCATCCGCAACCACGTAATCATTCTGCCTCTGGATGATCTTTCCAATGCCGCGTGCGAAGCTGTGGCCAACAACATCAAAGGCACTATGGCCTTGCCCCACGCCTACGGCCGCCTGCAGTTCGGTGAAGATCTGGATCTGCACTTCCGTACACTGATTGGCATTGGCTGCAATCCCAACATTGCCGCGGTTGTGGTTATAGGCATCGAACCTGTTTGGACCAACCGCGTGGTGGAAGGCATTGCCAAAACTGGCAAACCTGTTGTCGGCTTCGGCATTGAGCAGCATGGTGATCTGGAGACCATTCGTGCGGCCTCACTCAAAGCGAAGGAGTTCGTGCATTACGCCAGTGAACTGCAGCGTACTGAATGCACGGTTGACGAACTGTGGGTTTCCTGCAAATGCGGCGAGTCAGACACCACCTCCGGCATTGCTTCCAACCCCACTGTGGGCAATGCCTTTGACAAACTGTGGGAAGCCGGGGCCACAACACTGTTCGGCGAAACCACTGAAATCACTGGCGGCGAGCACCTGGTTTCTGCCCGCTGCGCCAATGAAAGCGTGCGCAAAAAGTTTATGGACTTCTTTGACCGTTACGCAAAGGTGGTGGATGACCACAAAACCGACGACCTCTGTGACTCCCAGCCCACCAAGGGAAACATTGAGGGCGGCCTGACCACCATTGAGGAAAAAGCCCTCGGCAACGTCCAGAAAATTGGCCGTAAAGCCCCGATTGTCGGCTGCCTCGACAAAGCCGAGACCCCCACTGGTCCCGGCCTGTGGTTCATGGATTCCTCTTCCGCCGCTGCCGAAATGGTTACCTTGTGTGCCGCTTCAGGCTTTGTGGCCCACTTCTTCCCTACCGGCCAGGGCAATATCATCGGCAACCCCGTTCTGCCCGTGATCAAACTTTCGGCCAACCCGCGCACTGTGCGCACCATGAACGAGCATATCGACGTGGACGTTTCCGGCATCCTGCGCCGCGAAATCAATTTGGACCAGGCTGGCGACATGCTGCTTGAAATGCTCATTCGTACCTGCAATGGTCGCAATACCTCGGCTGAAACGCTGGGGCACCGTGAATTCATCATGACCCGACTTTATGAAAGCGCATAGTTAGAAAACACTTAAAATGTTGTGCCGGGAACGAAAACGCTCCCGGCACAACAGAAAAGCAGACCATCGGCCAATATACAGCACCCCTCCCCTCATGCCCCGGTCTGACAGGCGGAGTATCGGCTTTTCTCGGATTGCCCAGAGATGTCATGCCGCCAACGTGCCGCAACTATCTTTTTCCGGCCGGGACATCTGGCGCCACTTCGGGCACCCGGCTCTTGCTTCAAAATGTGTACGCCAGCGCATAAGGACATTTTCGCATCAAGCGAAATCCTCAGGGTCCAGGGAGTACTTTTTCAGTTTATATTGAAGAGTAGACTTGGCCAACCCCAGTATTTTACAGGCTCCGTGACTTCCGCCGACAACACCTCTGGCCATTGTAAGCGCCTTGGCGATTTGCTCGCGCTCTACCAGCTCCAGGTCAACCCGCTGTGATACGGATTCCACGGAGTGACTGGTTCCCAGCAGGGCGGCCATGTCTTTACGACTTATTACCGGAGTGCTGTAGATAATAAGCAGTCTATTGAGAATATTCCTTAATTCTCGCAAATTACCTGGCCAGGAGTGGGCCCGCATAACATCCAGAGCCTCGGGGGAAAGCACGGGGGGCGGTTTTCGCCGTTCCTGTGCCAGTTTGCTAAGTATATTGACTGCGAGATCTTCAAGACCATCCAAGCGCTCCCGTAAGGGAGGCAGGTGTAAATGAACGGTGTTCAGGCGATAATAAAGGTCAGATCGAAAACTTTTTTCACGAATGGCCTTTTGAATATCCACATTTGTAGCTGCAATGACGCGAAAGTTCACTTCAATGGAACGGCTGTCTCCCACGCGCTCAAACCGATGGTCCTGCAAAACATGCAGTAATTTTGCCTGCATGGAATTTGAAAGTTCACCTATTTCATCCAGATAGATCGTACCGCCGGCCGCCATGGCAAAACGGCCTTCTCTGGAACTGTTGGCACCGGTAAACGCCCCCTTAACATGCCCGAACAATTCACTCTCAAACAAACCTGCGGATAAGGCCGGGCAGTTCACCTTCACAAACATAGCGTCGCGGCGCGCGCTCAAACTATGTATATACTTAGCTAAATGATCCTTACCTGTGCCTGTCTCTCCTGTAATAAGCAACGGGTCGTCAATATCAATAAGAAGCGGCACCTGCTTCATGATCTCTTTCATGGCAGCGCAGTTATGAGAAAAAACAGAATCGGTATGAAAATAGGTTTCAAGCAGGTAGTCGCTGCGTTGCTTCAAAATACTATTCATCTTCACAAGTTTGTTATGCGAAAGCATATTATCAACGGCCAAAGCAATCTGATGGGAAATTTCTTCTAAAAATTCATAAAGCTGCCCATCATTATCAGGATATTTCTTGAATGAAGCGTTTAGAGAGCCCACAACTCTGCCTCTGGCAATAAGCGGAAAAGCCATCGATGAAACAAGGCCTGCCTTGACCATGTGCTTGACTGTGGGAATATGCGTGTACTCACGCATGTCACGAATTAACAGAGGCTTGCGCGTGGTAATCACCTGCTTGGCGAGGGGAGCCATATCCAACGAACGTGAACACAAATCCATCTGCGCAACCAGAACCCCCTCGGCCATGGCAAACCATGCAAGGCTTTCCTCTTCCTGGTCATACACGCTGATACTAAAGCGATCACACGCAATAATGCGCCTGAACTCTTTTGAAAGAGCCCGAAACAGGCCTTCTTGTGTAGTTTCTCCTATGATAGCATTATTGAGAGCAAGAAGCGTTTGATAGCGACCGGCAAGCAACTTGTCGGAACGAGGCGGCCTTTCGAGCGAAGAGGAGGAAGTAACATGGTCGTTTGACATGTATTTCCATCTTAGTATGAGCTGAAAAGACATCAATATGTAAAGTGATTGTTTATTTACTATCTTTATTTAAAAATTTTGTCCACAGTAAAACATAACAACAGTTGTACACCTATAATAATTATAGGATATATAATATATCATTTTAACTGATCAGCATGCACATTATATAATACTAAAATATAGATATATTGGACCCAACCAATAAACCATACCAATTAACAAACGAGAAAATCAGTAAAAATACTTACTCTCGCGCAAACGATTTTGCCATGAAAAAGGGGACAGTTACCAGGGGCAGGTTGTCTTTGCTCTACGCCGGCAAGAATTGGGCATACGGAAGAGAAGGTCAGTCATAAAATGAGCGTGTGCAGCAAACCTTCTGTCGTTGGAAGAAACGATATGGTGAGACGGGTCCCGGACCAGTTACGCCGACGTGTAGCCATCCTCTTAAACAACCCAGCCAATAGTAGCGATTACTGGCAAACTGCCATTACTGAAGATGGCCGCGCCGTGGCCGATATCTGCCGCAAATACGATATGCCCATTTTGCACCATCGGATTTAACCAATGCCGCTAAAGCTCTTAACGGTTAAGTAACCGCGCAACCATTTTTCAGCAACCCAAGCCACTCGCTATCCTAATTATTTCACTGAAATACAGCCCATTCCCTTAAATCACAGGAATAAGGGGGCATGGGCTAAATCACGATTCTGCAACCCACATAACAAAAACCCCTCATGAAAAACTCATGAGGGGCTTTATGTTTCGCTTGTATATCAAGCTCTTGCGGTCTCTGGTGCGAGAGGGGGGACTTGAACCCCCATACCTATGGTGCTGGATTCTAAGTCCAGTGCGTCTACCAATTCCGCCACTCTCGCAAAGCGTGTTTCCATAGCACACTTGCGCCCGGCCCGCAAGCCGTGAACCTGCTCCGCCGGAAGTACGAGGCGCCTGGCGGCGCGTGTGGAATCGGTGCCAAAAGCGTAACTTTTCCAGGCCAATGTCTCCCGAAACAATGGCGACAGGCAAAGCAAAAAAAGCGGCAGACCACGCTCCTGAAGCGCGCGTCACGGCCGCGCTCACTTTTTTCAAAGCCAGCGGTGGCCGGACCAAACCGGGGCATGGGTCGGAACTGCCCGCATGAGCCGTGGCGGCAGCCGCAAAGCTACATGGCTCTCGACCCAACAGCTTTCGCAGGGTGTGCTGCCTGAAATACGCCGTTCCTGCTCCGCCCGCGCTTCAAACCAGAAGAAGTATTGCGCCCGACTAGAGCAGATTAACTTTGAAATGCTTCACATTTCAAAGTTTTCATTCAGCCGAAAAATGCGATTTGCGGCTGAATCCACGCCACGTTGTGGCGCGCTGCACTTTCGTGCAGCGTTAGAGCATTTACACTTTTTCAAAGTTAAAATGCTCTAAAATACAATAAAGGTTTTAGGGGGTGGGGGCGTGGGGGAGGGACCCTTTTGCAAAAGGGTCCCTCCCCCACAAAGCTTTTCAGCGCGACAGCATATCTAGCGCAGCACCAGGGCCTTGCCGTCGGGTCGGGCCTCGACGACCTCGCCCACCAGGCAGGCCAGATCCCCGCCTGCCAGCAGCAGCTGCCGAGCCTGCTCAACCTGATGGGGCGGCACGGCCAGCAGCAGTCCGCCAGAGGTCTGGGCGTCAAAAGCCAGGCTTTCCACGGCTTCGTCCACGCCCTCTTCAACCAGCGTCGCGCAGGAGCAGTGCTTGCGATTCAAATGGCTGCCCGCCGGTATAAGTCCATCGCGCGCATACTCCAGCGCGCGCGGCAAAAGCGGCAATGCCTCAGCGTCAAGCACCACGCAGACGCCCGATGCCTGCGCCATTTCAAGCGCATGCCCTCCAAGCCCGAAGCCCGTAATATCCGTTGCGGCCATCACCTTGAGCGCCCGGATCACCTCGCCACCCACGCTGTTCAGACGGGAACACCAGCGGGCGACCTCAGCTTCGCTCTCTTCTGCGCCATCCCAGCGCGCCTTGACCGCCGTTGCCAGCACCCCTGTTCCCAGGGGCTTTGTCAGAAGCAGCTTGTGGCCGGGCGCAAGCCCGTCATTGCGGGCCATGTGCGTCGGATCAATGATGCCGGTGACGGCGAGTCCGTACTTGAGTTCGTCGTCCTGCACCGTGTGCCCGCCGGCAAGCACCGCCCCTGCCTCATTCATGGCATCAAGCCCCCCGCGCAGGATGCCGGCAAGAATGCCCTGAGGATCATCCTCAGCCAGAGCCTGGGGGAAAAACGCCACGTTCATGGCGCTCCAGGGCTCGCCACCCATGGCGTACACGTCAGAAAGGGCATTGGCTGCGGCAATGCGGCCGAAGCTGAAAGCGTCATTAACGATGGGCGCAAGAATATCCACGGTCTGCACCAGCGCGCGACCTGGCGGCACGGTCAGAACCACGGCATCTTCATTGCGGGCACGGCCAGCCAGCACGCGGGCTTCAAGGTCGGGCCTGGAGCCGGAGGGCAGGCCGCGCAACAATCGCTCCAGGGCCCCTGGAGCAAGTTTGGCTGCTCAGCCTGCTGCGCGGGCTTTTTCCAGAAGCTTCATGCGCGTCTCCTCATGATACGTTATATCAACAGCAAAATTGTATATAGTATGCGCTTTTACTGGCCAAAGGTCAAAACACGGACGACAAAAGTCAAAGGCAGTCCCGTGCTGCCCGCTCCAAGCGCATTTGACAATTTTCGCGGTACAGCCGACCGTGTAACCTTGAGAGTCGGCGCTTTGCGCCATTTAACGGCGCTATTTTGCCAACAAGCGCGACGGCCGGCTGGAAAGCCGGACGACGATGTTCTGAACCGATACAGCACTATCCTGACAAGGAGAACAGTCATGAACATAAAAAATCAGACTATACTGGTGACAGGCGCCAACGGAGGCATTGGCAAGGCGCTCGTCAATGCCTTTCTCGCCGCTGGAGCGGCAAAAATATACGCCTGCGCACGCGATATCACGTCTCTTGATGTGTTGCCCGTTGATGGCCGGATCAGCCTCCTCAAGCTTGATATCTGCAATACCGCCAGCATCGAAAAAGCCGCTGTGGCTGCGCGGGATCTTACCCTGCTTGTGAACAATGCCGGAACCGGAGGCGCCGGCCTGCTGGGCAGTCAGCAAATCGCCAGAAGAGAAATGGAGGTCAATTACTTCGGCACGCATGCCATGTGCACCACCTTTGCCCCCATCCTCGGCAAAAACGGCGGCGGGTGCATCGTGAACATCATTTCTGTCATTGGCCTTGTGAACATGCCGTCCATAGGAACGTACTGCGCTTCCAAGGCCGCCCTGCATTCGCTGACACAGGGCATGCGCGGCGCGCTGTCCGGCCAGAAGACCGCTGTTGTCGGCGTGTATCCCGGCCCAGTCGACACGCGCATGACCGATGGGCTGGCCATGGCCAAGGCCAGTCCGGAATCTGTGGCCGAAGAAATCCTCACGGGTCTAACCGCTGGTCTTGAGGAAATTTATCCCGACAGTTTCGCCCAAAAAATCCATGAAGGATTGCTCGCAACCCCAAGGGAAGTCGAGCGGGAAATGGCAAGATACTGAAGCGCTGCTCAATCTCCACGGACGTGCTCCCTGCTCCCGTTGAAGCGGTGCGCCCTCCAAGTATGGACCGCGGTGCCGCTGCGCGGCCTCGCCAATACCCGCCTGATCCGCTTTCATCCTTGGCGCGTCCGTCCTGCACCCCGAGACGATTCCCCCACTGCTTAGAGCATTTTGACTTTGAAAAAGTGTAAATGCTCTAACGCTGCACGAAAGTGCAGCGCGCCACAACATGGCGGGGATTCAGCCGAAAAATGTGGTTTTTCGGCTGAATGAAAACTTTGAAATGTGAAGCATTTCAAAGTTAATCTGCTCTAGTCGGGGAAGGGTAAATACTTTGCGGGGGAGGAACCCTTTTGCAAAAGGGTCCCTCCCCCACGCCCCCCACTCTCTAAAACCCGTTGTATTTTAGCAAAATACAACGGGTTTTCTGCCCTGAAGCGGGGATTCCCGGCGCTGCGCCTTCCAGGTGTCATACCATACCAAAGAGCAGTTGCATTATAATACGGTGAAATTCTGCTGGCCAAGCCCGTGAAATTGCTTTGGCACAAGCCGCAAAATGAAAAAGGGCGCTCAGCGCCCCTTTTCAATATATCCTGCGTCGTCGAAAAAAGCTTTGCCTAGTTGGCGACGGCTTCTTCCTTGGCAGACGCGACTTCTTCAGCCTTGGGCTTGCGTGTGCGCTTGGGCTTGGCCGGCGCTTCTTCGGCAGCCTTGGGGGCTTCAGTTGCAACAGCTTCAGTGCTGTGGGTCAGTTCGATAAACGCCATGGGGGCGTTGTCGCCCTTGCGGGGCATGGCCAGCTTGAGGATACGGGTGTATCCGCCGGGCACGCCAGCGAAGACAGGTCCGATTTCTTCAAACAGACGCTTGACCAGGGCATGATCATTGAGCACACGGTAGGCCTGACGGCGGGCGTGCAGGTCATTGCGCTTGGCAAGGGTAATCAGGGGCTCCACAACGCGGCGAAGTTCCTTGGCCTTGATTTCCGTGGTGCAGATTTTGCCGTGGATCAGCAGCGCCTTGGCGAGATTGTGCAACAACGCCTTACGGTGCGCAGGAGTACGCGAAAGTTTCCTGCCGGAATTGCTATGCCTCATTTTGCTGCTTCCTTTTCCATTCCTGATATTTCTTTTCGAAAGAGTCGACCTTGATGCCGAAGTCAAATCCCATGCTCAACAGCACACTCTTGATTTCGTCCAGCGATTTGCGGCCGAAATTCTTGGTCTTGAGCATTTCAGCTTCAGTGCGCTGCACCAGTTCGCCCACAAGCGCAATGTTCGCGCTGCGCAGGCAGTTGGTGGCACGCACGGAAAGCTCAAGATCGTCGATGCTTTTGAACAGGAGCTCGTTCACTTCACCGCTTTCGCTTCCACCATTGCGCATGTCGCCGGATACACGCTCATCAAAGTTGATGAAGACGGATATCTGATCCTTGATGATCTTGGCGCTGTAGGCAATGGCGTCTTCGGGCGTCAGCGAGCCGTCAGTCCACACTTCCAGCAGGAGACGGTCATAGTTGGTCATCTGGCCCACTCGGGCCTGTTCCACCGTGTACGCCACCTTGCGCACGGGAGAAAAGCTGGAATCCAGCTTGATGAGGCCGATCTCATCGGCCAGACCCTCATGCATGTCGGCGGGCACATAGCCCTTGCCCATGCGGGCCTCCAGTTCCATCTCCAGCACCACGTCCTCGGTGAGGGTCGCGATGTGCAAATCAGGGTTGAGTACTTCTACGTGCTGGTTGGGCACGATATCGGCAGCCGTGACCGGTCCCTTGCGTTCAACGCGAAGGGTCAGGCGCTGGGGCTCTTCCGTGTCCATGCGCAAACGCACCTGCTTGATGTTGAGGATGACATCGGTGATGTCTTCCAGCACACCGTGAATGCTGGTGAATTCGTGCTGCACGCCGATGATTTTCACCGCCACAAAGGCAGAGCCCTGAAGCGAGGCCAGAAGAACGCGACGCATGGCATTGCCAATGGTGGTTCCGTAGCCCCTTTCCAGAGGTTCACAGACAAACTTGCCGTGTGTGCCGCTGGCGGTCTCTTCTTCGCGCATAATCTGATCGGGCTTGACAAGCTCGGACCAGTTGCGCGCATTGATAAGGCGTTCGCCCTGTTTAATAAGCATGCGAACCCCCGGTTATTTCGAGTAAAGTTCGACGATAAGCTGCTCGTTGACGGGGAACTGGATGTCGTCACGCTGCGGCATGGCCTTGACAGTGCCCTTGAAGGCAGCGCCATCGGCTTCAAGCCAGGCGGGGCAGCCACGGCGGGCAATAACTTCCTGCGCTTCCGCAAGCACGGGAATTTTGCGGTTCTTTTCGGGCACTTCAATGCTGTCGCCCACACGAACCTGCAAGGAGGGGATGTCCACCTTGCGGCCGTTGAGGGTGAATACGCCGTGGCGCACAAGCTGGCGGGCCTGGTTGCGCGAGTTGGCGAACCCGAGACGGAAAACCACGTTATCCAGACGACGTTCAAGTATCACGAGCAGGTTGGTGCCTGTAACACCCTTCTGCATATCGGCTTTCACAAAGTATCCGTGGAACTGACGTTCCAGGATACCGTAAATGCGGCGCGTCTTCTGCTTTTCACGCAGCTGCACTGCGTATTCGCTCACCTTCTTGCGGGCACGGCCGTGCTGGCCGGGAGCGTAGGGGCGGCGGTCGTAGGCGCATTTGTCAGTGAAGCAGCGGTCGCCCTTCAAAAAGAGCTTGCAGCCCTCGCGGCGACACATGCGGCACTTGGCTTCAGTATATTTGGCCATGTATTAATCCTCTTACGTTACTGGCTCTGCCGGGGCAGGGCCGGTCTAGACGCGGCGGCGCTTGGGCGGCCGGCAGCCATTGTGCGGAATGGGCGTGACATCACGAATAAAGGCGACCTTCATGCCGGCGGCCGAAATGGCGCGCATGGCAGCTTCACGGCCGGAGCCGGGGCCTTTCACATAGATGCCGACAGTACGCATGCCGTTGTCCTGCGCCTTGCGGGCAGCCGTTTCGGCAGCCACCTGGGCCGCGAAAGGCGTGGACTTGCGTGAGCCCTTGAAGCCGCTTTGGCCCGAAGAAGCCCAGGAAACGGCGTTGCCGCGCGTATCCGTAAAAGTAATAATGGTATTATTAAACGAAGCCTGGATGTGGGCTATGCCCACCGGCACGTTTTTCTTTTCCTTTTTCTTGACCGCTTTTTTGGGTCTGGCCATATCTATCCCTCTGGATGGAGCTTGTCAGATTTATGCTCCGCGCGCGGCGGAAATCCGTTCGTCCTCACGGCAGCACGAATGCTGCGTCCGCTTTACAAACTGCGACAAGCGCAGCCCGCACGCCTACTTTTTCTTGCCCACCGCACCACGACGGGGACCCTTGCGGGTACGCGCGTTGGTGTGTGTGCGCTGGCCGTGCACGGGCAGCCCGCGACGGTGACGAAGGCCGCGATAGCAGCCAATGTCCATAAGACGTTTAATATTACCGGACACTTCACGGCGAAGATCGCCTTCCACCTTGTAGTGCTGTTCGAGTTCCTTACGGATCTCGTTCACTTCGTCAGCGGAGAGATCGTCGATATTACGCTCCCAGTTGACTCCGGTGGTGTCCAGAATTTTCATGGCCGTGGTACGGCCAATGCCATAGATATAGGTGAGCGCAACGTCCACCCTTTTGCCGCGGGGCAAATCAACACCTGCTATTCTCGCCACAATATGTCTCCTGCCTAGCCCTGACGCTGCTTGTGCCGGGGGTTTTCGCAGATAACTCGAAGCACTCCCTTGCGCCGGATAACCTTACACTTGGGGCATATTTTCTTGACGGAAGGTCTTACTTTCATTCCATTTCTCCAATAAGAGCCTTTGCTTTGACAGATAAAGTCTCCGGCAACCGGCCATAAACCGCACAGACGGCTCGACCGACGCCCTCAAAAAAATAGGGCGCGAACGAAAGTCTTTATCCGGCTTTATCTGTTCTGTCAACCTTCAATGGTGTGCCGGTTGAGTCCTCGGTCCGAGATGCTGAGGATTTGCGGTCCGGACGGCGTTATGGCCACACTGTGTTCAAAGTGTGCGGCCCACTGGCCGTCGCGTGTTACCGCAGTCCATTGATCGTCAAGGATGTCGACCTCATACGTGCCCATAGTCACCATAGGTTCTATGGCTATGACCATGCCGTTCTGCAGGGTCAGACCGCGCATGCCGGGCCGGAAGTTGGGCACTTCGGGCTTTTCATGCATCTTGGCGCCAACGCCGTGTCCCACAAAACGCCGAACCACGCCGAAACCGGCGGCTTCCACATAATCCTGCACGGCCGCGCCGATGTTGTACACATCATTGCCTGCACGTGCCTGCTCAATGCCAACATAGAGGCTTTCCTCGGTAATGCGCATGAGCCTGCGGGCTTCGTCGCTCACCTTTCCCACAGGGAAGGTGCGTGCGGCGTCACCCACAAAGCCTTCAAAGACTACGCCCATATCCACACTGACGATGTCCCCTTCCTCAAGCAGCCGCGTGGAGGGAAAACCGTGCACAACCTGTTCGTTGACCGAGCAGCAAAGTGCAAAAGGATAGCCGCAATAGCCCAAAAAAGCCGGTTTGACCTTGTAATCAGCACACATATCGCGCGCCAACTCTTCAAGACGCATGGTTGGAAGGCCGGGGGCCACCATGTCGCCCACTGCATCAAGAACATTGGCGACCATGCGGTTGGCTTCGCGCAGGCAGCCTATTTCACGCTCGTTCTTGATGTACGCGCCCTGATATTTTTTCATACTGCCAATCACCCGTTGTTTTACAGCCGGCCGCTTTTGCGTGCCTTGGCCATAAGCCCCTGGTACTGACTGGAGATCATGTGTGATTCCACCTGATTCATAAAGTCCATGGCCACACCCACGAGAATCAGCAGGCTCGTGCCGCCAAAAAAGAAAGGCACGTTAAAGTTGCTGATGAGCAGCATGGGCAAAAGGCAGACCAGTGATATATAGGTGGCACCCGAAAGGGTCAGCCGTGTAAGCACCGTGTCCACATACTCCTGCGTCTTGTCGCCGGGACGTATGCCAGGAATGAACCCGCCGTTCTTCTTGAGGTTTTCGGCCATATCCTTGGGGTCAAAAATAATGGCCGTATAGAAGTAGCAGAAGAAGAACATGAGGCCCACGTACAGCACATTGTAGGCTACACCGTGGGGCGAGAACAGTTCCGCCGCATGCTTCACGTATTCGTTGCTGGAAAACTGGCCGATGGTGGCCGGAAACAGCAGCAGCGAAGAAGCGAAGATGGGGGGAATGACGCCAGCGGTGTTAAGACGCAAGGGCAGGTGGGAATTCTGCCCACCGTACATTTTGCGGCCCACCTGACGCTTGGCGTAACTGATGGGTATGCGCCGTTGCGCCCTTTCGACAAAGACGATGGCCACAAGCACCGCAGCCATGAAAACCAGAATGACGGCAGCCATGAATATGCTCATGTCTCCGGCCTGGATCAGCGCCACGGACTGGATGAGGCCACGCGGTATACCCACCACGATGCCGCAGAAAATGATGAGCGATATGCCGTTGCCGATGCCGCGTTCGGTGATCTGTTCGCCAAGCCACATGACCAGTACCGAACCAGCGGTAAAGGTGGCCATGGTGACCATGCGGAACTGCCAGCCGGGGTTGAGCACAACGGAGGTGCCAGCCGGGCTGGTCATGTTCTCAAGGCCCACGGCTATTCCGAGCCCCTGCACCAGCGCGATGAGCACTGTAAGGTAGCGGGTGTACTGGGTAAGCTTGCGCCGCCCGGCCTGCCCTTCTTCCTTGGCCATGCGCTTCACGTCAGGACTGATGACCTGGAGCAGCTGCATGATGATGCTGCCCGAGATATACGGCATGACGCCCAGGGCAAAGACGGAAACGTTGGACAGCCCGCCGCCGGAGAACATGTCAAAAAGGCTGAACAGCGTCCCCTGCATGCTTTTGAAAAAAGATGCCAGAGCGGCGGCGTCCACGCCCGGAATGGGCACATGCACACCGATGCGGTAGCAGCACAAAATCAGGAAGGTCCAGCCAAGCCGCTTAACAAGCGAAGGCTGCCCCGCCATAGTATTTGCCGTTCCTACTGCCATGTAAGACTCTTTGCGTTTGTGCGCCGGTAGCGCAGTATGTGCACAGCCCCATTGCCTTCCCCATAAGGGAAGCAATGAGGCAGATGCCAGGCATTGACAGGGTCACGACCCTGAAAACCGCAGGAGCCGGCGCGCAGCCGGACACAACGGTTTTCGCCTTTCCGCGCGGCTTTCGCCGACAGCGGAACAAACCGGCCGGTCATGAAACCGGCCGGTTTGACGTCAACAGTTATTCCGCAGGAGCCGCTTCAAGCTCGCTCACCTGACCGCCCGCGTTGCGGATTTTTTCCGCAGCGCCCTGGCTGAACTTGTGAGCCTCGACCTTGAAAGCGCCCTTGACTTCACCGCGTGAAAGAATCTTCACGGGAGCGCCCATGCGGGCCAGGCCGCGGGCGTAGATGTCGTCAAGCGTGATGTCGTTTTTGCCTTCAAAGGCTTCCAGCAGGCGGTCAAGATTGATCACGTTGTAGGTAACCTTGAACGGAGCATTCTTGAAGCCGTGCTTGGGAAGACGGCGTTGCAGGGGCATCTGGCCGCCTTCGAAGCCAGGGGCCACACCGCCACCGGCACGGGCGTTCTGGCCTTTGTGGCCTTTGCCCGCCGTGCAACCCAGACCGGAACCAGAGCCTCGGCCCACGCGACGGCGGGTCTTGCGCTCTTCCGGAAAAGGAAAGAGATTGTGCAGTTGCATGGTATATGTCCTCCGACCGTTATTCGATAACGGTCACCATATGCGGAACTTTGGCGATGATGCCCCGGATGGCCGGGGTGTCCTTGAACGTCTTGACCATCTCGCGGCGCTTGAGGCCAAGGGAGTCCAGCAGCCTGCGTTGCGCGGGCGTGGAGCCGATGCGCGAACGCACGAGTTTAACCTTGATTTCTGCCATGACTACTTCCTCGGAGCTTCGAGCTTCTTGCCGCGCAGAGCCGAAACATCGTCGGCGCTGCGCAGGGCGACAAGGCCCTGCATGGTGGCGCGAAGCACGTTGTGCGGGTTGTTGGTGCCAATGGCCTTGGCAAGCACGTCGCGCACGCCGGCAGCTTCCATAATGGCGCGCACAGCGCCACCGGCGATGATGCCGGTACCTTCGGAGGCGGGCTTGAGCATGACACGTCCGGCGCCGAAGCGGCCCAGAATTTCATAGGGCAGCGTGCCGTCCACAAGGGCAACCTGTACACGGTTCTTGCGAGCGCGTTCGGTCGCCTTGCGCAGGGCTTCGGGCACTTCCTGGGCTTTGCCGAGGCCAAAGCCCACGCCGCCCTTGCCGTCGCCAACCACCACAAGGGCGCTGAAGCTGAACCGACGGCCACCCTTAACCACTTTGGCCACGCGGTTGAGGGAAACGATCTTTTCGATTTCGCCCAACTCGTTCTGCTGAGTTTCGGTATTTTCCTGACGCATATTAGAACTCCAGGCCGCCTTCGCGGGCGCCATCGGCTACGGCTTTGACGCGACCGTGATAAAGATACCCGTTGCGATCGAATACCACCTTGCTGATATTCTTCTCCTTGGCCATGCGGGCAATCTCCATGCCCACCTTTTCTGCGCCGCTCTTGTTGCAGTGCAGCCCGGCTTCGCTCTTGGCAAGCGAAAGCGTGGAGGTGGCCACCAGGGTGGCGCCGTCCAGATCGTTGACGATCTGGGCATAGACATGCAGGTTGGACCTGTAAATAACCAGACGCGGGCGCTCGGAGGTACCGCTGATCTTCTTGCGAATGCGGACCTTGCGGCGCTGCCGCGATTCATTCTTGCTGTATTTCATGACGCGCCCCCTACTTCTTGCCGCCGGACTTGCCGACCTTACGGCGGATCGTCTCGGTAGTGTACTTGATGCCCTTGCCCTTGTAGGGTTCAGGCTTGCGGATGCGGCGGATCCTGGCGGCCATTTCGCCCACCAGTTCCTTGTCAATGCCGCTGATGGTCAGCACCTGGCCTTCCACAGCAGCCTTGAGGCCTTCGGGCAGTTCCACCAGCACAGGATGGGAGTAGCCCACCTGAAGCTCGATGATATTGCCTTTCACCGCTACGCGGTAACCAACGCCGATGACTTCCAGAGCCTTGGAAAAGCCCTTGGTGACGCCGTCGATGCAGTTGGAAAGCAGAGTACGGCGCAAGCCGTGCTGGGCGCGGGTAATGCGGTCATCTTCAATGCGGCTCAAGATCACGTGGCCATCGGCCTGTTCGTAAGTGAGCAGGGAGCAGACAGGGGTGCTCAGCGAGCCCTTGGGGCCTTTCACTTCCACAACATCCGCTCCGATCTTGACTTCAACGCCATTGGGAACGGGAATGGGCAGTTTACCTATTCTGGACATGCTCGCACCGCCTACCAGATTTCACACAGAAGTTCGCCGCCCACCTTCTTGTCATGGGCAGTCATACCGTCCAGCACACCGCTGGACGTGGACAAAATGCAAATACCGAGGCCGTTCTGTACACGGGGGATCTTGTGAGCGCCCACATACACCCGGCGACCGGGCGTGCTGATGCGCTTGAGGCCGCTGATAACGGCCTTGCCCTTCTGGTACTTCAAAGTGATGGTAATGTTACTGTCGGCCACGGCCACGTCTTCGACGTAACCTTCCTGCTTGAGGATGGCGGCTAACGCTTCCTTCATCTTCGAGCGCGGCACATTCACTTCCTTGTGCAGGGCCAAATGTGCGTTGCGGATACGGGTCAGCATATCCGCAATGGGATCTGTCAACATCGAAAGCTCCTGAGAGTTTGGGCGCGGGGTTGACGGCCCAATGCCGCCACTTCCCGCAGGCGCGTAAAAACGCGCCATCCGGGCGCTTGCGCGCCCGGAAATTTACCAGCTCGACTTGCGTACGCCGGGCAGCTCGCCACGAAGGGCCATGTTGCGGAAGCAGATACGGCAGATGCCGAACTGACGCAGAAAAGCCCGGGGCCGGCCGCAAAGCGGGCAGCGATTGTAAGCGCGAGCGCTGAACTTGGGCTTGCGCTTAGCCTTTACTTCCAAAGAAGTACGGGACATAGCTTAACTCCTACTTGCGGAACGGCATGCCCAGCTGGTCAAGAAGGAACTTGCCTTCCTTGTCCGTGGACGCCGTGGTGACAATGGTGATGTTCATGCCCTTGGGATTTTCCACACGATCCGCCTCGAGTTCGGGGAAGATGGTGTGTTCCTTGATGCCCAGGGTGAAGTTGCCGCGTCCATCGAACCCACGGTCAGGAATGCCGCGAAAGTCGCGCACACGGGGCAGTGCGAAGTTCATGAGCTTGTCAAGAAAGTCCCACATGCGTTCCTTGCGCAGGGTAACGCGGGCGCCGATGGGCATGCCTTCGCGCAGCTTGAACGCGGCGATGGATTTTTTGGCGCGAGTCACCACGGCCTTCTGGCCGGCAATGGCTGAAAGTTCAGCCACGGCCTCTTCCATCAGCTTATTGTTCTGGCTGGCGGCGCCAAGGCCGATGTTCAGAGAGATCTTTTCAATCCCGGGAAGTTGCATGGAAGAGGAGTAGCTAAACTCCTTCTGCATTACCGGAACCACCTTCTCTCTATATATCTTTTCAAGGCGTGTCATCGTATCACCTTATTCCATGACTTCGTTGCACTTTTTGCAGAAGCGCACTTTCTTTTCCTTGCCCTCAGACTCGATGGTCTTGTAACCCACGCGGGTGGCCTTGCCACAAGCGGAGCAGACAACCATGACGTTGGACACGTGGATGGGCATTTCCTTTTCCACGATGCCACCGGGCTGCTGGGCATAGGGGTTGGGGCGCATATGGCGCTTGACCATGTTGGTCTTTTCCACCAGCACGCGATCCTTCTTGCGCAGGATCTTGAGCACCTTGCCGATTTTGCCCGCGTCTTTGCCGGCGATTACCATCACCTTGTCGTCCTTGCGGATACGATACATTTTCATGACGGTCTCCTACAGCACTTCCGGGGCCAGCGAAATAATTTTCATAAAGTTCATGGCGCGCAGCTCACGGGCCACAGGGCCGAAGATGCGGGTGCCGAGAGGCTCGCCCTGGCTGGAAAGCAGCACAGCGGCATTGCCGTCGAACTTGATATAGCTGCCGTCCATGCGACGCACTTCTTTGGCGGTGCGCACGATAACAGCCTTCATCACGTCGCCCTTCTTCACTTTGCTATGCGGTATGGCTTCCTTAATGGAAACCACTACAATGTCGCCGACCGAGGCGTAGCGGCGGTGTGAACCGCCCAGCACCTTGATGCAGGCAACCTTTTTGGCGCCGGAATTGTCGGCGACCTGAAGCGTGGATTCTACCTGGATCATGGTCCTACCCTACACGGCTTTTTCAATGATGGAGACCAGATGCCAGCGCTTGTTGCGCGAAAGCGGACGGAACTCCACAATCTTGACCTTATCGCCCATACCGCATTCGTTCATGGGATCATGAGCCGTGAACTTTTTGCGGCGCCTCACATACTTCTTGAGCAGAGGGTGCTTGACCAGGGTCTCAACGCGCACGACAATGGTCTTGTCGTTCTTGTCGCTCACCACAATGCCGGTCAGCGTTCTGCCCTTACGATCTTCCAGAGCTTGCATTTTAGGCCCTCTGTTCCTTTTCGTTCAGTACAGTCTCGATGCGCGCCACATGCTTGCGCATGGCCTTCAGCTCGGAAGTCTTTTCAAGCTGCGCGGCGGCGTGCTTGAAGCGGGCGGACATCAGTTCCTGGCGCTGCTCGGCCAGCTTGCCGCGCAGTTCTTCAACGCTCATGGCGCGAAGATCGGCGGCAGCGGGCCGGACGCTCTTTTCAATTTTTTTCTTGGCAGCCATTTAGATGCCCTCCCTCACCACGATGACGGTCTTGACGGGCAGCTTGTGCGCGGCGCGGGTGAGCGCTTCGCGGGCAAGGTCAAGGCTGACGCCCTTGATTTCATACAGCACGCGGCCGGGTTTCACCGGAGCGCACCAGCCCACCGGGGCGCCCTTACCGGAACCCTGACGGGTTTCAAGGGGCTTGGCGGTCACAGGGCGGTCGGGGAACACGCGGATCCAAACCTTACCACCGCGCTTGATGTGGCGCATCATGGCGATACGCGCAGCTTCAATCTGCTGGCTGGTAAGCTGTCCGTGCTGCACGGCCTTCAAACCAATGTCGCCGAAGGCAACTGTAGCGCCGCGGGTGGCCAGGCCGCGGAGGCGACCCTTCTGCCATTTGCGGAATTTTACTTTTTTAGGCGCAAGCATTACTGATCAACCTCTTTGTCAAGGATTTCACCCTTGTATATCCACACCTTGACGCCAATGATGCCGTAGGTGGTGCGCGCTTCTGCAAAACCGTAGTCAATGTCGGCGCGCAGTGTCTGCAAGGGCACCCGGCCATCACGGTACCATTCGGTACGGGCGATTTCAGCACCGGCCAGACGGCCGGAACACGTCACCTTGATGCCTTCGCCGCCGAATTTGCGCGCCATTGACACGGTGCGCTTCATGGCGCGGCGGAAAGCCACACGGCGCTCCAGCTGCTGTGCCACGTTTTCGGCCACAAGCTGGGCGTCCACTTCGGGACGGCGGATTTCATTTACTTCAAGCGAAAACTCACGGCCGAACTTCTGACGAAGGTCGTTGCGCAGCTTTTCAATTTCCACACCCTTGCGACCGATGACAATACCGGGGCGGGCAGTGGACAGGATAAGCCGTACCTTGCCGCCTGCACGTTCGATTTCGATCTTGGAAACGCCTGCATGATACAGAAGCTTCTTCACGAACGCGCGGATCTTGCTGTCTTCATAGACAAAGGCGGGGTATTCTTTCTTGCTGAACCAACGGGACTGCCAGTTCTTGTTATACCCAAGCCGGAACCCGAACGGATGTACTTTCTGACCCATAGCCTATTCCTGCCCTTCTGCGAGTATAACGGTGACGTGGCTCGTGCGCTTGTGAATCTTGGTCGCCCGGCCCTGGGCACGGGGCATGAAGCGCTTCCAGGTGGGACCTTCGTTGACCACGACTTCCTTCACCACCATGGCGTCCACATCAACGCCGCCCAACTGAGAGGCATTAGCCAGCGCGCTTTTCAGCACACCGTAAATAACCCCAGCGGGCTTATTGGGCGTAAAGCGCAGAAGGTTCATTGCCTCCTCCACTCCAAGGCCCTGCACGTTTTTGGCGACAAGACGGGTCTTGCGCGGCGAAACGCGCTGGAATTTCGCAATAGCTTTAGATTCCATATCGCTACCCTACTTCCTGCCGGCCTTAGCCTTTTTGTCGGCGGCATGCCCATGGTAGGTACGGGTGGGCGAGAATTCGCCCAGCTTGTGACCAACCATGTTTTCGGTGACGAACACCGGCACGAACTTTTTGCCATTATGCACCGCAAAGGTCAGTCCCACCATTTCGGGCAGGATGGTCGAGCGGCGCGACCAGGTCTTGAGCACGCGCCGATCGCTGTTGGCCACGGCGGTGTCGACCTTCTTCATCAAATGACCGTCAACAAACGGCCCTTTTTTCAATGATCTCGGCATGAGCTACTCCTACTTCTGGCCGCGGCGTTTAACAATAAGCCTTGAAGAGGCCTTCTTCTTGTCGCGGGTCTTGTAACCCTTGGCGGGCATGCCCCAGGGCGACACAGGATGACGGCCGCCAGAGCTTCTGCCTTCGCCACCGCCCAGGGGATGGTCGATGGGGTTCATGGCCACGCCACGGACCTTGGGACGGCGACCGAGCCAGCGGTTACGGCCAGCCTTGCCCAGCGAGATGCTTTCATGGTGCACGTTGCCCACCTGACCCACAGTGGCCATGCAGGCCACGAGAACCTTGCGGACTTCGCCGGAGGGCAGGCGCAGCAGAGCGTGCTTGCCTTCCTTGGCGACGAGCTGCGCGTAGGTGCCCGCGGCGCGGCAGAGCTGTCCGCCCTTGCCGGGGTACAGCTCGACGTTGTGGATGACGGTACCCACGGGAATGCGCTGCATGGGCAGGGCATTGCCGGGCATGATGTCGGCCACTGCGCCGTTGCGCTCGTTGACGCCGGACATGATCACATCGCCCTGCTTCAGGCCCACAGGAGCCAGAATGTACCTCTTTTCGCCATCCGTGTAGTGCAGAAGGGCGATGCGGGCGGAGCGGTTGGGATCATACTCAATGTGAGCAACACGGGCTTCAATACCGGTTTTGTCGCGCTTGAAGTCAATGATGCGGTACAGACGCTTCACACCACCACCACGACGGCGGCTGGTGACGCGGCCCAAGTTATTGCGGCCGGCCTTCTTGGTCAGACCGACAGTAAGGGACTTCTCAGGGCGCGTCCGGGTGATTTCCTCAAAATCGGAAACCGTCTGGAAACGACGCCCAGCGGAAGTCGGTTTCAGCTTGCGGACAGCCATGCTTATACTCCCTCGAAGAACTCGATTTTATCGCCCTGGCGTAGCGTCACATACGCTTTTTTCCAGCCGGGCTTGCGACCAACCACACGGCCCTGGCGCTCCCTGTTCAGGGGCGCGCGGCGAACCACGTTGACCGCTTCCACTTTAACGTCAAAAGCCTTTTCCACGGCCTGCTTGATTTCAAGCTTGTTGGCCTGGGTGTGGACCATAAAGGCCACCTGCTGCGCTTCGTCCTTGATCATGGTCGTCTTTTCGGTCAGCAGGGGCTTGAGCAGAACAGAAGTGATTTCCATAACTACGCTCCCTTCTTCGCGAAACGCGCCTGAACGGATTCCACAGCGCCTTCAAGCAGCACAAGCTGCTTGTGCTTCAGGATCTCAAGCACGCTCAGGCGGTCCACCGTGGTCAGGGTGAGGCCGGGGATGTTGCGAACCGAGCGGGTCAGTTCAACGTTTTCCTCGGGCGCCACGATGAGGGCCTTGTTAAGGCCCAGGGTGTTGGCCACCTTGGCAAAATGTTTGGTTTTGGCTTCGGGCAGTTCAATGCCCTTGACCACCATCAGGGTTTCAGCGGCCAGGCGGCTGGACAGAGCCATCTTGAGAGCCAGGGCGCGAACCTTGCTGTTAACCTTGAAGCTGTAGTCGCGGGGGCTGGGCCCAAAAATGATCGCGCCGCCGCGCCAGATGGGCGAACGGTTGGAACCGGCGCGTGCGCGGCCGGTGCCCTTCTGCTTCCAGGGCTTGACGCCGCCGCCGGAAACAAAGGCGCGGGTCTTGGCATTGTGCGTTCCAGCGCGTTTGGCCGCCATCTGGGCGCGCGCCACGAGATTGAGGATTTCGGGCCTCACCTCGATTTCGAACACATCGGAAGCCAGCGTAATTTCACCGCTTTCCTGCTTGTTCTGATCAAATATTTTCACGGTAGCCATTGCTGCTTCCTCTACTGCTTGCGGATCAGTACCAGCCCGTTCTTGGGGCCGGGCACGGAACCTTTGACCAGGATGACGTTATCCTCGGGACGGACGTCAACAATGGTCAGGCCCATTTCCGTAACGGTTTCATTGCCCCAGTGGCCAGCCATCTTCCTGCCCTTGAACACGCGGCCGGGGAAGGTGTTGTTACCGATGGAGCCGTTGTTGCGGTGCACCTTTTCGCAGCCGTGCGTATCCTTGGAGCCAGCAAAGTTCCAGCGGCGCATACGGCCCTGGTAGCCCTTACCAACGCTCTTGCCGGTCACCTTGACGGTGTCGCCGGCGGCGAACATTTCGACGGTAAGTTCCTGGCCCAGCTCCTGCTCGGGAGCAGCCGAAAGGCGGATCTCACGCAGATGGCGGAAGAGCCCCTTGCCAGCCTTGGCAAAGTGACCCTGCATGGCCTTGCCCACGTGCTTTTCCTTAGCGGCGGTCAGCGCGATCTGCACGGCGTTGTAGCCGTCGCTGGACGCGGTCTTGACCTGGGTGACCGGGCAAGGTCCTGCCTCAATCACCGTAACGGGCACAGCGGCGCCGTTGCCGTCAAATATGCGGGTCATACCGAGTTTGCGACCCAAAATTCCCATTTTCTCAGCCATGACTGCCTCTCGCTAGAGCTTGATTTCCACGTCCACACCGGCGGGCAAGGAAAGCTTGCCCAGCGCGTCGACGGTCTGCTGGGTGGGTTCCAGAATATCCATAAGCCGCTTGTGAATACGCATCTCAAACTGCTCACGGGACTTCTTGTCCACGTGCACGGAACGCTGCACGGTGTACTTATGAATGTTGGTGGGCAGAGGAATGGGCCCCGCCACACCGGCACCCGTATTGCGCGCCGTATCCACGATTTCCGCAACGGCTTTATCCAGAATGCGGTAATCGTAGGCTTTGAGCTTGATCCGAATGCGATCGCTGCTAACTGTCGTCATTGTTGCCTACTCCGTTTGCATAAACATCCCACGTGCCGACCACCGGCTACGCGGGCTTCTTCACAGCATTCGCGGGCCATGAAGCATGGCCCGAAGGCCGACCTCACCCTGGAATGGGACGGAACGGAGCAACGTAAGGGGCTGCGCTAATGCGCGCATCATGCCTGATATTCAGGATATTCGGAAGATTTTGGACGCCTGAACGCGCCTGCATCATCCGCATGATGCTCCCCGGCGTCGCCCAAGCCAGGCCACCAAGAAAAGGTGGCAAGGCGGTCCCGCAGGGTCACCAAATGAGGGGAATACTCCCCCCTACCTTACAGCCCCGGGTCACGCGCGCCTCCGGGGCAGCGGTGGGATCCGTCGATGGGCTGGAACGGCTCGACATTGTCCGGCATCTGGTAACGCCTGCACATGTCAAAACCTGTCGGGTTCGCTTGGAACCCTTCCAGGTACAGCAGGGCAGACTCAATCTGCCCTTCCCTGCCGTCCAGGGAATACCCATTGAAGACACCTGTCCCAATGGGCAAGGGATGTTTTAGCCAACACGCGCCGCCGCGTCAAGGCTTTTTATACTATTTTTTGTTTTACGTCATCAGAACGTCACTTGACACCCAAGTAAATTGATAGGTATAGGCGTAAACCGGAAATTGCGCGTTTTACTTCCACCCCGTAGCGTGCAGCACGCCGCACCACGGTTTTTTTCAAGGAGAATGCGTGACATATAACATTGCCCCGAACGCCAATAATATTTCGTACCAGGATACCGTCATCAACTATCTGAAGAAAGATGGCGGACACGTCATGGTGCTCACCGACGATCAGGCCTTCAGCACGCAACTGCGCCTCACTCTGGCCAAGGACCTGGGGCTCACCTCCCCCGGCCTTTTCACCGCCCTTACAGATCCCCGCGTGGTATTGCAGGAACTGCAGGCCTTGCTGCCCGGACATCCCGCCCCCATACTCTTTCTCGAGCGTATGATAAACGGCCAGGACCTGAGTTTTCTGGTCGGCCAGATCAAGCAGGCCTACAGCGGACTCAAGATAATCATCCTTACCAACGACGTGCAGCGCGACCGTCTGATGCTCCTGCACGAGGTGGGGGCTGACAACTTTATCGCCAAGCCCGTTTCCATCAATACGCTTATCGAAAAGATGGCCTTCACCATCAAACCCCAGAGCAAGCTCGGCCAGGCCATCGACTTTGCCAAGGGCCTGCTGGCCCGTGAACAGTTTGAGCAGGCCCTTGCCGCCAGCCGGAAAATTTTGGAGATCAAGCCAGGCAGCGCGGCGGCCTACCTTGTCATGGGCGACGCCCACCGCGGGCTCAGTCAATACGATCAGGCGCACGCGGCCTATGAAGCGGCGGCCGCGGCGGCCGACCTGTATCTCGCGCCCCTGCAACGGCTCGCCGAAATGTATCAGGAGCTGGACGACAAGGAAAACCAGCTTCACTATCTGAATAAGCTCGACCAGATTTCGCCCCTCAACGTCAACCGTAAGGTCAGTCTGGGCGAAGTGCATCTGGCGCTGGGACATATGGATCAAGCCGAGGACTTTTTTGACAAGGCCCTCACGCAGATGAACCGCGAAGCCGTGGAGGGGCTCAGCGCCCTTTCGAGCCGTATTGCCGAGATATATGCCGACCGGGACCCGCAGAAGGCCGAAAAGTTTCTGCGCAACAGCCTTGAGGTCAAGGGCAAGTATCTTTCCAAAAGCGATATCGTTGTGTTCAACCAGCTTGGCATCAGTTTGCGCAAGCAGGGCCGCTGGCGTGACTCCATCATTGAATACAAGCGCGCCCTCAAGATAGCCCCTGATGACGCCAACCTTTATTACAACATGGGCATGGCCTTTGCCGAGGGGCAGGATTTTATCCAGGCCAAGGCCAACCTGCTCAAGGCCCTGGAGCTGGACGCCGACATCTACAAGGCCAGTGCCCCCATCGCGTTCAATTTTGGGGCCGTCTTTTTGCAGTCACGCGAAAAGCAGCGGGCCGCGCAGTTCTTTCAGACGGCCCTTCATCAGGAACCCGGCCATGCCTCGGCCCGGCTGGGCCTGGAACGGAGCATGTTCTAGACGGAATACCCTTGAAAAAGCTTATACGTGCCGGAGCAGATTACCTTTGAAATGCTTCACACTTCAAAAGTGCCATTCTGCCGGAAAATGCGATTTGCAGCTAGGTTCACACCATGTTGCGGTGCGCTGCACGAGAGTGCACCGTTAGAGCAGCCACCCTTTCAAAAAGGGTGGCTGCTCTAAAATTCCCGGCCCAGATCAGAGAGATCCCTGTACGAGACTGACATACAACAAGAGTTTTAGGGGGTGGGGGCGTGGGGGAGGAGACCCTTTTGCAAAAGGGTCTCCTCCCCCACAAAGTTTTTCAATCCCTCCCCCATTACGCCTTTCAAAAGACCGACTTTGGGTCAGGCCGCTCCGCCGTCTTTCTGCCCCAGCAGGGCGCGCGCGTAATCCTCGCCATTGAAGGGCCGCAGGTCTTCGAGCTTTTCGCCCAGTCCCACAAAGGTTATGGGCAGGTGGTGCTGCATGGCCACGGCAATGGCGACGCCACCCTTGGCCGTGCCGTCCAGCTTGGTAATGATGAGTTCGTCCACGCCCGCGGCTTCCTTGAACAGTTTGGTCTGCGACAGGGCATTCTGGCCCGTGGTCGCGTCAATGACCAAGACGCTGCGGTGAGGCGCGCCCGGATGTTTTTTGCCCAGCACCTGACGGATCTTGGTCAGCTCTTCCATAAGATTGACCTTGGTTTGCAGACGGCCGGCCGTATCCACAAAAAGGACGTCCACGCCTTCCTTCACAGCCCTGTCCATGGCCTCGTACGCCACGGAGGCCGGGTCCGACCCCGGGGCCTTGGCGTGAAAAAGCGCGCCCACGCGCCCGGCCCAGACCTGCAACTGCTCGATGGCGGCAGCGCGGAAGGTGTCGGCGGCGGCGATCATGACCTTTTTGCCCTGCATGCGCGCGCGGTGCGCCAGTTTGGCGATGGTCGTGGTTTTGCCCACGCCGTTGACGCCGATCATGAGCACAACTTCAGGCGGATTGATGGCGGCAATGCGACGCGGCGCACGAAATATCTCTTCAACCTCGGCCATGAGCAGGGCGCGCATGCCCGATGCCTGGGTGATTTTTTCCTTGCGCGCCCGTTCCTTGAGGCGTTCCACCAGTTCCAGCGACGGTTCATAGCCAAGATCGGCCATGATAAACAGTTCCTCAAGCTCTTCCCAGAAGGCGTCGTCAAGCTCGCCATGGCTCGAAAACAGTGAATCCAGGCCGCGCGCCAGCTGATCGCGCGTGCGGGCCAGCCCTTCGGTTATCTTGATGAACAGACGACTGCGCTCGTCTTCCTCATCTTCCAGGTCAAGGGCCAGAGCCAGGCGGTACTGCAATTCCGAGCGGAATTCCTCAACCTGGCGATACTCCATGCGCTGCGTCCAGGCGCGAAAATCATCGACAAAGGCCTGCGTCTCCTGCGGCGGCGCTTCCAGCGCGCCAAGCAGAAAAGAAAGGCGCTGCCACAAAAGGTCGCCCGTTGCATCAACGCCCTCCAGTACTATGCCAAGCCAGACGGAAAGACGCGGTTCCGCCTCGCGCAGGCGTAGCGTCAAAGCTTCTTCCGCAGGGCTTGCGGCCACAGTGATCGGAGCGCGCGCCGTGGCTTCGGCGGCAGGACCGGCAGCGCCGGAAATGGCACCCGTGGCTTCATCCGGATGATGGTCCTGGGGGCTTTCAGCGTGCGCCGCTTGCTGCGGCGGCGTTTCCGGCTGGCCCGGAGTCTGGACCTCCTTCAGGGCAGAGGCGTCCCCCGATTCCTGAATCTGTGGCTCCTGTTCTTCGGCGGGTTCAGAACCGAACATTTTTTTGATGGCTGAAAAAAATCCCATTCCTTCTCCTTATGGCTCGTGCCCGCGCAGGCTTGCGCGCAGCGGCTGCATCCGGAGCGTGCTGCCCCGTAAAATACGATTCCAAAATGTTACGCGGGTCGGCCGCAGCGCTTCACAGCATGCATGAACCGGGCGTATGAACGACGCGCATGGATGGCGCGCATGAACGGCGTCACTGAACCACGCATATGAATTACTCCATTACGTTGCGCCAATGCCTTACGCGGCCACCCTTGCGGCTCCGGACCTCAGCGCAGGGCGTCCAGCACGGCATCCAGGGCCAGAACGCACTCCTCAACCGCCAGCGTCGCGCGTTCCCTGTCGGGACAGTGCAAAGCCGTCTGCATATCCTTGGCCGCCGCGGCAAGACGCTCGGCTCCAAGGCAGGGGGCGGCCCTTTCCAGCAGATCCCCAAGGCGGCACAGCGCGGCGTTGTCGCCCGTCGCGTACAGGCGGCCCATAAGTCCCGGCCCCTGGGCAAAGCTGTGCCGGAACAGTCCGGCGGTCACCTGCCATGCGTGGTCATGACGGCTCATAAAGGCCCGTCCCAATGCAGGGCTCACAACCTCACCCGCTGCCAAAGGCGCGCTCAGGGATTCGATGGTCTCCTCGCCGAGCGCATCCGCTCCGTCTCCATCATACGGGCTGTCCTCGTCAGTCTGAACCTGACCGCATGGCGCGGCCTCTTCAGACAAAGCCTCTGCCCCGTTTGCAGCCAGATCAGGGGCGTCCTCGGGAGGGGCGTCCTCCGGCTCGCGCCGGGAAGGATTCCGCGCACCGCCCCCGCCAGTTGCCTCGCGCTGCAAACACGTCCGCCACAAAAAGGCCAGGGCCGCCGTCCAGCACAAAAAACTCAGCACAAAGCGCCATGTTTCGCGCCGGGCCGTGAGAGCAGCGCCCTCCTGGCTTACACGCGGCGAAACATAGACCTCCACAGTGCCCACGGGCCGACCTTCCACACGCAGCGGGCTCAGGCCCGACACGGCCTCTTCATCGATTTCGTCGTCCCAGGGCACAGGCTCCCACTGATAATTGCGACGCTGGCCTTCCAGCATGCCCTGCGGCGTCTCCACCTTGACGGCGTAGATGCTCTCATCTTCCATAGCGGCCATGACAATGGTGCGCGCCGCCAGTTCGTCCACATCCCATGCGGGTACGGCCAGCAGGGCCGAAAGCTGCACGGCCGTGTTGCGCGCCTCGACGGCCAGACGCTCCCGGGCGGCCTCGCGCTCTGCACGTACCGTCCACAGGGCAGGCAACAACAGGGCCAGCAGACCGGCGCACCAAATGGCCAGCAGCAGGCGGCCAGACGCAATTTTTGTACGCTGTGACATACTTTTTCCACAAAAGACGGATTGCGCGCCCTCTCAGGCGTTGCCGTCAACTATATGGACGCGCGTCTTCTTGCGCAAGCGGCCTGCCAGAAGGGCCATGTCAGGATCGCGCAAAATTCCCAGACACAGAATCCAGGCCAGTACGCCGCCCGTAATGGCCAGACAGAGCGACGGCCACAGCCCCAGGGGTTCCGCAAAACGCACAAGCCCCTCGGCCGCGAGACCTGTAAGGCCTCCGGCCAGCACGTGCCGCCACATATCCTTCCAGCCGGGCAACCAGGGCGGCGCGCAAAAGCGGTTGCGGCCCGGCGACCGCATCCGGCCGCCGTCATTGTCTGGCAATGCCCTTTGCAGAAGGACCAGCAGCAGACCGCACTGCAACCAGAGGCCAAGGCTCACGGCCAGCGCCGGAGCCATGCCGCTGTGCTGCGGCCCGAGAACGCGGGCCAGGGCAAGCCCGGCGGCCAGTGTGCCGCCCACAGCCCACAAGGCGCTCATGGCCGTACGGCGTACAAGCCCCAGAGCGTTGCAGGCCGCCAGCAGCGAACGGTTGCAGGCAAAGGCGGGCAGGCCGGGCACATACGCCAGCAGGGCAAGGCCCGTCTCCCTGGCGGCCTGACTGTCAAAAGCGCCGTGCCCCAGCAGTCCCGTGACCAGTTGCGGCCCCACTGCCCACAAACCGGCGGCCGCCGGCAGACTGAGCATGACGGTCAGACGCAGGGCCGTGGAAAGTTGTGCCACGAACCCGGTAAAATCTTTTTCCGCCGCCAGTCGGCTCAGGGTCGGCAGGCTGGCCATGCCAAGGCAGACGCCCACGAGCCCCAGAGGCAGTTCAAGCAGTCGTTCGGCATAATACAGGGCGGCCACCTGCCCCTGCCCCAACCCAGAAGCCAGCGTCATGGCGGCCAGCATGGCAAGCTGCGGCGCGGCGGCTCCAAGAACGCCTCCGGGCAGCAGGGCCAGACAGCGCCATGCGCCAGCCGAGATCTCACGCTCAGCACGGGCATCCGCCGCACTTGCGGCTGACTGCACGCCCGTGCGGCTCTCACTGGCAGCCGTGGCATACGCGCGGGGGGCACTGTCCGGCAAAAGGCGGCGCACCGCCAGCCATTGCGCCAGCCACTGCGCCAAACCGCCGCAAAGCATGCCCGCCGCCAGTGCCTCGGCTGGCGGACAAAGCCGTAATGCCGCCGCCACAGCGGCAAGCAGCATGACGAGATTGAACAAAGCCGGAGACAGGGCGGGCAGCCAGAATACGCCCATGCTGTGCAAAAGGGCCATGCCCAGCGCAGCCATGCCCGCCGCCAGCACATAGGGCAGGCAGATGCGCAGCAGCACCACAGTACGCTCCAGTTCCGGTCCGCTGAAGCCGGGAGCCAGCAATCGGGCCAGCCAGGGCGCGGTGGCCAGGCTCAGCAGGGTCAGCAGCAAAAGCGCCAGAGCAAGGCGCAGCGACATGGCGCGGGCCAGAAGCCGCAAGGCCGCGTCGCCGGATTTTTCCGCCTCGCCGTCACAGGCGTCAGGGCGCGCGCCATAACGAAATCCGTCGCCCTGACGCAGACGCACCAGGCTGGCCGTAAGCGTCATGGACAGGGAGCCTTCGCCAAGCAGCCGCCGTAACACGTGGGGCAGGCGCATGGCCGCCACCAGTGCGTCTGCGGCCGCGCCTCCGCCCAGAAGCCACGCCATGCTCATGTCGCGCGCAAGCCCCAGCAGGCGGGAAAAAAGCGCAAAACCGCCAAGAAGGGCCGCAGTGCGGGCCAGGCCGGAGCCATGCGTGTTTTGTTGCTGACTGTGCATTGACATGGCCTGCAAACCGGGTTTTGGAACCATCATTTCAAATGGACGCCGTGGCCGCCGCACTCCGCATACGCCCCACAAGGACGTGATCGGGACGCGGGCCGTCAGCCCGTTACCCGACCTGACAGCCCTTATGGTCGCTCGCCATGAAGACGTACACGCAGTTTATCCGCACGTAACGCGCCGAAACGGGCATGGCGAACCCCTTGAGACTGTACATCCAGAGCATTTAACACTTGAAGTGCTCGCGTACGGCAGGCAAAAGCCTGCCTACTCGCATTTCGTGGCAAGGATTTTCCTGAAAATCCTTGCAGAGCAGTCAACTCATTTCATTCGTAAAATGCTCTAACGCTGCACGAAAGTGCAGCGCGCCACAACGTAGCGTGAATTCAGCCGAAAATCGCATTTTTCGGCTGAATGAAAACTTTGAAATGTGAAGCATTTCAAAGTTAATCTGGTCTAGGGCCGATGCGGGTCCGGCTCGGATTTCCAGGAACGCACGACCTCGCGCACAAGAGCGTTCTGCTCTTCGGGCATATCCTTGAAGGATTCGGCGAACACGTGGATGCGCGTTCCCCCGCGTGGAGCGAACAGGCCCTTGACGCGGCACCAGCAGGGATGCAAAAGCGTCCGCAGGTCATCCAGCACATTGTTGGTGATGGTTTCCATAAAGGACTGATGGTTGCGAAAGGCGAACATGTAGAGCTTGAAGCTTTTGGACTCAACGCAAAGCTCGCCGGGGATGTATTCGACGGTGATGGTGCCGCAGTCGGGCTGGCCAGTCACCGGACAGAGCGAGGTGAATTCGGGAAAGCTGATGCTGATGACATAGGGACGCTGCGGAAAACAATTGGGAAAGGCCTCCAGCTGGGCCACGCTCGGGCCCCCTTCCGGGGTGGAAAGACGGCCTGTGCCAAGAACCTTCAGGTCCTGGGTCTGATCCTGGCTACGAGTGGTCATGACTTTGAACTCCTTGAAAAAGATGCCCGGCACCATCCCAAACCGAGAAGGTGCGGGCGCGTATGGGACTTGTAACCCATCGCGCTTGCGGCTACAATATTCTATTATACACTTGAATCCTATACCAGCCATACGGATTTTCCGGAGCATGCATGAATATTCTGATGCACCTACACGCCTGCCAGCGCGGGCAATGCCTGCCGCTTCTGCCCGCGGGCGCGCCCCTTGACGGACATATGCCGGGCCATGGCCTCATGGCCCCGGAGCAGTGGGCTCTGCCCACGCTCGCGGTAGGGACCACCCTTTGCGGCGCCTGCGGCACGGCCCTGCTCAAGGTGACCGGGCGGGTCTGGCTGGCCGTGCCGGTCAGCCAGGGCGGTGTTGCCCAGGCATGCGTCATTGACGCAACGCGCCATGCCGCGCACTGCCTGCTGCTGACGGCGCTTACCGATCTGCCCGAAGGGCCGCTGGAACTGACCCCCCGCAAGGACGGGCACAGCCTGGCCTGGGTGACCCTTTCTGACAAGGGTTCGCGCGGCATGCGCCAGGACTTGAGCGGCCCCGCCATTGCCGAGGCCGTGGCCGCAGCCATGCCCCTGTGCCACAGCCAGGGGTTCGTGCTGCCTGATGAGGCGGTTCAGTTGCGCGCCCTGCTCACGGAACTGGCCCTGAGCCACGGGTATGACATTATCTGCACCACGGGCGGCACGGGGCTGTCCCCGCGCGACATCACGCCCCAGGTCACGGAAACCCTGCTTGACGCCAGCCTTCCCGGCTTCAGTCAGGCCATGCTTGCGGCGAGCATGGCCAAAACGCCGCACGCCATCATATCGCGCGCCGCGGCGGGAATACTTGGGCAAAGCATCATCATCAACCTGCCGGGCAGCCGCAAGGCGGTTATTGAAAATCTGGCGGCCGTGCTGCCAGCCCTGCCTCACGCCCTGGGCAAGCTTCAGGGCGATACGGTCGACTGCGGCGGCTAGGCAGCACCAACACAGCCATCCATTCTTTCCGGGTTGTCGGTCAACCCTGGAACAGTTTTGTCCTGCGGCCGCGCCGCGCACAGGCATATGCCAGCAGTCGGGCGGGAACGGACATCAGGAAGGCGCGTCCTGCATACGAAATCGCCCCAAGGAGAAACCATGCGCTTCAAAAATCCCCTCGGCCGGGTGTCCCTGTCTGTGGACACCCTGTCAGCGCCCTTCGGCAAGTTTACCGATATCTGCCGCATGATCAAGATCGAGCATTCCGTCTTTGCCCTGCCCTACGCCTGGGCCGGGGCCGTGCTGGCCGCCCGTGGGCTGCCGCCGCTGTGGACCCTCTTTTTTCTGACCATAGCCATGGTGGCGGCACGCTCATTCGCCATGGCCTTCAACCGTCTGGTTGACCTGCCCTTTGACCGCGACAACCCGCGCACGCAAAACCGCCCCCTGGTCACAGGAGCCGTCACCACCAAACAGACCTGGGCCTTTTGCGCCTTCATGTCCATCATTTTTGTGGTGGCCTGCGGCTGCATCAATCAGGTCTGCCTGTGGCTGTCGGTTCCGGCGCTCATTTTTTCCGCCATCTACAGCATACTCAAGCGCTTTTCGGCCATGTGCCATTTCTGGCTGGGCGCGACCCTGGGCCTGGCCCCGCTGGCGGGGTGGCTCTCGGTAAGCCCGTCCAGCCTGACCATGCCCCCCCTGCTGCTGTTTCTGGCCGTCACCTTCTGGGTGGCCGCCTTTGACATCTACTATGCGTTTCAGGACATGGACTTTGACATGGCCTTTGGCCTGCATTCCATCCCCGCCACCTGCGGCGCCGACACGGCGCTGGCGCTGGCGGCTTTTTCCCACGCCATGACGTCCATTTTCCTGCTGCTCGCCGGTTTTTCCGCCGGTCTGCACTGGCCCTGGTATGTCGTCTGGCTTGGCATCACCACCATGCTCTTTGTGGAGCACAGGCTTATGAAGCCGCAGGACCTGCGGCACGTGAACACGGCCTTTTTCACGCTTAACGGCATCATCTCGCCCGTGGTGCTGATCGGCGTGATCTTGGGCATTTACCTGTAGGACATTTCATGCCACGCAAAAAACAGTACCAATGGCACGCCAAGGACGATAACGGCGATTCGGATTTTTCACAGCCCAGCCGCTCTGCGAAAAAGCGGGAAAGCCTCGCCCTGCAGGCTCTGGGCGAAGAACTGGCCCGTCTTGCCCCGCAGGAAGCGCAGGCTCTGAATCTGCCCCCGGACCTTGCCGAGGCCCTGGCCTTGTATGCCCGCCTGCGCGACCATGAAGGACGCCGCCGCCAGATGCAGTATATCGGCCGCCTCATGCGCGAAGCCGACGCGGAACCCATCCGGGCCGCTCTTGACCAGCGCAAGGAAACCTCCGCGGCCGCCACAGCGGCCCTGCACAGGGCCGAACAGTGGCGTGAGCGCCTGCTTGCCGCCCCCGAGGCCGAACTGGACGATCTGCTGCAAAGCCTGCCCCGCCCCCGTGCGCCAGAATCCGGCCCGGATCAGGATGGCGGGCAAGCCGCGCGCCCAAAGGGCAAACGGCCCCTCGGCACGGAGGAATTGCGCAAGCTTGTGCTTCAGGCCCGTAAGGAAATTGACGACAAGGCCGCGCCCCATGCCCGCAGGGCGCTCTTTCGGGCGCTGCACGGTCTGCTGACCGCGCAAGCCGCCGCCGTGCGCCCGGAACAGGGATAATTTTGCCTTATTCCAGCAAAAATGCTTGACGCTTGAGAAGTCATGCGCTAAAAGCTTTCTTCGTTACAACGCCCTTGTAGCTCAGTCGGTAGAGTGCATCCTTGGTAAGGATGAGGTCAGCAGTTCAATCCTGCTCAAGGGCTCCACGAAATCAACGGGTTACTGTTCACGCAGTGACCCGTTTTCTTTTGTGCACATGACTCTGCGCACATTCCCAATTTCGACGGGCACTCCACGCGAGGCGCAGCCAGCGCCTCCGCAGCAATGGCATAGCCGCCCGGCTGGCCGTATACCGAGACATTCCCGCTCACTACCGCGCAATAGGCTTGTTGTGGCAAGGCCGCGATGTGTGCTACATTTTTTCAGTAGCAACGCCATTGGCCACGTTGCATGTCAGGCTGCGCCCAGCGCCCACATGCGAATCAGAAATGCGCGCTGCAAACATGCCAGCATCTGCCTGTTAGATTTGCTATTATTTAAAATTATGGCAGCATGTTGCGGCTAAGTCAGGCTTTGTAGCAAAACTGTCACACTACTGTCTGGAATGTAAAAAATGCCAGTGATAGCGTCCTTTCCACAAGTCCCAATACGTGGCCATTCAAATCAAATTTGCTCCAGACAGTCGACACGGCTTTGTGTCGCGCCCCTGAAATCTGACCCGACACGCCCCCAGTTGCGCCATCCATGAAAGGAGTTGAATTTGTCCGCAATACGTCTTGAAAACGTATGTAAGCAGTGGGGGGCAACCCACGCTGTAAAGAACGTATCCTTTGAAATCAATGAAGGCTCGCTGCTTGTGCTGCTCGGGCCTTCGGGCTGTGGAAAATCCACCACACTGCGTCTTATAGCCGGGCTTGAAAACGTTTCCAGCGGGCGCATCTACATTGGCGACCGCGACGTTACCGACCTGCCTCCGGCGGAGCGCCATCTGGCCATGGTGTTTCAGTCATACGCGCTTTTTCCGCACCTCACCGTGCGGGATAACATTCTCTTTGGCCTCATGGTGCGCAAAGTGCCGAAGGCCGACCAGAGCCGACGGCTGGACAACGCCGTTGACGTGCTCGGACTCTCCGGCCTGCTGGACAGAAAACCCTCCGCCCTTTCCGGCGGGCAGCAGCAGCGCGTGGCCCTTGGCCGCGCCATTGTGGCCGAGGCGGCCGTGTGCCTCATGGACGAACCGCTCTCCAACCTTGATGCCAAGCTCCGGCTCGAAATGCGGCGCGAAATCCGCGATCTGCAGCAGCGCCTTGGCATGACCATGGTCTATGTGACCCACGACCAGACGGAAGCCATGAGCATGGCCGACACCATCATTCTGATGCAGTACGGTCATATTGTGCAGAACGACGTCCCTGTCGCCATGTATTCCAAACCCGCCACCACCTTTGCGGCCAGCTTTATCGGCACGCCGCCCATGAATCTTTTGAGCGTCGCCATGTGCAACGGGCAGGCGGTCATCAAGGGCAGCGAATGCTGCCCCGTACCGGGCGCTGTTGCCGCCGAATGCACGCTGGGCATACGCCCCGAGCATATTCAGGTGACGGACGACGGCCCGTGGGAAGCCGAGGTGCTGAGTGTGGAATACCTTGGTGCGGATTCCGTGCTGGCATGCAGCCTGGGCCAGCAGCAGGTGGCCGTGCAGCTGGCGGGCAACCCAGGTTTCAAGATCGGCCACAAGCTGCGCTTGAATTTTGCCGCCGATGCCACGCACTTTTTTGAGGCGGAATCAGGCAAGCGCCTGTGCGCAGGCTAGGGCACGGGCCTGCCTGGGCGGCGAACGCCACTGCAGACTGCCGTTCTTCTGGTATAATTACTTGTTTTGATAAATAGTTGCTCCCAATCAATAACATTCAGACCATAGTACGAGTACAGCCACCTAACCCTTTGAGGAGAAATCCATGAAATGTATTCGCGCGTTGTTTTTGGCAATTTTCTGTATCTGTCTGAGTGCTGGCAGCGCACTGGCGGCCCGGACCAACCTCACGTTCTATTTTCCCGTTTCAGTGGGCGGCCCCATCACCAAGATTGTTGAGGGCATGACCCAGGATTTCATGAAGGAAAACCCCGACATCAAGATCACGCCCGTATATTCGGGCAATTATCGCGATACGCTTACCAAGGCTCTTACCGCCCAGCGCGGGGGCGAGCCGCCGCACGTGGCCGTGTTGCTTTCCACCGACATGTTCACCCTCATCGACGAAAACGCCATTGTCTCCTATGACGAAATCGTGGGCAAAGACAACATGGCCTTTACCAAGGACTACTTTCCCGGCTTCATGCGCAACAGCCAGACCGAAGGCAAAACCTGGGGCATTCCCTTCCAGCGCTCGACCATCGTGATGTACTGGAACAAGGATATGTTCAAGGATGCCGGTCTTGATCCTGAAAAAGGCCCCGCCACCTGGCAGGAACTGGTCGAAATGGGCAAAAAGCTCACCAAGAAGGATGAATCCGGCAAAGTCACCCAGTGGGGCGTTGCCATCCCCAGCACCGGCTATGCCTACTGGATGCTCCAGGCCCTTGCCATCACCAACGGCGTTGAGCTGATGAACGACGCGGGCAACAAGGTTTTCTTCGACAATCCCAAGAACATCGAGGCCCTGCAGTTCCTCACCGATCTGGCCTACAAGTACGAAGTGTCGCCCAAGGGCACCATTGACTGGTCCACCACGCCCCGCGATTTCTTTGAGCGCAAAACCGCCATCATGTGGACCACCACAGGCAACCTCACCAACGTGCGCACCAACGCCAAGTTCCCCTTCGGCGTGGGCATGCTGCCCGCCAATGCCCGCCTTGGCTCGCCCACCGGCGGCGGCAACTTCTACATTTTCAAAAACTCCACGCCCGAAGAACGCAAGGCCGCCGTCAAGTTTGTGCAGTGGATGACCACCGCCGAACGCGCCGCCCAGTGGGGCATCGACACCGGCTATGTGGCCGTGCGCCCCGATGCGTGGAAGACCGAACGTATGGAAAACTACGTCAAGGGCTTTCCCTATGCCGCCGTGGCCCGCGATCAGCTGGCCTACGCCGTGCCTGAGCTCTCCACCCACGAAAACCAGCGCGTGACCAAGGCTTTGGATGACGCCATTCAGGCCGCCGTTAACGGCTCCAAGAAGTCCGACGCCGCCCTCAAGGACGCCCAGCGCGAAGCCGACCGCATTCTGCGCCGCTACCAGAAGTAAGTACTGTGCTGCCAGGGGGGTATCCCCCTGGCAGCTTTTCAGAATTTTATCAGATGCAAGAGAGCAGCCCTATGTTCAAACCGGAAACCATGCGGCAAATCAACGCATGGCTGCTTTTGCTACCCGGCTTTGCCCTGGTGGTGACGTTCACGCATTTTCCTGCGGTGAGCACGTTTATCCACAGTTTTTTTATGGATGGCCGGGGGGGAGCGCCAGCCCAGTTCGTGGGGCTTGAGCAGTACCGTTATCTGCTGGATGACGAGGTCTTTCTCAAATCGCTGCGCAATAATCTCATCTTTGCCTTCTGCACCATCCCCTGTTCCATGTCGCTGGCAATGCTCATGGCCTTTCTGGTCAATGCGCGGCTGACCGGGCAGGCATTTTTGCGCTTGTGCTACTTTGTGCCCACCGTGCTGCCTATGATCGCCGTTGCCAACATCTGGCTGTTTTTTTACACGCCCGATTACGGCCTGCTTGAGCAATTACGCTTTTTTCTGGGCGCGACCACAGGCATAAACTGGCTGGGCAGCGAGCAGACCGCCCTGTTTTGCGTCATCACCGTTGCCGTGTGGAAGGACGCTGGCTTCTTCATGATCTTCTACCTCGCGGCCCTGCAGCAAATCCCGCCCAGCCTGGCTGAGGCGGCCATGCTTGAGGGCGCATCGCGCTCCTACTATTACCGCCGCGTGGTCATCCCCCTGCTGATGCCCACCACGCTTTTTGTGCTCATCAACGCCACCATCAACGCCTTCCGCATGGTGGATCACCTCTTTGTGCTCACGCAGGGCGGCCCCAACAACGCCACGTCGCTGCTGCTCTACTATATTTACGAAACCAGCTTCAAATTCTGGGATACGGGCTATGGTGCAACGCTGACCATGATACTGCTGGCCTTTCTGGGGCTAGCCGCCTTTGTGCAGTTTGGCATCATTGAAAAGAGGGTGCACTACAGATGAACGAACAGCGCAATATGTACGACAGCCGCGGGTTTTCGCGTGTGCTGGACACCACTGCAGCCTGGATGCTTGCCATTCTGTGGGCCTTGCCGCTCTTTTACGCCATCTGGACAGCCTTTCACCCGGCGGAGTTTTCTACCCGCTTCAGCCTGACGGCCCCGCTGACGCTTGAAAATTTTGCCAATGCCTGGAAGGCCGCGCCCTTTGCCCGCTATTTCGTCAATACCATCATGCTGGTTACACTGACCACGGGCATGCAGCTTGTGCTCTGCACCCTGGCGGCCTACGCCTTTGCCCGGTACGATTTCAAGGGCAAGGGCATCGCCTTTGCCCTTATTCTCATGCAGCTCATGATCATGCCCGACGTGCTGGTGGTGGAGAACTACTCCACCATGTCCAAGATCGGCGTGCTTGATTCCACCCTTGCCATCAGCCTGCCCTACATGGCCTCTGCCTTTGGTATTTTTCTCCTGCGGCAGACCTTCAAGAGCGTACCCAAGGAACTGGAAGAAGCCGCCGCCGTGGAAGGGGCCAACACCCTGCAGGTGCTCTGGCACGTGTACGTGCCGCTGGCCAAGCCCACATACGCGGCCTATGCCCTGGTTTCCATCAGCACGCACTGGAACAACTTTCTCTGGCCGCTCATTGTGACCAATTCCGTCAATTCACGGCCGCTTACAGTTGGCCTGCAGATATTCTCGTCCACGGAACAGGGCGTGGACTGGACAATCATTACCGCTGCCACGCTTATGACCTCCGGCCCGCTGCTGGTGGCCTTTCTGCTGTTCCAGCGGCAGTTTGTCCAGTCGTTCATGCGGGCTGGCATCAAATAGGGCAAGGCAACTTTGAAATGTCCTGTGGGGGAGGAACCCTTTTGCAAAAGGGTCCCTCCCCCACACCCACACCCCCTAAAACTCTTATTGTATTTTAGTGTGATAGAATGCGTTTTCTGATTGGAAGCCGGGGGGATACAGAGACTGTGCCTTTCAGGCATCACACCATCTCAATGTTAGAGCATTTTCACTTTGAAATTGCTCTGGCGACTGCGTGAGCAGGCGCCCGCAGCGAAGGCGTAAGCGCAGCTTCAGCCGTTGCCCGCAGGGCTTACGGATGAAGACAGCACCGCTATTTATTTGCGCTGTTAAGCGCCGAAGCATGCGTGTCTTAAACTTTGAGAATGTCCATTCTCAAAGTTAATCTGGTCTAATCTGAGCAAAAAAGCCCCAACGGTCGCCGGTTCGGCAGCCGTTGGGGCTTTACGCTTAATGCGCGGCAATCAGGCCAGTTTTTCAATACGCAAGGGGATGCCCTGGCGCACGGCACTGCCGGAATCGCTTTCCGTCAAGGCGGAAAAGCCCTTGCGGCTGGGGTCGTCCGGCACAAGGTCATTGAGGTTGACGCCCGCTGCGGCCCCTTTGAGCGCGACAATGCGCCCGCCGTCCACCACTATGTCCCCTGCCCCCAGAGCCTTGTGCCCAAAGCCGTGCTCAACACCCACAACACCGCGCATGATGCCGTCCGTCACGGTGGCCTGCGCCGTTTCCGCGCCGCCGGGCGTGACCAGACGCACCATGTCGCCATGGGCAATACCCAGCGCATGGGCATCGTCCTTGTTGACCATCACCATATTGACCGGCTTGATGGAGCGCAGACGCGGCGAAATGATGGCGTAGGAGTTTATGAGGTTGGACTTGAAAGACACCATGAGCAGGGGATATTCCTTGTCCGTCCAGCGCGCGCGCAAGGGGGTTCCGTCCGTAAATTCCGCATCGCGCAGTCGCGGAATACCGCTGTAATGCCTGCCGGTCTGCGAATGCACGGCTGTGGCCGCTTCTTCGTTATAAATGCACATGGCCCGCGTCCAGCGGCTCTTGGTCGTGTCGCCTTCATAGCTGTCGGCAGCAGGCTCGTAGCGCCCGCCACGGCTGTAAAGATAGGCCACAGGCCCCTGCTCTTCGGGCTCAAGCACCTTGATAATATCGGCCATTATGCGGCCGATGCCCGAAAGCTTCACGTCCTGCTCAGTGGGTGAAGGCAGGGTTTTGCCTTTGAAAAAGGCCATATTTGCGGCAAGGCGCAAATAATAATCCTGCGGCGTGTGCAGCGGGTGCAGTTCGCCAGAGGCATCAGGAATGGCCTTGTCTCCAAAGCCGGGCAGATTCATGCGCTTGGCTGCCTCGATCAAAAAAAGCTCCATGCATACGGGCTGTCCGGAGGCCGACTTTTGCTGACGCGGCTCAATGGCGGGCCAGCGCGCCGTGGACATGCGGGTCAGCACGCCGCTCCATGCTTCGGCAAAGCCGCCCCACACCTCATACAGACAGGGGTCTGGCACAAGATAGTCCGCATAGGCGTTGGTTTCGTTATGAAAGGCGTCAATGCCCACAATGAGGGGCAGATCCTTGGGGTCTTTCAGCTTGGCGTCCAGCGCCCGCTTGAGCCCGCCATGACCGTAAATCACATTGCCTGTCCAGTTGATCCAGCATTTGAAGGTAAAGGGATAGCCGTTGGCGTGGCCCAGCAGGTGCTCGGCGGGCAGATTGGGCGCAGTGAGCGGAAACCAAGGCATTGCGGCAGGATAAGGGGATTCCCCGGCCTCAACCTTCTGCTTGTAGGCAGTGGATTTTTCGTACGCCGCCTTGCAGCGGTTGGCCGGAAAACCCTTTGGCTCCTTTTTGCCGGGAAAATCCGCCATATTGTAGCGCGGACCGGAAAAGGCGGGATTGTGGAAATTACCGGGCGCGACGCACAAGCCCCCCTTGGCGTTGAGATTGCCGATGAGCGTATTGAGGGTCAGAACGGCAAAGGTGGCGTTCATGCCAGTGGCGGTCATCATGCCGCCATGAGCGTCCGCCGCCGCTTTTTTACCGTGGGCGGTAAATTCCCGTGCCAGATCAATGATGGTTTCGCTGGCAACGCCGCACAGGGCCGCATATTCCTCAAGTGAATGCGCCAGGGCTTCTTCCTTGAGCAGCTGCAGGGTCGTGGCGGCCTGAACCCGTGCGCCGCCCGGCAGCGTCACTTCGCCGTTGAAAAACAGCGCCGCTTCCGCGCATTTGTCCGCAGCCAGCAACTCGCCAGAGGGCGAAAGCACAAGCGCTTCACCGGGCAGGGGCTTTCCGTCCGGACCCTTGCTATCGGCCTGCGGCGGCACGCGCAGTATCTTGCCCTGTTCTGGGCCTGAAAGACACACAAGGTGTGTGGCATTGGAAAAAGCGGCCTCGCCGGCATCCGTGGCGGCCTTGAGCGTGGGGCGGCAGAGAAAGTGCGCGTCGTAGCGCTCGTTTTCAAGTATCCAGCGGATCATGCCCAGAGCCAGGGCCACGTCCATATCGGGCCGCACAGGAATCCAGCGGGCCTTGTCGCGTACGGCGTCGGTGGTGGAAAACCGCAGAACCGGGTCCACCACGGCATAGTGCAGTTTGCCGTTGGTGCGGGCCTCCGCCAGCATGCGCGCCGAATGCTTGAAGGGATTGCCCGCCTGCGCGGGCGCGGTGCCCCAGAACAGGGCAAACTCGCAATTTTCAAAATCCGGTTTTGCGTGCGTGTTGGTAGCCATATCATTCAGCACAAGGCCGGAGCCCATGCGGAACGACAGGCCGCAGTACGCGCCGTGCTTGCCGAAATTACGCGTACCGTACGACTGTACGCCAAAACGCTGAAAGAAAAAGCGTTCGCGGCCATCATCCAGCGCATAGGTCAGCAGCAGCCGGTTGGAGTGCGGTCCGAATTCCGGGTTCTGGGGACTGGCCGGGCCGGGGGTTTCGCGGATGGCCCGCAGCCCGTCCACGTGGCCTTCGCCAAAAAGGTCGCCGCCCTCAACCACTTCTTCAACAAGCTGCTCAAAGGGAATGGTCTTCCAGCGGCCTTCACCGCGTTTGCCCACCCGCTTGAGGCAGTGGGTAATGCGAAAAGGGCTTGCCGAGGCGTCAATCATGGCCGCGCCGCGCCCGCAAACGGTAGAGCGGCGTTCATGCCCCGTGGGTTCTTCCTCCCCCTTGCCTCGGGCAGAAAGTCCGCGCAGCGCCTCGCTCACAGGCATGCTCATGGGCACGGCGTGCGATGCGGAAAGCGGGTTGTACGGATTGCCCGCCACGCGAACGACCTTGTCCTGCGCTTCGTCAATGTGCAGGCGCACGCCGCACATGGTGCAGCAGCCCCAGCAATGGTTAAAGGCAACGCGGCTGCCCTTGCCCAGCGCCACAGCGCCGTCTTCGGCCACGGTAAATTCCGGCCGCAGGGCGTTTTTGTTGATGGGGTCGCGCACCGGTTCACCGGCGGTGCCGTTCATTACGCCACCAATAATTTTTTTGCTTGCGCCTGCAGTGGCGGCGGCCACCGCGCCCGCGCCAAGAATCACCGCGCCTGCGCCCAAAAGATTGCGTTTGTTGTTGTCCATCAGTGTATCCGTCTAAATTTGTTTGGCCTTGGAGGCGGAAGGCAGCAGGACAGGCAGAACCGTCGCCAGAACAACCATCAGACCAACGGTGCCGCCAAAAGCGGCCAGCGCGTCCAGCGTGAGGAGGTCGGCAAAGGCTTCGCGCGCGGGATACAGCGAAGCGTTGCGCCCGAATATTTCGCCCATGTGAATGATCTTCCACAGCAGCAGTATGGCGGAAAGCAGCGCAAACGAGCCTCTGGTCGCAAGGCGGGCCAGACTGCCGCTGCCGAGCAGCAGTGTGCAGAGGGCCAGCAGGGCCGACAGGGCCTCAGGAGCGTGCCACCACATACCCACAAAGGCGGCATACCCCTGCGGCGCACGCACCAGCAGGGCCAGCACAGCGCACAGCAACTGCAACATCAGGCACACACTGCCAAGCTTCAGTAATGGTACAGCGTGGCTGCCACCGCGATTAAAATCATCAAAACGCAGGCGCAGCCAGATCAGCAGAACCAGACCGCTGGCAGCCGCAAGCCCGGCAGCGGTCAGCACCACCGACGACCAGTACCCGACCCAGAGAACCCGGCCCACGCAGGCCCGGACTTCGCCCGTGGCATAGGCCATGGCCAAAATGCCCAGGGCTGCCGCAGCAAGGGCCACGGCACGATTGGCGGCCTGTTCCCTGCCGCTCTGCCAGAGCACTGTCAGAACGCACACAAGGCAGAGGGGCAGAATATAGGCCCCCCAGGCTGTCCAGGAGCTGAATGAGGGATGTGCGGCAAATTCCCATACGCGCAAGGGCTGCTCAAGCGGCACAAATACGCCCATAAGCCCGCAGGCCAGAGAAATGCAGCTTGCCAGCGCCAGCACATGCACCATAAAGGGCTTTGCCCGGCGAAGGGCGGCGAGCCCCGCGCCAAAAGCGCTCACGCCTCCGGCAAGAATCATGGTCAGGGCCAGAGGTTCCCACGCGCCCCACTCCGGCCTGTTGACAAAGGGCACAAGGTCAATAAGTTCGTGCATGCTACGTCCTCTCCAACGGTGTGATAGGCATTGGCTGCGGAATGGAATCCGAGCGGGTAAAAAACCTGTCCAAGCCAAGATAAAACACATGAGGATCGGTAGATTTTTCGGGATACAAAACGACAACCTTGCCCTTGTACGCGGCCAGCATTTTGCTGACAGAGCCTTTGGGATCGCGCAGATCGCCAAAAATTCGCGCGCCGCCAACACAGTTTTCCACACAGGCGGGCAGAAGCCCGGCGGCAGTCCGGTGAGCGCAAAAGGTGCACTTGTCTGCGGTGTGGGTTTCCCGATTCAGAAAACGGGCGTCATAGGGGCAGGCCTGCACGCAGAACCCGCAGCCGATACAGGTTGCGGCGTCGATCAATACGAGGCCGTCTGCTCGCTTGAACGTGGCGCCCACAGGGCACACGGGCACGCACGGGGGATTTTCGCAATGGTTGCACAGACGGGGGATGACGGCCACCGAGGGCTCTTTGTGCTCCGAGGGGACGCCGCCCATGGCATATTCGCTCACCGTGGTGCGGAAGTTCCCCAGCGGCACGGCGTTTTCGACCCCGCACGAGACCGTGCACGACTGACAGCCAACACAACGCCTCAAATCAATCACCATGGCGTATCGAGATTTACTCTCACCCGCCTCGGCAAATGCGCGGCCCGGAAGCAGCGAAGCCGCACTGACGCAGCAAAGAGAAAGGAATGTTCGACGTTGCATCAAGTCTCCAATTTTTACAGCTAGATATGCTATACCAGGATAGTCGCTATTACACATGCGAACCCATTCTGACGCATAATAGTATAGCTTGGTCTTGTATGAAGAGGGGGTTTCCGTGTCAACATTGGCATTTTGTGCACAATCATGGCGCTACTGGCGCTACTAGCGCGTCAATATCACCAATCCTGTCGTAAAATACAGCCATGCTTATGGATCAAGGACTATTACGGAAACATTTTACCTGTTTTTTCACATTGATATAAAAAGAGCATCAAGGTGGCGGTGCGGGTAAAGTGATGCCGGCAACAACATTGTTCTTGTGACGTTGATCGCGATCAAGGGCATGCCCTTACTCTTTTGCCGAATTATTTTTTGTCGGCGCCAAGCCTCAGGCCATGCCCAGCCGCTACCCTGCCCGCTGGTTCACGCTGCATCGAGCTTCCTGGTCGCGCGGCATTCAAGTTCCGGCATGCACAGCTAACGCTTTATCGGGATTTGCCGATAATCAGGTTGAGGTGCCTGACTTTTGACCAGTAAAAGCAGCAGAGGCGTAGTATGGATTTTTTTGATCAACTCATGGCGTATTCGTTCCTGAAAAGCGGCAGCCTGGAGCTTTTGCTTGATAACATGCCTCAGCGGGCAACAGCGCCGCGCGGCAAGTCCGGCAGGCAGATGATGGCCGAGGCTCTGACAGGAAAAATCAGGAGCAACTCCGCCATGCTCCGGCAAGGCGCCCAAAATGCCTCCGAGGCTGCCGCCATGGCAGACAGTATCGCAAACGCAGCCTCTTCCCTGAGCGCCACATTGGCTGAAATGCTTGCCCTTGCTCAAAAAGTGCAGGCAGACCCCAGCCAGAGCGCCACGGCAGGCCCCGCGTTTCAAACCCTGGCAACCACACTTGCCGCCACGGTATCCGGCACGCAATACAACGGCATATCCCTTTTGGACAGTGCTGGCTGGGGCACGGACAAGCGCCTGACAGTCAGCACTGATGGCGCCACGGCCACAGTGCCAATACAGTTGGGCTATGGAACCTCAAAATTTACCCTGTATAATCTGTCAGGACTGAAAGAATTGACGACGGTAGACCTGAGCACCATCCTGCCTGCGGATTTGACGGCGCTTACGGATTCTCTTGCAGACTACGGCAATATCCTTGCCGCGCTCAATACAAATTACACGTCGCTGGCAACGTCGTATACAAGTGAACAAAGTTTTATGAATGAGCAGGCTGAAATACTTGCCCGCGCGGCAAAAAACGCTCTGCCGGATGAAATTGATCCTTTATTGCGCAGCCGGGGCGGAATACTCTCTTCCCTGGGCTGATGCCTTTCTGCTTTTACCTCGGCCGCGCGGCTCCTGAACCTGGCAACACGGAGTACTGCGGCGCTGTTTGCAATCATTCCTCCACCCCCTGCCCGTGGCTCCTCCAGCGCAAGGCCCCGGCAGGCACGATTTGCCAGGGCTTCATACGCGCTACGCTCCTCACCATTGCATTGCCTCAACCATAGTTATGAGCTATGGATAAAGGTCTTGCATGCACAAACCTGAACCACGGTACTTTCCACTCTTCTGCACTATCCTGAAGCAGGCCGATGTTGAGAATGTGCATTCTCAGCGCGTAGAACATGTTACCCTTGAAAAGGGCGCATATTCCGCCCCTGCACGAAAGTGCGACTCGCCGTAAGGTGGCTGGATTCACGAAGGCTTCAGCCGTTGCGACGCAGGAAGCGACGGATGCTTCAAGCGTTGTGACGCAGGCTTCAGCCGTTGTGACGCAGGAAACTACCCTTGAAGACAGCACGTGTAACGACACGGCTTGCCCCATACAATCGCTGTCGCCATCCGTACGCCCTGCGGGCGCGTTAGCCGTTGCAGCGTCAGCGGCTTACGGATAACGACAGCGAACCTTTAGGTAAGATTTTTGCGTAACTCATTGCCGTCTTTATCCGTAGCTTCGCGGCAGTCGTTGGCGAGTCTGCGAGCCTTACGAATGGCGACAGCGATTGTATGGAGTGAACGGTGTAGTTACTCAGGCTGTCTTTATCCGTAGCTTCCTGCGTCGCAACGGCTGAAGCCTGCGTCACAACGGCTAAAGCAACGGCTGCCGCAAAGACAGCATTGGTTATCCGTAAGCGGCAAAGACCCGCTAACGGCAGCCGAAAATCGCATTTTTCGGCTGCATGAAAACTTTGAAATGTGAAGCATTTCAAAGGTAATCTGATCTGGCAGGAGACACTATGGCAGACATATTGATTTTATTGCTGGTCTTTGGCGGCATTGCAGTTTTCTATCTGCTTGCCCTCAAAAAAGGCTGGCTGCCCATAGACCGCATGAATTGTGGCTGAGTGCCCTTCGACAAGCGGCGTGCCCAGCTTGAAGAAGATGAACGCAGAAAAGCAAAAGCGAAACAACGAAAAAACGGATGACCCGGCAAGCCGGGGCAAAGAGGTCTCGTGCCCGCAACGGCACAGTCTTTCAATAGCATTCTTTCAACAATACGTGCCCAGCCCTGGCGGCCTGCGGCTGGGCCGCATGCCCTTCAATGCGCGACACCCATGTGCGCCCCGATGCTTTTCAGGGGCGCACTTTTTTTGCGCCGTCCGGCACCCCACGCGCTGCACGACAATTCTCCATAAGCGCGCGCCTGTCCGCAGCCGCGATACCCTTCCCTTCACATATGCCCTGCCCAGTGCACATGCCCTGCCTTGCACGACAGATCGTCAAAGGTCAGGGGCAAACCCTGCGTGCGCCGCCGGGACGTGTTGCCCCAGAAACGCCGCTGCGCTGTTTTTAAAATAAAATTCTTCTGAAATCGCGCAATTTTATGCCGCAGGGCCAGTCAGCGCTTTGTGTCATTATTGCGCGCGCCCATCGGCCGCCGCGCCCGACCGTAACATTTGTCAGCGTGAGACTCTGCATTCAAAACAATAATTATTTATATTACAAATTATTACGAATAGCACCCCGCAACACGCCCCAACCGCCACCTTACGCAAAAACCTGTCATACCGTCACCGTATTGTCATATTGGAACGCTACTTCTTTGGGCAATCCATCATCCTACCGGAGACTGCATATATGCCCACGCCGTCAGTGCCAAACCCACCTGCTTCCGGCAATGAACCGCTGGTCCTGTGCCCGGGCCCGCGCCCCCTGGAAAAACCTCTGGCCGCCATGCGGGCCGCCGCACGCGCCGCCGCGCGCGCAACCGCGCTGGCAGCGGAGGAACGACAGGCCCTGTGGGATATTTTACATAACAAAAGCATCCACAGTGTGCTGCAACCCATAATCTCCCTGCGGGACGGCTCCATTTTTGGCTTTGAAGCGCTGGGGCGCGGCCCTGCGGGCAACCCTCTCGAAAGTCCCGAAGCCCTCATCAACGCGGCCCTGCGCCACGGACGCATGCTTGAGCTGGAACACCTGTTCCGCTACAGCGCCCTCAGGGCGGCACGGCAGATCGCCACGGGCATACGCCTGTTCCTCAACGTCAACCCCAACATTATACAGGATCCGCATTTCGGCGTGGGCTTTACCAAGGAATACCTCACCCGCTTTGCCCTCAGCGCCGAAGACATGGTTTTTGAAATCACGGAACGCGAATCCGTGGACAACCTGCGCGGCTTCAAAAAAATCATCGAGCACTACAAGGCCCAGAACTACCAGATAAGCATCGACGACGCGGGGGCCGGATATTCCGGCCTCAACCTCATTTCAGATGTGCAGCCGCACTTCATCAAGCTGGATATGCGCCTCATCCGCGGTGTGGACAAAGACCTCACCCGTCAGGCGCTTATCAAGAGCATGCAGGAATTCGCCTCTCTGACCAATACGCGCATCATTGCCGAGGGCATTGAAACGGAAGAAGAAATGGCGACCCTGATCAGCTTCGACGTGCCCTACGGTCAGGGCTACTTCATCCAGCGCCCCGCACTGCATCCGCAGCCCATTACGGAACATGTGGTGCGCTTCATCCACCGCGAAAACAAGATAAAGAACCGCTTTTTCGGCGCGCGCGTACACAAGTTCCACGTGCGGCACATCATCCGCCCCGGCTTCACCATTCCCCCATCCCTGCCTGTGCTGGAGGCCGCCGAGCGCTTTGAGCATGACGACAGTCTGCAAGGCCTGTGCGTGGTGGACGAGGGCAAGCCCGTGGGCACCGTCATGCGCCACCGCCTGCACCGTCAGTTAAGCGGGCGCTTCGGGTTTTCGCTCTTTGCCGGAAAAACCGTCGCTTCGGTCATGGACAGGGGATTTTTAAGCGTCGACCACCAGACCACCATTGACGTCGTCTCCCGCCATGCCATGCGCCGCGAGAACAACCAGATCTACGACTTTGTCACCGTCACACGCGACGGCAAATACGTGGGCATCGTCACCGTGCGCGAACTGCTTGAAAAAAGCATCGAGCTTGAGGTGGCCAACGCGCGCCAGCTCAACCCCCTCTCCGAACTGCCGGGCAACGCCCTCATCGACATTGAGCTGGAACGCCTTGTACGGCTCAACCTGGACAAGAGCGTTCTCTACTTCGATATCGACAACTTCAAGGCTTACAACGACAAATACGGCTTCAAAAACGGCGACCGCGCCCTCAAGCGCCTGGCGTCCATTATATCCGAGAACACGCCTCAGGGGGATTTTGTGGGGCACATCGGCGGCGACGATTTCATAGCCGTCACTGACCGCTCCGAAGCTGAAAAGGTCTGTCAGGGCATCATCAGCGCCTTTGCCCAGGGCGTGTCCGCCTACTACAACGCCGAAGATTTCCAGAACGGCTACATTGAAGGCAAAAACCGCAACCAGCAGGAAGAGCGCTTTCCCCTCATGTCCCTGACCATTGTGGGCGTATGCGCCACCTGCTTTCAGAGCAGCTTTGACCTGGCGCGGGCCGCCGCCAGCCTGAAAAAGCGCTGCAAGCAGCTGGCGGGCAACAACTACATGTTTGACGACTGCCAGGATACCCCCGCAGCCGAAGCCAGCACGAAATGACAACCGCACCCGCGCACAGGCCCTCCCACAGGATGGCGGCGGCCGTTGATGGGCCATGGACGGATTCGGGTGCTAACCATAATAAGGACTGAGGATGCCAATGAAGCTGAGCGCAAAACTGGTTCTTTCGTTTTGCAGCATCATTTTTTTTATGGTGCTTCTTTTTGCGGTCTATATGCGCAACAGCCAAAAAATCACCGCCACCGTCGACCACATCACGGAAACCGTCATCCCTTCGGTGGTGGCTGTTCAATCCATGAATGCCCTGCTTTATTCCATGCGATCAGATCTGGCTGCCGTAAGTACCCGCACAGACAAAGTGACCATCACCGAGTATACCTCACGTATCAATCGAGCCCTGCGCGCCCTGGCCGAACACGAAAAAAACTACACTCAGCTGGCGGCCCGTCCCGTGCCCGAAGAATGTGCCCTGCCAGAGGACGCCAGCACATCCGGCCAAAATGACGAAACCCGGACCGCGAGCCTGTCGGAACTGCTGGAACGCATAGCCGCCGCCACGCAGGAAGACGCCCGGAACCGCCAGCAGATTATCGAGCACGCCAAGGAAGGCGAAAGCGAAGAGGCCGTGGCCCTCTTTGACCGCAGCAGGGCCAACTTCCTGCGGCTGGCGCGGTTTTACGAACAGGTGCTTGACCGGGATACGGCCCGCAGCCGCCAGGCCGCCGAAGCCGCGCGCCATATTGCCAAGCAGTCGCAAAACATGGCTGTGGCCCTTACCGGGACGGCGCTGCTGTTCAGCGTTTGCGTGACCTGCCTGCTGATTTTTTCCGTCAGGCGCCAGTTGGGCATAGACCCCGGCCAGCTCAACATGCTTGCGCAGCGTGTGGCCAGCGGGGATTACCAGACGGACGCCGACGGTGGCCCCAAAAATCGCCGGGGTGTGTATGCCTCCATCATGTCCATGGTTGGTTCGTTGCAGGCGCACATCAGCAATGCCGACGCACAGTCGCAGATGGCCCTGAGCCAGTCGCAACGGGCCGAAGCGGCCCTGCGTGAAGCCGAGGACGCGCGGGCGCAGGCGCAGGGCAGAACAGAAACCCTCCTGCACGCAGCCGCGCAGCTTGAGGGCGTCGCCCATAACCTGACGGCCGCATCCGACCAGTTGACGCGACAGATAGAGCAGTCCAGCCAGGGGGCCACGGCCACGGCGGAAAATCTGGACGGCGCCGCCACCGCCATGGAGCAGATGAATATCACGGTCCGGCAGGTGGCCGACAATGCCGGGCAGGCCGCGCAGGCCTCAGCCGGAACGCGGGCAAGCGCCGAGGAAGGAGCGCTGGTCGTGCGGCAGGCTCTGGACAGCATCAACAGGGTCAACGAAGTTTCTGAGCGGCTCAAGACCGACATGGATGACCTTAACGCCCGCGCCCGCGACATCAGTCGCATCATGGGATTCATTTCCGACATTGCGGATCAGACAAACCTGCTGGCCCTCAACGCCGCCATTGAAGCGGCCCGTGCCGGGGACGCCGGACGCGGCTTTGCCGTGGTGGCCGACGAGGTGCGCAAGCTGGCGGAAAAGACGGTGACGTCTACCCAGGATGTGGGAGCCGCCATCACCGCCATGCAAAAAAGCACGGCCCACAGTATGTCCTCGCTGGACGAAGCCGTGGCCCAGGTCAAGCTGGCCACAGCCAGCGCCGGCAAATCCGGCGCCGCCCTGGAAGCCATCGTGAGCATGGCCGACACCACGGCGGGCCAGGTAAGCGCCATTGCCGCCGCCAGCGAAGAGCAGTCCGCCGCCAGCGAAGAGGTAAACCGCACCATCAGCAGCGTCAGTCAGGCGGCCAGAGAAAGCGCGCAGGACATGGCCGAGGCTGCCCAGGCCGTGATCCACCTGTCGCAGCAGGCAAAGACAGTGGAAAATCTTGTGGAAAGACTGCGCAACAATGGGTGAGCTTGAGAATGGTATGTTGAAACGCTTTGTGGGGGAGGGACCCTTTTAAAAAAGGGTCACCTCCCCCACGCTCTCTCCCCCTAGACCAGATTAACTTTGAGAATGGACATTCTCAAAGTTTAAGACACGCATGCTTCGGCGCTTAACAGCGCAAATAAATTGCGCTTACGCCTTCGCTGCGGGCGCCTACTCACACAGTCGCCAGAGCAATTTCAAAGTGAAAATGCTCTAAAATTCTTATTGTGCGTCAGCGTGGCGCATACGCGCTGACGGATGTTGCATGGCGTGTCTGACATCTTGGCCTGCGCATGGCAATACCGCTCGTTCCTCGTCGCACAGACGTTTTCGCGACGGCCCACAGGCAGCGTCGCTATGTGCAGAACCAATGCGCAAGCCCCAACGTACGGATGCCGGACAGCTTTCGCTGTCCGGCATCCGTGCGTTGGCATGACTGCCGCAGAGCGGCATTGAAGATTACGGTTTGGCGGTTTTTTCGGCCGCGGCGGCTTCACGCGCGGCGGGGCTCATGTGGCAGGGGCGGCAGCCCTTGAACTGCGGGAACTTGCCGGGATTTTCAGCCGCCAGCTTCTTATGGCAGCCAAGGCAGGAACGGTCGCCATTCTTGGAATGGAAGGCCATGAACATGCTCATGGGATCACGCTCGCGCGCGCCGGGCGTGGCATGGCATTCGGTGCAGGCAACATAGCGGCCGTCACTGCCTTCTTCGTGGTGGCAGTGAAAACAGGAGATGCCCTTGTGCGCCGTATGCGGGAACATGACATTCATGCGCTTGGAGCCGGAAGCTTCAATCTCAATGGGTTTTTTGATGACTTCCGACATCTCCTTGACGCTGCGGGCCTGCGCTCCGCCGGCACACAAAAGAGTCAGGGCAAAAAGAGTGATGACCAAGGTTTTCATGAACAAGCTCCTCCTGAGGTAGTAGACCTTCATGTCTTGACGCATGCGGAGCGCCCTTACCGGGCGGCCGCCGGGTCTCGTCCGCAGCCCCATAGCGTTGGACGCGCTCCCTCCCGGTTACCCGGTTCGGCATGCTTTCGGCCTTTTCAGAACATATGGCAAAAGAAAATTTCGTTCTCCGGCAAGGAAGGAATTTTTAGCGAAGGCCGCGTTCTACGCCAGCATTGCGGTAAAAAGCCCGGCTCAGCCGCAAAACAAAAGCTCCTTGTTGCAGCGTGTCTGACACAAATTCTGGCGTCTTCGCCTTCCGTCAGGCGGTGCGGCTTGGTACCGCCGCGCCTTCCGGCCTGCTGCCGCCACGCGACGGCAAAACCGCCAGTCCAACTTAAAAAGTATTCCAGAACGAAGGCTTGAGCGGGCGCAGCTTTTTGCGGGCCGCCACCATGTCCAGGTGCATCATGCCAAGGGCCAGCGCGTCAAGGTCGGGGGTTCCCTCCCGTTCACGCAAATCCACGGTGGGACAATAGCTCTTGCACTTGGTGCACCAGTCCAGCCGCTCTCCCTGAGCCGCCTCGCTTTCGCGCAGCATTTCCATCACGCCTGAGCCATCTTCGCCGCATGAGGGACAAACGCGACGCATAAACTTCCAGTTAGCGCCACACAGGCTGCAATGCAGATGCTTTTTGCCGCCGCCGCCCGCGAGGTACGCGTTTTTTTCATCCAGAACCGGCTTGTCCAGCCAGCCTATGCTGGCAAAGCTGCCGCACACGGGGCAATAGCCCTGCTTCCACTGGCTGCCCACGTCCCAGGGCGCCTCCCCTTCTTCAGGCAGGCTCTGCGCCACAAGGGCGCGCAGAACAGGCGCAAGCACAAATCCAAAGGCGAACAGCAGCACCGAAGGATCAAGGCCATGCTGCTCCGCAAGGCGCGTCTCTTCCTCACTGTTGCCCGAAAGCATGGCCTCGGCCAGCGATTCACGCGGGTCGGGCTTTGCCTTGGTCGTAGTTTTTTTCCTGGAGCCCTTCTTCACCGGCGCAAGCAGCAGGGCTTCCAGCGCGGAGATATGCGGGGCCATGGCCTCAAGCCCGGCCAGCAGGGGCAACAGTTTTTCGGCGCTGCCGCGCAAGGGCGCGGCAAGGCCATTCAGAGGCATGCCGGCCAACAGCGAAAGCCCCCGCGTCGTGGCTTCGGCCTGAAGCTCCGGCAGGCGCAACCCTGTGGCGCGTACGCTGTCGGCCAGATCTTCGGCCAGTTGGGCCTGGGCGGTCAGCAAAGGTTCAAAAGCCCGCAGTACGGGTTCCAGAACGGGACGGCGCGCCGCCACGTCCTCCAGGGTTTTTGCCACGCTTTGGCGGGATAAGGCCATTGATGCTCCAAAACCCGGAGGCCGCGACCTCCGATCGAAAGGTGACAGCGACGCACAGGAAGCCCCACGCGCCACACTTGATACAGAGCCGTACCCGACCGCCGGGGCGGCAGGCCAGCTTCCGGAGAAAATGGTTTTCACCGGGCGTACTCAAGCGCCTCGCCTGGCCGTATTGGCGTTCGGGGCTGTCCGCCCTTGGGGGCACGTCCCGAACGCCAATACGGCCATAGCTACATTGCTGTAAGTCAGCATAATTTCAGTTTTCAATTATGGCAATGCCAAACTGAAACCTGACTGAGGCACTCTACATAAAGGCTGCGAACTCGTAATACTTGTCCTTGGTGTCAGCCAGAAGATAGATGACGCTCACGTCTTCCATGTCGGCAAGAAACGCCTTGGGCCAACGCTTTTTGGCGTTTTCAAGACGCTTTTGGGCCACAGGCAGTATCTCTTCACGCTCACCGAAAACCATGGCCCCCGTGGGGCAGGTTTTGACGCAGATAGGCTGCATGCCCGCGGAAACGCGGTCAATACACATATCGCACTTGGTCAGGCGGCCGCTTTTGGGGTCGCGCCTCGGTATGTTGTAGGGGCAGGCTTCCTGTACGGCCTGGGCGTCTTCTTCACTGAGTTTCGCGGATTTTTCCGTGGCCAGCACGGCTCCGGTTTTCTTGTCCTGAATAATGGCCCCGGGCACGCTCATGTCGGCCACGTCCATGCAAGGCGGCGTCTGGCAATGGCGGCACTGGTCGGGAAAAAAGTTCCAGACCACATTGCCTTCATCATTCACATATTCATGAAAACGAACAATTTTGAGGTTGTTCGGGTTCAGGTCCGGCGGATTCTGGTGCGTGCCGAGCTGCTTGGTGTGATTGGCGGGCAGATCGTGCCATTCCTTACAGGCCAACTGGCAGCCACGACATGCCGTGCACCGCGTGGTGTCAACTAAGAATGTTTTCGGCATAGTATGCTCCTTGTGGGGCGCGCCCCCGGAGGGGGACGCGCCTTGCTCGTTAGCCTATTTCGGTCAGCTTGTCGGCCTTGCGCAGGTTCACGCAGCAGGCCTTGGACTCGGGAATGGTGGTATTGGGGTCATACGCGCCCACGGTAAGCCTGTTGGTGGAGTCGCCGCATTTTGGCGTTGTCCAGCCGAAGGCGAAGGGCATGCCCACAAGGTGGACGGTCTTGCCCATAACCGTGAAGGGCCGTATGCGCACGGTCACCATGGCGATGGCCTCGCACTTGCCGCGCGCGCTTTCCAGCAACACGCCGTCGCCGTTCTTGATGCCCTTTTCTTTGGCCAGCTCGTGGCTCATTTCCACATACAGCTGGGGTTCGGTTTCAAGCAGGTTGGGCACGTTGCGTGTTTCGCCGCCGCCGCACCAGTGCTCTGTGAGGCTATAGGTAGTCAGCACAATGGGGAAGCGCGGATCGGCCGGAGGCGCGATCTGGTCCATGGGCGACTTGTGGTGCTTGTACACCGGGCTGCTGAGCTGCTTGGAGAACGGATGGCTCGCCAGGGGCGTTTCAGCGGGTTCGTAGTGTTCGGGGAAAGGCCCGTCGGCAGGGCCGGGGCCGTAGAACTGGGCATGCCCGTCCTTGACCATGATGAAGGGCAGCTTGCCACCCTTGGGGTCGGACATGGGCGGCCAGGGGCCGTCGGGCACGTCGCCCACCCATTTGCTGCCGTCCCATTCAATAACGGCCTTCTTGGGATTGAAGGGCTTGCCGTTCACGTCCACCGAGGCGCGGTTGTACAGAATGCGCCGGTTGACGGGCCAGCACCACGACCAGTTGGGGAAGAGGCCGATGTTGGCCTGCATGGGCGTCTGGCTGGGGTCGCGCCGCCGTGACTTGTTGCCGTCTTCCTCTGTCCAGCTTCCCGTGTATATCCAGTTGAGGGAAGAGGTTGAACCGTCGTCCTTGAGGGCGGCAAACGCGGGCACAAGCTGGCCGCGCTTGTAGGTCTTGTCGCCCACCTTGGTGTCGGCCCAGAAGAAACCGTTGATGCGCCTGGCCCAGTCTTCGGGATCATACTTGTCGGTCCAGTGCATCTTCAGGATGGGATCGGGCAGCACGCCGCCCTCTTGCGCATACATCTTGCGGATGGTGTTGAAGAGGGGCACGACGACGTCAGCGAAGTTGCGCGCTTCGCCGCCGGGCTGCACAGCCTGGTCAAACCACTGGAGCCAGCGTCCGCTGTTGCTGATGGTGCCCGCCTTTTCAATGCGGTGGGCCGACGGCAGCAGGAAGACTTCCGTCTTCTTTGTTTTGGGATCAACCCCGGGGCGCTTCCAGTTGTCCGTGGTTTCGGAGTTATGAATTTCAGAGCAGACGAGCCAGTCCAGATTGTCCAGGGCTGTCCGCATCTTGTTGGTGTTGGGGAAGCTGTTCATGGGGTTCACGCCCATGATGAAGCCGCCCTTGATCTTGTTATTGTATATCCTGTCCATAACATACATGTACGAATAGTCTTCGCCCGGCTCCAGCTTGGGCAGCAGGCTGTAGCAGAAATCGTTCTCTGGCGTGGCGGCATCGCCGAACCAGCCCTTGAGCAGACTTGCCACGTACTTTGGCCTGTTGCCCCACCAGTTGGCACTGTTGGGCAGTGTGGTGACCGGCGTATTGGCTTTGTTGTATTCGGCCAGGGTCTGCCACTGAGCCTGGGGAGTGCCGTGATAGCCGGGGATGTTGTTGTACAGCAGGGCATGGTCTGTGGAGCCCTGCACATTGGGTTCGCCGCGCAGGGCGTTGATGCCGCCGCCGGCCACGCCGATGTTGCCCAGCAAGAGCTGCACAAGGGTGGAAAGGCGGATGTTCTGCACGCCCACGGTATGCTGTGTCCAGCCCAGGGCGTACAAAATGGTGCCTGCCTTGTCCGGGCTGCCGGTGGCGCAGAAGTTCTTGTAGACCTTGAGCAGATTTTCCTGCGACACGCCCGTCACGTCGGAGACGTTCTTGAGAGTGTAGCGGGAATAGTGGTCTTTCATCAGATTGATGACGCAACGCGGGTTCTTGTGCGTGGGGTCGATGACAGGCGCGCCGTCAGGCCCTGCGGCCTTGGCCCACATTTTTTTGTCATACTTGCGGGCGTCGGCGTTGAAGCCGCTGAAGAGCCCGTCTTTAAAGGCGTAGCCGTCGCCCACCACAAAGGCCGCGTCAGTGTAGTTGTTAACGTAATCCTTGTGATAACAGCCGTTTTCAAGGATATAGTTGACCATGCCGCCAAGGAAGGGGATGTCCGTGCCGGAACGCAGGGGCACGTGGAAATCACACCTGGCGGATGTGCGCGAGAATTTGGGGTCAACGTGCATGAGCACGGCCCCGTTGTCCTTGGCTTTCATGATCCACTTGAAAGCCACGGGATGATGTTCAGCGGCATTGCTGCCGATAATAAGCACCGCATCGGCATTCTTGATGTCGATCCAGTGGTTGGTCATTGCACCGCGTCCGAACGACTCTGCCAGAGCCGCAACAGTGGGGCTGTGTCAGACCCGTGCCTGGTGGTCCATATGGACAACACCCAGGCCGCGCAAAGCTTGATGGATAACCGCGCATTCTTCGTTGGAAGCGTGGGAGGTTCCCATCCAGAATATGGTTTCCAGGCGGTTGACCGTCTGGCCCTTTTCGTTTTTGAGGATCATGTCCTTGTCACGGGCGTCTTTTACGCGTCGCGCGATCTGCTCAAGGGTCCAGTCCCAGTCCTTCTCTTCCCACTTGTCGCTGTGAGGAGCGCGGTACAGGGGCTTTTTCAGACGATGATCGCTTGTGTACATCGAGTAGAGAGCCGCGCCCTTGGCGCAGAGAGCGCCTTCGGTAATGGGAAAGTCCGGGTCGCCCTCAGTGGAGACGAGCTTGCCGTCTTTCACATAGGCGATGATCTGACACTGAACGGAACAAAAGGGGCAGATGCTCGATACTTCGCGAGCCCCTTCAATTTTGAGTTTAACGGCGTAAGCCTGGGCTTCGCCCAGATCGAAGCCCAGGTTCCCCAGTGTCAGGCATAACACCCCTGCACCGACACCTTTGAGAAAACTCCGTCGGGTGCTTTTCATAAGACCTCTCCTTGTTTGAGCCTATCACATGCGCGTGGCCGAGGCAGGCAGGCGCGCATAAAATCGCTTCGGCGACCACAAAGCGGACGCCTTCTTACGACATAAAGAATCGTAGTCACCATATTATAAAAATCGTGATGTCGCAAGGTTGTACGATTATTTATATTGGATTCTCAGCCATTTGTGATATTTTTCCCCACATGGTAAAATGTCATACCATTACAAATGAATAACCGCTAAACAGGTATCAGGGACCTGGATGCCGGGCCAAAGGAGCCTTAATGCTTTACCAAATATCACTCTGAAATACATGCTGTTTTACTCCACCGGTTAATTCTGCATTTTGCGTAAAAAAAAATATGCCAAACAGAAAAACACCAGTGCGGTTCAAGCCGCCAGACAGCCGGCCGTAGGTGTCAGGCGGCCTGAGCAAATTCGCACTTGGGCCTGATGGTTATACTTTTTGCTGCCAGGGGACCTGCCGTCATGCGGCGCGGCCCGTACTGAAGAATGTTGACTGACATGCCGCTGGCGGCGTCAGGCCAGAACAGACGGAGGGATGGCCAGATGAAAGATGGGTAGATGTCGGCAGCTTGGGGGCTAGAGCATTTTAACTTTGAAAAAGTGTAAAGGCTCTAACGCTGCACGAAAGTGCAGCGCGCCACAACGTGGCGTGGATTCAGCCGAGCTTCAGCCGTTGCTCGAAGGCTTCAGCCGTTGTGACGCAGGCTTAAAGCGTTGTGACGCAGGAAGCTACGCTTGAAGACAGCATGCGTAACTACACAGCTCACTCCATACAATCGCTGTCGCCATTCGTAAGGCTCGCAGACTCGCCAACGACTGCCGCGAAGCTACGCTTGAAGACAGCATTGGTTGTCCGTAAGCGGTAAAGCCCCGCTAACGGCTACCGCAAATCACATTTTCCGGCAGAATGACAAATTGAAATGTGAAGTATTTCAAAGTTAATCTGCTCTAGATGTAATGTTCCAATAGGTTGTTCACCCTCCCAAAATCGGTAAAGCTGGAGTTACCAGACAACAGCAAACCGAGTGAGGGAAAGGGTGAACAGCCATAAGAATGCCAAACTGACGATTCGTAGTCGAGAAGAAATGGTGCGGCGAATGCAATATGAACCGGCTGCCAGAGTGGCAGCTGGATATGGCGTGAGCCTGCGTACCGCAAGAAAATGGAAAAGTCGCCATGCTCATGGCGGGCAGGAGGCGCTTGCAGATCGCGGTTCACGGCCCAGACGTTGTCGTAACAAGCTGTCAGAAGAGGATTTCTGCCGAATATTTGCATTGCGGAAAGCGCGGAAAACCGGAGATGAAATCGCCCTCCGCCTGGATATCTGTCGCAGCAGCGTGTTCCGAGCCTTACGCAAGCTCAGTTGTTCCCGGCTGGCTTCCCTGGAGAAAAAGGATCCTGTCCAGCGCTACCAGTGGGAAAATCCTGGGCAAATGCTGCATTTGGATATTAAGAAGTTGGGCAAGATTGATGGCGTTGGGCATCGCAAAGTCGGTTTGGGCAATGCCCACCGTAGACGGCCAGGCTGGGAATACCTGCACGTTTGCGTTGATGATGCCTCAAGGGCCGCGTACACCGCCATTCTCCCGGATGAAACAGCGGAATCCGCGGTAGAGTTTTTGTGGTTTGCCGTTGCCTGGTATGCCGTGCACGGCATCAAGGTAGAACGAATTTTGACGGATAACGGATCGTGCTACAGGTCGTGGAAGTTTCGTGATGCCTGTCGTGAATTTGGGATAAAGCACAAGCGAACCCGGCCTTACCGGCCACAAACCAACGGCAAGGCAGAACGCTTTATTCGAACAGCATTGAATGAGTGGGCATACGCCGAAACGTATACCCACTCATGGAAAAGAACAGCTTATCTGCCGAGATGGACGCATCGTTATAACTTTCTGCGACCACATTCGGCCCTTGGCAAAAAACCTCCAGCTTCGAAGCTAGGGGGGGTGAACAACGTGTTGACACTCTACATCTAGAGCACTCTCAAGGTGAAATCGCTCTAAAATCAGCTGCCCGAAGGTCAGTTGATAGTGATCTTGTACGCTTCTTCCATCGTTTTTTCCGTTAATTCCTGTCCGATGCCGGGGCGGTCGGGAATTTCATAGTACCCGTTTTTCGGTTGGTAGCTGTATTTGCAGGACTCGGTATTGGCCTTGATAGTGTTGATAATGTGGGTTTCGTGGATGAGAAAGTTGGGGATGACCGCTTCAAGCTGCAAGGCGGCCGCTTCCGCCACAGGCCCGCCGCAAACGTGGACCTGGACGGCACAATCATAGGTATTCCCCATATCGCAGATTTTCTTGCCTTCCGTAATGCCGCCACAATTGCCGAGGTCCGGCTGGATGACGTTGATGGAACGGTCTTCGAAGAAAGGCCTGTATCCCCAGCGGCTGTAAATCCGTTCCCCGGAAGCGATGGGGATGTTGACCCGGTTGGACACCTCTTTCATCGAAACGCTGTTGAGTGGGTGCACAGGCTCCTCGTAGTAGAAGATACGGAACTTTTCGAGTTCGCGGCCAAGCTGGACGGCGGTGTTGGTGTCCGTCAGGGAATGAAGCTCGATGATGATGTCCATTGCGTCCCCGCCGGCTTCACGCATCGCAGCGACGCGATCCACCGCAACCTTGAGCTGATCGTACTGAAGAATGCCATAATTGTTCCATCTCATCCAGTTACCTTCGAGGTCATACCCCACCGGATCCACCTTGATGCAGTCATACCCTTGTTTCAACGCCTTTCGCGTTGCCTCGGCATACTCTTCCGGCGCCACAAGTCCCTTTGTCCGCTCGTCCCAGTCAAACTGCAACTGACTCGCATACGCCCGGAGCCTGCCGTTGGTCTTGCCGCCGAGAAGCTTATGCACCGGGGCATTGAAATACTTGCCCTTGATATCCCAAAGAGCGATGTCGATGGCGCTGATGCCGGAAAAGATGACCGTGCCGCCGCCCATGCCCCAGAAGGGCTTGCGGAACAATTTTTCCCAGATTTCCTCATTGTTCAGGGGGTCCATGCCGATGATCAGTTTAGCGAAGTCCGCTGCCATGCCAAACGCGGCCTGTTGCGAGTTGCCGTAGGCGAGGCCGAGTTCCCCGAAGCCGCTGATGCCCTCATCGGTGTTGATCCGGACAACCGTGGGAAAAAACTCGGTGCCGTCAAGAATGCTGGGTTTACCGTGAAAAAGCCTGAAAACGTCTACGCTGGTGATCTTCATAATTTCTCCCTTTGTATGGAGCGATTGCGTTTATTTGGAATGGACCGGAGAAGCATTTGTTTTCACGGGATCGACGGAATCGGCCGTATCGTCATACAGCGCGTCATCCCGGAGTTTCAGGGACAGGGTGAGCAGGAACCCTACAATGCAGCACCCGGCCTGAAACGCGAGAACCCCGCTATTGCCGAAGGAGGAATCCTTCAGAACCCCGACGATGTTGTTGCCGATGAATCCGCCGAGACTGGACATGGAGTTGATGATGGCGACGCCGATGGCCGCTGCCTGGCCGGTAAGATATATTGACGGCAAGCTCCAGAACGGGCCGTAGAAAGCCACGTTGCCGACTGCGTTCAGGACCACGCCCAAAATGCGCACGTGCATGTTGTCGGAAACCGCTATCAGGGCCAGCCCGATGCCGGAAAGGAGCATCGGCAAGGCCGTATGGTATTTTCGTTCCTTGGTTTTATCCGAATGCCTGCCCCAGAGCGGCATTATGATGAGACTGATTATGCCGGGCAGCATCAGCAACATGCCCACAGACGTGTTTGAAAAAGTGGCAGAAAAACTTTTCACGATGATCGGCATCCAGTAGTTCACGGACTGGGTGGTTATCTGCACGAACATATAGATGAAAGCCAGTTGCCATACGCGGATGTAAGAGAACGTCTGCCTCAGGGTAAAGGAAGCCGTGTCCTTTTTGAGTTCGTTTTCGCGGTGCAGGCGGTCTATCAACCACGCTTTTTCTTCCTCGGTAAGCCATTTGGCCTTGGCAGGGCTGTCCGTGAGAACGAAGAGCGCCATTATGCCCACAACAACGGCGGCACTCCCTTCCAGCATGAACATCCAGCGCCATCCCGAATGCCCCAGCCAATGGATATTATCCATTATCCACGTGGAGAGCGGTGCGCCGGTGAAGTTGCCTACCGGAACCGCCAGCATGAACAGACCGATAATCCCTGCCCGCTCTTTTGCGGGAAACCAGAACGTGAAGTAGTAGATCATACCCGGAAAAAAGCCGGCTTCCGCGATTCCGAGGAGAACGCGCAGCGACAGAACGTGCGAATACCCCTGCACGAAGAACATGCCCAGCGTCACCAGGCCCCAACTGACGCATATCCGCGCCATCCACCTCCTGGCCCCGAAACGGTGCAGGAGCATGTTGCTCGGCACTTCAAGCAGAAAATACCCGATAAAGAAAACCGAGGACAGAAATCCGAACGCCGCGTTGGAAATATGCAGCTCCGTATTCATGTCCAGCGCTGCAAACCCGATGTTGATCCTGTCTATGTAGTTGATGAAATACATGAGAAGACAAAAAGGAATAATTTTCCATTTTATTTTGGAGAGCGTTCTCGATTCTATGGACGTCTGTGTTGCCATGTGAACTCCTTGTTCAAACGCGCATACCTGGGGTTTTCTTGAATTGCCACATGCTGCCTTAGGAAAAGATCTTTTACTATTTTCAGAGCAGAATATAAAAAAATCAGAGTCGTGCAATACTTTTTACTGTCATACACAATATATCAGAGCGGTTTTCGTATGGTTTCGGGAACGTACCGGGCGATTACCGGCATGCGCGTAGCCTGATTTTATTTTCATCTGATATTTTACGTTTCCGGCCGATGCACGGGACCAGGGAGAGTCCGGATCGAACAACATGGATGCGAGAACGCATGGGGATGCGCAATGCGTTCTTTTGACAAGAGAACCATCGATGGCTATTCTTTTTTGATAGTTGTGTACGGAGGGATTTTGAATGCGCATCCCCAAGACTCTGACCGGCACCGCCATCGACGAAATAAAACGCCAGATCATAACCGGCGATCTGCGTTTTGGTGAGCAGATAGTCGAAAGCGAACTGGCCGCACGGTTCGGTTTGAGCAAGACGCCGGTGCGCGAAGCCTTGCTCGCATTACAGAAAGAAGACCTGGTGGTCATCCTCCCACGCAAGGGAACGTTTGTTTTCGCGCCTACCGTGCGGGAACTGGAGCGGCTCATGGAAACCCGCCAGCTGATCGAGGTGGGAGCGCTGCGCCAGGCGATGAAACGCAACTCCATACGGCTGCTCAAGGAAATGGGCGAACTTCTGGAGGAATCATATATTTTGCTCGATAAAAGCGGCGGCAGTATCCGGGGCGCGGATGTGGAGCTGTACCTGCGAACGGATACAGATCTGCACCAGTTGTTTTTTACGCATACGGACAATCCGTTCCTGATCTCCTTCTACTATCGGATTGCGGCCCAATTAAGCGCGGTCAGATATCGTCTCTCCTTTGAACGCAGTTTCGTGCATCGCTCGATCATTGAGCATCGGGAATTTTTCGGCGACCTTAAAGCTGGCCGTATTGACGAGGCTTGTCGCAACCTTGAGGCACATATCGGGCGGTGTTTCACCCCCGACAATATCGGACGGCTTGCCCGCGAAGGTTCGGGAACCTGCGTGTAACGGAATTGTCATGAACCGTACCCCTTTGGTCATGACGCGCCGCACCCGCGCCATCTGAACAGGCTATGCGTTTCCGCCCAGGCTGTAGCAGCCGGGCCAGACCGGATTCTGCATCAGTTCGTCGTCGGCATTCATCGTACTGGAGCGCATTACCTTTGAAACACTTCACATTTCAAAGTTTTCATTCAGCCTAAAAATGCGATTTGTTGCCGCCTTTTTAAGGCCCAATTTCTTGCGAATGGCGGGGAAAGAAAAAAGGCGCTTGCAAACCGCTGCAGGCTCGCCAACCGTCACTATTAACTTGACGAAGCAGCCCCGTTGCCGTATAAATCTAGCCTTACTTCTGCGGGAATAACTCAACGGTAGAGTGTCAGCTTCCCAAGCTGAAGGTTGCGGGTTCAAATCCCGTTTCCCGCTCCAGAAAAATCAAGCCCTTATGGTTAAAAACCGTAAGGGCATTTTTGTTTTTGGCATAAATATCCCGCCAATATCCCGCTTACAATAAATAAACGTACCTTGAAGGATGTGAAAGATCAGGATTAAACAAGCTGACCCCAAACAATAGCGGATACGTAAGGGCAGGATAACAGCACCGTGGATAGCGACAGGATGATGCGCCCGTGCTGCCGGATGTTTCTGTGAATGTTGGCACTGCCGTGCCGTATCCTGCCATTCCCAGCCTGGGGCTGTGGTAATATCAAGAAATTTCTTGACGCAAAGCTATGGGCTTCGTAGCCTTCAAAAAAAGGGAGATTGTCATGACACAGGCATCCGCAAAGCGGGTCAAGTTCGCCAGCCAGATGGAGCCCGATCTTTATGAAGGCCTTAAATCTGTAGCGCAAGAGGACGGACGGCAGATTCAGGCCGTGCTGGAAGATGCGGTGCGCGCCTACATTGAGAATCGCAAACGCCCCATGGCGCGGCGCCACGTGCTTGACGCCCTTGAAGTCAGCATGATTGAGCACGACGCCCTGTATAAAGAGCTTGCAAAGTGAGCCGGGATTACCTGACTGTTGCCGACATTCTGGGCATGCACGCCATTCTTGTTGAAAGGTATGGCGGGGCGCCCGGCGTTCGGGATATGGGCGGGCTGGAGTCGGCTGCATACCGGCCCCAGAGCGGCTACTATACGGATGTTGTGGAAGAAGCCTGCGCCTTGCTGGAAAGCCTGCTTATCAACCACCCCTTTGTGGACGGGAACAAGCGGACGGCCTTTGCCGCCTGTTCGGTGTTTCTGCGGATCAATGGGCATAACATCCGGGCAGACTCGGACAGGTTGTATGCGTTTGTCATCCGCTGGCTGCAACTGCCGCCTGCGGGGCGCTTCCCCACTATGCTGCATGACTTGCGAACTATTACGGAATGAGATCGTGAAAAATGATGAACCACTGGCCCGGCTACGCACCGGGCTTTTTTTATTGTGAGGTGCCATGATTCGCTCGAAAGACATTCTTAACTGCCAGCCTCTGCTGGCGTCCGTGCTGGGAGAGCAGTACGGGGTGCAGGTGCATATTGGCGGAAAGACCGCCTGCACCAATGGCAGGGTCATTTATCTGCCATCATTGCCGATGGATTGCGTGCCGAAAATGTTGGCGCTGGCCAAGGGATTCACAGATCATGAGGCTGCGCATATCCGGCATACGGATTTTGATGCGCTGCAGGCCGCAACCTTGATCCTGTTACTTTCAATCTCCTTAACTGCCTGGAGGACTGGCGCATCAAGAAAAAGTTATCGGCCATCTTTCCCGACTGCCGACAGAGCTTGAACTGGCTGATACGACGATTCTTTGTGGAAGAGGCACAGCCGAGGGCCGGGGGTGATTCCCCGGCCCTTGCTGTTTTGGACTATGTGCTGCTGACCGCGCGGGCCTGGGATGTGGAACCCCAAAAGATTCCCGCCCTGGTTACAAGCATTTCAATGTTTTCATTTTTCAACAGGAGCGTGTGCAAATGCTGACGGAAAAATGATTACGGTTGCAGCGTTCCCTTTTCCGCTTCCACGCACACACAGAGCATCATTCATGGCTGCTGCTGTCCTTTGCCCTTGCTCCTATAGCATTCAACAATATCCGCATCATAACGTACAGTCAGTGATTGTTGGGCGACCCGCTTCTTGAGGGTACGCAGGCGCTTGACCAGGGTTTCCCCGGGCACGTCGGCAGCGTACAAAACTCATGAGTTCTGTATCAGTCAAGGGGTGGGCGTGCCAGATTTGTCAGGTATGTCCATTTTTTTGCGCTGTCGCCCCCCATCTTTGCGGCAGAACTGGATGCGGACACGCGAATGGTCACACAGACCACCAAGTCGATTGTGCTACAATTCACAAACAAGCGTACAACACACATCCTTTTTGCATACGCCCGCAGCCGGATATCAATGTGCCTTTCAATCCTGTTTTGTCTGTGATTTTCGCTTGATGTCCATCCCCTCTGCCATTTCTGTCCCGCTTCCACGCATCGGCACATGGTTCAATTGTGAGCTTCGACACCTTCCCCAAAAACCATGCCTTCAAAAAATCTATGCAACATATTAAAATATAATATCTTTTATTTGGCATCCCCTTTGCAATATGTGCAAATATTCTCAATCATATTTTTTTCACTGCAAAGGAGATAATTATGGCCGATTCCTCCTCCTTCGAAGCGTTAAGCCCTTATCAGATGTGCGACAAGGCGGCTGCCGTTATGGAAGGCAAGGCCATCAAGCCTGCGGGCAAGGCGTTTTTACTTGCTGTTGCGGCGGGCGTGTTTATCGGTCTGGGTTTTGTTTACTGCGCCATAGCCAATGCAACCGGCGCCGGAAAAATTGTGGGCGGCCTTGTGTTCAGCCTTGGGCTCATGCTGGTCATTGTTCTGGGCGCGGATCTGTTCACCTCCACAACCATGACTCTTGTTCCCCGTGCCAGCAACAGGATCACCTGGGGGCGGATGTTCGCCAACTGGGGCGTTGTTTACGCTGGAAACTTTGTGGGCAGCCTGTTTCTTGTGGCGCTTATACTGCTCAGCGGTCACCCGTGGGAAAACGGCGGCAGCATTGCGATCTTCTACATCAACACCACAGAGCACAAGCTGACCCATACATTTATTGAAGCCGTATTTCTGGGGGTCATGTGCAACCTGATGGTCTGCCTTGGCGTGTGGATGAGCTACGCGGGGCGCTCACTGTTTGACAAAATGATTGCCTGTCTGTTCCCCGTGGGGCTCTTTATCGCCTGCGGTTTTGAACACAGCGTGGCAAACATGTTCATGATTCCCATTGGCATTCTGTGCAGCAACATGATGCCCCCAGAAGTGGCGGCCAAACTGGCCGACCCCGCGCACATAGCCTCTGTGCTGAACTGGCAGAACTTTATCTTCAAGAACCTCATACCCGTAACGTTGGGCAACATACTTGGCGGAGGCGTGTTTGTGGGCCTGTTCCACTGGCTCATCTACCTGCGGCACGGTCACGAGGCCCACCAGTCCGCCAGCAAGGCCGCCCAGCAAAAGCAGTCCCCGACCGTTGACTAAAATGTCGAAGCTGTCGAAGCACTTCGTCAAAAGTGTCGAACACGGCCTTATGGACAGCCCGCCGCACGGGCAGCGGGCCGATATATTCCCAAAAATGCGCATGAATACTCGGTTGATGCATAATGGCACGCATTCTGCTGACGAGGCGCCATTATCACGATCCCTTGCGTAACGAGGAAGCTTATGAACCATTTCATTTTTGCGGATCCGGTCAAATGCATCGGCTGCAATACCTGCATGGCGGCGTGTTCGCTGGCGCATGAGCAGCAGGGGCTGCTCGGCAGACCCCGGCTTGAGGTCATGCGCTACGGCAACGGCACAGCGCCTGTGAGTTGCCGCCATTGCGAAGACATGCCCTGCGCCAAGGTCTGCCCGGTGAACGCCATCACGGCCACTGGGCATTCGGTGCACATCAACGAAAGCAACTGCATTGGGTGCAAGCTGTGCGGTCTTGCCTGTCCTTTCGGGGCCATTGCCCCTGCGGCCGACAGGCCCGCCGGGCACCCGGAAGTGTACGAGCACTATGTGCCGGAAGAAGAACTGGCCGATGCCCCGGGCAGCAACTATTCCATGCCCTCCTTTCTGGCGTGGAATGTGGGCCGCCGCACTGTGGCCGTAAAGTGCGACCTCTGCTACTTCCGCTCGAGCCCGGCCTGCGTGGAGGCCTGCCCCACCATGGCCCTGCGCCTTGTGGACGAAAGAACACTGGCCGAACTGCAAAACAACAAACGTGTTGCCACGCTTGAGCTGGAAAAACACGACGACAAAGCCGTCCCGGCGGCAACAACCATGTCGGGGGTGCAGCATGCGTGATCCACTTGAAATCCTGCTCTGGGCTGTGCTGGCCTACATGGCGGGTGGCGTGCTTTCCCTGCTGCTGGGCCGCAACGAAAGGGCCGCCATCACCGTCAGCGGCCTGTTTGGCGCGCTTGGCGGCGCGCTTGGGCTGTATGCTGTCCTGCCCTTTCTGCTGCAACGGGCCGAGGCCCTCAGCCATGTCTATGCGGGGCCGTTTCCCTTTGCGCATCTGGCCGTACGGCTGGACATGCTGGGAGCCTTCATGACGGGCGTCATTTCCCTGCTGGCGCTTGCCGCTTCCATCTATTCCCTGGCCTATGTACGGGAATACGAAGGCAAGGGCGCTGCGGCCATGGGCTTTTTCATGAATACCTTCATCGCCTCCATGGTGGCGCTGATGGTCATGGACAACGCCTTCTACTTTATCATCTTTTTTGAAGTCATGTCGCTTTCTTCCTATTTTCTGGTCATCGCCGACCAGGAAAGCGAAGCGGTCAGCGCCGGTCTGCTCTACTTTTTCATAGCGCATGCCGGGTCTGTGCTCATCATGGCCTCGTTCTTCATCATGTACTGCCACACCCCTGACAGCAGCCTTGATTTTGCGGCTTTCCGTCAGGCGCAGATTTCGCCGCTCATGGCTTCCATTGCTTTTTTGCTGGCATTTTTCGGCTTTGGGGCCAAGGCTGGCATGCTGCCCCTGCACGGCTGGCTGCCCAGAGCGCACCCGGCAGCGCCCTCGCACGCTTCTGCCATGATGTCGGGCGTGATGGTCAAGATCGGCGTGTTCGGCATCATCAAGGTGGGCGCAGACCTGCTGGGCGGCGTGGATATGCCTGTCTGGTGGGGCGTTGTGGTGCTGACCTTTGGTGCTGTTTCGTCAGTGCTGGGCGTTATGTACGCGCTTGCAGAACACGACATCAAACGCCTGCTTGCCTACCACACGGTTGAAAACGTGGGCATCATCCTCATGGGCGTGGGCGTGGGCCTCATGGGCCTTGCCCTCAAGAACCCGCTGCTGGCCGCACTGGGCTTTCTGGGCGCGCTCTACCACCTGCTGAACCACGCCGTGTTCAAGGGCCTGCTGTTCCTTGGCGCAGGGGCCATCATCTACACGGTGCACACCAAGGATATGGAAAAGATGGGCGGCCTTGCCAAGCGCATGCCGCGCACGGCCCTGGCCTTTCTGGTGGGCTGCATGGCCATTTCCGCCCTGCCGCCCCTCAACGGTTTTGTCAGTGAATGGTACACCTACCAGGGCCTTGTGAGCATCAGCCAGCATTCCTCCGTCATTGCGCGGCTTTCCGGCCCTGTGGCAATCGTGATGCTGGCCATCACCGGCGCTCTGGCCGCCATGTGTTTTGTAAAAGTGTACGGCATCAGCTTTTGCGGTCAGGCGCGTAGCGCCAAGGCTGCGGAAGCCACGGAAGTTCCCGCCGCCATGACGCTTTCCATGCTTGGACTGGCCGCGCTGTGCGTGGCGCTGGGCGTGGGCGCGGCCTGCGTGGCTCCTGTTGTCAGCGCTGTGGCCGATTCGCTCACCACTGGCCAGCAGCATCTTGAAGCCGTGCGCCAGGGCGTGCTCATTCCCGGTGCGGACGCCGCCACCGGGCTTTCGCCCACGCTGGTAATGCTCCTGCTGCTGGGCGGCATGCTGCTGCCCTTGCTGGTCTTTATGATCGGCAAGGCCGACCGCCTGCCCCTGCGCCGCAAAAATGACCCGTGGGCCTGCGGCTACGGCTACGAAGAACGCATGGCCCTCTCCGCCGGGAGTTTTACCCAGGGGCTGCGCCACGTGTTTGCGGGGCTCTACCGCCTGCGCCAGGCGCTTGATCCCGCCCCGGCCATGTCGCGCGCGCTTGACTCGGTCATACGTACGGCGCGGAGTGTGGAACCCATGTGGGACGACGGCATTCTTGCCCGCATCGTCCGTGCCGTGAAAAAGACCGGCATATGCGTGCAGCGGCTGCAGCAGGGCGATTTTCGCGTCTACTGCCTGTATATCATCATCGCGCTTATCACGCTGCTTCTCATCAAAGCCGCCTAGGGGGAACCATGTTCACCATGCAATCCTTGTCCTGGCCGGTATCCTTGCTGCTGGCCGCAGCGCAGACACTGCTTCTGCTTTTGCTGGCTCCTCTGCTGTCCGGCATTTCCCGCAAGATCCGGGCCAGAATGCACTCGCGCCTTGGGCCTTTGGGCGCCGCAGGCGTGCTGCAGGATTACCGCGACCTGGCCAAGCTCATGACCCGGCAGGAAGTGACTCCTGCGCAGTCAGGCATCATTTTCCGCATCATGCCCTTTGTGCTCATTGCCAGCGCCGCGGCCATAGCCATGACGCTGCCCGTGATCGTGACCGGTTCGCAGACGGCGAGCGCGGCGGATCTCATAACCCTGCTGTATCTTTTTGCTCTTTACCGTTTTTTCTTTGCCCTTTCCGGGCTGGATTCGGGCAGTCCCTTTGCCGGTATGGGCGCAAGCCGTGAAATGTTGCTGGGCGTGCTGGTGGAGCCCGTGCTCATGCTGGCCCTGCTGGTGGCGGCCCTTATCGCGGGTTCGACCAACCTAGGCGTCATCAGCGAGGTGTTCCGCCAGAACTGGGGAGGCTCCATGCCCACGGCGGCGGCACTGGCCATGACTGCCTGCGCTTTTGCCGTATTTATTGAAATGGGCAAGATCCCCTTTGACTACCCCGAAGCGGAACAGGAACTTCAGGAAGGCCCGTTGACCGAATATTCCGGCCCCGGCCTTGCCCTGGTCAGCCTGGGCGTAAAGTTCAAGCAGGCGGTCGTTGCCAGCGTGTTCATCAGCGTGTTTCTGCCCTTTGGCAATGTAACGCCCGAGAGCCTGAACGCTGTATCCGTGCTGGCCGCAGCCGTCATACTCATACTGAAGCTGCTGGTCATCTTTGTGCTGGCGTCGCTGTACGAAAACAGCCTTGCCCGCGGGCGCTTTCTGCTGACGCCGCGCGTCACGTGGTCCGGTTTTGGCGTGGCGGCCCTGGCATTCGTCTTTTACTTCAGCAAGCTCTAGGGCGTCGAGGAAGAAGTCATGGATAAAATTGCACTGGCAACAATCCTGATACCGTTCATCGGCGCGTTGCTCGCCGCCTGCCTGCCGTATCGCGCGGCACGGGCGCTGGCGCTGGTGGTTGCCCTTGCCGCTTCGGCAGGCAGCGCGGCCCTTGGCCTGGCATACCTCAATGCGGGCATGCCCGAAAACTGCACATTCAGCCTTGTGAGTTACAGTTCCACCTTGCTTGGCGGCGCTGGACACACAGTGGAAATATTCGGCGTACTCATCGACAGGGTAAGCACGCTCATCTGTTTTGCCGTGGTTTTTCTCGGCTTTCTGGTGGTGCTGTACTCCACGGCCTACCTGACCAAGGGCAACCGCGAGCATCCGCATGAGGGCACTATCCGTTTTTACGCCATCATGCTCGCCTTTATCGGCGCCATGGCCGGGCTTACGCTTTCCTCCACCCTTTTTGGCCAGTTGCTGTTCTTTGAAATCACCGGCGGCTGTTCCTGGGCGCTCATCGGCTACTACCAGACCCCCACGGCGCTGCGCTCGGGCATGAAGGCCCTGCTGGTGACCCACCTTGGCGCGCTGGGCCTCTATGTGGCTGCAGCCTGGCTGTACCACGAGACCGGCTCCTTTGCCCTCTCCGGCATGGCCGGGCTTGGCGATACCGCCAAGATCATCATCGTGGGCGGCGTGCTCTTTGCGGCCTGGGGCAAATCGGCCCAGATTCCCATGCACATGTGGCTGCCCGACGCCATGGAAGCGCCCACCCCGGTGAGCGCCTACCTGCACGCAGCCTCCATGGTCAAGGTGGGCGTGTTCATTTTTGCCCGCGCCGTTATGGCCGCAGGGGATGTCCCCCCGGTTGTGGGACAGGTGGGCATGGTCATGGCCGTGATAACCCTCATCTACGGCTTTATCATGTACCTGCCGCAGACCGACATGAAGCGCCTGCTGGCCTATTCCACCATTACCCAGCTCTCGTACATCTTCTTTGCCATTTCGCTGGCCATCCTGTGCACGGATCCTGTTCTGCGCAACACGGTGCTGCTGTTTGGCGCAATCGCCTACATTTTCAACCACGCATTTGCAAAAAGCCTGTTTTTCCTCGTGGCTGGAGCGCTCAGCTACACGTGTGGCACGCGCACCCTCACCCGGTTGCAGGGCATCCTGTCACGCCTGCCCTTGCTGGGCATAGGCTTTTGCGTGGCGGCGCTGGCCATCACCGGCGTACCGCCGCTCAACGGCTTTTTCAGCAAATACCCCATCTTCACCACGGGTTTTGCCCTTGGAGCGAGCCACTGGTTTGTGATGGTGCTGACCATACTGGTCATGATCGAATCCGTGGGCAGCTTTGCCTGGTTCCTCTACTGGTTCGGCAAGACTGTACCCGGCAAACCCTCTGAGGTAGTGGCGCAGGCGCAGCCTGTTCCCGCCGCCATGAAGCTGGTGCTGGCCATCCTTGTTTTCATGTCGTTCTCTTCCAGCATCATGGCCGTTTACTGGTTGAACCACGGAGGCTAAGCATGTTGAGTTCAAGCATAATCATCAACAATCTCGCTGGGCTTTTGGTGGTCACATCGCTGATGGTGGTCACTTGCAAAAAAGCCGCCACATCCGCGCTGCTGTATGCCGTGCAGTCTGCCGTGCTGGTGCTCTCATTTATTGCGCTGGGCGGCCTGATGCAGGCGCACGAGCTGTATACCTGGGCCGGAACCGCCGTTCTGACCAAGGTCATCCTTGTGCCGCTGATAATGTACAAGGCCCTTGGCAATATGAGTGACCCGGAAGCGCAGGGAATGGTCATTCCCACATCCGTGGTTGTCATTCTTGCCGCGGTTCTTCTACTCCTGTGCCACTTTGTGGTGAGCACTGTGCAGGTGCCCGTTATCACACAGCACGGGCTTGAACCTGTACTGGCCGTATCGCTTGGGCATTTCATGATCGGCGTTATGTGCATTGTTGTGCAGCGCAACATCATCAAACAGATATTCGGCTATTGCCTGATGGAAAACGGCGCGCACATGACCTTGGCCCTGCTGGCCAATCAGGCCCCGCATCTTGTGGAAATAGGTATTTCCACAGACGCCATCTTCGCGGTCATCATCATGGTTTACATGGTACGCCGCATTTTCACCACCATGAACACGTTGCGCGCGCATGATCTTTCCGCGCTGAAGGGGTGAGCCATGAATGCCATGACCAACAGCAGCCCCATGCTTTTTTGCCTGCTGCTCGCCGCACCCTTGGTCACATCGCTGCTGTGCTTTGCCTGCGCCTTTTGCGGGCGCGGCATACGATCTGTGGTCAACATCATAAACACGGCCGGCTGTGCGGCCCTTCTGATCACCGCTTTTGGCCTGGTGAGCGCGGTCTACGAGCACGGCGCGCTTTTTGCCGCCGGCAAGTGGCTGTACCTCGACAGCCTTTCGGCCATCTTCCTTGCCGTACTTGGCGTGTTGGGGACGATTACAGGCCTGTACTCATACGGCTACATGAAGCAGGAAGTGGACCACGGCGAAGTTTCCGTAGCAACACTTTGCAACTATTACGGATTTTTTCACCTGTTCATCTTCACTATGGTTTCGGTGATAACCACCAACAACCTCATCCTCATGTGGGCGGGCGTAGAAGCCACCACCCTGGCATCGGCATTTCTGGTGGGCATTTACGGACAAAACTCCTCACTTGAGGCGGCCTGGAAGTATATTGTCATCTGCACGGTGGGCGTGGCCTTTGGCCTCTACGGCACAGTGCTGGTATATTCCAACGCCTCCGCGGCCATGACCGCCCAGGGACTCGACCCCTCGGACGCCATTTTCTGGACAGAGGCCCTGCGCTATGCTGGCGGCCTTGACCAGACCCTCATGTATCTGGCCTTTGTATTCGTGCTTATCGGCTTTGGCACCAAGGCCGGGCTGTTTCCCATGCACGCATGGCTGCCCGACGCCCACAGCGAAGCCCCAAGCCCCACCAGCGCCCTGCTTTCCGCCGTGCTGCTCAAGGCGGCCATATTGGTCATCCTGCGGTACTACATACTTATCAACCGCAGCATCTCAAGCACGGCGCCGCAAAACATGCTGCTGGTCTTTGGCCTGCTTTCCATACTCGTGGCCGCGTTCAGCATGGTCTCGCAAAACGACATCAAGCGCCGCTACGCCTATTGCAGTGTTGAAAACATGGGCATCATCGCCGTGGGCCTTGGCTTTGGCGGCCCGCTGGGCATCTTTGCCGCGCTGTTCCACGTTATCAGCCACAGCCTTGCCAAGGGCCTTGTGTTCTGCGTGTCGGGCAACGTGCTGCTCAAATACAGCTCACGCGACATGACCACCGTGCGCGGCATGCTCAAGATCATGCCTGTCTCCGCCGTGTTTCTTGCGGCGGGAACCCTGGCCCTGGGCGGTCTGCCGCCGTTCAGCGTATTTTTGAGCGAATTCATGGTGGTCGTTTCCGGCATCAGCGCCGGGCACATGTATCTGGTGGCGGCTCTGGCCGTGCTGCTCATGGTCGCCCTGGGAGCGCTGGTGCATCTGGTGGCGGTGACGCTCTCCGGTCCGCCGCCGGAATCCGTCGCCAGAGGCGAACAGGGCTGCATGACCCTTATCCCCGCAGCCGTGCTGTTGGGCCTGCTGCTTGTCATGGGCACATGCACACCTGCCCCGGTGGTGAACATGCTCAACGCAGCCACCAACATAGTGCTGGACAAGGATACCGCCACTGCCCAGGTACAGCCCGTCATGCGTGAAATGGTGCGATCCGCCTCGCAGGAGGCTGTTGCAACCGACGCGGCCAGGCAAACTTCTTCCCGTCAGGAGATATAACGTGAGCACTACCACGAAACAGACCCAAAACCCCACCAGCGGCAACCGCGGCACGGGGTATGTGGCAAACGTGCGACAGCGCTTTCCCTACGCCGTCCTTGATGAAGAACGCCAGACCGGCAACCAGCTCACCATCACGGTCAAGCTGGATGCCCTGCCCGACGTGGTTTCATATCTTTACTACGACCAGGGCGGCTGGCTGCCGGTGGTTTTTGCCAACGACGAGCGCACCATCAACGGCAGTTTTGCCATCTACTATGCCCTTTCAATGGAAGAAGGCGAAAAGTGCTGGATTGTGGTGCGTGCCTTTGTGGACGCTGACCGGCAGGAATTCCCTTCCGTAACGCCAAGGGTTCCCGCCGCCGTGTGGGGCGAACGCGAAATTCGCGACATGTACGGCCTCACCCCCGTGGGCCTTCCCGACGCGCGCCGTCTGGTGCTGCCCGACGACTGGCCGGACAACCTGTACCCCCTGCGCAAGGACAGCATGGACTATCGCCAGCGTCCCGCGCCCACCACGGACACGGAAACCTACGATTTCATCAACGAGCTGGGCAGCGAAAAGAATCGCATCCTGCCTCTTGGCCCCATGCACGTCACTTCTGACGAACCTGGCCACTTCCGGCTCTTTGTGGACGGTGAAAATATAGTCGATGCCGACTACCGCATGTTTTACGTGCATCGCGGCATGGAAAAAGCCGCAGAAGTACGCATGGGCTATAACGAAGTCACCTTTCTGGCCGAGCGTGTGTGCGGCATCTGCGGCTATGCCCACAGCATCGCCTATGCCAACTCGGTGGAAAACGCCCTTGCCATTGACGTGCCCATGCGCGCCCGCTGGATACGCACCCTGCTGCTTGAGACGGAACGCCTGCACAGCCACCTGCTGAACCTCGGCCTTGTCTGTCACTTTACGGGCTTTGATTCGGGTTTTCAGCAGTTCTTCCGCGTGCGTGAAAAGTCCATGACCATTGCCGAGCTGCTGACCGGCTCGCGCAAGACCTACGGCCTCAACCTCATTGGCGGCATCCGCAACGACATTCTGGCCGACGCGCGCAAAACCACCACGGCCCTGCTCACTGCCATAGAGAAAGAAGTGGCCGAACTGGTGGACATGCTCCTCAGCACCACCAACTTTGACCAGCGCGCCAGGGGAGTGGGCATTCTTGACCGCAAGGTTGCCCGCGACTACAGCCCCGTGGGCCCAATGATCCGGGGCAGCGGCTTTGCCCGCGACGTGCGCGGCGACCATCCCTTTGAAGCCTACGGGCATATCCCCGTCAGCGTCTTCTCCTTTGATGGTTGCGACATCTTTTCCCGCGCGCTTGTGCGGGTGAAGGAAGTGTTCGATTCCATCGCCCAGTGCCGCTACGTGCTGGACAACATGCCCGGCGGCCCGGTGCTGACCGAGGGTTTCACCTACACGCCCCACAAGTTCGCCCTGGGCTTTACCGAAGCGCCGCGCGGCGAAGACGTGCACTGGAGCATGACCGGCAACAACCAGAAGGTCTTCCGCTGGCGCTGCCGCGCGGCCACCTACGCCAACTGGCCGGTGCTGCGCTATGCGCTGCGCGGCAACACGATTTCAGACGCCGCCCTCATTATCGGCAGCCTTGACCCCTGCTACTCCTGCACAGACCGCGTAACCCTTGTGGATGTGCGCAAAAAGAAGGTCAACACCGTGCCGTATCAGGAGTTTGAGCAGTACGGCATCGACCGCAAACATTCCCCCCTGCCCTGAAGCATGTGGCAAAGCGTATGAAAACCATGAACCTTCACCAGAACCGCGCGCAGCAGCGCAGCACGACCCCTGCCGCCGCGGCGGCCCGGCACAGCGCCGCTGCAACGACCACGCATCTGCGCAACATGCTTGAGGAGGCGCCGTCATGCTGAAATTACTCAAAATAATCCGTGATGCGGGCGAGGCAACGATCAAGTATCCGTTCGCGCCTGCCGAATTCACGCCCACATTCCGCGGCAAGCCGGAATACGACCCCAAGCGCTGCATTGCCTGCGCAGCCTGTGCCATCGCCTGCCCGCCCAATGCCCTGACCATAGAAACCGATCTGGAAAAGGGCGTGCGCACCTGGCAGTTCTCCGCCGGGCGCTGCATCTTTTGCGGCCGGTGCGAAGAGGTTTGCCCCACCAGGGCCTTGCACCTCTCGCAGGAATTTGAACTTGCCGTCATGCGCAAAGACGATCTGTACGAGCGCTGCACCTTCAGCCTGTGCCACTGCAGCCAGTGCGGCACTGCCTTTGCCCCGCAAAAGGAAGTGGACTACGCCCTGGCCCTGACCATGCAGGCGGACGGCGTTACGGAAGAAGACCCCGACCAGCGGCGGCAGTTCGAGACCTGCCCCCAGTGCAAACGCAAGCAGACCCTCGGCCTCAAGCCCCGGCAGGAGGTATAGCCATGTCCATTGTTCCCTATGCCTACGCGACCGGTGTTTCACACTACAAAACCGAGCCTGTCAGCGTGGAGGATTCCGTAGCGGCGCTCAAGGCTGCGCTTTTGCAGCGCATTCAGCGTTCCGCCTACGTCTACCGTATTGACTGCGGCGGCTGCAACGGCTGTGAAATTGAAATCTTCGCATCCATCACGTCCATCTTTGACGCGGAGCGCTTCGGCATCAAGGTGGTTCCCTCGCCCCGTCATGCGGATATTCTGCTGTTTACAGGCGCAGTGACCCGCGCCATGCGCGTGCCCGCCCTGCGCGCCTTCCACAACGCTCCAGATCCCAAGATCTGCGTATCCTACGGCGCGTGCGGGTGCAGCGGCGGCATATTCCACGACATGTATTGCGTATGGGGCGGCAGCGACAAGATCGTGCCCATCGACGTGTACATTCCCGGCTGCCCGCCCACCCCGCAGGCCACCATCTATGGCCTTGCCATGGCCCTTGGCCTGCTGGACCAGAAGCTCAAGGAACGCAACCACGAAGAATCCGGCGCAGCCGCGCCCGCGCCCCTGCTGCCCGACGCTCCGCTCGACATCCGCGTACGGATTGAACGCGAGGCGCGCCTGCTGGCGGGCTACCGTCAGGGCAGGGAAATCAGCGACCGCTTTTTCACCTGCCTGGAGGCAGGCAGCACGGCAGCCCTTGAAGGCAACCTGCAAAAGTGGATTCGCGATGCCGATGACCCACGCCTGACGGAGATTCTCTTCCGTCTGCGCGAGATGTTTTTCGACAGCCTGAACATGAGTCAGGATCAGGGGATCTGCCATGACTGAGATGGTCCGCTTCCACGCGCTGCGGCGAAAGTTTCTGGACACGCAAAAGGATCTTCCCGAATCAGACGCCACAAAGCAGGTCATGTACTACTCCCTTGCCATCGGACATCACGTGGGGGTTATCGACTGCCTCGTCAAAGTGCTGGAATGCCCCAAAGACGGCTATGAGACATGGGTGGGCCTGCTGCCGCAGGGCGAGGCCCGCCGCAAGATGTCTGGCCTGCTGACCTTTGGCGAAATACACATAGACGCGAACCATGCGGGCATGCTGGGCAAGGCTTTTGCAGAAGCCATGCCCGGCATGGACGAACCGTACAGGGGCTGGAGCGCCGCCCTTATGGAACAGCTGGCCGCCATTCAGCAAGAGCCAGCGCTCTACCTCATGGTGCAGCTGCCCAGGAGGATGGAATGACCGCCCCCGCGCCCCAAACCTGCAGCGTGGTGCTGACAGTGGGCAACAGCCTGATGGGCGACGACGGCGCAGGCCCGCTTTTGTGCGAACGCATGGAAGCCGCGCCCGTACCGGGCTGGACCGTGATAGACGGCGGCTCCATGCCCGAAAACGTCACGTATGCCGTCAAGGCCATGAAGCCGCAGCGCCTGCTTATTGTGGACGTTGCCGCGCTGGGGCTGTCCCCCGGTGAAATGCGCTTTGTGGACAAGGAACGCATTCGGGTCATGGGCATAGCCAGCACACACAACATGCCGCTTTCATTTATTATGGATGAAATGGAACAGGAAATAGAACAGGTTGTGTTCCTGGGCATTCAGCCACAGGAGGTGGGCTTTTGCCTGCCTGTGACCGATGCCGTGCAGGAGGCGGTGGAGCGCATCCACGCGGGGCTGGCAGAAGGTCTTGCCGACATTCCCTGGCTGCCCTGATGTTTCGTCAAAAATGTCGAAACAGGAAAAAGTCGCTAACTATCTGGCGTAATAACGATTGCCATAATTTCCACGCTAACCTGCGATTCGACAATTCGACATTTTTGACGAAATAAAGGCAATCGTGTTTTCACGGCAATCGTAACAATGCAAAATACCAGATTGTTTTTGCAACTCTCTGGCATTCTTGTTGCAATTAACAAGCACCGCGCGGCCACACGCCGTGTCGGACAAACAAGCAAGGGCTTTCCATGAAAAAACGCATAGCGGCCAACCCGGGGCGGTGCATAGGCTGCCGCACCTGTGAGATAGCCTGCGCCCTGGCGCACAGTGAACTGCGTATTGAAGACATGACAGCCTCTGACTTCAAAGCCAGAGTTGCGATCCTGAAGTACGAAGACATCAGCACGCCGGTGGCCTGCCGCCAGTGTGAGGACGCCCCCTGCTCCGACGCCTGCCCCTGCGGAGCCATTGTGGTGAACAGTGAAAGCGTCACTGTGCTGCGTCGCAAGTGCATAGGCTGCAAGGCCTGCATCATGGCCTGCCCTTACGGGGTCATGCGGGTCACAAGCCACAGGGTGCGCCGCACGGTTTGCGGCAAACCGCTGGGCTACAGCCAGAAGGCCCTGGCGCAGAAGTGCGACCTGTGCGCCGGCGTGCCCGAAGGCCCCTCATGCGTGCGGGCCTGCCCCACCAACGTGCTGTTTGTGGTGGAGGATGAAACGGTTCAGCCCGCAGGAACTGCCGCATTTCAATGAGAACTTTCTGGGCCGCACGCCAGAGTCGTGTTGCGGTGCAGCCCTGCATGTCTGCCGGAGCAGCGGAGTGCCCGCCGCTGTTTAAATGAATACAGAGGACATCATGAAAAAAGTAATAGAAGTATGCCCGTACTGCGCTTCGGGCTGCAAGATCAACCTGCTGGTTGAAAACGGCAAGGTCGTGAGCGCTGAAGGCGCCAACGGCCTGACCAACCAGGGGGCTCTGTGTCTCAAGGGTCTGTATGGCTGGGACTTTATCAACGACACGAAAATCCTGACCCCAAGGGTCAAAAACCCCATGATTCGCCGCAAACGCGGCGGCGAGTTTGAGGCTGTCTCGTGGGATACGGCCATCGACTACGCCGCATCGCGCCTTACGGCCATCAAAAATGACTTTGGCCCTGATTCCATCATGGTATCCGGGTCTTCGCGTTCCACCGGCAATGAAACCAATTACATAATGCAAAAATTCGCCCGCGCAGCTCTCGGCACCAATAATGTCGACTGCTGCGCGCGGGTCTGACACGGCCCATCTGTTGCAGGTTTGCAACAATCGGTCGGCAATGGCGCAATGAGCAACTCCATTGTGGAGATTGAAGACACCAAATGCATATTCATCTTTGGCTGGAATCCGGCAGATTCTCATCCGATCATCGCCCGCAGGGTGGTGAAAGCCAAGGAAAAGGGGGCGACCATCATTGTCTGTGATCCGCGCAAGATTGAAACCGCGCGTATCGCCGACCTGCATGTGCCCCTGAAAAACGGTTCCAACGTGGCCTTCGTCAATGCCCTGATGCACGTCATCATCCATGAGGGCCTGGCCGACAGGGAGTTCATAGAAAGGCACACCACAGGGTTTGAAGAACTCAAGGCCATTGTGGACAACTATCCTCCTGAAACGGTTACTGAAATAACGGGCATAGACGCAGAAACCATTCGCAAGACCGCCCGCATGTATGCCACGGCCCCCGACGGGGCAGGCATATACTGGGGCATGGGCGTGTGCCAGTTCTATCAGGGCGTGGAAACCGTGCGGGCACTGACCTCCATGGCTCTGATTACCGGCAACCTGGGCAAGCCCCACACCGGCGTTGCGCCGGTGCGCGGGCAAAACAACGTGCAGGGCGCCTGTGACATGGGCGCGCTGCCCAACGTGTTTGTGGGATACCAGAGTGTGCTCGACCCTGCCATGCGCGAGAAATTCGCCAGGGCCTGGGGCGTTCCTGTCGAGCGCATGTCGTCAAAGGTCGGCCATTACCTGAGTGAAGTCGCCTCAAGCGCTGCCTCGGGCAGGCTCAAGGCCTTCTACTGCATGGGTGAAGACCCCTTGCAGACAGAACCCGACCTTCCCGGCGTGCGCAGCGGTTTCAGCAAGCTTGACCTGCTCATCGTGCAGGACTGCTTTATGACCAAGACCGCAGCCGTGGCCGACGTGATTTTCCCCACGACCACGTGGGGCGAACACGAAGGCGTGTATTCGGCTGCCGACCGTGGTTTCCAGCGCTTCTACAAGGCTGTGGAGCCGCAGGGCGATGTAAAGGTGGATTGGGACATCATCTGCCGCTTGTCCACGGCCATGGGCTATCCCATGCGCTACAACAACACCAGGGAGATCTGGGACGAACTGATCTCGCTTTCGCCCAAGTATGCGGAAGCGACCTATGAAAAACTCGATGCGGACGGCGGGCTTGGCTACATTCAGTGGCCCTGCACCAAGGATGCCCCCAACGGCACTCCGGTCCTTTATGCCCAGCCTGACGGCAGCATCAAGTTTGAAACCGCCGACGGCCTGGGACACCTGTTTACGGTGGATTGGGTTCCGCCTGTGGAAAAGATCAGCCCCGAGTTCCCGCTGGTGCTCTCCACCGTGCGCGAAGTGGGTCATTACTCCTGCCGCTCCATGACAGGCAACTGCAAGGCGCTGGCGGCACTGGCGGACGAACCCGGCTTTGTGCAGATGAACGACAAGGATGCGGAAGCCCTTGGCATCCGCGACCATGAACTTGTATGGGTGCAGTCGCACCACTCCAAGGTCATCACCCGGGCGCAGGTCAGCCCGCGCACCAACCAGGGCGCGGTGTATATGACCTACCAGTGGTGGATCGGCGCATGCAACGAATTGGTGGGCGAGGTGTTAAGCCCCATCACCAAGACCCCGGAATACAAGTATGTGCCTGTCCGTGTTGAAAAAATAGAAGATCAGACCTGGGCCGAAAGCCATGTTGTGCAGGTGTATAGCGAACTGAAGCAGCGCCTGCGCAAAGAAAAGGCCGACGGTTCGATCCAGAAAGTCCCTGCCTGATTGGTATAACCCTCAACAATCCCCCGTGCGGATGCGCCCACGGCAAATCCGCGCGGGGGAACCATACTCATGAAGCAGCCCCTTGATCCTTCCATAAGCGTTGATCGCACCATCACCCGCATCGGCCCATTGGGCCGCCGCGAGGTTGTAGACGTGCTGCTGCGCGAAGAGCGCTACGAACTTGTCTGCAATGGCGCTGCCGTGGCCGAGATGCACTGTATGCCAAGCTTGCTGCGCGAACTGGCCGTGGGACGGCTGCGCACCCTTGGCCTTTTGCATGAAATTTCTGCCTTGCAGTCTCTTGATATTGATGAAAAAAACTGCGTCATCGAGGCTTCGGTGGCGGCATGTTCCGCGCCTGCGGCTAAAACTTCTGGCGATGTGCGTCTTGCCCCGGCGCAGGTGCATGCCCTGCAACAGGCATTCAACGAACGCTGCGACCTTTTTCGCTCCACTGGCGCAGCCCACAGCTGCGCTCTGGCCACGCCCGACAGCCTGCTGCTTTTTTGCGAAGATATCGCCCGCCACAACGCGCTGGACAAGGTCATAGGGGCCATGTTGCTGCAGGGCCTTGCGCCGGACGGCAAAATACTCATCTTCAGCGGGCGGCTCGCCTCGGACATGCTTTCAAAGGTTGTGGCCTGCGGGGTCAAGCTGCTCATCGCTCCGGGGGCACCCTCGCTCACATCCGTAAAAATGGCCGAGGCCCACGGCATTACCCTGCTGGGCTTTGTGCGCCGCGACAACATCAATGTTTACACGTGCCCGCAAAGGATATGCTGAGATGAGCCACACCCAGCAACTCTTTACGGCGGGCGGGCATGCCCAACTTGCCGCCTTTCCGCCAGAGCGGGAAAAATTGCCGCTGGAAGAAGCCCTTGAGCTGCTTTTGCGTCACGCGCCCACAGTAACCGCGTCGGAAGAAGTACCCCTTTTTGATGCCGATGGCCGCATATGTTTTGCCCATGTGCGCGCCACGTTACCCCAGCCTCCTTACGACCGGGTTCAGGTGGATGGCTATGCCCTGCGCAGTGCCGACATTGCCAGCGCCTCGCCGGAACGCCCCGTCATGCTGCTGGTTACCCAGCACCTCTATGCCGGGGACGCGCCGGGCCTCCCCCTTGAACCCGGTCAGGCGGCACGGGTCACCACCGGCACCATGCTGCCGCAGGGCGCAGACTGCGTCGTGTGGCAGGAGGATACCCTGGCCGACAGCCAGACCGTGGTTATTTCACGCAGCCTGGCCGCCATGCGCAACTGCCGCATGCGCGGGCAGGACATGGAAGGCGGCAGCCTGCTTGCCGAGAGCGGCGACGTGCTGCACAGCGGCACGCTCAGCCTGCTGGCTGGTCAGGGGCATGCCCATGTGCGCGTTTTTTGCCGCCCCAGGGTCAGCCTGCTGGCAACGGGCAGCGAACTTGTTCTGCCCGGCGCACCGCTGCCGCAGGGCGGCATTTACAACATCAGCAGCACCCTGCTGGGTCTGCGCCTGCGCAAAATGGGCGCGCGCATCGTGCACATGGCGACAAGGGGCGACAACCGGCGGGAACTGCAGGCATATCTGGCAGAAATGCTGGCCGGGAGCGACCTTGTGCTCACCACCGGCGGGGCCTCGGTAGGGCCAAGAGATCTTGTGCCCGGCATAGCCGCGGACCTTGCGGCGCAACAGGGCGGCAGCCTGCTGTTTCAGGGTTTGCGCCTCAAGCCTGGCTCAATGACGCTGGCCGCGGCCCTGCCGCAAACACTGCTGCTGGGGCTTTCGGGCAACCCTGTGGCGGCAGCCGCCACCTTTGGCCTGCTGGCCGTTCCCGTACTGAAAAAGATCAGCGGAGCGACACGCTTTGCGCCGGTGCGGCAAAAGGCCGTGGCCCGCAACGATTTTGGCTCGTTCCGCAAGGCCGAGCGACGCATCGTGCTGGCACGCCTTGAGGGCAAGGACGTGTATTTTGCCAGAGACGCCCAACACATGGGACAACCGGCCCTGTGCGACGACTGCAACTGTTTTGTGGATATTCCCGCCGGCAGCAATCCGGTGCGCAAAGGCATGGAGGTAGACATCATTCTGGCCTGATCCACATAGGTACTGTCTGTAGACAGATATAACATCATGCCCTATGCTGTATGGAGGAATGTTGTGGTTACTCCGTCCCCAATCCCCCCTGGATGCACGCCTCCAGCCGGGTTCTTTATAGCCAGCAACACTGAAATGGTAAAAAACACAGCCATTGTCTGGCAGGAAGCCCTGCTCGCCGCCAGCCGCATACTGCCCCTGCAAAAAGACATTCCCAGCCTTTTGCGCATGCTGAAACACTGCTGTGATTCACTCATGGCCTTTCAGCGCATCCACATAGTCGTTGCAGCCCCCATGCAGGAAAGGGCGCGACTCTTTATGCTTGATGAGAGCGCTGGCCGCTCCGCCCTTTCAGAAGAAGACCTGATTCCCCAAAAGGGCCAGCGTGAATTCTGGAGCCAGACCGAGGTGGTCTGCCTTGATGCGGAGCAGTTGCAGCGCGATTTTCCCGCCATTGCAGATCTTGACCAGTACCGTAATGCCAGCGGCTGCCTTTTTGTACCTGTTTCCACACTGGGTGGCTGCCATTGCGCCATGGATTTTGTCAAAACAGACGGCAGCGTTTTCAGTTCTGATTCGCTTGTTTTTTTCAGGGTGCTGGCCGGGGTGGTTACAGCTTCTGTAACGGCCATTATCAACATGGAAAGCGTGCGCCTGGAAACAGAAAACCTGCGCCGCGAGCGAGACCACTTCAGCATTCTTGTGGACGTGACCAACACAGCCATTGGCACACTTGAAATGAATGACATGGTGGAAGTGGTCGCCGGCGAGATACGGCGGTTTTTTGGCATACGCGACTTTGCCCTGCTGCTGCGTGAAGCTGACGACATGTTTTCCTTCCACTGCGCACGGCCGCCGCTGTCGGATGCTCCCCCCGCAGTGCCCGCGGGAACGTTTCCGCTGCCGGGAAGCCTGTTCAACCGCTGCAACGACATCAACGCACCGCTGTTGGTGCGGCGGGGCGACATCGCAAAACTTTCGCGTAAAGACCCGGCCTCGGACTTCATTCTTGGCAACGGCAACCAGGCTGCGGGGCTTTTTCCCCTGTATTTTGGCCAGTACTGCCTCGGGGCCATGCTGCTTGCGCACCGCCACCCCGATGTCTTTACCAACGAATCTGTCAGCCTGCTGGCCCAGATAGCCTCGCGCGTGGCTATTGCCGTGCGCAACGCCCTCGACTACACCACGGTTACTGTCCAAAAAAATCATCTTGCCCAAGAAAACCTGTATCTTTCAGAGCAAATACTGCACCAGTCCGATCCGGGCGTTATCATTGGGCAAAGCCCTGCCATAATGCGCGTATTGCAACAGGTGGACATGGTGGCCGGCAGCGACAGCACCGTGCTGCTGCTGGGTGAAACCGGTACAGGCAAGGAACTTTTCGCCCAGGCTATTCACAATCGCAGCCAGCGCAAATCCAAACGCATGGTAAAGATGAACTGCGCTGCGGTTCCTGCCGGCCTTATGGAAAGTGAACTTTTTGGCCACGAAAAAGGCGCTTTTACCGGCGCGGCCGGGCAACGCAAGGGACGTTTTGAACTGGCCCACGGCAGCACCCTGATGCTGGATGAAGTGGGGGATATTCCGCTGGAATTGCAGCCCAAATTGCTGCGAGTGCTGCAATCGCGCGAAATCGAGCGCCTTGGCGGTCATAAGGTCATACCCGTGGATGTGCGCCTGGTGGCGGCCACCAACAGAAACCTTCAGGAGATGGTGCTCGGCGGCACATTCAGGGACGACCTGTTTTATCGCCTTAATGTTTTTCCTATCGACATTCCGCCGCTGCGCGAGCGTCGCGAGGACATTCCCCTGCTGGCCAAGCACTTTACCCAGCAGATGGCGCGGCAAATGAAAAAGAACATCACGAATATTCCCTCAGCCGCTCTGCGCTGGCTTTGCGACCAGCCGTGGCCCGGCAACGTGCGCGAACTGGCCAATGTTATTGAGCGCGCTGTGATTCTTTCCAGTGGCCCCGACCTGAATATTTGCCCGCTGGAAGTTCCCGCACCTGTTGCAGCCCATTTTCAGCGCAGACACGAGGCTTCTGCTCAGATTGCGCCCGCGCATCCCATCCGCCCTGCCCATACGGATATCCACCACCAACCTGGCGAGACCAGCAGCGAGCGCGACCGTATTGTGGCCGCCATTCTGGCCTGCAACGGCGTCATGGCTGGTTCGCGAGGGGTAGCGGCCATGCTTGGCCTCAAGCGCACAACCCTGCTCTCGCGCATGCAACGCATGGGCATCGACATCAAGGACGTGCTGGAAACGCGCGGGCAAACGCCGCCCGTCTGACCCATCATCGCCTGAACGATCCAAAGCTCCAACGTGCTTTTGCGCCTGGGAATCAGCCTCCGGGGGGAGGAGCAGCAGGGCATAAACGGGCATGGCCACAAATCGCCAGGCGCCCACAGCGCGCCCTTTTGCGTCTGTCACTCCAGCGTGCTTGTGTAAGTATCCCGTAACATAGCGCGACCCCGGGCTGGAGATTTCTGCGAGACTCGTCCCACGAGGCGAGCATGAAAAAATCTCGGCTTTCAGAGCACCATATCATCAAGATCATCAATAGGTTGAAGCTGGCCGCACAGCCAGGGAAGTCTGCCCTGAGTACGGCATCAGCAGCGCCACGTATTACGCCTGGAAGAGTAAATTCGGCGGTATGGAAGCCTCTCATCAAACGGATGCGCGGGCTTGAGTACGAAAACGCCCCGCTCAAGCAGATATTCGCTGAATTGAGTCTGGAAAACCGGGCCTTGAAGGATGTTATCGAAAAAAGCTCTAAGGCCGGCCGAGAAGCGCGATTTGGCCTGCTTGGTTCACGAAGAGCAGGGGCTGAGCATCACGAGGACTTGCACCGCGTTGCGGTTGAGCCGCACAGTGTTTGCCTGTCAGGCCACACCTCGGGACGATACGCCGGTGATTATGGCGCCACTTGAGCTGGTCGAAGCCTGCCCTCGCCATATTTTCCAAAGTATTTTGCAGTATTGTGACGCAAAGGGCATAATTGGAATCATAAGCGGGTACACAGAATTTACCGTGAGCTGAACCTGCATCTACGCAGGAAGGGGGAATACCCTTGGTGTTGCTGCACTTCGTCCGATTATGTCCGGGCAACTTCACCCCATATCCGGGTAACGGTTTGGTTAAAATTAACTGGCGCTACACAGTTAAAAGCATCAAAATCACTGCGCTCCCGCCTCGGAAGCGGGAGGGACCTTCCATACCCACACCCTTGCGGTTATTATTGAGCCCGGACTTACAACCCCACTTGCCCGGCCTCGCGGCAACAACACGCAGCCAGTCCCGCCGTTCGCAACTATCAGCAACAATATTATTTTTATAATTTTTTTCAGATCAACCCGAATTTTTTCATCTTGCGCCACAGGGTAGCACGCCCAATGCCCAACCGTCGCGCAGATTCTTTTCTGTTGCCTCCGCATTGCCGCAGCACATCGCGCAAGGCACGCTCCTCCATCGCATCAAGGCTGACAGCGGGATCTCCCGTGGGCGCGATATCTGCGGGCGCACAGCTTGGGCACGGCTGCCCGTAAGGGTGACAACTACGCATGGAGTCGGCCATAACCTCTTCGGAAAGTACCCCATTTGTGGCAATAACCATGGCACGCTCAAGAACGTTGGCCAGCTGCCGAACGTTGCCGGGCCACGATATGGTCTCCAGAAGCGCCATTGCCTGTGGATCCAGCCGTGGCATGGGCTTATGTTGTTCTTTTGATTTTCTATGCAGAATAACCCGCGCCAGCAGACCTATATCTCCCAACCGTTCCACCAGAGGCGGCAACTCCAGAATGAGCACCGCAAGCCTGTAATACAGGTCTTCCCTGAATCTTGCGTTCTGCACCTCTTCGGCCAGATTGCGGTTGGTAGCGGCGATGATGCGCACATCCACGGGCGTCACCTTGTCGTCCCCCACACGGGAAACTTCTTTTTCCTGCAGGACGCGCAGCAGACGGCATTGAAGAGGCAGGGGCATTTCGCTGATTTCGTCCAGAAAAATACTTCCCCCATGCGCCATTTCAAAAAGGCCCATTTTTCCACTTTCGCTGGCGCCGGTGAACGCGCCTCTGACATAGCCGAACAGCTCGCTTTCAAGCAGATTCTCCGGCAAGGCGGCGCAGTTCACCGCAACAAAGGGGCTGTCGGCCCTGGCGCTGGCATTATGGATGGACTGTGCAAACAGCTCCTTGCCTGTTCCCGTCTTGCCATAAATAAGAACGGTGCTGTCGGACTGAGCGTAGGTGAAAGCCTTTTTTTTCGCTTTTTCCAAAGGCTCTGACCTTCCCACCACATCTGCAAACGTACTTTTGGCTATATGGCCAGAATCGCGCACCCGCTTGCGCACCCGCCGTTCCAGAGACAGGATGCGCCGCACTTCCTGAAGTGTGAGCACAGCCCCGCTGCTGTGCCCATTTACCCGGATGGGCACGCTGGTAACGGCCAGGGAATTTCCGCCAATAAGGCACACCTCGGACGTTTGCTCGTTTTCAACCGCCTGGATGCATGATTCCCAGGGCACGCCCAGGACCTGACGAATGTCGCGCCCCACGACGTCCTGGCGTTGCAGGCCCAGCAGTTCAAGGCCGATACGGTTTATCTCGGAAATACACCCTGAAGCGTCAATGCCGATAATGCCGTCATTTATGGAATTGAGCAGCGCATTGATGGTGCCAAGGCGCAGATCTTTTTCTTTTTGCAGCGAGACTATCCGCTTGCCTTCCTCAATGGCGTCCTGAATGACGCGCGGGTCCATGTCTATGTGCACGCCATATGCACCAAGCATTCGCGCCGCGGTCACCACAGGGGATCCCCCCACAAAGGCCTTTATCCCTCTGGCCATGAGGTGCTGTTGCCTTTCTGTAAGATCGGCAATATCCGTTACGGTTTCCACCAGCACCGGTCTTTCAAAAAAATCCTTCAGAGCCTTTGCGCTATAGGTAAACGGCTCAAACCCCATCACCGCGACCTTGTCCGCCAGGTCGAATGCGCGTCTGACTGCGCGCAACATGTCCACGCTTGTATAGCGCAGTTCCAGCACATGCGTCTTGAGCCTTTGCTTGAGCAGGGCCGCTGTACCGCCGTTGCTGACCACAACCATGGCCTGCCCCTGGTCAATATAGCTTTGGGCAAGGCGCACCGCATCTTCCAGCGTCGCCTCATGCACCAGAAAACTCTCACCTATCAGCTTGAAAAGATTGCTGATGGTAGCGGCAATGGGTTCACTGGGGAGGATAAATAAAATATCTTCCCTGCGGGCATGGACCATACGGTGCCTCCGGCGGTGTGCGTTTCATTTTGATATACACTGATAGAATTTGAAACTCAAATGAAACACATCCCCACGGAGTCTTTTTTTATCAGGAGCGCCATGCAGGAAAAAAGCCGTAACGACAACAAATATTAAAATGTAACATAGTATAATATATATGTTTATTTAATTACATCCTGCCAGCCCCGAACATCCTTCACTGCTGGCATGCCAATTGCTTTTAATCGGCCGAATGCATTCGTCATGTTTCATACGGAGGACATAATGAGAGTTCATGTCATAGAACCCATACATGAAAGCGCCATGCGCAGACTGCGCGCGGAGGCAGAGGTAGTGTCATGGGATGCCCCGGAAAAAAACGATTTATCACTGGCGGATGCTGTTATTGTGCGTGCCGCGCCCGTCACGCGCGAGCAGATTCTTGCCGCACCAAGGCTGAAGGTTATCGGCAAGCACGGCGTTGGGGTAAACGCCATTGATCTGGCGACAGCCAATGAAAAGGGCGTAGCCGTTGTGTATACGCCTCTGAGCAACGTCAATTCCGTAGCGGAGCTGGTCTTCGGGCTTATTCTCGCCAGCGCGCGCAAACTGCGCGACAATATGGAGCATATCCGCGGGGGGATCGACCGCATAGCGCCCCCCGCTCTGACGGGCCTTGAAATCTCGGACAAAAACCTCGGCCTTGTGGGCTTCGGCAACATCGGCGCGCGCGTGGCGCAGATTGCCGCAAACGGCTTTGGCATGGCCGTTCACGTTTACGACCCATATCTGGATGCGAACACTGCAAAAGCCCGTGGCGTGCATCTGCACAGTACCCTGGAAGGAATGCTGCGTGAGGCGGACTACATCAGTGTGAGCGTGCCGCTTACCGAAGCCACCAGGGGGCTCCTGGGCGCGGCGCAGTTTGCCTGTTGCAAGCCCACGGCCGTCATTGTCAGCACCGCGCGCGGCGGGGTGATTGATGAGGCCGCCCTGTATGAGGCCTTGGTGAACAAGACAATCTTTGGCGCGGCCAGCGACGTCTTTGTGCAGGAACCCCCCGCCATGGACACCCCCCTGCTGCAACTGCCCAACTTTATCGGCACATTGCATATAGGAGGCAGCACACACGAGTCTCTTGTGCGCGTCGGCAACACGGTTGTTGACGACGTGCTTTCCGTGCTCCACGGTGAAAAGCCGCGTTATCCCTACGTCGTATAGCTTTCCGTTCCAGCCTCTTACCGCAAAGGATCCTGCCATGTCTCTGACGGATACAGCATCATTTATCGACGAACAAAAAATGAGCGAGGCCAAAAGGGCCACTGTGGCCGCCGCATTCGGCACGTTTTTGGAGTATTACGATTTTTCGGTGTATGGCTACTGTGCCGCGCGCATGTCCAAAGAATTTTTTCCCAGCGACAATCCCACCGTTTCGCTGTTGTCCACACTGGCCGTATTCGGGCTGGCCTTTATCATCCGGCCCCTGGGCGGCCTGTTCTTCGGGCGCATTGGCGACCGCTACGGCCGCAAGCTCTCGCTTGTGTCCACTGTGGTTCTTATCGGAGTGGCCTGCACGGCCATCGGCTGTTTGCCAACCTACAGCCAGATAGGCATTGCGGCGCCCATACTGCTGATACTCTGCCGTATGCTGCAAGGTTTTTCAGCCGGGGGCGAGATCGGCAGCGCGGCTTCATACATCCGCGAATGGGCGCCTGCAGAACGCCGGTCCCTCTACCTTTCCTTCGTACCCAGCGTGGCCAATCTGGGCAAGGCGGGGGCTGCCGGGCTTACCGGGCTGGCTGCCTATCTGTTTGTGGGTGAAAGCACCACCTGGGCGTGGCGCGTGCCTTTTCTGGTGGCCATGCCCCTCATGCTCGGCTGCCTCTGGATGCGTCTTAAAATTGAGGACACCCCCGACTTCACCAACATGAAGAAAGAGGGCAAGCTTTCTGCCGCTCCCGTCAAGGAGCTTATCAGCCAGTACCCCGCCTCGCTGTGCAAACTCTTCATGTATTCTCTTGTTCAGAACGTCGGCACGTATTGCGGCACCGTCTATGTCGCCATCTATATGCGTACGGTACTGAAAATGCCTGCTGCCGAGGTGGGCTTCATCGTGCTTATTGCCGTGACGTGCGCGGCACTGTTCATACCCGTGTTCGGCCTCATCACCGACCGCATCGGCCCCGTCAAAACACTGGTGGCCTGCTACATTTGCTATATCGCGCTGAGTTACCCCTGCTACGCCCTGATGGGCAATGGCTTTGGCATGGCCATAGCTGCGCTGGTAACCACCATGATTCCTTACGCTCTGTGTCAGGCCGGGTCATACGCCATGTATCCTGAACTGTTGCCCCCACGCGTGCGCAGCACCGGGGTTTCGTTCGGGCACAGCATGGGGGCAGTTTTGGGTGGGGCTACCACGCCGTTTCTGGCCACCTGGCTCATCTCCAAATTCAACGACATCATGATTCCCGCCTACATCCTCATCTTTGTGGGCGCCTTGGGCTTATTCAATCTGCTTGCGCTTAAAAAGGCCGACCCCTCCGAGGGGCGTCGTTTCCGGTAATGAACCATATTTGAACGGCAACACCCAGGAGAATATATGGAACTTTTTGATTGCACCCTTCGTGATGGCGGCAACGTGCTTGGCAACGGCTTTTCGGCCGAACTGACGACACTGATGCTGCACGGGCTTGTTGATTGCGGCATACGCTACATTGAATATGGCAATGCCAATGGCATGGGCGCAGGCGAAGAACAGGGAAAAACGGCTCCGCTTACGGATGCCGCATACCTGGCCCTGGCAAAACCGCTGGTGGGCAAGGCCCTTCTGGGCATGTTTCTTGGGGCGGGCAACGCCACCGATGAACGTGTGGAAGCCGCTGCGGCAAACGGTCTGAGTTTTCTGCGGGTTGGAGCCAATGCCGGTGATGCCGACAAAGCGCGTCGAGCCGTGGAACTGGTAAAAAAATACAAGCTTGAGGCCTGTTATTCGTTGATGAAGGCCTATGTGCTCAGCCCGGACGCTCTGGCAGACGAAGCTGCCCGGCTGCAGGACATGGGCGTGGATATGGTGACCATTATGGACTCGGCCGGAACCATGATGCCGGATGAAGTCGGCTGCTATGTGGAGAAAATGGTGCGCCGGGTGGATATTCCCGTGGGTTTTCACGGGCACAATAATCTGGGCCTCTCAGCGTCAAACGCCGTTGCGGCATTCAGGGAAGGGGCCCGCATAATCGATTGCGGCCTGATGGGTATGGCCCGTAGCGCCGGTAATCTGGCGACAGAAATTGCGGTGGCCGTTTTTGACCGCCTTGGAATCCGCACGGCCGACCTGAATACCCTCTTGCGGTTTATTGAAGAAAAGCTGGCACCCGCTATGGAAAAACATGGCTACAAGGCACCGGTTGTCCCCCTGGATCTGGTGTTCGGCCTGTCGGGTTGCCATTCGTCCAACACAGCGGCATTGCTCGAAGCCTCAAAGGAATTCGGCGTGGACGTCTTCCGCCTGACCATGTCCGTTTCCGCCGAGAACCGTAAAAATCCCTCTAAAAACCTCATCAAGGAGCACGCCCACAAGCTTGCCGCCGGCATGCCTGCCAAGTGCGACTGTTAGAGCAGATTAACTTTGAGAATGTACATTCTCAAAGTTAAAGATACGCGCGCTTCGACGCTTAACCGCGCGTAAATAGCAGTGCCGTCTTCATTCGTAGCGATGCTGTCCTGCCCCGTAAGACGGTTCCGTCAACGGTTCAGGCAAGCATCGCTACGGATGGCGACAGCGATTGTATGGGGCAAGCCGTGTCGTTACGCATGCTGTCTTCAAGCGTCGTTTCGCGGCAACCGTTGCCCGCAGGGCTTACGGATGGCGACAGCGATTGTAAGGGACAAGCCGTGTCGTTACGCATGCTGTCTTCAAGCGTAGTTTCGCGGCAGCCGTTGCCTGCAGGGCTTACGGATGGCGACAGCGATTGTATGGGACAAGCCGTGTCGTTACGCATGCTGTCTTCAAGCGTAGTTTCCTGCGTCACAACGCTTTAAGCCTGCGTCACAACGCTTGAAGCTTCCGTAGCTTCCTTCGTCGCAACGGCTAAAGCTCGGCTGAATCCACGCCACATTGTGGCGCGCCGCACTTGCGTGCAGCGTTGGAGCATTTACACTTTTCAAAGTTAAAATGCTCTAAATGGTTATCTACTGCATTAACGGGCTGCCACTGCGCGTATACTGCCCCCACTGGCAAGGCAGTCCCGCGTATCTCTCGCGGATATCTCGCAAAGATCTTGCAACCAGCTGGGGCACTCCTTTTTCACCCGTCGCGCACTACCCTGATGCGCGCCTGACAAGAAAGGCTGCGCCTCCTGTCGGCAAAGCGCATTAAATTGTTGCGGTTCGTACACGCAAGGGTATTCGCGAGCCTTGCCCTGTGGCCAGGATATCCATCTAATAGGATAAATTTATTATTTATTTCTGCTTATTTTCTATCTGGATTGACAAAAATGCAATAATATATCATTTCATTTTTGTGATTTTTTGTCGGTCCAAATTATGCAGCCTTGATACCTCGGAAGGGATACTTCATGAAAAAAGCCTTTATACTAAGCATGGCACTGGTGACGGCGCTTCTTTATTCATTGGCTCTGGCGCACGGTGCGCATGAACACGGCGTCGCAAAAATGAATATTGCAATTGAAGGGGCAAAGGTAGAAATTGCCCTTGAAAGCCCTCTTGTAAACGCCATTTCCTTTGAGCACGCCCCGACCACGGATGCGCAACGCGCAGAGGTCCGGGCCATGGCAGCAAAACTACGCAAGCCCGAAGAGATTTTTCTGCTGACAAAGGCTGCCCAGTGCCGCCCCGTTGAGGTTTCTCTGGCTTCGGAAAATCTGCCTCCCGAACTTCTGGGCGAAGCCGCCGCGGCAACTGAAAGCGACAGGCATGATCCTGATGTAAAGTCTGATGACAAGGCCATGACCGGAGCGCATGATGAACACGACGGGCACGGCGACCTGGACGCATCCTTTACCTTTGCATGCGCCAGGCCGGAAGCGCTGAAAAGTCTTGACGTGCAGCTGTTCAAGATATGGCCCGCCCTGCACGAAGTGGAGGTGCAGCTGGTCACGCCTTCCGGGCAGAAAGGCGCGGAACTCACAAGCAAAAAGCATACGCTCGCCTGGTAGCGTATCGCGCGAGAACGTACATGCCGCAGCACGCTGATACCAAAGCAGATATGACGCAGCCCCGCGAAAATCCCAGGGCTGCGGACTGTGCCGTCCTTTTGGATAATGTTGTCTTCGCCTGGCCAGGGCAACCGCGTGAAATTCTGCGGATACCGTATCTGGCCGTACCACGAGGGGAACATGTATTTATTTCCGGCCCCAGCGGCAGCGGCAAGAGTACGCTGCTCAGCCTTGTGGCCGGGATACTGCGCCCCTCGTCAGGCCAGGTCTTTGTGAACGGCGTGTGCCTGACGCCATTGAACGGCAGCGCGCGCGACGCCTTTCGGGGTGACGGCATCGGCTTTATTTTTCAGCAGTTCAATCTTGTTCCCTATCTTTCCGTACTGGATAACGTGCTTATCCCCTGCCGCCTTTCCGCCGCGCGCTCCCGCGCGGCGGCGGTGCGCTTTACAAGCCCGGAGCATGCGGCAAGCCACTTGCTTGAACGCCTCGGGCTTGAGCCGTCCCTGTGGCGCAGCAAGGCAAGCCGCCTTTCGGTGGGACAGCAGCAAAGGGTTGCCGCCGCGCGTGCGCTTATCGGTTCTCCGCCCCTGCTTGTCGCCGACGAACCCACATCCGCGCTGGACACAGACCTGCGTCAGGACTTTCTGCGCCTGCTCCTGCGGGAATGCGCGGAAAGCGGGGCCGGATTGCTGTTTGTGAGTCACGATCAGACCTTGGCCGAAAAGTTCCCCCGTCAGCTGCGGCTTACCGAGCTGAATACCGCCGGAACCAGAGGGGAACAGGCATGAGTCGCTTCTGGTATCTTCTGCGTCTGGCGGGCCAGAGCGCCTGGAACCGCAGAAACACGCTGATTCTGGTGATTTTTTCCATAACCCTGTCCACAACCCTGCTGTTGGGCATCGAGCGCGTGCGCACTCAGGCCCGGGAAAGCTTCGCGCAGGCCATATCCGGCACGGACCTTGTGGTCGGCGCGCGCGGCAGCGGCTTGCAGCTTTTGCTGTATGCCGTTTTTCATCTGGGCGGCGCTTCCAACAATATGGGATGGGACAGCGCCCAACGCATCGCGGCCCGCAAGGACGTGGCCTGGACAGTGCCCCTGTCATTGGGCGATTCCCACAAGGGCTTTCCCGTGGTGGCAACCACCGCCGATTTTTTTACACAGTACAAGTACCGTCGCCACACTCCCTTGCGCTTCGCACAAGGCGGCCCCTTTGAGGGACTTTTTGATGTGGTGATCGGTTCGGAGGTGGTCAGGCAGACAGGCTACACCCTGGGTGAGCGCCTGGTGCTCAGCCACGGCGCCGGCGGCGCCCGGCTTGCCCAGCACGCGGACAAGCCCTTTACCGTGTGCGGCATTCTGGAGCCCACCGGCACGCCCGTTGACCGTGGACTGTACATCAGCCTTGCAGCCATGGAGGCCATACATATAGACTGGCGTGGCGGCGCGCCTGTACCCGGTTTTCATATACGGCCGGATCAGGTAACATCCTTTAATCTCACGCCCAAGAGCATCACGGCCTTACTGGTGGGGCTGAAAAGCCGCAGCCGCGTATTCGCCGCCCAGCGCGAGATCAATGCCGATACGGACGAAGCGCTCATGGGCGTCATGCCCGGTGTGGCCATGGATCAGCTCTGGGACCTGCTGCGCACGGGCGAAAGCGCGCTGCGCTCCATTTCCTGGCTTGTGACGGTCACCGGTCTGGCGGGCCTTGTGGCCGTCATTCTGGCAGGTCTGGGAGAACGAAGGCGCGAACTGGCCATCCTGCGCGCTGCGGGCGCGAGCCCACTGGATATCGTGGGCCTGCTCTTAATGGAAGGCATGTTGCTCGTGCTCACGGGGGCACTGGCGGGGCTGGCGCTGCTTTCAGCCATTATTGCCGTGGCTGGGCCATATCTGGCGTCCCATTATGGCCTTGGACTTGCGCTTTCCTGGCCTGAACGCGGCGAATGGCTGCTGCTTGGGGGCATTGTGGCCGCAGGTGCGCTGGCCAGCCTCATTCCGGCATGGCGCGCCTATCGTATAAGCCTGGCGGACGGACTCAACGCGTCCATCTGATCCTGGGCGCACAAGCTCTCAATGAATAAAAACATGCTGCTACTGAAACGACTTTTTTTACTTGCGACGGCCCTGCTGATCTGCATTTCTGCCGGGACGGTCCACGCGCTGACAGATGAATACACCCGCCAGCAGGCGCTGGAGAGAAGCCGGGGCTCTGCCGCCGACGCAGCGCAGACAGAGCGCGTCAAAAAAAGCGGCAAGTATACGGAAATTTCCTGGGACCAGCTCATCCCTCCCTCATGGGACCCGGCCAAGATTTTCGACAAATTCAAGTTTGACCAGTTTGAGGATGATGATCCAAGGGCTGAAGAAGCTTTGAAGCAGTTGCAGAAACAGTGGAGCGAAGCGCCCGTCAACCCTGCCATGAAAGGCAAACTTGTAAAAATTCTCGGCTTTGTGGCTCCCCTGGACTACCTGGGCGGCGACGAACTTGCGGAATTTCTGCTGGTCCCCTATTTTGGGGCCTGCATTCACGTGCCGCCGCCGCCAGCCAACCAGATCATCTACGTCACGCTTGCCAAGCCGCGCGGAGGCATACAGGTCATGGACGCCGTATGGGTATATGGCAGGCTGGAAGTTGAAAAAAATGAGAACGATCTGGCCGATTCCGGGTACAGCATGAAGGCTGACGCCATTGAACAGCATGTCGAATAAAGAAATTGCCAAACAGCAGATGCCGGGCCAGCCCGTGACGGACGGCCTGCGTAAAACGCGGGGCAGGCGGCTGACGCCTCTGCGCCGACAGGTACTGGATATTCTTCTGGAAGCCGCTGAACCAGTCAAAGCCTACGCCATTATGGACATCTTGCGGAAAAAGACGGCCAAATCGGTCACTCCGGCCAGCGTTTACCGCACCCTTGATTTTTTGCTGCGACACGCGCTGGTGCACCGCGTTGGAACACTCAACGCCTTTGTGGCCTGCACCGACTCCTGCGAGCATGAACATCAGCCAGTGTTCATGCTCGTGTGCGCGGGGTGCCATCAGAGCCGGGAAATCAGCGATCCGCCCCTGTACAATACCATCTGTGCAGCCATGCGGGAAAAGGAATTCACCATCCAGGGCGGCACCATTGAACTTACGGGCATTTGCCCGCAGTGTGCCGCCGCCGGATCAGAGTAATGTTGCAACGCGTCACATTTCCATTTGTCATTCCGCAAAAAATACGATTTTTCGTCTGAATCCATGTCACGTTGCGGCGCACTGCCGTCCTGACGTCAAGAGCAACCATACCTCTGCCACTTCCAGACAACACACCTCTTGCCTCTCCTGAGGAAAAAACATGAACATATCCTGCCGTGCTGTTTTCGTTCACGTTGTGCACCTGTGTTTTGCCCTTCTGCTTGTACCCGCCCTGTGCACGGCTGCCGCGCATGCCCCTGCGCCGCTGCTGCCCATGAAGGATTTTTTTCGTAACTTCGAGACGACCAGGTTCGCTATTTCACCGGACGGAACAAAACTGGCGTTTATGAAACCCTGGCAGCAGCGCATGAACATTTTTGTGCGCGACCTGTCCACCGGCAAGGAAACGCAAGTCACCCACGAGTCTGTGGACAGCATCACGGGCTATCTCTGGAAAGGCAGCGACACCATTCTGTTTTTCAAGGACAGCGGCGGCGACGAGAACGACCATCTCTGGCGGGTGTCCGTCGCCAGCGGCAACGCCCTTGATCTTACGCCATTTCCCGCCGTCAAGGCGGCGCTTACGGACGATCTGAAGGATGATCCCGATCACATTCTTCTGGAGCTTAACAAGCGGGACCCGCGTGTCTTTGATGTCTACCGTTGTAACGTGAAGACCGGCCGGCTGGATCTGGCGGCGGAAAATCCCGGCGATGTGGTGGACTGGCTGAGCGACCACAAGGGCAACATCCGCGTGGCGGTGCGCAGCGACGGCCTGACCAGCGAGCTGCTTTACAGGCAGGATGAAAGCAAGCCTTTTGAAAAGCTGCTCAGCGCGGATTTCAAGAATACCCTGACGCCTCTCATGTTCAGCTATGACAATAAAAACATTTACATGCTCACCACCCTGGGCACGCCCGACGGCAAAGAGCACGACACGGCGGCCCTGTACGTCTATGATCCGGAGCAGCGCCGTTTCGGCGCAGAACTTTTTTCGCACCCGGACGTGGATGTTTCCGGCTTGCTGGCGTCGCGAAAGCGCAAGACCATCACGGCGGCCGAATACTATACCGACAAGGGGCACCTCCATTTTTTCACTGCCGAGGACAAGCAGCTTTACGACAGGCTGAAGGCTCTTCTGCCGGATATGGAAATACTGGTTACGGGCTATGATGATGCGGAAAACAACCTGATTCTGCGCACCATGAATGACCGCACCCCCGGGGCGTACTATCTTTACGAAAAACGCACAGACCATCTGCAAAAGCTCGCCGACGTCGCGCCGTGGATTGCGCCGGGCCGGATGGCTGCCATGCAACCCGTCACGTTTACTTCCAGAGACAACCTGACCATACACGGCTACCTGACGCTGCCCGTGGGCGTACCCGCACGCAACCTGCCCCTGATAGTTTTGCCGCATGGCGGCCCGCAGGCGCGGGATGTCTGGGGGTTCGACCGTGAGGTGCAGTTTTTGGCCAACCGGGGGGCCGCGGTATTACAGGTCAACTACCGGGGCTCCACAGGCTATGGAAAACGGTTTACCCAGGCCGGCTTCAAACAATGGGGCCGCAAGATGCAGGATGACCTCACTGATGGCGTGCGCTGGCTCATCGCCCAGGGTATAGCTGATCCCAAACGTGTGGCCATCTATGGCGGCTCGTATGGGGGGTATGCCGCTCTCGCCGGGCTTGCGTTCACCCCTGACCTCTATGCCTGCGGCGTCAGCTATGTGGGGCCTTCAAACCTGTTCACCCTGCTCGAGACCTTGCCGCCCTACTGGGAACCCGAACGCCTGCGCGAATATGAAGTCATCGGAGACCCCGAAAAAGATAAAGACCTGCTCACAGCCGTGTCGCCGATCTTTCACGCGGACAACATCAAGGCGCCTCTTTTCGTGGCGCAGGGAGCCAACGACCCTCGCGTCAACAAGGCGGAATCGGAGCAAATCGTCGCCGCTGTCCGCCGTCTGGGCAAGGATGTGGTGTATATGCTCAAGGACAATGAAGGGCACGGCTTCCAAAAGGAAGAAAACAGATTCGACTTTTACCGCGAAATGGAAGCCTTCTTCGGCAAGCACCTGGGTTTGGCGACAGAGGCTGGGCACTAGAGCATTCTAACTTTGAAAAAGTGTAAATGCTCTAACGCTGCACGAAAGTGCAGCGCGCCACAACGCGGCGTGGATTCAGCAGAAAAAACAGTGCGGCCTTTGAACTGTTTTGTGGGGGAGGGACCCTTTTGCAAAAGGGTCCCTCCCCCACGCCCCCACCCCCTAAAACTCTCAGTGGCTTTTGTTATAGTGCAAAATGCTTTCTGATCTGAAGCGGGGGCACGGAAACAGGGTCTTTCAAGCGTCATGCCATCTCAAGGGTACTCTGCCCGCGAGCCCTTTATTACTGAAACAGCCGGCTCAAGAGAGTCACCTGTAAAATTTTCACCACGCATTCCTGCAACCAGCGCTGCACATGGTCCTTGTCGGTGACGATGTCCGTCGTTCCAAGGGAGTCTTGTGGTGCTCTGACGCATGCGTCTTGTGCATGTACGTTTCGCACGCCGCATGTGCCGGAGCGCTTCTGGGCTATGGACGGGCGTAGCCCCTCTGGCAGGTAGTCAGGCTGGCCAGTCTGGGAGCGGCTTCACCAGCAGGGCCGCTGTAAAAAAACCTGATCCGGCCGGGGTTACACGCCGTATTCCCTGAGCTTGCGCCACAGGGACGAACGGCTGATGCCCAGCATGTCGGCAGCCAAGGTGCGGTTGTCGCCAGCCAGTTCAAGCGCGCGCAGGATGTGCTGCTTTTCCATCTCTGCCAGTGGAACCAGGGGCGCATCCTGCCCTTGCTCATGCTGTGGCGCGGGGGGTACAGGGGGGACGGGAGACGCTGGCTGCGCAGGCGCAACGGAAATGGCAGGTGCGGCATCCGCCTGGCGCAGGCCCGTGATGGATGGCGCGGCAGGGGCAGTCGTAGAGGGATGCAGGACCGCCTCGGAAACTTCCGGCGGCAAGTGCGACGGTCCTATGCTGCCGCCCGGCGGGCAGAACACCGCCGCCCGCTCCAGTATATTGGCAAGCTCGCGCACGTTGCCGGGAAAGGGGTACAGCCGCAGCGCATCAAGGGCGGATTCGTCGATATCCAGCGGCGCTGCCCCGCCCTGCTCAGCCAGCCGCGCAAGAAAGAACCGCGCCAGCATGGGGATGTCCTCAACCCTGCTGCGCAGGGGCGGCAGTTCCTGCGTCACCACCGCCACGCGGTAGTACAGATCACGGCGAAAGCGCCCTGCCTCCACCTCTTCCTTGAGGTTGCGGTTGGTGGCGGCGATGATGCGCACGTCCACGGGTATGTCCACCGTGCCGCCCACACGGCGCAGAGTCTGTTCCTGAAGCACGCGCAGCAGTTTGACCTGCATGCCTGCGGGCATTTCGCCAATTTCATCCAGAAGGAGCGTGCCGCCGCTGGCGGCCTCAAAGAGGCCTTCCTTACGCCGCACCGCGCCGGAAAACGCCCCCTGTTCATGTCCGAAAAGCTCGCTTTCGAGCAACTCTGGCGACAGCGCGCCGCAGTTGATCGCCAAAAAACGTCGCCGCGCCCGCTGGCTCTGGGCGTGCATGGTGCGGGCCGCCAGTTCCTTGCCAGTGCCCGTTTCCCCCTGCAGCAGCACGGCCACATCCGTGGGGGCCAGGCGCATGAGCGCCTGCCGCAGACCGCACATGGCTGGCGATGCGCCCACCATTTCGGGCACGGAGCCGCTGGCCTCAAGCTGGGCGCGCATCTGGACGACCTGCTGACGCAGGCGGCGCTTTTCCAGCGCCCGGGCCACCAGTATGCGCGCCTCTTCAAGCGAATACGGCTTTGCCAGATAATGAAAAGCCCCGAGCCGCATGGCCTCCACGGCGCTTTCAATCATTGGGTAGCCCGTGACCATGATAACTTCCACATCCGGCTTGCTGGAGCGCACAGCCTTGAGCACCTCCATGCCGTTCATGCCAGCCATGGCTATATCGGTGATGACCACGTCAATATCCTGCTCGGCCAGCAGTTTCAGGCCTTCTTCGCCGCTGCCCGCCTGGGCCGATTCGTGCCCGCCGCGCTCCAGGGCGCGCGCGAGGTTTGCGCGGGCCATGCGTTCATCATCGATAATCAACAGGCGTCCACCGCCGCCGGCACGCTGCGCGGCGTCGCGCCCGTGGCTGCTGCGCCGGGGTTCGTCGGGCGTTGCCTGTGTGGAGGATTGTTCCGCAAGCCGGAAGCGTTCCGTAGTCATGACTCTGCTCCTGAAACGTTTGCGTCACGCCGGGCCGCAAGGGGCAGCCGCATGGTAAAGCACGCACCCTGCCCCGGTTCGCTCTGCGCTTCGAGTATTCCCTTATGCTTGCCCACAATGCCAAAGGCTATGGACAGGCCAAGGCCCGTCCCCTCGCCCACGGGCTTGAGGCTGAAAAAGGGATCAAACACCCGGCCCAAATGCTCCGGCGCTATGCCCTTGCCCGTATCGCGCACACGCAACTCCGCCATGCCCGCAGGCTCGTCCACTCGGGCGGATATGCGCACCTCGCCGCTGCCGTTCATGGCCTGGCTGGCGTTGAGCAGCAGGTTGATGAGCACTTCCTGAATGCGCTGGGCATCCATGGGCAGTTGCAGGCCGTCAGGCACGTCCACCGCAATGCGCACCGCCGCCCCCATATCATGCCGCACCAGGGCCACAGCCCTGCGCACCACGCCAGCCAGATCATGCTGGGCAACGGTAAAGGGCCGGTCACGCGCAAAATCCAGCAGACCGCGCACAATGTCGCGGGCGCGGACAACTTCGGCCTGAATCTCGTTCAGCTGCGCGGTCACGTCTTCCGCCGTGGGCATGGGGCGCAGCCCCTGCCTGGCGTCGTTGACGTCCTCGCCGAGCAACTGGCAGCCCACAGAAATATTGTTGAGGGGGTTGTTCAACTGGTGGGCAACGCCCGAGGTCAGCACGCCCAGAGAAGCCAGTTTTTTTTCCTGCAACAGCAGGGCGTGCCGCTTTTCCAGTTCAAGCGCCATGCCGTCGAGCGTCTGGAGCACATGGCGCGCTTCTTCCTCAAGCTGCGGCGGGGGCGGCGGCAGGGGCAGCCCCGCGCCAACGCTGCGCGCGGCGCTTTCTATGGCCCCAAGCGCGCGCATGATGTGTTTGCCTATCTGCCAGGCAAAGGCCACGCCGCAGGCCAGCAGGGCCGCAATGGCCCCAAGCAGCTGGGTGCGCAGGTCGCCCACGGCGGTAAAGATGCCCTGGCGCATGCGCCGCACCGCCGAATCCGCCAGTTCGCTCAGGCGCTGCCCCTGATCGGTAAGCGCCGCGCCGTCAGTGGGCGTATCGTCCAGCAGGGCTTCGTAGACGCCGATGCCTTCAAGCAGCAGGTCAAGATTGCGGTGCGCGCCGTCGCCCACCCGGCGGCCCATGGCTGCGTTGTAATCCTGCCCCACGGATGTGGCCCGCTCCCGCGCAAGATCCACAAAGCCGCGCAAGGCAACAAGATCGCCCTTTCTGCCGGGAAAAAGCTGCAGATTCTTCTCGTACCTGCGCATCTCAAGCACATCGCTGCGCAGGTCGTCCACCATGTCGATCAGGCGGGTCGCCCTGTCGATGCGTTCAAGATCATAACAGGCAATGCCGCCCAAGAGCAGCAGCATGGCCAGAAACAGGCCAGTGCCCAGGGCGATCTTGCCGCGAATGGTATGCCAGACAGAAAAATGCGGAAGCATGCTCTCACCCCAGCAGGCGCAATTACAGACATGCGCCCGACGCCGTTTCATTTTAGAACAGCGTATAAAAATAAAGCAAAGCTGACAAGCCTTGCGCCGCAATAAGTTGCGGTCGCCATCCCCCCTGCCATGTCATAATGCAACTGTGGCAGGTGAGACGCCGCCCGAACACGCAAATAAAAACTCTTTTAAATACAAAGTGTTATAAATTGAGATTTTTGGCACAATAGTTGTAACCGCCCATGCAGGAGGCCGACATGAACACCCTGCAAAAAACGATGGAAAACTGGTTTACCGCTGTGGCATACGCCGATGCCGGGCAACCCGGCTGGACAGACGATTTGTGGAGCATCAGCGGCAAGCGGCAAAGCCCGGCGCTGAAACAGGCGCTGCTCTATGGCGTTGGCAGCATATGCATCTATGTGCTGGCTTTTGCCAATGCCGACGTCTTTGCGGCCCTGTGCGCCAAGGGCGGGCTGTGGACAGCCCTGCCCATTGCCTCGGTGCTGCTGCTCTCCTACGTACACGGCCATTTTGCCGGAGCCCTCTGGGAACTGTGCGGCATTACCGGCGTACAGAAGCAGAACACAAAAACCGCCGCCAAGCCTGCGGCCCGTCACACCACCCAATCCGCCCCCAGGCTGGATACGACTGCGGTGGCGCACGGCTAAACACATACGTAGCGCATGGCCGGGCCGCGCCGCCGGGCCCATGCGCATCAGCCGGCACGCCGCACGCACGCTCAGCCCGTACAAACAGACTACGGCAGGCAGTTACGGCAGGCAGCTTGCCAGTTGGAGGTAATCATGGATCTGCTCAGTCTTGACCCATCGCAGTTCATCACGCTCACGCCCGTTTCCGTGGCCTTTCTGCTGGCCGTAGGATTTGTGGGCGGCCTTGTGAGCGGATTTATCGGCTCCGGCGGGGCCTTTATTCTCACGCCGGGCATGATGGGCCTGGGCGTGCCCGGCGCTGTGGCTGTGGCCAGCAACATGTGCCACAAGTTCCCCAAGGCCATGGTGGGTGCCATCAAGCGCTACCGCTTCGGCCAGGTGGACATCAAGCTGGGTATGGTGATTGCCGCCACTGCGGGCATAGGCGTGCAGATCGGTATCCGCATCCAGCGTTTCATTCTGGAAAACTGGGGACAGGCCGGGTCTGACCTTTACGTCAGCGTTTCCTTTGTGGTGGTGCTGGTGGTGGTGGGCAGCTATATTCTCAAAGACGCCCTGCGTTCCAGCCATTCCGGCAAGGATGATGACGAAAGTACGCCGCCGCTTGCCAGAAAACTGCAGGCCATCAACCTGCCGCCCATGATTTCCTTTCCCAAATCCGGTTTGCGCATTTCACTGTGGTTCACCCTGCCCGTGGGCATAGCCACGGGCATGCTGGCCGCCACCATCGCCGTGGGCGGATTTGTGGGCGTGCCGGGGCTTATCTATGTCATTGGCGTACCGGGGCTCATCGCGTCCGGCACGGAGCTGGTCACGGCCTTTGTCATGGGCCTGTGCGGCTCGGTCAACTGGGCCATGCACGGTATGATAGACATCCGCCTTGTCTTCATCATTCTGGCTGGTTCCCTGTTTGGCGTGCAGCTTGGAGCCATCGGCACCACCTACGTCAAGCCCATCATGGTCAAGTACGTCATGGCCGCCATCATGCTCATTGTTGCGGCAAGCCGCATTGTGGCCCTGCCGGGATATCTCAGCGCGCTGGGGCTCATCCATATGGGGCCGGGGCTTCTCTACGTACTCAAGGTCGTCAGTTTCATAACCATGTGCGCCGGGCTGCTCGTGGGCGCGGGCATGATCCTTGGCGGCATGTGGCGCGGGCAACAGCGCAATCGCAGGGAAGCCGCGCTGGGCAACGCCGCCTGAGGACTACGGGTGCACAGAATCCCCAAAACATAGAGACGGCCGCCGTCCTTCGGACAGAAGGCAAAAAATTGCGCCCGGGCACACAATACATCGCTGCTTCATGCCAAAACTCGGTAGCGGTTTTGTGCCTGGGCCATATCCATTGTATACCCGCAATTGCCCTTTTTGGGTCTCTAGAGCAGATTAACTTTGAAGTGTTTCACTGTTCAAAGTTTTCATTCAGCCACCTTGTGGCGCGCTGCACTTTCGCCCAGCGTTAGAGCACTTACACTTTTTCAAAGTTGAAATGCTCTATCAAGCACGACTTGTCAGCGAAAAACGCATGCCTCAGCAAAACCTGGAGCGCGCTGCGGGTCCCGCCTTCTGCCGTCTACGCCGATTTCTGCCAATGCCTCCTACGCGCCAATCATACTTTGCAGCCAGGCCACGAAACCGACAATGCGCGGGCGGTGCACGTCTTCACGGCGCAAGGCGATATGATAGCTTTGCGTGGCCAGCAATTCTTCCCTGAACGGGGCCACCAGCCTTCCCGCCGCCAGTGCCGCGCTGACAAGCTGCTTTCGTCCAAGGGCGACGCCCAGGCCGTTTTCCGCGGCCATGGCCGCCAATTCCGACCTGTCAAAGCTATAGCCGCTCTGAACATTCAGCCCCGTAACGCCGCACTTCTCGGCCCAGCGCTGCCATTCATCATAATACTGGCTGTTGGGCCAGGGCGTGTTGTCGTGCAGCAGCAGACAATCCTTGAGGCCGTCCTTGCCTTTTTCGGACAGCCGCATGTCTCTGGCATATTCCGGTGAGCACACAGGCAGCACAAATTCCTGCATCAGGGGAATGACATGCAGACGCGAATCGGACACATCGCCATAAAAAATGGCGATATCCACAGAATCCGTCTCAAAATCCACCAGATCATTGCGGCAGCGCAAATGCACCTCCACACCGGGGTGCTGCGCCCTGAAGCCGTAAAGCCTCGGCACAAGCCACGTTCCGGCCAGAGACGGAGGGCAGTGCACCATAAGCGTGCCCGTAAGACCCAGATGGCGTATCCGCCGGATTTCATTCTCAAGATCCCACACAGGCCTTTGCAGAATATCGTACAGGCGCTCGCCCTCGCCGGTCAGCGTGAGCCTGCGCGGGAAACGGTGGAAGAGCGGAAAGCCAAGGGCTTCTTCAAGCTGGCGGATGCGGTGGCTCACAGCGCCCTGGGTGACGCACAGATCCGCCGCGGCCCTGGTGAAACTCAGATGCCGCGCCGCCGACAGAAAAAAGGGCACGGCAGGCATGACGTCCAGCAGTACGGACATATCCATGAATTAGTTTTCCTAATGCGTACGTGAAAGATTTTCGTTTGTCGTTATCACAGAAATACACCAAGGTGCATAAACAGATAGAATCATATCCTAGTGTATCCCGAGTAAACCCTTTTTGGAGCATCCCCCATGAGCTCATATAACACATTAGAAAATTTGATACAAGAATATCCCATACTGCGCCAGATGGCTGCAGGCGAACCGGTGTGCTGGACAAATCCCGGGCTGCGCCCCTTTGCCGAAGCCGCGACCAATAACCCCTTCGGGCTTGAAGACGCACTGGACGCCATGAACAGGCTTGAGCGCTTCGCTCCCTACCTTGCCCAGATTTTTCCTGAAACCGCCTGCAGTGGCGGCATCATTGAATCTCCCGTGCGTGAAGCGCCCGCCATGCGGGCGCGGCTGGAAGAACTGTGGAGCCTCCCCCTGCAGGGCAGGCTTTTTCTCAAGCTGGACAGCCAGCTGCCGGTATCCGGCTCCATCAAGGCGCGCGGCGGATTTTACGAAGTGATGGCCCTGGCGGAGCGCCTTGCCCTGAAAAACGGCATCCTCAAGCCCGGCGACTGCTACAGCAAGCTTGCCGCATCCGAGGCCAGGGAGGCCTTTGGCAAATATTCGCTCGCTGTGGGCTCCACGGGCAACCTTGGCCTTTCGGTGGGCCTTATGGGCGCGGCCCTGGGCTTTAAAACCACCGTGCACATGTCGGGTGACGCCCGCCAGTGGAAAAAGGACCTTTTGCGCCAGCGCGGCGTCACCGTGGTGGAATACCCCGAAGACTACAGCAAGGCTGTGGCGGCCGGACGCGCCCTGGCGGCGAACGATCCATTCTGCCACTTTGTGGATGATGAAAGCTCGCGCGACCTCTTTCTTGGCTACGCGGTGGCCGGTCTTCGCCTCAGGCAGCAGCTCAGGGACGCGGGCATCCGCCCCGACGCGGAGCATCCCCTGTGCGTCTATCTGCCCTGCGGCGTGGGCGGCGGCCCTGGCGGCGTGACCTTTGGCCTCAAGCTGGCCTTCGGCGATGCGGTTTCCTGCTATTTTGCGGAGCCAACCCAGGCGCCTGCCGTGATTCTGGGCCTCATTACCGGGCGCGACGACGCCATTTCCGGTCAGGACCTGGGCCTGCCGTGCAAAACCGCCGCCGACGGCCTCGCCGTTTCGCGCCCTTCAGCCCTGGTGTGCCGCGCCATGCGCTCCCTTGTGAGCGGGCTGTACACCATGCGTGACGAAACCCTGTACCTGCTTTTGCACCATCTGTTCCAGACCGAGGGCATCTTTCTCGAGCCCTCGGCCCTGGCCGGTTTTCCCGGCGTGTGCCACGTGGCGCGCGGCGGTTTTGGCCCGCATCCCCATGCGGCGCAGGGCACACATCTTGTCTGGTGCACGGGCGGCAGCCTTGTGCCCGAACAGGAACGGCAAACATATCTGGCCATGGGAAAAACCTGCGCTGCCGCAGCGGCGCCGTACTGAATCTCACCATGCTTTTCTGACACTAACGTGGAGGTGCGTATGCTGGATATCCTGATAAAAAACGCCCGCATTCTTGATGGAACGGGCAATCCCTGGCAACCGGGCGATGTGGCCGTACAGGACGGGCGCATTGCGGCCATGGGGCGTGTGAAAAAAAAATGGTCGGCTCCGCGGCTGGCGTGGTCAACACGGCCGGGCAGATCGCGGGATTTCTGTCTCCCCTGCTGGTGGGCTACATACTTTCGGTAACCGGCAACAACTACACCATCGTTTTCAACCTCTTTGTGGGCTGCCTTGCCATTGCCGCGCTGCTCTCAACGCGCATCAGAAAGGCTGCCGATCACTAGAGCAGAGCATTTTGAAAGGCACGCTGCCCGGAAGCAGGTTCACGATGAAAGACCTGCCTGACAGCGCAAATATTCCGGCAAATCCATCCGCTGAAATCCGGCTGCCTGCTGCTGCTCCCGTGATGCAGAGCCAGACCGGAAAAACCGGCACCATTCCTTCGGGAATGGTGCCGGTTTCATTTGCGCCCGTGCGCCATGCTTGTGTATTGCACCCCTGGAGCATTTAGCACTTGAAATGCTCGTGTACGGCAGGCAAAAGCCTGCCCACTCGCGTTTCGCGGCAAGGATTTTCCTGAAAATTCTTGCAGAGCAGTCAACTCATTTCATACGTAAACTGCTCTGGACGCCAGAATGGCGGCGGGCGCATTTACGGGACTGCGGGCACGGGTGACGAGACCGGGAGCGCGGATAAACGGGCACGCACGCCCTGTGGCGAGCTCCTGCTCCCGCTGCCGCCAGAACCGCGGCAACGCAAAAAGGCGCCATTCCGAGAGGCGCGCTCTCAGGCAACTTCTTCAGCCAGCCAGCGACGCATGAAGTTCTGCCCCGCCGTGCGGGCGGCTTCTCCCAGCCGTAGCGCGTCAGCCCGTATGGCACGGGGGTCGTTGCCGGTCTGGGCCAGCTCGCAGCAATGGCCGATAAGCCAGGTATCCATAAGTCTGGCGTCCATTTCCGGGTGAAATTGCAGGCCAAGCTGGCCACGACCGCAGGAAAAAGCCTGATGCGGCGTCAAGGGCGTTGCGGCCAGCAGTTCGCATCCTGCCGGGAGATCAAACGTGTCGCCATGCCAGTGGAGCACAGGGGCACCCGCAAGCTCCGCCAGAGGGCCGCGCAGCCCGGCCGAAGTCACGTCCACCGTGCCCCAGCCAATTTCTTTTTCCGGCCCGGCATACACCTTTGCGCCAAGAGCGGCGGCCATGATCTGCGCCCCAAGGCAGATGCCCAGCAAGGGCTTGCCCAAGGCCAGCCGCTCCGCCACCATGGCCCTTTCGTCGAGCAGGAAGGGATAGATGTCTTCTTCGCCCACGCCGATGGGGCCGCCCAGAACCACGGCCAGATCCACATCCTTCCACAGGTCGCTGGTCATGGGGCTCACCCCGGCCTGCACATAGGTCACGGCATAGCCAGCTTCTTTCAAAGGCTGCTCAAAAACGCCCAAATGCTCAAAAGCCACATGCTGCACGGCAACGCAACGTTTCATATTTCCCTCACAGGCAGTAAGTTACGTCCCCGTTATCCACAAGAACAGCCCTTCGCGTCAAACCATTTCTGTTGCGCAAAATTCGCGCGGCCGCCCTCCCCCAGGGCTGCTTGCCCCTGAGAATATATATTCGCAAAAGAGCCCGGAAACGTTACACGGGCATGGCGGGCCAGTCTGGCGCGCCATGCTGGCCATGCGGCGCAAGAGCCACGTCAGCGCTCACAAGGTATCCGGCCACAGCTCGCATGCCCGCGCCAAAAAAAATGCAGAACCGCCAGCGCGAATTCGTCGGCCTTTCCGGCTCTTGGAGGGTTGTCCCGTCTTCGCGCGGGATGCCCGGTGTATGGCGCAGGGCAGAACCGTCAAAAATCAGGACGCTGTCTTGTCACCTGCTTTGACCTTGCTTTCTGTTTTACCGCGAGGCCGCGCACTGCTGATGAGCACGCCAGCCACCACAAGCGCCCCGCCCACAAGACTCAGGAATGGCAACCGTTCACCGGCCATGCGCCCGAAAATCGCCGCCCATACGGGTTCCCCGGCATAGATGAGGGTGGCGCGCGTGGGCGAAATGCTTTTTTGCGCCCAGTTCATGACCAGTTGAATGAGGGCTGTGGCTAATCCAAGCCCGCAGGCGCTGCACACGAGCAGCCAGGAAAATCCCGGTACAGATTCGCCGACAACGGGCATGAGGCTGAAACTCAGTATGGAGGTAACCGTCACCTGCACAACCGTGACCCTGCGTACGTTGACCGACCCGGCAAAGTAGCTGATGAACAGAATCTCAAGAGCGCAGGCCACGGCCCCAAGCAGCGTGAGCATCTCGCCAGCGCCGAAACCCAGCGAAACGCCGTCGGGCCCGGCCAGCAAAATCAGCCCCACCAGGGCGCAGCCCACGCCAAGCCACGCCATGTTGCTTGGGCGATGCCGCATGAACAGCCATTGTAAAACAGGCACGGCAGGCACATAAAAAGCCGTTATAAACGCGGACTTGCTGGCAGAGATGGTGACAAGCCCATACGACTGCAGGGCATAGCCGCCCAGCAGCGAAAGCCCTATGAGGGATCCGGCAAAAAGCTCGTGCACCGTGAGTCCACGCAGAATGGGCAAGGAAATGACCAGGAGCGCCAGAGCCGCCGATCCAAAACGCAGTCCCACAAAAAACAGGGGGCCGGTAACATCCAGAGCGTTGCGTATAATAAGAAACGTCGTGCCCCAGATCATGGTTACGCCAACCAGCGCCCATTCGCCCTGGCTGAGCTGAAAAAATCTTTTATCCCGCATGATGGCAAATACCTGATCCCTCGTGAACGGACTGGGCAAAAGCGTTATGCCCCAGCCCATGTATGACAAAGCGCGTTGCAATTTTCTGCCGACCCCAATACCAGACGGCCAGCGTAACTGCCATTGCTGTACGCAATAAAGCACAAAAAATTGCCGGACGATTGCGGCACAACACCTTGAGGCCGCATTACAAACTCCGACTCCGGCCAGGGCACTGTAGCTTGTGACAGCACAAAAGGGAACCGGCAAAACCGGTTCCCTTTCTGCGGCCAAGACATGGCCGAACTCATATCTTTCGTGACGCCACTGGCCCCACGAAAGCGGATATATCACAAATTGTATTTTTTCTTCGCCTTGTACCCAAGCCACACAAGAACCAGCCACACCGGCACCGCCTCCACCGAGCCGGCCATGTCGATCTGCGTCAGCACCACAAGCACCACGGCCATGAAAAGCAGGCAGAGATAGTTGGACAGCGGATACCAGAAGGCTTTGAACACGATCTTTTCACCGGCCTTTACCTTGGCGGCCCGAAACTTTATGTGCGTAAGGCTGATCATCGCCCAGTTGATGACAAGGGCCGCCACCACCAGAGCCATAAGCATGCCAAGAGCCTGGGCGGGCATAAAGTAGTTCAGCAGCACGCACAACAGCGTCGCGCCCGAGGATATCATAAGAGCGGGAACCGGCACGCCCCTGGCGCTCACGGTGGCCAGAACCTTGGGCGCGTTGCCCTGAAGCGCAAGGCCGTAAAGCATGCGGCTGTTGCAGTACACACAGCTGTTGTACACGGACAACGCCGCGGTCAGCACCACAAAGTTGAGCACATGCGCCGCCGAGGGAACGCCGATAAGATCAAAAATCTGCACAAAGGGGCTGGCCACCATGGCTTCTGCCCAGCGGCTCTTGTCCACTGAAGCGCCAAGCTTGTTCCAGGGGTGCAGGGTCAGCAGCACGGTGAGCGCGCCGATGTAGAAAATGAGAATGCGGTAGATAAGCTGGTTGACGGCCTTGGGGATGGTTTTTTGCGGATTGGATGTCTCTGCGGCTGCAATGCCCACGAGCTCAAGCCCGCCAAAGGAGAAGCTCACCACGGCCAGAGAAGTGAAAACGCCGCCCCAGCCCCTGGCAAAAAAGCCGCCGTATTCCCAAAGATTGCTGACGCTGGCCTCGGGTCCGGCGTTGCCGGACACCAGCAGAAAGGTGCCAAGGCCAATCATGGCGACAATGGCCGCAACCTTGATGGAGGCGAACCAGAACTCCATTTCGCCAAAAACGCCCACCTGGGCAAGGTTTATGCCATTGATGAGAAGAAAGAAAAATGCCGTGGTCTGCCACGGCTCGATACCAGGGAACCAGTACTGCACATACACGGCCACGGCAGTGAGTTCCGACATGCCCACCAGCACGTATAGTATCCAGTAATTCCAGCCGGAGAGCAGCCCGGGAAATTCACCCCAGTACTTGTAGGCAAGGTTGCTGAAAGACCCGGCCACAGGTTCCTGCGCCATCATCTCACCCAACTGTCGCATTATGAGAAAAGCAATAAATCCACCGATGGCATAACTGAGAATGACGGCAGGACCGGCCATTTGAATTGTGCCAGCAGATCCGAGAAAGAGGCCCGTGCCGATGGCTCCGCCAAGGGCAATCAGTTGGATATGCCTGTTTTTTAAGGCGCGGTGCAGTTCTTGTGTGTCTTTTTTCATACCTGGCCCTTAGGTTTATAATGATTCGGGAAGCCATAGCAGCATTCCGAACTTTTGAAAAGACGGCTAACCCCGGTGCAACGTCTCCAAGGCCTTCGAAACGGCTTTGGCCCTGCTGATTTTTTTTGGCGGCATGTAAAAAGAACCTCGTCCCACTGGACAGATGCCCGTCAGTATCGTAAAATTTTTTTGAATAATAAATTTTTTAATGTCACTTGCAGTACTGCGGCCAAGTACGCAGAAATTGAGCGTATAGAACGTAGAAACGAATATCTTTCGTCAACCACAGGAGATCGCCATGAGTACCGTTTTGGGAACGCTTGACCATGTTCTGCTGATGGCCCCCGGCCCCAGCCCCGTTGCCCCCAACGTCCTTCAGGCCATGAGCCTGCCCACCCTCGGGCACCTTGACCCCGACTGCATCAAGGTTATGGACGCCATTCAGGGGCAGTTGCGGGCCGTGTGCAAAACCGGCAACGACGTTACCTTTCCCATTTCCGGCACCGGCTCGGCCGGTATGGAAACATGCTTCGTCAACCTGATTGAGCCCGGCGACGCCGTGCTTGTGATCAACAACGGCGTGTTCAGCTCCCGCATGGTGGAAGTGGCCTCGCGGCTTGGAGCAGAAGTGGACATGGTGGAAAGCCCCTGGGGCACGCCCGTCAAGGTGCAGGACGTCAAGGCGCAGCTGGCGAAAAAACACTACAAGATTCTGGCCGTGGTGCATGCCGAAACCTCCACGGGCGTGAACAACCCTGTGGCCGAGTTGGGCGAACTGGTCAAGGGCAGCGACACCCTCTATCTGGTGGACAGTGTGGCCGGGCTTGGCGGCGTGGACGTGCAGGTGGACAACTGGGGAGTCGACGCCTTTTACAGCGGTTCGCAAAAATGCCTTTCCGTTCCTCCCGGCCTTGCGCCCGCGTCTTTCTCCGAGGCCGCCATGGACGCCATGGCCAGGCGCAAGACCAAGGTACCCAACTGGTATCTGGACGTGTCGCTTATCCGCAAGTACTGGGAAGGCTCCCCGCGCGTGTATCACCACACCGCGCCCATAAACATGTACTACGGACTGCACCAGGCCCTGGACAACCTGTTGACCGAAGGTCTGGACGCCGCTTTCGCGCGCCACAAGGCCATGCACCAGCGCCTGGTGGACGGGCTCGCTGCGCTGGGCTTCAGCCTCTATGTCAAGGAAGGCGCGGCCCCGCAGGTGAACCTTTTTGTGCCGCCCGCCGGCGTGGACGCCAACGCGCTGAAGAGCTGCCTGCGCGAAAAGCATAGGATTGAAGTGGCTGGCGGCCTGGGCGCCCTGGCTGGCAAGGTGCTGCGTGTGGGCGTTATGGGCGAAGGCGCGCGGCCTGAAGCCATTGACAGGCTGCTCACGGCCATACGTGCCTGCATGGGCAAGTAAGTTTCTGAACCATTCCTGGGGGCGGCGGCCATGGCTGCCGCCCGCATCCCGCGTACGCTCAACGGAAATTTCCGGGACAATGGCAAAGGTGCATACCGTTAAAGCGTACGCGCAAGAATTCCATCGCTGATACGCGCCAAAGCGGCTTTTCAAACACCGAGAACATCTGCCCGCGCAATTTGGCCGTACCCGCCACGACACATGGTCACGCTGCCGGATCACAGTGCGTCCCGCCAAGCCATGGGCACGCCATACCTCTGACGACAGAGATCGCAGGAAGCGGGCTGTGCGAGCACACCTGCTGTCTTTGTACGGGGTTTGCAGCGGCGTACAGGCTGAAGCCTGCGCAGCGCCGGCCTCCTGCCTCCGCAAAACCATTTTGTCAACGGTTGCTGTAAACCCTGCGGGCAAGAGTGGAGAGTGGTCACGTCTTCAGGCGGGCGTCCGCTCACGCGGCCGCATACACATCTCAAAGTGCCGCTGCGTCAGCGCTCAGACCTTTTCTTCGTCGCTCTGGGCCTTGACTGCCATGGCCTTACTGATTGAGGCGGCACGGCGCTCACTGTTTTTCTTTTTTTCAATCTCTTCGGTAACACGCCTGAAAAAATCCTCCGGATGCACTCGCAAGGCCTCACAAATGGAATAAATGGCATTGACTGTCGGCTTTTTCAACTCCCGTTCAATGTCACGCAAATAGCGTCTCTCAAGGCAGGCAAAGTCAGCCAGAGACGACTTGGTCATGCCGCGCTCCGCCCGCAAGGCCTCGATCACCCTGGCTATGGCGCTCGAAAGGTATGGATATACTTTCATGAGTATTAATTACACCAAATTCTGCCGATGAACATGTGCTATAGTACTCATAAATTGAGAACTATAGTTTACTTTCCTTTTTTCCGTTTTCTTTTTTGAGCGGTAAGCGCCGCACAATTCTTTTTTACGTATATTCATACCTCCAATATTCCTGTCATTTTGCTTCAGCAAATATTTACACGCCTCACCAAGAATAGGTTTTTAAATAAAAAGACATCCAATGCACATATGATGCAACACAAATATACATCATATATTTGCAACATTAATATACACTATGAATAGCCAATAAAACAATTATAAGTCACACAATATTATTAAACAATTTGTAGTTGTGATTATGGAAACTAAAAATTGGAATATAAATAATCAGTATCAACTTTAACACGCCATATGTATGGCCAAATTGATAATTACATATTGACGCATAAAAATTGTGTTAAACATTTCTCTTTCTTTCCAGTGGCTTTCGGCATCTCAAAACAAGAAGCGACAGCATTATCTATTAGCAACTAGCACCCACATCGCTAAACAAATTTATCTTTTATTATTAGCATGTTGTATGAAAATTTTTGTCGTTTCTCTCGGCCCTTGCACAAATTGCTCGTAATGGCCAATTGATACTTGCTTCAATAATCCAATAAATGTAGAGTAATCCATCATTTGTCACCAATCCATCACTGCGGGCCAAGTTTTCGTCTCTTTTGTCTCCAAGCAGCGAATGTTGGGCCAGGGTGACGTGATTTACGTAATTGTAGCCCGGATCGCTGGCGCCCCCAGAAAACATAGACTATGCTATACGCAGGGCGGCTCCCCGACTTGCTCAAAACCCACTGTGCGGGTGGTATGCTTCTGTAGCATCGAACAAACGCTTCCCTATGATCTGCGAAACCTGAGGAAAGCGCGCATGAAGATGTTTCAGTTCAGGATCCTTTTGCTGGTTCTCTCAATTCTGCTCTTGCCGAGCGTCTGCCCGCGCGCCCACGCGCAGGAAGAAGCTGTGCGCGTGGGCTTTTTCGAATTCGGCGACTACATGTTTCGTGCCCGTAGCGGCCAGTATCAGGGGCTCATCTTTGAGTTTCTGCAAGAAATTTCCAAAAACACTGGTATGCGCTACAAAGTTGTGGACTGCGGCAACTGGACCCGCAGCCTGGAAATGCTTGAGCGCGACCAGATAGACCTTTTACCCTGCGCCATTTATTCACCCGAACGCGCAGAAAGAATGCTCTTTCCCAACCTGCCTCTTGCCAACACCTTCATGACCATCAGCGTCAGGGACGACGACGAGCGCTACACGTTCGAGGACTATGCCGCTTTGGACGGCATGCGCGTGGGCGTTGTGGCCAACACCAGAAACGTCCCCTCTCTTGAAGCCTTTATGCGCGAACACAAGCTGAGCTTGACGCTGGTGCCCTACATCGACATGCAAAGCATGTTGCAAGCGCTGCGCGACAAGGAACTGGACGGCGTAGGCATCACCAACCTTGGCAAAAAGGCGACACCACCACCGCTCGCGCGTAAACGACGTACAGGAAGAAAAGTCTGAGAGCAGGCGTTCTCTGAGTCAATGCGGCTCGGAGCCGTCACTGTTGCGAATGTTCATTCGCAACGCATCACAATATGCGGTTTACCCGTTATGGCGAAGGGCAGCGCGGATAAACCGCGCTTAGCCCTCACGCCTGACGGCTGGCCATGCAGCCGCAGAGCAACTTTAAGGTAAATTGTCCTAGAAGGTGTAGTTCAGTTCTGCAAAGTACGCCTTGGGGTGCGCACATGCGGGGCACATTTCGGGCGCATGGTCCCCGTCCACAAGACAGCCGCAGTTAAGGCAGCGCCACACCGTGGGCTTGGAACGCATGAACATGCGTCCTTCCTTGATGTCGCTGGCCAGCTTCAGAAAGCGCTTTTCGTGATAGGCTTCGGCCACGGCGATATGGCGCATGGCAAAGGCCACTTCAGAAAAACCTTCTTTTTCGGCAGTGGCTGCCATTGAAGGATACATTTCGGTATGCTCATAATTTTCGCCATGGGCGGCGGCAAGCAGGTTGGCTTCGCTGCCGGCGATGACGCCAGCGGGGTAGGCTGCCTGAATTTCGACTTCGCCGCCTTCAAGAAACTTGAACAGCCGTTTGGCATGTTCCTTTTCCTGGGCCGCGGTTTCAATAAAAATTTCTTCCACAAGCACGTAACCGTCTTTTTTGGCCACACCGGAAAAGAAGTCATAGCGGTTGCGGGCCTGGGATTCACCGGCAAAAGCGGTAAGAATGTTCTTTTCAGTCTGGCTGCCCTTCAATGATTTCATAAACCTCTCCTTGAACATGCCAAGCATGCATTTAAGGTATGTGCGCTGTATCGAAATAAAAGGGGACAGCCATTGCCATCCCCAAAATCGACTATAAGAAATGAGAGCAGTTACTGTCAAGTATTTATGCAGACTGCTGCGCTGCTTCAAGCTGGGCTTCCAGAGCCGCTATCTGTGCCTGGAGGGCGTTAATTTTACTATTGATTCCGGCGTCCATCACGCCGCCGGTCACCTGACCGGCAAGACTGGTCAACTGACTTTTAAGAGATTCAATCTGCTTCTTGACGCTCTCAACGGTATTTGTTCCGCCGGAACCGCCTCCAATTCCGGAGGCTCCGTCAGCGCCGCCCGTCCCCTGGGCGGGCTCCTCCGCCTCGCCGCCGGTAAGCCCTTCAACGGAGACTCCGGGAGAGCCGGCCGTTCCGGCCTGCTTGCCGTCGTCAGAGGCCGAGGTGGTATACCGGCCCAGTTTTTCGGCCAAAAGCGCTCTGGCTGTATCGGAGATGCTGACCGTATCGCCGGAATTGCTCCCTGATGCGGCGCTGCTGGCGCTTTTGGCGCTGCCGCTGCTGACTCCCCATAATTCGTCCACGCCAGAAAGACCACTGACGCCATATGCGCTTGTGCTGGACACGCTCATAATTACTCCTTCAGTGCCGGGCACCGGGAAAGTATTGCTCCTCACCCCGCTCCCCTCCGAAGCAGCAAAAGACATGCCACCCTGGAACAGATTACTTTGAGAATGGGCGTTCTCAAAGTTTACGGCACGCCCGCTTCGGCGCTTAACAGCGCAAATAAATAGCGGTGCTGTCTTCGCGGCAGCCGTTGCCCGCAGGGCTTACGGATGGCGACAGCGATTGTAAGGGACAAACCGTGTCGTTACGCATGCTGTCTTCAAGCGTAGTTTCCTGCGTCACAACGCTTTAAGCATCCGTAAGCCCTGCGGGCAACGGCTGAAGCTGCGCTTACGCCTTCGATGCCGGCGGCTGCTCACGCAGTCGCCGGAGCAATTTCAAAGTGAACATGCTCTGATAGCGGGCAAAATTTGCCCACAGAGACCTGGTGACGCCATTCTTTACAGGCGCGCCCACCTGTGGCAGCCTTCTCGCATGGCTGAAAAAAAATCGCCTTCACGGCGCTTCCGCTCTGAGGGCGCGCCTCTGCCCGCCTGCGTCCACCTGCGCCTTGCCGATGGCACCAATCTTACAGCCAGGGTAAGAGTCTCTTCACGTGCCAGACGCACGCGCCTTTCCCTCAGCCCTTACGGGCATCTGACCATCACCACGCCTGAAGGCATGTCCGTATCGCTGCTTGAACAAACCCTCCCCCAGTTTTTGCCATGGCTTGAACGCGCATGGAAAAAGCGCAGGGCCACTGCCCCGCGGCAGCAACTGCCTTCAAATATTGAACTGCCTCTGGCCGGGCTGACGTTTGCGGTGCGGACTGAGGGCGATATGGCGGCGGGCAGGCTGGTGGCGGCACGGCATCACGAAAACCATTTTTCCCTGCTGGTGCGGCAGGGTTCGCAAAGGCTGCTGCTGGTGCAAAGCCCCGGCTGCCTGCGCCTGTTCGGCGCTGTTGAAGACGCCGGTTTGTGCGTCAAGGCCCTGCGCCAATGGTGCCGCCATATGGCTGATGTCCTGCTTCCGGCATATCTGAACAGTCTTGCGCGGCAGGCAGGCTTTGCGCTTGAAAAAATCAGCGTGCGGGATCAACGCTCGCGCTGGGGCAGTTGCGCCCGTACGCGCAGGCCCAAGGTTGCGGCCAGCGGCAGGAACCGGCCGCAGGATAAAGACAGGCAAGGGGCACAGGACGGCACAGTGCGCGACGGCTCCCTCCCCACGCAGGGCAGGGCCGGAAGACTGGCGGCAAAGCTCTTCAGCCTGTTCGCCACCAAAACTGAAAACAATGGCGGCAGGCAGGTCGGCCTTATGACCGCCAATCAGGAGTGCAGGCCCGCGGAGCAGCAGGGGCAGCCGGTCGGGCGCATCAGCCTCAACTGGCGGGCGGCGCTTCTTCCCCTGCCCCTTCTGGAGCACCTTTGCTGGCACGAGTTGTGCCACCTGCGCCATATGGACCATTCCCCGGCCTACAGGGTCGAGCTTGCCCGATACTCGCCCCGCTGGCCGGAGCAGGAAAAAGCCCTCAATAACGCATGGCGCGACCTGCCCTGGTGGGCGCTGCCCGGCGAAGGCGGACAGGATCCGGCTGAAAACGAAGAAGGCTGATCCCCACACGTCCGCCAGACCAGAATGCCGCTGCGGATATGAACGTGGCCTTGATTCTGCCGCAAATCGCAGTTTTCGGCTGAATGGCAAACTGAACTGTAAAGCATTCCAGCGGTAATATGCCCTGGGCAGTGTCGTCAGAGCAATTTAAAAGTTACATTGCTCTGGCGGATGCGGGAGCAGACGCCCGCCACGGAGGCGTAAGCGCAGCTTCAGCCGTTGCCCGCAGGGATTGCCTGAACCGTTGACGGAACCGTCTTACGGGGCAGGACAGCATCGCTACGGATGCTTCAAGCGTTGTGACGCAGGAAACTACGCTTGAAGACAGCATGCGTAACGACACGGTTTGTCCCTTACAATCGCTGTCGCCATCCGTAAGCCCTGCGGGCGCGTTAGCCGTTGCAGCGTCAGCGGCTTACGGATAACGACAGCGACTCTTTGAGTAAGATTTTTGCGTAACTCATTGCCGTCTTTATCCGTAGCTTCCTGCGTCACAACGGCTAAAGCAACGGCTGCCGCGAAGACAGCACCGCTATTTATTTGCGCTGTTAAACGCCGAAGTGAGCGTGCCTCAAACTTTGAAAATGTATATTGTCAAAGTTAATCTGCTCTAGGGTTTCAGGTCGCCCATAGAGTTGGCTCTTCCCGCCAGCACGATGGTATCCCCCTTTTGCAGCACCGTCATGGCCGGGGGCACAAAGTTGAAAGAGTGTTCGCCCACAGGGCGTATGCCCAGCACCATGACGTTAAACCGCTGCATCAGATTGAGGTCAATCAAGGTTTTGCCATGCCATTCGTCCACCTTCAGCTCCTGAATGGCTATGCCGCCATACTTGGGGATAAGGTCCAGCATGCCGGGATAGGTAAGCTGATGGGCGGCCATGACGGCGGCCTCCATTTCTGGCACAAGGGCGCGGTTAACGCGCAGGCGCTGCAATATCTTGCGGTGTTCCTCGTTGGAGGCCTTGACCCATATCTTGGGGCCGCCCAGTTCCTGCACGTTCAGGGTGATGCTCAGCGATTGTTCCACGCTCTGGCCCACGCTGATGACCACCCAGTCCAGGTCCTGCACATGCAGCGAACGCAGCACAGCTATGTTTGTGGCGTCAGCCTTGTACACGGAATTCAACGCATCTTCGGCCCGCTGCACCTGCGCGTCGGACATGTCTATGCCAACCACCGTATGCCCCAGAGAAACCAAAGTGGTGGCCATGCGCAGCCCGAACTTGCCCAGGCCGATAACACCGATTTCAAGTTTCTTTTCCGCCATATATCTCTCGCAATAACGCTCCGCTGCTGGCGGAAACGCCTTTGTGCCCGGCACGGCTTCCTGTCCATGCCAGGACGTCTGTTACAGGAGTGCCGCTCAAAGCGGCGCAAAATTTTTTTGGGGCCGCAAACCCCGGCACAAAGCCCGTTCAGGCCGACCCGGCGCGGCAATACGTCTCGCCCGCACCCCCCCGCGCACCTTGCCGCACAGGCAGAAGCGATTCGTGCAGCGCGCCGGCCGTGCCTGAGGTCGTGCGTCAGTCGAGCGCGGGCCGCATCCCGGTCTAACCGATGGGCAGCTGGGTTTCCGCCACGGTATAGGCCTTGCGCGGCTGAAGGCTCTGCACGGCCATGAGCAGGCTCAGCAGGCCCACGCGCCCGGCAAACATGTTGACGATGATAATGCCCTTGCCCTCCGCGCTCAGTTCTGGCGTGAGATTCAGGGAAAGCCCCACAGTGCCGAGGGCGGACACTTCTTCAAACAGAATACGCAAAAAAGACGGCCCTTCAGTCGTTGTTCCGTGCAGTATCCCGTATTCCGTGATGCTGAGCAGAAAGGTGGAGATCCCTACCAGCATTGAGTAGAAAAAAAACAACGTCAGGGCGCGGGCGACGTTTTCCTCCGGCACGCCCCTGCCTTCCAGCACTATCTGCCTGTCGCCACGAAACTGCGTTGCAATATAGCCCACCAGCACCCTGAACGTCACCACCTTGATGCCGCCAGCGCACGAACCTGGCCCGCCGCCCACAAACATGAGGGCCATGATCACCAGCAGGCTGGCCTCGCTGAGGCTGGCCATGTTGACGGTGTTGAAACCAGCCGTGCGCGCCACCGCCGTCTGAAACAGGGCCGTCAGGGCCAGATCGAAACCGTCGCCAAGGGCGTGCTCGTTGCCCACTCGCCAGAATTCAATGGCAAAGCCCATGGCCGCGCCCACAACAATGAGAAAGATGCTGGTTTTCAGCACCAGGCGGCTGAACCGGCTGAACTGACGCACCGGCAGGCCGATCCGCCCTCCGGAGATGATGCCGAGCGCCTCGCGCAACACGCCAAAGCCAATGCTGCCCAAAAAAACGCTGGCCGTGATAATACTGTTTACCACCACATCCTCACGAAAATTCATGAGGCTGTTGGAACTGAGTGAAAAGCCCGCATTACAAAAGGCCGACACAGCGTGAAAAACCGCGCTGAACGGATAAAAAAACACGGGATCATGCCAGTACAGCAGCAGGGCCGTTACCGCCTCAATGCTGAAGACAAGGGCCAGCACCTGCACAAGAAAGGACCTGAGATTAAAATCATCCCCAAGCAATGCCTGGCTCACGGCTTCACGGCTGGTGAAGGGCACATGGTTGCGCCAGAGCAGAAAAATAATGCTTGTATAGGTCATGATGCCGAGACCGCCCAGTTGCACGAGCAAAAGCAGCACGGCCTCGCCAAAGGGGCTGAGTACGGCGCTGATGTCCACAGGCGTAAGTCCAGTAACACACACGGCGGAGGTGGAAAGAAAGGCCGCGTCTATCAGACTGAGGCTGTGCCCCTTCTGCCAGCTCGCAGGCGTGTGCAACAATGCAGCCCCGACGGCAATAACCGCCAGGAAAGAAAAAACGGGCCAGGTGAGGGGACTGAAAAATCGGTTCCACTGCATTCTCCCCATGTAAGCCAGGCGTGACGGGATTGCAAGGCAGATGACGCCCGCCGGCAATCTGCCTGCCGCGCGAAGCCCCGCCGCATTGCCGGCAGTGCCGTAAATCCTGCGCAATGTAAGCATGGTGCGCTGACATTTTCCACCGACATTTTCCTCCCTGCACGCCTGCAGCGGCGCATCGCGCACAGCGGCGCATGGAATACGCACGCAAGCGCTCTTTACAGATGGCGGAGCTACGCGTATGCTTTTACATGAGCTAGGGGAACCGTGCTGACGATAGTTACACGGCTGAGAGTGGGAAAACCCAGACCCTATGAACCTGACGCAGTTCGCACTGCCGGAGGGAAGCCGCAGCCACGAGCTCTACCGCTGCTTGTGGTTTTTTTTGCGCCCTGCGTCGCAACCCGCGAGGCACACATGTCTACCACACTTTGTTCCCAGAACGCCGCTCTGCGCGGCCTTCTGGACACGCATCTTGCCGCCCTGGCCGCCGAAGAGGGGCTGACCCCCGAGGCAGTCATCGCCGCCCTTGAAGCCGGAACCATGGTTCTGCTTGGCAATCCCGCCCATGTCGGGCTCAAGCCCATTCTCGTGGGCCAGCCTGCCAGGGTCAAGGTCAACGCCAACATCGGCACATCCCCCCTGAACAACTGCCCCAACACAGAAGAACGCAAAATCCACGCCGCGCTGGACGCGGGCGCGGACACGGTCATGGATCTTTCCATCGCCGGGGATCTGGACGCCCTGCGCCAGGGCATGCTGGCTGCCTGCCCCCGTCCTCTGGGTACTGTGCCGCTCTACGCCGTAGGCCAGCAGATACTTGACGCCGACCGCGAGATCACCAGCATGCGGCCCGACGACCTTTTTGACGAAATAGCCAAGCAGGCCGCGCAGGGCGTGGACTTTGTGACCGTACACTGCGGCCTTTCCCGCCGTGGCGCCGAATTGGCCGTCAAGAACAACCGGGTTCTGGGCATAGTCTCGCGCGGCGGCTCCATGCTGGCGCGCTGGATGCTTGAAAACGGCCGCGAAAACCCCCTGCTTGAATATTTTGACCGCCTGCTCGACATCTGCCGCCCCTACAACGTCACCCTGTCCCTGGGGGACGGCCTGCGCCCCGGCGCTGGCGTGGATGCCGGGGACGCCGCGCAGTGGGAAGAAGTCATCAATCTTGGGCGTCTCGCCAAGTACGCGCTTGAGCGCGGCGTACAGTGCATGATCGAAGGCCCCGGCCATGTGCCGCTTAATCAGGTGCGTACCCAGATTCAGGGCATCAAGCGCCTGACCAACAATGCGCCCCTCTACGTGCTTGGCCCCCTGTGCTGCGACAGCGCGCCCGGCTACGACCATATAGCCGGAGCCATCGGCGGCGCCCTTGGCGTGGAAGCCGGTGTGGATTTTCTCTGCTACCTCACCCCTGCCGAACACCTCACCCTGCCGGATGAAGACGATGTGCGCGCGGGCGTCATGGCCTCGCGGGTGGCGGCCCAGGTGGGCGAAACCGCTCTGGGCCGTCCCCATGCCGTGGCGCGCGAGGCTGCCATGAACGCAGCCCGCAAGGCTCTGGACTGGGACGGCATGTCCAGGGCCGCCCTTGACCCCAAGATGCTCGAAAAACGCCGTGAGGCTCACAAGTCTGAAGAAGTGTGCGCCATGTGCGGCAAGTTCTGCGCGGTCAAGATGCTGCGCGACCATTAAAAACAGCGGATTGCCTTTGAAAACAGGCGGCATCATGGCCATACGCGAAGACTGACCACGAAACACAGAATCGACGGCCAAACCCGAAGGCAAGGCACGAAGAGCAAACACGAAAGCCAGATCAAAGGCCAAACGCCAAGGCAAGCCTCAAAGGCAGAGCACGCCAGTTACGTCCTTTGGCCGCGCAAATTCACAGCAACGCCGTCTCCACCGCAGATTCCGGCGGTAAGGACTGACACCGCGCTTGCGCTTCCACCACAGGCGGCTGCTCCGGCAGCCGCCTGAGCGTTTCACCATGGGCTCGCGCCGGGTATGCTGTTATAACGGACGTACGGGCGTCGGGATGACAGGCGGCAGGCGGCACAGGGTTCTGCCCGCCCAACGTTTTTGCGGCCTTTGCGCGGTACAGCGGGCAGCCGGCCAAGGGCACGACCGGCCCGACGTTCCGCGCCGAACCGTTCCGGGCAGGCAGGCTCCCTGTGGGCGCTTCTTGACTCCAAAGAGTCCTGCATATATGCCTCATCCTTGCCCGCCCTTTGGCGCGGGTTCACTATTCCCTACTGCCCGGCGTAACCCGGTATGCGAAGCACTATGAACGTACCCGTTCCTGTGGCCACCGTAGGCCTTCTGCTTTTTTCCAACGTTTTCATGACCTTTGCCTGGTACGGGCATCTGCGCTACAAGGGCGCGGCCCTGCCCGTAGTGATTCTGGTCAGCTGGGGGCTGGCTTTTTTCGAATACCTGCTGCAGGTTCCCGCCAACCGCATCGGCTACGGGCACTTTTCGGCAGCGGAACTGAAAACCATTCAAGAGGTCATTTCCCTGACCGTTTTTATGGTTTTTTCCACCCTGTGGCTGCATGAACCCATGCGCTGGAACCACGCGGTGGGCTTTGGGCTTATTGTGCTGGCCGCGTGGGTGATTTTCAAGGAGTGGTAGCATGGAATTCGGTCTTGTAGCCCTGCTGGCCGGCATTGCTGCCGCCTTTGCCGGAGGCTTTATCGACGCCATCGCCGGAGGGGGCGGGCTTGTCACCATGCCCGCGCTGCTGCTGACGGGGGTACCGCCGCACATGGCCCTGGGAGCCAACAAGTTCAGCGCCTGCCTTGGCACCTGCGTGGCTTTGGGCAATTTTGCGCGCAGCCGCCTTGTGCTCTGGCGCGTGGCCCTGGCCGGGCTGGCCTTCTCTCTTTTAGGCTCCTGGGCGGGCGCGCGCCTGGCGCTGCATGTGGAACCGGCACTGTTGGGTAAAATCTTGGTGGGGCTTTTGCCCGTGGGCATGTGCGCCACCCTCATGCCGCGCAAGGAGCGGACGGGCGGCCTGGACGAAGTGACCCTGCACGGCCCGCGCCTGTGGCTGCTCACGCCCATGGTCTGCCTGCTCATCGGCGCGTATGACGGATTTTTCGGCCCCGGCACGGGCAGCTTTCTGATACTGGCCTTCCACTGGATTCTGCGCATGGGCCTTATGGAAGCATCGGCCACGTCCAAGGTGCTCAACCTCGCGTCCAATTTCGCCGGACTCATGGTCTTCATGATCAACGGCGTGGTTGTCTGGAGCCTGGCCCTGCCCATGGCTGCGTCCTGCTGCCTTGGCAACTGGCTTGGCAGCCGCCTGGCCATCCGGGTGGGCTCCGCCGCCGTGCGCCGCTTTCTTATGGTTTCGCTGAGCCTGTTGCTGCTTACCCTTGTGTGGCAGTATTTTCTGGCTCCATTCATGCGGTAGGCCATTGCCCCTTGAAATGCTTTGTGGGGGAGGGACCCTTTTGCAAAAGGGTCTCCTCCCCCACACCCCCACCCCCTAAAACTCTTATTATATTTTACTGTAATACAACGAGTTTTCTGGTCTCTAGTGGCGGAGACCAAAAACAGAGCCTTCCAGCCATCACACCATTTCAAAATGTATCTGTTCCAGGCTTTGTCTGCTCCGCCCGCGCGCCAGACACTACGTCAGCCGTAGCCCGGGATGGCGGCAAGGGCCACCCCCCGTCCGAACCCGGGGCAATTTAAGAAAACACTGATTAAAGAGCCTCTTGGAAACGCGCAGTTGTTTCGTTTGGCAAGGCGCGATCTTTTTTTGAAGCAGGAGTGGACCCTTCCGTCCTCGACTGTTTCAAAAAAAGTGAAGCAACGCCGCCAAACGGAATAAATCAGCGTTTCCTTATAAACACAAAGGCCCGTGCACAGTGCACGGGCCTTTGCGGTATGGGTGTAAGAAACTTATTTCTTGGCGTCCTGCTGCATCGTGTCACGAACCTTTTCGGCTTCTTTCAGTTCATCTTGCGCTTCACGCAATTTCTGCTGCCGTTTTTCGATCTTTTTGCGCGCATCGCCCTGGGCAACGGACTTGTCCAGATCTGCCTGACGCTCCGCTACTTTTTCCTGCTTCTCAAGCACCTTGATTTTGGCTTCGGCCAGTTCGCCGTCATCCGTGCACCACGTGCGCACGTTTTCCAGGGCGCGCTCAAGTCCGGCCGCCCGGCCCGTGTTCTTGTGCTGCTTGGCGATACTCAGCTGGCGCTCAAGCTCGGCTATTTTTTTAGTGCAAATACCTTCAGCGCGTGCCGATACGGCAAAGGCGGAAACCACAACTGCACAAGCGCACATGCACGCTATCTTCATCATATTTTTGATCATATTTTCTCCTTTTTTGGCCCGGACAGAGTCTGAGGCATGCTCCGGGGCGGGCATGTCATGCCCATTGTTATCCTTATATAGGGTACAAACAAAAATCCAACATATGCGACTCTTGTCCGTTTATTAGCGGCACTATATACTTATTATAAACTGGCCGCCATTGCGGTCGCAACCTCTACCATCAAGGAGCCACACATGCGTACGTTGATTTTCACTCTTGCTCTTGTGCTTACCCTGGGGTTGAGCGCTGCCCAGGCTGCGTCCGTCAAAACCCATCTGCCCGGCGACCTTACCCTGGAAGAGGCGCAGGACATTCTCAAAGCGGCGCTGTCCAAGGCAAAGGAAGTTGCCGTTCCAATGAACATTGCCGTGGTGGACGCGGGGGGAAACCTTAAAATTTTCGCCCGCGAAGACGGAGCCTTTCTTGGCAGCATAGATATCGCTCAAAAGAAGGCCAGGACGGCCCGCTATTTCAACATGCCCACGGCCGAACTGGGCGCTGCCGCGCAGCCCGGCAAAGAACTTTTCGGCATCGAGGTGACCAATAACGGACTCGCCATCTTTGGCGGCGGGGAATTGCTGGTGCGCGGCGGCGTCGTCGTTGGGGCCATCGGCGTAAGCGGCGGCAGCGTTGCGGAAGACACCACAGTGGCCAAGGCGGGAGCGGCGGCCCTGCGGCAATCGTCCAAAAAATCTTCTTTTTAGATTATGTTACCTTTGAAAAAGGTTACATGCTAGACCAGATTAACTTTGAGAATGGACATTCTCAAAGTTTAAGACACGCATACTTCGGCGCTTAACAGCGCAAATAAATTGCGCTTACGCCTTCGCTGCGGGCGCCTGCTCACGCAGTCGCCAGAGCAATTTCAAAGTGAAAATGCTCTAACGCTGCACGCCGGTGCGGCGCGATGCAACATGGCGTGGATTCAGCCGAGCTTCAGCCGTTGCGGCGAAGGCTTCAGCCGTTGCAACGCAGGAAGCTACGGATAAAGACAGCCAGAGTAACTACACAGTTCACTCCATACAGTCGCTGTCGCCATTCGTAAGGCTCGCAGACTCGCCAACGACTGCCGCGAAACTACGCTTGAAGACAGCATTGGTTATCCGTAAGCCGCAAAGACCCGCTAACGGCTGCCGCAAATCGCATTTTTCGGCTGAATGAAAACTTTGAAATGTGAAGCATTTCAAAGTTAATCTGCTCTAGTTGACCATTTCAATATAATGGCGACTGTCCGCCTTGACCGGCAGCTCAAATTCAACGGTATACCGTAGGCGCGGGTCGCTGTCCGCGCTCTTGTCGACCATACTGGTGGTTGCCAGGCATCGGCAGGAATCCTTGGTGGCGCTCAGGGTCTTGAAGCCTTCAATATCAATGCCCGCATCCTTCACGCCCACTTCGCGGGCATAGGCATGCATGGCCTTTTTGACATAGTCCTTGCCTGCGCTGGAATCGCACTCGGGCGAAGAGGTGCAGCCCGCTGCGAACAAGACCATAAGTGCCGCCGCCAGGATTGTCGTTTTCAGCATGAAAAACTCCTTTATCGCTGCTTTGCCGGCATGAAAGCTCGCACACATTGGGCTTTGCCGGTTCCTGAAATGCAGAATTGTTAGTGAAAAGCGCCTCGCGAAGTTTGCAGATGTCTGTTTTGGCTCGCAACCGTGCAGGCGACCCGAGCATACGGCTGCGCAGCGGGCCTGCGGGCGCTACATCCCGAGCATTTCACCATAAAAATGCTCTAACGATAAATCCATGACAAATATTTGATAAATGGTCAAACCCCCCTCGCGCTGCCGAATTTTCCGTCAAATATGGGCGTACGGGTGTTTTTAGAGCATTTTAACTTTGAAAAAGTGTAAATGCCCTGACTCTGCACGAAAGTGCAGCACGCCATAACGTGGCGTGGATTCCGCCGAGCTTTAGCCGTTGCGACGAAGGAAGCTACGGATAAAGACAGCATTGGTTAATTGAGCGGACAGCTTACTGATGGCTGTCGCTATCCGTAAGCGGTAAAGACCCGCTAACGGCTACCGCAAATCGCATTTTTTGGCTGAATGAAAACTTTGAAATGATTCACATTTCAAAATTAATCTGCTCTAATGCGGTATGGCAATGTCACGTTGCAATGCTTTGTGGGTGAGGGACCCTTTTGCAAAAGGGTCTCCTCCCCCACGCCCCTCTTAAAATCCTTATTGCCGTTTGGGTTATTACAACAAGGTTCCTGCTCTGAACTGGGGGTCCAGTGGCAGCGTCTCTCAGACATCGCCGCATCCCAAGGGTAAAACGCTCCAACCGGGCTGGACGGTTCTTGTTGCCGCGCAAAAAACAGAACATCCCGCTTGCGCGGGATGTTCTGCTATCATCGATTATGTGGCAGCCGTGCCATGCACGGCCGGAGAATCAGTTTTTCAGGCTGTGGATGGGGGCTGGAATGCGGCCACCCAGAGAAATGAAATCCTCGGCATTGCCGCCGGGCACGGGCATGATGGCGGCCTTGCCTAGCAGCCCGCCAAAAGAAACCTCGTCGCCAACGCCTTTGCCGGGCACGGGGATAAGGCGCACGGCCGTGGTCTTGTGGTTGATCATGCCGATGGCCATTTCATCGGCGATAATGCCCGAAATGGTGGCCGCCGGGGTGTCGCCGGGGATGGCTATCATATCCAGCCCCACGGAGCACACGCTGGTCATGGCCTCAAGCTTTTCAAGGCTGAGTATGCCCGCGGTGGCCGCCGCCTCGATGCTTGAGTCTTCAGACACGGGAATGAACGCGCCGGAAAGCCCGCCCACCGAGGATGAGGCAAAAGCCCCGCCCTTTTTCACCGCGTCGTTGAGCATGGCGAGCACGGCGGTGGTGCCGGGCGCGCCTATGCTGGAAAGCCCGAGGCTCTGAAATATCTCGCCCACAGAATCGCCCACAGCCGGTGTGGGCGCAAGGGAAAGGTCAGCCACGCCAAAGGGGATGCCCAGACGGGTGGCCACTTCGGTTCCGATCATTTCGCCCACGCGCGTCACCTTATAGGCAGTGCGCTTGATGACTTCGGCCATGTCCAGCAGGGTGAGGGGACCGCCCTTGCCGTTATGGCCCGCCTCGCGGGCGCGGTCCAGAGCCTTTTTCACCACGCCGGGGCCCGAAACGCCCACATTGATGACCACATCGGGCTCCCCAACGCCAAGATACGCGCCAGCCATAAAGGGCACGTCCTGCGGAATGTTGGCAAACACCACAAGCTTGGCGCAGCCAATGCCGCCGCGATCCGCCGTGGCTTCGGCCACCTTGAGGATCTGCCGGCCCATCAGGGCCACGGCGTCCATATTGATGCCGCTGCGCGAGGAAGCCACGTTGATGGACGAGCAGATGCGGTCCGTCTGCGAAAGGGCTTCGGGCAGGGCTTCAATAAGGGCGCGGTCGCCCTTGGCAAAGCCTTTTTCCACCAGGGCGGTGAACCCGCCCAAAAAATCCACGCCCGCCTCCTTGGCGGCTTCGTCCAGAGCCTTGCACACGCGCACCATGCCGTCAGGGCCAAAGGGCGCGCCCACCACGGCGATGGGGCTGACGCTGATGCGCTTGTTCACCACGGGGATGCCGTACTTGTCGCCCACTTCGTCGCAGACGGCCACAAGCTGTGAGGCGTAGCGGCGCAGTTTGGCCCGCACGTTGGCGGTGAAGAGATCCAGATCATGGCTCACGCAATCAAACAGGCTCACGCCCAGGGTGACGGTGCGCACGTCAAGATGCTCGTTGCGGAGCATGTTCAGAGTGCTTGTGACTTCGCGTTCGGAAAGCATGGCTGTAATCCTGTATGGTTGCAGACGTGTCTGGCAATGATTCTTGAACAACGGTTCCTGCGCGGGCTCGCGCATGGGCCTTGGCCCGCAGGGACATGACCCTGACGTCGGCCTGATACCGGCCCTGACGCCCAGGCCCGGCCTGTCCGCAGTTCAGCCTTCTCTAGAGCAATTTCACTAACGATGCTGTCGCCAGCCGTAAGGCTTCTTCGTCGCCTGACGGCTGCCGCTTGAAATTGCTCTGGCGACTGCGTGAGCAGACGTCCGCCGCAAAGGTGTAAGCGCAATTTACTTGCGCGGTTAAGCGCCGAAGCGCGCGTATCTTTACCTTTGAGAATGCACATTCTCAAAGGTAATCTGCTCTAGAAGGAATTGACGCGGTGAACGGCCTCGAAAATGTCCCGGTGCTGCACGCTCACGCGCAAATCGCGGCTCTGTCCCTCACAGGAAAGTTCGCGGCGCAGACGGCCGAGGTCCACGGAATCGGGAACCATGACCTCAAAAACAAACAGGGCGCGGTTGGCTCCACCTTCGCCCAGAATGGCCTTGAGGCTTTCAATGTTCACGTCATGACGGGCGAACACGCGGCTCATGGCCGCGATAAGACCGGGTTTGTCCGGGCCGTCGGCAGTGACCACAAAGGGTTCGCAGTGCAGGTTCTGCCCCCACTGCCCCTTGATGGCGGGGCGCACCAGCACCGACAGGTCTACCTTGGCTTCGGCCAGGCTGGCGCTGAGGTTCTGGCGCAGACTCTCGGCATCTGTCCCGTCAGGGGCCGCCACCACAAATATGGCGGCAAACTCTCCGGAAAGTATGGTCTGGGTCACTTCTTCTATATTGCAGCCGTTTTCTTCAAGAATACGACTGACAGCGGCTACAACGCCGGGGCAGTCGCGCCCCAGGAATGAGGCAGTATACTTGTGCATGAGGTAATCCTTGCGGAAATGTACCGCTGGCAGAGCCGTGCGGACGTGTCACGAAAGCACTGCTATATACGCAACCACCGCGAACTTCAAGGGGCAACAGGCCCCCACGGTCGGCCGAAAAGCACCGGGCACGCCGTCCTTGACGCCTTTCAGTGAATGGCATACCCTTACAATCCTTTAAGACTAGGCATCTCAGGAGTTTCTCAGTGGAAAATCGGGAAAAGAAGAACAAAAAGCCTGCTATCAAACTAGGCACCAAGTCGCAGCACGCGGGCTATTTCATGCCCATGCTGGAAAGCTTCGCCAGCCGCGAAGGACTTAATGAAGTCGTAAAAAACCGCGTGGTCAAATCCTGCGATCTGCTGGATGCGGGCGTGCCTCTCTTTCCCAATGATTTTCGAAAAGAGCACTCCATCTCCTGGGTACTGGACAAATTTGGCGATCTGGAGGGCGAAGCCCTCGAAAGCCAGGAGGATGTCATCGCCATTGCCGGGCGCATTGTCTCGTTGCGCTCCTTCGGCAAGGTGGCCTTCTTCCATATAATGGATCAGACGGGCCGCGTACAGTGCTACGCCGCGCGCGAACACCTGGACGACGCGACGCACAATCTGGTGAAAAAGCTGGATATTGGCGATATCGTCGGTGTTTCCGGCCACCTCTTCCGCACCAAGACGGGCGAACTGACCATTGCCTGTCGCAAGATCAAGCTCATCACGCGCTCCCTGCGCCCTCTGCCCGAAAAATACCACGGGCTCAAGGATATGGAAACGCGCTACCGCCAGCGCTACGTGGACCTTATCGTCACGCCGCGCGCCCGCGAGATATTTTTCAAGCGCAGCCTTATCGTGCGTGAGTTCCGCCGCTTTATGGAAGACCGGGGCTTTATGGAAGTGGAAACGCCCATGATGCAACCCCTGGCAGGCGGCGCGACCGCACGCCCCTTCAAGACGCATCACAACGCGCTGGATATCGGCCTCTACATGCGCATCGCGCCGGAGCTGTATCTCAAGCGTCTGCTGGTAGGCGGCTTTGAAAAAGTTTTTGAGCTCAACCGCAACTTCCGCAATGAGGGCATCGACACGCGGCACAATCCCGAATTCACCATGTGTGAATTTTACTGGGCCTACGCCACGTTTGAAAACCTCATGGACCTGACCGAAGAGCTTTTTGCCCATCTTGCCCAATGCGCGTGCGGTTCAACCGTAGTGCCCTATCAGGGCGAGATGATCGACCTTACGCCCGGCAAGTGGACGCGCATGAGCTTCTACGATTCGCTCACCGTCATTGGCGGGCACCAACCTGAGTTCTACAACGATTACAGCCGAGTGCAAAATTACATCCGGCAGAAGGGCGAAAAGGCCGCCGACAGCGAAAGCCTGCAGAAACTGCACGCCAAGCTTTTTGACCTTGACGTTGAAGGCAAGCTTATCCAGCCGCACTTCATCTACCATTATCCCACGGAAATCTCGCCGCTGTCGCGCCGCAACGACAAGGACCCCGGCCTCACCGACCGCTTTGAGCTTTTCATCACCGGCCGCGAGCTTTCCAACGCCTTTTCCGAACTCAACGATCCCGTGGACCAGCGCCTGCGCTTCGAAGAGCAGGTGCGTGAAAAGGAAGCCGGAGACGATGAAGCCCACAGCATGGACGAAGATTACCTGCGCGCCCTTGAATACGGCATGCCCCCGGCTGCCGGCCAGGGTGTGGGCATTGACCGGCTGGTCATGCTGCTGACGGATTCGGCCTCCATCCGCGAGGTTATCCTCTTCCCTCTGCTGCGGCCCGAAATCTGATTCCGGAACCCACAGCCCGTTTTCGCCTTAATTCAAGAGGGCCGTTCCTGTCGGGAACGGCCCTCTTCACGTGGTGGGCACGCATTGGGGGCACGTGTACTAGAGCATTTTCACTTTGAAATTGCTCTGGCGACTGCGTGAGCAGGCGCCCGCAGCGAAGGCGTAAGCAGGCGCCCGCAGCGAAGGCGTAAGCGCAATTTATTTGCGCTGTTAAGCGCCGAAGTATGCGTGTCTTAAACTTTGAGAATGTCCATTCTCAAAGTTAATCTGGTCTAGGGCTTGTTGACACTAATTGCAAAATATATTGAATTTCTGTAAAGTCCTTTTATGAAACTGACAGAAGAGCAATACATCTTGGTTAAGGATGTTCTTCCGCGCCAGCGCGGGAATGTAAGCATGTCAAACCTTCAAGTGCTCAATGCCATTTTGTATGTCGCGGAAAATGGCTGCAAATGGCGAGCGTTGCCGGAACATTTTGGTAACTGGAATACGATCTATGTACGCATGAATCGCTGGGCTAAAAGCGGTGCTTTAGCAAGGGTATTCGAGGTGTTACAGCGTCAACAGATCATTTCCATAAAAATTGAAGCCGTATCGCTCGATAGTACTATTGTTAAAGTGCACCCCGATGGCACCGGGGCCTTAAAAAAACAGGCCCACAATCCATCGGTAAATCCAAGGGCGGCTGGACAACAAAAATTCATATGGTTGCCGCAAATGCCCAGTGTGCAATAACCTTTGCGTTATCTCCGGGCAACGCCGGGGATGCTCCGGCAGGGAGAAAACTACTCTCGTCCTGGAGAAAAACGCAAAACTTTTGCCATGTCATCATGGACCGAGCCTATGAGGGCAATGAAACTCAGGCTCTTGTTAAAAGTTTCGGATATAATCCTGTGGTTCCGCCAAGCCCACGTAGAGTGGCACCTTGGGCTTATGACCGTGAATTATACAAAAAACGCAATGAGATAGAGCGACTATTCCGCAGGCTTAAGGGTTTCCGACGCGTGGCGACCAGATACGATAAGCTTGATGTCGTGTTCGCTGCTTTTATCTACTTTGCACTCATCGTTGAGGCTATTAAATAGTGTCAACAGGGCCTAGAGCAGATTAACTTTGAAATGCTTCACATTTCAAAGTTTTCATTCAGCCGAAAAATGTGATTTTCGGCTGACTCCACGCCACGTTGTGGCGCGCTGCACTTTCGTGCAGCGTCAGGGCATTTACACTTTTTCAAAGTTAAAATGCTCTAAAAACACGCTCACTCTTCGGGCCGTTCAGGCTGCCGGTGAAAAGCCTTCCATGCCAGCGCACCGCCCCGGCTTTCACAGACCCGCAGGCATCCGCCGCAAAAGGTGCAGTCCCGGCGTTCCGGCCCGTCCAGCCGCCTGGGGTTGAGTTGCAGCGGGCATGCGGCCCTGCACGGCACTTCCCCTCGGCAGCTGCACCTCGAGGCAGTCCAGCCAATACGCAGACCCGGCGCTTTTGCGGGCAGGCAGAGGGCCGCCGCTCCAAGCAGCACGGACTGCGGGCAGACATACCGGCACCACAGCCTTTTGCCGCTTATGGCTTCCAGCACCAGCGCCACGACAGGCAAACCAAGGGCCGACAGCAGAAAAATCGCTCCCGCGCCCTGCCATACCAGCACGGGAACCAGGGAAAGTTCGCCGGGCATGCCCAGCATGTTGAGAACCGGGTATTCCACCAAAATGACCAGAGACAGGCCCGCCATGAGCATAAAGCCCTTGGCGGCAAAGGCCATGGCATGCTGGGCGGAAGACGTTTCACGCCTTTGCCCGGCGTCACGCCGGGTCCACCGCGCAGCCATCCCGTACAGCAGTTCGGACAAAAAACCATAGGGACACACCCAGGAGCAGAATACCCGCCCCAAAAGCAGGGCCAGCACCAGGGAACAGACCGCCCCCCACAGCAGGGCTCCGGCGGTCAGCATTCCCTCTGCCGCCACCTGCAGGGCGGCCACGGGGTCGGCAAAGGGAAGCCCGAAAAAATGCAGGGAAAAAAGGCTGCCCCTGATCTGCCCAAGGCCCGCCGCATTGATCAAGGGCAACATGCAGAACAGCGCAAGAACAGACAACTGGGCGCACCGACGCGCCAGAGTGTACCATTTCATACGCCGCCCCCCGGAGCGTCCAGCGTTGGCACGGCGGAAAGAGGCCTGCGGTGGGAAGATGCGGGCCATATTTCCACCGCCTGCACGGGACACACGTATTCGCAGATGCCGCAGCCGACGCAGGCCCTGGTTATGGCCGGCACCACCCCGCCTGAAAGAACCACCGCCGAACCGCGCAAGGGGCAGCGGTCATAGCAGGTCATGCACATGACGCCATTGGTATAGTTGTGACATCGGTCTTTCAGTATGTAGGCCCGCCCCATTCCGGCGTGCGCCATGTCCGTGACGGTGGCGTTCAGCGCGCCGGACGGACAGACAGGCGGGCACTTCATGCAGAGGTAACAGGGCGTTTCGCGCGGCACGACACGCGGCGTCCGGCGGGATGGCCCAAAACCGCCCATAAGTTTCAGGCTCTTGTGCGGGCATACGGTCACACATTGCCCACAGCGTACGCACTGGCGTAAAAAATCTTCTTCCGCCGCCGCGCCGGGCGGTCGTAGCGGCGGAAGAAGCAGGCTCACTGGAGCCCTCCCTCATCCACGCCTTCCACCACCGGCGACGGCCCACGCCCTTTGGGCCGATGCGGCGGGCAAGGCATGTGCCCGGTGCTGTCCATATCATCCTCATAGTTGATAAAAGCCACGTCGAGGGCCAGCACATGAGGAAGGCCGCTCACGTATTCCAGGTACCCCTGCAGGGTTCGGGACGGGCTTTCCAGCACAACGGCCAGCTTGTCCGCTTCCGGCACTTCCCGCACTTCCAGCACGCCCCTGGTAGCCCGCAGCTCGCTGCACAGCGGCAGCAGGTGTTCACGCAGAGAACTGACCACGATTCCCGCTATAGCCATATGTCCCCCCAGGGCAGATTGCCGTTGAGAATGTACATTCTCAACGTTTGAGATACGCCTGCTTCGGCGCTTGACCGCGCAAGCAAATAGCTGAAGCCGCGCTTGCACCTTTGCGGCGGGCGTCTGCTCGCGCAGCCGCCAGAGCGATTTCAAGCGGCAGCCGTCAGGCGACGAAGAAGCCTTACGGCTGGCGACAGCATCGCTGGTGAAATCGCTCTATACCTTGCGAATGCGCGCGGCGCATATCTTGTATTCGGGCTCACGTGATGCCGGGTCGGTGGCATCCAGAAAAAGCTTGTTCACCAGTTTTTTGGGATCAAAAAACGGTACCGCCACAAGACCGGGCCGGCAGACGTCGCTGACCCGAGCGGGCAGCTCCATGGCGTCACGCCGCGTCTCCACAATGACGTTGTCGCCATGCTTGATGCCCGACTTGCCGGCGTCTTCTTCATTTATTTCCACAAAAGCGGCCGGATTGGCCTTTTGCAGTTCCGGCACCTTTCCCGTCATGGTGGCCGTATGCCAGTGGTCGATGACGCGCATGGACGTAAGGTACAGGGGATACTGGTCATCCGGCTCCTCGGCCGCGCCCTTGGCCGGGCGCATCCAGATCACGGCCTTGCCGTCGGGCCTGCCGTAAAAGAAAAACCGGTCCGGGTGGTCTGCCGGGACGCAGGGGTCCTGCCCGCGCACGTAACGCAGGGACGTTCCGGGATGGTCCTCGCTGGGGCAGGGCCAGATCAGGCCGGACTCCTTGCGCAGGCGATCCCGTGTCATGCCGGAGAAATCATAGGTGGTTCCCTTGGAGACCATGCGCCACTCGTTCCAGACGTCCTCGGCGTTGTTGAAGTTGACAAGCTTGGGGTCCACGCCCGCGCGTTTGGCGAACTCCACCAGGGTATTGACCGTGGGGCGGCACTGGGCCGGAGGCTCCACGGCCTTTTCAATGAGCGAATAGCGGCGCTCGCCGCAGCCGTACACGCCGTCGCGCTCGCACCAGAAAGCCGGGGCAAGCACGAGGTCGGCATATTCCAGCGTGACCGCGTCGGGAAAGGCCTCAATGCAGACAATGAAGGATTCGGGGTTGGACATGGCCTTGTGCACCTTGTTCAGGTTGGGCAAGGTGTGGGCCGGGTTTGTCTCGCAGATGATCATGCACTTGACGTCGCCCCTGCCGAGGGCCTCGAACAGGGCCACCGTGTGATATCCCGGTTCGGGCGCGATGCGCCCCTCGGGCAGGCCCCACAGTTTTTCCATTTCAGCCCGGTGCTTGGGATTGGGGATGGCCCGCCCGGCGGGCAGCAAATGCGAAAGCGCGCCGCCGTCGCGGACGCCGCCGCAGGCGTTGGGCTGCCCTGTGAGCGAAAACGACGTGGCCCCGGGGCGGCATATCTGCCCGGTAAGCAGGTGCAGGTTATGGATGAGATTGTTGGCAAAAACGCCCTGTACACGCTGGTTGATGCCCATGCACCAAAGGCTCATGGTGGCGGAGGATTCGGCAAAGGCGCGGGCGGCCCCGTAAATCTGCTCAACCGGCACGCGGCATATTTCCGCCACTTTCTCCGGCCGGTAGTTTTCAAGAAATGCCTTGTAGCCTTCAAAATCCGAAGGTTTGCCTTCGGCGTCCATAAAGGTGACGTAGCGCTGCCAGAAGCGTGGGCTGTCCAGTTCCTCATTGATGATGACCCAGGCCATGCTGTGCATGAAGGCCAGATCCGTGCCCGGACGAAAAGCGACGTGCATGTCCGCTATGCGCGAGGTATTGGTGCGTCGCGGATCAGCCACAATGATCTTCACGCCCGGCTCCACCTGCTTGCGGCGGGCGATACGGCGAAACAGCACCGGGTGCGCCTCGGACGTGTTGGAGCCGATGATGAAAAAACAGGTGGCCTGGTCCATGTCGGCGTAGGTGCCCATGGGCTCATCCTTGCCAAAGGTGGTCACATAGCCGCCAACGGCCGATGCCATGCACAGGCGGGGGTTGCCGTCCACATTGTTGGTGCCGAACCCGCCCTTGAAAATCTTGTTGGCCACATAGCTTTCTTCCGTGAGGCACTGCCCGGAGCCGTACCAGGCCACGGAGTTGGGACCGTAGGTATCTATGCTGTGACGGAACTTTGCGGCCATAAGGTTGAGGGCCTCGTCCCAGCTCACGGGTTCGAGCTTGCCGCCCTTCTGGCGGCGCAGCATGGGCTGCGTCACCCTTTCCCTGGAATTGAGCACGGGGATGAGCAGCGACCCCTTGAGGCACAAAAGGCCCGCGTTATGGTTGTTGGGGTCGCCCTGAATGGCGACGGCCTTGCCGTCCCTGACGCCCACAAGAACTCCGCAGCCCGTGCCGCAATACCGGCACACGCCCTTTACCCATTTTTCTGGCTTGTTGTCGGCCGCATGGGCCAATGAGGTCAGTCCCGCGCCCGAAGCCGCGGCCATGGCGGCTGACATGGCAAAATATTTCAAAAAATCACGACGTGAAGTACTCATGTGTTCAACCTCGCTATTAAGCTGGCGTAAGGGTCCGTTGCGTCCCAAAGCGCCCTGCCCTCTTCACGAAGACCGGGCCATGGCTGCCGTAAAGGCTGTGCGCTGAAACCTGGCAATCGCCTTGCATCCGTCGCAGTCAGCCTTGCCGTTTTGCATCACAGGTCCGTCTTGTTGGAAGGCATGCGATATTCATAAGCCCGGCCATGCAGGGGGCTCTGATGATAGGGGTGGCAGCTCACGCAGTCGTCACGCTTGCCGAACTTGGCTTCCATGCGCTGGATGGAAAGCGAGTGGCAGCGCGCGCACACCTCGACGCCGGGTTTGCGCGCGAAGGGCATGGCCCCCTTGCCGTCGGGCATGCCGTGGCAGGTCTGGCAACGCACCAGGGTGACGCCGTGCTTGCTCTCATACCACTCCTGGGCCAGGCGCGGCGTGCTCTTGGCATGGCAACTGTAGCAATCGCCCTCCATCTTGGGCGCAGCAAGGTGTTTGGCCGCCTCACAGCGCTCGGCCGGAAAGGCCCAGGCCATATAGCCGAAATAGCCGCCCGCGAGCACCAGCAGGGCCAGCAGGGAACCGATCAGGATCTTACAGGACTTCATGGCCGGATCTCCTTGATTTTCTGAGCGAACGTGTGGTTGGCGGGTATGCGTTCGTCAAACACGGGCAGGTGGGCAAGGTTGCGGTGACACCCCACGCAACCGCTGCGGGACTGACCGTTCTTGCCCTCATAGTTTTCGTGCGCCAGTCTGCCCTCTTCAGAGACAGGCCCGTCGTTCTTGGCGTTCTTGGTCAGATTTTGATGACAGGCCCTGCAATTGGCGTCATCGGTGAAGCGGCGGGCCACAGGCTGCATGGCCGCCCTGTTCAGGTCAGTGCCGCCATCAACGGAGTGCACCCACACATCCTTGATGCCCAGCCACGCCTTGGCGCCGAGCATGCGGGCGATATTGCCCGAAGGAATGTGGCACTGCCTGCAGCCAATGGCCTGGCCCTGCGCGTCCTTGGCATGTGATGAAAAACGCATCTCTTCCTGATAAACGCGCATTTCATGACAGGAAAGGCAAAAGTCCGTACTGGAGGTGTACGCCACTCCGCCGCCAGCCAGAGCCACACATGCCACAAAAATTACGCAGCCTATGATCCAGACGCGCTTTCGTGGATAGGGCATGGGTTTGAACCTCCATCAAAAGAAAAGAAGAAGAGTTGTAATAAACACCTTGCAAATCATGAAGCGCGGCACTGCAATAACGCAAGATCCCAGCAGAATCTTTGTATTACAGCCGCAAAAGCAATTCCCGTGCCAGATCACTGTTTTCATTTTAACTGTGATTACAGGCACATTTTGAGAAAAACATCACATGCCAAAGACAGACATTCATAGTAAAATGACAATCGTCATAAAAAAATGACAACCCCTCCTGACCCGGCATGGTGCACGCAAGACCAGGCCCCATGCCCAAACCGTGCGCCAATCCGCCCCCTCCCCCAAAAAACAGGGCCGCCAGTGCCGCTGCGGACATTGACAAGCCACGGTTTTACGGGCAAAGCCCCATGAGAAAAAAACCCTTTATCCGTAAGCGGCAAAGACCCGCTAACGGCTACCGCAAATCGCATTTTTCGGCTGAATGAAAACTTTGAAATGTGAAGCTTTTCGACGTTACTCTGCTCTGGTCTGACAGCGCCCTGGCCATGGCAGAGCCGCCGCCGGAACGAACGAGGCCCGGCAGGATGCTGCCGGCTGACTCCGCTGCAAACCGGCGGCCGCCCCTTTCCTCTAAAAAATTTCTTGAATATCCTGCCAAGCTGGGCCACTATGCCGCAAATGTCATTTGAACTCTTCGTAGCCTTGCGCTACCTCTTTTCAAGGCGTAAACAGACCTTCATTTACATAATCTCACTCATGTCCATTTTGGGCGTTGCGCTCGGCGTGGGCGCGCTGGTGGTCGTGCTGGGCGTTTACAACGGCCTGACCACCGACATGCGCGACAAGATCCTTGGCGCCAACGCGCACGCCATTGTCATGTCCTACCTGCCCTCGGCCTTTGAAAATGACGACGGCCTGCTGGACCGCATCCGCTCGGTCAAGGGCGTCACCGGGGCAACCCCCTTTATTTACACAGAAGTGATGCTCTCCGCCGGAAACGGCGTAAAAGGCGTGGTGCTGCGCGGCATTGACCCGGAATCGGGCCCGCACGTGCTTTCCATGCTGCGCCAGATGCGCACAGGCTCGGCAGCCGCCCTGCAAAAGGAAGGCACGCCAGGCCTCATCATTGGTGAAGAACTGGCCAAAAGGCTGGGCCTTGTGGAAGGCAGCCGCGTGAACCTGCTCTCGCCGTCAGGCCAAAAAACGGCTTCAGGCTACGCGCCGCGCATCCGCCCCTTTGAAGTGGTGGGCATATTCAAGACAGGCATGTTTGAATACGACTCGTCGCTGGCCTTTGTGAGCCTCGCTGCCGCGCGCGACGTGCTTGGCCTGCCGGATAAATACCTTTCCGGCGTGGAGCTCACCGTTGACGACCTTTTCAAGGCGGACCAGACCTCGGCGCGCGTGGCCACCGAGCTTGGCTCGCCCTTCTACGTGCGCTCCTGGATGGAAATGAACGCCAACCTCTTTGCGGCCCTCAAGCTGGAAAAGATCGGCATGTTCATTCTGCTGACCATGGTCGTGCTTATCGGCTCCTTCTCCATCGTGACGACCCTTGTCATGCTGGTGATGGAAAAAACGCGCGACATTGCCATCATGATGTCCATGGGCGCGACGCGCGGCATGATTCGGCGCGTATTCATGCTTCAGGGCAGCATCATCGGCGTCATCGGCACGCTGCTGGGCTACGCTCTGGGCCTCTCGCTGGGGTGGCTGCTCAAGCGCTACCAGTTCATCAAACTGCCTGAAAACGTGTACACGCTGGACCATCTGCCCATCAGCATCACCGCCTCCGACGTGATCATCGTCGGGGTCAGCGCCATGCTGCTGTGCTTTCTGGCCACCCTTTACCCGGCACGCCAGGCCGCCCGCCTTGAACCGGCGGAAGCGCTGCGCTACGAATAACCATGTCCGTACTCTATAAATTTTCTAACGTGGGCAAAACCTTTTCCGCGCCGGGTGAAAACCTTGAAATTCTCAAGGATATCAATCTGGTCGTGAAAGAAGGCGAAGCCCTTGCCATCGTGGGAACTTCCGGCTCCGGCAAGAGCACCCTCTTGCATCTTATGGGTGCTCTTGATACTCCAAGTACGGGCGCTGTCTTTTTTGATGGTCAGGACATGGCGCGCATGACGCCTGACCAGAAGGCGGCCTTCCGCAACAGAACGCTGGGCTTCGTTTTTCAGTTTCATCATCTCTTGCCGGAATTTTCGGCAGTGGAGAACGTGGCCATGCCGGCCATCATCGGCGGCGAACGCCAGACCGCCATCATGCCCAAGGCCCGCGAAATGCTCGAACGCGTGGGTCTTTCGGCTCGTATGGAAAGCAAGATTTCCACGCTTTCAGGCGGCGAAAGGCAGAGGGTGGCCATTGCCCGCGCGGTGCTGATGCGCCCGCGAGTTCTGCTGGCCGACGAGCCCACCGGCAATCTGGACGAAGGTACCGGAGCGCAGGTGGGCACACTCATGAACGAACTTAACCGCGAACTGGGCATGACACTCGTGGTCGTGACGCACAATCGGGAGCTGGCCGCAGGCATGGGCCGCACTCTGGAACTGAAAGCGGGGACACTGTATGAAAAAAATGTTGCGTAATCTTCTCTCTAACATCCTCTGCATTACAGCTCTGGTCTGCGCTGTACAACTTGCACCCGGCGAAGCGAAAGCCGCCCAGGGGCCTCTGGTTCTTGTGCTGCCCTTTCAGGTCAATGCCGGACCGGAAATGCCCAATGCCGCCCGCGATGTGCCCCAGATCATTGCCGACCAGCTAAAACAAAACGGCATGAGCGTCGTGCCGATGAATACGGCGCGTCAGTTGCAGCAACGCCACGGCGAGAACATTGACCTCGCCACAGCGCGCGTTCTGGGCCGCCAGGCTGGCGCACAGCTTGTCATATACGGCAGCTTCAACCAGCTCGGCGACGGTTTCAGCATGGATACACGCCTTGTTCCCGTGCAGCAGGGCGAAGCCGTGCCCGCGGGTTTCGAGCGCAATTCTCTGGTCGCCCTCAGCGACTGTGCCAGCACCCTGGCGGGCCGCGCGGCCGAAATGACGAAGGCCAACGCCGCCCCCGCGCCGCAACAGGCCGACAACGGCCCAGGGTTCGTGCCTATGAACGCGCCCGCTGCCGCCAAGGGCGGCCTCGCCGACGTACAGGTGCGCGGCATGAATGTTATGGACCCGGACACCGTGCTCATGCGTCTGACCATCCGCAAGGGTGACACCCCCGATGCCCACGCCATCAACGAAGAAGTGAAACGCATTTGGGAAATGGGCTATTTCAGCGACGTGCAGGCCACCCTTGAGGGCAATGTGCTCGTCTTTACCGTGGTGGAAAAGCCCCGCATCGACAGCATCGTGGTGGAAGGCTCCAAGGGCATCAGCAAGGATGACGTCCTTGCGGCCATGGGCACCAGAACCGGCAACGTGCTCAACGAGCAGGTGCTTTCAGACGACCTGCAGAAAATCACCGAGCTGTACCGCAAGGAAGGCTATTATCTCGCCAAGGCCAACTACCGGCTTGAAGACCGCCATAGCGGTCGCGGGGCGGTACTCGTCATCAATGTGGACGAAGGCAACAAGCTCTACGTCAAAGAAGTCAATATCGAAGGGCTCAAGAGCCTGGACAAGGGCGACATCGAAAAATACATGGCCCTCAAGCCGCGCGGCATCTTCTCGTGGCTCACAGGCACCGGCGTGCTCAAGGAAGAATATCTTGAGCGCGACACCAACGCCATCGCCGCCTTTGGCCTCAACGAGGGCTATATTGACATTCAGGTCAGCGCCCCCCAGGTTGACTACAAGGATGACGGCATCTACGTCTCCTTTATTGTCAACGAAGGCCCCCGCTATACTGTCCGCAATGTGGTATTCGCGGGCGACGTCATCGACAGCGAAGAAAAGATGCTTGAAGTCGTGCAGATGGACGACTGGCAGAAGTCCAACAAGTACTTCTCCCTCTCGGTCATGCAGGAAGACTCCAAGCGTTTGACCGACTACTACTCGGATTACGGCTACGCCTTTGCCGAGGTGGACACCAAACTGATGAAGGCCGATGACGGCAGCGATCAGGTGGATGTGGGTTACCTTGTCAACAAAAAGCAGAAAGTTTTCATCCGCCGTCTGGTGGTCGAAGGCAACACCAAGACTCGCGACAACGTCATCCTGCGTGAAATGCGCCTCGGCGACGGCGATATGTATGAAGGCGCCAAGCTGCGCCGCTCCAACGAGCGCCTGAACCGCCTGCGCTACTTCGGCGCTGTGGATATGGAGCTTATCCCCACCGGACAGGAAGACGAGGTCGACCTCAAGGTCAAGGTCAAGGAATCCAACACCGGCGCCATCATGGGCGGTATCGGCTACTCCAGTTACTATGACGTGGGCGTGAGCGCCTCCATTATGGAGCGCAACCTCTTCGGCCGCGGCTACTGGCTGCAGTTGCAGGGCTTCTTCTCCTGGCGGCGCACGTCGGGCACCCTGTCCTTCACCAACCCGCGCGTGTATGACACCGACCTCTCCTTCGGCAACGACATTTACTACACCCACGACTACTGGGACAACTTCACCAAGGACACCATAGGCGACACCGTGCGCTTCGGGTATCCCATTGGCGAATACACCACCGTGGGCGTCGGTTACCGTCTGGAACGCTACTACCTCTATGACGTGTCCGAAAACAGCTCTCCCTACATCCGTGACTACAAGGGCATTAACTGGACCAGCGCCGTTTCTGGCCGCATCCTGCGCGACACCACAGACAGCAAGGAACGTCCCACCAAGGGCACCATCTCCCGCCTGTGGGCTGAATACGGCGGCGGCGGCATCGGCGGCACGGACAACTTCATCAAATCCGTTGCCGACTGGCAGGGCTTCTGGTCCTTTAACCCGCAAAACACTGTCCACCTGCGTGGGCGCGTCGGCGGCGTGTTCCAGAACACCGACGACAAGGTGCCCGTATTCGAACGCTTCTGGGTCGGCGGCATGGATACCATCCGTGGCTACTCCTATTCCGACCTTTCACCGCGCGACTACAAGCACGGCGGCGAACAGATCGGCGGCGACCGCATGGGCGTGGCCAACCTTGAATATATCTGGACCTTCCAGAAGGAACTGGGCCTGGCTATCGTGCCCTTCGTGGACTCCGGCTTCAACATCGACGCCAAGACAATGGGCCAGGACTGGGACAAGTACATTGTCGCCTCCTCTGGTCTGGAACTTCGCTGGCGTTCGCCCATGGGCGACCTTCGTATAGCCTACGGCATCCCCCTTGTGCAGGATTATGACAAAGAAATGCCCTCCGGCAGAATCGAATTCAGCATGGGTCAGTTCTTTTAGAAAAAAATTGCCTTTGAGCGCATCAGCCCTCAAAGGCTGAAGGCCCCCTCAGACGCGCAACAGCGCGAGCAACGCGTCCGGGCATTCGTGACAAGGCCAGCACACGCAGCCGCCGGGGCACTTTCAGCAAGAACGTGTTCAGGACGCCACAAGGCGCAAAGGCTTTTCAAAACAGTCACAACGCTGGCCATACGTAACTACAGGCGTGGCGCGGGGTTATCCCCGCGCCACGTTTTTTTGCATGTCAATCTTTTTTGGCATATATTGTGCAAAATATGTCTGCAATGGGCGTGCGCGGCGGAAAAAAACGCCGGCTGTAAGCCCGCATATCACCAGGCGACCCGGCACAAACACAAGGAACACAGCAGCCTGTCACTAAAATGACAGCCGCGCACCAGCAGAGCAAGGAACACCCGTGGCCCGCAAAGAAAACCCATCCCCGACCCAGGGCCCTCCAAAGGCCCAGACGCAATCCCGGAGTCCGTCGCCACGGTCTCCCCAGGATACGCCTGCGGGCAGGTCGCAAAAACAGGCCGCAGGCTCCGTCCAGACGAGACACGGTTTCAGGCGTCTTGCGCCGCCCGTGTTTTTTCTGCTGGCCCTCTGCCTTCTGGTGGTTTTCTTTTATGACACCGGGTACACGTCCTTGCCGCCCACGGCCAAACGCTACGATACCGCCAAGACCGGCATTGAAACGCTGCGCCTGGACGCCAAGAGAGCCAACCTGCGTGAACCCTGGGAAAAACTGGCTGCGGAATTTCGCGCCATCTATGATGCTGATCCCGGCTGGCCCAACCGCCCCGCCGCCCTTTTTCGCGCCGCGGAAAGCCTTGAGGAACTCGCCCGCCGCTCCTTCGCCAAGGCCGATGCCCGCAAGGCCATAGAATGTTACGAGGCGGTGGCCCTGCGCCACGCCGACAGCCGCCTGGCTGACGACGCGCTTTTTCACGCCGCAAGACTTCGCGCAGCCTGGCTCAAGGATGACAAGGGCGCGCTGGAACTTCTCAACCGCATCAAGACCCAGTATCCCAAGGGTGATATGCTGCCCGAAGCCCTGGCCCTTGAAAAAACCCTTCTGGCTGCGGCACAGGGGCGCACTGCCCCCGAAGCCCGGCAGGTCGCCGCTTCTGAAGCCAAGCCTTCCATTGAAGACCAGGCGTCAAGCCCTTCAGCCCAGGACAGGGATAAAAAGCGTGCCGATGCAGGCGCTCCTGCCGCGTCGGCCCTGTCTGCGTCGGCCCAGTCCGCGGCGGCGGCCCCCGGTCTGGCGGCTTCCCCCGCCGCCCTCTTGCCCCAGGATCAGATTCTGCCGCGCTACCGCAAGGCCAAGGCCGACATGGAAGGTCTGAGCGCCGACAAGGTACGCTCGTGCTGGAGGCAACCCTGGGAAGAACTGGCGGCGGAATTTCTGCTCATTTACCAGAGCCGTAAAAATTGGGCCATATCCCCCGGTGCGCTTTTTCGTGCGGCATCAAGCCAGGAATCCCTGGCCGACTGCTCCCACCTCGCGGCGGAGTACCGTCAGGCACGCGATCTTTACCTGAACCTCGCGCAGGAATTTCCCAAGAGCGCGCTGGCGGACGACGCCCTCCTTCGGGCCGCGGCCATTGAGGCAGACCGGCTGAACCAGCCGCAGGAAGCCCTGGAGCTGCTTGACGCCATCGCCACCCTGTATCCGCAGGGCGACATGTTGCCGCAGGCCAAAATCCTGCGGCAGCGCCTTTCCGGCGGGGCCGACGTTGCCGCCGCTCCCGGTGCCAAAGCTGGCGGGGCTCCCGCCCAGGCAGCGACTCCTGAAGTCCACACGCTTTCCTGGAATTCACTGAGCAAAAACTCCGTTGAAATCGTGCTGGATCTCTCCGCGCCGGCCCGCTACCGCGCACGGCTTGAAGAAGGCAAAAAAGGCGCGGCCTCCAGTCTGTATCTGGAGTTTGACGACGCCTCCGTTGTCAAGGATGTGCGCCGGGGCGTCACGGTCAACGGCAGTTTGTTGCAATCCATCCGCGTGCGCGACCGCAAGGGCGGCGGCTCGGTGATGCAGTTCAGCTTCAGGGATGTGCGGCGCTTTGACACGCAGGCAGAAAGCAACCCCTGCCGCATCGTGTTGCGCGTGGCGGCGGGCAATACCCCCCTGCCTCCCCGTCCGGGCAAGGGCGCGGGCTTTGCCGGACAGGACACGCCGGGGGACCAGGCCAACGCCCCCGCCGAACCACGGCATGTCAATGACATGGCCCGCCAACTGGGCCTCACTGTGCGCACGGTCTTCATTGACGCCGGGCATGGCGGCCGCGACCCCGGCACCCACCACAACGGCATTCTTGAACGGGTCATCACCCTGGACGTGGCGACGACCCTTGGGCGCTTGCTGCAGGCCAACGGGGTCGATGTGGTCTACAGCCGCACCAACGATACCGGCCTTTCCCTGCGCGAACGCACGACCCGGGCCAATGAGGCGGGGGCAGACCTTTTTGTCTCCATCCACATCAACGCCAATGACGACAAATCCGTCAACGGCTTTGAAACCTACTACCTTGATCTTGCCCAAAACGCCGAAGCCGCGCGTGTTGCGGCACTGGAAAACGCCGGCAGTGATCATCGCCTTGGCGATATGCAAAAGATGCTGGCTGATGTGATGCTTTCAGCAAGAGTTGATGAATCAAAAAAGCTTGCTCAAGATATTCAGCGTATTACTCTTTTCAGACTGAAAAAACGCGAGTATACTGTACGCAATAACGGCGTCAAATCCGCGCCCTTCCATGTGCTGCTTGGCGCGCAGATGCCCGCGGTACTGGTTGAGCTTGGCTATTGCACCCATGCCGAAGAAGCCCGTAATCTCGCCAACGCCAAATACCGCCTGACGTTGGCCGAAGGACTGGCCGAGGGCATACTTGCATACAAGGACCGACTGTTAAAAAAGCGGACAGCCCAGAATTCCTTGACGCCCGAAAGCGCTGGTGCTATGTGATGCAGGGATTTCAAATACGCGCCGCGCTGAAGTATTAGCAACACTAAAGCCCAACTGTACCGGCGCGGCAACCATGCCTCCCTGCTTGTGCAACGTGAGTGCAGGCTGTATCAACCTACCATTATACAAGTTTCTTACGGCGCGAGGGTCATCCCAATTCCGCAAGGACGACATAAAAAACAGCAATCGGGGAAGGAGTACTTTACATGCGCAAGGTTTTGATGATGACCTTAGTGGTCTGCATGCTCATGGCTGGAACGGCGCTTGCGGCTGACAGCAATGCCGTGCCGGCTGCCAAAATTGGCGTTGTGGACATGCAAACGGTGGCCACTCAGAGCGAACCCGCCGAAGCTGCTAAAAAGCAGATGGAAGACAAGTTCGGCAAAGAACGTACTGCCCTTGAAAAGCAGGGCGAAGCTCTCAAAAATAAGGCCGAAGCTCTCAAAAATCCCAAGGTCAGTGAAGAAAAGAAGCTTGAGTTCATTCGCGCCAAGCAGGATCTGGACCAGAAGACCCGTAACTTCCTGCGCAAGGTTGAGCAGGAAGAAGTCAAACTGCGCCAGGACATGGTTACCCTGGTTTTCAGCGCCACCTATGAAGTGGCCCGCGCCAAAGGCTTCAACTTCGTGGTGGACGTGACCGCCGGCGGCGTTCTGTATGCCGACCAGTCTATGGACCTGACCCAGGACGTGCTCACTGAAGTGAACAAGCTTTTTAAAGAAAAGAAGAACGACAAGGGCGGCAAAAAATAGTTCCGTCTCTTTACGACTGCAATACAGCCTCTCGACCCTGACGGGGCGGGAGGCTTTTTTATTGGCAACTGCCGTTGGGTCAGGCAAGACCGTTGCGCTTCGGCGTGTCAGCGTTAGAGCATTTTGCTAATGAAAATATCCATTCTTAATGCTTCCAAGACACCCGCAGCAGAGGCGTGAGCGAGCATTTCAAGTGTTACACGCTCAAGAGTTTCAACATACCAGCGGGCAATCATGGGCCGCCCCCGTGTCCTGCCCGAAATACCCAGGAGGCCACATGCAGGAATCAGCCCCTCAGCCCCAAAGCATGGACATACAGCGTATTTTGCGCCTGCTCCCCCACCGCTACCCTTTCCTGCTGGTGGACAGAGTGGTGGAGTGCGTGCCTGGTTCGCACATAAAGGCCTACAAAAACGTGACGTTTAACGAACCGTTTTTTCAGGGGCACTTTCCCGATGCGCCCATTATGCCAGGCGTGCTCATTCTTGAAGCTCTGGCCCAGACGGGCGGGCTGCTGGCCGCTGCCGGCATGGGCGACCTGGACGACAAGCTCTTTCTATTCACCGGCCTCGACGGCGTGAAATTCCGCCGCCAGGTGGTTCCGGGCGACCGTCTGGACCTCGAATGCTCCAACCTGCGCCTCAAGCTCAGACTCTGCAAAATGGAAGCCCGCGCCTTTGTGGACGGCAAACTGGCGGCGGAAGCGCAAATCACCGCAGCTATCGGCGACAGACCCAAAAGCTAAGGAAACGCGCAGTTATTCCGTTTGGCGGCGTTGCTTCACTTTTTTTGAAACAGTCGAGGACGGAAGAGTCCACTCCTGCTTCAAAAAAAGATCGCGCCTTGCCAAACGAAATAACTGCGCGTTTCCAAAAGGCCCTTTAATCAGCGTTTCCCTAACACGCTGCCACATTGGAATTGAAATGCTTTGTGGAGGAGGGACCCTTTTTGCAAAAGGGTTTCCTCGCCCACGCCCCCCAGACCATGTCGTCACGCGCCATAAATCACGCCAAAGGCCGCCAGCACCGCTCAGGCGGCCTTTACGCGTTTTTGCACGAGGGTGACGGCAGCGCTGGCGCCAAGAGCCGCCGCTGTGGCCAGCACATAGCACAGCCAAAGCGGCGTATGCTCCACAAGGGCCATAACAATGGCCGCAAAGGCTATGCAGCCGAACCATCCGGCCATAAGCCCACGATAGATGCGCACCACTGCCCCTGCCCCCTGCGTTACGTGTATAAAGGGCACCATGGCGCAAATCATGACAGGAAAGAACATCAGCACGCCGCTCCAGCCCGTCCCGAGCCAGTGGGCGACCTCGGTGACAACATAGACCAGCAACGAGCCAAAGCCCATCTGGACGGCAATAAGCCACCGGTGCGAGTGCTGCGGCGGTGTGACCTTCGGGGCGTCTTGCCGGGGCAGGCAGACCAGCACCAGCAGGGGCGACAGCAGGGAGAGCGCAAAGGCGGCCAGGGGCCAGTAGGGAAAGGACTGCACAAGCCAGCCGCCCAGAAAATATATGCCCAGTGAAAGCGCAATGGCCAGATACCAGGGGACGCCCAGCACGGCCAGCCAGGGATAGGCCACAGCGGCCACCCCGTTGGCGTCGATGCCGAGCAGGGTATTGTACGAGGCCTGCGCCGAAAAGGCCGCCCCTTGCTCAAGAGTAAGAAAAAAGGACAAAGGGCCGGAAACCACGGGCAAACCGGCCGCCACGCCCCCGACAAAAGCTCCCCACCGCCGGGTGATGAGCATGCAGATCAGCACCAGCAGGGGCGTTACGATCAGCTTGAATGCAAGAATTCCGTTCACAACATGCTCCGTCGCAGGAATACCCCGTCCAATAAAGACGGCGTCATGGCACAAGCAGAAGCCATAACGCCGCCCCCAATGCAAGGCAAGAAGAATGACGGAGCCGAACCATAAACTCAGGGACGGGCATAGCCGCCCGCGACGCCTCCCGGACTCAATACAATCTGCCACAGTTGCAGGTCGCGCGCGCGAAAAGCTCCTGCGCAACTCAACAGATAGTACAAAAACATGCGGCTTTGACGTTCACTGCACTGAAATCTGCCCTCTTTCCTTCCCCTGATGAAGTTGTCGGCCCAGCTTACGAGCGTTCTGTCGTAATCAGCGCCAAAGTTGTGCCAATCCTCCATCACAAAACGCCCTTCCGCGCTTCTTCCAAGAAGAGAAATGCAGGGCAGTATGCCATTTTTGAAGATGTATTTTTCAATCCAGGGATCCACGCTGTGGTGGGGTTCGTTGGTCCCGATGGTGTGCAGCAAAAAAAGACCGTCCTCAGCCAGCAGGCTGCGCGCCTTTTCCATAAAGACGTCATAATTCTTGTGCCCCACATGCTCGAACATCCCCACTGAAACAATACGGTCATAGGTGCCTGTCAGGGATCGGTAATCCTGCAGCAGCCAGCGCACGTCCAGGCCCCTGCTGTGGTCGCGCGCGTATTGCGCCTGCGCCCTGGAAACCGTCACCCCGGTAACGCTTACGCCATACTCGCGGGCCATATACCTTCCAAGCCCGCCCCAGCCGCAACCTATGTCAAGAACGCGCATGCCCGGCCGTAACAACAGCTTGCGGCAAATCATCTCCATCTTCTGCTTCTGCGCCGCTTCAAGGGTGTCCACACCCTGCCAGAAGGCGCAACTGTACTGCATTGACGCGTCGAGCATGGCTTCAAACACGTCATTGCCGAAATCATAGTGGTGCACCGCCACCATGTGCGCGCGTTCGGGGCTTTGAAGATTGCGGAACAGGTAGGAGACAAGCTCAAGCAGGACAGGCAGGGTAAAGCGGAAGCGCCTCTCGAGCCCCCCGCGTAAAACTTTGCAGAAGAACTGGTCCAGGGCCTTGCAGTCCCACCACCCCTCCATATAGGCCTCACCCAGCCCAAGGTTGGCAAAGCGCAGAACGCGGCCATACAATTTGTCGTTATGAACCTGAATATCCCAGGGACGGGGCCCGTCAATGGCGACATCAACCGAAGCAAGCATTTTTTTAATGTCTGATTCACACATAACTGACACTCCATATTGACTCTGATGGCAACAGGCGTGCAAAACCTGCGCATAAAGAAAATATTTTTGCTAGTTACGTAACTTGAATTCAGCGCACGATGTGAACTTGAATAAAGACTACTGCTATTTTTTTTTAAAGACAATAGTACGTATATTTCATTTATGTTAAATATATCGGCAGCATCCCATGCACGACATTCCTTCAAGAGTTAACAATAACCTCCCGTAACATATAGCAATCGCAGGCATGGGCACAAAAACTTTGCGATGCCATGTCCGGCAAACGGGGCCTCCAGACAGAATCCACGCCATGTTGCGGCGCGCTGCACTCTCGTGCAGGGATGGAGCAGTTAACTCATTCCATTCGTAAGCTGTTCTACACCACGTCAAAAGTTTTAGGGGGTGGGGGCGTGGGGGAGGAGACCCTTTTGCAAAAGGGTCCCTCCCCCACAAAGCACTCCAGGGTTAAAATACTCTACACCCCCTGCTGCCCGGCAAGAACGGCAAAAAAACACCGGCGCGGGGACGTTGCGGCAAGGCCGCTTGCGTCCGCCGCGCCGGAAACCGACAGGCAGAAAAAGGCTGTGGCAGTCTACAGTATTTTCGTGTGCGCCAGATGGCGCGTCAGCTTCAAGAGGTCAGCGCCGTAGAACCACCACACAAAGCCCACAACGCAAAGCAGGAAGCAGTATTCCCCCAGGCTGCCAGTGGAGCACAGCTTGAGCGAAAACTTGTTGCTGCGTGAAAAGGGCGTGAGGGGCACGCCCGATGGCGTCAGCATGTCCAGAACCACGTGGCTGAGGCCGCCGAAGCCCAGCCCCAGCAACACGTCACGCCCCATGGGGCCGATCTGCGGGCCGGGCACGACAAAAGCCGCCACGCACAAGAGCAGCCACCAGCCGAACCAGTGGGTAGTCCCCCTGTGAACGGCATTGAATATTTTTTGCCGTCCTCGCCTGGTGGGGGCAAGGCCCGCCATGCGCTGATCCAGCACGTCGGGCATGACAGCCCCGACGCAGGCCGCCGCCACTCCGGCAACGGGCAGGTGCAGAGCCAGGGCCGCAGCCACGGCCGTGGCCTGATGGGTTATCCACTTCATGAATAATCCTGAGAGAGAATGTTAACCTTGGGAATATATCTTCAAAGAGAACCCGTCCCAGACAGTGCCGTCACGAGATGAATTTCCTGGTATATCAAGGAGAACAAGCCTTTTATGCAGGGAGTGTACTCTGATGGTACCCGGCCGGAAAAAAGGCGAAGTTCGACGCTGAAATACCAGGAAAGGCGCTCGTGATACGCTGTCTACCCGCAGCGGGAAAAGCCGCAGGCCGGGCAGATCAGACAACCTTCCTGAAAAACCAGCTTTTCGCCGCAGTCGGGGCAGCAATTGGCGGCCAGGTCACTGACGGTGTCCACAACCTCATCCTTGAGGTAGCGCTGCTCCAGCACCCAGGCAATGGCGTCCGGGATGGAAAGCAGCAGGCCCTTGCCGCGAAAGACAGGGTGTTCGCCGCCGATGCCCTTGATCTGCGCCACAACGTCGCGCACATGCACGCCGGAGCGCAGCGCCAGAGAAACAAGGCGGCCTATGGCCTCGGCCTTGGCGGTAATGGAGCGGCCGGACTTGCCAATGGTGGCAAAGACCTCAAAGGGCCTGCCGTCCACTTCATTGACCGTAAGATACATGGCCCCAAGGCCCGTCTGCACCTTGCGGGTAAAGCCCTGCACCTCGTCGGGACGCTTGCGCACCAGAGACGTGGACGCCGCGATGGGTGAAGCGGCGGTGGGCGCACCGCCCGGCTGCCCGGCCGTGCCCGAATCGGGCGCGGATTCGCCGTCCATTTTCTTCTGTCCCTCGCCCGTGGCGAGCACCTGAACGCTCTTGCAGCCGTCGCGGTATACGGTGACGCCCTTGCAGCCTTCCTGATACGCCAGCCAGTATATTTCGCGGATGTCCTGCTCCGTGGCGCTGTTGGACAGATTGACGGTTTTGGACACGGCATTGTCCGTGTGCCGCTGAAAGGCCGCCTGCATCCGCAGATGCCACACCGGCGCGATATCCATGGCGGTCACAAAGACCTTGCGCAGAGGGGCGGGCAGATAGTCCATCCCCTGAATGGAACCTCTGGCCACCACGGCGTCCATCAGTTCATGGCTGAACAGTCCCCCGTTCTCAAGCGCTTCCGCAAAATGCGGATTCACTTCCACGAGGCGTTCGCCATCCAGAATATTGCGCGTGAAGCACAAGGCAAAAAGCGGTTCCACGCCGGACGAGCAGCCCGCGATGATGGAGAGCGTACCCGTAGGCGCGATGGTGGTTACCGTGGCGTTACGGTACGGCCCAAGCTTGCGGCGGCCGTACACCGAGGTTTCGTAGGCCGGGAACGGTCCGCGCTCCTGGGCCAGCTGGGCCGATGCCTTGTGCCCTTCTTCCTGCACAAAGGCCATGAGCCTTTCGCCAAGGTCAATGCCCTGTTGCGAATCATAGGCCACGCCAAGCTGAAAGAGCAGGTCGGCAAAGCCCATAACGCCCAGGCCGATCTTGCGGTTTTTGCGCACGGTTTCGCTGATGCGGTCAAGGGGAAAGCGCGAGGCGTCAATAACATTGTCGAGAAAGCGCACAGCCAGATGCACGGCATGGCGCAGTCCGTCCCAGTCTATGCCCTTCGCAGCCGGGTCCGCATCGTTTTCATGCCCGGGAACATAAAAACAGGAAAGATTGATGGAACCCAGGTTGCAGGCCTCAAAGGGCAGCAGGGGCTGCTCGCCGCAAGGGTTGGTTGATTCTATGTCGCCCTGGTCAGGCGTTGGGTTGTCGCGATTGATGCGGTCCAGAAAGACAATGCCGGGATCGCCCGACTGCCATGCCTTGCGCACCAGCAGATCAAAAACCTCACGCGCGGGCAGGCGCTTCATGACCTCGCCGTTGTTGGGGGCCACGAGGTCATACTGCTCATCCCGCTCCACAGCCTGCATGAAGGCTTCAGTCAGTCCCACGGAAAGATTGAAGTTGTTGAATTCGCCTTCTTTTTCCTTGGCGCCTATAAACTCAAGAATGTCCGGATGGTCCACCCGCAGGATGCCCATGTTGGCGCCGCGCCGTGTGCCGCCCTGCTTTATCTGCTCCGTGGCCGTGTTGAAGATGCGCAAAAAGGACACAGGGCCGGAGGCCACGCCGCCGGTAGAGCCCACCCGGCTGTCCTTGGGGCGCAGCCGCGAAAAGGAAAAGCCGGTGCCGCCGCCGGACTTGTGGATCATGGCCGCGTACTTGACGGCGTCAAAAATTTCTTCGATGGAATCGCCCACCGGCAGCACGAAGCAGGCGGAAAGCTGCCCCAGGTCCGTGCCCGCGTTCATGAGCGTCGGCGAGTTGGGCAGAAACTTCCAGCTGGTCATGAGGTCATAAAAATCGCGGGCCAACTGCCCGCTCTCCTGGCTGGAGCCCTCGTATTTTTCTTCTTCGACGGCAATGGCGGCTGCCACGCGCCAAAAAAGATCACGCGGGGTTTCGGTAATCTTTCCGTCCGGATTTTTGCGCAGATAACGCTTTTGCAAAACGACTTCGGTATTGGGCTTCAACTGTGGCTCAGGGAGATCTTTGGGCTGTGCGAGCATGGGAATGATAACCTTGTCTTGAAGTTGTGCGGGGCAAAAACGGTCCTGCGGGACCATGGCCGAGTATACACGCTTGAAGGGCAAATAAAAGCCCCGCTCTAAAACGTCCGAAAATAACAGCTTGAATTCAATGACGTTACATACTGATAGATATTTTTATTAGAGCAATTTCACTTTGAAATTGCTCTGGCTTCTGCGTGAGCAGACGCCCGCCGCGGAGGCGCAAGCGCAATTTATTTGCGCGGTTACGCGCCGAAGCGAGCGTCTTGGAAGCATTGAGAATATCCATTCTCAATGCGAAAATGCTCTAAGAGCCGTTCTCCATACAAAACCCCCCACAAAGCGCGCGGGGTGCACGTCTTGTGGGGGGTACTCCTACGTAAAAAATAGTTTTACGCTTTTTTTCCGCCCTTTCCGTCACGCCTCTGCGGCCTGCCGGAGTTGCCCGCTGAAAATGGCCTACGGGAGGCCGGACGGTCCGGAGCATCCCGGCGGCCCGGGCGGCCCGGGCGGTCCGCGTGATCCGTGTGTGCCGTGTGGCCCGTGCGGCCAGCCCCAGGCCCGGCGGGCGATGCGCCCCCAAAACCCGGCCGCCGCACAATGCGCGCGCCGCTCTTGGCGTCGCGTCGTGCGTCCGGGGGCACCTGGACCTCAAGCAGACTGCCGGACGGCAGGCCTTCGGCGTCTTCCAGCAACAACAGCCCGCAGGCGGCGCAGGCATAGCGGCCACGGCCCGCAAGGCCGGGGACGGCGAAAGGCGCTGTGAGCACACGGGCCTTCATGCTGCCTGAAGTTTTGCGTCCCTGCTCCTGGCCAGCCGCAACTTCTGGAGCCGCCACGGGCGAAAGCAGAAGCGGCGCGAGGCTCAGGCCGCTTTTGCCTAGTCCGGCATCGGCGGAAAGATCTTCAAGCCATCCGGGCGCGCCTTCGCTGCCAAAGGTAAAGTGACACCAGGTGCGCCCCCCCTGACCGCCCAGCAGCGGACAGGCCGCCTGATGCGGGCACGGAGCCAGAGCCGTAAGCCCGCCCTCCACAGCCAGACGGCGCAGGTCCATAATGGTGGAGCCGCCAAGGCGCGTGCCGGGCTCCACAAAAAGCAGGGCCGGGCCTGAAGGCTGGCCTTCCGCGCCGCCCGGCGCGGGACGGCCATGGCCGCGAAACAACGGCGCAAGCGCGTCCAGAAAACGCGCAAGCCGCTCCTGACGGCAATCGTCGGGCCGTTCGTCCGGGCCCGACTGGCCGAAATCGGCGCGCCCTTCCACATCGGGATCGTCCATCCTCCCCATCAGGGGGGCGTCGTCCTCGTCGTAGGAATCAAGAGCGCTGGCACGGCCGCTTTTTTTGCCGAAACGCAATTCGTTGAGCACGTTGGCGGCGCTGATCAGCCAGGGCCGGGCCTGCCCTCCTGCCAGCAGCGGCGCGGCCTGTCGCGCGGCCTGTTCCAGCGGCGCCCGCACGGTCTGCACCTGCCAGGGCTGATGGAAGGTCAGGGCTGCCACTTCGTGCAACAGGCTGCGCCCCAGTTCCAGCGGCTGCGAGGAGCTGTCCAGAGCCAGCACCTGAATGGGGGCCTGCCGCCACTCGGGGCGGGCCAGCCACAGGGCCAGGGGCAGGGTCAACGGGCCGGAGCCGGTATCGATCAACAGAGCCTTGCCGCCCTGAGACGCGGCGGCCCGCGGGTCCGGCAGGGGCATCGCCGCCAGCAGACGGGTAAGCCGCACCAGATTCCAGGGCAGGAAATAGTACAGATACGCGCTGACAAAGGCCGGGGAACTCCAGTAGGGACGGTCAAGGGCCGCCCGCTCGGTGGTGAGCAGGCGCGACAGCCGGGCTATGTCGTCAGGCAGCGAGCGGCGATGGGCCGCGCTGAGGGGCCATACGCGGGCCAGCACGTTTGGCAGCTGGTCAAGAATGACGCGCGCTTCTTCCGTCAAAGGCGGAAACAGCGGCATTGCCCCCTTCCAGGAATTGCCGTGGGCGATTGCCGGACGCGGGGCGCGGGCCATTGCGGATTCCCGCCCGTCCCTTTTGGAGGCATCCCTGTTAAACCCAGCCCTGCTTCTGTTCTGACCATCTGCGCGGTCAAAAGCATTCCTTGCGCCGGGCCTTCCTTCGGCAGGCGCTCCGCCCTTGCCGGAGCGCGGCGCGTCAGAGCGTGGCCTGCCAGAGTGAGGCTGACGAGGCGGACGCGGCCCGTTGTCCTTGCCTCTGACTGCATCCTGGCCCCAACTCCGGCCTCTGTCCTGACCCCGGTTCTGGTCTCTGTCCTGACCCCGGTTCTGGTCTCTGTCCTGGTCTTTGTTCCGTCCCCTGTTCTGCTCATTGTTCTGGTCTCTATCCTGCCCCCTGTGCTGGCCCCGGTTCGAGTCACGCCCCTCGTTGGGCCAGTTTTTGTCAGACCCGGCTTTGCCGGATCTGCCCTTGTCCCCATGGGATTTGTCCGGGCGGGTTCTGTCGGAACCGGGTTTGCCCGCTCCCGCCCTGTCGGGCCGGGAATGGCCTTCGCCGCCCTTGTCCTGACCGGGCCTGCCGCCGCGCGAATCACCTGGTTTGCCGCCGGGGCGGGGGTTTCCTGAACGCCCAGGCCTGTCCGTTGGCCTGTCTTTTGGCCTGTCCGCGGATCTGTCCGTCGGCCTGTCCCTGTCGGCGGGCCTTTTCGCAGGTCTGTCTGCGGGCTTGTCACGGGAGTCTTCGCCGTTGTGGGAATGGTCGGGGCGCGGTTTTTTTCTCTGCTGATCTGACATTTATGCTCCAAAGCGCATGTGGCGCAAATAGTTCTGATGAAAATTCTTTTCTTCCACAAGGGGCAGCAGCCGGGCTGTGGCGCACAGTGCGGCCAGGTTTTCGCGCATATGCCCGTTGCGGGCCAGCAGGGCCGCGCCTTCCAGAGAGGCATTGCCAACGGCCCGCAGGCGCGGGGCCAGAGCCGACGGCAAAAAGCCCAGCGTTTCAAGGTCCTGCGCCCGCACGTGTTCGCCCAGAGCGCCCGCCAGACACAGGGCGGCCACGTCGCCGGGGGCAAGTCCCGCCGCCGCCAGCAGGCTTTCCAGCGCCAGGGCAAAGGCCGCCTTGACCTTGAGCAGTTCCTCCACATCAGCGGCGCACAGCCACATGCCGTGGGGCAGACGCAGGCGCATGCCCCCGCTGTCCTTGCCCGGCTCAAGGCACGCGGCCAGCCTGCGGGCCAGGGGCATGGCCGGAGCGGATTCAAAGCCGCCGTCCTCACGCACAAGTTTCGTCCGCAGCAGCACGGCCAGCAGGGACACATAGCCGGTAGCGCTGATGCCCCGCGCCTTGCCGTCTTCCGCCGTCGGGCCCAGAAGCCCGCTGGCGGAGGGTTTACGGCTGACAGCCTGACAGGAAGGACAGGGGCAGTGCCCGCCGTGTTCCCGCAGGTCATCCTCAGGCCGCCGGGCGAAAAAATGCGCTTCAAGGCCCGTGGGCGCAAGACCGAAATCCGTAATCACCCCCGGCCCGGCCAGTTGCCCGCACTGCGGGCCAATGCCCTCAAGGGCCGGGCCCAGCGGCACGCTGGCCAGCAAAAGCCTGCCCGCCGCGTCCACAAGCGCCAGTTCGCCATTGGTTCCAAGGTCCGCCAGCACAAAGGGGCGCGGCATATCCCCGGCCAGCAGCGCGGCCAGCCCCGCGCTCACGTCGCCGCCCACAAAGGGAGCGGGCAAGGGGGGAATATACACTGGCGGCAGGCCGGGCACCTGTACAGTTTCATGCCCGTCATGCGCAAGCCTGTAAGGAGCCGCGCACAGGCCGTCCACAGGCAGGTCCAGAAATATGTCCGTCATGGCCGTATTGGCGGCCACGCACAGACCCTCTACCCGCGCCGCGCCCTTTCGATCAAGGGAATCCACCACATTTCGCAGGCTGCGCCGCACCAGATGGGACAGCACGCTGCGGCCCTGCGGCTGCCGTGCCACGGCCAGACGCGACATGACATCCGCCCCGGCCCCGGCCTGCGGATTCAGAAAACAGCCCTGCCCCCCAACATCCGCCACGTTTTCGTTTTCTCCGTCGCCGGACAGAACAACGGAGCGCCAGTACACAGACGTTGTGCCCAGATCCACGGCCAGGGCCAGCGGAACGGGCTTTTCCGCAGAAATGTCGGCCGCGCTGCCCGCCAGGCTGCTGCTCGTCGTGTGCCGCACGTCGTGCCCGACTTCCGTGGCGGCAACATCTTCCGGGCCAGACGGCGAGGCCATGCTTTCCTGGGGAAGCTCCAGCGCGATCCTTTCTCCGTCAGGCACTTGACGGCGGCACGCCAGACGCCAGCCCTCAGCCAGTTCACTGGCGGAAAAAACATCCGCTTCGGCGGGCAGGGACGCCGGGGCGTCCGCCACAAAGCGCACCCGGCAGCGGCCGCAGCGGCCAAGTCCGCCGCACAGGGGCTGGGGGGGCGTCTGACCGGAAAGCCAGATGGCCTGCGAAAGGCTTTGGCCCGGCGCAGCCTCTATTTCAAGGGGCCTTGCGTCCGCGCTTTCCCCAGGGGATGCGGCGGTTCCGGCAGTGGAAAAAATTTGTAACAGCATGGGTATCGCTCCGGATGTAGCCTGCCTCAAGGGGCCATGGTTGGCAAGGAAAAGGCGTGCGCCGCGCCGCCACGCTTCACTCCCCTGCCGCCCTTGTCAAAATGGCCTTTTTCTTGCAATATTTTCACGCAACAGTTGACGCAGGAAAAAGCAAACCCTCACCAGGCATTTTTGGGGCTGGCATGAACAAAGTTTTGGCGCAAGATGAAGTGGATGCCCTGCTTCGCGGGCTTTCCGGCGGCGAAATTGAGAGCGAAGTTGAGGTCCCGGAAGACGATTCCGGCATTGTGGCCTTTGACCTTGCCAATCAGGACCGCATCATACGCGGGCGCATGCCCGTGCTTGAAATCGTCAATGACCGCTTCGCCCGGCTCTGCACCAACGCCCTTTCCAACTCCGTGCGCAAGCGCGTTGAACTGAATCCCATATCCATTGATATGACCAAGTTCGGCGAGTTCATGCGCTCCCTGCCCGTGCCCACGTCCATCAACATCTTCAAGATGGACCCCCTGCGCGGCAACGCCATCATGGTTGTGGACTCCCGCCTGGTCTTTGCCCTGGTGGAAAGCGTCTTTGGCGGCGCTGGCTCCCAGCCCAAGGTGGAGGGCCGCGAATTCACCCGTATCGAGCAGGCCGTGGTGGACAAGATCGTCAAGATCGCCCTGGAAAATATGGAAGAATCCTGGCGGCCCGTACACGACGTGAAGCTGGAACTGGTACGCAGCGAAATCAATCCGCAGTTTGCCGCCATTGTTCCGCCCAGCGACGTTGTCGTTGTCATCACCTTTGAGGTTGAACTTGATACGGCCCTGGGCTCCATGATCATCTGCCTGCCCTACGCCACCATCGAGCCTATCCGCTCCAAGCTGCACGCCAGCTTCCAGACGGAACGCCTTGAAGTGGACCACGCATGGGTGGCGCGCCTCAAGGAGCGCCTGCTGGAAACGCCCATTGAACTCAAGGTGCACTTCGGCAGCACCACCATCACCGGCAACCAGCTGCTGCGCATGCAGGTTGGCGATGTTCTTGTGCTGGACAAGGATCAGGAAGACCTGCTGAACTGCACCGTGGCCGGGGTATGCAAGTACCAGGGAATAGCCGGCACGGTGAAGGCCATGAAGTCCTTTCAGATTATCAAGGAAAACGAACCGCAATATACCTGATCGCTGTTGCCGGGCCTGCCCCCGCAGCCCTGCGCCGCCCAGATCCCGCTTGTCGGAGCCTGGCGCCAACCTGGCGCTGCTTGGCGCGATCTGACGCCGCCGCCAACAACAGACAGAACTTCAGGCGACGCCAAAAGCATACGCCCGCATTGTTGCCACAAACAAAAGCCCGGTTGCACAGCCGGGCCTTTCAGTTTTATTCGCAGGCCCGCTGTGGCGCGCGCCCCAAGGGTGTGTGCATGGGGGGGCGGGGACGTTTCCGCCGCCATGGACCAAGGGCCATGGCCCTTTCCCGCTCATTCCTTCATTGCTTCCAGCATGCGCGCCGCGCGCAACTGCCGCATGCGCGGAGCCAGGATGCGCACTGTCGCCGCTGGCAGGTGCGGCACCACGGCCACGCCGTCCGGAACGTCATCGTCGTCGCTGTTGTCGCTGCCTTCAGGGTGCAGCAATATGCTCTGGCAGCCCGCCGCAAGGCCAGCCTTCACGTCACGCACACGGTCGCCGATCATCCAGGAATTGGCCAGATCAAGCTCCAGTTCACGGGCGGCTTGCAGCAGGAGCCCCGGCTCGGGCTTGCGGCACTCACAGGGGCCGGTGATTTCAGGCAGATGCGGACAGTAGTACCACGCATCTATGGCCGCGTTCTTGGCGGCCAGTTCCGCATTCACCCATTCTTCCAGCAGGCGCAGCGCTTCGCGGTCATACATGCCACGCGCGATGCCGGACTGGTTGCTCACTACCACAAGCACATAGCCCACGGCCCGCAGGCGCTTGAGCGCTTCGGCCACGCCGGGCAGCCATTGCCAGTCTTCCTTGCGGTGTACGTAGCCGACATCCTTGTTCAGCGTGCCGTCACGGTCAAGAAATACTGCCCGCCGCAAAACCTTACCTTCCACCATATGCTTTCTCCTGACCGTTCTTGAGCGGGTTGCCGCCTGCGCCGAACCCGCTTCTTTGTGCCCTGAAGCCGCTGGAAACCACAGATATGCGTCGCCCATCATGCCGCAAAGCCTGGCCAATTGCAAAAAACCAATACTGGGCCGGGGTACAAAACGGCCCCATATTCAAAGGAACATGGGGCCGGAACGGAATTTTTCAGGCGCGGGCGCTCAGCGTCTGCCGTGATAGTCGCGCAGTGTTGCGGCTTCTTCGGCAGCCTGCGCCACAGGCGCGGGCACAATGGTCTTGCCAATGGGGCACAGGGCCAGGGCGGCCAGCTTCACATGCTGCCATGCGAAAGGAATGCCGATAATGGTCACCGCGCATGCGGCGGCGGACACAAGATGCCCCATGGCAATCCAGATGCCCGCGAACAGCAGCCAGATGATGTTGCCCACTGTGCCGAACACGCTCGTGCCCATATCGGGGGAGCCTGTCAGCACATCGCGCGAAACGGGCATCTTGCCAAAGGGGAAAAAGGCGAAGTTGCCCATGACAAAGCACGCGCGCCCCCAGGGGATGCCCACAATGGAGATGAAGCAGAGCACGCCGAACAGCCACCACATGAGGCCCATAAAAACGCCGCCAAGCAAAAACCACAGCGCGTTGCCAAGGCAGCCCAGAGTACTGTTCATACATGTTCTCCCAAGTCAGGGTAAACGACGGTAAAGAACCGTTCCACTTGTTATCGCTACGGCGGTTGCTCATGCAGCCGCTCGCCGTGAACGTTTTTCTGCTCTGGGGAAGCACTGATTAAAGAGCCTCCTGGAAACGCGCAGTTATTTCGCTTGGCAAGACGCGCTCTTTTTTTGAAGCAGGAGCTGACTCTTCCGTCCTCGACTGTTTCAAAAAAAGTGAAGCAACGCCGTCAAACGGAATAAATCAGCGTTTCCCTAGAAGTTCACCACAACCTGTTCGGTTTCGCCGCCATCGCCCTTGCTGCGGCGGGCCACATCACCGATGTGCCAGGCGCGCAGGTTGAATGCCTGGATGCGGCTGATGGCTTCTTCACTCTGATCAGGAGGCAGCACCATCACATAGCCTATGCCGCCGTTGAAAATCTGCAGGATTTCCGGCCAGGAAAGGTCGCCCGTCTCCTTGAGCCAGCGAAAGACCGGAGGCATCTGCCAACTGCCGAAATTGATGCGGGCTTCGACCTGGGCGGGCAGCACGCGGGGGATATTGTCGTAAAAGCCGCCGCCGGTAATATGGGCCATGCCCTTGACCTTGAGGTCGCGCAGAAGGGAACGCACGGCTTCAACGTAAATGATGGTGGGCGCCAGCATGACTTCGCGCACGGTGGCCCCATCGGCTCCGGGAAAAGCGTCGTCAGGTTTGAGACCGCTCTTTTCCAGAACCTTGCGGGCCAGGGAATAGCCGTTGGAGTGCAGACCAGAGGAGGCGATGCCCACGATGTGGTCGCCAACCTGGATGGCCGAACCGTCGATAAGCTTGGCATTATCCACAATGCCCACGCAAAAGCCCGCGAGATCGTATTCTCCGGGGGCGTACATGTCGGGCATTTCGGCGGTTTCACCGCCAAGCAGGGCACAGTCGGCCTGACGGCAGCCTTCGGCCACGCCGCCGATGACGGTCTGCGCCGTATCCACGTCAAGCTTGCCCGTGGCAAAGTAATCCAGGAAGAACAGCGGATTGGCACCCTGCACCAAAATATCGTTGACGCTCATGGCCACCAGGTCGATGCCTACGGTATCGTGCTTGTCAAAAGCAAAGGCCAGCTTGAGCTTGGTGCCCACGCCGTCCGTGGAGGAAACCAGCAAAGGCTCGCTCATGCCGCTGAGGTCAGGCCGGAACAGGCCGCCAAAGCCGCCTATATCTGAAATGACCCCCCTGGTCTGGGTGCTCTGCACCATAGATTTGATGCGCGAAACAAGGGTGTTTCCCGCTTCAATGTCAACGCCTGCCTGCGTATAGGCTTTTGCGCGATCGCTGGACATCCGTAGCCTCCTTTGGATTGGCGTTCTTTAGCAGATTTTGCCGCAAAGCCCAAGCGACTTTTTTGCCATTACGCCGCTCCGGCTTTTTCGGCCATCCTTTTTTCCTCCACCGCGCCGTGGGGAGGCTGCCGCATCTTTTCACCAGCGCGCCGCTCCTGCCATTTTTCGTAGACCAGTTTCGCCGCCACTGCTAGAGTAAGACCGGGATAGAACATGCGCATACTACCATCAGGAAGGTAGCCATGAAAAAACTTACGTCCATATGTCTGCTGTGCGCGCTCTGCGCCCTGTCGGGCATCCGCCCTGCCCCGGCTGCCGCGCGAGACGGAGAGGGGGAGTACGTACCCCCGCCCGGGCAACAGGGCGGCGCACAGGTATGGGGCACGCAAGACCTTGAAGGCGGCCCCGACCGCCGGGCACATACAAGCACATGGCGCGACGGCAATGGAGACATTGTCACTTCAGTTGTGCCTCCCCCGCCGCCTGCGCAGCCGCAGCAATGGAACGGGCCCATCTATGTCACCCCCTGGGTGTCGCCCGACGGCAGCTATACCGTAGGCGGACAGGGCGGCGTCTACCCTGGCGGGGCTTATCCTGGCGGACCATACCCGGGCGGGCCGCTCCCCGGAGTGCCCTACCCCGGCGGCCAGTATCCCGGAAAACCCCATCCGGGGAGCCAGTATCCCGGCGGAGGGCAGTATCCCGGCGGGCAGCGTCCCGATGGCTATCCCGGCGGTGGCCAGTATCAAGGCGGCCCGCGCCCCGGCCAGCAGCACTCCGGCGGCGGGCACAATGCCCAGTACCCAGGCCAGCGTCCCGGCCGAGTTCAATCTGGCGGCCCGCAATCCGGAGGACCACAATCTGGTGGAGCCGACAACTGGCAGCAAGACCCCTATTTCAACAGCAATCCGCATCCAGGCGGCCCCTCCTGGCCCACGGACGGGCCGTCCCCCGGCCCCAACCCTTCACAGGGTCAGGGCAATGCCCAGCGGCAACCCGCGCCGGGCGGCAACCACAATACTTACGGCAATCAGGGCTATGGCGGGCAAGGCAACGGCCCCGGATATAACCAAGGGTACGGCCAGCCATACGGCCCAACCTATGGCCAACCATATGGCCAGACCTATGCCCCGCCCACCCTCAACCAGAGAGCCAATGAAGAGGCCGATATTCTTGCGGATGAACAACAATGGCGGCAGCAGGGCGATCCACAGAGCATGCAGGAAGACATGCCGCAGCCCTGGGGGCCGCCCATGGGCATGCCGCCGCAGGGCTATGACCGGCGCGACTATAGCCAGCCGGGTTACGGCGGCCAGGGCGCACCACAGGGCCAGCCCGGTCAATGGCGGCAGCCCCCACCTCAGGGCGGAACCTCCCCCTCTGTGCCGTACAGCACCATAAACCCCAACACTTCCGCAGGGGGGCGCTGATATGCAGGCACTGCTCTGGCACGCGCTTGACGGTGCGCACAAGGGTTCCGTTCAGTGCGATCTGTGCGCTCACGGCTGCCGCCTGAAAAAGGGGGATAAGGGCTTGTGCGGCGTACGCGCCAATAGTAACGGCGAACTGGTCACGCTTGTGGGCAACGTTGTTACGGCCGTCAATATGGACCCGGTGGAAAAAAAGCCGCTCTACCATTTTTTGCCTGGCTCAAGAACATTCTCCATTGGCAGCGCGGGTTGCAATTTTTCCTGCAAATACTGCCAGAACAGCGGTATTGCCCACATTCCCCCCAGCGGCATCGTGCCCGGCAAACGGGCAACGCCCGAAGATCTGGTCGTGCTCGCGCAGGAAAATCATGCGCGCAGCATGGCCTTTACCTATAATGAGCCCACGGTGTTTTTCGAACTGGTGTATGAAACGGCCGGGCTGGCCACCGCCCGCGACATCCGCTGCCTGCTTGTGACCAACGGCTACATGTCGGAAGAATGCCTGCTGGCGCTCAGCCGCCGCATCTGTGCCGTCAACGTGGACCTCAAGTCATTTCGGGACAGTTTTTACCGGCAGTATTGCGGCGCACGGCTGCAACCTGTGCTTGATAATCTGAAAGCCATGCGTAAACTTGGCTGGTGGCTGGAAGTTACTACCCTGGTCATTCCCGGCGTCAATGACAGCGCCGCCGAACTCAAGGAGGCGGCAGCCTTCATCCATCAGGAACTGGGAGCCCACACGCCCTGGCATCTTTCGGCCTTTCACGGGGCGCATCAGATGGCCGACCACCCCTCCACCCCCCTTTCCAAACTGGAAGAGGCCTGGAGCATCGGCCGTCAGGAAGGCCTGAATTTCGTATACATCGGCAATGCGCTGAGCGCCATGGCCAGCAATACCTTCTGCCCCCAGTGCGGCATACTGGTCATTGAGCGCCAGGGTTACAGCGTAACCATGCATATGCAGACGGGCGCACCGGGCGCTTGTCCTTCCTGCCATACAACGCTGCCCGGAGTCTGGACCTGATGATTCTTGTATATACTGGCGACGGCAAGGGAAAAACCAGCGCCTGCACAGGGCAGGCCGTACGCGCCCTGGGTCAGGGCATGAAGGTGGCTTTTGGCCAGTTCATGAAACGCGACGGCCAGGCCGGAGAGCAGACCATGCTGTCGCAGTGGCTTGGGCCGCGCTTTGTGGCCGGGGGACTCGGCTTTTTGCGCAAGGATGAAGACCGCCCCGCGCACAGGCAGGCCGCCCTGCGCATGCTCGACTGGGCGCGTGAGCAACTGGCCCATGTGGACATGCTGGTGCTGGACGAAACCCTGTACGCCCTGAGCGCGGGCATTCTGACGCAGGAAGAAGTGGAAGACCTGCTCGCCCTTGCCCGGCAGCGGGAAAAACACCTGGTGCTCTCGGGCCGCAATGCCCCGGACTGGCTGGTAGAAGCCGCCGACCTTGTCACGTCCATGACGGAAATCAAGCACCCGTGGCGCAACGGCATCAAGGCCAGCCCCGGAATTGAATATTAGGGAAAGAGGGAAATGCTTTGTGGGGGAGGGACCCTTTTGTAAAAGGGTCTCCTCCCCCACGCCCCCACCCCCAAAAACTTTTATATTTTTGCAGAGAACAACGAGTTTTCAGATCTGAAACGGAAAAAGGATTGTTCATGGCGGCATTGACCATTTATGTGGCTGGCTCATTCAAACACAAACACGGTGTTCGGCTTCTGGGACGTGAACTGCGCGGCATGGGCTGCCGTCTTCTTGACTGGACGGAAAAGGCCGTGCCGCCGCCCGGACTCACCCCCGCCGAACGCCGCATCTGGATGGATACGGACAGGGACGGCGGACAAGTCTACAGCTTTTGCCGGGACGCTTGCATCAAGGCGGATATAGTCATCTACTACGGCGCGTCCGGGCAGGACGCCGGGGTGGAGGTGGGCCTGGCCGCCGGGGCCGGGGTTCCGGTGCTGGGCATACGCGGCCCCCTTGAAGGGCCCGGCCTTATGCTGCACGGGGCCGTCAGCCTCTGGACGGACAGCATTGAGGAGGCCCTTGAAGCCACGGCCGCTCTGTTGCGCCACAAGGAAGAGGATTGGAAAAATCTGGCCGCCGAACCCTGCGATGGGTTGCGCCGCATGGGCCAGGCCTTGCGCCAGGGCAGAGCCTGAACAGGCAGGCCCCCGGATACTGGTTATTCGCCTGACCTCGTAAAGGCTACTCGCTTGGCCGGGGGCGCTTTTTTTCAAAGCGCACGTCACCGTTCTCAGAGGTGGCTATGGGCTTCCAGCCTAGATGCGCGTAAAACCCGCTGGCCCTGCTCCTGCCGTCCGTCTCAAGCCAGATGGTCACGTGCCGGCGAAAAAGGCTGGCCTCAGCCTCGGCCATAAGTCTTCGGCCAAGCCCGCGCCCCTCCCATTCCGGCAGAACAAAGGCGGCAAAAACGCAGCCTTCCTCCACGTCAACCATGGCAAAGCCCACGGCTTTGCCACCCGCTTCGGCCAGCCAGGCGCAGGGCTCGGCCGCAATGGCCTCACGTATGGCATCAGGCGTGATGCCCATAGCCGCCATCTGCTCCAGGGAAAGATGATTCTCTTTCACGCTGGTGCGGATGTGAAAAACGGCGTCCACATCAGCCTCAGTGGCGGGTCGTATGTGTATGGCGGCGTCATGCATGATTTTTCCTCTTTTTGCTGCACGGATGCTCCTGGCAGACGAACGCGTAAAAGAGATGGCCCGGTTACAACGCACTTGCGCCAAAACCGGACCACCCAGCTGATTTTGTTGTTCGGCTGCGCCTGCGTCAGGGCAGGTCGTTGCTTTCCAGACCGCCCCCAGAAGAGCCGCCGGAAGACGAACCGCCGGAACGGGCAGGTGAAGACGCGGGGGTCGTGTTCATGCCGCCCGCTCCGCTTCCAGCCTCCATGCCCTCGCCAGCGAGGCCAGCGCCGTCGTGCTGCTCGGGCGTGCTTGTGCCAAGCTGGCCAACCTTTTGCGGCAACATCAGGTAGCTCGTTACGGAGGTTACTCCGGGCACGCCGCGCGCGGCCTGTATGGCCAGCTGTTTTTCGGCGTCATCCTTGACCACGCCCAACAGCACCACACGGCCCGAGTTCACTTCAGTATCGATCCGCGAGGACGAAAGCCCCTTGGTGCCGATGAGATCCTTACGCAGCCGCGCGGCCAGCAGCATGTTGTTGCTGTCGCTGGCGGCAGGGGTAAACCAGTGCGGCGTGATGGAAAGGGGCTTGTAGCGCTGGGCAACGGTTATGGCCTTGCCCTGCATGTCCGCCGGAATCTCGCCCACCAGAAACACATGGCGGTAAAAACTGTACACAGCGACAGACCAACCCCCGGTGAAGCTTTCATTCATGAGGGCCGTCTTGATCTTGGTGGCCATGGCCTTATCGTCCGAAATGGTGTCAACAAGGCGTTGGTCGTCGATGAGACCGTAGCCGCCGTAAGCGCAGCCGCTCAGGCCCGCCAGCAGCAACAGCAGCAGAATAAGCGTCAGGCGTTGCATGACATTCTCCTTTGGGCGTCTATTGCTTTTCGCGCCGGATGCGCGCGCCCACGGCATTGAGCTTGTGCTCGATATGTTCATACCCTCTGTCCAGATGATAAATGCGGCGCACTTCCGTAGTGCCCTGAGCCGCGAGGCCAGCCAGCACCAGCGAAGCGCTGGCCCGAAGGTCCGAGGCCATGACAGGGGCTCCCGTGAGTTTCTGCACGCCGCGCACCATGGCCGTATGGCCTGAAACCTTGATCTGCGCGCCCATACGCATCAGTTCCTGAACATGCATAAAGCGATTTTCAAAAATGCTCTCTTCCACCACGCTGGCCCCCTGGGCCAGACACATGAGCGCCATGAGCTGGGCCTGCATGTCTGTGGGAAAGCCGGGGAAGGGCTGGGTTTTCACGTCCGCGCCGCGCAGGGGCGCTGAGCAGCAGCGGGCCAGCACGCCTTTGTCCTGAGGGGTGATTTCCATCCCCATGCCGCGCAGCTTGAGGATGACGGCCTCAAGCTCCTCATACGGGCAATTGTGCAGCAAAAGCTCGCCACCCGTGATTCCCGCGGCCACCAGAAACGTGCCAGCCTCAATGCGGTCGGACATGACGGGGTAAACGGCGCTGTGCAGCGAACTGACGCCCTTGATGCGGATGGTGGATGTGCCCTGCCCCGTTATATGCGCGCCGCAGGCGCACAGAAAGTTGGCAAGGTCCACCACTTCAGGCTCGCGGGCCACGTTTTCGAGAATGGTTTCGCCTTCTGCCAGGGTTGCGGCCATGAGCAGATTTTCAGTGCCGCCCACAGTGGGCATGTCAAAAGTGATGTGCGCGCCCGTGAGCTTGCGGCAGCGCCCGATGATATACCCTTCTTCCAGCTGGAAGCTCGCGCCCATCTGCTCCAGCCCTTTGAGGTGCTGGTCCACGGGGCGCGCGCCAATGGCGCAGCCGCCCGGCAGGGCCACGCGGGCCTGCCCGATGCGCGCCAGCAACGGCCCGAGGCACAGCACCGAAGCCCGCATGGTGCGCACAAGGTCATACGGCGCTTCGGGCAACAATGACCCGGGAGCGATTTTCACCTGCCCCTTTTCATAGTGGCAGTCGCAGCCAAGCACTCCAAGCAGATTGAGGGTCGTATGAATGTCGCGCAGGTCAGGCACATTGGTGATGGTGACGGGTTCCTCGGCAAGAATGGCCGCAAAAAGAATGGGCAGGGCCGCATTTTTGGAACCGCTGACTTCAATAGTGCCTGTAAGCGGCAGACCGCCTTCAATGACCAGTTTGTCCATAACTATCCCCGAACGGTTATGCCGCTTTGCGGCCGATGTTTGTCGTGTGGTGTTTTACCCCGTCGGGCATACGCGAACGTGCGCGGACGAGTGAAAGCGGGCACTGACGGGCTTGCCGTCCAGGGCCGGTGCGGACCCGCAGGCTGCCTCTTGCCGCGGTTGGCGGAGTGTAGTTTTTTTTCTAGATAAAATCCAGACCACGATCTCACTAAAAAAGTCTTGCCAAAAGAAATTATCCTGCTTATAAGAGCTTTCCCGTGGCGGAAGTAGCTCAGTAGGTAGAGCACCTGGTTGTGGCCCAGGTGGCCGTGGGTTCAAGTCCCATCTTTCGCCCCACAAATTTCCCGCGCCAGCACACGCCACGGCGCGGGTTTTTTTACGGAGCGTGGCGCAGCCTGGTAGCGCACCTGCTTTGGGAGCAGGGGGTCGAAGGTTCGAATCCTTTCGCTCCGACCAGATATTAAAAAGGGTTATGGAAAATTTCCATAACCCTTTTTACGTTAGGATACACACAAGGATACACAAAGCATAAAAACTGGTTGCCGTTTAAAAAAACAATAAAATAAGCATGTTGCAATATCGACATGCTTTGATAGCCCCCAATATAAATGCAAACGATTGCAACTTGCCGCAATCTTTGCAATTACCAACTTCCGCCAGTTCCCCATACGTCGCAACGGTTCCCGGCCCCATTGCGGCACTTTCTTTTTTGCAATTTTTTGACTGAAAAGCCCCGAAGGTTTGGCGCGGATGAGTGCCTTTTCTGCATGGATTTTTTCTTGCTGAACTGGCGGCGCGAAAAGAAAGCGACAAGGGGTGTCGCGTTTTGGCGTAACTTATGATTTCATTACACCAGCAACGCCGTGGTGGTATCCAACTGCTCATCTTCAAGTTTTCGCTAGCGAGGGAATAAATGCGGACTTTAACTATTGCTCTATTAGTCCTGCTGACTCTGGGTGGCTGCACAAAGCGGCTACCTGAGTTCGGGCCGCCCGAATTTGGAACCTTGGAACGAGGGCAAATAGTTTATATCACGATTCCTGGTGGGGAAATGATTACCAAGGATGATAGAAGATCAGAGCCCGGCGCACCACGAGATTACACACGCTATCCAGACATTGAAGCTCAAATGGCAATAATGCTTCAGAAGGCTATCGCGCCTTATACAACACGAGCTATCATCAGCGACCGCTATGAACCTTGGGGCGAAGCCTCTAAAACAGCCAAGGCTAACAATGCGCGCTACATGATCTATTTAACATTGAATATCAAAGAAAGTTCCTTTTTGTTTGAACAAGAAACAGTACGGCAACTTTTCCTTTTTATTAGCATTATGGATTTAGAAAGTAGTGCCCTACCGCGCACAACGACCATATTAATAGCGTTCCGCGACCTGAATTCTCAGGAGATCACCCCTGAGATACTGAACAATATTCAATGGGGATTTGATAGCCGGGCAAAACTTTTATTCGAGGGAAAACTTTCTTCAAACGCGTTGCCATAAGCTGAAGGTTTGGCGCGGATGAGTGCTTTTCCTGCATAGATTTTTTTTGCTGAATTGATGGCGCAAAAGAACCCGCGAAAACATCGCAGGTTTTTCGTCTTTGTTTTTATGAAAATAGTTAAGGTATGGGGGACACTGGTAGCCCTTCGGCTTGAAGGATGCACGCGCCGATGGCATAGGCCTGCTGCGGCGTTTGTGACGTGGTATTAACAGTTAGGGAGTTAAAGTAGGTTTAGTAACTTCTCGCTAAACGATTTTGAATATATTTTGTACTCAATCTTTACTATGTTTTCGTTGAATATAAACATAATAATATTGTCATATTGTTTGAGCACTATTCCCTTGTCCAGAGCAATGATACTCCCATCTAGACCAGATTAACTTTGAGAATGGATATTCTCAAAGTTTAAGACACGCATACTTCGGCGCTTAACAGCGCAAATAAATTGCGCTTACGCCTTCGCTGCGGGCGCCTGCTCACGCAGTCGCCAGAGCAATTTCAAAGTGAAAATGCTCTAAAGTATCTATTGTTGTTTTTTGGTTCTCTTGTTTAACGTAAACATTTCCTTGAGTTCCTGCATATGAAGCTCCTTTCAAGAAAGACATGAAACATACTAATATAATTGAAAACAATAAGTCGCCTGCCTGAATTTTTTTCTTATTTACTGTTGTTTTTAAAAATTTAAGCAAGTCACAAATAAATTTAGATTTTGATGCTATAAATATATAACCTAATGATTTTAGAATTATGTATGACATTAATTTTGATATTTTGAAACTTATAAATGAAAAGACACACAACAAAATAAAGATAGTAAACCACATTCTGAATGCCGTTATAAAATCATATATTGAGAATGGTATTGATGACATTCCAACACCAAGACCAGCAAAAAAAGCTGCATTGCTGCATATAGAAATAAAAAATGATCCAGCAGGGATAACAATTATTGCTTTCGCACAAATATCCAGCGTGCGCTGAATGCTATATGGAAATTGTTCTGTTTTTTGCATTTCATCTTTCAAGGCGGTTCTCGTACTAACATGTGTGATTGGTTGCCAAGAAAATTATATGAACGTTTCTATTATGACAAGACAACGCAGCTTTATTGTGGAGAATCGCCATGCTTGACAGGATGCCTCCTTGCGGAGCATCCTGTTTTTAAGGTGCTCAAAACACCTTGATTCAACAGCGGTTCCACACCCGACAGCTTGTGGTTTTTTTGCGTCTGCTGAAAATGGACGCAATTGCGGAGTTCTCTATCTCCGGGTGTGGGCAATATACAATACCGGGCAACCGGAAAGTAGCCCGCCGTTCTGTTGACGGTTTTGAGCACCCGGAGTTTTGCGTTTTGCAGGCTCCCATCAAAAAATCAACAGAGGTGCTTCATGTCCCAGTCAATCAGCCAAGCGCAGTGCGCGCCCCCGCAAGATCCCCCGGAAAACGTCATCATGCATCTTTACCACACGGCAGCGGCTATGGAGCATCTGGTCGGAACCCTGCCTGAAGATATACGGCCTGGCCCACCTTATCGGCAAATTGGGAAAGGATGTTGAGTTCTGCGCCATCCTGCTTGATGATGCGCCACCGGACTGGACACCAGTGTGAGTGTGCCCGCGCAGTGAAACGGAGCCTGCGGAAACGTCAGCATCGGGCACGGCAGCGCCGCCCTGCCGCACGGTGAAGTTGCCGTACAGGGTAGAACTGCCCGGGCCGCCCTCGTAACCTTCAGTGGTGAGTACGCCCTGAATTTTGATGACAGGCGCGCGCAGCAGGATTTCCTGCCCACTTTCAATCGTGGCTTTGCCCGTGGCCTTGATGGTTTCCGTCCCCTGCACGGTGACGGCATCACTCCTTGCACCGTAAGGCCTCGGTTGCCGCTCACGCGAATCTGCCTATTGCCCTTGACCGTGCTTGTGTGATCGCCCCCACGGTTTCAACAGCGTTTTTGCCCGTGGTGTGGGTTGATTCGCCCCGGCCGTCAGATTCATCGCACCCAGGGTGCCCAGGTCTGCTCTGGATCCTGCCAACATGGTGAGCTGCGTGCCCACTTCCACTGTGCGGGCGCCGTCGACCTCAAGCCGTGAATGCTCGGAAACCTGTTTTGGTTCCGTGGCCAGCTTCGTTGTGTCCACAGCTTCCACATGGCGAGACACGCTTTTATCCGTTATTGCCGCGTCTGTTTCCCTGCTCCAGTTGCCCCCGGCGTCTGCCCGCTGGAAAGTTGTGGGCCCCTGTTGCAAAAGCATTTCTTCCAGCCCCACCTGGGGCAGGGAATCGCCCATGCCATAGATCTGCCTGATTATGGGATGATCCTGCCTGCCATAGGCAAAGCCCACCACAACCAGCGCTTCGGGCCTTGGCGGCGCGAACACGCCAGCCTCCCCGCCAGCGCCCACCGGCACGGGGAGGGGCACGGCCGTGTAGCCCGTCCAGCTCACAAAACGCCGTTGCATGGCTACCAACATACAAAAAACCGCACACCTGAGAGTTCGCGGCGGGTTCGCAAAATGATCGCCCGAGCATGGGGGTTTGGCAGATGCCAAGCCGAACTCCCTGTCTCTCTTTGTGGCTATTTTTTATACATATGTCTTGACGGTGACGCCTGAAATTTATACTGTGTGCTACCTTTTTTAAAAAAATAACACCGTGCAGGCTGGCTTAGGTTTAATCCAAACCGTAGTTTCAGTAACACTGCAAGATTGAACGTGCTTATTGCGCGCGGCCAGCGCATGAAAGCGCTCGTGTGGAGTTGTGCGCCCACGCGGTGTTACCTTTTTTTAAATAGTGCTACCAGGGGTGGGTTTGGGGCCCCACTGCCAAAGAATCCGAAAATACACTGAATAAGCCGTTTATCCATACGAAAGAGAGGTTTCGGATGAGGAAGATGCTCTCCATTGCAGGCCTGCTGTTTGCATGCACATGCATGTGGTGTCCTTCAGCACAGGCGGAAGATACGCAGGACGCCGGGCAAGACGCGCCACAGCAAAATGCTGCGGAACGGAAAACTGGCCTCACACAAGGCAGTCTGACGGCCTACACATTGCCGGCCATAACCGCTTACGGCGTGGCGGACCAGCCCCCTTCGGTTCCCGTGCAGACCCGTTTTGGAACCCAGTTCAACGTTGTGACGGAAGAGCAGATCAAAAGGCAAAACTCACTGGATTTTTATGATGCTCTCCGCAACGTGCCGGGCGTCATGTACCAAAAGAAGAACATCATCGGTGGGCAGACGTCGCACAGCCTGTATATCCGGGGGCGCGGGGCAAGCCATCCCAGCCCTGATCTCAATATTTTCTTTGACGACGTGCCCCGCAGCGGGGTGCTCTATGGTCAGGCCCTGGCTGACGGCATTCCAGTATATGCTCTGGGCGGGATGGAGATATACAAGGCGCCGCAACCTTCACGCTTCGGCAGCGGGTATGGCATGATCAACTTTATACCCAAGTATATGACCGAAGACGGATATGAACTGCGTGTGGGCTCAGAGGCGGGCAGCTATGGGACCGTTGCGGAGAATGTGGGCATGGGGGCCAAGAAGGACAATGTCGACATCTACGCCGCCCAAAGCTGGATCAGCACTCTGGGCCATGTTGATCACAGCGCCGGGCATCAGGCCAGTTACTACGGCAACCTGGGCATAGCATTTGGCGACAACTGGGGCATGCGGCTTATGGCAAACCGCGTGGATGCCAAAACCCAGGTTCCCAATAATCCCATAACCAACACGCGCACCACAGACCGCTATGACACGGAAACCAGCCTTGCCACTCTTTCACTGAACAACACCTACGATAACGCCTCAGGCTATCTTAAAGGCTATTATAACAACACCCTGTTTCATATAAGAGGCGAAAACAGCGGAACAGCCATGTCCCGTCAGACCAACGATCTGTATGGCATTCGCGGACGCGAGACGTTTTCGCTGTGGCAGGGAAGTGAATTTGTCGCTGGCTTTGATCTGGATATGTCGCGTCTGCAAAACTACCAGGAACAATATAAAACGCGCACGTCAACAAGCTGGGATTTCCCGGACCAGACATTGTTTTCGCCGTATTTCGCGGCCAGCCAGCTTTTTGGCGGCACAGAGGGCTTTCATGTGACGCCCTCAGCCGGTGTAGCATATACAGCAGCAATCTTTTTGAAGACCATACTGCGCCGCAGGCTGGTCTGGTGCTGGGATATGCCAATACCGATCTGAGTTTTAACTATTCACGTGGGGTCAACTACCCCAGCCCGGTGGTGCTGCAAAACTTTCTGGCCAATAAATCCCTGCCGGGCAGTTTCGACACCAAGGATATCAAGCCGGAAGTCATTGACCACTATGAAGTGGCGTTAAAGCACACCATGCCGGGAATATTCAGCGCCAGCGCCACCTATTTTCATGATGACGGCAGAGACAGGCTGCGGGCGTACATGTTTGGCCCGTCTCCCACCGCGTCATTTTTCAATTCTTCCACCGCCGAATACAAAACTGACGGCTTTGAACTGGCTGGCTCCGTAACTCCCATAGACGGTGTTGAAATCTTTGCGGCCGGGACGTGGATCAAAGCCTGGGCCAAGGGCGATGACGGGCAAACCACAGACAAGCTGCCCTACACTCCCAGCTTTGCCCTCCAGGCTGGCTTCAAATGGGATTTCCTGGAGCATTTCCGCCTCAGTGGCGACTATCAGCACTTGCAGGACGTATACGCGGGCACGTTGGCCCGAACATCGGCCACAGTCAATCCGGCGAGTAATTTCACAAAACTCAAGGAAATTGATAAATTGCCGGAAATTAATGTGGTCAATCTGCGGCTTGACTACATCTTCAAGTATGATGACTTGCACCTGGAAGAAGGAAAAGTCTATCTTGCTGTGAACAACATCTTTAATACGCCCTACGCCTACGCCATGGAAAAAACGGGCGACGGCAAGGACAGACAGTTGTACTACATGCCTGGAACCACAGTCATGGCAGGTTTTGAGCTCAAGTTTTAACGCAAACACCGCAACCGATGCCCGCGAGGCATCAGTTGCGGCATCCTTGGGAGATCTGTATGGCGGAAAATCATGAACGCGAGATGCAGCGGAACCATTTCTTTGAAGCACATGCCCATCAGTGGGAAGAACGAAATTACACGCCTGAAAAACTCGCTCAAGTGGATCACATGGTTGCCGGGCTGGGTCTTGGCAGCGGCATGAGCATTCTGGATGTCGGCTGCGGCGATGGGGTGCTGCAACCGTTCCTGCGCAAGCACTCGGGCAAGGACGCGCGGCTTTTTGCTCTGGACGCCTCCAGTGCCATGCTTGAAAGCGTTTCGGTACGTTTTCCCGATGTTCAGACATTTCATGCCAGAGCCGAATCCATGCCCTTGCCGGATGCGAGCATTGACGTGCTGATCTGCTTTTCCGCCTTTCCCCATTTCAGCGACAAACCCGCGGCAGTCAGAGAATTTTATCGTGTGCTGAAACAGGGTGGAACAGCCTATGTCCTGCACATTGACGGCAGGGAAAAACTCAACGCGCTGCACGATAAACACCACGAGGTAGAGGGCGACCATCTGCCCTGCCCCACGGGCATGCGGCTCCTCTTTGTTGAGGCGGGCTTTGCGCACACCAGTGCGGATGAAAGTGCTGAGCACTACTACTTTTCCGCCAGAAAATAGGAGGCTGCATGCGGCGCCGCTCTTTTGTCCTGTCCTGCACCCTTCTGCTCTGTTTTTTTGCCTTCCCTGCGGCCTATGCCGCTGAACCGCTGCGAGTCGTCGCGGGCACTTCGCTGATAACTGATATTGTCAATGACCTCACCGCTGGCGACAGTGAGGTGCTTACCATCATCCAGGGCTCAAGCTGCCCCGGCCACGAGAATGCCAAAACCCACGATTTTGTCTTTGCCGCCAAGGCTGACCTTGTGCTGATACATCCCTTCCAGCGCCACATGCTGCAAGTAACCGCCATGCTGGACGCTGTGGACAATGCCTCGCTGAAGCTCGTCGCCATAAGCCCGAGGGGAAGTTGGCTTATCCCGGAAATACAGAAGCAGGCAGTGCTGGAGATAGCGGATGCCTTGTGTACAGTTGCTCCGCGGAAGGCAGAGGCCATTCAGCAAAAAAAGCGGCAACGCGTTGAAAAAATCGCCCGGGCGGAGCGTGAATGCCGGGAACGCCTCAAGGCGGTAGCGGGCAAATCCGTTATTGCGGCCACCATGCAGACGGAATTTGTGCAATGGGCGGGCTTCAACGTGTTGCGCTCGTTTGGACGCGCCGAGGAAATTAACGCCCGCGAGTTGGCCTCCATCATGTCAGACGTGAAAGGCAAGGGTGTCTGCGGCGTCATAGACAATTATCAAAGCGGAATGGACGCCGGGCTTCCGCTGGCGCTGGAGCTGAACGTTCCGCATGTGGTGCTTTCCAACTTCCCCGGCTCCAGTGACGACGTGCCGGACTATTTCAGCCTGCTGCAGGAAAGCGTGGCGCAACTGTCCAGGCTTTAAGGAAATAAACGTGCAGGAAAATCTCGCCGTTTTGCAGAACGTGCACGTCAGCTATGAACGTCGCCCAGTATTGCACGATATCAGCCTGAGCGTGGCCACAGGCGAATTCTGGACGGTGATCGGCCCCAATGGCGCGGGAAAGTCCACCTTGATCGGGTTGTTCAACGGTCTGACGCAGTACGATTCAGGTGCGGTTACCTATGCGGGCAAAGCCGTCACCCCCAAAAGCGCCAGGCAAGCGCGCCTGAAAATAGCGCATGTTTTTCAGGCCACTGACCTTGATCCCAAAATGCCGCTTTCGGTTTTTGCCTCTGTGTTAAGCGGAACCTGTGGCCGCCTGGGGCTTTTTCGCCGCCCAGGACAAAAGGAAAAGCATCTTGCCATGCACGCGCTGGACGTTGTGGGATTGGCGGACCTGGCCTCGCGTCCCATAGGCCAGTTGTCGGGAGGTGAGCGTCAGCGTGTGGCACTTGCCCGTGCCCTCGCACAGGAGCCGGAGATGCTGCTGCTGGACGAACCCACAGCGGCTCTCGACTGGCGCGCCCAGAGGGATATCTGCACGACCGTGGCCGCTCTGCGGCAAGAGTTTGCTCTCACCGTGGTTATGGTCACCCACGACCTCAATGCCGTGTTCAGCCTTGCGCAAAAAGTAGCCATGCTGCGCGAAGGCCGCCTGCTTTGGCAGGGAAAAGTGCAAGATGCCATGCGGCCAGAGCTTTTAAGCACACTGTATGATGTGCCCATTCAGATCGCGGACTGTGACGGCAGAAAAGCCGCACTGTTTTAGCGTTTTTTGTTTCTGAAACAGTCTGCTCAGGGAAGTCGCTATGGAAGATTTTTTTCACTACGCCTTTCTGCAAAGGGCGCTTCTCATGGCCCTTATCGGCGGTTGCGTCTGTGGCTCCATGGGAGTCTTTGTGGTGCTCTGGCGCATGAGCCTTGTGGGCATGTGCGTTTCACACGCCGCATTTGCCGGAGCGCTTCTGGGGCTATGGATGGGGGTGCCCCCACTGGCAGGAGGTCTTGTGGCCAGCCTGGGGGCGGCTTCGGCTGTGGGGCCGCTGGCAGAAAGGCCGGGATTCAGCCTGGATACCGCAATGGGGGTTGTCTTTGCTGTGGTGATGAGTCTGGCCATGCTGGCGCTGGGGCTCATGCCGGGGGCCAAGACAGAAGGGCTCAGCCTCATATGGGGCAGCCTGCTTTCCGTCACTGTTTTTGACCTGCAGCTCATGGCAGGAACAGGATTGCTGATTTTTCTGTTTATCTTTCTGTTTTTCAAAGAAATTGAAGCCATCATGGGGCAAAGGCACGCTGCCGCGGCGTCGGGCATTCCTGTACGCGGAATATACTACGCCTGTCTTGTTCTGCTGGGCCTGGGCGTGGCCTTCGCCCTCAAGGCCATTGGCGGACTGCTGATTTACGCGCTTATTGTCACGCCAGCGGCCACGGCCCTGCAACTGACCTACAGTTTAAGCTGCATGTTCTGGCTTTCAGCCTTGTTTGGCGCCATTGCATCTGTGCTGGGGCTCTGCCTCTCATTTTACATGGCCGTACCACCGGGCGCAGCCATTGTACTGCTTTCCGCCGCCATGCTTGTTATTGCCATGTGTCTTTCGCCCAAAAAACAGGGAGCCCGTCTTTTTCGTTAGAGCAGATCAACCTTGAACTGCTTCACATTTCAAAGTTTTCATTCAGCCGAAAAATGCGATTTTCTGCTGAATCCACGCCACGTTGTGGCGCGCTGCACTTTCGTGCACCGTCAGAGCATTTACACTTTTTCAAAGTTAATCTGCTCTAGAAAATCTTTGCATCGGCTTTCGCTATATCCCGCGGGTAAGTTCGCCAATCCTTTCGCTCCGACCAGACAAGTCAGAGAGGGATCGTTACGCGAAAACGCAACTATCCCTCTCTGGCATGTGAAGTGCCCCTCGCTCCTCAAGAAATCCTGCTCCGGCTTCGCACTGGACCAGATTAACTTTGAGAATGGACATTCTCAAAGTTTAAGACACGCATGCTTCGGCGCTTAACAGCGCAAATAAGTTGCGCTTACACTTTCGCTGCGGGCGCCTGCTCACGCAGTCGCCAGAGCAGTTTCAAAGTGAAAATGCTCTAAAAAGGGCGTTTACACTCTCCCCGAGCAGTGAAACGGAGCCTGCGGAAACGTCGCCATCGGGCATGCCGCGCCGCCCAAACGTGCCGTGAAATCGCCGCACAGAGCGGAACTGCCGGGGTCGCCCCCGCAATCTTCAGTGGCGAGCACTCCCTGAATTTTGGCAAAAGACGCTCGCAGCAGGATTTCGCAGGATTTCCTGGGTGCTTTCTATGATAACGTTGCCAACTCCCCTGACAGCTTCCATTTGCCCCAATCCCAACCTGTCAAAGCCCTTTGTGAGGTCAGGCTGCTCTTGCGCGATACAAGTCTGGTTCTTTTTTTACGTATACTTACTCTTGTACTTTTTGTTCAGCATTCTTTCCTTGTGATACGCATGGCCTTTCTGCACCGCCGCCACTGTCAATTTGCTTCCGCAACCTGGCGGGCAATTTCGTGTTAGCCGTTAAGCCCCGACAGACGGCAGCGTATTTTTTCCGGCAGTGTTCTATAGAGCCAGACGCTTACGCTGCTGGACATAATACAAACAGTTTTAGTATTATTGTCGCAAGATCATTGTTTCCGCCAAATATAACACCGCTTTGCACTGGAGTATTTTCATGTTCCACTGTGTGTTACGCATCAGCCTCTGCTCTTCGGAGCCATCGCTTGAAGCCGCATTCAAGGCTTTGCAGGCTGATGCTGACTTCAGGCACAAGGTAACCTTCAGTGCTGAAGCTCAATCTCTTTCCGCAACGAACCTGCCTGACGAAGATATTTTTTTCCTTGATTCCGCGCAGCTTGCCCTGCTGCCAGACCTCAGAAAAACAGTCAGGCCCGCCGCGCGGATTGTCCTGATAGACACAGCAGGGCACGAAGCCGCCCTGCAACAATGTCTGGTTTCCCTGCTGGACGATATCTGGCCTTTGTCGGAAAACCCGGCGGTTGTCGCACTGCGGGTTAACAGCCTGATACGCGACGCATTGCTGCGCAAAGAGCACGCGCTGTTGCGGCACTGCCTGGAAACCACCATTGATACTACCCCCGACCTGATCTGGTTCAAGGACATCCGGGGCGAACACCTCAAGGTCAATGCGGCCTTTTGCCGTTTTGTGGGAAAAAGCAAAGAGGATGTCACAGGGCGGGGCCACTACTATATATGGGATATTGAGCCGGAAGAATATGCGCAGAGCGAATACGTCTGCCTTGAGACTGAAGAGGAAGTCATTGCGCGTGGCGTGACCTGTATATTTGATGAAACTGTGAAAACCAAGCTGGGCATGCGGCAATTCAAAACGCGAAAGTCTCCCATCTTTGATGAGTACGGGGCCATCATCGGCACGGTGGGCATTGCCTATGACATGACAGATATTACAAAATCGAGCGCAGAAATTGAAATAATCCTGCAAAATCTCCCCTTTGCAGCTATGATTTTGGATGAAGAGAACAGAATTGCCAACGTAAACCAAAAATTTCTGGATTTTTTCAGCATTGAAAGCGCGAAAGAAATTTTGGGCTGTTTCCGCTCACGCGTGCGCGCCATTGCCATCAAAGACCATCAGTTTAAGCAGGTCGGCGACCATCTTGAAATACGCTCATGGAAAAAAGGCGAAGAATTAATCTTTGAGTCTTACGAAAGAGAAATCGTGGACATGTTCCAAAACCGCATTGGCATGCTGGTCATTTACAGAGATGTGACGTCGGAGCGCAACTCAAAGCAGCAGTTGGAACGCAGCGCCAATACCGACGAGCTTACCGGACTGTACAACAGAAGATATTTTTACAGCCAACTGCCTGAAACCGTTGCCACTGGGTCGGCGCTGCTTTTTGTAGACCTGGATGACTTCAAAAAAGTCAATGATACGTACGGGCATCGCGCCGGAGACGACGCCTTGAGACTGACGGCCCAACTTTTGAAAAAACACTTTAGCGACGCCATCACCTCCCGCATCGGCGGCGACGAATTTGTTCTGTATCTGCCCAAAGCCCAAAGCGTGGAACAGGTGGCTACCCGGGCATGTCGCTTGCAAAAGGCCATGAGGTCAGTTTTTACAAAGGATACGCCCTGGCACGGGCTGTCCGCCAGCATTGGCGTCGTTGTGGCTGATACGGCCGACATCGGCCGGGACGAACTGGTGCGGCGCGGCGACATTGCCATGTACGAGGCAAAACGCCAGGGGAAAAACAGAGTGTGTCAGTACCAGCATACCAGGGACGCGCCGCATGGCGGGGCCCTCTCCCCCTTGTGTGTCGCACCGTGCCCCCCCTGCCACCAGCGTGAAGTTTGCCGGGCAAAAAAACAGGCTGCCCTCATGCGCAAGTGACCCCGTACCGCACAGGAACGCGCTCCGCGTGCGGTATGCCCAAACGCAGAGTACAGCGCCATTTTCACGGCTGTCATTGCTGTCATTGCTGCCATTGCCGATGGTTATGGAAATTTCCATAACCTTTTTCTTTTTTGATCATCCAAATCCGGCTTATGGGCACGACACAGACCGACAAAACACGTGCGGCATCTCCCCCTCAAATTCCGTAACGACCCAACGCCGCCCGAACTCAGGCAGACGGAACCATCGGAAACGTCTGGCTTTTACTGACGCCATACCGCATACGTGATTCCCGCCATCGAGCCTTAAAGCATACTAATTAAGTATTAATTAAACAATACATAAGCAGTTTTATTGACGAATATGATGCAGACTCAAAATATTTATGCTAGGAATTAAAAAATACTTTCTTACTATGATTTGAGCTGCAACATTATCGGTTGCACGTAGTAAGCGAACCGTTTCAAGGCAAAAATACTCTACTTTCAATTCGGGGCTAATTGTATGAAAAAATTGCTTATTCTTGGTGCTGGCGCTGGTGGAACCATGATTGCCACAAAGATGAGGAAGTTATTGAGCGAAAGAGAATGGGAAATAACCCTCATCGACCGCGATCCTGTCCACCACTATCAGCCCGGCTGGCTGCTGGTTCCTTTTGGAGTCGACACGCCGCAGGGTTGTGTGCGCCCCAAGAAAGACTTTATCAGCCGTGGCGTTAATTTTGTCCTTGACACTATTAACGCGGTTGATCCTATATCCCGCAAGGTAGAATGTCAGAACGGCACCTACACCTATGACTGGATAATCATTGGCACGGGCGCAAGAATCGCTCCCGATGAAGTGCCCGGCCTGCTGGACGACTGGGGCGGCAAAATCCACAACTTCTACACCCCCGACGGCGCGGTTGCCCTGTACGAAAAGATGAAGCATTTCAAAAAGGGCAGACTCGTTCTGCACATTTGCGAAACGCCCATCAAGTGCCCTGTGGCGCCTCTGGAATTTGTGTACATGGCAGACTGGTACCTGCAAAAAATGGGCGTGCGCCAGAACGTCGAGATCGAGCTTGTCACCCCGCTGACCGGCGCGTTCACCAAGCCCGTGGCCAACAACATTCTTGGCGCGCTTTGCGAACAGAAGGGCATCAAGGTCACGACCAACTGGACCGTGGACAGCGTCGAGGCCGACCGCTCCGTAATCGCGTCCGTCACTGGCGATGAAATTCCCTACGACCTGCTGGTGAGCATTCCCCCGAACCTGGGCCAGGAATTCCTCATCGACTCCGAAGTGTCCGACGTGACCGGCTATGTCGATACCGACAAGGAACTGCTGCGCGCCAAGAAGTTCGACAACATGTATGTGGTTGGCGACGCCACCAACGTGCCCGCCTCCAAGGCCGGTTCGGTCGCCCACTTTGAAGTGGACGTCATCGCCCAGAACCTGATGTCCGACATTGAGGGCACCGACAACTACTACAAGTTCGACGGGCACACCAACTGCTTCATCGTCACGGGTTTTGAAAAAGCCTCGCTCATCGACTTCAGCTACGCCGTCGAACCCCTGCCCGGCATGTTCCCCCTGCCCGGCGTCGGCCCCTTCGAACTGCTGGGCGAAAGCCACATCAACTACTGGGGCAAGCTCATGTTCAAATGGGTGTACTACAACCTCATGCTGAAAGGCCATGAGCTTCCGTTTGAGCCCAATATGTATCTTGCAGGGAAAGATACCTCCTTGCTGCGCAACAAGTAGGTTGGAGGATATATGACACCTGAAGATAAAATCCTCGAACGGCTGAACGCCATTGAAGATCGGCTTGCCGACCTTCAGGCGGGCAAGGAAAACAGCAGCATGCTGATGGAGCAGTTGACGCCCATCGGCAACCACGCCTTCCGTCTTATGGTTGAAGAGCTGGAAATCCTTAATGGCCGGGTTACGCTTGACGACATCCTGGATCTGGCCAGAAAGGGCTTGCTGACCGTTCCCAGGCTCACCTGGCTGCTCGATCAGATTGAAAACGCCACTGACCTGTGGCATGTGCTGCACCCCGCTGTTGGTCAGACCTTTCCGCATATCGTCGAAAAGATGGGCGAGTGGGAACAGAAGGGCGTGTTCAAAAAGGCCGCCGCCCTCAAGGATGCCGGCGGAAACCTGCTGGACGGCATGACCCCCGAGGACATCGCCAAAACGGGCGAAGGTCTCGCTTTTATGACCAGCCTGTTGCAGCGGCTTGCCGAGCCTGAACTGCAAGGCAAGATCACGGCCATGCTTGATCTGATGAGCGCCATCGACACGTCAAACGTGAAGCCCGCCGGCATGCTGTCCCTGCTGGGCGCGCTGCGCAGCCCCGAAGGCAGGCAGACCCTGGGCCTGGTGGTGGAAGTGCTGAAAGCCACCGGCAAATTCTCTGCGGAAGGGAATTCGTCCAAATAGCGCTGTATATATGACAGAAGCGGGCCGCAAGACTGAGCCGCATGCCGGGAATGTATCGATTCCGTCACGGCACGGGGACATTCGCGCGGCCCGCTTTTTTTCACACCACCTGCCTTGATCATGCCGCTGCCTTTGGGCATGCTCCTGCCTGTAGTCATGCCCTGCCTGTAGTCTGCCGCTGACCGCCCCTGCCATGGCATTTCATATAATCAAGCCAGTGCGTCTTCCCCTTGCCGGGCGTGCCTGCACAGCCCAGGAAGGTGCTGGCTGTTGACTATAACGCCCGTATCAAGCAACGTGTCTCAGTCAAAGCCTTAAAGCGAACCCGTTGGTCTGCGCCGCGGGTTCGGGCAGACCAATCTGGCGCGGGTCCGGCCTCACGGATATGCGCTAGAGCAGTTGACTCACTTCATTCGTAACTGCTCTGCAAGGATTTTCCTGAAAATCCTTGCCAGGAAATGCGAGCAGGCAGGCTTTTGCCTGCCGTAAGAGAGCATTTCAAGTGTTAGATGCTCTGTAAGACCTCGGGGGATTTTATGCCGCTGATTCTCGCCATCAACCCCGGATCAACAAGCACCAAGATCGCGGTATACGATGACGCGTCTCCTGTGTTTACGGAGAATATCGCGCATGCCCGCGAAGATCAGGCCCTATACCATGCCGTCACCGACCAGTATCTGTTCCGGCTGGAGCCCATACTGGCCGCGCTTGAAAAACACCATACGCCCCTCGCCGGCCTGGATGTTGTGGTCGGCCGGGGTGGGCTTTTGCCGCCTCTTGAATCCGGGGCCTACCTGGTTGACGATAACATGCTGGACTATCTGCGCCGCGCCCCCAGGGGGGAACACGCCTCGAACCTTGGGGCCTTTCTTGCCAGGGGCATAGCGGACAAGGTGGGCATCAAGGCGTACATCTATGACCCTGTGACCGTGGACGAAATGATTCCCGTGGCGCGCGTCACAGGGCTTCCGGCCATACAGCGGCGTTGCATGGCGCACAACCTCAACATGCGCGCCTGCGCCATCAAGTATGCGGAAGAGCGCGGTAAAAACTATGCCGACCTGACCCTGATTGTGGGGCATCTGGGCGGCGGGTTTTCTTTCACCCTGCATGACCACGGCAGGATCGTCGATATAGTCTCCGATGACGAAGGGCCGTTTTCACCGGAGCGCATCGGCGGTGTGCCCGCTTTTGCGCTCATGACCTACGTTCTTGAATCCGGGCGCGACGCCAGGGCTTTCATGCGTCAGTTCCGGGGGCAATCGGGCCTGTTCGCGCATTGCGGCACCACCAACGCCAGAGAAATTGAACAGAGCATAGCGGAGGGCGATGCCCAGGCGGCCCTGGTCTATGAAGCGATGATCCTCAACATCGCCAAGGCGCTGGCTGCTCTTTCCACGGTTGTGTGCGGCGGGGCTGAAGCCATCATTCTGACGGGCGGCCTGGCCCACTCCGAAATGATTATCGAGCAGGTGGCAAAACGCGTCAGACATATTGCCCCCGTGGTCTGCATGCCGGGCGAAAATGAAATGGCTGCCCTGGCCGCAGGCGCGCTGCGCGTTCTGCGCGGAACCGAAGAGGCAAAACTGTTTCCTGAAAAGGCAGACGCCGCACCCTAGAGCTGAATCCACGCCACGTCGTGGCGCGCTGCACTTTCGTGCAGCGTTAGAGCATTTACACTTTTCAAAGTTAAAATGCTCTAGATCAGATTCCCTCTGAAGTGTCGCACATTTCAAAATGCCCTGGTGTACCGCCCGCTGTTGCGGCGCAACGCAAGGACGCTGGCGCTCCCTTTTCATGTCAATACACGACATCGCAGGAGTATATGGTATGGAGTATTATAAAAACTGGGATGAGGTCATAGCAAACGTTTCCGAGTTTCCGCACCCGGAAAGGCTGGTGATTGCCTGCGCGGACGATGCCCGCGCTCTTGAAGCCGCCCAAAAAGCAGCCGCGCACGCGACAGTGGCCCCCATTCTTGTGGGCGACAGGGCAAAAATCGAACCCCTGGCAGAAGCCGCTGGCATGGATCTGGCCCGGGTCCCCGTGCATCATGAACCAGACGACGACAAGGCCGCGGCGCTCGCGGTTTCGCTCATACGTGAAGGCAAGGCCGACTATCTCATGAAGGGGCATATTGAAAGCAGCGCCCTGCTCAAGGCTGTCGTCAACAAGGAGCACGGCCTCACGCGCGGCAGGCTTATCAGCCACATCAGCTACATCGAGGTCCCCAGCTACCACAAAATGATCGCCATCACGGACGGCGGCATGGTCGTCTACCCAACCCTGGAGCAGAAGAAGACCATCATGGACCACGCGGTCAACATGCTGCTGACCATGGGCTACAACAGACCAAGGGTGGCCGTTCTCGCGGGCATTGAAAAGGTCAATCCCAAGATGAAGGAAACCGTGGAAGCGGCGGCCCTCAAAGAAATGAACCGCAACGGGGAGATCGGGGGTTGCGTGGTGGAAGGTCCCATTTCCGTTGATATCGCCCTTTCCAAAGAAAAAGCCAGGCAAAAGGATTTTGTCAGCGAAGTGGCGGGCGAAGCGGATATCCTGCTTGTGCCGGACCTGTGTTGCGGCAACTGTATTGCAAAAATACTGCTTGAAATGGCCGGGGGCAGAATGGCTGGCGTGGTTGTGGGCGCTGCCGTGCCCATCGTGCTGACGTCACGCTCTTCATCAATGGAAGAAAAATATCTTTCCATTGTCATCTCCGCCGCGTTCAGCGCCAGAAAAATCAAAAATCTTGGGTAGATGAGGTTTGTTGCGGAGGATGCTTTGTGGGTGGGGGCTTTGTGGGGAGTGTTTTGTGGGGGAGGGACCCTTTTGCAAAAGGGTCGCCTCCCCCACGCCCCCACCCCCTAAAATTCTTGTTTTGCGTCAGTATAATAGCACAGCGGATTCCCTGATCTGAAGCGAAAATTCCAGAGACAGCGCCCCCGGCATCACGCCGCCGCAGTAGGCATCTGCTACTGCGCCTGAGAATTTGGCCGACCGCGCCCGATGCCAAAACACCGGCAAAACATCCTGGCTATTGCGCCAGTCAGCCCCCGGCTTGTGTTTGACGGCTTTTTGGGGGAAGGTTACAAGACCGGTTCCGGCGTCACGGCATCTGACGACCAGCGTCACGCCATCCGAAGTCCGGCGTCCGACGTCAGGCATTACGGCGTCACGACGGCCGGACAGGCAAACCATCCCCATACGCCACAACGGCATACCGCAACCTCTTCAGGGGCACTGGGCACATCCAGAAAGTCCCCGCATACTTTTATCGGCTCCGGAGATTTTTCATGCTTACCTTTGACATGACCGCCACCCTCGCAATCCTTGCGGGGGCCGTCATTCTGCTGGTCACTGAAATTGTGCGCAACGATGTGCTCGGCATACTTATAGTTCTTGCGCTGACATTCAGCGGCGTACTCACTGTGCAGGAATCGCTTTCGGGATTTTCCAGCCCCACGGTTCTCATCATCAGCTGCATGTTTATTGTTGGCAAAGCCATACTGCATACGGGCGTGGCGCAGCGCGTGGGCGATTTCATCATCCGGCGCGGCGGCAGAAACGAAAAACGCCTGCTGGCCATGATTATGGGCGCGTCGGCCTCTGTGGGCGCATTCATGAGTTCCACGGCCACGGCCGCCATCTTTATTCCCATTACCCTTGCCGTGGCGGAAAAAACCCGCATCAACCCCAAACGTCTGCTCATGCCCCTGGCTTTCGCCTCACTTATCAGCGGCATGATGACCCTGGTGGCCACCACCCCCAACATCATCGTCAACGGCATTCTACGGGAGCGCGGCGCGGAAACTCTGGGATTTTTCAGTTTTACCCCCTTTGGCATACTCATTCTGCTGCTGACAATCGGCTTCATGATGCTGTTCGGCCAGAACATGCTGGCCCCAAAAGGCGCGCCAGCGGAGCAGAAAAAAGGCCTTTCCATTGACGACTTGCTGCGCTACCACGAAATCAACAAAAGTCTGTCTCTCCTGCGCATTCCCGAAGGTTCCGGCCTTGTGGACCGCAGCGTCGCGCGCATGCAGCTCAGCGCGCGCTTCGGTGTGACCCTGCTGGCGGTGGAAAGCGCCGGGCACGGACGCAAAAGGATCATCGCTGCCGCAAAACCCGAAATGGTGTTGCAGGCAGGCGACCTGCTCATGCTCATCGGTACCGACGCGCAATTGCAGGCCTTTATCGAGGAGTTCTCGCTGGAGCGGATATCCGCTTCCGCCTCCAGGCGAAAAAGCTTTTTTCAGGTGGTGGGCCTTGCGGAAGTGATGCTCAACCCCGAATCCTCACTTATCGGCAAGTCGCTCAAGGAAACCCTTTTTCAGACGACGTTTCAAAGCATGGTGCTGGGCATCCGCCGCAAGGGGAAAACCCAGACTGAAGAACTGGCGGACATCCCGCTGAAATTTGGCGACGTTCTGCTGGTATGCGGCGCATGGGCGGACATCCTGCATATGGAGCGCAACAAGAGTCAGTACCTGCTGCTCACCTTGCCACAGGACTACAAAGAGGTTGTTCCCGCGCCGCAAAAGGAAAAAGTCACCCTTGCCATCCTGGGCGTCATGGTCGCGGTCATGGCCTCCGGCCTGCTGCCGCCGGTAACAGCCATCCTTGCCGCCACGGCCGCCCTGGTGCTCGCGCACTGCGCGCCCATAAACTCCATCTATGAAGTGGTGGACTGGCAGACCATAGTGATGCTCGCGGGCATTCTGCCCCTTGTTCTGGCATTGCAGAAAACAGGGCTGCTGTCCCTGGCTTCAGACGGTTTTATCGGCGTTCTTTCAGGCAGCGGGCCTTTCGTTGTTCTGGCAAGCCTGTTTCTTATCACGGCCATATTGGGCTTCTTTCTTTCCGGTACGGCGGTTGCCGTGCTTGTCGCCCCCATGGCGGTTGACATCGGCCTGAAGCTTGGCATCAGTCCGCAGGCATGCGCCATGACCGTGGCCATTGCCAGTTCTGCCGTCTTTGTGTCCCCGCTTGGGTCCGCCGTGCATTTGCTGGTGCGTGATCCCGGCGGATACGCAGCCAAGGACTACGCCAAGGTCGGCACCCCCCTGCTTGGGCTCTCCCTGCTGGCAACGCTGGCGCTGTGCTGGTTCTTCTATCTGCGGTGATCCGCGATCGGCCCCCAAGTGCCACCGCCTTTAAGGCGACGGCAACTTGCAACGCCTTGTGGGGGAGGGACCCTTCTGCAAAAGGGTCTCCTCCCCCACGCCCCCACCCCCTAGAGCAGATTAACTTTGAAATGCTTCACATTTCAAAGTGTTCATTCAGCCGAAAAATGCGATTTTCGGCTGAATCCACGCCATATTATGGCGCGCTGCACTTTCGTGCAGCGTTAGAGCATTTACACTTTTCAAAGCTAAAATGCTCTAAAACGCTTATTGCGCTCTGGTATGTTATACGGTGTTTTCATGATCCGAGCCTGGGCTCCAAAGAGCGCGGCTTTCAGGCAGCACACCACCCAACGAGCGTCTGCGCTAAACCTGCTGTAACCTCCGGGCGCTGCTTACGGTAATGCGTCATCCCGCTTGCAACGCAAAAGGCCTCCTGGCAACAGGGGGCCTTTTGCGTTGCGGCGCATCCGCATCGCCAGACAAAAATCACCTGACACAACAAATACATTTTCCTTATATGCTACTAGACCCATATATGTGAAAATACATACAAAAAATATTTGCGTGCTTTTTTATCAAAAAGCAATTGACATTCGATTTCATTTTTGTAGACTCACCTAAACAAATTAGACAAGACTAACTTAGTGGGCAGCCCAACCCGCAAAGGAAAAATCATGCAGATCCATTCGCACGGCTCATCTGATGCACCGCAGACCGGCATTACCAAGTCCTCTGCTCTGAATTCGATCACGCGGCCAGACCCTGAAAAATTCTTCGCCAAAGAAGGGGTCTCTTCGCTCTCCCACGCCTTTGAGGGAAAAATCGCCGTTCATCCTGGCCTGGGCGGCAACACCGCATCTGCCGAAGAAATGCAGTCAACGCTTGAAGGCCTGCTGCAAAAACCCCTGGCCGGAAAAACCGTGGCCTACATCCATGTGCCCTTTTGCCAGACCCACTGCCTGTACTGCGGGTTTTACAACAAACCCTACCGAACAGACGAAAGCCGGTACTATGCCGACGCCCTGCTGGCCGAACTGGCCTTGTGGCGCGACAGCCCCGCTGTGCAGAGCACACCGGTGCATGCCCTCTATCTCGGCGGCGGCACGCCCACGGCTCTGGAAGCCGAGGACCTGGAACGAATACTCAAGGCCGCGCGTGAGACCCTGCCCCTGGCCAATGACTGCGAAGTGACCGTTGAGGGCCGGTTGACAAACTTTGACGCCCGCAAGATGGAAGCCTGCTTTGCTGGCGGGGCCAACCGTTTTTCGCTGGGCGTGCAGAGCTTCAACACCAGCATCCGGCGATCCATGGGACGTATCGGCACAGGAGAAGACATGGCCCGTGGGCTTGAGCAGCTCATGAGCTACGACCAGTCCGCCGTTATTGTTGACCTTATCTACGGTTTTCCCAGACAGACCATGCAGCACTGGCTTGACGACATAGCCATGGCCCAGTCGCTCAATCTTGACGGGGCCGACTGCTATCAGCTCAACGTGTACGGCCAGACCCCCCTGGGCAAGGCCATCAAGGATGGCAGCATTCCTCCCGCTGCGGCCATCCCTGAACAGTCAGCCATGTTCGGCGCCTCGGTGGAAGCCATGACAACGGCCCGTTACCGTCGCCTTTCCATCAGCCACTGGGCGCGCACCTCCAGAGAACGCAACCTGTATAACCTCTACGTCAAAGGCTCCGCCAACTGCCTGGCCTTCGGCCCTGGCGGCGGCGGCAACTTTGCCGGCAACTTCTACATCAACACTCCGGACTACCCATCCTGGCTGCAACAGGTGGCCGAGGGGCGCAAACCCCTGAGCATGCTGCAAACGCCGCCAGTCCACTACTTTCTGTTCCGGGCAGTGGCCGAAGATATGGAGCAGGGCTGTCTGAACCTGTCCGCCCTTGAAGGCCGCTTTGCCCTGCCCCTTGATGCCATCTGGTCTCCCCTGCTCACCCAGTGGCAGCGCGCGGGTCTGGTCATGCAGGATCAGGGGCGCGTCACGCTGACTCTGGCCGGACAGTTCTGGCAGGTGAACCTTTCCCAGCTGTTGCTCAATTATCTCAAACTCGTACTGGAGGAAAACGATGATCTTGCTGCGTAGTCTGCGCAGGCATGCTCTACCCCTGGGTCTGGCAGGGGCACTGTTCTGGAGCGCCCCTGCCCATGCCGAACCTCTTCAGACCGATACCGTCAAGGTATCAGCATCGCGCGTTGAAAAAGAGCTGCTGGACGTGCCCATGGCCGTAAGCGTGGTCACTGAAGAGCAAATCAAGCTTTCCCCCGCGGCCACGGTGGGCGGAATCTTGCAGGATGTTCCCGGCGTGCAGGTTGTCAATTCGGGGGCGCAGGGCTTAAAGCGCATCTCCATACGCGGCGAGAGCCCCAACCGCGTGCTCATCCTCATCGACGGTCAGAAGATCGCTGAAAACAAATCTATGGATGGTTCGGCCCTGCTTGTGGACCCTGCCATGATTGAAAGAATCGAAGTCATCAAGGGGCCGGCCTCGGTGCTGTACGGCTCCGAAGCCATGGGCGGCGTCGTCAACATCATCACCAAGAAGGGCGGCACAAAACCCATTCAGGGACAGATCACCACAAGCTACAACGGCTCCACGCGCGGCTTCGATGAAAGCCTTTCGCTCTATGGCGGCTACGAGGGCCTCAAGTACAGGGTCACAGGCGCCAACACCTATCAGCACAACCTGTCCACCCCTGACGGCGAGGCCCAGCACTCCAGGTTCAAGCAGCAATCCGGCTCGGCTTTTCTGAGCTATGATTTCAGCCCCCACTTCACGGCGGGCGGCCTGTACGAGCAGTTTTACAGCGAAATTCTCGCCGGCGACACAAGCTCGCCCAAATTTTTTGTCGACATTTCTCCCTGGGAACGCAAAAAGGCCGCCGTGTTCGCCGAAATCAAGGACATGACCTCCTTTCTGCCGCGCCTGCGCCTGGATGCCTTCTGGCAGCACAACCGGAAAAAAATGCTCAACCATGTGGAACAGAAAACGCAAGTCCCCATATCCGTATCCGTACTTTCAGACAACTACGCCGACAACAAGAACGAACAGTGGGGCGCGAGCCTTCAGTCCGACTGGGCCATTGGCGAGAACAACTATCTTATCACGGGCTATGAGTTCAACAGGGACGGCCTCGACGCCAAGTCTGACTCAATCTCAGATACGACCAGGAAGCCCACTCCATTTATGACAGTAAAAACCCTGACTGACAGCCACTACAAGTACAAAGGCTACATGGACACCCACGCCCTGTACGCGCTGATGGAAAGCAAGCTGCCCTGGGACTTCACGCTGTCCTACGGCGTGCGTCAGACCTGGGTGAGTTCTCACATGGGCACTGCCGAGGGCTGGCAGCACAAAATAAGCTCCACGCCCCCCAGCCCCACCAGCGGCTCTATTGACGCCGGCGCCACTGGCAACACATGGGAATCAAACCCCGTGTTCAATGTTTCGCTCATGTGGCAGGGCATTCAGGACCTGACCCTGCGCGCGGGTTTTTCGCAAGGGTTCCGCGCCCCCAACCTGCAGGAAAAATACGTCATCTCCAACATGGGCGGCAGCACGACATACCCCAACCAGGATCTCAAACCAGAAAAATCCAATACCTGGGAACTGGGGGCGCGCTACTACGCGCACGGCCTCAGCCTTGACGTCACGGGCTTCTATACTGTGGCTGACGATTACATTACTTCCATGCAGATAGGAACCAACCAGGCCCACTACCAGAACGTCAGCAAGGCCAAGACCCACGGCGTGGAGTTCAGCGCGGGCTACGACCTGCCTTTCGGTTTTACTCCCTACATCGATGTTACCTGGATGAAGCGCGAGTTCAACAATGACAAGTACAAGACCTGGAAAACCGGCACGCCCGAATGGACAGGCCGTACCGGCGTGCGCGCGCTGTACCCCGTCAATGACAGCCTCGACATCATTGGCGACGTCTACATCCGCTTTGCCAGCAAAACCGAACAGGAAAGCGGCGCAGACCGCATCATATATTCCAATGACGCATGGACCACGGCCAACGCCATGCTTGGCGTAAAGTTCGGCTCTGAAAAGCAGTACGCCGTTGTCGGTGAAGTGCTCAACATTTTTAATGAAAAATATGCCATTGGCACGGGCACAGCCATCTACGAACCCGGGGTGCATGCCAACATCAAGGTCAGCGTAGAATTTTAATAATCAGGCCCGTCTCTTTTGATATTGAATTTCATATTCAATTAATATAAGAGACGGGCCAGGAGATGCATCATGAAGTCCACGGTCAACCGCTACTGGAATGCCCATGAGCTGGTGGTCATCGGGGTATTTTCGGCAGCCGCCAAAATTTCCACCCTGCTGGTGGCCCTGGCCGGAGGAGGCATGAACCCTGTGTCCCTCCTGCTGAAAAACCTCGTCTTCACCACCCTGCTGATAGTCATGCTCTACAAGGTGCGCAAACCCGGCACCCTGCTGCTTTTCGTGCTTATCAACATGCTGGTGAGCGCATTGCTGCTCGGAACCAGCCTCACGCTGCTTCCGGCCATGCTTCTGGCGGCCCTCATTGCGGAAACGGCTGCGGCCCTCACGGGCGGGATCTCCAGACCCTGGGGGCCTCTGGTGGCTGTGGCCGTGTTTGACCTGCTGTTCCGCATCTGTTCTCTGGGCGTTTCCTGGCTGGTCATGCGTGAAAATCCCGCCATACTTGTGGCCGCTGTGCCCATTGTGGCTCTGGGCTACGTGGGCGCGCTTATCGGTCTTTTTACCGGTGTAAAAGCCGTCAGGGAGCTGCGCCATGCAGGCATCGTACGCCAGTAGCCGACCCTTGCCGCAGGGCTGGCTGTATGAGGCCGACGTGCGGGCAAAAATCGGGGTGAGCGTTCTTGCCTCGCTGGGAACCCTTGTCATCTCCAATCTTGAAGGGCAACTGCTGCTGGCAGGAGCCTCGCTGTGCTATGCCCTGTGCATGCGCAGACCCATGGCCCTGCTCGCCGCCTACGCGGTGCTGACTGCCATGATCTTTCTGGCCATGGGCTGCGTATGGATTATGGGCAGGTTCTCTCCCCGGCTCATGGGCAGCATGAACTTTATATCCCTGACCATCCCTTTTCTGCGGGTGCTGACCATGTTGCATGTGGTGCTGCCCCTGGCGCTTTCCAGTCGGGTGCAAAACCTGCTGGACGCCCTGCGCGGGCTCAAGCTGCCCTTCTGCATATACCTGCCCGCTGCCGTCATCATCCGTTTCATCCCCACCTTTATCAATGACGTGAAGCAGGTGACGGAATCCCTCAAGATGCGCGGTTACCGGCTGAACCCGTGGACAATGACGCGCCATCCCGCGCTCAGCATGCGCCTGTTGCTCACGCCGCTGCTTTTCCGCTCGCTGCGCACGTCTGAAGACCTGGGCGTCGCCGCGGAACTCAAGGGGCTTGGCATGGGCGAAAAACTCACCCCCTACCGCAAAAGGGCCTGGACCAGTCGGGACAGTCTGCTGCTGGCCGCCGCCCTGCTTGTGGTGACCCTTGCCATTGCCTGCCAGTACACGCTGGGCAGTTCCACCACAGGAGGCATGCGCTGATGCTGCGCTTTGAAGATGTCAGCTATACCTATCCTTTTCAGGAACGACCGGCGGTGAGCCATATCTCGCTGCACGTCAAGCCCGGCGAAGTGGTGCTTTGCACCGGGGCGAGCGGCTGCGGCAAATCGACGCTCATCCGTCTGGCCAACGGTCTGTGCCCCCTGCATTTTGCGGGCACACTTGAAGGCCGGGTGCTGGTCAACGGCGTCTCCACCGTGGAGCAGGATCTGTCCCACCTCGCGCGGCAGGCGGGCACGCTTTTTCAGGACCCGGAACAGCAGTTCTTTGCCCTCAACGTGGAGGACGAACTGGCCTTTGCCCTTGAGTGGCAGGGCATGCCCGTGGAACAGATGCACGAAACCGTGAAGCGCTCGGTGCGTGAATTCGGCCTGCATCCGCTGCTGGGCGCGTCCATTCATGAGCTTTCTGAAGGCCAGAAACAGAAGGTGGGGCTCGCCACCCTGTGGACGCAAACGCCGCAGGCGCTCATTCTGGACGAACCCACCGCCAATCTGGACCCGGAATCCACCGTGGAACTGGCCCTGCAGCTCAGGCAGCTCAAGGCGCAGGGCATGGCCATCCTTGTGGTGGATCACCGCCTGTACTGGCTGGCCGACGTGGCCGACAGGGTCATTGTCATGCAGGACGGGCACATCCGGGAGCAGGGGGAATTTTCCCTCCTGCACGACGCGGAACTGCGCGCCCGCTACGGCCTGCGTGAAGCCAGCGTGCCCGACGTGCGCCAGACCCTGCCCTCCTGTTCCGTTGCCGGGCAGCACCCGGTGGAGGCGCACGACCTGACCTATGCCCACACCGGGCAGGAGCCTCTGTACCGCAACGCGCGCTTCGCGCTGCCTTCGGGCATCACGGCGCTCATCGGCCCCAACGGCACGGGCAAGACAACGCTGGCCCGCGTGCTGGCCGGGCTGAACCAGCCCCAGGCCGGAGAAATCACCCTGGACGGGATCCCCCTGAACCCGCGTCAGCGCCTTTCGGGCACGGGCATTGTGCTGCAGAACGCCGACCACCAGTTGCATATGCGCACGGCCTTGGCCGAGGTGCAGACCTGCCTTGACCTCGCGGGACAAAAAGACAGCAACGCCGCCACGGAACTGCTGGCGGCCTTTGGCCTGGAGTCCCTTGCCAGCCGTCATCCCCAATCGCTTTCCGGCGGCGAAAAACAGCGTCTTGTCATTGCCTGCGCTCTGGCCAAAAAGCCCCGCCTGCTCATTCTGGACGAACCCACAAGCGGTCTGGACGGGCAAAACATGTCGCGGCTGGCGCAGGCGCTGGAAGCACAGACGCAGGACGGGCGCTGCATCCTGCTCATTACGCATGACCTTGAACTGCTGGCCCGCATGGGCCGCCATGCCCTGCGGCTGCCCCTGCCGCCGGATTTACGCGCAACCGGTGAACAAGGGGACCGCACCGACACACAGGGAACCGCCACAACGGCCGCATAAAGGAGAATTTCAGCATGAGTACCTGCACTACAGACGTTTCCGGGGCCGAAAGCCTGCGCCAGCAGGTGGAAACACTGCTGACCGAACAGAAAATGGTCATGCTTGACACCATTGCCCGCCACTGCGGCGTCAGCGAACTGACCGCCGCCCGCGCCCTGCCCGGCCACATGCGGGCATTTGCCCCCGGCGCGGCCTTTGATGACGTGTGGCAGGGGCTGACCCGGTGGCCCGGCGCGACCTTCATCATGCGGCACGGCCGCAGCGTTGTGGAAATCAAGGGGCGCATCCCCGGCGGCAAGCACGCCGGCGGCTATTTCAACCTTGAGCACGGCCTTCCCCTGGGCGGGCATATCTGCAGCGACGAGGCGGACCACATCTGTTTTCTGTCGCTGCCCTTCATGGGGCTCGAAAGCCACAGCGTGCAGTTCATTGATGCGGCCGGGGCCGTCCTGTTCGCCATATACGTGGGCCGTGAAAACAAGGCGCTTATTCCCGAAGCCCGCGACGGCTTTTTCGCCCTGCGCGACGCTTTCGGCAAGGAGGACATATAATGAAAAGTCTTGTGGTGTATTCTTCGCGCACAGGCAATACCCGTAAAATAGCCGAGGCTGTGGCCGAAGCCCTGCCCGGCTGCCATCTGCACCCGGTGGAAGAAGCGCCGCAGCCCGAGGGCTACGACCTTGTGGCCGTGGGCTACTGGGTGGACAAGGGCATGCCCGACGACGCCGCCAAAAAGTATATGGAGCGCATCAGGAACAGCACGGTGGCCCTGTTCGGCACGCTGGGCGCGTGGCCGGACTCGGAACACGCCGCCCAGTGCAAGGTGCAGGGCGAGGCCCTGCTGACCGAACCCGCGCAGGGCAATACCGTGCTTGGGACGTTTCTCTGCCAGGGCCGCGTAGACCCCGCCGTGGTGGCCATGATGCAGAAAATGGCCAACAACGGCCATCCCATGACTGAAGAACGGCGCGCCCGCCTTGAAGAGGCGGCCAAACACCCCGACGCGGAAGACTGCCGCAAAGCGCGTGAAACCTTTGCGGATTTTGCCCGCGCGCTTGGCTCAAAGCCTGCCGCTGAACTTGCCGGAAATAACGCATAAGGATACCAGCCATGAATTTGGCCGCCATTTACAATGCCATTGGTCCCGCAGGCTGCGCCCTTGTGGTTGTGGGCTGCGCCGGAGTGTACATTGCCTTTCGCACCTATTTTTACCTTGCCCTTGTCTGGAAAAACTTCCAGCACGGTTTTCTTGACCTGGAAAACACGGGCGAAAGCCGCTGCCTGCGCAACAACAACAGCGACAATCCCCTGATCGCCATCGTGCGTGATGTGGTCAAGACCCACAGCGGACATTCGCAGGATATCAGGGCTGAGGTGGCGTACCTGTTCCACCGCAATTTCGAACAGACCACCAAGAGCCTGTGCTGGCTGCGCCTTGTGGCCATGATCTCTCCCCTGATGGGCCTGCTGGGCACGGTGCTCGGCATGGTGCGCGTGTTTCAGTCCATAGCCGATACAACCACCCCCGACCCGGCCCAGTTGGCGGCAGGCATATGGGAGGTGCTCATCACCACGGCCATGGGCCTGAGCGTGGCCATTCCCATGCTGATCGCCTATTACTTTCTGCTGCTCAAGTTCAAGGGCTTTCATATTGAAGCCGTGGAACACAGCTACCGCGCCCTTGAACTTTGCCAGGGGGCGGCCCGGCATGCCCGCGCCGCAGTGCCCGCCATGCCCGCAGCGCCGGCCGTGAAGCGCGCCGTGGCGGACGCCCCCGCGTCATGCCCCGTCAGTCCGGAGCCGGAATCCGCATAAGGAGATCCCATGTTTGATCTGGACGAAGAAGTCAGCATTGATCTCACGCCGCTTGTGGACGTTATCATCGTGATGCTTTTTTTCTTTATTCTCACGGCCTCGTTCAGCAAGCCCATACTGGAGATTGTGCTGCCCAAGGCTGAAAATCCCGATCCGGGTTCGACCCGAACCCCGGAACTGGTCATTTCCATCAAACAGGACGGCACCATTCACCACGCGGGCCAGCAGATCAGCAAGGAGGCCCTGCCCGCCCTGCTGGAAACAATGCCCGACGCACTGCTGAACCTGCATGTGGACGAAAAGGCGCCCTTCAACGCCTTCGTCGGGGTGGTGGATCTGGCCAAGACCAAGAGAGGAGGCCGCTTTGTCATCAGCACTCAAGCGACATTGGCGTCCAAGCCATTATGACGCGGCTGCACAGACGCGCAGCCGCAATTACGCCCTGTGCATAACATCCGGTATCGTTGTGCTGGCGGTGCTGCTCATGTCTTTGTCAAAGCCATCCCAGCGCCTGCTGCTTCCAGCGGCAGCGGCGGGGCCTGTGCCCCTGGCCATGCGGATAGAGTTTGTGCCGCCAGTTACAGAGCCGGAGCAAAAGCCGGTCGATCGACGCCTCATGGCCGACGACTCGCCCTTCAGCGCCGCCCTGCCGCCGCAGGCCGAGCCGGAACAGCCAAAGGAAACGCCCAAGCCGGAAGAAACGCTCAGGGTCGCGGAGCAAAAACCCAAGGTTCAGCCCCCGGCGCCCAAGCCCGCGCCAAGCAAGGCCGCGCCGCAAAAGGTGCAGCCGTCCAGGCAGGAAAATGCGGTTCCCGGCCCGCGCAATCAGGAGGGCCACCCCCAGGGCAGCCCGGACGGCGGCATTGCGGGCGGCGTGCCGGGGGGCGTGCCCGGCGGCAGGGCCGGAGGCATAGATGGGGGTGTTGCGGGCGGCGTGCCGGCCTCGACCAAGAATATGGCCCTGAGCAGGATACTCAGCGCTGTGGAAAAGCACAAAAACTACCCCAAGCACGCGCGCCGCAGCGGCGCGGAGGGGCTGGTGATCCTGCTGGTCAGCGTGAACGACCAGGGACGCATCACGGCCAGCGCGCTGGACAAGCACTGCGGTCAGGCGGCGTTGGACACCGCCACCAGGGAACTGGGAGAAAAGCTGGTGGGACTGAACACCGGCGTCCAGGGGGCGGCTTTCAGCGTGCGCGTGCCGGTGGAATACAAGCTGAAATAGTTTTTCCAGCTAGAGCAATCAACGTTGAAATGCTGCACATTACAATTTGTCATTCAGCCGAAAAATACGACTTGCGGTAGCCGTTAGCGGGTCTTTGCCGCTTACGGATAACCGATGCTGTCTTCAAGCGAGCTTCGCGGCAGCCGTTGCCTTAACCGTTGTGACGCAGGCCTCAGCCTTCATCCACAAAATCGCGGCGATTAACAATTGCCGGGGGCGTTTCATCGCCTTTCGGCAACCGGTGTTTTTTGGCCGCGTGCGCATCGCGCAAAACTATGCTTTTTTCCAGCCAGCCCTCCCATTGGGGCATGGTGTGGCGCATGTACAGCACAAAGAGCCGCCAGCGCATCATGACGTCGTCGGGCATGATGTGCTCGAGCTTACAGGCCATGTCAGCCGCCGTTTCTTCCGGCAGTTGCAGCACCGTGGAAAAGAATTCCCGCAGAACCATATTACGGTGGGCCAGGCGTTGCCCCGCCTGAAGGCCCTTTTGCGTCAGATTCACCAGGCTGTAGGGTTCATAGCTGATGTAGCCGCGCCTGGCCAGGGACCGCAGGGCGTTCGTCACCGAAGGACGGGCGACCTTGGCAGCCTCGGCTATATCACTGGGACGACACGCGCCAGTGGCGAATTCCTGTTTGAAGATGATGGCCAGATAGTTTTCCAGGGCAGGAGAAAGATCTTTTTCATCCTGAACCATTGAGCTAGCTCCTTGCATTTTCAGCTTCACATGTGGACCGGATGGCGTGCATCACAAGTATCAGAGAACACGTATGCCACCAAACCATTTTTTCTGCATATAGATTTGCAGCGTCCAGAGAGAAGAAACCAGGCCGCCGCACGCCATGCCAACATACGCCCCAATGGCTCCGAATTCCAGCCAATGGGCAAGGCCATAGGTCAACGGCACGGACACGCCCCAGGTAGTGAAGCAGCTCACCCGGCAGGTTAAGCGTGTGGCTCCCGCGCCTGCCAGCACCGCGCCCAGCATCTGGCTCAAGCCCTGCAAGGGCAGCACCAGACAGGATATCCACAAAAACATTTTGGCCAGCTCAACCGTGCCGGGGTCCTGGGTAAAAAGCATGACAACAGGTCGACAGAAGAGGCACAGACCCAACCCGGCCGCAGCCAGGGCCAAAGCCACCCACAGGCCATAGCGCATGCCAAGGGCGTATCCCTCACGCCCCATACCCGCGCCCAGCAGATGCCCGCCAAGGATGGTCAGGGTCATGCCAAGCCCCGCCAGGGGAAAAAGCAGAAAACCCAAAACGCGCATGCCAAGGGTCATGGCAGCAATGGAGTCCACCGCGTGCAGCGGCAGGCTGGAAACGCAGGCAAGGATAACGATGCTGCCCGCATGCCCGGCCAGATTGCCAAGAGCCGCCGGAGCGCCCACGCGCCACAGCCGGGGCATGGCCAGCCTGTTCCAGCGCCAGGCCGCAAATGACGACGCCCGCAGGATGCCCACGCGCATGGCCAGGATGATATTGCAGACAAAGCCCGCCAGAGACGAGGCAAACGTCGTCCAGGCCACCGCGGCGTAGCCGAGCTGCGGAAAGCCCCACCAGCCAAGCCCCAGCCCCACGCTGCTGACAAACTTGATGGCCGTCACAAGGCACAGCGTCGCCGTGGGCAGCCAGACCATCTTGTGCGCGCGAAAAACGGAATTCAGCATGACAAGGCTGTAATAAAAGGGCAGCTGCGCCGCATAGGCAAAACCAAAGGTACGCACCATGGGCGCTATGGCCTGCGGCACCAGATCCGTCATGGGCAAGGCCAGAAGCACGCCAAGCCCGAGCAGCGAAATGACGGAGCCGGCCGTAAAGGAAAGACAGACGATCAGGCCGGAATACCGGCGGGCGCGCAGGGGCTTGCCCGCGCCAAGCGACTGGCTGACCATGGCCAGACAACCACTGCCCACCACCGCCGTCAGCAGCATCAGAAAGGTGAGAATCTGCGAGGTGAAGCCCAGAGCGGCCAGAACGCCCTCGTTGAGCTGGCCCGCCACCCACAGGTCGATCATGGACATGGCCATGTAGCAGAACATCAGACCCATCTGCGGGATGGTGAGAAGCGCTACTTCGCGGACGGAAACGGCCTTGGTTTCGGGCATGCGGCATAGTGCCGCACTGAATTCTCAATGTCAAATAAAGTTAGTCTAAAATAATTAATTTAGAGCGGTAATTTTAGTAGATAAAATGCTGTGGTTCCTTTGGCAGCAGCCACTTGGGTCAGCCCGTGCCATACCAGTCAGCCCCATTCCCATACCTGCCAACCCGTGTCCATACCTGCCCACCGTGCCCATACAGACTGGAGCAGATTAACTTTGACAATATACATTTTCAAAGTTTGAGGCACGCTCATTTCGGCGTTTAACAGCACAAATAAATTGCTCTAAGACGATAAAGGTTTTAGGGGGTGGGGGCGTGGGGGAGGAGACCCTTTTGCAAAAGGGTCCCTCCCCCACAAAGCCTTTCAAAGCGACAGCGCGCTACCCCCGCATGAAGACGGTTTGCTTAAAAAAGCCCGTCCGCAGTTCCTGCGGGCGGGCTTGAGACACGTTTATGGGAAGGGTTGTCAGCGCGGAGTCGCCTGCCACTCTGGCCCAAGCAACTGGTCCAGCACATGCCCAAGGCCTTTCCGAAAAGTTTCCCGCTCTTTTTTGCCGTATTTTTTGCTGCGTGACAGACTTACAAGCAAGGCTGAACCCATGAGCAGCACGTATGCAATATCAGCCCGTGCCACCACATCAACTCCACGCAGCCTTTCTCGCAGTGCCTCACGCTTTCTGTCGAAAAAAACAGAAATAATATCTGCGACTTCAGGATTCAGTGCGGAAAAAAGAATGATGCGGAACTCATCCACCCAGGTGCTGTTGCCGCGCTCTCCTCCAAACACAATGTTGTCCAGGGCCCTGTCCAGAGCGCCCCTCACGCTTGCTCCCGGCGCTTTGGCGAGTTCGTCCAAAGAGTCCACCACTGCCGCGAACAGCTTTTTTTTGGACCCGAAGTACCTGTTGATAAGCGTGATGTTCACCCCTGCTTTGGCCGCAATTTCACGTGTACCCACGCTTTCATAATGGGCTTTGGCAAAAAGATCGCGTGCGGCCAGCAATATACGCTGCCGGGTCTGCGCCGCGTTGCGGCCCCATTTGCCTTGCTCTGTCGCTGGATGCGCCTGATCCGCCAATCTGACGGCGGCAGGGGAACTGCCGTCATTTTTGACTTCGTTGCTCATGGCATTCCCGTATGTTGCCAGGATGGCCGTGAGGGCCACATGCCGTCACAGCTGTGCCTGTTTTACCTCCGGAACACCTACGCAAAAGCGCCCCCAACAAACGGCGGGCGCGCTTTTGCATGACATCCGGATTTGAAAAATATTATTTTTCCGGTGCACAGCCACCCCGGCAGAGATGTTCGGTACCAAAAGCCGCCAGCATGTTTTGGGCAAAAGCTTCAAGGCAAGCCCCCACGCTGGGTAACCCTGCGTTATGATAAACTGCAATGCCTGCAGCCTGCATGGCCTGCAGTGGGCGCACACCCATGCCCCCGGCAAGCAGCACCTTTACGCCCATACTGGCCAGGGTCTGCACAGGGCTGCCGCAGTCGCCGGGCAAGTGCGCGGCATTGGCCCGCACAGTGACGTTTTTCACCTTGCCTTCCTTGACCCAGGCCAGGGTATAAACGGTACATCGACCAAAATGGGCATGCGGCGCGGCCTCAAGGCCTCCGGGTTCCTGAGACGGCACGGCCACCAGCAATCCCTCGGAGCCTGAAGACGACGCCTCGCCATCCTGAGCCTCCATGGCGCACACGCCGCCTTCAATACGCAGGGCCAATCCGTCCACAAGGGCTTCAGCCACACAATGCCGCGCCCGGCGCAGCATCCTGCCGAAGGTGTGTCGTGACACCCCCATACGGGCAGCGGCCTCATCCATATTCCGGCCTTCGTAATCGGCCAGACGTAAAGCCTCAAGACCATCCAGCGTCAGGACTCTTTCATCAAGATCTGATAGTGGGATGCCCTTGGGCTTGAAATAGCTGGCCTTGGGAAGAGCGCTTACGCGCCTGCAATGACTGGGTCTTGGCATAATCTCACGCTGATACAATTTTATTATAACCTACGGCACGGAATGACGCACGTCAAGAGCATTCGTATCTGGCACTGGCTGCATTGCATGACTCGCGTTAACTATATGACATTGCATGGCAATACACACAGTGCATTAGGATAAAAATACGCGGAACCGGCGAAGGAAAACCGGTTCCGCATATGTATCGGATACCTGAATATATCAGACATGTACGTCCGGCAAAACTCAGTTATCCGCCAAGGCTCTCCACCCGCTCCAAAAGCCCGAGCACCCTGCGGGCATCGGACGCGGTCGGTTCAGGCGGAAGCGGCGTCAGTATTCCCAGACCTTCCATGACGTCATGAAAGACGCCTTCGTCCATTTCAGTCACAACGGCGGTGTGCATTCCTGCATCAATCATCATAAGATCCATCACCCAGGCCCGCGCGTGATCGCCGGAAGGCGGGTCAAGAAGCGCCAGAACAGGGATATCGCGCCGCGCCGCTTCCTTGCACTGGTCGATTGTTGCCGCCATACACACCGTGCAGCCGTCATGTCGCAGCTGCGCCACAAACGCCTCCCAGGCTTCGGGCCGGGGTGTTTGCAACAGGATACGCCTGTTCTTCATGGCCGCCCCTAGTGCGCCCCGCCGCCGCAGGTCTGGTCTGTGCTGAAGCGATTGAGCTTGCCCGCGCAAAAAGCCTCGACCGCCTGCCCCACTGTGGGATAGTTGCCGGCGAAAAAGACGTCAATATGCATCTGGTTAAAGCCCATGAGGGGGCGCATGCCCATACCGCCCGCCAGCAGAGCCGTAACGCCATGCTCGGCCAGATACTGCACGGGAGCCATGCAGCCGCCCTGCTGGTGCGGTATGGACGGCAGCGTGGACTGGGCCGTCACAGCGCCGTTTTCCACTTCCACTACGGTATAGATGGCGCAATGGCCGAAATGCATGCCCATGCCAGCGTCCATACCGCCAGGGAGTTCGGAAGGAATGGCCAGAACTGTCTTGCTCATGATGATGTGTCCTATAAAGTGTTGATGTTGGCCCGCCGGGCGGGCTTGTCAGCCATGGCGCGGATGCGCCGCCATATCCGCTCCAGCTCGCTGGCCAGAGGAGAATCCCTTTCGGTCAGGGCCTCGCCCCTGATCATGGCCTCCGTCACAAGGGGGCTGAAAGGCAGCCGCCCCGCCAGCGCGTGCCCGCGCCGGGCGGCCTGCTCTTCGATGGCGCGAGCTTCGTCGCCATTGAGGTCCGCCTTGTTGATGATCACCGCGATTGGAATGCGAAAATGCCCGCACAGGTCCGCCACACGCTCGAAATCGTGCCGCCCCGACGGTGTGGGTTCCACCACGGCCACAGCCAGGGTGGCCCCCGAGAGCGAACTGATGACAGGGCAACCTATGCCCGGCGAACCGTCGCAAAGGATGAGGCCGCCATTTTCGGCTGCGGCGATCTCGCGCGCCTTCTGCTTGAGCAGGCCCACCAGTCGGCCCGAATTTTCCTGGCCGGGTTCAAGCTGCGCGTGCACAAAAGTGCCGAAGCGCGTGCGGCTCAGATACCAGGTTCCACAATGCCGCTCGGGAAATTCAATGGCCCCGGCAGGGCACAGTCTGTGGCATACGCCGCAGCCCTCGCAGTCCAGTGCGCCGATGTGGAACACGCCGTCTTTCAAATGCACGGCCCCGAACTGGCAAAGCTCCAAACAGCGCCCGCACTGTGTACAGGCGGCTTCGTCAATGACCGCGGTATTTCCCGAAATAAACGGCTGCTCCTGCTCCATGCGGGGATTAAAGATGATGTGCAGGTCGGGCACGTCAACGTCCAGATCACAGAGAACGGGATTCAGCCCCTCACGATGGGCCAGGGCAGCCAGGGAAGCGCAGAGCGTCGTCTTGCCCGTGCCGCCCTTGCCGCTGATAACAACTATTTCACGCATGCCGTGCCTCCGCAGCGCCCTGCCCGTCACAAAGCCGCTCCACCGTTTCCGGCTGGCGCGCAGTGTCCTGCCGGGGCTGGCCGCCAATCCACCGGCGCAGCGCCTGTTGCAGGCTTTCAAAACGCCGGCGCCATGCCGGGGCATTGGCGCCTGGCCCCGTCGGCGGCAGATGCCCGCGCGCATAGCCCTCGGCGGCCTGAATATCAAAGGGCAACCGGGCCAGCAGGGGCAAACTTTCCGCAGCGCAATACTGCTCAAGGGCCGCATCGCCGGCTTCATTGCCTGGCATGCCTGCCCGGTTCATGACAACTGCCAGGGACAGGCCAAGTTTTCTGAAGGCCGCGTGGGCCAGCTTGAAATCGTATATGCCGAAGGGCGTGGACTCCGCCACCAGAACAAGAGCGTCCGCCATACGGGCCGTGGTCATGGCCGGGCAGCTCACGCCGGGGGGCGAATCAATGAGGATATCCGGGCCGTCTGGCGCAGCAGCGCCAGCGCCGGAAGCAGAAGCCTGCTCAAGAGCGCGCAGCAGGGGCGGCGACATGGCCTCGCCTACCCGGCTTTTTCCCATAAGCAGGGCCTGCTCACGGGCAGGATTCAGGTTCCACCGGCCCCATTGCAGGCTGCCCAGTTCGCGTCGGCCCCTGCTCAGGGCTGCGGGTCCGCAAACCTCGAAACAGCCGCCGCAGCCATGACACATATCCGCGAAAATTGTGGGCTTTCCCCCCAGCATGGCAATGGCCTTGTAGGCGCATATGTCAGCGCATGCCCCACAGGCCGTGCATTTTTCCGCATCGAGTTCCGGCACGGTCAGATACACGGGTTGGGGCGCGTCCAGATCAGGATGCAGGAAAAGATGCAGGTTCGGAGCCTCCACATCGGCGTCAACTATCAGGCAGGGCCGCGGCCAGACCACGGCCAGTGAAGCCGCCACCGTGGTTTTTCCCGCGCCTCCCTTGCCGCTGGCAAATGCAATGCGCATGGCAGTCCTACTTGTTGGGCGCTGCGGCCGGGCTGACGGAGCCTTCGGTATAGCAGCGCACGGCTTCGCCCACGCTGCGGCCGTCCAGGTCCTGATACACCTGCATGCCCGCAGCCCGCAAAGCGGTGAAAGCCTTGGGACCAACGTACCCGCTGAGCACGGCGCCAACGCCCAGAGACGACAGGCGCTCGGCCGTCTGTATACCCGCGCCTTGCGCCATGACCTGAGAGGCCCCGTTATCGACATATTCCGCTGTCATGCTTTCCGTATCCACCACCACGAATCCGGCGGCACGCCCGAAACGCGGATCAACCTGGGAATCCAGACCCGGCCCTTCGCTTGAGACGGCGATTTTCATAAATTCGCTCCTTTGCGCAGCCGAGGCCGCGCCATTAGTTTTGCTCAAATGAGCATAATCTTCACGCGCCGAATGTCAAGCCAATGTGCCGGATTTTTGCGACGAAAAAAGGGCCGGTTCAGGGCCGCTTTATACTTTGTGGGGGAGGGACCCTTTTGCAAAAGGGTCTCCTCCCCCACACCCCCACCCCCTAAAACTCTTATCGTCTTTTGCTGAACTATAAGAGAGTTGCTGGTCTCAAGCAGTGACTTTTGAGGCAGCGCCTTGCTGAAACTGCGCTTGCGCCTCTGCGGCGGGCGTCTGCTCCCGCAGCCGCAGAGCAATTTCAAGCGGCAGCCGTTAGGCGACGAAGAAGCCTTACGGATGGCGACAGCATCGCTAGTTAAATCGCTCTAAGGAGTCTCTGCCCCAGATACTGATTATACGGGGGCGACACAGGCAACAAAACAAAAAAACGGCCTTTTCATGAGCATGAGTGCATGAAAAGGCCGCCGTAAATCAGAGGGCTGTTAAGCTGCCGCCCACTCAGAGCATGTACCGTTGGAATTCGACACAGAAATACCAGGAAAGGCGCTCGTGGCTCCGTTATCCGGACTGTGTCGGCACGAGATGAATTTCCTGGTATATCAAGGAGAACAAGCCTTTTATGCAGGGAGTGTACTCTGATGGTACTCGACCGGAATAAAAGGCGAAGTTCGACACAGAAATACCAGGAAAGGCGCTCGTGACGACACAGTCTAGACGAGCCCGAAGCGCAACCCGGCATAGCCCACAACCCGGCTGGTATCGCCGGATGCCGCGGCCGAAGTGTCGTAGAGGCAGAGCTCGGCCCAGGGATTTCCAAGGGCGCGCGCGGCAAACAGGGCCAGGGCCAGCGGTCCGGCCCCGCACATGGTAATGCCCTCACGCTCCACAACGGCCAGCAGACCGTCGGGATCACAGGCCAGGGCCTGCGCCAGGGCCTGCGCGTCCTTGTGCAAGGTCTGCTCCTGGTTCTGGTAGTGGTTCAAGTCCGAACTGACGATGATGCCCACATCCTGCCCTCTGGCGCTGAAATCCGTTATCACCTGCGCCAGGGCCTGCCCGGCGGCGCGCAGCGCATCGGGCCTGCGGGTTCCCACGCATACGGGCGCAATGGTACGAAGCGCGGGCTCCCCGTCCTCTTCGGCGGCGTTGCCGGGCAGACTTTGCAGGAAAGGCAGCAGAACTTCAATGGAATGCTCGCCCAGGTGACTAAGCTCGTCCGGTGAGTAGCCGCCCGGAGCCAGAATAAGGGCCTGGGCCAGTTCTTCGTCCACCGGCATCGGCCCCAGCGGCGTGAGCCACTGGCCTTCGGCCCAGACGCCCAGAGGCTTCCCCTGGCCCGTATGGTTGGGAGACAGGATAAAAAGCCGCCGCGGCAAACTGGCTCCTGTTGTGGAGTTGCCCCACGGGGCGGCCAGCGTGGCTCCTATAATGCGGCCACAGTAAACATAGCCGGCGTGAGGCAGTACAAGGCCCAGCAGGCGTGAGCCGGCATCGTGCGGGTGCTCGTCCGACACGGAGCCTGCAGGAACGGCCGCCGCCATAAGCCATGCCCCGACTTCTTTTTTTAACTGACCAGCCTCGGCAGGATAAAAACGGCCTGCCGCAATGGGATGTCGTATACTCATGGCCGCTCCCGGAATATGGCGCATCTGAATTAACGCTGCGAACCCCGCGCAACGGGTCTGACCGGGCCTGATCAGGCGTGAAAGCCGTCAGGCTTTGCGCGCGGCCTTACGCGCGTCAACCCGCCGCCATTGCAGAATGAGCACCCATCAAATCCCAGGGATCTTCAGAGCACACGTGCAAAACGCATACAAGCAGGGTTCTGGTGCCTGTTTTCGTCCTTTTGTTTTTGGTTAGTCGAGACCGCCCAACAGCGCGTAGTGGGTTTCCATATATTCGAGCAGCCCTTCACGGCCGCCTTCACGCCCCACGCCACTGCCCTTGACGCCGCCAAAAGGCGTTTCCGCCGAGGCCAGTCCGGCGTCGTTGACGCCCACCATGCCATACTGAAGGTTCTTCCACAGTCGCCAGGTACGCGCCATGTCGCGCGTGCAGACATAGGACGCGAGGCCATATTCCGTATCATTGGCCAGAGCCACGGCCTCTTCTTCGTCCTCAAAGGACATGACGGCAGCCACAGGCCCGAATATTTCCTCACGGAAGATGCGCATTTCGGGCGTCATGCCCGTCAGCAGCGAAGGTTCGTAAAAGTTGCCGCCAAGGCTGTGGGTCTGGCATCCTGCTACGCGGCGGGCTCCCTTTTCAAGGGCGTCGCGCACGAGGGCGTCCACATGGGCCACGGCTTCGGCGTTGATGAGCGGCCCCATGGTGGTGCCGGGCTTGAGCCCGTCACCCACCTGAAGGTCGCGGATGCCTTGCAGCAGACGGCGCACAAAGGCGTCAAACACGTCCTTGTGCACCAGAAAACGGTTGGCGCAGATGCAGGTTTGCCCCGCATTGCGAAACTTGTTGCCCATGCCCACGCGCGCCGCCAGGTCCAGGTCCGCGTCATCAAAAACAATGAATGGCGCGTTGCCGCCCAGCTCCAGCGACACCTTCTTCAAGGTGAAGGCGCACTGGACGGCGAGGGTTTTGCCCACGGGAGTAGACCCGGTAAAGCTGAGTTTGCGTACCAGAGGACTTTCGGTAACAACAGAGCCGATAGCCTTGGCGCTGCCCGTGATCACGTTGAAAACCCCGGCGGGAATGCCCACCCGCATGGCCAGCTCAGCCATGGCCAGAGCGCTGTACGGCGTGGCGCTGGCGGGTTTGACAATGGCAGTGCACCCCGCTGCCAGGGCCGGGGCCACCTTGCGGGGAATCATAGACATGGGGAAGTTCCACGGGGTAATGGCCACGGCAACGCCCAGGGGGGCGTGCCGGGTAAGCGCCTGCACGCCCTGCCGGAACTCGGGCACCACCTCGCCGCTCACACGACGGGCCTCTTCGGCATACCAGGGAAAGTAGGAGGCTCCCTGAAGGATTTCCGCCCTGGCTTCAGCCAGGGGCTTGCCCTGCTCAAGGGTGAGCAGACGGGCCAGGTCTTCAAGGTTGGCGCGTATGGCCTGCTCCCAGGCATGAAGGTAGGCCCCGCGCTCCTGCGGGGTTTTATCTTTCCAGAGGGCAAAGGCGCTGTGGGCGGCTTCAACGGCAAGCCGGGCTTCATCAGCCCCGCAGTTGGGCACCTGCCCAAGCAGCTTGCCGTTGGCCGGATTGATGACGTCAAGAACACTCTTGTCCGCCGCGTCACGCCATTGCCCGTTAATAAGGCAATGGGGACGGAACAGACTTTTATCCTGCAATATCTGGTGCATGAGGGCCCCCGTTATGGCGCGGGCAGGGGGTCAGAACAGTTGTCTGCCTCCCATCCAATGGTGCTTGACGCGCCCGCGCAAGGTCTGCCCCAAAAAGGGCGTGTTCAGGCTTTTAGAGTGCATGGTCTGCCGCGAAGCCGTCCATGCTTCATTCGGGTCAAACAAAAAGAAGTCCGCCGGGTCGCCAGGGGCGAAGCCGTTCCAGGGCAGGCCGAAAATTTCAGCCGGGCGGCGGCACCACAGGCGGTGCACGTCGGATTCGACCAAAATGTCCGCTTCCACAAGCTTCCAGGTAAGGCCAAGAGCCAGATCAAGACCTGTGAAGCCGCAGGGGGCTCCGTCCAGAGTGCCGTCTTTTTCGTGGGCCGCGTGCGGCGCGTGGTCAGTCACAAGAATGTCCACAACACCCGTTTTCACGGCTTCGCGCAGCACTTCCCGGTCATGCGCCGTGCGCAGCGGAGGGCTCACCTTGGCCTGAACACTATAGTTCTCCAGGGCTCTTTCGTCCAGCAGCAGATAGTGCGGGCAGGTCTCGGCGCTGACCTTCACGCCGCGCTGCTTGGCCCAGCGTATGAGGTCTACGGTCAAGGCGGCGGAAACATGAGCAATATGCACAGGAATATCAAGATACTCTGCAAGCATGATATCGCGGGCGGCCTGTATGGCCTCTCCGGAGGCCGGTTGCCCCTTGAGCCCCAGAAGGCCGCTGACATGCCCTTCGTGCATGATCCAGCCGCGCGCCAGGTGCGGGTCCTCGCAGTGGTCAATGAGGATCAGGCCGAGGTCCGCGGCGTATTCCATAATGCGGCGCACAAGTTCGGCGTTTTCCAGGGGGCGGCCGTCATTGGACACGGCCACACAGCCAGCCTCCTTGAGCTCGGCCAGGGGGGCCATCATCTCGCCCTTGAGGCCGATGGTGGCCGCCGCGATGGGGAAAAGCCGGGGGCCGTGGGGGTGGCTTTGCCTCGCCCTGTCCAGCATGTGGCGGGTGACGCTGGCCGTATCATTCACCGGTTTGGTGTTGGCCATGCACATAACAGCGCCAAAGCCGCCCCGCGCTGCGGCTTCAAGTCCTGAAGCCACATCTTCCTTATATTCAAAACCGGGTTCGCGCAGGTGAACATGCGCGTCGATAAGGCTGGGCATGAGCACGAGGCCGCGAGCGTCAAAAATTTCGCAACCCTCGGGGGCCTCGTGATGGCCCGACGGGGTCATGGTCATGATTGTATCGTCGTCCACCAGAAGGTCCACGGGAGCCTCCAGGTGACGGGCGTTTTTGATGCAAAGCCTCATGCGCGTCCTCCATCGTTGCGCGTGGCCAGAAGATAGAGCACGGCCATGCGCGTCGCCACGCCCGCGGCCACCTGGTTCAGCACCAGACTGGCGGGGGCGTCGGCCATATCATCGGAAATTTCCAGTCCCCGGTTCATGGGACCGGGATGCAGCACCTTGGCCCCTGGCCGGGCCATCTCCATATGTCTGAGGCCCAGACAGAAGCGCCGCGAGTATTCGGCAAGATCGGGCAGAAGCCCGGCCTGCTGGCGTTCCAGCTGCAAGCGCAGACACATGGTGGCGTCCACATCGCGCACGGCCTCATCAAGATTTGTATACACTTCCACAGGCCAGTGGTCCACCCCGGCGGGCAGCAGGGTGCGCGGGGCGCAGACCCGCACGCGTACGCCGAGGCTGGTCAGCAGATGGATATTGGACCGCGCCACCCGGCTGTGGGCGATGTCGCCAAGGATGAGCAGCGTGCGTCCTTCAAAGGTGTTACCCCATGCCTGGCGCAGACTGAAGCAGTCCAGAAGGGCCTGCGTGGGGTGGGCGTGCCAGCCGTCGCCGCCATTGACCACGCCGCAGGGCAGCAGCTCCGCGATATAACGGGCCGCGCCGCTGCTGGAATGGCGGATGACAATGACGTCAGGCGACATGGCCTGCAGCGTCAGGGCCGTGTCCTTGAGACTTTCGCCCTTGTTGAGGCTCGAGCCGCTCTTGCCCAGAGAAAAGGTATCCGCAGACAGGCGTTTGCCCGCCACATCAAAGGAAGTCTTGGTGCGGGTGCTGTCTTCCACAAAAAAAAGCACCACAGTCTTGCCTTTGAGCGTGGGCACCTTTTTAACGGGTCGGGTGTTTATTTCCTGAAAGCTGGCGGCCAGGTCCAGAAGATGCAGGGTATCGGCCCTGCTCAACTGGGTTACATCCAGAAGATCCTTGTGTGACCAGTGGTAACGGTTGTCGGTATTCATGGCAGTACTGTGTAAAAGGTAAAAAAAAACCCCGCTGACTTTTCAACGGGGAACGGCGGGAGAGCTTGCGGCCCTGATCCGGAGCGACGTAAATTTTGAAAAATCGTGCACACCGGGCACCGGCAAAGGCGCCCTCCTGAATATGCGGAGTACAGGAGCGGCAAACATCATGTCTGATTTGTAGGCGCGCAAAAGGCCTTTGTAAAGCAAAAAGTCTGTTGACGCCCGCAGGGCCATTGTCTAGTTAAAGGAGGGCAATACCGCCTTCAGGGCGGCGCGGCCATGCGGTGCCAGCCCGGACGCGGTTCGGACTGTGAGGCCCGGCGCTTTTCGCCATTGTTTTCCTCAGGCTCTTTTGTGGAGGATGTGACCAATGCTTTTGACTCTTGCGATTTATCTTGCATGTGGAGCTGTGGCCGGGGTGCTGGCCGGGCTGTTGGGCGTGGGCGGGGGTATTGTGCTGGTACCCATGATGGTGGCCATATTTCCCAATGTCGGCGTGCCGGCCGAATACGTGCAGCAAATGGCGCTGGGAACGTCCCTTGCCAGCATCATGATCACCTCCATTTCCAGCGCCCGCGCCCACAACAAACGCGGAGCCGTGCACTGGGACATCTTCCGCAACATTACGCCGGGCATCCTCCTCGGCACTTTTGTGGGCGGCCTTGTCGCCACGCACATGCCTACGCTTGCCCTCAAGATCATCTTCATCTGTTTTCTGCTGGTGGTGTCTGTCCAGATGCTCTCCGGTTACCGGCCCCCGGCCACCCGCAACATGCCCGGCTTTGTCGGCACGTCTGGCGTGGGCCTGGGCATCGGCCTTATTTCAAGCTTTGTGGGCATTGGCGGCGGCTCGCTTTCCGTGCCCTTCATGTCTTCCTGCAACGTGCCCCTGCACCACGCCGTGGGCACCTCGGCCGCCATCGGCTTTCCCATAGCGGTGGCGGGAACGCTGGGCTTCATTGTGGGCGGATGGGGCCGACCGGACCTTCCCTCCATGTCGCTGGGTTTTGTGAACCTGTGGGCCTTGCTGGGCATAGCTTCGGCCAGTTTTCTCACCGCGCCTCTCGGGGCCAGGCTGTCGCACGCCCTGCCCGCAGACAGGCTCAAGCGCGGCTTTGCCTGCTTTCTGATTATTGTGGCCGCCAAAATGGCCTGGGGATTGCTGTAAACCGCAATTACTGTCAAGATAGGAACATGAAACTCTATTCCTACAACCACAAGTTGGCCGAATCCGTCTGGTGGAATCTCTTTCTGCTGACCTTGGGCGGCCTGCTTACGACCATCTGCATCCAGAGCGTTGCAGCCCCCCACGACTTTCTCGCCGGGGGCATCATGGGTGTGTCCCTGCTCACCAACTACTGGACAGGAACGCTCACCCCCCTTGTGTGGAACGCCCTGTTTTGCGTGCCCGTTTACATTTTCGGCTGGTTTTTTGTCGGAAAACGCTTTCTCCTCTACACGGCCTACGGCACCCTGTGCACGACGGTCTTCAGCTTTTTCATCAACTTCACCATCCCGCTGCAAAGTGAACTGTATGCCGCAGTGGTTGGCGGCGTGCTGCACGGCACCGCCGGGGGCCTGATGCTGCGGACCCTTGGCAGCGGCGGCGGCACGGACGTTATTGCCGTGGTGCTCAAGGACCGCTGGAATTTTTCCATCGGGCAGTTCAACGTCATTTTCAACGGCCTGCTTTTTCTGCTGGGATCCTACCGCCTGCCCATTGATCTTATTGTGGCTTCGATGATCATGATGTTCATTTCGTCCAACACGCTTGAATTCGTGCTGGGCATGTTCAACCGGCGCAAACTGGTCTTCATCATTTCCGATCACGGCGAAGAAATCAGCGAAGCCATACTGGTGACGGAACGCTTCGGGGCAACCATGCTGCGGGGCAAGGGGGCCTACTCCGGCTCTGACCGTGAAATCCTGCTCACAGTCACCAACAATATCGCCCTCAAGCGACTGGAAAATCTGGTCTTCAGCATTGACCGCAACGCCCTTTTCATTGTTGAAAACACCTTTTACGTTTCCGGCGGGCAGTTCGCACGCAGGAGCAGGTAGGAGCAGCACATGGCGCCCGCCGCATCCGCTCCCGGTTCCGTCCCTGAAGGCAGGGAACCGCAGACGCTGGCCATCAGGGCCAGAAGCATCGTCACCCTGGCGGGCGAAGACCCGGCCAGAGGCGCGCGCCTGTTCGCCCCCCTGAAAAAAATCGACAATGCCGTGCTCATCGTGCGTGACGGCATGGTGGAAGAGGTACGCCCCTGGTCGGCAGGCGCAGCACCCGCTGGCGCTCTGGTGCGCGACCTCGGCCCGGTGTGTCTGGCCCCGGCCTGCGTCAACGCCCACACCCATCTGGAGCTTTCTCACCTGGCGGGGCGCACCCGCTGGAGCAAAGGGTTCACGCCCTGGCTGCAAAGCCTTATTCCCCTGCTGCGTGATCCCCCGGACCCGCAGGCGGCTGAAAATGCCTGCGCCCATATGGCGGGCACAGGAACCCTGTACGCGGGCAACATCACCGGTTCCCTGCCCGGAGGCATGCTGCTGGCGGACGCCGCCTGCCGAGAAGCCGGGCTTGCCGTAAACCACTTTTGCGAATGGTTCGGCTTTGGCGCGCCCTTTGCCGACGGTGTGCGCCCCTGGCCGCCCCGCTGCCGCGAAGCGCTGGAAGACGACCCTTTTCTGGCCGCCCGCTGCGCCCCGGGCGGGCACGCCCTCTACTCCACCGGGCCGGATATCCTGCGCGCCGCCAAACAGGACTGCGCCCGCATGGGCCGCATTTTCAGTTTTCACCTGGCCGAATCACCAGAGGAAACACAGCTGCTCACCACAGGCGACGGCCCCCTGCGCCAGTGCTACGAATCTGTGGTACTGCCCGCGGACTGGCAGGCCCCCGGCCTGCGCCCCCTGGCGTACGCCTTCAAACTCGGGCTTCTGGACGCGGGAACTCTGGCCGTACACGGTACGCAACTGGACGCGCAGGAAGTGGAGGTGCTGGCCGCCAGCGGCGCGGCCCTGTGTCTGTGCCCGCGCTCCAACCGCAACCTCGGGCTTGGCGTGCCCCCTGTGCGCGACCTGCTCGAAAGCGGCTGCCTGCTCTGCCTCGGCACTGACGGCCTGACCAGCAACCGCGACCTTGACGTGCGGCAGGAGGCCGTATGGCTGCGTGAACAGCTTGATGTTCCCCCCGAGGCCCTGGTGCGCCTCCTGACCATTAACGGGGCGGAGGCCCTCAACATGCTCCAGAGCGGGGCGGGCCGCCTGGAGCCGGGAAGTCCCGCGGACTTCTGCGTTCTGCCCGAAGCCCTCACCTACTGAGTCCGCGCCGGACACATTGCCTTACGACCATCACCTCTTCTTGCCTGCCATGTACCCTCTCTAGAGCATTTTGCTATTTAAACTATCTATTCTTAATGCTTCCAAGACGCCCGCTTCGGCGCGTAACAGCGCAAATAAATTGCGCTTACGCCTCTGCGGCGGGCGTCTGCTCCCGCATCCGCCAGAGCAATTTCAAAGTGAAATTGCTCTATATTTGCTGAACCGACTCCAAACCCAATGACTGTGGGAACAAACAGGTTTCAGCGTATTTTTTGCCACAACTTTTCAATATTCCCGTTTTTGCCCGCCCACAGGCGCTTTCGCCGCCATTTCAGGGTGTGAGGAAAGTGCCGTTTTGAGAATTCCCACATCTCAGGTCAATAAAGTTATTGTCATCATAAAATCTTGCTGGCAGTATTCGCGCATCCCATATTTGTACGGTTACAACGCCTGAGGCCATTGCTGTGCGGTGGCCCCGGGGCGTCTGCCGCCTGTCATCAACCTGCGCCAAGAAGGAAAACATGAGCGAGGAATTACTGGACTGGAAAGAAGCCATGACCCGTGTGCTCGACAAGCGCGACCTCTATGTCAAATTGTTGGGCAAGTTCATTGAGACGGAACGCGACACACCTGACAAGGTGGGCGTGGCCCTGAAAAACGGCAACGCGGAAGAGGCCCGGCAGCTGGTGCACAACACCAAGGGCGCCGCCGCCAACCTTGGGGCCAAGGCCTTGGCCTCCGCAGCGCTGGAACTGGAAATGGCCATCAAGGCCGGGGCGGATACAAGCCGCGCCCTCAGCCATTTCAGCACCACAGTTATGGAAACCCTCGTGACCATGCACGCCTTCATGACCCAGTAGTCCCGGCATAGAGAGTCTGACACGAAGCAAAGCCCGCCCCGCCGTTTTCGGCAGGAGCGGGCTTTGCTGTGCAAGCACATTCGCCAGACAGCCGCTACCATAATATGAAGTGGGGACGGCCTCTTCCTTCCCCACTTCATACCAACGAACTCTTATGATGCACTAATACTATAAAAGTTTTAGGGGGAGGGGGTGTGGGGGAGGAGACCCTTTTACAAAAGGGTCCCTCCCCCACAAAGCGCTTCCAACCTAACTTTGTGCTGACTTCACAGCGAGGACTTCAACTTTCTATCCTGAAAAAGCGCAGCCGCAGGGCGTTGGTCACCACAGACACGGAAGAGAGGGCCATGGCCGTACCCGCTATCATTGGCGAAAGCATGGGCCCGCCGAAAACGTGCAGCAAGCCCGCCGCCACAGGCAGCCCAAGGACGTTGTAACCAAAGGCCCAGAACAGGTTTTGCCGGATATTGCGCATGGTGGCGCGTGAAAGCGCCAGGGCCGTCAAAACGGCTTCCATACCGCCGCGCATGAGCACGATATCCCCGGCTTCGGCGCTGACGTCCACTCCCGTGCCCACAGCCATACCCACATTGGCCAGGGCCAGGGCGGGCGCGTCGTTGATGCCGTCTCCCACCATGCCGACCACATGCCCCTGCGCCTGAAGGCGGCGCACATAATCGGCCTTTTCCGCGGGCAGAAGTCCCGCCGCCACCTCGTCCACGCCGACTTTGGCCGCGACGGCTCTGGCGGTGCGCTCGTTGTCGCCCGTGAGCATGACCACGCGCACGCCCATCTGTCGCAGACGAGCCACCACAGAGGGTGATTCGGGGCGGATGGCGTCCGCCAGGGCCAAAATACCCGCCAGACGGGCCTCCTCGCCACGGCCAAGGGCCAGCAGCAGGGGCGTCTGGCCAGCCTCGGCCAACACTGCCAGCTTGCCGGCAATGTCATCGGAAACCGCGAGACCGTATTCTTTCATGAAGGCGCGGTTGCCCACGGCCACATGACGGGGCTCATCAGAGCAAAATACGTCGCCCGCTATGCCCATGCCGGGTGCGACCACCACGTCCTCAACGCGGCAGGGGGGCAGATTGCGGTCATGCCCGGCCTTGATCAGGGCCTGGGCCAAAGGATGCTCGGAACGCGCCTCAAGAGCGGCCGCGAGGGACAGCAGGCCGTTTTCATCCAGCCCTTGCGCGCCTTCCAGCAGGGTTACGCCCGTAAGCACGGGCTTGCCCGTGGTGAGGGTTCCGGTTTTGTCCACGGCAAGAACGTTGATATGTCCGGCCTGCTCAAGGGCCGCGCCGTTCTTGATAAGCACGCCAAGCTGCGCCCCGCGCCCGGTGCCCACCATGATGGACATGGGCGTCGCCAGTCCCATGGCGCAGGGGCAGGCCATAACCAGCACAGCCACAAAGACGGTGAGCGGCGTGGTTATGGGCTCGGAACTGAACACCAGCCAGGCCAGGGCGGCCAGCACGGCATAGAGCATGACTGCGGGCACGAAGTAGTAGCTCACGCGGTCCGCCAGCCGGGCGATGGGGGCCTTGCTGCCCTGCGCCTCGCCCACCAGACGGATGATGCGCGCAAGCCGCGTGTTGCGGCCCACGGCGTCAGCCCGCAGGGTGAGCGAACCTTCGCCGTTGACGCTGCCCGCCACCAGCTTATCTCCGGGGCCGACAGTAACAGGGATGGATTCACCCGTGAGCAGGGAAAGGTCCACGGCGCTTTTGCCCGTGAGCACTTCGCCGTCCACAGGCACCCGCCCGCCGGGCCTGAGCAGCAGATGGTCGCCAGCCTTCAGGGCCGACACCGCGACCTCCTGGGGCGGCAGGGCCTCGTTGGCCGGATCGAGCCGCAGGGCCGTTTCCGGCGTGAGGCTCATGAGCGCGCCCATGGCGTCGCCTGCCTTGCGCTTGGCAGTGGCTTCAAGAAACTGGCCAAGCTCTATCATGGTCAGCAGCACTGCCGCCGATTCATAATACAGGTTCATGGCCCTCGTCACAGGGTCAACACCCATGAGGCCAAGAACGGTATTGACCAGACTGTAGATAAAGGCAGCGCCCGTCCCCACGGCCACAAGGCTGTCCATGGCCGGAGCCTTGCGCAGCAGCGCGCGGATGCCGTCCACATAAAAATGCCGCCCAAGCCAGACAATGGGCAGGCTCAGAAAAAGCTGTATGAGCATGAAGGTGCGCGGCGCGACATGCGGATCCATCCAGTGCGGCAGGCTGAGCCCCATCATGTGCCCCATAGACACCACAAGCAGGGGCACCGCAAAGCAGACCATGGGCACAAGGCGGCCCAGACGGTCGCGTGAATCCTTGAGCGCTTTGGCCTTGTTTTCGGCAAATTCGGCTGACGCGTCGTCATCAGCGGCAGGGGTGGCGCTGAAGCCCAGCGTGGCCACACGGTCCATGACCTCATGCTGCACCGCATCTTCCCGGCCGGGGCTGGCCCAGACCTCCGCCTTGGCGGTGGCAAGATTGACGCTGATTTTTTCCACACCTTCCATACGGCCGACCACACGCTCGATGCGGGACGAGCAGGCCGCGCAGTGCATTCCCCCTATGTCGAATTTCAGGGGGCATGCCTCGTTGGCGGCGTCGTTTTGCGCATTGGCCTCGCTCATGTTTTCCTCCGGCTTGTCATTTACCAGGGTGGCGCGTAAACTCGCGGCACGGTGAAATTGAAAATGGATTCCCAAGGAGGATACGATGAAAAGCCTGAAAGTCAATGGCATGCGTTGCGGCCACTGCAAGAGCGCGGTGGAAGAAGCCGCCGGCAAGATTCCCGGTGTGAAAAATCCGCTGGTGGATCTGGACGAAAAGGTTCTGCGCTACGAAGAAGACGGCCCGGTGGACATGGATGCCCTGCGCACGGCCATAAGCAACATCGGCTTCGATCCCGAATAAGCAGGCCCGCTCCGGGATCATCCCGGCCCAGACCATCAGGGCCAACGCCTGGCGCTCCAGAGAGAGCCGACGGCGCTGGCCCTTTCTTTAGCCCGCCCGCAACGCCCCGGTATCTTGCCGTTTGCGCCCGAATGCCGTAGTGGTAGAAGCCAATGTTCCATCTGTCCCGCAGACAACCCCACAGCACTATGCAGGCATACACAACGCTTTTTCTGAACCACCTCCGGCGCAGGGGCAGACTCCTGGCAGGCAAAGGCCTTATGGGCCTGCTCCTGTGTTGCGCCCTTTTCTGTCTTGCGGGCGCGGCCCTGGCGCAGGAGGGCTTTCCCCTGGATTTCACCGTGATCCGTCTGGGCGAAGGCCCACGCACCGTGCTGGTGGTGGGGGGCATTCAGGGCGATGAGCCGGGGGGCTTTTCCGCCGCCACGCTGCTGACCACCCATTACCGCATGGAAAACGGCAGCGTGTGGGTGGTGCCCAATCTTAACTTTCCCAGTATTATCAAACGGTCGCGCGGTTTGCACGGGGATATGAACCGCAAGTTCGCCCGTCTGGACGAAGCAGACCCCGAATTTGCCACAGTGCGCCGCATTCAGGATCTCATAGACCACCCGCAGGTGGGCCTTGTGCTCAACCTGCATGACGGCAGCGGCTACTATCGCCACAAGTACGAGGACAAACTGCGCAATCCCGCCCGCTGGGGGCAGTCGGTCATCATTGACCAGACGGAACTGCCGGGAGTTTTCATGGGCGCGCTGGAAGCCGAGGCCGACAAAGCCGCTGATGCGGCCAACAAGGCGCTCATGCAGGCGGGGCACCGCCTGCACGTCCATAATACCAATACCGCCGCGGGCGACCGCGAGATGGAAAAGAGTCTTTCCTATTACGCCGTGCGCCGGGGCAAAGCCGCCTTCGGCCTTGAGGCCAGCAAGGAATTTTCCGTCGAGCTGCGCGCCTATTATCATCTATTGATGATCGAGTCCTTTCTGCGGCAGGCGGGCGTGGACTTCAGCCGTGCCTTTGCTCTCACGCCCGAAGGGGTGCGCGGGGCGCTTCAGGACAACCTTGCCGTCTCCTTTGCCGATAACCGCGTCTTTCTTCCGCTTGAAGACGCGCGCCCGGCCATCAACTATCTGCCCCTGCCCAGAAGTGGCCCGGCCCAGGCCGTGCCCACCAAGCCTATTATGGCGGTGCTGCCCTGCGCCCAGGGTGGCGAAGGACAGTTCTGCGTGCATTACGGCAACCGCATGCTCACGCTCATCCGGCCCGAATGGCGTGAGGTGGACAGCAGCCTCGACGCCGTGCCCGTAAAAGCGGACGGCCAGGACAAGACGGTTTCCTTCGGGCAGGTACTGTATGTTGCCGAATCCTTTCAGGTTCTTCCTCTGGACGGCTACAGGGTCAACGCCATCGGCTTTGACAACGGCCAGCCCGACGAGGCCGGCGTGGAACTGCGCCTCAAGGACTTCATGCCGCGCTTTTCTGTGGACAAGCAGGGCAGGCTGTTCCGGGTCGAGGTGTACCGAAAGCAACTTTTCAGCGGCATGTTTCTGGTTTATTTTGATAATGGCAGGCAAAACAGTCCCAACAGGCCACGTATGGCACGTAACGCTGACGCCCTGCCCGACCGGCCCGGCCCGGAATCGTCCCTGGGCTTCTGAGAACAAGAATGTCTGAAAAAATTTCCATCTGCGTGGCGGGCGGCGGCAGCTGGGGCACAGCCCTGGGGCATCTTCTGGCCCGTGGCGGGCACCATGTCTGCCTCTGGATGCGGAACGCATCCGTGGCCACGGCCGTCAATGAAAGGCACGAAAATCCCCGCTACCTGCCGGGCCTGCCTCTTGACGAGCGGCTCGCGGCCACCACAGACCCGTCGGCCCTAGACCGCCCGCTGGTCGTGCTGGCCGTGCCCTGCCAGCAGTTGCGCGGCTGGCTCACGGAACATGCCCGCCACTTTCAGCCCAGGGCCATACTGGTCAACGCGGCCAAGGGCATTGAAACCGGATCGCTGGCCACCTGCGCGGAAATGACCGCCCAGACTCTCGGCCACCTGAACCCCCGCTATGCGGTGCTGTCTGGCCCCTCCTTCGCGGCGGACGTGTTGCGCGACCTGCCCACGGCCGTTGTCATGGCCGCCTACGATGAGGCCCTTGGCTGCTATCTGCGCGACATTTTTTCCGGCCCCGCCTTTCGCTGTTACTCCAGCACGGACGTCACGGGCGTGGAAATGGGCGGCGCGCTCAAAAACGTCATGGCCATCGCCGCAGGCACCTGCGACGGGCTGGGGCTGGGGGCCAACAGCCGCGCGGCCCTCATCACACGGGGACTGGCTGAAATGAGCCGTCTTGGCGTGGCCCGTGGCGCGCAGGCCCATACCTTTATGGGCCTCTCCGGCCTGGGCGACCTCACCCTTACCTGCACCGACGATCTTTCCCGCAACCGGCAGGTGGGGCTGCGCCTTGGCCGTGGAGAAAAACTGGACCACATTACGCAAAGCCTCGGCATGGTGGCAGAAGGCGTCAAAACCACGGCCGCCATTTATGACATGGCGCTAAAACTTGGCGTGGACGCGCCCCTGACAAATGCGGTACACAGTATACTGTATGAAGGGCAAAGCCCGCACGCCGCGTTGCGCGACCTTATGGGCAGAACGTTGCGCGAGGAATAGGCGCAGGAACAGCGCGAAAAACAGGGCCAGCCACACGTGAAAAACAGGCGCAAGGCGCGGCGCAGCCTGCCGCCATCCGCATTGTCCTGCTGACGCACGCCCCTGCCTGACCCGCGCGCGGGACGCACAATGTTTCTCTGACTGGTCGGTCTGGCGACAGTACCCGCCTGACCCGCACGGGGAACGTTCCATACCCAGACCGGCGCGACGGTCTGCACTGGACCTGCACTGCCCCACCTTACGATTCTCCGGTCCGGCAGTCGGCGTGTCCCAAGCCCGACAGTCTCGCAGTCTGACTTCCCGCAGACTGGTTGTCCTGCTGTCTGGTTGCCCCAGCCCCGCTGTCGGGATGTCGGCAACCAGTATTGACGGCCCGCCCGGTTTCGGCCTGCAATACTTGAATACGGGCAAAGCCTTCTGCCGCAGCCGTGACGTTGGGGCATTCGCCGCCCCAAGCCCACTGCGGCCCGGTGCGACACCGCACTGAAAGACTGTACCGCAGCACATGCCGTCTGTACGGCCAGTGTTGGAGCAAATGCACTTTTAAATTGCCCGGAGCAGGCGTCTGGTACACAGCAAGGCATGACGCTCTTCCGTCACCGCCGGGAAGTGCGCCACGTACACCTGGCTTTACGGCCTGTTTTTCAGGGTCGCCGCGACACCGGGATACACCCGGCTTTGTGTTTCAGGTTATTGATAACACCACGTACAGGGCGGGGACATTTGCCCTCGGCTCCCAACCCCGGCTTCCAGCCCGGGCCTCCATATTTTTCACCGCGCACGGGTGACTGCGCCTTCACCCCGTTCGCACGATCAGCGCCGTCCTGCCTCCTTTCCGCCTCTGCCCCCTGCATTCGACGCGTAAAAATACTCCGTCCCCGGGCACAAATGGTCCACTGTTTTTCCAGTGAATAAATAAATCACATGCGGCTTTCGGTATAAAAACGTGCAATTTACAAAAAAAAATTTCGTGGCACGATTTTTTTATCTGACATGCACTCTCTCGGTCGCGAAAAATTGCGGGATAGCGGAAAAAAGTTTTTTGCGTGTCCCGATTTTGTTGCAACACGTGCATCAAGCAGAAATTGTTTGATTAACCAGCTAAATGCATTGCATATTAGGTTGAGCAACCACCCAACACACAAATTGCGACACTTTAAACTACTGCCAAACTGCTGTGAATTATTACACATACTGTAAATAGACGCGCAAAACCTGCGCCAAACCAGCACAATCTGGCATAACCTCCTAACTTTTAGTGAAATAATCGCCACTTGCGCAGAGTGGCGAAGTGGGATAAGGCAGTTAACACTCCTTTTACTATTTTTTTCACGATTTGGTATGGTTGTGATACCGCATCAAAAAGAGGCGTAGCTGGGGCCAAGCACGGTGCTGGCCTGAAAGACCCGCAAACTACGGGGCGAATTATGACGGAATCCTTGTTCTCGGCTGGCGGCCGGCTTGTGCCGCTTCTGGTGGGTATGGTCCTCATGCTGTATGCAGCGGCTCAAGCCGTGCGTCAGCGTAAGGACCCTCGCCGCCTGATCCTCTGGGGCGCCCTGCACGACGCGGGCATTGTCTGCATGGGGCTCGGCGCGGCTACCGCCATCGGCGCCACCGGCCTGTGGCTCTTCATACTTTTTCAGGTCGCGGCGCGGGGCCTGGCGTGGACGGCTCTGGTCCGTCTTACCTCGGCATGCCGCACGGGAGCCGCGTGTAGTCAGGGGCCCCTTCAGGCATCACGCCTGAGCGGTTCCGGCCAGCGGCACCCCTGGACGGCGGCCCTGTTCGCCCTGGGCCTTCTGGCATCGGTGGGCGGGTCGCCCTTCCTGCTGCCCGAAGCCCGCCTCTTTATCAATGCCGCCGTCCTTGAGGCCATACCGGGCGGGCTCACCGGTCTGCTGGTCATGGCTCTGGCCACCACGGTCTTCATCTGGCTGTACGTCAACACTGTACGCCAGGTGGTACTGGAAGACGCGCCGGAAGATTCCCCCACTGCCCTCGGCCCCATGCGTGGGACAGCCGGACTCATGATCGGTCTGGCCGTGGCTGTGGGCATCATGGGCGTCTTCCGCGGGCCGCTGACCAGTCTCATCGGCGGCCAGTACGGGTTTGTGGCGCCGCACTCCCCTGTGCACCCGTCCTACTGGTGTTACTACCTTGGCGCTTTTGCCGTGGGCGGCGCCTTTCTCCTCCGCATGCGCATCGCCCCCCTTGTGGGAACGGCGTTTGCGGCGCTGGCGCTCGTCACCGTGCTTGTGGCGGACGCTCCGGCCACGGCCAGACTGTTCCTGACCATGATCAGCCTTGTGGCGCTTGTGGTCTGCGTTTACTCGCAGGGCTACATCCACGGGCGGCATCAGGGGCGCTACTGGTTCTTCCTGCTGCTCACCTTCGGCTCCCTGGCGGGTATAGTTTCCAGCACGGACGCGTCCGGCCTGTACGGCTACTGGGAACTCATGACCTTCGCCTCCTACTTTCTGGTGGTGCATGAAGGACGGCGCAGCGCTTTTGACGCTGGCCTGAAATACTACGTCATGTGCGCGGGCGGCGCGCTTTTCATGCTGCCCGGCCTGCTTATGCTGGGCGAGGGCTTTATGCCCACCCCCGTTGTTCAGGCGGCCTTTGTGCTTTGCCTGATGGGTTTCGGCGTCAAGGCCGGTCTTGTGCCCCTGCACTCCTGGCTGCCTGACGCCCACCCCGCCGCGCCGTCCTCCGTGTCGGCCCCCCTTTCGGGCATCATCACCAAGATGGGCATCTTCGGCATTGTGGCCGTGCTGCTCATGCGGCCCATGGTCAGCACCCTGCCCGGCCTGTTCGGCCTTTCGTGGCTCGGCACGGGGCTGGTCTTCACGGGCGCGGCCACCCTGATTCTTGGTGAAGTCATGGCCCTGCGCCAGGACGACATCAAACGCATGCTGGCCTACTCCACCTTGGGGCAGCTCGGTGAAATAGCGCTCGTGCTCGGCATCGGCACGTGGCTTTCCACCACGGGCGCGCTGTGGCACATGTTCAACCACGCCATCATGAAGGACCTGCTCTTCCTTGGCGCGGGCGCGCTCATCATGCGCAGCGGCAGCCGCAAGCTCGGCGACCTGCGCGGCCTCGGCCGCCAGATGCCCTTTACCGTGGCCTGCATGGGCGTGGGCCTCGTGAGCATTATGGGCCTGCCGCCCTTTGGCGCTTTTTACAGCAAGTTCCTGATGATACAGGCCGCCACCGAAGCTGGGCAGATATGGCTGGCCGCGCTTATTCTCGGCGGCTCCCTAGTGGGTCTTGTCTACTACACCCGCATACTCAAAACCCTGGTGTTTGAGGAGCGCCCCGACTATCTGCCCACGGTCACTGAGGCTCCTGTCACCATGCGCGTGGGCATGGGCGTGCTGGCGGCCTTGTGCGTTCTGCTTGGCCTTGCGCCGCAGCTCGCCATGCAGCTAGTGGCCCCTGTGGCTTCGCTGGCCTTTGTGCCCAACCCGCAGGACGCGGGCGTGCTTTTGGCCATGCACGTCAACTGGCCCGTCTATGCGGTCGTGCCTGTGTTCGGCGCTCTGCTGCCCGCCCTCTTTTACAAGAACCGCATCATGGCGGGCAAGGTCAGCGTGGGCGTGCTGCTCGCCACGGCTCTGCTGGTCGTCCTGTTCGGACGCGGCCTCGACACGCTTTCTTTCTGCTTTGCCCTCATCGTCCCCCTGCTGGGCGCGGTGAACATGAGCTACGCCCTGGGCTATATGGAACACAGCCACAGGCAGTGGCGTTTTTACTGCGCCTTTACCGCCATGTGCGGCGGTCTCGTGGGCATGGCCTCCAGCCAGTACCTGCTGAGCTTCTTCCTGTTCTGGGAAATCATGAGCTCGTGGACGCTCTATATGGCCATTGCGCACGAAGGAGACAAAGCCTCACTGCATGAAGCCTTCAAGTACTTTATCTTCAACGTCTTTGGCGCGGGCTTCATCTTTGTGGGCCTGTGCGTCATAGGGCCCTTCACGCCCTTCACCTCACTGCTGCTGGCCGGCATGGTGCCCAACCTGTCCCCCGGCGCCGCCTGGTTTGGCATGGCCCTGCTGGCGGCGGGCTTTGTGATGAAGGCCGCGCAGCTGCCCTTCCGCATTGACTGGCAGATGCACCCTGCGCTGGCCCCAACGCCCGTTTCCGGCTACATCTCCTCCGTGCTGCTGAAGAGCGCCATTCTCGGCCTTATCAAGCTCTTTATGCTGCTTGGCGGCGGCTTCGCCGTCGCGGGCATACTGGGCGGATTGGAACAGAGTTCCATCAACGTGACGGTCATGTGGATCGGCGGCGTCACCATCATCATGGCCGCCATTCAGGCCCTGCGCAGCAACGGCCTCAAGCTTATCTTCATCTACTCGACGGTGAGCCAGCTCGGCTACATGGTGCTGGCCGTGGCGGCGGGCGGCGCGCTCGGATACGCGGGCGGCATGCTGCACGTCATCAACCACGTCTTCTTCAAGGATCTGCTCTTCCTTGTATGCGGCGCCATCATGTTCGCCAGCCACAGGGAAAGCCTGAACGACCTTGGCGGCATCGGGCGCAAGATGCCCTTCACCCTGGCCATGTTCGCCATTGCCGGGCTTTCGGTCATAGGCGTGCCGCCCACCAGCGGCTTTTCGTCCAAGTGGCTCATCTACCACGCCCTCATGGAAGCCGGGCAGCCCTTCCTGGCTCTGCTCTCGCTCATCGGCAGCGTGCTGACCATGGCCTATATCGCCAAGTTCCTGCACGCGGCCTTTCTGGGCCAACCCGCGCAGGACCTTGACGACATCAAGGAAGTGCCCCGCATCATGCGCGTCCCCATGGGCATTCTGGCCGCGGGCTGCGTGCTGACGGGCATCTTTCCCGGTCTTGCGCTCGGCCCCATCAATTCGGTGCTGCTTGAATACGGCTTCATGCCGCTGCATGTGGGCCTTTCGGGCGTGCTTTCGGGCACTGGAGCCTGGAACGCCACGGGCATGTTCGTGATGATGGCCCTGGCCTTTGCCGGCGGCTACTGGTTTGTGAAACGCTTTACCCGCCTGCGTGAAATTGATGTGCATACCTGCGGTCTGCCGCCTGAAACGGCCACCAGCCGCATGACGCCTTCCAGCATTTACGGCGGTCTCACGCGCCTCCTCGGCGGTGGGAACACGCCCAAGGAGAACCGCTCATGAGCGATACCCTGCTTGCCATACTGCACATGTGCGTCTTCCCCGGCGGGGCCTTTGCCCTGATGGTGGCCATGTTCTTCAAAGGACTGGACCGACGGGTGGAAGCCCGCCTGCAACGCCGCGTGGGGCCGCCGCTGGTGCAGCCCTGGCTGGACATTGCCAAGCTCCTGACCAAGGAAACCCTGATCCCCAGGACGGCCTGCCGCCCGGCGTTTCTGCTGGCCCCGGTCTTCGGCTTTACGGGCATGGCCGTATGCGCGGCCTTCATCCCCATCTCCGGGGTATATAACGGCCTGTTCAACATGGGCGACCTGCTGGTGATCTTTTACCTTCTGCCCATCCCGGCCATGGCCATCATGCTGGGCGGATCGGCCTCCAGTTCGCCTTACGGCGCTGTGGGTTTTTCGCGCGAAATGGTGCTCATGTTCGCGTACGAAATGCCCCTGCTCATGATCCTGCTGGCCGTGGCCATGCTTACGGGCAAAACCCTGGCTGGCGGCGCTTGGGGAGCGGAATTTTCGCTCTTCAAGATCGTGGCCCTGCAACAGCAGACAGGTTCCTTCGGGTTCAACCCCTCGATGATCCCGGCCTTTCTGGCCTACCTCATCTTCCTGCCCGGCACCATGGGCGTCGTGCCCTTTGACATCCCCGAGGCGGAAACCGAAATCGTCGAAGGCCCGCTGCTTGAATACGGCGGCCCGCTGCTGGCGCTTTTTCAGATCACGTCGGCCCTCAAGACCTTCGTGGTTCTGGGGCTGGGGGTTGCTCTTTTCTTCCCCGGCACCATATCTGAATGGTGGCCGGTCAATCTTGTGTGGTTCTTGTGCAAGTGCCTCGCGCTCATGCTGGTTTCGCTCACTCTGGTCAAGTCGGCCACAGGGCGTTTCCGTATTGACCAGGCGTTTCGCTTTTATGTGACTGTGCCCGCAGTGCTCGCGCTGTGCAGTCTGATACTGGTCTGGGTGATGTAAGGAGGCCGCCGTGTCGCTGGATAATACGCTTAAAAAACTTTCCGTGCGTTCGCCGTGGCTGTTCCGCATCAACGCCGGTTCCTGCAATGGCTGCGACGTGGAGCTGGCCACCACGGCCTGTATTCCGCGTTACGACGTTGAACGCCTGGGGTGTCGCTATTGCGGCAGCCCCCGGCACGCCGATATCGTGCTGATCACCGGCCCGCTTACCACCAGGGTGCGAGACCGCGTGCTGCGGGTGTGGGACGAAATTCCTGAACCCAAGGTGACGGTGGCCGTGGGCATCTGCCCCATATCAGGCGGGGTCTTTCGCGAGGGATATTCCATTGAAGGCCCCATCGACCGCTACCTGCCCGTGGACGTGAACGTGCCCGGCTGCCCGCCCCGGCCCCAGGCCATTCTTGAAGGCGTGGTGCTGGCCCGGTCCATCTGGCTGAAAAAACTGGGCGTGGAGGAATAATATGGCGGGCTTTCTTAAAGTCTTATTCCGCAATCTGCTTGAAGGCCCCAGCACCGACCCCTTTCCCCTGGGTGAAACCTTTACGCCCGAGCGCCTGCGCGGCAGGGCCGTGGTCGACCCCAACCTGTGCATGGGCTGCGGCATCTGCCGCCACTCTTGCGCTGCGGGGGCCATCCATATCGGGCAGCTACCCGACGGGTCAGGCTTTACCATCACCATCTGGCAAAACTCGTGCTGTCTGTGCGCCTCATGCCGTCATTACTGCCCCACCGGGGCCATGAGCATCAGCACCGACTGGCATTCGGCCCATACACAGGCCGAAAAATACAAGAGGCTTGAGCAACACACCATCAAGTATGAGCCCTGCGTTGCCTGCGGCGCGCTTATGCGGCCCATCCCCAAGGTTCTGGCCGACAAGCTCTATGCCTGGAATACCGAGATTGATCCCGAGCTGACCCGCAAGCTGTGCCCCAAGTGTCGGCAGATTGAAGACGCCAAGCGCAATGCCTGCGCGCTGCCTACGGCCAATGACGACGCCCCGGCCCCGGCAACCGTCACCTCGGCAGTGCCTACCAAAGACTAGCGGCCAGACCGCGGAGAACATATGCAAGAGACCATTCACGGCAACGCCGCAGTCATTGAGGGCCTTACCGCTCTTTGTGCCGCTGAGGACGATGCCATACATCACAGCACCGACAGCTTCGGCAACGCCTATCACTGGTTCCGTCTGGGAACTCCGCGCATGCTCACCCAGGGCGCGGAAATCCTCCGCCAGGCCGACGCCCGTCTGGCCATGGTCACGGCCTATAACCGTCGCCAGCTCAGCGAGCCCATGCAGGAAGTCTGTTATCACTTTGAAATTCAAGGTGTTATTTACAACATGACTGTCACCCTCAATGGAGAATGGCCCACTGTGCCCTCCATCACGCCGCTGTTCGCCAACGCGGACTGGCATGAAAGGGAAATGATGGAGCTTTACGGCATCCAGGTCATGGGGCATCCCAACCCGCGCCGTCTCTTCCTTGATGAGGAGCTGGACGCAGGCATTCTCAACGAAGCCGTGCCTCTTTCCATCATGATGAACGGGGCCTGCACCACCGACCTGTGGGAACGCATCCTCCAGGACAAGGAGAAGCGGTCATGACCAAAACCTTTACCATGCCCCTCGGGCCAGTGCACGTGGCCCTTGAAGAACCGGTATACTTCAATCTGACTGTGGACGGCGAAATAGTGCGCCATGTTGAGCTGACTTCGGGCCATGTGCACCGTGGCATGGAGGCCATGGCCACCCAGCGCAACCTGATCAAGAACGTCACGCTCACGGAGCGCGTGTGTTCGCTGTGCTCCAACAGCCATTCCTTTACCTACAGTATGGCTGTGGAAAACGTGCTGGGCATCACCATTCCCGACCGCGCGCGCTACCTGCGCGTGCTGGCGGAAGAAATCAAGCGCATTGCCTCGCATCTGTTCAACACCGCCATTCAGGCCCACATCATCGGCTTCAAGTCGCTGTTCATGCACGTCATGGAAGTGCGCGAAATGATGCAGGACCTGAAGGAAACGGTCTACGGCAACCGCATGAATCTCGCTGCCAACTGCATCGGCGGCGTCAAGTACAATGTGAATGCCGAACTCTTGGACTACATGCGCAAAATGCTGGACAAGGTCGAACCCCAGGTGGACGAAATCCGCGATATTTACGACTCCAACAGCATGGTTCTGGCCCGTACCCGTGGCCTTGGCCTGCTGCCCAGGGAGGACGCCATCCGCCTCGGCGTGGTTGGTCCGGTGGCGCGCGGTTCGGGTCTGCATCTTGATGTGCGCAAGGATTCGCCCTATGCGGCCTATCCTGACGTGGACTTCAAGACCATTGTGGAACAGGGATGCTGCATCCACGCCCGTACCATGGTGCGCCTGCACGAAATATTCGAATCCTTCAGCATTATCCGCCAGTGCATAGCGCGCGTGCCCGAAGGCGAAGTGACGGCCCCCATGCGGCAGATCCGCACGGCCGAGGCCTGCGCCCGCTCCGAAGCGCCGCGCGGCGAGGTGTTCTACTACATCCGCACCAACGGAACGGATATGCCCGCACGGCTCAAGTGGCGCGTGCCTTCCTACATGAACTGGGAGGCCCTGGGCGTGATGATGCGTGACTGCAACGTGTCCGACGTAGCCCTGATCACCAACAGCATTGACCCCTGCGTATCCTGCACGGAACGTTAGACTAGAATAACTTTGAGAATATGCATTCTCAAAGTTTAAAACACGCCCGCTTCGGCGCTTAACCGCGCAAGTAAATTGCGCTTGCACCTTTGCAGCGGGCGTCTGATTACGCAGTCGCCAGAGCAGTTACAAAGTGAAATTGCTCTGGACCAGCGTCAAAATGAAGTTGCTCTGGGCGGTTGTTGCGCGTCAGGGCTGAAGCGGCAAAGGGTATAGCGCATGCATGAAGCGAGTCTGGTTCAGGGGCTGCTGGACATCTGTCTGAAAGCTCTGGACGAGCATAATGCGGCGAACCCGGAAAACCGGGTGGAGCGCATAAGCAAGGTGGAATGCCAGCTTGGGCTTATCGCCTGTGTTGAGGCGCAAACCCTTGTGGCCTGCTTTGAACTCTTTGCCGAAGGCACCCCGGCCGAGGGAGCGCAATTGTTGTTACAGACAGCGCCCCTGCCCTGTCGCTGTACCGAGTGCAGCCATGAATTCAGCCTGACGCAACGGCATTTCGTCTGCCCCAGTTGCGGCGGCGAAAACATCCACTTCAACGGGGGCCACGGACTTACCCTGATGGCCCTGCACGTTGCACCCGAGGAAACGGACCATGACTGAACATATCCAGGTCGTACCCGACAAATGCCGCGCCTGTCGCCGCTGTGAAGTGGCATGCATCGCCGCTCACCACGGCATGAGCTTCAAGGAAGCCATGAAGCACCGCGACGAACTGGTGTCGCGCGTGCAGGTGGTAAAGGCGGACGGCTTCAAGACAACGGTGCGCTGCCACCAGTGCCCTCACGCGCCCTGTGTGAACGTTTGCCCCACAGGGGCGCTCCAGCAGGACGAAAAAGGGCGCATCATCATGCGCGTCCAGTATTGCGTGGCCTGCAAGATGTGCATAGCCGCCTGCCCCTACGGCACCATCACGATGGAAACCATCGGCATGCCGTCGGTAGACGGTGAGGACGGCGAAACCCTGGCCCAGCGGGCACGCCGTGAAGTGGCCGTACGTTGCGATATGTGCCGCGCCTGGCGGATGGAAAACGGCAAGCGCATCACAGCCTGTATGGAAGCCTGTCCGGCCCACGCCCTTTCGCTTGTGCTGGCCGACGGCACCATTGTGGAAGTGCCCAAGCCTGAAAAGAAGGCTGTGGAGCCTGCGTCCGGCGGTGAGGCTGGCGCTGAGTCCCCCAAGGCTGACGTTGCGGCTGAAGCGCCCAAGGGTGAAGCTGTATCCGAAGCGCCCAAGGGTGAAACGGCTACGGCGGAAACTGCCCCTGCGGTTGCCCCAAAAGCTCCCAAGGCTGACGTTGCAGCCAACGCTGTGGAACCCGTTGCGGAAGCCGCGTCTGAAGCCAGGGTCGAGCAGTCTGCCGCTTCTGAAGCCAGGGCTGATGTTAAGGAAGCTTCAGAGGGTGAAAGCCAGGAATCAGCCCCTGCCGCAGGCGTGGCGCACGCTGCGCCTGAAGACAGCCCTGAGGCCGTTGCCGCGCCGGCTGAGCCGATAGCCAGCGCAGTGGAAACGGCCGCCGAGGTTCAGGAAGAAAGCCCGGCTCCCGCCGCGACGGATGCAACGTCAGGTAACGCCGATGCGGCCCCTGCGGAATCCGCCAAGGCGGAAGAAGCGCCCACGGCGGAAAAAACCGAAAACGCTCCCAAGGCCGAAGCTCCTGCTGCCAAGAAATTTGCGGCTCCCGCTGACAAAAAGCCTGCGGCCAAAAAACCCGCTCCCAAGGCTGGCAAAAAAACCAGCAAAAAGGGCAGCAAAAAATAAGCCGTCTGTTAGCACAGTTATTGATCAGGCCCGGCCATACATATATATGGCCGGGCCTGTTTGTTACATATTCTCCACGCCTAATACCGGGACGAAATACTCTGGGGGGGAGGAGTTTGCGTGGCTGATACCTCTGGTAGGATAATAATGTGCCTGTCCTTTGAGAGGCGGCTTCTGTACCCTGCGGGTATGGCGGCTTTTCGTTATCTGTTGTTTTGGCCGCCTGCGCGGCGCGCGGCAAGGCGGGGCCGGTTATGGGGCTGCGCCCCCTTCTCGGCCCCCCTTGCATCCCCCCCGAAGCACCCCCTGGGGCTTTCCGTATTCCGTGATCCGACGAGGGCTGCGCGGCTTCTGCTGCGGGAGCTTCCTCGCTTCGCTCGGCGATCTCCCTCCGCGCCGCGCAATGCCACCGTGCGTCTTCGCGCTGAATGAGAAGTCGGCTACACACTAAAGCTCCTACTACGCAAATACCGCCGCCATTGCACGCTCTTCCCCAGCAGGGATACGCAATTTCCGCGACTTCCAAACAACCAATGAGACGCCTCACCGATCTCTCGTCCAGGACAAAACCCTGCGATGGCATTGCGCGGCGCGGAGGGAGATCGCCGAGCGAAGCGAGGAAGCTCCCGCAGCAGAAGCCGCGCAGCCCTCGTTGAATGACGGAATATGGAAGGCCTTTGAAGGCTAGCCCGTGGGAGTGGGGATATACGACAAGCCCAGCGGGGTCGTCCGGGGGGAGTGCAGAGGGGGCCTCGGAGGGGCGGCAGCCCCTAACAGGCCCCCTTCTGCCGCCCGCCGCGCAGGCGGCCAAAACTAAACAAAGGAAAAGCCCCGCGCCCTCAGGCGCACAAACCACCTCTCAAAAGAACAAACCCGGCTTCGCTCCCTTTAAAGCTCCTACTACGCAAATACCGCCGCCATTGCACGCTCTTCCCCAGCAGGGATACGCAATTTCCGCGACTTCCAAACAACCAATGAGACGCCTCACCGATCTCTCGTCCAGGACAAAACCCTGCGATGGCATTGCGCGGCGCGAAGGGAGATCGCCGAGCGAAGCGAGGAAGCTCCCGCAGTAAAAGCCGCGCAGCCCTCGCTGAATGACGGAATATGGAAGGCCATTGAAGGCTAGTCCGTGGGAGTGGAGATATACGACAAGCCCAGCGGGGTCGTCCGGGGGGAGTGCAGAGGGGGCCTCGGAGGGGCGGCAGCCCCTAACAGGCCCCCATCTGCCCCCGCCGGAGGCGGCCCAAACAACAGACAAAGTAAAGCCGCCATGCCCGCAGGGCATACAAAACACCTCTCAAAGGACAGGCCCTGCTTTACTCTCCCAGAAACGCCGACTGCGAAGAATTCCCGCCCGCCGCGCAAGCTCTCCCGCACAGGCGCCCCAATAAAGACAAAGATACCTTCCCACACGCAAGGAAGCCCGTATTTTCCAATGCGGGCTTCCCGAATTCAAACAGACAACCTGAGACTGCTATTGTCGCTTTTTATTGCGGCTTTTTGTCTTTTTTCTGCGGCTTGCTCGGCGCCGGAGCCTTACGCACAGGCTGGGGCTTGTTATTCTGGGCGCGCACAACGGCCTTGGCGTCAGGATCGCCATTTTTCGCAGCCAGATTGTACCAGCGGTTAGCCTCACTCAAATTGCGCGGCACGCCCGTACCCTGATCGTACATGAGGCCAAGACTGTACTGGGCGGCAGGCTCGTTCTGCTCGGCAGCCTTGCGGTACCAGTCCACGGCCTTGGTATAGTCCTGCGGCACGCCACGGCCCTGTTCATACATGAAGCCAAGGTTATACTGCGCTTCTGCGTACCCCTGTTCAGCCGAACGGGTATACCATTGCAGGGCCTTTGCCGGGTCCTGCGCATAGCCCCGCCCCTCGGCGTACATGTAGGCAAGATTGTTCTGGGCCTTGGCGTGGTCCTGCTCGGCGGCTTTTTCAAACCAGTGCGCGGCCTTGGTGTCGCTCTGGTTTTCACCGCTGCCGTTCAGGTAAGTCCAGCCAAGGGAATACTGGGCAGAAGCCAAACCCTGATTGGCGGCGCGGCTGTACCAGTCGATGGCGGCGTTTTCATCCTTGTTGACGCCACGCCCGTAGGCGTAGAGATAGCCAAGGTTGTACTGGGCCATGGCAAGGCCCTGGTCTGCCGCTTTGCGGAACCAGCGGGCAGCCTCGCGATAGTTGCGCGGCACGCCGTCACCGGAGGCAAGGGCCGTGCCCCATGAGTTCATGGCGCTCACGTCGCCCTTTTCCGCCGCCAGACGAAAGAATTCCGCCGCGCGGGTACGATTTTTCTTCACGCCCTTGCCGTCCAGGATAAGACGGCCCATGACATAGAGGGCTTCGGCATTGCCGCTGTCCACAAGGGGTTTGAGCAGCTTTACGGCCTCGTCAAAATCGCTTTTATTCAAGGCGGCCTGCACCTGACGCAGGCTTTCACCGTCATCGGCGCAAGACGCGCCCTGCGGCGTCAACAGAAACGAAAAACTCAGAGCCACCAGTAAAACCAGGGCAGATACACGAATTTGCATGTGTTACAGACTCTTCAGCGTTTGGATCCAGTAATGGTTCTCGTTGCCCTTGACCGTCAAGGCCTGAAGGGCGCAAAAAGCGCGGCGGGCGTCCTGCACCGCGGTGCGGCTCCACCACGCGCGCGGGTCTTCCCAAACTTCCGCAGCCTTGGCGGCGGCTTCTTCCGGCGTGGCAAACAATATGCCCGCGCGGGTCAGCACGTCCAGCAGGGCGTCACTTTGCGGAGTAACGGGCCAGACATCCCGCCTCCAGTACAGAATGGTGGGCACATTGGCCACCAGGGCCTCAAGGGTGGTTGTACAGTTGTGGTCCACCACCAGCAGACGGCAGGAAAGCAGTTGGGGCTGCAAAGGTCCGGTGGACAACCGTACCTGGGGGATGCGCTCCAGCAGCCAGTCCGCGTCGCGCAGGGAATTAGGCAACGCAAAATAGGGCCGGTACTGCGAACAGTTCTGCAATGTCCGCCCCAAGGCCTCAAAGAAACGCAGTTTGTCGCGCCGGTATTCCACCAGTTGCATGGGGGTCGGGTGGGCATCCAGCCTGTAGCCGTAACCCGGCATTTCCGTGCCGACCAGCAACAGCGTGTAGCCATCCTGCCCGTGCCAGAGTTTCTTGAGGCGCGCCAGTTGCGGATAGGGCACGGGAATGAAGTTTCCCCGGCTGCTGCCATGCTCGCTCCAGCCCCAGGTGGCAAAGGCATGCTGGGCATACTCCACCATGGCCGTATCGCAGGCGCAACGCACCTGACCATAATTGCCGCCGTGCTGCACATACATGAGCCTGTGCCCGCGCCCGCGCCAGACAGCCAGCTTTTGACGGTACTCGGCATCTTCATACGCCAGCACGCTGGGCACGCGCAACCGGGGCCCCAGCAGGCTGGCGCTCAGACTTTCGGGGTGACGCAACGCACGCAGGGACTTGGGTATGCCCGCCCGAAACAGGGCCATAACATCCAGGCATTCCGGCAGGCCCGCGTCCATGCCAGTGGCCGCCTTGCCATAAGAGGACAAGGGCTGGGACTGGTCCTGCCCCCGGCTCCTGTGCAGCAGCGCCAGCGAAAACCGCAGACTTTGCCTCCAGCTTAGTCCCTTGAGTCTGGGGAAAGGCAGGCGCAGCATGGCCTTTCGGGCCATATGGAGCAAGCGGGCCTTGCCGCTGGAGTGATGATCTGTTCCATATTCACGCCGGACGGTCGGCAGGTATTCCCAGGTCCACTTTTCGGGCCAGCCGTCGTGGAAGTACGCTTCGAAAAGGCGCGAAAAAAGCCAGTGGTTGAAAGAGTGCCCAAGAGCGCCGTGCAGCGTGAAGTCCGGTTCCGCCCAGAAGGCGAAATGGCAGTCCTGGGGCAGCAGGGGAACGTGCATGGCTTCATTGCCCCAGGCTTCGACCATGGCCTTGACGCGAGCCCAGCGCTCGACGATCTGCGAGGCCATGGTAATGGCCCAGGGCGCCAGCAGGGTTTCCCAGTAGGCTGCGGGCAGGTCGTCGCTGTGGGAGCAGAGCTCCGCGGCCAGCGGAACAATGCTGTCCGCGCACAGGGCCTGAGCGCACTTGCAGGCGTGTTCAACGGCATGCACCTCCGCCAACGGTTCCGGCGGAAAATTGAAACGCTTGTCCCAGGCGGGAAAAAACTCCTCCTGTTCAACAAAACACCACACCCCGGCGGGCCGGTGCGTCTCCGGCTCCGCGCCGCGGGGCATGCGCCCGAGAACAAGGATGCTGCTTTCCTGATTCATGACTAGGCCCTGGCGCCGCTGTCCAGATCAGACCAGTGCAGCACCGTATCTTCATCCAGATCGTGACGCGCGCGCATGCCGATGACCTCGTCATAGTTGCGCGGCGAAATACCGTGGGCCGGGCGCTTCCAGGTAAGGTCGGCAGCGCTGATGACCGTACCGGCGGGCACGGCGCGGGCCGTGACCAGCGAGCGGCGGGCGTGACGGCGGGCGGGTTCTTCTTCCGGCAGGGCGCGCAGGCTCATTTCGCCCACACTGGCGAGCGTGCCCGCAAGGCGCTCAAAAAAATGCCGCAGGTCGTGCTTGTCCATGGCATGATAATGGTCGTTTCCGGGCAAAGTCTTGTCATGGGTAAAGTGTTTTTCCAGCACGCGCGCGCCGAGCAGGGTGGCGGTTTCAAGAATATGCATGTCCTTGGGCAGCGTGTGGTCGGAATACCCTATGGCGTGCTGCGGAAAATGCCGCTTGAGCGCCGGAATCATACCCAGGGCCGCGTTTTCGTCCGCCGTGGGGTAGTTGAGCACGCAGTGCAGCAGGGCCAGCTTGTTGCCCTTTTCTTCAATCCACTCCACCGCCTCCGCAATTTCATGCAGGTGCGCGGCGCCTGTGGAAAGCAGGATGGGCTTGCCAAAGTCGCACAGAGTGCGGATAAAGGGCTTGTTGGTGATATCTGAAGAGGAAATTTTGAACACGTCCATAAGATCATTGAGAAAATGGGCGGATTCAACGTCAAAGGGCGTGGACATGAAGGCAATGCCCACCGCGTCGCAGTGCTTCTTCAGGGTTTCAAACTCGTTCTTCCAGAACGAGTCGTGCTTCTTGAACAGTTCGTACTGGCTGCTGGTCGGTTCCTTGCTGGTGTCCCAGTACGCCGGGGAATCCTTGGAGGCCAGGGTGCCCGCCTTGTACGTCTGAAACTTGATGGCCTGCGCGCCGCCCTCTGCGGCCTCATCAATGAGCCTGCGGGCGATTTCCATGCTGCCCTCATGGTTCACCCCGGCTTCGGCGATGACATAAGGCACGGGAATGCGCGTTTCGGGGGCGGGGACAGCAAATATGTCTATGAGTTTCATGCTCATTTCCTCACTAATGAAGTTTAAGCTTTAATCATACCTCCTTGTTGCGCAAAAGGAAAGTGCCGTTGCGAACAAGCTATATAACAATACGTAATTATTATAAAAAATTTTTATCTTCGCACCGTATGATTAAGGTGCCTCCCCTTGGTGGACAAAGTCTGCGGGCCTTTGCCTTTGCCGGGCACATGCACTATACTGACCAGCTGTGGTGCATCACTGCCGCCGCCATCTCAACCGGGCCCCTGGCCCGGCCATGGGTACATTCATGCAAAAAACCGTAACGGGCTATTCCTGCGCGCTTCTCGCCGTTGTCATCTGGTCCGGCAATTTTGTGGTGGCCAGAGCCGTTGCCGGGCTCATCCCCCCCTGGCAATGCAATTTCTGGCGCTGGTTCATCGCCCTGATCATCCTGCTGCCTTTCGCCAAAAGGCACTGGCGCACGGACTGGCCCGCCATCGAGAAAAGCTGGCGTGGCCTTTCTGTCCTGGGCATTCTCGGCGTGACGCTGCTCAACACCCTCATCTACAAGGCCGGACAGACCACGGAAAGCATCAATATGGCTTTGCTGGTGCCCACGGCTCCCATAGTCATTCTCATACTCTCGCGCATTCTTTACGCCGAGCCGATCTCGCCGCGCCGTATGGCGGGCGTGCTGGTGGTGCTGGTCGGCGTGGTCACCCTGGTCAGCCGGGGCGACTGGGACAGGCTGACCCACCTGAGCTTTAACGCGGGCGACCTCTGGTCCCTCGGGGGCGTGCTGTGCTTTGGCCTCTACTCCCTGTTCATCCGACAGCGCAGCCCCGACATTTCGCCCATCGGCTTCAGCGTGGCCACGTTTGCCCTGGGGCTGCTGTATTCGCTGCCCTTCACGGCCATAGAGGCGTTCATGCTGCCCACACCCCACCTGTCCACGCCGCTGGTCATCAGCGTGCTGTATACGGGCATCGGCTGCTCGGCCCTGTCTTTCTGGCTGTGGACAGTGGCCATTGACCAGATCGGACCGGTTCGCGCGGGCATGGTTTATTACAGCCTGCCCGTTTTTGCGGGCATAGCCGCCAAACTTATCCTCGATGAAACGGTGACGCCCGCGCAGATGGTGGGCGGAGCGCTGGTCATCACTGGCATCATTGTGGCTACCGTGGTGATGCCCCACCGCCCCAAAACAGACAAAATGCAATAGCGGCCCTGACCGCCAAGGAGCGCATCAATGATGCAAACAAAACCCATACAAATCGTGCTGGCCACCCAAAATGCGGGCAAGGTTCGAGAACTGGCCGATCCCCTGGCGCAGTTCGGCGTGGAGGTTCTGGGTCTGGAGTTTTTTCCCACCATTGGCGAAATTGACGAAACCGGAACCACCTTTGAAGAAAACGCCTGCATCAAGGCCCGCGAGGTGGCGCGCCTGACGGGGCTTACCAGTATTGCCGATGATTCGGGGCTGGAAGTGGACGCTCTTGACGGCAGACCCGGCGTGTATTCGGCCCGCTACTCGGACGACTGGGAAAGCCTGCCCGGCGAAAGCCGCGACGTTCGCAACATCCGCAAGCTGCTGCACGAACTGGCGGATGTGCCGGAAGAGAAAAGGGGTTGCCGCTTTGTGAGCAGCATGGCCTGCGTGCGTCCCGACGGTGCGGAAATGGTGGTGCGCGGCGTATGGGACGGCCGCCTGCTTACCGCGCCGCGCGGCCAGAACGGCTTTGGCTATGACCCTGTTTTTTTTGACGCCATCATCGGCAAAACCGCCGCCGAGCTCACCAGGGATGAAAAGAACGCCCGCAGCCATCGCGGCAACGCCCTGCGCGCCCTGCTGGCAAAATGGCAGGACTTCATGGGCGCGTAGCCGCCCCGGCAGCTTGCCCACCCTTTTGCCGACGTAACATCATGAGTACAGACGCCATGCCGGTTCACACACCACAAGCCCTGCGGCAAGGCCAGCAGCAAGATCAGGCAGACACGCCCCTGCTGCGCCTGGACGACCTCTCCATCACCTTTCAGACGGACGACGGCCCCCTGCCGGCCGTGAGAAATGTGAGCTTCAGCCTGCCCCACGGGCACATCACCTGCCTTGTGGGCGAATCCGGCTGCGGCAAAAGCCTCACCGCCAGAGCCATATTGCGCCTCACGCCGGACAATGCCCGGCTGGACGGCAGCATCATGCTGGACGGGCAGGACATCTTGCGCCTGCCCCCGCGCGCACTGCGAAGCATCCGTGGACGGCGCGCCGGCATGGTCTTTCAGGAACCCATGACCTCGCTGAACCCCGTGCTCAGGGTTGGCGAACAGGTGGCGGAACCCCTGCGCCTGCATATGGGGATGCACCGCGCCCAGGCGCGCGAGGAGGCCATATCCCTGCTGGCGGAGGTAGGCATTCCCTCGCCGGAAAACCGCTATGACGACTACCCTCACCAGCTTTCGGGCGGCATGCGGCAAAGGGTGATGATCGCCATGGCCCTGGCCTGCCGACCCGACCTGCTGCTTGCCGACGAACCCACCACTGCGCTGGACGCGACCATTCAGGGGCAGATTCTGCGCCTCATGCGCGCCCGCAGCCAGGAGCGCGGCATGGCCGTGCTGCTTATCACCCATGATCTGGGCGTTGCCGCGCAAATGGCCAACACCATTGGCGTCATGTACGCCGGACGACTGGTGGAATACGCCCCGGCCCGTGATCTTTTCGCGCACCCGCTGCATCCCTATGCGCAGGGGCTGCTCCGCGCCGCTCCCAATGCCCGTTCCAGAGAACTCGACCGCCTGCCGACCATTCCGGGCAGCGTGCCCTCACTGCGCTCCATGCCTGGGGGCTGCCCCTTTCACCCCCGCTGTTCGCAGGCCATGCCCGTTTGCCGTGAAAAAATGCCTTTGACCGTTGCCGTGCGCCAGCAGCACAACGTGGCCTGCTGGCTGCACCAACCCCCCGCGTGAGCCTGTGCCCCGGCGGCGATTGGACTGACAAACCTTGAGATACTTTGTGGGGGAGGGACCCTTTTACAAAAGGGTCCCTCCCCCACGCCCCCTCCCCCGAAAACTTTTATTGCGTTTTAGAGCATGTACACTTTGAAAAAGTGTACATGCTCTAACGCTGCACGTGAGTGCGGCGCGCCACAACATGGCGTGGATACAGCCGAGCTTCAGCCGTTGCGACTCAGGAAGCTACGCTTGAAGACAGCATGCGTAGCTTCCTGAGTCGCAACGGCTGCCGCAAAGGCAGCATTGGTTATCCGTAAGCGGCAAAGACCCGCTGACGGCTACCGCAAATCGCATTTTTCGGCTGCATGAAAACTTTGAAATGTGAAGCATTTCAAAGGTAATCTGGTTTGGAGCGGCCCGCCTTTGAGGGCTTGCAGTCTCAAGGGTTATGGTACCCTTCCCATACAATATGCACGCCAGACATGCGGGGGCGGCCGCCAGGGGCTGAACCAGCGCGTCCAGAAAGCCATACCTGGGAGCATCTTTCTCAATCAGCCAACGGCGTTCAAATGAAGCACCGCCAAACCTTCATGATAGTCTCCCTTGGCATGGGCACAGGCTTTCAATTGGTCGCATGTCCAATCCTCCAGCATGGCTGGCAAATCCAAATTATTTTTCATATATATTTTTCCTCAATAATTCAGGTATAATATATAAACATATCTTTACACTATGCAAAAGGTGATTATTTGGTTAAACAAGTAACCACAAAGGCTACTGCGCGCCTGTTGCGGCGCGTTACAAGCTCACGCTTCTCACGCGACAGTCATCTGGCTGAAAATGCACGAATATGCGGCAGAGCTGTATATAGTCTGGCCTTTTTTTAGCCATAGTTGGCATTGATAACTAATAGCATGTTATCATTGCAACTTTTACCAGAAGCATTACAACAACACATAGTATATGCCAACATTAATCTATATTATATAGATTAATGCTATACAATTGTTGTTTTGCACAGAGCATTTTTTATGTAATGGTGTTCTGGTAATCTGTTTCTTGCGGTTTTCAGCTGCCAACTTTTGGCTTCAAAGCCAGACCACCACTAAATATATGAAAACACGTAAAGGTGGATACATCAATGAAGCTCAGCAGTAAAATGATCCTCTCCTTTTGCGGCGTCATTCTCATCATGCTCGCCCTTTCCGGGGTTTCTATGAAAAACCTGTCTGACATCAATAATACTATTGAAGAAGTGGACAAATCATGGCTGCCCTCTGTCATCGCCATTCAGGGCATGAACCAGCAGCTCTACTCCGTACGCGCCGACCTTTTGGGCATGATGCTGCACGACGGCACCGAAGAGATGGCCTATTATAAGGATCACATTGACGAGACTGTGAAGGGCCTCAGAGAAAACAGCAACAGATACAAAACCCTGCTCGCAGTACATGGCAACGCTGCCGACGGCAAGAACAGACAGCTTTTTGAAGAGATCACTGCTTCCCTGAATACCATAGCCGGCATCCGCGACAGGGTTGTCGCCATGGTGTACAAGCGTGAACATGACCAGGCCCTTGCCATTTACAGCAATGAGTACCGGCCGCTTTTCAGAAAGCTCATGGGCCTGTTTGATGAGATCGTGGCCCTGAACGTCAGCGGCAGTGGCGAGGCAAGTCACCAGGCCTTCAACATTGTCGAAACCTCGCGCACCACGGCCATTATCCTGACCCTGGCAGGCATTGTCATCAGCGTTTTCCTGGTCTTTTTCCTTACACGCTCGGTCAACAGGCAGTTGGGCAAGGACCCCGGCGAGCTGGACATCCTCGCCCGTCGCGTTGCGGACGGCGACTACAATGTAGACGACGGCAAGGCCAAGACAGGCGTGTTCGCCTCGATCGTGGTCATGGTCGACGCCTTGAAGCAGCATATTGAAAACGCCAGGCGCGAATCCGCCAATGCGCAGGAACAGTCGGAAAAAGCCATGGAGGCTATGGAAAAGGCCGAAGCCGCCAGCATGGAGGCCAGACAAAAAACCCAGACCATGCTTCAGGCAGCCGAAAAACTTGAAGAGGTCGCCCAGGTGTTGAGCACGGCTTCGACCCAGCTTTCAGCGCAAATCGAACAGTCTGACCGCGGAACCGCAGAAACCTCGCAACGGTTGACTGAGGCCGCCACGGCCATGAACGAGATGAACGCCACCGTGCAGGAAGTGGCCCGCAATGCCGCGCAGGCATCCACAGCCTCGGCCGAAACACGGCAAAAAGCCCAGGATGGCGCGGCCATAGTGAGCCGTTCGCTGGACAGCATCAACCATGTGCACCAGTCCTCTCTGCGCCTCAAGGAAGACATGGCCCTTCTGGGCGCTCACGCGCAGGACATAAGCCGCATCATGGGCGTCATTTCAGACATTGCGGACCAGACAAACCTGCTGGCCCTCAATGCCGCCATCGAGGCCGCCAGGGCGGGCGACGCCGGGCGCGGATTCGCTGTGGTGGCCGATGAAGTGCGTAAACTGGCCGAAAAAACCATGGCCTCGACGCAGGACGTGGGGGCGGTCATAAACGCCATTCAACACAGCACCGCCACCAGTATGGAATCTGTCGACAAGGCCGTGCAGGAGGTTGACCGCGCCGCCGAGTTCGCCAACCAGTCCGGCACCGCGCTTGAGGTCATAGTGTCCACGGTGGACGCCACCGCCGATCAGGTCAACGCCATCGCTGCGGCCAGCGAACAACAGTCCGCGGCCAGCGAAGAAATCAACCATACCATTATCCAGATCAACAATATGTCGCACCAGACGGCCCAGGCAATGGAAGAAGCCTCCAAAGCCGTGTCCGACCTGGCCGCGCAGGCCCACGGCCTGGCCAGCCTTATCAGCGACATGAAAGCATAACTTCAGGGGCACTGTTGCCCAAAGAAAAACGGCATGAAGTTCTTCATGCCGTTTTTTTTGTTATCACGGTTCACGCCCGTGCCGATCGTGCCTCAGGGACGGATGATCTTGTCCGCCAGATCCATGCTGGTCACAATATCCAGCATATTGGACGTCTCGCCCACGGCCTTGGCCTCCAGAAGGCCGTAGTGCCCAAGGCAGGCGCCGCACACAAGAACAGATACGCCCTGCTGCGCAAGCTTTTGCAGCGACTCCAGCGCCGGGCCGGGGCGTGCCGTCAGCTTGACGCCGCCATTGACAAGCACCAGCCGCCACAGCCGTGAGCCCAGTTCCGGCAACGTGGCCAGAAAGTTCTCCATAAGCTTTGCGCCCAGCGTGTCGTCGCCACGGCCCAGAGTTTCAGTGGTTATGAGAACAAGAGTGCGCAAAGCCTGCTCTTGCCCGTCCCGCGCTTCAGACGCAGCCAGCACGCTGGTCCCGGCATCCGCGGCATCCCCGGCAGCGGCAATGCGCCACTGCTGCGCCCCCTCCCGGGTTGCGCTCACCGTATACCCTCTGCCCTGAAGAAAACGCTGCACGTTTTCCAGGGCTGGCTCATTGTCGACCAGCACTTCCAGATTTTCCACCCCTTTATCCACAGCCGAACGGCAAAGGATGACAGGTTGCGGACAAGCAAGCCCCAGACAATCAATAAATTGCATAATATCAACCCCTTTGGTGACAATTGGTTTCATTTACTTTTCCTGCTGTTAAGCGTAAATATAAAATTGCCGATAGGCAAGTTAACCAAGGCAGGTAACTATGGGAATCTTGCTGCAAATCATCATCCTGTGCACCCTCATCGGTCTGGCCGTTATAAGCGGCGCCAAGGGCGCGCAATGGGCTCTTCTGGGCGTGGCGGCCCTGTGTGCGCTGGCTGACGCTGCCCTTTGGCTGGCCCACAGAAGCAAAGCCAAAAAACTGCGCGAACGCAGTGATGCTCTTTTTGCTGAAGACAATCCCGCGCGCCAAGGCGACGAAGTACAGCGGGCTGAATACTGTTTGACCCATTTGCGCGATGCTGAAAACAGCCTGGCTGAAGACGCCAACGTCATTGAAGAACTGCGGGCCGGATTGGAGAGGCTGCAGGCAAAGATCAATGACGTGGAAGAAGAAAAAAAGGCCATAAGCAACAAGTCTGACCGTGGCGCCATGGTGCTGCACAAGGCGCATACCGTGTGCAGAAACCTGTCCTCGGAAGTGCGTGAACTGGCAAGCCTTGTGAGCGAGGTCAGCAAGGGCGTTCAGGTGCAGCGCGACCACCTCACCGAGACCAGCAGCTCAATGGAAAAGGTTTCGCAAACCGCCCAGGAATCTTCACACAGGGTGCATGAACTTTCAGAAAACGCGCAAAGCTCCAGCGCCAGCGCCGCCACAGGCGAACGTGAAGTGGAAGGCGCGCTGTCCTCCATTGAAAAGCTCAAAGACACCATTGTGCACCTCAAGCAGGCCATGGCCGACCTTGGCACAAAGGCCAGCAACATCGGCCGGGTCATGTCGGTCATCAACGAGGTTGCCGACCAGACCAACCTGCTGGCGCTCAACGCCGCCATTGAGGCCGCCCGCGCTGGCGACGCCGGGCGCGGTTTTGCCGTGGTGGCCGATGAAGTGCGCAAACTGGCGGAAAAAACCATGGGCGCTACCAAGGAAGTGGAAGATGCCGTGCACGCCATCCAGGAAGAGACGCGGCGCAACGTGCTTACCGTGGACAAGGCCGCCCAGCTCAGTCTGGACGGAGCCGAACAGGCTTCGCGCGCGGGCAGCGTCATGCGCGACATCCTCCAGTCCATCAACGATACCGCCGAGCATCTTCTGATCGTGGCCAGGAGCGCGCAAGAGCAGTCGCAACACAGCACCGACACCACCAACGCGCTTGGTGAAATCCGCCACGTGGCCGAGCAGACCGCCAAACGTATGGAAACCTTCACAGGCGCCCTGCTCGGCGTTCAGAGCGGTATGGAAGAGCTGGACATGATTGTCACTGCCCTGGTTTCCGGCGATTACGAGCAGGCTACCTCCGACAAGTTCGTGCAGTGGACGCCCAAGCTCGACCTGCACGTGCCCATGGTCGACAGGCAGCACAGGCTGCTGGTGGACTATATCAACGAACTGTACACGGCCATGGCCCATAACCGCACGGCAGAAGAAATGCAGGTAATCCTGCGCAAGCTGCGTGACTATACGGCCACCCACTTTGCGGACGAGGAAAAAATGTTCACCGCCACAGCCTATCTGGGCGCCGCCGAACATATGAAAATCCACAGAAAGTTCGTGGCCAAGCTGGACGAGGTCGAGGAACAGCTCAAATCCGGCACAGCCACCGTGAGCATGGACCTGCTGACCTTCCTCAAGGACTGGCTTGTGCAGCATATCATGGGCACTGACCCCACCTATCTTCCCTACCTCAAAAAAGAAGATATGGAGCCCGCGCAACCCCACTAGCGCGCTCCGGGGTGTGGCGTCCCACACCACAGGGGCTGCCTTGTGGCCGCCCGCCTGCCGCTGAGGCAGCAGGCGCGAGGTCTTCATGCAAAGACTGTTGCGCGGAAGTTCAAATCACCGCAGGCCGTCCCGACACAATGTCGGGGCGGCCTGCGGCTTTACCTGGGGGATGAGAGGAGGGGCTGGAGATCTGAAATTCTTGGTATATGGCGCGTACGCCATGTGTCTGTGATGGCGCGCGTCGTGCCTGGCGCGCCATATCCATTGCTAAGGCATTATCCCAAAGGCGGCCTGAGCCTGAAACTCCGCGACAACGCCTGCCCTCGGTGAGGGAGCGTTTTTTCAGCGCCTCTGATCTGACCGGTCGCACATGCACGCGCCGCCACACAGGGCGACCATTCCTTCCTCGCCAAGAAAGCGGCGTAACTGCTTTTCCGGCGCGTTAAGCAGGTCCACAACCAGAAGCGCGTCCAGGGTTCCAAAGGCCCTGTCTTCGTGAAAGGCCGCTATGCGCCCTCCCAACTGCAAATAGTGCTTAAAGAGAATGGGCAGGCCGCGTCCGCCTTCCATCTGGCGTACCACGCTGTTGACGCCGTTATACTCCATTTGCCGGGCAAAGGGCAGCTCGCTGCGCAGATGACGGGGTTTGCGCCCCCGCACCAGGGCCGCAAGGGGGGCATGCCAGTGGCGCAACCGCAAATGCCGCCACAAAAGGTCTACCGATTGGGGCCGGTAGTTCAGCCCTATGCTGGCCGGGCCAAAAAGCGTGCGCGCGCCCTTTTGCAGGGCCAGTCGGGCAATGCCCTTCCAGAGCAGCATCAGCGGCGCGTATTCCTTTTGATATTCAAGGCAGACAAAAGCTCTGCCAAGTTCAAGCGCGTTGCCGCACTGGCGGAAAAATTCCGGATCATACCGGAAGAGCGAGGCCGTATAGAGGCTGCTGCGTCCGCAGCTGGCTGTATCTTCGGGCCGCACCAGACGCGCCCTGTATGAACCGGCCAGGCACTGGGCCTCCTCATCCACCAGCAGCAGATGTTCATACTGGGGGTCATAGCGGTCAGTGTCCCTGGCCTTGCCCGTGCCTTCACCCAGAGCGCGAAAGCTTTCCTCGCGGCGGCGCGTCACCTCGTCCAGCAGGAGTGGGCACTCGCTGCCGTGCAGCGCGTACACACTGTACCTGCCTTCCCTGGCCAGAACGCTGCTCTCGGGCAAAGCCGCCAGAGCCGCCATGAAGTCCTGCTGGTCCGCGCTTTCGGCCAGCGGTACCTGCCGCCATTCGCCAGCGATTTTTTGAGCAATGGCGCGTTTGCGCGCGGGAACCAGAGCCTCACGGTACATGCGCAAACAATGGGTGCGCTGCACGTGGTCAAGGCCGGTCAGGCTCTGTTCTTTCAAGGCTTCTCCCACCCACAGCGTCGCACGACTTCCGCGCTGCCGCCAGAGAACGCGCGGCAGCAGGGCCGTGGCAAGTCCTTCATGCAGGAATGCGGCGGAAAGAAAGAAGGGATCGGCGCTGGCCTGCACGTGCAGGGGAACGTATTGGACGCGGGACGCTTCCTCCCCGCTGCCCTCCTTTTGCCGCCATTCGCCAAGGCGGCTCAAAAGCTCCGTCCAGGGCTGTTCTTCCAGCCCCGCTCCGGCGCGCCAGCGGGCCACCCTGCCAGCGGGGAAAATTCCCAGGGCTCCGCCCCGGCGCAAATGCCTGACGGCAACGCGCAGGGACGCGCCATTGGCCGCCCTGTCTTCGCCCGAAAGGTCCAGAGGCAGCAGCATGGGAGCCAGCGGAGCCAGTTGGGGCAGTTGCAGCAGCCGGGAACTGGCAAATATTTTCAGATCAGGGCGCGCCCTTCCGCACAGCGCTGCCATTATCAGGCCGTCCAGAGCGCCAGTGGGATGGTTGGAATAAAAAATCACCGGCCCTTCAGCAGGGATGCGGGCCAGGCTCTCCTCGGAACAACACACGTCAACATCCAGTTGCGTCAGACTGGCGGCGGCCCAGCTGTGCGGGGCGTCGCAGACAGGCAGACGCAGCACGGCCCGTTCCAGGGGAGCCAAACCGGCCAAACTGCGACCAAAGGCCCGCATCTGACGGTTCAGGTCGCCGGCCAGACGCCGCAGGGGCGAACGGCCGGGGCCGCCTCTGCCTGAAGGTTCCCGCCCCGGTGCCAGGGGTAGCAGGTCTGTGGTTCCTTGCATATGGATCTCCTGATTGTTTACCGTATTCAGCAAAACCGGGGCTCTGGTGTGGCGGATGCGTCAAATCCTGACAAAGGCCCTGAAGCCGGTACCGATGCCGACCATGCCGCCGGCCAGAACGCTGGCGCGCTTTCAGGCTGCTCCGTCAGAGGAAAGGCCATATTTTCCATCTGCTGCTGGCAGTAAAGGCACCGCGTGGTGCCCGGAGCCGCCATCAGGCGCTCAAGCGGGATGTCGTCGCCGCAGTCGACGCACTGACGGGGACCGTTGTGCTGTAAAAGATGCAAAAGACTCTGGAGGTCACGGATGCGCTGAGCACTGCGTCGCGCGCTGCACTGCGCCAGATGGGCGGCTTCCAGATGGCTGGCCGCATCCACCTCGTCGGCAAAATGCTGGGCCTGAAAAATGGTGCGCAGCTGGCCCATACGCTGCAATTCGTCGGCAAGTTCTTCCTGAAGACGCCTGAGCATGAGTGTGGTTTCCATAACTGCCTCCCCGGAATTTCCGGTGGTTGAACTGTTGTTCTTGAGGCAGTGTGCATGCCCATTTTGGCAGCCAGGTGTCGGCCATGTTAAATCGTGCGGCACGTTGACGGCAAATTGAGGAAAAATTCAGGGGAGGAAAATAAAAAGGGGAACGCCAGACGACGTTCCCCCCGTTCAAAACAGGAAGGCTGTTGGTTTCAGGCGGCTATTGGCCGCGCATATTCAGAAAGTAGCTGTGCAGGCGCGTATCCGGCGTCAATTCCGGATGAAAGGATGTGGCCAGAATATTGTTCTGGCGCACAGCCACGGCCTGACCCTTGACTTCGGCCAGCACCCTGACTTCCGGCCCCACGCTGATGAGCACCGGAGCGCGGATGAATACCGCCGGAACAGGGTCGGGGCCGATCTCGGGAATGCTGAGTTCGGTCTCAAAGCTGTCCACCTGACGGCCAAAGGCATTGCGCCGTACGGTGGCGTCCAGCACGCCGAGGCGTGGCTGGTCCGAGTTTTCAATGGTGCGGCACAGCAGGATAAGCCCGGCGCAACTGCCGTAGACGGGCATGCCCTGCATGACGCGTTCGCGCAAAGGCTCCAGCATATGCCACTCGTTGAGCAGCTTGCCCATGGTGGTGCTTTCGCCGCCGGGAATGATCATGGCATCAATGCCGTCCATATCCTTGAGCTGGCGCACTTCGCGTGCCGCCACGCCCAACCTGGACACAGCGGCCATATGTTCACGAAAGGCTCCTTGAAGAGCCAGAACGCCCACGCAACGTGCGGTCATCTTACCAGCCCCGCTCCTGCATACGCTCACCGGAAGGAATGGTGGAAATTTCAATGCCCACCATGGGTTCGCCCAGATCGCGGGATATTTCGGCCAGCATGGCGAAGTCCTTGTAGTTGGTCACGGCCTGCACAATGGCTTTGGCGCGCCTGGCCGGGTCGCCGGACTTGAAGATGCCGGAGCCCACAAAGACGCCGTCGCAACCAAGGTGCATCATCAGAGCCGCGTCGGCCGGAGTGGCGATGCCGCCAGCGGCAAAGTTGACCACGGGCAGGCGGCCTTCTTTGCGCACGAGCAGACACACTTCAAGAGGCGCGCCGATTTCCTTGGCAAAGTTGGCAACTTCGGCTTCGGGCAGACCGCAGAGAACACGCACTTCGTTCATGACCTGGCGGCAGTGACGCACGGCCTCGACCACGTTGCCGGTGCCGGGTTCGCCCTTGGTGCGGATCATGGCCGCGCCTTCGGCAATGCGGCGCAGGGCTTCGCCCAGGTTGCGGCAGCCGCAGACAAAGGGCACGGTAAAATCGCGCTTGTCGATATGGTATTTGTCGTCAGCGGGAGTGAGAACTTCGCTTTCGTCAATGTAGTCCACACCCATAGCTTCAAGGATGCGGGCTTCCACAAAGTGACCGATGCGGGCCTTGGCCATAACCGGAATGGTGGCCACTTCCATGATTTTTTTGACAATGGTGGGATCGGCCATGCGGGCCACGCCGCCAGCGGCGCGGATGTCCGCAGGCACACGTTCCAGCGCCATAACAGCGCAAGCCCCGGCCTCTTCAGCAATCTTGGCTTGTTCTGGAGTGGTGACGTCCATAATCACGCCGCCTTTCAGCATTTCCGCAAGGCCTGTTTTCAGGCGGATGGTACCCTGTTCCATGTTTCTACTCCTTCTGAGCCGGGTCCGCCGGCGAGGTATTGGCAGTCTACCGCTCACGCTGCGGCGTTGCTGGGGTGCTATATAAGCGATAAAAGCGCGTCTGACAATCAGTGGATACCGCCTCAAGAATAAACTCACAGGGCGTATACGCCCTGCGATATTTTCTTGTCTCTTGTACCAAGTATTGGGAATATTGGGCAGGTTTCAAAATTTCCGTCCGGCGGGCTCCGCTCAGATATACGGAGCCCGCCGGACAGGAGTGGAAAATCAAATCGACCGAAAAACCAAGTTACGCCCAGGACTTATGAAATGTATCCAGATAGGCGAACAGGGCCGGTGAACCACCCGTATGCAGGAAAAGTACATTACTGCCCACGGGGAATTTATCTTTGCGCACAAAGTCGATGAGGCCGGACATAGCCTTGCCGGAATAGACGGGGTCAAGCAGGATGCTCTCCGTACGGGCAAGCAGGGTCACGGCTTCGACCATAGCGTCCGTAGGCAGGGAATACCCGGGGCCAACGTAGTCATCATAGGCCACAACCGATTCGCGCGGGAGTGCCGTTTTGACGCCCATGCTGTTGGCGGTCTCCAGCATGAGATCATACACTGCCTGTTCCTGCACTGACTTTTTACGGTTAACGCCAACGCCAGTGACGGGGATGTTCATATTGCAGCCGAGAATGCCCAGCAAAAAGCCAGCGTGTGTTCCGGCACTGCCGCTGGGCACGACAATATGATCAAAATTGAAGCCCTGCTCGAACATTTGCTGCTGCAATTCCTGCGCACATTGCACATAGCCCAGCGCACCGATGTGATTGGAAGCGCCGCCAGGAATGATGTAAGGCTTACGACCGCTGGCAGCAAGTTTATCGGCCAGTTTCTGCATTTCCTGCATCATTGGACTTCCGCCGGGAACCACTGTGGTGGACTTCACCCCCATCATCTGGAACAGAAAGTTGTTGCCTGAAGATTCCGGCTTGTAGCTGCCGGCCACGCGTTCTTCAAGAACCAGGTGGCAGTCCAGGCCCTCTTTAACGGACCAGGCCAGAGTCAGGCGGCAGTGGTTGGACTGGACAGCGCCGCAGGTGATAATGGTGTCGGCCCCTTTGGCAAGGGCGTCGGCTATACAGAAGTCCAGCTTACGGGTTTTGTTGCCGCCCCCGGTACCGGGCAGCAGATCGTCACGCTTGATCCAGATGTTGACCTTGCCGCCCAGAGCCTTGCTGAAAGCTGGCAGGGGTTCTACCGGGGTAGGATGCTTGACGTAGCCGCGACGGGGAAACTGTGCGAGATTCATACAATTCTCCTTAAATAGCAGTATAGTCTGCTGTTGATTATGGTAAAAATCAAAGGGCTGCTGTTCCCTTGGCCATTTCCACAATGGTTCTGGCCAGCACATCAGCCGCGTCAACGGAAAAAAATTCCGTAATCGCCGTCAATAATACCCAGTTCGGTCATTACGCAAACCCCATCTTGACGTTTCCGCTCTGGTCGTCGTCGTCCGCAAGATGCTTGCCGCCGAACTTGTTGAGCACCACACAGGCCATGGTGTTTCCGTAGACATTGACGGCTGTCCGCCCCATGTCCATAAAGCGGTCAACGCCGGTGATGATCCCGATGGCCTCAAGCGGCAGGCCCAGGCTTTGGCAAAGGGCCGCGACAACCACAAGCGATGCAGCGGGTACGTTGGCTGTGCCTTTGTTGGCGATGAGGGTGGTCGCAAGGATGGTCAGCAACTGGGGAAAATCCAGATGCAGGCCGTAGGCTTCTGCCAGAAAGGTGATTGCCAGCGACTGATAGAGAGCAGCACCGTCAAGGTTAAAGCTGTAGCCCAGCGGCATGACGAAAGAGACAACTTTTTTCGGGATACCGTTACGTTCAAGAATTTCCATATGCACGGGCAGAGTCACCTCCGCAGAACATGTCGTAAATCCGAGAAGCAAGGGTTCCAGAATTTTTTTGGTGGTTTTGAGAGGGGAGATGCCCAGAAGTTTGAGTATGACCATGAATATGCAGACGATAACCAGAATTCCCAGATAGAACACTCCGATGAGCTTGCTCATGGCGATAAGCAGAACCATACCTTGCGAGGCGATGGCCCAGGCAATGATGGCGGCCACGGCCAAGGGCGACGTGGCAACGATGCCTCTTGTCAACGTGAACATGGCTTCCAGAATGCCTTCCATCCCTCTGATGACAGGCTTGCCCTTTTCGCCAATGGCGCCAATGCACAGGCCGAAACATATGGCGAAAAAGAGTACGGGAATAATTTTCTGCTGGGCTGCGGCCATGATCACGTTGTCGGGGATGATATCCAGCAGGAATTTCGTCCAGTCGATATGCGTGGCGAGGTTTGCAGGAATTGCCCCGGTAATCTCAAGGGCTACCCCTTGCGCCGGGTGGAAAAAGTGATTCAGGGTAATACCGATGATGATGGCCATGCCCGTAGCGGTATAAAACCAAAGAAAAGCCAGGCCACCCAGCCGTCCCAATTGCTTTATGTCCTGGCTCATCTTGCTGATGCCCAAAGCTATGGCGCAAAATACAAGAGGAATGACTACCATCTTGATGGCCTTGATAAAGGCCGTTCCGATGGGTTGCAGGGTTTTGCCGAAGTCCGGCCACAAAAAGCCAATGGCGGCTCCGATGGCCAGACCCACCAGAATTTGCCCGTACAACGGGAATGATCGTTTTAAGTGTGCAGCCATTATGTTTCTCATCGGTTTAAAAGTTCAGTCCGACGACCTCACTGTAATACCTTACTCTGACTCTGGACTTACGTTTTGCGCTGTTCCTTGACGCGACGCGTTTTCTGGTTTCGTTTCGGGCAGAGACTTGTGTGCGCCTGTTTTACCCTGCGGCATGAAATGTTAAAATGTCAAATGTCAACATTTAATGATGCACTCTCGCTCAACTCCTTAGAGCAATTTCACTTTGAAATTGCTCTGGTGGATGCGTAAGCAGACGTTCGCTACGGAGGCGTCAGCGCAGTTTATCTGCGCGGTTAAACGCCGAAGTGAGCGTGCCTTAAACTTTGAGAATGTATATTCTCAAAGTTAATCTGCTCTAGTAAGAGCCAAGAACGAATATTCACAATATCAATATTGCGGTGCATCAAAGGGCTGTTGTTCCCTTGGCCATTTCCACAATGGTTCTGGCCAGCACATCAGCCGCGTCAACAGAAAAAATTCCGTAATCGCCGCCAATAATACCCAGCTCGGTACAGGCGATGGCAATGCCCTGCGCGCCCTGCTCTTTGACGTCACTGACGATTTCGCCAAAGGCCGCACGTACGCTGTCTCCGGTATGCCCGGCCTTGATATCTTTTATAACCCCCAAGAGGCGCTGTTCCTGCATGGGAGAGGCGTACACCGCCTGGATGCCAAACCTGCGGCAAGGCTCTTCATACAGATGAGTGAGACGTACGGCGGGTGAGGCCATAATGCCAAGTTTTTTTACATCCGGGCGCTGCCGCGCCACGGCTTGCACTGTCAGCTCGACCATGTGCAGAACAGGAATGCGCACGGCGTTGCGAACGGAGGGGTAGTAGTTATGCGCGGTATTGCAGGCAATGCACAGAAAATCCGCGCCCCACGCTTCAAGTTTGCGCGCCATATCCGCCATGCACGGGCCGGGATCTTCGCCGCCACCCTCCAACAGGGCCTTGATGCGCGACGGAACCTTGGGATTGTTGTCCACAATGCAGCGCACATGGTCGATATCGTCCCTGGCGTCCGTATGGGCTATGATGCGGCGCATCAGGTCCACCGTGGCTTCCGGCCCCATGCCGCCCAGAATTCCCGCGATTTTCTCAGGGGCGGTGGTCATTGCGCAAACCCTATCTTGGTGTTTCCGCCCTGGTCGTCGTCCGCAAGATGCTTGCCGCCAAACTTGTTGAGCACCACACAGGCCACAGTATTTCCGTAAACATTGATGGCCGTTCTGCCCATGTCCATAAAGCGGTCAACGCCGGTGATGATGGCAATGGCCTCCACCGGCAGCCCCAGGCTCTGGCAGAGTACGGCGATAACGACCAAAGCCGCGGCCGGTACGTTGGCCGATCCTTTGTTGGCGATAAGTGTGGTCACGAGGATGGTCAGGAGTTGGGAGAAATCCAAATGCAGACCATAGGCTTCTGCCAGAAAGGTGATCGCCAGCGACTGATAAAGGGCCGCGCCGTCAAGGTTGAAGCTGTAGCCAAGAGGTATGACAAATGAAACAACTTTTTTAGGAATGCCGTTACGCTCAAGAATTTCCATATGCACGGGCAAAGTCACTTCCGAAGAGCAGGTAGTGAAACCCAGCAGCAATGGTTCCAGGATTTTCTTGGTAGTATACAGGGGTGAAATGCCCATCAGCTTGAGAATGACCATGAAAATGCAGATAATAACCAGAATGCCCAGGTAAAATACGCCAATGAGTTTGCCCATGGCGATGAGCAGAGTCGTGCCTTGCGAGGCGATGGCCCAGGCAATGATGGCGGCCACGGCAAGAGGAGAAGTGGCCACGATCCCCTTGGTCAGCTTGAACATGGCTTCCAGAATGCCTTCCATCCCCCTGATGACAGGCTTGCCCTTTTCGCCAATGGCGCCAACACACAGGCCGAAACATATGGCGAAAAAGAGTACGGGAATAATCTTCTGCTGGGCTGCGGCCATGATCACGTTGTCGGGAATGATATCCAGAAAAAATTTCGTCCAATCAATATGCGAAGCAAGGTTGGCGGGCAACGTACCCGTGAATTCAAGGGCAACCCCCTGAGCCGGATGAAATATTTGGTTCAGGCTGATACCGATGATGATGGCCACTCCCGTGGCTGCGTAGAACCAGATGAAAGCAAGCGCCCCCAGGCGGCCCAATTGCTTTATGTCCTGGCTCATCTTGCTGATGCCCAGAGCAATGGCGCAAAACACAAGGGGGATGACTATCATCTTGATGGCCTTGATAAAGGCCGTTCCGATGGGTTGCAGGGTTTTGCCGAAGTCCGGCCACAAAAAACCGATAGCTGTTCCGATGGCCAAACCCATCAGGATTTGCCCGTACAACGGGAATGATCGTTTTAAGTGTGCGGCCATTATGTTCCTCACAGGCTTAAAAGTTCAGTCTGACGACCTCGTTGTAATACCTCACTCTGACTCCGGACTTACGGTTTGTGATGTCCCTTGGCGCAATGCGTTTTCTGGTTTTGCTTCGGGCAGGGTCTTGCGGGCGCCTGTTTTACCCTGCGACATAAAATGTTAAATGTTAACATTATGTGATGCACCTTTGCCCAAATCCCCAGGGAGTGTCAAGAGTAAATATTCACAATATTCGCATAATTATGAATTAATTATATATATTTTTAAAATACTCTTGTGACACTAACTGAATTTCAAAGTGTAGCCCTGTTATACTTCACCGAAAACAACCGGTGTGCCTTGCTTGCTGTAGCCGCTTGGCGCTCCTGTTACACGCCCACCCTCTCGACCGCGAGACACAAATCTGCTAACTGTTTTACAGCGGCTTGGCGCAGCACTTTACCTGCCTGCCCTGCAGGCTATGCCCCACCTGTTTCGGGGTGCAACCTAAGAAACAAACCCTGAAAACAGATGAAAGCCAATCTCTGCATAACTTACAGCGCTCAAGTCATTTCCCACATCAAGGAATGCTTGCTCAATGGAACGCTCAAACCTGGCGACCCCATACGGGAAGTGGCCTTGGCCGAAAAATTGGGGATAAGCCGGGGGCCTGTACGCGAAGCTATCCAAGCCCTTGCCCTTGAAGGCCTGGTGAGCAGTTTGCCGCAAAAGGCAAAATATATACGCCAGATGGACGCCAAAGAGATTGAAGACAGCTACAACATGGGGGGAACGCTCGAAGGTGCGTGCATTGTTCGCTCCTTACCTCATATGAACGATGAGGCCATGAGCGATATCCGCGATAAATTCCGGCAGATAGAAGAGTCCTGCCGCCAAGCCTCGGGGCTGTCAGATCTGAGCGAGGTTGATGACGCATTCCATAATGCCCTGATGGTCCGTTGCGACAACAATCTCATGGTGGATACGGCGAGAAAATCCTGCTGGCATATTTCAAAGTTTCTCTACTACAGGATCTGGGACAAAATTTTTACGCCGCAAGAATTTTTAAAGCGCCACCTTCTTATTCTTGAAGCCGTTGAAAGTCGTGATCCTCACCGTATTGAGAAAGTGCTGCGCGAGCATTATGCCGAATCGGGGCGTCGGTTCGGTGCGGTTGTCGCTGCCGAAAATTCCGCAGCAGTTACGAAAAAGTAGACTATACCAGATGATGTATCAGGCATGGCAGACCACACGCTTTACGCTTCAGTGCCCCTGCTGGCGCTCGGCCCCTTGTAAGAGAGTATAATGACTACACCTACCCCCTGTGTGCGGCTGCCTTTTTTGCGCGGCCCTCTGTCTGACTCCGGCCCGGAGGATGCCGACGCCGCAGCCGTGTCTGCCGTGCATCCCGGCGCTGACGCGGCTCTGCTGCTGTGGCCGGGCCTCCCGCAAGCTCCGCCGGAGGGCGTGTACTGCCCGGCGGACTACCCGTTCAGCCAGCGCGAAGCCGCCGCCTGTCTTGAAGACCTGCGCCAGATGGGCGACGCCGCGCTTTCGGGCCTCCCAGTGGGCGCCACTGCGGCGGCCAATCCCCGCGCTGCCCGCCGCGCCTCGGAAATGGCGCTTCTGCGCGGCCTTGACGGCGCGGACACTGAGGCCGCCCTCAAGGCCGAGGCCGCCCGCAAGCTGCGCATCGAGCGCGAGCAGGCCCAAAAGGCGCTTATCTGGGCATGGCTTCAGGAAGAACGCCTGGCCGAGCTGGCCGACATGGCCCGCGCCCTTGCGCGAAAATCCGGCACGTTCACACGCTCTCTCGGCGTAGAGGACGAAGACGCCGACGCGCTGGCCGCTTCCGGCGGCTACGCGGGCACGGGCATTCTGGGCGCGCCTGTTTCGCTGGATCTCGGTCTCATGCCGCCCTGGCGGCTGGTTGTGGCCAATGCCATGTATTTTCTGCCGCCGGATATGCCCATTCTGGCCGAAGGCCCCATGGCGGAGGACTTGCAGGAAACCCTGGATTTCGCCCCCGCCGCTGCCCCGGCGCACGCCGCCCTGCTCCGCGCCCGCGCCCCTGCCTGGCGCGCCATGGGCCGAAGCCGCCCCACGGGCGCGCAGCCGCTGGATGCGGAACGCCAGTGGCTTGTGAGGGTCGCGTCATGAGCCGTCTTTTCGCCAATGGCCTTGCAGGGGTCATATTTGACTGCGACGGCGTCATTGTGGATTCGCGTGAATCCAACAATGCTTTCTACAACCGTGTGCTTGAGTACTTCAATCTGCCGCCCATGACGCCAGAGCAGGAAAAATTCTGCTTTATGGCCACTGCCATGCAGGCCCTGCTGCACATTGTGCCGCCGCATTTGCATAATCAGATAAGCTATGTGACCAGTAACGTGGTCAACTACCATCGCGACATTATGCCCATGCTGCGTCTGCAACCAGGGTTTGTTGATTTTATTGACTATCTGCGGGACAAGCAGGTGCGCATGGCTGTGCATACCAACCGCAGGCTTGAGGGAATACAAACGGTTCTGGACATTTTCGGCCTGCCCTCCTATTTTGATCCTGTGGTCGCAGCTGATACGGCAGCGCCCAAACCGTCTCCCGAAGGCACCTTGCGGATATGCGCCACATGGCAGACCCCGCCGGAAACCGTGCTTTTTGTGGGCGACAGCGAGCATGACAAAGAAACGGCCCAGGGGGCGGGCGTGGTCTTTGCCGCATTTAACGGCGGCGCTTTGCGGGGACAGATAACAGCAGCCGATTATGCAGACCTGCGCGTGGCCCTGGACGACGCACTGCCGAGAAGCAGCGCCAGGATATGAGGCCCGGCCCCGCCGGGGCCTTTACGAAAGTTGACACAAAGACCGCCACGCTGGAGGGCGCATGATCATTCTGGCCAATACCATGAGCGCCGTTGCTATGATTCTGGGTTCACTGCTGAGCCTGTATTTCTGGATAGTCATTATTGCCGCCGTACTCACCTGGGTGCGGCCGGATCCGTATAATCCCATAGTGCGCACCCTGCGCGCCCTCACGGAGCCAGTGTTCTATCGCGTGCGCAAATGGCTGCCCTTTACCTACTCCAGCGGCATGGATTTTTCACCTGTGGTGGTGCTGTTGTGCATTGAGCTTTTCAACCGCATTGTGATTGCCTCACTGGCGCAATACGCCCTCACCATGCAATAATACCGGTTTCACTCGCGGGATTCCGCGTCCGAACATCTAACAATGGAGATTTCTTATGGATCAGCATGAACTAGAAATCCTAAATAAGTATGCGGCCACTGATCCGGAGCTGAAATCCCTTTGGGAAGATCATGTGCTCTATGAAAAGCAGGTAGAAAAGCTTGAAGGCAAGGCCTTCCGCACCCCTACTGAAGAACAGACCTTGAAGCAGCTGAAAAAGCAGAAGCTTGAAGGAAAAACCCAGCTCATGGCAATCCTGGATCGTCTGAAAAAACAGGATTAGCATGACTGCGAAGGAGCCGGTCATGGAATGTACAGGTGCGCAGATTCTCCTTGAGTCCCTGAAGAGAGAAGGCGTTGACGTGCTGTTCGGATATCCCGGCGGCGCTGTGATTGACATTTACGACGAACTGCCGCGACATCAGGAAATCCGTCACGTGCTGGTACGGCACGAGCAAGGGGCTGTGCACGCGGCTGACGGCTATGCCCGCGCCTCCGGCAAGGTGGGCGCATGCCTGGTAACTTCAGGCCCCGGCGCCACCAATACGGTGACGGGCATCGCCACAGCCTATTCCGACTCCATTCCTCTAGTGGTCATTACGGGGCAGGTGCCCACACAACTGATCGGCAATGACGCCTTTCAGGAAGTGGATATTGTGGGCATCACCCGCCCCTGCACCAAACACAACTTCCTGGTAAAGGACATCAGCAAGCTGGCCCTTACCATACGGCAGGCCTTTTATCTGGCGCGCACGGGCCGCCCCGGGCCCGTGCTCGTCGACCTGCCCAAGGACATCATGCAGGCCAGAGCCGAGTTCATCTGGCCTGAAGACGTCTACATGCGCAGCTACAACCCCACCTACAAGCCCAACCTCAACCAGTTGCGGCGCTCGGTGGAAGAACTCGCCAAGGCAGAACGCCCGGTCATTCTGGCTGGCGGCGGCGTTATCATGTCCAACGCGGCCGAGGCGCTTACAGGTCTTGCGCGCAAACTGCAGATCCCGGTGACGTGTTCGCTCATGGGCCTCGGGGCCTTTCCGGCCACAGACCCGCTGTGGCTCGGCATGGTGGGCATGCACGGCACCTATGCCGCCAACCTGGCCATCAACAATGCCGACGTGCTGGTCTGCGTGGGCGCGCGCTTTGACGACCGCGTGACGGGCAAACTGGCGGGCTTCGCGCCCAAGGCGCGCATCGTGCATATTGACATTGACCCCACCTCCATTCGCAAGAATGTGGAGGTGCAGGTTCCCGTGGTGGGCGACTGCCGCCTGGCCCTTGAAGGCATGTCCGAGATATGCGACGCCAAGCTTGAAGGCAAGGACTGGGCCAGCGAGCACGCCGCGTGGCTTGAGGCCGTGGGTGAATGGAAGAAGAGCAAGCCGCTCTGCTACCAGAAAAACCACAACATCAAGCCGCAGGAAGTTATTGAAACCCTGTACGAACTTGCCAACGGCGACGCCATCATCGCCACCGAGGTGGGCCAGCACCAGATGTGGGTTGCCCAGTTCTACACCTTCACCAAGCCCCGCACCCTGCTGACCAGCGGCGGGCTCGGCACCATGGGATATGGCTTTCCCGCGTCCATCGGCGCGCAGTTCGCCTTTCCCGACAAAAAGGTCATTACCGTGGCGGGCGACGGTTCGCTGCAGATGAACATTCAAGAACTGGGCACTGTGGTGGCCAACAAGCTGCCCATCAAGGTGGTCATCCTGAACAACCGTCATCTCGGCATGGTTCGCCAGTGGCAGGAACTCTTTTACAACCAGAACTACAGCTCCACCAATATGGAAGCGCAGCCGGACTTTGTGAAGCTGGCCGAAGCCTATGGCGCCGAGGGCTATCGCATCGAAAAGAGCGAAGACCTGCGCGCCACGCTTGAAAAGGCCCTGGCCTCGCCCAATCCTGCCTTTATTGACGTTGTCGTGGAGCGTGAGGAAAACGTGTACCCCATCGTGCCCGCTGGTGCGGCGCTCGATGAAATGTTGCTGGTGTAAGGGAGGGGCTATGAGCAAAAGACATGTGCTTTCCGTGCTGGTGGAAAACGAACCGGGCGTCCTTTCCCGCGTAGCGGGGCTGTTCAGCGGACGCGGCTTTAACATCCACTCGCTCAATGTGGCCCCGGCCCTGGAAGAAGGCGTTTCACACATGACCATCACCACTGAGGGCGACAGCCTGATTTTGGAGCAGATAATGAAACAGCTGCACAAAATCGTCTCCGTCATCAAGGTGGTGGACTTCGCGGACATACCCGCCGTGGAACGCGAAATGATGTTCGTCAAGGTGCAGGCGGAAGGCCCCATGCGGGGTGAAATTCTGCGCACCGTCGAGATATTCCGCTGCAAGGTGGTGGACGTGAGCTCCAATGAAATGACCATTGAGGCCACCGGCAACCAGGACAAGCTGGACGCCATCATCAACCTGCTACAGCGGTTTGGCATCAAGGAACTGGCGCGCACAGGCTCTGTGGCCATACGCCGTTCCAAAAAGACGGATTAGAGCATTTTAGCTTTGAAAAAGCTCAAATGCTCTAACGCTGCACAAGAGTGCAGCGCGCCACAACGTGGCGTGGATTCTGCCGGAAATCACATTTTCCGGCAGAATGACGACTTTGAAATGTGAAGCATTTCAAAGTTAATCTGGACTGGCCCAAAGCCCCGGACTCTGCCCGCTTTCGCGCCTGACGGCCCACAAGGCCCTCTCCGGCGCGCGAGCGACGCAGGCGGCACGCCCTTTATCCCCAAGGGTTCCCCTGCGCGCAGGCATGACCGGTTCCGTCCGTTGCGCCTCCAGGCCGCACCACTGCCGCAAGGCAGCAATGCCGCCGGGGGCATACGTCAAGGCCCCCTATGTTCTCTTCGGGTGAAGAGAAATGTAATTTTAGCTAACCGTGAGTGATCTCAAAGGAATTTCAGATGAAAGTCTATTACGATCAGGATGCCGACCTTAATCTCCTGAAAGATAAGACCGTGGCCATCATCGGCTACGGCAGTCAGGGACACGCCCACGCCCAGAACCTGCGCGATTCCGGCGTCAAGGTTGTGGTGGGACAGCGCGCTGGCGGCGCCAACTACGAACTGGCCAAGGAGCATGGCTTCACCCCTGTTTCCGCAGCCGAAGCCGCTGCCCAGGCTGACCTGATTATGATCCTTTTGCCCGACGAAGTGCAGGCCTCTGTCTACGAAAACGACATCAAGCCCCACCTCACCAAGGGCAAGGCCCTGCTGTTCGCTCATGGCTTCAACATCCACTTCTGCCAGATCCAGCCGCCCAAGGATGTGGACGTGTTCCTCATCGCCCCCAAGGGCCCCGGCCATCTGGTGCGCCGCACCTACACCGAAGGCGGCGGCGTGCCCTGCCTTGTGGCCATTCATCAGGATGCCACCGGCAACGCCCTCAAGATGGGCCTGGCCTATGCCAAGGGCATAGGCGGGGCGCGCTCCGGCGTGATCGAAACCTCCTTCCGTGAAGAAACCGAAACCGACCTCTTCGGCGAACAGGCCGTGCTCTGCGGCGGCGTTTCCGCCCTGATCAAGGCTGGCTTCGAAACCCTGGTGGAAGCCGGGTACCAGCCTGAAATGGCGTACTTCGAATGCCTGCACGAAATGAAGCTCATCGTTGACCTCATGTACGAAGGCGGCCTTTCGCGTATGCGCTACTCCATCAGCAACACCGCTGAATACGGCGACTACGTCACCGGCCCCCGCCTGATCACCGATGAGGTGAAAAAAGAAATGAAGGGCGTGCTCAAGGACATTCAGAGCGGCGTGTTCGCCCGCAACTTCATCCTTGAGGCCCGCGCCAAGTATCCCATGTTCCTGACCACCCGCCGTAACGAGTCTGAACACCAGATCGAAACCGTGGGCAAGGAACTGCGCAGCATGATGTCCTGGCTCAAAAAGGACAAGAAAGACTAAGGCGGATTGCGTTTGAGGATGCACATCCTCAACGCTGATCTGCGCAGATAAAACGACGCTGCAACCGCTTTGCGTTTTGTCTCCCAGCCTTTGGGCCGGCCGTCCTCCGTGGACGGCCGGCTTTTTTCAGGGCGCAGACCAGCGGCAGGGGACGCCAGAGCAGTTTCAAAGTGAACTTGCTCTAAGCCCGGGCGTGCCGTTATGGCGCGCGCCTGCCCGCGCAGTCCACAGGGCAAATCCGAAATGAACGTGCCAGGAAAGTCGCGCAACAGTGAGATTTGCGTCTTTCTTCATAACCTGATACGAAAAACCGTGGCTTTGCACGTATTTTGCTTCTGCGGCACGGCCAGCAACCGTCATACCGCATACAGGCGAAAATCCCGCCCCCTTCCGGCCCTGAAGCCAATGTTCCTAAACACATGAGGTCGCGCATGGCTGCCCAAGACACCCATGAAAACACTGAAGAAATCATCGACCTGACCGAGCTTATCGAAAAAGGCACTGTTCCGGAGGCCGATACCACCGCCTCAAGCCCGGACGCTTCCGAAGAGGACGACCTGCACACCCACATGCGCGACCTGAATGACAGCGGTCAGGACGTCGCTGCAGAAGCTGAAATCGACGACCTGCTGGCGCAGATGGAATACAAGGATGAAGACGGCGCGGACGCGGCGGCAGCCCCTGCACCGCGGACCGACGCCGGAGACGGCGGCGCGGAAAGCGGCATGGCACAGGCTGATTCTGGCGCCACGGCGCCGTCAGATTTCCCGCCAGTGCGCATGCCTGACGGCCATATTGTGGACCCCCACGAAGAATTGCTCATGCCCGGCATAGGTGATGTGGACAGTCTTTTGAATTCACTCGATATTCCGCCGCAACCTCGGCCGCATGAAAAAGCTGCGCCCTCACCGAAAGACACCGACAATGCCGTGGATCAGATGCTCGGCAATCTGAACGGCGCTTCGCGCCCCGCGGCTGAACATTCATCCGGGGATGCGGGCAAGCCCCCCCATGAGGACATGTCGGACCTGGACGAACTGCTGGCCGCCGGAACCATGCCAGAACCTGTAATTTCCGATGAGCTTGAGGCCCTGTTGCGCGAGTCGGCTCCGTCCGCAAACCAGCCGCAGGTTACAGACAAAAGTCAGACGACCCCACCAGTGCCCGAACCCGCGCCAGTTCAGGCGCAAGGTCAGGCGCAAGCCCCGGCGCAGCCTGCGGCCCCGGCCGCTGCAAGCCCCGCGCAGAGCGATCCCTCGCATGACCTCAATGCCGATCTGGACGCCCTGCTGCAGTCCATAATGTCCGACAAGCCGGGGCATGACGCAGATCAGCAGCACCATATGCCTTCCGACACGGCGCAGGCGTCTGCACCGGCCCGTGACGCTGGCCAGGATGCGGACAAGGCGCAGGATGCGAGCCCGGATGTGGGAAAGGATACGGACAGGGATGCGGACAAGGCGCAACCAGCTCCGGCCAGTCCGTCAGGCACAGGCGCTGACGCTGACGCCGACCCCGATCACCTTTCTGCGGATCTTGACCAGTTGCTGTCGTCCATCAACCAGCCAGATCCGGCCCCAAGGGCGGACAGTGGCGCAAGCCAGCCCGCTGCTTCCGACCCGGCAAAAGCCAACGACAAACTTGAATTTGATCTGGATGCCCTTCTGGCGGCGGCCGATGCCGAAGAACGCGGTCTCGCCAAGCCCGCGGCAAAGCCCGAGGCGCCTGCCGCAGAGCAACAGCCTGCCCCCGCGCAGACCGCAGACCAGCCCGAACCCGATCAGGCAACGCAAGCCACCGAACAGCCCGATCAGGCCGACAAACCGCAGCCGCCTCGGCAGCAGTCTGGCAGCCTGCTGCCCGATGTGGACCTGGATGACATCCTGGCAGGAAACATGGTCGCCACCCCGCCCGCCCAGGCTGCCACGGACCACGCAGACAAGGCGGCCGCTCACGCCACGCCTCCCGCCAGCGCCTCCAGCGCCGCCACAGGGCAGGCCACAGTCACGGCGGATATGACGGAGATAATGGCACGCCTTGACCAGTACGCGGAAAAACTGCAACAGGCGGACGACCGTGTGCAGGCTCTGGAAGCAGCTGTGGCCGAGGCCAGAGCCGAAGCCGATCAGGCCCGTGCCGAAGCCGATGCGGCAAGAGCCGCCGCACAGCAGATCCAGTCCGATCTGGATGAAAAGCTCACAGCGGCTCAGACCTCTCACGAAAACCTGGCGCAAACCGCCGCCGAAGCCCTCCATACGGCGCAAAACGCGGCGCAGGCAGCGGCCAGCGCCACTGCCCGGCAACAGGAGCAGCCCGACAGCGAGCCGCCTCTTGAAGCTCTTTTTGATACGGGCCACCCCCTGCACCAGCGTCTTATGGACAGCATCAACACGGCTGCGGCAGAAGCTGCGGGCAAGGCCGCCCGGCAGGCTGCGGAAGAAGCGGTTGCGACGGCCCAAAGCGCCATGGCCCAGCCCCATGACGCGCCCGCCGGTCATGAAGATTCCGCCCTGCTGGAAAGCCTGCTGGATGACCGCATGCATGCGGTCAACCTGACCATGCACGGCGCTTCCGCACGGCTGGACGCGGTTGAAAGCAGGCTGGATGAACTGGAACCACGCTTTAACGAACGGGTGGAAAAAGCCGCTGCTTCTGCGGCGGCCCGCATTCTGCGTGAAGAAATTGGCCGTCTGCTGGAAAACGAATAATCATCAGGCAGCCGCCAGGCCTTGGCTGCCGCTATAACGCACAGCCCGCAAGGATTCTGGCCATCGCGGCACCCGGCCCGGCACGGCGCGCGACACGGCAGCCGCAGGCGAAAGCACACGCCCAGAGCGGCAGGCAGTTCACTTTCGGGCTTTGCCTTGGCCTTTCTGCCAAGCCGCAGGCACGCCCACCAGCCCTTTATGGCCCTCAAAGCCGTGCAGGCAGGGCCTATGCGCTTGCCAAGCGGCAGCGGAACGCATATGCTGTTGCGCGATTTCAGAAGTATGGGAGCATCAGCCCGCTGATCCATGCCGCGTGGTTTCCCTTTGAAACCGGATTACGGCGTCATGGCGTTTTTCTGTTGCCGCTGGCCGCGTTTCAGCAAAAAGGGCACAGGTCATGGCAGTATGCCGAAGCCTGCGAAACCGGGGGCTCCCCGGAACGGGCGACCTTTGCGAACGGCATTCCCAAAGGTTACTGAACACCCGTTGCAGCGCCTGTTGCGGGCATGACCGCGCGGACAAACGGCGCTGCGCCCTGGCGACGGGCATGTGCGTACACAGCCGCCAGAACAAGTGCAGCGTAAGAGTGCTCTGACACATATATAAAAATGGGCGGGGGCTTGAGTTTCCGTTCGTTTCCCGTCCAGGCAATACCCGCTGTGGGTCAAGGCCATTCCCCTACGGGCGGGTTTTTTTCCTTCAGCCAGCAATTGCAAACGTCTGGCTGCTGGCGACAAGCGGCAGTAACAAGGCACGAGGACCGTATGGACAAGGATCGCAAGGAAGCCCTGCAGGTGGCCAAGGAACTGACCGCCAAATTCATTGAAACGCGCACGGTTTCCCCCGGTAATTTTGCCGAGGTTTTTCCTTCGGTCTACCGGGTGGTTTGCGCCGCCATCGGCGTTGATGCGGATCAGGACAACAAGGGAAAATAAGTGGATTCTTCTCGGCATTTCCGGCAGGAAGACGGGCACGCCCCGGCCGCCGCGCCGCAACCGGCTCCCAGGCCTGCCCATGACGTGGCCGTGGCCGGCATGTTCGGCCGTATTGTACGCTTTTACGACCTGCTGAACCGCGTTCTCAGCCTGGGCCTTGACCAGTACTGGCGCAAGGTGCTGGCCCGCAACGTGCGCCTGGGCGATACGGGCGTTGTGCTGGACCTGGCCGCTGGCACGCTGGATGTTTCCCTGGCCATACGCCGCCAGCACCCCACGGCCCTTGTGCCCGCGCTGGATTTCTGCCCGCCCATGCTGGTGCAGGGCAGCCGCAAGCTCAAGGGAGAAAACGCCCGGCGCATCCTGCCTGTGGCGGCTGACGCCAAGCGCCTGCCCCTGCCCGATGCTTCGGTGGATTGTCTGACCATAGCCTTTGGCATCCGCAACATCATCCCGCGCGAAGCGGCTTTTGCCGAAATGCTGCGCGTGCTGCGCCCCGGCGGACGGGCCTGCATTCTTGAATTCGGCTCCGGGCGGGAGCGCATCTGGGGCGGGCTTTACAACCTTTACCTGAATTTTCTGCTGCCCCGCGTTGGCCGCCTGTTTTCCAAAGACCCTGCGGCCTATGGCTACCTGGCCGACACCATCCGCGCCTTTCCTTCGGCTGTTGAGCTGGAAAAGGAACTGCGCAAGGCCGGGTTTTCCAAAGCGTGGTACCAGAAGCTCACGTCGGGCATCGTATGCCTGCATGTGGGAGAAAAGGCGCGCTAGCTGCCCATCGCAGCTGGAATCGTTGCGGATTTTCACGGTTCCGGGCAAGGCAGCCAGGGTTCAGCTGGTGGACGCCGCAACGCCAGAATCAGCCTGAACCTGCCAAAATTTGGTGTTTTACGCGCGTGCAAAGGATTGCCGGCGCCGGGGTTGATTGCGGAATTGCTTGCGAAGCCTGCCGGGAACAGACCATGCGCAAAAGCCTTGCGGCTGACGCCCGTGGCCCGGCAACCGCACGGCCAGGGGATGGTGCAGCCTGCTCACGGTCGGGTATTTTGCATCTCCACTGACAAAATGCTCCGGAGCAGCCTGGCGTTGAGAATATTTTTTTCGCAACGGGTAAAAACGCCCGCTGCGGCTTTTCCAGCGCGGATGCCCCGCGCAGAGATTTCACGGCAAGCGCCCCGCCTGCGCCGCCGCCAGAGCAGGTACAAGCACCACGGCCCTAGTGCGAGGCAAGCCATACTAGCAGCAGGCCCAGAGCCAGAGCCGCCAGCCCCACCACGCGCAGGCGGCTTTCGGGCAAAAGCAGCAACTGCAGCAATGTGCGGCGCATGCCGCCGGGAAACAACGTCCAGCACAGGCCCTCAAGCACAATGGCGAGACCCAGGGCGCGCAAAAAGAGTTCAATATTAAATTCCATGCTTTTCTTGGTGACGAAAAAAGCTTGTTTTGTAAAGGAATGAAATTATGGTGACATTCGAGGCTCTGCAACAAGGCAAGGAAACGCTGGCCGTGGTTGGCCTGGGCTACGTGGGGCTGCCCCTGGCCGTTGCCCTTTCACGCCACATGAAGGTGCTGGGATTCGACATCAGCGCCCAGCGCGTCAAGGAACTGCAGGACGGCCATGACCGCACCCGCGAGGTGGACGATGTCAAACTGCGGGCCGCCGACGTGCGCTACACCTGCGACCCCGTCGAACTCAAGCAGGCCGCCGTCATCATCGTGGCCGTGCCCACGCCCATTGACGACCACCGCTCCCCTGACCTCACCCCCGTGGTGGGCGCCAGCAAAACCGTTGGCCAGAACATGAGCAGGGGCTGCGTCGTGGTATACGAATCCACCGTCTACCCCGGCCTTACCGAAGAAATCTGCGTGCCCATCCTTGAGCGTGAATCCGGCCTTGCCTTTGGCAAGGACTTCACCATCGGCTATTCGCCGGAACGCATCAATCCCGGCGACAAGGTGCACACCCTCGAAACCATCACCAAGATCGTTTCCGGTTCCGACGGCCCCACCGCCGACCTGCTGGTCAAGGTCTACGGCTCCGTTGTCACGGCGGGCATACACCGCGCCTCCAGCATCAAGGTGGCCGAGGCCGCCAAGGTCATCGAAAACACCCAGCGCGACCTCAACATCGCCCTCATGAACGAGCTTGCCATCATCTTCGGCCGCCTGGGCATAGACACCCTTGAAGTGCTGGAAGCCGCAGGCAGCAAGTGGAACTTCCTGCCCTTCCGTCCCGGCCTTGTGGGCGGTCACTGCATCGGCGTGGACCCCTACTACCTCACCTACAAGGCCGAGGAACTGGGCTTTCACCCCGAAGTCATTCTGGCTGGCCGCCGCATCAATGACTATATGGGCAAGTACGTGGCCGAATGCGTGGTCAAGCGCCTTATCAGGAGCGGCCGCGTCATCAGCGGCGCGCGCGTGGGCATCTTTGGCTTCACCTTCAAGGAAAACGTTCCCGATCTGCGTAATACCCGCGTGGTGGACGTCATCCGCGAGCTTGAAGACTACGGGGTGCAGGTGCTGGTCAGCGACGCCGAAGCCGACCCCGCCGAAGCCCTGCACGAATACGGCCAGATCCTGCTGCCGCAGGAAGACCTGCGCAACCTTGACGCCGTCATCCTGGCCGTGGGACACAGCGCCTACAAGGCCCTGACCCCCGAAAAAGTCAAGAGCCTCTTTGCCCAGCAGGACAAGCCCGTCGTGCTGGACGTAAAAAGCTTCTTTGACCCCGCAGCCATGAAGGATGCGGGCATAGACTACTGGAGGCTGTGAGCCGCGTGAGTCTGCTTGTCTGCGCCGCCACCGGCCCGGAACTGGCGGGCCTTTTGCCGGATTTTTCGCCGCCTCTGACGGCTGACGCGAAATCCGGCGGGGACGGCACGGCAGCGGTCTCAGCCGCGGCAAACTGGCCCGAAATGCGGCTGTGGCCGGTACGGCTCAAGGCAGGCGACGCCCTGTGCTGCATCACGGGCATTGGCCCCATCAACGCGGCTCTGGCCATGGGCCGTGTCCTGAGCCGCGCAGAAGCGGAAGGCACAGCCGTAAGCGCGGTGCTGAACGCGGGTCTGGCGGGCGCATTTGACCTTGAGGCCAGGCCCCTGCTTTCGCACTGTCTTGTTCGGGAAGAAATATGGCCCGAATACGGCCTGCACGACGGCCAAAGCGTCACAGCCGGGGCCTTTGGCTTTCCGCAGTGGCAGCCCCCGCAGGGCGAAGCCGTGCGCGACCGCCTGACGCTGTCCGGCGTGGAAGCTCTGGCCCCCTTTGGAGGCAGATGCGCCAAAGACGCCCTGGCTGACTGCCGTTCGCTCACCGTGGCGGGCGTCAGCGCCAGCTTTGCCCGAGCGGCGGACCTGCGGAGCAGGTATCAGGCCGATCTTGAAAATATGGAAGGCTTTGCCGTGGCATATGCCTGCGCACGCCAGGGGATTCCCTGTGTGGAAGTACGCAGCGTGTCCAACAAGGTGGGGCCGCGCGCCAGGGAAGAAAAAGATTTTCCCGGCGCCCTGCGCGCACTGGCACAGGTGCTGCCCGCCCTTAACCTTATCTGAGTAGCGACATGATTCAACTCAAAGCACGCCTCGCCCTGGAACTGCCAGCCATCAACCGCGCTCTGGACAAGGCCGTGGACACATTGCCCGAACCCGTCCGCCCCATAACCCGCCATATTTTTCAGGCTGGCGGCAAGCGTTTGCGGCCCCTGCTCACCGTGCTCACGGCACGATTGCTAGGCAACGGCAATGAAGATATCCTGGATTTGGCCGTCACCCTTGAAATGCTGCACGCCGCCACCCTGCTGCACGACGATGTGCTGGACAATGCCGTGAGCCGCCGGGGCAAACCCGCGGCCCATACGCTTTACAACGTCTCCAGCGTCATTCTGGCGGGCGACGCGCTGCTGGCCGGGGCCAACGCCCTGGTGGCCCAGCGGGGCGACCCGCGCCTTTCGCGCTGTTTTTCCGAGGCCACAAGCCGCACGGCGGCGGGCGAGATTCTTGAAATCGCGTCCCAGGGCCGGGTACACACCAGCGCCGATCAGTACGAAGAAATGGTGCGCGGCAAGACGGCATGGCTTATCCGCGCCGCCTGCGAGATGGGCGCGCTGGCTGCCGGGGCCGACGCCGACGCCGTAGCCGCTGCCGCCACCTATGGCGAAAACCTGGGCATGGCCTTTCAGATGGTGGACGACGCGCTGGACTTCGCCCCCGAGAGCGCCACGGGCAAGCCCACGGGCGGCGACGTGCGCGAGGGCAAGCTAACCCCGCCCCTTCGCCTCTACCGTGCCAGCCTGGACGAGGCTGACCGCAAGAAGTTTGATGCGGCCTTTACCAGCCTGAGCATGACCGAGGCCGATGCCGAGGCCATTGCCCTGCGCATACGCGAAGCGGGCTTTGACGCCGAGGTACGCCGACAGGCCGACACTTTTCTTGACGCGGCAAGGCGTGCCCTTGACAGCCTGCCCGACAAGCCGGAGCGCAAGGTCATGTTCAACATGGCCGACTATGTGCGCGACAGAAAGAAATAAGCTGTAACCTCACGAGGAAGCACCAATGCTCTACCGGGTGGAAACCGGCCTGCACGCCGGACTGGACGATACACAGGGTCGCAAGACGGCCCATCACCTGCTCAAAGCCCTTAACCTTTCCACGGGGTCCGTGCGGCAGATCAAGGTCTTTACGGCCGAGGGCCTCAGCGAGGCCCAGGTCAGACGCCTGCTGGATGAAGGCATCTGGCACGACCCCATCCTGCAGGCGGCCTCACTTGAGCCTCTGCCCGCGGGCCAGCCCGAGCCGGACTGGTATGTGGAAGTGGGCTTTCGCCCCGGCGTGACGGACAATGAAGCCCGTACCGCCCGCGACACAGCCGCTATGGTGCTGGACATTCCGCGCGACAGCCTGCGCGTCTACACCGCCGTACAGCACCGCATCGTCAATGATCCCGCTGCTCCGCTGACCCGCGAACAGGTGGACATGCTGGCCCGTGACCTGCTCTGCAACACGCTCATCCAGCGCTACCGCATCAAAAGCCGTGAAGAATGGCAGGCCAGCCCCGGCTTTGAAGCCCAGGCGGCCCTTGTCACCGGCGAGGCCAACGACACGGTGGACACCATCACCCTGTCCGGCATGAGCGACGACGACCTCACCCAGGCCAGCCGCGCCAATACCTGGGCGCTGAACCTCAGGGAAATGCACTGCATCCGCGAGCAGTTCACCGCCCCGGACGAAGCGGCGCGCCGCAAGGCCCTGGGTCTGCCCGGCGACCCCACTGACGTGGAAATGGAAGTGCTGGCCCAGACCTGGTCCGAGCACTGCAAGCACAAGATTTTCGCCTCGCGCATTGATTACGCCGATGCGGATACGGGCCGCCGCGAAGTGGTGGACAACCTGTACAAAACCTGCATCCGCGACGCCACGGCCATCCTGCGCGAGCGCATGGGCGAAAATGACTACTGCAAGTCCGTGTTCAAGGACAATGCGGGCGTCATCGCCTTCATCAACGGCTACGACGCCTGCATCAAGGTGGAAACGCACAACAGCCCTTCGGCCCTTGATCCCTACGGCGGCGCGCTCACGGGCATTGTGGGCGTCAACCGCGACCCTATGGGCACGGGCATGGGCGCGGAACTTGTCTGCAATACGGACGTGTTCTGCTTTGCCTCGCCCTTCCACGACAAGGCCCTGCCCCCGCGCCTGCTGCACCCGCGCCGCGTGCTGGAAGGCGTGCGCGAAGGCGTGGAGCACGGCGGCAACAAGTCCGGCATTCCCACGGTCAACGGTTCTCTGGTTTTTGACGAACGGTATCTTGGCAAGCCGCTGGTCTACTGCGGCACTGTCGGCGTGATTCCGGCCGAAATCCACGGCCGCCCGGGCTGGTTTAAAAAGGCCGAGACCGGCGACTTCATCGTCATGACCGGCGGGCGCATCGGCAAGGACGGCATCCACGGGGCCACCTTCTCTTCCGAGGAGCTGCACGAAGGCTCCCCGGCCACGGCCGTGCAGATCGGCGACCCCATCACCCAGCGCAAGATGTACGACTTCATCATGCGCGCCCGCGATCTCGGCCTCTACCACGCCATTACCGACAACGGCGCCGGCGGCCTGTCCTCTTCCGTGGGCGAAATGACCGAAGACACGGGCGGCTGCGTGCTGGACATAGCCAAGGCTCCCCTCAAGTACGACGGCCTGCGCCCCTGGGAAATCCTGCTCTCCGAAGCGCAGGAGCGCATGACCCTGGCCGTGCCGCCCGAAAAGCTGGACGAGTTCATGGATCTGGCCGCCCGTATGGATGTGGAAGCCACGGCCCTCGGCACGTTCACCGAATCCGGCTATTTCGAGGTGCGCTACAATGACCGCATTGTGGCCTCCATGCCCATGCGGTTCATGCACGAAGGCGTGCCCCAGCTTGAACTGGAAGCCGAATGGAAGGCTCCGGAACTCAAGGAAATCTGTGTGGATGTGGCCGACGCGGACCAGGGCGCTTTTCTCAAGCGCATGCTGAGCCGCCTCAACATCTGCTCCAAGGAATACATCATCCGCCAGTACGACCACGAAGTGCGCGGCGGCAGCGTCATCAAGCCTCTGGTGGGCGTCAAGCGCGACGGCCCGGCGGACGCGGGCGTGCTGCGCCCCCTGCTGGAATCCGACGCCGGACTTGTGATCTCCCACGGCATCTGCCCCAAGTTCAGCGATTACGACACCTACTGGATGATGGCCAACGCCATGGATGAGGCCATACGCAATGCCGTGGCCGTGGGCGCGGACCCCGACGCCCTGGCCGGGGTGGACAACTTCTGCTGGTGCGACCCTGTGGTCAGCCCCTCCAACCCTGACGGCCGCTACAAGCTGGCACAGCTTGTGCGCGCCTGCCGCGCCCTGCGCCAGTTCAGCCTTGCTTTCGGCGTGCCCTGCATTTCCGGCAAGGACTCGATGAAGAACGACTACACCGGCGGCGGCGAGCGTATCTCCATCCCGCCTACGGTATTGTTCTCCGTTCTCGGCGTCATTCGCAACGTCACCGCCACCCAGACGTCGGACTTCAAGAAAGCCGGCGACTACATCTACCTGCTGGGCGGCACATGGAACGAAATGGCGGGCAGCGAGGCCGCTGACGAACTGGGTCTCAAGGGCGGCCATGTGCCCCATGTGGACGCCGCTTCCGCCATGGCGCGCTACCGCGCGGTTTCCGCCCTTATGGGCCAGCGGGCCATCTCGGCCTGCCACGACTGCTCTGACGGCGGCCTGGCCGTGGCCCTGGCTGAAATGTGCATCGGCGGCCGCCTGGGCGCGGAACTGAACATGGACGCCGTACACGCCATGCAGTGCATGAACAAGACAGAACTGCTGTACAGCGAGAGCGCCAGCCGCCTGCTTGTGAGCGTCAAGCCGGAGCTGGCCATGATCTTTGACGCCCTTGGCCAGTGGCAGCTCTGCTCACGGGTGGGCGCGGTCACCGCCGACAGCCGCCTGACCATAAAGTCCGGCGACAGCGTCATTGCCAACGAGGATGTGGAAGACCTGGCCCGCGCCTTCAAGGTTACGCTGGACTGGTAAAACAGACCTCGCAGCAGAACGAATAAAGAAATGCCGCCGGCTCCCTGCCAGCGGCATTTCTTTATTTTTTTCCGCCAGCCCCACCCTGAGGATCCGGCTTCATATCTTCCAGACCAGATTAACTTTGAGAATGGACATTCTCAAAGTTTAAGACACGCATGCTTCGGCGCTTAACAGCGCAAATAAATAGCGCTTACGCCTTCGCTGCGGGCGCCTGCTCACGCAGTCGCCAGAGCAATTTCAAAGTTAAAATGCTCCAGAGCGTCTTGCCGTTGAGAATATTCACCCGCAAGGTTCAGAACATTTCAAAGTAAAAATTTCTCTGCAATTTAGTCTAACAAAATCGCTATATTACCAATTGCCATCTCATGGGGCTGGGTGTATGCTCACAACATGTTGCATCATCTTACCATGTGATCACGCTGCCGGCAGTCCCTCCCTGCCTGTTGGTGGGGCTGTCCCACAGCAAAGGAGAAAATCATGTACCATATGCGCAAAGAAGCGGAAGGCATCAAATCCCAACTGGCGACGTGGCGTGAAACTTTGCACCGGCACCCCGAATTGAGCTTAAAGGAATTCTGGACCACCGAGTATCTGAAAAAAGAACTTGCCGCCATGGGCATAGAAATTGTGGACTGGGGCGGCGAGACAGGCGTTGTGGGCCTGCTGCACGGTCCCCGCCCCGGCAAGTGCGTGGCCCTGCGGGCCGATATAGACGCCCTGCCCATTGAAGAAAAAAGCGGCGTTCCCTTCACTTCGGAAAATCCCGGCGTCATGCATGCCTGCGGGCACGACAGCCATATGGCCGCCCTGCTGGGCGCGGCCCGTCTTCTGACCGAACACAAAGACGATCTCAAGGGGACGGTGAAGTTCATCTTTCAGCCTGCGGAAGAAATTTTCGCGGGTGGCCCCCTTATGGTCAAAAAGGGCGTGCTTGAAAATCCCCATGTGGACTTCATCTTCGGTCAGCACAATATCTGCGAATACCCGGCGGGCAAGGGTCTGATCTCCTCCGGCTCCATCATGGCCTGTTCGGCCTTCATTTCCATCACTGTGCACGGCAAGGGCGGCCATGGGGCCGTGCCGCATCTGGCTAACGACCCCGTTGTGGCCGCGGCGGCCATCATTTCATCGCTGCAAAGCATCGTCAGCCGCGAGATGCGCCCCACCGAGGCCGTGGTCGTCACCATCGGCAGCATACACGGCGGCACGGTGGCCAATGTCATTCCCGATACCGTCAGCATGCAGGGCACCGTGCGCTGCTTTGACCTTGAACTTTTCAACGAACTTGAAGACCGCCTGCGCCGCGTCATCGACAATACCGCCGCAGCATACAGGGTCACGGCCGATTTCGAATACAACAAGCTCGTCCCCAACGTGAACAACCCGCCGGAGCTTACCGGGTGGATGCGTCAGGGCCCCATGAAGGAAGTGTACGGCGAAGAAAACATCCTGCCCTGCACGCCCAGCATGGGCGGCGAGGATTTTGCCTGCTACATGGCGGAAACTCCGGGGATTTTCGCATGGTTCGGCAGCGGCAATCCTGACAAGGGCATCAAATTCTCGTGGCACAACCCCGCGTTCAACGTGGATAACGAAAGCCTGATTTACGGCGCGGCGCTCTATGCGCAGGTCGCCCTGGACTGGCTGGCCAAGGAAGCCGGATAACAAGCGTACAGCCGGACAGCGTACGCGCGCCGCCCTGCTGATGCAAAACAAGCTGAAGGAGAGGCTCTATGGCATTCAAATGGAAGCACAGGCACACGTCTCTGGCCGTGGTTTTTGTGGTCTGGCTGGTTTCCTACCTTGACCGCATGGTCATGTCCACGGCCATACCGTACATTGCGGACGACTTTAACCTTTCCGCCAGTGAAATGGGCGTGGTCATGAGCGCGTTTTTTGCCGGCTACGCCCTGTTCCAGATTCCCGGAGGCATTTTGAGCGACCGCTTCGGGGCGCGCAAGGTTCTGGTTTTCGCCATCGCATGGTGGTCCATCTTCACACTTTTCACAGGATACGCCAGCAGCCTGATCGGTCTGGTGCTCATCCGCATCTGCTTTGGCATCGGTGAAGGCATCGGCCCCGCCGCCACGTGGAAATCCCTGGCTGTCTGGACGCCCGCCTCGGAACGCGGGCGCGCCAACTCCATCATGATGAGCACAAACTCGCTCGGACCCGCCCTGGCCCCGCTTTTTGTGGTGGCCATCATGTCATACTGGGGCTGGCGGGCCGTGTTCCACTATCTGAGCATACCGGGCTTTCTGCTCTGCATATGGGTCTGGTTCACCCTTTATGACAATCCCAAGGAAAAAAAGGGCGTCAGCGAGGAGGAGCTCAGGGAGCTGGAAGAAGATTCCTCCGCCCAGGGTGTGGAGCAAAAGCGCCTGACCTTTATGCAGGTACTGGCCACGCCCGTGGTCTGGAAGTCGTTTCTTCTGCTTTTCTTCAGCAATACCGTGGCCTGGGGCTATATGTCCTGGCTGCCCACCTATCTTGTCAAAAGCCGTGGCCTGGCCATGGGGCAGATGGGCATTGCGGCGTCGCTGCCCTTTTTCGCGGGCTTCATCGGCGCCATCGTTTCCGGCTATCTTATGGACGGCGCGCTGAAGAAGCACCGTTTCCACTATGTCATAGTCACCCAGTTGTGCATGGCGCTTTTCCTCTACCTCATGTTCACGGCTGAAAGCGTGACCACCCTTATGATCTTCAACGTCATTGCCGGGTACTTCTGCTTCTGCTGCGTGGCCTCGGTCTTCAGCCTGCCCATGATGGAGGTGCCCAAGGAAATCGCGGGGCGCGCCATGGGCATCGTAAACACCGCCGGGCAACTCGCGGGTTTTCTGGCCCCCATCATCGTGGGCCTGCTCATTACCACCGCCGCTGACGGCATACAGAACTACAACGTGGCCTTTGGCTTTTTGTGCTGCTCCAACATCATGGCAGCCATCATCGCCTTCTTCTTCCACCGCGGCAACGTCAGAGCCGCTGCCGCCGCCGCTTAACGTAATTTCACTGTAAAATGCTTTGTGGGGGAGGGACCCTTTTGCAAAAGGGTCTCCTCCCCCACACCCCCACCCCCCAAAACCTTTATCGTGGTTTAGAGCGGTTTAACTTTGAAATTGCTCTGGCGACTGCGTGAGCAGGCGCCCGCAGCGAAGGCGTAAGCGCAGCTTCAGCCGTTGCTTTAGCCGTTGTGACGCAGGCTTCAGCCGTTGCGACGCAGGAAGCTACGGATAAAGACAGCCTGAGTAACTACACAATTCACTCCATACAATCGCTGTCGCCATTCGTAAGGCTCGCAGACTCGCCAACGACTGCCGCGAAGCTACGGATAAAGCAACGGCTGCCGCGAAGACAGCACCGCTATTTATTTGCGCTGTTAAGCGCCGAAGCATGCGTGTCTTAAACTTTGAGAATGTCCATTCTCAAAGTTAATCTGGTCTAGAGCGGTTTAACTTTGAAAAAGTGCAACTGCTCTAACGCTGCACAAAAGGGCGGCTCTGGCGGACAGCAATATCCCCTGACCGTGGTCTCTGCGATACGCAAAAAAGCCCCGCGGGCATTGTAGCCTGCGGGGCTTGATATTGCTGCCAAACCATGCGTTTACGGGGGGTCTTCAGGGTGTGCAGCCGCGAAGAGATTGCCTGTGCCGCATGCGGCTGGCGGAAAGTGCGTCAGTCGTCAGGGCCCTGTACCTTTGCGAAAATACATTCTCAAAGTTTACGGCACGCCCACATTGGACGCTCAAGAGCGAAACAGATCGCGCCCGCGCCACGGCTGTGGACGTCTGCTCACGCAGCCGCCTTGAACAATCTCACTTGAAATGCTCTAGTTGGTAACCTCACCATCGACACGCTGCGGAGCACGGGGCTGCGGGCCGGGGCGCTTGTCATTGGGTCGGGCCACCTTGGAGCCCTTGGGCTGCTTGCCGTTGGGGCGGGCCATCTGGTCGTTGCGCGGCCCCTTGCTGCCGGGGTGCCCGGCAACGGATGCCTTGCCGGACTTTGCGCCGGCATTCTGGCCATAGGCGCTGCCCTTGGCGGCTTTTTTGGGCGCGGGCTTGCCATTGCCGGCCTTGGCAGCCTTGGGAGCCTTCTGAGCCTTGGCAGCCTTGAGGCCCTTGGCGTCCTTTTTGCGCGGGGCGTTCACACCCTGGCCCCCGTCGTACTGCTGGTCATTGCGAGCCGCAAGCATGACGCCCGGCCCATTGCCGAAAACGTCCGCGTTTGCCTGAACCGGAGCCCCGATCCACAGGGCAGCGGCAAGGGTGCACAACCCCAAAGGCCGCCAGAGATTTTGCATGGTCATAATGGTATCCTCCTTAAAGGGCACACAGCCCTGAGCTTCCATATGCCTATGCGTTCCCGGACGCAAGAGGTCTTTGCATATTACCCGTCTTCAGGCTGAAACTATTACTCTTTTTTTACCAGGGCATCTTAATTTTGAAACAAGTTAAAATGCTCTAACGCTGTACGCGAGTGCAGCGCGCCACAACCTGGCGTGGATTCTGCCGAGCTTTGGCCGTTACGATGCAGGCTTCAGCCGTTGCGACGCAGGAAGCTACGGATAAAGCAATGGCTGCCGCAAAGACAGCATTGGTTATCCGTAAGCGGTAAAGACCCGCTAACGGCTACCGCCAATCGCATTTCCAGGCAGAATGACAAATTGAAATGCGAAGCATTTCAAAGCTAATCTGGTCTGGTTTCTTTAAATCTCCGGGCAGTTTTCGGGGTTGGCAGCCAGACGCAGCGCAGGAGTCCCAAGGCCATCCTCATGCGCGGCCCGCCCCAGGGCTTCGGCTTCGGGGCGTACATACCCGCGCCCCTCGACCACGTACAGCTTGGCTGGCATATCCCGTCCCGCCACTCTGGCCGTCACAGCCCTGCGCGGCAGCACCAGACGCTCCATACGCTGACAGCGCAGCCCCAGAGTGTGGGTGTGCCGCACCATGGCGCGGCTGGCCGCGTCTTCGTTTCCCACAAGGCACAGTACGCGCAGCAAACCCGAAGGACGGTTTTTCTTGCCCGTACCCGGCAGCCACAGCACATCCAGCACTTCGGGCATGTCGGCCAGAGCCGTGAGGGCCTGACCAAGCTCTTCGCCTGTGAGGTGATCAATATGGGTTTCAAGCTGGCTGACCAGTTCACGCCCGCCACGGGCATGGTCTGCCTGGGGGGCCGCCTCCAGCAGCCAGACCCGCAGGCCCGACGCGGCCGGACGTGAACCATAGCCCGTGCCCATAGCCCTGAGGGTGCCACTGGGAGCCCCGGTAAATTCGTCGGTCAGGGCATGCAGCAACGCCGCACCGGTGGGGGTGATCAGCTCCTCGCGCGCATCGGTGGCGTACACGGGTTTGTCGCGCAAAAGCCAGGCCGTGGCGGGCGCGGGCAGGGGAATACGCCCGTGTGCGCAGTCTATGCTGCCCGAAAACCAGGGCAGGGATGAAGCCGTGATCCGGCGCGCCCCAAGCTGCTCCAGGCCATAGCACACGCCAAGGATGTCCACCAGGGTGTCCACTGCGCCCACTTCATGAAAATGCACCTTTTCAGGCGCTATCTGATGGGCGTGCGCCTCGGCCATGGTCAGGGCGTCCAGCACGGACAAGGCGCGCTGGCGCACCGCGGCGGGCAGATCCACCGCGTTGAAGATGGCGGCAATGTCCGCCGGGTGGCGCAATGGCTGCCCTTCATGCCGCCAACGCACATCAGCACAACGGCCAGGGCCGGCCGCCCTGACCTCTTCGCGTACTTCAAGCTCACAAGGCACGCCCGCTTTTTCCAGAGCCGCCGTCAGAGGGGCGAAATCCACGCCAAGATGGGCCAGGGCCGCCAGCGTCATGTCGCCGCTGATGCCGCCGCCGCAATCCAGATAAACTTCCATACGTCCCCATATGCCGCCGACAGACGCGCCGGAAATCCCCCAGGCGCACACTTGTGCAGCATCCGTTTGTTGTTGTATAATCAAAAAAAGGCCGCTGTGCCCGGTGGCCGCAGAACCAATCAAACCGCATCGAAAAGCCGGAGGGAAGCATGCCTGTTCAGAACTGGATGACCACCGATGTTGTCAGCGTCACCCCGGAGACGTCTCTGCTCAAGGTTGGCAAACTCATGAAGGACCATCACGTCCGCCGTTTGCCCGTTCTTGACGATGCAGGACGTGTCGTTGGCATTATCTCCGACCGTGATGTGCGCGACGCCTCCCCCTCCAAGGCCACCACGCTCGACATGTATGAAATGCACTACCTGCTGGCCGAATTGAAGGTCAAAAACATTATGACCCCTAACCCCCTGACCGTCAAACCTTCCGACACGGTGGAACAGGCCGCCCTGCTCATGCTTGACCACAAGGTCGGCGGGCTGCCGGTGGTGGAAGAAAACGGCAAGCTGGTTGGCATCATTTCTGACCACGACGTTTTCAAGGCTCTGGTGGACATCACCGGCGCGCGCCTTGGCGGCCTCCAGTTCGCCATAGAGCTGCCCGACCAGCCGGGCACGGCGCGCCCCGTCTTTGACCTGCTGCGCGCCCACAACGCCCGCCTGCTGTCGGTGCTTACCGTGTGCAACGCCGATGGCAATCGTCACCTTTTCATACGAGTGCGTGATCTTAACAGTAAAGCTGCGGAAGACACGCTTATGGAAGAAGTTGCAAAGCTCGGCCGAGTGCTGTATTGCATCCGTCAAGATGGTTGAGCCGAGCGATCGGGATTCGATTATATCGGTGAAATAAATAAGGAAAAAATTTGACCAGATCGGTGGGGCAGACCAAAAAAACGTGCCAGGGCTTGCCATCAAATTTTTTTTATGGCATAAAGGCATTCGTTGTGATTGCATTACGCTTTCGCGCCCCATCGGAGGAATTCGGCCGGGAAACCCCGGTTGGCTGCGCCAGGAGTATCTTGCTCCGGCGAGGTTGAGTACTATCTGTCCAAGGAGGACACACGCATGGCTGAGATCACCTATAAAGGTAAAAGCTTTGAAGTTGACGAAGACGGCTTCCTTCTGCGTTTTGACGACTGGTGCCCCGAATGGATGGATTATGTGAAAGAATCCGAAGGCATCTCTGAAATCACCGCCGACCATCAGAAGATTCTTGACTTCCTGCAGGATTACTACAAGAAGAACGGCATCGCCCCCATGGTCCGCATTCTGTCCAAGAACACCGGGTACAAGCTGAAGGAAGTTTACGAACTGTTCCCCTCCGGCCCCGGCAAAGGCGCATGCAAAATGGCCGGTCTGCCCAAGCCCACCGGCTGCGTGTAGTCCGAGCCGTTACATTTCGGAAAAAAGCGGAAGGGAAACCTTCCGCTTTTTATTTTTGGCGCGAACTGCCGTAAAAATACACTTCGCAAAGGGCACGGCGCGCGCTACCATATATCCGCACGGTCCGCTCGTTACGATATGCCGTTATGATATGCCCGCTCGGCGCGCAACAGCACGGACAAACCGCGCGCGGCCCGGACACTGTGCCGCGTCTTCACGGCAAGAGCGGTTTGCGCGGCCTGAGCAATTTCAAAAGAGCTTGCTCGACAAACCAGCATATCTGCAATTTACAATTGTTTGTTTGTAAAATGCGTCCTCATCCACCATTTCAGGCGTACAGCCCCCGTCCGCACATTTCGCAGCCCGCCGCACCCGGCGCTTTGGACGCGCACTTTACGCCGAAGCAAAAAAACGGTATCGCCCTGCCATGAAAATTCGTCTGTCGTGGAAAAAAATCACTCTCTGGCTGATTGGCATTATACTGGTTTGCGGCATTCTTGGCGGAAGCGGCGTGGTCATGCTCTTTTACTGGGCCTCGCGCGACCTTCCGGACATTAACCGCATAGCAGAGTACAAGCAGCCTCAGGCCACGGTCATTCTGGCCCGCGACGGCTCTACACTGGGCACGCTTTTTCATGAAAAGCGTTACGTCATCGGCCTCAAAGAGATGTCGCGTTATCTGCCCATGGCCTTTCTGGCCGCTGAAGACGACGCGTTCTACCGCCATATGGGCGTGGACCCCACGGCCATCCTGCGCGCGGCCATCAACAATTTTCGCAAGGGACGCCAGGGCGAGGGCGGCAGCACCATCACCCAGCAGCTTATCAAGCAGCTTTTGCTGACCTCCGAACGCAGCTATACCCGCAAGATGAAAGAGGCCATTCTGGCCTATGATCTGGAAAAGACCTATACCAAGGACCAGATCCTCACCATCTATCTCAACCAGATATACCTCGGTGAACACGCCTATGGCGTGGAGGCCGCCGCGCGCACCTACTTTGGCAAGCACGCCTCGGACATCACGCTGGCTGAAAGCGCCGTTATCGCCGGGCTGCCCAAGGCTCCCAGCACATACAACCCTTTCCGGCGGCCAGAAGAGGCCAAGAGCCGGCAAATGTACGTGCTTGGCCGTTTGCGCGACCTCAAATGGATCACCAATGAGGAATACGAAAAAGCCGCAGCCGAGCCTCTGGTTTACTGGAGCATGCCCGAGGGCATGGGCGGCGCGGCCCAGTGGTACCTTGAAGAAGCCCGCCGCCTGCTCATAGAATTTTTTACGGAACAGAACCTCAGGGCCCTTGGCATAGAAACCGACAAAACCGGCGCGGATTACGTGTACGAAGCCGGTCTTACCGTGCATACAGCCATGGAGCCGGTCCATCAGTACGCGGCAGGAGCCGCGCTGCGGCAGGGCCTCGAAGAACTGGACAAACGCCAGGGCTGGCGTGGCCCTCTGGAAAAGCTGGATGCGGAAAAGCAGAAGAGCTTTCTTGCCCAGAAGAGCTTCAGTCCGCTGGATCTCGCTGGCGACAGCTGGGTCAAGGCCGTCGTGACCCAGGTGGAAGCCAAGGAAGCGCGCGTGAGCCTTGGCCAGGGGTATACGGGCGTCATCCCGGTGGCCGACATGTCCTGGGCGCGTAAGCCCAATCCCAAGGTGGCGGGCATTTATGCTCCTGCCGTCAAGGATGCCAAACAGGTGCTCAGCCCTGGCGACCTCATCTGGGTGTCCGCCGCTGAAACCACTATTGTGGAAACAGGAGCCAAGGGCCGCAAGGAAAAGAAAACCCAGCCCTTTGACCCCGGCACTGCCAAAAAAGGCACGCCCATTGCCCTGCTCTTGCAGCAGGAACCGGCGGTGCAGGGCGCCATTGCCTCGGTGGAGGCTGAAAACGGCGACGTGGTGGCCCTTATCGGCGGCTACCAGTTCGGCGACAGCCATTTCAACCGCGCAACCCAGGCCCGTCGCCAGCCCGGTTCCAGTTTCAAGCCGGTGGTCTATTCCACGGCGCTGGACATGGGCTTCACCGCGCTCTCAACAGTGCTGGACGCGCCCTTTGTGTATGTGAACCCCTATACCAACGAGGTATGGCGGCCTTCCAACTACGAAAAGAACTACAAGGGCGAACTGCCCCTGCATACCGCGCTGGCGCTGTCGCGCAATACGTGCACGGTGCGCATAGCCCAGCAGGTGGGCATTGCCAACGTCATCCAGCGGGCCAAGGCTCTGGGGCTTGAACCCCACTTCCCGCAGGAACTTTCGGTCAGCCTGGGCGCTGTGGCGGTTTCGCCCCTCAACCTCACCCAGGCATACGCGGCCTTCGCCAACAAGGGCCTGGGCGTGCGCCCACGCATCATCACCTCCATCGCCGATCCCAAGGGCCGCGTGCTCTACCGGCAGGATGTGGAGCAATGGCAGGCCCTCACCCCGCAAAACGCCTTTATGATGGCTACCCTGCTCAAGCAGGTGGTCAACGCGGGCACTGGCAGCCGCGCCAAGGTTCCGGGGTACAATATCGCCGGAAAAACCGGCACCACCAACGAAGAGCACGATGCCTGGTTTGTGGGCTTTTCTCCCCATCTGGTCACGGGCATCTACGTGGGCTACGACCAGTTGCAGAGCCTGGGCCGCCTTGAACAGGGCGGACGCACCGCCGCCCCCATCTTCCGCGCCTATCGCGTGGAAGTGGAAGACCGCTATCCTGCCGACGATTTCGTCATGCCGGAGGGTATTGTCATGAAGGACGGCCTCGCCTTCCGCTCCGACATGCCCATAGAGGGCGCTTCGGCCACGGCCGCCTCCACCGAGGACGACAGCGTGGTGGACACCTCACAGGGCGGCGAAGACCTTATGCGCCAGATGTTCTGATTTTTTTCTATGAAAACACTGATTAAAGAGCCTCCTGGAAACGCGCGGTTGTTTCGTTTGGCAAGGCGCGATCTTTTTTTGAAGCAGGAGTGGACTCTTCCGTCCTCGACTGTTTCAAAAAAAGTGAAGCAACGCCGCCAAACGGAATAAATCAGCGTTTCCCTGCGTTCTCAGCTTCCAGGGGCCGGACAACCGGCCCCTTCCGCGACTTTACGCGCCCAACGCCGCAACACAAAGGAAATGCATGATTCCCTATGGTTCTCTTGTTGTTTACGTGACGCCCAAGGGCCGCCGCTACACCAAACGCCTGGTCGAAGACCAGAACTGGCACAGCAACGACGGCACCCTGTTGGCCTCTGATGTGACCCGCTGCGATTTCGGCAGTGTGGTTTACACCAATCAGCAGGTGCCCATACAGGTAATGGAAGCCACCCTTTACGACCGCCTCAAGACCCTCAAACGTCAGACGCAGATCATATATCCCAAGGATATCGCCTACATCTGCCTGCGTCTTGGCGCTGGCCCCGGCCGCACCATCATTGAGGCCGGGTGTGGTTCCGGCGGCCTGACCACGGGCCTTTCATGGTTCTGCGGCCCCACCGGGCGCGTTGTCAGCCATGAGGCCCGCGAGGAATTCATGGCTCTGGCCCGCAAGAACCTTGAATGGGCGGGCGTGGGAGACAACGTTGAGCTGCACAACCGCGACGTGGCCCAAGGCTTTGCCGTCACAGGCGCGGACGCCCTCTTTCTGGACGTGCGCACCCCCTGGGAATATCTTGACCACGCGGTGGCGGCCGTGCGCCCCGGCGCAAGCTTCGGCTTTCTGCTGCCCACGGTGGATCAGGTCAGCAAGCTTTTGCTCGGCCTTGAGCGCGGCCCCTTTGCGGATGTGGAAGTCTGCGAGATTCTCATCCGCCGCTGGAAGCCCGTGGCTGACCGCCTGCGGCCCGAAGACCGCATGAACGCGCATACGGGATTTCTGGTTTTTGCCCGCCAGCAGGAACGCAGTCAGGACTTTGAATCGCGCAAACCCCTGGGCACGCGCGAACGCAAGCAGGAGGCCGCACGGCTGGCCCGCCTGGGCCTGGACGGCGAAACCCCGCGGGACGCCACGCCAGAGGAAGATACGGAAGAGTAAAGTAGTTTTACTTTGAAATGCTTTGTGGGGGAGGGACCCTTTTGTAAAAGGGTCTCCTCCCCCACGCCCCCACCCCCTAGACCAGATTAACTTTGAGAATGGACATTCTCAAAGTTTAAGACACGCATGCTTCGGCGCTTAACAGCGCAAATAAATAGCGGCGCTGTCTTCGCGGCAGCCGTTGCCCGCAGGGCTTACGGATAACGACAGCGACTCTTTGAGTAAGATTTTTGCGTAACTCATTGCCGTCTTTATCCGTAGCTTCGCGGCAGTCGTTGGCGAGTCTGCGAGCCTTACGAATGGCGACAGCGATTGTATGGAGTGAATTGTGTAGTTACTCAGGCTGTCTTTATCCGTAGCTTCCTGCGTCGCAACGGCTGAAGCCTGCGTCACAACGGCTAAAGCAACGGCTGAAGCTGCGCTTACGCCTTCGCTGCGGGCGCCTGCTCACGCAGTCGCCAGAGCAATTTCAAAGTGAAAATGCTCTAAAACTTTTACTATAGTATAGTGTAATACAAAGGGTTTTCTGATATAAGCGATGGTTCAGAACATTTTGACTTTGGAAAAAGTCACATGCCCAAACGCTGTCCACGAATGTTCAAAAGCCCGGCACGTTCACACGTGCCGGGCTTTTTCTGCACAATGGCTCAAGGGTTCGCCATGCTTGCTGAAATCACAGAGCGGCCCGCTGGGCTTCCTGCATTGGCCCTTGAGCCGTCGGTTGTCGAAAGTAATGCGGTTCGGGGCGGCCATGAAAAGCCCGCTCCCGTAAAAAATTCGGCGCGAAAGTACCTGCCAAATCCGGCGCGAAAAAACTGTCGACCCACTACAGATAGGGGTCTTCATTCTCCAGATAGCCGCAAACGTAGTCGGCAACGCCCTCTTCAAGCGGCGTAAAGGCAAGCGGGCAGTCCACGCGCTCAAGCCAGCCCATGGCGGCTTCGGTATAGTGCTGGTAGCGCCCCTTCAGCGTTTCGGGCATGTCCACATAGTTGATGCGGCATGGCAGCTCAAGAGCGGCAAACACGGCCTGGGCCAGTTCGTTGAAGCTGCGGGCCGTGCCAGTGCCCACGTTGTGGATGCCGCAAACGTCGTTGCGCTCCAGCAACCAGGCCATAAGGGCCGTGCAGTCTTTGACATAGACAAAGTCGCGGCTCTGCTCGCCGTCAGCCATGTCCGGCCTGTCCGATTTGAACAGGTTCAGGCTGCCCTCTTTTCTGATCTGCCTGTGGGCCTTGGCGGCCACGCTCTGCATATCGCCCTTGTGGTACTCGTTGGGGCCGTAAACATTAAAGAACTTCAGGCTGACCACTTCGTTCTGCAAGCCTTCGCGCAAGAGCCAGAGGTCGAAAAGCTGCTTGGAGTAGCCGTACATATTCAAAGGCCGCAAACGCGGCACAAGAATCTCGTCGTCGCTGAACCCCAGCGATCCGTCGCCGTAGGTGGCTGCGGAACTGGCGTTGATGAAGCGGGCCCCCTTATCCAGGGTATAACGGCAGAGGTCGCGGCTGTAGTGGAAGTTGTTTTCCATCAGAAAATCCGCGTCCTTTTCCGTGGTGGCGGAACACGCGCCAAGATGCACCACGGCGCTGACCTCCCAGGGCAGGGCGTCGCGCTTCATGAGATCGAAAAACCGATCCCTGTGCAGATAGTCCACATAACGGCGCTTGACCAGGTTGCGCCACTTGTCGCTTCTGGCCAGGTTGTCGACAATCACAATATCTTCAATATTCATGCAGTTGAGTTGCCACAAAAGAGCGCTGCCCAAAAAACCCGCGCCACCGGTAATCACATACATGGCTACCTCCATACACTCTTTTTTATGATACCCAGTAGCGTATTGTACCGCAAGGGCGGCCGCGGGCCCCGACCCTGTTCCACCGCCGCCCCCACTGGACACAGGCTTGCAAGTTTGCCACTATGCGGCATCTGCAAAACCAAGGGGAATACCATGAAAGTGTGCATCGCTTATATGCACGGCAAGCCGGTGATGCTGGAGCTGCGGGACGATATCGCCTATATTAATGACGAACCCGAACCCATCAAAAACCTCAGCCGGGAAATGCTTCAAAACTTCAGTGACGCCGTCAGCGCCATACCCTACAGTGCGGATCCGGGCTACGACGCCCTGGTCAATGCCAAACGAGCTGCCTTTATCGTGGATCTGCTGGCCAAGGCCGTGGGAGACGAGTGCGTCTCCAGGCTGACCCACATTCTGGATCATGTGCATTACGATGTGATGGAATATCTTGGAGAAACCGGAGACAGCGATGCTTGAAATTCATGACCTGCATGTGGAGGTCAAGGGCACGCCCGTGCTCAAGGGCATAGACCTTCACATAAAACCCGGCGAAACATTCATCCTCTTTGGCCCCAACGGTTCCGGCAAGACTACCCTGCTTATGACGCTTATGGGCGTTTCAGGCTATACCGTCACCCAGGGGCAGATTATTTTCAAGGATACGGACATAACCCATGCCCCCATGTACGAGAGGGCGCGCCTTGGCCTTGGCATGTCCTTCCAGCGGCCGCCCACCATCCACGGACTGCCCACGGGCAAACTGGTGGAACTGTGCGGACGCGGACGAAAGATGGATATTTCGGCCATGGCCCGCAAAGTGCATTTTGACAAATTTCTGGACCGCGACGTCAACGCGGGGTTTTCAGGCGGCGAAATCAAGCGGTCTGAACTCCTGCAACTCATGGCCCAGCAGCCCGACCTGCTGCTTTTCGACGAGCCGGAATCGGGCGTGGACCTTGAAAACATGACCCTCGTGGGCCAGACCGTGCGCAACCTGCTTGACGGCATGCCGGATCGATGTTGCGCCACGCTGCGGCAGCGTGAAAAGGCGCGCTGTACAAGCGGCCTCATCATTACCCACACAGGGCACATTCTGGAGTACGTCAACGCTCACAGGGGCCAGGTCATGTACAACGGCAAACTGTGCTGTGAAGCCGGGCCGCGTGAAATTCTGGAGCACATTGCCAAACACGGTTACCAGGAATGCCTGCGCTGCCTGGCTGGCGACATGTCTGGTCAAATTGCGGAGGCTCCCCTCAAATGAGCAATGTAAATCTTTCCCGATACAGCTTCAGCGGCAACGAAAGCGCCGCCCCCATCGAAGACCTCGCCAGCCTGCCCGCTGAAGACAGGGAACGCCTTGTTCTGGCAGGCATTGACGTCAACGACCGCTCCGTCAGCGGCGCGTTCATGCAACTCAACCATGCGGGTGTTCACTGCCAGACCAGTCATGAAGGTCTTGACCTTATGGACATCCGCACCGCGCTGAAAAAATTCGACGGCCTGCCCCAGTATTTCTGGAAGCTGCTTGATCCTGACAAGGACGAATTCACCCGGCTCACGCGCGAACACTGCAATGGCGGCTATTTTGTCCGCGCCCGCAAAGGGGCCAGAATCAGCCAGCCTGTGCAGTCCTGCATGTTCATCAAGGGGCACGGCGCGGGCCAGAGCATCCACAACATCGTGATTGTTGAAGAAGGCGCTGAGCTGCACATCCTTGGCGGGTGCGCCACGGCCCACGACGCCAATGACACCGCCCACCTCGGCATTACCGAATACTATGTGGAAAAGGGCGGCAAGCTCACCTTCACTATGATCCACAACTGGGGCACAAGCACCACGGTGCGTCCCCGTTCGGCGGGCATTGTGGAAGCCGGGGGCGAGTTTCAGAACAATTACATCCTGCTCAAGCCTGTGGCCGATCTGCAGATGTACCCCACCATGAAGCTGCAGGGTCAGGGCGCTGTGGCCCGCTTCAACTCCGTCATCGTCGCCCCCACAGGCTCCCATGTGGACTGCGGCAACCGCATCGAACTCAACGCCCCCGACACGCGCGGCGAGGTCATCTCGCGCACCCTCACCACGGGGGGCACCATCATCAACCGGGGCTTCATCGGCGCTTCCGCAGCGCCCGCCAGAGGGCACCTTGAATGCAAAGGGCTCATACTGGGCGGGGGGCGCATCCACGCCATACCCGAACTCGACAGCAACCAGGACGGAGTGGAACTGTCGCATGAAGCAGCCGTCGGCAAGATCGCCCAGGAAGAAATTGAATACCTCATGGCGCGTGGTCTGGATGAAGATGAAGCGGCATCCACCATCGTGCGGGGCTTCCTCAATGTGGACATCATGGGCCTGCCCCTGCCGCTGAAAAAAGCCATGGACGAACAGATCGCCCTGCTTGAAACCGGCAACGCCATGTAGTGACAACTTGGAAAGGTGAAGCATTTCAAAGTCCGTCTGCTCTAGTCCGGCGGCAATGTTATGAAAATCCGGCAGTTCTGCCTTGTTGACTTGACCGACACACAACTTGCGTCTATAGTTCCACTCCTTGGGGCCTATAGCTCAGTTGGTAGAGCCTCCGGCTCATAACCGGCCTGTCCCAGGTTCGAATCCTGGTGGGCCCACCAAGACAATCAGTAGAGTCCGCCGAGGCACAACACGCCTTGGCGGACTTTGCATTTAAAGCATTTTGCCTTTGAAAAAATTTGCAGGCTCCACGCCTCCGCGCCACCTGCCGCCAGCGGGCAAGGCATGCCCCTGTTGCACCAGAAAAACCGCCATCAGGCGGCCTTCCACATATAAAACACCACCACGAAAGAACAGCCATGCAGTCCCTGAATCACGAACTTTTTCTGACGCTGAACGCCGATGAATCTTCACCTGTTGCTCTCATTGCCATTGCCCGCCTTCTGGCTGAATTGCCCATAGCTCTCGCGGTGCTCGCGGCGCTCTACGTACTGGTACGGCGAAAATCTGAAAAAGCCGTCGCCATGCGTCTCCTGCTGTCAGTGTCCCTGGCCATGGCCGCGGCCTACGCCATCAGGAAAATCCATTATACTCCCCGGCCCTTTGTTATTGACCTCGGGCACACCTTGATTGACCACGCTCCCACAGCATCCTTCCCCAGCTTTCACGGCACCTTTCTGTTTTCATTGGCCGCTGCTCTGCTCTTTTGCCCCAAGGAACGCGCCCTGGGCGCAGTGCTCCTGCTGCTGGGTCTGGCGACGGCCTGGGCAAGAATATATCTTGGCGTGCATTACCCTCTGGACATGCTGGGAGCGCTTATTACCGCCTTTGCCGCCGCTGCCGCCGTTCACTGCTGCTTTCTTTTGCGCAGGCAACGGACGTAACGACAAAAGCTCCGCACCTCCGCAACAGCTAGAGCATTTAACACTTGAAATGCTCGCTTACGGCAGGCAAAAGCCTGCCTTCTCGCATTTCGTGGCAAGGATTTTCAGGAAAATCCTTGCAGAGCAGTTAACTCATTTCATTCGTTAACTGCTCTATTTTCAAGGATGGCCCACCCGCCGCCAAGGGCGTAACAGCGCGGGCAATCCGCGCTTGCAGCTTTACGTTGCACTGCCCCGCAGTGATCCCCCCTGCGACAAGCCCATTGACATATTTCAAAAGAAGTTGAAATATTGATCTATGGAAGTCACCCACGCCAGCACACTCTTTGAAGCCCTGTCTTCGCCCGTGCGCCTACAACTCTTTCGGCTGCTTGTACGCTTTGCTCCTGACGGGCTGGTGGCGGGAGAAATAGCCAAACACCTGCAAATCCCCGGCACCAACCTTTCATTCCACCTCAAGGGGCTTTTGCGCACCGGCCTTATCACGGTGGAAAAAGAGGGGCGCTTTCTGCGCTACAGGGCCAACATCCCCCTGATGCTGGAAACCATCGCCTATCTTACTGAAGAGTGCTGCGCGGGCCATCCCGAACAGTGCGAGCGGTTCCGGGCCCAAAGCACGGTGTCGGCAGCGGTGCTGCCCGTGCGCTGCTGCAAGTAATTTTTTTATCACAACAATTCAACTATATTTGAAATATTAAAATAAAGAGAACAGCATGAAGCACTCCAGCACACCCACAAGCGACCAGCACGTCAGGGAAACCGTTCGTTCCGGCTATGCGGCCATAGCCACGGGGCAGCAGCGTTCCTGCTGTTGCGGCCAGCGCGGCAATGTTGCCGACCCCACCAGGCTGGCGCAAACGCTGGGTTACGATGCCGCGACCCTTGCACGTTTGCCCGAGGGCGCCAACATGGGCCTTTCGTGCGGCAATCCTGTAGCCATGGCCGCGCTCATGCCCGGCCAGACCGTTCTTGACCTTGGCAGCGGCGGCGGCTTTGACGCTTTTCAGGCTGGTGAAAAGGTGACCGCAAGCGGGCACGTCATCGGCGTGGACATGACGCCCGAGATGCTCGACAGGGCGCGAAAAAACATTGCGTCATACAGCCAGCTCACCGGGCTCGAGAACGTGGAATTCCGCCTGGGAGAAATCGAGCATCTGCCTGTTGCCGACAACAGCGTTGATGTGGTTCTGTCCAACTGCGTCATCAATCTTTCGCCCGACAAAGAACAGGTGTGGCGAGAGATTTTTCGCGTCCTGAAACCCGGCGGCAAGGCTGCGGTGTCAGACCTTGCCCTCCTCAAGCCGCTGCCGGAAAACATCCGCACGATGGCCGCGGCTCTGGTGGGTTGCGTGGGCGGAGCCATTCTGGTTGAGCAAACCAGGGCCATTGTGGAAAAAACCGGATTTTCCCGTTTTGCGCTGCGCCCCAACCCCGACTATGTGCAGAGCATGCAGGACTGGAATGACCCGCTGTACGCAGAAATTGCAAAAAACCTGCCCCACGGCAAAAAACTTGCAGACTATGTAGTGAGCCTGACTATTGAGGCGTACAAAGAGTAAAACCTACAGAATTGCGGGTTTTACAGCCTCCTGCCATGCCAGGCAAGGATTCTGACCAATTTTGCAGAGTTGCATACCGCGCATTTCTCTTGACAGTCTTTTCCGACCCTCGTAGAGTGCTCTCACTGATTGGGTCCAGTATTTTTTTTTGCCAGAGACTTACGTGGGTAAGGCTTCCAGCGGAAAGTCTGCACCCAGAACAACAAAAATGGAGTCTCAAATGGCTATTTCCATCTACGTGGGCAACCTGCCCTGGTCCGCTACCGAAGACAGCGTTCGTGATCTCTTTTCCGCTCATGGCGAGCCCCTGTCCGTTAAGCTCATCTCTGACCGCGAAACCGGCCGCGCCCGTGGCTTTGGCTTTGTGGAAATGAATGAAGACGACGCCCGTAACGCCATTTCCGCCCTTAACGGTGTGGAATTTGAAGGCCGCGCCCTGCGCGTCAATCAGGCTGAAGAAAAGCGTCCCGCTCCCCGCCGCTGGTAGTCCAGCCGCTAGCTGACGATTCAAGGCCGCAAGCAATTGCGGCCTTTTTTTGCGCCCTCACGATCCCCACGTGCCGCTCCAGAGCAGATTAACTTTGAAATGCTTCACATTTCAAAGTTTTCATTCAGCCGAAAAATGCGATTTGCGGTAGCCGTTAGCGGGGCTTTACCGCTTACGGATAATCAATGCTGTCTTTGCGGCAGCCGTTGCTTTAGCCGTAGCTTCCTGCGTCACAAAGGCTAAAGCTCGGCTGAATCCACGCCACGTTGTGGCGCGCCGCACTTTCGTGCAGCGTTAGAGCATTTACACTTTGAAAAAGTGTAAATGCTCTATCTTGTGGGCTGAATACGCCGCTTGCCGGGTGTACTGCTTAATCCTGTGCGCCGCTCTGCCAGTTACTGATCTGCCGGTGACTACTCTGCCGGTGCGCCAGCGTGCCGCCCGCGACTCGCCTCTTCGCTTGCCCACACCCAGGCAGATAGCCCTTGAACTGTGTGATGCAGGAAGGCGCTGCCTCTGGCTCACGCAATCAACCACAATAAAAAATTTTAGGGGGTGGGGGCGTGGGGGAGGAGGCCCTTTTTTAAAAGGGTCCCTCCCCCACAAAGCATTTCACCGCGCCATCGCTTTGGCCTCCCATCCCCGCACCCGCCCGAAAAACGCGGAATCCCCGCACCATCTGGTGCGGGGATTCTGTCTGTCGATCAAAAACCTTTACGAATTGCGGCCTTACACCATGCCGTGTTCGCCGGGCCTTTCGTACTGGTCTTTTTTCTGCACAAGACGGACGTAAAAATCCGTGTCGCCCAGAGCCAGCAGAATGGCGGAAGAAACATAGATGGAGGAGGCCGTACCTATGACCACGCCGATAAGCATGGTAAGGGCGAAATCGTGAATGACGCCGCCACCGAGGAAATAGAGGGCCAGGGTGGACAGCAGGGTCGTGCCGCTGGTCAGGATGGTGCGCGAAAGGGTCTGGTTGACGCTCTTGTTGATCAGGTGCGCCATGTCCAGATTGGGCGTGGCCCGCAGATTTTCGCGCAGGCGGTCATAGATGATGATGGTGTCGTTGAGCGAAAAGCCCACCAGGGTCATCAGGGCCGCCATGACGTTGAGGTCGATTTCAACATTCATCAACGAAAGCAGGCCCACAGTTATGGCAACGTCGTGCAGCAGCCCCACAACGGCCCCCAGGGCGAAGTTGAGGCGCAACACAAAGCATACCAGCATGGTTATGCCCAGAGCCAGCATCACAAGCCAGCCCATGCTAAGGCCCGTAAGACCGGCCACATAAATGCCGCCCCAAAGGGCCGCCGCCATGATGGCGCCAGCCATCCAGCGCTGTTCGAAACGACCGGAGATGTACACCGCAATGAGCAGAATGGCATAGTACAGCGCGCTGAGGGCCTTGTTGGTCAGGTCTGCGCCCACCTTGGGGCCCACGATCTCGAGGCGCACGATTTCAGCGGTATTGCCGGGAAAGGTGGCCGCCATGGCTTCCATCACCGTGGTGCGCAAATGTGTTGCGTCGGCGTTTTCAGCGCTGCTGAAACGCAGCAGATAGTCACGTCCGCCCTCGCCGAAGCGCTGGGTGGTGATGCCGGGCAGGGCCGGAATATCCAGGCCCTTTTTCAGGGCTTCGTCGGCGACCGGTTCCTGAAACTGCACCTGCACGATGACGCCGCCCGCGAAGTCGATGCCCATCTTGAGGCCATTGCCCCATACGGCGGAAATAATGCCGATCAGGATAAGCAGGGCAGAGGCTCCGTAGACCCAAAAGCGCTTGCCTATGAAGTCAATATTGGTGTCGTGTTTGATAAAGGTAAAACTCATGACAGCCTCCCGGCGCGCTAGATGCTCAGACCCTTGGGACCGCAATGGCGCGCCCATTCTTCAAAAATGGCCCGCGAAACAAAGATGGCCGTAAACATGGAGGCAACAATGCCCAGCCCCAGGGTTACCGCGAAGCCTCTGATGGGCCCAGTGCCGAACTGGTACAGAATGACTGTAACAATGATGGACGTGAGGTTGGCGTCCGTAATGGAGACCATGGCCCTGTCAAAGCCTGCCCGTACCGATGCCAGCGGCGTGAGGCCCAGGCGCAGTTCTTCACGTATTCGTTCATAGATCAGCACGTTGGCGTCCACCGCCATGCCGATGGTCAGCACGATGCCCGCGATGCCCGGCAGGGTCAGGGTAGCGCCAAAAGCGCCCATGCCCGCCATAACGATGAGCATGGTGAAACAGAGCATGAGGTTGGCGATAAGGCCGCTGAGACCGTAATAAAACCCGATGAAAACCACTACGGCAGCCGCGCCCACAACGGCGGCGCGCACGCCGCTGTCAATGGCCTCCTGCCCGAGGGAGGGGCCGACGCTGCGCTCTTCCAGCACGGAAACCGGGGCGGGCAGCGAGCCCGCGCGCAGCACGATGGCCAGGTCCTGCGCCTCGGCAGTGGTGAAGCTGCCAGAAATGCTTGCCTTGCCGCCGCCGATGCGTTCGCGGATGACAGGCGCGGAATAGACCTTGCCGTCAAGCACGATGGCCATGCGGCGTCCCACGCTCTCACCGGTCACGCGCTCAAAAATGCGCGCGCCACGGGCGTTGAAGCTCATGGTCACGTAGGACTTGTTCATGTTGTCAAAGGCCGGACGGGCATCGGCAACGTCTTCGCCGGTGAGCATCGAGTCTTTTTCAACAGCGATGTGCCCCTCGGGCTGACCGGCGTTCTTTTCCAGCATGGGCAGAACCACCACCCCTGGGGGCAGCACGGCCTTGCCGGGGTCCACATCTTCGCGAACCAGATGAAATTCAAGGTGCGCGGTCTGGCCGATGATCTGCACGGCGCGGCGCGGGTCGGAAATGCCGGGCAACTGCACCTGGATGCGGTTACCGGCCTGCTTGCGGATATCGGGTTCCGCCACGCCGAACTGGTCGATACGGTTGCGGATGGTGCGCAAGGCCTGATCAAGGGACAGCTCTTCAATCCTTTTGACTTCGGCCGGCGTAAAATGGGCCACATAGCGCAACTGCCCGCCTTCGCCCACCTGGGGCTGGCCCACGCTCAGCTGGGGAAAGTGGCGGGCCAGGATCTCGCGCAGCTTGGCTTCATTATCGGCGCGGGGCAAAAGAAATTCCAGGGCCGTGCCGCCCATGACGCGGGGGCGCAGCACCACTATTTTTTCGTCCTGGGCCATGCGGCGCAGGTCCTGCCCGGCAAGAGCCAGAGAGTTGCTCACGGCCTTGGCCACGTCCACGCCCAGCGTCAGGTGTATGCCGCCCTTGAGGTCAAGACCGAGATTGATCTTGCTGGACGGCAAAACGCGCTCCAGGGCGGGCCCGATAACGGGCACGCTGGGCAGCGCGTACACAAGAGAAATCAAAAATACCAACGAAGCCAAGATCAAGCGCCAGCGCAGACCCATCGCTCACCTTCCAAACAACAGATTTAAAGCACAGCATGCCCTGAAGGGCACGACTCGCCCGAAGCCTTGCAACCGCGGGCCGGGCGGGAGCCCGCAACGGTGGAACAGCACGCTAACACAGCGCGCACCAGGATCATGCCGCCCGTTCCAAGGGTCAAAAGCCCCTGAGCCGGCCTTGGCAAAGGCCAGCCCACGGGCCGGACATGACAAAAAACCAGAGATGCTACTTGCTGTCGTCCTTGCCGCCCTTACCGGGCACAAGGCCGCCAATGGCGCCGCGCGTAACGCGCAGTTTGGACTCTCCGCTTTCAAGCAGCACCTGTTCATCGTCGATTTCAAGGATGCGGCCAATCAGTCCGGCGGACGTGATCACATGGTCGCCACGCTTGAGTTCGGCCAGCATGGCCTTGTGGGCCTTGGCCCGCTTCTGCTGCGGACGGATGAGCAGAAACCAGAAGATGACGAACATCACGATGAGGGGAAGGAACTGCATAAGCATGTCGGTTCCGCTGGCGGGGCCGGCACCGGCCTGGGGCGTGCCCATGGCGTAGGCTACTGATTCAAACAAAACGCACCTCCAAAGGTGTAGCAAAGTCATTGGCCTGAACGTCACGCATACCGCCGGGCAGCCCCAAGGCCGCCTCAAAGCCGATTTGCGCACAATACCAGCGAATTTCTATATACGTTGGCGTTCAATCTTGCAAGCCTTTCCGCCGCGCCCCGCGCGGCAAAACGGCGATCCTCCCCTGTTGTAAAAGACGTGACTGCCCGCCGGCAAGGCGCGGCATACAGAAAAAAACATTCACAACATACTATAATTATTTAATAAAAATAAACAACTCTTCTGTTTGAATCCTCCTCCTCCGCAGCGTGCCCGGCCTTGCCATCACCGGCCCGACAGGGATACAGAATCTTTTTGCAAACATCGTCGCGGGAGTTGCCATGCGCCCTTGCCATACACTTGTTCACGCCGCTCTCATTGTCACCCAGGACAAAGAGCGTACTGTCCTTGAAAACGCCAGCATGGCGGTACTTGACGGCCTTGTGGCGGACATTGGCCCGCGCCACGAAGTGGCCTCCCGCTGGCAGCCGCAGCAGGAGGTTGACCTTGGGCAATGCGTGCTGCTGCCGGGGCTTGTCAACGCGCACACCCACGCCGCCATGACCTTTCTGCGCGGCCTCGCCGACGACATGCCCCTGATGGAGTGGCTCAACAACCGCATCTTTCCTGTTGAGCAAAAGCTTACCCCTGAAATCGTGCGCCTGGGCAGCCTCATGGGCCATGCCGAAATGCTGCGCACGGGCACCACGGCCTACATTGACATGTATATCTTTGAAGAGGCGGCCCTTGCCGCCGCCGAAGAATCCGGGCTGCGCTGCCTGGGGGGTGAAGTGGTGTTCGCCTTTCCTTCCGCGGCCTTTTCCGGCCCTGAGGCCGCGCTTGAGAATACCCGCGCCCTGGCCGAAAAATACGCCGGCCACCCACGGGTGCGCGTGGCCGTCAATCCGCACAGCGTTTACACCACCACCCCGGAAATACTGTCGGCCTGCCGCGATCTCGCCTGCGAACTGGCCCTGCCGCTCCACTTTCACCTTGCCGAAACCACAGAGGAGACGCAGATATGCCTGCACACGCACGGCAGCAGACCCGTGGCCTACTGCCACCGCATGGGCCTGCTGGACGCCCCGTGCACCCTTGCCCACGTGGTCGACGTCACCCCTGACGAGCTTGATTCCCTGGCCGCCGGCAAAGCCGTGGTAGCCCATAACGCATCCTCCAATATGAAGCTTGCTTCTGGCGTGGCCCCCGTGCCCGCCATGCTTGAACGCGGCATGGCCGTGGGCCTTGGCACGGACGGAGCCGCCAGCAACAACCGGCTGAACATGTTTACCGAAATGGGACGTACGGCCCTGCTGCACAAGGTCGCGGGCATGGATCCTACCCTTTTGCCCGCGCAGACCGTGTTGGACATGGGCACGTTGGGCGGAGCCGCCGCCATGCATGACGAGCGCCTGGGCAGCCTCGCTGTGGGCAAGGCCGCGGACTGCGTGGCCCTTGACCTGACCGCCCCCAACATGCAGCCCGTCTATAATGTTGTTTCCCACCTCGTTTACGCAGCCACGGGTATGGAAACCCGCATGACCATGGTGGGCGGCGAAATTCTGTATATGGACGGCAAATACACCCGCTTTGACTATGAGGCGCTGTGCCGTGAAATGACGCAGGTGCGCAATTTTGCGCGCCGTGTGGCCGGGCTGGCATAAAACGGCCCTCGCGCGGCTGATCGCCTGCAAAACCTGTCAGATAGACTACGGCGCGCGGCCCTGCCAATACCCTGAGCGTGACGGCTTTGGCTCCCGCCGGGAAATTCCGCCCATCGCCCTCTTGACAGCGACTCAAGTTCGGCTATATTTCTCCATTCCGAACCGGCGGCCCTGTGCCGCCGCTATTTCGCAATACGGCGCTTCTGCGCATGGAGGTTTTGCTATGACCCCTCTGGAAAACGCCACCAAGACCGCTGACGGTGTGGTGCTTAACGGTTTTGTTCTTTCGCCGGTGGTGGAACAGTGTACTGGCTGTGACCGCGTGCGCGAATTTGGTGAAGAGCAGTTCTGCTCAAGCTACCCCGTGCCCTCCAAAAAGTGGGTCGGCGGTCGCTGTAATTTTGCCACCCATATCAAGGCCCAGGCCGGCTCCGGCGCCAAGGTCAACCCCCTCAAGGCGTCCAAGCGCGCCGCCAAGGGTCGCTAGGCAGGCCGTCACCCCTTCGGACGTCGTTGGATTTTTCCTTACCCGGCCGGGGGGCGGATATGCCCGCGCAGGCGAAGTGTGCCAGGTACGGGTTTTGCCCGTATACGGCCATGGATGGAAGACATCGGATTTTCGGCTTTTGTTCCGTCAACGGGTTCGCCCGTGCGGCGCGGAGCCGTTTTTCCGTTTCTTTGAGCCAGACCGGGCAGGTTGTTCCGCAGATTTTTCCCAAGGGGCTGCTTGCGCAGCCCCTTGCGCTTTCAGCCCCGGTACGCCAGTCTGCTGACACGACGGGCTGCGGGCAGGCCAGTCTGCCGGTACGCCAGTCTGAATGGCGGCGGGCCATAAACGGGGCCGAACAATTTTATGCCGCTGCGCCGACGGCTGCACGGGCAGACGCCCGCTTGCAGGCGTCTGCGTGGTTCAGCATCCAAGTTCAGTATCTGGGCTGTTAAGCTCTGTAACGTGCTTGCCATACCCTTTGAGAATGTCCATTCTCAAAGGTAGTCTGCTCTGGAGGATGCCCGGTTGCTGCCGCTCAAATGTCGGCCTCGCGGTTTCACGGGGCAGACATGCTGGGGCCGCCTCGCGCCTTCATGGCGAAACAGCGACGGCACGGACGCCAGAGCAGGTTTATGATACGTGGCTCTGAAGTCAGGGGAGGAACACATGCACAAGGATATGGACGCCCTGTTGCGCGGCCTCGCGGGCCGTGAAGACCGTGTGGTGGCCCTGCAAAGCGCCCTTACCGCCTGCCCTGCCCTTGGGCCGGACAACGGCGGCGACGGCGAAGAGGCCAAGGCCGCGCTCATCACGCAATGGCTTGAGGCCTGCGGCATAACAGATATTTTACGTGTCGACGCCCCTGATTCCCGCGTGTCTTCGGGCCTGCGCCCCAATCTTGTGGCCCGCATCCCCGGCAGAAAAAAACGTGCCCTGTGGCTTTTCGGCCATATGGACGTTGTTCCCCCGGGCGATTTGTCCGCCTGGCTCTCCGACCCCTGGCAGGTCCGGCGGGAAGGCGACCTGCTGTACGGTCGCGGCGTAGAAGACAATCAGCAGGCCGTCACAAGCATGCTGCTGCTGGCTGAAGAACTGCGCCAGCGCGACATCACGCCCGAACTGAGTCTGGGTCTTGTCTTTATGGCCGACGAAGAAACAGGCAGCGCCTATGGGCTGGAGCATATCCTCAAAACCGCTCCCGAACTTTTCAGTGCCGACGACCTGTATATCGTGCCCGATGCGGGATCGCGCCGGGGCGACGTCATAGAAGTGGCCGAGAAGGGCCAGCTCTGGCTCAAGGTGCGCACCACCGGGGTCCAGTGCCACGCCTCCACCCCGCACAAGGGCCGCAACGCCTTTCTGGCCGGAGCGGACATGGCGCTGGCCTGCCACAGAGGCCTGCACGCCGCCTTTGGCGATACCAACGCCCTGTTCAGGCCGCCCACGTCCACCTTTGTGCCCGGCAAACACGAGGCCAACGTGCCCAATATCAACACCGTGCCCGGCAGTGACGTTTTTTATGTGGACTGCCGCCTGCTGCCCCAGGTTGACCCGGAGGCCGTGCTGGACAAGGTGCGCGCCCTGGCCGCCGAGGTGGAGCAAAACCACGACGTGCAGATAGAGGTCAGCGTGGTGCAGCGGCAGGCAGCCTCCTGCGTGGCCGAAACCAGCCCTGTGGTCACGGCCCTGAGCGCCGCGGTCGCCCGCATTTACGGCGTCGAGGCCAGAACCCTCGGCATCGGCGGAGCCACCGTCGCGGCCCAGTTGCGGCAGCGCGGCCTTGCCGCCGCCGTGTGGAGCTGCCTTGCGAGCACCTGCCACCAACCCAATGAGAGTTCTTCCATTACGGCGACCATCAGGGATGCCCAGGTCTTCACCCATATACTTATGAATCCCGCACATGTCTGATACCAGCACCGCCATTTTTGACTGTATCGTGGCCGGAGGCGGCCACGCGGGTTGCGAAGCCGCCGTGGCCCTGGCCCGCATGGGGCACAGCGTGCTGCTTGTCAGCGGCAATCTTGACCGCCTGGGCTACCTTTCATGCAATCCCGCCATCGGCGGTCTGGCAAAAGGGCACATGACCCGTGAAATCGACGCGCTGGGCGGCATGATGGGTCTGTGGGCCGACGCGGCGGGCATACAGTTTCGCGTGCTCAACATGAGCAAGGGCCCCGCGGTACGCGCCACCCGCGCCCAGATGGACCGCCTGGCCTACCAGCGCGTGGTGCAGAAAACCCTGTACTCCACTCCCGGCCTGCGCATCTGGCAGGATTCCGTCACCGGCATATCCTCCGGGGACGACCGCGTCACCGGCGTGCGGACGGCTCAGGGACTCAGCTTTTCCGCCCGTCACGTGCTGCTGACCACGGGAACCTTTCTGGACGGCCGCATCCATATGGGGCTTACCAGCATACCCGGCGGCCGCCTGGGCGACGCCCCGGCCATCGGCCTTTCAGACAGCCTGCGCTCCCTTGGCTTCGCGCTTGGCCGCCTGAAAACCGGCACCACGCCACGGCTGCTGAACTCCTCCATCGACTATTCGGTGCTGGAGGAACAAAAGGGGGACAATCCGCCCCCGGCGTTCAGCTTTCACGGGCCCGGCCCGGTATTGCCCCAGGTGTCCTGCCATGTGACCTGGACCAATGAACGCGCGCACGAAATCATCCGGAGCGGCTTTGACCGTTCGCCCATGTTCACGGGCATCATCAAGGGCACGGGCGCGCGCTACTGCCCTTCCATCGAGGACAAGGTCGCCCGCTTCCCCGACAGGGAACGCCACCAGATATTTCTTGAGCCCGAAGGTCTCCACAGCGCCGAGGTGTATGCCAACGGCATTCCCACCAGTCTGCCGCTGGACGTGCAGCTGGACATGGTCCACGCGGTGCGCGGCCTGGAAAACGCCGTCATGCTGCGCCCCGGCTATGCCATCGAGTACGATTTTTCCGATCCCGTGCAGCTCATGCCCACCCTTGAAAGCAAGGCCGTGCCGGGACTGTGGCTGGCCGGGCAGATCAACGGCACATCAGGCTATGAAGAAGCGGCGGCGCAGGGGCTGTGGGCGGCCCTGAACATTTCCTGCCGCCTGCGTGATATGCCGCCCTTCCTGCCCGGCCGCGACGAGGCCTATATGGCCGTGCTTGTGGACGATCTTGTCACCGCCGGCACGCAGGAGCCGTACCGCATGTTCACGTCGCGGGCGGAACACCGCCTGCTGCTGCGCGAGGACAACGCGGACACGCGCCTGACCCCTCTGGGCCGCGATCTGGGCCTCGTGAGCGACGCCCAGTGGGACACGTTCCGCCGTAAACAGGATGCGGCGGCCCGCCTGCGCGCCGCCCTTGAGCAAAAGCGCATTCCATCCGACAAGTATAATGGTGGCAGCGCCGACGCCCCGGCGGAGTCTGCGACTTTTGGGGATACGGCGGCAAGTCTGCCCGCCGGGCGCACCCTGGCGGAAGTGCTGCGCAGGCCGGAGCTGGACCTGCACGAGCTCGCGGCCCTGTTGCGGGCCTGCCCTGACGGGCCTGCGGCCGAACTGGGAGCCTTTCTGGAACAAGAGATGCTGCTGGCCGGAACCGCGGCGTGCGAGAGCGTACAAACGGAAATCAAATATGCGGGCTACCTGGTGCGCCAGCGCGAGCTTGTGGCACGCGCGGCCAAGCTCGAGTCCACGGCCTTGCCCCCTGATATGGATTATGCCACAGTAGTCGGACTTTCCCGTGAGGTGACGGAAAAACTTGGCCGGGTACGCCCACTCAGCCTGGGCCAGGCAGGACGCATCTCGGGGGTCACACCAGCGGCCGTGGCCTGTCTGGAAATACATCTGCACAAGTTGGGACTGCTCTGATCCCCCCTGGTCATGAAACGAGCAGAAAAAAGTACTGGCCGCACGGTTTTTCGCCCCAGTGCGACGACAGCAGGGCAATTTCACCAGAGCATTTTGCCCTTGAAAAGGGGCCATGCTCTAACGCTGTACGAAAGTGCAATGCGACGCAACGTGGCGTGGATTCAGCGGGCTTCAGCCGTTGCGACGCAGGCTTAAAGCGTTGTGACGCAGGAAACTACGCTTGAAGACAGCATGCGTAACGACACGGTTTGTCCCTTACAATCGCTGTCGCCATCCGTAAGGCGCCTTCGTCTGGAGACTGCCACATAAAAATGCTCTGGCCATCGCGGGAGCAGGCGCTCACCGTGAGGGCACAAGCGCGGCGCACCTGCGCGTCAAGCTCCGTAACGGGCGTACCATTACTGTTGAAAATGGTTATTTTCAACAGTGCTCTGAATGCGCTGACTCGTTGCACAGCAATATATATTGGTGAACATATGACGGGTACACAACTTCTCCTGGTTTGCATTGCCGTACTGGTGATTTTTTGCATAACGGCCATTATCGCGCAAACATATATACAACGACAGCAGCAGGTGGCACGGCGCAAGTCCATTATCCGCCAGATGCTTGAAACGGCCCAGGCGCAAAACGAAATATTCGACATCAACATTCTGGACAAAGGCGCTTCCCACAAAGGGCTGGCCGCGCTGCTGCAATACATTTCCCCCACATCGCTGGGCATGGAAGTGCTGAACTATGTATCAAGGGAACTGGCGGGCGTGACGGTGGAAGTGTACTTTCGCGCCACACTGCCCGAGGGACCCACCTTTTACAAATTCCGCTCTGTCATCGAGGGGGTGGAGCCAAACCGCAATAAATCCCTGTTGCGGCTCGCCTCCCCTGAAGACCTTTCCACAGGGCAAAAGCGTGTTTTTATCCGCGTGAAGCCTCCCAAGGACAAAGTACGCGTCATCGGCGTGTGGGAGATGGATTCCAGCAGACCCATACCGCGCAATACCGCAGAGATCAGCCGTCCCCTGCTGCACTACAAGCGCGGCATGGAAATAGAACCAGTGCAGGTTGAAAATATTTCGGCCACTGGCATGGCCCTGCGCTTTCCCATGGAAGATCTGGATATCAAGCCAGTTGACCTGGACAAAGGTTCACAGTTACTTTGTCTCATCATCTACCACATGGGCAAGGATGAAAAAGTCGTCACCTTCTGGTGCACTTGTTCCGTTCTGCACGCCCGTGTGCATGAGGGGCCAAACCCGGCTCTTGTACTCGGCACGGAGTTTACCAACTGGGCCGTGCTTGAGCAGGGAAAATCGGAGATTAACTGGTTCCACAGCACCCCTTCGCGGGGGGTGTCGCCCATAACCCAGTGGGTCATGCATATGGACATGGAACAGCGCAAACTGCTCTAGAGCATTATCTCTTAAAAAAAGGGCGCATGCTCCGGCGTCGCACGAGCGTGCGGCGCACCGAAACGTGGCGCGGATTCTGCCGGAAATCGCCTTTCCGGAAGAATGACGCCTTTGAAGTGTGAAGCATTTCAAAGATACCCTGATCCAGACTGTGGCGATGCTTCAAGGCCGGAACTGGCTGAACGCAGGCTTCTCTCCGGCAGCGAAAAACATTGGCAGCAAATGTACTGCAGGCCATTGCCGGCGCGGTATGCGCGCCCGGCCCAAATTTCAACCAAGGAGACTACATTGGACGGCGGCTCGGAAGGTCATAGTACCATCTGGTCGCGCCTGAGCAGACTGTTCGGGCACGACGATCAGGAATCTCTGGAAAAAGCCATTCTTGAAGCAAGCGCTGATGGCGAGGTGGAGCCCGATGAGGAATCCATGCTGCTTGGCATTCTGCGCTTCAACGATCTTCAGGTGCAGGACACAATGATCCCCCGCACCGATATCGACTGCGTTCCCCACGACATGCCTTTGAGCGAAGTGGCGCATATCATCGTGCGCTCGGGGCACTCGCGCATTCCAGTATACAAGGAGACCCGCGACAACATCGTGGGTATTCTGCACGCCAAGGACCTGCTGCGCAGCATGCTTGACGCGGGCGGCAAACCCTCGTCCATCGCCGAGCTTATCCGCGAGCCCTTCTTTGTGCCCGAGACCAAGTCCATCCGGACGCTTCTTCAGGAATTTCGCGCTCGCAAACAGCATATCGCCATTGCTCTGGACGAGTACGGCGGCACCTCCGGGCTCATCACCATTGAGGACGTGCTGGAAGAAATCGTCGGTGATATTGAAGACGAACACGACGCTCCCCGAAAGGAAGACATCCGCCCCCTCAGCGACAACGCTTATGAACTCACGGGCCGCGCCCTGCTTGAAGACCTTGAGGACATGGGCGTTGATCTGGATTCCGACGAGGTCGACACCATTGGCGGCTACCTCAGCATGGAAGCCGGTCATGTGCCTGCCCCCGGAGAAAGCTTTACGCTGCGCGGCTGGACCTTCACCGTACTTGAAGCCGACCGTAAGCTCATCCTGCGTCTGCGTATGGAACCGGCGAACAGCGCGGCCAGCCGTCCGGGCGAGGAGATCGGGGCGGACCATGAGGCAGATCGGGCTTCACGGGCCGCAGCCGCCGCGACCACCGGCGCGCAGGAAGAACAGACAACTCTCGGCAGCAAAGCCACAGCCGTGGTAGATGAGATTCACAGCACCGTGGTGCAATCCGCCCAGGCCAACGCGCTGACGGAAACCGACGCCGTCCGCCCGGCGGATTCTTCGGCCAGGGTATGAACCATACGCTGGCCCCCACACACCAGCCTGACAGGTCAGCGCTGCTCACGGGCATTGCGGGCGCGGCAGGCATCTGGCTGGGCTTTCCCAACGATCTGGCAGGGCTGCCGCCGCTGGTTCTGCTATGGCCAGCGGCCCTGGCCTGGCTCGGCCTGTACGCCCCCACGTCCGGGGCCGCGCTGCGCCGGGGCTGGCTGTGCAGCATGGCCGGAGGCATGGCGGCCCTGTACTGGCTCAGCATGCCCGTGCACAACGTGGGCGGCCTGCCGTGGCTTCTGGCCATACCCTGCGCCCTCTTCATCGTCGCCTGTATTTCCAGCTCCGGAGGGTTGTTCGCCGTGGCGGCGCATTTGCTGCGCCACCGCCCCCCCATCCTGTGGGCCGTGCTGCTGGGTCTTTTGTGGTATGTGCTTGAAGCTGTTTACGCTCTTGCACTGGGCTTTCCCTGGCTGGAGCTTTCAGGCGCGCTTGCCGCGTGGCCCCTGCTGGTACAGGGCGCCGACACGGTGGGCGCGTACGGCCTGTCCGGCCTGTGGGTCATGGCCGCCCTTCTCTGCGCCCTGGCCCTGCTGCCGCACCCTGCCGTCAGCACCAGCCCCAACGCCCCGCCCGGCCCCTCGGCGTCGCCAGGTAAAAACAGCGGGAACAACAAAGGGAAAGACGGCAAAAAACATGCTGCGGGAGTCGGCGCGACGGCCTCTGGCATGCCCTGCAACTCCGGCCCTGGCCCTGCGAAAAAATCATGGCGGCCCGCCAGCCTTGCCTGCGGCCTTGCCATGACCTGCCTGCTGCTGGGCTACGGCGCGCTGCGGCTGCACCAGCAGCCCCTGACGACCGACCCTGAGGGACCGCAAACCGTGCAGGCCCTGTTTGTGGAAGGCAATGTGGATCAGAACCAGAAGTGGCTGCCCGCTTTCCAGCGCCAGACCGTCGATCTGTATCTGCGCCTCACCTACGATGCCCTGGCGCAACGGCCTGGCGAGCATCCGCTTATCATCTGGCCCGAAACGGCCTTGCCCTTCTTTTTTGAGACCAATCAGCTGCATTCCCCCCGGGTGCGGCAATTGCCCGCCGTCACCGGCAGCCCCCTGCTTGTGGGCGCGCCCGGCCTTGAGCGACGCGCGGACAAAAAAGAGCCTGACGTCTTTAACCGCGCCTTTCTGCTGACGCCGCCCCAAGGCTCTGTGGCCGGATACTATGACAAGGAGCATCTGGTTCCTTTTGGCGAATACCTGCCGGAATGGCTCAACTGGAGCTTTCTTGAAGCCCTGCTGCAAGGCGTGGGCGTCTACCAGACAGGCACGGCCGTCGCGCCCCTGCGCTACGGCAATCTTGCTATGGGCATGCTCATTTGCTATGAAGGCATATTTCCCTGGCTGGCGCAGGCACGGGTTGAGGATGGCGCCAACATTCTGGTTGACATAAGCAACGACGGCTGGTTCGGCGCAACCCCCGCACCGCGCCAGCACCTGTATCTGACCGCGCTCCGCGCCATTGAACAGAACCGCTGGATACTGCGCGGCACCAACACCGGTATTTCCGTGGTGGTGGACGCTCGCGGGCGTCTGACCATGCGCGGCGCACAGTTCAGGGAACAGGCGCTCTGGGGCCGTGCCGCGCTTGAAAGCGCGCCCAGCCTGTACCACCGCCTGTGGCCATGGCCCCTGCCCATAGCCGCCGCCCTGCTGGTCGTCCTGCTTTTGCCGGGCCGTCGTGGCAGGTCACGGCGCAATTCCGACGCCTGACATTGATTGGCGGCCATTACGGTCGCTTTCCGGTGCTGCCGGACTCACCCTCAACCAACCGACCCGTCATGTTGCAACTTTCAGATCTTCGCGCCGCTTGTAATCCGCTTACCCAACGTTTTTCCTCCCTCTGGGGGCGTCTTTGACGTTGCCGCCAGCGAAAAAAGGCTGCAAGCCATAGAAACAGAAATTTCACGCCCCGGCGCATGGGACAAGCCAGAGGCCCTTACTCCCGTCCTTCAGGAAAAACGACGCCTTGAAGATGAGGTCGGCCGCCTGAACAGGCTCAAAACCTGCCATGACGACATGAACGAGTGGCTGGCCCTTGCCACTGAAAGCGAAGACCCCGAAGCGCTCGAATCTCTGGCCAACCAGCAAAAAGAGCTTACCGCGCTGCTGGACGAGACCGAACTTGTGATGCTGCTTTCCGCCGAGGAAGACAATCAGGACGCCATACTTGAAATCCACCCCGGGGCTGGCGGCACCGAGTCGCAGGACTGGGCCGAAATGCTGCTGCGCATGTACACCCGCTGGGCCGCCGACCACGACTACAAGGTTGAGGAAATGGATTTTCTGCCCGGCGACGAAGCGGGAATCAAGAGCGTGACCCTGCGCATAGCCGGCCCCCACGCCTTTGGCTTTCTCAAAGGCGAGCGCGGCATCCACCGCCTCATCCGCATATCTCCCTTTGACTCCTCGGGCCGCAGGCACACGTCCTTCGCCTCGGTGGACGTCATCCCCGACGCTGGCGACGATATCGAACTGGACATCAAGGAAGCCGACCTGCGCGTGGACATTTTCCGCTCCAGCGGCCCCGGCGGCCAGAGCGTCAACACCACAAGCTCGGCGGTGCGTATCACCCACATTCCCACGGGCATTTCGGCCCAGTGCCAGAATGAGAAGTCGCAGCACCACAACAAGGAAACCGCCCTGCGCGTTCTGCGCGCCCGCCTTTACAACATGGAGCTTGAAAAGCGCGACGCGGCCCGTCAGGCCCAGTACGCGGGCAAGGACGCCATAGCCTTTGGCAGCCAGATACGCACCTACACGCTGCAACCCTACCGCCTGGTCAAGGACCACCGCACCGGCACTGAAGTGGGCGATGTGGACGCGGTTCTGGACGGCCATATCGACGCCTTCCAACACGACTACCTTTTGTACCGCCATGAGCAGCAACGCTGAACTTGACGCTCTGGCGCGCGAGCTTCTGGCCCTGCGCAAGGCGGTCACGCCGGACGATCCCGTGCCCGACGCGGGGGATCAGGTCTCGCACACCGTGCTGGTGGCCCGCCTTTTGTCGGGCTTCAGCCCCGACCGCTGGCAGAGCTTCTGCCGTGACTACGCGGAAAGCAGGTGGTGCGTGCTGCCCGTCGCCGGGTCTGCCCTGCCCGATAGTATGCCTGACGCCAGGCCAGAACTGCCGGCACAGATGGTCAACGTGCTCATCAACAGGCTTTTTCTGGACCAGATACAGCGCGAAGTGCTGCGTTTTTCGCGTTCAGGGGGCGATCTTTGCCTGATATATGCCGATATCACCCACAGAGACGCGGCGGGAACGCAGTGGGAACGGGAAGAGCTTGAGCAACTGGATGCGGCCCTGGCCGCCGCCTTGCGCGAACACAGCGAAGCCTGCGACAGCCTCAGCCATGTGGCCGGGGGGCGCTATTCCCTGCTGCTGCCGGGAGTGAACCCTTTGCGGGCGCGCCTGCTGGCAGGCCAGATACAAAAAACCTTCGTGCGTCAGGTCGGGCTGCGCAACACGGCGCTGGCCAACAACGGCCCCGTGTGCGCGCTTGGCGTCGCCTGCATAAATCCGGGAACTGGCGCCACCGCCCAATCCCTTCTGACTCAGGCGGAAGACGCCCTGAAAAACGCGCTGTCGCAACAAAGCGGCCATATCTGCCTTGCGGGCGGCGCAAGCCTGGACGAACGGGCAAGCCTCGTTCATTCCAGCGAAAAACGCTTTCTTTTCTTCGGGAGAAACAACTGATGGCAAATAAAACCTTGAGCGTGGTCCTGCTGAGCGGTAAGGGCGGGGTCGGAAAAACCAATATTTCGCTCAATCTGGCCTGCGCTCTGTTCCAGATGGGTTTTAAAAACCTGCTCATGGACTGCGATCTGGGGCTTGCCAACCTTGACGTGTTGCTGGGCATCACGCCTGAGGGTAACCTGCAGAACGCCCTGCTGGGTGAAGCGAGCATCCGCGAAGTACTGCATGCTGTCCAGCCAGAGGGCTTTGACGTGCTGCCTGCCGCATCGGGCGTGCCCGAGCTTACTGAACTGCAACCCGACATGCGTGATGCGCTGCTCTCCCACCTTGAGCCCGAACTGAGCAGATACGATTATGTTTTCATGGACGTGGGCGCGGGCATTTCCGGCACTGTGCAGACCTTCGCCTCCATGGCGGCCATGCGTATTGTGGTCATCACACCGGAACCCACATCGCTGACAGACAGCTACGCGCTTATCAAGGTGCTCAACGCCCGCTACGGGCTGCGCGACTTTATGGTCATCGTCAATCAGGTCGCTTCCGCCAGCGAGGCCAAGTCCTCCTTTGACAAACTGCACGGCGCATGCCGCCATTTTCTACATCTTGAGCCCGTGCTGCTGGGTCACATCCGCAATGACAAAAAAATGCCCGAAGCAGTGTGCCACCAGCAGCCTCTCATCTACTACGCCCCAGGCTGCCTCGCGGCCCAGGACATACATAACCTGGCTTCGCGCCTGCAAAGGCTGCGTTTGGGCATGGCCGACTGGCTGGCCCCACGAAAAATTCTGCAGCCTCTTCCAGACAAACACTAGAGCGGTTTCAAAGTGAAATTGCTCTAGCGACTGCGTGAGCAGACGCCCGCCGCGGAGGCGCAAGCGCAATTTATTTGCGCGGTTACGCGCCGAAGCGGGCGACTTGGAAGCATTAGAATCGATATTCTCAATGCGAAAATGCTCTAAAGAAGAACGTGAAAAGCCTGCGTGGACTGTTTACCTTGCTGAATAAAAGGTATAGGTTTGAATTAGCAATAGATGCCTATCGTTGATTCTCCTTGGCATTCGAGCTTTGAAGCGCAGGGCGGATTGCGGCGAACACAAAAAATTGCCAGTAATACCGCCAAGATACTGGACGAGCACTACCGTTTCAGGCAGAATGCTTCCGCGAGTAACATAACGCTGTTACGGAGGCGTGATGAACAAAAGCGAACTTATCAAGGCGCTGGCCGACGAAACCAATATCCCCTTTGATGATGCGTCAATGGTGGTAAACACCTTTTTTGACGCCATGAAGCAGTCCCTTCTTGCCGGAGAGCGCATTGAAATTCGCGGCTTTGGCAGTTTTAAAATCAAAGAGTATGAGGGCTACGCGGGGCGCAACCCCAAGACAGGGGAAAGCGTCACCGTGTCCTCGAAACGTCTGCCTTTTTTCCGCGCTGGCAAGGAACTGAAAGAATTTATAAATCAATAGGCATAGTTGCACAACGCGGCTTTGCCGCAATCTGAGCCGAACGGAATGAAGGTACGCCTTCATTCTCGGCGTTCGGCCATCCATAGGCGCGCAAAGCGCGCCAAGGAGACCGCCATGCTGTTTTCCGGTGCTATGACAGCGCTTGTCACCCCCTTCAAGAATAATGCCCTTGACGAGGAGGCCTACCGAAACTTCATTGAATTCCAGATCACTGAAGGTATTCATGGCCTGGTGCCCTGCGGCACCACCGGCGAGTCCGCCACCCTCAGCCACGAGGAGCATGAAAGGGTCATTGAAATCTGCATCGACCAGGCCAAGGGCCGTGTTCCCGTCCTGGCCGGGGCCGGTTCAAACAACACGCTTGAAGCCATCCGCCTGACCCGCTTCGCCAAAAAAGCCGGGGCCGCCGGAGCGTTGCTCATTACACCCTATTACAACAAACCGACTCAGGAAGGGCTGTTCCAGCACTACAAGGCCATAGCCGAAGCCGTGGACATTCCGCTTGTGCCCTACAACGTGCCCGGCCGAACGGGGTGCAACCTGTTGCCCGAAACCCTGGCCCGCCTTGCCAAGGCTTTTCCCAACATCGTTGGCGTCAAGGAAGCCACCGGCGACATGGCCCAGGGCAGCAAGACCCTGTCCAGCTGCCCCGAGAAATTCAGTGTGCTTTCCGGCGATGACTTCACCGCACTGCCCCTCATGGCCCTGGGCGGCAATGGCGTCATTTCCGTTACGTCCAACCTTGTGCCCGGTCGCATGGCCGCCATGGTCAATGCCTTCCGCAAGGGTGATGTGGCCGGAGCCGCGCGCATCCATCATGAACTTTTCCCGCTGCATGAAGCCATGTTCTTTGAAAGCAATCCCATCCCGGCCAAGACGGCCCTGCACCTCATGGGCAAGATGGAAGCCGAGCTGCGCCTGCCCCTTTGCCCCCTGGGCGAAGTAGCCAAAGAAAAACTTACCGCAGTGTTGCGCCAGATGAAGCTCATTTAGACCAGAGTAACTTTGAAATGATTCACATTTCAAAGTTACATGCTCTGGGCTGAAAACATTCGGCGGCAGTGCGCCAAGCATTTGGCCCCGGTCCCGCGGGAGCCTGTAAATAAAAATCCCCCGGCAGTGCTCCTGCCGGGGGACTTTTGCATCAAAGATTCCCCCTGACGCGGTTCTTAGAGCAATTTCACTTTGAAATGGATATTTTCAATGCGAAAATACTATAGTAGCACACTGTCACATTGCAAAACTTTGTGGGGGCGGGACCCTTTTGCAAAAGGGTCCCGCCCCCACACCCTAAAACTCTTTATTGCATTTGAGTATAGTACCAGCGTAATTGCAGGCCACACACAGCCGCCATGCAACGAGTGAGCCCCACTGATGGACACTGCAAGGCAAGTGAAAGCACTCAAAATAAATCTCGGCCGTACCAGGGGGCTCATACCAAAAAGCAGACTGGCCGCCCCAAGGGGCGGCCAGTCTGCTTTTTTACGGCGCTGCCGATGCAGGGCGCCTGCACTCAAAACTTACATGGCGGCCTTGTAGATGGCGGCCACGGCTGCGTCAGTCATGGTACGGGGGTTGGTAAGACCGCAGGCGTCCTTCTGCGCGTTGCCCGTCATGGTGGGGATATCTTCTTCCTTCACTTCCTTGCCGTACTTCTTGCCAAGAGCCTTGAGCCCTTCAGGAATACCCACGTCCTGAGACAGGATATTGATGGCCGCAATAGCCTTTTTGGAAGCTTCGTCAGCGCTCAGGCCGTCGGTGATCTCGCCAAGAATGCGGGCGATGCGGGCAAAGCGACGGCGGGTGGCGATGCGGTTGTATTCACACACGTGCGGCAGAAGAATGGCATTGCATTCACCATGGGGCAGGTCATAGAAGCCGCCCAACTGGTGCGCCATGGCGTGAACATGACCCAGGCTGGCATTGTTGAAAGCCATACCGGCCAGATACTGGGCGTAGCACATGCCTTCACGGGCTTCTTTGTCCTGACCGTTGGCAACCGCGCGACGCAGGTAACGGTTGATAAATTCCATGGCCTTTTCGGCGCAGGCGTCGGTCATGGGCGTGGCGGCGGTGGAAACATAGGCTTCAACGGCGTGCGTCAGGGCGTCCATGCCGGTGGCCGCGGTAAGGGCCGGGGGCATGCCCATCATGAGCAGGGGATCGTCAATGGCGACGCCAGGAGTGCAGCGCCAGTCAACAATGGCCATCTTCACCTTGCGGGACGTGTCGGTGATGATGCAGAAGCGGGTCATTTCAGAAGCGGTACCAGCGGTGGTGTTGACGGCCACGTAGGGCGGGAAGGGCTTGGAGGACTTGTCCACGCCTTCGTAGTCATGAATTTTGCCGCCGTTGCCAGCGAGAAAACCCACGCCCTTGCCGCAGTCATGCGAGCTGCCGCCGCCAAGGGTGATGATGCTGTCGCATTTTTCCTTTTTGTACATGGCAAAGGCAGCATCCACGTTCTTGTCGGTGGGATTGGGCACAGTCTGGTCGAAAATGGCGTACTTCATCTTTGCGGCGTCAAGGATGCCGGTGATCTGCTTCAGAATGCCAGCCTTGACGATGCCCTGGTCAGTAACGATCAGGGGTTTGCTGCCGCCAATATTCTTAAGCCGAACGGGGATCTCTTTGGAACATCCCTCGCCCACAAGGGTAACATTGGGAATGAAGAAGGAAGTGATCTGGCCCATGTGCATGCTCTTAAGCTCAGTACTCATAGCGACTCCTGGCGTTATGCGAGCACAACATACCTAAGTTACTTAATGTATGTGCCGCAGTGATAAGAAAGCGTCCGTTATGAAAACAGTACCGCATAGAAAAATCCATTGCAATAGCTGTAGAGCGTAACTACCAAACCTTTTAAATTATTTTTGCTTTAATTTGTATGTTCTTTTTTACACAACTAAATATATTTTGTTCTTTTTTGCACAATACAACATTGTTTGAGTGTTCACCCAAAAAAAGAAACCGTGATAATAAGAAACCTATCGGGCTGGGCCCATTGATAAAACGCGCATGCCACGGCTCTTGTGCGCCAGCGAGAAAAAAACAATAGCAAAAACGAAGGGATTCGGGGCGGGCGCGCAATCCAGCATGACTCCGCGTTGCGAAGCCTCAATGACACTACACGACCAGAATGCAGTATCTATTGAGGATATACATTCGTAAAAGAGACTCCTCGCCTGCAGCGCAGTTTATTTGCATACGGGAATACCAGTGCTGCTTTCAGGCTGGATGTCGAGCAAAGGTCGCGGATGCGCATACCCTCATTGAATCATCGGCAACATCAGCTGCGAGTGTGAACGAGGCTCGGCCGCGCGCACGCCGCACTGCATGCGGCGGTTGGGAGCCGCCCGATCATTGCAAGGTGGCAATGCGCTGCACTGTGAAGCACCACGCCAGAGCAGGCAAAAGGCATGAACGCCTGTTGTTGCAGACAGACATATGAGGAGTTCAGCAGGCATACCGCAGGCAAGCGGGTGCGGCGCAAGGGGTTTTTGTTGACGCCATGTTGGCGCGGTGCACTCTCGTGCAGCGTTGGAACATGTACCCTTTTTCAAAGGCAACATACTCTATGATAAGAGTTTCAGGGGGAGGGGGAGGGGGGGAGGAGACCCTTTTTTAGAGCATTTTCACTTTGAAATTGCTCTGGCGACTGCGTGAGCAGGCGCCCGCAGCGAAGGCGTAAGCGCAGCTTCAGCCGTTGCCCGCAGGGCTTACGGATGCTTCAAGCGTTGTGACGCAGGAAACTACGCTTGAAGACAGCACGCGTAACGACACGGCTTGCCCCATACAATCGCTGTCGCCATCCGTAAGCCCTGCGGCAACGGCTGCCGCGAAGACAGCACCGCTATTTATTTGCGCTGTTAAGCGCCGAAGCATGCGTGTCTTAAACTTTGAGAATGTCCATTCTCAAAGTTAATCTGGTCTAGAACATTTAAACTTTGAAAAAAGTTAAATGTTCTAACGCTGCACGAGAATGCACCACGCCACAACGTGGCGGGGATTCTGCCGAGCTTCAGCCGTTGCGACTCAGGAAGCTACGGATAAAGCAACGGCTGCCGCAAAGACAGCATTGATTATCCGCAAGCGGCAAAGACCCGCTAACGGCAACCACAAATCGCATTCTTCAGCTGAATGAAAACTTTGAAATGTGAAGCATTTCAAAGCTAATCTGGTCTAAGGAGGGTCCCTCTCCCACAAAGCATTTCAAAAGGAAAAGTGTTTTAACGCTGCCCGCCCGGCTCCTTCATCTTGCCGGGGCGGCACATGCGGCTCAGGCTCCGCAGGTAGGCTTTGCGCTTATCCAGAAAGAACGCCAGAGGCCGGGAAAAATTGCGCCCCAGCAGGCCGTCCACCAGAAGCTGACTGATCTCACGCTCACGGGTCAGCACAAGCTGCGATCTTGCCAGCACATTGCGGTCAGCTTCGGGCATGGCGCGCGCGACCTGCCGAAAAGCGTCCTGCGCCCGTGGCTGGTAGAACCAGATATACATAAGATCAAGGGCATTGACGATAAAGGCCTTTTCCAGTTCCTTGCCCTTGATGCCCCCGCTGCCCTGAAGCCCCCCCGGACGCGCCAGCTTGATGAGGGCGTCTTCGTGCGGGAAAAGCAGTTCCAGGCGCGTATAACAGTCAAAAAGGTTGTTAAGCTTGCTTTTGTAGTCCCAGCGGCGCATGCGCAGGTTCACCTGACTGTCGGCGTAGCCTTCAATGAGTGCGGCCACCGTGTCAGAAGCCATCTTTGACACCACCGCAGCGCTGGGCACCAGATATATTTCGGGATTAAGCACGCCAAGGCTCTCAAGGCTATACTGCAACATGTAGCCGTAGACAGACGACACGGGAATGGCCAGAGCGCTGCGGAAGAGGTTGCCGATGGCGGCCTCCTTGGGAAAACCGCGAAATACATTGTGCGCGCAGATGTAAAAGCCGTTGATGATGTTCAGGACCGTGAAGACGGTCCAGGGATTCTGGGCCACGGTGATGCCCATGGTTCTGTCCAGCAGCCACACGCGCACCATAACTTCCAGCAGCAGCACGGAGATGCCCGTATACATGAGCGAGTCGCACAAGCGGCTTACGCTGACCTGGTCCTTCCAGTGAAGGAGGGTATCGCGCGTGGCCCCCTTGGCGGCCAGCACCATCTGCACCACATTGCGCACGCCCGTAATGCCGAACCAGATGAAGGTGCCTCCCCAGGCGAGCACCCACCAGTCCTGCGTATACAGAAAGGAGAAAAAGGCGGGCACAAAGCCCAGCAGCACCTTGAGCCAGTTGCAGAACGAACTGTTCAGATAGGCGAAACCGGGACGCCCCGGACCAGCCTGCGGCTTTTTGCCAAGCAGATTATTGCCTGTCGCCGTGCTGAGCCCGCCAAGGTTGATGACGTTGCCCTGGGCGCACACGCGAAAATCTTCGCTGGCGGTCTTCCAGGTCTTGCGACGCTCCAGGCCCAAATGACGGCAGCCGGGCAGCCAGCGCAGACAGGAGGCCAGCCGCTGCCAGGACGAGGGGTTACGGGGCTTGGCATAGCTGTAAACCTCCTCAACCGGCGAACAGATGGGAATTTCAAACTGCTGCTGTCCCCTCCCTTTGTGCGCGGTAAAGCGTCCCTTGGGCAGGGTATCCTTGATGACAAATCCCATGCCGTAGGTAATGCGGCTGGCGGAGCTTGTGCCAAGGCGCGAGCCCAGGGGCTTGTGGCGGTAGTGCTCCCACAACTTCGGCACGTTGTGCAGTATGTCGCGAAATTTGGCGGCCCTTTCTTCGTCCACGGTGCGCATACGGCGCGCCATTTGGCGAATCATCTGTTTTACACGGGGGCCGAGCCCCTCATTGAAGGCCTGCTGCAATTCGCTGATGGGTTTGAGGTTGGCCTGCTGCCGCTCCATCCAGCTCTTCATGTTGAAGATTTCCAGATGGGTAATGTTGCCCTTGGCATCCCATAAAAGCTCGGCCACGTCCTCAACGCTCAGGCCCGAAGTGCAGAGCACCAGACGGTAGCCTGGCGTAAGCTCGGCGAGTTCCCGGGTAAGCTCGAACATGGACAGCCGCATGAGGTGGGGCATCTCTTCCGAAGACGGCGGGCTGTCCAGGTCGGGCAGTTCGGGATGCAGGGCGGCTGAAAGCCATTCCTCGGCTATATGCTCAGGCCCCATACGCTCAAGAACCGCCAGTTCGGCGCGTGAAACGGCGTCGTCGATCTCGGCGAGCCTGGCGGCGCGCTGACGCAGGGCTGGCTGCACATGGCGGTGCAGTCCTTCTGCCAGATGCAGGCTGCTGGCCTGGCCACGCCCAACGAAACGCAAAAAATCGTCTGCCGGCAGTTCGGGTATTTCCACCCCCCAGGCGGCTTCCATCTTGGGGCGCTGGTGCTCGTTCCACAACGAAAGACAGTGCAGGACGCGATCACGCCGCCAGCGCAGCACTTCGCGGCCGCGCTTCATCATTTCCGCCACCTTGGGGCTGTGCAGAAATTCCAGAAAATCCTCATGCGAACTGAAGCCGCGCGGTATCCAGAACAGGCTTACAAAGCGCCCGTAAAATGGCACCTGAAATTCCAGGCCAATACGCACGGCAATGCCCGTAATTTCGGCTGCGCGCAGAATCTCGCGCGCGGCATCGGGCTGCACCCAGTATTCATAGGCCACAGTGAGCGAACGCAGCCCCTTGATCCAGGCATCCATGATAAGATGCGTCGGGGTTTTGCGGCCCTTGGTGTTGGCGTCGTACACATGGTCGTCAAAGGCTATCTGGTTCCAGGCCTCTGGCATTTCGGGCAGATGATACCGCGCCAGCATGCGGCGCACAACGCGCGGCGTGCCCTGCACTGTACGGCGAAAGTCATGCGCCAGCTTGAGTTGTTCCAGAGCGTTGTCGTGAGCGCGCACAATGCTTTTCATGATCTGCATGAGCACGCGCGCCGTATTGCGGCGCAGCGTCGAGTGCGCGCTGTTGAGCACCTCATCATACAGGGTTTGCAGGGCCAGCAGGCGGTCTCTCGCCTGGGTGCGCCCCACCTGAAGATTGCGCAGCAGGTTGATGACGGCATAGGCCATGCGCGAAACCGGAGAAGCGACGAGTTCCTTGATGCCGTGCGGGTGCAGGCTGGGGTCAAAAAGACAGTTATCCGAAGGTTTGTTGTCGGATTCCAGAATGCGGTTGACAAGCACAAGGATATCCCTGTCCTGCTTGTCAAAATAAATGCCACGCCGTACGAAACTCACGCCATGTACTCCTTGCGAAAAACCGCCAGACGGCGGTTGGAATAAACCGTCTGCAACAGTACCGCGCCCCGGCGCTCTCGTCAAATACCCGATCTCAGAGCGGTTTCACCCTGAAACGCACGGGAGCCCACCTGCGCGGGACGGCAGGGCAAAGCCGCAGACGCTCCATGCCGTGAGAGCGGCTTTCTCAAGGCGGCTCGGCGACAAAGGAAAGTATATCGCCATGTTGACGATCAAGAGTGCCCCCGGAAGGGCAAGGCAGGCAGAAAGCGAGAGAAAACGGACAGATGCTCGACAAAAGGCGGGCACGATGCTGTGGCCATACTAGGGCATTTTAACTTTGAAAAAGTGTAAATGCTCTAACGCTGCACGAAAGTGCAGCGCGCCACAACGTGGCGTGGATTCAGCCGCAAATCGCATTTTCGGCTGAATGAAGACTTTGAAATGTGAAGCATTTCAAAGTTAATCTGTTCTAGAGCAGTTTACGGCGGGCGTCTGCTCACGCAGCCGCCAGAGCAATTTCAAAGTGAAGTTGCTCTAAAGTTGGGGGACGAGCTGCCGGATGCTACAGCCCGTCCCCCGGTTGCCGTGGGGCAACCCGGACACACTCCGGCCTGCGCGTCCCGCCGGTTCCGGGACTGAAGGCACGGCTGGCGACTGCCTGGCAAAAGACAATCCACCTGTGGTCCGCTAAAAAAACGCTTGATCACGCCGGGTAAAAACAATTCCGTAGCGCCATGCCGTATCACGCAGCCCGTCGGGGCATGCCTGCCATAACGGCGGCTGTATGCGCGGGCAGCCCGTCAGCACGGCACGGCACCGCTGCACAAATCCCTCACAACTTTTTCACCGCGACTTCCATCGCAACTTTCATCGCTGCTTCCCGCTGAAGCCCCGTGCGCCCCGCGCCGGGGGGGCCGTCGCCCCCGGTACAGCGTCAGCCGGATATGATGTCAGATAAACTCGTCCATACAGCCAGCCCGTACTTTCTTGAGCAGGCGATCAGCCGCGCCGCGCTCATGCAGGGACATTCTGCCCAGCTTTTCATCCAGCAGGCGTTCGCCCTGAACGCGCGTATAGGGCGTGGCGTAATGCAGCAAAAATTCCATAAACGACGCCGCTGAATTGGGACCACACTGCCCCTTCATGCCGCACTCGCGCACCATGGCAAGGAACTCCTCGCCCCTGCGGCCCAGGCGTGGACACGCCGCACAAAACGATGGCAGATGGCGCGCGTCTTCAAGCAGAAAGCGCACCACCTCATCCACATGGCAATCTTCACCCAGGGGAAAGGGCACCTGCTGGCCGGGGGCCACGGTCCATCCTTCATACGGGTTGGCCACACTGCCCGTGAGCAGTTGCGAGGCCCCGGCGCCACAGCCGTCGCGCCAGAGTCCGGCAGGTTCCTTTGTGGTCAGGATGACGCCCGCATGGGGCAAGGCCAGTCTGGCCAGGGCCACACATCGCAGGTAATCGGTATCACTCACCGGATAGGGCACACTCATGAGGCTGCCGGGCGCAGGACGCATCCGGTGCAGGCTTACGGTGCGGCACCCCATATCGTACACGCGCTCGAGATGCTGCGCATGCTGCGCGACAGCAAGCAGGTCAAACTGCCATGGCCCAAGGCCCAGCAGAATACCCATGCCAACGTCGGGCACGCCTGCCGCAAAGGCCATATCAGGAGCGGTAAGACGCTTTATGTAGTCGCTTTTCGGGCCGGCTACATGGGCCTCGCGGTAGCTGGCCTCGTGGTAGGTGTCCTGGTAAATGAGCACGGTGCCCACATAGGCGTCCAGAAGTGCCTGGTACTGGCTGCTTTCCAGCGGCCCCACGTTGACGTTGACGCTGTGGATTTCGCCCACCCCGTCAAAAAGCGTATACAGAATGCTTATGGCTTCGGCCAGGTAGTCCACATCGGCATTGGGCAACTGCCCGCTGACCAGGAATATGCGTTTGTGCCCCTGGCGGATGAGCTTCAAAGCGGCCGCGCGCATCTCCGGAGAGGTCATGTACTTGCGTTCCACAAGCCCGTTGTCCCGCCGGTTGGAACAGTACAGACACTCACTGCCGCAATGGTTGGAAAGGTGCAGTGGCGCTGAAAGCACCATGCGGTCGCCATAGACCTTCTGTTTCACCTCGTCCGCCACGGCAAGAATGCGCTCATGCCCCACCGGATCATCAACACGCATGAGAGCGACGAGTTCGTTCTGGTTCAGGGGCTCCATACGCATGGATTTATCCAGAATATCACGAAGTTCTATGGCGTCCGGAGCCTTCTGGCGGCTCAAGGCTTTTTCAATAGCGGCCACATCAAACCATAGAGGCAATGATTCCGCAGACATACTGTTCACCCTCTCATGCATTTCACAAAAATGTCTGTTAAAAAATTTTCTTTTTTATGCATTTGCTGTCGATGATTTGATTGTCCAATATTTCACATTATACTGTCAAGAAAGAAATGCCAAATATTTTGCAACGTCACCAATAACCACTGCCCCAGAATTGCGCGCAAAAACGCGCCACACCGCTCAGACTGCATACCCGCAGGGCAAGGGTGCTGCCCGCGCCCGTAACCATGCCATAATTCAAAACTCTTGGCTCTGGCGTGCCCGCTGGCTCGGGAGGCGGGTGAACGGTTGCGTGACGGTTGCGTGAAAGGCGCCGTGAGCGACTACAGGCGCAGCCGCCGGAGCTTTCCAGTTGAAATGGTCTGGTACTATACGAGATCAGATCGCCTTCGAAATGTTTCACATTTCAAAGGCGTCACTCCGCCGGAAAAAGCGACTTTACGCAGAATCCACGGCATGTCGCGACGCCCTGCACTTTCGTGCAATGGCAGAACATTTGAGCCTTTTCAAAGTTATCATGCTCTAAATACAATAAAGGTCTCAGGAGGGCGTTGGGGTGGGGGAGCCCTTTTTGCAAAAGGGTCCCTCCCCCACGAGGCATTTCAAAGTAAACTTGCCCTTGCTCCCTGAACATGGTCATTCGCCAGGGAAAGCTGCCGGGAACCTCCTGGCCGTTTCCCGTGTCCGCCCGGGTATTGCGGGCTGCGCCACGCGGGCGTATGCTTGATCTCTGGCCGTCCGGACCCATTTACGTGTTTAAGGAATACCGCCCATGCGCCATCGCGAATCGCCTCTTGTTCCGTCCCCCGTCTTTTCCCTGCTCTGCCTTATTCTGCTGGCCCTCTGCGCCACAGGCTCCCCGTACGCGGCGGAAACGGCCGCTCCCGCCAACGGGCATCCGTTGCGCGTGGCCCTGCTGCTGGAGCATCCCGCCGGCGACGGCGGCTGGAACGACGCCCTGCTGCGCGGCCTTGAACGGGCCCGGCAACTGCCTGTGGCAACCGAAGTTCTGGTGGCCCCGGCCCAGGCCGACACCGCCGCCATCCAGGAATTTTTCCGCAATGCCGCTTCCAGCCATGATCTTGTGCTGGTGGCCTCCGACCAGCTGCACGAAGCCCTGCGCAACAATGCCGCCAACTACCGCCGAACCCTGTTTGGCTGCATTGACGCGGGCATACGCGCGCCCAACATCATGTGCATAACCTTTGCCGACGAACAGGCTGCCTATCTTGCCGGAGCGGCGGCGGCCATGCTCACGGCGCAGACATCCCTGCCCGGCATCAATGCCGACAGGACCATCGGCTGGCTGTCGGGGCAAGACGTGCCCGCCATGCGCTCGCTGCTCAATGGCTTTGTGGAGGGTGCGCGCCTTGTGGACCCGGAGGTGCGCGTCATCAACCGGATCACAGGTTCTTTCACGGACGCGGCCGCCGGAGGAAAGGCCGCCAGCGATCTGCTGGACCAGGGCGCGGACATTCTGGTGCTGGCCAGCGGGCTCGGCAACGGGCCAGCCATGGAACAAGCCGCCAAACTGGGCGCGTATGTCCTAGGACTTGACGGAAACCAGGACGGCAGACTGCCGGGGCGTGTGCTCACCTCCATAGTCAAAAAAGCCGACGACGCAGTCTATGATCTGGTGGCCGCTGCCGCATCGGGCAACTTCAAGGGCAAGGAAATTCTCGTACGCGACCTCAAGAACGGCGGCGTGGATATTACGGATATGGGGCCGTTTCGCGCATCTGCGGGCAAAAACATTCCGGCGGGTATGGACCGCAGGCTGCGCGAACTGCGCGGCGAACTGGAGAACGGCGGTATCCGCCTGAAATCCCTGCGCGAAAGGACACTCTGCGACTGCCTGTAGCGTGGCGCCGCGCAAGGACGCTGCCATGCTTTTTCTTGCCGTGGTTTCCGTGGTCAGGGTTCTGGCCCCACCGCAGTTTCCGGCCCGCGCCCGGGGAATGCAGGGTGCGGCCTTCAGCCCCGGCGCCATGGCTCCTTACCTTGTGCTGCCGCTCTTCGGCGCTCGGGCTTGGGTGGCGAGTTTCCTCATAGTGGCCCTGATGCCCGCCCTGCTCCGCCTCTCGTTGCTCTGGCGTACGCGCGTCATTGCGGCCCAAAACCCTTCCCGGCAACAACGACAGCATATGGCTGTCCCGCAAAACCGTTGCCAGATCAAAACAGCTCTGGTTTCTCGGCTGCTGTCACGGATTTTCTTTTGGCACCATCACTGCTCTGAGCGGCTGGCTGCCACGGTTCTTGCCGACTGCGACCAGAACAGCAAGCCTGAAAACGGGACTCTGGCCGCCGGAGCGGTGCTTCTGGCCGGAACCTTTACCCGCGCCGGCGGCGGTGATCTGGGCGGCAGAAGCAACCTCCACACGCTGCTGACACGCCTTGTGCCAGGCATTTCCCCGCTCCATACGGCCATGCTCTCATGCCCGGCCCTCTGCCCGCACAGACGGCGGGCGTGTGCCTGGCCGTCTTTTGCGGCGGCACCTGCGCCGCGGTGTCTGTTCTGACAATCCGCACTACAGGGCCGGGGCTTGGGCCACAGGGGTGGCTTCATGACCACCGTTGCCTGCCCTATCAAGGAATTGCTCACCCTGCTTATGGGCAATATGCGCGAATACGCGGGTTCATTCGGCCGGCCCTGCGCACAGCGGCGCTGTACCTTTGGGGGCGCAGACTCTGCCATAACGGAAATTTCAGCGAAGGCGACCCGGCCCAACCTTTCAGGCATTGCCGCACAATAAAAAAACAGGTAAACAGATTATGCCCGGCCTCAAACCGGGCCCTCGCGGGGTGCGTCCGAAACCCTGTGGCACCCTTCAGTTACAATCCTGTCCGCCTTCCGGTGTCTCCACATTTTTTCGGGAGAAAATCATGCTAAAAAAATATACGGTCCTATTTCTTGCATTTCTCATGCTGCTGCACGTTACCGCGCCCGTAGCGAACGCGGCCAGACTGGTGCGCGTTCCCACCGCCTGGGTGGACGAGTTTGAAACCTTTCTCATGTGGTACGCCAAGGAAAAGAAGTGGGACAGAGAGGCCGGGCTGGATATTGAAATCCGTCAGTACAATTCCGGCGCTGAAATTCTCAATGCCCACTCCACGGGGGCATGGGTATACGCGGGAATGGGGGTAATACCCGCCATTCTCGGCAATATGCGGCACAATGTCATCGCCATAGCCATAGGGGTGGACGAGGCTGCCGCCAATGGCGTGGTAGTGCATGCCGACAGCCCCATTGCCAAGGTCAAGGGCTGGAACAAAGATTACCCCAATGTGCTGGGCAGCCCGGACACAGTGCGCGGCAAAACCTTTGTGCTTACCTACATCAGCTCGGCGCACTATGCTCTCTCCACCTGGTTGAAGGTGCTTGGCCTTCAGGACAGCGACATCAGCATCCGTGACATGGCGCAGGGGCTGGTGGTGGCCAGTCTTGAAAACCATATCGGTGACGGGGCCGCCCTGTGGGCGCCGCAACTTTATCTGGCGCTGGACAAGGGCGGAGTGCTCGCCGCAGACCTGAAAACCTGCGGCAAGGAAAGCTACACCTACCTTGTGGCCGATACGGCGTATGCCAACGCCAATCCTGAAATAACGGCCAAATTTCTCACGGTGTATTTCAGGGCTGTGGATGACTACCTGAGCAAAAGCCCTGAAGTTTTTTTGCAGGACTATCGGCGCTTTTACCTTGAATGGGCAGGCAAGGACTATGATGAAGAACTGCTGCGACGGGACATAAAGAACCATCAGGTACTGGCCCTGGCCGAACAGCAGAGGCTTTTTGACGAGACCAACGGGCGCAGTGATGCGCAGAAAGACATTGAGGCCGTTGCCCGGTTTTTCGGCAGCCTGGGACGGCTGGGCAAGGACGAACTGTCCAGAGTCAGCACTTCCTCATACGCCAGTGACAAGTACATCAAACTGGTGCCGCCCAACCTCACGCTGAAAAAATAACGCGGCGGCCCCGCCGGCGGCAATCCGGCGGGCCAGTCCGGTGACAGTCCGGTAGCAATCCGACGGCCAAATCAGCGGGCAATCCGGCGAAACCTCACATAACAGCAACGACAACGGCACGGAGCATTCCGTGCCGTTGTCGTTGCTGTTGTCGTTGTCATCTGGTCTGGCAACAGAGAATAAACGTTTTGGGGGGTGGGGGCGTGGGGGAGGCGACCCTTTTACAAAAGGGGCCCTCCCCCACAAAACATTTCAACGTGACATTGCTCTAGACCAGATTAGCTTTGAAATGCTTCACATTTCAAAGGCTTCATTCAGCCGAAAAATGCGATTTGCGGTAGCCGTTAGCGGGGCTTTGCCGCTTACGGATGGCGACAGCGATTGTAAGGGACAAACCGTGTCGTTACGCATGCTGTCTTCAAGCGTAGTTTCCTGCGTCACAACGCTTTAAGCCTGCGTCACAACGCTTGAAGCATCCGTAGCTTCCTTCGTCGCAACGGCTAAAGCTCGGCTGAATCCACGCCACGTTGTGGCGCGCTGCACGAAAGTGCAGCCTTAGAGCATGTATACTTTTTCAAAGTTAAAATGCTCTAACGGCCACCCCTGACAGGTTCGTCAAAACGCGGCACGGACATGTGGCAGCGGCCCCGCCCGGTACGCTCGGCAAAACGCTGGTGATAGGCCTCGGCCTCATAAAAAGGCCCGGCTGGCTCAAGCCGCGTCACCACGTCATAGCCCTTTTCCCGCAGAAGGCTCATGAGCTTGAGGGCCACGGCCTTTTGTTCCGCATCGAGGTAAAACACGGCGGACCGATACTGATCGCCCACATCGGGGCCCTGGCGGTCCAGCTGGGTGGGATCGTGGATTTCAAAAAAGCGGCGCAAAATCTGCTCATAACTGATCTGGGCGGGGTCAAAGACAATACGCACGGCTTCAGCATGCCCGGTGTCGCCCCGGCACACGTCCTCATAGGAAGGGTCGGTCGTATGGCCGCCCGTATAGCCCGACACAACGTCGCGCACGCCGGGCATGCGCCTGAAGGCGTCCTCTACCCCCCAAAAGCATCCCCCCGCCACAATGGCAGTGCCTGTTGTCGCGGCGGCCTGGCTGCGCTGCGCCAGGGCCCTGGCTTCTTCAGGACTGCCCGCGGGGTAAAAGGCCATGGACAGCGAGTTGACGCAATGGCGCGTATTTTTGGCCGTGAAGCCTTCGCCCTCAAAAACATGGCCAAGATGCCCGCCGCAATTGGCGCAGACTATCTCTACCCTTCTGCCGTCCGCATCGGGCAGCCGCCGCACGGCTCCCGGCAATTCGGCGTCAAAGCTCGGCCAGCCGCAGCCGGATGCAAACTTGTCTTTTGAACTGTACAGCGCCGCGCCGCACTGCCGGCAGACGTAGGTTCCCGCCGCCTTGTTGTTTGTAAGTTGACCAGAGTTCGGAGCCTCCGTGCCTTTGCGCAAGATAACGTCCGCCTCGCGTTCGTTGAGAGGCGGCATGGGATATGAGGGCTTCATGGCAGACTCCTGTGAAGGGCTGGCTGAAACAGCGACAGCGGCGTCCGCCTTTGTCGCCGTGAGTACGAAATACAGGCCGCAAAACAGAAAAGCGGCCAGAATCATAAAAAAAACATGGTTACGCATAGTATTCTCACTCTTTCACAGTACAATAACTACCCTGCTGGCAGGGTCAATGCTTCCCTGTGGGCAAGGGCCTTCAGCCTCAGAAAACTGAAGGCCAAAAGGCCCGCACCGTAACACGGAACGGAGCGTCGAGCCGCAACGGACTACAAGGGAAAGACCGCGCGCTTCACCGTGAAGCTTGTCATGGGAAGGCTGCGCGCCCGGTTATGCGGACAGTCGTGGAAGAACTGCGCGTCCTAGAGCATTTTAACTTTGAAAAAGTGTACATGCTCTAACGCTGCACGAACGTGCAGCGCGCCGCAACGTGGCGTGGATTCAGCCGAGCTTTAGCCGTTGCGACGCAGGAAGCTACGGATGCTTCAAGCGTTGTGACGCAGGAAACTACGCTTGAAGACAGCATGCGTAACGACACGGTTTGTCCCTTACAATCGCTGTCGCCATCCGTAGCGATGCTGTCCTGCCCCGTAAGACGGTTCCGTCAACGGTTCAGGCAAGCCCTGCGGGCGCGTTAGCCGTTGCAGCGTCAGCGGCTTACGGATAACGACAGCGACTCTTTGGGTAAGATTTTTGCGTAACCCATTGCCGTCTTTATCCGTAGCTTCGCGGCAGTCGTTGGCGAGTCTGCGAGCCTTACGAATGGCGACAGCGATTGTATGGAGTGAACTGTGTAGTTACTCAGGCTGTCTTTATCCGTAGCTTCCTGCGTCGCAACGGCTGAAGCCTGCGTCACAACGGCTAAAGCAACGGCTGCCGCAAAGACAGCATTGGTTAATTGAGCGGACAGCCTACTGATGGCTGTCGCTATCCGTAAGCGGTAAAGCCCCGCTAACGGCTACCGCAAATCGCATTTTTCGGCTGTATGAACACTTTGAAATGTAAAGCAATTCAAAGTTAATCTGCCCTAAGGATACTTCGATGAAAGGCGCTCCCGGATGGAGCCACGCAGGGCGGCGCGCCGCCCTGCGGCAATGGCCCTGCGCTCAGGCAGGCTGCCCTTGCGGACAGCCCTTCCAGGGTCTGCGCGGGTTTGCTGTGGCGCTTGAGAGGAAAATACTGGCGTCTCTGCACGGCGGCCGCCAGCGCCTGGCGGCCGGCCGTATATTTCACAAAAAAATACCGTTGCGCGCGGCAGCGCCGTCAGGAAGAAAACCCGTCGGGATGGGTCTTGTGCCATTCCCAGGCCGAGGCGATGATCTGGTCAATGCCCGCCCTGGCCTGCCAGCCGAAAATCTCTCTGGCGCGGTCAGCCGAAGCCACGAGCCTTGCAGGATCGCCATAGCGGCGCGTGGCCATGGCAACGCCAATGTCGTGACCTGTCACACGGCAGGCCGCTGCCACCATTTCGCGTACGCTGAATCCCTTGCCGTTGCCAAGGTTGCAGATCTCGCTGCCGCCCCCTGCCAGCAGGTAGTCCAGAGCGCGCATGTGCGCGTCCGCCAGGTCCATAATATCCAGATAGTCACGGATGCAGGTGCCGTCAGGCGTTGGATAGTCATTGCCAAAAATGGTCACCACATCGCGGCGGCCCAAAGGAACCTGGAGAATAAGGGGGATAAGATGGCTTTCGGGATTGTGGGCCTCGCCTATGGCGCCGCCGGGCCATGCGCCCCCCACGTTGAAATACCGCAAGCTCACAAAGCGGATGCCGTGGGCCTTGCCCACCCAGTGCATCATGCGCTCCATAATGAGTTTGCTTTCGCCATAGGGATTGGTGGGGTTCAGCGGCGCGTCCTCATTGATGGGCACGCTTTCCTGCTCGCCGTATACGGCAGCCGACGATGAAAAAACTATCTTGTCCACGCGATTGCGCACCATGGCTTCCAACAGGGTCTGCATACCGTGGACGTTATTGTGAAAATACTTCAGCGGCAGCTCCATGCTTTCACCCACCAGTGAACTGGCGGCAAAGTGGAGCACGGCATCCACCCTGTGGCTCGACAACACCTGATCCAGCAGCGCTCCATCCCGTATGTCGCCTTCATACAGGGCGATTCCGTCAGGCAGGGAGGCACGGTGACCGGTCAAAAAATTGTCCACAACGACAACGTCTTCGCCGCGCGCCAACAACGCGCGCACATTGTGGGAGCCAATATAGCCAGCTCCACCGCAAACCAATATGGACATGGGCAATCTCTTTTGTTGAAAGCATAGCAGCGCGGTCGCACCGCGCGAATGGAGTTCCGCTTTTTGCACATCAACTGCGGTCTGGCAAGCCTCACCAGTGCCGTGAATGTATTTTGCCACGTCTTTGCATGTGAAGCCAGCGCATGGACGAATTTTTTTATGCCGCACCCGACAACGCGCTGCTACAGCATCTTGACGTGGCATTTCCCTGTGAGACCGTGACCATACGCCGCGTGACGATGCAAACGCATTTTTTTTGCAATGGCAAGCCTTTAAACGGATATGCCGCTTCCTTGGAGAACTGGCATTGGCAAAAGCCATTCGCCCGAAAGGACACGCGAAGAAAAAACGCTGTGGCGCCGCCTCTGCGCCCGTGTGCCGGCACACCTTGCCACGGCAAACCGCGCGCTGTTCCCAGAGCAGATTACCTTTGCAATGCTTCACATTTCAAAGTTTTCATTCAGCCGAAAAGTGCGCTTTGCGGTAGCCGCTAGCGGGTCTTTGCCGCTTTTCGTGCAGCGTTAGAGCATGTACACTTTTTCAAAGTTAAAATGCTCTAAAAACGACACAAGGCCCGAACCAGTGAAGGATTTCGGGCCTTGCGGGCATATCCGCCGGAGCAGCCCAAATAGCGGGCTGCCCATAAACCTTGCTATAAACGTTCTACAGCCTCTTGAGCACATCCTCGGCAAAGGAGGCAATGGCGTCGGGATCGCTGGAGGCGTCGCCCTCCATCTTGAGTCCTTCACAAATGATTTCGGCCCCGAGGCCCTTGGCCCTTTCTTCAATGGCGGGCACAGCGCCGCAATAGTGTTCATACTCCATATCGCCCGAGGCAAAGGCGGCCACCTTCTTGCCCTTGAGGCCCATGCTTTCCATTTCGTCAAAGAGGGGGGCGAAGTCGTCCTGCAGTTCCAGGTCTTCCATGCCCCAGGCCGAGCTGCCCATAAGCACGGCATCGTAACCGTCGGCCAGGTTGTCGGCAGCGGCTTCAGCAGCATTCAGCAGGGTCACTTCATGACCGCCGGCAGCAATAAGCTCTTCCAGCTTCTGGGCAATGCTTTCGGTATTGCCTGTGCTGGAACCAAACAGAATTAAAACCTTGCTCATGGTGCGCTCCTTCCGGCCATTGACCGGACATTTATAAAATGAATTTCATTTTCAAGTGAAGTAATTAGGTTTCCTGCCTGTGTCAAGCCCATATCCCCAAAGGTTGACAGGTTTCGCCAGAAGATTCCTCGTCCGCCGCCAATCGGACCATTATCCGGTCGTTGGCGCGCCAGCCGCGCGCAGGGCCGCGCGCGGAATTCTGGGCGGCCTGCCCTCGCCTGGTTTTCGCTGCCCCCGTGCGGGGTCTGGCATGGTTGCCGCCTCTTGGCTGTCTGGCGACCCTGCGCGCGGGACCCACGCGGAGCCGGGGAATGTCTGCCAGGGTGTCGCCTCTTGGCTGCCGGGCGGCCTGCCCTCGCGCAGCCAAGGAATTTTCAAACAAACCGCCCTTCTGCCCCGGTACAGAAAAGACGCCAGCCAGGGCCAGCGTCTTCAGCTTACAAAGGGTCAAAAAAATATCTGTGACTGCCGTCACATTTTTAAATTCTCTTTTCCGCACACCGCCATCGGGCGTCATCGGGTAAGGAGACGCGGCTGACAGCGCGCGCAGCCACTGGCGCGGTCGCCGGAATGCGCGGCCACCGGGGGCGGTCGTATCACAACAAAAGTTTTAGGGGGTGGGGGCGTGGGGGAGGAGACCCTTTTGCAAAAGGGTCCCTCCCCCACAAAGCACTTCAAAGATACACAGTTCAACCATGAAACCGCTCAGGCGCTTTCGCCAGGGGCCAGAGCGCCTTCCTTGGCGCGGGGCTCCGGCAGGCTCCATGCGCCGGGCATGGGAGCCGTCAGCTCCGCCTTTTCGCCCACATAGGGATTGAAGTAGCCATGGCGCAGCCAGGGGCAGAGCTTTTTCAGTCTTTTCATAAACTGCGTCAGGCCCATGCTTGGCGAAAGTTCAAGCTTGCCCCCGTCTTCCATATCCCGCTTCATGAGGTCAAAATACCACTCGGGATCAATGTTGAGATTGCGCCACTGTATCATGCTGACGCCGTTTTCGCCCACCATGCGCGCCAGGGATTCCAGTTCTTCTTCGGTATCGGTGATGCCGGGAAAGAAGAGCAGGTTCAGCGACACGAAAATGCCCCGGCTTCGCGCCTCGCGTATGGAGGCGCGCACATCGTCCAGGCTGTAGTCCGCAGGCCGGTAATAGCGTTCGTACAGTGTGGCGCGCGCGCTGTTGATGCTCACGCGCATGCTTGTGAGCCCGGCTTCGGCCAGACGGGCCACGGCTTCGGGCCGTGAGGCGTTGGTATTGCAGTTGATGGTTCCCAAACCGCCACCCGCGCGGAACAGCTTTATGCTTTCCTCCAGAAGGTCGGGGTTCATGAGGGGGTCGCCCTCGCAGCCCTGCCCGAAGGAATAAATGGGAGCGCGGCTTTCACGTCCGGCATGAATCCGCATGACTTCGGCCACTTCCGCTGGTTCCGGCGTAAAGGCCAGACGGCACTGGGGCGTCACCGCCACGGGAGAATCCTTGTCCTGGGCGGAAATGCAGCCCACACAGCGGGCATTGCAGGAGCGGGACGTGGGCAGGGGCGCTTCGTAGCGGCCAAGGGCGAAGTTTCTCGCCGCCGGGCAGTCATAGCGGGCCACGCAGTTATCGAGGATATGCCGCACAAGGCGGTTCCCGGGATAGTCCTGCAGCAACCTGCGCGCGCCCTGCTCTATGCGGTGGCGCGGGATGCGGTTGAAAATCTGGCGCTGGTCCGTATCTACCTTGCGGGCGCAGATATAAAAACGCCCCCGCGCAAAGCCTATGGCCCCATACGCGAACAGGGGCAGCAGGGGCGCTTCGGGAGTGCTGGCATAGGCCGGATGCGCTGAAAGCGTGTGCGCGGGGGCGGCAAAAGCCGCCACGGCCAGTTGGGCCTCACCTTCGGGCGGCACTATTTCTCCCGTCTCGGGATCAAGCCCCACCGCCTGTCGGCCAGGCAGCAGGAAAAATTCGCTTTCCTCGGGCAGGGGCATGAGTTCGTCAGGGCGCGGCAGCCCCCACTGCGCGCCCCTGCGACAGACCATGAGCAGGCGTTCGTCATCATAAATATTGCCCTGCTCGTCCGCCATGACAAGATGCGGCTCAATATGCTGCGCGGCCATAAATGCTCCTTGCCCCGGCGGGGGTGAACGTATATAACGGCCCAACGTGGCCGGGCGATCCCGGCCCGTACTTTTGGAGGCCCTTCATGTTTTCCATAATGCTTTTCATTTTTTTGTGTTTTTTCGGCATTCTCGCCGTCCTTGTCTACATGCTGCGCTGCCAGGAAAAGCTGGTGCGGCAATTGCGCGAGGAACACGACCAATTGCGGGTGATGCTGCGCACCATGGAGGCTCGCCTGGACTTTCCGGACGGCAGACAGCCCTCCGCTGCTGATGTAAACGTCGCTGATGTAAGCGTCAACGACGCCAGCGAGCAGCAGGACTATGCCGCCCCGGCTTTTTCGACGGAAACCGCGCTGGATATGGACTCGAACCCGCACGAAACCGCGCGCCACCAGACGCGGGCCGCCAGGCTGACGGCACGCGCGGCCGATCCTGTCGCCACCGCCGACAATGATCCCCTGCTGCATCTGAGCTTTGATCCGCCTGCCGGCAAGGGGCACACGCCGCATACGGCTGGCGCGTCCGTTGTTGACCCGGCGCTGGATCTGCATTTTGACCCGATGGATGGGGCGCAAGGCGCGGCCCGGCGCTAGACGGCCCTAGGCCTCCGGGCCGTCAAGACCGTAGCGGCCCCTGGCCGCCGCCAGATACGCTCTGCGCATGTCAGGACGGGCGCACTCTTCGGCCCAGTGCAGATAGAGCAACTTGAGACATTGTTCAAGCACGGCATCGCTCCTGGCAATGCGGCGGGCCACAAGTTCTTCTTGCCCGCAGGTCCACAGGTCGCAGATGTTGTCGGTAAAGGCCTGGGCCCTGTGGGCCGCGCGGTGGCGCGCATTGACCTCGGCCAGCCCTGTCGCGCGTATGTGGGCCGCCACGTCGGGGTGTTCCAGCAAGAATTTTATGCGAAAAAGGGCGTCGCCCACATCGTTGGGCGCGTAGCCCACGAGGTGTTCGCCGTCCACAAAAAGCTCGGCAAAACCGTGCCCCACGCGGGGCGTCACAAGACAGCCGCCGCAGCCAAGGGCCTCAAAAACCCTGAAGTTCAGGTCGCCGCGCTCACAATGGTTAAGCAGCACCCGCCCCTGAGGGAAAAGCCGCCTGTAGCCCCCACTGGTCACGTGCAGACCGGGAAGCTGACTGCCAAGAGCGCGCAAAAATTCTGAGCGCAGGGGCGTGTTTTCCGAAACCGTGCCCACAAAAAGACAGTCCCATACGGGCTGCGCTTCCGGGTCGGGCTGGTCCTGCGCCCAGGCGAAAGGCGGCGACCACCACACCCTGTCCTTACCAAGAAAAGGCTCGTGGAACCGGGGAATGTGGTCACGCAGAGAAACCATGCAGGCGTCAAAAGCCTGGGCATAAAAAGGCTGCCAGCTATGGATATGCGAATCCACACTGTAAAAAACGGTCAGGCAGGGGAATTTTTCAATTCCGAGCACAAAGGGCGGGCGGCTGTTGTCGCCAACAACCAGCACGTCGGGCACAAATCCCGCCAGACGCACAAGGTCTTCCCAGCCGAATATGCGTTGGTCCTCAAAGTTGTGCAGTACCACGTCCTGCCAACCGCCGGCGCGCAGTTCCACACCGAAAAAAGGGCTGCCCAGCCATAAAATACGCTGCATGGTCCTCCGGTAACTGTCAGAAAGTCGTTTGCATGTCGTACAGTTGCCAATAAAGACAAGATACAATAGGTTTGAAACCTAGCCTCGACGCTTCGCCGCGTCAAGACGAGAGACTGCAACATGCTTCTGAATGCCCGCCGCCTACGCCTTTTCGCGCGCATCCTTCTGGCGCTCCTCCTCCTGCTGTCCGGCCTGACGGCAGGGGCCTTTTACCTGTTGCAGCGCAACCCCGACGCCCTTGCCGGGCATTTTATCGAAGAACTGCGCGACCGTACCGGCCTGAACATCTCCGTGGACGCCGTCAGCGTGGCCCTTCTGCCCGTGCCCGCCCTGGCCGTGAGCAACGTGACCGTCACAGGTGAAAACTGGCATTTTACCACAGCCTATGCCACGCTGCGCCCCGATTTTGCCGCGCTTCTGCAAGGGCGTTTTGAACCCCGCAACGTCTCCCTCTTGCGCCCACGCGCGGAAGGAACCGTGCCCGTGGCCCTCGGCCCCGACATGGACCTGAAGAGCCTGCTCGCTTCGGGCAGCGGCGGAGCGGCGACGTTGCCGGGGCGTTGTCGCCTCGCGGTGCAACAGGGCGAACTGCGCATCCAGGGCGCCGACGGCTCAAGCCTCGCCATTGAGGGCGCGCAGTGTGACCTTGAAGCCAAACCGGGCGACAGCATAAAGGGCAATCTCTCATGGGCCGCCGCAACGCTTGTGCCCACAGACGGCCAGCCCATGCGTCTGGAAAGCCTGTATGTCGACGTCAAAACCAGCCTTGCTGATCCCCTGGGCAAAAGCCCGCGCATGGAGTGCAGCGGCGTGTTGCGCCTGCCGGAATGGCTGCCCGAACTGAAATTTTCTCTCAACCTGACGCCCGACATCATCCCTGGCAAACAGGGCCTCACCCTTGCCGCCGACCTCGGCGGCTCCATCTCCAAGGATGGGGCAAGCATTTCCTTCACGTTCGCGGGCGGTGCAGCGTGGCGGCACGCCGACCCGCACACGGTCAGCCTGAACAAACTGCAACTGGCTCTTGGACCGGACAGGGTGGGCTTTGACGGCGCAGTGCAGCTTGAAAGCCCCACCGGCCCCGCCATTGAAGGCAACCTGCAACTGCACCGCGCAAGTCTCACACGCTGGCTGGGCTTTGCGCGCAATCTGGCTCCCGGACTGCAACTGGCCCTGGACGAACTTTCCGAAGGCCTGCTTGTTTTTGACATGGACGCGGCCGGGCTGCGCGTATCACACATTGAAGTGACGGCGGCGGGCAGCCGTTTTACAGGGTCGGGCGGCGTGGCCGACTGGCACAAACCCGAAGTGGCTCTGGACCTGTTTGCCGAGAACGTCAATCTTGGCCGCGCCATCCCCGAAGCGGTGGGCGACATGCCCGAAGAACCCAAATTCGAGCACGGCCCGCTCACGCCCATGCCGGGCGAGCCCGTCATTCCCGGCGAAACCGGCGTGGACTACAACATCCGTCTGGCCGCCAGAAAGGTGGACTACGGCCCCATCGCCATCAATGACGCCCTTGTGGTTATCCGGCAAGGGCTGATCGACGCTCAAAGCCGTCTTGAAGACACCCTGCTGCTTGTGGAAGGCAAGCTTTACGGCGGCAGCATCAAGGGCGAAACCATCCTTGGGGGCGACAAAAGCACGCCCTACTCCATACGCCTGCGGGCGCGCGACGTGAATGGCGAAAGCCTGGGCAAAGACCTCAAGGTCATGCCCGTGGGGGGCGGCCGCCTCCGCGCCGACGTGGATATCATGAGCCAGGGGCGCGAACTGGACGTCTTTTTGAGCAAGTTGCGGGGCAGCGTCACCGCAAGGGCTGAAAACGGCTTTCTGCGCGCGCCGCCCCGTATCAGCGGCGGCAAAAAAAACACGTTCGCCTTTGCCGTCATGGATATCGGCCTCAAGGTGCGTACCGCGGCCTGGGACGGCCAGAAGCTCGGCCTTGAGGGCCAGTGGAACGCGGCAATGGCAGCCGCCGGGCTGGACATGGCAACCGACATCAACGGCAGGCTGTGGTTCAGCGGCGACGGGGCCGATGGCGGGCAGATGGACTTCACCAATCTGCCCGGCTCGTTTTCGCTGCGCATGGATGCGGAGCGCTCATTCAACCCCGAAGGAGTGCACGTGCAGGCTTCGGGCCGCTTCAGCGGCCAGTCGGCCCGCAATGAATTTTCGGTATCCGAGGGGCACTTCAATGCTCTGGGCGTTGAGGCCCACGGCCAGGCCAGCTTTGTCGCGGGCAAGGAGGGGGTCTCGTGGCAGGGCAAGGTTTCGGCGTACAGCCCCGACATGGCCCGCACCCTGCGCCTGGCGGGCCTCGGCAAGGTCACCATGCCCAAGGGCTTTAGCAGCGTTGAAATGGACACCCGATTCAGGGGCGACCCCGATTCCCTTTCTTTGCGCGAAATCCGGGCCAAACTGGACCAGAGCACCGTCACCGGCACACTGAACCTTGACTGGCGCGAACAGCTCAGCCTCAATTTCAAGCTCAACACCGACCAGTTTGACCTTGACCGCTACATGAAGGCCAATGAGGAAAAATCCGGCGCGTCAGGGGGCAAACCGTGGGATTTGCGCTTTATGCGCAACTTCCGCGCTTCTGGCGAATTTGGCGTCAACAAGCTCACCGCCATGCGCTTCACGGTGCAAAACCTGCGCACCAAGTACAAACTTGAAAACGGCAAGCTCACGTCCGACTCCATTACCGGCCAGTTTTACGGCGCGCCCATCATCAGCAAGGCTTCCATCAACTTCACGAGGGGATTCAGCTTCGCCAACTCCCTCACCATCAACGATTTTGACCTGACTGCCGCCAGCAATGCCAGGGGCGGCGCGGCCGCCCTCACCGGCAGAGGCTCCATCCACTCGGAGGTGCATGCCAACCTCACCGGACCGGACCAGCTGCCCGCCCTGCTCAACGGCAAATGGCGCATAGAGGTGCTCAACGGCTCCTTCCAGCACAGGACGCCGGAGGGCAAGCTCAAGGGCAAGCCCACGATGATTACCGCTTCCGGTGCGTCAGGGAACATTACCAATGGCGTAGCGCGCAGTAGTGATTTTTATCTCAAGGGACCGGGGCTGCAGGTTGGCGGCGGCGGCTGGATCAACTTCAACAGCGAGACCCTGGACTGCAATTTCAGCGTCAGCATGAAGAACGTTCCAGACTTTCCTTTGCGGATTTACGGCAGCCTGAGCAACACCAAAACCTCCATTGGCGCGGGCACGTTCATACTGAACACCCTTGGCGACATTACCAAAGGCTTTGTGGATGTGCTCGGCGGCATTGTCGAAGGCACGTGGAAACTCTTTCGCTGATAAATTAGGAAGTTCGGGCATAAAGCCCAAACGCCCTGTCGACTATTCTTCCTGTCTCCCGTTGACAGAAGCAACCTTAGGGGCTAGGTTCATTGCGTGTTCTTTTTTGCACAATCAAAATTGCGGTTCCGCCAAGGAGAGTAACGGTGAATATTCTGATTTTCGGACCCAACGGCAGCGGCAAAGGCACCCAGGGCGACCTCATCAAGCAGAAGTATAACCTCGCCCACATCGAATCCGGCGCCATATTCCGTGAACACATCGGCGGCGGTACTGAACTGGGTAAAAAAGCCAAGGCCTATATTGACCGTGGCGACCTCGTGCCTGACGACATCACCATTCCCATGGTGCTTGAAACCCTGAAGACCAAGGGTCAGCACGGCTGGCTGCTGGACGGCTTCCCGCGCAACATGGTGCAGGCCGAAAAACTGTGGGACGCTCTCAAGAAAGAAGGCATGCGTCTGGATTACGTGGTGGAGATCCTGCTGCCGCGCGAAGTTGCCAAAAACCGCATCATGGGCCGCCGCCTGTGCAAAAACAACAACAACCACCCCAACAACATCTTCATTGAGGCCATCAAGCCCAGTGGCGACGTGTGCCGCGTCTGTGGCGGCGAGCTTTCCAGCCGTTCCGACGATCAGGACGAGGCCGCCATCAACAAGCGCCACGACATTTACTACAACACCACCGACGGCACCCTGGCCGCGGCGTATTTCTTCAAGGGTCTTGCCGCTCAGGGCAACACCAAATACATCGAACTGAACGGTGAAGGCAGCATCGACTCCATCAAGGAAACCCTGCTGTCCAAACTGGCCTAAAGCAGACTAACTTTGAAATGTTTCACATTTCAAAGTGTTCATTCAGCCGAAAAATGCGATTTGCGGCTGAATCCACGCCACGTTGTGGCGCGCTGCACTTTCGTGCAGCTTTAGAGCATTTACACTTTTTCAAAGTTGAAATGCTCTAAAGCCAGCGGGGGGCTTTTACGACAGCCCGGGCCTGAGCGTATGCGTTTCGGGCAGTGGGGCACGTTTCGGGCGGCGCGGATACCGCAGCCGCCTTGCCCTGATCGCCCTTACAGATAAAAGACCACATTCCCCGGTGGCGCTTTACCGTTCCCACAGGAAACACCGGCCACAGCGCCGGAAAAGGGGCTCCAGCCGCAAGGCAGGAGCCCCTTTTTACGTGGGCCGCGCAAGTTCACCGTACAAATGCTCCAGTAGCGACTAGAGCAGATTAACTTTAAAATGCTTCACATTTCAAAGTTGTCATTCAGCCGAAACATGCGATTTTCGGCTGAATCCACGCCACGCTGTGGCGCGTTACGCTCTCGTGCAAAGGTTTTAGGGGGTGGGGGCGTGGGGGAGGAGACCCTTTCGTAAAAGGGTCTCCTCCCCCACAAAGCATTTCAAAGTGCAGCGCTCTCATCGCTGCAGCGCTTTTCAGGCCGTCCGGGGCTCGGGCGCACGGCGCGCTTGCCCCCGAGCCCAAGCTGCGCTACTACTCGGCCATGAGCAATTCACAAAACACCAATGGTTTTGCCAAAAGCGCGTCCATGCTGCTGGATGACGTGCTGGGCCTGCCCGACGCAGCCCAGGTTGACAGCGCTGTGGACGTGGCCTTTGTGCGCCCTGCGGCCCGCCAGCTTTACGCGCAGGACGGCGACGATTTTTTTGCCCCGGCCACCAGCAGTTCCGCCGGCTTTGACCTGCGCGCCTGTCTGGATGAGGACAAAGGGGCAGAGGCGGTTATCGCTCCGGGCCAGCGCCTCAAGATCGGCACGGGCATTGCTGTACAACCCCGCGCATCCGGCATTGCCGGCTTTGTCTACTCCCGCAGCGGCCTCGGCGCGCGTGACGGTCTCACCGTCGCCCAGGGCGTCGGCGTCATTGATCCCGACTATACGGGAGAAATCCTGGTGGTTCTGCTGAACACCTCCGGACAGGAACGCCGCATCGCCAATGGCGAACGCATTGCCCAGCTCATCTTTCAGCCCTTTATGCGGCCGCGCTGGCGCGAAGTGCAGGACCTGGCTCCCACCGAGCGCGGTTCCGGCGGTTTCGGCCACACAGGGCGCTGATCACACCGTACCGAAACACCGGTACATCACCTCAACACCTTATGTTCATCGAGAAAAGGAGTCCGTCCATGTCACAAGCCTTTGCTGCCGTCAAAGCCGGGGAAGAAAGCCTGCTCTGTCGTTCTTACAGCCGTTATCCCGTGGCTGTGGTCCGAGGCAAGGGCTCGCGACTGTGGGATGTTGACGGCAAAGAATATGTGGACCTGCTGGCGGGCATCGCCGTTACCGCCCTTGGCCACTGCAACGACGAGGTCAACGCGGCCCTGACCGCCCAGGCTGAAAAACTCTGGCACGTGAGCAATCTTTTTTACCAGAATGAACAGCTTGAACTGGCCCGCCTGCTGCTGTCCACAAGCCACCACAACAAGGCTTTTTTCTGCAACTCCGGCGCTGAGGCCAACGAAGCGTGCATCAAACTGGCCCGTCGCTACATGCGCAAGGTCAAGCAGCGCGATGCCCACGAAATCATCACGCTTGATGGCTGCTTTCACGGGCGAACCCTCGGCACTCTGGCCGCCACAGGTCGCGAAAACCTCAGTGACGGCTTCGCGCCGCTGCCCGAAGGCTTCAAACAGGTCCCGGCCTGTGACCTTGAGGCCATGAAGGCGGCGATCACTCCCGCCACCGCCGCCGTTCTGGTGGAGGTGGTACAGGGTGAGGGCGGCGTGGTTCCGCTGTGCGGCGACTATCTGCGCCAGCTTGAAGCATTGTGCCGTGAGCGGGATGTACTCTTCATGTGCGACGAAGTACAGGCAGGGCTGTGCCGCACGGGCAAGTTCTGGGCTTTCCAGAATTATGGGCTGACGCCCGACGCCATCAGCATCGCCAAATCCCTGGCCAACGGTCTGCCCATGGGGGCCATGCTGGCTACCGATGCCGTGGCCTGCGGCTTTGAAGCCGGCAGCCATGCCACCACCTTTGGCGGCGGCGCGCTGGTTTCGGGCGTGGCAACCAGGGTTGTGGAGATACTGCTGCGCGACAAGCTGGCTGAAAATGCCGCCAACCTGGGCGCGCATGTCAAGCGTGAACTGGCCGCCATGCAGGATCGCCTGCCCGGTAAAATCAGGGAAGTGCGCGGCATGGGCCTTATGATAGGCATAGAACTTGCCGTGGACGGCAAACCGGTGTGGGAAGAACTGCTGCGCCGGGGCTACATCTGCAACCTGAGCCACGGCGTGACCCTGCGCCTTCTGCCCGCCCTGAATATCGGCAGGGCAGACCTTGATTCCTTCTTGCAGGCCCTTGAAGATGTTATGGGTGGGCTTCCTGCCTGAAAAAGCGCTTTCAGGGGCTTTACAGAAAAATAATTGTGGACTAAATAGTCTGCGTAGAAAATCGATGACGATTAGTACGGCAACCCCGCTCCGGCGGGGTTGCCGCTTACTTTGACAAGGAGACGCCATGGACGTTTTTGATCAAGCTACAGAACTGGAGCGCCTGGACCGGGAATCCGCCCTCATGCGGGCCCGTGCCGCCATTGACCGCGGCGGCCCGGAGATGATTGACGGTGTTGCCTGTTGCCGTGATTGCGGCGAACCCATCCCCCTGAAACGCCTTGAGGCCCTTCCCGGCGTTGGCCTGTGCCGCGCCTGCCAGGAAGAACGCGAAAGCGGCGACTAGCCGCCCCTCCCCGACATTTGCGACAGGGCCTGCCCGCCCCCGTTGCCCTTTTTTCGGCTGCCGCCTGGTCTTGACGCTCGCCCTTTTTCTGGCGGCCATTGGTCCGGATATTTTACCGCGCCTCATGCCGTGCCTCATGCCTGCCGTGCTCGTGAAAGACCTTGTGGGGAGAGGGACCCTTTTGCAAAAGGGTCCCTCTCCCCACACCCCCTAGAGCAGATTAACTTTGAAAATATACATTTTCAAAGTTTGAGGCACGCTCACTTCGGCGTTTAACAGCGCAAATAAATAGCGGTGCTGTCTATCCGTAAGCCCTGCGGGCAACGGCTGAAGCTGCGCTTACGCCTCCGTGGCGGGCGTCTGCTCCCGCATCCGCCAGAGCAATTTCATAATGAAATTGCTCTAAAACCTTTATCCGGGGTTCGAGCGATTACAGGAGTGGCCCGAGCTTTGGCGGGTTCTCCACAACAAAGAATGCGGCTTCACCATTTTAACCCACGCCTTCGTATGCCCCTCACGGCATCATACAATTGCAAAAGCGCTCCGCACCATCGCCCACAAGGGCCGCTCCGGCGTAAAATGGAAAAGCCCCGGCTGACTAGCCGGGGCTTTCCCAAACTATTGGCAACGGGCTGCCCAAAGCATTTCGTGGCACGGATTTTCAGAAAAATCCGTGCAGAGCAGTTAACTCATTTCATTCGTACCCTGCTCTAGTTCCAGATAAAGTGCAGCAGCCAGTAAGACACAAAGCCAATGACGCCCGCCGCGGGCAGGGTCAGTACCCAGGCCGTGATCAGGCTTCCGGCCACGTTCCAGCGCACGGCCGAAAGCCGCTTGGTGGAGCCCACGCCAAAGATGCAGGCCGTGATGGTGTGGGTGGTGCTCACAGGCGCGCCCATCATCGAGGCTCCGGTGATGACCAGAGATGCCGACGTTTCAGCGGCAAAGCCGTGTACCGGCTCCAGCTTGAAGATACGGTGACCCATGGTCTTCACGATTTTCCAGCCGCCCACCGCCGTGCCCATGGCCATTGCTCCGGCGCAGGACAGCTTGACCCACAAAGGCACTTCGACCGCGTCGATCTTGCCGAAAATGAGCAGCGCCAGGGTGATGATGCCCATGGTTTTCTGCGCGTCGTTCAGGCCGTGACTGGTGGCCATAAAGGCTGCAGACACCAGCTGCAAGCGCCTGAAAGCCCCATTGACTTTTCGCCTGGACATGCGTGAACACGCCCAGTAAATGATCCACATGATAAGGTAGCCCATAAAAAAACCCGCCAATGGCGAAGCCACCAGCGGGATAAGCACCTTGTCGATAATGCCCTTGCCGTTGAGCGCGCCAAACCCGGCGTCAGCCACGGCCGCGCCGATAAGCCCGCCGATGAGCGCGTGGGACGAAGACGAAGGAATGCCGAAATACCAGGTTATGCAGTTCCAGATTATGGCCCCGACAAGGGCCGCCAGAACAAGCACATGGCTGCCCTCAACCACCTGGGGCAGGACTATGCCGCTGCCCAGAGTCTTGGCCACTTCCGTGCCCAGCAGCGCGCCGGCCAGATTGAGCAGGGCGGCCGCTCCCACGGCAAAACGCGGCGTGACCACCTTGGTTGACACGACCGTTGCAATGGCGTTGGCGCAGTCATGCGCGCCATTGGTAAAGTCAAAAATAAGCGCCACCAGCACGATGAGCGCCAGCAGCACAGGGATATCAAACATTTTTCAGCACCGCTTCTTCAATGGTTTCCGCCAGGGCATTGACCTGCTCAAGCAAGATGCTCATGCGTTCATAGGCCTGACTCCATTTAAGCGTCTGCATGATCTGGGGCACGGTGATTTCCTGCTGTTCGTCCAGCAGTTCCGCCAGGCCCACGGCCAGCAACATGTCGCACTCGCCCCGCAGATTGCGGAAGGCACGGGTTTTGTGGCAGTCGCGCCTGTGGGTCAGCCCCTCAAGCATAAGACGGCTCATGTCCAGCATGGCGCTGATGGTACGGGCCATCTGAAGCGCGGGAAAACGTATGCGCGTGAATTCAAAGATGTGCAGACGGGTACTCAGGCTGTGCAGGCAGTCCATGCACTCTTCCTGCTCCTGATTGATGCGCAGGATGTCTTCGCGGTCAATGGGGGTAATGAAGGTCTGCGTAAGGTCGCGGATGATCTGGCTGTGCAGCACATCCGCCTCTTCTTCCAGAAAGGCGATTTCCTTATGGGTGTGATCCATATTGGACACATCGTCCAGCATTTCAACCAGCAGGCCCGCCATGCGGCGCAGAAGACTGTTCTGCTCTGCCAGCATGGCGAAAAACGGTGCGGATTTAGGCAACAGCGCTGGAAACATCCTTTCTCCTTGGGATCGGTACACGCACGCATGACCTCAATGCCACGCACCATACCGGTTGACGTTCCGGCGGTTGTCCGTCTCGGGCGGACCGCCGTCTTTTGATTTGTTATATGTATACTCACAGCGGGCACGTGCCAAGAGGGCACACCCGAAACAAATAAAAGTTTTAACTAAAACAATCTTATTTACTTTATTTTAAGCAAGTTACACTAATATTTTTTGGGGGCTAAAAACTGTTTGAACACTCAATATTTTTTAAAACCTGGTGTTGCGCCTGCGGCAGAACACCCTCAAACCATCCCCGCACAAGACGACTGAGCGCTTCAGGCAGAGGCCATGAAGGGTAGTCAACACAGGCGGCGCCAGGCAGGCGCAGGCCGCCGTGGTGCAGAAAAAATCCAGGCAGCTCCGGTGATGCTTCCGCGCCGCCAAAAACGTGCGACAGCGCGCCATCCTGATCCGCGTACAGAGCATCGCCCCACAACGCATGTCCCAGCCCCGCCGCGTGCACCCGTATCTGATGGCGTGCCCCTCGGCGGATGCGGCAGGCAGCCAGCGTCAGCCCCTGCGGCGGCAGGGAGAGCGGGCGGGCTGAAGGCCAAGGCGCGCGTGCGAGGGACGCTTCTTCCGGCAAAAAACAGCCGGGCTCGCCTGCCGTGCCAGCTGTCTGGCCCGGCGCCATGCCGGAAGCCCGGCCCGGATCAGGAGCGGCACTGAAAAGCAGCCGCAGTTGCTCGGCGTCCATTGCACCGGGATGCCAGACATGCAGAGGCCAAAAGTCCGTCCAGCGGGTCCTGTCAGCCTGCGCCTCGCGCAGGCGGCTTTTGCGGCGTCCGCTTACGCCCAGGGACTGCCGCGCCGTGACCGGCCCTGCAAGAACGCCCGTCAGCAAGGCCACATAGCGTTTTTCACAGCGCCCTTCAGCCTCAGCGGCACGAAAGGCGGCGGCCGCGGCAGGCGTCAGGGCCGCGCAAAGCAGACCAGACGTGCCGAAGTCCAGCCTTTGCAGCAGCGTGAATTCCTGTCCCTGTACCGTGCACAGTGTCGCCTGCCCGCGTGTCGCCTCGCAGCCATGGCGGACGCCGGACGCGACCTGAGGGCGTGCCCGGCCAGAGGCCCGGCAGGGGGAGGCTCCGTCCCAGGCTGCCGCCAGTGCGGGGGCGAGAGCCTCCACACTGGCCTGTGTGCCGCCCGCCAGGGCAGCGCTGTGCATGTTGGCTGGTTTGCTGAAAAAACAATAGTCGCCCTGCCTGTCGAGCATGCGCAGGCCAAGGGCGGCGGCCAGCGCGCAGGGGTCGGCGTGCGTGGCGGCCTTGACGGACGCTGCCGCATGTCCCGGTGTGAACGCCGCGGCGGCTCCTGTTGCGGCCTGTGCCGCCGCGTCAGCCAGACAAATCACATCCCCCTCGCGCATACGCCGTGAAGCGGCGGCAGGACGCCCATTGACCAGCACAAGGCCGCCCTCGATGCAGCGCTTGCGTCCGCGCACCCCCATGTGGGGCAAAAGCGCCTCAAGCACATGGTCAAGCCGCTGGCCCGCCTGCCGGTCCACGCGCAATTCCCGCATGCGTCCATCCGCTTGGGGGCTGGCGCAGTTCCGTTCGGGGCCATTCTGACCGCAAAATTGGGGTTTCACTCAGATCTCCGCAGCCTTGCCCGGCAAAAGATCAAGAAGGGCGCGGGCCGTCAGCTCCGGCTCGTGGTACTGGGGATTGTTCTCACACACGATATGCCGATCCACAATGTTGAGGCCCATGTCACTGATGGATTTGCGCACCTCGTCGCCAAGGCCGCCCTCATAGCGCCCGTTGCGGGAATCTATCAGCACATGGTGCAGCAGGCGCCCGGTTGGCGCTTCCGGGGCGTCTTCGCGCAGATGGCGCAGGATCATGTCTGCCTGACCCGCCACACTCAGCCCAAGCAGTTCGGCGTCGCTGCCGGAATTGGGAATAAAGATCTTGGGGCAGTCCGCTTCGGCCACGGTGCTTCCCACACCCTGTGGCAGCAGGTTGGCCAGCACGCTGGTGTAAAAACTGCCCATGGGATAGCAGATGGCCCCGGCCGAACTCAGATAGACGCCTGCCGCGGGCGCGAGCGGCGGGCGGCATGGCGTTGCGGGCAACTCCAGGCAATCCTGCTCGTTGAGCCGTTCCGGCTCGTGCACTGTAAGAAAAATCCGCCGCACAGGCCGGGGCAGCGAGCGAAAGAGGTGCTGCCCCACCAGTACCGAGCCGTCGTCCAGTTCAGCCGCAAGGTGCAGGCTTTCCCTGACAATGGGGCGCACCACGCCCCGCGTTTGCAAAAGACGGCTGAAAAAGGCCAGCACAGGGTCAAAGTTGCGCTTGTGGTGTAGATAGCCCCCGGCCAGCAGCAAATTGCCGAAGCAGGCGCGGTAGGGATCAAAATCAACGGGCATGCGGGAGAGAAAAAAATTCAGGTGCAGCCGCAGGGCGTCGGCAAAAACCCCGGGCATGGTTTTCCAGACCCTGTGCCCTGCCCTGCCCATACCCGCAAGCTGCCGCCTGAGAAAATCCGCCGAGGCCTTTTTGCCGGAGCAGGAGGCCGCTGCGCCCATAATGGACGCCACGTCTTCCGGCAGGTCTTCGTCTTCCGCCGGGAGGCGGCAGGCGCAAAACTCCAGCACAGCGGAAGGCACCACGGCGCTGTCGGCCAGGGCCAGCAGCCGGTTGCGGATATCGCCCACGGCGGGCATGGCGAAAGCGCGGCGCAAAACCGCCGAACTGCCGCCGGAATCAAAGGTGGTGATCAGATGGACGGAATTGTGCGTATGGCGGGTCAGCTCCCGGCTGAGGCCGCGCAGGGCCGTGCCGCCAGTAAAAAACGTCAGACGCGGCCCCAGGGCCGGAAAAATTGTCGGCGTCGGCGCGCCGTTCACGCACCGCCCCCGCAGGCCCCGGCAGGCCAGGTAGCGGGCCGAGTGGAGGGGATGAGCCCAAACTCGCACATACGCATGAAAATGAGCCTGCCGATCCAGGCGTCGGTGGCGGCATAGGCGATCTGCTTGGCGCTGAGTTCGGGCAGGCTCCAGTTGGAGCACTGGGAACCCTTGGATATCCGCCAGCCAAAAAAATTGGCCGCCAGGGTGCGCAGCCCCTGACTGGGCAATTTGTGCGCCCTGGCCACGCCGCCAAGATCAACCAGCCCTGCCGGTTCAAAATCGTGCAGTTTGGCCAGATCACGCATGTCGTCCCTGATGCCCACTCCGGCTTTGACCTGCGCCGGGTTTGCAAGCAGGCTCGCCAGATCGGGTCCAAAGGGCATCCAGGCCAGCTGGATCAGGTACACGGCCTGCGCCGTGGCCAACTGGATCAGCGCCGGAGCGTTGCGCCTTCCCTTGCGAAAGGAAGGCCGCGTTTCCGTATCAAAGCCCAAAACGCTTTCTTCCCGCAGTTGAGGCAGCGCGCGTTGCCAGTCTTCTTCGCTGCGCACCACATGCACATGCCCCTCATAATGACACAGGGGCAGAGCGTTCACTTCCTCACTGCTCAGACGGCGACGTAAGACATCCATATCCATAGGTTGTTTACCAGACTACTTGCCAATGCAGAATTGTGAGAAAACCCTGTCCAGCACTTCAGCCGGGCTGCTCAGCCCGGTAACTTCCGCCAGATGGGCGGCGGCCACGTCCAGACGCACGGCGCAGCAGTCATAAGGCCGCCCGGCCTCCACATCTTCGCGCAGGGCCGTCAGTTCGGCCAGGGCCGCCTCGAGAGCCAGTGTTTGCCGGGCATTGGGCGCAAGCCCTTCTTCTCCGGCGGATCCATCACTTTCAGCCAGCAACAACGCGCGCAGGTGTTCGGCCATGTCCTCCACCTGTGTATCGGAAAAAGCGCTCGTTGCGCAACAGGTTTGGTTCTGAATCCAGCTTGGGGGGAATTTTTTGGGCATACACAGGTCGCATTTGTTCCACACGACCAGCACCGGCGTTGTGCCTGCCATTTCAAGCACTTCGCGGGCTGCGGGGTCCGGACAGACGCCGGCCGCTGCCCCGGCCTCGCCCAGAGCGCCGCCGTCCAGCACAAGAACAATGGCGTCCGCTTCGGCCAGTTTTTGCCGGCTGCGTTCAACGCCAAGCTCTTCAATGCTTTCAGCGGCCTTGCGCAGACCCGCGGTATCCGTCAGCCGTACAGGCAGGCCGTTGAGGTCGCAGGCCTCTTCCAGAAAATCGCGTGTGGTGCCGGGGATGTCGGTGACCAGCGCCCGGTTGCGCCCAAGCAAAGCGTTCATGAGGCTGGATTTGCCCGCATTGACGGCGCCCGCCAGCACCACAACAGCACCCTGCTGCATGACCCGCGCCCTGCGGCTGCCCTTGAGCAGGTGCCGCAGCGCGGCAGACACGTTTGCGACAGCGGCGCTGAAGGTGGGGGCGTCCATGCCTTCAACTTCGTCTTCAGGAAAATCCACCGCCACGCACACCTGCATGCGCAGTTCTTCCAGCTCATTGCGCAGGGCTTCGGTACGGCGGGCAAGCAGGCCGTCCAGCCGGTTAAGTCCGTATCGGAGGGCCTCGCGCGAGGGCGCGGCGATGAGTTCGGCCACGGCTTCAGCCTGGCTCAGATCCATGCGCCCATTGACAAAGGCGCGACGTGAAAATTCGCCTTTCTGCGCCTGACGCGCGCCCCGGCGCAGAGCGCTCTCCAGCACGGCCTGCACGATAAACGCGCCGCCGTGACAATGGATCTCGGCCACGTCTTCACCCGTAAAACTGCGCGGGCCGGGCATAAAGACGGCCAGCACATCATCCAGCGCTTCGTCGTTCCAGTCCAGAACCCGCCCCCTGTGCAAAAACCAGGGACGAAAGTTTTCAAACCTGGACGACAGGGGCAAAAACATGCGCGCGAGCACCTGCTTGGCTTCAGGCCCGGAAATGCGCACAATGCCAATCCCCCCTGATCCGGGTGGCGTGGCAATGGCCGCTATGGTGTCGCGTGTGCTGGTGCCCATGTTTACGCTTCAGTTACGGGTGCGCCGGTTTTACCGACGGCGTTTTTTCAGGGTTCAGGAAAATGCGGCTCCCGCCTTCCGCCAAAGGCGAAAATGCGGAAGCCGCATTGATATGCAAGCTCTGTCCGACAGCGCTACTGGAATGCGCCCTGCTGGTGTGCACCGCCGCACCCCCACCTCGCAAAAAACAGGGAGGAGCACAAGCGTTGCAGCGTGAAAAGTTCCGCCGCTGAACCCGGCGAGGGCCGCCTCCAGGAGAAAACTCCGGCGCACTCCTTCTTGAGGCGCGCCTGCACACGCGGCCGCCAGAGACCGTTCAGCGTGCAGTCGCTCTAGTTCTTCTCGGCCTTTTTGCGCAAGATGACAACCCTCTTCATGGGGCCGTCGCCCGTGCTGCGCGTCTGCACATCGACCGCTTCCTGCAGGCAGACGTGCACAATACGGCGATGGTACGAAGACAGGGGCCGCGTGGAATAGGAACGGCCGCTCTGGCGCACCTTGTCGGCCAGCGCAAGGGCCATTTCGCGCAGCTTTTCGTCCTGACGGCGGCGGTACTCACCGGCGTCAAGCTGCACACGCACAGCGGCGTTCATGCCCCGCGACACGATGCGCGAAATCATATACTGCAAGGCAGCCAGCGTCTGCCCTTCACGGCCGATGAGCAGGCCCGAATCTTCTTCACTGTCAATGCCGACCTGCACCCTGTCGCCGCCAAGTTTTACTTCCAGGTGCACGTCTTCACCCACAATGGGGCGCACCAGCTGGCGGACGGTTTCACGCACAAGGGCGTCAAGGCGTTCCTGATCAAGCTGCTCCATAGGCATGGCGGGCAGGCCTTCGGCGGCTTCTTCAAAATCGTCGTCCAGAACGTCCATGCCCTTGGGCATACGGCCAGCCTCACGGCCATTTTCTTTGGCGGCGTTGCGGCTTTCACGGCCATCACGGGAGTCGCGGGAATCACCACGGCGACCACGCCCTTCGGCGCGTCGGCCATCTTCACCGTTCTGACCGTTCTGACCATTCTGCGCGCGGCCAGAAGCCTTGGCCCTGTCCCTTGACCTGTCGCCACGGCCTTCGCCTTCGGCCTTGTCGGAGGGCTTTTCAGCGCCCCTGTCACTGCCTTTGTCACAGCACCTGTCGGCAGGCTTGGCTCCGGCGCGGGCATTGGCCTTTTCAGCGCCACGTTCCGGGTTTCTCTCACCCTGTTTTTCCTGACGCGGGCCTGCCCCCCTGGGCTGCCGGGCATCGCGGCCCTGTGAACCTTCGGCCTGTTCGGCAGCCGGTTCCTGTGCGGGCTTGCGGTTGCGGGAACGGTTATTGCGCTTTTCCTGCTGGCCGTTGGTGGCCTGTGCGCCGTCCTCGCGCTGGGCGCGATTTTTTTCCGGCGCCTCAGCCGCTGGCGCGCTTTCAGAAGCCTCAGCCTGCGCGCCTTTGCGGCCCAGGATGCTTTCAACGGTTTCGCGCAGCTGCACCCGGCGCGCGCGAACCTTGGCCTTGCGCGCGCCGACGATGCCGAAGATGCCGGACTTGGAGTCCTGCACGATTTCGATTTCCAGCTTTTCACGCGCCGCATCAAAGTAGCCGCAGGCTTCCTCTATGGCGCTGTCCAGGTCCTTTCCCTGGAATTCTTTAAACCCTTCCATACTCGTCCTCGTTCCAATGGGCGGTACAGGCCGCCGTTGCGGCTATTTTGCGGCGGCGTGGCCTTTGAGCTTCCGTATCATCATCTGCTGCTGCGCAATGGACAGCACGTTGTTGACAAGCCAGTACAACACCAGACCTGCAGGGAAGTTCAGGAAAAGCACCGTGAAGATAAGGGGCAAAAACATCATGATCTTCTGCTGCGTGGGATCGGCGGCCGGGGGGTTCATCCTCTGCTGCAGGAACATGGTCACGCCCATGATGATGGGTGTGATGTACAGGGGATCCTTGGTGGAAAGGTCGGCCAGCCAGAGCATGTCCGTTCCGGGCAGGTACTTGATGAAGGGCGCGTGCCGCAGCTCGATGGAGGTGAGCAGCGCCTGGTACAGGCCGAAGAACACGGGCAGCTGGATAAGGATGGGCACGCAACCGCTGGCGGGATTGACGCCGTAGGTCTTGTAGAGTGCCATGACCTCCTTGTTCATCTGCTCCTTGTTGTCCTTGTACTTCTCGCGCAGCTCCGTCATGTGGGGCTGGAGCTTCTTCATCTTTTCCATCGAGGCGTAACTCTTGGCCGTGAGGGGCCAGAACACGGCCTTGATAAGCACGGTCAGCAGGATGATGGAAATGCCCCAGTTGTGTACGTACTTCTGGAAGAATTCCAGCAGCCACAGCAGCCCCTTGGCAATGATATGGAAGAAGCCCAGGTCAACGCTTTTGGCAAGCTGGGGCGAGGCGGCCTGGAGCTCGGAGCGCACCTTGGGGCCGACCCAGTAGGAAACGGACAGTTCCTTTTCCTGACCGGGGCCAAGCAGGGTTTCCTGTTCTTCGACAGCGGCGCGATACACATTCTGCTGCATGACGCCCTTGACGGTCACGTTATTGACTTCACCGGGCATCACGGCCGTGAGAAAATATGTGCTCATGGCGCCGGCCCAGTAAATCTTGCCTACAGCCTGAACACCGGTGGTTTCAAGGGTGCTCGCGGAGCTTTCTTCCTTGAGGCTGCCGTCGTTATCCCAGGCGACGCGCATGGCGTCGTAGCGGTCACCGGCGGCATTGCTGGCGTCAGCGGCGGCCGTGTAACTCACACGCACGCTGCGCGCCTGCTCGCTCAGGTTCGTCACACGAACCTTTTCCTTGATGAGATAGGTGGAGGCGTTGAAGGTCAGCTCGCGCACCACGCGCAGACTATCCACTTCGCCCGTCAGGCGCAGGGAACCCTGCTGGCTTTCACCAAGGGTGAGGCCGTTTTCGCCGGAATCCATAGACCACTGGCCAGTGCTCCACGAGGGCTGGCTGTTGATGACCAGGCCCATGGGGGCCACCTGGGCCGTCTTGGCGTCAACCAGGTTTACCAGGGGCGAATCCGCCGCGAGGCCAACCTGAAATTTTTTCAACTTGAACGAACGCAACGAGCCGCCGCCGCTGTAAACAATGGCTTCGTAAAGGGGCGTGTCCACCGTAATGTCGCGGCCCGCTGAGGGCGCGAAAGCGGGCAGCTCGGGCTGCACGGGCGCTGTTTGCGCCAGCTGCTGCGGCACCTGCTCGCTCTGTTGTTGCTGCGCCACAGGGGCGGGCTTTGAGGTCCAGCCCATATGCTCGGCCAGATATCCCCAGCCGACAATGACAATAAGGCAAAGAACAATGGCAATGATAAGATTTTTACTGTCTTGCATGAGGGCGCTCACTCCTGGGACAATGGCGGAACGTCGCGGCGACGTCGTCCTGATGGTGGTGGAACTGGATCATAGCCCGATCCGCCCCAGGGGTGACAGCGGGCCAGGCGCTTGAGCGCCAGCCAGCCGCCACGCAACACGCCGTGGGTCATTACGGCCTCTACGGCATAGGCGGAACAGGTCGGGTAATAGCGGCAGGCAGGGGGCAACACGGGCGAGATGCAGCGCTGGTACACGCGTATGGGAAATACGCAGAGGGTGCGCAGCATGCGGCTCATGGCAGACCCGCCAATGCCGAAGAGCCCGACTGATGTCGGGCCGCACGCCGTAACAACGGCAAAAGTTCCGCAACCACACGGGCATAATCCAGTGCGGCTTCTCCGGCGTGCTTTTTTGCTATGGTAACGATGTCGGCCTCCACGGGCAGTTCTTCTCTGTGCAGGCGGTAGAATTCCCGCAGGAGCCTCTTGACGCGATTGCGCACCACGGCATTGCCTACCTTGCGGGAGACAGCCATGCCCGTGCGCGCGCGAAGACCGGGACAGCCTCCCGGCAACACAAAGACAAGGAAATGCTCGGTGTGGTAACGCCTGCCCCGCTCATAACAGGCCGTAAACTCCACCCGACGGCGGATGCGCAACTGCCTGGGCAGAAGGTACCGGCGCATGGAAGCTCCCGGACGACGAACGGGGGATGCCCCCCGCTCACTCAGGCGCTGAGACGCTTGCGGCCCTTGGCGCGACGGCGGCGCAGGATGGCGCGACCACCAGGGGTGGCCATACGGGCGCGAAAACCGTGGGTGCGGGCTCTTCTGATCTTGCTCGGCTGATATGTTCTCTTCATGATTGACTCCTTAAAATTTCCGGTATGACCAGCGCCCTTACCGGGACTTTGCGGCACGTCGGGCTTTAGCGGTTATGGGCCGTCCACTTGTTATAGCGGTCAGGGACGGCAAGGCCCTGGCGTTAAAATATATGGAAGAAGCTACATACACGCGCGCAGCCCCTCCGTCAAGCGCAGACTGGGCCGATCATCGGCGGAACATGGCACGCGTCACAAAAACAGGCGGCATAGCGCCGCCTGCAAGGCATGCCCGGCATAGCAGAAAGCATCCTGCCATTACACGGGGCTGTTGGTCAAACACCAAAATCTTACGGCAGCGGAGCCCGCACAGGAGCGCCGCCCCCGCCGGAGGCGCCGCCAGCCCCGTTGCTGGGCGGGAGCAGGTCGTCCGCGGTGAGGGACGGTATGGGCGGTGGAGCAGGAACGTCGGCCTGCGCGCCGCCGTTGGACGTACGGACGGAGCCAACGCCGGCTTTTCCAAAAGCCCCGGCCGCCGCGCCCGATCCTGTCACCGACAGGGAAGACGACTTGGCAGACGTCGAGGCACTTGAAGACGCGGCTGCGGGTGCGGCCGCTGCCGGCACATTTGAAGGCATGGCCGCGCCTGCGGGCGTTGAGACGCCGTTGCCAATGCCGATGGAAGGCGACGAAGAAGGATACGCGGCATTGTTTTGCGTTTTGCCGCCATTGGCTTGCCCGTTGCCGCGCGTTCCGTTTTTCTCGGGTACGGATGGCGGAGTCGCCGCCGCTCCATTGCCTTGCCGTGCCGAAGACGGAGCGGTAAGCGCCGGACTGACAGAGGCCGGTTTTTCCGCCGGAGATCTGACGGCCTGCCCGGCTTCATTTTTTTTGCCAGCCTGAACGGCGGTGGTCCCGCCCTGCTTTGCGGGCCGGGCCGTCGCGTGGGGCCAGGGCCGCACAGGCGCTCTCGGATCAACAGCAACGCTGTGCGGGGCGGCTTTGCCGCCACGGCTGCCCTTGCCAGTGGATTTTGCGTCAGGCTGCCCCTGGGGGCTGGACATGAGTTCCGGCACAGCGGCAGGATCGGCAAAAGCCGCGCCCACCATGCGGATCTGACGCGGCTGCGTCAGCGTATTCCAGTAAAGACGGGCGCCGCCCGTGCGCATCCAGGCCTCGGTCAGATTGGGTCCGCCATCGGGCAGGGTCTGGGGAAGCGAAGACTCGGCGACACCAGCAAACGACACGCCGGACAGGCCGGACGTGAGGCCGAAACACAAAATGGCCGCGCCCAGGGCCACAGGACGCAGGGCACGGGCCAATACCGCGTTTTTGTAGTGTGTCACGAACATAATACCACCTCTTCCCCGCTTATCGGCAAATACCCCAGTTAACTTTAGAGCAATTTCATAATGAAATTGCTCTGGCGGATGCGGGAGCAGACGCCCGCCACGGAGGCGTAAGCGCAGCTTCAGCCGTTGCCCGCAGGGCTTACGGATGAAGACAGCACCGCTATTTATTTGCGCTGTTAAACGCCGAAGTGAGCGTGCCTCAAACTTTGAAAATGTATATTGTCAAAGTTAATCTGCTCTAGGGGGACATTGAGATGCTTTGTGGGGGAGGAGCCCCTTTTGCAAAAGGGGCTCCTCTCCCACGCTCCCACCCCCTAAAACTCTTATTGTACTTTATGTAGACTATAAAGTGTGTTGTGATTTTTAGGAGGGCCAAAGACAGAGTCTTCCAGACACAGAGTCTTCCAGTCATCACGCCATCGCAAAGGCTATCAACGTTAGCGCTGCGTGGCATGGATTCGGCCGGAAATCGCATTTTTGAGATGAAGGAACACTTTGAAATATAAAATATTTTAAAGTTACTCTGATCTGGTGCAGGTACCCTGCGCCCGCACCGACGCCCTCTCGGCCGGGCTTGCCATGGCGGCCTGCTGCGGCCAGTCTGCGCCCAAAGCGACAGCCGCACGCCTCCATGCGGAACGCACGCGCCGCAACTGGCATGCCGCGGCCTTTACCAATACGCATCATCAGGGTCAATCCGTGCAAGGTGCAGCGCCAGTGGCATTGCAGCGCCTTGACAGCGGCGTTCCCCTTGGGCACATTTCAGGCATCCTTTTCATCGGCCAAGGAGCAATAATGTCCGTGCCCTCTTCTGCAGACGCCACCCCTGACCGCTCTGGCCCCGCATCGATCTCGGCTCCGGCCAGGCCTTCACCGTGCATCATCCTTATCGGAATGGCCGGAGCGGGCAAGTCCACCATCGGCGAGGCCCTGGCCAGACGTCTGAACTGGGCCTTTATGGACAGCGACCATCTTATTGAAGCCATCTACGCGGCGCGTCTGCAAGACGTAACCGACGCCCTTGGCAAGGACGCCTTTCTTGATGTGGAAGCCAGCGTCATCAGTTCCATAAAGGCCCACCGCACTGTCATCGCCACCGGCGGCAGCGTGGTCTACCGGGAAAAGGCCATGCGTCACCTCGCCTCCCTGGGCCCACTGGTGCATCTGGACGTTCCCCTCATAATTGTTGAGGAGCGCATAGCCCGCAATCCGCAACGGGGCCTGGCAATTGGGCCCGGGCAGACCCTCCGCGACATTTTTCTGGAACGCCAGGAACTGTATACCCGCTACGCGACCCTGTGCTGCGAAGCCACCTGTAAAAATCCGCAGCAATGCGTGGACTGGATTGTGGAAAACCTGCCCCCACAGGTCATTGCCGCTGATGGGGCAGCCCGCTGACGGCGCAGCCTGACGGACCACACCCGCGTATATCCCTGCACTGCTTTACCCGATCGTCTGCCAGTGTCCCTGCCGGACCTCTGCCAGGTCATGTCGTGCGCCTTGTGCGCAGGCCCACCGAGAGGCTGCCCACAAAAAAAGCGGGGCCGAAGCCCCGCTGAAAAAACCTGTATCTGTTGCCAGTGCCTGTTGCCAGTGTATGATGCCAGTGCATGATGAAGGACACGTGCGCCAGAACAACTTTTATTGAGAATACGCATTCCCAACCAGTAACACGCCCGCTGCGACGCGTAACATCTCGTATGAGGCGTATCCGCTCGTATGGGCGCGCCGGCAAGGGCTGCGCCTCCACAGCGGGCGTCTGCTCACGCAGCCGCCAGAGCAAGTTCAAAGTGAAATTGCTCTAAGGAAGCGCTGATTAAAGAGCCTCTTGGAAACGCGCAGTTGTTTCGTTCGGCAAGGCGCGATCTTTTTTTGAGGCAGGAGTGGACTCTTCCGTCCTCGACTGTTTCAAAAAAAGTGAAGCAACGCCGCCAAACGGAACAAATCAGCGTTTCCCTAGAACTGCCAGCTTTTTCCGTCATACCTGATCAGTTCGTTGATCCTGCGGGCCTTGACCTGCTGGCAGGCCGCCGTCATCGCAGCCTGACGGGTAGCGCCACGACATTCAAAAACGTTTTCCTTGTAACGCACAAAGCCAACGTACTGGCCTGACGCGCCGGGGCGCAGTTCTGTGGAGATGCTACTTTCGTCCACTTCAACATAGCTTGCCACAAAGTCCTTTCCGACCTGTTGCACGTCCTTTTTGGACTTGGAGGGAACCACTGTTCTGCCGGCCTGAGCGACCAGCTTGCGGCCCACGGAGTCCAGTTCGGCTGCTATCTGAGCTTCAGTTTTAGCGCCCTTGACCACGGGTTGCTTCTTTTCCGCACTGGCGGCGGCTTTCTTGTCAACTTTTTTGCCAGCCTTGCCGGGAGCCGGAGCTTCAGGCGCGGGGGCGGGTTCCGCAGTTTCTGCGGGCTGGGCGGGCGTTACCGCCGCTTCCGTAGAAGAAGAATCGCCGCCGAACCAGGCGCAACCGCCCGCGGTCAGACCAAAAGTCAGCAAAAGAGCCAGAAATGTTTGTTTGCGCATAGCACCTCACACATTAAAGCCGGGCGGCATAGGGCCACCCGGCTTTTTGCATATTATTCCAGTGGAATCCGCCCTTCGATTATTCGAAGGAGATTTCGGTGCGCCGGTTCATGGCGCGACCTTCAGCGGTTTCGTTGTTGTACTTGAAGGACTTGCCACGGCCGATGGCGGTCATGCGGCTGGCGGGGATGCCCTGCTTCACGAGGTAGTTCTTCACGCTGTTGGCGCGTTCCTGTGAAAGCTTCATGTTGTAAGCGTCAGAACCGATCCAGTCAGTCCAGCCAGCAAGCACGACGCGCTTGTTGGGGCTGGCCTTGATGAGACCGGCGGCTTCGTTCAGGATGCCCATGGCCTTGCTGTCAAGAGCATAGGAGTTGAAAGCGAAGTGCACGCCACGCAGCACGATCACGTCTTCATCCTGGCAGAACACTGACAGAACGAAGCGCTCAACGGCGGCGTCGCTGGTGGCCAGTTCTTCACCACGCACCACGATGGTGGCGGGGTTCAGAGCGGCGACCTTTTTGATGGTTTCTTCACCGTTCTTGGTGTCGGCGAAGGAGATGATGTGGATGACCAGGTTGCGCTGGCTGGCGTACAGCTGACGGGCAACTTCCACCAGATCGGCGCCACGGTTGTTGTCGCCGTCGGTCACGAGGATAACGGCGGCGTCGCGCTTCATGCTGGACAGGAAGGGCTCATACGCCTGCAGGCCGGTGCCCATGCGGGTCATGCGGCCAAAGATGTCAAACCCGGAGCGCAGCTTGTTGATGCCGGCGGCCATGGTGGCGCGGTCCCAAGGACCCTGGGCGACGATAACGCCGTTGGGCGAAATGGTGTGCAGGCCGCCATTATAGTTCAAAGCAGGAATAGCGGCGTTGACGCGCTGCAACACGCTTTTAGCCACAATGATTTTATCCTGTTTCAGTTGAGCATTCTTCATCATCATGGAGCCAGAATAGTCCACAACGAAGTCAAAGCTGTCAATTTTCTTGGTGCAGGCCGGTGCGGCCGCGGCGGCCACAGCGTAGCTCAAAACCAGAGCAGCGGCCAGAACAAGAAGACGAAACGATTTCATACTGCCTCCCAAACGTTGATAAGTTCGTCGAATTACCGTCAACCAACAGTAAATCGCGGTGTGCCCGCCACGTTGCCGGCTCACTCCAGGCTTGGCCTTTGGAGACGGCAACTGTCTTAGGCATAACCGCCTTTATGAAAAACCGCAAGTTTTAAATAGGAAATATTCTCTGATAACCGCCTGTTGCTTGCGATGACCCAAGGTTTTTTGCAGTGTCGCGCGCCATAGGAAAGGCCATTGCGCACCCCGCTGCTGGACAGCATGCCGAGGCTGGGGCATACTTTGAAGAAGAATTAAAGGAAAATATCTCTATGCCTACCCTGCCTTTTTCCAAATGGAGCCCAGGCGGCAACACCACACTTCTGTTTCCGTCAAACGGGCTCGCTCCCGCCTTGCAGTGCCGTCTGGCCAGACAGGCCCTGACCGAATCCTGCCTGGGCGGCGAGCAGGCCGGTTTTGTAAATTTTGAGGCCCGCAGCCTGCGTATGGCCGGGGGCGAGTTCTGCATCAACGCCAGTCGGGCCGTGGGTGCGCTGCTGGCCTGCGCCGACGACTGTCGCCAGCGGACTGAGGACACGGCCCGGGCATATGAAAGCGGCGCCCAGCCCGCCAAGCCGGATAAAGCCCCTCTGCCCGCCGCCACTGGCGGCTCCGCATTGCAACAGTGCTATACAATCGGCGTTTCCGGCTGGCAGAGCCCCGTGCAGCTTCGGGTACGCGGGTACGCGCCCTACTGGCGCGTGGAAGCCATTTTGCAACTGCCCGACATCACCATACAGCGCGTGGCCGAGGGCATACATCTGGTGCGCCTGCCCGGCATCAGCCACCTTCTGCTCGACGGGCACATCCACAGTCAGCCCGAAGACTGTTACGCCGCGGCGGCCCTGTTGCGCGAGCGCTACGACCTTAAGCAGGAGGCGGCCGTCGGCGTCATATGGTGGAGGACGCTTCAGGGCCAGATGGACATGCTGCCCCTGGTGCACGTGCGCGACACGCGCAGCGACTATCTTGAGAGCGCCTGCGGTTCCGGAGCGCTGGCCCTGGCCCTGAGCCGTTCGCAGACTGCCGGGGGCAAAAGCTTTACCATCATGCAGCCCAGCGGCTCCCCCCTTGACGTGCGCCTTTTTTCCGAGGGCGGTGAGCCCATGGCCGGAGTGGACGGGCCAGTGTCTCTGGTGGCCAGAGGGCAGGTCTGGCTGCCCGACGCGGCCGACTGATCATGGCCGCCAGACTGCGCGAAGGCTTTACCACCGGCTCGGCAGCAACGGGCGCGGCGCTGGCCGCACTGCACCTCTTGCGTGCCGGACGCGCGCCAAGCCATGTGGATGTGCCGCTGCCCCCTTTCAGTTCCGGCCTTTCCGGTTCTTTTGGCCCGACGGACGCCGCAGCGGATGACTCAGGTGGCAAGAACTCTGAACATGGGGCTCCCCCCACGCCAAGAGGCTGGCTGCGGCTCGAAGTGGCCGCCTGCGGCCATGGCCCGGCCCCGGAGCTGGCCGCATGGCCGGAGTTTGCGCCGCTTTTTGGTGTGGGAGGCTCTTGCGGCCGTGCCGTCGGGGCAGAGGGGCACAATGGTGCCCTTCGCGTGGCCCACGCCTCCATACGCAAGGACGGCGGCGATGACCCAGACGCCACGTCCGGCGCGCTTATCACAGCCACGGTAGTTGAAAATTCCGCCATGGCCGGACAAACCGGCGTTGCCGATGCCGCCACGGGAACGGATGCCGCAGAGGCCCCCGCCGTCAGCATTGAGGGCGGACCGGGCGTTGGGCGCGTCACCCTGCCCGGGCTTCCCATTCCCGTTGGCGAAGCTGCCGTGAACCCCACGCCGCGCCAGCAGATAGCCTTTGCCATGCGCCATGGCGCGCTCGTGTTCGGCGCAGGCCCGTGCCCTCCCCTGAGGGTCATTGTCAGCGTTCCTGAAGGGGAACGTCTGGCCCGGCAAACATTTAACCCGCGCCTGGGCATTGTGGGCGGCATTTCCATCCTTGGCACGCAGGGAACAGTGCGTCCGTACAGCCATCAGGCATGGAAGGCCACCATTGAACAGGGGCTGGCCGTGGCTGCGGCCACAGGCTGCCGGGACATGGGGCTGACCACGGGGCGACGCTCCGAGCGTCTGCTTATGGACAAATATCCGCATATGCCGCAAAGAAGTTTTATTCAGGTGGCGGACTTTGCGGCATTTTCCCTCAAGGCTGCCGGCGCCATGCCCTTTGACAATCTCATATGGGGTTGTTTTTTCGGCAAGCTGGTCAAACTCGCTCAGGGGCATGCCTATACGCATGCCCGCCACGCGGACCTGGACATGGAGGATCTCGCGCGCCTGTGCCGCCAGTGCGGCGCGTCCTGCGCGGATCAGGTACGCCACTGCGTCACCGCGGCCCACGCTCTGGAGCTGCTCCTGCAAGACAAGGCCGGAAACGACGTCATCGCCCTCGCAGGCGAAAAGGCCGCCGCCGTGGCGGCGAATTTCGCAGGCCGCCATGTGCGTCTGCATCTTTTTCACACCGACGGCAGGGAATTACTGGCATTATGAAAAATCAGGCTGCACTGCCCGGCATCGCCGTGCCCGCACCGAGCGGACCCGAAAGCGCAAGCGAGCGCAGGGCCGACTCCAAACCCCAAGCCACGCCCGGCGCGGCCAGGGCCGTGTCGCCCGGCGTCCCGACCGTCGCGCCGGAGGTCGCACCACCGAAGGCCGCATCACCCGAAGCCCTTACGCCCGATGCCGCCCCATTGGAGGCCGTCCCACTAAAGGCCGCCGCGTCGTCGCTTCCCGATTCCGGTTCGGACGCGGCCCCACGTTCCGTCAGCACGCCCGCAGCCGCCCCCGATCCTCAGGAGGGGCCGGCCGCGTCGCCCTCCCCGGATTTGCAGGAAATCTCCACCCTTCCGCCGCCGCCCGCAGCATCGGAAATCCCCGTTGAGGCCGCCCCTGCCCGCGCAGCTGACGCCTCCCCTGCCCGCGGAGCCGAAAAAATCGCCCTAAACAGTGGCCCCCGCGCTGCCGCCCATCCGTCAGAAGCGGCTTCGCCAGCGCGCCCGGCCAAAAAACCGCGCAAGTCCGCCCCGCTGCCAGCGGAAGAGCCACCTGCGGAATCCCAGACGGACGACTGGCCGCCCATGTCCGAGATTCTGCAATCTTTTTTCATTTTTGAGCCCACCACGGCGGAGCCTTCGCCCATCACGGTTCTCGGCCTTGACTGCGCCCGTCCGCGTGGCCTGCTGGAGCTCACGGCCGCGCAGCGCGCCTTGCTGCAAGAGGCGGACGTCATTTGCGGCGGGCGTCATCTTTTACGCGAACTGACCGGCGCAACCGAGGAAAAAAGTTCTGCTGATCAGGCCGACGCCGACAGCGCGCACGCCCCAGTCCCGGCCTCTGCGCTTGATGCCTATGAAGACAACGCGGGCCCCCATATGCTCAAGGCGCGCCTGCTGCCCCTGAGCACCCCACTGCAGCCCGTGCTCACCAGGCTGAGCCAGATGCGCGCCTCAGGCGAGCGCGTTGTCATGCTGGCCGACGGCGATCCGCTGCTTTTCGGCATCGGGGCCACCCTGGTGCGCCTTCTCGGACAGGACGCCGTACGCCTCATGCCTGCCGTCAGTTCCTTGCAGCAGGCCTGCGCCCGGCTGGCCCTGCCCTGGCACAAGGTCATCTGCCTTTCCCTGCACGGGCGTGACGACCTCGGCCCCCTCAATGCGGCGGCGGGCAAAAACGCGCCGCTCTGCGTGCTCACAGACGCGCGCATGACTCCGGACTTTCTCACGCGCCACCTTCTTGACCGTGGCGTCGACTGGTTCCGCGCCCACGTTTTTGAACGCATGGGCGCACCGGATGAAATCTGCCACAACCTGGACATGGCGCAGGCCGCCAGCACCACATTTGGCCCTGCCTGCACGCTTGTTCTTGTGCCCGCCGACACGCCGCGCCGCGCACGGCTCGGCCTCGAGGCGCACGAACTTGCCGTGGACAGGGGGCTTATAAGCAAAAAACCCGTGCGGGCCGCCGCTCTGGCCCTGTTGCGGATCGAGCCGCACCATGTGGTCTGGGATGTGGGCGCAGGCTCCGGGGCGGTAGCCCTCGAAGCAGCAGTCCTGGCCCATGAAGGACGCGTCATCGCGGTGGAGCGCTCCGTGGGGCGGGCCATGAGCATTCAGGAAAACCGCCGTCGTTTCGGCGTGGCCATTCTGGACGTACGCCTGGGCGAAGCGCCCGAATGCCTGCCCACCCTGCCCGATCCTCACCGGGTTTTCATTGGCGGCGGTCTTTCGGGCGAAGACGGTGAAGATATCCTTGGGCACGTCTGCCTGCGCCTGCCCGCAGGCGGGCGCGTTGTGGCAAGCTGCGTTCTGCTGGACACCCTCTGTCTGTGCCGCAACTTTTTCGAGCGTCTGGGCTGGCCTGTGGAAATCTGCCAGATTCAGGCGTCCGAAGGCAGGGAATTGGGCGGCGATGTGCACCTGGCGGCCATGAATCCCGTATTTTTGCTTACAGCCCAAAAACCCGCCCCCGACGGCGTGGCGCAGAAGCGTGAACATGAATAGCGGCAACACGGAAACACCTTCGACCGGCAACCTGAACGCCTCCACCCCATCGGGCGCGAATGGCCCCTCCCAGGCCGGAGACGCAGCCCCCGGTCTTGTCAGTTTTGTGGGGGCAGGCCCCGGCGACCCGGAACTGCTGACCCTCAAAGGCCGTAAAGCCATTGAAGAGGCCAGCCTTGTGCTCTATGCAGGCTCGCTGGTTCCGCCGGACGTGGTGGCCTGTGCGGCCCCCGGCGTCCCCGTGGTGGACTCCGCCCCCCTGACGCTTGCGCAATGTCATGACCTTGTGCGCCGCACGGCTCTGGCGGGCGGCCCGGTGGCGCGCGTACACACGGGCGACCCTTCCCTGTACGGCGCGCTGCGTGAACAGGCCCGCCTGCTGGATCAGGACGGCATCCCCTGGCGTGTGATTCCCGGCGTTACCGCGGCCTGTGCGGCGGCCGCCGCCGCAGGCGTGACGTTTACCGTGCCGGAAGTGACCCAGAGCCTCATCATCACCCGCATGGAAGGCCGCACCCCTGTGCCGGAGCGCGAGGCCCTGCACCTGCTGGCGGCCCACGGCACGTCCATGGCCATTTATCTTTCAGCCGGGGCCTGCGAGAATCTGCAAGCAGAGCTGCTGGCCCACACCCCGCCGGACACCCCCGTTTTATGCGCCTACCGCGTGGGCTGGCCCGACCAGCGCCTCATCTGGGCCACTGCCGGAACCCTGGTCCACTGCGTACACGAGCACGGCCTTGTGCGGCAGACGGTTTTTCTGGTGCTGCCGGGACAAAACGCCGCAGACACCGCCTCGCTCCTGTATGCCGCCGACTTCAGCCACGGCTACAGGCAGTCCGGTCAAGACTAGGGCTTCGGGCTTTGAAATACTTTGTGGTGGAGGGACCCTTTTGCAAAAGGGTCACCTCCCCCACGCCCCCTCTCCCTAAAACTCTTAGTGTATTTCAGCACGTCACGAAGTTTTTTATGATTTGAAGCGGGAGGCAGAGACAGCGTCTTCCCGACAGCACGCCGCCGCAAAAATCTGGCGGCTCCAGAGTCGGTTCGCGCACTGTGAAGCATCCCAAAAGTGCCCGCCCCAAGATGTGCCGCCGCGTCTCCCCCAGATATATCTAGACCAGATTAACTTTGAGAATGGACATTCTCAAAGTTTAAGACACGCATACTTCGGCGCTTAACAGCGCAAATAAATAGCGGTGCTGTCTTCATCCGTAAGCCCTGCGGGCAACGGCTGAAGCTGCGCTTACGCCTTCGCTGCGGGCGCCTGCTCACGCAGTCGCCAGAGCAATTTCAAAGTGAAAATGCTCTAAAGCGAGGCCCTGTTCACACAGCCGTCCATACAGTTGCAGAGTGAACCCGCCCGTAACATCGCCGCCTCACAGCACCCCGGCATATCGCTCCCCAACGCTCCCCGACGCCCCGCGCGCCTCGCGCCATACGCTGCGCTTTTTGAAAAAGTCCGCCTGGATAGGACAAATTACAGAGCAGATGGCTCCGATGCCATAATCATACATCCATCTGACCTGAATCTCAGGCAAATCATTCGGAAATTATCCTGATAATCATGCAGAGCGTGACACTGTTGCCGATTTTTCTCTTTTGGCGTTTTCTTTCGCTACACATGGTGACGTGTTCGGACTGTATCATTTCCGAACACTGCATTGCTTGTTTGATCTTTTTTTCACAATTATATTGTGTTTTTTTATTTTTCTGCTCCACAACCCTATAACAGACGAGAGACTGAATTCTGATACTAGAATAAAAGAGCAATGATCATGCAGAGTAACCCTCAACCAAAGGATGCGTCATGAAAAAACCACACTTGCAGGACAAATATTCCCTCTTCATTGACGGCCAATGGAAAGACGCCTCGGACGGCGCGACCTACGACACCTTCTGCCCGGCCAATGGCGAGCGCCTTGCAACCTGCGCCGAAGCCACCAAGGAAGATGTGGACGCCGCCGTCAAAGCCGCGACCCGCGCATGGCAAAGCTGGAAAAAAACCGATCCCATCGTGCGCGCCAACCTGCTTTTGAAAATTGCTGATATTATTGACGCCAACAAAGAACATCTCGCCATGGTGGAAACGCTGGACAACGGCAAGCCCATACGCGAGACGATGAATGTCGACATCCCCTTCGCCGCTGACCACTTCCGCTACTTTGCGAGCGTGGTGCGTACTGACGAAGGTTCTGCCACCATGCTTGACGGAAACACGCTCTCCCTGGTTCTGCGTGAGCCCATCGGCGTTGTGGGGCAGATCGTGCCCTGGAACTTCCCCTTCCTCATGGCAGCCTGGAAACTGGCTCCGGTGCTGGCAGCCGGCTGCTGCACCGTGTTCAAGCCCTCGAACCACACCTCCCTTTCCGTGCTGGAACTGGCGCGTCTTATAGCCGATGTGCTGCCCAAGGGCGTCTTCAATGTTGTGACCGGGCGCGGTTCACGATCCGGCCAATACATTCTGGAGCACCCCGGCTTCAGCAAACTGGCCTTCACCGGCTCCACGGACGTAGGCCGCAGTGTGGGCCTGGCCGCCGCCAAGCGTCTTATCCCCTCCACCCTTGAACTGGGCGGCAAGTCGGCCAATATCTTCTTTCCTGACTGCCAGTGGGATCTGGCCATGGACGGCCTGCAACTGGGCATCCTGTTCAATCAGGGGCAGGTATGCTGCGCCGGATCGCGCGTTTTTGTGCATGAAGACATTTATGACAAGTTCGTGGCCGAAGCCGTTGAACGCTTCAACCGCATAGAGGTTGGCCTGCCCTGGGAAGCAAAAACCCAGATGGGGTCGCAGATATATGAGGCCCACCTCAAGGCCATACTGCTCTGCATCGAGCAGGCCAAAGGCGCGGGGGCCACAGTGCTCTGCGGCGGTGAACGCATTACCGAGGGCGAACTGGCCAAGGGCTGCTTTATGCGGCCTACCCTGCTCGGCAATGTCACCAATAACATGCGCGTGGCCCAGGATGAAATTTTCGGCCCCGTGGCCGTCATCATCAAATTCAAGACTGAAGAAGAAGTGGTCAGCATGGCCAATGACAGCGTCTTTGGCCTTGGCGGCGCAGTGTGGACGCGCGACATAAACCGTGCCATCCGCGTAAGCCGCGCCATTGAAACTGGCCGCATGTGGGTAAACTGCTACAACAGCATCCCGGCGGGCGCTCCCTTTGGCGGATACAAGGAATCGGGCATCGGGCGTGAAACCCACAAGATCATGCTTGAGCACTATACACAGCAAAAGAACATCATGATCAACCTGGGGGAAAATCCCACCGGCTTCTATCCCTAGATCAGGGTAACTTTGAAATGCCTTACAGTTGAAAGTCGTGATTCTGCCGAAAATCGTATTTTCGGCAGAATCCACGCCCCGCTGCGGCGCGCTGCATTCTCGTACAGCGCTGGTGCATGTACCCTTTTTCAAAGGATACATGCACCAGCACGGGCGGTAAAAAATTCATGCTGTGGAGTGTCGCGTGATGCTGATCCGGGCGGCCTGCCATGTCTCGGCAGGAGACGGAGTAAAAAAAGAGGGCCGTCACAGCCCTCTTTCGTGGTGGCAAGTATGGCCACCGTATGAGCAAACCAGAACAGGTTACCCTGACATGCCGCATGGCTCCTGGTGTTGATTACCCTTGCGAGTATATATTCCCAAAGTTTATGACACGCCCGCTTTGATGCGCAACTGCGTTCATAACCAGTGCTTGCGCCTTCACAATGGCGTCCGCGCATACAGCCGCCAAGGCTATTTCAAGGTGAGGTTCGCTAAACCGGGCTCTTGGCCTGGTACGCTTTACCCCAGCTCCCGGGGCGACGGCTTGTCTTATGTGCTGCGGGGGCTGTAGCCTCGAGCCACACCCGCATTTCATCAACAACCGTTCTTAATTTTTTGTTAAAATCATCTTTTCGCACTATGGAACTATTGGATCCAAAACATCTGTGCACCCGAACCGCATCGGAAGTCGGCGGAACACTTTCAAGATAATTTGTCCAGTTGGTTACGATGCGTTCGATCTCATTCCTTTGCTTCTTTGTAATGTCAATATTCAAATTCATCATAACGATAGTTTGACACAAATAAAAAATCAGCACAAGTTGATTAAAAAATTTTTCAAGCGATAAAAAAAGGGGAGGGCCCCCACGGCCCTCCCCTTCACATGAGTGGAGAATTATACATGAACTGCGAACCGGCCACGCACCCATTCATGTCACGGAAAAGTGATGCTTTTCGTTTAACAGGGGCATCGCGGCATGAGGCCGCCTGCCCAGGTTGCGTTTTTTCTGGTTCCACGACGGCCCGCCCACAAGGACAGGCAACGCCGGTTTACTGTTGGGGTCCTTCAGGCGTCCGCTGCACCAGGGCCAAAGCCAGCAGTGCGGGTGACGCCAGGGGCCTCTGCGCGGAATTTTGCAGCTTGCGCCGCACAAATCCCGCCATGTCCATTGCCAGATCCGCATCGGTGATATCCGAACGGCAGGCCTTTTTGTTTTCTTCCAGTACGGCAAGGTACCGTTGTATCAGGGCAAGATCATGCTCCTCATAATAAGTCGCGGATCTGTCCTGCGGTCCGTTTTCCGACAGGAATGCGTCATTGATGCGTTGCGACATGACCATTCCTCCCTGAATGGATCACTGCTTCCCTGCGTCTGGGGGGCTGGTTCGCCATGTTGTGTGAACATGCGGTCTCCCCTTCCCCACTCATCACTAGCCTTATCGGAGTACCGATTAAAAACCTTTAGCGATAAGACCATATTTCTGGAAAATTTCGCCGCTCTGCATAAAGGCGTGCATACTTAAAGAGTTATGTACTCCCCTTGCGCGGGTTGCCCTTGCAAGGGGTAGTGATCACAGATACCATACCACATCAAGCCAGAAGAGGAGAGCCTATGCCAACGCGTATACTGCAGAAGGAAAGCCTGATCCCGGGCAAAACCAGCAAGCTGGTGCTTGATGCGCCGGAAATCGCCCGCAAGGGCAAACCCGGCCATTTTGTCATGCTGCGCATGACCCCCACCGGGGAGCGCATCCCCCTTACCATTGCTGATACTGACGCCGAAAACGGCACCATCACCATTGTGTATCTGGTCATGGGCAAAAGTACGGCCCTGCTTGAAGCTCTCAATGTAGGCGACGACATCCTTGATGTCTGCGGCCCTCTGGGCCACCCCACCCATATTGAAAAGAAAGGCACCGTCATCTGCGTGGGCGGCGGTACGGGCATTGCCGCCATGCACCACATCGCCAAGGGCCATGCCCGCATGGGCAACAAGGTCGTGGGCGTCATCGGCGCGCGCAGCAAGGATCTGCTGCTTTTTGAAAACGAGCTGAAATCCTTTGTCAACGAGCTGCTCATCTCCACCGATGACGGCAGTTACGGGCACAAGGGGCTTGTGACGGACCTTCTGCGCGACAGGCTCGAAAAAGACAAGAGCGTCTTTGAAGTCGTGGCCGTGGGCCCTGTACCCATGATGGCGGCCGTGGCCGAAACCACGCGCCCCTTTGGCGTCAAGACCACGGTCAGCCTCAACCCCATCATGGTTGACGGCATCGGCATGTGCGGCGCGTGCCGCGTCAGCGTGGGCGGCAAAACCAAGTTCGCCTGTGTGGATGGCCCCGAATTTGACGGGCACGAAGTGGACTTCCCCGAACTGCGCCGCCGCCTGGCCGCCTATCGCGAACAGGAAAAGGTCTCCATCGACGACTATCAGAGGACTGCTCATGGAAACTAAGACCCCCAAAAAGCCCGTAGCCCCCAGGGTGGATATGCCCTGCCAGCCCGCCGAGGTGCGGCGCACGAATTTTGACGAAGTGGCCCTGGGGTACACCAGGGAAATGGCCATCGAAGAGGCCCAGCGCTGCCTCCAGTGTAAAAAGCCCCTCTGCGTCAGCGGCTGCCCGGTTGAAGTGCCCATCCGCGACTTTATCCGCGAAACGGCGGTTGGCAACATGGACGCCGCCTACCGCATCATCAAAAGCACCAACAGCCTGCCGGCGGTATGCGGCCGCGTCTGCCCGCAGGAACACCAGTGCGAGGGCAAGTGCGTTCTGAGGGCCAAGGGCCAGCCAGTGGCCATCGGCCGCCTTGAGCGCTTTGTGGCCGACACCTATATCGCCACCTCGGCCTGCGAGCAGGTCACTGGCACCAATTCCTGCGCCCTGCCGCGTGGCGACCTCAAGGTTGCCTGCATCGGCTCCGGCCCGTCTTCCCTCACCTGTGCGGGCGTCTGCGCCGCGGCGGGCATCAAGGTCGACGTGTATGAAGCCCTGCACGAGCCCGGCGGCGTGCTCATTTACGGCATCCCCGCCTTCCGTCTGCCCAAGAACGTGGTCGCCACCGAAATTGACGGCCTGCGTCTGGCTGGCGTGGATTTTCACCTCAACTCCGTTGGCGGCCGCACCGTCGAGGTGGACGAACTGCTTGAAACCCACCATGCCGTCTTTATCGGCGTGGGCGCGGGTCTGCCAATGTTTTTGGGCGTTCCCGGCGAAAACCTGGTGGGCGTGTTTTCGGCCAACGAGTACCTTACCCGCGTGAACCTTGGCCGGGCCTACGACTTTCCGCAGCAGGACACCCCGGCTTTTCCCGGCAGGAACGTCACTGTCTTCGGCGCCGGCAACGTGGCCATGGACGCGGCCCGCACCGCCCTGCGCATGGGGGCTGAAAGCGTACACATCGTCTACCGCCGCACCAGGGCTGAAATGCCCGCCCGTCTTGAAGAACTGGAACACGCCGAGGAAGAGGGCGTGCAGTTCGCCATGCTTTCGGCCCCGGTACGCTTCAACGGCAACGATGAAATGCGCCTTACCTCCGTCACCCTGCAAAAAATGGAGCTTGGCGAGCCCGACGCCTCGGGCCGCCGCCGCCCCGTGGCCATTGAGGGCGAAGTGTTCGACCTGCCCACGGACCTTGCCATCGTGGCGCTGGGCACACGCTCCAACCCCATTCTTCTGGACGCCACCCCCAAGCTCAAGCAGAACAAGTGGGGCTACATCGAGGTCAATGAAGAAACGGGCGAAACGTCCATTCCCAACGTCTTTGCCGGGGGCGACATCGTCACCGGAGCGGCCACCGTCATCCTCGCCATGGGCGCAGGCCGCAAGGCCGGGCAGGAGATTGTACGGCGTTTGCTGAAATAAGGCGCAGTCGTATCTGAGTGTTGCTCTACGGGTGCGGAAGTTTGCCAGGTAAACTTCCGCACCCGTTTTTTTCGGGCCGCACCCGACATGCGCCTGCGGCCGCAAGGCCCGCCTCAGTCGTGGCCCTCAGGTTGCGGGACAGGCCTGCCGGGCTGCCCGTGCCTGCCGCATCTTGCCAGCCGGGCTTTTCAAGTTCATACTGAACGCACACAGCAACCTTCCTCCCGCCACGGGAGGCCGGGACGCCCCGGACACTCAGGAAAACCAACGCATGATTCTCGCAGACCTGCACACCCACACCAAGTATTCTCACGGCGGCAACAGCCCGGCTGAAATGTACGCAGCCGCTCAGGCCAGAGGCCTTGAAATCATCGGCTTTACCGAGCATTCGCCACGCCCCCTGGGTTTCGACTACACAAACGAATACAGGGACAAACTGACGCGCCACCTGCCGGACTACGCCCGCGAAGTTCAGGAAATCAAGGCCGCCAATGCGCACGGCCCCTGCCGGGTGCTTTTCGGTATGGAAATGGACTGGCTTGAAGGCCAGCAGGACTTTACCCGCGCGTCCAGTACGGCCTATGATTTTGACTACCTGCTGGGCAGCGTGCACTTCATCGGGCAATGGGGCTTTGATGATGGCGCGCAACCGTGGAAGGGCATGTCGCAGGAAGAATGCGAAACCCAGTACACCCGCTATTTTGAAGCCTGGGAACGCATGCTGGCCTCCGGCCTTTTCAACATTGCCGCACACCCGGACCTCATCAAGATTTTCTCCGTTGAGCAGTTTCACGTCTGGCTGGCCAAACCGGAAAGTCTGGCTCTTGTGCGCAGGGGGCTTGCGGCCTTGCGGCAATCCGGCATGAGCATGGAAGTTTCCTCGGCGGGTCTGCGCAAGGCCTGCCGCGAAATCTATCCCGCGCCGCCCATTATGGTCATGGCCGCGGAAATGGGCCTGCCCGTAAGCTTCGCTTCGGACGCGCACGTGACGGACGACGTGGGCTACGGCTTTGCCCGGCTGGCTTCCTATGCCCGCGCCTTCGGTTTCAGGGAATACACCGTGTTTGACCGTGGCCAGCGCAGCGTCTACCCCATTTAAGGCATGGCGCTTTGCAGGCGCTCTGGCAGGCGCACGAGCATGCCGCCAGCCCCCTGCAGCGATACGACGTTTGCCAACAGGGTCTTGAAAACCGGCACGGGAAGTTTTTACCAGAGCATTGTAACTTTGAAAAAGTGTAAATGCTCTAACGCCGCGCGAAAGGGCAGCGCGCCACAACGTGGCGTGGATGCAGCCGGGCTTCAGCCGTTGCGACGAAGGCTTAAAGCGTTGCGGCGCAGGAAACTACGGATAAAGCAACGGCTGCCGCGAATCGCATTTTCCGGCTGAATGAAAACTTTGAAATGTGAAACATTTCAAAGGTAATCTGCTCTAAAAGGACGCGGCGTCCTGACCGAGCGCCCCGCTGGCAGCCCGGCCCAAGGGCCACGCTTCTGCCTGCGGCGACACTTTCTGGAACCTTTCCGCATCACGTTGAAGATCTGCAGCAGGGATGATATATGTTTGAACCAATTGTAACCATCAGGGATCTAAGTCTTTTTCTGCCCGGCGACGCCAGCCAGCGGCTCGTTTTGCACCACATTGACTGGCAGGTTGCACGTGGCCGCCACTGCGCCCTGCTTGGCCCCAACGGGTCCGGCAAATCCACCCTGCTGCGGCTGCTGCGAGGCGAGCTCTGGCCTGCCAGAGGCCATATCTGGTGGCACACGGCAGAGGGACGCGAACAGTCTCCCCTGGCCGGACGCGCCATGACGGCCCTTGTGTCCCCCGGCCAGCAGGAAAACTACCAGCGTCAGGCCTGGGATCTGACAGGTCTGGACCTGCTGCTCACAGGATTTGACGATACGCCCCTGGTCTATTCCGACGGCGGCGCTCAGGCTCTCGCCCGCCGCGAAGCAGCCGTGCGCATGGCTGGGCGCCTTGAGGCGGAGGGCCTCCTGGACCGCGCCATGCACACGCTTTCGCAAGGCCAGCTGCGCCTGCTGCTTCTGGGCAGAGCCCTGTTGCGGGCCCCGGCCCTGCTTTTGCTCGACGAATGCACCGACGGGCTGGACGCCCGCTACCGTGAAATTTTCTTTGACGTGCTGGAAGAACACGCCTCGCGCTGCACCGTCATCATGACCGCGCACCGTCCCGGCCAGATACCCCCCTGGTGCGAGGAGCGCCACTATGTCAGCGAAGGCAGGCTGTACTCCGTCCCGCCGAAACAGGCAGGCCAGGAAGCCTCGGACGAAGAGACCGACACGGAACAGGGCCTTACCATCACCGCTGAGGAAGCCGGGCAGGTTGAGGCGGTGCGTCCCCTGCTGAACCTTGAAAACGTTACTGTTTTCATCGACAGGCAGGAAGTGCTGCATAACGTCACCTGGAGCATGCATCAAGGGGAGCATTGGCGCATCAGCGGAGCCAACGGCTCGGGCAAATCCACCCTGTTGCGGCTGCTGGCCGGGGACGAGTTCGCGGCCGCCGGGGGCACGCTGGAGCGCTGGCTGCCGCGTCAGGGCGGCGCTGTGGACACTCTGGCCGAAGTGCGCAAGGGCATACGCCTTGTATCCGACCTGTCGCAGGCGCTGTACGGCTATTCGCTGACGGCGCATGATATGGTCTGCACCGGGTTTGACAACAGCATCGGCGTCTACCGCAAGTTCAGCACGGCGGAAAAGGCCGAGGCCCTTCGCCGTATGCGCGAGATGTTTCCTGAAGAAAGCGAGGCGGGCATAGAAGTCCTTGGGCGACAGTCCATCCGTCGCCTGTCCACCGGGCAGTTGCGCCGCCTCTTCCTGGCGCGGGCGCTGGTGGGCGAGCCGGACATACTGCTGCTGGACGAACCCTGCTCCGGCCTGGACGCCCAAAGCCGCGCGCGCTACCTCAACCTTCTTGACCTTCTGGCCGCCAGGGGGCTGCCAATGGTCTTCGTGTCCCACCATGGCGAAGACGCGCCCCTGTGCATCAACCGCGAGGCGCATATGGAAGACGGACGACTGCGTGTGATGGTTTAGCGTGGCGCATTTCCGGCAACCCGCCCTGGTTGTTTTTTCCGGCTTGCCCGGCGTGGGCAAGACGACCATCGCCAAAATTCTTTGCCGCAAAATCCGGGCCTGCTACCTGCGCGCAGACACCATTGAACAGACATTGCGCTGTCAGATGCCCGACCGCCCTGTCACCTGTGAAGGCTATGAGGTGGCTTACAGCATCGCGCAAGAAAATCTGGCTTTGGGCTGTGACGTCATTGCCGATTCGGTCAACCCCATTGCCCTTACCCGCGACGCATGGCGGCAAGTGGCCGTGCGCAGCGAGGCATTCTGCCTTGAGGTGGAAATCATTTGCAGCCATATGCCGACGCACCGCCAAAGGGTGGAGGGCAGAAAGGCCGACAGTACCGGCATGACGCTTCCCACATGGCAAAAAGTCCTGGAAAGAAACTACGCCCCCTGGCACGGAACACGCCTCATTATCGACACGGCCAGTCTTACGGCGGAACAGGCCGCAGCGCAGATACGCCAAAGCATTTCAAGGTAAAAATGTCCCTGAAGGCCGGTTTTTTTCGCCCCCAACCCTTCGGAAATCGCAAAAAATCCCGCCAATGGCGGGATTTCCAGTTATCTGAGGCAACATATCAGATAAAGGCTATTCTTTTTCGCTTGCGTCCACGGCGCTCTTTTTACCGCCAAAACGGGAACGCAGCACTTCAATGGCCACCGGCAGCACCGAGACCACCACAATGGCATAGACGATGATACTGAAATTCTGGCGCACCCAATCCAGGTTTCCCAGAAAAAATCCGGCTGAAACCAGGCAGCCCACCCACAGGATGCAGCCCGTCACATTGAAGAAAAAAAACGTACGCGGGCACATGAGGGCAATGCCCGCCACAAAGGGCGCAAACGTGCGGACAATGGGCACAAAGCGGGCCAGCACAATGGCCTTGCCGCCGTGGCGTTCATAAAAAAGATGGGCCTTGAGCAGGTGTTCCTTCTTGATGAAGCGGCTGTCACGGGAAAAAATCGCCGGGCCCACATGGCGGCCGATGCAATAATTGACGGCATCGCCAAGAACGCCCGCCGCCAGCAGCACAAGCATCACTTCCACATAGCCCATAAGTCCGGCCCCGGCCACCACACCCGCCGCGAACAGCAGGGAGTCGCCAGGCAGAAACGGCGTTACCACAAGACCGGTCTCACAAAAAACTATGATAAAGAGTATAGCATAAATCCAAAGGCCATACTGTGCAACCAGTTCGAAAAGATGCACATCAATGTGCAAAATAAAGTCAATGAAATAGCGTAGGATATCCATATATTCCAGCTCCGGGCCCTGATTTCGGGGGCAAAGCGCCTCTCCCGAACGCCCTTGTACCTCAAGGCGGCTTATGGCACAACACGGGCATGCGACAGAATTTTTCTGCAACCCTGATTTTGTTTTTCTGCTTTACGCTGCTGCCGGCCCTGGACGTGAGGGCCGATTTTTACCATGTGGGTTTTCGCACCCTTGGGCACTGGGACCCGGAAAGCGGCCTGAGGCTTGACGTAAACCTGTGGTATCCATCGGTGCGGCCTCCGCGCGACATCCAGTACGGCCCCTGGGAAATTTCCGCTGCCCGTGGGGGCAAGCCTGTGGACGGACGTTTCCCGCTTATTCTGCTTTCGCACGATACCGCGGGATCGCGCTTTTCGTATCATGACACAGCCGCGTGGCTGGCCGCCAGCGGTTTTGTGGTGGCCGCGCCCACCCACCCCGGCGATAATACCGACAATATGGATCTTCTGCTGACCTGGCAGCAACTGTCAAACAGGGTGCGCGAAATTTCCAGCCTTATCCCCCTTCTGCTCAATGATCCGGAGTCCGAGCCCTCCATTGATCCCGAGCGCATCGGCGTGCTGGGGTTCGGCGCCGGCGGCACGGCCGCCCTGCTGCTGGGCGGCGCACTGCCCGACTGTGAAGGCTGGCGCACCTACTGCGCCCAGGCTGGCAAGCAGGACATGTATTGCAATGCCTGGGCGCGCAACCGCATGGACGGCCTCTGCCGGAGCCTGCCCCTGACCAGAAGCCTCGCCGACACGCGCATCAAGGCCGTGGCCGCTGTGGCTCCGGCTTTCGGCATGCTCTTCAACCGCGACTCTTTCCGGTGGTTTTACCCGCCCCTGCTGCTTATGGCAGCCTCCAACGACCGGCTGAACAATACCGCCCTGCACGCCCGCCGCATTTATGACATGGCGGGCAAAAAATCCCGCTGGCTGGTACTGGACAAGGCTGACGCAGGGGCGCTCATGGCCCCCTGCCCGTCCGCGCTGGAGGCGGAACTGCCCGAGCTCTGCCGTTCTGTCAGTGATGAGGACAGAAAAAGTATCCACAAAAACATGTTTGTAGCTTTAACCGAGTTTTTTCTGCACTATCTGGGAAGCACTGTTAACCTTCCGCGCATTCCGGAGCCTCCGGACCTTAGCCCGCCCTTGCCGCCCAAGCCCGAACCCGCGCCTGCTCCGGCACAGCCTGCAAAGCGCAACCGTGCAAAATAAGAGATTTTTTTGTTGATTTTCAACAAGCTAGCAGCGCGGCTTCTTGACAATTACGCCGCCCCTTACTAAAGGTCTTATAGTGCTGCACACTGCTGATACGTACAGGCAATGCATGCAAAACGCCGGGTCTGGCGCTGGTCGCAACAAGATGCTAGCATTACATATTTGCGTGGCCCCCCCATTCGGCGCCCACCGGAACGGCCAGCCAGGCTTGCGGCAGGCCCCCGCGAAAATATTCGCCAAGGTATCTGCTACCCGTGCGTAACAATGCATCCTTGCTGAGAAATGGAAGTACAGATGCCATGAAGATACGGCTTTTTTGCATTCTGTGCCTTATATTTGCCGTAAGCGTCGGGTTCGACGCTCTGGCCGCGCAATCTTCGGGCACACAAAAAAACATTCAACCAGAGGAGCCCTGGGTTATCATGCCCGCCGGAGGAAGACCGGCCTTTATGGGTATTCATGGCGGCACAATGCCTGTCAGTCTGCTGGTTTACGGCGATGGGACCTCACTGGTGACCTTTGTGGGGCGGACTGGCAACGATTTTCTTGATGTGCTTCGGCGCACGGATCTGCCCGTGCCGAGCCTGCTCAACGCCACCGCACATAATGGAACCAGTGAAATCATACTGCCTGCGGGCAAATCTGGCATACTGACGGCGGGAAACACCAACAGCACCATGCCCGTCTTTAATGTCACCGGAGAAAGACTCTCTCATATGGACATGGCGCCAGGGCAATTGCAGCCCTTTGGCCTGTCCGATAAGCCTCTATCCATTGAAGGCGAGGTCAGCAGACCGGCCCATCTTTCTCCCGCCAAACAGTACAGGCTGTTTTTTCAGCCTCAGTATTTGCAACCCCGCCGCCCCATACGCTGACGGCCAGTTTCGCATTTTATACTGGCCCCTGCTGTACCCTATGTTGTTTCCATTTTTATGTCCGCGTCTTGAGTCTGATTCCTGAACTATAGAATAATTTGTAATTTTATGCGAATTTTGATATATTGATACTCTCAGAATCACTAGCTAGAGCATTTTGTTATTGAAATTATCTATAATATTTTTATACTCCGTGCATGCCAATATCAAATAACGACATAAGACAACGAGCTGTTGAGGCATACAAAACAGGTCTATTTACCCAGCAAGAGTTGGCCAATGCCTATTGTGTGCATTATAAGACCATTCAAAACTGGTTGAAACGGGACGCTCATGGGGAACCCCAAGACCCGAAACCGCGAGGTTGCCGTCCCCGTGTCTTCAGCACGGACGAAGAACTGGAACTCGTCAACCTGATTCGTGAAGAACCATCGATTACACTGGAAAAGATAAGAATCAGGTTCAATAAAACGTGCAATGTTTCTGTCATTCACAGAACACTGCTCAAGCTTGGGATAACTTACAAAAAAAACTCTCCGGGCCTCGGAGCAAGACCGGGAAGATATCAAAGCTGCGCGTGAAGAATGGCAACAGTGGAGTAAGTTTTGCGAAAAAGAGTCTCTTGTGTTTCTTGATGAATCTGCTGCAAAGACCAACATGTGCCCGCTACGTGGACGCTCTTTGCGAGGTGATCGGTGTCATGGCAGCGCATCAGGCTCATGGCAAACGGTAACAATGCTTTCGTCAGTCAGGCTTTCAGGGAATACAGAATGTCTTGTTTTTGATGGTGCGGTGGATAAAAAAATATTTGCATCCTATATGGAGGAAGTATTACTTCCAGAGTTAAATGCCAACGATATTGTAATAATGGATAATCTTTCTGCTCATAAGAACAGCTTTGATATGAGCAAGTTTTCTTCTCGCAATATTACAATAAAATATTTACCCGCATATAGCCCGGATTTGAACCCCATTGAAAAGATGTGGAGCAAAATAAAGACAAAATTACGAGAACGTCAGGCAACAGATAGTGATACCCTTTTTTTCGCAATCAAAGATGCTTTTACCACAATCACCCCCTCAGATGCGAAGGGATGGTTTGAAAGTTGTGGATATTCTCATTAGCAAAATGCTCTAGAGGAGCTGATTATGTCCCTTTCCAATTACCACGAGGCAATGGAAAGACTATATAGAGTCTGCACAGAGCAGGCATCGCACCGCCCGACCGACAGGCTTTTTTCACAAGGGCTGAAATATCTGCAGGAAAACTGCCCGTCATTTGATGCCTGTGTTGGTGAAGACAACCCGTTTTACAAGGAGTTTGTCCTCCATCTCCAGGCAGGCGTCAGCATGGATGAAGATCACCTCAGTCTCTTTGAATGCCTGGCCATTTTTTTCCGTATCCGTCAGATGATCCAGAAGGAACGCGAGCTCAGCGATACGGAAAGCAAGGTCCTGCACTACTTTGAGACTTGTGGAGAATGGCAGCCTCAGGATTCCACCATTGTCAGCCACTGGTACTGGTGGCGCATTCCCTCACTGGCAATGCACTAACAAATCCCTGCGCTGAAATGCATGCTCTTTGCGGCGGTCTGCCAAGCGACCAGCCGTCTGCAACACGCTATCCGACATCCTGAACGATTGGCGCCGCGGAAAGGCACGCCCGCCTGTCAGCGCGGATTATTATCTGCATTCATGCATTGCCTCTCGTTCCACACGCCACCCGGCCTGTGTGGCATACTTTCGCGCGCTTTTTCGTAACACCCGCACAGCTCTCTCTCCCCTACCCTCCCACACCAACCCCGCGCAGAACAATTTCGTCTTGAAATTGCCCTGACACCCTGATTGCCCTGGCGCCCTGTATCCCTGCGCTCGCCTTAGAGCCGCGAGCGGATAGGGCCGTGCGGCCGCGCCACGGAGCAACGTCGTCAACTTCGGAGAGTATATGTCGGCAAAGGCACGCGGCTCTGGCTGAGGCAGCGGAGGGCAGGGCCTTTTTTTGCTCCCGCCTTCGTGTCCCGGCAGATCAGAACACACTCTATAATACACTATACTACAATGAAAATTTTAGGGGGTGGGGGCGTGGGGGAGGAGACCCTTTTTTAAAAGGGTCCCTCCCCCACAAGGCATTGCCAAATTTAACTGTTCTAGAGCAGATTAACTTTGAAATGCTACACATTTCAAAGTTAATCTGCTCTAGAACAAGAAGCGCCGCTTTTTCAAGCGGCGCTTCTTTACTATTTTTTACAGATATGGGCTATTTTTTCAGGTTGTCGGCCAGCAGTTCAGAGATGTGATCGACCTTGATCTTCAGTCCCTGCTTTTCAGCGCCGCCGCGCAGCTGCATGACGCAGCCGGGGCAGTCCACCACCAGGCGATCCGCCCCGGTGGCCTTCATGTTGGTGACTTTCTTTTCCAGAAGCTGTGCCGAGATTTCGGGGAACTTCACAGAATAGCTGCCGCCAAACCCGCAGCAGACCTCTTCTTCTTCGCAGGGCACATATTCAGCCGCATCGGCAATAAGCGCACGCGGGGCTTCCTTCACGTTCAGGCCACGGCAAAGGTGGCAGGAAGCGTGATAGGTGACCTTCTGCCCGGACTTGTGGAAATCTTCGGGCTTGAGCTTCAGCACGTCATGCACGAAGGAGCTGAAGTCAATGACCTTGGCCGCGAAGGCCTGGCCTTCCACCAGCGCGTAGTCCTTGTCGAGAATCTGCGGATAGTGGTGCTTCAGATGCCCGGCGCAGCTCGCGCACAGCGTGATGATGTAGTCGTAGTTGCCGCCACGGAACGCGGCAAGGTTCTGCTTGGCCACGTCAATGGATGTTTTGCGCTGCCCCATCATTTCCAGGGGCAGACCGCAGCAGGACTGCTCCATGGGAAAGTCCACGGCCACATTCTTGGCGGCCAGGACCTTCACGCAGGCTTCGAGCTGCTCGGGATAGATGAAGTCCTGGGCGCAGCCGCTGAAGATGGCCACGCGCATGACGGGGTTCTGCACCTTGGGCGCGATTTCGGGCCAGCGGTCGCGGAAGGACTTGTTGGCAATGGCGGGCAGGGCCTTGAAGTTGTGTTTGCCCATAAACACGGCGGGCAGATGCCGCTGGAACTGCGCGCCGCGCGTGAAGGGCTTCTGGGCGAAGCTGGCGAACTTGAGCAGCTTGTGGAAGAGCTTGCGGTTCTTCATGACGGCCGACAGCAGATTGGCCTCAATGGGAGCGCCCTGCTCCTCGTTGAGACGGGCGCGGATTTCGCGGATGAGGCGGGGCAGCTCGATGCCGCCGGCGCACACGTTGGCGCAGGATTCGCAGCCCATGCAGTTCTGGCTCAGGATGCGGGCACGCTCCTTGCCGTGGAAGAAGTAGGTGAGGATAAGGCCGATGGCGCCAATGTAGATGTACCCCATCTTGTGGCCGCCCACGAGGCGGTACACGGGGCAGACGTTGGCGCAGGCGCCGCAGCGCACACAGCGGAAGATCTGCTTGAACAGCGGATCCTTGGCGATCTCTGTGCGGCCGTTGTCCAGAAAGACCACATGCATGATCTTTTTGTTGTCGGCATTGGCGGCACAGGGGCCCGCGCCGCACATCCAGGTGACGTACGAGGTGAGGCGCTGGGCAGTGGCGTTGCGGGGCAGCACCAGCAGGGCCGTAAGGGCGTCGTCCAGCTTGGCGACGAGCTTGTCGAGACCGGCTATGGCCACATGCACGCGCGGCAGGGTGGTGACCATGCGGGCGTTGCCTTCGTTGGTCACGGTGGAAATGGCGCCGTTTTCAGCCACGGCGAAGTTGCACCCGCTGATGCCCATATCGGCGGCAACAAACTTGCGGCGCAACTGCACGCGGGCCACCTTGACCAGGTGCTGCACGTCCGAATCCTGTTTCGTGCCAGTGGCCTTGGTGAAGTCGTCGGCCACCTGATAGCGCGAAAGGTGGATGGCCGGCATGACCATGTGCGAAGGGCCTTCGTGCCGCAGCTGGATGATCCATTCGCCAAGGTCGGTTTCGTCCACGATGAGGCCCTGGGCCTCAAGCGCGGGGTTCAGCTCGATTTCTTCAGCCGTCATGGACTTGGACTTCACCACGCGCTTGACGCTGTTTTCTCTGGCGATGCGCGAGATGATCTCGTTGGCTTCGGCGGCGTTGGCGGCACGGTGCACGTGCACGCCGCGCTTTTCGGCTTCGGCCTTGAACTGGCTGTACAGTTCTTCCATATGCTGACAGGCGTAATCCTTGGCGTCAGCCACCTTGGCTATGAGGCCGCGCTCGTCCACTTCCTTGAACACGGCTTCGCGGTTGGCGCGGTAGGCCACGGCGAAGGTGTCCAGGGTGCGGCGCAGAAATTCGTCGTTAAGGGCTTCATCCAGCTCCTTGTGGTAGCCGGAACTGCTTTTAAGGGCGTCATGCATGGGTTAGTCCTCCAGAAGAATGATGTGGAGTTCCAGCGGGCCATGTACGCCCACGGCTGCCACACGTTCGATGTCAGCCGTACGGCTGGGCCCCGTCACCAGGGTGGTGTAGGTAGCAGGCGCTGCACTCATGCGCTCGCGCAGAATCTGCGCAATGGACGGCAGATCGGGATATATGTCGGACTTGTGCAGAAGTATCATGGATACTTCGGAAATCATGCCCGTCAGGCGCACGTCTTCGTTGTCGGTGTTCAGCAGGCAGGTGGCGCTGGCGGCCACGCCCACGATGCCCGTGGACAGGCCCACATCGATGCCCGCAAGATAGTTGCGCAATCCTTCGCGGATGCAGAGAAAGCCTTTTTCCTCACAGGCGGCAGCCAGGACGGCGAAGTCCGCTTCATTGAGTTCAGGAGCGGCGACCACACGCTGCAGGCGGGTGGGAACATTGTTGGGGCTCAGAGGGCCCTGGGCTGTGCCGGGCTCGTCAGCCAGGATTTCAGCGGGAGCCTTGCTGGCGCAAACGTCCACAACATATTGCAGGGCTGCGGCCATGGTGGGCACTTCCTGCACCACCGCGCTGACCGCCGCGGCCTTGGCGGCGAAAGCTTCGACCAGTTCCTGGTTTACAGGGGGCATATGATACTCCTTATTGGTCATCTTCGGTTACGCGGGCTTACCGCGTCACCCCGGCGGGGAAGAAACCTCCCCCGCCGGAGCGGCCGTTTTATTTCAGGCTTTCAGCGTATATTTCCACAGTGTGCATGACGCGCACGCGGTCCTTGTTATGCGAAAGCACGTCCTCAAGCTGCATCATGCAGGCAGGACAGCCGGCGGCCACCACTTCAGCCCTGGAAGCCACCACATTATCACGCTTGCGCTGTCCGATCTTGCGTGAATAGTCATAGTGGAAAAGGTTGAACGAGCCGCCGCAGCCGCAGCAACGGTCCGGCTCCGCCATTTCCACAACCTTGTACGCGGGGTTGGCGGCCATGACGGCACGCGGCTGGCTGACCACGCCCAAAGATTTTTTGAGATGGCAGGAATCGTGGTAGGTCACCGGGGTCGCGTTGCCGGCCGGGGCTTCGGCGGGCTGCACCTTGAGCACTTCCACGAGAAAGGCGTTGATGTCCATAGCCTTGGCGGCCAACTGGTCAACCTTGCGCTTTTCCGCCGCGCCGATGCGGTCCGCGTAACGGGGCCAGAGCTCCTTGACGGTGGAGGTGCAGGAACCGCAGGGGCTCAGTATGTAGTCAAAGTCCGCGCCGTCAAGGGCCTTGAGGTTGACCTTCATCTGCTTGACCATGCCGTCGGCATCGCCCGAAGACAGGGCGGGAATGCCACAGCAGGTCAGCCCCTTGGGCATGAAGACAGCGACATTGTGATGGCGAAGCACCTTGAGGCAGGCTTCGGCCATGTCCACATACATCTTGTCGCCCATGCAGCCGGGGTAAAAGGCCACCTTGATGCCGCCGGGCCGGCGGCGCTCGTCAAGCGCGCCATGGCGGACGTGCAGGGGCGTTTTGGCCAGGGGACGCATATGGCGGTCGCCCAGCATGAAGTTGAGCATGGGAGCGCATACCGTGCCCTGGGGAGCGCCCGTGCTGCGGAACATGAGGCCCTGCATGGGAGCGCCCATGCGCATGGCCAGGTTGAACAGTCCGGGCTGCGGCAGCAGCGCGCGGAAGATCATTTTTTTGACCGGATGCAGGCCAATATAGGCGTTGACAAGTTCCCGCGCTTCCATAAAGACGTCCATAATCTGGACGCCGGGAGGACAGGAGGCCTGGCAGGAACCGCACAAAAGGCAGCGGCCCAGCTTGTCGGCAACAGCTTCCGGATCCTGGATCATTTCGTGGGCAAGATTGTCGATAAGGGCCAGCTTGCCGCGGGCCACGTCGGCCTCCATGCCGGACGCGCCGTACATGGGACACACGGCCTGGCACATGCCGCACTTCATACAGGCTGTAATCCTGTCATCCAGCGCCATGAGGCGCTGGGACAGTTCGTGCAGATTGCTCATGTAAGGCTCCTAGATTCCCACCAGCTTGGTGGCGTTGAACAGGCCCTTGGGGTCAAGGGCACGACGCAGCCGCTGCGAGAACAAAATGGTGCCGCGCGAGGTTTCTTTTTCCATCCATTTGGACTTGGCCGTGCCGATGCCGTGCTCGCCGGAAAGGGTGCCGTGCAGCTTGAGGGCCACGTCGAACATCTCGTCAATGGCTTCTTCCACGCGGTGGAATTCTTCCTTGTCGCGCTTGTCGCACAGGAAGGTGGGGTGCAGGTTGCCGTCACCGGCGTGACCGAAGGTTCCCACCTCAAGCTTGTACTTGGCGGCAATTTCGTTAACGGCCTTCATCATGGCGGGGATCTGCGAACGCGGCACGGTGGCGTCTTCAAGCACGGTGGTGGGACGGCAGCGGGCCAGCACGGGCAAAGCCATGCGGCGGGCTTCCCACAGTTTGAACTTTTCTTCGGCGTCCTTGGGCACATGCACGGCGCGGGCGCGATTGGCCTTGAGCACGCGCTCCACGGCTTCGGCGTCGTCCGCCACCTGGGCGGGGTGACCGTCCACTTCAATCAGCAGAATGGCGCCGGCCTCACGCGGCAGACCGGCCTTGGTGAAGTCGTCCACGCGCACGATGGTGTTGTTGTCCAGAAGTTCGAGCGTACAGGGAACCACATGGGCGGCAATGATGCCCGCCACGGCTTCGGCGGCGTCCTGCACTTCGTCGAACACGGCCATGAGGGCCTTGGAGGCCTTGGGCGGGGGCACAAGCTTGAGGATGGCCTGGGAAATGATGCCCAGCGTGCCTTCCGACTGCACCATCATACCGCCGAGATTGTAGCCGGTGACGCACTTGACCGTGCGGGAGCCGGATTTGACGATCTCGCCGGTGGCATCAAAAAACTCGACGCCCATGAGGTAGTCCTTGGTCACGCCGTACTTGAGACCGCGCAGGCCGCCAGCGTTTTCAGCGATATTGCCGCCAATGGTGGACACGGCCTGGGAACCCGGATCCGGGGGGTAAAAAAGATTTTTCCTGGCCACTTCGGCGGCGAACTGGGCGGTGATGACGCCCGGCTCAACCACCGCGTAAAGGTCGTCGGAGTTGATTTCAATGATGCGGTTGAGACCATTGGTCAGGATGACAACCGAGTCGGTACTGTCAGGGATGGTGCCGCCTGACAGATTGGTGCCCGCGCCGCGAACGGTCATGGGTATGCCATTATCGTACAGCTTCTTCACACAGACGCCCAACTGTTCAGTGGAGGTCGGGCGCAGCACCAGTGAAGGCACAACCGGAGCGAGCACCGCCGAATCATACGAATAGCTCTGCCGGTCAGCTTCGGAGCTGAACACGTTTTCTTTGCCAATGAGGTCTTCAAAATCCCTGATCAACGCCTGACTTGCCATGAGGCCTCCTTGAACGTCTGTATGGCGGAGGTGCGACCCGCACGCCCCACTAGCCAGTCCGGGACACACCGGACACTGTGCGATTGGTTGCCCAATCGGTTAGCTTTTCTACGAGAATAAAACCGTATATCTGTGATTGCCAGCCTTGCATAGGGGATGCGCCAAAAAACTTTGGTATCACTAGCAGAACTGTGCGCAAAAATGCCGTTGGAAAAGCCGCGTTGACGAAGGAAATGTCGGACAATTGACTGTAATCAGGAAGTTTTTCAAAATTACAAAAATGTAGTTCAGCCGGCACAAAAACGTATTTTTTTCTGCTGTCCTGCCGCTATTTTTGGTTGAAGTTTTCTCTTACCAAATAAGATCGGGAACGGCCCCGTCAATATTGTCGGGCAATGGCACATTGCACATCCGTCCGACAGAGTTCATGATGCTTTTTGGGCAGTTAGCTTTGAAAAAGGGAACATGCTCTAAAGCCGCACAAGAGTGCAGAGCGCCGCAACATGGCGTGTATTCAGCCGAAAATACGATTTTCGGCTGAATGGCAAATTGAAACGTAAAGCATTTCAAAGTTACTCTGCTCCAGAGCTCTTTCACGGTAAAAAGCTCTGACTGGCGGCGAGCAAGAGCCCGCCACAAAGGCGATGGGGCTCCGCGTTGTTACCCGCCATAACGGGCGAAGCATACTTGTTGAGGATATACATTTTCCGCGTTAATCCGCGCGAGTCGCTCACAGTAGAATGGGTGATTCAATCTACCTTTGCGGGTTTATTTTTGCAAAGTTTTTACAGCACCCATTCCGGCACTTGCGCATGGCTGTCGAAGGCCGCCCGGGCAGCAGCCAAGGCATTTGCACAATGAAGCCCGCCGCACCCCAGAGCAGAAAGACCGCCCACGGGCGGCCTCAAAGTATACACTATGCCAGTTCAAAGGCATACGACAATCCAACTGCATCGAAAGCCGCTCCGCCGGGGCGGTTCCGCTCTCTTCCCAGGGTCACTCGTTGCCCACGGGTTCAAACCTGCGCATGCAGCTCGCATGGCGGCGCAAAAAGCAAAAAATTACACCCTCACGGCAGCGGGCCTTCCGCAGAGCAAACGCCGCTCGTGCATGATCAAGAATATGACCGACAGCAGGATGCCTCAATGCCAGGCACGCTTTTTCCAAAAAACTGAAAAATCATCCCATCAAACTGACCATACAACCCAAACACAGGCAAACCCAAACCGTGCACTGGTTAACCCCTGGTTTTCAGACGGGCCAACTTGGCGTTGAGAATGCTGTTTTCTTTCCAGAGATGCCTGTTTTCCTCACTCAACTCCCTGCGTTCATCTTCGAGGCGTTCAAGCCGCTCCTCAAGCCGACGACAGCGCGCGCATTCGTGCTGGGTTGTTTTTCCGTCCGCAACGAGCGCAATTCCACCCTGCACGGCTGAAGCACGTGCGCCAACCCCAAGCATGCGTGGTAAGCCCAACATGCCATCAGCCAGTGAATTTTCCAGTGATGCAGACTCGTCGACAGACATTCTGGGCAGCCCCTCGCCCTGAAGAAGCCATTCGGCAGACACGCCAGTCTCCTGACAGATCTTCAACACAATATCGCTGTTAGGTAGGTTTTCGTCACGTTCATACCCCCCAAGCGATCCTTTGCTGACTCCAAGTTTTGCTGCAAAAACTTCCTGCGACAATGCCCCTCGCACAAACCGTATGCGAGATCCAAGCGTTTTCATAGGTGATTCTTTCCCAATGCCCAATAAACACCGCACCCTCCAATAAGATCAAAATATCATTCACAATCTGGAAAAAACAGATTGATTTTATTTTTCAGTCGATATTATGGTTGAAATGACTGAAATTTTGATCTAATAATGCAGTTGGGCGGTTAAGGTTCACGTTTTAGCAAACCAACCATACCCGCCTAACACGGGGAAAGCAATATTTCAGCTACACCCTTTCCGATTGCTTTCCCCATCCACGCAGAGGACAGGCCATTATAACGGCCTTACTGGTTACCTTTTAAGGAGGAAGCTCATGATTTTGTCCAAGAATGCGGTTGGGAACCTGATCAACAGGTATAAGGCGGTATTGGGGAAATGCCGGCTGATCAACACCTTCGGCTCGCTGGCCCTGGCGGCGGCCCTTGCTCTGGGCAGCGCCGGGCTGGCTGTGGCGGCGACGGAGTGGGGTCCGGATAAAGATGTAGTTATCACGTCTGAAGAGTCCGTCAGCGGTCTCCAGCAGGCAAGCAGCCTGACAGTTGACAATCTGGGCATTCTGAAAAACGGCGATGCGAGCACGGGGCATATATATGTCAACGGCGCTACAACACTGAAGAACGGCGGCAATATCACCCTGAATGGCCCCTACGGCATTATGGGGGCAGAAGATGCCACTGCCGAGGCGAGCGACACGTTCACCGGCTCACTCGAAATGACAGGTGGGGCGCTTAATATCAATGGCAGCCAGCTTCAGGTTCAAACCGCCGTCATAAGTGGCGGCACTGTCAACATTGCTGGCAAGATCAATGAGACGACCGACTGGAAAGACGGCGCCATGTTGAATGCCGGCGAAAGCAATGGCTCCTTCACCATCAGCGGCGGAACCGTCAATGTAGGCGATTATGGCCAGTTGTTGGGCAGCAAGATGACAATCAGCGGTGGGACCGTGAACCTGAACGGCAGTGGAGATGACACTGCTCCCGCAAATGCCATTTTGCGCGCTTATGGCACTGATCCGCTCACCCTTCAGGGTGGCAGCATCAATGTGGCTGAAGGCAAGAGGGGCGTGCTGGCTGCCAATACGACAAACATTGAGAGTGGCAGCCTGGATATCAACGGCCACCTCGTAGTCAGCGGCAACCTTGATAGAAGTAAAGCAAACATCAATGACGCATGGACAGCAGGCACCATTAACCTCACTGGCGGCAGCATCAACATCGGCGAGAACGGCCACATGATACTGTCCAACACTGCTAGTGATGGTATGAAAATTAATGTCACAACAGGCCAGTTGGACAGTAAAGGCAAAATAAGCATTTCTGAAAGATCATCGCTGAATTATAAGGAAGGCACACATTCCTTGGGCGGCAATGTGCGGATCGGCGGCAATCTTAATGTGACCGACGCCCATCTGAATTTGACCGAAGCCACGCTTGAAGAATTCAGCGGCACTGCCGGAACTATTGCCGTCCTGCGCGATGCGAATACTACGGACAACGACATGGCCCGCGTGGACATGACCGACGCCAAGCTTGCTGACTGGCTTGAACTTGGCGGCGCTGTAACTGTCGAGGGCAACTCGACACTGAAAGCCCGCCTGCACCTTGGTACAGAAGCGGAGATTGCTGCCGATAGTATCACAGGCGGCACCTCATCAGTGCCCGGTAAGGTCGCCCTTCTTGGCAATGGCAGCATTCAGGCGCAAAACATGACGCTGACCGGCAATGCGCTCGACATTGGCGACGCCGAAACCACGCACAACCGCATCAAGGTCAACAGCCTCACCCTTGATCCGGGGACTGCTGATACGGACTTTACGCTTACTTCCGGCAAGCTGTACCTCAAGGGCGAGGCAGGTTCCACGCTTAACCTCGGGGGAACCGGTGCGCTGGTAATTACGGACAACCAAGGCAAATTGGAACTTGGCGAAGATGCAAACCCCGGCGGCAACATCAATGCCAACGTCACCAGCGAGGGAACCGTTAAGGTTACTCAGGGCAAGTGGACGCTGGCCGCAGGCAAGACGCTGGATATCGCTGGCGGCAATCTTACTGTTAATGGCACATTGGACGTGACCCCTGGCACGTTGAAAACCGCCACTGGTGCAACTGCTGAGATCAATGGCGGCGGCAAGGTGCTGGCCAACGACACCGCGCTGGATATCGACAGAAGCGCTTGGACGTCAAATAATATTAAAGAGGCGATCACAGTCGAGGGCGGCGGCATACTCAAGGTCGATGGCCTTGGTGCATTGTCCCTTGCCCAGATTAAAGACCTTAAGACCAACTTGATGACAGGCGCGGGTCTGTTTGACGCGGGTGATGCCACTATTACGGATATTGCCACGGGCGACACTGTTGCCTATGACGATGTACATGCCCTTGGCAATACCACCATTAATGCCCTGCGCAATGCCACGGTCACTGATGTTACTGGCGATCTCTCCGGAGCCTATGCCAAGGTCCTGCTTAAGGATACTTTTAGTGGCGATCTTGTTGCTGACAACACCACCCTGCAGTTGACCGGATCCAAGGGCGGCGCTCTTGTGAGTAATGGCAGCGGCGCGGCTGACGTCAGCGTTGATGGAACTGGAACTCTTATGCTTGGCGATGCCGGCAGCAACAACAGCGGCAGCCTGGGCAACGTGAATTTTGGTGCTGACGGCAGCCTTCTGGCCGTGGGCAATGGCAATGGCGACTTTAGCGTGGGTGACATCACTGCTGGCAGTTCCAACAGTGGCAAAGTTAACGTCAGCGGGGCCACTCTCACCGCCGGAGACATCGGTTCCACCAGCGCAGCGATCAACAGTGTTAGCGCTAACAACGGCACTCTTAAAGCAACGGGCGGCATCTATGCTGGCACCGTTACCGCCACCAACGGCAGCATTAGCGCCAAGGGTAATATTGCCCTCACCGGCGCAGCCTCTGTAACCGGCGGCAGCCTTAGCGCCGACAACATCACTGCTACCAGCGTTAGCGCCATTGATGCCGCTGTCACTGCCAAAAAGCTTACGGCTCCCACAGCCGTGACCGTTGCCAACGGCACGCTGACAACTACCGGCACAGGTACTGACGCCAGCAGCGTGGGTGCTCTTACCCTGACCGACAGCAAGGCCAACCTTGGCGACATGACTGTGGCAAGCGCGACCACCGTTACTGGCGGCAACCTTGCAGCCAACAGCCTTACCTTGAGTGCTGACTCCACCTTCTCCAACGGTGCGCAGGTTAATGTGAGCAGCCTGGTTGCTCACGGCAATACCATTGCGGTTGGCTCCGACACTGACACGAAGGGCGGCACAACCCTCACGGTAGGCAGCCTGAACCTTGATGGCGGCAGCCTCTTTATTGACCCGAACTGGGGCCAGGCTTCCAGCAACGTGGCCGTGGGCAGTTTTGCTGACAGCGCAACGGGGACGGATTATTCCATCAACGGCAACGTGGGCGTGGGCATGAACTCTATGGCCGCCATCGGCACCACCGACACGGGCTGGCTGTCCGGGCAGGTAGCCGATGTGACCAACGGCACCGGTCTGACTCTGAACGGCGTGGATTCTGCTCTGGGCATCTACAGCGCTCAGGTGCTGGGTGACGGATTTGGCATTACAGTGGACGGTACACAAACAACCACCAGCGGCTTTACCACCAATCCCAACCAGCTTGATTTCTCCGGCCAATCCCTGCTGGTGGTCAATGCCGCCGCAGCCTCCGACCCTGCCGGAGCCATCAGCAGCGCGAATACTACCACCAGTGCTACTGCTACCATTGCTGATGGCGCAAAGCTGCGCATCACTGACGCCAAGGTGGGCCAGAAGTACACCGTGCTTGGCGACAATATCGCCGCCAACAAGGGCGGAGGCGGCATCACGGTTGCTAACGGCTGGACAGGTTCCAACTTCAGCACCGACTCCCGCATGATCAAGGGTTCGTTTGATGCGGCCAGCGGCGTGCTGACAGCGAGCCTCAACTCCTCAGCCAATATCTACCCCAAGCTTGACGGCGAGCTTGTGACGGTGCTGGACAATGCCTACACCGCCGACGAGGTGGGCCCGGCCCATGTGAATTCCGACGTGAAGGGCGTGCGCTTCCTGTCCCGCGCCACCAACGACAACTTCATCGGCGCCAATTCCGACCTGGCCGCCAAGACCATTGAAAGCGCCGCGCGCATAGCCGTGGCTGGCGCGGTGCCGCAGATGGCCATGGCCGCCAATAACGCTGCGGGCGCCGCCATTACCCAGCGCACCAGCATCGCCCAGCCCGACGGCAACGGCATGCAGTCCGTTTCGCTCAACAAGGCCGATGGCGTGAACAAAAAGGGCGCGGCCCTGTGGATCATGCCCCTGTACCAGGGCCAGAACGCCTGGGGCATGGAAGCCGGAAACTTTGACCTCAAGTGGCACGGCGGCCTGGGCGGCGTGGCCCTTGGCGGCGACTATACCTTTGATAACGCCCTGCGCGCGGGCATAGCCTTCAATATCGGCGGCGGTTACGCCGAGGGTGAGGGCGATCTGGCCAAAACAACCAACAGCTTCAACTTCTGGGGCCTTGGCGCATACGCCGGCTGGGCCGTGGAAAACTTCGGCGTAACCGCCGACGTCAACTACACCAGCACCTACAACAAGGTGAAGCAGGAACTGCCCGGAGCCATGCAGATGCGCGACCTCAAGAGCGACATCACGGCATACGCCCTCAGCTCGGGCCTGCGCGCCGAATACAAGTTCAACACGCAGTATGTGGACATCATCCCCCACCTTGGCGTGCGCTACATGTATGTGAACACCGACTCCTATGATGTGAAGAGCAAAGGCACCGTCATGCACGGGGATGAAACAAGCCAGAACATCTGGACCTTCCCCATCGGCGTGACCTTCAGCAAGCAGGTTGAAACCGGCAACGGCTGGTATGTGAAGCCCAGCCTTGACCTTGGCGTGCTCCCCGCCACCGGCGACATCGACGCCAAGAGCAAGATCCGCTTTACCGGTACAGGAACCAAGGCCGAGCTGGATACCCGCACCATGGACTATATGAGCTACACGGGTGGCCTTGGTCTTGATTTTGGCAACAACAACCTTTCGTTCGGCCTCAACTACAACATTCAGGCATCTGAACACACCACCTCGCATGGCGTGTTCGGCACGGCCCGTTACGAATTCTAGGGAAACGCTGATTTATTCCGTTTGGCGTCGTTGCTTCACTTTTTTTGAAACAGTCGAGGACGGAAGAGTCCACTCCTGCTTCAAAAAAAGATCGCGCCTTGCCAAACGAAACAACTGCGCGTTTCCACGAGGCTCTTTAACCAGTAACGCAAAACAGACCAGAACCATCCGGCGCGGGGCGGCTTACGCCGCCCCGCCTGCATTTGCAAACAGCACAAGCGCCACACAGCTTGCGCGGCCGTTCACGCCCTGCCCTTCCTGGGGTGTGGACGGCTTTTTTCGTCAAGGTAACGGTATGAAAAAACAAATTCGTTTTACAGCCCTGGGGCTGCTCTGCATTTTTTTGACAGGATGCCTTAATTTCGATGATCCGCCCAAGGTCGGAGTGGTGGATGTAGATCGTATTTTGCGCGAATCCCGTGCGGCCCAGGCCGCAGTCAGGCACCTTGATGCCGCCCGCCAGCGTCTGGACGCAGGGTGGAACGAACTGCAAAAAATGCACGCCGCCACGCCGCCAGCAGAGCGGGAACAGACGCTGGCGCAGGGCCTGAACACCCTGCGCCGCCAGATGGCGTTGGAAGAAGCGGCGGCCAGGCAGGTAGTTGTAAACCATATGCTGACAGAAGTGGCCCGCTGGCGTGAAAGCACCAAGGCGCAAATGGTGCTGCCTCGCAACGGAATGCTGGACGCCGCCCCCGGCACGGATATTACCGTAACCATCATGAATGCCATGAACCAGCATGACCCCGCATTCGCAAGTCTGCCCACAGTGCATGTGGAAGGCAGCAACAACGGCGCGGACAAAACTTCGGACGACGCCGCTCCTTCCGGCAAACAGCCCCGGTCTGCGGTAACAGGGCCAGTGCCCGCCAAACGATAATTTCCTTTCGGAGCAATAGCGCATTTTAACTTTGAAAAAGTGTAAATACTCTAACGCTGCACGAAAGCGCGACGCGCCACAACGTGGCGTGGATTCAGCCGCAAATCGCATTTTTCGGCTGGATGAAAACTTTGAAATGCTTCACATTTCAAAGTTAATCTGCTCTAGTCGGAGCAACGGTCGGAGCAACGTATAGAGGTGTCCCCTTTTGCAAAAGGGTCCCTCCCCCACAAGGTATTTCAACGTGGCAACGCCCTGAAGCCGCCCTTTCCAACAAATCAAGGCCCCTTTTTCAGTCATTGAAAAAGGGGCCTTGCAAAGCCGGAACAATTCTTGCCGACCAGGGCAAAAGCACAGCTACTCCGCCGGGGCGGCCCCGCTCTCTTCCGCGGGCGATTCGTCATCCACGGGTTTAAGGCTGTGCATGTATATCTGTTGCGGGCCATCGCCGCACTGCGGCACCTGAAGTCCCAGGCGGGCCTGGGAATTGATGACAATGGGCCCGGCCATGTTGAGCACGGCCGCCTCTGGCTGCCCGGCAGGAATGGAAACCGTCACCAGCACGGCTGTTTCTTCCAGATCCGCAATTTGCAGAAGCTGCTTTTCGGCCTCGCCTATGGCTGGGGCATACGCTGTCTTGTCCATAAAGCTGTAAGGATCAGCCACCAGCAAGCCAACCACGGGGTTGCTTGTACTCTGCAAAATAAGCAGAGGAGCCTCGGGGCGGATTTGCAGCAAAATGAAATCTCTTTCATTTTCAAATCCGGCCAGACCGCGTGGAAAATGCACAACCTTTTCAGCATCGACACTACGCCGGCCAAGGCGGGTTTCGATCTCTATTTCTTTGTTTCGTGCCATAATTCAGCAGCCACCATAAGGTCGTTGTTACTGGTTTCAAGAGCGCGGCGGTTTTCTTCCACAACCCGCTTGTACACTTCTTCGCGGTAAACGGTGGTGTCGCCCGGCACTTCCAGGCCAAGTTTGACCTGTTTGCCCTGCATACCCAGAACGGTTATGCGTATGTTTTCGCCGAGATAAAGGCTTTCACCTGGGCGACGCGTCAGTATCAGCATAAGTGCTACCTATTATAAGTACTTGGCAAGGCTCATTTGCATAATCATCGATGAAGACTGAAGCACCGTCTGGTACGTCAACTGCTGCCGCGTGAGCTTGGCCAACAGATCGGTAAGATCGATGTCCTCGGTATAGCTTAATCGTTCTTCCTGGTCTACCTTTTGAAAGCTCAGCACGTCCTGCGCCATACTGACGCGGTTTTCAAGGCCGCCGATGCGGGCCACCTGACTGAGAATATTCTGCTGCGCCGATTCAATGGCGGCCAGACTTTTCTGGCAGCCTTCCTGGTTGTTGTTCTCACAGTAGGAAATGAAGTCGCCTACCACCTCAAACAGGTTGGCATCACCCTGGATGGCCGGCTGGCCCTGGTAGTAGCCGCCGAAAATATCCTTGCCCACATTATTGACGGCAATATACGTGCCCTTCATGATTTCCAGGTTCAGGTTGGCGCGCGAGGGATGGATAAGCACCTGCGTGCCCTTGTCTATGACGGTGGACGCGGCCGGAGGAGGCCCTACGGTGTCCAGGTCCATATAGCCGCCGGGCACGGGCAGGCGCACTTTGCCGCCGCCCGCAGTCTGCGCCGTGGCCGTTACCCAGGTGCTGCCGCTGTCCAGACTGTATGAGTAGGTAAAGGGCGTGCCCGTGGTGGACAAATCCACACTCGGATCCGCATCCATACGTACGAGAACATTGTTGCCAAAAGCGCCGCTGGCCGATGTTATCAATCCTGCGGGGCCGCCCATGACGGTCATCTCCGGCGGAGGATCGTTGTCGTCGCCCTGATACACGGCCGTGGGGCGAATGTACACGAGCGTGCCGTTATTGGCCCCGGCCCCCAGACTTGTGTCCGCAGCGCTGACGGCCATGTTCTGCTTCATGGTGATGGTCACGCCGTCGGCCACCACGGTACTGCTGCCGGCGGTCACGGTTGCGTTTGTCCAGGTTGTGCCGCCGTCCTTGGACCAGCGGTAGTCCAGCGCGTCAACGCCAAGCGTGCCGCTGCTGGTAAACTGCACCATCATGGAGGTATTGCTTGCGCCCTCAATGGTGTAGTTTCCCTTGCTGATCTCGCTGTTCCAGTTGGTGTCCCAACTGGTCAGGCCAAGGCTCTGCTCGTAGGCGTTCCGGTCATAGCGCTGCCCCGCAAAAATACTCTTGTCGTTGAACTGGGTATTGGACAGGTTGAGAATCTGGCCAAAAATCTCCTTGGCTTCCGCGGCGATGAGCGTGCGCTGGTTGGCCGTGGTTCCTGTGGCTGCCTGTTCCATCAGGCTTTTGAGCTTGGTCAGGGTTGTGCTCAACTGTGTGCCCAGAACATCGTCAGCCAGATTGAGCCACCCTTCGGCCGTATCGCAATTGGACTGGTACTGCTTGGTGTCGCTGATGTCATCCCTGGTCATGAGCACACGATAGGTTCCCGCGGGATCGTCAGAGGGGCGGTTGATCTTTTTTTGCGTGGAGCCCTGCTCGTTGCTTTCCATATAGGCAGAAAGGTTCTTCTGCATCTGGCTCACCATGGTATTGTACATGGAGCTTTGAGTAACTCGAATGGCCATGACAGCTCCTATTGCTTGAGGCCCAGCAGGGTTTGCAGCATCTGGTCGGCGGTTGTGATAAGCTTGGCCGCCGCCGTATAGGAATGCTGATACTTGATGAGGTTGGACATTTCTTCGTCCAGGTTCACCCCTGTTACGGAAGTTACGCGGTCTTGGAGATCCGTGGTCAGGGAGGTGTGATACTCCGAATTGGTTTTGGAGAGCCGCCTGTCCGCGCCCACTGTGGTTACCAGCGTGGCGTAGTATTCGCCGAGGCTCTGGTTGGACACGGTTTTCCAGGTGGTCGAAATGGTCACGTCCTTGGTGGCGAGCGCCCCAATGGCCGTTGCCGTTGATCCGTCGCCCTTGTTGGCCTGGTTCTGCCCGTTGACGGCCCCGGCGGCGATGAGGTTGACGTTGGTGTGCAGCTGGCTGTTGACGGCCATGTTGGACGCGCTGTCGCCCGTAAAAAAGGAATTGATGCCCAGAGCGGCCAGAAGCCCCGTGCTGTCCACGCCCATGGCGAACTTGACATTGCTGGCCGGATTGGACTCGATGAGCAGCTTGCCGTCCTGAATGCTGGCCTTGAGCATGTTGACGCCCGGCGCGCTGCTGTCGGGGAAGCTGCTGTTAATGACGTCGCACACGTCCTGAAGCGTATGCACGGTCGGGTCAAAATTCACCGTGCCGGGAGGCGTGATGGAGCTGAAATCCAGCGAATTTGTGCCGGAAGCCGTCGGCCGGAAGTCGCCAGTGGTCTGGTCGTAAAAATAGATATTGAGATTGCCGCTCTGGAGCTTGTCGGCATACGGCAGGATGCTCTGGGCCGAACCAAGGGGCTGCTGGGCGCTCTGCACCTGCTGTGTGCCCTGGGCATAGGTCAGCAGTTCCGTGCCGGTTCCCTGGCTGTGCAGGCGGTTGACTTCCCAGATAAGAGAAGAGGCTACGGCGTCCAGCTCATCAAGATAGCGGCCGCAGTTGTCATCGCGCACGGTATAGTAGGCGGTCAGCTTGCCGCCGGTGACGCGGTTCTTGTTTTCCGAACCGTCAAAATACGTCTGCGGCGTGACGTTCTGGGGGCCGCGTGTGGGCTCTATCCAGTACAGGCCGCTCTTGGGCATGATGTTGAACTTGTCGCCAGCGGTAAAATTGTTCTCTTCGGTAAAGGATATCTTGAGATTCTTGACCTGTACGGGGTCTACCTTGCCATCGCCGTCAACGTCGGTGATATCATAGTGCAGCTCTTTGCCGCTCTCGTCACGCAGCCACGTTTTGCCGCCGTCCAGCGACACGCGAAAGCTCGGCGGCGGCGTGTCGCCGACGTTGCCGCCATTGAGAATCTCAACGGTGTACTCGTGGCTGTCAGACCCCTGAAATTCCACGTTGCCCGTGTACGCCGAGCCGACCGTAAGATTGCTTTCGGCGCGCGGCCCCATGACCTTGAGTTCGTTGACGTTCTGCCCCTGCACCAGCGGCTGCCCGGTGGTGAGCTGCACGGTGAAGTTGCCCTTGCCGTTGTCGACGGTTTCCACATCCACAAGCGTGGCCAGCTCGCGCACCATCTGGTCGCGCTGGTCAAGCAGGGCGTTGGGATTGCTCACTCCATCAACGGTGTTGCTCGTGATCTGCCTGTTAAGGTCGGCAATGCCCTTGGCCAGGGTGTTGATACGGTCCACCGACTGGTTGATGGACACGTCCATTTCGCTCTGAACGGCCTTGAGGCTTGCCGTTGTGCTGCTGAACATGTCGCTCAGGTTGTCGGCATAGGAAAGCAGGCTCTGACGATAGGCATTATTGTCCGGAAGCTTGGTAAGATCTTGCCATCCCTTGAAAAAAGCATTCATGGATGAGCTTATGCCCGACCGGTTGGACTCGTTGAACAGGTTTTCAACAGAGCTGAGCACGGTATCCTGCTCTGTCCAGCGGGAAGAATTGGTGGACTGCCTCACATAGGAACGTTCAAGAAACGCGTCGAAAAAGCGTAGTATCTGCTGGGCATTGACGCCCATGCTCTCGCCGCCGGGCTTGGCGGTAATGGTGCCCGCGTCGCGCTGATCCACATAGCGACGGGCATAGCCCGGAGTGTCGGCATTGGCGATGTTGCTGCCAGTGACGGATATCCATGCCTGGGACGCATTGAGCGCCGTTTGACCCATGTTAAGCAGACCGCTAAGCATGACTTAGAGCCTCCCTGAGATAAGCGCGGCTTCGGGGTGGCCGTGAGAGCGCATACCGCCCCGGCGGCCGTAGGTTTCTGCCTTGGGCGGCATGACCTGGCTTGTCAGCGCCACAAGAGTGCGGCTGCTCTGGTCCAGCAGGGCCAGAGAAAGCTGGCTGTTGCGCGTGGCCTGACGGGCGGCTTCCTGCTCGGCCCTGTCTATGACGGTCAGCATATCCAGCAGCGCACCGCCTTGGGACTGGGGAAGCGTCGCGACGTATTCCTTGACGCGCACGCCCGCCAGGGCCTTCATGACCGTGGCCTTTTCCGCCGCCAACTGGCGGATAAGCTCCTGAATGGAAAACTCCAGCGCCACTACGGCGTCCGTATTATGGCCAAGAAGCGTTTGATACTCTTCTTCCATAAGTTCACACAGCAGGGTGAGGGCCTTGCTTTGCCGGATCAGGGATGTATGGACTGTCGTGTACATGATAAACCTCGCTGGGCGGCCTGTGGCTTATGGCCCGCAGGCAGAATCTGCCGCCCCGTCCCGAATAAAGCAATTTCCGTGCCCGGACGGAAAGGGAAAGGCCTGCCGTCAACGCCGCAGATCCATGGCCGTCAGGGGCGGAATGCCATAGCCCCCTGCGGGCTGGGCCAACTGCGGAGCCTGCACGCCTTGCAGCGTCGCCGGCGTTACGGATTCGGCAGGCGTTGCGGGCTGCCCTGCCCGGGTCTGCGTCGGGGCCTGCAGCGGCTGTATGGTAGCTGGCGCCTGCGGCTGCCCCGGTGCGGCCTGAAGCGACTGCCCGGCCTGCTGCGCATGATAGGCAGCCAGGCCCGCTCCCGCGCGGCTGTTGGGGCCAACGGCGTCCACACTGCGGTTGCGCAGCATATCGCTTGCTGAAGTCATGCGCTGACCGGGCGGCACATTGGTGGTGTACCGCACCTTCTGGATATGCGGCTGTTGCGCGGCCTCATGGCCGGCGGCAGCGGGCTGCCCCGGCAATGGCGCGCCCATGCCGGACTGCACCGCCTGTTGCGGCGCCTGCTGTGATGCCTGGTGCGGCCCCAGTTGCGGCCCCTGCTGCGGCCCTGACGCGTTTTCAACCGCGAGGTTGTGCAGAATGTCGTTGGCTGAAGTCTTGCGCTGGCCGGGCGGCACATTGGTGGTGTACCGCACCTTCTGGATATGCGGCTCCTGCGCGGCTTCCTGCCCGGCGGGCGTGGCCGGTCCGGGCGTTATGACGCCGCCTGTGGGCTGGGAGGCCTGCTGCGGGCGCGGCACAGGAATGCCCGCCTGCATGGCCCCCTGCATACCGGCCTGCGCGCCGGGGACGCCAGAAGCCTGCCCGGAGGTTTGCGCGAAAGTCTGCCCATGCTCCTGGCCGGGCTGCATGGCTGCCTGTATGGCGGCGGGCGTGCCCATGCTCTGCGCCATGCGCATCTGCGTATCCAGCGCCTGAGTGGCCTGCTGCGCCTGCGCCGCCTGCCGGGATTGCGCCGTTTGGGCCGACTGCCCGTTTCCGGCGGCGTTGTAGGCAGGCCCGTTAAGGTGCGTACGCGGCAGCACCGCGCGCGCGCCCAGCTTGCTGCCCGCCTCAAACTGTGCGGCGCGGGCCATGTTCAGACCCGTATTCATATTGGGAACGCGCTGTTCCTCCTGCTTCGCGGCGGCTTCCTTACGCGCCCGCAGGGCGGCCAGGGCCTGCTCCACTTCGGGCGGAGCAACCACAAGAGGCGGCTGGGACGCGGGCTGCCCCGCTGCGGCGAGCGCGGCCTGGGCAGAGCCCGTGCCGGCGGGCAGCACCTGAATCTGCATGGATTCGCCCATATCCTGCACCGGAGCGATGCCGTCATACACGGAAGGGATGGGCACTCTGCCGCGCATGGCGGTGTGTCCAGCTCCGCTCTGGGCGCTGTTCTGCCCGTCGGCCAGGCTGGTCGCCTCTCCATCCTGCGGCATTACCGAGGCAACCTGCGGCACAAAACCCGACGCAGCACCTGCTCTGGCCGAGGCCGTACCGCGACTGGCCGAAACGAGATTGCGCGAAAGCTGGGCATACATCATGTCCGCCAGACCAATACCCCCGGCCGCCGTCATGGACTTGGCCAGTTCCTGATCATACATGCTTTGCCAGTACTGTTCTTCACGGCCCTGAAGCATGTTGGTCTTGGGCAGGGTATTGCGCATTTCCTGCCACATTTTCTGGATAAATATGGATTCAAAGCCTTCGCAGGCTTCGCGCAGCTTTTTTTCCTTGTCCGCTTCCGTCATTTTTTTGCCGTTGAGGTTACCCACGCCAGCCAGACGGGACTGGAACTCGCGGCGGGACACTTCAGCCCCGCCGGCTTCATGCGGCACAAGCCCTGTGGTAAGAGGCGAGGTCATTTATATTACCTCCAGCTCCGCCAGCAGCGCACCGGAAACCTGCATGGTGCGCAGGATGGAAATAAGGTCGCGCGGGGTGGCCCCGATGGAGTTCAGGCCGTCCACCAGTTCCTGAAGGGTCGCTCCCTCGACAATAACCAGATGGCGGTTTTCTTCGCGCACATTGGTTTCCGTCGTGGGGGTCACCACAGTCTGCCCCTGCGAGAAGGGGCCGGGCTGCGACACCTGCTGCCCTTCCTGCACGGTTATCTGCAAGTTGCCGTGAGCAACGGCGGCGCGCATGATGCGCACGTCGCGTCCGAGCACGACGGTGCCCGTCTTTTCGTCCACCACCACCTTGGCGGAGGTGTCCGGGCTGACGTCAAGATTTTCGATGGAAGCCATGAGGGGAACCATGTTGTTCCGGTACTGGGCGGGGATATCCATAGTGATGGACATGTCATCGACAGCACGGGCAAAGGGACCGCCCATGGCGCCGTTGACGCGCTCGGCCACCTGCTGCGCGGTGCTGAAGTCAGCGGTGCGCAGGTGCAGGGTGAGCTTGTCCTGCTGATTGAACTCAAAGGGGATGCCGCGTTCGACAATGCCGCCGCCGGGAATGATGCCCACGGTGCTGATGTTTTTACTGACGCTGGCCGCCTTGCCCTGGCTGGAAAAACCGCCCACGGTCAGTGAACCCTGAGCCAGGGTATATATCTTGCCGTCCACGCCCTTGAGGGCCGTTTGCAGCAGCACGCCGCCAAGAAGGGATGTGGCATCGCCCACGGAAGACACGGTAACGTCAAGGCGCGTGCCCGGCTTGGCCGACACCGGCATACGGGCCGTCACCATGACCGAGGCCACGTTCTTGGTTTTGAGCGCCGAAGAATCCACGCCAATGCCCATGCGGTCCATCATGTTTTTCATGGAACTCATGGTGAAGACCGAGTCTTTCTTGTCGCCCGTGCCCGCCAGACCCACCACCAGGCCATAGCCTATGAGCTGGTTGTCACGAACCCCGGAAAAGTTGGCAATATCCTTGATGCGCACGGCCTGCGCCGGAAGAACCATGCTGATCAGCAGGGCCGCTGTGAATATCCACAGGACGGGATTGCGCAAGATTGTCAATTTCATGGCACTGACTCCTTGCCGGAATACCGGCACAGCTTGCTTTGCAGAATCCGTGCCGGACATGATGTTTATGATGGGGAGCGCCTCACGTGGGGGTTGGGAGGCTGTGCCGAGGTTGGGGGCTGTGGTAAGCGTCGAGTCCTGTTTACTCTTGCGGTTTGGGCTGTCGCCTGATTGAACAGCATGCGCCCTGCGGGCACGGGAGCTTTTTTTTGTGTGTTGTTTGGGCCGCCTGCGCGGCGGGCGGCAAGGGGGGCCGGTTATGGGGCTGCGCCCCCTTCTCGGCCCCCCTTGCATCCCCCCCGAAGCCCCCCCGTCCTACCCTGATCAACGAATACCTTTTTCGGAGGCGGCTATGCACGAACCTCGCCGACGTGTCGGCTTCGGTTCTTTATGACGCCGCCCCCGGCGACAGGCCCTCCCTGCCTGAAAAACTGCACTGGCTTGAGTGCGTTGTTGCGTGACAGCACTTTTGGGTTCAGTACGCCGGGCTTATTAGCACCTTGGGGACAACGTACGCGGAAAACATCTTGAGAATAGAAAGTATTTATTATGAGGCGCGAAAAACAACAGAAACCGTGCTGTTCTCCGCCACAAAGTGCTGCATACTGATCCCAAAGACTAGACCAAAAGCCAGCCTCACCGCTATCGAGTGCCTGCCCCAAACAATCGACCGCCATTCTTGAGACTTCCTGCAATCAACCAGACGCCTCCCCGGCCTCCCATTCAACACGAACGCGGACGCTGGCATTGCGCGGCGCGGAGGGAGATCGCCGAGCGCAGCGAGGAAGCTCCCGCAGCAAGTGCCGCGCAGCCCTCGCCGGGTGACGGAATATGGAAAGCTCCAGGGGGTTGTCCGGGGGGAGTGCAGAGGGGGCCTCGGAGGGGCGCAGCCCCTAACAGGCCCCCTCTGCCGCCCGCCGCGCAGGCGGCCCAAATGAGGGACATTGGAAATAGCATGGAATAAGGCTGCCTTGAGCGAAAATAGCTGAAAATCGAGTGAGGCAGACAGCCGAAACAATGTGCAATGAAGCGAAACAGCGGCAGGAGCAGAGCCTCGGGAGTAAAGCAGGGCAGCAGCGCCAACAGCAGCAGAAGAAGAAGAAGTAACTCCGGCGCTGTCACGCCTCTTGCAGCGCGACATGTTTGTGGTGTGTCGCTCGCAAGGCCCGCGCCAGCGCCTTATTCAATTTAGGTTCAAGAAAAACAGAAAGATGGCTGCGGGCAATCCAGCCTCAGGGGGCAACCTGCAGCCAACAGCCAAGGCATCAGTCCGGAGAGAGAAGGAAAACTTTGCTACAGAACGACAAAAAGCCCTTCGCTGCTAAAGCGCGAAGGGCTTTTTAAAAGATGTTGTCATAGATACGGCTGCACGCCGTTTAAACGTGAGCCCGTCAACCAATCGGTTGCTGGCATTGCGCGGCGCGGAGGGAGATCGCCGAGCGCAGCGAGGAAGCTCCCGCAGCAGGTGCCGCGCAGCCCTCGCCGGGTGACGGGATATGGAAAGCTCCAGGGGGTTGTCCGGGGGGAGTGCAGAGGGGGCCTCGGAGGGGCGCAGCCCCTAACAGGCCCCCTCTGCCGCCCGCCGCGCAGGCGGCCCAAATGAGGGGCATTGGAAATAGCATGGAATAAGGCTGCCTTGAGCGAAAATAGCTGAAAATCGAGTGAGTCAGACAGCCGAAACAATGTGCAATGAGGCGAAACAGCAGCAGGAGCAGAGCCTCGGGAGTAAAGCAGGGCAGCAGCGCCAACAGCAGCAGAAGAAGAAGAAGTAACTCCGGCGCTGTCACGCCTCTTGCAGCGCGACATGTTTGTGGTGTGTCGCTCGCAAGGCCCGCGCCAGCGCCTTATTCAATTTAGGTTCAAGAAAAACAGAAAGATGGCTGCGGGCAATCCAGCCTCAGGGGGCAAACTGCAACCAACACAGCCAAGGACATCAGTCCGGAGAGAAGGAACACTTTGCCACAGAACGACAAAAAGCCCTTCGCGCTTTAGCAGCGAAGGGCTTTTTAAAAGATGTTGGCAGCGGTCTACTTTCCCACATGACGTTATGCAGTATCATCGACGATGGAGAGCTTAACTTCCAAGTTCGGAATGGGATTGGGTGTACCCTCTCCTCCATGGCTACCAACAAAGTTGTCAAATATTTAATTGACAGGGAAGGAAGGAGTTTTTTTCATAAACAAGCCGCACGGGCTATTAGTACTGGTCAGCTCCGCATCTCGCGACGCTTCCACCTCCAGCCTATCAACGAGGTAGTCTACCTCGGCCCTTCAGGGATTGCTCCAGGGAGAACTTATCTTAAGGCAGGCTTCCCGCTTAGATGCTTTCAGCGGTTATCCCTTCCGCACATAGCTACCCTGCTGTGCCGTTGGCACGACAACAGGTCCACCAGGGGTGCGTCCATCCCGGTCCTCTCGTACTAGGGACAGGCCCTTTCAATTCTCCAGCGCCCACAGAAGATAGGGACCAAACTGTCTCACGACGTTTTAAACCCAGCTCGCGTACCACTTTAAACGGCGAACAGCCGTACCCTTGGGACCTGCTTCAGCCCCAGGATGTGATGAGCCGACATCGAGGTGCCAAACCGCATCGTCGATGTGAACTCTTGGATGCGATCAGCCTGTTATCCCCGGCGTACCTTTTATCCAATGAGCGATGGCCCTTCCATTCGGGACCACCGGATCACTAACACCTACTTTCGTACCTGCTCGAGATGTCTCTCTTGCAGTCAAGCTCCCTTATGCGTTTGCACTCGACGGCTGGTTTCCAATCAGCCTGAGGGAACCTTTGCATGCCTCCGTTACACTTTAGGAGGCGACCGCCCCAGTCAAACTACCCACCAGACACTGTTCCCTCACCGGATAACGGTAGAGGGTTAGGGACCTGAAAAAACAAGGGTGGTATTTCAACAATGACTCCCTCCATACTAGCGTACAGAGTTCACAGTCTCCCACCTATCCTACACATGCAGTTCCAAATCCCAATGTCAAGCTATAGTAAAGGTGCACAGGGTCTTTCCGTCTTTCTGCGGGTACACGGCATTTTCACCGCGACTTCAATTTCACCGAGTCTCTGGCCGAGACAGTGTGGAGATCGTTACGCCATTCGTGCAGGTCGGAACTTACCCGACAAGGAATTTCGCTACCTTAGGACCGTTATAGTTACGGCCGCCGTTTACCGGGGCTTCAATTCAAAGCTTCGCTTGCGCTGACCTCTCCTTTTAACCTTCCGGCACCGGGCAGGCGTCAGTCCGTATACGTCGTCTTTAGGACTTCGCACAGACCTATGTTTTTAGTAAACAGTCGCCACCACCATTTCACTGCGGCTCCCTCAGGCTCATTAAGTGAATCAATTTCACCCGAAGGAGCACCCCTTCTTCCGAAGGTACGGGGTTATTTTGCCGAGTTCCTTGGCCAGAGTTCTCTCGAGCGCCTTGGATTATTCATCCCACCCACCTGAGTTGGTTTTCGGTACGGTTTGCATGTTCTATACTTAGAAGCTTTTCTAGGCAGTAGAGGCTCAACGGCTTCAGACCTTACGGTCACGGACTCGCGTCTCGGCGTAAAGAAGTGCGGATTTGCCTGCACCTCACGCCTACCTGCTTGCACCGGGTAATCCAACACCCGGACCGTCTACCTTCCTGCGTCCCTCCATCGCGCGAACATACAAGTACGTGAATATTAACACGTTTCCCATCAACTACGCCTTTCAGCCTCGCCTTAGGGACCGACTAACCCTGGGAAGATTACCTTTACCCAGGAAACCTTGGGTTTACGGCGAACGGGTTTTTCACCCGTTTTATCGTTACTCATGTCAGCATAATCACTTCTCCACAGTCCAGCATGCTTTACAACACACCTTCTGCCCGTGAAGAACGCTCCCCTACCAGACCGCATACGCGGAATTCAAAGCTTCGGTACTATGCTTAGCCCCGTTACATTTTCGGCGCAACGTCATTAGACCAGTGAGCTATTACGCTTTCTTTAAACGATGGCTGCTTCTAAGCCAACGTCCTGGGTGTCTCTACAACGTCACCACCTTAACCACTGAGCATAGATTTGGAGACCTTAGCTGTTGATCTGGGCTCTTACCCTCTCGACAATGGACCTTAGCACCCACTGTCTGACTCCCATGGTACATCTGACCGGCATTCTGAGTTTGAAAGAGTTTGGTAATCTGGTAGGACCCCTAGCTCTGTCAGTGCTTTACCTCCGGTAGACAA
>NZ_AP042377.1:2582500-3802826 GCF_055387835.1 Desulfovibrio simplex
CCTTGGCCCGGCTGATCTTGCCTTCGCCTGCGTTATAGGCGGCCACGGCCGTGGGCCAGTCGCCAAAGTATTCGTGCAATTTTTGCAGATAGTCAGCGGCGGCTTCCGCGGATTCATAGGGATCAAGCCTTTCGTCTGTCCACCAGTCCTGGGTGAGGCCGAAGCGCTCGCCAGTGCCGGGCATGAACTGCCACGCGCCGGTGGCCCCCACAGGGGAACGGGCATCAACACGGTAGCCGCTTTCAACAATGGCAAGGTAGGCCAGCTCTTCAGGAATACCGCGCGAGCGGAAAACCTGGCGCGAATAGTTCAGATATCCTTCAGCCCTTTTGGAGAACACGCAGACGGAATTGCGCCCCTTGTGCAGATAATATTTGTACTGCCGGGTCACGTCGTCCATGGCTTCGGGGGGCACGCTTTTGTCCACCTGGCCCGTGGACTGGAGCGCCGCCAATTCCTTGCTGCTCAAGGGGGTGGGGTCGTCATCGGGAACAGAAAAGGAAACGCCGCGACCGCCAGAGTCGCCATTCTGCCGCGAGGCGCAGCCCCCGGCCAGCATAAGGCAACACGCAACCGCCAGCACACAAAGGCGAAGCCCCACGGTAACACCCTTGCGTCCTTGTGCGGCAATGTCCATACTATATTCCGTCATGGCGTACTCCTCGTCCGCCCGGCTTGCCAGGAGCCGGGAAGATGCGTACACAGCCGATGACTGTGAACGCCCTTTTCCTCATAATTTTTACCTCGGCAGCCCGTGGCGGCCGTGTCACTCCGCGCGGAGGCGCGTATGCATACCCAATCTGAAGACGCCCCTCTTCTGCCGGGGCTCAAACCTGTGCTGGAACTGCTGTCCAGCGACCCGCAGCGCATTGACTGCGTGTTCTGCAAGAAGGGGCTTCGCGGCCCCGAGGCCCGCGAAATGCAGAACCTCTGCCGAAAAAACGACGTGCGTTTTACGCTGGTTGACCAGGCCGTCCTCGACCGCCTGTGCCGTCCTGCCAGTGGCGGCAGCCGCGAGGCGGGCCGGGACGCGGTCGGCCATCAGGGCGTGGTGGCCCGCCTGTCCGTCACCAGCTTTTGCGAGCTTGACGACATTTTCGCGAGCCTGGAGCAAGCTCCCCTGCCCATAATTCTGGCCCTTGATCAGGTGCAGGACCCCGGCAATGTGGGAACGCTCTGCCGCACCCTTTACGCCCTGGGGGGCGCGGGCATCATTTTGCCCCGTCACAACAGCGCCTATCTGGGCCCGGCCGCCCGCCGCGCCGCCGCCGGAGCCCTTGAGCATCTGCCCGTGGCCCGCGTGACGAATCTGGGGCATGCCCTGGACAGCGCTGAAGAGGCCGGACTGACCATCTACGGCGCAGGCGGCCAACCCGGCTCCGGCAGCCTCGACGCCTTTGCCGAGCCCATGCTCCTGCCCGCCGTTCTGGTGCTGGGCAACGAAGACAAGGGATTGCGGCCAGGCGTGGCCAAGCGGTGCGCGCATATGCTGCGCATACCTCTGGCGCGGACTTTTGATTCGCTCAATGTGGCTCAGGCCGGGGCCATCCTTCTGGGACTGGCGGCATCCGTATGCGCCAGATCCTGAGGCCGCCGCGTGGCTGGACGCAGCGACTCTGACGTGCGCCCCATACAGAAAACAGAACCGTTTCTTACCCTTTGACAAAGCGCACGGGCTCCAACCTACACAAGGATGGGACGACAGACAATGCAAAAAGGAAATGTCCACGACATTTCCTTTTTGCATTGAACGACAAAATCTTTCTGTATTTTTTCTAGACTTGATCTGATTCTCTATATTCCCTGCTGCAACTACATCTTTTTGTACATCATACTGTTTATACCAGTTCCAATACATGGCGCATTGTCCGCGTCGTTGGGCAATGGAAAAATTCCTTGCCGCTGGTTATGGGGCAGAAGAAGCGCATCAGGCTACCGTACGTAATTGGGGATATTGATAAACACGTCGCGCGTGAAGGTTATCATGCGCTCCATAAGCCACGGCAGGGCCAGCAGCAGGGCCAGAAACATGCAGACGATCTTGGGTATAAAGGTCAGGGTCATTTCCTGAATCTGGGTAGCGGCCTGAATAACACTCACAAGCACACCCACGCCCAGACCCACCGCAAGCATGGGCAAAGCCATCATGAGACACAGTTCAATAGCCTGACGGCCAAAACCGATGACAAAATCAGGAGACATGGATTTACCCTCGCGGAAAAATTTGACACTGCCAGCAACTGGTTCTCTGTACTTACAAAAATGATGCCAGACCTTCGTCAGAGCAAAAAACTGTTGACCAGCGACCCCACCAGCAGGTTCCAGCCGTCAACCATGACAAAGAGCAGCAGCTTGAACGGCATGGAGACCATCATGGGAGGCAGCATCATCATGCCCATGGCCAGCAGCACGCTGGAAATGACCATATCCAGAACGAGAAAGGGAATGTAGATGAGAAAGCCGATGGTGAAGGCCGTTTTCAGCTCGCTGATGACATAGGCCGCCGCCAGCAGCGTGGTGGGAACCTCTTCCTTGCTTCTTGGGGACTCCATCTTGCTGATGGAATAAAAGATGGAGAGGTCCTTTTCACGCGTATGCTTGAACATAAAGGTACGCAGAGGAACCTGCGCCTTGTCCAGCGCTTCTTTGTAGTCCATGCGTTCGCTGAGGTAGGGCTGCAGGGCATCGTCGTTGATCTGCTTGCCCACGGGATACATGATGACCACCGTCATAAAAATGGCGAGGCTTGCCAGTATCTGGGTGGGCGGCAGTTGCTGCACGCCCATGGCCTGACGCAGAAAGCTGAACACGATGATGATGCGGGTAAAGCTGGTGACCGTGAGCATGATGGCGGGAGCCACTGAAAGGACGGTGAGCAGAAAGAGAATTTCCAGCAGCACCGAGACTTTTTCCGGCGATTTCGCACCGCCGGCAAGGCTGAGCTGCAAGGTGGGCATGGCCATGTCCTGGGCGGCATGGGCCAGATGGGGCAGCAAAAGAAGAAGGCTAGCGGCTGTCAGTACTGCGAGCGGCTTCTTCCATGATATGTTTGAAATCTTTGTCCTGCGGCTCATGCTGCGCCTGCTCCTCTGTCAGAAGGGTTATGTGCTGGTCGGTCACTCCCAGCAGCAGCCTTCTATTCAAGAAGCGTACCACCATAAGTCCCTTGCGGGGCCCCAGCGGCAACTGCGCCTCCATAACCAGCGCGCCCTTGGGCAACGCACCCGGACGCGGCAGAAAATTGAACTTTCCAAAACGCCGCACTACCCAGACCACCAGCCACAGCAGGGCAACCAGCAAAAACAGTATGCCCACGGCCTGCGCGTAGCCGCCCCAGGAAAAGGAACTGGCCCCAAGGCCCGTACTGTGTTCAGCCGCCCTGGTTGCGGCCTGCCCGGCCAGGTCACCGTCAAGGTTGTCAGTAAGCGTATCGGCAAAGCGGCCCGCCGCCTGCGCGGCAGCGCCAAGCCCCTGGCGCGTCACCTCAACGGCAATTTCAACCACCCGGTCCAGCCCGTGCGGCAGCGCTGCCGCACCCTGCTCCACCACGCCGCGCACCGCCTGCCCCGACATGCCCGCTTCTGCGGGCAATGACGAAGAGACGGAGCCGCCCGTAGCGGCCTGGGCTACGGTATGGGCCGCGGCATGTACCAGACTAGCCAAGCTGTTTCACCCTTTCAATGGGACTGATGATGTCGGTAAGGCGCACGCCGAATTTTTCGTTGATGACCACGGCTTCGCCGCGCGCCACGAGTTTGCCGTTGACGTAGACTTCCAGCGGCTCGCCAGCCAGTTTGTTCAGTTCCACCACCGAACCCTGCCCCAATTGCAGCAGTTCGTTGATGAGCAGCCGGGTGCGCCCGAGCTCCGCCGACACGTCCAGCGGAATGTCCAGAATAAAGTCCAGTTCCCTCTTGAGCTTGTTGTCGGCTGGTTGCCGGGCCATTTCCGTCATATCCTTGAAATGGGCCTCGGTCGCATGGCCGCCCATGCCGGCCCCGGCCCCGCCAAAGGACTGGTGCGCATGCGAGTCCTCTTCCTGGGCCATGCTTGCGGCCCACTGGGCTGCAAGCGCCTCATCGGCCTGACGCTGCGCGTCATCACCAGCGGGCGGCGTTGCCGACGGGGCGGCTGCTTCAGCCGTGCCGCCGGAAGCTCCGGCGGCATCAGGCTCCTTGGCGAGTTCGGCTTCCCATTCGGCGGCCAGTTTGTCCTGATCTTCCTGCGACATATGTCACCTCGTTGTCTTCCTGCCGCCGGGCGAGTGCGCATCCGGGGCGTTGGCCCAGCGGCGAAGCCGCGCAAAAAAACTATTCGACCACAAAGTCAGTAAAGTACACGCGGATAACGCGCTGTGCCCCAAGTATCTGGTTAAGGCGCGCCGCCACTTCGGCCTTGAGCAGCACCTTGCCGTCCGGGGTGGCTATGTCCGCATAATTCTTACCGGCAAGCAGCATGATGATGGCGTCGCGGATGCGGGCATTGTTAGCCTGAAGGGCCGCCGAAACATCTGCGTTGACCTCCACCTCCATACCCATCTTGAGATAGCGCCGCCCGGCAGGGTCGGACAGATTGACGGTGATGGAGGGCAGGGGCAGCACCATGCCGCCGCTGCGGGGCAGGTCGCTTTGCCGTTCAATACGGCCATCGCCTCCGGCTGCGCTCTGGCCGCCAGACTGACCCTGCGCGGACAGTCCGCCCTGGCCGCCCGCCTGGGGCGAACCCGCAGGCTGGCCCGTGGTCGCAGACGCACCGGCGGCATCGGGCGCGGGAGCCCCCGAATTGTTGGAGGGCGTGCGCAGATAGAGCCACCAGTAACCGCCTATTCCAGCGCCGCTCAAAGTCATGAGCAAGATCGCCAAAATAATGACTATTCGCTTGACCCGGGATTTTTTCTTGGGGCTTTCAGCCGGCCCCTCGGGCAGGGCCGGGGTTTCTTTTTCCTTGGCCGCCATAATCAACTCCGTTGGCCTTTGCAGCGCCACGGCCATGCCGCGCCGCCGTCATGTTCACGGGAGGGGAGCGCCTTCGGAAAGCCCGAAGAGGCCCGAAACGCCGCTGCCCGCAAAACCGGCCTCAATAGCTGTTGCAGACACTATGCCAGAGGCGGCGTTTTGGCCGGACGCGGCCCGAAAATATCCGTGCCTATGCGCACCAGAGTCGCCCCTTCGGCCACAGCGGCCTCAAAGTCGCCGCTCATGCCCATCGAAAGAACGGGCAGGGGCAGGCCGGTATGCTGGCGCAGGCCGTCCCGCAGCTCGCGCAGATGGGCAAAATGGGGACGGGCCGCGTCGCCGGCGTCAAAAACCGGGGGCAGGCACATGAGACCCCGCACGTCCAGGTGCGGGCAGTTCTCAAGTACATAATCGGCCAATACCGGTAAATCTGCAGGCATTAAGCCGCTTTTTTGCGGTTCGGAGGCGATATTTATCTCAAAAAGCACGGGCTGCCGCCCGTCTGCGCCAACCATGCGCTTTTCAAGACCGTCCGCCAGGTTGCGAGAGTCAAGCGTGTGCATGAGGGCAAAGGCTCCCGCCACCTGCGCGGCCTTGCGGCTCTGCACATGCCCTATCATGTGCCAGCGGATGCCCGCGGCAAGCGCGGCGGACCCGGCGTCAGCCGCCAGATCCTCTCGCTTTTGCAGGGCTTCCTGCACATAGTTTTCGCCAAAGTCCACCTGTCCGGCGGCGGCCACGGCGGCCACGGCGCTCGCCGGGTGCAGTTTGGAGACGGCGATGAGGGTCACATCCTGCCTGGGCCGCCCGGCGGCGGCGCAGGCGGTGTTCAGCCTGTCCAACACATGACCGTAACGTTCCAGCAGATCCATAGCTACTCCGCCATCATGCCGATGTCGCGCAAAAAGGCCGCGTCCTCGGTCCAGTGCTCGCGCACCTTGACCCAAAGTTCCAGGTGCACCTTGCCGCCCACCAGTGTCTGAATGTCCTTGCGCGCCTCGGTGCCGATGGCCTTGATGGACTGCCCGGCCCGGCCGATGACCATGGCCTTGTGCATGGGGCGGGCCACGTAGATGGTGGCGTGAATGACCGTCTGCCCGCGCTCCTCGTCTTCTTCCCAGTTTTCCACGTCAACAGCCACGGAATAGGGAACTTCCTGCCGCAGATGGAGAAAAAGCTTCTCGCGGATGATTTCCGCGGTCATGAAGCGCAGAGGCGCTGTGGAAATCTGGTCTTCGGGGAACTGGGCAACCCCCTTGGGCAGTTTTTTATTGATAAGCGCCACAAGTTCGGTCAGACCGTCCCGGCGCAGGGCGGACACGGGGAATATTTCAGCCCTTGGCCACATTTCGTGCAGCTTTGTCAGCAGCGGCAGCATGCGGCTTTTGTCGCTGAAGAGGTCCACCTTGTTGACCACAACGATCATCGGGCGCTCATCACTGGCCAGAGCCTGAGCCACCGGGGCCAGATCGCGCTCGAGAAATTCGGGATGGCGGATGTACATGTGGGCGTCCAGCACCGGCATGATGATGTCGGCCTGCCCCAGGCTTTGCCATACGGCCTGGATCATGGTCTTGCTCAGGCGGCCGCGCACCTGGGTGAGACCGGGAGTATCCATAAAAATGATCTGGGAGTTCTCATCGGTGTGGATGCCCACAATCTGATTACGTGTGGTCTGCGGTTTGGGCGTGACAATGGTCACCTTCTGCCCGAGAATGGAATTGAGCAAAGTGGATTTGCCGGCATTGGGCGGCCCCATGAGCGCCACCCAGCCGCAACGGTGTTGCAGGTCGGTCATTACATCTCCTGGCCGAAGATCCGGCCTACGCTGCGCGCAAAAAGGCGCAGAATTTTTCTAGATACATACTAAACTGTTTTTCTGTCCCATATCCGAGCGCTGTGGTCAAGCCGCAAGCCTGGCTTACGGGTTCTGGCGCCCTGTGGGGAGTGCCTTTTCCTTCTTCAAAAAAATAAAAATAGCACGTTGTTATAGCATGTCCCCTTCTGCATTGGCGTGTTTTGCGGCCGCGCCGCCCTTGACGGCCATGCCGCCAACGCTTACTCTCGCGCCCATGTTTACTCTCTTTACTTACATGGCGCTTATTGTGGGCGTGAACTACGCCTTTGCCGTCACGCCCCTGATCGAACTGCCCAATGGCGAATTGTGGGCTCCTCTGTCGCTGATAGTGGGCTTTATTTTCGTGGTGCGCGACTATGCGCAGCGCCGCGTGGGCCATCATGTGCTGTGGGCCATGCTGGTGGGCTGCGTCATAAGCTGGTACATGGCCACCCCCCAGCTCGCGCTGGCCAGCGCCGCCGCCTTCGCCATGGGCGAACTGGGCGACTGGGCGCTGTTTACGTTTACCAACCGCCCGTTCTCGCAGCGCATACTTATTTCAAGCCTTGTGGGCGCGCCTCTGGACAGCGTCGTCTTTCTGCTCATCATCGGCCTTGCCACGCCCTGGTCCATCATAACCATGAGCGTAAGCAAACTGCTGGGCGCGTTGCTGGTCTTCTGGCTGGTACGCCGCCGTGAACAGCGCGAATACGCCATGGGGCTGGAATCCTGATCCATCAGCACTGACGCTGGCGCATACCCCGACCATTGCCATAAAAAACTGCCCGAAGGATGACGCCTTCGGGCAGTTTTCTTTTCTTTTTTGCGCGCTGTTGCGTGCGTTGGCCGTTACCAGCCTCCGAGCCAACTTCTCTGGCCCTCAAGAGCAGACAACACTTGAAATGCTCGCGTACTGCAGACAAAAGCCTGCCTGCTCGCATTTCGTGGCAAAGGATTTTCAGGGAAATCCTTGCAGAGCCGTTAACGCATTCCATTCGTTAACGGCTCCACCTCCAAACGGCTTACTTCACCGCCCTGAAGGTATTGCTTATGACGGTCAGATCCTCCAGCACTTCCTGGGGCAAGTGGCGGAATGGCGGCATGACCGTGCCGGGATAGCCGTTGGTGATGACCTCAAGAGCACGGGAATGGGTCATGGCGTACTGCTGCAAATCCGGCGGCGGGGGCAGCAGGGTATGCCCGAAAGCGGTGATCTCGCCCTCCACGCCGTGGCAGACCGAGCAGGTTTCAGCCCATACGATCATGGCGTCGCTCTCCGGCTCGCGGTCTGGCACATCGGTCTTGCCGTACATGCCAAAGCGCTTGCCCATAGCGTCCAGCACCATCTCGATCTTTTCGCGGTCATACAGTCGGAAGTACGGCATGCCGGAACCGGGCACCCCGTCCCGCACCAGGGTGTAGACGTATTCCCTGTTGGCCCGGATGTCGGCCACATGCTCGGCTGGTATAATCAGCTGCCTGGCTGCGGGGCCGTCGCCCTTGCCTTCCAGACCATGACAGGGCGCGCATGCCTGATCGTAAATGACGTCGCCGTTGTCATACACGGTCTTGAGCTTGAGGGCGTAGGCGTCCAGCGAAGGCTGGCGGAAAGGATCCATAGTCTTGGCCCGCTCTGCGCGGTAGGCGTCGTTGGCGGCCTGAAGGGGATTCATGGCCCCGTCCTGTATGAACTGGCGGCCCACCAGCATGGCCGCGAAGGCCAGCGGCAGCAGCCAGAGCAGACTGCGCGGCGCGGGCAGCGGCACAGGCCTTGGGGCCGGCTCCGAAGCGGACTGACGGGGACGCAGCACCCACAAAACCAGCAGGGCGGCCGTCGCGCCCACCGTAAGCGCCGCGACGATGATCCAGGTAAGCTCGGCGGCCACTGTGAACAGCAGCGGTATGCCTATGAGAATCTGCGCGAGCGTCGCGCCGAAAATCCAGCTCCGCAGGCGCGGGGTTTTCTCCGGATTGTTCCTTGTGGAGAAAAAGAGCTGAAATGCCGCGCCAAGCACAAGAGCCGCGCCGATAACGTGCAGATAACGCAACAGCCAGTGCGGCCCCAGCGCGGGCAAAGTGGCGAAATCCTGTCCGCCCGACTGCCCGAACCTGGCCCACAGGGCATGCCGCTCCATCAGCGCCAGCGCCCCGGTAAAGATGGCGGGCACCGTAAGCAGGGCTCCCACGCCGATGACGCCGCAGAGCATGGCCAGCCAGGTGCGGCTCGTCATCGAATGGTTAAAGCCGTCAATAAGCAGAAAGGCCACGATCAGCAGGGGTATCACCGCCAGCCAGGCATAGGCGAAAAGACCAGTGGCGGTGAAAAAGGAGTAGGAATAGCGGATCTGTATGAGCAGCAGAGGCGCAATGCCAAGCACCACGGCCAGGCTTTTGAGCCCCAGGTGGGTGTGCAGGAACTTGCTGTTCCAGTGCTGGCCCGGCTGGTCATTGTCCAGCCAGTCCTGCAAAAAGAACACAAATCCCAGCACGGCCGTGCCCACAATAAGCAGGGCAAACAGCAGGTGCAGGCCAAAGGTCACGAAAAGCAGGCCGTTGAGCCAGCCCTCGGGCAGGGGATGCAGGAGGAAGAGATCTGTCCATTTGTTCATGGCTACTTCGCCTCCCTGGCCGCCGCCTGGGCTGCCGGAGCTTTCGGCGCCTGCGGTATCTTGATATAACCCTGCTCTTTTCCAAGCATGTAAATGTAGCTGGCCAGCAGCAGGCGCTCCGTCTCCGACCCGGTAAAGGGCGTCATGAAGGGGCCGAGGTTTTCCGTAATGGACACTATGGCGTTGAGGCTGTCCAGAGTGCGGCCGGCCACGCGGATGCCGATATTGTTCAGCCCGCCCTTGACCGTGGTGTGGCACACGCCGCAGTTGGCGGCAAACAGCGCCTTGCCCGCCACCATGTCCGGCGGCAGCGTGCCGTTGTCGTCCACCCAGCGCATGCGCGGCAGGTAGCTTTGCTTCGTTTCGTCAACAGCCAGCTTTTCCGCCAGCGGTACCTGGTTGGCATACATATATCCAGGCAGCAGATACGGCCCGCGCACGAATTCACGTATGCGCTCGAATTCCATCACCATAAACACGCTGAGCAGGATAGCCGGAATGCAGAGAATGCGGCACACCACCGGCCAGCGCAGTACGGCGACCAGCCCGGTGAGGCACAGCACCCCCACCGCGACGGCATTGAGGGTGGGCAGGAAGTCCGGCATCTGCGACATGTAGGACGTGGCCACAGCGAACTTCCAGTGGGTGAGAAAGGTCATGGGCACGCGCGAGAAATAAACCCACGCGCTGACCGCGCCCACAGCCACACAACCAAGAAAAACGCCGCCCGCAAGCCGCAGGGCGCTGCCCCGTTCCTCCCGCGTGCCCTTGAAGCGCCAGGCTATCCAGGCCGCCAGCAGCAGCGAGCCTATGGCAAGCCCGCCCGACAGCCGCAAAAAGACCTGGGGCGCAAAAGTGGGATTGTAGTATGCCTCGTCAAACGTCTGCCCCCAGGGCCAGCCGTCGGGCGTGAGCATGAAGCCCAAAATGCCGGATATGAGGATGGCCGAAATGACGGCCATGGTCACATAGCCCCACCCCAGAGCGGTCAGGCGGCCGGGATGCTTTTCCGCCAGCCTGTCCCACAAATAATAGTAAAAAAGCAGCAGGATGACTTCAGAGGTAAAGGCCCCCCACTCGATGAACCAGGGCCAGAAAAAGAGGTGGATAAGCGAGCCTATGCCCTCTGGCGCGAGAATGCCGGTGATGAACCAGATGCCCACGCCCGTCACCGCGCCCACGGAGGTGATGACCACCACCGCCGGGCCCAGCAGGCTGCGGCTGATGCGCGCCCAGTGCGGCCCCTTGCCCGCATACGTCATGGTTTGAAAAAGAATCAGCATGGTCATGAAGCCGATGGCCAGACCGTGACTTATGACAACGTGCAGCACGGCGTCCAGGGCGATGGTCATGCCGTCGCCAAGACCCGGAATGTGCAGTATGGGAAAAATCATGGCTACTTCCCTTCCGTCAGGGGGATAAGCCGCACAATCTTGTCGGGATGGGTGGGCACAAACTTGGGCCTGGGCTTTTCATGTATGTAGGCCGCCACGTCCAGGGCCTGTTCCTGCGTGAGCGAGGGCGCGTTCTTGGGCATGAAGCGCCAGGCAAAGGTGGACAGGGTACGTACACGGTGCATGCCCGCCCCGTCGTTGTAGGACTCGTTGCCCCACAAGGGCGGCGCAATGTCCGTGCCTTCGCCGTTAATGCCATGGCAGCGGGCGCATACGTCTTTATACACCGTTGCGCCATTGGCCGTGTCGGGCTTGTGGGGATTGCCCAAACTTTCGGGCAGGGTCCAGGGCAGTTCGGCGTAGATGGGGATATCCTTCGAAATCCATTGCAGATAGACCAGCAGGGACTGGATGATCTGCCCGTCCAGCGGCGGCGGCGTTCCGTTCATGCTGCGGTCAAAGCAGCCCTGAATGCGAATGCCGAGATCCACCGTATATTCGTTGCGGTCGCGGTAGCGAGGGTATGTGGCGCCAACCCCCACCAGAGAGATGCTGTCCATAGACCGGCCGCCTTCAAAGTGGCAGCTGGAACAGGAGAGCTTGCTGTCCTTGCCATTGCCGACATATTGCCAGGCGTATTTGCTGGTTTCAGTCATGATCTTGTAGCCCAGCATGACCTCTTCGCGGATGCTTTCGGGCGCGTCCTCGGGCCGGGGCGGATTGAACAGCGCCTGCCCCGACGGCAAAGCCACCCGTTTGGCCGCGGCTTCTGAATCCAGGGCCACCCTTTTGATCGAAAGCGTCGTGTCAAAAAACGACAGCACCCATACGCCAAAGACAAGCAACAGGCCCGCCAGAACGAGCCCTGTATATACGCCGCGGTTTTTCATTGTAACTCCTGCTGGGGCACGGCCCGGGCTGCCCCGGTGTGCATGGACGCAATCCTGTGTGGTTTGGTAGGAATAGTATTCTTACTTCCCGGACAAAAAGAAGGATTACTATTCGTTGTATGAATTTCAAAAATACAGCACCTTGTCAACCGTGTATCAAAAAAATGCTGTCTTTTCGTATAGCTGCAAACAGCATTTTTATTTGGAAAACAGAAACTTGGTAAACCCGAAGATATTGTTGCGTTTTTAGCGGCTTATGAGCCTCTGGGCTTATGGACAAGTAAAACAGAGCTTGTCGTTTGAGAGGCGGGTTCTGTGCCCTGCGGGCACGGGGGCTTTTCTATTCTGTTGTTTGGGCCGCCTGCGCGGCGGGCGGTTGAGTGGGGGGCTGCGGGCTGACGCTTTGAAGAAAGCAAAGCAGGGCTTATCCTTTAAGAGGAAACTTCTGTGCCCTGCGGGCACGGGGGGCTTTTCTATTCTGTTGTTTGGGCCGCCTGCGCGGCGGGCGGCTGAGTGTGGGGCTGCGGGCTGGCGCTTTGAAGAAAGCAAAGCAGGGCTTGTCGTGTGAATGGTGGTTGCTGTGCCCTGCGGGCACGGGGGGCTTTTCTATTCTGTTGTTTGGGCCGCCTGCGCGGCGGGCGGCAGAGTGTGGGACTGCGGGCTGACGCTTTGAAGAAAGCAAAGCAGGGCTTGTCGTTTGAATGGTGGTTGCTGTGCCCTGCGGGCACGGGGGGCTTTTCTATTCTGTTGTTTGGGCCGCCTGCGCGGCGGGCGGCTGAGTGTGGGGCTGCGGGCTGACGCTTTGAAGAAAGCAAAGCAGGGCTTGTCGTTTGAATGGTGGTTGCTGTGCCCTGCGGGCACGAGGGCTTTTCTATTCTGTTGTTTGGGCCGCCTGCGCGGCGGGCGGCAGATGGGGGCCTGTTAGGGGCTGCCGCCCCTCCGAGGCCCCCTCTGCACTCCCCCCGGACGACCCCGCTGGGGCTTTCCCGTTTCCGCCATTCCACGAGGGCTGCGCGGCTGTCGCTGCGGGAGCTTCCTCGCTACGCTCGGTGATCTCCCTTCGCGCCGCGCAATGCCATTGTGCGCCTTCGCTCTGAATGAAAGATCGGAAGGAGTCTGGTTTGTTCCAGGAAATCGCGGGAATGATACTTGATTGTTCGAGAGAGGTCGTTCGGTCGAAGGATTTTAGAGCAATTTAACTTTTAAATTGCTCTGACGGCTGCGTGAGCAGACGTTCGCTACGGAGGCGTAAGCGCAGTTTATCTGCGCGGTTAAACGCCGAAGTGAGCGTGTCTTAAACTTTGAGAATGTATATTCTCAAAGGCAATCTGCTCTAAGCTGCGGGCAAATTGTGACAACAGGGTTGGCGTGCTCCAACCCCAGATTGCTGTCGCACAAGCAACACAGTGAAGTATTTGCTGGTTCTCAGGCAGGGAGCGGATTGTTGCCGGGGGCGGCGTCATAAAGAACCGAAGCCGACACGTCGGCGAGGTTCGTGCGTAGCCGCCCCCGAAAAAGGGAATTTATTGGTCAGGGTAGGACAGGGGGTGCTTCGGGGGGGATGCAAGGGGGGCCGAGAAGGGGGCGCAGCCCCATAACCGGCCCCGCCTTGCCGCCCGCCGCGAAGGCGGCCAAAACAGAAGAAAAGAAAAGCTCGCGTGCCCGCAGGGCACACAAGCCACCTCTCAAAGAGCAGACCCTGCTTTTATTTTCCAAAAAGTATACACTTACGGTACGTGACCGAAGTAAAAAATGGCCTTTTGACACAGCCAGATGGCGAAAAGATTATTTAAGGGCAACCCTTAAAAATCGAGCAGTATTTTCTCGCGCGCTACGCTGATACGGTTAGTTTTGAAGCCGTAGCTGCGGGCGTAACGGGCCAGTTCTCCGAAGTGGGACACGGTTTCGCTGACGGCGTGAGCGTCGGACCCGAAACTGATGGTCAGGCCGAGGTCGGCGGCGATTCCCATTATGGCGGGGCCGGGATACGGCTCGTGGAAGGGTTTGCGCAATCCGGCGGAGGAAACTTCCATGGCCGTGTCGGAATCGCGCATGGCGGTGAGCGCGCCAGCGATGAGATCAAGGCTGCCGGGCTGTTTCAGCCATGCCTGAAAATCGTCATAGCAGCAGACCTTGACAAAATCCGGGTGGGCGACCACATCCACCAGGCCGCTGGCAGCCAGGCGGGCCATTTCTTCATAATAGGCGGCATAGCGCGCGAAACGCTGCGGCAGGGTAAAGTCCTCCCCCCAGCTGCGCGGTGAACCTACAGCCGCGTCCTGCACGAAATGCAGACCGCCGATAACGTAGTCAAAGGGATAACGGCCCAGAATATCCCGCATCCAGGTCACATTGACGGGCAACCAGTCCAGCTCCATGCCGAGCAGCACCTGCGGCCCGCCGGAGGGCGCGCTTTCCCTGAGGGCCAGCACCTCGTCCACATAGGCGGGAAAGGTCACAGTGAGGTCGCCGGTGTACAGCGGGCAGGCGTAGCCGGGCGGCAGGGGCGAATGTTCGGAGAGACCATACCACTCCAGAGGGCTGCCCTTGGCGGCCTCGTACATGGCGGTCACAGTGTCGCGTCCGTGAGCGGCAAGAGTGTGATTATGCAGATCAGCGCGTATCATGCTTCACTCATACTCCCAAGTTTCTCCAAAAGCCACCCGCGGAATTCCTACAGCCGGATGAAGGCGGCCAGGATGCGCCGTGCGTGGTCCACATCGGCCGCGATCTGTGCCTTGAGGCCCTCCACGGAGTCAAAACGCTTTTCACCGCGCAAATGCTCCACAAAATCCAGGCGCATGGCCTCACCGTAAAAATCCCGACCACCTTCAAGCAAGAAGGTTTCCACGGTGAGTTCATTGTCGCCAAAGGTGGGTTTGCGCCCTATGCAGGTCACTGCCGGCCAGGTGCGGCCGTCAGCGTTGGCTGGTGTGGCAAGGGTGGCATAGACGCCCTCGGTGGGAATGACCACCTGCGGGCGTGCCAGATTGGCCGTGGGAAAACCCATACCGGCTCCGCGCCCGTCGCCGTGCACGACAATGCCGCTGAACCCGTGAAAGCGGCCCAGCAGGCGGGCGGCCTCACTCACGTTGCCCTCGCCGATAAGCGCGCGCAGCGTTGTTGAACTCACCACCGTGCCGTCCACCAGCACAGGCGGCAGCTGCTCCACGCAAAAGCCCGCATCCGCGCCCAGGCGGCGCAGCGTATCCACATGCCCGCCCCGGTCGCGACCCAGGGTAAAGTCATAGCCGACAACCAGATGGCGCAGCTTCAGCGGCGCAAGAAAGGCCTGCACAAAGCTGCTGGCGTCGTGGGCGGCCAGTTGGGGGGTAAAGGGAAGCTCCAGCACATGCTTTACGCCAAGGGCTTCCAGCAGGGCAAAGCGTTCTTCGCGCGTGGTCAGGGGCATGTGCTCACGCTGGGGCATGACCACCTGACGCGGATGCGGCCAGAACGTCATGACCACGGGCGTCAGCTTTTCTCCGGCGCACACGTCCAGCGTATGCCGTATGAGCGCCTGATGCCCAAGGTGTACGCCGTCAAAATTGCCGATGGTGAGCCCGCTGGCTTCAAGAAAAGTAAGCTCTTCAATGGAATGTGCGATATTCATGTCTGCCGGTTCCAAGGCAAGGACCCGCGCGGCAAAAGCCCCGGACTGCCGGGCCCATGCGCAACGGCCTTATATAAGCCTGTCAAATATATGTTTGTAAAGTTTGCGGATGTGCAGCACAAGCTTGAGATTGACGCTCTTGGCTCCCATTTCTGTCCTGGAAAAAAAGGAGGTCAGGTGACGCGCCACATCGCTGAAGTCGCCGTCGCCCATGGGCTCCAGCATGCCCCAGTATTCGCGCCCCCGCGTCAGCACGCGCGCGCTGGCCCTGTCCCTGTTCTTTGCGGCGAATTCCCGCAAAAACGTGTCAAACATGAGGTCCGCGTCCTGTGGAAAAGACTTGGCCAATGCCAGCCGCCAGAGAGCCATATACAGCCCGCGCAGCTCAAGCAGCATCTGGCGGCGGCGCAAAAACTGCAGGCGCCCCACGCCCAGATAGGCCAGTTCCACAGTAAAATCCGCGTCTTCATACAAGGCCATGAAATTGTCCAGAGCCTGCCGCATGGTGTCGGAAAGAACGGCGGGTGACGCCGTTTCCGGGGATGTGGTTTCAGAAGCTGGTCCCGGTGTGCCTTCCATATGACGCATAGAACTCCGTCGGCTTATTCAGCGCTGTCCGTTTTGCCTTGCACATTCCGGGGCGTAGTGTCCCCGACATCCCTGCCCTGTTCGCCGTCCCGACGGCGCGAGGAACGGCGGCGTCTGCCCGAACGCGCCTCCGCGTTTTCGCCGCTGACGGCCTCACCGCGGTCGCTGCGGTCACTGCGGTCGCCATTACCGTTGTTTCCGCCATTGCCGCCCCTGCCGCTTCTGGAACTTCTGCCGCCACGGCCACCTGAACCGCCGCGCCCTGCACCGTGACGCGAGCCGCTGTTCTGGCCTGCGGCGGGTGAAGACTGGTCGGGAAAGCGATTTTCACGCAGGCTTTCCTGATGGGCCGAATCCAGCAGCATGGCCAGCAGCAAGGCGTTGTCCTCGTCATCCCCTTCGGCCGCGAGATCGCGCGCCAATTGGGTATAGCGGGCCACGCGCATGCGCTCAAGGCCCGTGAGATTGCGGAAACGCCCTTCAAGAATGGCCGTCAGGCGGGTGCCCGCCACGCGGGCCACGTCCTCGTCCGTGGGCAATGGCAGGGGAATGAGGCCGATCTTGTAATGCTTGGCGATGCGGTCAAGTTCCATGCGCTGCATGACGTCCACCAGGGAAATAACCGTGCCCGCGGCTCCGGCGCGTCCCGTACGGCCTGCGCGGTGGATGTAGCTTTCATGGTCTTCGGGCGGCTCGTACAGGAACACGTGAGACAGTTCGGGAATATCGATACCGCGCGCGGCGACGTCCGTAGCCACCAGATACTGGAGCTTGCCCTGGCGGATCTTTTCCAGCACGGCCTCGCGCCGGGACTGGGAAAGGTCGGCGGAAAGCTCGTCGGCGCTGTAGCCGAAGCCCTGCAAGACTCCCGTCACATAATGGACGTTGGACTTGGTATTGCAAAAAATGATGGCCGAAGCGGGATTTTCCGTCTCCAGCAACCGCACCAGAGCGCGGTCTTTATCCATTGGTTTCACTTCGCAGAAGAGGTGCTGCACCTCGGCCACGTGCACTTCTTTTTGCGAGAGGGAAAGCATGGCCGGTTCGGACATGAACTCTCCGGCCAGCTTGAGCACGTGCGGCGGATACGTGGCCGAAAACAGGCAGGTATGGATGGCCCGCCGGGGCAGATAACGCTGTATCTCCTTCATATCCGGGTAAAACCCGATGGAGAGCATGCGGTCGGCCTCGTCAAAAACCAGTTCGCGCAAGTCCTTGAGATCAAGGGTACGGCGCAGCAGGTGGTCCAGCACGCGGCCGGGAGTGCCCACGATGAGCTGGGCCCCGTCACGCAGGGCGTCCATCTGTTTTTTGTAGCCCACGCCACCGTAAACGGCGACGGTGACAATGCCCGTGTCCGCAAACAGTACGGCGGCCTCGCGCTCGACCTGCACGGCCAGTTCCCGCGTGGGGGCCAGCACAAGGGCCTGCGGGGCCTTGAGATCGGCGGACAGCCGGGGCAGCATGGGCAAAAGGTAGCAGCCGGTCTTGCCGCTGCCGGTGCGCGACTGCACCATGATGTCGCGCCCTTCCAGCAGATAGGGGAGCGCCAGGGACTGAACGGGCATAAGCCCCTGCCAGCCAGCGCGGGCGCAGGCTTCATGCATGACCTGGGGCAGATCGGCCAGGGTTACTCGCGGCAGCGCGTCTTCGGGTTCGCTGACGGCTATGCCCTCAAGCGGCGCGCCCGCGACGTCCGACGGCACATCTTTCGCCGTTGCGGAAGTTGTGTCGGGGTCGGTGGGCAATTGGTGTTCTGGCATATATTTTTCCCGGCGGCATTCCGCCATTAAATATGATTTCCCTAACGGACGAACATGCCATAGTGCGGTAAATTGCGCAAGTTGCCTCGATCAGGGCCGTGAATGCGCCATATATGGACCACGTATGGCCCATATATGGCATGCCCGTCCACACGGCCCGGCCCATAACAGGCCCTGCGCAGAACACGGCTGGAAATATCCGGCGCACGGGCACACTGCAACGGGAACAGAGTATCGTTGCGCATGTACATGCGCGACGTTCTTGTACCGCCGCCTGACGCGTAACAGCGCGGACAAACTGCGTATGCGCCCGGCTGTGAGATACTGAGCCCGCAATGGCGAGCAATTTCAGCGTGAAATGGCCCCAGGCAGAAACTGCAACGTGCGCGCTGCCCTCATGATAGAACTAGAGCAGATGAACTTTGAAATGCTTCACATTTCAAAGTTTTCATTCAGCCGAAAAATGTGATTTGCGGTAGCCGTTGCTTTAGCCGTTGTGACGCAGGAAGCAACGGCTAAAGCTCGGCTGAATCCACACCATGTTGTGGCGCGCTGCACTTTCGTGCAGCGTTAGAGCATTTACACTTTTTCAAAATTAAAATGCTCTAAGAGCCGTATGTAGTGACGCAACATTTTTTTCGCAAAAAATGTTTTATACGCGCCCTGTAATGGATGCGGCCCCCCGTGCCATATGCCGCCATGCAGGCTTTGCTTGCGTCTCATGGCGCTTCTGGTTAGATTTGTTCCCTTTGCCGACCACGAGCATCGTGCGCAAGCACTGCCCACGGCTCATGGCCACCGCCTTTTTCAAGGAGTGCGTATGACAGCCCCGGAACAAACACTCGCAGCCGTTCCCGGCGCGGATTTTGCGCCCGACTTCAGCAAGGGCCTTCTGCCCGCCATCGCGCAGGACCACGCCACAGGCGAGGTGCTGATGCTGGCCTATATGAATGAAGAAGCCTGGCGCAAAACGCTTGATACCGGCGAGGCCCATTACTGGAGCCGCAGCCGCAAGGAACTCTGGCATAAAGGCGGCACTTCCGGCCATGTGCAGAAGGTCTGCGCTTTGCGGCTGGATTGTGACAATGACACGGTACTTCTGCTGGTGGAACAGATCGGTGGCGCGGCCTGCCATACGGGACGGCGTACCTGTTTTTACCGGGAATGGAAGGACGGCGCAGTAAACCTGTGCGCCCCAATGGTTTTTGACCCTGAAAAAGTCTACGGCGTATAATAAGGACTGTAACATGAGCGCGGATATGAAGCCCATCATCAAACTGGGCGTGCCCAAGGGTTCGCTGGAAGAAGCCACTATCAATCTTTTTGAGCGCGCGGGCTGGAAAATCCGCAAGCATACGCGCAATTATTTTCCCGACATCAATGACCCCGAAATCACGGCCTCCTTGTGCCGCGTGCAGGAAATCGGGGAATATATCGAGGCGGGCGTGCTGGACGTGGGCATCACCGGGCTTGACTGGCTTGCCGAGCGCAATCACGACGACAAGGTCGTGCGCGTTTCCGACCTTGTGTACTCCAAGACCTCCAACAGGCCCTGCCGCTGGGTGCTGGCCGTGGCGGGCGATGCCCCCTACCGCTGCGCCGCGGACCTCGCCGGCAAGCGCATTGCCACCGAACTCGAGGGCATGACGCGCCGCTATTTCGAAACAGCCGGCGTCAATGTGGATGTATTTTATTCCTGGGGGGCCACCGAGGCCAAGGTGGTGGAAGGGCTTGCCGACGGCATTGTGGAAGTGACCGAAACCGGTACGACCATTCGCGCCCACGGCCTGCGCATAATTGACGAAGTCATGGTCTCCTACCCTGTGCTCATCGCCAACAAGGACGCCTGGGCCGACCCGCGCAAGCGCGCCAAGATCGAACAGCTTGACCTGCTGCTTCAGGGCGCCCTGCGGGCAGAAAACCTGGTGGCCCTCAAGATGAACGCCCCGGCGGACAATCTTGCGACCATTCTTGAAATGATGCCGTCGCTCAACTCTCCCACGGTATCCCCCTTACGGGACGAAAAATGGCTCTCGGTCGAATCCGTGGTGCAGATCGACGTGGTGCGCGACCTGATCCCGCGCCTACGCGAAGCCGGAGCCGAGGGCATTATCGAGTACGCCCTGAACAAGGTTATCTAGCAGTATGTGAAGGGCGGCCCGCCAAATGGCGCGGGCCGCCCTTCTGCTTTTTTGCCGCAGCTTCACCCAGGCGCATCCACGGCGCATTTGCGGCAAGCGTGCCGCCCGCAATCCCCCGCCCCCCACAAGGAGTCCCAATGAGCAACGACGCAAGCCGCGATTTCATCGACAATCTGCCCGAACTTGGCCCGAACGAAACCTTCTGCTTTGACTGCAATCCCGAAGTGCCCTGCTTCAATCGCTGCTGCGCGGAGCTCACACTGCCGCTGACCCCCTACGACATTTCGCGCCTGCGCCGCCACCTGGGCATGGCCAGCGATGCTTTTCTCAACACCTTTGCCACCATGCGCTCCTTTCCCGACACGGGCTTTCCCCTGCCCATGCTGCGCATGCTGGACGGCCCGGAAGAACCCTGCCCCTTTGTGACGCCTGCGGGCTGTTCCGTATATGAGGACAGGCCCGGCGCCTGTCGCTACTACCCCATCGGGCGCGGCACAAAAATGGCGGCCGATGGGGTGGCCGAGCGCTTTTTTATCGTGCGCGAACCCCATTGCCACGGGTTTGACAAGGGGACCAGCCGCACCCCGCAGCAGTGGATGGAAAATGAAGAGCTGCACCCCTTCAATGAGGCCAATGACCGCTATATGCGCCTGATGGCCATGGTGCGCGCTACCGGCAAACCCCTTGAAGCGCGCATGGCCACCACGGCCGTGCTGTGCCTTTTTCAGATCGACAAATTCCGCGAGCTTATCAGCGCCATGAACATATTCAGCCATGTGGCCATTGACGAGGCACGCAAAACAGCCATTATGGAAGACAGCCAGAACGGAGACGTGGCGGCCCTGTACTTCGCCCTGGACTGGCTGGAACTGATCATATTCGGGCAAAGCCGGGGCCTTGCAAAAAAATAGCCATGCGTCTTTTTTCACAATAACACGAAAAGACACGCAAAATAACACGAAACCAAGTAACAAGGTGCGTTTTTCAGTTATTTTATGCCAACCACCTGAATTGATTGGCCCAAAAGAGCCCTGTAAAGGTAGCATTTTCTCCACGCAAGACACAAAAAACTGCCGCTCGTGATAAATTTCTTTTACAAAAACAAAAGAATGTGTCACGGTAATTCTGTGTATGGGATAAGATTGGCACTTTTCATTTTACCGTGAAAAAACCGCCAGTTACCACCACCGGGCTGCACCGGGGCGCGCCGCGCAGCCACAAGTGCCCGTACACGTCATTGTTGGGGCCATGACCTACGGCCGCTGGCCGGCCACAATCGTATTGGAGGAGAGTATGAGTTTTGGCAGACAAGTGTACGAGTTTCTGCTGAGCGGCTCACAAGCCTACGCGAAATGGGATCTGGAGGTATCGACCTCCATTCTCAAAAACCGCAAAAAACTGCTGCTGCTTCTGGCGCTGGCGGTTCCGATTCTTGCGGGTTGCCTTGCGGAAGCCTATGAGTACCACGAAATGCTGGGCGGCAAATCCGCCTATGCGCCCGCCTTTTACACCACCAACATCTTTCTGGCGTCCATAGCTGTGGGCCTTGCCGCCGGTCTTATCACGGGGTGTATCGGCGCTGGCGGCGGCTTTATCATTACCCCGGCCCTCATGGCCGTGGGCGTCAAGGGCATCTTGGCGGTGGGCACCGACCTGTTTCACATTTTCGCCAAGGCCATCATGGGCACCACAGTGCACAAAAAGCTCGGCAACGTGTCGGGCAAACTGGCCGTGGCATTTCTGGCCGGGTCCATCATCGGAACATTCATCGGCGGCGCCATCAATAAAGGCCTTTACAACGCCGACCCCCTGCTGTCTGAACTGTTTATCAGCAGCATCTACGCTGTTCTGCTGGGTTTCCTTGGATTTTACGCATTGTTTGACTTTTTGAAGAGCTCACGCGGCAGCGCTGCCGCAAGCCAGGACGCCCACGGCGGCAGCTCCGGCATGACCGGGCTTGCCGTGAAGCTTCAGGGCCTGCGCATGCCCCCCATGATTTCCTTTGATGAAGACCTCGTGCCCGGCGGCCGCCGCATCTCCGGCTGGATCGTCGCGGCGGGCGGCGTCTTTGTGGGCCTGCTGGCCGCCATCATGGGCGTGGGCGGCGGCTTCGTCACCTTCCCCATGTTCGTGTACATCTTCGGCGTGTCCTCCATGACCACGGTGGGCACCGATATTCTGCAGATCATCTTTACCGCCGGTTTTGCCGCCATTGGTCAGTATGCCATCTACGGCTACGTGTTCTACACCCTGGCCATCGGCATGTTGCTTGGCTCGCTGCTCGGCATCCAGGTCGGCGCTCTGACCACCAAGGTGGTCAAGGGCATCCACATCCGTGGCTTTTACGCCATCTCCATCATTGCCGGTTTTATCAACCGCGCCGCCACCCTGCCCAAAAAGCTGGTGGAAATGGAAGTGCTGAACTGGTCACCCAAGGTTGTGGGCGTTATCGAAAACGTGGGCAACGTCGTCTTCTGGGTCGTTGTGGCGTTCTTCGGACTCTGGGTATTCAGCAAATTCTTCCTTAATATCGGCAAGCTCAGAGGGGAGGCCTGATTATGCTCGTACATGCTAAAGCACCCTTTATCCGTGGCTGCCTGCTGCTGATCTCGTTTCTGATACTTTTTGTCGTCATGCTCATGCCCCTCATGAAGGATGAGCTTGGCAATCATATGACCGGCCTGCAGTATGCGGACAACGTGTTCAATGAACTGTCCAAGGGGTCTTCCTACTTCATTCCCGGTGTGCGCAACAGCGTCAAAACTGTGGACGGCAAGTCTGTTCAGCTCAGCGTCAAGCTCAAAAAGGCTGATCTGGCCGTTCTGGCGGGACAGGTGCTTGAAAAGTCCGGCGCCACTGACGTGCGCGTTGAAGACGGCAAGGTCAGCTTCTCCGGCAACCTCGGCGTTATTCTGACTTCTGCCACCGATGACGCCGACAACCTGTACAACAACAATGCCGATGCCGTTTCGCAGAAGTACGATGGCGAACCCGCCCTCAAGGTCGCAGCGGCCTGGTGGTACGTGCTTTCGCCCTGCATCAAGGAATTGCAGAAGCAGTACAAGATCGGAGAAGCCCAGGTGGTCGACAACGTGTTGCGTCGCGCCATTGAACCGGGCAACAACTTCTTCAGCGTACCGGCCGCCAAGGTTTCCGAGCACCTCATTCTCATGAGCGCCATGCTCATCTTCTACGTGCTCTATACCCTGTGGTACGGCTTTGCCATCTTCGAACTTTTCGAAGGCATGGGCCTGGCCATGACCAAGTCCAAGGTAAAGCAGGAAAGTTAAACTCTCCCTGTTCGATGAGCCAGACGGGCTGCCCTCACGGGCAGCCCGTTTTTATTACCTGGGGCACAAACAAAAACCGGGCCGTGCCTTACAGCAGCGCACACAACAATTCGGGCAGATTAACTTTGAAATGCTTCACATTTCAAAGTCTTCATTCAGCCGGAAATGCGATTTGCGGCTGAATCCACGCCACGTTGTGGCGCGCTGCACTTTCGTGCAACGTTAGAGCATTTACACTTTTTCAAAGTTAAAATGCTCTAGCGCCGTTTTCAGGCCGGAGCCCCCTTGCCATAGCGGCACGTTCACAGACAGCAGAGCTCCCACGCCGGCGTACCAAACAGCCCCCTGAAAATACGCATTCTTCACGTATACAGCTCCCCGTTGCGACGCGTATCAGCGCAAACCAACGCTGTATGCCGGCACATAAAACGCCCTTGGCGCGTATAACAACAAAACAACGTGCCCTTGCATCACGCGCAACATACCAGCCCAATTGAATTTTGTTTTTTTGCGATACATTCAACGGGCCATAATTGCTGACTATACATAAAAGACTTGCTGCATTCACGCAAATCCGGCAACTGTCTTCATTGACTAACTGATAAACTTGTCTTACTCAACTTGCTAACATTTCTGGCATAATATCAGCCAGCCATGCAGATTTTCCTGTCATGTCAACAACTGTTTTCCAGCTTTGTATAAAAGTCTCAGCGCGCTTCATGAAAATCGCCATGTCCCCCCTCTATGGAACGCTTCGGGCTTCACTGCCATAGCGAAACTACCAGGGCCTGTAGCCGCAAAATGAGAATGAAATGACCAGCGTCAACACTGTCTCCCTTTGGAACTCAGACATTGCGGCAGCCTTTACCAATGCCATGCGGCATAGGGTGAACGTACGCGTCAGATGCTGCATTCTTAATGACGGCAAACCTGTGGATATGATTCTGCACGGCAGGTTTCGCAGAGTTGAGGGGCGCGAAGTGCAGTTCGTGGTACGGCACAAGGAAATTACGCCGGGAAAATGCAAATCTGAAGAGAATACCTGTGAGTATTTCTTCTGTCTGGAAGACATGACGCCCTCCGGCAGAGTTCGCCTTGGATATCAGGGGCCAGGCATGGTTCTTGACATCGGCTACAGCGAAAAAAACGAACTGCGCAACCTGTTTTTGCGCCTTGCCAACACCTGTTCCACGCGCCAGATGCGTCGGGACAGAAGGATACGCTGGAGCAATGAGCGCAGCCGCCTCGCGGGGGTTATGCCCCTTGATGAAGTGCCCGCCACCAGAGTGGAACTGCGCGACCTGCTGACCAGATACTACAACTCCAGCCAGCCCAATCCCCTGCCCCTGGTAAACCTTTCCGCCAGCGGCGCGTGCGCCTGCGTCACGGAAGAAGTTGCCCAATATTCGCGGTCCGGCAGCATTTTCTATCTGTTCTTCATTGTTCCCAGCAAGGCTCCGGCCTCTGCCCCTCCCCACATCTTTCTGTCAAAAAAAATGGGCATCTCCCGCAACGTGTGCGAAGAAGGCACGGGCCTGCGCCTGTTGTTCGCTGAAGAACTCAACTGGGAATCCTCAGGCCCCAATCTCCTGTGGAGCGACATCGTCGCCACGGGTTCTGACCGCCTGCGCGCCTGCCTTGATGATTATCCTGAGGAAGAAGACGAAACCGTGCTGACTGCCTGATCTGCCTGCTTGAAACCCTGCCTGCCGCAATTACCGGCCCTGCCGCCCTACCATGCCCTCCCGTGCCGCACCCGGGTTTTCCCCCGGTATTCTCGCCCGTTTTATGACGCCCGGACGCCCGTTTCCCGCCCGACGCCTTGAGCATTTCGCCGGATTCCCACAGGACAGAACGCCATCAAGCGCATGCCTTCCTGATGGGTACTCCACGCCCGCCACAGCGCATACGATGTTCATCTGTCGCGCAAGGTCGTTTATGCCACGCCCGCCTGGCGCGTAAAACGGCGTGCAACGGCGCAACCGGCAGCGCAGGCCTTTTACGGCGGTCCGATCCGCAGTCATCTGGGCACGTTCAATGCGCGCGCCCTGAACCGTCAGAAACATATGCTCTTCATGGCACTCAATTTGCATAATTTTCGGCATCCGCCTTGGGCGGAAAGTTTGACCACACCCGCGCACGCGGCCACATCATAGAGGATACCGCCATGGAAATTTCCGGCATCAATGCATTCCACCCCTTTACGTTTACGCGCACCGACAAGGACGATTCCGGTTCCACCCCCGCCGCAGTGCAGGATGTGGTCAACCTGAGCGCGCCCAAGCTGCTGGAAGACCACGAGGTGGATTCCGTTATGGACGACACCCTGAACATGATCGCGCAGGACAATGTGGCCGCGCTTTCGGTTCATGGCGGACTGAGCCAGAACCGCGTTTACGCCCTGCTCGGCATCTAGAGCAGATTAGCTTTGAGAATGTACATTCTCAAAGTTTAAGACACGCTCACTACGGCGTTTAACCACGCAGATAAACCGCGCTTACGCCTCCTTGGCGAAGGTCTGCTCCCGCAGCCGTCAGAGCAATTTGAAAGTTGAATTGCTCTAGATCAGATTACCTTTGAAATGGTGCACATTTCAAAGGCGCCATCTTGCCGAAAATGTGATCTTCGGCAAAATCCACGCCGCGTTGTGACGCGCGCGCGTCTTTGCGCATAAGCATCTTCAAATCCGGCCGCCCGCCATGGCGCGTAATGCCGCAAATACACTGCGCCCACGTTTTCATGGGGAGCGCCGCTCACGTACCCGCCGGATCATGCGACCACCAGAGCGCTTTCAAGGCGAAATTGCCTTGATCCCCCTGGTGCGGCCAAAAGTTGCCCCTGCATGCAGTGAAAATTTGACACCCCAGCAACCTTGGGGGTATCCTTGTCAGTCTGCGCAGGCACAGAACCCAGTTCTGTGCCGCGTTTTTTACCAACAGCACTGTATACCGCAGCCAGCACATGAGGACAGGGTGATGACCGATATCGACCGCCAGATGGCAATCATTAAGCGCGGCGTGGCCGAACTGATTGACGAAAACGAATTGCGCAAAAAAATCGCTCGCGGCACGCCCCTGCGTATCAAGGTGGGCTTTGACCCCACCGCGCCCGACCTGCACCTCGGCCACACGGTGGTCATGCACAAGATGCGTCATTTCCAGGAGCTGGGCCATCATGTGGTTTTTCTTATCGGCGACTTCACCGGCCGCATCGGCGACCCGTCGGGACGCTCCGAAACCCGCCCGCCGCTCACCGAAGAACAGGTGATGGCCAATGCCGAGACTTACAAAAAGCAGGTCTTCAAGATTCTTGATCCCGAAAAGACCGAGGTGGCTTTCAACTCGGCGTGGCTTGGCAAAATGGACGCCGCCGGCTTCATCAAGCTGGCCTCCAGCTATACCGTGGCCCGCATGATGGAGCGCGACGACTTTGAAAAGCGCTTTCGCGAGCAGCGCCCCATATCCATTCACGAATTTCTCTACCCGCTCTGCCAGGGCTACGACTCCGTCGCCCTCAAGAGCGACGTGGAAATGGGCGGCACCGACCAGAAGTTCAACCTGCTCGTGGGCCGTACCCTTCAGGCCCATTACGGCATTGAAAGCCAGTGCATCCTTACCATGCCCCTGCTGGAAGGCACGGACGGCGTGCGCAAGATGTCAAAATCCTACGGCAACTACATCGGCATCGACGAAGCGCCCTCCGAAATCTTCGGCAAGGTCATGGCCGTTTCCGACGAACTCATGTGGCGCTACTACGAACTGCTTTCCGCCAAAAGCCTTGAAGACATCGCCGGCCTGAAGCAAAGCGTGGCCAAGGGCGAAGTACACCCCAAGGCCGCCAAGGAAGCCCTGGCCCACGAGATGGTCAGCCGCTACCACAGCCCCGGGGACGCTGACGAAGCGCAACAGGGTTTCAATGCCGTTTTTGCCGGGGGCGGCGTTCCGGACGATATGCCCGAACACCAGTGCCAGAGCGGCGACGACAGCACGCCCCCCGCCTTTCTTGAGGCCGCGGGCCTGGTCAAAAGCCGTGGCGAAGCCAAAAGGCTCATGAAGGAAGGCGCGCTTGCCATTGACGGCCAGCGCTGCGAAGACGCCCTGAGCCCTCTGCGCCCTGGCGAATATGTGGTCAAACTTGGCAAAAAGCGCTTTTTGAAGCTCATTGTCGGATAGGGCACTGTTTATTTGAAATGCTTTGTGGGGGAGGGACCCTTTTGCAAAAGGGTCTCCTCCCCCACACCCCCACCCCCCAAAACTCTTATTGTGTTTGAGCATGGCACAACGAGTTTTCTGCTTTGAGGCGGGACTTCAGAGACAGCGACCTGCTGGCATCACACCATCCCAACGTTTGTTTGCTTTTAGAGCAATTTCACTTTGAAATTGCTCCAGCGGATGCGGGAGCAGACGCCCGCAGGGCTTGCCTGAACCGTTGACGGAACCGTCTTACGGGGCAGGACAGCATCGCTACGGATGCTTAAAGCGTTGTGACGCAGGCTTAAAGCGTTGTGACGCAGGAAACTACGCTTGAAGACAGCATGCGTAACGACACGGCTTGTCCCATGCAATCGCTGTCGCCATCCGTAAGCCCTGCGGGCGCGTTAGCCGTTGCAGCGTCAGCGGCTTACGGATAACGACAGCGACTCTTTGGGTAAGATTTTGCGTAACTCATTGCCGTCTTTATCCGTAGCTTCCTGCGTCACAACGGCTAAAGCAACGGCTGCCGCGAAGACAGCACCGCTATTTATTTGCGCGGTTACGCGCTGAAGCGGGCGTCTTGGAAGCATTGGGAATGGATATTCTCAATGCGAAAATGCTCTAAAAATGCGCCCGCGGGCGGCTGTCGCCGCCTGATTTTGACCTGGGTTCAGCGGGCCAGCGCCATCTCCGCCGCGGCGGTGGCGTGCAGAAGGGTTGTATCCAGAAGGGGAAAGTCCCCGTCCTGAGGAGGCACCAACAGGCCTATCTCTGTGCAGCCAAGCACCACTCCTTGCGCGCCCCGTTCACGCAGCCCGTCAATGACAGTCAGAATTTTTCGCCGCGACGCGTCCTCAATGCGGCCCAGGCACAGTTCCTTGAAAATAACGTCATTGATCATGGCCCTGTCCCGAGCTTCGGGAATGAGCACCTCTATGCCCCGCCGCCGCAGTACGCCACAGTAAAAATCTTCCTCCATGGTGTAGCGTGTGCCCAGCAGGGCCGCCTTGACTATGCCCTGGCGCAGCAGCGCGTCCGCCGTGACTTCCGCCAGATGCAGCAGGGGAATGCTTACGCCCGCCGCCACCGCTGGGGCCACCTTGTGCATGGTGTTGGTGCAGATAAGCAGAAAATCAGCCCCGCCCCGCTCCAGGCTTCGGGCGGCCTCCACCAGAATGGCCGCCGCATCGTCCCAGCGCTCCTCGACCTGGCAGACTTCAATTTCCGCAAAATCAACGCTGTACAGCAGGCACTTTGCCGAGTGCAGGCCACCGAGCCGCTGTTTCACAATACGGTTGATTATCTGGTAATAGGAAACCGTACTTTCCCAGCTCATGCCGCCGAGCAGGCCGATGGTTTTCATGTATGCTCCATGTTGTTAACGGATACAGCGCCGCCTGTGCGCCTCGCTTTTGTTTTACGGTCTTTTGCTCTAGTCTGCCAAGTGGAGGGCATATGCAAAAACTTTACGTAGCCATGGTGGGGCTGCCAGCGCGCGGCAAATCCACCCTGGCCAGACGCATTCGCGATGGCCTTGTGGCCGAGGGCATTCAGGCCAGGCTTTTCAATAATGGCGACCTGCGCCGATCCCTTATGGGGGCGGAATCCACCAATCCCGATTTTTATAATCCCACCAATGTCGCAGGCCGCGAAGCCCGCGAAATGATCTGCCGCCGCAACATGGACATGGCCCGCGACTGGCTGGCCGAGGGCGGCGAGGTGGCCATTCTGGACGCCACCAATGTGAGCCGCGCCCGCCGCCGCATGATTGAAAGCACGCTTACCGACTATCCGGTGCTGTTTGTCGAATGCGTCAACGAAGACCAGCTTTTGCTCACGGCCTGCATCCGGCGCAAGACCACTCTGCCGGAATACGCGGCCTACAGCGAAGAAGAGGCGCTGCAGAGCTTTATGAAGCGCATCGGCTATTATGAGACGATCTATGAGCCTCTTGAAGACGAAAAGTTCTGGCTTTGCGTGGATTCCACCGCAAACAGGATTCTTGCCGAGCGCCCCTGCGAGGGCTCGCCTTTTTATCCGGCCATACGCGAGATTGTGGTCAGCGCCTGGGTGCACTGCCTCTACCTTGTGCGCCACGGACAAACGGAATTCAACGTGCGCGGCCGCATCGGCGGCGATCCGCCCCTGACGCCCAAAGGTCGCGCCCAGGCCGAGGCCCTGGCGCGGCATATGCGCCATAAGGAAATTGACTGGGTTTTCACGTCCACGCGGCTGCGTTCGCACGAAACGGCCACGCCGCTGCTGGCCGAGCGCCCCGGAGCCCATATCATGGCCTTCAAGGAATTTAACGAGATCTGGGCCGGCGATTGCGAAGGCATGCTGTACAGCGAAATACGCGAAAAAATGCCGCAGGTTACCGCCGGGCGCAATGCCAACAAGTTTTCCTATGCCTATCCCAATGGCGAAAGTTACGCCATGCTGGGCGAGCGCGTGCAACGCGGCCTGCGCCGTGCCCTTTTTCTGGCTGGCGACACTCCCCTTGTGATCGTGGGACATCAGGCCATCAACCGGGTGCTGCTGTCGCTTTTTTTGCGCCAGCGCAGTGAGGACGTCCCCTATATCTATATCCCCCAAAATCAATACTATCACATCAGCCTTACCCCCCGCCGCAAGGTTTTTGAGCGGGTTGCCTATCAGGACGATAACAGGTAATGCCTGCCCCTGGCTTTATTATTGGCAACGGGTTTTTATTTTTCAGCACATGTGAAGATCGCCTGGCGCGCGACTTTGCTCTGTCCTTTGGGGCACACCTGATTTTTCAGATAATAATGTCAAGTTTAAAACCTTATAACCGATAAGTATATATGCTGTCGCCGTGCGTGTTGCCCTGGGGACAAAGAACGAAGGAACGCCATGAAACTGCAAACAAAGCTTTTGACCGGGTTTATTGCCTCAGCCCTGATCACGCTGGTGGTGGGCATTTTCGCCGCTACGCGAATGCACGACATGACCAAGGCCGATAATTTTCTCTTCACGCACGCAGTGGAGCCCATGGGAGACCTGCTCAACATCTCGGCCTATTTTCAGCGTATCAGGCTTAATTTACTGGATTTTGCCACTACGAGCAATGAATCCTCAAAAGAACGCGCACGCACCGTCATTCCCCAGTTTCGCGCCATCATCGACAGCAGCGCCGCAAAGGTTGAATCCACCCTCATCTCTGATGAGGCGCGCAAGATCATGGCTGCTTACAAGGTGCGCCGCCAGGACTTCAGAAAGATGACCGATGAGGTCATGGCCATGGCCGAGTCAGGCCGAAAGGATGAGGCGTATGCCCTGCTGAGCGGCAAAGGCAGGGAAACTTCCACGGTCTACCAGAACATCATTGACGCCCTTGTGGCCTCCAAGCGTGAGCAGGGCGCTCTTTTGGCCAAACACAATGCCGAACTGGCAGACACGTCCAGCTATCTTCTGTACGCGGCCCTTGGTTTCGGCCTTTTGCTTTCCATCACCCTGGGTGTTTTGCTGACCCGCAACATCATGCGCCAGCTTGGCGAAGACCCCGGCTATCTGGCTGGTGTGGCCAGCGAAATAGCGAGCGGCAACCTTGACGTGAACTTCCGGGCGCAAAAACGCCCCGGCGGCGTATACCATGTGATGCAGAACATGGTTGCCACCATGAAGGAAAAAATAGCCGAGGCCGAAGAAAAGAGCACAGAAGCCGCCCAACAGGCGGAGCAGGCGCATGCGGCCATGGAAGAGGCCCAGGCCGCCAAGGACGAGGCCCTGCACGCCAGGGCCGAGGGCATGTTGCAGGCCGCCAACCAGCTTGAAAACGTGGTGAATGTCCTCACCTCCGCGTCCGAAGAACTGTCCGCGCAGATTGAACAGTCCAGCCGGGGCTCTGACGAGCAGTCGCAGCGCATCAGTGAAACAGCCACCGCCATGGAACAGATGAACGCCACCGTGCGCGAAGTGGCCAGCAACGCCGGGCACGCGTCGGAAATGTCCGGCAAGGCTCGCACCCAGGCCCAGGAGGGCGAAGCCATCGTCACCAAGGTGGTGCACGGCATTGGCGAGGTTTCCAGGCAGAGCCAGGAAATCAAACAGGACATGGACACGCTCAGCCATCAGGCCGAAGGCATCGGCCAGATCATGAACGTCATTTCCGACATCGCGGACCAGACCAACCTGCTTGCCCTCAATGCCGCCATCGAGGCTGCCAGGGCGGGCGACGCCGGGCGCGGCTTCGCTGTTGTGGCCGACGAGGTGCGCAAACTGGCCGAAAAGACCATGGCAGCCACCCATGAGGTAGGCGCGGTCATCACCGGCATTCAGGAGGGCACCCGCAAGAGCGTGACCGGGGTGGACCTTTCCATCAAGACCATTCAGGAAGCCACCAATCTTGCCACCCAGTCAGGCCAGACCCTGCGCACCATTGTTACCCTGGTGGACCAGACCAACGATCAGGTACGCTCCATTGCCACAGCCAGTGAGGAACAGTCCGCCGCCAGCGACGAGATAAACCGATCCGTGGAACAGGTTGCCGCCATATCCAGCCAGACTGCATCGGCCATGGGCCAGGCCTCGCAGGCCACGGCCGAGCTGGCGCGGCAGTCACAGGTTTTGCAGCGTCTTATCAACGAAATGAAGTCTGAAAGCAGCCAGGGCTAGAGTATTTTAATTGGGTAATGCTTTGTGGGGGAGGGACCCTTTTGCAAAAGGGTCCCTCCCCCACGCCCCCCCCCAAAACCTTTATTTCTGGCATAGCGCAACAAGCTTTCTGATCTCAAGCGCGGGTTCCAGAGGCGGGGGCTTCAGAGACAGCCCTTCCCGGCATGACGTCATAATCAGGGCCGCGCACGCATATCGTGCGCGGCCCTGATTTTTGCGGCCTGAAGGCGTTTACGAATACAATGAGCAAGTGGAAACCACGCTGCCCCAGACAGTGTCGTCACGAGATGAATTTCCTGTTATATCAAGGAGAACGAGCCTTTTATGCAGGGAGTGTACTCTGATGGTACTTGGCCGGAATAAAAGGCGAAGTTCGACGCAGAAATAACTGGAAAGGCGCTCGTGACGGCACTGTCTAGAGCAGATTAACTTTGAAAATATACATTTTCAAAGTTTGAGGCACGCTCACTTCGGCGTTTAACAGCGCAAATAAATTGCGCTTACGCCTCCGTAGCGGGCGTCTGCTCCCGCATCCGCCAGAGCAATTTCATTATGAAATTGCTCTAAAATCTTCAGCATTCAAGGCATCCGGCCAGACGGTTGAAGACCGTCGGTTCGGCCTGCCCCACCCGCACGTCCAGCACATCGTGCAGCTTGCTCACCTGTTTCACTATCTGCTCCATGCGTCCGTCATCCTTGACCACCAGCCACATGCGGCAGGTGGCCCCGTCGGCCTCGGGCGTGACAAGTATCCCTTCAAGGTTATAGGCGCGTCCGGCGAACAGGCCGCAGATATGCGACATGACGCCGGGATGGTTGTTGACGCTCAGGCGCAGCATGGTAAGGGCGTTTTTTATGGAACTGCTCATGACGGAATCCCCTCGATCATTTGACTGTTGGCCGCTCCTGGCGGCACCATCGGAAAAACTTTGTCTTCTGCCCGCACCTGCACTTCAATCAGGCAAGGACCGGGTTTGCCAAGAAATTCTTTCAGCACGCGCTGTGGGTCTTTACCGGCAGCAAGTCTTGCCGCGGGCAGGCCAAACCCCTTGGCGATCTGCACAAAGTCCGTGCGGGTGGTATAGGCGGAAGCAGTGATGCGCCCGTCAAAGAAAAGATCCTGCTGTTGCTGCACAAGCCCCAGCCCGTTGTTGTTGCACAGGATGATTTTTACATTGGCCCCGGTTTCAGCGGCAGTGGCCATTTCCTGAATATTCATGAGCAGGCTGCCGTCGCCGGTAAAGCAGACGGCAACGCCCCCGCGCAGTTCCAGCGCCGCGCCTATGGCTGCGGGCAGGCCAAAACCCATGGTGCCCAGGCCGCCGGACGTGAGCCACTGACGCGGGCGGTTCATGGGGTAGGCCTGCGCCACGCGCATCTGGTGCTGGCCCACGTCTGTGGCAATGACAGCGTTGTCATCCAGCAGTTTCGCCACATGACGGATGATGCCGTAGGGGGAGAGGATGTCGTCCTCCCTGTCAAAACGCAGCCCGTGCGCGGCCTTGCGGGCATCCACGCGTGCCAGCCACGCGCCACGATCCCGCGGCTTCACCAGGGGCATGAGCGCCCGCAGGGCCTGCTCGGCGTCCGCCGTCAGGCCCACCTGCGGCATGCGCAGCTTGCCCACTTCGCTGGCGTCGATGTCGATATGGATAAGGCCGCTCTTGGGGCAAAAACTGTCCAGACGGCCTGTGGCCCTGTCGCCCAGACGAGCGCCAACCACCATGAGCACGTCGCATTCCTCCACAAGCATGTTGGAAGCACGCGCGCCGTGCATGCCCAGCATGCCCACGGCAAGATCATGCCCGTGGGGCACAACGCCAAGACCGCGCAGGGACATGACGGCCGGAATGCGCTGCTGTTCCATAAACTCCAGCACGGCGGCTGCGGCCTGTGGGGACGACGTGCCGCCACCCAGCAGGAGCAGCGGCCGTTCCGCCGCGTTGAGAAGCTCGGCGGCCCTTGCCAGGGACGCGCTGTCGGGCGTGGGCATGGGCGTGGCCCCGCCGGGTTCGGGCAGGCTTTCCACCTCGATGGAGGCCACCTGCACGTCACGCGGAATGTCCACAAGCACCGGGCCGGGGCGGTCGCTGACCGCGATGGAAAAGGCCTCGGCAACGACATGCGGCAGATCCTCGGGCGAACGCACGAGAAAATTGTGTTTGGTAGCCGGGATGGACATGCCGTAAATGTCCACCTCCTGAAAGGCGTCGGTGCCTATCATGCTTTGGGGAACCTGGCCGGTGATGCAGACCAGGGGCACCGAATCCATGCGGGCGTCGGCAAGAGCCGTAAGAGTATTGGTGGCTCCCGGCCCTGATGTGGCGAAGACCACGCCGGGGCGACCCGAGACCCTGGCCATGCCCTGCGCCATAAAGCCCGCGCCCTGCTCGTGGCGTGCCAGAACATGGCGGATCTTGCCGCTGCGCCCCAGCGCGTCGTACAAGGGCAGATTGAAACCGCCGGGAATCCCGGCAATACGGGTGACCCCCTGATTTTCCAGCAGGCGTATGGTTAATTCGGCTCCGGTAAGACGTAACATCGCCACAAGGCTCCTTTTGCGTTGGCTGGGGCTTGCTGGCGGTCTTCGGGTGTAAAAAAACCCCGCCAGCTCGCGCCGGCGGGGTTCACATATACCTTTTGTTCTTCCCTGCTTATGACGCGCCTAGAGATCGGTCCCGTACTACTAGGCCGACCATAACGAGGCAAACCATGCCGCAGAAGAAGAAAGAAGTGTTGTACATTGTCATACCGCCTGTAAAATTACAGCCGAGTCCGCCAGCTTGTCAACAGATTTGCGACGGAGTTTTCAATCAGCCCCGGCCGGACGCTCCCCTGACCTTTTTCTTGCCTTTGGCCGGGGGCGTCAGCAGGCGCACGGCGCGCACTTCGTCAATACGCCTCCTGTCCATGCGCGTGATTTCCAGATCCCACCCCTGATAGTGCAGGTGCTCGCCCTTTTCGGGTATGCGCCCAAGCCGCTCCAGGATGAACCCGGCCAGGGTCGCGCTGTCGAGACGCTTGGGCAGGCTGATGCCAAGCCAGCTGGCAAAAAGGTCGACCGTGAGCCTGCCGGGCATGACCCAGCTGCCGTCGGGTCGGCGGCAGGCTTCCGGCCCGGCGGGCATGTCGCCCATCTGTCCGGCCAGCACGCTCAAAAGCTCGGCCGGGGTGATGATGCCCACCACGCTGCCGTATTCGTCGCGCACAAAGGCCAGCGGCGAGGGATGGGTGCGAAAATCCTCCATAATGGCAGGCAGGGGCGTATGCTCGAAGATGGTGGGGGCTGGCCGGATGAATTTGGTCAGATCCCATGGCCCTTCAGGCTGCTCTCCTTCGCGCATGAGGATGTCGCCAGGATGCACCACGCCAAGCACCTCGTCGGTATCGCGGCGCAGCACAGGCAGCCATGCCAGCCGTGACGCCGCGGCATGCCTGCTCACTGTATCCCTGTCGGCATTGCTGTCCAGCCAGTTCACGCGCTGGCGCGGCACCATGATAAAGCGGGCCGTGCGCCCGCCAAGGCGAATGACTCGGGCCAGCATGGCCCGTTCTTCCGGCGCGAACAGCCGTTCCTTGCTTTCTCCCGCCAGGGCGGCTGCGTCAAGCTGGGCATCACCCTGCCCCGGCGCGCTGCCGCCCAGAATATTCAGGATCACGCGGGCCGTGGACTCGCGCATGTCACGCATGCTGAAACGTCTTCGGCGGTTGCGCAGCGCCCACTGGTTGCACATTTCCACCAAAAGGGAAAACACAATGGCCGCGTACATGTAGCCCTTGGGAATATGGAAGCCCAGACCGTCGGCCAGAAGACTCAGGCCGATCATGAGCAGGAAACCCAGGCACAGCACAATGACCGTGGGGTGGCGCTCCATAAAGCCAAGCAGGGGCCCGGCGGCCATGACCATGATGCCCATGGCTATGACCACGGCCAGCATCATGATGGTGACATGTTCCACCATGCCCACGGCCGTGATGATGGAGTCCAGCGAAAAAACCGCGTCCAGCACCACCACCTGAAAAATTACCTGCCAGAATCCGGGATGGTGTTCTGTTTCTCCGGTGTATCTGCCGCTGTGGCCTTCAAGCCGGTCATGCAGCTCCATGGTGCCCTTGAGCAGCAGAAAGACGCCCCCGGCCATGAGTATGAGGTCACGCGCTGAAAAGCCGTGCCCCCCAAGCACGAACAAGGGCGTGACCAGGGTGGCCAGACGGGCCATGACGGTGAGCAGGATCATGCGCATGAGCAGGGCCAGCCCAAGCCCCACCAGGAAAGCCTGCCGCTTGCGGTCGCCGGGCAACCTTCCCACAAGAATGGAAATAAAGACCAGGTTGTCCACGCCAAGCACCACTTCCAGCAGTACCAGCGTGCCCAGACCGGCCCAGGCGGAAAGCTGCGTCACCCATGAAAATTCCAGCATATATACGGCTCCGGGGCTGTGCCCCTTCTTGTAAAACAGACTCCCGGCGGCCATGGCCGGGCGTGGCCTCAAAAAGACAAAAGAGGGCCGAAGCCCCCTTTTGTCAATAGTCCGCTACGCCCGAAGGCGCGATATCCCGCTCAGAGTGACATTGAAATGCTTCACATTTCAATGTCGTCATTCTGCCGAACAATGCGATTTGCGGCAGAATCCACGCCATGTTGTGGCGCGCAGCACTCTCGTGCGGCGTTGGAGCATGTCCCCTTTTTCAAAGGTACAATGCTCTGTGGCCCGACAGGCGAACCTGTCCGGCTCTGGCGAATCAGATGTAATTATTCGGCGGCAAGCTGAATGCGTTCAAAACCGGTGACGGTGATTTCATCACCAATGGTCTTGCCGGTTTCACGCACGATGTCGCTGATGGTCTTCTTGTCGTCGCGGATGTAAGGCTGTTCCATAAGGCACACTTCCTTCTGGAACTTCTTCACGGCGCCGTCGGCGATCTTGTCCACGATGTTGGCGGGCTTGCCTTCTTCCAGAGCCTTCTGGCGGTAGACTTCGCGTTCGCGTTCCACCGCGGCCTGATCCAGGCTGGCGGCGTCAAGCGCCATGGGGCTGGCGGCGGCCACCTGCATGGCGATATTTTTGGCCAGATCCTGCACTTCGGGCTTGGAGGCGCTTTCGGCCTTGCCGCAGGTCAGGAACACCAGCACGCCGATCTTGCCGTTGGCGTGGATGTACTGGCCGATGACGGAGCTTTCGCCGGGCTTGGTGTGACGGGCAAACTTGCCGATCTGCATGTTTTCGCCCACAGAGGCGATAAGCTGGGTCACTTCTTCACCCATAAGGGCTTCAAGGGCCACGGCGTCGGCAGGGGCATTGTCCAGCACGCTCTTGGCGAGCTTTGCGGCCATGGTCTGGAACTGCTCGCCACGCGCCACGAAGTCGGTTTCGCACAAAAGCGAAGCCATGGCCACGGTCTTGCCGTCGTCGCTCAGGGTCACGGTCACAAGACCTTCACTGGTGGCGCGGCCCGACTTTTTGGCAGCCTTGGCCATGCCCTTCTGGCGCAGCCAGTCCACGGCCTTTTCCAGGTCGCCTTCAACTTCCACCAGGGCTTTTTTGCAATCCATCATGCCAGCGCCAGTCATTTCGCGCAGTTCTTTTACCAGTTGAGCGGTAATAGCCATTGTATTCTCCAAAATGCGTCCGGCCTGAAGCCGGAGTTATCAAACAGGCTTGAATGTTGCGGTGCCGCATCCAAACAGGGGCAGCGCAGCCATCTATACTGGTTGCGCTGCCCCCAAAATGCGAAAGCAGAAAAGCCGGTTATTGGGCGGGAGCAGCTTCGGCCACGGCCTCGACGGCGGCAGCCTTTTGCATGGCTTCTTCAGCGTTGGAAGCTTCGCCCTTGTGGTCCTTGTTCATGGCTTCGCCTTCCATGCAGGCTTCGGCGAAAGCGGCCACAAAGAGCTTGATGGCGCGGATGGCGTCATCATTGCCGGGAATGATATAATCGATGACATCGGGGTCGCAGTTGGTGTCCGTGACGGCCACGATGGGGATGCCGAGCTTGCGGCATTCCTTGACGGCGATGTCTTCACGATGCGGGTCGATGATGAAGGCAAGCTGGGGCAGACGGTCCATGTTCTTGATACCGCCGAGGGTTTCTTCCAGCTTGTTCATTTCGCGTTCCAGAAGCAGGATTTCCTTTTTCTGGTAGCGGTTGATGCTGCCGTCGGCAAACATGACTTCCAGCTTCTTCAGGCGGTCAACGCTCTTCTGGATGGTGACAAAGTTGGTGAGCGTGCCGCCCATCCAACGATTGGTCACATAGTACTGCCCGGCGCGACCGGCTTCGGCGGCCACAGCTTCCTGAGCCTGGCGCTTGGTGCCGATAAACAGAACCTTGCCGCCCTTGGCAACGGTGTCCACAACTTTGTCGTGGGCAATGCGGAAGAGCTTTACGGTCTGCTGCAGGTCGATGATATGGATGCCGTTACGCGCGCCGAAAATGTAGGGACGCATCTTGGGGTTCCAGCGGCGGGTCTGGTGACCGAAATGCACGCCGGTTTCCAGCATTTGCTTCATGCTGACGTAAGCCATTGGGATTCCTCCAAAGGGTTGTTTTCTTCCACCCACGCCCTGACCCTGCAACCCGGCGTTGCGCCGCTGGCGCAAAAAGAACGCCGCCACACGCGGCATTCCACCGGGCACCCCGGGCCGCTGCCTGGGTGTGCTTGATAGAAAGGGAGTACATACATGATCGAACCACGCTTGGCAAGCCTGGGCGCTCCCTTTTTGACCGGCAATACGGCCCGCGGCGCAATTCTTTTGCGGTGACGGGCCATTGCGCCCTGCCGGAACAGACTCACGACCTGCGCCCTGCCGCCCCTTTTCAAACCCCGCCGCAGCCCTTATAGTCTGGATTCATTTGCCGTATACTCCAAACAGGCCCAAAAATTATTTGCAGGAATTACTATGAACAACAACGGTTTTACTCTTGTTACCGAACGGCATCTCCACGAAGTGGACGGCATGGCCCGGCTGTGGCTGCATGAAGCCACGGGCGCGCAACTGCTTTCCATCAGCAATACGGATGAAAACAAATGCTTTGGCGTGAGCTTTCGCACGCCGCCCACCGACTCCACCGGCGTGGCCCATATTCTGGAACACTCCGTGCTCTGCGGGTCCGACAAGTACCCGGTCAAAGAGCCCTTTGTGGAGCTGCTCAAAGGCTCCCTGCAGACATTTCTCAACGCCTTCACCTTTCCGGACAAGACCTGCTATCCGGTGGCAAGCTGCAATTTGCGCGACTTCTATAATCTCATAGACGTTTACATTGACGCCGTCTTCCATCCGCGCATCAGCGAGGACATCCTCAAGCAGGAAGGCTGGCATGTGGAAGCCCCCAGCGCAGACGGCCCCTGGTCCTACAAGGGCGTCGTCTATAATGAGATGAAGGGCGTCTATTCCTCGCCCGACTCCGTGCTCGCCGAGCAGAGCCAGCAGGCGCTTTTTCCCGACACCCTGTACAGCCTTGACTCCGGCGGCAATCCCGAGCGCATCCCCGACCTCACCTATGAGGCTTTTTCCGACTTTCACAGCAGCTACTACCACCCGAGCAACGCCCGCTTCTTTTTCTGGGGCGACGACCCGGAAACTGAGCGCCTGCGCCTTGTCAACGAAGCCCTGAAAGACTACACGGCCCGGCCCGTGGACTCTGCCGTGCCCCTGCAAAAACGCCTGGACACCCCGCGCCAGATTGAAGTGCCCTATGCCGCCTCCGAAGGCGAAAAGCGCGCCCTGCTCACGGTCAACTGGCTGCTGGGCGAACGCGGCGACGTGGATCAGGCCCTTCTTATGGAAATGCTGGAGCATATCCTTGAAGGCCTGCCGGGCTCGCCCCTGCGCAAGGCGCTCATCGCCTCCGGCCTTGGCGAGGACACGACCGGCTGCGGGCTTGAGACAGACCTGCGCCAGATGTACTACTCCACCGGTCTCAAGGGCGTGGCCCCCAGAGACGTGCCCAAGGTCGAGATGCTCATTTTTGAAACCCTGGCACAGCTCGCCGAAGAGGGCATTCCCAAGGCCGCGGTGGAAGCCGCCGTCAATTCGGTGGAATTCGCCTACCGTGAAAACAATTCGGGGCGCTTCCCGCGCGGGCTCTCGGCCATGATCCAGGCCCTGTCCACATGGCTGTATGACGGCGACCCCCTGGCCCCTCTTGCCTGGGAAGCTCCGCTGGAATCTCTCAAGGCGCGCATCGCTGCCGGTGAGCCGGTATTTGAGCAGGCCATAAAAGACTGGTTCCTGAACAACGAGCACCGCGCGGTTGTCGTGCTGCTGCCCGACACAAACCTTGGCAAGGCCCGCGAAGAGGCCGAAAAGGCCCGTGTGGACGCCGTGCAGGCAGCCGCCGACGCTGACGCCCGCGCCGCCATGGCGTCTGACACCCTGCGGCTTGAGGAAGTGCAGAGCGCGCCCGACAGCCCCGAGGCCCTCGCCAGCATCCCCGCCCTGGGGCTTGAGGATCTGCCGCGCCACAATGCGCCCATACCGCGCAACATTGTGGAACTGCCGGAACCCGCGCTGAGCCATGAACTGCCCACCAGCGGCATAGCCTACGCGACCCTCTTGCTGCCCCTGGCCAATGTGCCTGACCGCCTTGTGCCCCTGCTGCCCCTGTTTTCCCGCTGCCTGACCGAAATGGGCACCGCGCGCCGTGATTTTACGGAACTTGGCGCGCTCATGGCGGCCAAAACCGGCGGCGTGGGAGCCGACCCCCTGCTGGGAACCGTGCGTGAAAGCCGCCATACCGTGAGCTATCTGGGCGTCTCCGGCAAGGCCGTCTACGACAAGCTGCCGGACCTCTTCGCCATCATGCAGGAAATCCTTCTGGAGCCCCTCACGGATCAGACGGTCATTGCAGAACGCCTGGGCCAGATGCTTCTGGAAGCCAAGGCGCGTATGGAAAACGCCCTTCAGGCCGCGGGCCATGCGGCGGTCAGCGCCCGCCTGCGGGCGCGGTTCACCGGGGCGGGCGCTCTGGCCGAGCGCACCTCCGGCCTGAGCTACCTTGAAAGCGTGCGTTCCATGCTCGAACGCCTTGAAAAGGAACCGCAGACGCTCATGGCCGACCTGGAAGAATTGCGCGCCCGTATCGTGGCCCGGCCCGGCGCGATCTTTGACTGCACCGCCGAGGCGTCTGGCCTTGTTCTGGCCGAAACCCAGGCGCGCCAGCTGCTTCAGGCCCTGCCGCCGGTTCGCCCCGGCGCTGCCAGCGACATTGGTGAAGCCCCCATGAGCCTGCCCGCAGCCGAAGCCTTCATCGCTCCGGCCCAGATCAACTATGTGGGCAAGGCCGCCAACATCTATGACCAGGGCTATGTGTACCACGGCTCGGCCAGTGTTATCCTGCGCTATCTGCGCATGGGCTACCTGTGGGAACGCGTGCGCGTGCGCGGCGGCGCGTACGGGGCCTTTTGCAACCTGGACCGCATGGGCGGCACCCTGGTGTGCGCCTCCTACCGCGACCCCAACGTGGACGCCACCCTTGAGGCTTTTGACGGCATGGCCGAATTTTTGCGCGGCTTCGCGCCGGACAAGGCCCAACTGACCCAGGCCATCGTGGGGGCCATTGGCGACCTGGACAGCTACCTTTTGCCCGACGCCAAGGGCGCGCAGTCCCTGAGCCGTTGGCTCACCAACGATACGGACGCCGCCCGCGCGATCATGCGTGAAGAAATCCTTTCCACCACTGAAAAGCATTTTCGCGAGTTTTCCGAAGTGCTGGCAGAGGCCGCCAAAACCGGGCACATCTGCGTGCTGGGCGGCCCCAAGGCTGAAGCCGCCGCCAAAGAACACGGCTGGCAGAGCAGCAAACTGATATAAGGAAACGCTGGTTTATTCCGTTTGGCGGACTTGCTTCACTTTTTTTGAAACAGCCGAGGGCGGAAGAGTCCACTCCTGCTTCAAAAAACGATCGCGCCTTGCCAAACGGAATAACTGCACGTTTCCAGGAGGCTCTTTTAGAGCAATTTCTCTTTGAAATTGCTCTGGCGGATGCGGGAGCAGACGCCCGCCGCGGAGGCGTAAGCGCAGTTTACCTGCGCGGTTAAACGCCGGAACGGGCGTCTTGGAAGCATTGAGAATAGATATTCTCAATGCGAAAATGCTCTAATCAGTGTTTTCATAATTGCCAAACGAGGAGCGGGCCTTGGCCCGCTTCCCCGCCGCTCCGCCCATTCCCCTTGTTGGAGATTCCCTGCCGCCAGAGCGGCCCCGCGTCAGGACCGCGCTGATTTCATTGAATTATTACCAAGTGATAATGGAAGAATCCATGCGCCTGCTCTTCTGTACCCATGCCATAGATAACGGCGGCTCCGGCCGCAGCCTGTTCGTGCTGGCCCGCCAATTGTCGCACCGGCACGACATACAGGTGCTCAGCATGCTGCCTCCCGATCCGTCCAAGGCAGCTCTGGGCAACTACGCGGCCCTGGGCATCCCTGTACATGTTTTTCCCCATCCGTCGCTGAGACTTGTTTACGCGGGTTGCGCCGCGCCGCCTGAAGCCACCGCGCAGGGGCTGCCCTCGGCCCCGGGCCTGCCGCAAACCTTGTCCGCCTGGGCCGAGGCCGTCTGCTTTAACGGTTTTCCCTGTACAAGCCTCATCCCTTTCTTTCCAGAACAGCGCAAAGTGCTCATCGCCCGTGAAGTGGTGCTGGAGGAATCGCCGGAACTGGACGCCACGGGCGTGTTCTTGCGGCAGCACCTTCACGCGGCGGCAGCCATCGGCCCGGTGGAAGCCCGCCAACTGGCCCGGTGGGGCATTCCGCACAGTATCATATATAATTCTCCAATGAAGCCGCCGCGCTTTCACCCCCTGCCCCCGGCGCCGCCCGTGCGTTTTGGCTTTTTCAGTGAACTGCGCCCGCAAAAAGGGCACGACATCCTGCTGAATGCCTGCCTTGAGGCCGCGACGGTTCTGCGCGCCCTCAGGGCTGAAGTCCATTTCTACGGCGTGGACGCCACAAGGACGGATCATCCCCTTGTGGAGCAGGTTATGGCCTTTCTGGCGCGTACGGGGCTTGAAGACGTTGTGCGCCTGCACGGCTGGACCGACAATGTGGAGGAAGCCATGCTGTCCATGCACTGCGTGGTCAAGCCGGACGGCGCCGGCCATCCGTGGACGCGGGACATCATTGAGGCCCTTTCGCTGGGACGCCCGGTCATTGCCACCGGCACAGAAGAAGGCTTTATCCGGCATGGCGAGAACGGTCTTTTGCTGCCGCCGGGCAACGAATACGCCCTGGCCGCCGCTCTGGCGCGCATGGCTGAAAACCCCGCGGTGCTTGAACTGGCGGGCAGAAAAGCCGCCGCCACGGCAGCGGCCCTTTTTCATCCCATCCGCAACGCGGCAGGCATTGAACGTCTGCTGACGGGGCATAATCGCGGCCATGCCTGATCATTCCCGGCCGCCCCGCTCCGGGGCAGAGACATGCCCCGCGCCGGAGCGTTCCGGCGGGCAGAGGCTTGGGGGCCGCATCGCCGCTCCGTCCTTCGTCATTGCCGCCAACGTCGCCGACAACGCCCTGTTTCTGGCCCACAAGGTGGATGAGGTGGGCCTGTGCCTTTTTGAAACGCGCGGCTGCCTGGACTATGGGCCGGACGATTTGCCCGCCGCCCTTGCCGATCTGCCCCTGCGCTGGCATGCCCACCTGCCCGTGGACCTGCCCTGGCCCGCCCGCGTGGCCGCAGGCACGGCCCACCCGGCCCGCGAGCCCGCCCGGCTGGCTCTGGCCGTGCTTGACAGGGTTACCACCCTTGTGCCCCACATGACCTTGCGGGCCGCCGTGCTGCACCCGCCCGAGGGGTCCCCCGCGTTGCAACGCCGCATGCTGGCGGATTTTGCGAACCGCTGGCACGCGCAGGAGCATGCCGCGCCGCCCCTGCTGCTGGAAAATGTGGCGCACAGTGATGTGCTCTGTCTCGGCGGCAGCTTCCTCGCAGACCACGGCCTGGGCCTTTGTCTGGACGTAGGGCACCTCCTGGGCTATGTTCAAAAAGGATTGCTGCACTCCGCACTGCCGCGCCAGGCGGCCATGCTGCACTGGAGCGCTCCGGGCAGCGGCGACCGGCATCTGCCGCTCACTGCCCTTACGCCGGAGCAGCGGCATATCGCGCAGAGCCTTATGGCTGACGCGCCGTCAACAGCCACCCACATGGTTGAAGTTTTCAACTGGGACGGCCTCTCGGCCTCATTGCCTGTTTTGGCGGCCCTTGCGGGCGAATCCCGGTGACATGGCAGCTGGCCCGAAAAGTCCCTAGAGCAGATTTACTTTGAGAATGTCCATTCTCAAAGTCCAAGACACGCTCGCTTCGGCGCATAACAGCGCAAATAAATTGCGCTTACGCCTTCGCTACGGGCGACTGCTCACGCAGTAGCCAGAGCAATTTCAAGCGGCAGCCGTTAGGCGACGAAGAAGCCTTACGGATGGCGACAGCATCGCTAGTGAAAATGCTCTAACGGCCAGAAAATGAAAACCGCGCTGCCGCATAATCAGGGGCCAGTCCCCCGGAGGATGACCACAATAATGCTGCCCAATATCGAAGTTGTCGCCCATATGAAGGAGTGGCGACAGAATCTGGACAAAGATGACCGCTGGTGCATTCTCATCAATGCCGACCCTGACGCTCTGGCCTCGGCCATGGCCTTGAAGCGCATTCTTCTGCCCAAGGTGCACAATGCCGACATCGCCCGCGTCAATGAAGTGACCCGGCCCGACAATCTGGCCATGATACGGTATCTGCGCATCCCCGTGCGCGCATGGCAGCCCGAAAAAGCCGACCAGTACACGCGCTTTGCCATTGTGGATTCGCAACCACACCACCATAAGGCATTTCAGGGCATACCCTTCGACTGCATCATTGATCACCACCCCCTGCCGCCGACCAATGGCGGGGCGGTTGCGCCCGTGCATCCCTCCTTCTGCGACATACGCCCGGGGCTTGGCGCCACCAGCACCATCATGACGCGGTATTTTCAGGCCCTGCGCCTGCGGCCCAGCCCCCGGCTGGCCACAGCCCTGCTCTACGGCATCCGCACGGATACGGCGGCTTTTGAACGGTCGGGCGATGAGGACGATTTTCGCGCCTACCAGTGGCTGTCGCGCCATGCGGACAACAACCTCCTGCGCCGCATCATACGCAGCGAATACCTGCGCGAATGGCTGCCGCTTTTTTCGCGGGCCTTCCGCGGCCTTACGGACTGCCGGGGCAGCGGGGCCTTTGCCTGGCTCAATGAGGTCAACAGCGCCGATCTGCTGGTGGCCGTGGCGGACTTCTTCACCCGTGTTCACGGGCTCAAGTGGATCGCGGTCAGCGGCATTGTGGGCAAAACCGTCATCGTCATCTTTCGTGGCGATGGAGCCAGGGACATTGGCCGCCTGGCCGACGCGTGTTTCTATGATGTGGGGCAGGCCGGGGGGCACCGCACCCTGGGCCGGGCAGAGTTCAGCCTGGACGCCGTGCCGGAAGACATGAAGCCCGCCGACTTTGTGCTCAAGCGGCTTGAAACCCGCAAGTTGCGGCCCCAGACCGCGCGCGACGCCGCAGCAGCCTCGGCCCCTGCCCCCGCCGCTGCCCCTCAGGCTCACGCGGAAAATGAACCTTCAGATAATAAAAATAAGAAATAAAATCAGCATAATAAAAAAATATGCCTCTTTTTCAACAATATTCTTGACACCCCACGCCCAACAGGCGTAGTTGTTTTTCAGAAGTTTTTTAAAAGGATTTTTGTTATGCAGCGCATTTCTTCCAACCACACCTCCTCATACGCCGCTAGCTTTTATAGCTGGTATTTTTTTGCGTATTTTATGGATGCCTGTGGTCGGGAGCTTCGCTGACGCGAAAAGACAAGTTAGCAAGTTCAAAGGGCCGCAGGCAAACCGCCGGCGGCCCTTTTCTTGTATGGGCAGCCGGGCACAAAAATGTCATCAGCCGCGCGGTCCATGGCTACAGGCAGTATGTAATTGATCTGCATTACGCAGCACAGCAACTGAAAGGAGCAAGCCATGTACCTTGGCAAAAAAGTCCGCCTGGAACGCATCATCAATCGTGAGAACGGTCGCACCATTATCGTACCTATGGATCACGGCGTTACCATCGGCGCTGTAGACGGCCTCGTGGACATGCGGGAAGCCGTCAATGACATGGCCCTCGGCGGAGCGGACGCCGTGCTCATGCACAAGGGTCTTGTGCGCTGCTCCCACCGCAGCGCGGGCAAGGACATCGGCCTCATCGTCCATCTTTCCGCCTCCACCGCCCTGACGCCCAACGGCAACACCAAGACCCTTGTGGGCACGGTGGAAGAAGGCATCAAGCACGGCGCGGACTGCGTCTCTGTGCACGTCAACCTGGGCGACCCCAACGAACGTCTCATGCTGGCCGACCTTGGCCGTGTGGCCGAAGCCTGTGACAACTGGCATATCCCGCTGCTGGCCATGATGTACGCCCGCGGCCCGCATATCCAGAACGGCTTTGACAAAAACATCGTGGCCCATTGCGCCCGTGTGGGCGTGGAACTGGGCGCGGACATCGTCAAGGTTCCCTACACCGGCGATGTGGACAGCTTTGCCGAGGTGGTCTCCTCCTGCTGCGTGCCCGTGGTCATTGCCGGAGGCGAGCGTATGGAATCCACCCGCCAGATACTCCAGATGGTTTCCGACTCCGTCAAGGCGGGCGGGGCGGGCATTTCCGTGGGCCGCAACGTTTTTCAGCATCCCAACCGCGTGGCTCTCGTCAAGTCCCTGCGCGCCATCGTCCACGAAAACGCCTCTGTGGATCAGGCCATGACCATTGTGGGAGAATAGGCATGTCACGCATTTACTTCAACTGCACTCCCTTCGACAAAGGCGACGTAACGCTGGCCCTTGAGTCCGGCGTGGACGGCGTCATCGTGCCCCGCGAGCATGTGCAGCAGGTGGCCGGTCTTTCGCGCTGCACCGTGTGGGCCGCCGAAGAAACGCCCATGGTGGAACTCAATGCCAAGGCTGATGAAGAGGCCGTGCTGCAAAGGCTGCTGGCCGGGGAGCGCGTGGTGCTGGCTCGCGGCTGGGAGGTGATACCTGTAGAGAACCTTCTGGCGCAGAGCGACAGTGTGCTGGCCGAGGCCGGAACGCTGGACGAGGCCCGCCTTGCCGCAGGAATTCTGGAACGCGGTGTGGCGGGCATTGTTGTATCCAGAGAGGCCGTGTCGGATCTCAAGGATATCGTGGCCCAATGCAAGATGGCCCGCACCCGTGAAGAGCTTTTGCCCGGCGTGGTCACCCGTGTGGAGTCCGTCGGCCTGGGGCACCGCGTCTGCGCCGACACTCTTTCGCTGTTGCGCAAGGGCCAGGGCATGCTGGTGGGCAACTCGAGCGCGTTCACCTTTCTTGTGCACGCCGAAACCGAACACAACGAATACGTGGCCGCGCGCCCCTTCAGGGTCAACGCCGGAGCCGTGCACGCCTATGTGCGCCTGCCAGGCGACCAGACCACCTACCTTGGCGAGTTCAGAGCCGGGCAGGAAGTGCTTATTGTGGACTATACCGGGGAAACCAGCGTGGCCACCCTTGGGCGGGTCAAGATTGAAGTGCGCCCCATGCTGCTGGTGGAGGCGCAGGTGCAGACCGAAGACGGCGTGAAGACTGGCGCTGTTTTTCTGCAAAATGCAGAGACCATCCGCCTGACCACGCCAGAGGGCGAAGCCGTGAGCGTCGTGGGCCTCAAGCCCGGCGACCGCGTGCTCTGCCGCCTGGACGAGGCTGGCCGTCACTTTGGCATGCGCGTGCGCGAAGACATCCGGGAGGTTTAGCATGGACGGCAGCAACAGCCACTGGCCCGACGCCGCCCGGCACAACACGGGGGGCCAAGAGCAGCCCGGCAATGCCGAGGAGCGCCTTTCGGCCATCCGCACTGAAATCGACACGGTGGATCAGGATCTGCTGCATCTTTTCAACCGCCGCGCGGCCCTGAGCCGCGAGGTCGGGCACATCAAGGCCGACGTGCCCGGCATCATCTTCAAACCCGTGCGTGAAAAGGAAGTGCTGGACAGTCTGGCCGCCCGTAACCCCGGCCCCTTGCCCGAAGACCACCTGCGGGCCATCTGGCGCGAGATTTTTTCTTCCTCGCGCGCCTTGCAGCGCCCGCAAAACGTCGCCTATCTTGGCCCTGAAGGCACGTTTTCCTATTTTGCCGGGGTGGAATATCTGGGCCACGCGGCCACGTTTCACCCCTGCAACGACCTGACGCAGGTCTTTGAGGAAGTGTCTTCGGGCAATTGCGAGTTGGGCGTCGTTCCGCTTGAAAACTCCCTGCAAGGCACTGTGGGCGTGAGCTTTGACCTTTTTCTCAAGCACGACGTCTTTATTCAGGCCGAGCTTTTTTCGCGCATATCCCATTGCCTTTTGAGCAACGCGCCTTCCCTGGCCGCCGTGCGCACGGTGTATTCGCACCCGCAGCCCCTGGCCCAGTGCGGCGGATGGCTGCGCACCCATCTGCCCAACGCCGGGCTGGTGCCGGTGGAGTCCACCGCCGCAGCGGCCCAGCGGGCCGCGCAGCCTGATCAGGGGCACGCCGCCGCCATCGGGCACGGCAAGCTGGCCGACCTCATGGGCCTTGGCATTCTTGCCAGCCGCATTGAGGACGAGCCCGGCAACTGGACGCGCTTTGTCATCATCGGCCCCAAGGTCAGCGGAGGGCAAGTCGGCAACAAGACGCAGAACCCGCAGCCCGGCCACTCCGGAGCGGACAAGACCTCGCTGCTCTTCACCCTGCCGGACAAGGCAGGGGCGCTTTCGCACGTGCTGGACCTGCTGGCCAGGCACGACATCAACATGCGCAAGCTGGAGTCGCGCCCCCTGCGCGGCCAGTGCTGGAAGTACGTGTTCTTCGCCGATGTCGAAAGCGATCTGGAAGATCCACGCTACGCAAGCCTGCTGATAAAACTGCACGAGGCCTGTACCAGTTTTCGCATTCTGGGCAGCTACCCCATGGGCCCGCAACTGGACCGCCTTGACCTTCATACGGAAGAATCGGAGCAGCAAGAATCATGAACCAGACCAAGGATACCGTGGCCGCCGCCAGCAAGGCGGGCGTCACGAGCACAGCGGAAACAGTGGCGGTCACCGCGCCTGCCTCAAAGTCGGTTTCGCACCGCTACCTCATGGGTGCGGCCCTGGCCCACGGCACGTCCATTGTGCGCCATACGCTTGAAAGCCGCGACCTGGAACGCACCCGCGCCATTCTTTGCGCCGCCGGCGCGAAGATGGAAGAACTGCCCGAGAGCACGGCCTCTTCCGGGGCGTGGCGCGTCACGGGGATGAACGGCAGGCCTTCGGGCGGCACGGCCGCAGCGCCTCTTTCCTGCGACGTGGAGGAGTCCGGCACCACCTGTCGTCTGCTGACGGCCGTACTGGCCGCCGGGCACGGCGTGTTTCGCATCCACGGCGCGGGGCGCATGCACGAGCGGCCCATAGCCGAGCTTACCAATGCCCTGGCGACCCTTGGGGCCAAAACCGTTTTTGAAGAAAAGCCCGACTGCCCCCCCTGCGTGATCACCGCCGACGGCCTTGATCCGGAGCGTTGCGGCGGCATGGTGGAACTGGGCATGGATATTTCAAGCCAGTATTTTTCAGGCTTGCTGCTGGCCGCGCCCATGGGTCCTTCGCCCCTGACCCTGTCTCTTGGCGGGAGCAAGGCCGTGTCCTGGCCCTATGTGGGCCTGACCCTGCAATGCCTGACGGACTACGGCATCAAATTTGAGGTGCAGACCCGACCCGACGCCGAAGCCGCATGGCAGACACTGCCCGACGGCGCGTGGCGTCAGCTTGCCGAAGCCCGGCCCGGCTGTTTGCGCGTCACCGTGCATCCCGGCCGCTACCAGACGGGCGAATACACGGTGGAGGGCGACTGGTCCGGCGCATCCTACCTGCTGGCCGCCGGTGCTCTGGGCCGCCGTCCCGTGCGCGTGGAAGGTCTGCGGGCCGATTCCCTTCAGGGCGACCGCGCCATGCTGGAAATTCTGCAAAAAATGGGCGCGCGGGTCAGCGTTGAGCCGCAAGCCGTCACGGTGTACCCCTCCCGCCTGCACGGCGTGGACCTGGATATGGGGCACTGCCCCGACCTTGTACCCACGGTGGCCATGCTGGCGGCCTTTGCCCAGGGGTCCACGCGCGTTCGCAATGTGGCCCACCTGCGCCACAAGGAATCTGACCGCATCAAGGCCCCTGCCACGGAACTTGCCAAAACCGGCGTCATTGTGGACGAACTTTCGGACGGCATACTTGTCAACGGCCTGGGCGGCCGCAACAACGGCAAGCCCAATCACCCCGTCCTGCCCGAGGGACAAAGCCTGTCGGCCCACAACGACCACCGCATCGCCATGTCCCTGGCCCTGCTGGACCTGTGCCTGCCCGAGGCCACGGTGCGCTCGCGCCTGGATGACCCCGCTGTGGTCAGCAAATCCTTTCCGCAGTTCTGGAACGTCTGGGAGCGCTTGGCATGACAGAGCATTCAGGTGCGGTCCAGGAAACAGGGCCAACCGTACAGCCGCAAACAGAAACTCAGACCACACGGGCCGAAGGGCGCGGGACGCGCCAGAACGCGCCCGCTCACGCTCGGGGCAAAACCGTCATCATAGGCTCACAGGGACGCATGGGAGCCATGATCATACAGCGCGCCCAGGCTGCCGGCCTTGCCATAGCCGGAGCGGACGTGCCCCTTACGCCGGAAAAACTGGCGGATGCCTGCGCCGGAGCGGCCATGGCCATCATATGCGTGCCCGCCGCCGTGTTTGACGATGTGACCGCCGCGGTCTGTCCCCATTTGCCGCCCACGGCGGTGCTGGCGGACATCACCTCCGTGAAGGAGCAGCCCCTGCGCCAGATGGAACGCCTCTGGGACGGGCCTGTGGTGGGTACGCACCCGCTTTTCGGCCCCAGCCCGGAAGCTGACGCCGATCTGCCCGTGGCCATCACTCCGGGCCATCATGCGGGGCCGGAACACCTGGCCCTGGTTGAAGGCTTTTTTGCTGACCTCGGCTGCCGAACCTTTCAAACCTCGGCGGAAAAGCACGACAAGGCCATGGCCCGCATCCAGAACATGAACTTTATCACCAGCCTGGCCTATTTTGCCCTGCTGGCCGGGCAGGATGACCTGCTGCCCTTTCTTACGCCGTCCTTTCGGCGACGGCAGGTCGCGGCCCGCAAGATGCTCACCGAGGACGCCCGGCTCTTCTCCGGGCTGTTTGAAGCCAACGCCCACAGCCATGAAGCCGTGCGACAGTACCGGCAGATGCTCAATCTCGCCGCCGCTGGCGACATTGACCTGCTCTGTGAGCGGGCGGGCTGGTGGTGGCAGGAGGCCGAGAGCGAGGGCGAACACGGGGCCGAAAGTGCGGGCGGGCACAAAGGCCGGATGTAAGGGCTGAATCCACGCCACGCTGTGGCGCGCGGCACTTTCGTGCAGCGTTAGAGCATTTACACTTTTTCAAAGTTAAAATGCTCTAAGGAAGCACTGAGTAAAGAGCCCCCTGGAAACGCGCAGTTATTTCGTTTGGCAAGGCGCGATCTTTTTTTGAAGCAGGAGTAGACTCTTCCGTCCTCGACTGTTTCAAAAAAAGTGAAGCAACGCCGCCAAACGGAATAAATCAGCGATTCCCTAGACCAAATTAACTTTGAGAATGGACATTCTCAAAGTTTAAGACACGCATGCTCCGACGCTTAACAGCGCAAATAAATTGCGCTTACGCCTTCGTTGCGGGCGCCTGCTCACGCAGTCGCCAGAGCAATTTCAAAGTGAAAATGCTCTAAATCCTGCGCCGACGTACAGCGCCCTCCACGGCGTCGCGTTCACGCAGGTACAGGCTCAATCCCAGCGAAAGCAGCAAAAAAACCACAAAAACACTATCCGCAGTCCCATAGCCGCCCGTGAGTTCATAGGAATAGCCCATGATGGGGTATCCCACGCAGCGCAGCATGATGAAGATGGACACGAACCTGTACGATGGCAAAAAATTGCCGCTGCCATAGTAATAGGAAACCACGGCGGGCAGCACTGTCCACAATCCGCCCACGCACAGGCCGAAGCTGATGCTGAAGACGGCCATTGTCCACACGTTGGGCGGCAGAAAGCCCAGGCACAGACTTACGGCGCTGCCCAGCATAATGACATGGACGGCGGTCAGGGGCGTGAACCGGTCGCAGGCCCAGCCCCACACGTACTTGCCAAGGGCCGCGCACAGCGCAGCGGAGCAGGCCAGCAGCATGGCCGGATAGGGCGCAATGCCCAGATCCACAAACCGGGGCTTCATCTGGCTCATGACCGACGAGCTGACCATGAGAGCCAGACCGAAGGCCACTCCCATGCAATAGGCGCGGGGCGAATGCAAAAGCCCTGCAAAGGATGTGTCCGGCGTGTGCCGCTTGCGGCTCACCGGGGGGTCGTGCCTTCTGCCGTCCGGGTGCATATGCATGGCCTGCGGCGTATCGCGCACCAACGCCCAGGCCAGGGGGGCCAGCGCGCAGGTCAGCAGGCCGAGCACGAGATAGGCTGCGCTCACGTCAAAATGGTTGATCAGCATCATGGCCGCCAGAGGCAGCACAACGCCCGACAGCGATGTGCCCGCGTTGGCGATGCCAAAGGCCCGACCGCGAAAATAATAGAACCAGTTGCTCACCAGAGCATTGCCCACCACGCCGCCGCATATCTGGGTGGCGCTCCAGGCAATGGTGAACAGCAGGGTAAAGAGCGCCATATTGCCCGTCATACCCTGAAGAATGGTGGCAACACCGCCCACAAGCGCCCCCCAGGTCATAAGACGGCGCAATGAAAAACGTGTGGAAAGCGAAGCCGCCACCGGCATGGCCAGTTGCCCCACAAGCGCGGCCACAGCCATGCTGACGTTGAGTTCCGCGCGCGTCCAGCCATAGGCCTCGCACAGGGGCTCCATAAAAGCGTTCATGCAGTAAAGCACGCTGCCCTGCAACATAAAATTGCCACTCATGGACAGCAGGCTGATTTTCCACCCGTAAAACATGTCTTCCTCAATATGGGCATGGGCTGGCCAGGCAACCATGCAGTTTCGGCTTTTGGCAGGCGCCGTCGCGCCGCTCTGTGTGCAACGGCGCGCCCAGTACGGCGTTTGACAACGCGGGTACCCACGCCCCGCCTTTACGCGAGCGCTGCCCACGCGGCCGCCAGAACAGTTCAGGACAAACAACTTCCAGGCATTGCGCGGCATAAGCCTGCGCACAGCCACGCAACGTACCCCCTGCACATACACGTCTTGTCCCCCGCCCTCAAGCCCGCCGTTTCCGGCTCCGGCGCTGCCCGACGGGCGTCACTGGGCCTGCGGGCACGCTTTTTGCTCAATGCGTATGGCGCGGCCCCTCCCCGGAACCGCGCCAATAAAACGACGGCGGATACGGCATGTTTGGTACGCAGAAAGACCCCAGCAAAACAGAAAAAGCCACCCCAAAGCGCATCAACAAACAGCGCGCCGAGGGCAATGTTCCCAAATCGCAGGAGCTTGGCAAGGCTGTGAGTCTTCTTGGCGGCATGTCCATTCTTTACGCATGGATAGGCCCCATGAGCGAAGAAATTAAAAATATATTCCGCCACTTTTTGAGCCACGCCTGGGAGTTCGACCCCAACCCCGAAAATGTCTACAGCCTGACGCTGGACCTCATGGTGGAGATATGCAAGATCACCATGCCCGTCCTGCTCACGCTGGCCTTTCTGAGCATGCTGGCCCAGCGCCTTCAGGTGGGCAAGCTGTGGACCACCAAGGTTTTCAAGCCCAAGTTGCAGCGCTTCAATATCTTCAAGGGCATCAAACAGATGCTGTTCTCACCCCAAACGATATTGCGCACCATTAAAAGCCTGATGTTTTCCATTATTCTGTCCGTCATTCCCGCCTGGATCATCTACAAGGAATACGAAAATTTTCTTCCAATGTATTATTCCACCACCGAAGGCGTGGCCATATACATGCTGAAGATGGCCTTCAAGCTGGCGAGCTATGCCCTTATCCCCATTCTTATCATTGCCGCCTTTGACGTGTGGCAGTCACGCTACGCCTACAAAGAAAATATGAAGATGACCAAGGACGAGGTAAAGGACGAGCAGAAGCAGGCGGACGGCGACCCCGCGGTCAAGAGCCAGCAGCGCAAAAAGATGATGGAAGCCATGAGCAAGCGCATGTTGCAGGACGTGCCCAAGGCCGACGTTGTCATCACCAACCCCACGCACATAGCCGTTGCCCTGCGTTACAACGCCACGGAGGCCCCGGCCCCGGTCGTTGTGGCCATGGGCGCGGACCACCTGGCCGAAAAAATCAAGCAGGTCGCCCGCGAAAACGACGTGCCCATCCGCGAAAATGTGCCTCTGGCACGGGCTTTGTATAAATCAGCCGAGGTGGGCGACATGATCCCCGAAGAGCTGTACAAGGCTGTGGCCACAGTATTGGCCGCCATCTGGAAGCTCAAGCCAAGAGTGCATAATTCATAGTTTTTCAGGCGCTCGCATACTGTTGCGGCGCAGAAGCGAGGTGTCAGAAAAATGGCTGCTGCAAGCATACCGAAGTTGGATTACAGCAGGTTTTCCAAGAATGGCGAAATCATGCTGGCCGCGGGCGTGGTCATCATCCTTTTTGTCATGCTGGTGCCCCTGCCCACCTTCTTTCTGGACATCATGCTCTGCGTGAGCATTTCCATAGCCCTGCTGGTGCTCATCACCACCATGTTCATGACCTCCCCGCTGGAGTTCACCATCTTTCCCTCCCTGCTGCTGGTGACGACCCTGCTGCGGCTGTCGCTCAACGTGGCCGCCACCCGCCTTATCCTGCTCAACGGCGACATGGGCGTGGACGCGGCCGGATCGGTCATCCGCGCGTTCGGCGAATTCGTCGTGGGCGGCAGCTACGTTGTGGGCGCGGTCATATTCATGATTCTGTTCATTCTCAACAAGGTGGTCATCACGGCGGGCACCACGCGCATCGCCGAAGTGGCCGCGCGTTTTACCCTGGACGCCATGCCCGGCAAACAGATGGCCATTGAGGCCGACCTCAACGCCGGACTTATTGACGAGGAACAGGCCACGGCCCGCCGTAACGGGCTGCGCAAGGAAGCCGACTTTTACGGCGCCATGGACGGTGCGTGCAAATTCGTTTCCGGGGACGTGAACGCGGGCATGTTCATTACCCTGGTCAATATCGTCGGCGGCATCATCATCGGCATGGTGCAGAAGGATATGGACTGGAACACCGCCCTCACCACCTATTCCCTGCTGACCATCGGTGACGGCCTGGTTTCCACCATTCCCTCCATCATCGTGTCCACGGGCACAGGCCTGCTGGTGTCGCGCGCCGCTTCCGAAGCCAAGATGGGCGAAGAGTTTCTGGCGCAACTCACCTTCAACAGCCGGGCGCTCAGGATGGTCTCGGCCGTACTGCTGCTTTTCGCCCTTGTTCCCGGGCTGCCCACCATACCCTTTCTGGTCATCTCCGCCCTTATCTTCACGGTGGCCCGCCTCACGGACAAAAACGAAGCCGACGACCAGGCCAGAGAAAAGAAAGAAAAGAAGGCCGCGGCCGGTTCCGGCACAGCCGACACCCCCGAAGAAGTGCAGGCCCTCCTGCCGCTGGACACGCTGGAACTTGAGGTGGGCTATGGCCTCATTCCTCTGGTGGACGAGGAGCAGAGCGGCAACCTGCTCGCGCGCATACGCTCCATTCGTCGGCAGTTCGCCCTGGACATGGGCGTGGTCATCCCCTCGCTGCACCTGCGCGACAACCTGCAACTCAAGCCGGGCCAGTATTCCCTGCTCATCAAGGGCAATCAGGTGGCTTCGGCCGAAATCCTTGTTGACCACTTTCTGGCCATGGACCCCGGCAACGTGACCACCAAGATCAGCGGCATTGAAACCCGCGAACCGGCCTTCAACCTGCCCGCCCTCTGGATACCGGACAGCCAGCGCGAAGAGGCCATGCTGGCCGGCTACACGGTGGTGGACCCGGCCACGGTCATCGCCACCCATCTGACGGAAGTGTTCAAGCGCCATCTGTCCGATTTTCTTGACCGCCAGGCCGTGCAGGGGCTGCTGGACACAGTGGCCAGGCACTCGCCCAAGGCTGTGGAAGACCTCGTGCCCGGCGTGCTGCCCCTTGGCGCTGTGCAAAAAGTGCTGCAACTTCTGGTGCGCGAAAATGTGGGCATACGCGACATGCTCACCATTGTGGAAACCCTGGGCGACTTTGGCGCGGGCATCAAAAATCCCGAAATACTGGCAGAATATGTCAGGGAAAAGCTGGCCCGCTCCATCGTGCGGCCCTACCTGGACAGCCAGGGCACCCTGCCGGTGCTCACCCTGGCCCCCAATGCCGAACGCATGGTGCAGGAAGGCGTACGCCAGGCCGATACGGGCGCGACCTTTCTTTCACTCAACCCGGCAGCGGCCCAGAGGCTCGTGCAGAACATCAGCGCCGCTGTGGAAAATGCCGTCAGTACCGACGGTCAGCCCGTGCTGCTGGTGAATCCCATCATACGCCCGCACCTGGCCCAGCTGGTCACACGCTTTCTGCCCTCGGTGCCAGTGATTTCACAGGCTGAAATTCCGCCGGACATCCGCCTGCAGGCGGTGGGCAGCGTCGCGGCCGAATAGAGCATTTACCCTTTTTCAAAGGTAAAACGCTCTGACGCCGCACGAGAGTATAGCGCGCCGCGACACGGCGTGGATGCCGCCGAGCTTCAGCCGTTGCGACGAAGGCTTCAGCCGTTGTGACGCAAATAGCATTTCCCGGCAGAATGACAAATTGCACTGTTACGCATTTCAATGGAACCCTGATCCAGATTCCGGCTGAAACCATCACAAAAAAAGCTGAAAGCCTGCATGGCTTTCAGCTTTTTTTGCGGCAAGCTCCCGCATGAAGGGTTGTTAAAATTTTTTCATAATATACAACCCCATACTATTTCAGTTTTCTAATTAAAAAGTAAACATTTTTTAATTGCGAAGCTGCACAATCTGCACTCCACAAGACAATATCAATCTTCTTAATAAGCACTTCATATATTCTATTTGTTCTATATTTATACAAAAATATCTTTGCCACTACGTTAAAAATATTTTTATGGAAAAAGTTATTCAATACAATTTTATATCTTAGATCAGTTATCTATTCTGAAAACAAATCCTTCACACTGACGCCAAGCGCTCGTGCTATATTCCAAAGTGTCGACATGCGGCACTCTGAAATAAGATGACTTCTCGCCCGTGTTATAGTTTGACTTGACAGGCCTGTCTTCTCCTCAAGCTCTTTATACGTCACCCCCTTGGCGATCATTATTTTTTTAATATTACTTTTCAGCATGTTCTACCTCTCACCGAAATACCCTACCAGTCTTGCTCTCGCTAGTTTACGGTGATATATCACCGTAAACTGCCGAAATTATCCGGTATCCGGGAGTGAGATTCCCAGTGCCACAGAAAGAGCAGGCCATCGAAAGTTTCGCCACGCATGCTCCAACGCTGTGCACACGCCTGGCCCGCTCGCGCAGTGTTTCATGTCAGGTAAAAGACCCAATGGGCAACTGGTTTTTGGAGGTTCAGGAAGTCAGGCATATATCCGCAACGTTGCGTAGCGCCGCGTTGCAACGGTTTGCAAAAACGTTGAAGCCACGCCAAACGATTACAGTCAAAGGAGGCATGATGAATTTTTTCTCCAATCTGAAGGTGGGAACAAAAATCACGGCAATGATTCTTCTTTTGCTGCTTTTCATGACCGGCATCGCTTTTTGGGGAATCAGTCAGCTCAACCTCGTGAGCGACGAGGCCGACAACATGTATGCTATGGACCTGCAGGGCCTCGCCTGTGCCAAAGACGCGGATATAGCCATGTTGTCCTCTGTCCGGGCGCTCTACAACTCCATCCTCTTTTCCCCGGAAGTCCGTTCGCGGTACGTGCAGAATTATGAAAGGTTCACTGGTCAGGTTTATGACAACCTGAAAAAAATCGAGCCCCTCATCACTGACGCGGCAAACAAGGACCTGCTGAAAAACCTGCAACAGGCTTTTGACAGCATGAATTCAGGCTACAAAGAGCTTATGGCAAAAGGTGAAATGGCCTCTGTGGAGACCCTGCTTGACGACATAACCAAGATGCGTGAGCAGGCCGACAAGGTTGAAAGCATGATGGCCGGTCTGGGCACGGCCATGATGGGCGAGGCTGAAAGACGGGCGGCGGAGACGACTGTGGTTTACGAACACGGCCGCAAATACAGCCTCGTACTTCTGGCGGCGGCCCTTGTGCTTGGCTCGCTCTACGGCCTCGTTACCAAGCGGGCCATCGCCAATCCTCTGGCGACCATTTCCAGCAAGGCCGCGCTCGTGGCCTCGGGAAACCTGGACCAAACGTTCAGCATGCAACGGTCTGATGAAATCGGGCAACTGGCGGCGGCGCTGGAGCAGATGGTGGTAAGCCTGCGCCAGCGCATTGCTGAAGCAGAGGAACAGAGCCAACGGGCCACGGAACAAAGCAAGCTGGCGGCGCAGGCCACTGAAGAGGCTCACGCCGCGCAGACCGTGGCCGAAAAGGGGCATCAGGCCATTTTGCAGACGGCGGAAAGCATTGAAGGAGTGACCGACAAACTCTACGCGGCCACAGAAGAACTTTCCACACAGATTCAGGAGTCCACGCGAGGAACCGACATCCAGCGGGAACGTGTGGCCACTTCGGCTACCGCCATGGAACAAATGAACTCCACTGTTCTTGAAGTGGCGCGCAATGCCGGCGTCGCAGCAAGCGGAGCCAACCTTGCCAGGGAACACGCGCTCAAGGGCGAAGCCATTGTCCGCCAGTCTGTGGAAGCGATCGGCGAGGTCCAGACCGACACTCGCCACCTCAAAACGAACATGGAATCTCTGGGGCATCAGGCGGAAGGCATAGGAACCATTATGACCGTCATTTCCGACATTGCGGACCAGACCAACCTGCTGGCTCTCAACGCGGCCATCGAGGCGGCCAGAGCGGGGGAAGCCGGCCGTGGCTTCGCTGTTGTGGCCGATGAGGTGCGCAAACTGGCGGAAAGCACCATGAACGCAACCAAGGAAGTGGGCAACGCCATATCCGGCATCCAGCAAAGCACAAAAGAAAGCATAGAGGCTGCGGAACGCACGTCCCACGAACTCAATGAAACTGTGGGGCTGGTGGAAAAGTCCGGCGAATCACTGGTGGAGATAGTTGAGGATGTGGCCGCGGTGGCTGACCAGGTTCGCAGCATTGCGGCCGCGGCCGAACAGCAGTCTGCCGCCAGTGAAGAGATCACCCGGGCTCTGGACGAAATCAACCGCATGGCGGACGAGGGAGCAACGGCCATGCACATGTGCGCCCAGGCGGTGCTGGAGCTGTCTGAGCAATCCGACGGCCTGAAGAATCTGGTCAATGACCTGCGGAAAAAATAGCGACAGATCGACAGACAACGCAAGCCGGGGGTCGGAATGCAAAAGCCGCTCATCGTGTCCATCGGCATACCTCAGAAACTTGTCGCTCAGCTGCAGCGGGCACTGCCCCAGTGCTATTTCATCCACCACTCAAGCGAGGACGCGGCACTGGAAGACATCGCCGTCCAGCATCCTCCCCTTGTCCTGTTTTTCCCCCGGCGCAACATCCGGGGGAGAAACAGGTATCAGCTCCTGTCCAGGCTGAGCGGACCCGGCCTTCCGACAAAGGTTCCCGTCATCGTTCTTTCAGACATTTCCACCCGTACCGACAAAATAAACGCTTTCGTGGCCGGCGCCACGGAGTATCTGGTGCAGCCCTTCTTCAGCCGCGAGTTGGCCGTGCGCGTTGGCGCGGTGCTGGACGCGCACGACAACCGCAAGTCGCTCCTGCGGCTGAACAGCAGCCTGACCCGCGCCAAAAGCCTGTTCCTGAAAGGCATGGTCTCACTGATGACCCTCAAGGATGCGGAAACAGGCGGGCACCTTCTGCGGGTGGCCCATTACACAAAGGTTTTGCTGCAAGACGCGGTGATCCAGAACCACTTTTCCGACTATCTGACGCGGCAGGACGCAAAGGAGTTGAGCAAGGCGGCAATTCTGCACGATATCGGCAAAATACACATACCGGATAACATCCTGCAAAAACCGGGGCCCCTTACTGGTGAAGAATTCGCCATCATCAAAACCCATACCCTGCACGGCGGAGAACTCCTGCATCGCCTGCGTCGGGTATCCGACTCCACATTCCTCAGGTTCGCCGAAGAAATCGCGCGTGCGCATCACGAGTGCTGGAACGGCACAGGCTATCCCTACAACCTCAAGGGTGAAGAAATCCCCTGCTCCGCACGCATAATGGCCGTGGTGGACGTATACGACGCCACCAGAACCGCGCGCGTATATAAAAGCGCCTGGTCCCATGCCCAGTCCACACAGTATATCATGGACAACAAAGGAACGCTGTTTGACCCGACCGTGGTCGTGTGCTTTTACAAATACAGAGATATTTTTAAAAATATTTCCGGCAGTTACCAAAAGCTTCTGAAAGGGCTAAACCTCAGCACTTGAAGTCCGGCATGTTGCCGTACGCCTCGTAAAAAAACGTTTCAGGCTGAAGAATAACTACCTCATCGCTGTTTTTGTCAAAACCCAGCAGCCCGCGGGATTGAGCTTCGCGCATGGCCTTGTACAGCGTAATGCGGTGCATGCCGAGCAGGTCCGCCATTTCAAAAAGCGGCATATCACGCCTGGCCCGCAGAGGAATGGAACCGGGTATTATCCTTGCCGCCAGAAATTTGCACACTCTTGTAATGTGCGGCTCAACGCTCAATGAAACCACCTGCTGCGCCAGAAGCGCCACCTTGACGCTGTAGCTCTGGCAAAGATTGAGCAAAAGGTCGGGCCGCGCCTTGCCAATACGCTGCACTTCTTCCATGGTAAACCGCTGCGCATAACAGTTTTCCACAGCCTCATACTGAAAGTCGGCTGTGTTCAGCGGCAATGGCACATTTTCGTTACCGCTGAAAAACAGAATCTTTTCATTGAAGCAGCACCCCTCGCCAAGATACCATATGATCTTTTCTCCTCCATTGGCGGCGAGCGCCGTCAGGCGCAGCCTGCCGCTGACAAGAACATACATATGGTCGTCTGAGAAGGTACTGCCCTTGGGATACAGTCGAGGTTCCTCGCTGGAAACATTCTTCCAGCATTCATTTTGGTTTACCAAATCGGCAAAAGACATGAGATTTCCCCGGGAGGAAAAAAGGAATAAATAAGGCGCGGCGCCGAACGGCTCTGGAAGAGTGTCAGACTTATGAACTGGCGCAAGGCCAGGGCCGGGAGCCGGCTCGATTTGGAAGGCCTGTGCGATGGCCACACAGGGACAGGAATACCCTGACTTGCCCTTGGGCGGATAAACTATATCCCAAAACGCAAGCTTTGCCTAGCCATAGGGCGCGGGTATGTAATTCTTGTTGCAAGCAGCCGAAAAAACGACACAAGGCGAGATTCAGGTTGGCCCCTAATTTGCATTTATCCTGAAAGCCGTCAAACAAACGGCGTAAAAAGGCAATAACAGGCGGCCCGACCGCCGTCAGTCAAAGGAATGGCCATGCAGGTAAAGACGTTCACTGGCGCCGCATCGCAAGAGATTCTGGCAAGAATCAAGGCTGAAATGGGGCCCGACGCCGTAATCCTGGGTAACCGCACCTACCGTAAAAACGGTGTTGTCTGCCACGAGATCACTGCGGGCATGGAGCGCCCCCAGGCAGACAACAGCGCGCCTGCTGGTGGAGTTCCCGGTGGATGGGGGGAATGGCACAAGGAATGGCAGCAGATCAAAAATCAGCTTTTTGCTCTCATGAAGCCCGCCATTCAGCTTGAGCGCCTTACGCCCCGCCAGCGTGTCGCCCTTGAGTATTTGCAGCGCGAAGGAATTTCTGACGCTGTGGCCGTGGATCTCTATCAGCGCCTCATGTCCCAGCCCGGCGCGTCCGTGCTGGAGTGCCTGTGCGGCATGGTTTCTGTCAAGGGATGGGGCCCGGCGGGCTGGGATCAGCGCCTGCACCTTATGGCAGGGCCCTCCGGCTTTGGCAAAACCACCACGGCCCTGCGCTTTGCCCTGCACTGGCGCAAGGCCCGGCCAGAAGCGCGCATTGCCTTCATCAACGCGGACTGCCTACGCGGCAGCGGACGCCTCATCCTGCGCCACTGGGCCGAACTTTCAAATTTCAGCTATCTTGAAGCCCCTGACAGGGCAGGAATGGAAGCCGCCCTGCGCGCCACCGCCGAAGCGGACCTGGTTTTTGTGGATGTGCCGGGGCTTGACCGGTCCACCACACTGGCGCAATGGCGTGAAACAATGGACCTGGCCGATGTCGCGGCCGCCACCCACCTTACGCTTTCCCCATATTGTGACGCCTTGCAGACTCAGGCGTTTCTGAAGCGTTACAAGAGCGACGGGCCGGGATCGCTGGTATGGACAAAGCTGGACGAAGCTGTGAGCTTTGGTAGTATAGTCAACGTCGCGTGGGCCGCAGGTTTGCCCGTATCGGCACTCTCATACGGCGCAGAACTCAAAGAAAGTCTTTCTCCAGCCACCGAACCGCTGGTCTGGCGACTGATCTTCAAAAGGCAACTTCCCGGCCAGGCGGCCTAGCCCGGCCATAACGATGCGGAGCACACTGATGAGCGGCACTTTTCCCCTGGTATTTTCCGTCACTTCTGGCAAAGGCGGCGTGGGCAAGACCAACCTTTCGGTCAATCTGGCCATATGCCTTGCGCAACTTGGCAAACAAGTGGTGCTCATTGATGCCGACCTGGGCCTTGCCAACGTTGACGTTGTCCTTGGGCTGACCCCGCAGAAAAATATTTTCCACCTGTTTCATGAAGGGGCCAGCGTGGGAGACATTCTCTTTCCCACACCGTACGGCTTTTCCATCCTGCCCGCGTCATCGGGCATGAGCGAAATGCTCACCCTTTCCACCGGGCAGAAACTGGAATTGCTGGACGCCGTGGACGAACTTGAGGATGATCTTGACTATCTCATCGTGGATACCGGCGCGGGCATCAGCGACAATGTGCTGTATTTCAACATGGCCGCCCAGGAACGCCTGGTGGTGCTCACTCCGGAACCCACATCGCTGACCGACGCATACGCCCTTATCAAGGTGCTCAAGACCAACCACGGCGTGGAACGCTTCAGGGTATGCGTGAACATGGCCCCGGACCAGAAAGTCGCCAAAGAAATGTTCGTGCGCCTGCATCAGGCCTGCGACCACTTTCTGAGTGGCGTTTCGCTGGAGCTTGTGGGGGTAATTCCCCGTGATACGGCCGTGCGCAAGGCCGTGGTGCAGCAACTGCCTTTCTGCGTGAGCGAGCCGCAAGGCCCGGCATCGCGCGCTGTCATGGATCTGGCGCGCAACATCACGCAATGGGAAGTACCGGAAAATCTTGACGGCAACATCAAGTTTTTCTGGAAAAAACTGCTGTTCCGCTAGAACATTTTACCTTTGAAAAAGGACAGACGCTCTGGCCCTGCACGAAAGCGCAGCGCGCCGCCACGTGGCGGGAATTCTGCTGAGCTTTAGCCGTTGCGACGAAGGCTTCAGCCGTTGCGACGCGGGAAACTGCACTTGAAGACAGCATACGTAACGGCTGTGTTTATTCGTTGCAATCGCTGTCGCCATCCGTAGCGGCAAAGACCCGCTAACGGCTATCGCAAATCGCATTTTTCGGCAGAATGAGAAATTGAAATGTGCGGCATTTCAACGATAGTCTGATCCAGAGCGGAGTACCTTTGGGATCATGCCTTCGCAAAGGTTGAAGACGCCGCTTTGGCGCATGACCGCGCAAATACATGGCGCAAACGAATTGTACAGGCGGATCGCGCAGGCGGATCGCACGGGTAAACCGGGCAGACGAACCACACCAGCGCTCCCCCCCACGGCGGGCGCCCGCGGCACAGCCGTGAGAGCACTGCAACAGGCAACTGCCCGGGACTCCGCCCCTGGCTGAAGGCTGGTGGGCCAGACGGGCCGCCCAAATATCAACCCTGACGTGGATCAACACGTCCTGGCCAGCCTGGCGGGCGCGGGCAGCGACGTAAACAGGCACACAACGTGTCACGGGGTAGAAGAGGCACCACCGGAACAACCCGGAAGGACAACATCATGAAAGCCAGCACAGCCCAAGCGCACATGCCCTGCCCCTGGGAAGCGCTAGAAACCGGGGCCACAGCCTGGGAAAATTTTTCTCCGGCCGAGCAGGAATCTGTGGTGCGCCACTATGCGCCCAAGATACGCTTTCTGGCTCTGCGCCTTAAGGCCAAACTGCCCCGCAGCGTGGAACTTGGAGAACTCATCAGTTCCGGCACGTTGGGCCTTATGGAGGCCTTGGGCAAGTTTCGCCCACAGCTCGGCATACGTTTTGAAACCTATGCCGAAAGCCGCATCCGCGGCGCCATGCTGGATGAACTGCGCAGGCTTGACTGGTTCCCGCGCTCATTGCGCCAACGTGTGCGCGTGCTGGACGAGGCCATGCGCAAGGTCGAACACGAGCATGGACGGCAGGCCACAGAGCAAGAACTGCAAAACATTACCGGACTTACGTTGCAGGATGTGCGCCAGGGCCTTGAAGCCCTGCAAAACCAGCTCTGGCTGTCTTTGGACTCCATTCAGGACACGCTTGCGGGCGATGGACAGGAGCCCGGCGGCGAACCCTACCGCAATACAGCCTTTCGGGAACTTGTGGAACGGGTTGCTCCGCTTATAGAGCGCTTGACGCCAAGAGAAAAGCTGGTACTGTCGCTCTACTATACTGATGAGCTGAATATGCGTGAAACTGCTGAAGTCATGGGCATCACAGAAGGCCGAGTTTCACAATTGCACTCGCAGGCCCTGAGCCGCCTGCGTAAAGAGTTCATCAGCCTTTATGGTGAGGGCGCTGACATATCATAATGCTTACGGAGGGCAGCGCGGCATGCGCCCAACCCTCCCAGACGGCGCCCGAAGGCGTTAAGGAGCTTTATTCATGCCTTACAATCCCAACATGCGTGTTCTTGTGGTTGATGACTTTTCCACCATGCGTCGCATTGTGCGCAACATCCTGCGCCAGATCGGGTTTCAGAACGTTGTGGAGGCAGACGACGGCACCACAGCCTGGGAAGTGCTGAACCGCGAAAAAATAGATTTCATCGTTTCTGACTGGAACATGCCCAACATGACGGGCATCGACCTGCTGCGCAAGGTTCGCGCCAGTGAACAGTTCGCCCACATCCCCTTTCTTATGGTCACTGCGGAAGCCCAGCAGGAAAACATCATCGAAGCTGTGCAGGCCAAGGTTTCCAACTATATCGTCAAGCCCTTCACCGCTGACACCATGAAGCAGAAGATAGACAAAATCTTTGGCTGATATCGCGCGAGGGCGTTTCTGCCTGCGGCGGCCCCCAAAGCGGCTGCCAGGAGTACCGCGTGGCAAACAAAACTGACGTCAAAGAGGCTCCCGCCAGGGACGAAATGCAGGTTTCGCTGGGGCCGGATCCGACCGTGCGCAAGGTTGACCTGGATCTTGACGATGCCCCTTTTCTGAAGGAAGAGGGGGCCGATACTCCGGCAGTGGCAGATACAAAAAGCCTCCCCGCTGAGCAACTCCCTCCCCCGCCGCCCAAAAAAAACATAAAGCTCTTCATTATCGGTGGCGCTGCGGTTTTGCTGCTCGTTCTGGGCGCGGCCGTCTGGTGGTTTTTTCTGCGTACGCCGCCTGTTCCCCCCGCTGAAATCAAGCCCGAAGTCATTGTCGTGCCCTCAAGCCAGATACCCGCCCCGCCAAGGGACTATGTGAAGGAACTGGCTCCCTTCGTAGTGCCAAGAGAAGTCAACGGCGCCACGCGCTTTCTTGTCTGCAAGTTTTCAACCGTCAGCAAAAGTACAGGCGTCGGCGCGGAGATGGATCACAAGATGATCGCGTTGCGCGACGCCCTGTATTTCTACCTGAGCAGCAAGAGCAACGACTACTTGCTTAACCCGTCCAATGCTGTCACCATCAAGAAGGACCTGACCGGCATTCTCAACGACTATCTTGCACAGGGCCGCATTGATGATGTGCTTTTTGAAAGCTATTTGAACGAATAGCGCCCTGCCCCGCCAGTGAGTCACGGGTGGGGGCATACGCCGCACCACAGACCACGGAGCCAGCCATGAGCGTTGACGCCACCATGGCCGTGCTGTATGCCCAGACAGGCATGGCCACTTCGATGGTGAATGCCGCTGCGGTGGGGCCGCAGGCCTCCGCCGCCATGTCGCGGGTTTTGGCCGCAGAAATGGCCCGTCATGAGCAGCAGCAGATTGCCAAGAGTGAAGCGGGTGACAAAACCAAGCTCTCGCCAGATGCCGATGGCGGGACGCCCATGCCCCAGTTCGGCAACCGCCGCCGCAAGCGGCCCCCGCCCGTTGTGTCGGACAAGGACGAGGCCCCACGCGTGCCGGATTCCCCTCTGGTGGGCAAACTTCTGAATCTCAAAGTATGAACAACACCCTGATTTTCGCCCTTATCGCCGCCTTTTCCGTACTTGAACTGATCGTCCTTGGCGGGGTGCTTTTTTTCTATCTGCGCCTGCGCCGTTCCGAGGCCATGCTCAACGCCCTTCAGGGCAACCAGGAAGCCCTGCTGGCCCGCATCGAGATGAACGCCAGACTGGAACGGGAAATAGTGGCCACCTTTGCCCAGCGTCAGGCCGAACTGCAAAACCTGGACGAAAAACTTGAGGAGCGCGCCCGTGACCTGCGCCGCCTGCTGGAACAGGCAGAGGGCATCAGCCGTTCCCCGCAGTTTTTGCGCGAACTTATCCTCAATGGCAGGCGCAAGGGGCTTACAAGCCGCCAGATAGCCCGCAACTCCGGCCTGAGCGTCGATGAAGTGGAACTGATTCTGGCTCAGGAAGGCGAATAACGCCCTCACGCTGAACCATGCCTGGCGGGCGCAAAACCCGCGGCCGCAAAGCCCGGCAACTGCAAAAGTCCGGCGGCAGTAAAAAGCCCCCTCCGACCTTTCCGTCCTTCCCGACCTTCGCACAGAAAACCCGCGTACCCCTGACCGTCGCCTCAGCCTCGCCTGGCAGAGCGCATGAACCAGGCCGGGATCACTGCCGCGAAAAAGGCCAGCCCCACCAGAAAAAAGCTCTCCCTGAAGCCCATGGCCCTTGCCTGGGCAGCCAGCATATCCGCCAGAAAACCGTATGCCTGCGGCGGCCGCAAAGCTTGCGCCGCATTGTCCAGTTGCCCTCCCCTGACAAACAGGGATGAAATCAGGTTCAGGGCATCCGATGCCGCATGGGTGCCGTTTTGCAGCGCGCTGAATTCCTGGGCGTAATCTTCCATCTGGCGTTCCAGATACACGGAAAGCAGACTCACCCCCAGCGCGCCGCCCAACTGACGGCTGAAATTGATGGCCCCGGCCCCCTGCGCCATATGTTTGGCGTCAAGCACACGCAGCGCCCCGCTGTTCAGCGAGGGCATGATCAGGCCGAGCCCGATGCGGCCCAGCGCGATCCAGCCCACAAAATCCCAGAAATAGGTGGAGGTTCCGGCTTCGGACATGTAGAGGCTGGACCAGCCGAATATGGTGAGCCCCGCCATGATGAGGGCGTACGCCGGCAGACGGTCGGCAAAGCGCCCCGCCAGAGGCATGACCACGCCGAGCACCAGCCCGCCCGGCATAAGCAGCAGGCCTGATTCCGTGGGGCTGTACCCCTGAACCGTCTGCACAAAAAGCGGGATGAGATAGGTGGAGCCAAAGAGCCCCATGCCCAGAATAAAGGCCACGGCCGATGCGGCGAGAAAGCGGAAATTCGCGTAAACGCCGAGATGCAGCAGGGGCTTTGGGCAGGTGCGCTCGCGGGCGATGAAGCCCACCCAGGCGCACAGGCTTGAAAAAAAAGCCCCCAGTACGTAATCCGAATCCCAGCCTTCCCTCTGCCCGCTGGAAATGCCGGCAAGCAGCGCGCCTATGCCCACGCACAGCAAGATGAAACCGCAAAGATCAAACGCGCCGCGCTCCACCGTGCTGTCGCGGCCCGGCAGAAACGTCACGGCCAGCGCCGTGCTCACAAGGCAGAACGGCGGCCCCAGCAAAAAAACATACCGCCAGGAATAATTGTCGATGAGCAGACCGCCCACCGTGGGGCCAAGCGCCGGAGCCAGCACCACGCCCAGGCCAAAGATACCCATGGCCATGCCCCTGTTTTCCGCGCCAAAAACGGAAAAAATCATGACCATGGCCAAAGGCTGCACCAGCCCGGCGGCAGCCCCCTGAATGGTGCGGGACAGCACAAGAATTTCCACGCCGGGGCTTGCGGACCCCACCAGCGACGCCGCCAGAAAGGCCGCCATTGCGCCAAGGTAGGCCTGGCGCAGGCCAAAAGCGCGCAGCATCCAGTCAGTTGTCAGCATGGAAGCCGTCATGGCGGCCAGAAAGGCCGTGGACAGCCACTGCACCTGATCCTGCCCCATGCCGAATTCGCCCATAATGTCGGGCATGGCCACATTGACGATGGTGGAAGACAGCACCGTGGCTATGCAGCCCGTCATCACCGCCGCCGTGGCCCACCATTTGTAGGCCGCGCCATAGCGCTGGGAAAGGGCGTCAAATTCCGGCGAGGTCAATGTCCACCTCCACCATCATGCCGGGCCGCAGGGGATTGTCGTCCGGCTGCTCCACCTTGATGCGCACGGGCACCCGCTGGTTGATCTTGGTAAAGTTTCCCGAAGGATTGGGGCTGGGGATAAGGGCAAACTGGCTGGTGGCCGCTGTGCCGATGCGCTCCACGCTGCCGCTGAAAGGGCGGCCGGGGTAGGCGTCCACGCTTATGCTCACGGACTGGCCGGGTTTAAGGCCGCCCAGCTTGGTCTCCTTGAGCAGAACCTCCACCCACACGGCCTTGGGATCGTGCAACACCACCAGGCGCTGCCCGGGAATGACATACTCCCCAGGCTCGACAAATTTCTGGTCCACCACCCCGTCGATGGGGCTGCGCACCACACGGTCACCCAGCGCCACCTCTTTCTGCCTGATCCTGGCCTGCACTTCGGCCCTTTGCTGCGCAAGCTGCTCCAGCCGTGCTTCAAGCTCACGCGGATCGTTGCGGTGGGCAAGGGCCTGATCAAGATTGGCCTGGGCCTCGGCAAGCGCGGCAAGGGCCTGACGGTGCTTTCCCTCCGCCTGTTGCAAAAGCGTGCGGCTCTGGTCCCACACCCGGCGGGCAATGGCGTTTTCGGCAATAAGATTTTCACTGCGCGTGTGGTCTTTGCGAGCCAGATCCAGAGCGGCCTGGCTGGAACGCAGGGCCGCCTCCGTATTGTCGCGGTGCGCCCGGGCCGCGGCCACCGCGCTTTCAGTGGCGTCACGGCTTGTTTCCAGCCGGGTCTTCACCTGCTCGGATTCCAGCCGCAGGGCCTCGTCGCTGGCCTTGAGCTCTTCCACCTGCATGAGGGCCTCACGCTGGTCTATGACAACAAGACGGCTGCCCTCGGTCACGACGTCGCCGTCGGTGACGTCCCTTTGGGCTACCCAGCCGTCCACGCGGCTGCTGATGGTGATCATGTCGGCCATGACCCTTGCGTCATTTTCTGAAATATACCGTTGGCGGTGCACAAGAAAGGCGATGACACCAGAGAGCAGAATCAACCCGCAAAGGAGAAAAAGACGTTTTCTGGTGCGCACCGGGGCGGACAGCAGGCGCGCTGCCTGAGGCGAAAGGGAAATGGGCATGCGCTGACAGCTCCTTGAAGGGCGCACGGCCTGACGTCACCGGACGGCCGCGGCGCAAAGATTGTTAAGTATGATTTCCAGTATCCGCAAAAACTCGGCCAGTTCCTCGTCAGAAAGGCCCGTCAGGGCTTCGGCACGCAGGCCGGAACCTATGCGCAAGATTTCTTCGTTCACGCCCTGGGCCTTGGGGGTCAGCCGCACCACCTTGGCCCGGCGGTCGTCTTTTTGCCCCAAACGCTCCACAAGCCCCAAACGCTCAAGGCCGTCCACCACGCGAACCATGGTGGGGCTTTCAACGCCAATCGACTGCGCCAGCTCTTTCTGCGGGGCTTCACCGCCCATGCGCGAAAGATGCACCAACACCAGCCAGCGGGCCTGCGTCAGGCCCAGGGGCTCCAGCCTTTCGTCAAGCCGTGTGCGCCATACCCTGCCGGTACGGGTAAGCAGCATGCCCACTGTGTCTCTGGGTGATGTACTCATGGTGCGACCTCACTTAGGTGCATAGCTAAATAGTAGTGTACTATCAATTTGTCAAGCCGCCAGCGCCCCCGCGCGGCAGCTTTTGTCCGCCCCTGAACCGCGGGGCCATGTCATACCAAAGCTTTCGCCCGTCCTTGGAGCACGGGCACGCCATACTGCGCGGGATTTTCCCAACGTATTTTTGCCACGCCGGAGCGGCCCGCACCCACGCCACAAGGCCAAAAGAAGGCTGAAGCTCTTGAAGCGGAGTACCTTTGAAATGCGCCGCATTTCAAAGCGTTCATTCAGCCGGAAAATGCGCTTCTCATTGAATCACGCCCCGTTGCGGCGCGCGGCATTCTCGTGCCACGTCAGCGCGTGTAACGTTTCCAAAGGGTACATGCCCGAACGCGGCAAACGCGCCTCATGAAAACAGAGGCCAGCCCTTTGCGGAGCTGGCCTCTGATATCTGTACGGCGCGGAGGTTTAGTCCCAATGGCGCTTGTCTTCGATGGGACGGATCTGCGGGGGCAGGCTGCCGGGAGCCAGCACGCGCAGTTCGGGACGAAGCTTGATCTTCTCGCGGAACTGGTGCAGCAGTTCTTCTTCGCGCTTGAAGCCGCTGGTTTCCACAAAAAGGGTCATTTCGTCGATGCCGCCGGGGTTGGTCACTTCAATCTGCCAACGCTTGATTTCTTCAAAGCGGCTCATGACCTGTTCGACCTGATGCGGGTACACGAACATGCCCATGATGCGGGCCGTGGTGTCCACGCGGCCCACAATGCTGCCAAGGCGCGGGCTGGTGCGGCCGCAGGCGCAGGGGCTGCGGTCAATGAACGAAAGGTCGCCTGTGGCCAGGCGGATAAGCGGATAGGTCTTGTTAAAGGCCGTCACCACTATTTCGCCCACTTCGCCGTCCTTCAGCGGAATGCCCGTGTCAGGATGGCAAATTTCCACATAGCAGCGGTTGGCGATGTGCAGGCCGGTCCTGTGGAAGCACTCGTACCCGATGCAGCCCACATCCGCCGTGCCGTAGCCCTGACGCATGACCAGGTCGTACTTTTTTTCCATCTGCGAACGCATTTTTTCCGAAAGCCGCTCGCCTGTGACAAAGGCCACTTCCAGAAAAAGATCCTTGCGCAGGTTAAGGCCTTTTTCTTCAGCCTTCTGCGCGAGGTGCATAAGAAAGCTCGGCGTGCCCACATAGCCGGAAACGCGCAGCTTCTGCATGATGTCCAGCTGGGTCGCGGCGTCCGTGGGGCCAGCGGGAATAACAGCACAACCAAGGTTGCGCAGGGGCTCCTCAAACATGAGGCCCGCAGGCGTCAACTGATAGTTGAACGTGTTCTGCACCGCGTCGCCGGGGCGAAAGCCCACGGAATAAAAAGCTTCGGTGTAGCCCCAGTAATCTTCGCCACGGTCTTCGGGGTCAAAGATGGGGCCGGGGGAAAGAAATATGCGCTTGAGTTCGCCAATGTCCTTGGTCAGCAGTCCGCCCAGACGCGGCCCCATGGACTGAAGAAAGATAAGCTCCTTCTTCTTGAGAATGGGAATATGCTTGATGTCAGCAAGGGTCTTGAATTTCTCCACATTAAACTGCGCACGGTCGAAACGTTTTTTTACGTCTTCCGAATAGCGGTACGCATAGGAAAGCAAGTCCTTGAGCTGGATAAGGCAGTACTGGCGGCGCTCGCTCTCATCCAGAACTTCACGACGGCTGTATATGCCTTCTGTGCGGTCTTTACGGGTCATACCTACTCCACATGGCCTGTTTTACATTGAAGGGCCAAAATAGCCACTCCAATCATAAAGTGCAAGCACTATTTATTAAAATAAATTATAACAATATGTTACATGTACTTTTGTGCACAGCAAAAAACTTCCTGCGGCGCGAGGTTCACACAGCGCCGCCCAGGGTGCCGTTTGCGGCCCTCTGCGGACGACGAGGTTTGAGCCTGGGCCGCCTGATTTTTCCTTCGACAATGCAACGGCGGCGCAGGCTGTCATACACGGGTTCGCACCCCATTTTGTCGGCCACGGCGGCGGCTATATAGGCCGTAATGATGATGAACGCCATGTTGGAGTACGCGCCCGTCATCTCGAGCATCAGGAACGCCCCTGTCAGGGGAGCGCGCACCGATGAGCCGAACAGTCCGGCCATGCACATGAGAAGTATGATGACGCTTTTTTCGGGCGTGACCATGTCAAAAAGCAGCAATGCCGACGTAACGCAGGCACCGGCCATGGCCCCCATGGCCAGGATGGGCATAAGCAGGCCGCCAGCCACCCCGGAGGCGAAACTTGCACAGGAAAAAAGCATTTTCACGGCCAACAGCAGCAAAAGGGCTGTCAGCGGCAGGGCCAGGTCAGCAAGCTGAAGGGTTGTAATGCCAAAGCCTGCCAGCACCGTGGGATAAAAATACAGAAACAGCCCGGCGCACATGAAAGGAATGACCACGCGCAAATGCAGAGGCAGCATTTTTGTCTTGTCGACCCAGAGGGTCAGACGAACAAGTACGGTATTGTACAGAACGCCAAGGGCGCCCATGGCCACTCCCACCGCCGGAACCAGCCACCACGCCTCCCAGGACAGCATGGGTCGCGCCCCAAAGGGAAAAACCAGGCCAAAGCCGTATATGGCCTGCATGACGAACATTGCCGTAAAGGCCGTGATGGCGCAGGTAATGATCATTGGCGCCCGAAGGGGCGTCTTCATTTCCTCAAAGGCAAAGCACATGCCCGCCAAGGGCGCGCCAAAGGCCGCCCCGAGACCAGCGGCACTGCCCCCCACAAGAAACCGGGGTTCATGCGCGGCCTTCGGATCATGCCACAACCGTCCCACTCCCACGCCGAGGGACGCGCCCATCATGATGCACGGGCCTTCGCGCCCCACAGAAAGTCCTCCGGTCAGGGCGGTCAGCGCGCCAGCAAATTTGCAGACCAGCACACGAAACCAGTTCATGCGCAATTTGCCCCTGACCATAAGTTCCACCTGGGGGATGCCGCTCCCGCTGATAAGCGGCTCCACGCGCAACAGCAGCACAGAAAGGACAGCCAAAAGCAGCAGGCCGAAAAACACCGCGCAACCGACAAGGCCATCGCTCAGGCCGTGCGCGTTCACGGAGCGTACAATCCACTGCGTGATCACATGGTTCAGGTGGCGAAACAGGCCGATGACCACGCCAGTCGCTCCCCCGACAAGAAGAGCCTGCACGATGGTTCTTGCCAGGCCTGAAACACCCATCTGTTTGAAATCATATTTGATTTGAGGAAAAGGATTGCCCGGTTTCACTAAAAAGAATCCTTGTTGCGAGGGCATCCGGGATGGATGATGTGACCATAACCACTTTTGGGGGCATGCCCCAAATCCTACGCTGGCAAGCCTCCTGACACGGCACTGCTGCACGCAGGCCCGCGTGCCAGGGGGTGATTACTCCAAAAACCAAACGGGGCAAAACCGTTTTGGGGGCCTGCTCCGTGCTGCAACTCTGGCAGTATGGCCGGAAGACGCACGATTTTCAAGGTATTGGATAAAATTTGCAAAAAAAGACTTGCCAAAGCCAAGGCAAGTGGGTAGAAGACTTCTCCAGCCGCTGTGGAATTTATTTCACTGGCTCAAGGGCCGAGGTAGCTCAGTTGGTAGAGCAGGGGACTGAAAATCCCCGTGTCGGCAGTTCAATTCTGTCCCTCGGCACCAGTAAATACAAGGACTTATGCTTTCTGCATAGGTCCTTTTTTTGTATTTCCGAAATTTTATCCCGCTCTTATCCCGCGATCGTCGAGTATGAAGCGGTTATTTGAGGTATTGTTTGGTAAGAATCTAAGCGCTAGAGTCGGCAAGAACTCTTATTAAATTTCGCCAGTACCCCAAGGTTTGCGTTCAAGCAAGACAATCGCTATCTTCCCAGCATGAGCACAAGCAAGGAATACCTTCCTCCACTCAGGCCGTGTATCAAATGCGGCAAAATGCCTCAACGTGAAACATCAAGGCCGGATGGTAGAACCCACGATATTTACCGCTATGCTTGTGAATGTGGCAACTGCCCACTCCAGTGGTCTGTCAGCGAGTCTGCTGCAATTCGTTTGTGGAATGCATATGTTGCGACTTGACCTATACTTCAATCAAAAAATAAAAGTATAGCAAGGGCAAGGAAGCGGGAAGTCCCCGTTTCCCTGCCCAAGAATCAACACGGATTCTTACCTGCCTTCGCTTTCAGGCAAGGCCAGCCTTTTCGGTTCTTCTTCAGCATTGCATCTGCCGTCTCTCCGATTTTCCAATTCCACCGACACCGCTGCCGCTGTGAAAACTCCTGCGATCCCCGCCATTATGCCGCCTATAAATGCCCATTTACTGCTCATATCCTTGCTCCTTCTTGCTTGCGTGTACAAGCTAATCATCCCAATTGTCCTTTATGGCTTGAAGCACAGCTATAACAACTGGTATCCAGCTAAGATAATTCATTTACCCTCCTTTCATTTAGCAGCGCTGGATGCGCCGTTTTTTGTTAAGTAAGAAGAAATGAAATATTCCCGTTCGGCTCCAAGGTCTGAAATCAAGCGGCACCATCATGCAGCACCGCCTTTAAGCAACGCAGCCTGCAGCATGGCAAACATGGCAGGCACCAGGTCAGGCAAGTCGTTGACCACCCGGCTGGAGTGCGGCAGCAGGTGCGTGATGTGCTCATCTCTGATGCCAAGGCCATAAACTTCAAAACCGAGTTGTTGAGCCACCCCTATAGCATTGTTTGCGGCCAGCGGGTTGTCCGGCATGCCGTCAGTGATTACCAAGATCATCTTGCGTTGTTCTTTGAGAGGCAGCATGTTTTGCAGCACCCACCACAAAGCCCCAGCCAAGGGGGTTCCGCCAGAAGCCAGAATGTCGAACCTATCAGGCAACGGCTGCCCATGCCGCATTATTGGGAATACAGAGTTTGTGACCGTCGTAGCGGGGAAAACCGTAACCGCTGGGTTCACGCCACGAATATGGCTCAGGGCAGTTGCCACGGCAAAGCAGGCTCGTTTGGCAAGGTTAATTGGTGCGCCAGCCATGCTGCCGCTTACGTCCAGCATGATATGGACAGCCGTATTGAGGCCCAGTTGCACCGACTCTTTTTGGAAAACACGAGCATTGCCAACCTGCAGACGGTGTAGCGAATTGGCATGCAGATCCCCTCTACGCCCGATGCTCCAACGCCTTTGCGTTTGCGCCTGCAGAAAGCCCTGAAGGCGAGTACGCAGCGCAATGCTGGCCTGAAGGGCTTGCAGCTTCTGCTCTGCTGGCAAGGGGGTTGCATGTCGGGTGCCTTCCACAGCCACGGTCAGTGCGTCACCAGCGGATTCTGCGCTGCTATTGGCAAGCTCAATCGACATGATTTCGCCTAGTTGCTTGGGGAGATCCTGCGCCTCTGCATGAAACAAGGCCTTGAGCGGTAAAGCACTCGACAGTTGGACCGGTTCAGATTGCTGGTTGATTTGTGTGGCAGAATCGTTAGCTTCCCCTGCCGCCCTTGGTGTGGCTCCCTGACCCTTTTTATTCGTGCCTTCGCTGGTTGCAGTTGGCTGAGGTGGTTCCCACTGCCTGACGCATATGGCAATTTGTCGAGCATATTCGACTGCTGCCGCAGTATCCGGGCAATGGATGTAAACCTTGACTAAAATGGCATCCAGAGCCCCTATCAAGTCGGGGAAGTGCTGCTCCACGATGCTTGCCGCGTGTTGGCGTGCCGGGGTCACCTCATCCACATCCCAGGCCCGCACCGTCAACAGCACATAGTCCAAAACAGCAAGGGCCGGGGAATCGTCCCCGGCCCTTGGCTGTGCTTGATCTACAAAGAATCGTCGTATCAGCCAGTTCAAGTTTCTCCGGCAACCTGGGAAAATACTTGATAGCTTCATTTCAACACGCCAGTCCTCAAGGCAGTTGAACAAATTGAAGGTCACTGGATCAAGGTTCGCAGCTTTCAGCACCCCAAAATCTGTGTGCCGTATATGGGCCGCCTCATGGTCTGTGAAGCCCTTGGCCAGTGCCAACAATTCCGGCTCACAATCCATTGGCAATGAGGGCAAGTGGATAACCTTACCGTTGGTGCAGGCTTCATTGCCGCCGATACGTACCTGCACCCCATAGCGGTCGCCAAGGATGGACGCCAGCAGGGGCAGACAGTTGAGAACGTCTTTTGTGCGTACCATGGCGTCACCACAGGCCCAGGCTGGGTATGGCAGGATGCGGCAAAGCGCTATCTGCCACGGGAATCTCAGGCAAGATGGGCTCATCGTCCATATTCCCATCCATGGTGTCATCCATCTGTCCAGCAAGGCCGTCCGGCTCGTGGATAACGTCCGGACCAGCCAGCAGGGCATCCAGCACAAAGGCCGGGCCGTAGCCCTCAACAACTTTTTGGGCGTGGGCCACAAGGGCCGTACTGTCCTTGAGCAGGCAGACCAGACCCTGCAAAAGCAGGAGGTCTGTGCCGGTGATGTTGCCCTTCTTGGGCATGCGCTGCAACGCAGCCTGCACGATGTCAGCCACCGGGGCCACATGCGGCTCTACAAATGACAAGCCCGTGAGCTTGGTATGCAGGGTACGCAGCGGAGAGAGCGCCTTGTGGGTTACCTCCGTTTTGCCGTGGTAAACCCTGCGCCATATATCGTCAGCCGACTTGGCCACCTCATCAAACAGGGTGCCGCCGAGGCCTTGCACCTCTTCCGCCAGACCGGCTTCCAATACAGCGGTGTTGTCTGTGTGCTGTTCAAGCGGGGCCACCTTGTATAACTGCCAGCGAAAATCCATGCGGGCGCGTACATAGTCAGGCCCCACAAGGGAGTTGCGAATAATTTCGCCCCACTGATGGTGCTTCTCAATCCATGCCTGCACATTTTGGTCATAGTCAGCCAGAAACGCTTCCTTTTCTTTCTGGAATTCGGTGCGGATGTTGAGCAGCTCCTGTACGATTTCGCCGGCTTTTTCTTCGGGTATGGCCCAGCCGGACATGAACCGTACCCCGTGCCGGTCAAGATAGTTGAAGGCGCGGGCCTTGAGCGTGCCAAACACCTTGAGGTTTTCCGGGTCGGCAATGCGCTTTGAGCCCAGAGAAGCCAGGTCTTCAGGCGGCAGTTCCGCACCCCCCAGGTCTTCCTGGCTCATTTTGCGCCGGGCTGACCATAAGCTGACGTTGAGGTTGAGAGCCAGCAAATTGTCCAAAATGCGGATGTCAGAAACAAGTTGTGTCATAGTAGCTCCTAGAACAAGCTTTTTGTTGTATTGAGGGAGTAGCCTTCTTTGATTTTCTTTTCTGCGCGTGCTTCAAGCTCCTTCACGGAATTGTTGCCCTCACAGTTTTCGGCGGGAATAAAGTGCTGCTGGCCAACGGTGTCCGGCTTGCCCCACTTTAGCGTGAGGCCCACAGGGCTAGCCTCGCCGATCCAGAACTTGCCGTCCTGCTTTTTGCCAGAAAGGTTGTGGACTACCTGAAGATGGACGAGAGGCTTGGCCACCGTGGGTGTGTGGTGCAGATGGCCGCGCATGAAGCGTAGGGCTTGCTCGCCTTGCAGGATTTCAATTTCTGCCGTTACGGTTTGGGGGGACTCACCTTCCATCTGCTGCGGGAACATACGCTGAGCCAGCTCGTGCAGCATGGCGCGGGTTTCACGGCTTGCACGGTAGGCCAGAGCCCGGTCAAGGGCGTAGGTTACAGGCTGCACGCCTTGATGGGCCAGAGGCTGAAAGCGAACGGTCAGATCACCCCATCGCAGCAAACTGCGAGTGGAGAATGTCACTTCAATGGCGTTGGTCAGATTGCTGGTGGAAACCTCGCCCATGAACAGCTTGCGGACCTCATTGGCATAGTCCACCATGGTGGCGCACAGCGATTGGGGCAGCGAAGGGAAGCGCCGGGCAAGCAGGCTTTTTTCCACATCGGTAGATGGGTAGCCAACTTCGCAGATTGTGAAGCGGTCCAGCCAGGCAAGGTTTTGCCGCTGGGTGCCTTGGTAGAGGCCGGTGTCATCGCCACCGCCATTGGTATTGGCCGTGGCAACCAGACGGAACATGGGGTGTGGCACAATCAGTTCGCCGCCGTTTTCAGCTATGCACAGGGGGGATCCGTCCAGTACGCTGTTCAAGCCTGCTGCAATTTCAGGGGATGTCAGGTCGATCTCATTCAGCAGCAGAAGTGCGCCGTAGCGCATGGCAAGCGCAAGCGGGCCGTATTCAAAGGTCATGTTGCCGTTTTTGACCGTCAGGTGACCAACTAGGTCGGCAAACTCCAGCCTCCCGTGCCCGGTGACCTCAAAGACGGGATAATTAAGTCTGGCAGCCAGCTGTTTGATGCATGTCGTTTTACCGCAGCCTGTGGGGCCGAAAACGTACAGCGGTTCCTGTGCATTAAGAAACCAGACCACAACATCACGGCTGGACTCATGGAAAATATAGTCGTGGTCAATGGCCGGGGTGTAGGACGAAGGAACGGCGTAACCTCTGACCGTGGTGCCGGAGGGCTTGCCGCTGAAAACCTGCCCGGCATCAAGGTCGGTGGGTTTCAGGTTACTAAGTCCTTCGATCAAATTTGTGCTCATAATTGCTACTCCTTAGATGCAAAAAAAGCCCGGCTCCTTTTAAGGAAACCGGGCTCTTCGAAATATGGTATCAGTCTTTCTAGGAGATCTTTCTGTAATTACAGAAGGAATTGTCCAAAATCGTCACTTTGTCCGCCAAAGCCATAGCCTTGGGCAAATTCTCAAGGCTGCGCTTGAAACGGCGGACAACATCCTGATGCGGAACGCTATGCCCACCACGAGATGCGCGGGCTGCGACTCTTTTTAGCGCAAGTTCCTCTGACGCGAGGCGTATGTATACAAGCTCAACTTCATAACCCCGCTGTTTTGCCTCCTCCATCAGAGTGAAGTCAAACTTGGCCGTAAGGGTAGACTCCCGCGCAAATGAAACTCCCTCCTCCAGAAAAAGGCGAGCCATGCGAGCAGCAGCCTTGCCAGCGGCAATCGGGGACAACCCTTCCGCAGCCAGTTTATCAGGGTCAATAACCAGCAGATTTTCCCGCATGGCAATTGTCCTTGAGAAGGTACTCTTGCCTGCCCCATTTGGGCCACAGATGCACAAAAGCTTGGGCATTACTCTACCTGATGGGCTTCGGTGAGTGACGTTGTTTCAGTATGTCCGTCTGGATAGCGAAGGGTATACTGCCCGTTTTCGTCCAGGTAGTTCAGCGGAACTCCTTTTTTTAGCTCAAGCTCAAGGATTATACGCTGATTTTCTATGGCCGTTTCGACCAGTTCTTCGAGTGTGAGCGACATAATGCCTCCGTTTTCACAGATTACGGGTAAGCCTGCGGACGGTCAACGGTCTCTACCTGTGGCAAACATTTGGAAGGGGATGAAGGTCGGCTGCTAACCTGCTATAATTTTTCGTTCTACGGAAATGTTGAACGGGGTGCCACAAAAGCTGCCGCGAATTTCAATGTCGTCATAATCTTCGCCAAGACGGATGAACAGGAAGTCTTCATGCGACAAGTTGTCCATGAATTCTTCAACAAATGCTATTTCATCAAATTCACCGTACCACCGTTCCCCCTCCCACAGAAAGACAACAGCCCCGGTGCTTTCATCGGTTCTGCTGGGTTCATCACCAATAAGGATTTTGATTGCTGCAAGACTGTCAGGCTTGTCCCTTTCTGCCTCTGCAAGAGCTATTTTTAGCTGATCCATTCCATTTTTTGTTAGGCACAGGGCCACGTCGGAATAATACCCCATGATTATCTCCCGAAGTTCAGTTTATGGGCGAAATACTCAATTTTTCGAAAGGTGAGCCTGTGCGCTCGCAACGGGTTAGCAATGTGTCTACGTCGATGCCGCCCATGTGCTCAGCGTTAAGAATCTCGGTCAACTCCTCCCGCAGGGCATCTTTGTCCAAAGTGGTGCGACCAGCTGCCACTGACATGCGGAATCGGTAGTTTCCCGTGTCTACCCAATCCCGTGTGCCAGCATGGCGGTGAACAAGCTTGAGCACAGTCTCCACTTCTTTGATTTCATTATCTAAGGCCGTGCGCTGCTCCTTGAGGGCCGCCAGCTTTTCAAGTGCTGGCTGCCATTGCGGCATTTGCACTCCCTGTGGGAATTTGGGGCAGCCGTCGTTATGTTCGCAGTACGAGCACAAGGGGTAAAAGCCTTGCGCGCAATCCACTTGTGCCAGAGTTATGTGCCCGGCGCGGAATGCTGTAAGCTCACCCCACAGCTGCGCCGCATGATCAAGGGCCGTATTGAGCATGGCCTGATTGAAGCCATAGGGGCCGAATGCTTTGACCTCTTTCATGGAAAGGCAGAGCAACCATGCCTCCATGCTTGCCTCGGCAGCAGTTGCGGGCAACTGAAGGCCAAATTGGACAAGGCAAAGTTGCGGGAAGGTCATTTTGTCATGCAGAAGCGTACCGTCCCCAGCACGAAGGCTGAAAACGGGCTTACTCCATGCTTTTGTTAGCAGGCCGATCTGTCCGTGCAGTTGCAGCAGATGGGAATCGTGCGGGGTGCCGGGAAGCTTGTCGGTGCTTTTTACTTCCAGAATGCGAATGGCGTTAACGGGCGCGCCCCAGACCAGCACAAAATCAAGATGGGCTTTGATGGGCACGCCCTGATGCTGCCAGTTGATCTCAAGCTGGGGCAATACATGCAGGCCCAACGATGCCAATGCCTGCCCAACCCCAGATTCGAACCAGTGACCACGCTGCAGCGTAAGCAGGCGCTCCAAGCTGTGTGTGGTGGGGAGTACCTTTCTTGCCAGTGCCGCCCGGGGGCATTCCCAGTGCTGGCCAATGTCACTCATACCAATGTAGCTGGAACGGTCGCCCAGCAAGGCCAGTGTGTCTTTGTGGGCGACGGCTTGCAGGCCCTGTCTGATTAGCGCCCTCAATCCTTCCGTGCGGTCCTTCAGTTCCATGGCTTGTCTCCATAAACGTGAAAGGGCCGCCATCAGGCAGCCCTTTCACGCGGTATTTTTATTTTTGCTATGCGGCATCAACATATTTCCACCACAATTTTCTCTGCGGATTCCAGCGGAAGCCCGAACCGGTCAGTAACTCCTTTTTGGCCTGCGTGTTGCCGGTGGCAATGATGCAAGGACGTCCGTCCTGGGCTGTAACTTGCTGGTAAGTGACGCCTTCTAGCGGCGGGAGATTTTCAAGACCTGAAGGTGGACGATCTGTGGAGCTTGGACTGTTGTTTGTGGTGGATGGGTTGCGTTGTCGTACTTTTTGCGAGTCCGGAGAAATTACTGGCAATTGGGGTCGTGTAGGCGATTTTTTGCCATTTTTAGCCCCTTCACCATCGTCATCTTCAGTTACCATGCCCAACATGGCAGTTAGAGCGTAGCGCCGGGCGTATGTTATTGCCGATCCCATGCCCTGCGGGTCGGCCTTGGGCAGAGGAACTACGGCCAAAGAACTTTGCCACTGGCCAGACTCTGCATGCGTCAGCTTGGTAACCAGCCCTAAGGCGTTGGGCTGCTCCACAGGTACAGGATACTGGCACAGCCAGATGCCGTTTTCGATAAGCGCATCTCGGCATGCGTCCATTACGCTGTTAAGGCTGGCGTACCAGCTCTTGGTGAAGGGGTTCTCAGCATCTTTTGTAGCAGGTTGCACAGTTCGCTGTAAGTTTAACAGGGCCTTAGCCAAATCGGTGATGTTTTCAGATTGATATGCGTTCATGAGAGAGATCCTGGGGTTAAGCTATACGAATTTCATGTGCTAACTAGTGCTGAAAGGCGTTGTAGAGACTATCTTCCTTCTCTTCACTAAAATGATATATTTTTTATGTGCGATGAAAGACATCTTAACTGCCCAAAAGTACATGAAAAGCATTTGTTTGACGGAAATTAAATTCATTTTGTTTGGGAGAGTCTGGCATTTAGTCATTGACAATGATATATCTATAGCTAAAATTGATATATGAATAACACGAAATGGATCTTCTTCTCGTTTTCGGTTCCGTCCAGGCTTCAGGGGTTTCGCGTTAAAATTTGGCGCAGACTCAATGCATTGGGCGCTGTGCAGATCAAAAATTCCATCTATGTGCTGCCCGCTAACGAGCAAACACAGGAGCATTTAACATGGATGGGCAAGGAAACTGACGAACAGGGCGGCGAGTCGCTGATTATTGCTAACGGCAACCTGCTGAATATTTCGGATTCACAAATCTCTGCCGCTTTCACCAGGGCTCGCGATGAAGACTATCTTGCCCTTGGTGAAGAAATACGGGCAGCGGTGGCAGAAGCCGATTCGCAAGAACGGCCTGCCGCGCTGCGCAAGCTTGAAAAACGTCTGGAGGTCGTACGGGCCATTGATTTTTTCCCGAGCGGCAAGGGAGAGAACCTGCAAAAAATGCTTGATGAAGCGCAGCACCCCCCGGTTGAGGGGCATCCCGTTATTCCGCTGGCAGAGGCAGCGCGTTATCGCCAAAAAACATGGGTAACCCGCGCAAATCCCTATGTGGACAGACTTGCATCATTTTGGCTGGTCAAACGATTCATTGATCCCGCCGCCAGCATCATGTTTCTGCATGATGCTGATGCTGTTCCCAGCGGGTCAGACATTGTTTCTTTTGATATGGCTCATGCCGACTTTACGCATGTTGGTGGGCTTATCACCTTTGAGGTTATTGCCGAGGCCTTTGCCCTGACTACGCGTATTCCTCCAAAAATGAGGGAAGTTATAAAAGCCATTGACCTTGAAGAACTGGATGCCGCCCCAGTTGAAACCCCCGGCGTATGGCGCATGCTGGACGGGCTGGTAGCCGCCAATAGTGATGACCATGCCCGCATTGAGCAGGCCTTTGTTTTTTTTGACACCCTACTTGCCTCATACACACCCCAAATATCCACAGGAAAGTAAAATGAAAGATACAGCCATTCATGTAGCTCAGCTTATGGCCGCCTCTGCCCGCACCGCACCCAAGGCTGGCGGCAAGGATTTTTTGGAAATTGGCGTAATTTGCAGTGATGAAGACCTGCAAAAAATTGCGCAGTGCATGAAAGACTACGCCCCAAAAAGCACCAACGAGGCCTTTTGGCTGCGTGATGCCGCAAATATAGAAAAATGCCAGGCGCTGCTGCTGGTGGGGTTGAAAAACAGCGCGTGCGGTGGCTACGACTGCGGCGCGTGCGGTTACCCCACCTGCGTGGACTTTGTGAAAAAGCGTCAGCTTGACGTAAAAGAAATGGGCTACTCTGGCCCCTATTGCGCCCTGCGCATGATGGACGTGGGCGCAGCCCTAGTGTCTGCGGCCAAAACAGCCAGCCTGCTCAATCTGGACAATCGTATCCAGCAACGTGTGGGCGCAGCGGCAAAACATCTGGGTCTTATTGATGCAGAGGTTGTCATGGGCATCCCCGTGGGATTTTACGGCAAGTCCATTTTCTTTGATCGTTCTGCACCCAAACATTAGGCAAAAATTACGGGTGGTGCCATGGGGCACCACCCAATAGAGGCATCTATGCGAGATTTCGACAATCTGTGCACTGTGGGTTTTCTCGCCCGCTTTTCGTATGCCCTAGCCAGAAACCCGGTGCTGCCGCTCTTTGCTCTCTTTTTGGGGGCAGGGCCTGAGGCGGTGGGACTGGCAGTGGGTATTTCCACAGTTACTGGCATATTGTTCAAACTGCCCGCTGGCGCGCTTTCAGATGTGGTGGGCAGAAGGCGCACCATGCTGGCCGGGCTGGTGGTGTTTGGGCTGATGCCCTTTGCCTACTTTTTTATCGAGTCATACCGGGCGCTGATGCTTGTGCGTTTCCTGCATGGTCTGGCCACCGCCATCTACGGCCCGGTGGCCATGGCAGTGGTGGCCGAAGTTGCCGGGGCGCGTCGGGGTGAGCTGCTCTCGTGGTTTTCGTCGGTGGGAATAATAGGAACCCTGCTGGGCGCACCCATTGGTGGATTGGTGCTGGATGTGAGCGCCAGCGGTGGACCGGTGCTATGGCAATTCCGCATGGTTTTTGCTCTCAGCGCGGTTTCGGGTATGGCGGCCCTGCTGCTGGGCCTCAAAACACTGGGGGTGGATGCACCGCCCGAAACCGGGAATGCGGCAGGTTCCGGCTTGCAGCGCTTTCTGCAGGGCATTGGCCAGGTGCTCTCTGACAGGCGGCTGGTTACAGCCTCTGCCGTTGAGGGTGTGCAAAATATGGGTATGGGCGCGCTAGAGGCCTTTTTGCCCATCTATGCGGTAACTGTGGTGGGCTTATCAGAATTTCAGGCAGGGCTGCTGTGGGGTGCGCAGATATTTGTAACCATGCTCAGCAAGCCCCTGCTGGGTAGGATGTCGGACTCACGCGGCAGACGTGGCTTGATTGTGGTCGGTTTGGTCCTGTGCGGCGGAGCATTGGCAGCCATTCCCTTTTTGCATGCATTTTTGCCCTTGCTGGTAGCCAGCCTTGTATTTGGCATGGGTGAGGCTCTGGTAACGTCATCATCTGCCGCTCTGGTGGCAGATATGTGCCGTGACCGCCAGTTTGGCTCGGCCATGGGTGCGTTTGGAACCATCTTTGATATCGGGCACGCATCGGGCCCCATCTGTGCGGGTCTGCTCATTGGCTGGGGCGGGTATCAGGTGAGTTTCCCCTTGCTGGCAGTAGCAATGATTATAGTGATTCCCCTTTTCTTGAAAAATGTTCCTCGGGAAGACTGACGCATATACTTTTGAGGCTTGCGCAGAGTCGGGAGGCGTGCTTCTGTATACATAATCCGCTTAATTAAAGAGGCGGGGCAATACGGGAAACAGGGAGAACACTTATGAGTTTGTTCGGCTTTCTGAAAAAGAAGAATGCCTGCCAACTGTTGGCGAACCCTGACGACTCGGTTTCGCAGAAGTACAGGCATTTTCGTGAGATGCTTTCGAAGAATGACGCCGTATTGGACGGGCTGGCCGCTCTTGAACAGACGTATTATGGAGGCGAGCCTTTCACCATGGATGCGGCCAGGCGCACTTGCCTGAGCATAAGCGAAGATACTTTTTTCATGGTCAAGTCGCTGAATGAGCTGTCGCAACAACGCCATCAGGGATTGTATCAGGCTTTTGATCGAGTGCTGAAGTTGGCCCTGAAAAAACTGGAGGCCAAAGCTATTGTGCAGGACGGGCCGCTTGTGCTTTCGCTTTCTGCAATAAATAAGCAAATGGGCTGGGCTGCCGACGCACGCCCTGGACATGCAAACCCTGCCGCCATGTTTAACCGATCACATGAAATAGCCGAACTGGAATCCCTGCTCGGCGGCAAAGCTTCTAAACTTGCCCAAATCCGCAATGTTGTTGGCCTGCCAACGCCAGACGGGTTTGTGCTGACCACTGCCGCCTTTCAACGCTTTATGCAAGGTTCCGGGCTGGCCAGTTGGATCGCAGAAGAGTTGGCTCCTATTACCCCCTTCGACCTGCCAGATTTGGAAAGGCGTTCGCTACGAATCCGTGACGCCGTGCTGCAAGCTTCATTTCCTGATGAAATAACCCGTGAGTTGACAGTGGCTTTGCAGCAGATGGTCGCCACCAGCAGGCAGGGCGTTTTGCTTGCGGTTCGATCAAGTGCGGTAGGTGAAGATGGCGCTGCCAGCTTTGCCGGACAGTATGAATCTGTGCTCGATGTTGCCCCAGAATATCTGGCGGCTGCCTGCCGTCAGGTCTTCGCCAGCAAGTACACGCCACGCGCCATTCTTTATCGTCTGCGGCACGGTTTTGACGATGTAGATGTGCCCATGGCCGCTCTGGTGCTGACCATGGTGCAGAGCAAGACCAGCGGGGTACTGTATACGGCTGATCCTGCAAGCAGAGGCACAGGCTCCATGCGCCTCGACGCGGTGGAGGGTTTGGGTGAAAAACTGGTGTCGGGCGAAGCGCTTCCCTCGGTGTGCCTCCTTTCGCGTGAGCAACCAGCGATTTTGGCTCGTCCGGAAAGCCCACTCCTGGCCGACTCCCAGATACTCGATCTGGGTAAGACGGGTCTACGCCTTGAAGAATATTTTGGAGCGCCCCAGGACGTTGAATGGTGCATTGATGCTGAAGGCCAACTGTTTGTGGTTCAATCCAGGCCGCTTGGTACTAATGACGATGCAACCGGTTTGGCCCAGCCGGAGCTTTCAGAGGAAGAACAGGCGAGTTTACAAACCATTGTGACTGGCGGTGTAACGGCAAGCCCTGGCGCATCCTGCGGAGAAATTGTTGTCGTTGAGGGCACCATTCCAGAGTCTATCCCGGAAGGGTGCATACTCGCAGCCAGAAATGCTGCCCCGGAGTTGGCGGCGCTTATGGACCGGGCTGGTGGTATCATTACAGCCATGGGAGGTGCTGCAAGTCACTTGGCTTCGGTCGCTCGTGAAATGGGAATACCCGCCCTGTTTGGGGTTTCAGGATGCCCGCATGTTTTCTCACCGGGGCAGGTTGTGACCTTGGATGCTTCGGGCACACGCGTGTTGCAGGGCCGGGTGGAATCCCTCCTGTTCGCCTCCAAAACGCGGTCGTCCCTTGTGGACAGCCCGATGCACCGCCGCCTTCGTGCTGCGCTGGACCATATTTCTCCATTGACTCTGACCGACCCCCAAGCCGCCAATTTTGTGCCGGAAGGTTGCGAAACTCTTCATGACATCGTGCGCTTTACTCATGAAAAGGCCATGCGGGAGATGTTCGGCATGAGTGAGGACGCGGAAGACGCGCCCAATGTCGTCCACCTCAAGGCCCAGATTCCGCTAACACTCTATTGCGTGGATCTGGGAGGTGGTCTGCGCGAATTTCTGACCACCTGCGACGATGTCACCCCCGAAGACCTGCGCAGCACCCCCATGTGCGCCATCTGGCGCGGATTTACCCATCCCGGCATCACATGGTCGGGAGCAATCGCCTTCGACGCCAGGAGCTTCATGACCCTCATGGCTTCTTCCGCCACTTCAGAAGTTGGTGGAAGAACACCCGGAGGTGACTCATACGCCCTGCTTGGAGCCGAATACATGAATCTCTCTGCCAGGTTCGGCTACCATTTCGCCAACATCGACGCCTTCTGCGGCGAGACTGCTTCCCAGAACCATATCAAGCTCCGCTTCGCAGGCGGTGTGGGGACGTTTTCAGGAAAATGTCTGCGGGTGACCTTTTTGGCCAAGGTTTTGGCCCGGTTGGGCTTCACGGTGGAAACGTCGGGGGATGTGCTTGATGCTTCCCTGAAGGGAGCGCCACTCAAAGAGACAGAAGAGGCACTCGACCAGCTGGGCCGCCTGATGGCTGTGAGCCGCCTTCTGGACATGGCCATAACCGGATCGGCTGAAATAGAAGCCATGGCCGAGGGATTCTTCAAGGGCGACTATGACCTGCTCGCCAAACGTCAGAAGAATCCACTTCCGGAGTTCCATCTGGCGGTAGGCGACTGGGAGTGTGTTGAAGACGATACGGGGGCCAGGGTAGCCCGGCAGGACGGGGCTCGATGGGCCACTGGCCTGTCAAAAAGTTTCACCTCATTCATGGGCAGACTCTCGGGGCGGCGTTATCAGCGTTTTCTGGATAACGTTGAAGCATACTTCTACTTTCCTCTCGCCGTGGCCAAAGGATCGGAGATGGGGGACGGACGGGTCAGCCTTATGGTGAAGCCGGTTGCAGGCTCCATTGATCAAGCCGGAGGGATGGCCTTCGCTGTCCGCACAGCAGGCACATATCTGGTGCTTAGGATCAACGCCCTGGAGGACAATCTGATTCTCTTCGCCTTCAAGGATGGACGCCGGAGCGAACTTGCCAGTGCCCATGTACCCGTGGAGTGCGGACAGTGGCGGGAACTGGCGGTGGAAGTGCGGGGCAACACGGTCACCGGCTTTGTGGATGGCACTCCCTATATCGTCCACGACTTTGATTGCGCTCCCAAGGGCCTGGTGGGCGTGTGGTCCAAGGCAGATTCCGTAGTGGAATTCTCTGAATTGCGCCGCTCCGACGGGCAGTCGGAGCTTGTGTTCCTTTCTCGGCCTGCAAGAGAGATTGAAATGGCAAGCGCATGAACAAGAAAATGCTACGAGGATTATGCCTTGCATCAGGCTGTTTCAGGAAGAATTTGATAGTGGTCGAAAATCGATTGCATCGTGTCTTTTGACAGCTATCGTGTAGATGTTCGGGGCAATCCATAGAGAGGGTTTGCCGCAATGTTTGTCAGTTCCATTTACATGAAACGGTTACTTCGGTCAGGAACTCAGTCAGGCACATATCTACAATAAGGAATGATTATGGAAAATAACCAAGGTTCTTCAGAGGTGTCCTTAAAGGAAGCATTCCTTTACTGGTTCAAGCTGGGGTTCATCAACTTTGGCGGCCCTGCGGGGCAGATCGCCATGATGCACAAAAACCTGGTGGATGGCAGGGAATGGATCAGTGAGAAGGTGTTCTTGCGGGCGCTCAATTTCTGCATGCTATTGCCGGGGCCGGAAGCACACCAACTGGCGGTATACATAGGCTGGCGGCTCAACGGTTATTGGGGTGGAACCATTGCAGGGCTGTGCTTTCTATTCCCCTCGGTAATTCTGATGCTGTTTCTTTCGTGGCTGGCCGCCGCCAAGGGGCAGGTTCCCATGGTGGCAGGAATTTTTCATGGCATCGCAGCCGCCGTTGTGGCCATTGTTATTGAAGCGCTCATACGGCTTTCAAAAAAATCGCTCAAGCACCCTGCGCTGTACGCATTTGCGGGTGGCTCGTTTGTATTGGGGCAGTTTTTGGGCGTGTCCTTTCCTGTGATTGTTTTACTGGCCGGGGTGGCCGGGATTATTCTTGGCAAACTGCGGCCAGATATCTTTTGTCAGAAAAAGCCGGGAACAAACGAATGCATGCTTGAGGAGCCGGAATCGTTCTCCAACCTGCCTCCCCTCACGCACCTTTTCAAGGTAGTGGCAATTTTTGTGGTGATCTGGATGGCTGTTATTCTGCCTGTTTTCGCATGGCGGGGCATGGGTGACATCCTTTCCCAGATATCCATATTTTTCAGCAAGGCTCCTTTTGTGACCTTTGGCGGCGCATACGCTGTTCTTGCCTATATTATTGAACATGCTGTGAATCTTGGCTGGCTGACGGAAAAGGAAATGCTGCTGGGCCTTGGCCTGGCAGAAACAACTCCCGGCCCGCTGATCATGGTTACACAGTTTGTGGGTTTCATAACCGCCTGGAGCCAGCCCGGAAATCTGACGCCTATGACGGCGGCTATTCTGGGTGGGCTGCTCACCACCTTCACCACCTTTTTGCCCAGCTTTATGTTCATATTTGCGGGCGCGCCCTACATTGAGGCCATTACCGCCAACAAGAAACTTAATGCCGCACTTACGGGCATATCTGGTGCGGTGGTGGGCGTGGTGCTCAAAATCGGCGTATTTTTTGCGTGGAACACATTTTTTCCCGCAACGGGATTTGATGCTTTTGCCGTGGTGGTTGCTCTGGCTTCTCTTGTAGCACTGGTGCGCTACAAGCTTTCTATGCACGCTCTGGTTGGCCTAAGTGGGCTGGCCGGTTTTCTGTGGCAACTTGCTCAATAAATTGGGGAGGGGGTAATGAGAGGAAACGTGTTTGCCGTTACCGCGCTGTTATTTGTCGCGCTGGGGGTTGGAGTGGATTTGCCTGCCGAGGCAAAAGAAAAGCCAGTGGTCGTCGGAAAGGGAGCTGTCCCTGTAGGGCTAATCAGACCGTCAGCTTCGGTAACGGCTGTAGAAGGGGCAACCTATGTGGGATCACAATCCTGCCGTGATTGTCACTCCAAGGAATACACCGAATGGGCTGCTTCCGGGCATGCTAACATGCTTCGCGCAGTCACACCCGACATTGTGAAAGGGGACTTTGCAAATTGCGAAATTGCTTATGAAGGCGTTGAGGTTGAAGCCGCTGACAAAAGCAAAGTAAAAATTGCTCCCAAGATCAAAACTGAAACGAAAGGCGGCAATTTTTTTGTCACGCTTCTGGATATGGACAATCCCGCCAACAACCAGTCGTATGAGGTTGTTGAGGTTCTGGGTTCTTTGTGGGAACAGCAATACTACCTCAAGGTGGGGGATAAAATTTTCCCCAGCCCTGTCCGCTGGGTCGCCAACGACAAACAGTGGCGCAAAGTAGCATTTGCTCCTTTCTGGTGGGTTGCAGACGGAACTGCGGACGGACGCCCCAAGAAACCAGAAGAAATGCCCGGCAAACAGACTGTGGACTACCAGTGCAATGGTTGCCACACCACGAATTTTATTGCGAAAAAAGATGAACAGGGGAAATACGCCTTTTCACGCCTGGAAGGCGGTATCGGCTGCGAACAGTGCCATGGGCCGGGATCAAAGCATGTTGATGCCCAGGGGGACGGCGGTATTCTGAACCCCGCCAAATTGGGAACATGGCAGCAGGAACAGCTTTGCGGGCAGTGTCATATCCGTGTTACGAGCAAGCAGGATAAGGATTTTGCCTTCCCACTGGGCTTTAGAACCGGGCAGACGGACCTTCAGGACAAGGTCGAATTCTGGACGTATTCCACCAAGCCTGCGAACTTCTGGGGTAACGAAGACGCCAAAAAGAACCGTCAGCAGTATCACGACACCATGCGTTCTGGGCATATGGCGGCTGGAGTGACGTGCTCTGCCTGCCATCTGGACCATGCCACCAAGCATTTGACCTCGAGCTTGAAACTTCCTCGGGAGCAGCAATGCATCGGCTGCCACACGGCACAGAAAGCCATGTTTGAGGGAAGTGTCCACGCACAAAAAGGTGTGACATGCGTAGATTGTCATATGGCCAAAATGGGGAGCCGTGCTGGTGCAACGCAAAAGACCCCCAAGGACCCATGGGATGTTTCGGCGCACACCATGCGCGTTGTGACGCCGGAAGAAGCAGATGTTTTCAAGATGCGCTCAAGCTGTGACAAATGTCATTCGGGTGCAGAGCGTTCGGCAAAGGGTTCTCAGTTGATGGGAGTCCGGGAAGATGTGCTGAACAAAACGCAGCGCGCGCTGCAGGGTACTGCCATTTCTAAAGAAAACCTGAACAAGGTTCTTATGGATGGTTCACTTGGGGCACATAACCCACAAAAAACCTTGCAACTGCTCGAATCGAAAAAGAAATAGTCGTGACTTGCTGTGCCAGAAGGGGGAGCCCCTTCTGGCACAGCAAGCTGTTGAGCTGATAGAAAGCGTGTAGGTAGACAGTGGCCTTCATTATGGCTGAGCAACAGCTTAACTAGTTTGCCAAAGAATTATGGAAAACTATGGAGGATGCATGAGCGTAACTATTTCTCCGCAAGAGCTTCAGGCGCTGCTTGATAACAAATCCGCAACGGTTTGTGATGTGCGGCGAGAGGCGGACTATCAGGCAGACCAGCGCACCATTGCCGGGGCAGAGTGGCATAATCCCGAAACTGTTGATGCGTGGGCCGAACAGCTACCGAGAAACAAGCCTGTGGCTATTTATTGCGCACGCGGTGGCTCCGTAAGCAAGTCTGTGCATGCAGCGCTGACGGCCAAGGGCTTTAACGTGCAGTATATGGAAGGTGGCCTTGCCGCCTGGGATGCCGCGCAGCAATAAAAACGAAATTCTAATGTGGTATGTAATGATAAGAGGCCTGGGCAATTCCCAGGCCTCTTATCATCTAAAACTCATACCTCAGCGAGCCAAACACGCCATGCACCGAGTGGTGTTCCTAGGCCTGAAGGTTGTAGTTCAGCCCAAGGGTACAGTCGCCCCTGCCAATCTCAAAGCCGAGGCCGCCGTCAAAAGTGGCGTAATCCACCACTGCATTTTAATCTCGGCCTGGCTGCCCATACCGGGAATGCGGGCCTTGCTCTAAGCCATTACGTCTCATGCCGCCGGGATAAGCCCAGATCAAGCTGCGGCTTGATCTGCCAGCCGCTCTCGGTTTCAAAAGCTTTGGCAAAGCTCACGCCCACCGGGAATGTCCAGATCGATTGCGTGCTCTCGTCCACCGAAAAAACAGTGCCGCCCCTCTTCACGTCATAGCCATCGGTTACAAGCCCGAGATTGCTCATCTGCATGGAGGCACTATATCCTGCTCCACATTGCTGTAGTTACCCAGTATAGCCTATATCAACAAGGTTCACTCATTGAGTTGAGTAATATGCTTATAATCATCCCCAATTTGTCATAATAGTTGAATTTTTTTTCGGATATACGCCATGGCAGAGAATCGCGTGTAGCCAATCTTTGATCCTGCCCGTACACGCTCAGTGGGGCCTTTACGCAAAGCGTCTTCGTTGGACAACGTTTTGGCTGAAATGAGCCCTCCTGTGGCCTTTGATAGCACCTCTCGTGAAACGACAGGAGGCAATTCCTGTTCAATGGATCTAAAGAATGCCTCAGTGCCTAAGCCCTGGTGAATCAAGTTGTCTAAGCGATCAAAATTGCGTTGCCAGCAGTGTTGCATATGCTCTCCTACATGTTGGGCTGATGAGGGTAAGTGTGGGAATGCATACAATATACCGGGAAAGTTGGAGGTATGAGGAAATAAATTGCACATAGCAGATTGGTTTATTGTAAACAGGCTACATAAGAAAAGGCGAGGGATCTGAGTCTCCCTCGCCTTTCACATAATCACGGAAAATGCGTTTAGATTATTTTCTCTGAGCCTTGTTACACGAGAAGCGGAAGCAAAACGATTACCCAAGAATCACGCATGGCTTACTCCTTGTTCGTATAAAAGAGTTTTGAAAATCTCTATAGCAATTCAAAAGTATTGTTTTTTCGAATTTAATCAAGGAGATTCATGTTGAGTAGTTCCGCTGAGGCTGCATCCACGGCTAAGGCCAAGAGGCAATGAAGACTAGCGCTAAGCTTGTATAGCAGCAACTTTTAGGCCTTCTGATGGGGCAATCCGAAATTCTTAAGTATTTTCGTGGTCACGCAAGAATTGTACGAGTTGAGCGGCTTGCCGGTGAACAAAAACACGCTGTTCATCAGAAAGAACACTAAAGAGCTCTACCAGCGATGCCGCATAGAAGTCTGCCGATTCTTGTGGTTCAGCAAACAGATCAACAACTCTGCAATCCAGTGCGTCTGCTAGGTTCTGCAAACGTTCGAATCGAGGCGCAGTTTTCCCTTGTTCCATGCGTGATAACGATTGCTGCCCAATTCCTACTTTCTCTGCAAGCTCTTCTTGAGACATTCCCAACGCCCTACGGCGTTGAAAAATTGCCTGTCCAACTATCTGTGCCAAAGAATTGGGCCGCTCTTTCACCTCATCCTCCTCCAGTAATTCAGAGTGAGAGTTTATGCGGTCCAAGTGCTATTGACATGTATTAAAAAGAGTGATTTTACTTATAAAAAGAGTAAAATCACTACAGCTAAGCATATCAAACTCACAGAGAACACAGGTAACCTGGAGGGATTAATGACAAATAGTGTAACTATTATGGGAAGAGTGGCGATGATCATGATGGTTGCTCTACTCTTAGGTGCGTGCGGATCTAGCGGAAATAATTTGGAAAAGCTCCATGGCTCATGGAACCTTGACCAACAAAAAACCGTCGATTTGAGCAAAGAATATGGAAAAATGTCGAAAGAAATGAAGGCCGAATTGTTGGGCAGGATGGGTCAACCCTCAATGCAAATAGATGTCTTCAGTAAAAAAATAGCCCTGATAAAGGGCCCGCAAGATCAAGGCCTTGTCCTGCCATTTGAAGTGAAAAAAGATAGTGGCGATACCCTGATAATTTTAATTAACCAATCAGAAACAAAGATTGTCTTCGATGGTTCAAAGAAAATGACGATTAATACTCACTTCTTTAAAAATGTGACTGGATTTTCTGAATTGGCATTTGTCAAAAGTAATTAGCATGGCATTAAAGAAAGCTAATATAATCGGAGGATAACATGTCAGAAGAGCAGGCTACAGTCCAAAATCCAATGAATATTCTCTATGGGGTTCTGGCTGTTGGTATGGGATTTCTTTATGCGGTATTTTTAGGTGAAGGTAGCAGACCACCTGTTGAATATGGATTTTTCAGTCGCTGCCTTGTCTTTATCCTGGCAGTACCACTCGGCTATCTCGGCGGAATCCTCGGTGATTATGTTCGCCAACTTGCAATGCCCAATTTTATCATTACATCGGGGGGCATTTTAGGAATTCTTAAAGAGCGCTTCTTTTGGTTCATCGTCCCACAACTTGTCGGCATTGTAGTCGGTGGGTCATGTGGATCGGGAATAGCCCGCTGGATTGTCGATTAGAGAAATAAAGCCCCACCTTCGAATAGGCTGGGCTTTATTTCATCTGAATTTGTTGAATACATCATCAAATCACACTTTTTGAGAAAAGACGAATGAAAAAAGCATATATACTTGCAGTGCTGCTTGCAGTTTTATTGGTATTACCGCCCATGACTTCCTTATCTGCAGTCACACAAGCTCAGGTCGGGGAGGCCCACACACTTAAACTGACTGATACCCTGCACCAAGAATTTCTGGCAGATGAAGACTATGCCTTGGCAGATGCCCTTCTCAACGCCACATGGAAGCAGGTTAAACTGAACGTTAGCGAAGACCAATACAAGAAGCTACTGCAGGAACAGAGGATGTGGACAGCCACTGGGCGGGACGAAGCTGCCCGCATTCATGTGTCATCCATGCCCCCAAAAGCTGCTTTTATTAGGGCTATGCAGGATCGTACAAACGCCTTGCTTCGAATTGTGCGCATGCCCCCGAAAGCTGGTGTGTACACAAGTCCAAATGCCACTTTTACCGTTCGCATAAATGAAGCTGGATATGCGTCAATCACGGTAGAAGGCAATGCTGATAATGGACAGGGGCACTCCTGTGAGTTCACAGGGAAAGGAATCATCAACACGTATGACTGGACAACCCTTGCCCATGATGATTTTCCCAATTTCTATTTACTGTTCACGCGCGCTGGGGCCGAACTCGTGTATGCAACCGGTGGAATAAGTCAAGGGTGCGGCGCAGGAGTTAACTTTAATCACAGCTACACACTGGATAAATAGACGACATCAATACCATGGAATTTGCATTGGCTTTCTGGCAACTGTATCTGAAATGGTCAATGCAGAATATCATGTGACCATAAAAATGAAATCCCATGCAGCTGAGCGCTGCATGGGATTTCATAATCAATTAATCAAATTACCGTATCTATATTCACCCATACGGCTCAGAATTCAAGTGCCATAAAATAGCTTACCATAGACCTACTTGCTGGCATGCAGTTTTCACATATTTATTCTCATTGCCCTGCAATGCTTCAATCCGTCTCGCCCGCGTACATTCCCAGCTATCGACAGGGTATTGACGGTCCCAGGCTTCCATCAATTGTTCTTGCTGATGGCTCATGTGATATCGCGGTCCATAGGCATCCTGCATGTAAAGGTAAGTGCGTGCAATTTGCCCACGAGAACGGACTGGGGGCTCTGCCTTTCGGTCGCTAATTTTCATCTCACAAACACCAAAGGTTGATGCTTCGCCTGGCAAAACTGCATAGTTAAAATTTGACCGGAGAGCATTGACTGCCCCAATTGCCGGAAAAAGATTGTACATGTCGGCCTGCATGTAGCGGTATTCAATATTAACTTTTTCTGCACATTTTCGGCCCTTAAAGGGCTTTCCCTCATGAATGCACTCTGGCGATCCAGTGCGCCACTCTTCAAATGTTTGTCCAAAATTTTCGGCTGGGAGTGAATGCTCCCATTCTATTTTGGCAGATCGTTTTTCATGCTTAGGCGTGATGAATCCTTCTGGCAAAGCGACATTGCCACGTTCATCGTACGAGGCACCACAATAAAGGGTGACCCTGTGGTCAGCGTACACCTGTGAGAGCATTTTTTTAGCATGGCCAAAGCTATCATTGGTTGTATTTCCACCGGCAGCACCTACAGAAGGAAAAAGCATTGCCAGCAGAGCTAAAATCAAGATGCTTTTGCGCATAATTCATCCCTCTTAAAGGTAAAAAGGGGTTGAGTTTATTCCTCAACCCCTCAACCAAACAAATCCGTTAATAACGGCTCGAATAATGGCTCCTGTGGCTGCTATGACTACTGTGGCTGCTATGGCTGTAGTGAGCTGCTATCAAACCGCCATCTTTGTTTTGATCCAGGACATCTGAAAAAACAACATTTTTCGAGTTGGTTGTTTTTGTCGTCCCTTCAATCTGGGGTAACGAGCTTGCCTGCACTTCGGTTTTCCCAATGCCTAGGCCTGATGCAATGACACTGGCAAACAGGAAAAACAAATAAATTACCTTCCTCATTCTCCCTCCTATATTGGTTTAACCTGTTCAGCCGGAAGAAAAGCAGATGTGCTAAAAAATCCCGCACATGCAGCTTTTTCCCGACATTGGTCACACTGGGGTGGATAAAAATTTTTCCATGATGAAATTGACTGACGAGCAAAAGGCCAAATGCGCTCATCACACTGACATAGAGGAATATTGTACACCGAAACAGGCAAGCCTCTTCTATGCATAAAGAGCACTGCCTTTCTTAGATTTTCGCGATAGCCATTAGGAGAAATAACAACTCCACTGTAATTGCGACTTGCCTCGCCATAGACTTCCATTCCCATGAATGCATAATGAGAGCAAAACGGGAAATAGTTATAAAGATGTTCTGAAAAGCCAAGAAGTCGATTCCAGTTCAATTTTGTTACGACATGTCGGATTTCAAGATGACATCCACACTTAGCAAGATTATATATTCCGAATTGTGTTTTTGAATAACTTCCGTTCTTACCAACAATTTTATCATGAATTGTATCAATATCGGAGTGAAGAGAAACACAAAATTTAACATTCTTACTTGATATGCTTGCTACACTTTGAGTAAAATTAATGTCAGAAAATGTTTTACCATTTGTCAAAATGTCAATAATTGCGCCTGGATGTTCAGAAACACAACGATTAAGCACTGCTAAAAAATCATTACCCAAGAGAGTAGGTTCTCCACCAGTGATGCAAATATGCCGAACAGGCTTAAATTTAATGAGATCAAGGACTTTATTGGCTTGTTGAATTAAACGCTTATCATGCTTTCGTGGTGGTTGTGGGCACATTAGGCAGTAGCAATTACATGCTTCAGTTAGGAATAAAGCGTTTTGATTCGAACCTTCTTCCCATAAAACAGTTGCATGCCCATCATTATCAAGGCATACGATGTCACCTTCGTTTAGAAAAGAGATGTCATCAGCATCATAAATGCTGTCTGGGAAGAAAATAGCTCTTTTGGGGCCTGTTGTTATGCATCCAGAATAACCAAGCGATTTGCTAGTAATCTTATCAGATACAAGGATTGCCTCTGACCGAGCATAAAATGGCTTCCCAGTAAAAGACACTTCTCCAACTATCGGAGAGAACATGCGTGAGGCTTTCCCGCTAACAGCTCTCATGGCGCTTCACCAATTCTGGATTCTTAGTTATCCAACTCCAAATAACATCCATTTCTTCATCTGTCGCATTTTTCAAAATTGAAAACAAGCCATAAAAAATCAGTCTATGTTTTTCACAGAAAGGGGAGCCGCGCATAGCTCTGAGCTCATCGCCAGTCTCAAGATAATTGCGCACAGGGTCGGTGCCGCAATAGGCTTGATATGCACACCAAGCACAACTTGGCGTGGTTTCCACGCAAGCTTTTGCCGTCAACTGTTTCAGCTTCACTCCGGAAAAAATTTTCTCATATGTGTCTGCTAACACATTGCCAAGGGAAAAATGTCGATCACCCATTCGTGCCAGCATTCTGGCCTCATCAGAAGGAAAAACAGACCCATCAAAGTCATAGATCACACCACTTATTCCACAGCCAGAAGGCGACTGTAGATCAACAAATCCTGTGGAAAATGGAGTCAGAATCCTTGAAAAGAGAAGAGTTGCAAAATGCTCTGGAAAGAAGATTTTTTTATTGAGTTGAATGATATATTTTAGAGCTTCAAGGTAGTTGTCCACAAAGCTCCGCATGTCGTACCCAAGAATATTAGCTTGCTCCGCGGCAAATCCATATGGATTTAGCGAGCGGATAAATATGCCGCCCATTCCCTGAAGGACGTATTCATCAATAATGTCTTTGAGGCAATTTACAGAATATGCCGTAGTAGTCATGAGGGCGTCTACACCATCAAAGCCAACAATTTCACGGGCCAAGTTGAGCTTGTCCACAAATTTTCTGTAGGTGCCATCCCCAATTCTAGCTTTGCGGCACTTGTCGTGAATGTCAACCGGCCCGTCTAAAGACGTTGATATTGCAACATCATGCTCTCTGCAGAACTCAAGTTGCTCTTTTGAAATCTCAATAAGATTAGTGCAAATGACGAAGCTTACTTGTTTGTTGGTTTTCTGGGCTACGCTTTTCGCATATTTGACGGTGTGCTCAATGACTTTCCAGTTCAGAAGAGGCTCACCACCTTGAAATTCAATCTTTGGGTGGGAAGTAGGAGCACAGAAAATCATGTCAACAATCTTTTCTGCTACATCCTCACTCATGTCATACGAATGCGCATCTTGCTCAGCGCAAGATACTTGGCAATATTCGCAACGCTGATTGCAACGAAGCGTAATGACGAGCATGTGAAGCGTTGTGAACTCTCTTAGAAACAATTTCCGTGTACGATATCTTGCTGCAATCTTTTCAAGTGAAACTTCAAAATCATCTTGGGCCAGAAATAATTTTGACTTGAGATCCAAAAACGCTTCTGAATTTTCATCAAGCTGATGCCTGACAAATGAGTCAAAGCTGTAATCATCAAGAAAATAATAATCACCACATTCATTCACTATTAAGACTTCATTTTTAGAAAATCGCTTGAATTGAAAAGGAAGAATTCTATACATCCCTCTTCTCCACCGCAGAAAATGCATAGCTCACAATGGTCTCACGAACTTCTCCAAACTCTTTCACCAAATCCAAGCGAACCTGTTGATCGATAAGGTCGTTCATTATATTTTTCAAACATTCAACAGCTATCAAACTTCCATCTTTTGTGGACACAGTGATTTCCACATCCCGCTCCCCAGACGGCTGCACAGAGACCCAATAGCTATCAGAATAGTTGTTCGCGACTGTGAGCACACAATCTCGCTCAAAAAAATCTTTACTAGCTATAAGAACACCCTTTTTGCCATCATCTTTAGTAAAAAATGGAGAAGTTTGATGATTACCCATATTCGCCTCTCTTTATTTTTCTAAGGTTCTTCGCGGCTGTTTTTGCATCATGCTGCCTGCAAGATTCGCGAGACCCCAAACGGTAAAAATATTTGGGGGCTCGGTCAAAGAAAAAGCTAGTTGTTCCTGAACTTTTTCCTGAGCAGAGGGATGCTGCTGATTCTGGTCATGCCAAAGTCTCTGAATCCATCGTTGTAAAAGCCTTTGGTGTGGTCCTTCGCCAAATACATGGCTTGCCGTACAACGGCTTCAATCTTGTCTTCGTAGTTGGGGTCATCACTGCGCAAGATGATGCCATTGGCTTGCCTGTTGCCGTCAGGGTCTCTGTCACAATAGTGAATCAGCCCTTTAGGGTTCACACCAAGTATTCTGCCCCATATTTCTTCTGCTGACTTGATGTAGGAATAGTACCTGCAAGTCTTGTTACCATCGAGCAATAGCATGCAGTGATAGTGCTGGTTGTTACTTCTAAGCGATTGCTCTCTCACCCAGAAATACGCTGGGGATACCCCATTGCGTGAACACTGTTGAATAAGCAGCTTCATGAGCTCTGACATGTCACTGTTGTTTTCAACAGCTATGAAGCTTTTTGGATAAGTGACATCAAAGCGAACAATCATGGTCTTGCTAAATGTATTTGTATATTCTTCAAGCAATGAGAACAGCTTTTGTGAAACATAGCCTCTGTACATGATTGGATCGTAATCTTTAATCATCTGTGAAAAATTGATGATGTTCATTTCCCTCTCCGCTTGTAGTTGTGTGATTAATTTGTTTTCTATTTAATTGTGGCTCTCTGTTCAATTTGAAAATATATCATTTCTGTAGATTCACCATGCTTATTACAAGTCTTGTTGTTGCAAATATTGTTGCACTGACAACGTTGATATGCTTGTTGTTAATAATTCTTATATAAGTAATACAATCATACCTTTAAATTATGCACAGGAAAAACCTGTAGATAAATAAAATAACCCTAGGTAAAATGCCCATTTTTCAAAATATGAATTTGAGGGAATTAACTTTGCATATCATTTCAATCCAGCATTTAAGTTCATTAGGAACCTAGTGGTGGCTACGTATACGGGTACGGATGCTGTGGAAGCGAACGGGTACCTGCCTCTCTAACTCCACCACTTTCCCGAATCATGAGGCTGCCAAGCTATACCTGAGGACAACGCCTTTTTTACCCGCCGCCGCAAAATGCACCTAGCCTAACACATTGAAACAATTAAATAGACATTATTCTGGACCCTGCATGCAGGGTGTTATGCAGGGCATTTTGCAGGATAAATGCAGGTTAAAATGCAGGATTGCTTTTTCCCGGTTGCAGGGTATTTTGGGCATAATGCAGGATTGCAGTCGCTCAACAGGCCGCCATTCATACTGCCTTTCATTTCGGTGCAGGTTGGCCCATGCGCGCGGTGCTTGATAAAAAATGGCGCATGACCTGAAGGCCATGCGCCATTGCTATGTAATGATTAATTCCTGTGATTATTTTTTTATGCGGTACCCTTGCTGAGGCCCCGTCTTTCCATCATGCTCCAAAAGGCCACGTTCTTGCATAGTTTTTATGAGATAGCGTGCTTTCCTAGCCTCACATCCCACGAGGCTCATAATCAAGGATGTTTTGACCCTGCCTCCCTTACGAGCAAATTCGTAAACTTTCATCTCATCTGCTGACAGGTCTATACTCGCAAGACTTAGCTCCTCGCTCTTAGCCGAATCGGCCTGGACAATGGTGACCTCATCAGATTCCTTTGGCTGCGGATTGTGGACAGCGAAGTCCGCACTTTTAACAACGTCGGCGGATGCACTAACCCGAAACGGTGGAACCGTCTCCAGTTCACAGTGCGTCTGGGGAATTCTAATCCCCGTGTCGGCAGTTCAATTCTGTCCCTCGGCACCATAAAGAAATCAAGGACTTATGCTATACAAGCATGAGTCCTTTTTTCGTTTGGTCAAAACCCTCTCCCCCACCTCTCCCCCGTCTGAGAGTGACGTAAGCTGGCTCTACACCAAAGGCGGGGGCAAGCCCTTTCACCGGGCAGTTTTTCCGACAGGTCTATGATCAATTCCCCAGACATTTCAGCAGCACAAAACGCGCACACGCAGGCGGTAGTTTTCGAAGTTACGAAAGCCATACGCACGCCGCTGGATCAACTTCATTTTACGGTGAAAACCTTCGGTGATGCCGTTATTCCGGGTAAAACGGAGCATTTTGACGGTAGAGCCCGATGAACTTGCCGCGTTCCCGCTTTTCTATGTCCAACGCCATCAATCTTGCCCGGCTTTTTGATGTCCAGGTGCAGCATTTGTCCTGGATCCTCCCATTGATAGCGCTGAATTGGTTCTTTGTGCTCCAGCGATGATAACCGTGAACAGGCAAGTTACCGCAGAACGCGAAAAACACTGTTTCGGTAAATTCCCAGACGTAGGGCTATTTCATCCCCGGTTTTTCTCTCTTTTCGCAGCGTGAATACCTGACAAAAATCTAGCTCGGATAGTTTGTTGCGACAACGTCTGGGCCGCGAACTGCGGTCAGCAAGTGCGTCTTGCCCACCATGGGCATGCCGACTTTTCCACTTCCTCGCAGTGCGCAAACTTACGCCATAACCAGCCGCCACTTTTGCCGCTGGCTCATGCAGCATCCTCTCAACCATTTCTGCTCGACTACGAACCGTCAGGTTGGCATTCTTATGGCTGTTCACCCGCTTCCCCACTCGGTTTGCTGTTGTCTGGCAACTCCAGCGTTACCGAATTTTTTTTGGGGGGGGAGTGAATAACCTATTGGAAGATTACAACTAAGACAGAGCACTGGGGAAATTCGTCGGTTATATCGGAAGGAGCGTAAAACTCCAGGGCAATGCGTTTTGGTGGCATTGAACAGAAAGCATTTTGTTACGTGTCATGTGGCGTCCTCGACTTGCATCAATGCATCCCCGCACCGTTGACACTGCGTATGCATTCGTTCAAGTTCCTGTTCCACTTCTTGGATATGTACCCGCATCCAGTGTTCAGCCCCCGCCGGATCTTTCGCCAAAATCGCATCAACAATACGCTGGTGCCCATTTAGTACCATCAAGCAGAAATCTCCACCGGGCTGCATGGTTTTTTTCGCATCGGCTAGCATGTTGTTGACAAAATCAAGAATAACCCACAACACCGGGTTGCCTGTGTATTTGCCGAGAAGGACATGAAACATAATCTCCGCTTCAGCTCCAACGAGGGGTTTTCCTTCATCATACAGCTTGCGACATTCGGCATGTAAGGCCAAAAGCTCGGCTTCCGCTTCAGGAGTGAAAGTCTCTGCCGCCCTGCGGGCGATGTACGGTTCAATAATCGCGCGTACTTCTGAAAGATTGCTCAGTGAAAAATCCTGAAAACGCAAAAAATCCGCGAAAGAATCGCGTGCTGTGGCCCAGTCCATTTTTGAGACCACCGGCCCCCCCCCGGCCCCGCGTTTGATCACTATAAGTCCCATTTCCTCCAACGCACGTAACGCCTCGCGCAAGGTATGTTTGCTGACTCCAAACTGGGCCATCAGCTCCTTTTCCGGCGGCAGGGGGTCGCCGGGTTTCAATTTTCCTTCCACAACGGCTGAACGGATTTGCCGAATGATCAGGTTTGATATTCTTTCTTTTTTTGTCGGGGTGAACAAGCAATCCATGATAAATGCGCAACCTCGCGCGCGGCAGGCAACCGCGTAAAATTACAGATCAACAATCATTAAAAAATAATATTTTCACCGCGCTTTGTCCACAAGGGATCTCATAACTGCAAATTAATAGCCATATATTTTAATATATGGTTGACAAGATTTTTCTCTGTGCGCTAGATAAAAGGCCGGGCGAAGAAATTTCTTGATCAATCACAACTTTATTATGGAGGACCACTATGACGCCGATTTGCGCTTTTCGAGTTCCTTCAACCCTTCGGATGGGAGCGGGAGCCGCCGCCCTGACCGGAGTAGAAATTAAGCGATTGCGTGTAAAATCCGTTTTGCTCATCTCGGATAAATTCCTGATAGATTCTGGAACGGTGCGGCCTGTACTGGATTCTTTACAGGAAAATGGCATCAACGTGGAAATATATGCCGGAGTGGATACGGAACCCACCCTGAAGCACGTACATGACGCCCTTGCCATGCTGCGAAAAGGCGATTGCAAGGCGGTCATCGGTTGCGGCGGAGGTAGTCCCATCGACGTGGCCAAGGCCGTCTCCGTCATGGCAACGAATCCCGGTCGTATCCAGGACTACATGGGGGCGGACAAAATTCCGCAACCGGGTCTTCCACTCCTCGCGGTACCCACCACTGCGGGTACAGGCAGTGAAGCCACCTTGTTCACGATTATCACGGACACCGATAATGATGTGAAAATGCTGATTGGCAGCCCATGGCTCATGCCTGCGGTCGCTATCATCGACCCGGTTCTGACTATGAAGATGCCGAAAAGCATCACTGCGGCCACGGGCGTGGACGCTCTGACCCATGCCATTGAGGCCTACGTTTCCCGCAAGGCCCAACCCATGAGTGACATGGTGGCCTTGGAAGGCATGAAGCTCATTTTCAATAATCTTCCCACGGCATGGGCAGAACCGGATAATATGAGCGCCCGTGCTAACACATTGCATGGAGCGTTGCTGGCGGGAATGGCGTTTTCCAATGCCTCCGTGGCGCTGGTGCATGGCATGTCGCGTCCTGTCGGCGCGCTTTTCCATGTGCCACATGGTGTTTCCAACGCGGCCCTCCTTGGCGTGGTCATGGATTTCTCACTATCTGGTAATTACGCCCGGTACGCCGATATCGCTCGTGTGCTCGGAGTGAAAGAACAGGGGCAGGACAAAAAGATTGCGGAGGCAGGCGCTCAAAAAGTGCGCGAACTCATCGCGTATCTTGAAATTCCCAGTCTCAGCAAGCTCGGTGTGTCTAAGGAAAAACTTGATCCAGTAGTAGACAAGATGGCTGACGACGCCATCGCCTCCGGCAGCCCAGGGAATAACCCGCGCATCGCAAGTAAGGACGAGATTATCGAACTATACTATAACGCATTGTAACTAGACCAGATTAACTTTGAGAATAGACATTCTCAAAGTTTAAGACACGCATGCTTCGGCGCTTAACAGCGCAAATAAATAGCGGTGCTGTCTTCATCCGTAAGCCCTGCGGGCAACGGCTGAAGCTGCGCTTACGCCTTCGCTGCGGGCGCCTGCTCACGCAGTCGCCAGAGCAATTTCAAAGTGAAAATGTTCTAAGGCAGTTATAGTGAAAATCGTCAATACCCTTCCTTCACTTTATAGAAATAAAAAAGCAACCATTGTCCATAACGCGCAGGCTGGAGCAGACTGCGCGAACGGAATGCCATAATTAACGCGAGGAACACTTTTCCTTCGCAATAATAAAAGGAGAACTCTTATGGCCGTGAAGAAACTGAAGTATTGCGTCAACAATGAATGGAGGGATACCTCTTCGGGGAAGTATTCTCCCGTGATGAATCCCAGTACTGGCGAACACATAGCCGACGCCCCCATTTGCACCAAAAACGAAGTGGAACAAGCGGTTGCTGCTGCCCGAGCGGCATATCCCGGCTGGTCTTCGAAGCCTGTCGCTGTGCGCACACAGCTGATTTTTAAATTCCGCGAGTTGGTTAACCAGCATTTTGAGGAGCTTTCTCTCCTGTTGGCCACAGAAATGGGCAAAAACCTTTCCGAGTCCAAAGGCGATGTGTTGAAGGTCATCGAGGCCTGCGAGCTTTCCGTCGGTGCGCCCCTGGAGTTGCAAGGTTACGCCCTTATGGAAGCCACCCGCGCCCATGACATCAATCTGTACCGGGAATCCGTAGGCGTGTTTCTGGGCATAGCACCGTACAATTTTCCTGCTATGATCCCCTTCGGCTGGTTTATTCCTCCGTGCATAGTTTCCGGCAACTGCATGGTGCTCAAGGCCGCAACCTTGGTACCCCAGACAGGTATGCGCCTTCTCGAGCTGCTTATTGAAGCCGGACTGCCCAAGGGCGTAATCAATCTGGTCACATGCAGCCGTGAGGAACTCTCCGGCCTCATCGATCATCCTGAAGTGGACGGAGTTTCCTTTGTTGGTTCTGAATCAGTGGGTAGAAAAATTTATGCGGCGGCAGCCACCGCCGGAAAGCGCGTCCAAGCCCTGACGGAAGCCAAGAACCACGCTTTGGTGCTGGAGGACGCTCCTCTTGAATGGACCGCCAGACGCATAATTAATTCGGCTTTCGGCTGCGCCGGGCAACGTTGCATGGCGCTGCCTACTGTAGTGGTGCAGGAAAGCGTGGCGGATGACTTCGTCCGTGTGTTGCTCAAGTTGGCCAAAGAATTGACGGTGGGTACGGCGTATGATCCGAAGACAGAACTCGGTCCAGTGGTGAGCGCCGCCCACAAGGCCTCGGTGGAAAAATGGATTGAAACCGGCGTGAAGGAAGGCGCTGAGCTGATTTTGGATGGACGCGGATGCAAGCCCGCAGGGTGCGAAAACGGTTATTTTGTCGGTCCCACCATCTTCGACAAGGTCAAACCAGGAATGACCATAGGCGATCAGGAAGTTTTCGGCCCTGTCCTGTGCGTCAAACGCTGCAAAGACTTTGAGGAAGGGCTGGCAATCATGAATGCCAATCCCTTTGCCAACGGCTCCTCAATTTTCACCACAAGCGGTTACTACTCCCGCCAATTTTCACAACGTACCGACGGCGGCATGGTCGGCATCAATGTGGGCATTCCAGTCCCCTTGGGGTTCTTCCCCTTCTCAGGGCACAAGCGTTCTTTCTTCGGCGATCTGCATTGCCTGGGGCGTGATGGACTGCGATTCTATACCAAAATAAAAACCGTCACTACAAAATGGGTTTCACCAACAGAGTCGCAAGAAGCCAGAGTCAGCACCTGGGAAGGCACCATTAACCGCGAATTATAGTCTCCCTAGACCAGATTAACTTTGAGAATGTCCATTCTCAAAGTTTAAGACACGCATGCTTCGGCGCTTAACAGCGCAAATAAATAGCGGTGCTGTCTTCATCCGTAAGCCCTGCGGGCAACGGCTGAAGCTGCGCTTACGCCTTCGCTGCGGGCGCCTGCTCACGCAGTCGCCAGAGCAATTTCAAAGTGAAAATGCTCTAACGGGTGTGCGCCGAAAGTCGTTTTCGGCGCACACCCCACCATCGGACATTACGGATGGAGGATCAACGGAGTTCCGCACAGAGCCGCGCTGTACGGCTTTTGCCGCGACATGCCCACAATACGCTTTCATCCCGTATCAACAGGCCTTCAGCAAACATCGCAAAGGACAAGGAAATATTTATGGACGTGTTTGCGGTTCTACTGAGTCTGGCTCTTTTGCTTTTTGTCGCCTACAGAGGGTGGTCGGTCATTTTCTGGGCTCCTGTACTGGCCCTTCTGGCCGCAGCCCTCTCCGGGCTACCCGTCCTACCTGCGTATACTGAACTCTTTATGGGACAGGGGGCTCTCTATTTCAAAAAGTTCTTCCCGATCTTTCTGCTTGGTGCCGTGTTTGGCAAATTAATGGAAACGTCCGGAATGGCAGCTTCCATAGCCCGAAAGATTTTTGCCACGCTTGGCCCCCAAAACGCGATTCTTTCCACCGTACTCGCCGCTTCCATCCTTACCTACGGCGGGGTCAGCATGTTTGTGGTGGTGTTTGCCGTATATCCTTTCGCCGCGGCGCTGTTCAAGGAAGCGGGCATTCCCAAACGATTGCTGCCAGCGAGCATATTTCTCGGCGCTTTCACCTTCACCATGGACTCCCTGCCTGGTACGCCGCAAATACAAAATCTTATTCCAGCCAACTTCTTCGGTACGAATCTGTATGCCGCGCCGGTTCTCGGGCTGATCATTTCAGTGATCATTTTTACCTTGGGAATGCTCTGGCTGCGTTACCGGATGCGTCAGGCTTTTGCCCGTGGGGAAGGGTACGGCGAACACACACTGAATGAAATGCCCACGTCAGACGATAGCAAATTACCCCCCTGGACCCTGTCTGCCCTGCCTCTGATTTCCGTCCTCATTATCAACCTTGTGGGCAGTCATTATATGGAAGGCTGGTCGATATCTGTACTCGATCCCATTAAGAATTTACAGATACCGCCCCCGCTCATGGTTGACAAAATAAGCAACATTTACAGCACATGGGCATTACTCACGGGGCTGGTATTTGCCATTTTGCTGACCATTATTCTGCGCTTCAGGAGTATGGTGCCCAATGGCCTGGTTACGACGTCCATCTCAGCAGGCGCACTAGGCTCATTGCTGGCTATCGTCAATACAGCCTCTGAAGTAGGATATGGTAACGTAATCGCATCGTTGCCCGGCTTTACCCATGTCGCCAAGGCATTATTCGCAGTGGAGCACTTCGGCGGCACCTTGCTTTCGGAATGTCTGACCATCAACGTTCTCGCCGGCATAACCGGCTCCGCTTCCGGTGGACTTTCCATCGCGCTGTCATTATTCAAAGACCATTGGATGCAACTGGCCGCTCAGAACCATATTCCTATTGAGGTGCTCCACCGCGTCGCGGCTATCGCTGCAGGTGGAATGGACACCCTGCCGCACAATGGCGCGGTTATAACGCTACTTGCGGTATGCGGTATGACCCACAAGCAATCCTATCCGGATATTTTTGCAATGACTCTTATGAAAGTATTGATGAGCTTTTTAGCGGTACTGTTGTTCAGACTTTTCGGGATAGTTTGAGGGCGTTGATCAAACTTGTTTTCATAGTCGCTTCTCCTTAAATGCAGAATAAATATCCCCCGGCATAGTGCTATGACCCCCATCAGGTAGACAAAGCAAAAAAGCGCGTCCTCACGGACACGCTTTTTTGTTGAATTCACTGTAATATTTGTTAATTTTGATCGACCGAAGACATAGACCTGCTTCTGTGGGAACAATAGCCCTGCTTATGATAACGGCCTGCCACTTATGACTATTCTTCCGTGGTCACACGTTGCAAAGCTTTCCGATATACTTCAAGGCGTTCACGCTTGCCAATGGAAATAACTGTGACAAAGAGGATGCCGTCATCCACCTTGTACACCAGCCGATATCCAATTGAGCGCAGTTTTATTTTATAGCAATCGCGCATACCTGACAAAGCAGATGAAGGAATCCGTGGATGCTCCAAACGTTCCGCCAGTTTCTTTTTAAACTGTTCCCGAATGTTGGCATCCAGTTTTTTCCACTCCTTCAGCGCAATCTCATGAAACTGCAGACTATAGCTCATCAAGCGTTACCTTGACAAAAGGCCCATGCTCGCGGCTTTCGACGATCTTCTTGTCTTCAAGGTCTTCAAGAATTCCAAGAATCTCCTCATAATGCTTTGCGGACAAGAGGTAGGCTTCCGGCTTGTTGTGGTTCAAGACTGCCACCGGAGCGTCCTTGGCAGTAGCTAAAATATTTGCAAAATTGCGTTTAAGCTCCGTGACGCTCACCGTAATATTGGCGTGTATTGGATCCATAGGATTCTCCAATTGAATCAAATTTAATATCTTTAATGACATCTAATTTGACATCCGTCAAGGAAACTTCTGGAACACAATCTCCACTATAAGACTCGCGCCAACGGATTATTTCAGAATTGCCGAGTTCAGTTGACAGGGGAAACGCATAACGGGCCAAGCACTGAAACGCGCGTCCCGTGCCATGCCGTACGACACGCCATACGCCACAGGGCACGCATCGGTTTTGCCTATGCGTGCCCTGACGATATATGCCGTGCATAGCTGTACCCTATTGCAGGGCCTGCCCTATGGCCTGATGGTAACCGTTCATCCGCTGCCGCTCACGGCGGGAGCGTTGCAGTTCCTGACGCAGGGTATCACGGGCCTGAGTAGCGAGGCTGGTCAGATGTTCCTGCACACGGTTGAGTTCAAGGAGATGCCCCCGCCACTCTTCAACGTTGTCTCCATCCAGCATATGCCAGGCCATGCTGGTGATCTCGTTGCGTTTTTCGGCCAGGGCTACGGCCTTGTCATAGGCCCCGTCCTCAAGTGCGGCCATTTCTTGCATGGCCAGATCAAGGGCTTGATCCAGCAAACAAATTCCGTGAGCCATAAACGCTCCTTACCGCCCTACTGGGCAACGCGCCTGACGATCTGATCACGCAGATGTTCGCTGACCTGGCCCCACTCGTTGCAGACGGGCAAAAACTCATATTCCAGCAGGTCGGCCAGCAAGATCCAGTCTTCATTTTCCAGTGCATCTCCCATTTCAGAAAGTAGGCTGGAAAGTTTTTCGGTCTTTTCTGCAAAGCCCAGATTGTCGCCATCGGTATAGCGCTGGCGCAGATCACCGAGCATATTCATGAAATCTCGTGTGACGTCCAGCAGATCCTGAAAAAGTTCCAGGGCGTCCGTATCCGACGCTTCGCGGAACAGGCGCGAAACATGACGCGCACCGTGGCCCATCATCCTGCTGACCTTCTCCATTTCACCCGCGATATCCACAGCCAGTTCGCTGCTGGGCACGGAGCGCACCTCTACGGAAGAAATGGAATCGCAGGCGATATCTTCAGCCTGATGCGGATAAATCTCCGAAAAGGCTTCCTGGTTTACAAGCACATCGGTAATGACGCGACCTTCCAGGCATTCGTCCTGCATTATGTCGGTCAGCATCTGCTCAAGGTTTTCAAAAGTAGATATGGTTTTGGAGCTTTTATTGCCGTCAACAATAATCATGGTTGTTCCTCCCACTCCCCGCAGGGAATAATTTGCCGTTACAGGCAGTTGCAAACTATTTGCAAACCATATGCCAGTTCAATTATATTGTGTTATTCAAAGACGTTACACAGAATCTCATTTGCCGGATCAGCTGCATAAGGTCCTTCATATCACCGCCACGCTGCTGCCGCATTTCGCGCCAGAAGCCTCCGAGGGCGGAAAAAGGCACGCTGGCATCCAGCAGATTTTGCAACCTTTCGCAGTTGCGCAAAAACAGCTGTCCGGCCATGGCGCTTTTGCCCACCAGACCGCCCTGCTCTTCAAGCAGCTCAAATAACTGTATTGTCTGAACCAGACAGCCCCGCACGCTTGCGGCGAAGGCAGGACTGAACGGAGTGGTTACGCCTTGTCCTGCCAGGGGGCGCGTCAGGGTATCGGGCTGTGCCTGCGCGGGTGCGCTGCCCGCTTCCGCCATAAGGGGCACGCCGGATTCCGATGTGTTTTCAGCCGGAGAGTCAAGGATCTGACGCCAGAGAACACGCTGGCTGTTAAGCCACAGGCTGCGGTCTTCACCCTCATGGCCTGAAAGGCAGCGCAAGGCGGCAAAACCCTGGCTGTCTTTTTCTGTCAGCCAAACACGCGCTTCGCCGGTGATGCCGCTGGCATTTTGCACAGCAGCGCCCCAGCTTCCCGAATCAAGCCAGCCGAGAACAAGGTCGCCGACGCCCTGAGGCCCAATGCGTTCGCGGCAGGCATGATCATACGGGCAGGCGCGGCCATAGGGGCAGGGATGGCAGGCCATGGCGGGTTCAAGGCAACAGCAGCCAGGCAGATAGGGGCCGGTATCCCAGGGCTGCGCTGTGGCCAGAAAAATAGCCAGGCAGGGGACGCCCAATCCCGCCGCAAGGTGCATGGTTCCGGTGTCGTTGGTGATCAGCAGGCGGCACTCATTAAGCAGCGCCGCCAGTTGCGGAATATTGGTGCGCCCCACCGCGCTGATATGCGGCCCTTGTGCCGCCTGCGCGTACGCGGCAGCCAGCGGCGCTTCTGCCGGGCTGCCGAGCAGCACGGGGCAAAGCCCGGTATCTCGCCATATTCTGTCGCCCACGGATGCGAAATACGACGCTGGCCACTGCCGTCTGGCCTCACTGGCCCCAAGCTGCATGGCGACAAAGCCCTTGCATCGGCTGGAAACATCCTGACTGACAGCCTCATCGCCCAACAGGCCGCGGGCAAAGCGCATATCTTCGTCAGAGGGCAACCGCAGCCCTGAAGTCGCCGCGTCCCCTTGTGCGCCAGCCGAATCCCCGTGCGCGCTGGCGGAATGCATGCGCTCCAGTTCCTGCGCGGACAAGGCGTGCGCTCCGACCATCCTGAAGGTATCCACCAGGTTGAAGGGGGTGCTGAGGCGACGCAGTACGGTTCCGGCCAGAAAGGAGGTCCAGATGCCGCCACTGAAGCCGTAGCCCTCCGGATCCATGCCGAAGCCCCATATGCCTTCAGGCTGCGAGGTCAGCATACGGGCCAGCAGGCGGGCGGACAGCGTGGCTGTGAGGTTGATGACGCGCGCGTCGGGCATCTCACGGTGAATGCGGCGCACAAACGCCAGCATCCCCAGGGCCGCGTCTCGCCAGTTGCCGTTTATGTCGGCCATCAGGCTTGCTCCGGGCAGAGGCCAGGCCGCATCCACATGGCGTAAAAGCGGCAATGCCGAAGCGAAGTTTTCAAGACAGACCAGACCCACGCGCAGGCCAGCCGTGTGCAGATCATTGACAAGGGCCTGACTTTGCAGCAGGTCGCCGAAGCGCGTGAGGTTGATGATGATAACGCCCGCACCCTCCCTCGTGTCGCAGCGGGGCGAAACGGGGGGGCACGGTATGTCTGAAGCGTGTGGCGCGGCAGTATTCATAAGGTACAGGGGGTGTATCAGGCCAGATTGGAACTGTGCCCGTCATCCAGAAGATTGAGCGCCAGGGTGCGCTCCTGGCGGAAGCGGTTCTGCACCGCAGCCTGCACCTCGCTGGTGGAAGAACCGAACTGACCGGCGCGCACCTTGTACACGTTGGTAATGAGCCTGCGCTCATATCCGGGATCGTTGGGGCTGCCGCTCATGTCGTCCGCCCTGGCGAAAATGCGTGCCGCCCCCGTGGGCCCGTGCTGCACGGCCGTGCTCCAGATGACCTCGCGCATGGCGGTGGAGAGCTTGTCCGCATCAAGCGAGGTGCGCTGGGCTATGGCATCTACCGCGGGCTTGTAGTGGCTTTCACGCACGAAGGCCTCCTGAAGTTCCTCAAAGCGCTCGGGCTGTTCATTGGCAATGGCGCGCCAGACATCGGGCATGGCTCCCTTGCGGCTGCCCGTATTGCCGGGGCCGGCCGAGCGCAGCCTTTTGGAAAGCTCCGGCGCTTCGCTGTCCAGAAAATCAAGAAAATCACCGAGGCTGCCCGCGCGCGAAGACACCTGATACTTGCCGTATGAGGTTCCGCCGTTGCGGTCATAGCCCACGGCGGCAATGCCGTCGCGGCCAGACTCAAACTGGGCCGAAAGCTTGCCCATTTCAAGGTCTTCCGCACTGGCTTTACGTCGCGCCTGACGCGCTTTGCCCTGCCCCTGGGGGCGGGAATGCACAAAATCAGAGACGTTGAAACCGCTCATCTTGTCGCCCAGAGCGCTTGTCATGGAGCGCAGATGGCGGGCCGTGCCCATGCTGCGGGCCAGATCCAGGGTGGAGCCGCCGCCGCCCACACTTTGCATGAGGCCCTCAATTGCCTGCGTCTCACGCATATCCGTCTGTGCCTTGTTGAACACCTGAGCGCGCATAAGGTCGCTGGGGCTGCGCCCGGCCAGCACCATGCTGTTTCGCCCTGGCGTCTGACCACCTACTTGGCCGCCTATCTGGCCGCCTGCAAGATTGACGGGCATGCCTGCCCCGGCAGGCGCCTGTGCGCTCTGATTCTGCGCGGCCTGCTGCGATTTCGCGCTGTCTTCTGCCTGACGCGCCTGCCCCTGCATGACAGCGGCAAAACTGGACCCACCCGTGGCGGCAGCGGGCGCAGAACGACGCTGTCCGGCCTGCTGGCCCTGCTGTGCCTCGGTGGGTGGACGGATAAGAAAATTTGAAAGCGCCATATAATCATTCCTCCTGGAGCATCCGACTTTGAGAATTTACATTTTTCAAAGTCGCAGAACGCCCGCATCGTCGCGTAACAGCGTCAGTAATCAGCAATATCGTCTGTTCCGATCTCCGGTTTGCGGCCAGCAAAAAAATCGGTCATTTTTTAAAAGCGGCATCAAAGCCGTGCCTGCGGCTTTGATGCCAACGCCCACTCGTGTAGTCGCCAGAACCGTTTCGTTCCGCATCTGCGCACGGCGGCCGAACTGCCGCCCCGTACGAGGGGAAGCAAGGACAATGCCAAGGCATTAAAGATATGACATTGCAGCGAGTTGGCTTGGGGTTGGCGCAGGGGGCAGCATGGCGGAGTTGGCTACGGCAAGGGTTTGGACGGGATTGCGCCAGAATGTCGACACAGTGCTGAAACGCTTTTTGCCCTGAACCGCACGCGGGGATAGGGAGAGCACGGGAGCACGGCGTGAACCCGCGCGAGGCAACGTGAGAAACCACGGGGCAGCATGCGGGGACCACGGGGGACAAGCCGCCCTGGCTGGGCGCAGCAACACATGCCGCAAAGCCGAAAAAGGGCGCGGGTAAACGCAGCCTGCCTTGATGCGGCAGCTTCAAGCACGGATTAAAAATCCAGCTTGAACTGCATGCCCATGCCCAGTACGGAATCGGGCTGTTTGTTGTTGGAAGGGCGTTCGCGGTGTTCGTTTCTGAGTATGAGCTCCGGGCCAAGGCCGATATTCATGTCCTCGTTCACTTCGGTGTCGGCATAGGCGCGCACCACGTGGCGGCTTTCCATACTCAGGTTCTCGTCAGGCGACACGCTGCTTGTGACCGATTCACGCCAGGGGGAACTCTCGTCGTCCACGCTCAGGGCGAGGGCTCCCTTTTTTTTGCTCTTTTCCGCCTGGCTCAGGGCGCTGTCGATGCCCTTGGAGGTGTTCACCACCTGACCGGGGGCAATATCTTTCGGCACAGGGCTGCCAACGGCACGTCCCTGCAGATTGCTGGCGGGCATACCCTGGAGCTGCCATGCGTCACGGCTGCTGCCCTCACTGAAGGTCCACTCCCGCGCGTGCAGAGAATTTTTCTGCTTTTTCACCGGGATCTGCCTGACAGAAGAGGCCGCGGGAGCTTTCTGGATTTTTCCCACGACTGGCGTTTCCTTTTTCGCCTTGTCCGCCGCCTGGGCGTTTTGCCCCTGCACAATGGTGCCGGCAGCGCGAGAGGACGGCACGGGGGCCGCCACCAGCACGAAAAAGAGAAGAAGAACGGTGCACACTGTCTTGTCCATAATTGCTCATACGATAGTCGCTCAAGGTTGTAAAGTTCTTGCCAAGAACCGCCCACGACGCCCCGGCTGGCAAAGGTGCGCCCACTGTGCCGCATCCATATTCCGGAATTCCAAATTTTCCGCATGCGTCGGAGTTTGGAGCCATTGCACCCTGAAACGGCCCGCCGGTGCGGCAGCGGGCGCACGTGCGAAGAGGTGTGCGGCCGCTTGTCCTTGCTGTTAGAGCAATTTCATAATGAAATTGCTCTGGCGGATGCGGGAGCAGACGCCCGCCACGGAGGCGTAAGCGCAGCTTCAGCCGTTGCCCGCAGGGCTTACGGATGAAGACAGCACCGCAATTTATTTGCGCTGTTAAACGCCGAAGTGAGCGTGCCTCAAACTTTGAAAATGTATATTTTCAAAGTTAATCTGCTCTAGTGCTGATAACCCCTGAATGGCGTGATGTTTTAAAAACCTGCTTCTGAAACTCCCGTTTCATTTCAGAAGCCTCTTTATAATATAACAAAGCATAATAAAGGTTTTAGGGGGTGGGGGCGTGGGGGAGGGACCCTTTTGCAAAAGGGTCCCTCCCCCACACAGTATTGCAGCCAACATACATTGCTCCAACCCTGCCCTGCCCTCCCTTTTTTACAGGCGGGACACTACATAAAAAAGGCCCCCTGACGACAGTCAGGGGGCCTGATGATCTTGAAGGAAGCGCGGCTAGAGGCTTACGCCGCCCTTGGACTGATCCTGCGCCGCAGGCTGGGCCTTGACAGGTTGCGGGGCGGGCTTGCCGGAAGCCGGAGCCTTGCCCAGTGATCCTGTGCTGGTTTCCTGATCAAGCAGTTTTTCGGTGCTGACCACGGGGAAGCTGGGGCTTGCGCCGGGATCGTTCCAGCCGCCGCCAAGGGCCATGCACACGCTGACCACGCTGTTCAGGCGGTCACGCAGAGCCGCAGCCAGTTGCAGTTCGGCGGCGAAAAGCTGCCGTTCGGCATCCAGCACGGTCAGATAGTCTGTATAGCCGTTATCGTACTGCAGACGCGCGATGGTGGTGGCGCGCCGCAGGCTTTCCACCTGAATCTGCATGCTGCGCACAATGGCGTCAGCCTCACGCTGAGCAGTCAGGGCTGTGCGCATGTCTTCAAACGCCTTCTGCACCGTTTTGCGGTACACGGCAATGGAGGCATTTTTGCGGGCTTCCGCGTCTTTGACGTTATACCAGGTCCGGCCAAAGTCCAGCAGGGGCATCGAACCGGTGACGCCATAGCTCCACGCTCCGGCGGGGCCAGTGAAAAGACTGCCCACGGCCGAACTGACCGTGCCCAGCATGCCCGTCAGCGAGATGGAGGGAAAGAACTGGGCGCGGGCAACGCCGATATTGGCATTGTAAGCCATCATGGTGAATTCGGAGGCGCGCACGTCAGGCCTGCGTTGCAGCAGGTCAGACGGCAGACCTTCGGGCAACACGGGAGGCGAAGGCAGCATGCCAATGGCCTGACCGCGCGGCATGCCGCGTTCCATAATGTCGCGGGGCGAACGGCCCAGCAGAACCGCCAGACCGGCTTCGGCCTTATCCACAGCCACGGTGCTGGTGTGCACCTGGGCGCGGGCGGTTTCCACCTCGGCCCTGGCGCGCTGCCAGTCAAGCTCGGTGATGTCCCCCTGCTTGTAGCGGCTCGTGTAGATGCTGAACGCATCTTCGCGGGTCTTGAGGGTGCGGCGGGCCGTATCAAGCTGCATGTCCAGCGCCAGCAGGGCAAAATAGCCCTGGGCGGTCTGCCCCGCAACCGAAAGGCGCAGAGCCTCGTGCCCGATGACCGTACTCATGAGCACGTCACTGAGCATGGTGTAGTTGTTGCGGTATTTGCCCCAGAGGTCCAGCTCCCAGGAGGCGTTGAGCGCAGCCTGATTGGTGGTCGTGGTGCGGTTAAGGCCGCTCTGGCTGAACGGCATGGTGTTGGGCGTCTTTTCAGAAGCGCCTGCGGCCACGGATCCGGCCGAACCGCTCACAGAGGGCAGCAGATCGGCGGTGGCTATGCCAACCTGTGATGCGGCGGAATCAATCTTGGCGAGAGATTCGGCCAGATCCTGGTTATTTTTCAGCGCCTCGTCCACCATGGCGGTGAGCACGGGATCATTGAAACGGGTCCACCAGTCGGTGTTCAGTGGGGCCGCCCCCGCATCAACCTTTTGCCACTGGCTCGGCATGTCCATTTCGGGGCGTTCATAACGCGGCGCGAATGAGCAGGCCGAAAGCGTAAGCACGGCCAGCAGGGCGACAATGGCCCCGGCCGGGTTCATGCGTCCGGCAGTACTGATGGAACTCATAGATCCTCCTGTTCGTTGCCGGAACCGTCCTTACCGGCGTTCGGATCCTTCTTGCCCTGGAGCTTCAGGGATATCTGCATAATTGTCTTGAAGAAGTAAGGCACAAAGAGCGTGGCCAGGCACGTGGCCGCCAGCATGCCGCCGATGACCGCCGTACCCAGGGCGTGACGGCTGTTGGCGCCGGCGCCGGTGCTGATGGCCAGGGGCACGCAGCCCAGAATAAAGGCCAGCGAGGTCATGACGATGGGCCTGAAACGCAGGCGGGAGGCAAAGGATGCCGCCGAATCAAGACTGCGGCCGCCACGCCATGCCTCAACCGCGAATTCCACGATCAGGATGGCGTTCTTGGCCGCCAGACCCACCAGTGTGACCAAGGCTACCTGGAAGTACACGTCGTTGGAAAGGCCGCGTCCCCAGGTGGCCAGCAGCGCGCCGAACACGCCAAAGGGCACGGCCGTGAGCACCGAAAGGGGCAGCGACCACGATTCATACTGGGCGGCCAGGATCAGAAAGACCATGACCAGAGCCAGAATGAAGATGGTTGTGGTGTCTGTGCTGGCCAGTTTTTCCTGAAGCGCCGAACCCACCCAGCCGAGGTTGTACTCGGTGGGCAGTATGGCCTTGGCGGCGGCTTCCATCTGATCAAGAGCCTGACCCGATGAGAAGCCCGGCGCGGGCGCGCCCATGATGTGGGCCGCCGGAAAGACGTTATAGCGTTCCACCACCTGGGGGGCGGTGCGCCGTTCAAGGGTCATGACCGCAGTCAGGGGGATCATCTCGCCCTTGTTGTTGGGCACATACACATTGCCCAGATCTTCGGGCAGCAGACGATACTCCGCCTCGGACTGCAGACGCACCTGGAAGGTACGACCCATATAGTTGAAGTCGTTCACATAGGCGCCGCCGAAGGTGCCGCCCATGGCCGTGAACACGTCACTGATGCTGATTCCCATATCCTTGCAGCGTTCGCGGTCCAGGTTGGCGTACAACTGGGGCGATCCGGTGGAGAACAGGTTACGCAGCATGCCGATGGCCGGATACTTGCGCTTGCCGTCGGGGCCAACGCCCATGACTTCCTGCACCAGCTGGTTGGTCTGGTTTTCCAGGTCCTGCAGGGAGCCTGTGCCGCGCATCTGTATGTAGCCTTCAAAGCCGCCCGTGGTGCTCATGCCGCTGATGGGCGGGGGCGCAAAGCCCATAACCACTGCTTCGGGCTGCATGACGGTGACGGCGCCAACGGTTTGCAGCACGGCGTCAGAAGACATGTCGGCTTTTTTACGCTCGCCCCACGGTTTCAGCAGGGCAAAAAAGGTACCGTAGTTGCTCTTGACGGAGATGGACGTGATGTCCAGCCCCGACAGGGTGCCCAGGCTCTGTACGGCGGGATTTTTTCGCATAAAGTCGGTCAGAACCTTGTTGACCGCCGTGGTGCGGTGCTGCGAAGCGCCGTCATCCAGAATGGCCATGCCAAGGATATAGCCCTGGTCTTCGTTGGGCACGAGGCCGCCGGGAACCACCCTGAACAGCCACACGCACAGAAGAATCATGAGCGCGAACAGCGGCAGCGCGCGCATGCTCGATGCCTTGAGGAAGTCGACTATGTGCACATAGCCGTTGGTCACGCCGTCAAAGAAGTTGTTGAACCATACAAAGCCCCTGGGGAGTTTGTAATCGTGGCTGTGCGGCTTGAGCAGCAAGGCGCAGAGGGCCGGGGTGAGCGTCAGCGCCACCACGCCCGACAGCACCACCGACACCGAGATGGTGATGGCGAACTGCTTGTACATCTGCCCTGCAAGACCACCCATGAAGGACACAGGAATAAACACGGCGCAAAGCACGAGCACAATGGCCACAATGGGGGCCGTGACCTCGTTCATGGCCTTGGCCGTGGCTTCCTTGGGCGGCAGATGCTCCGAGGTCATGATGCGTTCCACGTTTTCCAGCACAACGATGGCGTCGTCCACCACGATGCCGATGGAAAGCACCATGGCGAAGAGCGTCAGGGTATTGATGGTATAGCCGAAAGCGTACAGACCCGCGAACGTGCCGATAATGGATACGGGAACGGCCACGCAGGGAATGATGGTGGCGCGCCAGCTTTGCAGAAAGACGTACACCACGATGAACACCAGAATCATGGCCTCCACCAGGGTGGAGACAACTTCGTGGATGGACTCGAGCACGAAGTCGTTGGTGTTCACAAGAATGGTATAATCAAGGCCGTCGGGCATGGTGGCGCCGATTTCGGCCAGCTTGTCCAGCACGAGGTCGCCTGTGGCGATGGCGTTGGCGCCGGGCAGCAGGTAGACCGCACCCATGCGCGCCACCATGCCGTTATAGCGGGAGGTAACGCTGTAGTCCTTGCCGCCCAGCTCTACGCGCGCCACATCCTTGAGACGCAGCATGGCGCTGTCCGGGCCACGGCGCACGATGATCTCGCCGAATTCTTCCGGCGTGACCAGACGGCCCTGAGCGTCGATCTGCCAGGTAAGCTCCGTGCTGTCAGGCGAAGGCATTTCGCCAAGACGTCCCGGGGCGTACTGGGAGTTCTGCTCCTGAATGGCCGCGGCCACTTCATTGACCGACACGCCATACTTGGCCAGCTTGTCGGGTTGCAGCCAGATGCGCATGGCATAATCCATGCTGCCGAAAATGGTAACGTCGCCAACGCCTGTAACGCGCTTGAGGGCGTCCACCACGTTAATCTGGGCCCAGTTGTTGATGTAGACCTGATCATAACGGCCATCGGGCGAAAAATACGAGAACACCAGCAGCATGGCCGGTGAACGCTTGAGCACGCTGACGCCCTGACGGCGCACCGCTTCAGGCAGGATCGTCTGCGCCAGGTTGACCTTGTTGTTGACGTTGACAAGGGCCATATCCGGGTTGGACCCCAGCGCGAAGTATACGTTGATGCTGCCCGACCCCGAACCGGAGGCCGCCGTGGAAGTCATGTACAGCATGTTTTCCACGCCGTTGATGTTCACTTCCAGAGGGGCCAGCACGGTGGAGGCAATGGTTTCAGCCGAGGCGCCGGGGTAAGTCACGCTGACGTTGACCGTGGGGGGCACAAGGTCGGGGTACTGCGCGATGGGCAGCGCCCGCATGGCCAGAGCGCCCACCAGGGTGATGACGATGGATATGACCGCAGAGAGAATGGGTCTGCGTAAAAAGAAATTCGGCTTTGTGGAAACAGCCATATTTAACCTACTTCTTGGCCGCGCCTTCCTGAGGCTGCTGGCCCCCTGAAGGCATTATGCTCACTTGAGAGCCGGGGCGGGCCTTGATCATGCCTTCGCTGATAATGCGTTCGCCGCCCTTGAGCCCTTCAAGCACAAGATACCTGTTGCCGACGGACACGCCGACGACCACAGGAATGGGATACACCTTGTCGTCCTTGTCCACGCCCATGACCAGCGAACCCTTCTGGGTAAGCAGCACGCACTTTTGCGGGACGAGCACGGCGTCCTTGAGAATGTCGCCGTCCATATACAGGCGCACGTATTGTCCTGGCATGATGCTGTGGTCGGCGTTGTCAAAGACGGCGCGCGCCTTGATGACGCCGGTTGTGGGCTGCACCTGGCTGTCGATAAAGGTCACCTCGCCCGTGCCCTTGAACATGCTGCCGTCCAGCAGGCGCAGACGCGCCTTGTACCGGCCGTCGGCAGGCGGCACAAGCCGCCCCTGCGCAGCCATGTTCTGACGGAGCATATGCTCGGGGGCGGCAATGGAAAAGTCGATGTACATCGGGTCAGTCTGGTTCACGTAGGTGAGCAGCGAATTGTTGCCCACCAGGTTGCCGGGCGTGAAGTTTTCCTTGCTGCTGTAGCCGGAGACAGGGGCCGTCACCTGGCAGTAGTCCAGGTTGATCTTGGCCTGACGCAAAGAAGCCTTGGCAGTCTCATAGGCGGCCAGGGCATTGTCACGCTCTTTCTGCGACACCGCGTTTTTTTCATACAGGGGGCGCACCCGCCGCCATTCGCGCTCGGCGTTGGTGAACTGGGCCTGGGCCTGCTGCATGAGCGCTTCATAGCGGTCACGCTCCAGCTGGAAAAGCAGCTGCCCCTGCTGCACGTAGTCGCCTTCTTCATACAGACGTTTTTCAATAATGGCCTCCACGCGAGCGCGCACTTCAACAGCGCGCGAGCCGGACGCCTGGGCCTGATACTCCGCCGGCCAAGGTTCATCCTTGGTCACAACGTCAAAAACGGCGACAGGCAGACGCATGGCGCCGTGCTGGCCGTCCTTGTCGCCGTTGCAGGCAACCAGCGCAAGACAAAGGCTGAGTATGACAGGAAGATAGAATAGCGGTCTTGTGATCATGAACTACTCCATAAAGAACGTGTACTGCCGCACACTAAAAACCGCCCGCCGTGTTAAACTCGGGCAGAAACATTGTTGTGAAAACACAGTTCACCCAAAAAAGCAATCAAGACAGCCGCATACAAGAGCGCCACAATGAACTCAAAAAGTGCATGTTATTACAGCATGTTACGGCAACGTATTAATTTTACATAACATGCTGTTTTTATTGGTAAAAATTTATTTCCTTTTTGTCGCAACGCTTGCCCCGATGTGTCCGCCGCCTCTCCTGCCGACACCTGACATCACCGGCTCTCTATTCGAAAACGTATATCATTTAGAGGCACGCTTGAGCAACACCCTTCGCTGAAGCATGGCTTTCAGAGCCTTTTTGCAACAGGCCTTTCGTGAAGCTTTTTCTTTTTTCGCCCTCTTGTGTCGCGGGAAGCGGGCGAACCTTTTTTCGGGCGGGCTTCGTTGCGCAACGACAAACGCTGTTTCTGCGCGCCGCAGTGCCTAAAACCGGCCATGCGTTTCAAGCGGAGATACCGGGGGGGATCGTTGAACCGGGCGTGCCCGACAGCGGCGGAGCACCATAGACAAAACACGGCGGGCAAAGCATGGCGGGCCATACCCTCTGCCTTTTGCCGCCCAAGGGCTGCGACTGCGACGGACGGCGCTTCATTGCTGTTCCGGGAATCCTGAAAAAACAGATGCATGGCTGCCGCTGCTGACGCCTTGGGCATCTTGCGCGTCGCAGGCAATGCACTATTCACTGCTCTTAGAGCATTTTAACTTTGAAAAAGTGTAAATGCTCTAACGCTGCACGAAAGTGCAACGCGCCACAACGTGGCGTGGATTCAGTTGAAAATCACATTTTTCGGCTGAATGCAAACTTTGAAATGTGAAATATTTCAAAGTTAATCTGGTCTAAAGGACAATGAACATGGCAGATCGATACGGTCATGCGCCATGCGCCGCACGGTCACAGTGTCGTGAGCCGCCGGAAATGTCAAGAAAGAGACCGCGCGGGCGTGGAGGGACGTGCGGACGGGCACAGGGCGGCTGATATGCCCGGCGAAAAAGGCCGCCCGGACACGCAAGCCCCAGTTCACAGCCCCCGGCAGGGAAAAAGGGGAGTATCGCTCAGGTGCGCATCCCCCGCTCGCCAGCGCCCTTTTCTTCAAATCACAATTGTTTCAGCGCGCACGGCCCGCCCTATTCTTCAAACCGCAGGCGTTTCAGCGTACCGGACTGCACGGCCAGCAGTTCGGCCACAATGGACACGGCTATCTGCTGCGGCGTTTCAGCCTCAATGGTCAGTCCAATGGGGCAGCACACAGCCGCAAGTTCCGCATCGGGCACGCCCTGGGAACGCAGAATGGCATATATCTGATCACGTTTGGTCCTGCTGCCTATCATGCCGATATACTGGGCATGGCTGGTCAGGGCCTGGGCCAGGGTTTCACGGTCAAATCCGTGCCCGCGCGTAATGACGGCCACATAATGGTGCCGCCCGATGCCGCAGGCTTCCACCAGATTTTCATAGGCGGGCAGCACATGGCAGCGCCGCGCCATGGGAAAGCGTTCCGGATTGGAAAACTCCGGCCTGTCGTCCGCCACATCCACGATAAAGCCGCAGGCATGGGCCAGACGCGCCACCTCAAGGGACACATGCCCGCCGCCGCAGAGAAGCAGCACCGGCGGCGCAGCCAGCGGTTCGACGTAGATGCGGCATGCGTCCGCCGTGACCAGGCCGGGCTTGCCCTTGCGCTGCGTCAACAGGGCGCGCACCGGGGCTATGTCCAGGCTGGCGTCCGGCGGCAGGGCCGAATACGCGGCCGGGTCAGCGTTTTCGGGCAGACCGTCGAGATACAGGCGGCGCAGGGGCGGCTCGCGGTTCACGTCCACAACCCACACGCCCCCCACTCCCGCGCGCAGGGCCTGGGCGGCAAGCGCAAACAGGGGGGTCTTGTCCGGCGTCAGAACTTCGCACAGCACGTCCATGCCGCCGCCGCAGATCATGTCGCTATCAGGGGCGAAGCCGCTCATGTCGCAGGAAACCTGACTGGACTTGCCCATAAACAGGCTCTGGGCCGCAGCCTCAAAGGCACGTGCCTCCAGAAGGCCGCCGCCCACGGTGCCTTCCGGGCCGTTTTGCGTGTACAGCGCTCGGGTGCCCGCATCACGCGGGGCCGAGCCTGTGCGGCTGATGACCGTCAAAAGCGTCACGCTTTCCCCACCGGCAAGCAACTGGGCCACGCGGGCCTCCAGAGTTTCCGGCCAGGGCGCGGCCATACCCCCTGAAGGGGCGGAGGGCGCATGAGGCGCGGAAGCGCTCACCGTGTCGGATGCATCAGTTTTGCTCATCTCCGTCCTCCTTTACGTAGCCGCACCCCTTGACCGGGCACATGATCTTGGTGCCGGCCCGACTCTTTTTTTCAACAAGGTATGGCGAATTACAGCGCGGGCAGGGGCCTGGCACGGGCTTGTCCCACAGGGCGAAGTCACACTGGGGATACTGGTCGCACGAATAGAATATCTTTCCGCGCTTGGTGCTTTTTTCCACCAGTTGGCCTTTCTGGCAGCGCGGGCAGGGCACGCCCGTGGACAGCGGGGCCGCATATTTGCATTCGGGATAGCCGGTGCAGGCGATAAAGCTGCTGCCTGTGCGGGATTTTTTGATGACAAGATCGCGCCCGCACTGGGGGCACTGCCCCACTTTTTCATACTGCGGCTTTTCGGCGGCCACGGCTTCAACCCGGCCTTCTTCGTTACGGGAAAAGTTGCTGGTGTAATTGCAGCCAGGATAGCCGGAACAGGCAAGAAAGGCCCCTGCCTTGCCGAATTTGATCATCAGCGGCTTGCCGCATTCCGGGCAGGGCAGATCGGCGGGAATGCCGCCCTTGACGCTCTGCATGTTTTTGGCGGCCGCCGCCAGCGTGGGATTAAAATCATCGGAAAACGCGCGCAAAAGCTCTACCCAGTGGGCCTTGCCCTCGGCCACCTTGTCGAGCCCCTCTTCCATCTGGGCGGTAAAGCCCACATCCATGAGCCTGCCAAAGTGTTCGGTCAGTTGACCGCAGACCACCCGGCCAAGGTCCGTGGGCACAAAGTGCCTGTCCACCAGACTGACGTACTCTCTGTCCTGAAGGGTGGAAATGATGGCCGCGTAGGTGGATGGCCGCCCAATGCCCCGCTCTTCCAGCTCGCGCACAAGGCTTGCCTCGCTGTAACGCGGCGGGGGCTGGGTGAACTTCTGCTCCTTGTCCAGCTTGTCCAGCTTGAGCGTCTGCCCGGCTTCAAGGGGGGGGAGCTCAGCGTCGGCATCTTCTCCGGCGCGCGGCAGGGCCGCCAGAAAACCGGGAAAAAGCATCCGCTCGCCCTTGGCGCGCCACTGGCTGTGGGCACAGGCAATGATGACGGTGGTGTCGTGAAAACGCGCCCCGGCCATCTGCGAAGCCACAAAGCGCGACCAGATGAGCCGGTACAGGTTGTACTGGTCCGGCGGCAGGTGCTGCTTCACTTCATCGGGGGTGATGGTCACGTCCACGGGGCGGACGGCTTCGTGGGCGTCCTGGGCGCTGCCCTTGGTCTTGTACACGCGGGCGCGCTTGGGCAGATAGTCCTTGCCGAAGTGCGCGGCGATAAAATCCTTGGCGGCGTCGCGCGCTTCGTCGGCGATGCGCGTCGAATCCGTACGCATATAGGTAATGAGGGCCGTCAGACCACGGTCGCCAAGCTCCACGCCCTCATAGAGGCGCTGGGCGATATTCATCGTGCGCTTGGCCGTATAGGAAAGCCTCTGGTTGGCCGCCTGCTGCAAGGTGGAGGTGATAAAGGGCGGTTGCGGCGCGCGCTCGCGCTCCTTCTGCTCCACGCTCTCGACCACAAAGGGCTGGCCCCTGAGGGCGTCTTCCAGCGCCTGCGCCTCTTCGGCGTTGGCTATGACCGCTTTTTTGCCGTTGATCTTGGCGAGATCGGCCTTGAAGGGAGGCGGCGTGTCGCCCGAAAGCAGCGCCTTGAACAGCCAGTATTCCTCCGGCTTGAACACCTCCCGCTCTTCCTCGCGCTCGGCGATGAGGCGCAGCGCCACCGACTGCACCCGTCCGGCGGATATGCCCCGTTTGATGGTCTTCCACAGCAGGGGAGAAATCTTGTAGCCCACCAGCCTGTCCAGAATGCGCCTGGCCTGCTGGGCGTCAAAAAGGTCTTCATTGAGGTCGCGCGGGTGCGCTAACGCTTCTTTGACAGCCTTGGCGGTAATTTCGTTGAACTGGATGCGCTTGATGTCCTTGGCCTTGTCGCGGATGAGTTCGGCCACATGCCACGCGATGGCCTCGCCCTCGCGGTCCGGGTCAGGGGCGAGGTAAACGGTGTCGGCCTTGGCGGCGGCGGCGCGCAGTTCGCTGACCACATTTTTTTTGTTGTCTATGACTTCATACTGGGGCGCGAAGTTGTCCTCTTCATTCACACCGAGAGCCTTGGCGGGCAAATCGCGCACATGGCCCACACTGGCCTGCACCATGTATGACGGCCCAAGAAACTTTTTGATGGTCTTAACTTTGGCCGGAGATTCCACTATTATCAACTGTTTGCCCATGCTGTCCTCGACTGCTTTCCGGCTGCGCCGGTACTGTCTGACGCGCCTTTTATGTAACGGCAAGATACGATAAAACCCACAGGCGTCAAGTGCGCATCACCGGCACAATGCTGGCTTGCCCGTGCCTGCGGGCCGCGTGCGGCCCGGCTGCGTGCAGGGGCGGCAAGCGTGACCGACACGGCCGCACGGCAGTAAAAACTTTTACTTATTGGGGAGATGCCATATGCCTGCCATTCGTATGACAAAACGTACGCCCAACTGGACAGCCCTGTGCAACTTGCGGTAATCTTATAGAAGATTTCAGCCAAAATGAGGGCTATATGCATATAAGTCCAATACTATACCGCCTTGCGGCGGCACTGTGTCTTACCATACTGTTCATGGCGGCGGCGGGTTGTTCCTCCCGCCAGAGCAGCGGCAATACCGAAGAATCGGGCTTTCCTCCCGGCTCGCCCGCTGACCCGCGCGCCAACCAGGCCCAGGCCAGCCCGGAGCCGCTGCCCACAATCAAGGCCAAACCTGGGCAAAGCGTCTTTGTGGACGTAAGCGGCGGCAGCGCCAGCTTCAATGCCGACCTTCAATCCATGCTCACGGCCTACCTTCAGAGCGAGCGTGAGCTTGTACCCGCCGAGACGGCCAAGGAGGCAGACCTGACGCTGCGCGTGGTGGTGGAGGACGTAACTCCGCTGGGTTCGCGCAGCACGCCAGCCAGCCCGGGACGAACCCTGGGGCACGCGGGCACGGGCGCCATGCTTGGCGCGCTTGTGGGCGGCTCCGCAGGCGGGGGGCGCGGCGCGGCCTGGGGCGTGGGCGGCGGCCTGCTGCTGGGCCTTGGGGTCAGCATGCTTGACGGCGGCACAAGCAACATGTGGGGCATGCGCGCCCAGGTGGGCGTCGGCAAAAAGGGCAAGCAGCCAGAGACCATGCACTCGGTGGCTGTAAGCGCCGAAGGTGAAAACATGGGGCGCGACGCCATCCTCCCTGCCCTGGAAGACAAGCTGAGCAACGAGATCGTCAAGGCTGTGAAGCCCTGACAAAGCAATGGAGCATGTAACACTTGAAATGCTCGCATACGCAGGCAAAAGCCTGCCTGCCCGCATTTCGTGGCAGGGATTTCAGAAAAATCCCTGCAGAGCAGTTAGCTCATTTCATTCGCAAACTGCTCTCGTGACCTGACAGGCCAACCTGTCGGGATGCCGCAACGGGCGTTGCCTGTATTTACTTGCACCGTAACGCTCCCGGCCACCCCCCTGCCGGACGAATGACGCCCCGGAGAATTCACGCTGCCATACGGTAAAACCGTGTCTTGCAGCCCTGAAAATACCGCATGGCGAAAGTACGGACATTCCGAAAATCGCCCAACCCATAACACAGCGAGACATCTTTGCCCTCAGGCACAGGATATTTCGTTATAAAACATACCGCATTTCATGCATTTGCAGCAGACTGCCCCTGCGGATGGCGGCCTTGCCACGAAAAAATGTTTTGCGGACGTGTTCACAGGCCCGAAAAATGCATGTTTGGGGACATGCATGGCGAATGCCCCGCGCTTTCGCCTTCAATACCAGCCGCGTTTGTGGCGGCAAGGATCGAGGTTTTCTTATGATGCTGAAAAAAATCAGTTTTATTGCGCTGCTGCTTTGCGTGAGCCTTGTGCCGCTTGCAGCCTGCGTGCGTCAGGCCGCTGACCCGGACAAGCTGGAAGTGCTGCGTTCTGGCAAGCTGGAAGAAGCACAGGACGATGATACAATTGCGGACACTGTCTATGTAAACGTGCGCGACAACACCAACCGTGTTTTTGGGCTGCGCGCCCAGGCCGAATCCTGGCTGCAGCGCAGCGGATTCACCATTGTGGGCAATCCCAGCGAGGCCGGAAACATCGTGCAGATCACGGTGCTGTCCGCCGGAAATACGGAACCCACCCACCTGCGGCAGGCGGTTGCGGCGGGCTACGACACGCCATCCACACTCAAGGGCACCGGCGCCACGGCGGTAATGGCCGACGTATTGCTGGTGCAGCGCCGTGTTCCCAGCGCACAGAGGGAAAGCAAGGCCAAACTCAAGAACATATCCAGCCGCAACGCCCTTTCCAACAGCCAGATGCGCATAGCCGTGCTGTTGCCGGGGCAGATACGCATGGACACCGGAGCGCCCACCCTGTTTACCGAAACGCTGGCCCGCGAAATCGGAACCGCCACTCACGCCACCAGCAAGGCCGCAGGCCAAGCCACAGGTCAGGCCGCGCCCACTGGAGCCGCAAGGCCGCAACAATAGAGCACCAATGAAATGAGTTAACTGCTCTGCAAGGATTTTCCTGAAAATCCCTGTCACGAAATGCGGGCAGGCAGGCTTTTGCCTGCCGTACGCGAGCATGTAACACTTGAAATGCTCCAGGGCGGCCGCCTTTTGATTCGAAAAGCTTCGTGGGGGAGGGACCCTTTTAAAAAAGGGTCCCTCCCCCACACCCCTCCCCCTAGAGCAGATTAACTTCGAAATGTTTCACATTTCAAAGTGTTCATTCAGCCGAAAAATGCGATTTGCGGTAGCTGTTAGCGGGTCTTTGCCGCTTACGGATAACCAATGCTGTCTTTGCGGCAGCCGTTGCCCGCAGGGCTTGCCTGAACCGTTGACGGAACCGTCTTACGGGGCAGGACAGCATCGCTACGGATGGCGACAGCGATTGTAAGGGACAAACCGTGTCGTTACGCATGCTGTCTTCAAGCGTAGTTTCCTGCGTCACAACGCTTGAAGCATCCGTAGCTTCCTTCGTCGCAACGGCTAAAGCTCGGCTGAATCCACGCCACGTTGTGGCGCGCTGCACTTTCGTGCAGCGTTGGAGCATTTACACTTTTTCAAAGTTGAAATGCTCTAAAATTTTTACTGTCTTTGTGTGTAGCGCCTCTGGCGTCGCGCCCGCCGCCGCGACCGGCAGCGCCCACAGAGCCTGTTGCGCAACATGGCTTGAGGCCAAAATCGACCGGCCGGATTTTCCTGATGCTGTTTCAGGAAAATCCGGCCGGTTTCAGTCTTGCCGCGCGCCGCGGGGACGGGGCTGAAGCGGACGGGCGGCAGGACTTACGCCACGTCAGCCGCGCTTCATAGTATCGACCAGGCTGTCCAGAGTCTGGGCCTGCGCCGCCAGATCAGCCACGGCCCTGGCGGCCTCGCCCATGGCTTCGGCGGTCTGCCGTGATACGGTGTTGATATGCACTATGGTCTGATTGATCTGCTCGCTGGCGGCAGACTGCTCCTCGCTGGCCGTGGCAATGGCGTTTACCTGATCCGCCGTGGATTCCACCGTGCCCACTATCTCGCCCAGAGCCTGACCTGACTGCCCGGCATAGTCCGTGGCCTGTTCCACCTGCCGCACTGCCTCGTCCACGCTGGCCATGCTTTTTGTGGTGCTCCCCTGAATGGCCTTGATGGCATTGCCCACATCGGTGGTGGACGCCATGGTTTTTTCCGCCAGTTTGCGCACCTCATCGGCAACCACGGCAAATCCACGTCCCGCATCCCCTGCCCTGGCTGCCTCAATGGCCGCATTGAGCGCCAGAAGGTTGGTCTGGTCGGCTATGTCGGAAATTACGCTCATGATCCGGCTGATGTCCTGGGCGTGTGTGTTCAGAAGCGTCATGTCGCGGCGCAGCGCTTCAGAGACCTCACGCACCTGCCGTATGCTCTGTAACGACTTCTCCACTATGCTCGCGCCCGCCAGTGCCCTTCGCTTGGTTTCCGTCGACGCTTCGGACGCCTGGCTGGCGTTGCGGGCAACTTCCTGCACCGTGGCGTTCATCTGGTTCATGGCCGTGGCCGCTTCGGCGAGCCGCTGTGCAGACTCCGCCGCGCTCCTGTCCGACTGCTCGATCTGGGCCGAAAGCTCCGTGGAGGCTGACGAAACCACCGATACCACCGCTTCAAGCTGCTCTGCCGCTGCCAGCATGCCTTCCCGGCGGGCGCTTTCCGCAGCCTTGCGGGCTTCCTCTGCCTCCAGCATGGCCCGGTGCGCCTTTTCCGACTCTTCGCGGGCCGCTTCAGTCAGGGTTTCTGCCCTGCTGATGCCGTCCAGCAACGCGGCGATCATTTTTTTCAGCGCCGTGGCGAGTTCCTTCATTTCACCGCCAAAGCCGCTGTCGTCGATACGCTGGTCCAGCTTGCCCCCGGCAATGACTCCGGCAGTCTCCGCCAGATAGTTGACCGGGCGCAGCGCGCCGCGAATGACGAAATAACTTATGCCAAGCAACACCAGCAGGGTTATGGCCGAAATAATGACCGTAATGCGGCTGATGTCCCTGGCCTGCGCCAGCACCTCGTGTTGCGGCACGGTTACGGCAAGATACCAGTGCTGCTTGCCGCCCCTGAAATCAACGGGATAAAAATAGTGCAGCAGTACGCCCTGCGCGCCGCTGACATCCTCAGCATAGTTTTTTCCGGCGGCAAACGCCTTGGCGGCCGCCTCTTTTTGCCTGACAACGCCCATATCAAAGATGTTTTTGCCGATCAGGGAGCCATCACGATGCGCCAGAATATCGCCCTTTTCGCTGACGAGCGAGGCGTAACCGCTGTCGTACAGACGGATGGCCGCGACAATCTGCTGCAACCGGGCGAGGGAAACATCCACCAGCACCGCACCGAGCAGGTCCTTGTCGTGCAGTATGGGACTGGCCACCGTGGACATGAGCACGTCCTCGCCATTGACCTTGAAGGGGATGGGGTCGGAAACATAGGTCTGCCGGGTTTGCCGGGGAATGGCATAATAGGGCTGATCCACCTGCTCGCCCAGGTCCACAAGTTCGGCCCCGCGTGAGAGGTAGGGCATGAAACGCCCCTTGGCGTCACTGCCCGGCGCGCCCGCATACAGCATATCGCGGTTGTCGAACGCGCCCGGCTCCCAGATGATGCCCACGCCGAAAAAGTCGGCATTGCCCATAAGCATGCCGCTGATCATGGCTATTACGCCCTGACGGGTGGGAGCCTCGTTCCGGGCTACGCTCTGCCCCAGAGCACCGGCCAGGGCCGATGCCTCATCAACCGCCATATTCAGGAACCGGGCCATGGCGTTTCCTTCAGACGCGCCGAGAGCGGCCAACTCGCGGCGGGCGGCGGCCTCAATGGCCACACTGCTGCGCGCCTGAATCTGCCATGTCAGCAGCCCCAGACACACCACAAGGGCGAGGGCCACGGGAATCACAATCTTGGGAGTCATGCGCAAGGATCGATACCAGGCGAACATAAAGGCTCCATTGGTTAACGGGACACCAGAGCACGTCAGCTTTGCCAATACATCCTGCCAGGACTGACAAAGCGCTCTCTTGGTCCTCAGGACGGTTTCAGCCTGAAACGGCCCTGACGACTGCGGGATCAGCCTCACCGAGAAGGCATTGCGCCGTGCTTCCACGCGGGCATGCGCGACGCGGACAATTCCAGACGTTGAGTACGGATATTCTCAAAGTTCTCTGTCAGCTGCAAGCATCCTGCGCCTACGCCCCCACAGGGGGACGCTCCGCCAGATGTCGGAACAATAGAGCAGATTAACTTTGAAATGCTTCACATTTCAAAGTCTTCATTCAGCCGAAAATGCGATTTGCGGCTGAATCCACGCCATGTTGTGGCGCGCAGCAACGCCGGTCGGACTGCTTTTGGGAGTCGTCGGCAGCACAAGCAACGCCAACGGCCTTATCAGGCTTTTCGGTATTTTTTTTGACCAGCTTTAGCGGGCGTGCAGGGTCTGAGAGCCTTTTTACAGTGAAATGCTCAAGCTGTTGCGGGAAGAGACGCCCCGCGCCAAGGAGCATACGTTGTTTATCCGCGCCCTTACGCGCCGACGCCAACCATTCAGGGCTAAGGAATACCATGAGTAAATTTTTCGCGTTGCATACAGGGGGCGCGTCAAAGACCGTAAGAAAGCGCTTCGCTCCGGCTGGGTGCGACCGCGCCGCCGCACATTGCGGCGAGGCGCAACAGTACGCGGGGGCCGTGATGGCGAATGGCGGTTGCGCATCCGTGCAGTGCCGTCTGTGATATTTTTTATCAACGCACATTTTCCTCATCTTTTCTCATAAAAACAATATTTTTTGTAGGTTACATTCAAAAACATCTCTTGGATCCGCAAACGGCCTTCCGCCCGTCATACCGATAACCAGCTGAAATAAAAAAAGTCCCACAAGAAAAAAAATACAACGAAAACAGCTTTGTCAGTGCGCGAAACCCATAAAAAAATCAGCCCGGCATAAAACTGAGTAAAAATCTATGTGTTTTGGGCGGGTTCTGAAAAATCTATAAACAGATATTAATTTTTGATCCTTTATATGTGAACCCGGCCATTATAAAATAAAGATCAATTATGTCAAAATATTATCTGAATGCACTTCGAATAAAATCCACACGATACAAGAAGTCTCGTTATAGGCGCGCCGCCGTTGACACACTTAATGACGGGCATTATCAAATAAGCGATGGGTTCTACCCAGATCGTGAATCACACATCCACTGATTCACCCACATGCTTCCCAACAGTGTACTCTTCACCAGAGTCAGAGGGGTTCCCCCTCAGAGAAGTAAGCGACACGCTTGCCGATCTCTCCTTCCAGCCTTTCGGAATGCTCACAGAGCGTTGCCGCAATATCAATAGATCAAAGCTCATTATGGAGGCTCCATGCCTACTGTCATTCTTTCACGTCCTGCCCAGGGGCAGGAAACCATAGTTATTGCATCCGACCAGAACGCCATGTTCGCTCTTGGGTTCTCGACCAGCGACGTTACCCTGTCGCGCGATGGGGATTCACTGGTGTTTACCTTTGAAGATGGCGCCGTCATTCGTATAGATGATTTTTATACCAGCTATCATGCTGATAATATTCCTGAATTTGAAGTAGCGGGCAAAATTGTTTCTGGCGCGGAATTTTTCAGCACTCTTGGCCCGGACCTCAGCCCTGCGGCTGGCCCGACCGCTGTGGAACGCTCTTCTCACTATGCGGAGCACGGCGATTCCGCCCTTGCCTCAGGCCTTGAGCATCTCGACAGTCTTGACTACCGCACTGAAAACGCGGCTTTTTCCGATGGTCCTCTACTTATGGACGGCCCCGACATGGCGCGCGCCCCTTCGGCTACCGGTGGCGGCCCCGACGGCGGCGGCAACAACGGGCAGGACACGCATTCCCCCTACCACACACGGCTCATTGTCTCCGACACAAGCGCCAACACTTTCAATTTCTTTGCCGTGGACGAGGACGGAAACATTGTTAATGACGCCAGCAAGATCACCAATCTGGAATTTGAAGGCGACAACACATATTTTGCCATCACGGGCGTTGCCCCCGACGGCAGAATAACCGTGGAACTTACCGCCGCCGGGCTTGCCGCGTTGAACGACGGCACGCTGGCGTCGGACACGCTGCTCATTTCCGTTGACGGCGTGGAATATAAAATGCCGTTGCTGGTCAACGGCGGCCCCGCGGGCCAAAGCTATGACGCCGCGGACGAAGAAGCTCGCGCCCAGATCGGCGGCGACCTCAAGGCCGAATGGTATGCCACTGACTCCAAAACTGTGAGCAACGACACAATCACCCTTGGCGGCACGAACTACAATCAGGCGGACATAGACCAGTCCACCCCCGGCAGCGCCAACAATATCGGCATGCTGGATTCAAATATTGACATCACGGCCTCCGCAAAGGGTGAGGTCAATATCACGGCCCATAATGACGCCGGGAGCGCGTACGGGCTGTCCACCGACGAAAGCGGCCCAGCCTCCTCTTCTGTTCGCGGCGGCGATGCAAGCTCCATAAACATCAACGCACAGACCACCGGCGCCACGGGTGCGGCCTATGGCGTGCATACCAGCAGTGCCGACCAAAACACCACCGCCACGACGATCATTGACGGCGGGAATGTTTCCATCAAGGCGCGGGCCGCCGGAGACGGGGCCTACGGCATGCTCGCGGGTGCGAACGCCACCAACACCATCAGCGCCAACCAGAATATTGACATCACCGCCCAGGCGTCTTCAGGCGGAGCCACGGGGCTCATCACAGACGATCCGAACGGCAAGGCGACCAACAGCCTGAAAGCCGGAGCCGACATAACCATCACGGCATCGGGCGGTGGCGGCAGCGCCATTGGCATTGACAACGGCAGCGGCAACACCACCCATGTGGAAAGCATCGGCGACGTCACCCTTACGGCAAATTCCACATCCGATAGTGCCACGGGCATCCGGGACTACGGCAACACCACTGTTATTGCGGGCAAGAACCTGACAATTGAGGCATCAACGCAGGGAAACGCCGAAGCCAGAGCCGTAGAATCCAACTACCTCACAAAGCTGACCGCTCTGGATGGCGACATGACAGTGCGCGCTGAGGGCGACACTGCTATCGGGTTTTACACCGATAACACGCACGCAATTATAGCCAATGCTTCCGGCCGGGTGGACATCCAGGCCCAGGGACAGGGCAACGCCACTGCCGTGCATGGCGACAGCGTCGACTACGGCAACCCCTTCAACTCCATTGTGGGCAACGAGGTTTCCATTACGGCCCAAACCCTTCAGGCAGGCGACACATACGGGCTGTACAGCTATGCTGCGCTCAACCAGATTACCGCAGACACACAAGTAACGGTGCGCGCTGACAATCAGGGTACCGGCACTGCCTGGGGCATGTACACCGGCTACGATCAATCTAAAGCTTTTGCGGGGAACAATAAAATCACCGGCCATGACATCACGGTGACCAGCACTGCCGCCAACGGCGATGCCTACGCCATGTACGCAGTCAGCGACGGCAACAACAATGCTGGCAACATTCTGCACCTGGAAGGTGGAACTGCCAATATCAGCGCTGCCAGCAATCCTGCAACCGGCGGGTACAGCGCCCACGCCATGCAGGCTAACGATACTGGATACAATCTCATTACCGGAAGTGGCACTGTGAATGTTGCCGCCAGCAGCACCGGCAAATCCGCCCTTGGCATGTCTGCCGATAGGGGCAGTAACAGCATCGGCATTATTGAGGGCACTGTAAACGTCAGCGCCCATAACTCCGGCAACACCAGCAAGGACATCGCCATCGGCATGGCAGCTACCTCGGGAGACAACAGCATAGACGCCGGCAATGGCAATGTGACCCTGAGCGCCACTGGCGGGGGCGTCAGCCAGGGCATGTATGCCGCCAGCGGCGTAAATACCATCAAAGCTAACGGCGATGTGAATGTTAATGCCAGCGGAGACATACTCGGCTACGGCATGAACGCAACCGATTCCGGCAAGAATACCATTACCGTCGAGGGCGGCAATGTGGCTGTTACCAGCAGCAACTACGCCATGAATGCAACCAGCTCCGGCAGCAACAGCATCGCCACAGAAAACGGCGATGTGACCCTGAACGCCGGCGCCTACTCCACCGCCCAGGCCATGAGCGCCACGGACGCCGGCAGCAGCAACACCATCACCTCCGAAGGCGGCAACATAACCGTTACCGCCAAAGGATACGCCGCAAACGACGCCATATACGCAACTTCTTACGGCACCAACACCATCACCACAAAGGACGGCGACGTGAACGTTGATGCCAGCGGAGGCTACGCCGCCTCCGGCATGAACGCGAATTTATTCGCCACCAATGTCATCAACGCTGAAAATGGCGATGTGAACGTCTCCGGCCACAGTGCAACCGGCGGCGGCAAAGGCATGAGTGCCGAGAGTGGCGGCAGCAACACCATCAACGCTGATAACGGCAATGTGACCATCAGCGGCAGCGGATCACAACTCTCCTACGGCATGTTTGCCTCGTTTTCGGGCAGCAATACCATCAACGCTGGCGGCGATGTGACTATTATGGGCGATAGCAACACCGACAGCGCCGGCATGGCTGCGATCAGTTCAGGCAGCAATACCATCAATGCAGGCGGCAACGTGAATGTTACCGCCAGCGGCAGCAGCTCAGGCGTGTACGCCGGTGGTTATGCCCAAAGCACCATCAATGCAGGCGGCAACGTGAATGTTACTGTCGACGGAAAGGATGCCACCGGCGCGGCCATTGGCGTAAGCAGCTCAGACCACGCCAACAATACCATCAAAACCGGCAGTGGCGATGTAAGCGTTACCGCCATCGGCAGCGCCAGAAATACCGCCTCAGCCATGTCTGCCATCACCTACGCCGACACTATCATCAGCACAGAAACCGGTGATGTGACCCTTACCAGCAGCCACTACGGCATGTTTACCGAGACTTCCGGACACAACACCATCACGACTGACAGCGGCAAGGTGGACATTACCGCCGGCAGCGGCTTCGACAACGGCTTCGGCATGTATGCCACGAAATCCGGGCTCAACGACATTATCACCGCAGGCAGCGATGTGACTGTTACCGCCAACGGCAGCAACAGCAGCCAGGGCATGGCCACCGAGTCCGGCTCTAACAGTATCACCACCTACGCCTCCGGCAATGTAACCGTTACCGCCGGCGGCAGCGGCACGGGCTACGGCATGCGTGGCTCCGGCGCTGGCGGCAATGCCATCAAGACTCAAGACGGCAATGTGCATGTTGCCGGTGGCGAGCTGGGCGTATCCGCCATTGGCTACGGCATGCTTGCCGATAACAGGAGCCAGAATGTCATCACCACCAACGGCGGCGATGTGAGCATTACCGGCAGCGGCGACAGCGCCTATGGCATGACGGCCGCCAACGGCGGCATCAATACCATCAAGGCCATCGGCGGCGAGGTGGACGTTACCGCCAACGGCAGCAGCAACAGTTATGGCATGGCTGCCACAGACGGCGGCATCAATCTCATACAGCCCGGCAGCGGCCCGGTGACCGTCACCATTACCGCCACAGCGGACAGTGCCGAAAAGGCTATTGCCATGTGGGCCGATGGCGGCAACTCCGTAAACTACATCACTGGCAGCTCCAAGGCGGGCGGCCTGGGCGACAGCATCACCCTGAATGCCAACAACGGCCAGGGCATCGCCATGCAGGCCGAAAACGGCGGTCAAAACATTATCACCACCGGTGCGGGCAACGACAGCGTGACCATCAACGGTGACATCAAGGGCAGCGGCAATGAGATCAACCTGAGCCGTGGCGACAACACCCTCACCCTCAACGGCGCGGTTGAGCAGGGCAGCCTCAACGTCAAGACCGAGGGCATCGGCGCCAGCGCCGGAACCTACACGCTCATACTTCAGGCGCCCGATGCCGAAAGCTTTGTCAGCCACTATGGGGACTGGCTCAACGACATCGGCTCTGACGATTTCATTGCAAACGGCATGACAGGCATCACCTTTGACGGACTGGACGTCTCAACCCTGCCCCCGGATTTTCTGGCGGAATTCAACGACATTCTGTGGGACTTGCACGCTGAGGGCGTTGCCATTCAGCCGCCGGAGCTTGTCGACCAGTTGCACGCCCCCGCCGGTTCCTTCAGCGCGCCCTTGTCCGCAATGGCCGACGACACCGGTGTGGAGCACCATACGCAGGGCGCGCAGCATGCCGCAGGACACGACGACGTGCAGGATTCGCTGCCGCCCGCTCATGACGGGCAGGACTCCGTGACGGACGGCGGCCAGCATGCCGCCTTCAACGCGCACAGTGACCCTGCGGGACATGCGAGCGCTATAGGGGCTGACACCCTTGCGGCGGGCACTCCCGGAGCGGACGCTCTTGAGCATGACGCCACAGTACCGGCGCACTTCAGCGCAGAAGCGGACGAGCAGATTCAACCGCTTTTCGCCTCCCTGAGCGGCCATGCCGCCGACATGCCCGCAGACGCCTCGGCCGACATGCCCCTTGAAGGGGGGGATGACACCCTGCACAGCGGCCATCCCGGCAATGAGGCTGCCGACAGTGGCGCTCTTGCCGGGCTTCATGCCTCCATCACGCTGGCCTGCGCCAATGAAAACTTCGACAGCCTGTTTGTGGCCACCACCGTGCAGGCTGCTGAACAGGATGAAACCGGCCCCGAAGTAACCGCCCTGCATGACGTGCCCCTGACCAGCATGAACGCGGTTCTTGTTCAGAGCCACCTTGCCGGGTCCGCTGCCCACGATTCTCCTGCCGCGGTTGCAGAGAGCACGATCACCGTAACAGACGAAATCAGCAACGCCTCCAGCGTGATGGACTCCTGCCAGGAAAACACGGACAACGCCGCAAGAGAAATGGCAAGCTGTTAGGGCAGGTTCACTTTGAACTGTTTTGTGGAGGAGGCCTCTTTTGCAAAAGGGTCCCTCCCCCACGCCCCCCTTAAAACCGTTACTGCTTGCATCGCAAATAAGCGCAGCTGCATCCATTGGCCCCCAGGGCAAAGGATACAGCTGCGCTTATGTCTTCGCGGCGGACGTCTGCTCACACGGCCGCAGAACAATCTTTAACTTAACAGGCTCCAGAGCAGATTAATTTTGAAATGCTTCACATTTCAAAGTTTTCATTCAGCCGAAAAATGCGATTTGCGGTAGCCGTTAGCGGGGCTTTACCGCTTACGGATAGCGACAGCCATCAGTAGGCTGTCCGCTCAATTAACCAATGCTGTCTTTGCGGCAGCCGTTGCTTTAGCCGTTGTGACGCAGGCTTCAGCCGTTGCGATGCAGGAAGCTACGGATAAAGACGGCAATGAGTTACGCAAAAATCTTACTCAAAGAGTCGCTGTCGTTATCCGTAAGCCGCTGACGCTGCAACGGCTAACGCGCCCGCAGGGCTTGCCTGAACCGTTGACGGAACCGTCTTACGGGGCAGGACAGCATCGCTACGGATGGCGACAGCGATTGTATGGGACAAGCCGTGTCGTTACGCATGCTGTCTTCAAGCGTAGTTTCGCGGCAGCCGTTGCCCGCAGGGCTTGCCTGAACCGTTGGCGGGAACCGCCTTACGGGGCAGGACAGCATCGCTACGGATGGCGACAGCGATTACATGGGACAAGCCGTGTCGTTACGCATGCTGTCTTCAAGCGTAGTTTCCTGCGTCACAACGCTTTAAGCCTGCGTCACAACGCTTGAAGCATCCGTAACTTCCTTCGTCGCAACGGCTAAAGCTCGGCTGAATCCACGCCACATTGTGGCGCGCTGCACTTTCGTGCAGCGTCAGAGCATTTACACTTTTTCAAAGTTAACATGCTCTAATTCCTGTTTTTCAGCCTGTCGATAAGCTCCCGTAGTTCAGTAGCCATCTTGGCCACCGCCCGCACCTGGTGGTCGGCTTCACCCATGGCAGCGCGGCTGGACTCGGCAATGTCCTGCACGTTCTTCATGCCCTGCGTCACATGCACCACAGTGTCGCTCTGCTGCTGCGCGGCCACGGCCATGCCTGCGGCGTTCTCCACATTGGAGGCGGCCAGATCCAGAATCTGCGTAAGCGCTTCCCCCGACTGCTGCGCAAGGTCATTGGACTCGTGCACGGCCTCGCTGGTCTGCCCCATAAAGGCAACGCTGGCATGGATGGATTCCTGAATGCCGGTGATCTTGGCTCCCACGGCCTGAGTGGCGGCAACCGTTTTTTCCGCCAGCTTTCTCACTTCATCGGCAACCACTGAAAAGCCGCGCCCGGCCTCGCCGGCCCTGGCCGCCTCAATGGCGGCGTTAAGAGCCAGCAGGTTGGTCTGGTCGGCAATGTCGGTAATAACGCTCATGATGCCGGTAATCCCCTGGGCCATCTCGCCCAGTTCGGCTATCTGCCCGTTCTGCTTGGACGCGAGGTCGTTGACCCGGCTGATGGCCTGGGCGCAACGGGTCACCACATCCACGCCGCTTCCGGCATACTCCTTTGAACTGCGCGCCCCGTGGGCCGAATGCTCCGCGTTGACGGCAATTTCGCTGGCCGCCGTTGCCAGCTGCTCCAGATCATCAAGGCTGCCGCGCATGAGACTGTGCTGGTCTTCGCTGCCCTTGTAGACAGTCTCCACCCGTCTGGCCAGGGTGGTGGAATGCTCGGCCAGGTCTCCGGCAATGGCGTCGGCCTGAACGGCTATGGCGTTCATACTTTCCAGCAGCGCGGCAATGCGGGACTCTTTTTCCTCCGCATCCTTGAGGGCGCGCTGGGCGTGGTCGGCACTGGCCTGAGCCTCTTCAGACTTTTTCTGGTTTTCGGTCAGCTTGAGCTTCAGGCTGTCCAACAATGAACCAAGCGCGCTCGACAGCGCGCCGATTTCATCCTTGCGGTGCAGGCGCAGGTTCACATCCAGATTGCCCGCCACCACTTCGGCGGACTTGTCCACAAGCCCGCGCAAAGGGTTGCGGATGGAGCGCGTAATGGCCACCCCGGAAATCACCATACATCCCAGCACGGCCAGCAGCAGGACAACAACCACGTATCTTTCACGAGCCATGATCTGTTTGTAGCTTTCCTTGTCTGCATCGGCGGCGTGCAGCATCATGGTGCGCAACTGCGCGAGCGTTTCCACAACCGCCGCCGATTTGCCCAGCGTGATGGAGTTGAAATGCTGCCGGGCCCTTTCAAGGTCACCGGCCTGCACCATGCGCTCAATATCCGCAGCGCTCTTGTGCAGGTCCAGGTGGGCGGCTTCCATCTGTTTGAAATAGGTGGCCGAGCCTGGCAAAATGGCCTCCACCTCTTCCCGCCCGCCATTGTAAAACCACTGGCCGAAAAGGCATTTATGGCCATCTTTCTGCACATTGAGCTTGCCGTCCGCAGGCGGCATGGCCACAAAATTGCCTACCCGTTCCTTCCAGTGCAGATGGTCGGCCTCACGCATGGCAAAAACCAGGGCATTGCCCTGCTTTTGCAGCGCGCTGTCGGCCATGGTCATGACTTCATTGGAGGCGTTCCATGCAACCACGGCAAAGCAGATCATGCCCACCAAGCTGATGCCGAAGCCAAAGCACAGCTTTTTTCCGATTGAAAGGTTTTTCCAAAACATGGTGCCTCTCTATATATTAACTAGCTATAATCATGGGTAATACACTCCATCGTACGTAACACTGCCAAAATTTGGGCAATAAAATGCTGCCGCCGGAAAACCGGCCATCAAAAAGAGCACGGCAAGCCTGAACGCGTTGCTCTCAGCCTGCCTGTATATTACGTCACCGAGCATCAGTTATTATTTGCACTTTGTAAAATGATACCTAATGGGAGGACTTTTGCTTGTCAAGCGGCCCAACTCCCGGATCTTCGCTGATTGCGCGCCTCGCAAGGCGCGCGGGCACTCCGCCATGCACGGCGCAGAGCCCGGATAGCAGAACAACCACATCATTCAGGCGCGTTGTTCATTTTATCGGCAATAGGCGTAAAATGCTAATAGCAGGGGCTGCAAAGAGTAAAAATATATGCTATGATTCAAGAGCAAACCAGGTGGACGCGGTTCACCGGGCTTGCCCGATGCCGTCGAACGGCGACGATGTTTTTTTGTAATTTTTTTCGTCAAAAAAAGCCTCCACGACCAGGATTTCGGGATGTGCCGGGAATATCTGGTAAAAAATCTCTCCTGCGCAGCCGAAAAAATTTTTCCCTGACACGCTATTTAACTGTTCAAACAACCAACTCTGTGTTATGGACACATTGCAACGGCAACTGCGGTTTTTCCGCCGCTTTCTGGGCCTCCATAATCTTTTATGGACGCCCATGATTTGATACTATAAATTTGATCAAACGCGTGATTTCAAAAACCCCCTAATGTTCCCAAAGTAAACCGCACCCCGAGCAGCTCTTTGCAATGCGGGCTTTACCCCAGGCCGAACCGGCCACGCTGAAATTTGGAAAAAATATTGCGCGCCCCAGGGCGCCAAGGAGGAACAGATGGCTCATATGAAAACCATGGACGGTAATAACGCGACAACGCATATTGCCTACGCTCTGTCGGAAACGGCGGCGATCTACCCCATCACGCCCTCGTCCGTCATGGGCGAAGTCATGGACCAGATGGCCGCCAAGGGCATGAAGAACCTGTTCGGCCAGAAAGTGATCGTTCGTGAAATGCAGTCTGAAGCAGGCGCCGCGGGCGCTGTGCACGGCATGCTTTCGGCCGGTGCTCTGACCTCTACCTATACGGCTTCTCAGGGCCTGTTGCTCATGATCCCCAACATGTACAAAATCGCCGGCGAGCTGCTCCCCGGCGTTTTTCACGTGTCGGCCCGCGCTCTGGCTTCCCACGCCCTGTCCATCTTTGGCGACCATCAGGACGTCATGGCCGCCCGTCAGACGGGCTTCTGCTTTCTTGCCTCCGCTTCCGTGCAGGAATGTATGGACCTGGCCCTGGTCGCCCATCTGTCGGCCATCGACGCGAGCCTGCCCTTCTGCCACTTCTTTGACGGCTTCCGCACCTCACACGAAGTGCAGAAGATCGAAACCATCGACTACGAAGACATCCGCAGCCTGGTGAACTGGGACAAGGTGGCCGAATTCCGCTCCACCGCCATGAATCCCGAGCATCCCCACATTCGCGGCACCGCCCAGAACCCCGACATTTACTTCCAGAACCGTGAAGCTTCCAACCTCTTCTACGACGCCGTACCCGGCATCGTGATTGAAAACATGAAGAAGGTGGAGTCCGTCACTGGCCGCAAATACCGCCTGTTCGACTACGTGGGCCACCCCGAAGCCGACCGCATCATCATCTCCATGGGTTCGTCCTGTGAAGTGGCTGAAGAAACGGTCAACTACCTGAACAACCTGGGCCAGCGCGTCGGTCTTGTGAAGGTGCGTCTGTTCCGCCCCTTCTCCACCGAGCACCTGCTGCGCGCCCTGCCCGCCACCACCGCCTGCATCACCGTGCTTGACCGCACCAAGGAAAGCGGCGCTCTGGGCGACCCCCTGTACCAGGACATCTGCACCGCCTTCCTCGAAAAGGGCGAAGCCCCCACCATCGTGGGCGGGCGCTACGGCCTGGGTTCCAAGGACTTCACCCCCGGCATGGCCAAGGCCGTGTATGACAACATGCTGGCCCTGCAGCCCAAAAACCACTTCACCGTGGGCATCACCGACGACGTCACCAACCTCTCCCTTGATGTGGACGAGGAAATCGACACCGTGCCCGCCGGTACCGTGCAGTGCAAGTTCTTCGGCCTCGGCGCCGACGGCACCGTGGGCGCCAACAAGCAGGCCATCAAGATCATCGGCGACAACACCGACCTCTACGCCCAGGCCTACTTTGCCTATGACTCCAAGAAGTCCGGCGGCTTCACCGTGTCGCACCTGCGCTTCGGCTCCGCCCCCATCACGTCGTCCTACCTCATCACCAAGGCCGACTACGTTGCCTGTCACAAGGCCGCCTATGTGACCCAGTACGACATTCTTGAAGGCATCAAGGAAGGCGGCACCTTTGTGCTGAACTCCAACTGGTCGCTGGCTGACCTTGAAAAGCACCTGCCCGCCGAAATGAAGCGCACCATCGCCCGCAAGAAGCTCAAGTTCTACAACGTGGACGCCGTGAAGGTGGCCCAGGAAGTGGGCCTTGGCGGCCGCATCAACATGATCATGCAGACCGCCTTCTTCAAGCTGGCCAACGTGCTCGACTTCGAAAAGGCCGTGGCCCTGCTTAAGGAATCCATCAAGAAAACCTACGGCAGCAAGGGCGACAAGATCGTCAACATGAACATCGCCGCCGTGGACAAGGGCATGGACGCCCTGGAAGAGATCAAGTACCCCGCCAGCTGGGCCAAGACCACCGAAGGCGCCGAAGTGTGCCACTGCCACGATGATGACTACATCCGCGGCGTGGTGCGTCCCATTCTTGCCCAGCAGGGCGACAAGCTGCCCGTGTCCGCCATGGATCCGGCCGGTTTCATGCCCCTCGGCACCGCCGCCTGCGAAAAGCGCGGCGTGGCCATTGCCATTCCCGAATGGCAGGTCGAAAACTGCATCCAGTGCTGCCAGTGCTCCTTTGTGTGCCCCCACGCGGCCATCCGCCCCGTGCTGGCCACTCCCGAAGAACTGGAAGGCGCCCCGGCCAGCTTTGTGACCAAGGACGCCATGGGCAAGGAACTCAAGGGTATGCAGTTCCGCATCCAGGTCTACCCTGAGGACTGCCTGGGCTGCGGCTCCTGCGCCGACGTGTGCCCCGCCAAGAACAAGGCCCTGGTCATGAAGCCGCTGGAAACCCAGATGGACGACCAGAAGGTCAACCTCGAGTTTGCCGAAACCCACGTGACCCTCAAGGACAAGCTGCTGGCTCGCGACACCGTCAAGGGTTCACAGCTGCAGCAGCCCCTGCACGAGTTCTCCGGCGCGTGCGCCGGTTGCGGCGAAACCCCCTATGTCAAGGTGCTCACCCAGCTCTTCGGCGAACGCATGATCGTTGCCAACGCCACGGGCTGCTCCTCCATCTGGGGCGCTTCTTCGCCCACCACGCCTTACTGCACCAACAAGGAAGGCTTTGGCCCGGCCTGGGGCAACTCCCTGTTCGAAGACGCCGCCGAATACGGCTGCGGCATGGGCCTTGCCTACGAACAGCGCCGCAACCTGCTGGCCATGAAAATCGAAGAAGCCCTGAAGGAAGAAGGCATCAGCCCCGAGCTTAAAGAAGCCATGGAAGGCTGGCTGGCCAACAAGGACGACGCCGAAGGTTCCCGCAAGTACGGCGACATGGTTATCGCCAACCTTGATTCCTTTGAAAGCCACCTTGCCCACGAAATCTGGCACATGGACGACCTCTTCACCAAGAAGAGCGTGTGGGTCTTCGGCGGCGACGGCTGGGGTTACGACATCGGTTACGGCGGTCTGGACCACGTGCTGGCCACCGGCGACGACATCAACATCCTGCTGATGGATACCGAAGTGTACTCCAACACCGGCGGTCAGTCCTCCAAGGCCACCCCGCTCGGCGCTGTGGCGCAGTTCGCCGCCGCTGGCAAGCGCACCGGCAAAAAGGACCTTGGCCGCATGGCCATGACCTACGGCTATGTGTACGTGGCTTCCATCTCTATGGGCGCCGACAAGCAGCAGACCCTCAAGGCCTTCCGCGAAGCCGAAGCCTACAAGGGCCCCTCGCTCATCATCGCTTATGCTCCCTGCATCAACCAGGGCCTGCGCAAGGGCATGGGCAAGAGCCAGGAAGAATCCAAGCTGGCCGTGCAGACCGGCTACTGGCCCCTGTACCGCTACAACCCCGAACTGGCCAAGGAAAAGAAAAACCCCTTCCAGCTCGACTGCAAGGCCCCCAGCGTGGACATCCAGGAATTCCTGGGCGGCGAAACCCGCTTTGCCTCGCTGGAAAAGACCGATCCGGAAGCTTCAAAGACCTTGCGCGCGGATCTGGCTGCCGCCTACGCCGAACGCTACGCCATGCTGAAACAGCTGGCTGATCTGCCCTACCCCGACGCCAGCGAAATCGCCAGCGAAAGCAAGTAGGGACCTGACAAATGAATGCCGCGTCCGCCACCAGGCTCCGCCATGGGCTCCAGGCGGCGGGCGCGGTCATGCCACTGAACAATAGGCCGGGGCGCAGGTTTATGGCCTGCGCCCCTTTTTCGCGTCATCCTGCCAGCCTGCCCGGCACAATCAGGGGAAGCATATGTATAACGGACTCTATATCACAGCCACCGGTCCCATGACGGGCAAAAGCGCCATCGCTCTGGGGGCCATGCAGCTGCTCAGCCGCAGCATGCGCAACGTGGCGTTCTTTCGCCCCATCATCAATGAGCCGGTATGGGACGACCGTGACCCGGACATCCATCTGATGCTCGAATACTTCAAGATCAAGATGGATTATGCCGACACCTTCGCCTACACCCAGCGTGAAGCGCGCCAGATCATCAACCAGGGCTCGCGCAACCTGCTCATTGAGAACATTATTCAGAAGTATAAAAAACTGCTGGAAACCTTTGACTTTGTTCTCTGCGTGGGTACGGACTTTCTGGCCAAGGACCCGCTGTTCGAGTTCGACCTCAATGCCGAAATCGCCGCCAACCTGGGCACGCCCGTCATTCTTGTGACCAGCGGGCAAAAAGCCACGGCGGAAGACATCCGCGAGTCTCTCCAGATCACCATGGACAGCCTTGCGCCTTTTTCACTGGATGTGGTGGCCACCATCATCAACCGCCGCAACCTCACCCAGACCGAGCTTGACGAACTGCGCTCCCATTTCAGCACAGACGATCGCAAGGCCCTCATCTACGCCGTGCCCAACGAGCCCACCATCGGCCAGCCCACCATGGGCGACGTGAAAAAGGGCCTGGACGCGGAAGTGCTGTTTGGCGCGAACCGTCTGGACGCCCTGGTGGACGACTACCTCATCGCGGCCATGCACGTGAACAACGTGCTGCCCTACATCGCCAAGGACCAGCTTATCGTGACCCCCGGCGACCGCGCCGACGTGCTGCTTGCCGCCATTGCCTCGCGCCTCACCTCCTCCACGCCGGACATCGCGGGCGTGCTGCTCACCGGCGGCATCCGCCCGGCCGAGGAAGTCTGCAAATTTATTGAAGGTTGGACGGCCTCTCCCCTGCCCATCCTGCTGACCAAGGGCCACACCTACAATACCATGCTGGCCCTGCAGGAACTCATCGCTCCCATCGAGCCCGGCAATGTCCGCAAAATCAACACCGTGCTGGGCCTTTTTGAACAGCACGTCAATGGCAAGGAGATCGCCAGCCGCATTGTGAGCAAACGCAGCGCGCGCATCACCCCCATGATGTTCGAGTTCGAACTTATCGAACGCGCCAAGGCCAACAGAATGCGCATCGTTCTGGCCGAGGGCACTGAAGAACGCATCCTCCAAGCCACCGACATCCTGCTGCGCCGCGACGTGGCCCAGATCACCCTGCTGGGCGATGTGGACGAAATACGCGCCAAGGCCAAGATTCTGGGTCTGGACATCGACAAGGCCACCCTTATCGATCCCATCAAATCCGAAAAGTTCGAAGAATACGTCAACACCTACTACGAACTGCGCAAGAAAAAGGGCATCACGCCCGAACAGGCCCGCGACACCATGGCGGACGCCACCTATTACGCCACCATGATGGTCAAGCTCGACGATGCCGACGGCATGGTTTCCGGCGCGATCAACACCACGGCCCACACCATCCGCCCTGCCTTCGAGTTTGTGAAGACCAAGCCCAGCTTCTCCGTTGTGTCCTCGGTTTTTCTCATGTGCCTCAAGGACCGCGTGCTGGTCTTCGGCGACTGCGCCGTCAACCCCAATCCCACGGCGCAGCAGCTGGCTGAAATCGCCATTGCTTCGGCCCACACGGCCGAGGTTTTCGGCATAGAGCCCCGTGTGGCCATGCTTTCGTACTCTACCGGCACGTCCGGCAAGGGCGCGGATGTGGACATAGTGGTGGAAGCCACCCGCATCGCCAAGGGAATGGCCCCCGAACTCGCGCTGGAAGGCCCCCTGCAATACGATGCCGCCATCGACCCCAGCGTGGCCAAAACCAAGATGCCCGACAGCAAGGTGGCCGGCAAGGCGACCGTTTTCATCTTCCCCGATCTCAACACGGGCAACAATACTTACAAGGCCGTGCAGCGTGCGGCTGGCGCGGTGGCCATCGGCCCCGTGCTTCAGGGTCTCAACAAGCCTGTGAATGACCTGTCGCGCGGCTGCACCGTGCCCGACATTGTAAATACTGTGGCCATTACGGCTGTTCAGGCCGCCGCCGAAAAAAAGGTGACGGGCCAATAGCCGCCAACCGTGTTACTGCCGGGGGCCAACCCTCCGCCCACCGGCACTGCCAACAAGAAAAGGAAGACACATGAAAATCCTGGTCATCAATGCGGGCTCCTCCTCCTGCAAATACCAACTGCTGGAAATGGATACCCACGCCGTCCTCTGCTCCGGCCTCGCCGAACGCATCGGACAGGATGAAGGCCGCCTGACCCACAAGATCGCCCCTGACACGGACAAGGAAGAAAAGATTGTCCGCACGGCGCGTTTTCCCACCCACGTGCAGGCCATGGAGATGGTCATCTCCCTCCTCACCGACGCTGAAAAAGGCGTTATCAAGGACAAGAGCGAAATCGCCGGCATCGGCCACCGCGTGCTGCACGGCGGCGAGGCCGTCAGCGACCCGGTGCTTGTGGACGAGCGCGTGAAAGAAATCGTGCGCGAATGCGCGGTGCTTGGCCCCCTGCACAACCCCGCCAACCTCATGGGCATTGAAGTTGCTGAAAAGCTCTTTCCCGGCGTGCCCAATGTGGGCGTGTTCGACACCGAGTTCGGCATGGGCATGCCCAGGGAAGCCTTCATGTACGCTCTGCCCTACGAGCTGTATGAAGACCTGCGCATCCGCCGCTACGGCTTTCACGGCACTTCGCACAAGTATATCGCCGGCGCCACAGCCAAGTATCTTGGCAAGCCCCTCAGCGAACTGCGTTCCATCACCATGCACCTTGGCAACGGTTCGTCCATGAGCTGCGTGAAAAACGGCAAGTGCTTCGACACCAGCATGGGCCTTACCCCCCTGGAAGGCCTCATCATGGGCACGCGCTGCGGCAGCATTGACCCTGCCATCGTGCCCTTTGTGATGGAAAAGAAGGGCCTTACCTCCGAGCAGATGGACACGCTCATGAACAAGCAGTCCGGCCTGCTGGGCCTGTGCGGCTTCACCGACATGCGCGACGTGCACGCCGAAGTGGAAAAAGGCAACGAACGCGCGGCTCTGGCGCTGCATATGCTGACGCGCAGCATCAAGAAGATTCTCGGTTCCTACTACTTCCTGCTCGACGGCAAGGTGGACGCGCTGGTCTTTACCGCCGGCATCGGTGAAAATGACGACATCGTGCGCGCCGGAGTGTGCGCCGGGCTCGAACACATGGGCATCAAGATCGACGCCAGGGAAAACGGCACCCGCAAACCCGGCGCGCGCACCATCTCCACGCCGGACAGCTCTGTGCCCGTTCTCATCATCCCCACCAACGAAGAACTGCAAATCGCCATGGCCACTGTGGAAGTGCTGGAAAAATAATCCCCGCACATCCGCAGCGCCCGCGCTGTACCGGAGCGGACCACTTGAAGCGCTTCGGTCGCCACATGTTGAAGGCCGCCCCGAAAAGGGCGGCCTTTTTTGCTGGATACCCCGACAGGGCGGCCCTTGCCGCATTTGTCAGGCGCACCGAGGTTCACTCGCGAGGTACGCGCCGAAGCGGGCGTCTTGGAAGCATTGAGAATGGATATTCTCAATGCGAAAATGCTATAGAGCATTTTACCTTTGAAAAAGTGTAAATGCTCTAACGCTGCACGAAAGTGCCGTGCGCCATAACATGGCGTGGATTCAGCCGCAAATCGCACTTTTCGGCTGAATGAAAACTTTGAAATGTGAAGCATTTCAAAGTTAACCTGCTCTAGGATGAGGGGATGTGGGGGAGGAGACCCTTTTACAAAAGGGTCTCCTCCCCCACAGAATATTCCTGGAAAAATATCTGCATTCAGGCTTTCTGGACAGCGCCCCCACAAGCGCGTATTTACAGAACAATTTTTACCGCTGAAAAATGCGCCCAAGATGCAGGCTCAGCGCCCGCGTGCCGGGAGAACCAGATGAGACGATTGCACAGGGACTTTTCCACCACCGCCGCCGTGGCAGGCATGCTGGCGGTTATCGTGTCCTACGCGGGTTCCGCGGTGCTTATTTTTCAGGCAGCCCGGCTGGCGGGGCTTTCAGACGAACTGACCACATCGTGGATATGGGCAGTGTCCATCGGCAGCGGGCTCTCAGGCATACTGCTCAGTTTGAGGATGCGCATTCCCGTCATCACGGCATGGTCAACCCCGGGCGCGGCCCTGCTCATCACCATGCTGCCGGGCGTGCCCTTTGCGCAGGCCGTGGGCGCGTACATCGCCAGCGCCGCCATCATCACCGTCATCGGCCTTACCGGCACCCTGGACGTCATCATGCGGCGCATACCCATTGCCGTCAGTTCGGGCATGTTCGCCGGAATCCTGTTCAGCTTCGGGGCAAAGGTCTTCACGTCCGTTGCGGCATCGCCGCTGCTTGGCCTGTCCATGCTGCTCTGTTTTATGCTGTTTCGCAGGGTATGCCCCCGGTACGCCATTGCCGCTGTTCTGGTGTGCGGCACGGTCATCGCCGCGCTGACCGGAATGATGCACGTGGACACCGTGCACTTTGCACTGGCAAAGCCTGTGTTCACCGCGCCGGAGTGGTCAGCCGCCGCCATTGTCAGCATAGGGCTGCCGCTGGCCCTTGTGACGCTGACAGGCCAGTATATCTCGGGCATGGCCGTGCTTCATGCCTCGGGTTATCCGGTGATTTCCAACGGCATCATGACCGTGACGGGCATCACGTCCCTGCTGCTGGCGCCCTTCGGCTCCCACGCCATCAACCTTTCGTCCCTCACCGCCGCCATCTGTACCGGAAAAGAATCGCATGAGGACCCCTCACGCCGCTACATCGCGGGCCTGGTCTGCGGCGGCCTGTACGTACTTGTGGGTTTGTCCGGCACGGCGCTGACGTCGCTTTTCGCGGCGCTGCCCGCCGTGTTCATTGCCGTTCTGGCGGGCCTTGCCCTCATGAGCGCGTTCGCAACGGGGCTTTACGGCGTCTTCAAGGACAGCGACAACATGGACGCGGGAATCATCGCCTTTCTGGCAACGGCCTCGGGCATGGAGTTTCTCGGCCTGGGCGCGCCCTTCTGGGGGCTGGCTTTCGGAAGTCTGGCCTATTTCATCTTGAAAAAATAGACATCTTATATAATCGCCACACTAAACAGGTTCACATACAGTAGTAAGCTGACTGTCGCATGAAGCCTCTTTGCCCAAACAACGCAGATACACAATCGGGTAAATCTTCACCCCTCCCAGACAATACGGAGTGCCATGCCTCAGAGCCATAACAACTCAATATTGCTAAATAAAAATCAACTTATAGGTCTGCTTGCCCTTGTGTTGTTTTTTGCCACGCACAATATTTCTTCTGTTTTCTATCAGGTGCGCGGCGTGGCGCCCGAGCAGTTTGGCCTGTCTGTCATCGCGTATTATCTGGGGCTGCTCTGCTCCGCCCTGGCGCTGGACGCGCTGGAGCAGCGCATGGCGCGCAGCGCAGCGGCCCGTGGTTTTCTGCGCATCGGCGTGCCCGCCATACTGATGTTTACTTCACTGTTCTGTCTTGTTTCGCCCGCGCTGACAGAAGAAGCTTTTCGTGGCAACAGGGTTCTCAATACCTTGCAGCCTTTTCTTTGGGCCTTATTTGTACCCGTGGCGTTCCGCCTTTTTTTCCAGCATGTTCCGGCCCGTTCCCACGGGCTTTTTTTTGGCCTGGCCGTAGGCGTGGGTCATTTGTGCTGGGCCTTGCTCACTCCCCTGGTGCACAGCCCGGAAGCCGTCACCGTCACAGCCTCGGGCGTGACGGTGAACAGCTATCTGCCCTTTATGAACAGCGTCCGCAGCATATTTGGAATCTGTTTTGCCGTTGTGGCCGCACGGCTGCTCTCCCAGAGGGATTCCGCCGCCCCCGACCGCGCGGCGCGGCCCGCTGCCGAGAGCATAACACCGCCAGCTTCCTTTACTCCACGCCTCCGGTATTTGCTGCCGCCTCTGGCGCTGTGCTTCTTTCTCAACGGCCTGTTGGGCTATCTTTTCTTTGCCCGACTGCGGGCGCACGGCATGTTTCCGGAATACATGCACCTTGGCCTGATGCTGTTTTTTCCGCTCATGGGGCTGCTCTGCAGCCGTATGGGCGACAGGGTGCTCTTATATCTGCTGGCCGCCGCCGCATTGACCTTTACCGCCAGCCCATTGCTGACAGTGTTTTCGCCCGAGTCTCCGTGGTATCAGGCCATATTTCTCGCGTGCAGCATTGCCCACCAGACGCTGGTATTCGGCGGAACCCTGGTGTGCGGGCGTTTCTCCATAACCGGCGCGCATCCGGCCCTGACCGCTTCTTCCGTATGGCTCTGTTCGGGCATCGCCATACCCGGCATGCTGCTTGCCAGGGCAGGGCTGCCCGATCCTGGCGCATCCCCCTTTATCTATATGCTGGCGCTGCTGGCGCTGTATATGGCGGGCATGCGGCTTTTGCGCCGTGTTTTCCCTCTGCCCGTGCCTGACTGTCATGAAGATGAATACCGCGCCTTGACCAGACAACGCCGCCCCCTGACCGAACTGCCGCTGACCGCTCGGGAAAGGGACATGATGGCCTTGGCCGTGCAGGGCAAGAGCAATGCGGCCATAGCCGAGGAGATGGGGCTTGCCCTTTCCACGGTGGGCAATACCCTGAGCCGTGCCTACGCCAAACTTGAGGTGAAGAACCGGGCACAGGCCATACAGAAATGGAATGAAATGCAGCCATAATTTTTAATATTTTTTAGCCAACAAAATTAGACGGTAAAGGGCAACAGGTAATTTCTTACCTATTGCCCTTTTTTATTTTTTATGGGCAACAATAGAAAATTTATTAACTTGTTCCCCGGAGGTTCATGTTCATGCCCATGCTCCGCTCCCTGTTCCATGCCGGCACGTTTGCTCTGCCCATTTCCCGCCTGCTTCGTCTGATTTCGCGGTACGGCCTTTTGAGCGTATTGCTGCTTACTCTGCCTGTTGCATCCGCCTTGGCGGATAACGAAACCGTCACCTACCCCGGTGACTCGCTGAATCCGATATCCATAAGCTCTATAGGCTACTCCAATACCCTCGCCCCTACCGACGCCTCAAATAACAACCGGGTTACGGTGGATGACCCCTTTTCAGCAACTTCCCCGGACTTCGTCTTCGGCGGATACAACACCTCGGGGGGGTCCACGGGGAACACCGTCACCCTGAACTCCGGCGCAACTGTGAATTTTGGCGTTTTCGGCGGCGTTGCCACCAATGGAGGCTCCGCCACTGGCAATACCGTCATCCTGAACTCCGGCGCTACGGCGCTGAACGTTTATGGCGGCTGGGCCGAAGACGCGGGCAGTGCTTCGGGCAATACCGTCATCCTGAACTCCGGCGCTACGGCGCTGAACGTTTATGGCGGCTGGGCCGAAGACGCGGGCAGTGCTTCGGGCAATACCGTCATTCTTAAGCCGGGCGCTACGGCGCTGGACGTTTATGGCGGTTTTCTCTCCAGCGGTGCGGGCGCCACTGCGGACAATAATACCGTCATTTTCCATTCCGGCGCTATCGTGAACGGGAACGTTTATGGAGGCAGCAGGTTTGGATTGCTCCCGATAGGCACAGGCAACACCCTGGAGTTGAGAGGCGCCGGGCAAAACATCGGCGGTAACCTGGGGGGCTTCCAGAACCTTAACTTCTACCTGCCCTCCACTCTGGCCGCTAACGATACCATGCTGAGAGTGGGCGGCACGGCCACTCTCACCGGGGCCACGGTCAACGTGGGCATTGAAGGAGCCTCTTCTCCGCTGAAGGCGGGCGACACGGTAACGCTTATTGACGCGGCTACGCTCACCGGCACTCCGGCCAACACCACAGCCAACGGGCAGGGGATGCAGGGCGTGACGCTGAAATACACGTTCGATATCCTTACTGACAACAACAAGCTGCTTGCCGCCGTCTCCAGCACCGGCCCCACCGTGAACGAACAGGCCAAGGCGCTTTCCGAAGGCTTTCTCGGCGGCATGGGTCTGGTCACGCAAGGGGCTGACGTGGCCGCCGGACAAGGCATGACTTCAGCCGTTTCAGCGGCAAAGAGCGGCGCTGCCGGGGGAGGGGGAGGCGTGCCTCTTGCCGGATTCGGCGCGCTTTCCGGCGGTTCCGTCCGGTACAACTCCGGCTCGCATGTGGACATGCACAGTCTTTCACTGCTGGCCGGTCTGGCCCTGGGAACGGACATCACCCCCGGCAGGCTGACTTTCGGCGCGTTTTTCGAGTACGGCAACGGCTCGTACAATACCTACAATTCCTTTTCCAATGCCGCCTCCGTGGACGGCAACGGCAACACGCACTACCTCGGCGGCGGCATTCTTGGCCGTATGGACTTCATCAATACCGGCTCCGGCCATTTTTATGCCGAAGCCTCCGGTCGCGCGGGAACTATATACAATAATTACGAAAGTTCCGACCTGCGCGATGCCAGCGGGCGCGAGGCCTCCTACGATTCCACTTCCGCCTATTGCGGCCTGCATCTGGGAACCGGCTACATCTGGAACATTACGGACAAGGCTTCTCTCGACCTGTACGGCAAATACTTCTGGACGCGGCAGACTGGCGATTCCATTACAGTGTCCACCGGCGACCCCATCGATTTTGATGACGTGTATTCCAGCCGTCTGCGCTTCGGCTCGCGCTTCGCCTATGCGGTGAACGAGTACGTCAGCCCCTATGTGGGCGCGGCCTGGGAACACGAGTTCGACGGCAAGGCCCGCGCCTCCACCAACGGCTATGACATAAAAGCTCCGTCCCTGCGCGGCGATACCGGCATAGGCGAACTGGGGCTGACCTTCACGCCTTCGCAAACGCTGCCCTTGTCCTTTGACCTTGGCGTGCAGGGCTATGTGGGCAAAAGAGAGGGCGTGACCGGCAGCCTGCAGGCGAAGTGGGAGTTTTAGGCAACTATAGCGTCATTTACCTTCAACCATGAGAGACACTTATGAAATACCACGATACTATGAATCTGCCAAATCATAGAACAAACAGATCGTCAAATTTTGATTACAATAATGCTGCAAGAGTATTAGTTGCAACGGCTTGCGGGGAAATTCCTTATATTGGCAGTATTCTTTCAGGATTAACATATATCTTTTGGGGTGATCCTGATGTCGATATTTGGGGTGAAATAGAGGGTAAGGTTGAAGAGCTGGTTGACAAAAAAATTAGTAATCTTGTTTATGCGCAGGTACAACAAGATTTAGAAGGGCTGAAAAACAATATTGACGAATATTTAAAAGCTGTAAAAAATGCAAAGATAAACACATATATTTCAGAAAAATACAATGTTGCTTTTGGACTATTTTTGCAACAGCGTCCACACTTTCAAGCAAAAGAATATGAACTTCTTTTGCTTCCGCTATTTGTACAATTTGCCAATATGCAAATAACACTCATGCGTGATGGGATACTTTATGGAAAAAATTGGGGATGGAATATTGAAATTATTGAAGACACAAAAAAGCAACTTAGCAAAATAATTAATGAATATATTGAGTATGCCGAACGAATTTATAGCGAAGGGTTAGTTGACGCCATAAAACGCGCCCCAAGCAAAAAAGTAAGAGCAAATAATTTTAATGCTATTAATAAATTTGTACGTGAAATGACACTTTCAGTTTTGGATTTCAAAGATATGTGGAAATATTACGATCCGAGCAAATATCCTAACCCTGTTAGCGTTTATTTAGATCGTGAAATATACTCTGATGCTATTGGTGATCCAATTGGAAAAAGCCAATTCGCACTGCCTGATATCCCGCCAACCCTTCCGATTTCAAAAATTACCGTATGGGGAGGGGATCGTGTCAACGCCTTTCAAGTGAAGTACCCGAAAAACGGAGGGCCAAATGGCAAAACTGAAACGGCTGTGATGGGATTTCGCAGCACAAGTACTTGTGCACCCCCTCATGGCGGCGTGTTTGATGTAAGCACGAATCCTGTTGTCAAGGTTACTGCAAAAGCCGGAGATATAGTCAACGCAGTAATCTTCACTTTTTTGGATGGTTCAGTTTCACATAAGCTGGGAGGAAATTATCCTGGCGGCGATGACTATGTATTCGATTATGAAGATGAAATATTATCAAGTATATATGTTGTTTCGTGGAGTTCATTTTATCACTGTGCTGACTGTGCCATATTCGGGTTTAAATATAATAAGCAACATGCTGGGTTAGACCATAATTTATCACGCATCATGTTCATTTCATCTCCGAATATTTTAGATAATGTTCAACTTGCAAGATTTGCCAGTGTAGATTGTAACAATGAAGTTATACAGCGTATTGGCAGATCGAGAAGTGAAAATAAATGGGATTCGCTCCGTGAAGAATATTGGAATACGATTATGAATAAAACTTAAATGTAATTTTTTCCCGCTATGTAACCATCGCCGTGCCCTATTTTGACGCCCGTCGCATGGAGCCGGTGTGGGCCGGTGCAAGCCTGCGCGGCGATACCGGCATAGGCGAACTGGGCCTGACCTTCACGCCTTCGCAGACGCTGCCCTTGTCTTTTGACCTTGGCGTGCAGGGCTATGTGGGCAAAAGAGAGGGCGTGACCGGCAGCTTGCAGGCAAAGTGGGAGTTTTAATTTAGAGCAGTTTATGAATGAAATGAGTTAACCGCTCTGCGAGGATTTTTCTGAAAAACCTCGCCACGAAATGCGCGTAGGCAGGCTTTTGCCTGCCGTACGCGAGCATCTCAAATGTTAAGTGCTCCACATCCAGGCGCACTTGCGCAGTTCCTTTTGCCATGGCGCGCTTTTGACGTGTTGTCTCCGGCTCTCCAGGCGCTCCCGGCCTGCAACGCTTCCAATGCGGGCGCGGGCGGCTCAGGCTATTTTTCCACCGGAAACCACAGCGGATTAAGAAAGCGTAGATGGCAGGTCTCGCCCTCTTGCGGCCCGCTGGCATAACGCCCCTTCTGCACACGCACCTCCTGATCGCCAACCAGAATCTGATAGTCGGTAACTTCACCCAGAAAGGTACGTCGCATCACTGTTCCCGGAATTCCGCCATGGTCAGCAAAATCTATTTCATTGGGCCGGCTGGCGACGGTACCGAGGCCAGCACTGATGATTTCACCTGACGGCGCGCACCCTTCCACAAAGGGAACAGACACGCCGTCCAGCAGCATGGCATTTTCAGTCACATTCATGTTTGTGAAATTTGAAAGACCAATAAAGCTGAACACAAAGCGGTTTGCCGGTTTCGTATACACTTCAAGAGGCGAGGCTATCTGCTGCACCACGCCGTTTTTCATAATCAGGATGCGGTCCGAAAGGGCCATGGCTTCAGATTGGTCATGCGTCACGTACATGATGGAGAAGCCGTAGATTTTCTGCAACTCTTTGATCTCAAAGCGCATCTCTTCGCGCAGATGGGGGTCAAGGCTCGAGAGGGGCTCATCCAGCAGCATAACCGAAGGGTTGATGGCCAAGGCCCGCGCCAGGGCGACACGCTGCTTGCCTCCGCCAGAAAGATCCGCGGGGCTTTGGGAGGCGACGTCAAGCAGGCTTGTGTGCGTCAGGGCCTGCGTGGTCCGCTTGGTAATCTCGTCCGCATTGATCTTTTTCAGGCGCAGGGGAAAAGCCACGTTTTCAAACACGCTCATATGCGGCCACACGGCAAATGCCTGAAAAACCATCCCAAAATTACGCTTTTCGGGCGGGAGATAATATTTCTTCTCGCTTGATGACAAAAGTACGTCGTTGACGCTGATTTCACCCTCATCAAGGTCTTCAAAACCCGCGACCATGCGCAATGTGGTCGTTTTTCCGCAGCCCGAAGGCCCAAGCATGGAAAAACATTCTCCATCGCCAATCTTGAAATTGAGAGATGAAACAGCTTTAACCTTGCCAAAATACTTGGTTACGTTTGTAAGAGTTACTGACATGATCAGGCCTGCCTGGTTTTGGCAAAGTGGTTGATAATCGTCTGCCCGGTCACAATCAAAATCAGGGCGATGCCGGCCAGTGCCGCGGAAGTGACGGTTTCGCCATCCTCGTTGAGCGTGTAGATGGCCACGCCGATGGTTCTGCTGGTCGTGCCGTACAGCATGACGGAAACCGTCAGTTCACGCAGGGCGGGCAGAAAGATAAGAAAAAACGCAGCGACCATGCCGGGGCGAACCAGAGGAAGCACAATATCGCGCAAGGCCTGCCACATGGATGCGCCGCAAGCCCGCGCCGCCTCTACCAGGGAGTCATGCACCTGTTCAAGGGCAGCGGAGTTTGCCTTGAGCGAAAAGGCCATATATCTGGCGATGTAGGCAATGAGGATAATCCAGATCGTATTGTAAAGATTTACGCCAAAGCGCCCGCTCCAGGCCAGGATAACGCCAAGCGCGATAACTGAGCCGGGCACCGAAAAGGGCAGCATTCCAAGAAATTCCAGAATCCCCTTGCCGCGCACCTTCATCTTGACGATGACATAAGAAATCATCACGCCAGAAAACATGGTTATGGTTGCCGCGCCAAGGCCAAGGCCAATGCTGTTTTTGATGGCCTGCTGGGTCTGGTCCCACTCAAAAAGGACGTATTTATAGTTATCCAGCGACAGATTCTCCCATGTAATGGGGATCCCATAGGTTTTGAGCCCGCCAACCAGAAAGATGGTCACTGTGGGCAGCACGATGGTCAGCCCGATATAGAGCAGGCAAAAAACGAACAGCGGCGTGCGCAGGCCGCGCAGCTTAAGCTCCATGGGGCGAAAGCTCTTGCCGGCAATGATCTGGTATTTTCCTGATCCAAGAATTTTTCTCTGCAACCAGATGATGAGCGCCGCCGTAACAACAAGAACCGATGCCAGCACTGTTCCTGTGCGGATGGAATCAAAACTGCCCGCACTCTGGTGGATGCGCTCATAGATCAGCGTCGGGATGTTGTAGATGCCCACTTCAATCCCAAGAACAGCCACCGTGCCAAAGTGCGCCATGGAATAGAGCATGATCAACAAAGCGCCGGAAAGAATGCTGGGCATAACCAGGGGCAGCGTTATCTTGCGGGTAATGGTAAAGAGCCCGGCACCGGAAATTCTTGCGGATTCTTCCAGCGTGGGGTCCATGCGTTCCAGCGCGCCACAGACCTGAATAAAGACAAAGGGGAAAAGATACATTGTTTCGATGGCGATAATGCCGCCAAAAGAAAAGATATTGAACAAGGCATCTTCTGCGCCGGTGACGTCGCGCCACAAGCGGTTGATGTAGCCGGCGCGGGGCGAAAGCAGCATCTTCCAGGCAAGGGCGCCGATAAATGAGGGCAACATAAAGGGCACAAGAAACATGCCTTTCATAAAGCCTTTATAGGGAATATCCGTTCGCGTCACCAGCCAGGCAAAAAAGGTGCCCACTGCTGTGGCGCACAGGGTCACGCCGCTGGCAATGAACAGCGAGTTCAGCAGGGCCTGATAGGTTTCGCCTTCACTCAGTGTTTTGACCAAATCCGCAAGGTTAAACTGGCCATCAACAAAAAAGGCGTTAAAGAAGATGAGTGCTACCGGCACCACAACCACAATCAGGAGGATGGCAATAGACAAAAGCAGAATGATTTCTGCCACGCCGAATGTGCGCTTTTGTTTGACTGCTTGCATAGTTTTATCCGATTTGATGCGCAGCGTGCCCGGAAAGTTTACACCGTAACGACCGAGGCTTGTAACCAGGCAGGGCTGACGCCTTTACATTGGGATACGGGGAAAGCAAAGGCGGAATCGCTACTTGAACCAATGGTAATTCCGCAGGGTAAAAACGCACTCCTCACCCTCTTTGAGCAACAGATCATTGGCCAGGGCTTGATGCGTATCCACTGCCGTGCGCACGTGCTGGCCATCAACCTCTAACTGATAGTCTGTGGTGGCCCCAAGAAAGCTGGCTCGATGTACGATTGCCTTGATGCCCTCACCCTTGCGACGCAACACGACGTCGGACGGCCTAAAACCAATACGGCCATCACCGGACTCGGCCCCCGATGCCATCGGAAAACCGTAGCCCTGAAAGCGTACCGTTCCGTTTTCTGCCTGAACGTGCAAAAAATTGCTCATGCCAAGAAACGAGAACACAAATTCATCGGCCGGTTCGGAGAAAAGTTGTGTCGGTGTTCCAATTTGCCGTATGGCGCCGTGCTCATCCATAACAGCCATCCGGTCTGAAATGGCGAGGGCAATCTCCTGATCGTGCGTGACATAGAGAATGGTAACACCAAGATTTTTTTGCAGCCTCTTGATCTCAAAGCGCATTTCTTCGCGCAGATTCGCATCAAGATTGTTGAGCGGCTCGTCCAGAAGCAACAGGGTCGGCTCCGCGACTAGGGCGCGCGCCAAAGCCACCCGCTGCTGCTGGCCGCCGGACAGTTGCGAGGGCAGCCGGCCTTCCATGCCGGAAAGATTGACGTCATCAATGCTTTTTTGCACCAGTTTGGAGGCTTCCGCGGGATTACGTTTTGCAATCTTGAGGGGATACCCGACATTCTGGCGTACAGTCATGTGCGGCCACACGGCATAGTCCTGAAAGACAACTCCAAGACTGCGCTGCTCCGGAGGCAAAGAATCGCCAGTGCCGGCATCGGCGACAACGTCGGAACCGATGGACATGCTGCCCTGATCAAGCGACTCGAATCCGGCGATAATGCGCAGAAGCACCGTTTTGCCGCACCCTGAAGGGCCAATGAGCGTAAAGCACTCCCCATCCTTCACCGTGAGCGAAAGGTTTTGCAAGACCGCATGCTCGCCATATGATTTGGCAATATTGTTGAGAACTATTTCTGCCATAATGATCCCTGTTTGTGTTCACACTTTGAAAAAAGCTGAACGCGATCACTTTTTGAAGAAAAACAGGCAGGTGCCGCGCCGACGCTCTTTTTGCAACGTCGGCGCGGCTTACAGTACCTGCATGTGGCGATGTCGGCGCTATTTGGACATCATTATATCAGTAAATTTTTTAATGCTGGCTTCTTTTTCAGTCAGCACTTTTTGGTAGTCAATTTTGATTCCGCGTTCAAAGGCTTCTTCACTGGTGGGAAGGTTGTATTCCTTGGGCGGGATGATCCCTTTGCGCACGGGCAATGTGCCCTGCTCCGCCAAAATCTTTTGCCCTTCCTCGGAGAGAAGGTAGTCCACAAACTTCTTGGCGGCATCAAGGTTGGGAGTGCCCTTGAAGATGGCTACAGGGCTGGGAATGACCAGCATTTCAGGGGGGTATGCCAGGGCAAGGCTTGCGCCTTTTTTGATTTTGTCATTGACGATGTAATCAACCCCTATGCAGGCAAGAAGGTCGCCAGAAGCGGTATCGTCCACAACCTGTCCGGAACCTTTGCCTATACGACCGCCATTTTTGCTGATTTTTTCAATATACTCCCAGCCGAATTTGTCCACGAGCAGCTGGATGCTCATATAGGCTGTGCCGGAAAGGGCGGGGTTGGCAATGCCAAAGGCTTTTTTATATTCGGGCTTGGTCACATCGCTCCACTGTGTGGGCGCCTGTTTCACGTAGCGGGTATTATACGCAATACCAAGGGTTCCAAGTCTGACGGCAGTAAACGTGCCATCGTAATCGGAAAAGGGGTTGATGAGATATTTCAGTTCAGGGGATTCATATTTTTCCAGAATCCCTTCGGCGCGCATGTTGAAAAAGTCCGGCACTTCGCTTGTCCAGATAACGTCAGCCATGATTTTGCCGGACTGGCGCTCTGTGGCCACCTTGGCCATAAGTTTGCCAGCGCCCGCGGATTGATAGTCCATGGCGATATCAGGATGTTTTTTTGTGAACCCTTCCTTGAGGGAACCAATGATGGATTCCTTCATTGAAGTATAAACAATGAGTTTTTCAGCCGCCATGGTTGAAAATGCCGAAGCAACCAGCATGATTGCCGCAAGAAGAAGGATGCTGCATTTTTTCATCAGATATTCACTCCGATTGAGAATGTGCAAAGATGTTATCCCTAGGCCAATGTTTTCATTAAATTTTTTAAATCCCCACAACGGCAAAAACCGAAGAGCTCGCTCTCAAAGCTGATCATATATTCAGTGAGTGACGTAATCCCTGCGGATTCGCGCAGAAGCATAGCTAACGCCTTAAGTAGTCAATTATATTGAAGCAGAAGTGATACCGGCAGGCGTTCAGCGAAAAGGTCACGTAGTAAAATGTATTCTTTATCGATTTACATTATTAACTAGCTAAAACAAAAAAGTAAGTTCATCAAGTGCCAATAAATAATGTGATTGCCACACACAAAAGAGTAGTATCGGTGCGCATTTTAAGGCGAATTTGATATGAAATAAACAGGGATGATTTCGATTTGACCTGAAAGCCAGCCCTTGAAAGAAGCGGGGAAGCGCCAGGTTGATGGCAATGAAATGGTGCCAGCAAGCCGTGCTCCTTGCCCACGAAGACTCCTCATAGGGGATCTGACCAGAATGTCATCAGGCGCCAGACCGGATTCTGACTTCCGCTGCCGAACGCGGCAACTACTTCACGGCCTGCCGTGCCATGATTTTTTCACAAAATTCGCTCTGCCGACAGTAGGCAGCGCGTCATGCCGGAGTGCGGCGTCGAGGCCTGTCTGATGTCGGCGCACGCCTGATGCCAGCAGCCCGGAAGGCGCAACGGTCACGCTGCTGCCGCCCAGCCTACTCCGGCAGCAGTTTTTCCTCCAGGGTCGCGTCCACGGGCACTTCGCGCGAGGCCAGCACCTTGTCTATGCGTACCGTGCCCGCCGGGGCGTTGCGCATGGGCTTGACGTGGCGCACCTCGGCATACTGGATACGGGCGCGGGCCGCGTCCCTCTGCCAGCTTTTGCTGGCCGCCAGAGAACCGGCCTCGTCCAGCGTACTTACTGGCACGTCCTGGCCGCCGTGGGTACGGCGAATGATGACGTGCGACCCCGGCCCGTTTTCGGCATGCAGCCAGATATCATGAGGGGCCGCCAGTTTGCGGGCCGCAAGGTTGCCCTTGGCGTCACGCCCGCGCAGCAGGGCAAAACCGTCCGAGCTGATGAAAAGCTGCACATTCCTGGGCAGTGCCGTGGGCATGCCCGCAGCAGCGCCAGCGCGGGTTCCGCGCCCTCCAGCCGGTTCGCTGCCCGCCTGGGCGGAGACTGTCTGGCCGCCGCCCGCGCCAAGCAGACTGTCGCGCCGGGCGCGGGCTATGGCCGCCGCTTCTTCCTCCAGCGCCCTGCGGCGCTGCGCCAGATGCTCCAGACCGCGCCAGCCGCGCCGGGCCGTGTGGAAGAGTCGCTCCATTTCCTCGCGCACGTTGCGCCGTGGGTCCAGGCGGATCTCGCGGGCAGGGCCGTGCGCGCCAGCGGCCACCGTAACGCTGAGCGCCCGGTATTCCGCAGGCCATTGCCACAGGTTTTCCTGAAGCGCCAGCGCGTCGGCCTGCGCTTCGGTCATGGCCGTGAGGCGTCGCTCTTCTTCACGCAATTTGTCCAGCAATTTTGTGAGCTTGCGCCCGCGTCTGTCCAGCGGCAGGGCCGCCTCCTTCGCCTGTTCGCCAGCAAGCCGTGCCAGCACCATGTCCTGCCCGGATTTTTCTGTCAGGCCCAGCACATCCGCTCCGCTCTCTTCACGCAATACAAGGCCGGATGCCCGCTCATCCTCTGTCAGCAGGGCCGCGCACTGCTGCGGCGACAAAGGCCAGGCGCTGATGGCCCGGATGGAACGGATGGAACGGATGGAACGGGGGGCGTTGCCGGCGAAAATGTCGGAGATGGCCAAGGTGGCCGAGGCGGCCGCTGTGGACGGCATGGGAGGTATGGAAGGCCCGGAACCACCGGAGGCCGCCGCATCCACCGCAGGGGCCAGGCCGTCCGCAAACTGGCCGCCTGCGCCCTGCGCCGGATTTTCTGCCGTTTCCGGCAGTGCCGGGCCGTAGCAGAACACGTCGCCGCCGCCAGCCCGCAAATCTTCCATCAGGGCCCATTGCTCCGGCTCTTCCAGGCAGGCCAGGGTGCGCCGCAGGGCCGGAGTGAGTACGGGCCACGCGCGCCAGTCCCGCAGGGCCTGGGCCAGAGTGTCCGGCCCTGGCCAGTCAGGGGCTTCATCTTCCGGCGCTTCGCCCTCTGCCAGAAAATGCAGGGACGGCCCTTCCCGCAAATCCAGTAAAAGCCAGGCGAGCCGGGATGCGTCAGTGCCGGAGCCTTTGCCGCCCTGATCCGCCATAAGCGCGCTGTCGCCTCCGGCCAGCAGAAGCCAGAGCTGCCGTGCGCAAAACCTGACCACGCAGGACGCTACGCGCCGACCGGACGCATATTTTCGCAGGCGCATGATCTGGGCCGAAGGCGCCTTGCCTGCCGTGATGCGGCTGGCGCTCAAAAAGCAGAAGGGCTCCTTGCGGGCGTGCCGCAGGCACAGCTGGCGTTTGCGACCGCCGCCATACCAGGTGAGCACCAGAAGCCCCGGAGCGGGTTCCTGCAATTTTTCAATCCGCGCCCCGGTAAGCTGGGGCGTCAGGTCTTCACAAAGGCGGCGAAAAAGATGTGCGTCCATAGGTATGAAAAAACCCGCCTGAGGGCGGGAAAGCTTATGCCTTCAGTGCTGAAGACCAATTTGTGCGCGCCCCGCAGCCGGGGCGTGGTGCAAGAGCGGGGCATAAAGAACAGCGCGGTGCCCCATAATAAGCCCGGGCCGCGCCCTCATGACAGGCGCGGCCCTCTGGGCGAAAACGGCATGGAGGAATCAGTGAGGCGCAAAGGCCGCTCCTGTTTCTTTGGCCGTGAATGTAAACCCGGTTTTGCCAGGCGTTCAGCCTCGCGCACCGCCAGGCTTTTTGAAGAACTCCGGCAGTCGTTCCACAGGCCGTCCGGGAATCCCGGCTGAGCCTCTGGCTCCGGTTGAGCCCCGGCCCCGGCTGTGAAGCGGGGTGGGAGCGTCCGGCACAAAACAGCCGGCGCCGTGAACCGCAGGCGGTCACGCCCGCTGCGGGCAGAGCCTCAGTCGCCTCTCAGGTGTTCGTCCTCTTCCTGTTTGGCTTTGCAGTTGATGCACAGCCGCGTCACAGGACGGGCCTTGAGACGCGGGATACTGATGTCGTCACCGCAATCCTCGCAGATGCCATACGTTCCGTCATCAATACGCGTCAGCGCTGCCTGAATTTTGCGAATAAGGCGGCGCTCCCGGTCACGGATGCGCAGGGTAAAGGCACGGTCAGACTCTGCTGTGGCCCTGTCGGCAGGGTCAGCAAATACTTCATTGCTGTCAGTAAGTTCTTCAATGGTGCTGTCGCCCTTTTGCTGGGCTTCTTCAAGCATCTCTGAAAGAAGTTTGCGAAAATATTCCAGGTCCTTATGATCCATGTAATCCTCCGGCGGACGCCGCTGGGGGCGTAAACACAAACTATTAACGCAATGGATACATATATCTTCAAGCCCTATCTTTGTAAAGCAGGCCCTGCGCCTTTATTGGCGTCTTTCGCAGTTAGGTGACAGCCTATTCTGTGTCTTCCGGCGCGGGCTTGTGTTTGCCATGCAGTAACGCGGCAAGGCGATCCCTGGCTTCGGCCCTGATAACGGCCTTCACATCATCCCAGGGGGCTTCGCCCCATGCCTGTCCCAGCCGTTGCGGCGTCACATCCATCTCAAAGGCGGCGTCGCCCTCGGCCTGCCCCTGCCGCGCACGCACAGCCACAGGGCCGCCCGCGGCCATGGCCTTGGGCGCGTAGGAGGCCGCATGGGCCGCCGCGCTTTCCAGCACATGACGGGGCCAGTCCGCGCCGCAGCGGGCCAGTGCCATGGGCCCGGCCAGGTCGCGCAGACGCAGCAGCATGTCGTCAGGCTGCATGGCAGCGGCCAGCTTGTCGTTGTCCGCGCTGTTGCGGCCAATGCAGAGCCAGTAATGATTGTCGCCTTCGTGATGCCAGAACTGGCGGCCAAGATTGGCCAGGGCAAAATCCCTGTCGCCAGCCCTGGGCAGCAAGGTGAGTACAGTCCAGTACCGGCGGGCGTTTTCTTTTTCCGTCAGGCGGCAGCCACCACCGGGGGTGGGAATCTCCGTAACGCCCAGCTCCGCCGCCAGATCAAGCTGATCGCGGCGACCCCGGCCGGAAAAGCCCAGCAGGCGGGTGCGGTCCACAAGGCCGCTTTCTTCCATTTGCGTCACCGGCAGATGCGTGGCGCAGAGGGGCCGCAGCAAGATACCGCTCACTCCCGCGTCGCGCATGATGAGGTGCAGCGTGTCGCGCCTTTGCGACATGGGCCGCTGCCCGAGCACCTCGCCCGTGGCGAGGCCCTTGGCCCCGACCGACTCCATATAGAAGCGCGCCTTGCGCAACAGCAGTATCTTGCAGTCCACGCAGGGATTCATGACCTTGCCGAAACCGTGTTCCGGCCGCTGGCGCAGCATTTCCGCAAAATCTTCTCCCACGTCCCGGGCCACGATGTCCAGCCCGTAGACCTTGCGCCAATAGGGCACGGCCTTGGCGGAGCCGAAAAAAGGCGTGATAAAATGGATGCAGCGGACGGTAAGCCCCTGTCGTTCCAGGACCTTGGCCGCCAGGATGCTGTCCAGGCCGCCGGAAAAAAGCACGATGATGTCAGGCTGATTGCTCATGACCGCGCTTGTATGACAGACAAGCCGCACTGTGCAAGAGGCGGACAAGGAAAATTTCTTGCCATGCACGCTATCAAGAATTATAATCAATAATTAGCGCCCACCTGAGTGCGCCACTGTTGTGGACACACATTCTCGACGGTCGCGTCACGCCCGCCATGGCACGCCGCAGCGTCACGACAAACCGGGCCGCTGGCGCGAGGGCATTTGCCTTGCGGCCCGGCCTTTGCTATAATGATGTGCTTGAAGATATCTTTATACGGAGCAAAAAAGCTATGGCCAAAAAACCGGCCCTGAGCCCTGAAGACGCGCGCGCGGAAGCCCTGGGCACCGCCCTTGCCACCATTGAACGCAAATACGGCAAGGGCGCTGTCATGAAGCTTTCTGACGACGCTCACGTGAATATACCCGTTATTCCCACAGGTTCCATCGGCCTTGACCTGGCCCTGGGCGTGGGCGGCATACCGCGTGGGCGTATATCGGAAATTTTCGGCCCCGAATCTTCGGGCAAAACCACCCTTACCCTGCACATCATCGCCGAGTGCCAGCGCATGGGCGGCACCTGCGCCTTTGTTGACGCCGAACACGCCCTTGACGTGACCTACGCCAAGCGTCTTGGCGTCAATACTGACGAACTGCTCATCTCGCAGCCCGACTACGGCGAACAGGCCCTGGACATTGCCGACATGCTGGTGCGCTCCGGCGCGGTGGACCTTGTGGTGGTCGACTCCGTGGCGGCCCTCATTCCGCAGGCCGAACTTGAAGGCGATATGGGCGAAACCCAGGTGGGCGGCCATGCCCGCCTCATGTCGCACGCCATGCGCCGCCTCACGGGCACCATCCACAAGTCGCGCACCTCGGTCATCTTCATCAACCAGATACGCATGAAGATCGGCGTCACGGGCTACGGCAGCCCCGAGACCACCACGGGCGGCAACGCGCTGAAGTTCTACTCCTCCGTGCGTCTGGACATCCGCCGCATACAGACCCTCAAGGACAAGGAAGAATCCTTCGGCTCCCGCACCAGGGTCAAGGTGGTCAAAAACAAGGTTGCGCCGCCCTTCCGCAGCGCGATTTTCGACATTCTTTACGGCCAGGGCATCTCGCGCTCGGGCGAACTGCTTGATCTTGGCATTGAGGCCAAAATCATCGACCAGAGCGGTTCATGGTTCGCCTTTGGCGCTGAAAAACTGGGCCAGGGCCGTGAAAAAGTGCGCGCCCTGCTGGACGAGAACATCGACCTGCGCAACCAGATAGAAGCCAAGGTCGTGGAATTTTTGGGCCTGCACCCCAAGGAATTCACCCCCACGGCCGAAGACCAGGATGAGGGGCTGGACCCCGTCTCCGTTGATGATTAGGGCTTTTTCACGTTGAAATGCTTGCCGGGCGGACGAAGCATCCCTTGTCTTCATCCGCATTTTTGCGGCGATTGCTGCCTGTAGGGGCCTGCCCGTGGCGACCAGGGTCGCGGTGAATACAACGTGTTGCGACACACGCTGTTTTTCAGGCGCTGTTTCCCCAGGCACAACAAACCAGCTTTTGTCGCCATGGACGAAGCTTCAATGCCTTCGTCCGCAACGTGCTTCGTCGCAAAGGACGAAGCACGTTCGCCCTGCAAGCATTTCATGGCGCGAATTTTACAGAAATCCGCGCGGAGCGGACAGACATTTCCAATGTTGACCTGCTCATCAAGAGCAGATCACTTTTGAAATGCTTCACATTTCAAAAGTGAATACACGCTCGCTTCGGCGCTTAACCGCACAAATCAATTGCGCTTACGCCTTCGCAGCGGGCGACTGCTCACACAGTCGCCAGAGCAATTTCAAAGAGAAAATGCTCTACAGTCCGGCATGTCAGCCCGCTGCAGCGGGCAAAACGACCGCGACCGTGACCCGTTACGGCAATGACAGTACGGCCCCCCCTGTACGGCGGGGGTTACACCGAGCAGCCTTCACCAGGAGCCACTATGCTCACCGCTAAAGAAATCCGCCGCCGCTATCTTGAGTTTTTTCACCGTCACCAGCATGAAATCGTCGCTTCCGGGCCCATCATTCCGCCCAACGATCCTTCGCTGCTTTTTGCCAACTCCGGCATGGTGCAGTTTAAAAAACTTTTTCTCGGCGAAGAAAAGCGCTCCTACTCACGCGCAACCACCTGCCAGAAATGCCTGCGCGTTTCGGGCAAGCATAACGACCTCGAAAACGTGGGGCGCACCGCGCGCCACCACACGTTTTTTGAAATGCTCGGCAACTTTTCCTTTGGCGACTATTTCAAGCGCGAAGCCATCACCTGGGCATGGGAGTTCGTGACCAGGGAACTGGAACTTTCCAAGGACAAGCTGTGGGTCACGGTCTTCCGCGAAGACGATGAAGCCGCGACGCTCTGGGCCGAAATTGCCCAGTTGCCCGCCGAGCGCATCGTTCGCATGGGCGAGAAGGACAACTTCTGGACCATGGGCGATACCGGCCCCTGCGGCCCCTGCTCCGAAATTTACGTGGACCAGGGCGAAGACATGTCCTGCGGCCCCGACTGCGGCATCGGCGTGTGCGACTGCGACCGCTTTCTTGAAATCTGGAACCTGGTGTTCACCCAGTTTGACCAGAGCGCCGACGGCACCCGCTCCCTTCTGGCCAATCCCAACATCGACACGGGCATGGGTCTTGAGCGCATGGCCGCCGTGGCCCAGGGCAAACGCTCCAACTTTGACTGCGACCTGTTCCAGGACATTATCCAGTTCGCGGCCGGGCTTGCCGGCGTGAAGTACAGCTTCAGCGCTCCTGACACCAATGATGTGGACACGGCCCTGCGCGTCATTGCCGACCACAGCCGCGCCGCCGCCTTCCTCATTGCTGGCGGCGTGCTGCCCTCCAATGAAAACCGGGGCTATGTGCTGCGCCGCCTCATCCGCCGCGCCCTGCGCTTCGCCACCCTCATGGGCGTGAACGAGCCCTTCATGCACAAGGTTGCCCGCAAGGTCACCGAAGTTATGGGCGACGCCTATCCCGAACTGGTGGAAAGCGCCGACTTCATCGACCGCGCCGTGTTCGAGGAAGAACAGCGCTTCTCCCTGACGCTCAAGAAAGGCCTGGACCTGCTTGACGAAGAACTGGCCTCCCTCAAGGCGCAGGGCACGACGCTCATTCCCGGCGATTTCTGCTTCAAGCTGTACGACACCTACGGATTCCCGCTGGACATCGTGACCGACGTGGCCGAAAAGCGCGGCTTCAGCGCCGACGCCAAGGGCTTTGAAAAATACATGCAGGAGCAGCGCCAGCGCGCCCGCGAACACCAGAAAAAAGGCGGGCTGCTCGGTCAGGGCGACAATGGGGACAATCCCTTCAAAGCCCTTGCGGACGGCGGCGCGCAGAGCCGCTTTGTGGGCTATGACGGCTTGACGGCCCAAAGCGCCGTGACCGTGCTGCTCAACGCCGCCGGTCAGCCGGTTGACGTGCTTGGCGAGGGCGAGAGCGGCTACGCCGTTACCGAGGCCACGCCCTTCTATGGCGAAGGCGGCGGCCAGGCTGGCGACACGGGCATCATGAGCGCCACCTCCGGCGAGGCCAGGGTCCTCACCACGCACAAGCCCGCGCCCCAGTTGCTGGTGCATGAAATCGAGATCACCAGGGGCGAGCTGCTGCAAGGCAAGGAAGTGCGCCTGGCGGTCGACCCCGACGAACGCAAGGGCACTGCCCGCAACCATACCTGCACCCATCTGCTGCACGCGGCCCTGCGCCGGGTGCTGGGCACGCATGTCAAGCAGGCCGGGTCCCTGGTGGACGGCAGCCGCCTGCGCTTTGACTTTTCACATATCGCGGCCCTGACGACCGAAGAGCTTGCCGCTGTTGAGCGTCAGGTCAATGCCGCCATTATGGCCGACCTTGAGGTTTCCGCCAAGGAAATGGCCATGGCCGACGCGGTGGCCTCAGGGGCCATGGCGCTGTTTAATGAAAAATATGGCGACACTGTGCGCGTGCTCACAGTTTCAGGCGACGAAACGTGCGATCCTGAGTCCGTAGAACTGTGCGGCGGAACACATCTGTCCCGCACGGGCGAAGCCGGAGGCTTTCTCATTGTGAGCGAAAGCGGCGTTGCCGCCGGTACCCGCCGCATTGAGGCCGTCACAGGCTGGAACGCCTACGGGCATGCCGTGGAGCAGCGCGCAGAACTGGACGGTCTTTCCGCCCTGCTCAAGGCCAGGCCGGGCCAGCTTGCCGAACGCGTGCAGGCCCTGTACGCCGAAGTGAAAAAACTGCGCAAAGCCTCGGAAAAAGCCTCGGCCGCTCCGGCTTCCGGCGCGGAGCTGGCTGCCCGCGCCGAAAACGTCAATGGCGTGCGCCTGTTGGCCGCCCGGCTGGACAATGTGCCCGTCAAGGCCCTGCGTGAAGTCATGGACGACGTACGCTCGCGTCTTTCTGAAAATGCGGTGGCCTGCCTCGCCACGGTGGAAGAAGGCAAGGTGGGCATGCTTATCTATGTTTCCAAGGATCTGCACGGCAGATTTACGGCGCCCGCCCTTATCAAGCCTGTGGCCGCACCCTGCGGCGGCGCTGGCGGCGGCAGGCCGGATCTGGCCCAGGCGGGCGGCACTCAGCCCGAAGGCCTGGACGAGGCCTTTGCCATACTGAAAAAATGCATCGAACAATAAGGATCGTGTGATGATTGGCATTTCCAAGTTGTACTGCGACCAGGTGGAGCCTTCGGACGCGCTGCGTTATGGCCGTGAATCCGGCAAGCTGCCTTCACACCTGTTGCAGTTTTCCAAGGATAAAAAACCCGTGGTGGTCTGGAACATGACCCAGCGGTGCAACCTCAAGTGCGTGCACTGCTACGCCCACGCCATAGAGGTTGACGGATCGGACGACATCAGCACCGATCAGGCCAAGACCATGATCGATGATCTGGCCGCCTACGGCGCGCCCGTCATGCTTTTTTCCGGCGGCGAACCCCTGGTGCGCAAGGACCTCGTTGAACTGGCCAGCCATGCCACCTCCAGGGGCATGCGCGCGGTCATTTCCACCAACGGGACCCTCATCACCAAGGAAAAGGCGCGCGAACTCAAGGCCGTGGGCCTTTCGTACGTGGGCATCTCCCTGGACGGCATGGAAGAAATACACGACAAATTCCGCGCCGTGCCCGGCGCTTTTCGCAAAGCGCTGGAGGGCATCGCCAACTGTCAGGCCGAAGGCCTCAAGGTGGGGCTGCGCCTGACCATCAACAAGCGCAATGCCGGTGAAATCCCCGGCATCTTCCGCCTGCTCAAGGATATGGAAATTCCCCGCGCCTGTTTTTACCACCTTGTCTACTCCGGGCGTGGGTCGGAGCTGATCAAGGAAGACCTGGACCACGCGGAGACCCGTCAGGTGCTGGACCTCATCATGGACGAGACCCGAGCCCTGTTTGACGCCGGCAAGGGCAAGGAAATCCTCACCGTGGACAACCACGCCGACGGCCCCTACGTGTGGATGCGCCTCAAGCGCGAGAACCCCAGGCGTGCCGAAGAAGTGTTTGAACTGCTTCAGTACAACGAGGGCAACAGCTCCGGCCGGGGCATAGGCTGTATTTCCTGGGACGGCAAGGTGCATGCGGACCAGTTCTGGCGCAATCATGTGCTCGGCAACGTGCTGGAGCGCCCTTTCTCGCAGATTTGGGACGACCCCTCCATCGAGCTTCTGCACAAGCTCAAGGACAAAAAGGCCCACGTCACGGGGCGCTGCGCCAAATGCCGGTTCCTGAACATCTGCGGCGGCAACTTCCGCGCCCGTGCCGAAGCCTATTATGACGACATATGGGCGCCGGACCCGGCCTGTTACCTGACGGACGAAGAAATCGGCATCAAGTAGCCCGCGCGACGCATTTTGCTGACCGTAGGGAACTTGGCGGCGCGCCCCGGGTACGTAGACGCCTACGCTCCGTTCAGGCGCGCCGCCTGTTTTTCTGCCAGCAAGGACACATTCCTGTGTGCATTTCAGGCGTGAACTGTTCCGGCATGAACTCCGCGCCTTACAGGTTGTGGCGTACGGCGTCAGCGTAGCGGCACTGGCAGAGTGGCCTGCGACAGGATCCTTTCTTGACTGGAGTGTCCGCCCAGCCCGCTGCGCAAACCACGATACGCCACTGAAAATACGACGCGCCCCGTCAAAGCCGCGCCGCAGCAATCCCTACAGGCTGGCACAACAAAGGCCAGCACAAAGGACAACAGTCATGACAGCATTCCATCGCGGCCGCCGTCTACGTGCCACTCCCGAACTCCGCACCCTGGTGCGCGAAACCGCGCCCCTGCTTGTGGAAGATCTTATCCAGCCCTATTTTGTGGTCGAGACTGAAGACCGCAATTTCCGCAAAGAGATAAGCTCCATGCCCGGCCAGTTCCAGCTGAGCCTCGGCCAACTGGAAAAGCAGGTGGAGCGGGCCGTGGATACGGGCCTGCATGCCGTCATTCTTTTCGGCATTCCCGCCGTCAAGGACACAAAGGCCTGCGGAGCCTACGCCGACGACGGCATTGTGCAGGAGGCCGTACGCCTGCTCAAAAGCCGCTGGCCCAAGCTGTTTGTCATTACTGACGTATGCCTGTGCGAATACATGAGCCACGGCCACTGCGGCATCCTGACGCCCGAAGGCGTGGTGCGCAATGACGCCACCCTGCCCCTGCTGGCGCAGACGGCGGTGAGCCATGTGCGCGCCGGAGCCGACATGGTGGCCCCCTCCGACATGATGGACGGCCGCGTGGCCGCCATCCGCGAAGCGCTGGACGACGCTGGCTTCACGGGCACGCCCCTCATGTCCTACGCGGTCAAATACGCTTCCGCCTATTACGGGCCGTTCCGCGAGGCCGCCGAAAGCGCGCCTTCCAGCGGGGACCGCAAGTCCTACCAGATGGACCCGGGCAACGCCCGCGAGGCCCTGCGTGAAGCCTACGCGGACCTTGATGAAGGCGCGGACGCCCTCATCGTCAAACCCGCCGGGCCATATGCCGACATCATACGCCTTGTGCGCGACCATGTGGACGTGCCGCTGTGCGCCTATCAGGTCAGCGGCGAATACTCGATGATACGCGCCGCGGGCCTCAACGGCTGGGTGGACGAACGCGCCGTCATGCTTGAATCCCTCACGGGCCTCAAGCGCGCGGGCGCGGACACCATCATCACCTACTTTACCGAAACCCTGCTGGCGCAAAAGCTGGCACGGTAAGGCTGAAAAATAATGAGCAACCATTCGCACCACGCCGGGGGACATCCCGGCGGCATGCCCGGCAGCGCGGGCAACCCCATAAGCGGCCACCCCGGCGGGCATCCGGGCGGCCACCCTGGTCAGACTGGCGGCCAGGCGGGCATGAGCGCCCCCCTGCGTACCCTTGAAGACGGCAGCCCGGCCTGCCGCCTCATCGCCTGGGAAGTCACGCGCTCCTGTAATCTCGCCTGTCAGCACTGCCGTGCCGAAGCCCACCCGGAACCCTACCCCGGCGAGCTCTCCACCGCGGAAGCCAAGGCGCTTATCGACACCTTCCCCCAGGTGGGCAATCCCATCATCATCTTTACGGGCGGCGATCCCATGATGCGGCCCGATGTGTACGAGCTTGTGGCCTATGCCCACAGCAAGGGCCTGCCCTGCGCCTTTTCGCCCAACGGCACCCTGATCACCCCCGAAACCGCGCAAAAAATCAAGGATGCTGGCGTCAACCGCTGCTCCATCTCCATTGACGGCGCGGATGCGGCGAGCCACGACGAATTCCGCGGCGTGCCCGGCGCGTTTGACGCCTCCATGCGCGGCATCGAATACCTCAAGGCCGCGGGCGTGCCCTTTCAGATCAACACCACGGTCACGCGCAACAACCTCACCAGCTTCAAAAAAATATTCGAACTGTGCGAGCGTATCGGCGCGGCGGCCTGGCATATCTTTCTGCTGGTGCCCATGGGCCGGGCGGCCGGTCTTGCCGATCAGGTCATCACCGCAGAAGAATATGAGGAAGTACTGCACTGGCTGTACGACTTCCGCAAGACCACCAAGATGCACCTCAAGGCCACCTGCGCGCCGCACTACTACCGCATCATGCGTCAGCGCGCCAAGGAAGAGGGCATCAGCGTCACGCCCGACAACTTCGGCATGGACGCCGTCACGCGCGGCTGTCTTGGCGGCATCGGCTTCTGCTTCATCAGCCATGTGGGGCAGGTGCAGCCCTGCGGCTACCTTGAGCTCAACTGCGGCAATGTGCGCGAAACGCCCTTTCCCAAGATCTGGCGCGCGAGCAAGTACTTTTTGCAGTTCCGCGACCAGTCCTGCTATACGGGCAAATGCGGCGAATGCGAGTACCACAAGGTCTGCGGCGGCTGCCGCGCGCGGGCGCACAGCATGGACGGCGACCACATGGGCGAAGAGCCGCTGTGCACGTACATTCCGGCCAGGACACGCAAAAAGGAAAAGCCATGACCACTCAAGCCCACACCGCAGAACCCTCGGCCAGGCACAAGGATTCGACCCCGATGGACAGCCTGGACAGACAGTTGCTCGACATAATCCAGACGGACTTTCCCCTGTGCCCCCGCCCTTACGCCGAGCTGGGCCAGCGCCTGGGCATCCAGGAGCAGGAGGCCCTCGACAGGGTGCGCGCCCTCAAGGCCCGCAAGATCATCCGGCGGCTCGGGGCCAACTTCCAGTCGGCCAAGCTCGGCTTCGTGTCCACGCTGTGCGCCGCCAAAGTGCCGCAGGACAAGATGGAAGCCTTTGTGGCCGACGTCAACGCCAAGCCCGGCGTGACCCACAACTACCTGCGCGAACACGACTACAACATCTGGTTCACGCTTATCAGCCCCTCACGCGAAGAAGCGCAGACCACGCTGGACAGCATTACCCAATGCACGGGCATACCTATTCTCAACCTGCCCGCCACCAGACTGTTCAAGATCCGCGTGGATTTTCGCATGGACGGCGGCGACTAACGCCAATTTATTTTGAAGTACGTTGAGGGGGAGAAATACTTTGTGGGGGAGGGACCCTTTTGCAAAAGGGTCTCCTCCCCCACGCCCCCACCCCCTAAAACCTTTATTAGAGCAATTTAACTTTTAAATTGCTCTGACGGCTGCGTGAGCAGACGTTCGCTACGGAGGCGTAAGCGCAGTTTATCTGCGCGGTTAAACGCCGAAGTGAGCGTGCCTTAAACTTTGAGAATGTATATTCTCAAAGGTAATCTGCTCTAAAGTTAGATCATTGTACCTTTGAAAAAGGTTACATACTTTAAAGCCGCAAAATTTTTTCTTTTGGCCCAGACATGAAGAGCGCGCCCACACGGCGCGCTCTTCGCGTTTTTCGCTCTGCTCTCCATTGGGAATCCCGATGTTCAAAGGGCATGCCAGGCATGGGCGCGACACGCAACGATGCAAATTCACAGCACAAATAAGCTCGGCAAAGTGTGGGCGCGAGTAGCCCCACATACGCCGTCACGGCCCGCGCCTTGCCCCCGCCACCTCCAGGTCAGCCGCCAGCACGCGCGTTGCGCAAATCCACATCGCGCAAAAAGTGGATTTATCCATATGCTCCGGCCTATTGCCATGCACGCCCAACTTTAGTACATCAGCAGGAGCGGCACTGTTTAGCAATTATCTATACAAAATCCAGAACCGGCCCCTTCGGGTACGTCCGTGAAAAGCCCTATCTTCCTGATGGGCGAAAACGTAAAAAGCCTGGCAGCGCCAAGGCAAACCAGCGCTCCCCTGGCCGAAAAAAATTGCTTTGCAGTGCCCAATGACTGAGGTATTCCCAAAGCTTCAGACACGTTCTTCATTTACCAGCCAGCGGCCAAGGCCGGTTTCGCCTTGCCCGTTACCTGAAAGTCCGTTCCCTGCGCCACAGCCCAAGGATTGCCCATGACCTGCTTCTTCCGTCGCCTGAAGTACTGCGCGCTTTCATCCAGCCTGCCGCTTTTTTTCATTGTTCTCTGCATGGCGCTGTTGCGCCCCGGCATGGCCCTCAGCGCCCCGGCCATCCCCCAGCACGGTTCCCTCGAAACCTGCTCGGCCATTCTGTACGACCTGGACCACGACGCCATACTTTTTGAGCAGAACGCCGATCAGCACATTGCCCCGGCTTCGCTCACAAAGGTGCTTTCAATGTTCCTGGCCATGGACCAGATTCGCCAGGGAGCCGTCAGTCTGGACAGCCCTGTGACCGTCAGCCGCGCTGCCGCGCGCACGGGCGGTTCACGCATGGGTCTCAGTGAAAAGGACAACGTGACCCTTGAGCAGTTGCTCATGGGCATGGCCGTGTCTTCCGGCAACGACGCCAGCGCGGCCGTGGCGGAATTTGTGGGAGGCTCCACCCCGGCATTCGTGACCATGATGAACGCCAAGGCCCAGGCCCTCGGCATGCGTGACAGCCAGTTCCGTAATCCCCACGGCCTGCCCGCCGCCGGGCAGTACACCACCGCCCGCGACATGCTGACACTGGCCCGCGCGTACCTGCAGACCTATCCCGATGCCCTGCGCTTTCACAATACCCACTTCATAAACCACAAGGGCCGGGTCACCTGGAACAAAAATCCTCTGCTCGGCCAGTACCCCGGCGCGGACGGTCTCAAAACCGGATGGGTCAACGCTTCCGGCTACAACATCATCTTTACTGCCAGCCACGGTTCCAGACGCCTGCTGGCTGTCATCCTGGGCGCGCCGGACTCCCGCACGCGCGGGGTTGAGGCCTTTCGTCTGCTGGACGCCGGGTTCCAGGTTTGCGACAATCGCGCGGCCTCGGTAGTGGCGGCGCTGGACTGCCTGCCACCCGAGCAGTACAGGCCCGACATACACAAAACAGCCCGTGAAGCCTGGCTCACCTATGCCAGCGCCGACGACGCCCCCGTCAAAAAGCTCGGCAAGGGCAAAAAGGCCCAGGTCAGCAAAGCCAAGCAGACAGCCAAGACCAAAGCCCAGCCCAAAAAGAAAGAAGCCGCCAAGGCTGGCGTCAAACAAAAACGTACCTCGGATCAGGCCGCAAGGCGTGCGGCGGATCAGACAAGCTAACGTACTGGTACTTTGAAATATTTTGTTGGGGAGGGACCCTTTTGCAAAAGAGTCCCTCCCCCACGCCCCCCTAAAATCCTTATTGTCCGTTAGAGCATTGTAACTTTGAAAAAGTGTAAATGCTCTAACGCTGCACGAAAGTGCAGCGCGCCACAACGTGGCGTGGATTCAGCTGAAAACTGCATTTTTCGGCTGAATGAAAACTTTGGAATGTGAAGCATTTCAAAGTTAATCTGCTCTAGTATACTGGCGACTGCCGCGACAACGAATTTTGCGTAAAAACAGAAAGCGGCCCTTTGCATTCCGGCAGAATGATTTCTGTCTTGCCGGAATGCAAAGGGCCGCTTGCGTGGCACTCAAAAAGCAGGTTATCCCCTGTCCAGAACTCGCAGGGAAACGGCCTCGGCCAGATGGGCGGCGTCTATGCGCTGCCGCCCCTCCATATCCGCAATGGTACGGGCCATGCGCAGCACCCGCGCGCAGGCGCGGGCCGACAGGGCAAGGCGGTTCACGGCCGCTTCCATCAAATCATGGCCTGCGGCGTCGAGCGCGCAATGCTCGTCCAGCAGCGCGCCTGAAAGCTCCGCGTTACAGTGCGGGCCGTCAGCGCCATAGCGCTGCCGCTGCACCGCGCGGGCCGCGAGCACCCTTTCACGCATGGCGGACGAGCCTTCTCCGGCGCGGCCCTGACGCAGATCCGCATAGGGCACGGCGGGAACTTCCACATGCACGTCAATGCGGTCCAGCATGGGGCCGGACACGCGCGCCTGATAGCGGGCACGCTGGTCGGGGCGGCAACTGCACTCATGCATGGGATCGCCGTGATAGCCGCAAGGACAGGGATTCATGGCCGCCACCAGCATGCAGGCGGCGGGAAAGATCACGCTGTGCGCGGATCTGGCAATGTGAACAACGCCGCCTTCCAGCGGCTGACGCAGCGATTCCAGCGCGCTCTTCTGAAATTCCGGCAGTTCATCCAGAAAAAGTACGCCCCTGTGGGCAAGGCTGACCTCGCCTGGGCGCGGATAGGTTCCCCCGCCCACCAGGGCCACGTCCGAAATGGTATGGTGCGGCGCGCGAAACGGCCTCTGGCGCACCAGCCCCTGATGGTCGGACAGCTTGCCGGCGACGCTGTAAATCTTGGTGACTTCAAGCGATTCTTCAAAGTCCAGTGGCGGCAGAATGGTGGGCAGGCGCTGTGCGAGCATGGTCTTGCCGCTGCCGGGAGGGCCGAGCAGCAAGACGTTGTGTCCGCCAGCCGCGGCTATTTCCAGCGCGCGCTTGGCGGCCTCCTGCCCTTTGACTTCGGCAAAATCAAGGCCGTGGCCCAGGGGAGGCAGATCGTCCATTTCCGGTTCCGGCAGAGGCTCAAGAGGCTCCATCCCGGCCAGAAAGGCCGCGCACTGCGCGATATTGCGGGGAGTATAGACGCAAAGGCCGCGCACAACGGCGGCTTCAGCCCCATTGCCCGGCGGCACGATAATGCCCGCGGCGCCGCGTTGGCGGGCCAGCAAGGCCAGCGGCAGAACGCCGCTCACCGGGCGCAGATCGCCGCTCAGGGAGAGTTCCCCGGCCATGAAGAATTGTTGCAGACTCCCGGCGGGAATGGCGCCAGAGGCGGCCAGCAGGCCAGCGGCAAGAGGAAGGTCGTAGCTGGCCCCGCTTTTGCGCCGCCAGGCGGGAGCCAGATTGACGGTGATTCGCGCGGGCGGCAGCTTGAAATCGGCAGCCCTCAGGGCCGCAAAAACCCTGTCCTTGGCCTCGCGCACCGCCGTTTCTGCCAGCCCCACCATGGTGAAGCCCGGCAGACCCTGGCGCACGAAGTCCACTTCCAGTTCCACGGGATAGGCGTCCACGCCTTCCACGCCGCCGCTGTTCAGCCGGACTACCACCGGGCCTCCTTGCAACGCTTCAACCGCCGTAGCGGTGGGCGTCCGCTCACGCAAACGCCGGGGCTACACCTTAAAGTCTATTCCACCTTTTTGCCCATGCGGTCCCAGCGCATGTCGCCAAGCCCACCCCACGACCAGTAGATGCGCCATGCCTTGGCGCGGATGGCGTTGCGGCCCACAAATCCCCAGAAACGCGAATCCAGCGAATTGTCGCGGTTGTCGCCCATGACGAAATATTTGCCCTCGGGCACCGTCACCGGGCCGAAATTGTCGCGCACCGGCTCTATGCGGTCAGGCTGGGTAAAGCGGATATAACCTTCCTTGACGGCCTCGCCATTGCGGTACAACTGCTTGTTGCGCACCTCGATAATATCGCCGGGCACACCCACAATGCGTTTGATGTAGTCCACGCTGGGGTCGTTGGGGTATTCAAAAATGATGATTTCGCCGCGCTGCGGGTCATTGCCCTTGTAGAGGTAGTAATTGGTAAAGGGAACCTTGACCCCATAGGAGAACTTGCTGGCCAGCAGGTGATCGCCCACAAGCAGGGTTTGCAGCATGGATTCTGAAGGTATTTTAAATGCTTGCACGACGAATGTACGAATTACGAGAGCAAGCAGCAAGGCCACTAAAAGGGCTTCGCCATATTCGCGCCACAAGGGCTTCTTGGGAGGCGCAGATCTCAAAAGCGTGGTCATACGGTGCTGTTCCTTATTCTTTATGGCCCTTACGGCCCAATTATATGCAGGCTGCAAAGTATGCACTTATGCGCGGCCAAAGGCAAGGCGGGTTCAAACTGAACTTACTTTGGAATGTATATTCACAACGGCCACCCGCTCAAAAAACAAGACCCCGGAGTATCCGGGGTCTTGAACATATGGGCTGGACGCTAAGGAAGCACTGATTAAAGAGCCTCCTGGAAACGCGCAGTTATTTCCTTTGGCAAGGCGCGAGCTTTTTTCAAGCAGGAGTGGACTCTTTGTCCTCGACTGTTTCAAAAAAAGTGAAGCAACGCCGCCAAACGGAATAAATCAGCGTTTCCCTGATATATGCGCGGGGCGCCCAAGCCTAGACAGTGTAGCCACGAGATGAATTTTCAGTCATATCAAGGAGAACTAGCCTTTTATGTAGGGAGTGTACTCTGATGGTACTCGACCGGAATAAAAGGCGAAGTTCGACAAAGAGATGCCTGAAAAGGCGCTCGTGACGACACTGTCTACGGCAGGCGCAGGGCAAAGTTGATCACAAAGCACAGGGCGATGCAGACCATGACAAGGTTGAGATCCTTGAAGCGCCCGGCCAGGGCCTTGATGCCCACCCAGCTCACAAAGCCGAAGCCGAAGCCCGTGGCGATGTTGAAGGTCAGGGGCATACTGATGATGGTCAAAAAGGCGGGCAGCGCCACGGTGAAGTCCTTGAAGCAGATGCGCCCCACTTCCTGCATCATCATGGCGCCCACGATGATGAGCACGGGCGCTGTGGCGTAGGCGGGTACCATGCCCACCAGTGGGGAGAAAAAGAGCGCCAGAAAGAAAAGGGCGGCAATGGTGACGGCCGTGAGGCCCGTGCGGCCGCCCTCGGCCACGCCAGCCGCGCTTTCAAGATAGCTGGTGGCGGTGGTCGCGCCCATGACGGCGCTGGCCATAGTGGCCATAGAGTCGGTGATAAGGGCTTTGTCCAGGTTTTCGATGTGGCCGTCTTCACGAATGAAGCCCGCCTTCTGCGAGAGGCCGATGAGCACGCCCATGTTGTCGAAAAGGTCGACCATGGTCAGGGTAAAGATGATGGAAACAAGCCCGTGGTGCAGCGCGCCCTTGATGTCCATCTGCATGAAGGTCTCGGTGGGCATGGGCAGGCTGGCGGAAAAAACCGGCCCTTGCGGCAGTGGCGACACGCCAAGGAAGATGCCCGCCACGGTGATGGTCAGAATACCGATGATCATGGCCCCGCGCACGCGCAGCGACAGCAGACCGCCAATAAGAAAAATGCCCACCACGGAAAGCAGGGTCTTGGGATTGCCAAGATTGCCCAGAGTCACAAAGGTGGCCGGGTCTGCCGCGATGATGCCGCAGCTCTTCATGCCGATAAAGGCAATAAAGGCCCCGATGCCCACCACGATGGCGAACTTGAGATCCATAGGCACGGCATTGATGATGAGCTGGCGGATGCGCGTGACGGTGAGCAGCAGAAAGACTATGCCCGATATGAACACGGCCCCGAGGCCCGTTTGCCAGGAATAGCCCGCAGGGCCGCAGACGTAGTAGGCAAAAAAGGCCGTAATGCCCAGCCCCGGAGCGACGCCCACGGGAAACTTGGCCCATACGCCCATGACAAGGGTTGCGAGAATGGTCACCCAGATGGTGGACGCCACGGCGGAATCCCTGGGCATGCCCGCGTCGGCCAGCATGCCGGGCACCACAAAGATGAGGTAGCACATGGCCATGAAGCTGGTGAGACCGGCCAGCATTTCCCTTTTGACCGTGCTGCCTCTCGCGGCGGGATTGAACAGTTTTTCCAGCACACTCATGGCGTTTCCTCCTTGCTGTGCGACGCCAGACGGGGTTAGGGCATTAAAACCCGCCCCAGAAAAAAACAAAAAAAACAAAACGCCGCCCGCAGGGTGCGCCGTCTTCAATGGCGAGATGCTGCCTTTGCGATTCAGGCAGCAGGCTCCGGACGGGGCAGGGGCATATGGACGCAACAAACTGTATGGATATGAAACGAATGTGCAGGCATGTTTCCGCCTGCGTAATGAAGGCGGCAGCATGCCACAGACGGCCCGTCATGTCCACAGACTTTTGGAAACGCGCAGTTATTCCGTTTTGCGGCGTTGCTTCACTTTTTTTGAAACAGTCGAGGACGGAAGAACCCACCCCTGCTTGAAAAAAAGATCGCGCCTTGCCAAGCGAAATAACTGCGCGTTTCCAGGAGGCTCGTTAATCAGCGCTTCCTTTTATCCACGCCATGCCTGAAAAAACGAAGGATCCCCGGCTGCCGTACGCTGCCGGGGAGTTGTGGAATTATTTTGGAAAAAACTGATTAAAGAACCCTAAGGAACCGCTGATTAAATGGCTCCCATAATCTTGTAAGCAATACCTGGAAATGCTGCATTTTCGTGTTTGGCCAGGCGCGAGTCTTTTTTGAGCGGGGGCTGGACTCTTCCGTCCTGCCCCCGCTCAAAAAAGGCGAAGCAACAACGCCAAACGCGAATAAATCAGTATTTCCCTAACGATTTCCCTAACGGCCCACGCCTATGCTCGTCTGCACCTGTCCCTTGGGCTGCACGCGCACGCCCTGTCCGCAGCCGGAAAGCAGCAGAGATGCCAGCAGCGCCCCCAGCAGGGCCACCAGCAAAAGACGCAGCGAAAGCCGGCGGCCGGGCCGCCGCAAATCCGCATCAGGCACGCGGGCGCTCCTGAAGAATGCGCGCGCCGTCGGGCACATCCTGGGTGATCCACACATTGCCGCCAATGACAGCGCCCTTGCCTATGGTCACGCGCCCAAGAATGGTGGCCCCCGCATACACCGTCACGTTATCGCAGAGTATGGGGTGCCTCGGTATGCCCTTGGTCAGGGTGCCGTCCGCGTTTTTGGGAAAGGACAAAGCCCCCAGGGTAACGCCCTGGTACAGACGGCAGTTGCGCCCGATAATGCAGGTTTCGCCAATGACCACGCCCGTGCCGTGGTCGATGAAGAATTCCTCGCCAATGCTCGCGCCGGGGTGCAGGTCAATGCCCGTTGCCGAGTGCGACATTTCTGAAATGATGCGCGGAATCACCGGGACCTTGAGGCTGTAAAGCTCGTGGGCGATGCGGTGGTGCAGCATGGCCTGCATGGACGGATAGCAAAAAATGGTCTCACCGGGGCTTGTGGCGGCAGGGTCGCCCTCATAGGCGGCCTTGGCGTCACTGGCCAGCAGGCGGCGAATCTCCGGCAAGCGGTCCATAAAGGCCTCGGCGGCTTTTTCACCATCCGACTCGCAGGACGTGCAGGGATTGCTCTCGCCCGCGCAGCCAAAGCAGAAGCCGCGCACTATCTGCTCGCACAGCATGCGGTAAATGGTATCGAGATTGGCCGAAAGGTGGTAGCGCATGGACTCGCGCCATACCCGCGCGGAACCGAAATACCCCGGAAAAATGGCCGCCCGCAGACGTTCCATAATTTCGGTAAGGTCCTTCAGCGAAGGCATGGCCGCGCCCTGAGCCGGACGATGCCACACCGCGTCCAGTGACGAGGGGTGGCAAAGGCGCTCAACCACGCTATCCAGCAGAGGCATGGTCGTAGCCTTGAGGTCACGCATTTCACTCATAGCAGCATCCTGTGTTTTTCTTTTCTTGGGAAACGCTGATTTATTCCGTTTGGCGGCGTTGCTTCACTTTTTTTGAAACAGTCGAGGACGAAAGAGTCCACTCCTGCTTGAAAAAAGATCGCGCCTTGCCAAAGGAAATAACTGCGCGTTTCCAAGAGGCTCTTTAATCAGTGCTTCCCTTGTATACTGAACGGCAGGCTCAAGCAACACCGTTAGCGTGCGGCTCCGCGTCGTTCAACGGCGCGGTGGACGGTGGTCTCAGGCGGCGGCTCTGCGGCGTTGCGGCGGCTCTGTGTCGGCCAGCGGCCGGTGGCGGTACCGCGCGGCGCGGCGACGCTGCGCTGCAAGGCGCGGTGGACAGCGTGACGCCGGGGTAAGTTTTTTTCGCCAACCAGCCGATAAGGCTGTTGCGGCAGGCACGTCCCCGCCGCAAAGGAGCATGCCATGAATGACGTGCAGATGGGCATGAGTGTTTCCATAAGTCGTGAAGCTCTGGATTTTCAGGCCAGCATGTCTGCCGCTGTGATCAACGGCAGCATCAACAAGGGGCAGGAAATGCAGATGCGCATGGACAAGGATGCCGGTTTGGCGGCTCAGGGCATTGGCGGCAAGATCAACATCGAAGTCTGATCGCCGCCGACGCGCCGGCATGCGGGCCACGGAGCCACGGGGAGAATTTTCGTGCCCTCGTGCCCGTGGCCCGCATTTGTTCTGACGGCGCGGGGGCTCGTTGACAATTTTTGGTCTTGGGGTAAGCCTGTACGCCAGCCGCCCCGGATATTTTTGCGGGTTCAGGGAAACGCTGATTTATGCCGTTTGGCGATGTTGCTTCACTTTTTTTGAGACAGTCGAGGACGGAAGAGTCCACTCCTGCTTCAAAAAAAGATCGCGCCTTGCCAGACTAGAGCAGATTAACTTTGAGAATATACATTCTCAAAGTTTAAGGCACGCTCACTTCGGCGTTTAACCGCGCAGATAAACTGCGCTTACGCCTCCGTAGCGAACGTCTGCTCACGCAGCCGTCAGAGCAATTTAAAAGTTAAATTGCTCTAAACAACTGCGCGTTTCCAGGAGGCTCTTTAATCAGTGTTTTTTTAGCCCCATTCGCGTGGCCCACTCCGCCCCCAAGAGGTATCACAGTGAAAATTCTTGTTACTCCCCGCTCTTTTGGCAAAACCAATCCCGAACTGTTCGACCGTCTGGCGCAGGCCGGGCTTGAAGTCGTGCGCAACGACACGGGCGGCATCCTTTCCGCCGAACAGATGCGTGAAAAACTGGCCTCGTGCCAGGGCGTCATTTTGGGTGTTGACCCTATGGACGCCTCTGTGCTGGCCGCCGCGCCGGAACTCAAGGCCATCGCCAAATACGGCGTCGGGCTGGACAATATTGATCTTGAAGCCTGCAAGCAGCGCGGCATCGCGGTGTCGCGCACGGTTGGGGCCAACAGCAACGCCGTGGCCGACTACGCCCTGACCCTCATGCTGATGGTGGCGCGCAAGGCCGGGCTCATTGACCGCCGCTGCCGTGAAAAAGACTGGGGCAAGATCACCAGCATCGACCTTTACGGCAAAACCCTGGGCATCATCGGCCTTGGAGCCATTGGCCGCTGCGTGGTCAAACGCGCTCAGGGCTTTGGCATGAAAATTCTGGCCCACGACATCGCCTGGGACGAAGCCTGGGCCAAGGGCGAAGGCGTCGAACGCGCGGATGTAGACCGCATCTGCCGCGAGGCGGACTTTATCACCCTGCACACGGTGCTGACGGACGAAACCCGCAACTGCATCAGCGCCGGGCGCATCGCCGCCATGAAGAAAACAGCGGTCATCATCAACACCGCGCGCGGCGGGCTTATTGACGAAGCCGCCCTGCTGGCCGCCCTTCAGGCCGGCAGCATCTACGGCGCGGGGCTGGACGTGTTCGAGCAGGAGCCCCCGGCGGATCCGGCCTGGTATGCGCTGGACAACCTTGTGATGGGGTCGCACTGCTCCTCCTCCACTGCCGGAGCCACGGAAAGCATGGGCCATATGGCCGTGGACAACCTTTTGCGTGATTTGGGGCTGTAGGCCTCTAACATGCAGTTGCCCCGGCTGGAAGGTTCCCAGCCGGGGCGCAAGACGCTTAACCCGCGGGGACGTGTCCCACAGGCGACGGATGTTGACTCACATGGTCGCCCTCACTTACCCGATAGGCATTGCGGCCTGAGAAGACAAGCTTCTAGAATGGCCCGCCCCTTAATTCCGAGGCGGGCCTTGTTGATTGTTTGTTCCCACCTATGACGAGTGCGTCATGACGAACTTGGCCACTTCGCTGGCGGTGTCATCTATTACAATGTTCGGATGATCGGCACCGATGCTCAGGGTCAGATGTTCCGTTTCGTTGGTATACGTGCCACCGCCTTTGTCGGCCCAGCCGCTGGTCAGAGTCATGGTGGTTTGCTTGCCGTCCTCACTGTCAACCACATGAATGCCCACACCCGCCAACTTGCCCAGGTCGGTAAGGCCAAGTTCCGCGGCAGTCTGGCCATTGGTGCCCTTGATAGCCACTTCTACCTCCTTGGCAACGCCCAGCAGGGTATTCATGTCTTCTGTGGTTGTGGAAGAATCCACGAGCATGAAGTCAAGACCGGCACCGCCGTCCAGGCTGTCGCCATTATGATACACCATGATATCATTGCCGTCGCCGCCGTACAGGTGATTATTGCCAGCGCCGCCGTCCAGAAAATCATTGCCAGCGCCGCCGTACAGGTGGTCGTCACCAGCGCCACCGTAAAGGTGGTCATTGCCGTCGCCGCCAAAGAGATAGTCGTTGCCGTCACCGCCGTACAGGTGGTCGTCGCCGCTGCCGCCATAGAGGATGTCGTTGCCGGTTCCGCCGTGCAGGGCACCAAGATCAGAATCATTTGCCTCTGTGCCGAAGATCAGCTTGCCGCCGTGTCCGTCCCAGTCGTCTTTATCAATATTGATATGCAGGGTGCCGGTCACAGGAGTGCCGTGCTCGGCATTGTCCGTGACGGAAAAGCCGAAGGTTTCCACAAGAGAACCGTGTTCCTGATACGCGGCGCTCATTTTTCCGATGGCGTCTTCGTCCGTATGCAGCGAGTAGGAGTACTTGCCGTCAGCATCCACATGCATCGTGCCGAACGCCAGTTCTTTGTCGCCTACGGCATCGAAATGCAACACACTGCTGTCGGCATCCGCAGCGAGAGTGCCTGACCAGGCGTGGAACCCGTCCATCCCGGCCAGCAAGGGCACCGGCGCTTGGTTGGTGCCAAGGATGTTCACGGGCAGGTCGTGGTACACGGTTTCGGCATGACCATCACTGACGCCCACAGACACATCGAAGAAATGGTCACCCTCTGTGCCGGCCCTTATGGCTCCAGACAGGGCGGCATCAGCCGTGAATACGTAGCTCCAGTGTCCCTCGCTGTTCTCGGTAAAGCTGAAGACGCCCAGTGCCGCAACGGTGACGTCGCCGCCGTTGGTTATGGCGTATTCCTTACCGTCGTAGCTGAGGAAAAGGCTGAGATGATCCGTAGCGTCGGCATCGTGGAAGGTCAGGCTGCCGCCACTGTGGCCAGCGCCGTCATCAGCCGCGTAGGTCACGAAATCAATGACAGGAGCATCGTTGGCTCCGACGATGGAAACCTTGAGATCCTGCGACACCGTGCCGCCGTGGTTGTCCGCCACTGTAATGGTGAACATCTCATCAGCCTTTTCGCCCACACCCAGTTCATGACTGGTCATATGATAGGTATAGGTACCGTCCGCAGCCAGCGTAAGATTGCCGTACTTGCCTGCAACCGTGATGCTCTGATCGCCCGCGCCGACCTTGACAAAAGAATCGGTTTTCGCCGTCTCGCCGGAAATCACGCTGTAGGTCAGCACGTCGCCGGCATCCTTATCCAGCACAATAGTCTTGCCGGAATCACTTTCCTGTGTATCTTCACGCACCAGCAGCACTTTTTCGAGGCTGACCTGCGGCGCATCGTTGGTGCCCGTAACGTTCACCGTGAGCGCAATGGACTTTGAAACGCCGCCTTCGGCATCCTTGGCGGTCACGTAAAAGACATCCTCAACATTCTGCCCGTCATAGAGGGACTGCACCTTATCGCTGGCGTTGTCGAGGCTGTAGGTATAGTTGCCGTTGCCATCCAGGAACAGGGTGCCGTAGGTTCCGCGGGCCACCATCGAGCCAGTCGCGGCGCTGCTGTTGCTGACCAGAAACGTCAGACTTTCAATGGACCTGTCGTCCTTAATTTGAAGCAGGTCGACAAGGTCGCTCCAGGTACCGTTGAGGGGCGCATCGCCCTCGCTGATACCCATCGACGCCGCCACGCCTGTGGGCGCGTTATTCTTGCCCTCGTAGGTGACGGTGATGGTTTTGTCCGCATAGTCGCCCGCACCATCGGAAATCCGTACGGTAAAGGTGTCGTGTACCGTCTCACCGCTTTTGAGGTCGTGCGGAGCATCGTTGTTGGGGGTATAGGTATACGTCCATTCCCCGTCGGCCCCCTTGACCAACGCCACGCTACCAAGCTGGGCATTCGTTTTCACTGTGCAACTCAGCCCGCCGGTTTCGTCCTTATCCGCATCGGAGGCAACGATGCTGCCGCTGACGGCATGGGCAAAGCGCGGGGCATCAGGATCAGCGGCATCGGGCTGCTCGGTGATGGTGCGGTTGTCGGCGTGGCTGATAACGGGATTGTCGTTGGTGCCCTGAATGGTAATGACGATCTTTTCACCCAAATCCACGCCATTGTGCATCAGGGTAAAACTTTCCGTTCTGGTTTCACCGGCCTTGAGTTCCTGCACCTGTTCCGAACCGTTGAACAGGGTGTACACGTATTCGCCGCTGACGGGATTTACGACAATGTAGCCATATTTGCCGCTGAGTGCCATCTCGCCGTTACCGGCGCTGCTCTGCACCTGATCCCCATCCGCATTCTTGATGCCGATTCCGTAATTGGCTTGCAGTATCGGATGTCCCAATATAGTCAGGTTGCCCCTGACATGGCCCGTGGCGGTCAGGGTATCCTCGGGCGGGGTGCCGCTTCCGATGGTTCTGGCGATGTCGCCCCCATCTTCGCGAATGGTCAGGGCCAGATCGCTGTTATTTTTGTCCAGCTCATAAAACTGATTGACGAGGCTGCCGTCGCCAAAGCCCAGACCGGGTTTGATTTCAATATGCAGTACCTTGGATTCCTGTGAAACGGCACCATGCGGGTCCACCACCACGTAGCGGATGGCCTGCTCAAGATCTGCGCCGCCGGCCTTGCTCAGGGCGTCCTTCAGATGAGTGCTGAATGTATCAAGGTAGTAGGTATACGAGCCGTCCGCACTCATGACAATGGTGCCGTATTCCGTCTGGAGCGCGGAAACGGGAGTACCATCATTGTTCAGCAGCATGTAGCGCAGTTCATTGTGGCTATTGTCCACATCCGTGGCGGTATCGTTCACCTTGCCTGTGGCTATTACGCTGGCCCAGTTGGGGTTGGAGGTGCCGTCGAAATCAGGCAGCATGCCCTGGCGCACCACCGCCTGCTCCACTTCGGTGCCGTGAAGCACAGGGGCATCATTGGTGCCGTCAATCCCTACCCGGATGGTGACGGACTGTTCCACTGTCCTGCCGTCAGCGCCCGTGGCATTGACGGTAACGGTTATGCTGTCTGTGAGGCTGTTGCCCACATTCAGGGCGTTCACCACAGGTTTCGTATTATCAAGCTCATAGGTATAGCTGCCGTCGGCGTGCAGCTTCAGAGTGCCGTACTGGCCGTCAATGGACGTTATGGTATGGCCGTCCTTGCTGAAGCTATAGGCAACATCAGGGTTGTCGCCCAGGGAAACATCGCCCTTGTCCACCACGTTGACGTGGAGCTGCCCCGAGCTGGTAAGCGTTATATCTTCTTTTACATGCAGATCGCCATTGTCCACGACCAGAGGCTTGTCTTCCTGCCCGGTCAGTTCGATGACCAGGGTTTTGTCCGTATACGCATCGAGCTTGTCCAGCACGCGCACGGTGAACGTTTCATCTCTGAGCACCTCATTGAGGTCGAGCTTCTGGAGCTTCGCGGTATCGGTAAGTATGTACTTATACGTGCCGTCTTCCGCCAGATGCAGAAAACCGTACTTGCCTTCTATCACCTGGGTAAGGCTGCCGTCGCTCTGCACGAGGGTGAACCTGAGGCTGACGGACGTGTCGGCCTTGTCCGGATCGGCAGCCGTGAGCTTGCCTGTGAGCTCGGACTTGAGGGGGCTGTCTTCAGTGAGCGATCCCGAGCCGGTGCGGCTGCTCAAAATAAAATCATCCGTGTTTTCCTGCCCGTTGGCCGTGAAATACGGCTTATCATTGGTGCCGTTGACGGTCAGCTCCAGCCGCTGCGTGGTGCAGAAGCTGTCGTCTGTGTGGCGATCGTCCCACACGGCGAGCTCGATCCTGCTGGCGCCGCCGCCCATAAGGCTCGTAAGCAGGGGTTTTTCACCGGCATTGAGCTCGTTTACCTTGGCGCTGGCATTATCCAGCGTGAAAGAGTAATTGCCGTCTTTATCAATGGTGAGGGTACCGTAGCCCTTCACGGTATAGCTGATTCCCTGCTCGCCCTGCCCGGGGCGGACATAGGTCACGCTGCCGTCAGCAGCGGTGATCTTGAAGCCGAACTGAAGGTGCTTGGCCCCGCCTTCGGCATCGGGGTCAGCAGGCATGCTGACCGCCAGTCTGCCTGTGGCGTCCTTGCCGGGTTCGTCCTCATTCGGAATATTGGTTTTCACGCCGCTTTCGGTGACCTGGGCCATCTGCACGTCTGTGGTGGCAAGTTTGACCAGGTCGTCCGCACCGTTGACGGTCACTGTAATGGCTTTGATGTCGAAACCGCCGTTACTGTCCTTGACCATCACATAAAAGGTCTCGGTGGGATGATCCTTGGATGTCAGGTTCTGCACCGCTTCGCTGTCGTTGGCGAGTTTGTAGGTATAGGCGCCGGTTGTCGGGTTCACTTCCAGCGTGCCGTACTTGCCTGTCAGAGACGAAGCAGTGGCGGGCGTGCCGGTGGCGGTGGTTCCGCCAATATAGGCCTCGCCGGCGGCGGCGCTCACCAGATGGTAGGTGTGGCTATCGCCTATGTCATCATCATGGTAGCCAAGCGTCCCTGTCGCCTGCTGCCCGTCCACGCGGTCTTCACCCACGGTAAGGTTGCCGTTGAGCAGTTCGTTTCCGGCATTGTCCACAAATTTGAGAGATGGCTGGTCGTTGGTGCCTGCAATATTGACCTTGATGCTTGTGGACAGGGTGGCGCCTGCCGCGTCCTTCACCGTGATGCCGATATTCTCCGTGACGTTCTGCCCAGCGCGCAGATGCTGCGTATCCGGGTCATCGTTACGAAGCTTATACTCATACGCCCCTGTGGAAGTATTGAGCCGCAGCGTACCGTACGTCGTTTCCCTGGACATCCAGATGCCGTCCGATTCCAGCGTGCCACCCGTGATGCTGTAGGGCTTTTCCGCCAGGGCGGAGTCCGGGTCCGCCACCAGGAGCTGGCCCGTTTTCACGCCCACCCCGGCTTCGGCCACATTGCCGCCGTTCTGGACCCCGGCTTCCTTGAGGCCGCTGAGCGTATCACCGTCCTTGAGATACGGCGGATCATTAACCCCGGTCACCTGTACGGTGAAGGGTTTCGTGGTCCACGCGCCGAATTCGTCCTTGACCAGAACAGTAAAGACGTCGGACCCGGTCTGACCTTCAGCAAGTTTGTTGGCCTTGCTGTCAATGGCGTTATCCACGCTGTAGGAAAGTACGCCGGTGCTGGTGTTGAGGCTCAGGGTGCCGTAGTCGCCCTTCATGGTGATAACGCCGCCTGAAGCCGTATAGCTGAGCTTGTCCGACACTCCCGCGGGAGCCTGCCCCTGAGCTTCAAGCACCGTGCCGCTGCCCAGGCCGAACTCCAGCTTGTGCCCGTAGTCGACATCGTCACCCACGGCTTTGCCCAGAGTATACACGGCCGCGTCGCCGGTTCCATTCACATTGGTGTTGAGGCCCTCGGCGACCTCAAAGCGGTCTTGGCCGGCATTGTAGTGCTGCAGGGAGTCCAGCGAAAGCGTGGGCTGGTCGTTGGTTCCGGTGATGGTCACGCCAATCATGTGCGTGCCGGTGAGGTCACCGGGGTCCGTCACAGATGCCTGAAAGCTGAATTTCAGCACATCATCCTTGGCCAGACTGTCTACATTGGCGGCGATGGTCGCCGCATAGCTCTCCGCAAAGCCCAGATTCGCCAGCGCTTCCGCAGTGGGGCTCAAGGTGAAGGTGTATGAACCGTCTTTTGTATTGAGGTCCAGCAGACCGTAATTGGTAAGAATATACTGGTGCGGCGCGCCATCAGCAGCAGTCGCGGATTTTTCGCCCAGGATTTCCACTGTTGCGGCGCGGTCGGGCATCGTACCATCGATGATGACGCCAAGCGACGTGCCGCCGAAAGAAGGATCGCTGTTTCCCTTGACCACATCCCAAGATTGTGTGCCGTTGCTCAGCCCGTGCACCTTGAAGGTCATCTCGTCATTGGTATTGTCCGGGTCGAACCTGCCGCCTTCGTAGTATCCTTCAATCTTCCCGGTCTGTGTGAGTTCTCCAACGTACGCAACATTACCGTTTTGCACGCCGTCTTCATGCAGACCGATGCCGCTCCACGTCATCAGCGGAATGTCGTTGACGGTATCAATGGTCACATCCACAGCCTGAGAGGTGCTCGCACTGCTGCTGTCCGTCACCTTGATCACGAAGTTCAGCACCGGGTCCTTGCCTTCGTTCAGGCTGTTGACCTTGTCATTGTCCAGCACAAACTTGTAGTCATAGGTGATGCCATTGTTCACCACTGTGGGAGAAAGGGAGCCGTTGTCATTGAAACTGCCGCCCGTAGGCGTGATGATGAACGTGCCGTACTCTCCCTCATACACCAGCGTTCCGTCGCCCTTGTTGACAAGGGTCACCGCCTCGCCTCCGAGGAGCAGCGTCACGGTCTGCGTGTCATGGGCGTCCACATCCTTGACGGTAAAGGAACTGCCGTCCGATTCCTTGCCCCCCGAGACTTTATTGTAAAAGTTGGCACCGGCGTCAGCACTCAGGCCCGACTCCACTACCTCGAGGGCCACGGCGCTATCCGAACCACCGGTGGGCTCATCATTAACGCCGTTAAGGGTGATTTCAATGGGTTTTGTATCATACGCGCCATGGCGGTCAGTAGTAGTCACGTTGAACTTTAGGGTGACGCTGTCACCCTGGTCCAGCGCGTCCGCCGTGGGTGCAAAGGTATAGGTGCCGTCGGGCTTGACCGTGAGCGTGCCATAATTGGTCACAAGCACGGCAGGTTCATTGCATTCAGACGGTGTGGCAGAAGATGTGTTGGTGGAGACGGGCGTGTCGGCTGTGCCGCCGCTCACCTTGCTTTCTGTTGTGTCAAACTCAAGCGAAAGTTTATGGTTGGCCAGTTCAGTATGACCCTCTGAGGTGGTGGTTACGCCGTCGCTGTCCACGTCCGTCACGGTAAAAGTGCCTGTGATAGTGTCGTTTTCCCAGGCGGTGTGCGTGCGAGTAGCCATAATAAGCTCTGGGGCATCATTGGTGCCGTCGATTTTTACGGTCACAGTCTGCTGTTCCGCTGCGCCCTTTTCGTCAGTAACGGTGATGGTGGCAGTGTAGTTGAGCACGTCGCCCGCGCTGAGTTTTTCCACCACATCAGAATCATCCAACGCGAACGCATAGGTATAGGTGGTGGTGGTTCCGCCGTTGGCGTCCGTGACGCTGGCGGGCGTGAGCGTAAACGTGCCGTAGGCGGTTTTGATGCTGTAAACGCCCCCATCAAGCGCCTCAACAGATTTTGCTTCCACAAGCTCACCGCCGGAAAGCACTATCTTGACATTCTGCACGTCGCCCGCGTCGCGGTCGTACACCTTGAAAGAATACTCCGGCGTGCCGCCATCGGCATACTTGCCCGCCACCGTGCCCATAGGGTCTGCAAGGTTGTCGCCCACACCCGCTTCTTCCACGGAAAGAGCGTCCTTGCCCGCAGACGGACCGGTTCTTTCAGGCGCATCGTTGGCCCCCACCAGTTGCAGACTGATGGTCTGCGTGGAAAAAGCGCCTTTCTCGTCCTGCGCCACGACGTCCACTTCGAGCGGCGTATCTTTGAAAGCCTGTCCATCGCGCAGGCGCTGCACATCGGCGGATTTGTTGTACATTTCAAAACGATACTCGCCCGCGTCAGTACCTGACTGAGTTATGACGAACTTGCCATAATAGCCGTTGCCATCCAGATCGCCCGGGGCTTCCGTGGTCAGCACAGGCTGGCCGTCAGCACCGCTCTTGACATACAGAACGCCCACGCTGATTTTTTCGCCATCCTCCTGCACGTGCACAAAACCATAGCGCAGGGTAGCCGTTTCGCCCGCGTCGCGGTCCGCGCCCACGGCATGACCGATGATGCTGCTGGCGGCGTCTTCAGTGATGACGCCCACGCCATCGGTGTCTGGAGCGTCCCAATTTGCCGACACCGTGGGTCGTTCGTTGCTGCCGATGATGGTGATGTCAACCGTTTCACCGCCAGGCGTGTCATGACTGTCGCGCATTTTGGCGAGATCTTTATCAGGAGCGCCATGCTCGTCTTGCACGGTGGGCGTAAAGGAAATTGTTACAGGCTGGCCCTCGGCCAGCTTGTCCACGGTGCTGCCTTCCTTGGTATCGAGGACAAAACGGTACTGGCCGGTTTCGGAATTCAGGTGCAGTTCGCCGTAACCATCGACCTTGTAAACGGTATCAAAACCACCCTGCGGCGTTGCGCTCGAATCGGGCGTGAGGGGCGTGGTTACGCCGTTGATGGTCACGGATTCAAAGCCGTAGGTCAGCTTGTCGCCGTGGTCGGGGTCAACGGCTACAATCTTGCCGGTTACGGTCAACAGATGCTGTCCATCCCCCGTGCCGACCCCCTTGGTGGGATTTTTTTCATCAGAATTAAGAACGTAGCCTTTTTTTTCATCATCATAAACGGGGTTGCCACTGGCCCACACGCCATCGTCTTTCAGCGTCAAATCATTCACGCCCGTGATGTCCGGCGCGTCATTGCTGCCCGTGATGACCACGTTGATGGGCTGAGTGACCGTATGCCCCCTGCCGTCGTTGACCGATATGACGATGCCGTCGGTAACCTGCTCGCCTTGAGCCAGCTGGTCTGTCTTGCTGTACGGCTCTTCCTTGAGGGTATACTCGAAATCAAAAGTAACGTTGGAGCCGCCGCCCTTGGGCGTGATGACCAGGGTGCCGTAGTCGCTCTCAACGGTCGTCGGGCCAGCAAGGCTGACAGCCACGGTCTTGCCGCCAATGCTGACGGTCGCGGTGAGGCTGTCGCCATCGGGGTCTTGCACGGTAAAACTGCCCGTGGCGCGTACCGGGGCGGGAATGGCGGTGTTTTTACCGTCCCACCCGGTTTCTGTAAGCCCGAGCGTGATGGGCGCGCCGCCGGTGCTGAAGGTGGGGGCGAGGTTGTCAAGAACGCCATACGTCCACTCGTCGGTTGACTGCTGCGCGTCAAAAGCCAGACGGTAATCAAGTTCGTTGAGATGCCAGGTGCCTTCAGCAAGGCTCATATTGGCATACTCGCTATAGCGCGCGCCGCGCTCGGCACTGGCCGCAGGCCCGGCAGCGGGGAGCAGATCAGGCCCGAATGCCTGAAAAAAATCCGTGCCCGCGATTATCTGATCATCGATCTGAAATTCCGGCATTTCTTCTTTATTGTATGCCGTATAAAAATTCTGCAATTCTATTGATGCACCGTCGCCAAACTGAAAAAACAGGCTATTGGAACCCTCGGGCCGGTCAATGTTCACCTGATCCGCCGGAAAATCCAGAATCATGCGGGCATCAGGAGTGCTGGGCACAACAATATGCTGTCCTTGGGCCGGGCGTGAAAGCTTGACGTCTGCCATGTGAATGCACCTTTCCTACAGGCTTCCTGGTAAAGAAGAACTGCGTTTTAGAAAATACGTACAAAATAAAAAAGCTGGCCCGCGCCATAAACCAGACGGCGCGAAACAAGCGATGCAAAAAAGGCACCAATATAGTGTAAAGAAGAGGAAGAGAAATCTTCCACGCAGAATGAATCACCGCACAGCGCAAAAGCTGCCATAGCGCGGAGATCTTCGCGAACATCATGGCCCTGATTACGCAACAGGCCCAATGAAGCGTTAAGGCAAATGGGGAAATTCAGGGGCAATTTCCGCTACAAGAACGTAAACAAAGGCATCTGACAGCAAAGCACACTTCAGACGCTATGAACAACAGTTCTCGTTCTTGGCAAGCCGAATTTAACGTCATGCCTATATACATGTCAAGAATTATAATTCTGACATTGTATTTTTAATTACCACCGTGCTGCTATGCTTTGACAGCGCTACACCACAGTTTCTGTTTCTGGCAGGCAGTTCTGACAACTCCGAAGCCGCCAAACACGGCAATCCATGCAGTCATATCTGCCCCATATTCCCTTACCGAAATACAACTTCTTGTGTCGGGATTCACACATGCTGATGCATGGCAGCGCCAGGCAGTTGCCCGCTGCGGCAACTGCGCCTTCGTACTTTTCCATCAGGCTTTGCTGCACAAATCAGGTCAGGTTTTTCACGTTTGTAGCGGACAGATTATCGGATGGCTCCGTAAAATATAAAATTGCACATTAAAGATACGACAGCATTGCTGTCAAAGCAGCAGTGCGCACTGTTCAAGCAGCCTTTTACAGTCATGTTGTATCTGAAACCTATTGCCTTTGAAACGCCCCACATTTCAATTTGGCATTCTGCCGGAAAACGCGATTTGCGGTAGCCGTCAGCGGGTCTTTACCGCTTACGGATAACCAATGCTGTCTTTGCGGCAGCCGTTGCTTTAAGCCTGCGTCGCAACGGCTGAAGCTCGGCAGAACCCGCGCCATGCTGCGGCACGCTGCACTTTAGAGCAGTTAACTTATTTCATTCGTAAACCGCTCTTGTGCAGCGTTAGGGTATGTACCCTTTTTCAAGGGTAACATGCTCTATACGTATGCATCCTTCTTTACTTTTTTGTGATGAGGCCCGTAATTTTCGCCTGCGGACAAAAAAAGAGAACCGTAAGTAATATAGCAATGTCGGGCATACAAAAACAGCTGCGCCATCACGATAGCGCGGCGCATACCGGCACTGCGGGCAACATTCCATTTGCGCAAGCCGTCCACAGCCGTCATTGGCAACGCCCTGCAGCCGGGCGGTCAGAGCGGGCGACTGCGTTTCGGGCGGCCGACTGTGAGGCCGTTGCGTCAGTGCGCCCGCTGGGGTATTCATACGCCTCGCCAGACGAAGCAGTCGGGACAGGCGGTGTGCAGGGGCAGGCGGCGTGCAGGGAGCCTGAACGCGGAAATCGCTCATGGTACGCCCCGCCTGCGTGCGGCGCTTACGGGCCATGCCTGATCTTTGCTGCCAGCAAAAAACGCATGTGCGGGCGACACGCCATTACCCCGGGCATATTTATTATTGATAGCGCTGGAGAACCTCTTGGCATTTTTGAGCATGCAGGGTGTGACCCTGAACCTTGGCGGCAAGCCGCTGCTGGACGCGGCGGACCTTTCCGTTGAAACCGGCGAACGGCTTTGCCTCATCGGCCGCAACGGCGCGGGCAAATCATCGCTGCTGGCGCTTCTTGGCGGTCAGTTTCAGCCGGATTCGGGCATCATCATCCACCCCGGAACCCAGATAGGGCAGATGCCCCAGGACGTGCCCGAAGACTGGCAAGGTTCCGTGTTTTCCCTGGTGGCCGAGGCCCTTGGCGACGAAGGCAAGGCCCTTGCCGCCGCTCATAACGGAACGGGGCTTGACACGGCCGTCACCAACAGCGCGGAGGCGGCCAATCACGCGCCTTTTGACGGCAGCGCCGCCGGGCAGGGGGCCGACCTCCACCTGACTTCAGACTGGGAGCGCTACGGCGAGGTCCTCGCCGTCATCAACCATCTGGAGCTGGACCCGGATGCCGAGTTCGCCTCACTTTCGGGCGGCACAAAACGGCGTGTGGCACTGGCGCGGGCGCTCGTCTGCTCTGAAGACCTTATTCTGGACGAACCGACCAACCACCTTGATCTGGCTACCATAACCTGGTTGGAAAACTTTCTGCTGCGCAAGGCCCGCACCCTGATTTTCGTCAGTCATGACCGGGCTTTTTCCCGGCGACTCGCCACGCGGGTGGTGGAGATCGACAGGGGCAAGCTGCACAGCTATTCCTGCGGCTTCGACCGCTACCCCGAGCGCCGTGAAGAACGCCTGGCCGCCGAAGAACGCGCCTTTGCGCTTTTTGACAAAAAACTCGCCCAGGAAGAGGCGTGGATACGTCAGGGCATCAAAGCCCGCCGCACGCGCAACATGGGCCGGGTGCGCGCCCTTGAGGCCCTGCGGGTCGAGCGCGCCGAGCGGCGCGACAAACAGGGCAACGTGAGTATGGCCGCGCAGGAGGCCGGGCGTTCGGGCAAGCTTGTCATCGAGGCGGACAACGTCGCCTTTGCCTACCCCGGCAAGCCGCCGCTTTTCAGCGGATTTTCCACCATCATCCAGCGCGGCGACCGCGTGGGCCTTATCGGCGACAACGGAACCGGCAAAACCACCCTGCTGCGCGTGCTGCTTGGCGAGCTGGCCCCGACGGAAGGCGCGGTGCGCCTTGGCACCAATTTGCAGATCAGCTACTTTGACCAGCTGCGCGAGAGCCTGGACCCGGAAGAAAGCGTCATGGACAGCGTGGCGGAAGGCAACGACGTGGTCACCGTGGGTGGCAACACGCGCCATGTGGCCGGATATCTGCAGGATTTTCTCTTTACCCCTGACCGCCTCCGCCTGCCGGTCAAGGCGCTGTCCGGCGGCGAGCGCAACCGCCTGCTGCTGGCAAAGCTTTTTACCCGGCCCTCCAATTTGCTGGTGCTGGACGAACCCACCAACGATCTGGATGTGGAAACGCTGGAACTTCTTGAAGAACTGCTGGCGGAATATTCGGGCACAGTGCTTATTGTCAGCCATGACCGGAGCTTTCTGGACAATCTCGTCACCAGCGTCATCGCCCTTGAAGGCGACGGCAAGGCGCACGAATACGTTGGCGCGTACACGGACTGGCTGCGCCAGCGCCCCGTCCCGACACAGGACAAAAAACCCGATGAAAGAAACGGCAGGTCAGGCCCGCAGACATGCCAGCAGGCAGGCCAACAGCCGCCCGACAGGCCCCGCCGCCGCAATTTCAAGGAGCAGCGGGAATTCGACCTGCTGACCGGGGAACTGGAAGCCCTGCCGGGGCGTCTGGACGCGCTGGAGCAGGAGCAGGCACGCCTTGAAACGGCCCTGGCAGACCCTGAGCTTTTCACCAGGGATCCGGCTGCCTTTACCCGCACAACCGAACGCCTTGCCGCGCTGGAAGAAGAGCAGACGGAACTGCTGTTACGCTGGGAAGCAGTGGAGCAAAGGCTGGAAGAGCTCGGCTAGGAAACGCTGATTTATTCCGTTTGGCGGCGTTGCTTCACTTTTTTTGAAACAGTCGAGGACGGAAGAGTCCACTCCTGCTTCAAAAAAAGAGCGCGCCTTGCCAAACGAAACAACTGCGCGTTTCCAACAGGCTCTTTAATCAGTGTTTTCTTAGAGCAATTTAACTTTTAGAGCATTTTCACTTTGAAATTGCTCTGGTGACTGCGTGAGCAGGCGCCCGCAGCGAAGGCGTAAGCGCAATTTATTTGCGCTGCTAAGCGCCGAAGTATGCGTGTCTTAAACTTTGAGAATGTCTATTCTCAAAGTTAATTTGGTCTAAATTGCTCTGACGGCTGCGTGAGCAGACGTTCGCTACTGAGGCGTAAGCGCAGTTTATCTGCGCGGTTAAACGCTGAAGTGAGCGTGCCTTAAACTTTGAGAACGTATATTCTCAAAGTTAATCTGCTCTAACAACGGGCCCCTCCCCCACAAAGCATTCATCCTTTATTATTCACCCTACCCATTACCGCTTGCCAAATTTGGCGAGCATGTCCTGAAAGGGCCTGTGCCCCTGCTCCGGCTTTTGGCGCTCCTGACGATTGTCAGTTTTGGGCCGCGGCCTGTTTTCGCGCGCGGACTGCGGCTTTGCGACCTTGGGTTCGCGGCCCTGATCGCGTGCCTGATCGCGAGTCCGCTCCCGTGCCGGGGCCGCTTCCGGATTTTTGCGCATGGACAGGGATATGCGCTTGCGGGCCGCGTCCACCTCCAGCACGGTGACGCTTACCTGCTGCTGCACGGTCACCACCGTGTGCGGGTCGCTGACAAAGTTGTCCGCCAGCTGACTGATGTGCACCAACCCGTCCTGATGCACGCCTATATCCACAAAAGCGCCGAAGTTGGTCACATTGGTGACGATGCCCGGCAGGCGCATGCCCGCCTCGAGGTCTTCAATGCGCGTCACGCCCTCGGCAAAGGCAAAGGCCTCAAAGGCCTCGCGCGGGTCGCGGCCAGGCTTTTCCAGCTCGGCAAGGATGTCGCGAAGCGTGGGCAGCCCCACGGTTTCCGTCACATAGGCCTCGGGCCTGATGCGCCGTCGCATTTCGGCGTCGGCAAGCAGGCCTGACACGGAGCAGCCGAGATCAGCGGCCATTGCCTTGACGATTCCATAGGATTCGGGATGCACGGCTGAAGCGTCCAGCGGATTGGCCCCCCCGTGGATGCGCAAAAACCCAGCCGCCTGCTCAAAGGCTTTGGGCCCGAGGCGCGGCACTTTTTTCAGATCCTTGCGCTGGGCAAAGGGGCCGTTGGCTTCGCGGTAGGTCACCACAGACCTGGCCAGCGCCGGGCCGAGGCCGGAAACATGCGTCAGAAGCTCCACGCTGGCCGTGTTCACCTCCACCCCCACCGCGTTCACGCAACTTTCAACCACATCGTCCAGGCTCTTTTTCAGGTCAGCCTGGTCCACATCGTGCTGATACTGGCCAACGCCAATGGCCTTGGGGTCTATCTTCACCAGTTCGGCCAGCGGGTCCATAAGCCTGCGACCGATGGAAGCAGCGCCGCGCACCGTAAGGTCCAGGTCGGGAAATTCGCGCCGCGCCGTTTCGGAGGCCGAATACACGCTGGCCCCGCTCTCGCTGACCACAAGCACAGGAAGCGAAAGCTGCAACGAGCGCACGAGGCTTTCCGTCTCGCGCCCCGCCGTACCGTTGCCAATGGCTATGGCCTCGGCCCCGTAGTCGGCAGCGAGCTTGCGCACCTTGTCCCCGGCGTCCTTGCGCTGGCCCTCGCTCAAAATATGGATGAGGTCATGGTGCAGCAGCGCGCCCTGCGCGTCCAGACACACGATCTTGCAGCCAGTGCGAAAGCCTGGGTCAATGGCGAGAACGCGCTTTTGCCCCAGCGGCGAGGCCAGCAAAAGCTGGCGCAAATTCCTGGCGAACACGGCAATGGCTTCGCTTTCGGCTTTTTTACGCAGGGTCGCGCGCAGTTCCGTTTCCAGCGAGGGTGCGAGCAGGCGTTTATAGCCGTCGTCCACGGCTTCGCAAACCTGCTGCCCCGCTGGCGAGGAATTTTTGGCAAACATGCCCCGAAAAAGCGCCTGGGCCGGTTCGGCTTCCGGCAGAAAGCGCAGGGTCAAAACGCCCTCCGCCTCACCACGCAGCATGGCGAGCAGACGATGCCCCGCGGCCTTGGCGGCGTTTTCCTGCCAGTCAAAATAGTCGCGGAACTTGGCCCCCTCCTCTTCCTTTCCCTTGGCCACGCTGGACGCCGCCACGGCTTTGCGGGCGAAATACTCGCGCATGGATGCGCGGGCCGCAGCGTGCTCGCTGGCAATTTCAGCAATGATGTCACGGGCTCCGGCCAGAGCGGCCTCTACGGACTCCACGCCTTTTTCCACATCCACAAAAGGCTTCGAGGCTTCTTCAGGCAAGAGGCTGGCGGCCTGCTCCAGCAGGGTCAGGGCCAGCGGCTCAAGGCCTTTTTCTCTGGCCATTGTGGCGCGGGTGCGCCGCTTGGGGCGGTAGGGAAGGTACACGTCTTCCAGAGCCGTCATGGTTTCGGCGGCCATGACGCTGGCGCGAAGTTCGTCAGTGAGCAGATCCCGCTCGGTCAGGGACGCGAGAACGGCCTGCCGCCGCGCTTCCAGCTCGCGCAACTGCGTGAGCCTGTCGCGCACGGCGGTGACGGCCACTTCGTCCAGCGAGCCGTGCGCCTCTTTGCGGTAGCGGGCTATAAAGGGAATGGTGGCCCCTTCGTCCAGGAGTTCTGCCACGGCCTTGGCCTGACCTGGGGCAATGCTCAACTCTTTAGCGATCTGCTCAAAAAACTGCACAAAAAATCCTTTGGTTCGGTGAAGAAAAACAGGGCCGCAGGGGCGGCGTGCGCCGACGGGCGCTCACGGCAGTACATACCGTTTTTGCATATGCCCGGCAAGGAGATACGGTCGAGGAGGAGGCAGGCAGCTGACGCAACAGGGATGAATGCACGAGCGAATTCTTGAGCATCCCCAGCATGCCTGCGCGCAGCCACCCCGGCATTTCAACGTGAAAAGGCCCCAACGGTTTGGTTGTGCAGTTGACCGGACCGAAGAAGTGAACCCACTTCTTCGGCTTCGTTTCATTCGTGTCTCCTATGGCAGGAGCACTGACGTTTCATTGCATGCGTTGTGGAAGGATCGAGCAATCATCGCAACATCAGGACAGCTTCCAGACGGCGTGAGTTTGCCGCACCATGCCCTGTTGCCGGAAGACGCGCCGAAAGCGCTTCATATTGCTCCCGCCCGAATTTGAAAAAGTAGCTCAACGTGCCGTGCACATACCCTGTCAGTTCTTTCCGGCCCGCCGCATACCCAACCTACCCTATACTTCTGAAAATATATCTGTCTTGAGTCAAACAATAACTGATGCGGTACTCAAATGGAGTGTCAGCATTGCTGTACACAAGCGATGTAATTTTAAGCAATGGCGTACTCGCCGGAATGTCAAGCAAACCTGCTTCCTCATTTTCTGCACAAACTGCCGCAAACAATTCATCTGTTTTCAATGTCGGAGTGCCATATTCTTCTTCAAGGAGAATGAAAAGTGGAATATTTTCAAGTTTTGCCCGGCATAGCGTATTAAGATCGGGAAATTGCTTTGCTGAAAGATAGGAATACGCGAGTACATATTTTTGCCCATCTTCGCTAAAAAGTCGAATTATTTTATATAATTCTTCACTACCATCAATGTTCAGAGCGTTGTTGATGGAGTCGACAGCAGAAATTCGTTCAATTGAATGAAGAAAAACCGAGTTATCCGATTCTACTCCGCCAAAATTTTTGAGCAACAGGTAGTACCGCCGATATTGACGATGAAAGGATGGCCCCGCCACATAGGTGCCGCTACCCTGCCGCCGAAACAGTACACCTTGATGCACCAAATCAAGCATTGCACGCTTTACTGTTCCCACGCTCATGCCACAAGCATCAGCAAGCTTGCGTTCAGGGGGGAGCAGTTCTCCTGATTTCCAGAGCCCCTCCTTGATACCAGCAGAAATGGCTAGCTGTAAAAGCTTGTACGCCGGCAAATAGTCAGCATTAGAAATTGAAAGCCTTTGATTTTTGAAAAATACGGAAAAGTCCTGCACGTAATGTTCCTTGGCATTTAAAATAACCGCGCACAAAATCCACGCCCACACAGTTCAGGCTTTTACATGTCAACTTGCCTGGATAATTAGTTATATTTTCAAAAGCCGAACACCCTTCAACCATGTGCAGCGCTCGGCGCATCGTGGCGCGAATGATATATATGTCTACATAAAGCAACCTTTATTGTCAATGAATAGAAAGCGATCATCTTGTTTTATGGCTGGTTAAGGCTAGCAACAGGATTTAGTCCTCTTCCATGTGAAATTGATATTGACGATGATACATATATATGTATATACCAATTCAACGGCTAACTCAAACGACACACACTCACAGGGGATACCGTGCTTGTATTTCAATAAGCACAATAAAATCAGTAAAATATAAAATACTTAGAGAGGAGAGGCGTCAACGAGAGAGCATGGTTCTTTGCGCTAGCGGCTGATAACTCAGCGGATCCGTAGACTTGAGCCAAACAAGGAGATTGTGAGAATGAATTATCCCGTCATTGACACCGATGTCCTCATAATTGGTGGCGGCAGTGCCGGAGCTATGGCAGCCATCAGGGCAAAGGATCAAAATCCTGATCAACGTGTGCTGGTGCTGGAAAAAGGAGATATTAAATACTCCGGGTGCATCGCCAGGGGCATGGACGCAATGAACATCGTTGCCATGCCGGGCATAAGCACGCCGGAAGAATACCTGGAAGGCAACGGCATATCCTGTGAAGGCATCATGGACGAACCGGTCAACTATCGCATGGCTGAACGGAGCTATGAAACCATGCAGCGCCTGATCGATTGGGGTGTGTGCTTTCCAAAATTTGATGGCGATTATGAAGTCTTGAAAGTACACCCCAAGGGCCGTTTTTGCGTCACCATGAAGGAGCCCGAACTTAAGCGTATTCTGGCTGAACGCGCTGCAAGTCTCGGGGCAAAGGTCATGAACCGCACCATGGCCCTGCGCCTGCTCATGCAAAATGGCGAAGTAAGTGGGGCCATTGCGCTAAATGTCCGCACAGGCGAGCCTTCCGTTATCCGAGCCAAGGCCACCATCCTGAGTTCAGGCGGCACGGCAAGATTCGGCCTGCCTGACAATGGGCATCTATACGGAGTCTATGATTTTCCCGGCAATACCGGGGACGGCTACATGCTGGCTTTCAACGCGGGAGCAGAACTGTCCGGCTTCGAATACACCCTTGTCTACTATATCACCAAGGATATTAATGCCCCACTTTTATATATCACGCTGACCAGGGGCGCGCACCTGCTGAACGCCTTTAACGAGCGCCGTGACAAAGAGCATCCATCCATTAAAAGCATGTTTATGGAACATCTTGACAACAAAGGCCCTTTGCGCATCCAGCTCAAGCATCTTCCTGAAGAAAAAATACGCGAAATAGAAGAAATTCTTTTCACCACAGAGCGCCCGGCTTGTGAACGATTTCATGCCGGGAGGGGAAATGATTTCCGCACGGGTGAAATCGAGCTGTGGCCTACAGAGGTTTTTCTTTGTGGCGGGCACGGCCTGACGGGCGTGCGCATCAATGAGCATGGCGAAACAAATATTCCTGGGCTGTACGCCGCCGGAGACACATCCTTATGCGCGCGGGGGCATCTTTCCGGCGCATTTGTATACGGAGAGATCTGCGCGGAAAGCGCCACTGACCGGGCCCGGCATACGGATTTACAGCCGGTTGACCAGGAACAGGTGGAAAGCGTGCTGCGGAAGCTTGACGAACGCCGCGCCCAATCAAGCAACCCCATTTCTATTGAAGAATTCGAATACAAAGTGCGCCGTATCATCGGCGACTATCTCAAACCACCAAAAAACGACTACAAGCTGGACAGGATGCTCTGGTGGGTGGAGCGCTTCCGTGAGGAGCTTGGCACCATGGTTCGTGTCGAGAGCGTGCATGACCTGTTCAAAGCCCTGGAAGTGGAAAACATCATCAACTGTGCACACCTCAGCGCGGTAGCTTCCAAAGAACGCAAGGAAACACGCTGGTTCCCCTGGCATTACCGTACCGACTTCCCTGAAACGGACAATGTAAACTGGCTGAAACACGTGGTGTTGACAAAGGGGGAGGCTCCTGGCGCAGTTAACGTTGAACACAAGGGAATCCTCAAAATGAAGGGAGGGCTGGAATAATGAGCCCTAGCTATCTTGAATCACTGGAAGACAACATCAAGATTGACAAAAATGCCTGTGTTTTCTGTGGTAAATGTGCCGATCGATGCATCCTGGACAATATACGCCTCAAGCTTTCCCCCTGCCGCCAGGCCTGCCCGCTTGGCGTGAATGTGCAGGGATATGTGCAACTTATCCTGCGCGGCAAAGATCAGGAAGCCCGTGACATGGTACGCGAAAAGCTGCCCTTTCCCCAGATTGTATGCCGCATTTGCGACCATCCTTGTGAAAAATTTTGCGAAAAAGGCAAGGCTGGCGACGGCCCCGTAAACATACTCGCTCTTAAGCGCTATCTGTTTGATTCTCCCGAGGGGCAGCAGTTTACCATTCCGTGCAAAGGCCCTTCCACTCATAAGCACATTGCCGTGATCGGCGCTGGACCAGCCGGCATCACGGCCGCATATGACCTTGCGCTGAAAGGGCATGCCGTCACCCTGTTTGACGCCGCCGCAGAACCGGGAGGCTTGTTGCAGGGTGGCATTCCCGCATTTCGCCTTTCCGCGCAAACTGTGCGGGACGAGCTTTCCATCCTGACAAAACTGGGCATCAATCTACACATGCGCTGCCAGATAGGCAGGGACATATCCCTGAAGGAAATTATGGCGCAGCATGATGCCGTAATTCTTGCAACTGGGCTTCATCGCGCCAAAACGCTTGGCGTCCCGGGTGAAGAGCTTGGCGGCGTACTGTCGGCGTTACCCTTTCTGCAGGCAGTCCGCGCGGGCAAGGGACCGCAACTTTCGGGGCATGTGCTTGTTGCGGGCGGCGGCAACACAGCCATAGACACAGCCTTGGTGGCCCTGCGCCAAGGCGCAGAGCAGGTCAGCATACTTACGCTGGAAAGTGAAAATGATTTGCCCGCCTCAAAGGAAGAATTGGCTCAGGCATATGCTGAGGGGGTACATGCCAAACATTCTTGCGCCATTATAGAACTCATTGGCCAAAACGGCCAGGTTGCCGGTGTTGTCACGAAACACTGCACATCCGTTTTTGACGCGGACGGACGCTTCGCCCCTGTTTATGACGACGTCTATGCACAGATTCACGCCTCATTTGTTATCGTGGCCATCGGCCAAGAAAGAGACGCTTCAGTACTGGCAGCTAGCGACATCACCATCCAGGATGTGTTTGACGCCGACCCTCTTACCCTGCAATGCGGACAGACGAACGTCTTTGTTGCAGGCGACGTGAAGGCAGGCGGATCGGTCATAAAGGCCATGGCTTCCGGTCGCGAGGCTGCCATTTCAGCGTCCCGTCATGTACTTGGGGAGCATCTGCGCTTTGAAAGGGGCTACCCCGGCCCCGTAATTACGGAATTTTCCGTTGACCATACCTGCGGCTCGAAAATGGACAGGATAGAGATGTCTCGTCGCGCATGGGAGGGGCCTGGAGACTCTCGTCCTCTTGATCTGCCGCTCAGTGAGGAAGATGCCCGCAAAGAAGCGGCACGCTGCCATTCCTGCGGGGGCCCTTACGGCAAACACAGAACTTGCTGGTTTTGCCTGCCCTGCGAGGTGGACTGCCCGGAAAAGGCACTTTGGGTGGACATCCCTTACCTGCTGCGGTGAGGACACATGCGAATCAGTACGTAACTGCAACCAATATGGGGGAATTCCATGCTGTTGAACAAACTGATGCGATTACTTCCTATCTGTTTAGCTGGAGCGCTCTTTTGGGCGATCATGGGCCCCACCCAGATCCTGGCCAAGGGAGATACTCTTACCGTCGCTTATCCAGCAGACCCCAAGACCCTTGATCCACATATGACTCAGGATTCTACCTCCAATAACACCATGCGACAGATATATGAATCCTTGGTCACTCTCGATGAAAAAGGCAACATTGTCCCCGTATTAGCTGAAAAATGGGAACCGTTGGAAGGCAACAGGGGCTATACTTTCCATCTGAAAAAGGGCGTCAAATTCCACAATGGTGAAGAATTGAAAGCTTCCGATGTGCTTTTCACCTTCACCAGGGCAACAAGCCCTCTTGCCGGCTCCGTGCATGCATTCAGCAGTTTTATTGACGCCGCCAATATGAAAATCATTGACGACTACACTATAGTTATTCCCACAAAGCAGCCCATGGGCACCTGTTTTCTAGAGTCAATGAATCACCCCTGGTCTTCCATCCTCAGCCAGAAGGCAGTGGAAAGCGCCGGCAGAACATACGGACAAAGCCCCGTGGGCACCGGCCGCTACAAATTCGTGTCCTGGAACAAAGGCGACCGTGTCGTCATGGAACGCTTTGAAGATTACCACGGCACAAAAGCAAAAATCAAAAATCTGATTATCCGTGCAGTGGTTGAAGGCACCAGCCGCACCATCGAACTTGAGAGCGGGGCTGTAGATGTAGCAAATGAAATTCCTTACATAGATGTGCCGCGCATCGAGAGCAATCCAGACCTCACCATGGTGCTGCGCCCAGGCCAGGTTGTGGTAATCCTGAGTCCAGACGTAACCAAGGCTCCTTATGACAAGCTTGAGGTGCGGCAGGCCATGAATATCGCCATCGACCGAAAGGGGATCGCCAAAGCAATCTTCAGAGGATATGGCGATGTTTCCACAGGCCCTGTTTCTGCACAAATCAAGTACAACAAGCATGACAAGACCCCTGTTCCAAAGGTTGACATCGCCAAGGCCAAGGAACTTCTGGCAAAAGCAGGATACCCCAACGGATTTAAAGGGCAGTTGATCGCTCCCGACAGGCCGGAGTACCTTGCGCCCATGACCGTCATACAGGAAAATCTCCGTGCGATTGGCATGGATATGGAACTGCGCGTGTTCGAATGGGGAACCTACCTTGACGCCATCCGTCAGCCGGGGCACGCTCCGTTCGTATGGTACCACTGGGGTGGCGGTCCCGCGCTTGATCCCTTCTTTTTCCTGACTCCTGCATTCCACTCCGTATCCATTGGGCAAACCAACCGGTCTTTCCTCAATGACCCGCATATGGACAAATTGCTCGACAAAGGCGCTGCCCTCAACGATGGGCCCGAGCGCCAGGCAGTATACGAGGAACTTTGGGATTACATCAACGCGACGCTTCCCTGGATCAGTGTGGCTGAACCTAACAGAACCTTTGCAACAACCGCGAAGTTGCGCGGTGTGAACTTTACTCCCAGCGCGATTACGTATTACGGCTCAGCGTATTTTGAGTAGTAAATACAGGTGAACGGGCCGCCCGGCTTGTCTGGCCGGGCGGCTCTCGCCACTACAGGGGGCATATTATGCTTGCATATATTTTCAAGCGTATTCTGGCGGTCATTCCTGTTATGCTTGCCGTTACCTTTCTTCTTTTCACCCTTCTCTACCTGACGCCAGGCGACCCAGCTATCATGGCATTGGGCGAAGATGCCCCACCGGAGAGCATTGCCCAATTCAAGAGAGAGCATAATCTGGATAAACCCTACCTGGTGCGCTACGCATACTTCATATATAACGCCGTAGTGCATCAGGACATCGGCACATCTTATGTAACTCGCCGCCCAGTGGTGCAGGAACTCAACACTGCCTTTCCCGTAACCATCCATCTCGCATCCGGGGCGATTGTTATTGCCACCGTATTGGGCATTGGCTTTGGCATCATCTGCGCCATCAAGCAGTATTCCATATTTGACAACCTGACCATGGTCATAGCCATGCTCGGCATCTCAACGCCCATATTCTACCTGGGGATACTCCTGATCCTGTTTTTTTCCGTCCGGCTGCATTGGCTGCCATCATCGGGGTTCAACGACCTCAGCCAGCGGATACTGCCCTGGATCACGTTATCAGCAATGTCCATGTCCATCATCACGCGCATGACGCGCTCAAGCATGCTTGAAGTCATACGGTCCGACTATGTGCGCACGGCACGCGCCAAAGGGCAGAAAGAACTTACGGTGATACTGCGCCATGCTCTGCGCAATGCCCTGATTCCCATTATCACTATCGTGGGCATTCAATATGGGCACCTGCTCGGCGGCTCCATCCTGGCCGAATCGGTTTTTTCCATCCCCGGAGTTGGAAGGCTGGCGGTCGAAGCCATCAAGTCGCGCGATTTTCCCATTGTTCAGGGAGCGGTCATGTATATCGCTTTGACATATGTTGTACTGAACCTGGTGGTGGATCTTTTATATGCCTGGGTCGACCCCAGGTTACGTTCTCATTTACGATGATTCTCCACGCAGAACCCGGACATCAGGGGATCCGGTTCGTCACCAACACATTTTTTGGAGACAGAGATGGCCATAATACACAAGAACAGCAATTTATATCTCACGTTACTACGCCTGCGAAGAAACCGTCTGGCCATTATTGGTCTCGTCGTCCTGATATTGCTCGTCTTCGTGGCTGTATTTGCCCCCCTTATCGCTCCATACAATTATGCCGAACAAAACTTGTCAGAGGCCTTCGAATTCCCCAGCTGGGAGCACATCATGGGCACTGATGACTTTGGCAGAGACATCTTTTCGCGCATCATTTACGGCGCTCAGATATCACTGCAGGTAGGGATCTTCGCCGTTCTTCTGGCCATGCTTATTGGAGGCAGCCTTGGAGCCGTCGCCGGGTATTTCGGCGGCAGGCTGGACAATACCATCATGCGCTTCATGGACGTATTGCTGTCTATCCCGCAAATTCTACTGGCCGTTGCCGTGGCCGCAGCCCTGGGGCCAGGCTTGCTCAACCTTACCATAGCCGTGGGCATCGCCGCGCTGCCCACATTCGCGCGTGTTGTACGCGGAGCGGTTCTTTCAATCACGGGGCAGGAATATATTGAAGCCGCCCACTCCATGGGAGCTTCCGATTTTTGGATAATCACCCGGCACATACTCCCCAACTGCAGCGCTCCCATTATCGTCCAGGCAACGCTGCGCGTGGCTCAGGCAATCCTGGCGGCCGCGGCCCTTTCGTTTCTGGGACTGGGCATTCAACCGCCATTTCCTGAATGGGGTGGCATGCTCGCAAGCGCGCGTGGCTTTATCAGGGGCTATTCATATATGACTATTTTCCCTGGTCTGGCCATCATGATAACGATCATGGCCCTGAATTTTTTGGGTGACGGGCTCAGAGACGCCATGGACCCGAAGCTGAAGCGATAATCGTACAAGTGAGCAATCACGGTTTAACGATGGAAACGCGCCCCCAAAAACTGTCTGCCAGTACGCATCCACGATGAATAACTACAAATCTGAATTATATCCCTGGCGAGCATACCGGATGAGCATCTAGGACTGCTTTATTCCAGGATCAAGGAGAGGGCCATGCCGGATACAGAATTCATTTTAGACATTCGCGATCTAGCAGTCCGCTATCATACTGACAGCGGTGTGGTTTGTGCTGTTGAGGGCCTCAATCTGAGTTTAAGACCAGGGGAATTTTTAGGGCTTGTTGGAGAGACCGGAGCGGGAAAAACGACGACAGCTCTGTCGGTGATGCAGCTTATCGCTTCGCCTCCAGGGGAAATCTGCAGAGGAGAAATTTTGTTTGACGGGCTGAACCTGCTCACGCTTTCTGAAGAAGAAAAACGGCATATCAGAGGTGGAAAAATCGCCATGATTTTTCAGGATCCCATGACATCTCTGAATCCAGTACTCTCCGTACAGGAACAAATTGAAGAAATGATTTCACTGCACAGTTCTATCCCGCGCGAAAAAGTTCACGAAAAAGCTGGTGAAATGCTCACCCTTGTGGGCATACAGGCAGAACGTGGATCTGAATTCCCCTATCAGTTCAGCGGGGGCATGAAGCAGCGCGTAATGATAGCAATAGCGCTCGCCTGCAGTCCGCAACTTCTTATCGCAGACGAACCCACCACTGCGCTGGACGTAACCATACAGGCTCAGGTGCTTGAACTCATGCAGGAATTGAAACATCACTTCAATACAGGCACGATATTGATCAGCCATGACCTTGGAGTGGTTGCAGAACTTTGCGATAGCGTTGCAATTATGTATGCCGGGCGCATAGTGGAAAAAGGAACAGCAGCTTCTATCTACAATTCACCCATGCATCCTTATACCCAAGGCCTTTTCAATTCCATTCCAGATCTGACAACAACAGTATCCAGGCTCAATACTATCCCAGGCCTCCCTCCAGATCCGGTGAATCTCCCTCCGGGGTGTTGTTTCGCTCCGCGCTGCCATAAGGCAAGCCCCAGGTGCACAGAATCTTCCCCCCAGATCAAAGAAATAGATCCAGGGCATTTTGTGGCATGCTTTCACCCCTCCTGTAGCAAGCCAGCGTCCCACAAGGAGGCCTGCCATGAACAATAAAGAATTCTCGCCGCCACTGCTCGAAACAATACGCCTTAAAAAATACTTCCCCACGGCCCATGGATTATTGCACGCGGTTGATGGCGTAAACCTCACCATAGCCAAAGGAGAAACACTTGGTCTGGTGGGCGAATCCGGCTGCGGCAAGTCCACCCTGGGCAGAGTATGCATTCGTCTGCTGGAGACCACAGAGGGAGAAGTGCTCTTTAAGGGCGACAATATCTGTAACCTGACCAAAACCGGGCTGCGCGCTTTTCGACGTAAGGCGCAGATGGTCTTTCAAGATCCATACTCCTCTTTAAATCCTCGATTTTCCGTAGAGCAACTTATTGCCGAGCCTTTGCGTCTGCACAAGGTATACGCACGGGAACAGGAAATGATGGGGCATGTATACAAATTAATGGATACCGTGGGATTAGCCAAACGCCTGGCCACCTCTTTTCCACATGAACTGGATGGCGGCAGACGCCAACGCATCGGTGTCGCGCGTGCTTTGGCCTTGAACCCTGAATTCATAGTGCTGGATGAGCCCGTCTCTGCCCTCGATGTCTGCATTCAAGCACAAATCATCAATTTACTTCAAGACCTTAAGGAATCTTTCAAATACACCTACCTGTTTATCACCCATGACCTTAGTGTAGTACGTCACGTCTCCGACCGCATTGCAGTGATGTATCTCGGGAAAGTCGTTGAATTGGCTGATCATTTAGAAATTTTTGAACACCCGCAACACCCCTATACGCAAGCCCTGCTTTCCGCCATCCCCATTCCCCGTTTGGATATACGGCGCCAACGGATACTGCTGGAAGGCGACGTCCCCAGCCCGGTGAATCCCCCGGAAGGGTGCCGTTTTTATGGACGCTGCCCTTCACGGAGAGACGCATGTCAAAGAACCGAACCTGCTTTGACGGAACGGAGCCCAGGGCACTTCACTGCCTGTTTTTATTCCGGCCCGGTCAAAACAGACGGAGGACAAGGCCGTGCCACCCCCTAAAGTTCTGGCGGATGTTCTTCCCGTACGCGAGATACAGACGCGCGCACAAAGTCTGCGCTGGTCCGTAACCGTGCCCCTTGTTACAAATCCTTTTTTGCTCGTGGATGTATTTTGGTTTGCTCTGCTGGGGGGATCTCTGGTTTTCGCCATACTGGTCAGCGGGGTATGGTTCACAGAAGGCGCCATCAGAACTGACGACATCAGAGTCAGCCTGCATTTTGCCAGCTTGACCTTTGGGGGGTGTATAGCAGCCTACATCTTGCTATCATTGTTTTTTTTTAAGAACAGGTATTTTGCCGTTTATGAGCTGAGCGATAAAGGCATCTATCATGAAGGCAGCCGCGGATCGGACGATCGACCATCTTCCTTGTTTTTACATATGCGACCCTGCCCGGTTGCAGGATCTGTCCGGGCAGCAAGAACGAAGGGAAAAAGCATCTCCTGGGCCCAGGCGGACTGCTTTCAAGACGTGCGAACCATGAGGGTCATCCATATAAAGCGCGGCATTTGGCATGTTTTACGTTTGTATACACCGGACAACGCCACTCACAAGCTCGCGGTAAAGTACATATCCAAACATTTGCCCGCTAAAAACAAATAGCAATTCCACGGGCATGTTCTGGACATCATCAAATTGTTCCAGCAATCACGCGTTTTGAATAATGGAGCGCAGTGGCGTAACGAGAGCAGATTAACTTTGAAATGCTTCACAGTTCAAAATTTTCATTCAGCCGAAAAATGCGATTTGCGGTAGCCGTTAGCGGGTCTTTACCGCTTACGGATAACCAATGCTGCCTTTGCGGCAGCCGTTGCTTTAGCCGTTGTGACGCAGGAAGCTACGGCTGAAGCTCGGCAGAATCCACGCCACGTTGTGGCGCGCTGCACTTTCGTGCAGCGTTAGAGCACTTACACTTTTTCAAAGTTAACATGCTCTGGTAAACGCCCTTTTAACAACGCTATGGAAAGCTGAAAGCTACGCACAAACTTCACCTGCCGGCATCGACAGCGACTTTCTGATCACCTCAAGCGTTTCATTGGCGCCGCTCATTTGCAGGACGACTTTTTTTCCCTGGAGCCGGTCCCTGAGTTTTATGGCGGCCATGATAGTGGATGCGCCCGCCCCTTCAGCCATGTTTCTTGTGTGATACAGTGCCAGCTGAATGCCCTGCAATATCTCGTCTTCACCCAAAAGAACAAAATCCGCCAACTGATCTTTATAAATGCTGAATGGCAACGCAAAACCTTCACCTGTGGCAAATCCGCCCGCAAACGTCCTGTTGTCTGATGAACGCAACTCTCCCTGCTTCCAGGAAAGGTACGCGGCCTGGGACGAAGCCGCCTGAACGGCATATATCTCTATGGCCGGGTTGATCCGCTTGAAAACAGTAACAGCGGCAGCAACCTCGCTGCCGCCGCCCAAGGGCAGAACAATGGCGTCGATATCCGGCAATTCTCGCAAAATTTCAGTGAATTCGGTGCCCACGCCATTTATTAAATGTGGCTCGTTAGCGGCGTGAACAAAGCGCAGGCCATGCTTTTTTTGATACTCCATGCCAAAGGCCGCCGCTTCCTCAAAGGTTTTTCCCTCTTCCAGCACTGTGGCGCCAGTTTCACGCATGGATTGTATTTTTACCCTGTTGCTGTTTTGAGGAACAACGACAGTGGCGTCTATGGAGAATCGCTGCGCGGATGAAGCAATGGAAATACCGTGATTTCCTGTTGAAAACGTAATAACCCCCTTTACCTTTTCCTGTTTCAAATGGTGCATGAGGTTAATGCCGCCTCTGATTTTGAAGCTTCCCCCCGGATGGTGGTTTTCATGTTTGATATATACCTGACCGCCAATCAACTCCGAAAGGCTTGGGCAGACTGTCAGTTGTGTGGGTTTGAGAACTGAAGACACTATTTTTTCTGCGGCAAATACTGCGCTCAAAGAAACCTGCGTCCTCATGTTACCTTCTCTTTCCTTCCGCGATACAAACATTTCTCAAAATAAAAACCATACGCACAACGAACTTTCCACACAGCATATCACTGCATTTCGATCCATCGGGCAAAAATCGGCATCGCCTGGAAATGCCCGGCGGGCAAAATGATGCGGACAGATTTTGGCCTGCAAAAACTATTGGGCGTATTTTTTAACCATAGTATCAACAGCGTCGGCATATGCGCTGGCCTTAAGGCCAGCGACCTGCCCCTGATCCGCGAACTCGCGTGAATACCGGGCGCTGACCGCCGTATCCTGAAATGGCCGGGGGGAAAAGGCCTCCCACTGGCCAGTTTTTACATCAAGAAGCGCGACCTTCAAACGGATGCGCATTTCCTGTTCTTCATCGGGAATCATGCCGCCGACGAAGGGCATCCACGACAAGGCTTTTGTCCCCTTGCTTTTTTGCGCTGTTTCCAACGTTCCCCAATAAACCATAATGGTATCGCAGCCGCCTTTTGCCGCCGCCAATCGCAAGGCTGTGGCGTAGTTGCCGCCATCGCGCCCTGTGGGAACCCCGGAAAACGCTGCGACGTCATAATATTGCTCCAAGGCTCTGAGCATCTCCTCATCCGGCATCAGCGCGCCGGATTGGACAAGCATCAGTGAGGAACCTTTGGGCAAAATAAGCTTCTGCTTCCCGGCCAGGGAACGATTGATTTCCTCTTGCGAAGCCGCAACGCCCGCGTCAATGCCCAACACTGCGAACTCGCTTAGCTCTCCACTATAAAAAGGATTGCCGGCCCCGGCATTTCCCCTGTGCTCCGCACGGTAGCCAGAATCAGAAATGGATCTGACGCCACACCCTGATAGTGCGATCAAAAGGACAAGGATTGGAACGAGCGGGATCAGCGCTATTTTTTTGTTTTTTTTCATATAAAATTTGTTCTTACCTAATCCAAGATTGTTTTATCAGGATAAAAATCATCATAAATTTTCAATAAGGCCTTGCGGTATCACTGACATATAGCGCACGTTCCCTTTCATCTCTTTTCCTGTCCGGATCGTCAATGCATTCTACTGACCTAAGAAATTCGAAATAATCATCCGGAGCCCCTATTTCCGTTGCTCCATGAATAACATGGTACATGTACCAGGAATAAGGCTGCAGAGACGGATTTGTTTGAGTTGCAAAATACATAATAGCCTTGAAAGATTCATCTTTACAATTGCTCACTGTAACAGTCTTCTTGTCATAGCCATGCCCATAGCCTTCAAAACTATCCAACTTGGCTTCGTCATCTTCTGGAATTTCAAATAACGCACCGAAAACATAGTCCTTACAATTTCCAGTAAACTGGCAATCGCATTTCCCCGACCCGTCCTTCTTACTCACTTTATGAAACTTGATAGAATGCTCCTTGAGAGTAAAAAGCCCCATCAGGACCGCGCCGGGCACTCGTTTCTGCAATCTTGGTTCCGACATGTTAGAACCATAGGCAAAATATTTCATAAGTCATTCTCCGGAAGTTACTTTACTGCACCGCGTAATTATTTCTTGTATAAGAAGAGAAGTTAATGATCTCTTCATTAATTGTAAATATGCATCTTTTCAAACGCAAAAACGGCGATTTACCTGTTCAGGAATCCCGTTTCCATTTGCTCTATGGCTGAGAGGGAGAGATTTGAAATCTCGATACAGGTTTAAGGACGTATATGTGCCTGGCTGTCGGATTGACTATTTTTATTAGACAATTTTTTCATTCAATTACAAACATTTCATGCCCTATCTGCACTCAGTCACACCCCTGTCCTGTCATTAATGCAAAAGTATGGATACCTATTTTCAAGGTAACCGTAGTTCAAATGCCAAGCATGGCCGTTGCGCGCCTGGCGCTTCACCATTTGCAGACATACTCCTCGTCATCGCGCACCATAGAAAATGGCCTCATTATCTTGTCCAACACTGAAAGTACGGCAGTTTTTTTCGCAAGATCAGCAGTATACAGCAGCATTTTTCCGTATAACGCCTGAACAATGATCCGCAGAACGCGGGCTTCCGTCAAAATTTTCTCTTGCTTTTTGAGGCCGCCCTCAATAAAACTGACCAGTCAGTTTTATTGAGGGGTTTACCATGTCTGAATCCACATCCATCCCTTCCCCCCAGGCTCAGGAGCTCCCCACAAAGGAGGGGCAATCTTCGCCCAGGCGTACACGGATAATGCTTGCGCTGGGATTGCTTATAACGGTGGGCCTGCTGGCATGGGCAGCATGCTGGTTTTTTGTGTGGCGCTTTGAGGAAACCACCAACGATGCCTATGTTTCCGGCAATGTGGTGCGCATCACTCCCCAGATTTCAGGACGTGTGGTGGCGGTGCTGGCTGACGATACGGACAGCGTGCGCGCCGGGCAGCCCCTGGTGCGCCTGGACGATGACGACGCGCGCCTGGCCCTGGATCGCGCGCTGGTGGACCTCGCCTCAGTGGTGCGGGAGATCGCCCGCCTTCAGGCCCAACGGCGCGAAAGTCTGGCGTTGATCAAGGTTGCGGAAGTGACCCTGGCCCAGGGCACGACCAACCTTCGCCGCCGCGAAATTTTGGGACGCGAAAAGGCCGTGCGCCTGGAAGAAGTGCAGGACTACCACGCGCAGGTCAAAAACGCCGCCGCGCAACTTGACGCGGCCCGCCAGCGCTGGCAGGCCCTGGATGCCCAGTTGCTGGACGGTCCCGTACAGGACCAGCCCGCTGTGCGCCAGGCTGCCGCCAGGGTGCGTGAATGCTGGCTGGCGCTGGAACGCACAGTCATACGCAGCCCCGTGGACGGGCAGGTGGCCCAGCGCAGCGTGCAGTCCGGCCAGGTGGTGGCGGCGGGAACGCCGCTCATGGCCGTTATTCCTCTTAACAGCCTGTGGGTGGAGGCCAATTTTAAGGAAGTGCAGCTGCGGCACATGCGCGTGGGCCAGCCTGCCTCCATTACCGTGGACATGCACGGCTCGGGGGTGACCTATCAGGGACGGGTGGCGGGGTTTTCCGCCGGCACAGGCAGCGCGTTTTCGCTGATTCCGCCCCAGAACGCCACAGGCAACTGGATCAAGGTCGTCCAGCGGGTGCCGGTGCGCATTGAACTGGAAGGCGGGGAAGCGGAACGGCATTCGCTGCTCATCGGCCTGTCTTCCGTGGTGACGGTGAACATTGATGACGCTTCAGGCCCGCTGCTCACCGACATCGCCCGGCAGCGCCCCCTCCCCCAAGCGCTGACCGCGCGCGGCACGGAGCCGGACATGGCGCCCATTGAAGAACGCATCCGCAGCGTCATTGCCGAAAACAGCCCGCACGACAGCAGGCCGCCAGACAACAGGCCGATGGAGCGCTAACTCATGGATTCCCCGGTGCGTCACCCTTCGCAAGCTGCCCCCAACGGAAAGGATGCGGCAAGCCCCGCCCCGCCTGCGGCCTCCAGGCCGGTAGAGCCTCTGGCCGGAGGCATGCGCGTACTGGCCACGGTGAGCATTGCCCTGGTCACGGCCATGACCGTTCTGGACACCACCATCGCCAACGTGGCTCTGCCCACCATAGCGGGCAATCTGGGGGTGGCCGCCTCTCAGGGCACACTGGTCATCACCTTTTATGGAGTCGCCAACGCCATCGCCATTCCCCTTACCGGCTGGCTGGCGCGGCGCTTCGGCGAGGTGCGCGTTTTCAACATAGCCACCTTTTTCTTTGTGCTGGCGTCGCTGCTCTGCGGGCTTTCCCATTCGCTGACCATGCTTATCGCCGCGCGCATTCTTCAGGGGGCGGCCGCCGGGCCGCTGATTCCCCTGTCCCAGAGCCTGCTGCTGGCATGCTACCCGTCGGAAAAACGCGGCCTCGCCCTGGCCATGTGGTCCATGACTATCGTGGTCGGTCCCATTATGGGGCCTATTCTCGGCGGCTATATTTGCGATGACTTTTCATGGAACTGGATTTTCTTTGTCAATGTGCCCCTGGGCATTTTCTGCCTGCTGGCCCTGCGTTTAGTTCTGGATGGACGCGAAACCCCTGTGATGCGCGCACCCGTGGACAAGATTGGTCTGATACTGCTGGTGCTGGGCGTGGGTTCCCTTCAATTGATGCTGGATGAAGGCAAGGACCATGACTGGTTCGCCTCCCCTTTAATCCTCGGATTAGGCATTGTTGCGGCCATCGCTCTGGTATTTTTCGTAGCATGGGAGTTAACGGAAAAAGAACCTGTGGTGGATCTTTCACTTTTTCGCCACCGCAGCTTCACTGTGGGTACTATTTGCATATTTTTGGGGTTCATGCTGTATTTCGCATCGGTAGTGCTCATGCCCATGATGCTCCAGACGCGCATGGGCTACACCTCCATGTGGGCAGGTTTCACCCTGGCTCCTATTGGCATATTTTCTCTTTTTATCTCGCCGATTTTAGGGAAAAATGCCGCCAAGCTGGACATGCGCGTGCTGGCCAGCATCAGTTTTGTGGTCTTCGGGCTGTGCTTTTTTTGGCGCAGCTATTTTTCCCCCAATATGGACGTATCCTTCGTCATGTGGCCACAATTTGTGCAAGGCCTGGCCGTCGCTCTTTTTTTCATGCCCCTGACCAGCCTCAGCCTCAACGGCATACCGAGCAGCCATGTGGCCAGCGCCACGAGTCTTTCCTCCTGCCTGCGCACCCTGGGCGGTTCCATAGGTTCTTCGCTGGTCATGACCCAGTGGGAACGTCTGGAGGCCCTGCACCATGTACGCTTTGCCGAAGGCATGACCGACGCCAGCTTCGCTTTTTCCCAGGCCATGCAGGGTTTGCAAGGTATGGGCATGAGCGCTATGCAGGCCACGGCATGGATCAATCAGGAAGTGACGCGCCAGGGCTTTCTTGTAGGATTCAACGAACTGTTCTGGGCCGGAGGCTGGGCGTACTTCCTCATGGCCGGACTGGTGTGGCTCGCGCCCGCGCCGCAACGCAGGAGATAGACATGTCGGAAACACCCGTGCGGCCTGAGCCCACGAAACGCGAGAAAAAAAACGAAGCCCGCCGTCGGGCCATTCTGGATGCGGCCCTGGAGGTTTTTTCGGCGCACGGCTTCGCCGCAGCCCGGGTGGAAGACATAGCCCGCGCCGCCAAAGTCGCCAAGGGAACCATATATATTCATTTCGCCGACAAAAAGGATATCTTTAACACTCTGGTGCTTGAAGACCTTCTTGCCCTGCACCAGAGCGTAAGGGATACGCTGGCCCGCACGGAACTTCCCCTGCACGAGCGCCTCTTGCGCATGGCCCAGCCCTTTCTGGAGAATAACGGCATCTCCCGCAGCATGCAGATCATTCGCCTCATCCATGCCGAAGGGCTGCACAATCCATCGCTGGTGCGGCCCTACCATGAACAGATTATCAGCACACTTGCCACGTTGCAGCGCCATATGCGTGAGGTGGGACTTCGCGGCCCTGTATGCGAACATCCGCAACTGATCATGGCGCCGCTCATTCAGGGCATCATCTGGCAAGGGCTTATGGGCGATCTGGTGCCCCAGGACGTTGCCGGCGCGTATCGCGCCAACCTGGATGCCCTGCTGACGGCGGCAGGATATTCCTTCCAGGTGTCGCCTCATGCTATATAGATGAAAGCATCTACCGTCAGTCCTTCACGTTCGGCATCAAGAGCAAGCACATGAACAGCGCAGTAGTTTACATTGAAAACAATGAAGATAAATCCGTATATCTTATTTGATAATACCTCTTTGCGCTGAGAATTGAAAAATAGTTTTCATGCCTCGCACCTATCGCATAATGTTCAGTTCGCTTTTGCATTTTTTCATATAGCAGCAAATGCACAGAAAATTATGCGACAACAAAACGTGTGAACGCATGTCACTGAGTATCAGTTACCCTGGAAATGTCCCGCCACCGCCGCCGCTCCTCCCAAATCGTCAGCGCCGCCATCGGCCACAAGATCACAACGCCACAAAGCAGAAAAACTGACTAACACTTACGCTATTTATCTAAATTAGCAGGTAAATTCAAATACAAGCCCATAGTGTCTTGAATGGGACAACCATTATGGAAAGCTGAAATTAAGCGTAACGTTAAGCGTAAACCTCACTGAGCGGCGTGGACAGCGACTTTCTGATCACGTCAATGGTTTCATTCGCCCCACTCATTTGCAGAACGACTTTTTTTCCCTGGAGCCGGTCCCTGAGCTTTATTGCGGCCATAATAGTGGATGCCCCCGCCCCTTCAGCCATATTTCTTGTGTAATACATTGCCATCTGAATACCCTGCAAAATTTCGTCTTCACTCAAAAGCACAAAATCAGACAGATGGTCTTTGTAAATGCTGAACGGCAACGTAAAGCCTTCACCTGTCGCAAATCCGCCTGCAAATGTTCCATTGTCTGATTTGCACACTTCGCCCTGTTTCCAGGAAAGGTACGCGGCCTGGGACGAAGCCGCCTGAACGGCGTATATCTCTATCGCCGGGTTGATCTGCTTAAAAACAGTCACAGCGGCAGCGACCTCGCTTCCGCCGCCCAATGGCAGAACAATGGCGTCGATATCCGGCAATTCGCGTAAAATTTCAGTAAATTCCGTACCCACGCCATTTATTAAATGAGGCTCGTTTGCGGCATGGACAAAACGCAGGCCATGCTTTTTTTGATGCTCGAGACCAAACGCCGCCGCTTCTTCAAAGGTTTTTCCCTCTTCCAGCACTTTGGCGCCGGCTTCACGCATGGCTTGTATTTTAACCCGATTGCTGTTTTGGGGAACAACGATTGTGGCGTCTATGGAGTATCGCTGCGCTGATGAAGCAATGGAAATTCCGTGATTTCCTGTTGAAAACGTAATAACCCCTTTCACGTTTTCCCGTTTCAGGTGGTGCATGAGGTTGATGCCGCCCCTGATTTTGAAGCTCCCTCCCGGTTGCTGGTTTTCATGCTTAACATACGCCTGGCAACCAATTATCTGGGAAAGGTTCTGGTATGGCATCAGTTGTGTGGGCTTGAGAGCCGAATAAACTATTTTTTCTGCGGCAAATACTGCGTTCAAAGAAACCTGCGTCCTCATCGTACCTTCCCTTTCCTTTCTCATCACAAAAATTCCACATAGTGAAAAGAGGTGCGCTCAACACCGGACTTCCAGCTCATCAAACAGCGGCCTTCCAGCCGTTGGGCAAATGAGCTTGCCCCAACTGTTCGAGCACTCCCCTGACAGATACCATTCTGATCTTTTTCAAAAAATTGAGCCGCCACAGCGCCAATCAGTTTGGCCCTCGACGCACCCAAGCGGCACAGGAAGTAAGATCGCTTCTTCCCGCAAACGCGGAACCGACAATTCGGCTTCCACCCTCAATTGTTTTATCTCGCTCGACGTGACTCGCGCTGTCACTGCCTCAGCAGTACGCGCCCCAGGCCCTTATCGCCGCGGGCGTTTATCCGTTCCGCATAAGCCAAGCATCCAGTTTAACAGGAGCAACTCCACCCCGCAATGTCACGGGCCAGACTTACTGTCGGGCGTCAGCCGTATCCCAATAATCTGCTCTTCGGTGAATCTGCTACGTTTCATTCTTGTGCTCCTATGTCAGGAACACTAACTTTTCAGTGACATACTTTTAGGGGGGAGGATCAGAGTAGTTGGCCCCCGTTATTCAAACTTTCCAGTATCCCACGTCCAGGTTTTTTTCTGCCGCAGTCGAGCAATTCTTCCAGCACTCCCTCTAAACGAGTCAAAGACTCAATCTGCTCTCGCACATTGGCAATATGTTTTTTAACAATAGAGTTGGCTAAGGCACATCCTGACTGCGGATTATCCTTATAAACCAGAAGCAGACGGATGTCGGACAGGCCCATACCATGCTGGCGGCAGTGCTTGATGAAGCGCAGTTTCTCAAAATCCTGCTTTCCGTACAGTCTGTAGTTTGAACCGGAGCGATTGGGCGCATCCAGTAGGCCTTTTTTTTCATAAAACCGTATCGTAGCACTTTGAATACCTGAAAGTTTTGCCAGTTCGCCTATTTTCATTTTAACCCGCCATAAAAATTTTTCTGGATCAGCTTGACCTTGAAGCTACTATAAGCTTTACACTCTCAAAAAACTAGGCGCTACTTTGCGTAGTGCGGCACCAACTTATTTATCGGTGAAATCTTATGAGAAAACCTTCTCCCGGCCTCGCGCTTGAAGGATTGCCCTTCATATGCTTATGCGCTTTTTCCGCCATGCTTTTTGCGTTTGTTGGCTACTGGCCTTTGGTGGTTCTTTTGCTTCTCGTCACATGGGTTGCAGCTCACTTTTTCCGCGATCCCGAAAGAGTGGTTCCAAACGAACAAGGCATTGCGGTCAGTCCCGCTGATGGAAAAATCGTCAAAATTCGCCAAGAGCGTGATCCTTTTTCCGGTCAATCGCGCACATGCATCAGTGTTTTCATGAACCTTTTCAACGTGCATGTGAACAGAATGCCGGTTGCCGGAAAAATCTCCGCCATTTCCTTCTATCCAGGGAAGTTTTTCAATGCCTCCCTGGATAAAGCGTCTGAATATAATGAACGGTGCGCCTATTCCATTAATGCCCCGGAAGGCAATTTTGTCATGGTGCAGATTGCTGGACTGGTAGCGCAACGCATCGTGTGCCGCGTGGATGAAACTGATGAATTAAAGCGCGGTGAACGTGTTGGCATGATCAAGTTCGGCTCCAGGGTTGACTTGTATCTGCCGGAAAACTTTCGACCTTCCGTTGCTGTCGGAGAAAAAGTGTTTGCCGGACAAACTATTATCGCACGAAGAGAATACACATGACATCAGGCAAAACCACAGTTGTACCGGGATTGGAACTGGATGGCGGTTCCATTGAACCACATACGGATGGCATGCTCGATGCCGCTGATCGCCGCATCCTGAATATTATCCAGAGTTCATTTCCATTGGAATCACGCCCATACGCCGCTATTGGGAGAACTGTAGGAATATCGGAAGAAGAGGCCTTTGCCCGTGTCCAAAAAATGAAGGAAAAAAAAACCATTCGCAGAGTTGGAGCAAATTTCAATTCCGCCAAACTCGGCTTCAAAAGTACGCTTTGTGCGGCAAAAGTTCCGCCCGATAAACTTGATGCTTTCGTGGCTGAGGTCAACGCTCATCCTGGCGTCACCCATAATTATTTACGCAGCCACGAATATAACGTTTGGTTTACCTGCATAGCGCCTTCATGGGAGACGCTATGCGCTGTTATTGACGGCATTAGCGAAAAAACTGGCATCGCTGTTTTGAATCTTCCAGCAACCCAGCTGTATAAAGTCAAAGTAGATTTTCAACTTGAATAGGTAGCCACAAGTTTTATTGCATTATTCCATATCGCCAAGTTGCTGCGCACAACTCATTGGGCTGGCTAACACCGGAAGAATTTCGTGCAAAGAGTATAACCTGCAACCCATCGGGAATCACTAATTTACAAATGGTATATGCAGTGGGGTAAGGTCGCTATCGCAAACTTCAGTCTTTCTCAATTTAAGAATTTTACTTTCAGAAATGCTTCTCGAAATAAGAATTTTCTCATTTTGCGAAGCAAATTTTTTTATCCCCATCTCTCCAAACCTCCGCACTATACCTGCATTATTGGCATTTTTTTCACATACTCAATTTGGCCTTTTTTTTGCGTACAGTGGGATGAAAGGTTTTAGCCGTATTTTTCTGGAATTGTTACCCCGAGGTCAACATGTCTATCAGGACGCGCCTGAACTCTTACCCAAAAACTCCCCGCACAGGTGCCGACCTTTCAACACTGTCCCCTGCGGTTGCTGAAACCATACGACTCTTCCACGCCACGTTCAAAGAATACAAACCCACGCCTCTGAACCGACTGCCAGGGCTTTCAGCCGAGCGTGGACTGAAAAACGTATGCGTCAAGAACGAATCCAAACGATTCGGGCTAAACGCCTTCAAAGTGCTTGGCGGCCCCCACCCTACCGGGGGCTGCCTTGCACACAAAATTCACCTGCCACCACAAAGCCTTACACATAACAGCCTTGAAGCCTCTGCGGCAAAGACAAAAACCGGCGACACCACCGTTATTGCCACCAGTGACGGCAACTACGGACGCGGTCCCGCCTGGACAGCCCGTGAACCTGGTTTCAAGCGCATCGGCTTCATGCCCAAAGGGCCAATAGAAATTCGCCGGAACAATATTCTTGCTGAAAAAACGCAATACACCGTGACCTCAATTATGATGAGGCAGTACGCATGAGCTGGGGGCTTGCCCAAAAAACCGGCCATGTGATGGTGCAGGACGCCGCCGGGGAAGGCTATGGAGAAATTCCCTCCTGTATAATCCAGGGCTGCAAAGGCCCCGAAATCGCCGGGAGCCGTGGCGCATCAGATCAGAACAGCGGCATGGCCTCCATGGCATACGGTGCGCGGAGTATGAAAGAGCTGGGCCGTATCCCCGCTGACGGCACCGTGGCCCCGGTCGGCACCGTGCAGGAAGAAGACTGCGACGGTCTGTGTTGGCAGTGTGACGAAACTCTGCAAATCAGAGCCATACAGGGCTGTGCGGCACGCCTTGGCCGCCGGATACAGACGCCCGCTTCTGCAAATGGGCGCCCTATTTCGCTCGTAGGCACTGGCCCGGCCAGGCTCGGTTGTGCATACCATCCGGCCCGGGCCCGATACAGTATGGACGTCGATGAAAAGGCTCAACTTGAAAGCTGCCGCACTTTGGCCCCCTTTCTGGAAAAGGGAGCAAAGGCAAAAGGGCATTCCCGACAGGATGCGGACGCCACAGTGATCCCAAATGTACGCCTGCACCGGGACAAAATCCTACATTCTCAAGCTGTTGCCGATCTTGCTGACAAATCGGGCGCTGTACACATAGCATCAGGAGCGGGAAATCCCTGCTCCAGTAACGCGCACAACATCTTTCGATTTCTTTCTTCCGCACCCCCTAGCTCCGCCTCGTCGTCTGTTGCCAGTGCTGGGACAGAAAGCCGTGCCTCATCCACCATCCTGGCCCCTTGGGGATACCGTCTGCCAACAGCATCAGACGGGCCAGGTTATACAAAACAAAAGCCCACCCCACATTCCCCGGCATTGCCGCCTCTCGCCGCAGGCAGGCTTTCTGCCCTTCTTCGGGTGCGCCCTGCACGGACAAAACACGCCTGCACCTCAGCCGCGCTTCATTCGGCGCGGACAGCCACAGCTTCTGGCTCCCCGGCGCAACGCAATTCTATGGCGAACGCCAAGGGAAGCCCTGGGACCTGCGGCTGGAAGATGAAACTTTCATATACGAAGGTGAAATGCTGCGGGCTGTTCCAGAACGCTGCGCTCTGGCGACGACAAAAGCAACCTTACGCAATGGCCTGATGACTGCCCCCTGTTACCCGCTGTGGAGACGGCGGTCTTTTGTGGACTTGTCTCTGAAAATCCAGATCTGGTTCCCATTTTTATTTAAAAATAACCGTATTACAGGAATAGGAGTGGTGCATGAAAACAATTACTACACTCGTTCTTGCAGCCAGCCTGGTTCTGGGGGGTGTCGGTGCTGCTTCGGCCATTGATTTCAAAGTCAAGGGCGAGTGGTTAATGAACTTCGACCTGGGGAGCGGCGGAAAATTCGTCAGCAAAGGACGTGACGGTAAGAACGCTGTGGGCAACTACCGCGCCGCAGGACATGGCATAGAAGACAATTTTGAGGCCCGCCAACGCGTGCGCCTTGAACTTACCGCCGTGGCGTCTGAAACGCTTTCCGGAACCGTTTTCTTTGAAATGGGCGACAGCGTCTGGGGCGCCTCCAACTCGCTCTACGGTGGCGGCGGAGCGCTTGGCGCTGACGGCAGAGTTGTTGAACTCAAGCGTGCCTACATCGACTGGATGGTGCCCAGCACAGATCTCAAGCTGCGTATGGGCATTCAGGGTTTTTACCTTCCCAGCGAAACCTTTGGGAGCGCCATCCTGATGGAAGACGGCGCGGGCATTACCGCCAGCTACAAGTTCAACGACAACGTGTCGCTCACCACTTTCTGGCTGCGTGCCTATAACGACAATGCCAGTGCCGCCAATACACTGGATACCAGAGTTTCCGACGACTATCTGGATAACGTTGATTTTTTCGGCCTGGTCATGCCCCTCGACTTTGAAGGAGTAAAAATTACACCTTGGGTGATGGCCGGCGCCATTGGCGAAAATTTCGATAGAACAAATGTAAACTTCGCCACCGAAATCGCATCAGGCTCGAAAGCCTATAACGGTGCAAGCCCCATAGACGTTCGCCGCAATACCACCGCCCTTGTGGCCCCTCCCGGCGCCCTTGACGATAATGCCAGGCACCTTTTGCGCGCTGACGCTTATTCCACCGCCATATGGGCTGGCCTTACCGGCAAAATCACCATTGCTGATCCCTTCCGTTTTTCCTGGGATTTCAACTATGGAAGTGTGACCACCGGCAGGGAGGAATACGATCGTTCAGGCTGGATGCTCAGCGGTCTTGCCGAATACAAGACAGATTGGGGCACTCCCGGCCTGGTAGGCTGGTGGAGCAGCGGTGATGACGGAAACATCAAAAACGGTTCCGAAATTATGCCTTTCGTTTCCATTGGCAGCGGTGGTTACAACCTGTCAACCTTGGGCACATGGGGCGAACCCTGGCTCTCCAATGACGGCATCATGGGTTACAATGCTGTGGGCACATGGGGTTTTGGCGCAAGAGTAATGGATATTTCCTTTGTGGAAGACCTGAAACACAACCTCCGCGTCAACTACTTCCGGGGCACCAACGATCCCGCCATGGCCGGCTATATCACCGGTACCCGCAGCTACAAGGGACAGGGCAAAGCCACCGGCCTGAGCGACTTCAACTCTTACGGAACGTATCTCACCACAGAGGATTCGGGAATGGAGGTCAACCTTGATACCCATTACGACATCTACAAAAACTTGGATATGTGGATACACCTTGGTTATATCCATCTGTGGCTGGATGACAGCTACAGCATGTGGGGAGGATATGACAAAAAAGGCAACAGTCACGGACTTAACGCCACAGATGCATGGCGTGCCAGCATATCTTTTAGATATTCATTTTAAACAATGAATCTGGGGTAACCCCTCGTTTCGCCCTCCCCTCCTTAGTTAGAGAGTGGGCAGAGAATTGTACACATACCTTTTTTGAACGCAAAAAGCCGCCAAATTATCATCAGATAACTTGGCGGCTATTCGCTATGTGGCGAAGAGGGAGAGATTTTAACTCTCGGTACAGGCTTAATCCCGTATACTCGCTTACAATCGAATTGACTGATTTTCTATTAGATAATGGCTTCAGATAATTATAAGCATTTCAATGCCATATTTGCACTCAGCTACATACCCGGACACCGCCGTAAATGCAAAAAATATGGACACCGGTATGGATGAGCGTGTCTTAAACTTTGAGGATGAATACTTTCAAATGACTTTTTTCGAAGTTTTTGTCCAAAATCAGATAAAATCCGTATTATGTTCAGCGAAGCGCGCGGACAAAAATTCCTTAAACAGACGCACAGCAAAAGACGCAGTGGAACTCCAAGCGAAATCCTGAAAAACAAAATGACCGCAATACGGCAGCATCAGCAAGGAAGAATCAGGAATAAGTGCTTTCATTTCCACAAATTGTTCCGGCAGTATCATATCCCGATCTCCGCCTACAAGGAGTGTAGGCACCTGTAAGGTCGTCAGGAGTTCCCTGCTGATGATGCTTTCTTGGTTCCAAAGCTTTTTTGTTTTGGCGATAAAAGTTTCCGGTGCGGGTTTTGGATTCAATTCGGCATACTGCTCAAGTACTTCCGCCATATGCTCCCGTACAAAGGCTACAGATAGCGCGTCAAACATTTTCAGACAGCCTTCAGACATACCGGACGATCCCTTATAATTTCCAGATATGGCGATGAGGCTTTTTATCATTTTCGGAAAACGGCTTGCCATGTGCAGACCGATGTTTGCACCGTCGCTATAACCGATGACATGAAACGACGACAAATTTAACTTACGGGTGAACGAAGCCAACTCTTCCGCCATCAGGGCATAGTCGAACGGCGCATCCGTATCCGCCGTTCTTCCGTGTCCGCGCCTATCCACAGCAATAACGCAAAAGTCATCCACCAATTCCGCAAACAAATTTGAATAATTGACGCAGGTATCAAAGCCTCCATGCAGAAAGAGAACTGGTTCTCCCTGCCCTTCCATAGTATAAAACCAGTTAATTTCCCCATCAGAAATTTGCATTGCTTGTCCCTCTTTGTTGAAAATGGAGTTTCTCCAAATTTCTAATTTTATTTCCCCGGAACTCTGTACACAAAAATATCAAATGCATACTTTATGCGGTCATGCAAAACGGCGAGTTGCTCCACTGCTTCCGGGGCAAAGATGACCCGATAGCTTATCGTTAGGCGTGCTCCGCTGCAAGGCGCTCGCGCACTTGAGTAACATTGACCGCACGGGAAGGGTCTGCCTTAAGGGCGTCATAAGCCGTCCCGACTTGAGCTTGAAGCCAGTTTTCGACTGCCTTGTCACGCGCCATCAGAGCGCGAAGCCCATCACGGATAACTTCACTTTCTGTAAAGGACTAAAAGGCCATCCATTAAACAGCCCACTAAAAAAGGCGCTGATTATATAAAAAAGCCCACTAAAGATTGCTCTAATGGGCTCAATAATCAGTAGTTTAATATCTTATCAGCTTGTTTTACATACTCATAAAGAGCTTTCATACTGGATTGCTTTACATATTCACTTTCGCCCACACCGTGGACGAGCATACATTTCCCTCAAGCGGCGAGTACTCCATCGCTTAGGGCAAACATTTTTGCTTCCTCCGCTATAGGGAATTGTGCGGAATCGCCTTGATACAGGTCAACGCCGGAGCCATTGAGAAAGAGCGTGACTTCTTCTCCTGCATTTAAAAGGAAATTGCCAAATCGTACGGCATTCCATTTAATTTCCGGAGAATCACTGGAAAGAACAATCAATATTTGCATTTACTATCAACCTCCCGCAGTTGCATTGACGCGAAATATATCCCTTTTGGGGCGCAGGCTCAAGCCACACAAAAATGCTGTCAATAGAACCACACCTACCAAAGGCCAAGTATGGGGTATTTATTGGCGATGTCGGATGATGCCGCATCGGCAATGTGGTTGTACAAAGCGGCGAGTTGCTCCACTGCTTCCGGGGCAAAAATGACACGATAGCTTATCGTTTGGCGTGCTCCGCTGCAAGACGAGCGCGCACTTGAGTAACATTGACCGCACGGGAAGGGTCCGCCTTAAGGGCGTCATAAGCCGTCCCGACTTGAGCTTGAAGCCAGTTTTCGACTGCCTTGTCACGCGCCATCAGAGCGCGAAGCCCATCACGGATAACTTCACTTTCTGTCGCATACTCACCAGCCTGCACCTTTGCCTTGACCACATTTGCCATCTCATTGGGCAGTGTGATGCTGAATTGCTGTGTCGTCCGCATATAGCCTCCTTCAGCATTGATAGGATTAAATCCTGCTCAATTTTATGAAGCCCCGCAACTATAAGTAACCCTACTGAGTTATCAGAAAACATTTTCAACAAGAAAAAAGCACGGGGATGGGAGGTCGAAGAAAAAAAGCGCTTGCTGACCGTCACAGCTATGCCTCAGGCCTTGACGTTTTCTAGCGCCAGCAGAGCCTACCTCGAAGATTGTAAAGCCCGTAACGTCCACGCTAAAAACCATACTGGACGCTCAAAAACTGGTGACTGGCGATGCCGAGTACTTTTTCATCAATCCAACCACCGGAAAACCGTTCGAAATGCGCCAACCCGCGATGAAATATATGCTGGGCCGACTGTGCAAAGAAGCTGGGGTCAGCCCTTTCGGCTTTCATGCCATCAGACACTTCTTTGCCGTGAGCCTTGTGGAATCACAGCAGACAGACCTGACGGCTATCCAGAGGCTATTAGGACACCAGCGGGCTACCACAACCGACATTTACTTGCGTGGCATTGATCCCCGGCTTGACCACCTTGCGGGGGTCATCGAACAGGTGGTTCAGCCAATAGCACCACGCAAGGAGCTCGAACAGGCTGACGGCTAGCGGGGGTTTGATAAACGAGAAAGGCGGGTTACTTCGCGGGACCCGTCTTTTTTGCGGCTACTGGCGCTGACGATAAGCATGACTGATAGCTACCTACCGAGGGTCGCTTCAAATTCGCCGCCTCCTGGTCTTTTAGCCGCCGCACAGCTTGTGCCATGTTTGACACAGCCCTGCACGTAAAGCTGAATTTTGGGCAGTTGCCAGAAAAATCAGATCAATATGTCCATACTTAACGCGAGTGATACGTGCCTTAACAACTATATATTACCTATTGTTCATGCTCAAATGTGGAGCCAGGTTCGTTGGATATCGTGTATTATAGATTTTATGCATTTACTGCCTATATATTAAAGTCATGATAAAAATTACCACGCTACACTCAGCGACAGGCGCTTTTTCCGCCACTGTTCCATTTTTCCTCAAGTATCCTAGGCTTCTCACAAAACTTGCGGCACCAGCATCGCGCCGGGGAGGTTGCATGACCTATACCATTCACGGACGACACATTATTGTGTTGGGAGACAGAACAACGCACGGTGGTCAGGTTATCAGTGGATCAATGACTTTCAGCTATCTTGGTGTGCCCGTGGCGCGTGTCGGGGATCAGGTGACATGTCCCAGGTGTGGCGGCGTCCATAAAATTGTCGAGGGCACTGAAAATACATTTGATCATGATATGCCCGTTGCCGTGCATGATTGCCGCACGTCCTGCGGTGCAAGGCTGATAGCGGAAAGCGCGAACAAGCCGTGGAATCCAGCATGGGCTGATGGCCTTAGCTCTCCCCGTTTTGAGGCCCCACCCAACGCACCGCCACCGCTCAACGATTCCGAAATGCGCTCTTTTCACACACAGGCTGAAAAGCAGGGTCTGGGCGACAGAAAAACTCTGGCCCAATACCGCAAGGTTACTGTCGGCATTTCACTGAGCGCCGGGCATTACAGCGGATGGGAAAACCGCGACATCCCCATCAATGGGGAGGCATTGGTATACGTAAAAAATATTGGAGTTTTTGTTACTCCTGCCGTTGTAAGGGCTGGCCCTTGTTCAGGAGAAATACAGACACAAGGCTTACCATTAGCACCATCTTGGGGGCATTTATTCAAATTTACAGGCAGCCCTGGTTCTTGGCATATTTCTGTCGATGCTCCTACTGATTCCTACAATCTAAAAATTGAAGTATGGACAAAGGATATCTATGCTGACTAACATAATATTTATACTATTAATCGTTTTCTTGCCACCGTTATCTGTTCATGCTGAAGAATTGAACGAAGTGCGAATTCCGTGCGAGGGTGTTGATCTAATAGAAATATATAATATTCCTGGAATGGATATCAAAATGTCCGGAATGAACGGGAATTGCAATGGTGGTGATTGCTATACAATAGGCGTTCGATTGACAGAGAAAGAAGCAACCGTCATGCAAGCCCAAGCCCGTTTTTTTATTTGCCAGCCCTATGATATATATATCGGTACAGAAAAAATGATTTCCAGCTACAAACTGGACTTCATCCCTCCTGTTAAGCTTTTTAGTATAATAGGTGAAAACGCTGCATATGCATCATTTGAGGAGGCAAAAACAAGGGCCATTGAAATTTGCCCGGACAGACCCGTAAGATATGCCGGGATTCTTGGCGAGCGGCCAAAGCCTGATTGAAGGCGGGGGGACAAATGGGCCAGAGATAGAACCCAACACCAAAGTGTAGAGCTTAAGTGCTATGACCAGCCCAACTTCTAGAATGGTAGGTCAAGTAGCGTACTCGCGGAAAAAGCGGCAAGCCGCCATTATGGCAGCTTGCCGCTTTTTCACGCCGAAAATTGTGGATGGAAAAAATGCGATTCTCATCAATGGGGAGCCATTGGTATACGTAACATATTGGAGTTTTTGTTACTCCTGCCATTGTGGCCCTTGTTCAGGAGAAATACAGACACAAGGCTTACCATTAGCACCATCTTGGGAGCATTTATTCAAATGGGTCATGACTAGCAGAGAGGAAAATTACGGAGTATTTTGAGCACCATTTTATCTATGTGTGATTCATAGACATCGTTTCAATTTGCCGATGCCTTAGGCATATTTTTGCAGAGCCTTGAGCCAAAGTATGGACAACGGTATGGATGCGGCCATGTACTCGCTAAAAGCACGCCTCCTTTGAACGCAAAAAACCGCCAAATTATCATCAGATAACTTGGCGGTTTTACTTGCTATGTGGCGGAGAGGGAGAGATTTGAACTCTCGATACAGGTTTAAGCCCGTATACTCGCTTAGCAGGCGAGCTCCTTCGGCCGACTCGGACACCTCTCCGCTTTAGGGCGCACTGCGCCCGGAATGCAGAAGTGCAAGCTAGCCCAGGTTGGCATGGCTGTCAAGCGTGCGGGGATTTTTGTTCTTTTGCCCACGGCCTGTCGTGGCGGCCTGTCGTGATTGCCACAACCACGGCTGCCAGCAACAGAAGGCATCTCAGCAAAGCAGGCCGCAATCGCCCTGCAACGTCCCGGCGGGCCGCATGCGCACGATTGACCCCTGCCCCGGCTTGGCGTAGTTTTACAGTTTACATTATCGCCAGGAAGTAATGGAGCGCATCATGGCCCCCGAGACAAAAAACATGACCCCCACCGCCGACACCCGCTGCACCAACGCCACCGACACGGCGGCGGACACCGCAAACAGGCCCGGCGTGGACTTCATTCGTGCCCGTATCATTGAAGACAATGCCACAGGCCGCTATAACGGCAGGGTTCATACGCGCTTTCCTCCCGAGCCCAACGGCTATCTGCACCTTGGGCACGCCAAGTCCATCTGCCTGAATTTTGGCGTTGCCAACGAGTTCAACGGATTGTGCAACCTGCGCTTTGACGACACCAACCCCACAAAAGAAGAGCAGGAATACGTCGATTCCATACGCGAGGACGTGCGCTGGCTCGGCGGCGACTGGCAGGACAGGGAATTTTATGCCTCCAATTATTTTGAGCAACTGTACGCCTATGCCGAACAGCTCGTCACAATGGGCAAAGCCTATGTGGACGATCTTTCGGCGGAAGAAATCCGTGAGTACCGGGGCACGCTGACCGAGCCGGGCCGCGAAAGCCCCTGGCGCAACCGCAGTGTGGAAGAAAACCTCGACCTGTTCCGCCGCATGCGCGCGGGCGAATTTGCCGATGGCGAGCGCGTGCTGCGCGCCAAGATTGACATGGCTTCGCCCAATCTTGTCATGCGCGACCCCACGCTGTACCGTATCCGCCATGCCGCGCACCATCGCACGGGCGACACGTGGTGCATATACCCCATGTACGACTACACGCACTGCCTGTCGGACTCCATCGAGGGCATCACCCATTCGCTCTGTACGCTGGAATTCATCAACAACCGCGAACTGTACGACTGGGTGCTGGAGACGCTTGGCGCATACCGCCCCCAGCAGATTGAATTCGCCCGTCTCAACGTCACCTACACCGTCCTTTCCAAGCGCAAGCTCATCCAGCTTGTGAAGGAAGGACACGTTCGCGGCTGGGACGACCCCCGCATGCCCACGCTCTGCGGCCTGCGCCGCCGGGGCGTGCCAGCCGAAGCCCTGCGTGAGTTCTGCTCCCGCATTGGCATGGCGCGGGCCGACTCCACAGTGGAATATTCCATGCTGGAATTCTGCGTGCGTGAACACCTCAACGCCCATGCGGCGCGCGTCATGGCGGTGCTTGATCCCGTCAAGGTGGTCATTGAAAACTATCCCGAAGGGCAAGTGGAAGAATTCGACATGCCCTACCATCCTGAGGATGAGAGCTACGGCAGCCGCAAGGTCCCCTTCTCGCGCGAACTGTACATTGAGCGAGACGATTTCCGCATGGAACCACCCAAGAAATACCACCGCCTGGCCCCCGGAGCGGAGGTGCGCCTGCGCTATGCCTATTTCATCACCTGTCGCGAGGCCATTCTGGATGACGCGGGCAATGTGATCGAACTGCGCTGCGCATATGAGCCCGAAAGCCGCGGCGGCCAAAGCCCGGACGGCCGCAAGGTCAAGGGAACCATTCACTGGGTATCGGCCCAGCACGCCATCCCGGCAGAAGTGCGCCTGTACGACCAGCTCTTTGCCGCTGAAAATCCCAATGCGGCCCCCGAAGGCCAGACATTTCTGAACCATATCAATCCGCAGTCCCTCAGTGTTGTCGAGGGTCTGCTGGAACCTGCCCTGACGGGCCTGCCTGTGGGCGACAAGGTTCAGTTCGAGCGCCTGGGGTATTTCTGCAAGGACAAGGACAGCACGGATGCCCGCCCCGTCTTCAACCGCACGGCGACGCTGCGCGACACCTGGGCCAAACAGGAAAAGAAGGGCTAGCATGGGCAACCGGCACCCTATGGGCAGCCGGGCCGTCCCGGAACGGAGAATACTATCAAGCGTAACATACGAACATAACAAGAAAATATGAGCCTTTGCGGCCGGAAATGTTACGGGCGCGTCAGACACGCATTTTGCCACTTGACAGCCAAAACGTCAGTATATATAGTGCGCGTCTCAATGGGTCGTTAACTCAGCAGGTAGAGTATCTGCCTTTTAAGCAGAGAGTCGCAGGTTCGAACCCCGCACGACCCACCATTTAAAATCAAGCGGTTAGCCCCACAAAGGCTGGCCGCTTTTTCTGTTGCGGCTATGTGTTGGATACGCTCCTTACCCCTAGAGCAGATTAACTTTGAAATGCTTCACATTTCAAAGTTTTCATTCAGCCGAAAAATGTGATTTTCGGCTGAATCCACGCCACGCTGTGGCGCGTTGCACTTTCGTGCAGCGTTAGGGCATTTACACTTTTTCAAAGTTAAAATACTCTAAAAAATCAGACGGCTGGCTCCAGTGGAGCCAGCCGTCTTTCTTTTGCATGGTACGGACTGTTTTTTGAAGCCACGCCAGGCGGCCTTCTCAAAGTATTTGTGCGCTGCCGGGCAATTTTATTTTGCAACAGCCCGGCAGCCGTAGGCTGAAGACGCCCGCCGTAGCGGGCGTCCCGTAACCATTAAGAATGCATATTCTCAAAATCAATCCGCTCTAGCAGTTTGCCATTTCACGTGCGGCGCTGTCCGTTGCCTCCTGGCTGGAGTCCATTACCGTGGGCGCGCTGACGGCCTCGTGCGCCGCGGGTGTGCGTTCCTCAGCAACTACAGGAGCATCAACGGCATGTTCGCCGGGGCCGTCGTGAACAAGAATCATGTTCATGTCGGTCAGGGCCACATCGTGCAGATCTGAGCCCGATTCAACGTACCAGAATCCGGCCTCGCCACTTTCCACCGTCTGCTGGTCAGTGTCCGCAAACAGACTGTCAAGGCTCTCATCGCCGTGGGTCAACGTGATGGCGGCGTGAAGCCCGGCGACGCCGCCTCCGCACTCTCCATTGTCAAGATAACCGTCGTGCAGGGACTCATCCCCTTCGTCTGCCGCCATGTCCGTTGGCATGCCCGCGGCTGGGGCATGCAGAAAGGCGAAAAGCGGCAGTGCCGGTCCCACTTCATGCTCGCCCTCGGCAAAGCCTGGTTGCGCGATGTCCTCAGCCTCAAGACCCCCCGCATGCACCACAGTACTGTCCGTCTGCGCGCTAAAGGTGGCCTGCGGGCTGTCATCGCCTGTCATGAATATCGGACCGTCATGAGCGCCCACCGGCGAATCCTGCGTGCCTCCATGTCCGGCTGCGGCATGCTGCGCGTCCTGCATAGGGTGTTCCGCACCGGCGTCCCCATCCATAGCCGAGAAGTGCGCGACAGAAGTAGCGACAGGCTCATGCAAATGCTCGACAAGTTCCGGAGGCAAGATCGAAACGTGGTCCTTCAGGCCGTACAAAAGGTCATTAAACGCCGACACAAAGTCCGCGTCCAGATTTGCAACATTCAAACCGTCGAAACTGATGCACGTAAGCCCGCCTGCAATAAGGCCGTCAGCCGCAATACCATTTAACCACTGCCCATAACGTCCTGCAAATTCTTCCGTGCTGGAAGCCAGGAGTATGAGCGTATATGTGCCGCCGGAAGCCATGACGTTCAGGCTGCCGGCTTCAACAACGCCGTTCAGCGTAACGGTATTGCTGCCTTCGCCCACATTGATCTGGTTGCCGCTGCCCTTGACCGCTCCATTAATGGTTACATGGTCGTCGCCCGCGCCGGTGGTGATGATATTCCTGCCGCCGTTTGCGGTCTGCATGGCGACTCCACCGTTAAGGGTGATGCTGTCGCCCTCGCCGCCAGACTGGGAATGCCCGGTAATGTAGTTCACCGCGCGTCCGCCGTCGGCCCACATGGCAATGGCCTTCTCGGCCGAGGCGGCCGTGGCCGTTATGGTGAGGCTTAAGGGCCCGCTTGCGGACTGCACCGTATTTGTACCGGAAGAGCTGCCTGAGCCTTCAGCAAGCAAACCATAGTCCTGCCCGACAACAGAAACAGTATTGCCGGTAACGGTGTTTGCGCCTCCACCCCCGACCACCATACCTCTGCCGCCATCGATAAGGACAGTGCCGCCAGTAACCATATTGCTCCCGCCGGAAGCGAACATGGCGCTCGCACTCGCTGACGTGCCGGTGATGACGATGTTGCCGCCGTTGACAATATTCTTGCCGCCAAATGTTTCAAGGCCGTAGGTGCCACTGATGCTGACCTTGCCCGTTGCGCCGGCATCAACAGTATTGACAGTATTGGCGCTTTGAGCGCCGTGCGAATAGACGCCGACACTATAGGCCCCGGTTCCGGTGATGGTAATGTCGCCGCCGCTGACGTCGTTTTTTCCGCCGTCGTTAGCGTACAGTCCAAGATTGCCGGCAATGGAAACCTTGCCGGCCGCGCCGGCCTCAATCGTGTTCACGCTTCCGCTTCCGCTGGCCTGAACGGCAGCCCCACCAACGGAGGAACTGTTGCCGGTAATGGTGATGCTGCCACCCTCCGTGGTGACCCGGTTGCTGCCGGAAGACTGGGCATCCACGCCGTAGCCGGTTTTTCCGCTGCCGGTAATGGTCACGTTGCCGCTGGCAGTGGTGATGACATTGCTGCCTGAAGATCCTGCCTGCATGCCAAAGGCAGTGCCGGAACCGGTATTTTCGCCAGTAACGGTCACGTCGCCGCCTTCTCCTTTTGTGGTAATAGCGTTATGGCCGGCAGTCGCATACATGCCATAGCCAAAACCGCTGCCGGAAGGGCCGGTTCCACTGCCTGATACAGTCACGTTACCGCCTTTCGTGGTAACAGCATTGTTGCCGAAAGTGGCCCCATACATGCCGTAGCCGGTGGTTCCCGTGCCTGATGCCTTCACATCGCCATTTTCTGTGTGTATCTCGTTGATGCTGCCGGCAGAATTGGCATACATGCCGTGGCTGCTGCCGGATGTGGCGTTGCCGGTCACCGTTACGTTGCCGCTTGCCGTTTTGTTGTTGGTAGTGATGGTGTTGCTGCCGGAAGAAGCGGACATGCCGGATCCGGTGGAAGTGCCGCTGCCCGACACGGCCACATTGCCGCCCTCGGTAGTAATGGTATTGCTGCCGGAAGAAACGGCAGACATGCCAACGGCATTACCGGAGGTTGCATTGCCCGACACCTTTACATTGCCGTTTTCCGCGCTGATGGAGTTACTGCCGGAAATGGTGGCGGACATGCCGTATCCGTTGCCGTTGGCGGCATTGCCCGAAACGCTTATCCCGCCACTTTGGGTGGAAATGTCGTTGCTTGTGCCGACAGTGGTTGCATGCATGCCATAGCCTGCGGCGCCGGAACCTGACACGTCTATCTTTCCGCCGACTGTCTCAACAGTGTTGCTGCCGGAAGAGTTGGCAAATATGCCGTAACCGGAGGTGGACGCTGCGTTGCCCGATATTTTTACGTCGCCGCTGCCGGTGGTGGTGATGCTGTTGCTGCCAAAATCCCTGGCATTCATGCCGTAGCCGAAGCCGCTGCCGATACCACTGCCGGTGCCGGCGGCGTTAACGGTCACATTACCGCTGGTAGTGGTAATGCTGTTGGCGGCTTGCGCGCCGGTGGCGTACATGGCTGAAGCCACGTTGCCCGTAGCGTTTATTTCAACGTGACCGTGGGCGTTGATGGTGTTCTTCGCAGAAGCCGTAGCCGTGCCGGAAGATATTACGGCCATGCCATAGGCAGTGCCGGAGGCGGAGGAACTGTTTATGGCGACAGCGTCGCCGGATGTGATGCTATTGGTCGCATTGCCATCGTTTCCGGTATTGTAGTTGATGACCATGCCATAGGCATTGGAGCTTGCGGTTGATCCGGTGGCTGTTGCCGTAATAGTGGTTTTTTCATCGGACGTGACGGAATTGCTTCCGCTGACAAGGTAGCCTGGACCGGAAAGGCTGTTCACAGCCATGCCGGATGCCGTGCTTCCCGTGGCGGAAATATCCACCGCCCCCCTGGCGGAAAGGCTGTTATGCCCGCCAGTGTCAACACGCAGGGCAGCGGCCTGATGCGCGGTGCTGATGGCGCTTACACTGATATCTTTCTGGCCGTTGATCACGTTGTCGCTTTCGTAGCGTGCGATCAGTCCAGTGGCGACGTTGCCGCTGCTGCCGGCCTTGATGTCAACGTCCCCTTCGGCGGTAATGCGGTTGACGGCGTTTTTGCCGTAAGCGGCCACCGCGTGGGCTTCGTACGAGCCGGAGGGGTTGTTCTGGGCATCCCGGTTGGCGTGTACGCTCACATTGCCGCTCTGGCCCTGCGCGGTCGCGCCAGTGGTGTCGATGCTGTTTTCAGCTTCATTGACCGTGTTGTTGTTGGCGGCATACATGCCGATAGTCCAGCTGGAATCCGAGCTGCTGCTGACGGTCACTTCGCCGGCGGTAATCCTGTTGCTGGCCGCGACGCCATTTACGCCGTCGGCATCTGCGCCCATGCCCACAGATGCACCCGAGCCACTGTGGACATCCACGTTCACAGCGCCGCCAGTGGCGCTCAGCACGTTTGAACCATTACGGGCGGCTGCCAGCCCGTCAACCCTGGCGCCATTTGAAATGGCCTGGATGCTGATATCACCGTCAGTTACGGCAAACGTGTTGACGCTGTTCTCCTCAGCACGCGCGCCTGCATACTTGGAGGTTATGTAAAGAGACCCATCAGCTACGGTCAGGTTATTGGCACTCTCACTATAAGAGTAGATGCCTCCCCCATCCCCATCTACGAAGACAGAGCCGCCAGCAACGTCAATATTGTTGGTGCCGCCAAAGTGGGCCATCAGCCCTTCCCATCCGCCCTTGATGTTCACGTCGCCATTGGTCACTGAAACAGTGTTGACACTGTCATCATATGCATGAATACCGCGTCCGATGGCGTCAATACTCAGATTTCCATTAACAACGTCAACATTGGCGCTGCTGCTGGTTCCGGACGAGATGCCCCAGGTGTCTGTTGTTATGCTTACAGATCCATTGGTAGCGGAAAGATTGTTGGTGCTGTTATCATATGCGGCCGCACCGTCCCAATTTGCATTGATGGTGATGTCGCCGTCGGTTGTCGTTACAGAGTTTGTGCTGCCGCCCAAGGCCTGAAGGCCCTGTTTTCCGGCGGTTATGCTGACGTTGCCGCCTGTTGCAGCCACGCTGTTGGTGGCGTTATCCTCGGCAACCATGCCCCATCCGTCGGCGTCAATAGTGACATCGCCGTCTTGTGCCGCGACGGTGTTTTTGCCGCCATCTTTTGCCAAAAACCCCGTATCGCCCGCATCAACAGCTACTTCACCGCCACTGACGGTGTTTTTGCCGCCATCGGCAGCGGATACGCCATTGCCAGAGGCGTTTTGGACATGAACCGAGCCCTTGCCCATGCCGATGACATTTTCGGCCCCGCTGCCCTGCGCGAGCACACCCTCTGCCACGGTAAGCCTGCCGTCCGAGGAGGTGATGTGGGTGGTGGAGCCTTGTGTCGTGTTAGCAACACCGGCGTTAAGGGTGATGGTGTTGTAGTCATCGGCCATATGGGCCGGGTCGGCCGAGCCGCTGGCATGTATGGAGCTGCCGCCGATGACGGCGTCGTTCATGATGATTTCATCATTCTGCGCGGAGGATATGACGGAATAGGCCCCTCCGTTGTTTTGGCCCTGATGGAACTCGCCAATATTGTCCAGATGCTGACCGCCGTACTGGCTGTCATGAGCCGCTGAATCAAAATTCTGGTTGTCTGTGGCCACAAATTCCACATTGTATTCAAAGGTATCGCCCGAAGTGCGGTCTGTAACCGTAACATGAATAAAGTCCACCAGGCTTTCACCCGCAAGGCCGAGACGCTGCATTTCAGCCACGCCATCCGCGGTGAGGCGGAATTCCAGGCGACCGGCAATGCTGTCGAAGCTGACGTCTACCCACGAGGTTGACCACCCGGCAGGCAGGGAAATTGCCACGGCATACCGGGCCCCCGGCGCTGAACCCGCGAAATCAATGTCGCCGGCGGCAACAGCCACAGGGGATGCGCCATTGCCGCCAAAAAACACGGTGGTGGTTACAGGATCGGCGGAATTGCCAGGGGTATACAGCACCGCGCGCACAAAAGGCCCGGCGGGGAACAGCGGCGGTGCGGGGATGGGCACATCAGGGCCAGCCGCATCAGGATTGCCGCCAAAATCTGTCCCCTGGGCAGCAACCAGGGCGGAATCAAACTGCATGCCGCCGTCCGCCGCTGTTTCTCCCTGACCAGACATATCCAGTCCATCCAGGTGGTCCACCCCTCCCAACAGGCCGGAGTCGCCGTACGCCTGGGTGGAATGGGAGCGCTCCACAGGGGCAGGGCCTGCAGCCGGTATCAGGTCAGGCCCAAGGGCGCTGAAAAATTCCGTGCCGGAAACCAGCCTGCCGTCAGCTTCAAATTTAGGAATATTATCAGCATGATAGTTTTTATAAAAATCATCAAGTCGAATGGCGGCACCGTCATAAAATGTAAAAATCAATGCGCTGTCGTCGCGCGACAACGTAATGCCTTCAATTGAAAAGCCAAGAATAATTTTATCGCTTGCAGCAGCGTGTATGCTAATCGTCTGACCTGGGCCAGGACGTGAAATTTGAGAAATGTTCATGGTCGCCCCCTATGAATTCTGGAGTCATTGATATGCCTTAAGGCGCGGCTGATTTGAAAGGAGAATGCAGAGATGTCGTCTGATTCTGGGGATAATATCCCCGGCCACATATACTTGTATAAAGGTGCGGCCTTCGAAATACATGGCGAACAAGAGGTATTTGCAGTTCGCGATCTGGGATACCCCATCGGTGATAGAAATAATATCTGTTTGCGCTTGCGTCAATGAATGCAGAAATATTTTGTTATATCTCTAATAGATTATTATATCCTATATTCCAATAAATTATGGTAACCATCTTGTTTTTATTGATCTAAATTATCTAATGATAAATATTATTAAATAATATTTTTTCTTTCAACGCGCCCATATAGTATCGACGCATTGCTCCTGACCGCACCAGACCACGCATGGCTTGCCTGCAGAGGACAAGGAAATACCGCGTAAGGAAATACCGCGTGTTGTGTCGTGCGTGACGATGCCCGGCATCTCTTGAGACAGGGTATGGGGACAAACTCTATGGGAAGCAACGCAGTGCAGACAAAAAAAGGCCCAGCCGGGCACACCGGGGAGCCTTTTTCAGCCTTGTAAGGCCAGTACCGCGAAATTCTCTTATGGCCTGCCGTAACGCATAAGCCACTGATTAAGAATGCCGGCCAGCATTCCATCTCCGCGCGCATAGGCGGCGCGCCTGGCCTGCTGTACTTTTATCTTTACAACGTCAGCCATGCCGCCAGCCACACCACCGGATTCGACAGGTGAGTGCGCGGTCCGGCCAACAGGCTGGCCCGCAGCGTGTTCAGCAGCATGTTCAGGCGAAGCCGCCGCCTGCGTCCCTGAGGCGTCCGCCTTCATGACGGCGCGCAATGAAGCGGCGCTGTCCGCCCCTTCCACCAGCGCGGTCAGGGCCAGCAGTCTTTGGCGTGAAACCGCGTCGCCAAAAAACATGGCGCAGCGCACAGCGCAGTGCAAAGCCTCGCGCGCGTTTCCGCCAGCCTCAAGCATATCCATAAGCCGATACCAGCCGCCCCGCCAAAGCGGTTCCTGCTCAAGCATTTCCCGGCAAACGTCCTCGCTGGCCGAAAGCGCGTCAAAAGCCCTGCTGCGCCGCTCTTCCTGCGCCTCCGGCAGCACGGGCCAGACGTCAAGGTCCGGCCCCATTGCAAGTTCATAGCCGTCCAGGGCGGCCAGGGTGTGCAGGTCCGGCTTCAGGTTGTCCCCGTGACGGCGCATGAGCAGTTCGCCATTAAAAGCATTGTGGTCAAAGCGGCCTGGTGTCTGGCTGGTATGGTGCACAACAACGCTGTCGCCCTCCACGGCAAGCTTGTAGCCCCGCGCGCGCAGTTCGCAGCACAGGTCCATATCTTCAAAACCGTTGCGATATTCTTCATAAAATCCGCTGCAGTCCATAAACACGGACTTGCGCAGCAGCAGGGCCGCGCCCGTTATGGCCTGAAGAGGACGCTTTTTGCGCGGCGCGGCATGGCCGCCCGGAAAGCCCTCATAAAGGTGGCCCACAGCCATGAAGGGCGTAAAATAGATGCCGCAGTGCTGCACCGTACCGTTGGGATAGAGCAAAAGCGGTCCCACGGCTCCCACGCGCGGCTGTTCCAGCGCCTGCCGCAGGGGCGGCAGCCAGCCCGGCGTCATGGTGGTGTCATTGTTCAGGAAAAGGAGCATATCGCCTTGGCTGGCAGCGGCTCCGGCATTACAGCCTCTGGCAAATCCCTGGTTTTCGGGCAGACGCAGGGGACGAAAATCCGCCCCGAAGAGGGCCCTGCCCAGCGGCTCCAGCTCGGTGGCCGTGGCGTCGGTGGAGCCGTTGTCCACAACCACCACTTCGATGTTTTCACGGCGCGTGTGCTTGGCCAGGGACCGCAGGCAGGCGGCGGTCATGTCCCAGAGATTCCAGGCCGGAATGATGATGGAAACCCTGGCCGCGCTACTCATGGTCCCCGCTCCCCTCCCGCGCGGCGAAGTTTCTGGCCGCGGCCACAAAATTTTCTGCCCAGCCCGGAGCGGCGGGAGCAAAAATGTGGGTGTATGAGGCCCACACATTGCGGAACACAAGGCCGTCGACCTTTGGCGCGCCGCGCCCGCACGGGCTTTGCGGTGCCTGCCCCGGCGCGAGGCCCATCCCCTGCCCTTTGTGCAGTTGCATGGCCCAGCGCGGCCAGGAACGGCCTTGCCCGACTGACGCTGGCCTGACTGGCGGCTGCCCGTCTGGCGTCAGCCTGTCTGCGGATTCCGCCGCCGAATCGGACGGCATGGCCTCCGGCTCTTCCCAACGGCAGTGGGAGTAGTGGAACTCATGTCCGCGCAGTTCCGTATTCAGCGCAAAAAACGGGTTCGTAGCGCTTATTCTGCCGCGAACATAGCCAAGCCCCTGCGGCTTGGGGCAAAAGACGGCCGTCACCGGTAAAATGCCGCTCATGGGCCACAGCTTACCCTCGCGCTCAATGCCGCGCGACAGCACCATAAAGCCCCCGCACTCGGCATATATGGGCATGCCCTGCCCAGCCCACAGCGACAGCCGGCGCAACAGGGGCGAAACGCTCAGGGCCTCCACATGGTCTTCGGGAAAGCCGCCGCCGAGATACAGGCCGTCCACCTGCGGCCAGCCAGCGCCGTCGTGCCCGGCGTCCGCCCCGTGCAGCAAGGACAGATGCACAAGCTCGGCCCCGGCCCGGCGCAGGGCCTCAAGATTTTCCTCATAGTAAAACCACAGGGCCTCGTCACGCACATAGCCGATGCGCGGCCTGCGGCCTGCGGCCCGTTGCGACCCGGCCAAGGGCGTGTCCCCTGTTGCGACATCCGGGTGAGAGGCCTTTGCCGCAGCGGCTTCTTCACCAGAAACCAGGACGCCAGCAGACACAGCCGCTGGTTCCGGCCCCAATGATTCCGGCCAGAAGGCTTCGGCCTCCAGATCGGGAGCGCTTTGGGCTGCGGCCATGATGCGGTCCATATCCACATGACCGCCCACAAATGCCGCCAGCGTGTCCAGCACCCGCTGCGCCTGCGGCGAGAGGTCATCCCCGCAGGACGCTATGCCCATGTGCCGCTCCGGCAGCGGGTTTTCAGCCAGACGCGGCAGAGCGCCAAGCACGGGCACGTCCGTATGCTCTTCCAGAGCCTGCCGCAAAATCTGTTCGTGCCGCGCCGAGCCCACCTGATTGAGAATCACGCCCGCGAAATTGACGCCCTCTTCAAAGGTCAGCATGCCGCGCACCAGGGCCGCCGCCGTGCGCGTCATCTTGGTGCAGTCAACGCTGATAATCACAGGACATGACAGTATGCGGGACAACTCTGCCGTGGAGCACGAACCGCGCGCGTCCATGCCGTCAAAAAAGCCCCTGTTGCCCTCCAGCAGACCGAGCAGCCGCCCCCGCCGCGCCATTGAAGGGCTGTCGGTTTCTTTGCCGCTGGCCTGCCGTGCGGCAGCGACCCGCATGGTATGGACAAAAAGCGCGCGCAGGCGCGACGGTTCGAGAAAATACGGATCAAGATTGGTGGCGGGCGCTCCGGCGGCCAGGCGCAGCCAGGCGGCGTCAATGTAGTCCGGCCCTTTTTTGAAGGGCTGCACCGTCACGCCGCGCTCCACAAAGGCGCGGCACAAACCCAGTGAAAGCAGGGTCTTGCCGCCGCCGCCCGAAAGGGCCGTCACACACAGACGGGGCATGGCTCCGCGCTGACTGGAAGTGGGGAATGTGGGCTGGTGGCTCATGGCGCTCCGCGTAGTGGCCGGGACAGAAAGGCGACTTCAACAGGTGGGGATGCACCCTCACGTGGGGGCATCCCCAGGGATACCTAAGGAAGCGCTGATTAAAGAGCCTCCTGAAAACGCGCAGTTGTTTCCTTTGGCAAGGCGCGATCTTTTTTCAAGCAGGAGTGGACTCTTCCGTCCTCGACTGTTTCAAAAAAAGTGAAGCAACGACGCCAAACGGAATAAATCAGCGTTTCCCTGAGTCTAGAGCAGATTAACTTTGAAATGCTTCACATTTCAAAGTTTTCATTCAGCCGAAAAATGCGATTTTCGGCTGAATCCACGCCACGTTGTGGCGCGCTGCACTTTCGTGCAGCGTTAGAGCATTTACACTTTTTCAAAGTTAACATGCTCTAATGCTTGAAGGAGCGCTGCCCCGTGAACACCATTGCCACCTGAGGCACGGCCTCATTGCAGGCCATGATCACTTCCGCATCGCGCATGGAGCCGCCGGGCTGCGCAATGGCCGTCACGCCCTGCGCCAAAGCCACGTCCACGCCGTCGCGGAAGGGGAAGAACCCGTCGGACACCAGGGCCGAACCAATGAGCCCGCCACGGGCCTCTTCAGTGCGCCGTTCGATGTCGGCCAGCTTTTCCGCCATGCCCGCGTCCTGGGCAGCCTTGAGCTTGATCTCGTACAGGGTCATGCCCAGTTCGCGGAAGGCCAGCGTGTCCGCATACTTGGTGTGCGCCTTGTGGATGGCAAGCTCCACGCAGCCCACGCGGTCCTGTTCGCCGGTGCCGATGGCAAGGGTCGCCCCGTCGCGCACAAAGATCACCGAATTGGACGTCACCCCGGCTTCCACGGCCCAGGCAAAGCGCAGGTCGTCCAGTTCCGCCGGGCTGGGCGCGCGCGCCGTCACCGAAAGGCCGTCTTTTGTCGTTGCCGTGGCAGGCAGAAAGTCCTTGCCGGAAAGAATGCGGTTCACAAAGGACTTCTGCACCACAATGCCGCCGTCGGCCAGACTCTTGATGTCAAGAAAGGCGGAAGAGGTCAGTTCTTCAAGGCGGCCAAGACCGGGCAGTTCCATAATGCGCAGATTTTTGCGGTTCTTGAGGATTTCCACAACGCCCTCTTCAAAAGCCGGAGCCGCCACCACTTCAAAATAGTTGGCCGCGACGATTTCAGCCGCTTCACGGGTGAAGGGGCGGTTGACGACCACCGCTCCGCCAAAGGCGGCGATGCGGTCGCACCAGAAGGCCTTTTCAAGAGCGACGGCCACGCCGTCCTTGCTCCAGGCCGCGCCGCAGGGATTGTTGTGCTTCAGGATGATGGCGGCCGGACGGTCGGCGAGGTACTGAAGAATATTCGCGCCATTGTCCACATCCGTCAGATTGGTCTTGCCGGGATGTTTGCCCGCCTGGATCATCTGCGCTTCGGTCATGGCCGAAACAATGCCGTGACCGGGGCCCCGCCACTCAAGGCCGCCACAGGTGATGGAGCCTTCCTTCAGGGCGTAGAGAGCCGCGGGCTGATCGGGGTTTTCCCCGTAGCGCAGGCCTTTTTCTTCGCCGTCCAGCGTCCAGACACGTTTTTGAAATACGAGCTTCTCGTCACCAAGAATAATGGTCATGGTTTCAGGAAAAGCGTCCTTGCGCACAGTGCTGTACATGGCCTTGAGATCCGACATGCTTCCTCCAGATGTTCGCTGGTCAGGTGAGGGCTTTGCATAGCACAGAACGGGCCGCGCCACCAGACCCCGAAAGCCGCGCCCGGCGTCAAGGCTGCGCGCGTTGACGAAAATCGAGCGAGGCCCTACATTGCCTTGTCGCCCAAAGGGCTCACAACGCGGGCCGCCGCTTGGCGCTGCCGACCCGTATCAGCGGAGGACATATGGAAAAACTGCTCGCCCGGCTGGCACAGCAACTGGACACCATTGACGAAGCGTCGCTCATGTCGCTGTGGAGCAAATACGCCACCATAACCAGCCGCTTTGAACCCACCAAACGGTGGGAAGAAGCCACCCTCATTTTTTCGCTCATACAGGCCAAACGCTGGAAAAACCAGCTTTTCAACTTCCACTGGTCGCGTCAGAGCCAGGGGCGTGAAGGCATTGACCCGCAGATGCCCAACCTTGCCCCTGACTTCTCTCTTGAAGCGCCGCAGGAACCCGCGCCGGAACACCGTTGCAGGGTTTTGGAGTTTCGCCCCCTCAAGCAGGACGACGAAAACGGCGGAAACGACGAGAGCTGAACCGGGACTTTCGCACCACAGTCGCAAGGCGCCCCCCGCAGGGCAGCCCCGAACGGAGCAGGGCGCATGCCCCGGCGCGGCCCCTTCGCGGATACTGACCCAGTTTCAAGCCATTATGAACGTTTGACTTGTATTTGCATCCGAGATAGGTACCATGAAAGGCTTTGCGTCCCGTTTTTGGCACTTTGACAAAGCGGTCATTCGTTGCGCCCACAAGCGCGCAACACTTCCCTCATGACAGCACGCCGCCCCGACCGCGGCGTTTCAGGCAGGTAATACCATGGCTAATACGGTAATCATCGGCGCACAGTGGGGCGACGAAGGCAAGGGCAAAATCGTTGACATGCTGAGCGCCCAGAGCCGGGCCATTGTCCGTTTTCAGGGCGGCAACAACGCCGGTCACACCATCAAGGTTCAGGGCGAAGAAACCATTCTGCACCTGATCCCTTCGGGAATCCTGCACGAAGGCAAAACCTGTCTTATCGGCAACGGTGTGGTGCTTGACCCCTTCGTTTTTCTTGAAGAGGTGGACCATCTCGCCGCCAAGGGCATCGATGTTTCCCCGGCCAGGCTCGGCATCAGCAAGAAAGCCCACCTCATCATGGCCTACCACAAAAGCCTGGACAAAGCCCGCGAAGCCAAGCGCGCCGCCCACAAGATCGGCACGACCGGCCGTGGCATCGGCCCCTGCTATGAAGACAAGGCCGCCCGTGTAGGCCTGCGCGCCGGCGACCTCGCCAATCCGGCCCTGGTGCGCGCCAAGGTGGCCCACGCCCTGCAGGAAAAAAACACCCTGCTGCGCGACCTCTACAAATTTGATCCGCTGGACGAAGCTACTGTCTGCGAAGAGCTGCTGGCTCTGGCCCCACGCATCGCGCCCTACCTCACGGAGGTGGAAGACCGCCTCCAGGAAATGCAGGCAGCGGGTGGCGACATCCTTTTTGAAGGCGCTCAGGGCATCCATCTGGACATCGACCACGGCACCTATCCCTTTGTGACCTCATCCAATACCGTGGCGGGCAATGCTTCCGCCGGTTGCGGCATCGGCCCCTCGGCTCTTGACCGCGTGGTGGGCATTGTCAAGGCCTACACCACCCGCGTGGGTTCCGGCCCCTTCCCCACCGAGCAGCTTGACGACACGGGCAGCTACCTGCGCACCCAGGGCCACGAATTCGGGGCCACCACTGGCCGTCCCCGCCGCTGTGGCTGGCTGGACGTCGTTGTTCTGCGTGAAAGCGTGCGCCTGTGCGGCATGACGGACATTGCCCTGACCAAGCTGGACGTGCTGCAAAACCTGCCTGGCCTGCGCATCTGCGTGGCGTATGAACTTGATGGCCGCAAGCTCGACTATATGCCGCAGGAAGAAGGCGCGCTGGAAAGGGTCACCCCCGTGTATGAAGACCTGCCCGGCTTTGAAGAAGACATAACCGGCTGCACCCGTTATGACGACCTGCCCGAAACCGTGCGTTCCTACATCGCCCGTATTGAAGAGCTTACCGGCGTGAGGGTGAGCATTGTCTCTGTGGGCGCCGAACGCAAGCAGACCATAGTGCGCTAAGGCGCGGCCGCCGTGCGCTCATGAACGGGCCTCTGCTTCAGGCCATTGCCGCTCCGGCCTTTGACAGGCTCAAGGAAGTGCTGGACCGCCTTGGAGCCGCGCCGCCACAGGTATTACTGCTTGAAGGCGGCAGCGAAGCCCAGCGGCGCGACATGGCCCTGTACTGGGCGGCGCGCATCAATTGCCCCCAGGCTTCGGCCACGGGCTCGCCCTGCCTCGCCTGCCCCTGCTGCCTGCAAACGGCAGCGGGCGAGCATCTAGACCTTGCCGCCTATGACGGGCGCATCAGCAATCGTGACGACGAAGAAAATCCCGGCCCCGTACGCGCTTTCAACATGGAGCGCGTACGGGAGCTTAAAAGCCGCCTGCGCGACGCGCCCCACGGCTCCGGGCGCAGGGTTGTCGTGCTTGCGGGGCTGAGCCTTACCCGTGATGAGGCCGCCAATGCCCTGCTCAAGGCGCTTGAAGAACCCTCCGCCACCACTGTTTTTGTCCTGCTCGCCCCCCAGCGCGAGCAACTCTTGCCCACCCTTGTTTCCCGCTCCTTTTGCCTCACCCTGCCCTGGCCCGACAGCCGCGCCACAGACGAAGACATGCGCCCATGGGAAGAAAAACTGGCGCATTTTCTTGTCAGCGGACAGGGGCTCCTTGACGCTCTGGCGGCCAAGGGAGCCATGGATGCCGCCACGGCCGGGCGTCTCATGCTCTGTTGCCAGAAATCCATAAACCGGATAATGTCAAAAACGTTACACGACAGCGTATCTTCACCACTTGACTCTGCATTGTCTTCCCTGGGACCGCAGGGCCTTGCGCTTGTCTGCCAATGGCTGACTGAAGCGCAGGACGCCCTGCAGTATGGGCTTACGCCCGCGCGGGCGGTCGAGGCTCTGGCCATGCGTATCCATACGTTGCGGCTCAGGGTTTAGGGCATTTCATTCTGTGGTGCTCTGGCGGCCGCGCGGCAAACGCCATTGCATCGTTGCCCGCAGGCCTGCCTGAACCGTTGACGGCACCGTCCACACGACGTGGCAGCAACGCGGCGGGCGTTTTTCCGTTGCGGCGCAAAACCGCGGGATGCGTAGCCGGCGTGACGCGAAGACCACGGTTGCCTGCGACGGTTGCCTGCGCCGGTGTGACGCCGACGGCACAGACAGAGCCCGCATGGGCAAGGCCATAGCCTGTGCCGTACACGTGCCGCCGCCGTGCATGCTGGCTTGCAAGCCGACTTCGACTGCTGCAATGACAGCGCCGATGGGGGCGCAGGGGCAAGCACCGTGGCGGAAATGGCGGAACCTTGAAGAAGACGCATTCTCAAGGGCACGCTGCCCAAGGCAGACCGGGGGGTCGCACGCGGCGGCGCGGCACAGCATTAGAGCATTTGACACTTGAAACGCTCGTGTACGGCAGACAAAAGCCTGCCTGCTCGCATTCCGAGGCAAGGATTTTCAGAAAAATCCTTGCAGAGCAGTTAACTCATTTCAGTCGTAAAATGCTCTAACGCTGCACGAAAGTGCAGCGCGCCACAACGTGGCGTGGATTCAGCCGCAAATCGCATTTTTCGGCTGAATGAACACTTTGAAATGTGAAACATTTCAAAGTTCATCTGCTCTAGTGGCGCATGACAACACGTCTTTCCAGAATAAATGTACACTGCACCGGCCCATGGGCGACCGGCCGGGTACGCCAGGCTTCAATGGGGGACAAGGGCACATGCACAGGAACATCCGCGTCCTGCCGCTTCTTGCTTGGGTGGTTCTCTGCCTGCTACAGGCAGTCGCGCCCCTGCTGTCCCATGCCGCCTCCCGTGCTGTCTGGGTGGGCATCTTTCCTCTTGCCGGCTTTCACCGCATGGAAAACGGCCAGGCCGTTGGCTATAATGTGGACTACCTTGAGCAGGTGAGCAGATATGCCGACTGGCGGGTGGAATACGTTCACTTCGACAACTGGCATGACGCGCTTGAAGCTCTTGAAAAAGAGCATATCGACCTTGTGGGCGGCGCCCTCTTCACGCCAGAACGCGGCAAACGCTTTCTGTACGCCCCGTACGCCAACGGCACCACCTACACCGCCCTCATCGCCCCCAAAGACACTCCTTTTGCCTATGAAGACTTCAAGAATTTTGAAAAGCTGCGCATAGGCATTACCGTTGGAAGTCCCTGGCACAAAAATTTTGCCAGCTATGCCAGTCAGCACGACTTCACGCCGCCGCAGCTCGTGCCGTTCAAAGATATTGCCTCGCTCAGGCAAGCCCTGGCCGAAGGCAAACTTGACGCCATGCTCACAACGGTGACCGCCCTTCGGGACGATGAAACCATTCTTGCCAAATTCAATCCCCTGCCCTTTTTCTTTATTGGCGATCGCTCCAATCGCGCCCTGATGCAAGAACTGGAGCAGGCCATGGCCCAGTTGAAGCTGGAACAGCCGGACCTGGAAAGCAAACTGGCCCGAACACATATGTGGCGCAGCTACCAGACCCCACTGACCAGGGCCGAACGCGACTTTGTGGCCGAAAGTCCCGTCCTGCGGGTGGGGTACGCGCCAAACCGCAAACCCATGTCCTGGTTTGACCCGGCTACAGACGAAGCCAAGGGCATCCTGCCGGACATCCTGCGTCTCATCGCCCGCAACAGCGGCCTGCGTTTCACCTTTGTGCCTATGGACATGGCGGGCGCAAGCCTTGACGAGTACTTTGTCCGCGACAAGATAGACCTGTGCGTCGGGACCATGTTCGACCCCTGTGCCAAGGGCAACCCCGTCTACAAGCTGTCCTCCCCCCTGTTGCGTTGCGGGCTCAACCTCTACGGCAAAAATTTTTTTGAAATTCCGGCCGCTGTTCCTCTGTCCGTTGCCCTGCCGCAAAGCTGGTTCGGCGGCAGGGCGTATATGGAAGCACACTATCCCGAAACGCACTTGCAATTCTTCAACAATACAGAGGAATGCCTCAATGCGGTTGCAGAAAACAAGGCGGATCTGCTGCTGCAAAACACGCTTGAAGTGGACTACCTCCTGACCAGACCCCGCTTCAAGCACATTACCCCCCTGCAAGGGCGCGGCGGCTTTGAGGATGTTCGGGTGGCCATTAACGCGACCGTGCCGCCCATTCTGCAAAGCCTTATCAACAAACAGATCATGGAGGTGGACGAAAAAAGCAAAAGCCAGATCATTTCCGAAAACATTTCCGCCGTTGCGGGGCCTCTGAGCCTTAAAGATATGGCCTACGAACACCGGACCCTGCTGGTGATTCTGGGCGAACTGCTGCTCTTTCCCATGGTCTTTTTTGCCTATGTTTTGTACCTGCGCCGCAAAAACAAGAACATCGCCAGAAAAAGTGAACGCCGCCTGACCAACATAGCCAACAACATCAACGGGGGTGTTATCAGCCTTGCGGCCAACGCGCGGCTGGACATCCGCAACGCAAACAGCGGCTTCTGGCACTTGCTGGACTATGGCGACAACCCTCCGGAACAGCCGAGTCTGGCCGACTTTATGAGTCCGGCCGAAGCCGAACAGCTCTACCAGCGGCTTGACCAGCAAAGGCAGGAAAATGCCGCAATAAGCATGGAGCTGAGCTTGCGCCGCAGAGATGGCCTGTGGCTGCCCGCGTTGTTACGCTGCACATGGTCCTGTGACGAACACGACGCCACCCAGCCATGTCTTGACTGCGTTGTCGTTGACATCACCGAGCAAAAGCACATGCACGAGCAGCTGGAACAGGAAAAAGAGCGGTATCGCATCATTCTTGAACAGTCGCAGGACATCATTTTTGATGTGGACACGGAAAAAGGGCAGTACACCTGTTCGCCCAATTTTTACACAAAGTTCGGCCGCGAGGGCACCCCGCTGTTCACTCCTGACGGCCACCCGCGCAATGATCAGATCGTGCATCCCGATGACCTGCCCGCCCTGGCGGAAATGCGGCGGCGCGTTCGTTCCGGCGAGCGCACGGTCTTTGGCGTTATGCGCATTCCCACAGCGCAGGGACGCTACATCTGGTGCCGGGTGCAGACCACACGCATAAGCAAAAACGACACCCCGCTGCGCATCGTTGGCAAGATCGTGGATATTGACGAAGAGGTGCGCCGCAGGGCGGAGCTGGAGCGTCTTTCGCAACGCGACAGCCTTACGGACCTCTACAACAAAACCGCCTTCCGCGAACGGGTGGTACAGAATCTGCCGGTCACAGTCCAGAATGACAAAACACACGCGCTGCTCTTTCTGGATCTGGACAACTTCAAAACCCTCAACGACTGCCTGGGCCATATTGTGGGTGATGCCGCCCTGATCGAAGCAGCCGATGCCCTCAAGCACATCTTCCGCAATGCCGATGCCGTGGGCCGCTTTGGCGGCGACGAATTTTGCATCTTTGCCATGGGTATTACCCGCAAAGCCCTGGCCGCAAGGGTAGAGTCCGTGCTGCAAGCGCTTGCAATGAGTTTCGAACAGGACGGCAAAGTCGTGGACATCACCGCCAGTATTGGCATCTATATGTTTGACGGCAGTGAAACCACCTACGAAGAAGCGCTGCAAAAAGCGGATAACGCCCAATACCGGGCCAAGCAGCTTGGCAAGAATCGCTATGTTTTTCATGATGATCCGTTGACGGAAGAAGAATAGGCGGCAGAGCAGCAACAAAAGGACGTGCAGAACGGCTCGGCCCGTCAGGGCGGTTTTATTTTTGAAATTTTTGCGCGGCCGCTTGCTCGTATACGGGTAGGCGGCTTTTTCCTTTTTAGTGGGTCGCCTGCGCGGCGGGCGGCGCGGGGTCGGGGATTTTCGTGGTTGGCCCTCAGGGGAGAATAAAAGCAGGGCTTGTCCTTTGAGAGGCGGGTTCTGTGCCCTGCGGGCATGGGTGCTTTTCTTTTTGTGTTGTTTGGGTCGCCTGCGCGGCGGGCGGCGCGGGGTTGGGGATTTTCGTGGTTGGCGCTCAGGGGAGAATAAAAGCAGGGCTTGTCCTTTGAGAGGCGGGCTCTGTGCCCTGCGGGCACGGGCGCTTTTCTTTATTTTAGTTTTGGCCGCCTGCGCGGCGGGCGGCAGAAGGGGGCCTGTTAGGGGCTGCCGCCCCTCCGAGGCCCCCTCTGCACTCCCCCCGGACGACCCCGCTGGGCTTGTCGCATATCCCCACTCCCACGGTCCAGCCTTCAAGGGCCTTCCACTTTCCACCATTCCACGAGGGCTGCGCGGCTTTTGCTCCGGGAGCTTCCTCGCTCCGCTCGGTGATCTCCCTGCGCGCCGCGCAACGCCAGCGCGCGCCTTCGCGCTGAATGAGAGATTGGGGAGTAGTCTCCTTAACTGTATGGAACCCTCAGCAACGACGCCTGATTGTTGAGGAGGACACATTGTGGCGAGGGGTGAGGTTCTTGGGACTAGTTTCAGTGTGCAACACCCTGTGCCCGAGAGCAGTTCTGTCTTTGTTGTGTTATCCGCCCCACAAAAAATACATTTGCGTTTTCAGTATGTTGCACCCATGGGTGTTGGTAGCCCGGCGTAGTTCAACCTAGACCAGATTAACTTTGAGAATGGACATTCTCAAAGTTTAAGACACGCATACTTCGGCGCTTAACAGCGCAAATAAATTGCGCTTACGCCTTCGCTGCGGGCGCCTGCTCACGCAGTCGCCAGAGCAATTTCAAAGTGAAAATGCTCTAAAATTGCTGTCACGCAAGCAACGCGCCCAAGCCTGTGCTGTTTCTCAGGCAAGGAATGGATCGCTGCCGGGGGCGGCGTCATAAAGAACCGAAGCCGACACGTCGGCGAGGTTCGTGCATAGCCGCCCCCGAAAAAGGATGCTTGCTGGTCTGGGTAGGACAGGGGGTGCTTCGGGGGGGATGCAAGGGGGGCCGAGAAGGGGGCGTAGCCCCATAACCGGCCCCGCCTTGCCGCCCGCCGCGCAGGCGGCAAGAACTAAATAAAAGAAAAGCCCCCGTGCCCGCAGGGCACAGAAGCCTCTTCTCAAAAGACAGGCCCGGTTTCTATGCTCCTTGGAGCACTCGCTGCGCAGGCAGGCGGCCAAAACTAAATAAACAGAAAGCCCCCGTGCCCGCAGGGCACAGAAGCCTCCTCTCAAAGGACAGGCCCTGCTTTATTTACGCCGCAGCAGAAATAAACGTATCTTATAAATACCATAGTTACGGTTGTGATCAGCATATGATGCATCACACATTACTATTTGAACCGGCTTTTTATCCTGATATAACATATTGTTAACTCTTACAGTCAGCATAACATCATCAAATTTTCAAATAAAAGCATACCCATGCAACATACTTAATTATATATTTTTACTGTAACATATTTATAACACAGCAAATTACCTGTAAATATACCATAAATATTCTCTTGTACTGACATAACTCTTTTGGTAGTTTCTCTAAACTACGCAACAATATTAGTATTACTGGAGGTGACATGAATCATTTCTTTTCACGTTCCATGTTTCTTCTATTAACATTTATGGCCGGAGCGCTCATCCTTGCATGGACGGCCATGGCTGTGGCTTCGCCCGCAAAGGACACACCAGAGGGAGTGGTTCCTCCTGGGTATGAAGGTGAGATGGAAGGAGCAGTCAACATCCAGCCGCACTTCCCTGGCATCACAGTGGGCATATTGTCCAAGGAAAAAGAAGGGAAACCACATGTCTTTTATTTTTATCCAAAAACTGGAAATCCTGCTGTAGACAAAATTGTCTATGACAGGGTCACGCGTGATGCCAGGGAGTTTTTTGACGAAGTAGCCAAACAAAAACGGGATGGGGCAAGCGACGAGGAGCTTAAAAATTGGCGGCGTTACAGCAACTATAAAATTTCACGACCTTCTCCAAATATTATAAATATTGTCTTTGGTTTTGGGGGATACCAGGGGGGTCGGGCCCCCTGGTATTATAAAGAATCCCTTTATTTCCATCTCCCCGACGGCAAACAACTTGGTTTTAACGACCTTTTTGATGATCCACAGATGGCGCTGAAACTCATGTCCGCCTGGAGCAGAAAACATCTTGAAGGGCTGCTTATAAAGCAGGGGGTGGCGCCGAATAAGATAAAAAGCGAAAGAGAACGCTTCGCTGAAGGAACAGCGCCCACAAGGGAAAACTTCAGTACACTCACGCTACGGCCAGATGGCATAGATATTCATTTCGGCTACTATCAAGTAAGGGTAGGTGAAAATCCAGATACCTACATGCCCTTACGCGAATTGAAGAAGGCTGGCCCCAAGGCCCAAATTTGGGGCCATAACAAATAACTGCAGATGGTGGCCCCGATAATTTGGGATGAGGGGATGTGACGTGCGCCCCCCTTTGAAATAGCATCGCGAATAGTAGCGGCCACTGGAAAAGCATCATAAAAAAGGCTCCCCACACAGCGGGGAGCCTTTTCAACCCTTACGGGCCAAACCATCACTCGAAAAGAAAAACTTTTCTATACCAGCGCGAAACGCTTACTTCCACAAGCCGCTGTACTTGGCGGCAATGCCGTCAGTACGCTCCACAAGCCTGTCCACCAGACCGTCCACATCTTCATAGTTGATGGTCCCAAGATCGCGGGCCAGCAGATACCCAAGATACCCCTTGCCCTGCTTGAAAACCCAGCACACGGAGTACACCGACCCCACACCGGGGCGGCCGGGAAATTCCGGTTTGGTTTCAAGCATGACGTAGAGCTTGGGCACGTCTTTTTCTTCATCATCGTTCAGGGTGAAGAGGCTGCTTTTGTTGAAGCGTTCCTTCAGATTTGTGCCCAGGCGCGCGCCAATGCTGTCCGTGCCTTCAAGGGTCACGCTTACAACCGTCACGCGGTCCGCGCCTTTTTCGGGTTTGTCCTGAACGGGCTTGCCCGCCTGAGGCGTAGCGGCCATCGCTGCACCAGCCATCGTCAATGCGCAGAACAGGGCCAGAATGCCAAAAAGTTTTTTCATGCCTTTCACCTCAACATGCGGAGTGTGTGACACATCCTGCCCCTGCCAGCCCGTGCGGGCGCGGCGTCAGGATATATCGTTTTTAGTCTATATAAAGTTTAGAAAAAAGAAAAGCGCCCGCAACCCGCTAGAGCAATTTAACTTTTAAATTGCTCTGACGGCTGCGTGAGCAGACGTTCGCTACGGAGGCGTAAGCGCAGTTTATCTGCGCGGTTAAACGCCGAAGTGAGCGTGCCTTAAACTTTGAGAATGTATATTCTCAAAGACAATCTGCTCTAGAGCAATTTCATAATGAAATTGCTCTGGCGGATGCGGGAGCAGACGCCCGCCACGGAGGCGTAAGCGCAATTTATTTGCGCTGTTAAACGCCGAAGTGAGCGTGCCTCAAACTTTGAAAATGTATATTTTCAAAGTTAATCTACTCTAATTGTCCGCACGCTGCTTTTTCTCACGCCAGATCAGCCTTGAATCTTGCAACACTTTGTTACAATTTGACATGCCGGGCACACAAACAGCCGGGCGCGCCCTGTTATATATGGAACCATGCATAATGAAACCGTATTTTCACAGGTGCGGCTCCCTGCGACCGCTTCGTCGCCACTGGATTTCTTCAGCCGGAGCATGGACTATCTGCGCGACAGATGGCCGCTTGGGCATTCCCTGCGCGTACCCTTGAACTTTCTTGAAATTGCCGCCAGGCAGAGCCAGGCGCCCACATGGCATGTGGAAGCCATCGCCCGCAGACCACGGCGACGGCACGTCTGCATCCCTTGCGGCTGGATCGCGCGTCACCTGCCCCGCCACGCTGCTGTTTTCGAGCCGGGCTGCGGCAGCGGCGCCAATCTGCTGTGGCTGGCTTTTCAAGGTTTTACCCGTCTGAACGGCAGCGACATTGATACAACCGTGCTCGATCTTTCCGCCCGATTGCAGGCATATCTCGGACGCAGCCTGAACACGTGGCAGGACAACGCCCTGACGCCTTCACGTCTGCCGGAAAACCAGGGAGCCATCCTGTCGGTCAACTGGCTGTATCATCTGCCCGGCGCATCGCTGGACGCCTTTTTTGAAATTTACAAAGGCTGTCTGCATCCCAAGGGCGTCTTCGTATTTGATGTCGTCAGCCACCACTATAATGCCGTGCCCGATAACCAGTACCACACTGACGACTGGCGCAAACCCCAAGATCAGCGGCGGCCTTCGGAATACACCTTCCGCCTCTCGCGGCAGGATGTGGCGGATATGGCACGCAGGCACGGCTTCAGGATGCTGCGTTATACCGCTATCAGCAGCCGACCGCAGCGTTGCGTCTACATGCTTGGCAGGATGGGACAGGGTTAGAGCAGTTTACGAATGAAATGAATTAATTGCTCTGCAAGGATTTTCCTGAAAATCTTTGCCACGAAATGCGAGTAGGCAGGCTTTTGCCTGCCGTACGCGAGCATTTCAAGTGTTAAATGCTCTAGACGGGGCAAGTTCTTTCCTGTTGCGCGTGCCGCCATGGCGATCTGCCTGCGTAATACCGGCTCCCGCCGCATTCCGTCAGGCTGGCTGCTCTGTTGGCAGCGGCAGCTCCAGCCGCGCCCTGAGACCTCCCTGGGGCAGATTGCTCAAACACAGCGTGGCATTATGCATGACAGCCATGCTTCGTGCGATGGACAACCCGATGCCGTGCCCGCCGGTGTGCCTGTTGCGCGATCCTTCCACCCGAAAAAAAGGTTCAAAAACCTTCTCAAGCAGTGCCGGGTCCACTCCCGGCCCTTTATCGTCAATGTCCACCCGCAGCACAGGCTTGCCGCCGGAATCGCGCGTCACGGCGGCGGCGAGCACGGCTTCCTTGCCGTAACGGAGAGCATTGTCCAGCAGGTTATCGAGGCACCGGCGCAGGGCCACGGGAAAAATCAGGGCAGAAATATTCAGTTCCGACCCAGCCAGCGTTACATTCTGGCCCATTTCACGTCTGTCTTCCACCACGGCCTCAAGAAAAGCCTGCATATTGGTGCGGGTCGGCTCTTCAGAATGCCTGTCGCACCGGGTCATGGCCGCGCCCATCTCCACTATGGAATGCAGGCTGTGTATGTCTTCCAGCATTTTTTGCCTGAAATCCCCGTCAGGGGCGTTTTCAAGGCGCAGGCGCATGCGGGTGAGCGGCGTGCGCAGATCATGCGACAAGGCCGCGAAAATACGCTCCCGCTCCTCCATAATGCCGCGAATGCGCTTCTGCATGGCGTTGAAGGCCTGCGCCGCATGACGTACTTCACTGGGGCCCTCGTCAGGCACTGCATAGGACAAACCCTGGTTCAGCCCAAAGTTTTCCGCGGCCCTGGCCAGGGTGCGCAGAGGACGCACCAGCCTGTGCACGATGAGAACCAGCAGGGCCGCGAAGACAAAGAATTCCAGAGCCAGCACAAGATAGGGCATGTCCACAAGATGAGCCCGGTGGCCCGGCCCGCGGTAGGTGACGTTCAGCCATGTGCCGTCGGCAAGCTGTATGGTCAGGCGGGCCACAAATGAGCCGGATACATCCCACAGCGAAAATATTTTTTCGAAAAATGACGTCCACTGGCCGGATTCCTTGCCGAGCACAATAACCTGCACCTGCGCCTGCAAGGCCCGTTGCTTCTGCCCTGGAGCGGCCATATCATCCAGGGCTTCCTGAATATGGTCGAGAAAGAAGCGCGAAAGTTTGTCCTGGCCTTGAGGCATGTCCGGTTTTTTATCCATCAGCGTGATGGACACCTCGGAAATTTTGGCCAGACTGGCCATGAGCGCTTCCCTGCCCCGTGCGGGTTCGGCTTCAAGCATACGCACGCACAGGGCGATGGTGGCGCTGTGATTGGCCAGCACGTTCTGCACCATATACCGCTCGAAAAAGTCGGCCACAGTCAGAATGGTCACGGTATGAAGCACAAAGAAGGCGCTGAGCAAAAGCAGGGTCAGGCGCGAAAAGAGACTTTTGGGCAGATGACGCGCCGTGTTCACGCGCTTTCCTGCCGCACGTCGGCCGTCCATATGTACCCGTCGCCGCGCACGGTCTTTATAAGCCCCGTCTCTTCGCCGTCCTTATGGCGCAACCGGTTGCGCAACCGGCTCACCTGCACGTCGATGCTTCTGTCAAAGGCCGTCGTGCTGCGCCCCTGCGTCAGATCCATGAGGGTATCACGGCTGAGCACTGTCTGCGGATTGCGCAAAAAAACCATGAGCAGGCGGTATTCGGCCCCGCTCAGGTTCACCGTAACGCCCCAGGGCGATTGCAGGCAGCGGGCGGCCCTGTCCAGACGCCAGCCGGAAAACGACAGCCAGCCTTTTTCCCTGAAGCGTCCCGGTGCAGGCACATTCCCCTTACGCCGCAACACGCTGCGGATACGGGCCAGAAGCTCGCGCGGCTCAAAAGGTTTGACGATGTAGTCGTCCGCCCCCAGCTCAAGGCCCACGATACGGTCCATGCTCTCACCCAGGGCGCTCAGAAATATTATGGGGATCTGCCATTGTTTACGCACTTCACGGCAGACCACAAAACCGTCCTGGCCGGGCATCATGACATCCAGAACTATGAGATCCGGCTGGCTGTGGCGCAAAATGTCCATAAGCGCCGCACCGTTTTCCGCGCAGCTTACCACAAAACCATGCTGCTTCAGATAGCCGGACAAAAGCTCCAGAATTTCCAGATCGTCATCCACGAGGCATATGGCCTGTCGGTTCTCCATTTCCACCTGCCTGTATGATACCCGTTTTTCGCCTGTGCCTGTCGAGAGGCTAAAGACCAAAATATCAGAACTTTTTTACTCTGAAATGCCCAGGCGGTTACGTGGGCGGACGCCCGCCGTGAAGGCGCCAGCGCGGCTTCAGCCCTTGCCTCAGGGCCATCGGGGGCTTCAGGCGCAGTGACGAAGGAAACCGCGCAAAAAACAACGCGCGTAGCGACACAGCCTGATCCGTGCAGCCGCTGTCGCCGTCCGTAAGGTTCGCAGCCGCGTCAGCAACTGCCGCAAAGACAGTTCTGGCTCCGCTGGTTCCGACAATAAGCCGCCCATGGAGAATTTTCAATGGACGACGCCCGCGGGCCGCCTGCTGGGCGCGCCTTGCCATCACTCCGCCCAGACCTGCCGTTGGCGGCCCAAAACCCGCGCAGAACGGGCGTATACCCGACGCGCGGGGAAACAGCCATGTGTGACGCTCTGGCAACTCCTGCGCAGGCTTGGCTCAGACCCGCCCACAATGCCGCTCCAGCACCAGGCGCAGCTTTTCCACCCCTTCTTCAAGCTGCTGTTCGCTGAACCCGCCAAAGCCCAGCATGAGGCCAGGCCTGCCCGTTCCCCGCCCGTACAAGGGCGAAAGCGGACGCACCGCCAGCCCCTCCTGAGCCGCCGCAAGCGCCAGGCCCACGTCGTCCACCTGTGCGGACAACCAGAAAACGAGATGCATGCCCTGCTCGCCGGACTGCGGGCTGCCCCAGTCCGCAAGACGCGCGCGCAGCAGGTGCAGCAGAATCTGGCTGCGCTGGGCGTAGAGCTTGCGGATGCGACGCACATGCGCCTCAAAACAGCCCTCATTCATATAGGCCGCCAGAACATGCTGTTCTGCCGTGGGCGACTGTTTGTCCATAAGGGTACGCGCGCCCACAAAGGCCTCTATCAGTTCCCGCGGCACAATGGCATAGCCGATGCGCAGCGAGGGAAAAAGCACCTTGCTCATGGTTCCCAGATAGATGACGCGCCGCGGGTCAAGCCCCTGCAATGCGGGAAAAGGCTGGCCCGAAAAACGCATCTCGCTGTCGTAATCGTCCTCCACAAGCCAGGCCCCGCAGGTGCGCGCCCAGGCCAGAAGCTCCATGCGGCGGGCCATACTCATGACCATTCCCAGCGGAAACTGGTGCGAAGGGGTGACAAAAGCCGCGCGGGCGTCGGGGCACAGGACTGCCCCGGTCGACACGTCTATGCCGTGCCCGTCCACAGGAATACGGAATACACGCGCCTGTACGTCCTCAAGCACGGTCATAAGTCCGGGATAGGCCGGATTTTCCGCCCATACGGGCTCACCCGCCCCAAGCAGGATACGCCCCGTGATATAGAGCCCCTGCTGTGCGCCGTTTGTGATGATCACATTTTCCGGCCCGCAGATCACGGCCCTGGATTTGCGCACATAGGCGGCAATGGCTTCCCGCAATGCCATGAGGCCGCAGGGGTCTTCATACCCTGTGGGGGCTGCCTCCATGCCGGATCGAACCCTGTTGCCCAGCCGCCGCCAGTTATGGTCGGGGGCAACGCCCGCCAAAGGCACCGCGACGGAAAAGGGCACCAGCGGTTGTGGGGCGAAGCGTCCGGCAAAGGCGGCAAAACGCTTTGCGTTGGGCGGCATGTCGGCCCGCATCTTTTCCAGATGCTCAGGAAATCGGAACGGCGGACGAGCCTGCGGCCAGTGGGGCGGAACAGCCGGATCCGCCGTGCGTCGGACCAGCCCCTTCGGCGTTGTGGCAAAGGGCATACGCCCAAGATCGCGGGCCACATACGTGCCAGCGCCCACACGGGATTCAAGATAGCCCTCGGCCACAAGCTGGCTGAACACGTCGGCCACGGTGCCGCGTGCGAGCTCCAGCTGGCGCGCCAGAATACGGCTGGCGGGCAACCTGTCGCCAGGACGAAGCTGTCCGGTTTCGATGGCTTCCCGCAGACGGGCGGCCAGCTGACGGCCCATGCTGCCCGGCTTGAGCGACAGACCGCCCAGAGCCGCCAGTTCGGTTGTGATACTTTGCTTCCCCATAATGGCCCAATAACTTTTCTATTAATGGTTCTGTACCATAGTCCAATTTGGCCATAATGCAAAGTCGTGCAGCACGCATCAGGCCGTATTTTCGTAAGCATCAAGCTGGAGCATTTTGCTTTTGAAACACTCCTTGTTTCAACGCATCATTCTGGCGAAAAACGTGGTTTCGCCAGAATCCACGCCACTTCGTGGCGGCTGCCGCCTTCGCGTCAGCAGAGCAATTTCAAGCGGCAGCCGTTAGGCGACGAAGAAACCTTACGGATGGCGACAGCATCGCTAGTGAAATTGCTCCAGAGCATTTAACACTTGAAATGCTCGCGCACGGCAGGCAAAGCCCGCCTACTCGCATTTCGTGGCAAGGATTTTCAAAAAATCCTTGCAGAGCAATTAACTCATTTCATTCGTAAACTGCTCTAGGAGCCATCATGAAAAGTCTACTACTACTTCTGGCCATCGCCGGTGGCGGGTGCATTCCCGTACAGGCGGGCGTCAACAATCTTTTGCGGCGTTTTCTGGGCGACCCCATGCAGGCAGCGCTTGTGTCTTTTGCCGTGGGCACGCTGGGCTTGTGGGCATACAGCCTCGCCACGCGCCAAAGCTGGCCGGGCATAAGCGAAATAGCCGCCACACCCTGGTGGCTGTGGGTTGGCGGCCTGTTCGGCGCTGTTTTCGTCTCCTGCACCATTATGCTCGGTCCCAAACTGGGGGCCGCCACCATGACGGCCTTCATGCTGCTGGGCCAGCTTGCGGTTTCTGTCATTCTTGACCACTTCGCCCTGGTGGGTTTTCCCGAACATCCCGCATCACTGCTGCGTTTGCTGGGGGTTGCCATGCTGTTCGGCGGGGCCATTCTTGTAAGAACCTTCTAGAGCAGATTAACGTTGAAATGTTTCACATTTCAAAGTGTTCATTTTGTCGAAAAATTCGGTTTCCGGCCAAATCCACGGCATGCTGCGGCGGGCGCGCTCTCGTGCCACGTCAGAGCGTGTAAATTTTTTCAAAGGTAAAAGCCTCGGCAGCAGGCGCTCCACAGGCGGGCCACGTCAAATCGGCCCGCCTTTTGGGCCTCAGCCTCATGTCGGCTGCACATCCGCCGCGCGCCAGCCGCGTATTCGCAGTCTGTCGGCCGCACATGCGCCACATGTCATCCGTACCCCGGCCTCGCCGCTTCCGTATGCGCTGGCCCCGCCCGCGCATACGCTCTTGAGCCCGTCCCCCGGAAGCGCTACACTTGCGCAAATTCTTTTCCCACCGAGGAGCCCCGCCATGCAGCGAACCCTGATTATTGACGCTCTCAACTCCGAAGCGGCACAGCCCACCATTGCCCTGTGCGGCTGGATACGCACGCGCCGTGACGCCAAGGATTTCAGTTTTGTTGAAATCAACGACGGCTCCTGCCTCACCAACATGCAGTGCATAGTGGACACGGGCACGCCAGCCCACGCGGGCCTGGGCGAAGCGGCCACCGGCGCGGCCGTGCGCGTCACGGGCGAACTTGTGCCTTCGCCCGGCAAAGGACAGAAATGGGAGGTGCGCGCGCAGCACGTTGCGGTATACGGCCTTGCGGACCCGGAGAGCTTTCCCCTGCAGAAAAAGCGGCACTCGGACGAATTTTTGCGTACCATCGCCCACCTGCGCCCGCGCACCAACAAATACGGGGCCATGTTCCGCATCCGTTCCGAGGCCGGTTTTGCCGTGCACGACTTCTTTCGTGGCCGCCGCTTCTCCCTCGTCCATACGCCGGTGCTTACCGGCGCGGACTGCGAGGGCGCGGGCGAAATGTTCCGCGTGACCACGCTTGAACCCGGCGCAAAGGATCTTGGCGAGGATTTCTTCAGCCGCCAGTGCAACCTCACGGTTTCCGGCCAGCTTGAGGCCGAAGCCCTGGCCACGGGCCTTGGCCGCGTGTACAGCTTTGGCCCCACCTTCCGGGCCGAGAACTCCAACACCCCGCGTCACGCCGCCGAATTCTGGATGATTGAGCCTGAAATGGCCTTTGCCGACCTTGAAGACCTCATGGAACTGGGCGAGGGCCTGACGCGCCATGTGGTGGACCATATACTGACGCATTGCGAAAATGACGTGAATCTTTTTGACAGCTTTGTGGACAAGGGCCTGCGCGAACGCCTGCAACACATGCTGACCGCGCCCTTTGCCCGCGTGTCATACACCGAGGCTGTTGAAATTCTGCAAAAATGCGGCAAGAGCTTCACCTTCCCCGTGTCATTCGGCACAGACCTGCAAACCGAACACGAACGCCATCTGGCCGAAGAGCACTTTAAAAAGCCCGTGATCGTTTACGATTATCCCAAGGATATCAAAGCGTTCTACATGCGCCAGAATGAAGACGGCAAAACCGTGGCCGCCATGGATATGCTGGTGCCCCGCATTGGCGAGCTCATCGGCGGTTCCCAGCGTGAAGAACGCCTCGACAGGCTTGAGGCGCGCATCCGCGAAATGGGTCAGAACCCCGAGGATTACTGGTGGTATCTGGACCTGCGCCGCTTCGGCACCGTGCCCCATGCGGGCTTTGGCCTGGGCTTCGAGCGCCTGCTCATGATGCTCACGGGCATCACCAATATTCGCGATGTCATTCCCTTCCCGCGCACGCCGGGCAATCTGGAATTCTAGAGCATTTTAACAATGCTTTGTGGGGGAGGGGCCCTTTTGTAAAAGGGTCTCCTCCCCCACGCCCCCTCCCCCTAAAACTTTTATTATGTTTCAAAATGTTACAAATATTTTTCTGACCTGCATCGAAGTTCCCGGAGGCAAAGCCTTACAGGCATCGCACAATCTCAAAGTATATCTGTGCGGGCGAACGCCGTAACGAACGTGCCGTGGACTTTAATAAGTCGCATCCTCAATGGCCATCTGCCTCTTACCGGAGGCCCCCGACCAGAATCAGGAAGGGTGCGGACAATCCGGACAAACCAGGCCGCGGCCTTTCACGGTGGCTGCCCGTTCCCCTGCGAATGGCAAAAGGCCCATGCATCGGGCCTTTCGCAGATTTGGATACAGCTGTTTTTACAGAAAGACCGCCCTTCACTTTTGCCACAATGGGGGCTATACTACCGCCTCACCACGCGCACACGCCGCGCCCTTTTTATCGGCGGCTCCGTAAGGCCGCCGGGCATCGCCCCAAGGAGAACGAAAGACCATGAGCAAGAAGCTGACTGTTGCCGTTGTGGGCGCCACTGGCGCCGTAGGCCGTGAAATGCTCAAGACCCTTCACGAGCGCGATTTTCCCGCTACCGAAATACGCGCCTTTGCCTCCGCCCGTTCGGCGGGCGCCAAGGTGCCCTTTGGCGAGCGCGAGCTAACTGTTGAAGAGCTGAAAGAAGACGTCTTTGAAGGCATTGACCTGGCCATTTTCTCCGCTGGCGGCGCCGCTTCGCAAAAGTTCTCCCCCCATGCGGCCCATGCCGGCTGTGTTGTGGTGGACAATTCCGCAGCATGGCGCATGGACGACCGCTGCCCTCTGGTGGTGCCCGAAGTGAACGCCAGCGCGCTGGACGCGCACAAGGGCATTATCGCCAACCCCAATTGCTCCACCATCCAGATGGTTGTGGCGCTGAAGCCCCTGCACGACGCCGCGAAAATCAAGCGCATCGTGGTTTCCACCTATCAGGCGGTTTCCGGCACGGGGCAGAAGGGCATTGAAGAGCTGGAACGGCAGGTGCGCGACCTTTTCAACGGCCGCGACCCCGAAAACAAGACCTATCCCTACCGCATCGCCTTCAACTGCCTGCCGCACATCGACGTTTTCCTTGAAAACGACTACACCAAGGAAGAGATGAAGATGGTTCACGAGACCGTCAAGATTTTCAACGATCCTTCGGTCAAGGTCACGGCCACCTGCGTGCGCGTGCCCGTGTTCTACTGCCATGCGGAATCCGTCAACATCGAGACGGAAAAGAAAATATCGGCCCGCGACGCCCGCGTCATGCTTTCGCAGGCGCCCGGCGTGCGCGTGTTCGACAATCCCCGCGAGCTCATGTACCCCATGCCCGGCTACTGCGTGGGCGACGATGCCACCTACGTGGGGCGCATCCGTGAGGACGAGACCATTGAACACGGCCTCAACATGTGGATCGTGGCCGACAACGTGCGCAAGGGCGCGGCCCTCAACGCCGTGCAGATCGCCGAAGAGCTTGTGCAGCGCGAACTTGTGCGCGTGGCGGACAAAAACGTCTTCATGGCGTAGAACGCGCTGCGTTTATACGCGCGTTCGCATCGCCGGATAAAAATACGCCTTCAGCGGGCGGACGGGGGAAACATCCCGTCCGCCCATTGAGGAGACCCCCCTTGAAAGCTGTGAATGCCCATACCTACCTTGCGGCCCTGCTGGCCGCCCCCCGACCCGGATCAGAGAACGTGCTGGCCTTCTATGACCACAGGGTGGGGCATATCTGCACAGACGCCAGCCTGCTGCTTCTGCCTCTGGACGACCACATCTGCCACAGGGGCGACGGCCTTTTCGAGAGCATCAGTTACCGCCAGGGCAAGCTGTTCAGCTTTGACCAGCACCTGAACCGCCTCAAGGACGGCGCGGCCGCCCTGCAAATCACGCCGCCCTGCTCCTGGGACGATCTGCGCGCCATTATTCTTGATGTTGCCCGCGCCGCAGCAAGCGAGCAGGGCGACATGCGCGTATTCCTGAGCCGTGGCCCCGGCGGTTTTGGCATCAGCCCGTCGGAATGCCCGCAGGCCGGGCTTTACATAGTGGCCCTACGCAAAAAATTCGCGGGCGAAGCCTTTTATGAAAAGGGCCTCACCGCCTTTACCAGCGACATTCCGCCCAAGCAGGAATATCTCGCCCGCATCAAGAACACCAACTACCTGCCCAATGTCTTCATGGCTATGGAAGCCGCCCAAAAAGGCATGGACGTGGCCGTGACCTTTGACGAAAACGGCTTCATGGGCGAGGCCGCCACGGCCAACGTGGGCCTTGTGGACGCCCACGGCAGCCTGCTCTGCCCTGAACTCAGACGCATCCTGCCCGGCACCACCATGCTGGCGGCCCTAGAACTGGCGGCGCGGCGCGTTCCCGACCCCCTGCCGGTGCTGGAACGGCCCATTCACAAGGACGAAATCGCCGCTGCCCGTGAAATGCTGCTTTTCACCAGTTCCACCCTGTGCGTGGGCGTTACGCATTTTGACGGCATACCCGTGGGCCATGGCGCGTGGCGCGGCAAGCCCGGCCCGGTGGCCCGGTGGCTGCAAACGGCCCTGCTCGAACATCTGCTGGAACAAGGCACTCCCTTCTGATGCGTGTGCTGCTCATAGCCCTGCAAAACACCACGCCCGGCCCCGCCACCCCTGACGAACAGACGCGCTGGGCCGAGCTTGGTTCGCCCATGCGCACGGCCCGTATGGAAGAAGAACACGCCCTTGCCCTGGCCCGCAGCATGCGCGACGGCGGCAACTTTGCCCCCGTGCTGGTCTGCCTTGAAAATTCCAACCTGCATAGCCGCGCCGAGCAACTCAACCTGCCCGTCATTCCCGTAAGCGGCGCGAGCGTGCGCAACCCCCTCAATTTGTGGAAGCTGTGGCGCTGGCAGCGCAGACATGCCCGCCTGCTGGTTCAGACAGTGGGACAGGACGCCATGGCCCTTGGCCGCAGGGTTCTGCGCATGCGTGAGCCCGGTGGAACGCTTCTGGCCCACGCGTTCCTGCTGCGGCCGCCCACGGCCCAAAGCATGACGGACAAGCCTTTTTGGGCTGCGCACAAAATCCTTTGCGGCTCACGCCATATACTGGAGCGCATGCCCGCCTCCGGCATGGCGGAAAGCGCCGCCACGCAAAGCCCCGTGACGGAAAACGCCGCAACAGGCAGCGCCACGGCCCCCTCAGACGGCTCGACCCGCTCAGGCGATCCGTCCGGTGAAGATGCTGGTACGTCGCCCCTGCGTGCCGAGCGTGGCGAAAAAGGCCGGACGCTGCGCCTTGACGGCGACCTCCTCACCCTCATCGCTCCCGGCATGAGCCTGGACGACTTTGCGCCCTCCTCACCCTGGGGGCAGGCGCAAGTGTTTGAACCCATTACAGAAAAAACGGCGCAATCCCGCGAGCAACGCTTTATCTTTGCCCTGGGCGACGCCATGACGCCGCGCTCCGGCGCGCAACTGATGACGCGCGCCATGGCGGCCCTCTGGCAGCGCGACGACCTGCCCACCTGGGAAGTACGCGCGCTTGGCGGCGGCCCCCGCTACGCCGAACTGCTTGAAGAGGCCGAAAGCCTTGGCGTCAGTTCGCGCCTGTGCCTGCTCAACGAGCAGCCCCTGCCGGAGGTTCTGCGACACTGCCATGCATGGATAGCGCCAGGCTCTTCTCCCGAAGAACTGCCCGAAAGCCTTTGGGCGGGCGTGGCGGGCTTTCTGCCCACGGTGTGCAGCAAAAGCCCCCTGCACCGCGAGCGCCTGAGCCTTAACGGAAATGACCCGGCAGACGTGGCGCTGCTGGTGGAAGAAAACGACCCCCAAGCGCTGGCCAAGGCCATGATCGACATCATGCAGGACGCGCCCCTGCGCCGCAGGCTTGCCGAAGCCAGCCAGTCACTGCGCGACCATGTGGGACTTGAATCCTTTGCTGCCAGGGCCTGTGCCCAATATCAACAATGGTGCCGCCAGCTTGGCTGGCTGGAGCCGACGCCGCCCGCCACAGGCGATTCCCGGACTTGAACAGTTTTCTATACTGAAATACTATGACTTATTATTTTTACATACAGCCCAGGATCAGTGATGAAGTGTAAGATCTGCAAAGCCGAGGCCGTGGTTGCCCTGCGCAGCCACAATGCCGCCTTTTGTCCCGACTGCTACAAGGATTTTTTTTCCCGCCAGGTTGCCAGGGGCATTGAAGGCCAAAAGCTTTTCACCCGCGACGAGCGCGTGCTGGTGGCGCTTTCTGGCGGCAAGGATTCGCTGGCCCTCATGCTGGAGCTTTCGCTTCAGGGCTACAATGTCACGGGCCTCCACATCGACCTTGGCATTCCCGTTTCCTCCGCGGCCGCGCGCGGCGTGGTGGAGCGCTTCTGCGCCAAGCACGGACTCACCCTTATGGTGAAGGAAATGGTCGCCGAGGGCCTGCCCATTCCGGCTGTCAAGGAACGCCTGAACCGCCCCGTCTGCTCTGCCTGCGGCAAGATCAAGCGCCATTTTTTCAACAAGGTCGCCCTGGATGAAGGCTTTGACGCTCTGGCCACAGGCCATAACCTCGATGACGAGGTGGCGCGCCTGTTCAGCAACACCCTGCGCTGGGACACAGCCTATCTTTCCGACCAGGGGCCGCTGCTGGACAGCGAGCACGGCTTTTCACGCAAGGTCAAACCCCTCTGGCGGCTGTCGGAATTTGAAACCGCCAACTACGCCTTTCTGATGGGCATTGAAAACCACTATGCGCCCTGCCCCTACAGCCCCGGAGCAAGCTTCACCACCCTCAAAGGCCTGATGCAGAACCTTGAAGCCGCCATGCCCGGCCGCAAGCTCGACTTTTATCAGGGTTTTCTCGCACGCGGACGGCCCGTCTTCGCCCGCCGCGAGGCTGAAGAGGGTCTGGAACTGGCCCCCTGCACCCTTTGCGGCTACCCCACGTCCTCGGGCGAGACCTGCGGCGTCTGCCGCATCCGCGCCGCGTTAAAAGGCGAAGACTAGAGCAATATTTGTTTGGAGTGTGAGGTAATGCTCTGTGGGGGAGGGACCCTTTTGCAAAAGGGTCTCCTCCCCCACACCCCCACCCCCTAAAACTTTTATCGTGTCTTGCCGTAATACAAAGCTGGTTTTGATCTGAAGCGGGGTTTCAAAGGCAAGTAGCTTCACGGCATTACGCCATTTCAAAGTGTATCTGCGGCCAGCAACAGATTAGCAGCAGGTTACTGCCACAGATGAACGCAAAAGGGCGCAGCCACACGGCTGCGCCCTTTTACATAGCAAAGAGATTTTACCCTAGCTGTGCTGTAGCAATCGCCAGAGCAAGTTCAAGGGTAACCGGCTTTATCCCTCGTACTTTTTAAAAACCACCGAGGCATTGTGCCCGCCAAAGCCAAAAGCGTTGGAAAGCGCATAGGTAATGTCGGACTTCACGGCGACATTACGGATGTGGTTCAAGCCGCTTTCGTCATCGGGATTGTCCAGATTGATGGTGGGCGGCAGCAGCCCGTGCCGCAGGGCCTGCAAGGTAATGATCGCCTCAATGCCGCCCGCCGCGCCAAAAAGATGCCCCGTCATGGACTTGGTGGCGCTCACGCGGGCGCTGTCCAGGCACTGCTGAAAAACAGCCCCTATGGCCTTGGCTTCAGACTTGTCGCCTTCCCGCGTGCCGGTGGCGTGGGCGTTGATGTAACCTATGTCGCCGGGGGTCACTCCGGCCTGCTTGATGGCGATGCTCATTGACCGGGCCGCGCCGTGAAAGTCCGGCGAGGTGATGTGGCCCGCGTCGCACGTAGCGCCATAGCCCGCCACTTCGCCCAGAATGATGGCCCCGCGCCGCGTGGCGTGCTCAAGGTCTTCAAGCAGGAGCACGGCGGCCCCTTCGGACATGACGAACCCGTCGCGGTCACGGTCAAAGGGACGGCTGGCCTGTTCCGGGTGGTCGTTATTGGTGGACAGGGCCTTCATGCTTGAGAACCCGGCGAACAGAAAGGGATGGATGCCCGCATCGGCCCCACCGGCCAGCATCATGTCGGCATAGCCGTGCCTGATGCTCAAAAATGCCTCGCCAATGGCGGTATTCGCGGTGGCGCAGGCCGAAACCGGCGCGTAGTTCGCCCCCTTGAAGCCCGTTTTGATGGCAATGACGCCCGAAGCCATGTTGCTGATCATCATAGGGACCATAAAAGGCGACACGCGGCGCGCGCCCTTGGCAAGAAAGGCCTCATGATTGCGCATGATGGTCTCTATGCCGCCAACGCCCGACCCCACATACACGCCCGCCCGCTCGGCGTCCCAATCGTCGCCGGGATTGGCCATATCAAGGGCCTGCTTTGCCGCCGCGTAGGCATACTGGATGTAGCGGTCGTATTTCTTCGCTTCCTTGGCGTCCAGATAGGCTTCGGCGGGAAAGTCCCCGATTACGCCGCCGACCCGCGACGCGCTTTCAGCAAAGGCGGGGTCGTCAATTTTTTTTATGCCGGACGTGCCGGTTGAAATGTTCTTCCAGAGCGTTTCGGCGTCATTTCCTGAAGGTGAAATGATGCCGTATCCAGTTACAACCACCTTACGCATATGCTCTCCTGAGCTTTGATTTTAACAATACCTTGCCGTGTGCCGCACGGCGCGGGCGCTTGCAAACAGTGCGAAGAATACTCTCAACTAGAGCAATTTCATTATGAAATTGCTCTGGCGGATGCGGGAGCAGACGCTCGCCACGGAGGCGTAAGCGCAGCTTCAGCCGTTGCCTGCAGGGCTTGCCTGAACCGTTGACGGAACCGTCTTACGGGGCAGGACAGCATCGCTACGGATGCTTCAAGCGTTGTGACACAGGAAACTACGCTTGAAGACAGCACGCGTAACGACACGGCTTGCCCCATACAATCGCTGTCGCCATCCGTAAGCCCTGCGGGCGCGTTAGCCGTTGCAGCGTCAGCGGCTTACGGATAACGACAGCGACTCTTTGAGTAAGATTTTTGCGTAACTCATTGCCGTCTTTATCCGTAGCTTCCTGCGTCACAACGGCTAAAGCAACGGCTGCCGCGAAGACTGCACCGCTATTTATTTGCGCGGTTAAACGCCGAAGTGAGCGTGCCTCAAACTTTGAAAATATACATTTTCAAAGTTAATCTGCTCTACCTGACGCCCGAGCGGGTAAACCTTGAAACGGCATGATGCCTGTACGCCGCTGTCTCTGCACGTGGCCCCGAGCAGGGCAAGCCGCGTGTCCCGCATGCCGCTTTTCGCAAAATATCGCCCCTATGTCTGCAAAAGCAGGCGGCCTGCCTTGCGGGCGTGCAAAGGGATGCAGGGAAAGGGCATTGGTTTTTTCGTGATATTTTTTGTGTATAGTCATCTATCGTAAAGGTGGACGAAACGTCAATGTGGCCAATGCAGCGGCCAGCCTTACACCATGTCAATAAATTTTCTCCGACGCGGATGATTGCTTGACTTCATCTATTTTTGAAAATAAATTTCAATTTCGAAAATACCCCACCAGCTTCTTGCTGGCGGTTTTCGCGACGCGAAGGCCGCAGGCGAATCCAGGAGCGTCATAATGTCGGATTCCTACACCGCTGATGCCGTGCTGCCTTCAGCAGCCAGCGCGCGCGCCAAGATTGGCGGCCTCACCTATGCTTTGCGGCTCGCCATTGCTGGCAATCCCAACTGCGGCAAAACCACGGTTTTCAACGCCCTAACCGGCGCGCGTCAGCATGTGGGCAACTACAGCGGCGTCACCGTTGAAAAAAAAGAGGGCATTATCCGCCATCAGGGGCAGAAGCTGGTGCTTGTGGACCTGCCGGGCACCTATTCGCTCTCCGCCTATTCGCAGGAAGAGGTGGTGGCCCGCAACGTGCTGCTCAGCGGAACGGTGCAGGCCGTCATAAATGTGGTGGATGCGGGCATTCTGGAACGCGGCCTGCTGCTCACGGCCCAGTTGCGCGAAATGGGCCTGCCCGTGGTGCTGGCCTGCAATATGATGGACGAGGCCAGAGCCGCGGGCATTGAAATAGACTTTATAAGGCTTTCCAGCATGATGGGCGTGAGTGCTTTGCCCACGGTGGGCACCAGCGGCAAGGGCCTGCACGAGGCTCTTGACGCGGCGCGCGGACGCGCCCTGGCCGACGCAGAGCCTGACCCCGTCCCCGGCGGAGCGCAGGGCGCGCTTTGCCCCCGCCTGAAAACACAGGCCCTTCATATCGGTTACGGGCCCTTGCTGGACCCGGCTCTGGCCCAGATGGAAGAACTCATCGCGGGCAACAGCCGCATGGCCGCGTCCCCCTACGCCCACTGCGCGCCGCGCTGGCTGGCCCTGAACCTTGCCCAGAGCGACCCGGAGGCCCTCAGGGCCGTGCGCGCCGCAGACCCCATCCTGGCTGACTGGCTTGAATCCCTTTGCCGCGACCTGCACCAGACCCTGCGCGCGCGGGATGTGGACGTTGAAGGTCTTGTGGCTGACGGGCACAGCGCCTTTGTGCGCACGGTGGCCACCGCCTGCATCAGCAAAACCGGCAACCGCCAGCGCCTGGGCGTGAGCGACCGGCTGGACAGGGTGCTGGCGCACGCCCTCTGGGGCGCGCTGATCATGCTGGGCGTGCTTTACGCCATGTTTCAGATAACCATTGTGCTCGGCTCCTACCCGCAGGCATGGCTGGAATCCGGCTTTTCCCTCCTGAGCGAGATGGTCGGTTCGGCCCTGCCCGAAGGCCTGCTGTCGTCCCTCATCGTTGACGGCCTTATCGCCGGCGTGGGCGGCGTTCTCAGTTTTGTACCCCTGGTGCTCATCATGTTCGCCCTTATCGCCATTGTGGAAGACAGCGGCTACATGGCCCGCATGGCCTATATCGCGGACAGGGTTTTTCAGATGTTCGGCCTGCACGGCGCGTCGGTGATGCCCTACATCATTTCCGGCGGCATTGCCGGGGGCTGCGCCATCCCCGGCGTCATGGCCACGCGCACCATGCGCAGCCCCAAGGAAAAACTGGCCACCATGCTCACCCTTCCCTACATGGCCTGCGGGGCCAAGCTGCCCGTGTACCTGCTGCTGGTGGGCACGTTCTTTCCCGAGAACGCGGCCAACATGATGTTCATGATCATCCTTCTTTCGTGGGCTTTCGCCTTTTTTGTGGCTCTGTTCCTGCGCAAGACCGTGCTGCGGGGGGAGGCCACCCCCCTTGTGATGGAAATGCCCCCGTACCGCCTGCCCACAGTGCGCGGCATCTGCATCCACTGCTGGGAGCGCACCTGGATGTACCTGAAAAAAGCCGGAACAGTGCTTGTGCCCCTGGCCATGCTCATCTGGGCGGGCATGACCTTTCCCGCTCTTGATCCGCAACTGGCCCTGCCCTTTGAAAACGATATCGCACGGTTATCAGCAGCGCTGGAAAACCCGGAGCTTGCCGAAGACGCGCACGCCGACCTTGAGGGCAGGCTTGGCAATGCCGAGAAAGCCCTGAGCGCCGAAAGGCTCCGGCATTCTCTTGCCGGACAGTTGGGCACATGGCTTGAAGACGTGACGCGGCACGCGGGCTTCAGCTGGCGCACGGACGTGGCGCTCATAGGCGGCATCGCCGCCAAGGAGGCCATCATTTCCACCCTTGGCACGGCTTACGCCCTTGGCAAGCAGGATCCTGACGACGACGTTTCGCTGGCGGAGCTTCTGCGCAAGGACCCAGGCTGGAACCAGGGTTCGGCACTGGCCCTGCTGGTTTTCGTCATGCTGTACGCGCCCTGCTTTGTGACCCTTGTGGTCATACGGCAGGAATCCGGCAGCTGGAAATGGGTTTTCTTCAGCATCATATTCAATACCCTGCTGGCCTTCGCTATGGCCGTGGGCATTTACCAGACCTATTGCGCCTGGATGGGAAACTGACATGGCTCCGGACGAAAAAAAGGACGCCTGCATAGGCATCAACGCCTTTCTGAGCAGCGGCATCGTAGTGCTGGGCCTCATATTTTCGGCCAGTTTTTTCTATTACATGAATATGGCGCGCGATATCAGCGTGGCCAGCACCAGAATTTACGGCGCGTACCTGCCCCTTACCGAAGCTCTTGATCAGGTGGACAAGCAGAAGAAAAACCTCTGGCGGCTCCTGGGCGAAGTGGTGCTTGCAGAATCGGACGCGCAGAGCCGCCAGGACGTGCAGGCGGCCATAGCGCAACTGCGCGAGACGCCGCCGCCGGGAGCCATTGTACAGCGCCAGCACTGGGAGGGAGCCGTGAACGCGCTTGAACGGCTGGCCGTCCTGCACGCCCAGGCACACGATCTGGAAGCCGGACTTAACGGCCCGCCTGTGGCGCAGAACGCCGGATTGCGGCACGACGTCAACCACGACGATCAGGTCGCCGCCGGCAACGCCGCGTCGTATGCCGCAGGACGTCTCGCCGCTGTCCGTCTGGCCATGGACGCGGCCCTGACCGACTTCACCACGGCCCTGTCCAATATTGAGGCGCGCAATCCGCTTGCTGACGAAATGCACGGGCAGTTGCGGCGTACCGCCGCCCTGGCGCACGATTTTGAAAACAGGCTGCTTCTGGGCTTTCTTTTTCTCGGCGCGGGCATGACCTCGCTTTACACCATCCTGCGCCTGCAACTGGCGCGCCCTCTGCGCGGCATCATGGCCTACCTCGACCAGTTGGGCACAGGCGTCAAAAAGCTGTTTCTGCCACGCAGCCGCATTGTGGAGATACGCAATATCGCCTCCGCGCTGGACAATCTGAGCACCTATCTGAGCAAGGCCACCATACAGTCCAACAAACTGGTTTCCGAGCATGACCGCTTTCAGAAGATGTCGCTTGTGGACGGCCTCACCGGCGTGCGCAACCGCCGCTCCTTTGACGACAGCCTGCGCGCCCTCTGGCGTTTTGCGCAGGAGCGGCAGCAGCCCCTGGCACTCATCATGCTGGATGTGGACAAGTTCAAGATATATAATGACAATTACGGCCATCAGGCTGGCGACGAATGCCTCAAGCGCGTGGCCGCCGCCATGACGCGGGCCGCCCGCTCCACAGACGTGTGCGCCCGCTACGGCGGCGAGGAGTTCGCGCTGCTTCTGCCGGGAGCAGACGCGCACACGGCCCGTGCCGTGGCCCTGCGCATACACAATGAGATTGAACGCGAGCAGTTGCCCCACCCCGCTTCCCCGGTAAACGGATTTGTGACCGTAAGCCTGGGCGTGGCCAGCCTTGTGCCCGGCAAGGACGCGGGCAATGACGGCAAGCTGCTGGTGCGCAACGCCGATGCGGCCCTGTACGACGCCAAATCCACCGGGCGCAACCGCACCCACATCTATGGCGAGGAGATGGCCTGCACCCCCAAGGCACTGCCGGCCTGAACCTGCGGGCATGTGCCCGTGGCGCGATCGGGCCGGGCAAGTCCTGACGGCATGTCCCTACGGGCCTGAACTTCCCGTTATGAGCCTGCGGGTATGTCCAAACGAGGACAGTCCGATGGACAGATGCGGAAAGGTCATCCCGGCGGCTAGACCAGATCAACTTTGAAATGCTTCACATTTCAAAGTTGTCATTCAACCGAAAAATGCGATTTTCGGCTGAATCCACGCCACGTTGTGGCGCGCGCACGAAAGTGCAGCGTTAGAGCATTTACACTGTTTCAAAGTTAAAATGCTCTGTCGAACCGGAATACAGGCAAAAAGAGATGCGGCGGCGCAACTACTGTTACGCCACCGCATTTTATCGAACAAGCTTTAATATGCTTATTTTTTTTGCAGGTTAAGCCTGCGCACCACGGCATCCGCGCCCATGCCGGCAAATTGCGCAACGTCCAGACCTTCTCTGACGCTCTGCGGCAAAAGCAGTTCGGGCATATTTGCAAGGCTTTTGTCGGGTGTGACGCCATATTCCGCCGGGAAGGAATCGCTGAAGTACATATCCTGGAATCCCGCAAACTTGAGCGCGTGGGCGGTGGCGTCCAGCACGGCGTGTTCGTGGTCGCCCACAAGGCCGAGGGCGCGTGCGTTGCGCAGCCCGGCCAGGCACTCGCCGCCCTGGGTGCAGGCGATGTGGCCGTGGCGGTTGCCAACGATCATTGCATCCATGATCTGCTGCTCGGTCACGCGCACCACCTGGAAGGCGCGTTCGCCGCCAGCTTCAATAAAGCGCTCGGCCAGCATGCGCACACGGGGGAAGGACACGGGATTGCCGATCATGGCCGCCTGGGCCACGCTGGGCTGCACGGTCACAGGCTGCCAGTGGCGCGAGCCCTTGGGGGCGTCGTAGTAGCGCCACACTGGGTCCGCATGCTCGGACTGCACGCCGAAAATGCGCGGCAGGCTGGTGATGATGCCAAGATCCAGCATCTTCAGCAGCCCGCACATGATGGCAGTGACATTGCCCGCATTGCCAATGGGCACAAAAAGGCACTGGTCGGTCATGTCCCAGCCGTACCACTGGGCCACTTCGTAGGCATAGGATTCCTGCCCCAGAATGCGCCAGCTGTTCTTGGAGTTGAGCAGGGCCACGCGATAGTTTTCGGCCAGCAGTTCCACCACCTTCATGCAGTCGTCAAACACGCCCGGCAGTTCCAGCACGGTAGCGCCGCTGCCAAGGGGCTGGGCGAGCTGTTGCGGCGTCACCTTGCCGTGGGGCAGCAGCACAACGGACTTGAGGGGAGCCCCCACATAGGAGGCGTACAGGGCGGCGGCCGCCGACGTGTCGCCCGTTGAGGCGCAGACCGTGAGCACTTCGTCCCACTTGTTGCGGCGGCAGAGCCATTTCAGATAACTGAAGGCGCAGGCCATGCCCCTGTCCTTGAAGGACGCGCTGGGGTTCTGGCCGTCATTCTTGTAGGCAAAGGACACGCCGACCTGATCCCGAAGGGCCGGGGCCGCCTCCACAATGGGGGTGATGCCTTCGCCGAGATAGACGATATCGTCCTCGTCCAGCAACGGGGCCAGCAGTTCGTAATAGCGAAAAATGCCCTTGAGGGCCGTCACGCGGGTGGCGCTGCGGTCATCAAAAATCTGCCGCCACTCCTGCCCGCTGCGTTCTTTGAGCTTGGCGAAATCGAGGTTTTCCAGCAGAAAAACACCGCCGCACTGGGGGCAGGTGTACAGCAGGTCGTCGCCGGGGTAGCGCGCGCCGCAGTCAAGGCAGACATACTCCATGCGGCCGCGATAGGCCGGGAAATCCGCGTGGGACATAAGACGAACTCCTTCTTGGCAGGCCGGAGGAAGAGAGACTTTGCGTAAAAAACCTTTCTTCCCCCACCTTCGGCTGCAAAAACGCTTGCTGCCGAAGCCGCTTTCCGAGGCTTTTTACCCGCCCGGCGCACAGGGCGCGGGGCAATCCAAAATATGCGGCGCTCCTGCCCACAACGGGCGGGGCGCTATTTATCGCCCTGATCTCCGCCTTGCGGAGCGCAGGGGGCTTCACACTGGCTTTTGCCTTTCTGCCAGCTTTTTTCGGTTCCGGCGCGCAGGCGGGCGATGTTTTCCCTGTGCTTCCAGACCACCACGGCCCATACGCCAAGGGCCAGCGGCAGCCACGTCCACTGGCCGCTGACGGCCAGCGCCACAGGCAGGGCCGTGACCAGGGTCAGCGAACCCAGCGACACGAAACCGCTGCGCCAGATCACCAGCAGGCACAGCACCGAAGCCGCAAGCAGCTGCCAGAAGGCGAGGGGCAGAAACACACCGATGCTTGTGGCCACCGCCTTGCCGCCCCTGAACTTCATAAAGCAGGAAAAAACATGGCCCAGCACGCAGGCCAGGGCCACCATGCTGACAAACACGGTGGTGGTGTTGATTCCGAAGGCCAGCCACACAGGCACCGCGCCCTTGAGCACGTCGCACAAAAGCGTGACCACGCCCCACTTGAAGCCGCACAGGCGCGCCACGTTGGTGGCTCCGGTATTACGGCTGCCGCTCTCTCTGGGGTCAAGGCCGCAAAAGGTTCTGGCAATGACCAGTCCCCACGGCACGGAGCCGAGTACATAGGCCAGGGCAATCCATAAAATTTCCAGCATGGTTCTCTCCGCCATGTGCTGTCAGGGCATTTTTACCGGCACTGCCGTCGCATCCACAACGCTCTCCGGCGGCTCGCCAGACGCACGGTCAATGACCACGCTGCGGGCCGTCCGGACAACGGGCATTCCACACAGGGGCAGGCGCCCTCGCGCTACCCTGCCGTGGCCGCTTCCAGAATCATGATCTCGTTATACAGGGGGTGTACCTTGCCGATGCGCACGTCCACCCGCAATCCGGGGTGCGCCCTGTCGTCAAAAAGTTTGCGCCTGCCCCGCACGAACATGCCCTGATCCGGCAGGCTCACGCTCACAAAGGCGTCATTTTCCTCCGTGATCACGCCGGGCCACCACACCTTGTCGCCCTGCTGCCGGAAGAACAGCAGCTTCCAGTAACGCGGGCGGAAGCGCTGCACCTGTCCGGCTCCTTCCAGCGCGGGCGAAAGCGCGTGCAAGAGGTTCACAAGCGCGTCCTCGCTCCAGCGGGGCTGTCCCGTGCACAAGAAATGCACCACCTGGGCCTCGTTGACAAGATCAGGATACCTGCGCAGGGGCGAGGTCACGGGCGTGTAGCGGTCAAGGCCCAAGGCCGCGTGGGGCCGGGCCTGCACCTCAAGCCCCGAGGGCGTCAGCGCCCGCATTATGCGCGTCATGTCCTGCGGGGTGCTCCAGACGCCCGCGTATTCACGGGGCAAAACCACGTCCTGCACCCTGTGCAGCATGGCCATGCCGCGCTCCCAGGCCCAATGGGCCACAGCGGCGCTGGCAAGAATCATCATTTCCGCCACCAGCATCTGCGCATCGGGCGCGCAGTAGTCGGGCCCCACATGCACGCGCACGTCGGCCCCTTCGCCCTCAAGCGATATGGCGGGATCGGGCCTGTCCATCACCACGGCCCCGTCTTCAATGCGGGCGCTCTGCCGCTTGCGGGCCAGTTCGAGCCCGGCGGACAATTGCCCGGCATGCGCTGCGGCTGGGTTGTCGGGCAGGGCCGCGCCCTCGGACCGGGCATCCAGCACGGCCTGACTGTCGCGGTAGGTCAGGTTGGCGGCAAGGCGCACACGGGCCAGATACGTACGGCAGGAACCGTAACGGCCATCGGCGTCCACCGGAACCTCCACGCACAGCGCCGGGCGGGGTTCATCGGCAACAAGGGAATAGGCCGCCGTTCCCAGAACTTCCGGCAGCATGTGGCAATCGCCCTCTGGCAGGTAGATGCTTGTGCCACGGTGCAGCACCGCCCTGTCCAGAGCGCCGCCAAAATGCCAGTACAGGGCGGGGCAGGCCAGAGCCAGCGTCAGCAGATAGCCGTCATCCGTGGGCTGCACATGAAAGGCGTCGTCAACGTCACGGGTGCTGGCGCTGTCTATGCTGACAAAGGGCAGGGGACTTTCGGGCAGCGGGCCGGGCTCAAAAAGCAGGGAAGTCGCCGGGGCGACGGCAGGGATGGACGCGGCGGCATCATCGCACATGCACGGCGTCGGCGCGGCGGACGTGAAAAGCGCGGCATCGGGCATTTCGCCGTTTTCGGCGGCGCGAACCAGCGCGTCCACTTCCTCGCGGTGCGCCGTCCACCAGTTGTCGCCGGAGGCATAACCCGCGCGGTCCAGCCAGAAATTGTAATGCGGCGGCACCTTGCCCCAGGCCACCAGCAGTTGCAGGGGCAGGTGGGGCACATCAGGCAGCCCCTTGCCAAGGGTGCGCCACAGGGCGTCAAACTCCTGCCCTTCAGGATCAACCATACGGGAACGCAGCACTTCTTCAAGGCTTTCCGCAACTTCTGCGGACGGCCACTCGCCGCTGCCCGCACCTTCCGCCGGAGGCGGCGGCAGTTCGCGCTTACGACAGGCCACGTCCCAGAGCATGCGCAAAAAGGCCGCGCCGCCCGCGATGAGGGCTTCACGTTCAAGGCGGTTTTTTTCTTCCGCCAGGCGTTTTTCAACCATGTCAGCGGGAAAGACCTGAAAATCCGGCGGCTGAAAGCGGAAGTGGCTTTTGCACGCCAGCAGGGCGCGGCCATAGGCGGACACCTGGTCCGCAGAGGGGTCGGAGGTAAAAAGCTCGGCAAACCACGTGGCAGGAGCCACGCTTACCTCGCCCTGCGCCAACTCCCACACGTCCATGACGGGCACGTCGTTGGCCAGATCCTCACGGCATTTTTTATGCTGTTCAAGCAGGCGCACAGCCTCGTCACGGCCAAGGTCCGCCCCATGCATGGGACCGAGCCAGGGCAGCAGGCGCGAGGCATTGAGCCGCGTTTCACGGCGGTTGGGCAGAAGAAGGCGTAAACGCCCCCCGGCCTCTTCGGTAATCAGGGCAATCTGAACAGCATTGCCCTCCAAATATTCCACCACGCAGCCCGGCGCTGGATAGCGCACACAATCCGACATGCCTGCTCCTTCAGAAGGCGCGCCAGACAAGCCTTGCCGCCGCACGCCTTCGACAGGGACAATCCTTTATTTTTGTTCTTCTGGCAAGTGCCAGCTTTACGGCACGGCCATAGTACACCTGTTTCAGCGCAGGCTTTTCCCGAAGCGTCCGCACGTGTCCGCTCCCCCCGATTTCCGCCATAAACGGGCGCTGGCGGGGCGTTTCCGCCATCGGGCTGTCATGCATGCGGTAATGCCCTGAATAATATCACTTAGTAATTATATCATCATGGCCGCCATGCGCGCGTAATGCCCCGCGAACTGACACACCCCGCGCATACTGGACGGGGAATCGCGAAGCCGCTATAAAAGCGTTCCACGGACAACTTTTTTCCGCGCGCACAGCGCGAGCCGGCGGGAGCATATGAGCAATATCATCCACCAAAGCGGAGGCAGCCGTACCCTGGTCATGCAGGAGCCTGAAAAACCCCAGCTCTACCGCGAACTTTTCCCCTACACCAGCATTTGCCGCACGTCCTTTGACGAAGTGCTGCTCGCTCCGCGACCTGCGGAACAGATGCGCATCACCGACACCACCTTTCGTGACGGCCAGCAGGCGCGCCCGCCCTATACGGTCAAGCAGGTGGCCAAGATGTTTGACTTTCTGCATCGTCTTGGCGGCAAAACCGGGCTCATCACCGCCTCGGAATTTTTTCTTTATTCCGCCAAGGACCGCAAGTGCATAGACGTGTGCCGCGCCAGGGGCTACCGCTTTCCCCGGGTGACGGCCTGGATACGCGCCACCAAGGAAGATCTCAAGCTGGCCCGCGATATGGAATTTGACGAAACCGGCATGCTCACCAGCGTGTCGGACTACCATATTTTTCTCAAGCTGGGCAAAACCCGCCAGCAGGCCATGGACATGTATGTGGGCATGGCCGAACAGGCGCTGGAGTGGGGCATCATACCCCGCTGCCACTTCGAGGACATCACCAGGGCCGACATTTACGGCTTCTGCCTGCCTCTTGCCCAACGGCTGATGGAACTTTCGAGCCAGAGCGGCATGCCGGTCAAGATACGCCTGTGCGACACCATGGGCTATGGCGTGCCCTATCCCGGCGCGGCGCTGCCCCGCTCGGTGCAGCGCATCGTGCGCGCCTTTACCGATGAGGCGGGCGTGCCCGGCCAGTGGCTTGAGTGGCACGGCCACAACGACTTTCACAAAGTGCTGGTCAACGGCGTCACCGCGTGGCTGCACGGCTGCGGCGCGGTCAACAGCACGCTTTTCGGTTTTGGCGAACGCACCGGCAACACCCCGCTGGAAGCTCTGCTGGTCGAGTATATCTCCCTTACGGGCGACGACGCCGCGGCTGACACCACCATTCTGAACGAGGTGGCCCAGTTTTTTGAAAAAGAACTACACTACCGCATCCCCCACAACTATCCCTTTGTGGGGCGCGACTTCAACGCCACCAGCGCGGGCGTGCACGCCGACGGCCTGGCCAAGAACGAAGAAATTTACAATATTTTCGACACCAACCACCTGCTTGGCCGCCCCGTGCCCATCATCATTACCGACAAGACGGGCCGCGCCGGCGTGGCGTACTGGATCAACACCAACCTCAATCTTGAAAAAGACCGGCAGGTCTCCAAAAAGCACCCTGCCGTGGGCAGCATCTACGACGCCATCATGGCCGTCTACGAAGAGACCGGGCGTACCACCCACTTCTCGCACGAAGAAATGGAAGCCCTGGTGCAAAAGTTCATGCCCGAACTCTTTGCTTCGGAATTCGACCACATGAAGCAGCTTGCGGGGGAACTGGCCGCCAACATCATTGTGCGGCTCGTGCGCAACAAGGACCTGCTGGACTTCGGCAAAAAGGCCTGCGGCAGACTGGACGAATTCGTACGCGAATATCCCTTTATCCAGTACTGCTACCTCACGGACGCCCAGGGCCGCCTCAAATGCTCGGCCATCACCGATCCCGTGTACAAGGAAACTTACGAAGCCCTGCCCATCGGCTACGACTTCTCCGGCCGCCAGTGGTTCAAGATGCCCATGCAGAGCGGCGACCTGCATATCATGGACGTGTACCAGTCGCACTTCACGGGCAAGCTCATCATCACCGTGTCCTGCGCCGTCACTGACGAAAAGGACAAGATCGTGGGCGTCATCGGCGTGGACATCCAGCTTGAGGAACTGCTCAAGCGCGCGCGCTCGCTGCAGCACGAAGTGGACGAGCACGACGACGGCGACTAGCGTTATTCAGATGGGCCGGGTAAGAGCAGTTTTAAAGTGAAATTGCTCGGGCGGCTGCGGGAGCAGACGCCCGCCGCAAAGGTGCAAGCGCAGCTTCAGCCGTTGCCCACAGGGCTTGCCTGAACCGTTGACGAAACGTCTTACGGGGCAGGACAGCCCTGCGGGCAACGGCTGCCGCGAAACTACGCTTGAAGACAGCATGCGTAACGACACGGCTTGTCCCTCACAATCGCTGTCGCCATCCGTAAGCCCTTCGGGCAACGGCTGCCGCGAAGACAGCATCGCTATTTGCTTGCGCGGTTAAGCGCCGAAGCGAGCGTATCTTCAACGCTGAGAATGAACATTCTCAACGTTGATCTGTGCTAGGATAGCCCGGCCTGCTTTATATTTATCGACACTCAAAAGGACAGGGGAACATGCGTAAGACAGTGTACTGGATTGAAGGCGACGGCATCGGCCCGGAAATCTGGCAGGCCGCCCGCCCGGTTATCGAAGGGGCCATCCGCGCCGCCGGGGCCGACCTTACTCTTGACTGGGTGGAACTGCTGGCCGGCGACAAGGCCGTGAAAGAAACGGGCCACCCCCTGCCCGACGCCACCCTTGAAGCCCTGCGCCATGCCGAACTCGCCATGAAGGGCCCCCTGGGCACCCCCGTGGGCACGGGCATACGCAGCCTTAACGTGGCCCTGCGCCAGACCCTTGACCTCTACGCCTGCATCCGCCCCGTGCGGCACTTTGAGGGCCTGGAAACCCCGGTCAAGCACCCCGAGCGGGTCAACATGGTCATCTTTCGTGAAAATACCGAAGACGTGTACGCGGGAGTGGAGTTTGCCGCCAATACCCCCGAAGCCCGCAAGCTTGTCGCCTTTTTGCGTGACGAGCTTGGCGTGACCAAGGTGGGCGACGACGCCGCCGTGGGCATCAAGCCCATGACCGAAGCCGGCTCCAAACGTCTTGTGCGCCGCGCCCTGCGCTTCGCCCTGGACCAGAAGCAGGAAAGCCTCACCCTTGTGCACAAGGGCAATATCATGAAGTTTACCGAAGGCGCTTTTCGCCAGTGGGGCTACGATGTGGCCGCGCAGGAATTCGGCGACCTCACCTGCACCGAAAAAGAGCCCGTGCCCGGCCGCCTGGTGGTCAAGGATCGCATAGCCGACGCCATGTTCCAGGAAGCCCTGCTGCGTCCCGAACAGTATCAGGTGCTGGCCACCCCCAACCTCAACGGCGACTATATCTCCGACGCGCTGGCGGCGCAGGTGGGCGGCCTTGGTCTGGCCCCCGGCGTCAACATGTCCGACACCCTCGCCTTTTACGAAGCCACCCACGGCACAGCCCCCACCATCGCAGGCAAGGACAAGGCCAACCCCGGCAGCGTCATCCTGTGCGGGGCCCTCATGCTGGAACATCTGGGCCAGCACGAAGCGGCAAACCGCATCCGCGAGGCCGTGGGCAGAGCCATCACGGGCAAGTCCGTCACCGAAGACCTGGCCGCCCAGGTCACAGGTTCCCGCGTGGTGGGCTGCAAGGAGTTCGGCGACATCATCGGAGCATATCTCTAGCAGACCCTACCGGAGAAGGGCCGCCCCGGTGCGGGACTGCCGCGGCATGGCCGCAACCGGGGAACCCTTCTCCTTGGGGCGATTTCACTTTGAAATTGCTCTGGCGGTTGCGTGAGCAGACGCCCGCCGCGACGGCTTGCAGCGGCCCCCAAAAGGCCGCAGTCCGACTGCCGCGAGCATCCTGCAAAGGCATGCCCCGTGTCCGAGGCTCTTCCTTTCATCTGCCAAGGTTGTTGTCATGATTTCACTGGAAACCCTGCTGCTCTTCATACCCATGGCGGCCATACTGGTAATATTGCCGGGGCCGGACTTTGCCCTTATAGCCAAAATATCACTGCTCAACGGCCGCCCGCAGGGGCAGGCCGCGGCCTGCGGCGTGGCCCTTGGCATCTGCGTGCACACCGCCGCCGCCATGTTGGGCATATCCGCCATTATCGCCCAATCCATGCTGTGGTTCAGCGTGCTGAAGTATATGGGCGCGGCCTATCTTATCTGGCTTGGCGTTCAGGCCCTGCGCCACAGCGGAGCCGTCAGCGCCGCTGTGGTGAAAACCGCGCCGCGTGACGGCGAAAATATTCGCGCAGATGGTCGCGGAACTGCACCCGAAACTGCTGAAAATCCTGCTGCACAAGCGCGCCTTTCGCCCCGCCAGTGGTGGAAGTTTTTCTGGCAGGGGTTTTTGACCAATGCCCTCAACCCCAAGGCCGTCATCATTTTTTTGACGTTTCTGCCGCAGTTTACCAATCCCCACGCTCCGCTGGCGCCCCAGTTTCTGGAGCTTGGCGGCATCATGTCGGCCCTGTGCCTGCTCTGGTACGTCCCCCTGGCCTACATGCTGGGCCGTGTGCGCCACGTTTTTGAGAACAGCCGCTTTCAGCTCTGGCTGCAACGCTTTACAGGTTTCGTCTTCATAGCCTTCGGCCTCAAACTGGCCGCGGCGCAGTCCCGCTAACCAGCGTCGCGCCAGCGACTCCAAAACCCAGCAGGAAGGTCTGCCACCATGATCGAACTCATAAGCAATGCCGTTGTCATTGACGGGAACACCATCCGCAGCGCCGAAGAGGCCCGCGCAAAGGGTGTGGATGTGGAAGCCGCGCGCAAAAACAGCCTGGCCGCCCGCATTCTTGCCGCGCATAATACCGTTGACCAGAACGAGGGAGTGTTGCGCATCCGCTTCGACGCCCTGGCCTCCCATGACATTACCTACGTGGGCATCGTCCAGACGGCCCGCGCCAGCGGTCTTACGGAATTTCCCGTGCCGTACGCCCTCACCAACTGCCACAACAGCCTCTGCGCCGTGGGCGGAACCATCAATGAGGACGACCACCTTTTCGGCCTCGCGGCCGCCCAGAAGTACGGCGGCATCTTCGTGCCTCCGCACCTGGCCGTCATCCATCAGTACGTGCGCGAAATGATGACCAAATGCGGCGGCATGATCCTTGGCTCCGACAGCCACACCCGCTACGGCGCTCTGGGCGTCATGGCCATTGGCGAAGGCGGCCCGGAACTCGTCAAGCAGCTTCTTGGCAAGACCTATGATGTGGCCAATCCGCAAAAAATCGCCGTCTGGCTCGAAGGCGCGCCGCGCCCCGGCGTCGGCCCGCAGGACGTGGCCCTGGCCCTGATCGCCGCCGTGTTCAAAAACGGCTTTGTGAAAAACAAGGTGCTGGAATTTATGGGCCCCGGCGTTGAAGGCCTTTCTGTGGAATACCGCTGCGGCATCGACGTCATGACTACGGAAACCACCTGCCTTTCGTCCATATGGACCACGGACGACAAGGTGCGCCAGTACCTTGAAAAGCACGGTCGCGCCCAGGATTACGCGGAACTGCGCCTTGAAGGCCCGGCCTGTTATGACGGCCTCATCCGCATCGATCTTGGCAGGATCGTACCCATGATCGCCCTGCCCTTCCACCCCAGCAATGCCTATCCCGTGGCCGAAGTGGCGCGGCACGCCCCCGAACTGCTGGCCCAGGTGGAAGACGAAGCCCGCAAACAGTTTGGCGACGCCGCCAGGGGGCTGAACCTCTGCGGCAAGATCCGCGACGGCGGCCTCTGGGTGGACCAGGGCATCATCGCCGGCTGCGCCGGCGGCAGTTTTGAAAACATCACGCTGGCCGCCGCAATCCTTGACGGCAAGAGCACGGGCAACTTGGCCTTCAGCCTGTCCGTTTACCCTGCCAGCGAACCGCAGGGCCTTGCCCTGGTCAACAACGGCTCCACGGCCAAGCTCATGGCCGCCGGCGCTGTGCTCAAAAACGCCTTCTGCGGCCCCTGTTTCGGCGCGGGCGACACCCCGGCGCACGGCGCGCTGTCCATCCGGCACACCACGCGCAACTTTCCCAACCGCGAGGGCTCCAAGCCGTCCAACGGCCAGCTTTCAGCCGTGGCCCTTATGGACGCCCGCTCCATTGCGGCCACGGCGGCCAACGGCGGCCGCCTGACCCCGGCCACCGACCTTGACTGGTCCGCGCCCGGCCTCGCCGACGTGAACCTCGACTACCGCTTTGAGCCGCTCATCTACCATCGCCGCGTCTACAACGGCTTTGGCAATCCCAAGCCCGAAGTGCCCCTGATCTTTGGCCCCAACATCGCGGACTGGCCCGCCATGAGCGCTCTGCCGGAACACCTGCTGCTCCAGGTGGCCAGCGTCATCACCGACCCCGTGACCACTACGGACGAGCTTATTCCCTCGGGCGAAACCTCGTCGTTGCGCTCCAACCCCCTCAAACTGGCGGAATACACCCTGTCGCGCAAAGACCCCGGCTATGTCGCGCGCGCCAAGGCGGTAGACGCGATGGAAAAGGCGCGGCTTGCCAATCCGGCTGATCCTGAACTCGTGGCCCGCGCCCGCGCCCTTTTCGCCCTTTGCGGGCTGGACATCATGCAGGGAGCCGCCGACGTTAAGAACGTGGGCCTCGGGTCCACCATCTTTGCCGTCAAACCCGGCGACGGTTCGGCCCGCGAGCAGGCCGCGTCCTGCCAGAAGGTGCTGGGCGGCTGGGCCAACCTGGCAGTGGAGTACGCCACCAAGCGTTACCGCTCCAACCTTATCAACTGGGGCATGCTGCCCTTCATTACTGACGCCGATCTGGCCGCGACGCTCAAGGTGGGCGACTGGCTGGCCGTGCCCAACGTACGCAAGGCCGTGCAAAACGCCGAGCCCACCATACTGGCCTACATCGTGCGCGAAAGCGGCAGCGCCGAGCAGATAGCCCTGACCCTCAAGGACCTGACCGACGACGAGCGTCAGATCATCCTCGACGGCTGCCTGATCAACTTTTACAACTCCACGCGCAAACAATAGGCGCGCACGTTCGTTAGGCGAATTGGCTTGAAGTTTTTGTGGGGGAGGGCCCCTTTTGCAAAAGGGTCTCCTCCTCCACACCCCCTCCCCCTAAAACTCTTGTTTGTTATTCAGTCAGGCACAGGGAGCCCCCTGACCGTGGGCCGGTTTTCCGTGGGTACGCCTGTCAGCCACCGCGCTGCCTCCCGGTTAATTATAAGGAAACACAAAGTAAATTTAGTTTGCCATTGCCCTGACCACCCCAGGGGGCAGACGCGAGCCGTGAAGACGCACGCGCTGTCTATCCTTGCGGTTACAAGCCAAAGCGGGCATGCCGAAAACCCTGTGATACGGTGAGGTTTCTGCAACCCCGCTTTACGTCAGAAAAAACTTTGTAATATACTGACTGTAATAAAAGTTTTAGGGGGTGGGGGCGTGGGGGAGGTGACCCTTTTACAAAAGGGTCCCTCCCCCACAAAGCACTTCACCCCTCCTCACTCCCCCACACACAAAACACTTCAAATTGACATCACATAGCGCGCAAAAAAGCCGCCAGCCCACAGTGGGCTGACGGCTTTTTCAGTATTTTCGCCGTGGCGCGGCAGCGGCAGCGCTGGCAAAGCTGGACTGCGGTCTGCGGGGCTACAGGTTGGCGGCGTACCAGTCGCCGGCCAGACGCAGCCCCTGACGCACATCAAAATGGGGTGCATATCCCAGCCGGGTCGCGGCCCTGCTGATGTCGGCCAGACTGTGACGCACGTCGCCCGCGCGAAAATCGCGGTGTTCGGCCTTGGCGCTGGCGGCTTCAGGCCTATGGCGGGCTACCTCTTCGCGAATAAGGACAAAAAGCTCATTGAGGGTGGTGCGCTGGCCAAATGCCACATTGTAGATGGTATTGGTGGCTTCGCCCTGAGCGAAACTGGACAGCAGATTGGCCTCCACCACATTGTCAATGTAGCAGAAGTCGCGGCTGGTTTCGCCGTCTCCGTTCACATAGACGGTCTCGCCCTTGATGAGGCTGGCGAACCACTGCGGCACGACTGCGGCATACGCGCCATAGGGATCCTGACGCTGGCCGAAAACGTTGAAGTAGCGCAGCCCGACGGTGGAAAAACCGTAGCAGCGGTTGAACACGTCGGCGTAAAGCTCGTCCACATACTTGGTGACGGCGTACGGCGACAGGGGGCGGCCGATCTTGTCTTCCACCTTGGGCAGTTCCGGCGAATCGCCGTAGGTTGATGAGGAGGCGGCATACACAAAGCTCTTGGCCCCGGCGTCGCGGGCGGCCACAAGCATGTGCAGAAAACCCGTGATGTTGCAGCTGTTGGACAGCAGCGGATCATCAATGGAACGCGGCACGGAACCCAGAGCCGCCTCGTGCAGCACGTGCTGCACGCCTTTGCAGGCTTTATGGCAGGTATCTATATCACGAATATCGCCTTCAATGAAGGTAAAGCGGCTCCAGGCTTCAGGCCCGACGATATCGCGCACCATATCAAGATTTTTCTGGTAGCCGGTCAAAAAGTTGTCCAGTCCGACGACGGTCTGGCCAAGCTTCAAAAGATGCTCAAGCAGGTTGGAACCGATAAAGCCCGCGACGCCTGTAACCAGCCAGCGGGAAGGGGCGGCCTGCATTGAGGCACACAATTGGGAATACGCGCTCATGTTTGCGTCCTGTTTTGCAATGATTTGTATCCGGGCGAGGCAGGCATACATCCTCCTGACCCGATTCTTTTAATGCTACGCTGCTCCGCCCGAGCTGTAAAGCCGCGCGCGTTCCGCGCCAGTCCGTGTGAAAATGACGCGGGAATGTAGCAAAATCGAATTTGAGCAGCGGCAGCCCCTTTTCAGTTATCATTGCAGATGCTATAGCCTTTTATATGCGAACGCGGTCTGACTTTGTGACAGGCCGATGTCAGCGCCAAAGGGAGCCGCGAGAGAATGAAGATCATAGTTCTGGGCAATCAGGCCAGGTCCATGAGCAATTTCTGGAGCGTACTGGTTCGCCATCTGTTTCGGGCTGGCCATGAGGTGATCTGCTGCGCGCCGCCCGGCGATCCTGGGGCAGAGGCGGTTCTGGCGTCCCAGGGGGCCCGGCTGCTGCATTATCCGCTGGACCGCAAGGGGCTTAACCCCCTGAGTGACCTGCGCACCACCGGGGCGCTTTTGCGCATTTTTAAAAAAGAAAAGCCCGACCTGCTCTTCGCCTCCACCATCAAGCCCGTCATATACGGCTGCATTGCGGCCCGTGTGGCCGGCGTGCCGCAGATTTACGCCACCATCACCGGGCTCGGATACGCCTTTGAGGCTGACAGCTTTTTCAAAAAATGCGTCAACCGCCTGAGCGCCCTGCTGTACCGCACGGCGCTTTCCGGTGCGGAAGGCGTTTTTTTTCAAAATGAGGACGACATCGCCGCCTTCCGGCAAGCCGGAATTCTGGGGCCACGGGCCCGGATCCTGCGGGCGCGCGGCACCGGGGTGGACACAGCCCGTTTTGCCCCCACGCCCTTGCCCGGCCTTGCCAATGACGGCACGCTGACCGAGCCGCCGGTCTTTCTGCTGGTGGCCCGCCTGCTTGAAGCCAAGGGACTGAAAGAGTACGCCCAGGCCGCGCATGAACTGAAGGCCAGGCACCCCCTGGCGCGTTTTCTGGTGCTTGGGCCTGAAGAACAGGGGCTCGGCAGCGTCAGCCTCGAACAGATACGCCAGTGGCAGGACCAGGGCGGCATCGAATATCTTGGTGAAACGCGGGACGTACGCCCCTACATAAGCGCGGCCCACGTCATGGTGCTGCCCTCGTGGCGCGAGGGCACGCCCACCTCCATCATGGAGGGCATGAGCATGGGGCGCGCCGCCGTTGTTACTGACGCGCCCGGCTGCCGCGAGGTTGTGCGCAACGGACATAACGGCTACCTTGTACCCTTGCGCGATCCCAAGGCCCTTGCGTCTGCCATGGAGGCCTTCATTCTCCGGCCCGAGCTCATGGCAAGCATGGGCGCCGCCGGACGCCAGATGGCGCTGAACGACTTTGACGCCGAAAAGGTGGCCGCCCGCATTCTTGAAGACATGCGCGTTCCGGCATCGCCGGAGTCGGACAGCACGGGGCGCTAACCCCTCGCCGACCTGACACTTTCCCGGGGCAATTCCACGTGGAGATTGCCCTGGCTGCTGCGGCCCTGGCGTCCGCCATCAAGGCGCACGCGCCGTTTGGAGCATCCTGCCTTTGAAAAGGGTACATGCTCTGACACTGCACGAGAGTGCTACGCGCCGCAACAGGCGTGGATTCTGCCGATCTTCAGCCGTTGTGACGCAGGCTTCAAGCGTTGTGACGCGGAAAGCAACGGCTGCCGCAAATCGCATTTTTCGGCAGAATGACAACGTTAAAATGTGAAGCTTTTCAAGGTTGCTCTGATCTAACTGTGCTGCCAAGCGCCAAAGCGAGCACCGTAAAAACTTTGCGAACGTACCATCGCAAAGGTAAAATGCTCTAGAGGATACTTTGCAATGATAAGCAGTTATCGTATGGGACTTTTACAGGCGCTGGACCTGCTCTGCATCCTGCTGGCCCTGGCAATTTCCGGGCTGACCACGATTGCGCCGGACCTGAGCGTTTTTGACGACTACACTGGCGCCACGCTCTTTACCATTTTCTTTTACATGCTGTTTTTCTATATTCTTGACGCATACAGCGTGGGACAGGAAGATTTCAAGGAGACCACGGGCCGCGTGCTTGTGGCCTGCCTGCTGGGCATCGTCTCATCGGCAACTGCCTCCTACGCCTTCCAGCACTGGCGCTTTGACCGTGAAACCGTTGCCCTGCTTTTTGCGCTTTCTTTCTGCTTCAGCCTGTTCTGGCGCTGGCTGTATCACCTCAACGCCCACAGGCTCACCCACCCCCTGCGCATCCTTCTCGTGGGGGTTGACCGTGCCGGAAAGGTGCGCCAGTTGCTGGCCGAAGGACTGCCCCAGGCCCAGATCATAGGCTACGTGGGCGAACGCGATCAGGGCCCGGACGCGGGACCCTGCCTTGGCCCGCCATTTCTGGCGCTGGACATAGCCCAGGAAAAAAAGGCCACCATGATTTTGCTGCTGCCCGATGCCCCCATTGACGACGAAATCGCGCATGACCTGCTTGAAGCCAAACTTCACGGCAGCATGGTTGTGGACATTCGCAGTTTTTATGAACACGTGGTGCAGCGTCTGCCGCTTTCACAGATCACGGACGAATGGCTGTTGCAGACAGAAGGCTTTTCGCTGAACACGCGCGGCTCGCTGCGGCGGCTCAAGCGTGCCCTGGACGTGCTCATCTCGCTGCTGCTGCTCGTACCCGCCACGCCCATCATGCTGCTGACCGCCCTCATCGTGCGCCTGGAATCCCCTGGCCCGGTCATTTACAAGCAGGATCGCGTGGGCCTGTTTGAAAAAGAATTTACGGTGTACAAATTCCGCTCCATGCGGGCTGACGCCGAAAAGGACGGAGCCGTGTGGGCCAGCGCCGGAGACGCCCGCGTGACCCGTTTCGGACGTTTCATACGCAAGGTGCGCATAGACGAACTGCCGCAGATATGGAACATCCTCAAGGGCGACATGAGCTTCATCGGCCCCCGCCCCGAACGCATGGCCTTCGTGCAGAAGCTCAAGGAAACCATACCCTACTACAGCCTGCGCCACACGGTTAAGCCCGGCCTCACGGGCTGGGCCCAGGTGTGCTACCCCTACGGCGCGTCCGAAGAAGACGCCCGCCGCAAGCTGGAATACGACCTGTACTACATCAAGAACATGTCCATACTGCTGGACATCAACATCATTTTCAAGACCGTCGGCGTGGTGCTCTTTCCCAAGGGAGCGCGCTAGGGTTATTGCGCGCGGAATGCCTTGTGGGGGAGGGACCCTTTTGCAAAAGGGTCCCTCCCCCACACCCCCACCCCCTAAAACTCTTGATGTCGCTTAGAGCAATTTCACTTTGAAATTGCTCCGGCGGATGCGGGAGCAGCCGCCCGGCGCGGAGGCGCAAGCGCAGCTTCAGCCGTTGCCCGCAGGGCTTGCCTGAACCGTTGACGGAATCGTCTTACGGGGCAGGACAGCATCGCTACGGACGCTTCAAGCGTTGTGACGCAGGAAACTACGCTTGAAGACAGCATGCGTAACGACACGGCTTGTCCCTTACAATCGCTGTCGCTATCCGTAAGCCCGCAGGAGCGGGCAACGGCTGCCGCGAGAATGGATATTCTCAATGCGAAAATGCTCTAAATAGGGTAACTGTGCTATACTGTTGCCAGACGCCGGGGCGCAACATTGGCGGGGACGCTCTGCCGCGACAAGCCCTTGTTGCCGCCGAAGGGGGGACTCTGCGTGCGGCGGCCCAAGGCACGCAAATGGGCGTGCCGGGCTTGTGGCCGCGGAGTTGCCCCGTGCGGGGCGACTGAAGCCCTTACCCCTTTATGCCCATATAGATCTCAAAAGGATTTTCCGGGCTCCAGTGCGGGGGATACAGCTCAAAGCTCGGAGCCTGTTCGTTATAGGCATATGCCTGCTGGCTGGCGAGCCATTTTTGAAAAATGAACATATACGCCTCTCCGATGCTCGCGAGGTTGGGCACGCTGCACACCGCGTATTTTCCCGCCGGAATGTCCACATGCTCCAGGTCGGCCGGCAGCCGCCCATCCTTGTCTTCCACGGCAGCCCAGTAGTCGAAGTTTTCCGCATCGAGCATGACGCTCACGCCGAAGGCCGCTGCGGGCATATCCTGCGTGCAATCGGGGCAGAAACGCTGCCACAGTGCGAGACAATCCTCCTGCGCTTTTGCCATGTTGGTACGCACCTTTATGCCGGTGAGGCGCTTGGCCGGATATTCCACAATCGTCACGTTGAAATCGCTCACGAAAATTCTCCTCATGCTTGGTAATGCCGTTTGGCCGTTTGTTCGCAGGCCGCGCAGCTTGTGCCCGGCACGTCGCCGGGGCCGCAAGCGGCAGGAACGGCGCGTCATCTACATCCTGCACTTTCGCGCGTAAACGCGCTCGACTTTTTTTGCGGTTCCGTTCACGCTGAAGCAGATTAACTTTGAAATGCTTAACATTTCAAAGTGTTCGTCCAGCCGATAAATGCAATTTTCGGCTGAACCCACGCCACGGTGTGGCGCACTGCACTCTCGTGTAGTGGTGGAACATTTACACCTTTTCAAGGGTATAGTGCTCTGACAAAACCCGCCAGCCCCGAACAGACTGGCCCGAAAAAGCCAACCCGAACAGCCCCAACCAGAAAATCCTGCACTGAACAGACCGACCACACGGAGCAGCATGAAAACATTGTCATATGAGGAACGCCTGCACCGTGTGCTGCGGCATATAGAAAGCAATCTCGACTCCCGGCCTGATCTTGCGGAACTTGCTGAAATCGCCTGTTTTTCCCCCTACCATTTCCACCGTATTTTCTCGTCCATGATGGGGGAAAGCGTCGCCGCCTATGTGCGCCGCCTGCTTCTTGAAAGGGCGGCCCAACAGGTGGCCCACACGCGCGAACCCATTACCCGCATAGCTCTTGATGCGGGATATGAAAGCGTGGACGCGTTCACCAGGGCCTTTCGAGCGCACTTTGGCGCGCTGCCGTCCGAATACCGACGCAACGACGGACACCTGACGCGGGCCCGCGAACAGAACCCCGATGCCCCGCTGTTTCACCACCAGATTGTCGGCGTGCCCGCGCTGGAAATACGGGTCACCAAGTTCGCGCCTCTGCTGGTGGCCGCCACGCGCCACACCGGCCCGTATGACGACTGTGGGCCGGCATGGCTGCATCTGTTTTCCCTGCTGGGGCCGGCTGGCCTTTTACGTGAGGGCGTGGTGGCATACGGGGTCAGTCATGACAATCCTGACGTCACTTCCAGAGAAAAATGCCGTATGGATGTCTGTGTCAGCCTGCCTGAAGGCGTGACCGAAGAAACCCCGGCCATACGGGATCTGCTGCGCAACAAGGAACTGTTTTTGCGGCATATCGGCAGCGAGTGCGACTATGTGGCCGTGAAGGTACGCGGGGACTATGCGCTGCTGCACCCGGCCTACCGCTCGCTTTTCGGCCAGTGGTTTCCGCAGAGCGGCCGTGAACCTGTCAACGACCCCGGCTTTGAGGCGTACTACAATTCGCCGCAAACAACGGCCCCTGAAGACCTGCTGACGGAGATATTCATCCCGATGAAGTCGGAATACCATCCAGACGACGTTGCGTGCAGATTTTTGCAGCGTTTTTGAGATGGAATGATGCTAGGAAGACGCGGTCGCTGGAACCACCGCTTCAGATCAACAGGATTTTTTGTAGTATGCCAAACTACAACAAGAGTTTTAGGGGGTGGGGGCGTGGGGGAGGGACCCTTTTGCAAAAGGGTCCCTCCCCCACAAGGCAACAAAGCACGCCGCCCCTCCCCCACAAAGTAAATAAAAACTACGCGCTTCTATAGCAGATTAACTTTGAAATGCTTCACATTCCAAAGTTTTCATTCAGACGAAAAGTGCGATTTTCGACTGAATCCACGCCACGTTGTGGCGCGCTGCACTCTCGTGCAGCGTTAGAGCATTTACACTTTTTCAAAGTTAAAATGCTCTAATGTTCCACGGGAAAGATATTGCGGAACACCACGCTGTCGTCCTGGTTGCGCACCTCAAGAATGACCTGGGCGTTCACAAGATTGAGCCGCCCCGGCACGCGCACCACAATGACAGTCCGCTTGAAGCGGCTGATGCGAAAATCGCCCACGTTTTCCGGGTCAAAGCTTAAAGGATGCTTCGTGCCGTCAGCGGTAAGCAGGGTTCCGGAAACAGAGCCGGAAGCCAGCCGCTGATTGTCGGTGTTGCGCAAATCAAGGCCCATACGCAGTTTGCCGCCGCGCAAGGCCCGCACCTGCACGTTGTTCACCTTCACATAGTCACGATCGATGGCGGGAAAATCCTCATGCCCCGGCCCTTCAACGCCGCGCGGCGCTTCCGCCTTTATGGCCTCTTCCCTGTCTGCCGGGGAAGCCTCGCCCGGTTTGACGACATCTTCACCGCCAAGGCGCCGCAGCACCAGGGTGCGCCCCTGCACATTTTCCTCGCGCAACAGATCTTCAAGGTGTTCAAGGCGCTCTGCGGTGGCTTGCGCCTCCTGATAATCGCTTTCAAAGCGCAGCATATTGGCGCGCAGGACAGCGTTGTCCTGCCAGAGCTTCCAGCATTGCCAGCCAAGGCCTGCGCTCAGCAGGGGCAGGCAGACGAAAAAACACAAAACAGTGTAAAAAAGGCCCCGCCGTACGCGAAAGCTGCGCCGGGGGCCGTTATCCCTCATAAAAATGATGGAGAGACTTTCCTTGTATTTCAAGGTCTGCTTCCCTCCGCTCACCTGGTCTGCGCCACGTCAGTCGGGCTGCCGGTGGCGGCGGGCATGGGGGTCCAGTCCTCACGGGCAATGAGCCATTGCTTGCCGTCATACTGGAGCAGCAGCGTCTTGGTACCCCGGTCGCTGTGCCCCGAATTGTCGGCATAGGTCTGGCTCATGTCGGCGCGGATGCCCTGCCTGTCCACCACAAGCCGCAGGCCTGAAAGCTGCACGAGGGTGGGCTTGACCCGGCCCCACAGGCCTTCTTTCTGGTTGCGGATGTTTTTGGCCCCCCAGCGGCCCTGCTGCACGGCATCGCTGTTGTAATAGGCCATATAGTCGTCCAGCTTGCCCGCTTCCCAGGCCTTGCGCCAGCCCTCAAGGGTTTCGCTCACGGCGCCGCTGACCTGATCAAGATAGTCGGCAGCGAGGCCCAGGTCCTGCGGTTTGAACTGCGCGGCCACGATGCGCAGGTCGTTGTCATCGCCTCTGCGCCACCAGAGCGTACGGATACCCTCGCTGATACCGCCGGGGCTGGCTATCAGCTCTTCGCACCGGCTGGTCGCAAGATTGCCGTGCACCTCGAAAACGGGCTTGCGGCTGATATAGCGCAACCACGGCGCGCCAAGATGCTTCTCAAGCTCGCGCCAGGCGGTATTGTATGATTGGCCCCGGGGCGTGCCGGGTTCGCGGTTGTAGCGGGCATGGTCATAAAAGTCGGCGAGCGCGGGCGAACGCGAGGCCAGGGCCGCGCCCCATCCGCTGACGGCCTGATGCAATTGCGCCAGTACCTGCGGCGTCAGGCCCGTATCCTGCGTTGCAAGGGCCTGTGTTGCAAGGCTCTGGGCTGCCTGTTCCCTGGCTGCCCGCTGGTCTGCGGCCAATTTTTCGGCGGCCAGCTGTTCGGCGGCCTGTTTTTCAGCGGCCAATTTTTCGGCTGCCTGTTTCTCGGCAGCGAGCTTTTCAGCAGCCTGCTGTTCCGCAAGCAGTTTGGCTTGCGCTTCCTGGGCGGCCTTTTCGGCAGCGGCCCGTTCAGCTTCAGCTTTTTCGGCAGCGGCCTTTTCAGCGGCCGCTTTTTCCGCAAGCGCACGTTCCTCGGCCGCGCGGGCCTCGGCGGCCTGCTGCGCGAGCCGTTCTTCTTCGGCCTGCTGACGCTGCGCCAGTTCTTCGGCTGCGCGCTGTTCCGCCGCCAGTCTGGCGGAATCTTCCATGGCGGGGCGTGCGCCCCAGTTGACTTCCGCGGGCGGCGTCGTGGCCGAACGGCGTGGCACAAGAGGGTCGCTCAAAGCCACGGATTTGCCGGGGGCGGATTCGGACGCGGCCTTGTCCGGCGTAGCCTTGTCGGGCATTTTGCCGTTACCGGCCACCGCCGTGGTCACAGCGGCTTCGGCCGTCATGTCGCTCGCGGCTTCGGGCATATCAAGACGCGGCGGCTGGGGCGCTTCGGAGTCGGCATCCGAGGCTACCTGCAGGGGGGCTTCGGCCACGAGCTGGCCGCGCTGATACGCGGCACGCATGCCAAGATCGCGCGGAGTCCACTCCATGCCGACGATACGGAATTTTTTGTCCTTGCCGCGCTGCCAGTACAAGCGGCGGACGCCCTCGGAAGAAAGGTTGGACGCCGCATAGAGCTGCTCGGACCAGGTAACCCAGTACCCCGGGCCTTCAAGCACATGTATTTTGCGGTTATAAATCTTGACAAAACTGAGGATCTTGAACAGCCGTTCCTTGTTGAGCCTGAACGCGGCAAAGCTCTCGGACATGGCCTTGGTATAGGATTCGGCGTCATAGAATTCGAACATTTTGTCCGAGCGGGCAGCCCAGGCGTTGCTCCAGGCCTGCATGAGGCGGCGCAATTCGCGGGCAGTGCCGCTGTCGGACTGCAGCATGGAGTTTTCGTCCAGCTTTTCAGCCAGCACCACCGCCGTGCCCGGCACAAGGCTGGGCCCTACCTCGTCAATTTCCTTGAGGCCGATCGCAACGCAGCCGCGCGTGGAAAGGGGCTCGATGCCCAGTCCCTTGCTGTGAATCCAGATGCCGTGCCCGGTTTTGCCGCGCAGCTTGTCCACGGGGTTGGGGTAGTTGAGCGTATAGGCTATGCCGCCGTATTCCTTGAAGTCCAGCCCGCTGGCTATCTTGTATTCCACAAAATAGATGCCTTCCGGGGTGCGCAGATCATTGAGTGACTGCTTGTCGCCGGGCAGTTGTCCAGTGGTGCAGGGGTAGGTGTAACGAAGCTTGAAGGGGCTTTTTTTCTCGAAAAACATGAAGGTCTGGCGGTTCTTGTCCACAGCCACCAGATGCGACGGCAAGCCCTCGTTGTACAACGTGGGCTGCCATTCCGCGGAATTCGCGGGCAGAGGGGCCAGAGCGCACAAAAGCGCCGCCATGAAGCCCATAAGCCCGCGCATGGCAAAAAGGGAGGCTATGCGCAAAAACCGAAGCGCGACCCGTCTGGCCGCGCCCCTGCCCACAGGGCTGGCAGGCTCAGCGTGCAAGGGCCACCAGTTCCGCGCGGGTGAAGAGGGCAAGCAGTTCATATCCCGCCTCACGGAGCTTTTCGCGGCCACCTTCTTCCCTGTCCAGGATTGTGCACACGGCGACGATATTCAGCCCCGCGTCGGTTACCCTGTGGCAGGCATTGAGCAGCGAACCGCCCGTGGTGACCACGTCTTCAAGCATGGCGACACGGTCGCCAGCGTTAAAATTGCCAAGTCCTTCAACATACTGTCCGGTGCCGTGGCCTTTGGCCTCCTTGCGCACCAGCAGGCCATGCAGAGGCCGGCCTTGTTCGTGTGAAATGACTGTTGTGGCGGAAATCAGTGGGTCCGCCCCAAGGGTCATGCCGCCCACGCCCTTGATATCAAGGCCTTTGAGCATGTCACTGAACAGGTTGCCGATAAGCCAGGAGCCTTCGGCATGCAATGCCGTGACACGACAGTCAAAATAATAGTCGCTTCGGCGACCCGAAGCCAGCACAAAATCGCCTTCACGATAAGATTTTTCCACCAGCAGACGCGCCAGACGGCGCTTGAGTTCCATCATCTGTTCTTGACCGGCGCGCATCATGACCTCGGCTAGCTCAATACGGGTTTGCTGTCGAACACACGGGCGAAAATTTCGTCCTCGTGCTGCAGATAGTAGGATGGATCAAAAAGCTCATTGAGCGCAGCCTCGCCCAGACGGGAGCGCATGTCGGCGTCGGCCCGCACAAGTTCGGGAAAGGCCACGCGGGTTTCCCAGCTTTGCATGGCAAGACGCTGCACGGCCTCATAGGCCTGCTGACGCGGCATGCCGGTGGCGATAAGGGCCGTGAGCACGCGCTGTGAAAAATACAGACCAAAAGAACGGTCCATATTTTCGCGCATGCGCTCGGGCTTGACCACCAGCCCGTCCAGAAGGCGGGTAAGGCGGGTGAGAATATAGTCAGCCAGGATGGTGGAGTCGGGCATGATCACGCGCTCCACCGAAGAGTGGCTGATATCCCGCTCATGCCAGAGGGCCTGGTTTTCGAGGGAGGCCAGGGCGTTGGAGCGCAAAAGCCTTGAAAGCCCGGTCATGTTCTCGGCGGAAATGGGATTCTTTTTGTGCGGCATGGCCGAAGAGCCTTTTTGCCCCTTGGCGAAGCCCTCTTCCACTTCCAGCACTTCGGTGCGTTGGAGGTGGCGCAGTTCAACGCAAAGGCGCTCTATGCCGCCGCCAAGAATGGCCAGGGAGGTAAAGAAGTGCGCGTAGCGGTCGCGCTGGATGATCTGTGTGGAGTGCGGATCAACGCCGAGGCCCAGATGGGCCAGGGCGCGCTGCTCCAGTTCGGGCGACAGAAAGGCGTAGGTGCCCACCGCGCCGGAAATCTTGCCGACCCGCACGCTTTCGAGCCCGGCCTGCACCCGCTCCAGATGGCGCGAAAATTCGGCGTAAAACCCGGCCATCTTGAGGCCGAAGCTGGTGGGCTCGGCATGGATGCCGTGGGTGCGGCCCATGCACAGCTGGCCCTTGTGACGGCGGGCCAGGGTTTCAATACTTTGCAGAAGCGCGCGTATGTCCCGAAGGATAAGCTCGCCCGCCTGCACCAGCAAGAGGGCATTGGCCGTATCCACAATATCGGACGACGTGCAGCCAAGATGGATGTACCGGGCGTCGGGCCCCACCTTTTCCTCAAGCGAGGTCAGAAAGGCAATGACGTCGTGCCGGGTCACTTCTTCAATTTCAAGAATGCGGTCAACGTCGATGGATGCCCTGGCGCTGATGTTTTCCACGGCTTCGGCCGGGATGCGGCCCATTTCGCTCCAGGCCCGGCACACGGCCACTTCAACATCAAGCCATGCCTGGTAGCGGTTTTTCAACGTCCAGATATTGCCCATTTCGGGGCGGGAGTAGCGTTCGATCATGACTGCCTCATGAAGCCGGTTTGGCGGCGCTGGCCTTGGGGGCCGCGGTTGTAGGGGCTGGCGTGGGAGCTGGCGTGGGGGCAGGAGCGGCAGCAGGCGCTTTTGACGCCGGGGAGGCCGCGGCGCTGCCGCCAGTCTTCTCGCCGTCGCTTGCTGGCGCAGGTGGAGCCTCTCCCGCGCCGGACGGCGAAGACGCTTCAGATGAAGCGGCAGACGCGGAGGACGCGCCTTCTTCCTTTATGCCCTTGCGGTAGCCATAATCGTCAACATACCAGCCGCCGCCCTTGAGGACAAAGGAGGTCTGCGACATGATGCGCGGCGAGGCCGTGCCACATTGGGGGCAAGGCTCCTCGCCCTGGTCGGAGGGGCTTTTTGCCCATTCCTCAAAGCGGTGCTGACACTGGGGACACTGATATTCGTAAATAGGCATGATTACGCTAAAAGACGGCTAAACACTGTTTTGTTACGACCGCGTCGCCACATGCTTACGCCTGTGCGCCGCTCGTCAAATGCCCAAGTTCCGCCGCGCGGGGCGTAAAAGCTCAGTCCGGCGACCGGAAATGCGCGCGAAAAGCTCAGGCGCGCCACGACCTGTTTGAACTTGCACGTGACACAAGAGGGCTGCTGCAAATGCAGCCCCCTCTTGAGCAGAGCACCCTTGAGAACATACATTCCCAAAGGTTACGGCACGCCAGTTATGACGCTTGCCAGCGCGGATGAACCGCGCCCGCGCCTTCACGACGAACGCCTGCTCACGCAGCCGCCAGAGCAGTTTCAACGTGAAAATGCTCTAAAGCGACACGGCCCTGCGGGCCTCAGTAAAAACCTGAGCCTAGGCGGCAGCCTTGGCTTCACGCACGCGCTGCTTCAGGCGCTGAGCGCGACGATGACGGCGACGGGCCAGTTCTTTCTTACGTTCGATCTTTTTGTGAGCCATGTTTTCCTCCGGGGTGAGCCCCATTGATATAAGTCGGTATTCATAGGCTCTTTCTTTTACAAAGTCCAGCCCAATGTGGCTGGAATGCGCGGCAGGCGCGCTTTTGCACATGGCGACGCCTGGTTTTTCCCATTTCTGGCAACGCGCCAGGGCAAGAAAAAACAGGCTCAGCGCCGCGTTATGGCCCGCGCCAGGCCTGATACGGCAAAGGCGTCCGGGGCTGAAGCTCCGTCCAAAGTGGGGGCCTGCCGGTCATAAAAGCCGCTGATCTCCTGCCCCACACGCAGTTCGCAGCCCGTAAACCCATGCTGGGCAAGAATCTCTTTCACCCTGCCCGCAAGTTCCGGGGGCAGCGCCTCCACCTGAAGCACCGGGGCTGGTGTAAGACGCAGGCGCAGATCGCCCAGCGGCGAAACAGTTTTTTCAGCGTCGGTCCCGTGGCCCGCTACGCTTGGCCCACATGGCGCACCGGGCCTCTCGACCACGTCTGTCGCCGCTGCGGAGGAGGCCTTTTCAGAAGCACGCGGATCGGCCAGGCCTGCCAGCGCTTCTTCAACTGCGGCCAGACGCGCCAGCACGTCCGCATCCGGCTCAAGCCCGTAGGCCAGCCGGGTAAGCAGACAGGGCCGCGCGCGCTGGTCGGGATCATCCAGTCCTGTGGCCCGCGCCGCCGCGCGGATGGCGGCCTTGTCCATGCCCGATTCCGCAAGGGGCGAAACCACACCCGCCTCCTGCAAGGCGCGCAGACCGGGCCGGAAAGCCCCAAGATCGTCAGCGTTGCTGCCGTCGCAGAGAACGCGCCCCTGCTGTCCGACCCGCGTCAAGGCCGCCCCGATGGCCGCCAGCAGGCCCGTTTTACAGGCATAGCAGCGCTGGCGGCTGTTGGTCGATACCTCCGGCAGGCACAGCGGGTCAAAATCCACCACAAGCAGGGGCAGGCCGCGCGCCTTGGCCCAGGCGAGCGCGTGGGCGCTTTCGCCAGCCGGGATATGCGGGCCGCGCGCATGAACGGCCAGCACGTCACAACCTCTCAGCAAGGCCGCATGGCTGAGAAAGCGGCTGTCTATGCCGCCGGAAAAGGCCACCACCAGCGGCGGCATGGCCCGCAGCCGTCGCGCCAGCGCCTGGGGCAGACCTTTGGACTGCGGCTCGCCCGTGAACCCGGCTGTTGGGGCGTTTTCCGCCGCGCAGGCGGCAGGGCCGCCATGGGCGTTTATAGTGTTGTCCTTGTGAGTCATGTGGTGCTGACGCTCCTCTGACGCGCCCTGGCGCTCTTGAATGGAGGGAGAGGGGCCGGGTGCATGCGGCGCAAAAGCGCCATAAAAGCGGCGAGGGAGCCGCACAGGCCCCCATCCAAATCCCGTTCCCGCTGCCCGACCTACCAGGTCAGGCGCATCTTGGCCCCGTGCGCGGCCATGTATTCCTTGCACTCGCGGATGCTGTACTGCCCGTAGTGCACAATGGAGGCAATGAGGGCCGCCGAAGCTCCGCTCGTGGTCACGGCTTCCAGCATGTGACGCGGTTCGCCCGCCCCCCCCGACGCGATGACGGGCAGAGACACGGCATCCACAATGGCGCGGGTCAGTTTGAGTTCATAGCCGTCCTTGGTGCCGTCCGCATCGATGGAATTGACGCACAGTTCGCCTGCGCCCAGTTCCTGACAGCGGCGCGCCCAGGCAATGGCGTCCAGCCCCATGCGTTTGCGGCCGCCGTGGATGACAATTTCATACCCGGACGGAATCTCGGGGCTCACGGGCACGGCCAGCACGTCCATGCCCACCGTTATGGCCTGCGAGCCAAAGGCGTCGGCCCCCTGGCTGATGAGATGGGGATCCTTGACAGCCGCCGAATTTATGGAAACCTTTTCCGCCCCGGCCAGCAGCACGGCGCGCATGTCGGCCACGCTGGAAATACCGCCGCCCACGGCAAAGGGAATGAAAATCTGTTCCGCGACGCGCTCCACGACATCCAGAAAAATGCCCCGCGCCTCGGCCGAGGCCGTAATGTCGTAAAAAACGATTTCGTCCGCGCCTTCTTCATAATACCGGCGCGCGCTTTCCACAGGGTCGCCAATATCCTCGTTGCCCACAAATTTGACGCCCTTGGTCAGACGGCCGTTACGCACGTCCAGACAGGGTATTACCCGTTTACTGAGCATGGCGCGCCTCCCGCGAATTCTGGCAGTACTTGTAATAATTGCGCAGCAGGTTCAAGCCGGGCCGTCCGCTTTTTTCCGGGTGAAACTGGGCGGCCCAGAGGCCCTCGCGCCCGTAAAGCGAGCAGAAGGTGCGCCCGTAGGTGGTGGTGGCCAGCACGAGCGAAGGATCGGGCTCCACATAATAGCTGTGCACAAAGTAATATTCCGCCATGGGCTCAATACCTTCAAGCAAAGCGCAGGGCGCTACGGCCTCAAGGCTGTTCCAGCCCATGTGGGGCACGGGCGCGGGGGTGCCGTCCTCCTGAAGCATGCCGTCTTCAAAAAGGCGGCAGACGCCGGGCACGATGCCAAGGGTTGTGGTGTCGTTTTCCTCACTGCGTTGCAGCAGGATCTGACAGCCAAGGCATATGCCGAGCAGGGGCTGGCCCCTGCGCACGACCTGCCGCAGGGCTTCGTCCATGCCGGATTCCGCCAGCGCGCCCATGGCCTGCCCAGCGGCTCCCACACCAGGAAAGATAACCCCCCCGGCGCTTTCGAGCGTTGCGGGGTCCGCCGTTATGGCGCAGGGTATGCCCAGGTGTTCCAGAGCGCGGCGCACGCTCGTCTGATTGCCCGCCTTGTAATCCAGAATGGCCAGCATGGTGCTTCCTTACTGTGTTGCGCAGCCCAGGCCAAAGCCCTGACTGCCTTGTGCGCGGAGAAGGCGAAAGCATACATTTTTGCAGGACGACAGGCAACGCGCCGCCGCCGAACCTGGCGGCGCGGGGATCGCGTTGCAATACTTTGTGGGGGAGGGACCCTTTTGTAAAAGGGTCCCTCCCCCACGCCCCCTCCCCCCAAAACTTTTATTGTGTTCTGGCGTAACAAAATGAATTTTCAGGCGTTCTGACCTGGAGCATGGGGCAGCAGAAACAGCCTTTTCAAGACAACACGCAACCGCACGCCCACCTGCTCTAGTGACAAAAATAAAAATCACGGTTATTATAAAAACCGTGAATAAAACTATCGTTACTATACTGTTTTTTTACAATTTTTTATAATGTTGTTTTGACAAAATCCGGGGGCCGCCATGTATTTTCCCACTGCCGGCATTGAATGCCACCCGCTGCTGCCCTTTGGCGTGGCCCTGGGCATATCTTTTTTTACGTCCATGGGCGGCATCTCGGGCGCGTTTCTGTTGCTCCCCTTTCATATGAGCGTGCTTGGGTATGTGAACCCCAGCGTCAGCGCCACCAACCAGTTTTTCAACGTGCTGGCCTGCCCGCCCGGCGTCTGGCGTTACTGGCGTGAAGGCAGGCTTGTCTGGCCATTGACCCTCACCGTGGCCGCCGGAACCTTGCCGGGGGTTTTTCTCGGGGCGCTCATCCGCATCAACTGGTTGCCAGACCCGGCAAAATTCAAGATATTCGCGGGACTGGTGCTGCTGTATGTCGGCGGGCGCATGGCCGTTACCACCTGGAAGGGCCGGCGCAACAAGGCGGAAAACATGCGGGCGGGCGGCTCGGCAGCAATAAACGCCGCAGGTCGGCAGCCTGTCCGTGACCGCTGCACCGTGCTTGTGTGGAACAGCCGCACCCTTGTTTTTGCTTTTCAGGAAAAAAAACACGCCGTTTCCACCCGCAAGCTGACCCTGCTCAGCCTTGGTGTCGGCCTTGTGGGCGGCATATACGGCATTGGAGGCGGCGCTATCATGGCGCCTTTTCTGGTTTCTTTTTTTGCGCTTCCGGTTTATGCCGTGGCCGGAGCAACACTTTTTGCCACCTTTCTCACATCTGTGGCAGGGGTGAGCTTTTACTTTTTGCTGGCCCCCTTTTATCCGGACATGGCCGTCGCGCCCGACTGGCGCATGGGCCTGCTGGTGGGGCTGGGCGGCATGTGCGGCATGTATCTTGGCGCACGCTGCCAGAGATATGTGCCCGCCACCTTGCTGAAATGCCTTCTGGCGGCCATTTTACTCTTTACAGCCCTACGGTATTTGGGCCAAGGTTTCTAACGGTCGCCTGCCTTTGTCTGGGGCGGCCCATTCAAAGGATATGGCATGAATCCGAATTCCCGGCTGCCCATTGGACTTTTTGACTCCGGTATGGGCGGCCTTACCGTTTTCAAGGCTCTGGCCAGGCGCCTGCCCGGCGAAGATCTGCTCTACCTCGGTGACACCGCCCGGCTGCCCTACGGCACAAAGGGCCGTGACACCATCATCCGCTATACGCTCAGCGCCGCGCAAAAGCTGGTGGACATGGGCGTCAAGATGCTGGTGGTCGCCTGCAACACGGCCACAGCGGCAGCCCTGCCCACATTGCGCGAGCATTTTGCCCCCCTGCCCGTTCTGGGCGTGGTGGAACCAGGAGCGCAGGCAGCGGCAGCGGCCAGCCGGAACGGACGCATCGTGGTGCTGGCCACGGAGGCCACCATCAACGGCGGGGCCTATCAGCAGGCCATTGCGCGCGTCCGGCCCGATGCCGAGGTGCTTGTGCGCGCATGCAACCTTTTTGTCACATTGGCTGAAGAGGGATGGATGGACGGCCCCTTGGTGGAAGGCATCGCCCGCCGCTACCTTGAGGGTCTTTTTGATGCGCCGGAAAATAAAGCCGCCGATGCCGCCAGGCTTCTGCCCGACACCATGCTGCTCGGCTGCACGCACTACCCCCTGCTTCAGGGAGCGCTGCGGCAGGTTGTGGGGCCGAACGTGAACATTGTGGACTCCGCAGCCACCACGGCGGAATTTGTCGTACAAGAGCTGGGCGCGCTGCGCCTGCTGCACCCGGACAGGGCAGCCTCCGCCGGCGACGCCACAGGAAAGCGTCAGGGTGAAAGCCGCTTTCTGACCACAGACCACGTGGCCCGCTTTGTCCGCACGGGCAGCCTGTTTTTGGGCCGCGATATGGCCGAAGGTGAAGTCACCCTGGTCGACCTGTGAGTTTGATTCTTATTCTCAACTATTTCATCTGACTATCCGCAAAGATGGACTGGTGCAAAATCTTGCCGAAGCGGACAGTTTTTGCTCTTGCGAGCCAAAAAGCTTGAACGGCGCGCATTTCACGCTTTTTCGTTGACAGAAAAACTGCGCTAACGTAATGAGACAACAGTCTGACGGCGCAAAAACGTCAACGTTAAACCCCCCCATGGCGCGGCGATGCCGGGTTGGCATAGCTGTGACTATCCCGTGCGTGATCGGCCCGTCGGGCCACCGCCCTATGGCCATACCGTTGCGTGTGGCTCGATATGGCATCAATCAGGGAACAAACCGAAATCCTTTATGGAGAAGCATCATGACTAAAGCTGAGCTTGTTGAAAAAATCCATGCCAAAGCCGGCCTTCCCACCAAGGCTAAAGCTGAAGAAGCCCTTGACGCCGTTGTGGCTTCCCTGCGTGAAGCCCTGGCCTCTGGCGAATCCGTGACCTTTACCGGATTCGGCAGCTTCAAGGTTGTGGAACGCGCTGCCCGCAAGGGTCGCAACCCCCGCACTGGCAAGGAAATCACCATTCCGGCCAGCAAGGTTGCCAAGTTCACGCCCGGCAAGGGTCTGAAAGACGCCATCAAATAAATTTGGCGTAAGTAAGTTTTTGCGGCGCGCTCTCCTTTTTCGGGAGAGCGCGCTTCTTTGTTTATGGGCACGCCACCCTCAACCCAAAAACCCCTGCCTGCCCAAAACAGCGCGGGCAAAGTGCGGCGCTTGCGCGAGGACCGGGGGTAGTTTATCAGGCCAGCAATTTTATCTACCGACTGCGCCGCGCTTGCGCGAGGACCGGCGCAACATTCGGCGCGAAATTTGGCGCGGGAACTGGCACGAGTTCATGCACAAGATTTGGCGCAAGACCGGCGCGCGATGCGCCCAACGCAGCCGCCAGAGCAGTTCCCCTGGAAATGTTCTATTGAATTTCAACGCGGAATACATTACTAGCTTGGATTACGCCAACGCGCGCACCCTGCGGAGGGGTGGCAGAGCGGTTGATCGCGGCGGTCTTGAAAACCGTTGAAGGTGTGAGCCTTCCGGGGGTTCAAATCCCTCCCCCTCCGCCATGAAAGCATTCTATGCAGCCCCATAAAGCCCCAAGGCCGTATGGGGCTTCTTTTTCTCCCGCGTTCTTTCTCAATTTTTCAGGGTGGTTTGCCGCCCCCCCCAGTTGCGGAATACTACAGAGGCTGTTACAAAAACACATAGATCACAGCTATTTTACAGGGATCGGGCCACTGCGCCCGCTCTCAGTCCGCGCCCGTCTGCCTCCGCCAGTCAGTTCAGGGCTCCAGCGGACGGCACCCCCCCACATTCCGTGTAAAGACGGAATGGCCATGTAGCCCGCAGTATGGTCTGTAGGGCTTTTTTTGTCAGATGCAGGGCGCGAGCCCCACATCGTACACCGGCCATCGTGGAGGAGAGTCAATGAAGCTGGGCGTCAAACTTATGCTGTCATTCCTGTCTGTCATCGCCATACTTCTTGTTCTTTCGGGCGTCGGCATCAAAAATCTCGACGCAATGAACTCACGCGTGCGTGAAATCGACAGCACATGGCTGCCGGCAGTCATCGCCGTCCAGGCCATGAACATCCAGATCAATGCCGTTCGGGCGGACCTCGCCGCCATCATGTCGCAAAACTATGCGGACGAAATCCGCAAGTACGAGGCACGGATACAGCAGTCCCTGCAAATCATGCAGGAAAACAGAGAGGCATTTCTCACGCTCATGCAATCCCTGCCCGCAGGTCTCATTGGCACGGACAAGGAACTCATAGAGCGCATTGACGCTCTGTCCGCCGAGGCCGCCGAAGTGCGCGAAGGGATGATCAAAAGCATGCTCAACGGTCGGCGCGGCCTGGCGGTGTCCACCTTTGACAGCAAATACCGCCCCCTTTTCGACAAAATGGCCGAGGCCTGCGCCGAACTGGTCAAGCGCAACGTCAACGGCAGCCAGCAGGCAGCGGGCAACGCTTCGGCCATTGGCGGGCAGGCGCGCGCCACCTCCCTGATTCTGGCCGGTATCGCCATCATCTGCGCGGTGGGCATCTGCCTGTATCTCACGCGCTCCCTCAGCAGGCAGCTTGGCAAGGACCCCGGCCAGCTGGCCCTTATCGCCCGGCGGGTGGCCGGGGGCGATTACAGCATGGACAACGACACGTCGCGACGCGGCGTTTACGCCGACATCGTCGCCATGGTGGAGGCACTGCAAAAGCATATTGAACGGGCACGCCGGGAGTCGGAAAAGGCCGTGGAGCAGTCGCGTATGGCGGCGGAAGCATTGGGCAAGGCGGAAGCCTCGGAAGAAAACGCCAAAAAGAAAACTGCGGCAATGCTTGCCGCAGCCCAGAAGCTTGAACGGGTTGCCGAGGCCGTGAGCGCTGCTTCCACCCAGCTCTCTGTACGCATCGAACAGTCCGACAAGGGCGCGGTCGCCTCGGCCCGGCGACTGGCCGAGGCCGCCAGCGCCATGGACCAGATGAACGCCACCGTGCACAACGTGGCCCGCAACGCCGCCCAGGCGTCAGCGGCCTCGCTTGATACGCGTGAAAAAGCGGTGGCTGGAGCCAGCATAGTGGAGCAGGCCGTCCACAGCATAGGTCAGGTGCATGAGGTTTCTCTGCGACTCACGGAAAATATGGGGCAGCTCAATGACCAGGCCCAAGCCATCAGCAATATCATGAATGTTATTTCCGACATTGCCGACCAGACCAACCTGCTGGCCCTCAACGCCGCCATTGAGGCCGCCCGTGCGGGCGACGCCGGGCGCGGCTTTGCGGTTGTGGCTGACGAGGTGCGCAAGCTGGCCGAAAAAACCATGGTTTCAACGCACGATGTGGGCAATGCCATCAGGGCCATCCAGGAAAGCACAGCCACAAGCATGGCCGCCATGGGCACTGCGGCCGCCCAGGTGAACAAGGCCACGGAATTCGCCAGCCAGTCTGGTCAGGCCCTTGGCGAAATTGTCACCACCGTTGAAGGCGCTGCGGATCAGGTCAATGCCATTGCCGCAGCCAGCGAACAGCAGTCTGTCGCCAGCGACGAGATCAACCACACCATTTCCACGGTCAACGAGGCCGTGCAGCAGACGGCCCAGGCCATGAACGAAGCTTCACGGGCCGTTGGAGACCTGATGCGGCAAACCGGCACTCTGACATCTCTTATTGCGGAAATGCGAGACGAGGAGTACAAATAGGAAATCTTTCTGGTTAATTATATTCCGAAGCCGAGTCGCTCGGCTTCGGAATACTGCCATGCATCGCCGTGTCTGCTCTTCCGGGCAGACTGGCGAAGTGCTGCATTTGTGCAGGCATGGCCTTTCACCTCCTCTCGAGCCATGAACCAGCACCTCAATCCCACGCTCCCGCGGCTGTGGCGTTCCAGCCCGGCCATCTTGTACGCGGCTTGCCCACGGCCCCAGCCGTCCTTTGTCAGCCATGCGCCGTCACCCCCTTTTTCCAGCCCACCTCCCGACACGGTCCCAACGCGAAACTGACGCCATATTGCCCCAAAGCTGAGGCATAACCGCCCCATGCCCGGCGCGATCAGGGTCTTCTTGCGCGCCCCCCCCGTGCAACATCAAGCCCGCTGTTTTCACACGGCCGTCAGGCGGAAAGCCCCGGACCGATCTGGAGAATCGTCATGCTCAGAGCCATCAGCATTTCGCAGCGCATCACTTTTTTTGTAATTCTTATGATAGTCATGACCATAGCCATGGCTGTTCTGTCCTTCTTCATGACCAACAGCGTCATTAACGAGGGAACCCTTGTCGCCAGAAATCAGCTGCTTGCCTCGCAGCGCGCCCGCATCAAGGATGTGACCCACTCCTCCGCCCTGGGGCTGGCCGCCATGACAAAGGGGCTGCCGCAGCGGGAGCAGTTGCGCGTCATCACGGACTATGTGGAAAAGTCCCGCTTTGAAGACGACGCTTCGGGCTACTTCTATGTCTATGAAGGCACTGTCAGTGTAGCCCACCCCACGCAAAAACAACTCATCGGCAAGGACCTGGCCGGCACGGCCGACAAGCAGGGCGTACACTACGTGACGGAACTGCATAAGGCCGCCGCCAAGGGCGGGGGTTTTGTGGACTTTGTCTTTCCCAAGCCCGGCGCGGGCGACGTGTTCAAGCTCGGCTATGCCGAAAACGTCCAGGGCACGCCGTACTGGATTGGAACCGGCGTCTACATTGACAATGTGGACAGGGACGAAGTCAAACTGCATGACACGATGCATGCGCTGCTCGTAACCACCCTCGCCACCTACGGCGGCGGTTTTCTGGCCATCCTGCTGCTTCTTGTGATTCCTCTTTCCTACCATCTGGTGACGTCCATCACCCGGCCCCTGGGCCGGATTACCGGTCAGGCCCGGGATGTCGCGGCAGGCGACCTTGAAGTGCATATCGCCCCCACGGGCAAGGACGAGGTTGCCGTGCTGGAGCAGGCCCTGCGCGACATGGTCAGCAACCTCAAGCGGCTTATCAGCCAGGCAGCGGAAAAAAGCCGCCAGGCCGACGAGGCCGCCGCCGAAGCCAGAGCGGCCCAGAGCGAGGCCGAGCAGGCGGGCAAGCAGGCGCAGGCCAGGGCGTCCGCCATGCTTATGGCCGCCGACAAGCTCGAACAGGTGGCCCACGTGGTCAGCACGGCCTCGACGCAGCTTTCGGCCCAGATCGAGCAGTCAGACAGGGGCGCGCTGGATTCAGCCAGACGCCTGACCGATGCCGCCACCGCCATGAACGAGATGAACGCCACGGTGCAAAGCGTGGCCCGCAATGCGTCCGAAGCCTCCGCGGCTTCGCTCGATACGCGCGAAAGGGCCGTTGCCGGCGCGCGCATTGTTGAGCAGTCCGTTCACAGCATCGGGCTGGTACATGAAGTTTCGCGCCGTCTCACGGAAAATATGGGACAGCTCAACGATCAGGCCCAGGCCATCAGCAAGATCATGAACGTCATTTCCGACATTGCCGACCAGACAAACCTGCTGGCCCTCAACGCGGCCATTGAAGCTGCCCGCGCCGGAGACGCCGGGCGCGGCTTTGCCGTTGTGGCCGACGAAGTGCGCAAACTGGCCGAAAAAACCATGGCTTCCACGCATGACGTGGGCAATGCCATCAAGGCCATCCAGGAAAGCGCCACCAAGAGCCTCACCGCTATGGAAAGCGCGTCCGAGCAGGTGGATCAGGCCACACAATTCGCCAACCAGTCCGGACAGGCCCTCAGCGAGATTGTCACCACGGTTGAAGCCACGGCGGATCAGGTCAACGCCATCGCCGCCGCCAGCGAACAGCAGTCCGCCGCCAGCGAGGAAATCAACCGTTCCATCACCCTGGTCAACGAAGTGGTGCAGCAGACCGCCCAGGCCATGGACGAGGCCGCACGGGCCGTCAACGATCTGGTGCGCCAGACGCACAGCCTGACCGACCTCATCGCGGACATGAAAAAATAAGAGCCTCATGCCCGCCTCGGGCTGAGCCGGCCGTGGAATACCCGGCCCAATGCTGACAGTGAAAGTCCCTCCGGCCCATATGGGGCGGAGGGACTTTCACGCAACAAAAAGGGCTGCCCGGTCTTGCCCCGCCGCAGCCTTTGTGGCGCAGGAAGCCGCGGACACGGACAACACGAAAACGCCAGGGCATGCCGCGTGCAATGCCGCCGCCCCATAGAGCAGATTAACTTTGAAATGCTTCACATTTCAAAGTTGTCATTCAGCCGAAAAATGCGATTTTCGGCTGAATCCACGCCACGTTGTGGCGCGCTGCACTTTCGTGCAGCGTCAGAGCATTTACACTTTTTCAAAGTTGAAATGCTCTAGACCTGATTACCTTAGAAAGGCTTCACACCTTATAGCATTTTCGCATTGAGAATATCCATTCTCGCGGTAGCCGTCGCCCGCTCCTGCGGGCTTACGGACAGCGACAGCGGTTCTTCCACTTGGATGTCGTGTAACCAAGTACTGACTTCAGGCGTATTTTTCTGTGTCACAACGCCTGAAGCAATGCTTCCAAGACGCCCGCTTCGGCGTGCTGCGCTTCGCGCAGCACCAGAGCATGCAACCTTTTTCAAAGGTAAAACGCTCCAGACCCAAAGGCGGCCATGCCCGTCAGTTGCCGGGCCGCGATGGGCACAGCGTCAGCCCCGCAACTGCTGCCGTAAGGGAAACAGTGCTATACACTTATGCATTCGCGCGCCGTAACGAGTGTGTTGTAAGCTTTGAAAATGGAGATTCTCAAAGTTACTTTGCTCTGAGAAGGGGGATGCGTCTATTCTTCAAGCCAGGAATCGTCTTCAAGCACAGTGTAGCCGCGCACCACGAGGTAGTTCACGCCATCGACCTCTTCATGCTGGCCGGTAACCTCCACAGTAAGGCTGACTTCATCGTCAAGATCAACACCAGCTCCACGGGGCACAATACGGTATTCCACGTCGTCCTGGATCACGGCCACCCTGGCCTGCCGCGCGTCCACGGAGCGCGGCACTGCCGTAACATATCCTTTGATAGTAAGGGGACTCTTGTTCATATGCTGTCTTATTGCCTTTAATAAGCCGATTTTTTTCGCTATAGCGCCTTTCATGCGGCGATGCAAGGTTTCTTGGCCCCGGAAACTGACCTTTTTTTGCGCGGCCAGCCTCAATAAAGGGCATAAAAGGGCACGCGGAATAAAACCAGCTGGCGGGCCCGTTACAGACCGCACTTCTTCATGAGTTCGTACCAGTGCCCGCGCGATATGCCAGCCTGGGCCGCGGCCTTGCGCACGTCGCCACCGGTGACGGCCCATACGCGGCGCACATAGGCTTCTTCGGCCTGAGCCTTCCACTGGCGCAACGCAGGCAGATCCTGCTCCGGGCCGGAAAGCGGCGGCAGGCCAACGGATGGGCACGCAGCGCCGCCGGATTGCACGCTGGATGCCTGAAATCCACAGGCAGCGGGCAGGGAGGCAATACCGGCGGCAGCTTCGCCGAAAGCGCCTTCCTGCCCCCGGCCCATGCGACGGCGCGCCTCGTCCACGCGCATATGGGTGGGCATATGCACGGGCAGGAGCAGGTCGCCCTGCCCGGCGGCCAGACAGGCGCGCTCTATGCAATGGATAAGCTCGCGCACATTGCCAGGCCAGGGATACTCCATAAGCATGTCCAGCACCTGCCCGGAAATGGCCTTGCCAGGCAGGTCATTGTGCAGGCAGAAGCGGCTGACGGTCTGCTGGGCCAGCGCGGGGATCTCGTCCCTTCTCTCGCGCAGGGGCGGAATGACAATGGTGAGACCCTGAAGACGGTACAGCAGGTCAGAGCGAAAGGTCCCATCCCCGGCCATGGCCTCGATATTTTTATTGGTGGCCGCCACAAGGCGAAAATCGCTGCTGACCTCGCGCACTTCACCCACGGGCCTGAACCGCTTGAGTTCAAGGGCGCGTAAAAAAGCGCCCTGCATGGGCTGGGGCAGGTCGCCCACCTCATCAAGAAAAAGTGTTCCCTTGTGGGCCGCCAGCAACAGCCCTTCCCGTGCCCTGTCCGCCCCGGTGAACGCGCCACGGCTGTGCCCGAAAAGATGGCTTTCCACCAGGGTTTCAGGCAGTGAGGCGCAGTCCACCGTCACAAAAGGGCGCGCGGCCCTCGCGCTGTTGCGGTACAGGGCCTTGGCGAAAACTTCCTTGCCAACCCCGGTCTCGCCCAGCAAAAGAACGTTGACCTCGCTCTGCGCGGCCTGGGCCAGAAGCTTCAGGGCGCGGCTCATGCCCGCGCCAGCCCCCAGAATATGGCCGCTGTCCACCAGCAGGGATTCCGGCCCCGGAACCCTGTTTTTGCGGAAGGTCAGCACATGGCGCAAGCACTGTTCAATGTCGCGTACCTTCAGGGGTTTTGTCAGAAATTCCCAGGCCCCCGAGCGCAGGGCAACCTCGGCGGCGTCGCCGTCGCCGTGCCCCGTAATGATGACCACATCGGGCATGCCGGGCAGGTGGGCAAAGTCGCCCTGCCATTCAAGGCCGCTGCCGTCGGGCAGCCAGACGTCAAGAAGCACGACATCCACCCCCTGACGGCCCATCTCCAGCCCCTGGCTGAGGTTTTCCGCCAGCAGCACTTCGTGCCCCATGCGCGTGCACACCACCTCAACCATGGTGCGCATGAGCGCCTCGTCATCCACCACGAGAATACGGGCCATCAACAGCCTCCCTTGCAGCCCGCCTGGGCCGTGCCTGCCGCAAAACCCGCCACAGGCTCCGGCAGAAGCGTTTTACCCGGCATGGCGTCCACACCGCCCGGTTCTTTGTCCGGATCTTTGCCCAACTCTTTGTCCAGCATATCCAGAGTCTCCCGCAGGGCGGCGCGCATCCGGGTCACGGCCAGCCCAAGATCGGGCTTTTGCGCTTGCTCCACATGGCAGGCCCGCGCCCGCAGCACATCGAAACGCATGGTCCCGGCGGAGTTCTTGACGGCATGCCCCAGACGCCGCAGGCAGGCATCATCACCCGCGGCCAGGGCCTTTTCCAGTTCCGCGTCACGGATGCGCAAATCCCCCCGCAACACTCCGGCCAGCTGCGTCAGCAACTGGGGGTCGTCATCCAGCGCGTCCATGGCCGCCTGCCTGTTCCAGAGCGCGAGCGCCTCTTCCCTGCGCGTGTCGGGGGCGCACCCGGCCCCTGCTTCGAGCCCCCGCGAAGCGGCACGGGCAGAATCTTCGGGATAGGCGGGAAATTCGGGCTCACAGCGCGGGGCGGGTACGGTGGGGCTGCCCTCCGGGGCAGGCGCGGATGCATGGCCGGAGGACGCCTCGCCAGCAGCCAGATCGCCGGACACCGGCTCGCTGGACGCCGGAACAGCGCCAGCCGGAGCGCGCGCAGTGTCGCCCGCCGCTAACAGGGAGGCCAGTTCCTTGCGCAGCACGGCAAAGGTCAGGGGCTTGAGCAAAACGAGATCAGCCCCCAGTTCCTTGCAGCGCCGCCGGTCTTGCGCGTCGAGGGCGGCGGTGTAGATGACGGTTTTTTGCCGCGCCGGAACGTCGGCATGGCCGAGGCGCACGGCCTGCAACACATCAAGCCCGCTCATGTCGGGCATGCGCGCGTCAAGAATGACCAGATCCCACGGACCCCGGGCAAGGGCGGCCAAAGCGGCCTTGCCGTCACGCGCCATACGCACGCGCGCGCCCTCTGCCCGCAGCATGTATTCCATAATATATCTGTTGGCCTCATTGTCTTCGGCCACAAGAATGCGGCGGCCCGTAAAACAGCCCTTTTCTGAATCAGAATCGGCCCCGCCGTCCACATCCGTGGCGGCATCCGCCAATGCGCTTTCCGCGGCACAGGGCCAGACCGGGGACGAGGTGGGGAGAGATGCGGAGAATGCCACAGAGCCGGAGCACGACGCAGCTGCGGCTAACGACGCAGGTTCGGTGGAAAGCGCAGACGCGGAAGGCGACTCAGACCCGACGGAGGATTCGGGCACGGCTGACCCGCAAGGCGGCATGGCGGCCCCGGCGGCTCCGCTTACCGTGCCTGGCCCGGTTTCCGGCGCGGCGCAAGCCCCGTGCGGTGGCGCTGCTGCGGGCTGACTGTCATGCCTGTTGCCGCTCTTTTTTCCTTCAGCGCAGCCCGGCAGTTGCAGGCACACCTCAAGGGCAAAGCAGGCTCCCCTGCCCGGCGCGGAAGTCACCGTCACATCGCCGCCCATGCGGCGGGCAATGGTGCGCGCGATATACAGCCCAAGGCCCGTGCCGGGAGCCGACGACGCGTCGCTCCCCCGCTGAAAGCTTTCAAAGATGCGCTCGGCGTCTTCAAGGGGCAGGCCCGGCCCTGTATCCTGCACCAGAATCCTGAGACACAGGGCATCCGCCGAGCCAAACGGGGCGCCCCCCGATTTTCGTTCGGCCGGCCCCACGCACACGCGCACCCGCCCAAGCTCGGTAAATTTCACCGCATTGCTCACAAGATTGCCCAGGGCCTGACGCAAACGAAAGCTGTCGCCCACCACCGCGTCCGGCAGCTGCGGGTCCACGTCCAGGTCAATATCCAGCCCCTTGGCCTCGGCCATCGGCCGGAACAGGGCCGTGCAGCCTTCCAGGGCCGCACGCAGGGAAAAGGGCTCGGCCCGCAATTGCAGCGCGCCCTGCTCAAGGCTTGCGTGGTCGGTAACGTCGCGCACCATTTCCAGCAGGGCGCTGCCCGCCTGCGTGAGATACCGCAGGGCGTTCCTGCGTTCCTTTTCCGGCACGCTCTTTTGCTGCAAAAGCTCGCTCATGCCCAGTATGGCCGTCAACGGCGTGCGCATGTCGTGGCTCAGACGCGCCATGAAGGCGCTCTTCATGCGGCTGGTTTCTTCGGCCAGCCAGCGCCGCCGCGTGAGATTGAGCGTAAGGCCGCCGATGGCGAGCACGCCCGTCAGGCCCAGCAGGGAATAGAGCAGGCGCATGTTGCGCTGTTGCAGCCCCGCGTTGTGCATATAGGCTTCGGCATTCTGGCTGACGCTGATGCCGCCGAGCACCTCGCCCACCATGCGGCCCTGGTGGCAGCGCAGGCAGCTTTCCTGCGCCACAAGCACGCTGAGCAGGCGCAGCTTGCCCTCCCCGTCCGTTTCCGGAGCGCTGAAGATTTCCCGCGCCCCTTCGGTACACTGGACAAGGGCTTCAGACTCCCAGGCGTCGGCCTTGTTTTCGGGACGCAGGGGCACATTGCTGATGATGCTGATGCCAATGCCCGGCTCAGAGTTGCGTTCAGCCAGCTGGCGGCTCATGTAGGCGGGATTCATGAGCACGAGGGTGCGCCCGTCCGCCGTGTCCACAGTACGTTCGGCCTCGGGCAACCAGGGGTTGGGCTGCCCGTATGCGCTTTTCAGCACATAGACGCCGCCGTGGGCCGCATTCCAGTTGCGCGCGTCCATAAGCTGTCGCGCAACCGTGGATAATCTGGTATGCTCCAGTTCAAGCCTGTGGGCCTCATCAACGCGCGCGGCCTGCCGGTAGAGCGCAAGGGTGAATACAAGCCAGAAAAAACAGGCAAGTAGGGGCAGCCAGATGGCCGGGCCATTCTTTTTTGAGACAACGTGCGCCATGAAAGCCTCGCGTGTTGAGGAGGAGCAGAAGCCCAATCTGTTGTCATAATTTAATGAAATTTTGTCATTTTTATCTGAACATAGCAAGGCCACCAGTCATCATTGCCAAAAAAATCACATAACCGCCAAATTTATTAAGCTTTTTTTCATGCCTAAAATATATGTACAACCTGGATTAACCGACCGTCCGGTGACCTTTCAGAGCATTTTCATTGTGAAATGCTCGGGCGACTGAATGGGCAGACGCCCACCGTTACGATGCATGTGCCCTGAACCCCTGGGTGCATGTTGTAAATGGTCGTGGGTTAACCTTTGAGAATGCCTGTTCTCAAAAGTACTCTGCTTCAGCCGTTGTCAGCGCTCATGACTACGCAGGCTGCCAAGCCTGCCAGTGGGCGATACCCCCGCCCTGGGAATCTGGGTTTTCAGGGCGCATCTGCACTAGGAGCGAGTGAAGGAGGCTCTATGGGTACACCCCGCAATGGACCCTGGCTCAAATGGCTGATGGGCGGCGTTGCGGCGGGCATGGTGCTACTGGGAGTCCTGGCGTACGCCATGACGACCACGGACCAGCGGCCGTTCTGCGCCAGCTGTCATATCATGCAGGAAGCTGCCGTGACCCAGAAAATGGGTACGCATGCCAACCTCTCATGCAATGACTGCCATGCCCCGCACAATCTTTTGGTCAAGCTGCCGTTCAAGGCAAAAGAAGGGCTGCGCGACGTAGTGGGCAACATCACGGGGCGCGATGTTCCGCATCCCCCAAGTCTGCATACCCGTGATGTGGTCAACGCCAACTGCAAGGCGTGCCATGCCCAAACCAACATCAACGTGGCCAGCATGGACGCCAAGCCTTACTGCGTGGATTGTCACCGGGGCGTCACTCACATGCGTACGCGGCCTATCAGCACAAGGACGGTAGCCTATGAATAAGCGAATTGTGACCACGGCCCTGGCTCTGGCCACGCTGCTGGGCGTTGCTTTGCTCAGCGGCTGTCAGGATGTTTCCACCGAGCTGAAGGCCCCCAAATACAAAACAGGCATCCCTGAAACGGAACTCAAGATGTCGGCCTTCAAGGGCCAGTTTCCCCAGCAATACGCTTCGTACATGAAAAATAACGAAGACACGGTCATGACCGACTATAAGGGTTCGGTTCCCTATCACAAAAACGACAATGTGAATCCCCTGCCCAAGGGCTTCAAGCATGCCCAGCCCTACCTGAAAAATCTCTGGCTGGGCTATCCTTTCATGTATGAATACAATGAAACGCGCGGGCATACCCACGCCATTGACGACTTTGTGAACATTGACCGCATCAACCGTTTCGGCGCTGACGGCAAGGGCAATCTGCCCGCCACCTGCTGGAACTGCAAAACTCCCAAGATGATGGAATGGGTCGGCCAGTATGGCGACAAGTTCTGGTCTATGGACGTCAACGACTTCCGCGGCAAGGACAAGATCAACGCCCATGAAGAAAGCATAAGCTGCGCCACCTGCCACGATCCCGGCACTATGGAACTGCGCCTGTATTCCGAACCGCTCAAGGACTGGCTCAAGCGCAGCGGCAAGGACTGGCAGAAGATAAGCCGCAACGAAAAGCGCATGCTCGTCTGCGCCCAGTGCCATGTGGAGTACTACTTTACCCACAAGGACAACGGCCCGGCTGCCAAGCCCGTCTTCCCCTGGGATAACGGCATGAACCCCGAAGACATGTATCAGTACTACAAGGGCCACGGCGCCAAGGGCCCGGACGGCAAGCCCGGCCCCTTTGCTGACTGGGTGCACGCCGCCTCCAAGGTGCCCATGATCAAGATGCAGCACCCCGATTACGAAACCTTCCAGGACGGTCCCCACGGCGCTGCCGGCGTCGCCTGCGCCGACTGCCACATGCAATACGTGCGTGAAGACGGCAAGAAGATCTCGAGCCACTGGATGACCTCGCCCATGAAGGATCCCGAAATGCGCGCCTGCCGCCAGTGCCACGCCGACAAGACCGCCGAATACCTGCGTGGGCGTGTACTGTACACCCAGAAGAAAACCTACGAACAGTTGCTCAAGGCACAGGAAATATCCGTCAAGGCCCATGAGGCCGTGCGCCTTGCCAATGCCTATGACGGCCACCGCGCCCCCAACTACGAAGCCCTCATGACTGAAGCGCGCGAAATGGTGCGCAAGGGCCAGTTGTTCTGGGACTACGTCTCCGCTGAAAACAGCGTGGGCTTCCATAACCCGGCAAAATCCCTCGACACCCTCATGACCAGTATGGAATGCAGCCAGAAGGCCGTTGACCTGGCCACCCAGGCCACGGAATTCGGCATCGCCCCGGCCCTGGCCGGCGACATCAAGGACATCGTGCCGCCCATCCTGACCATGAGCCGCAAGCTCCAGCAGGACCCGGAATTCTTGCAGAAGAATCCCTGGACCAAGCTGCTGCCCGTGCTGCCCAAGGCTGAACAGGTGTGGGAAGGCCAGGACCGCCTGACCTCACAAGGCGGCCAGGGCAAGTAGTTCCACGCAGCCATAACCTCCACAGGCTCTGTCTGCACAAGTCCGCCCGCGAACGCCACTGGCATTCGCGGGCGGACCCGATTGCGGCCGGGCTTGATAGCGCACCGTATCTTTTCTACTATGCTGCCTGGCACCCAAAAACGGCCCCCTGGCAACCCACCAATGCACGGTCACGCCCCGGCCTGATCCAGGCCGGGTGAGGCAAACGAGGCAAGAATGAAAAAGATTCTGGAACCGGGCATTACCGGCACATCCGAAATCACGGTCAGTGAAGACATGCTGGCCTGCCGCGTTGGCAGCGGCCTTGTGGAAGTTTTTTCCACAGCCATGATGATAGCCTGGATGGAAGCCACCGCCGTGGCCCTGGTGCAGGACGCCCTGCCCGACGGCATGACCACCGTGGGCACCAGGGTGGACGTGGCCCATGTGGCGGCGACACCCTGCGGCATGAAGGTGACCTTCACCGCCGAACTGACGGCCATGTCCGCCAATGGCAAAGGGCTTACCTTCAAGGTCAGCGCGCGTGACGAGGCAGGGCTTATCGGCGAGGGCGTTCACGAACGCGTTGTGGTAAACAAGGAAAAATTCGAAAGCCGCACCCGCGACCGCAAGGCCTGCGACTGCTGACAGCTGCCCGCCGTCCGGCAGTCAAACCAATCCATAGGCTTTCGCCATAAAACTTGCTAGGCTGGAGCTGTCCGCACAGCCGGACACAAGGAGAATACCTATGAGCACTCTGACTTTCGTGGGCATTTCAGGCAGCCTGCGCCGCGCCTCCCGCAATTCGGGACTGCTGCGCTGCTGCGCAGCCCATCTTCCCGAGGGCGTCCGCATGGAGATCGCAGACATCTCCGCCCTGCCCTTCTATAATGAAGACATTGAAAAACCCCAGGCCGCCAAAGACCTCATTGCACAGGTCACCGCCGCGGACGCCCTGGTGCTGGCCTGCCCCGAATACAACTATTCCCTGGCTCCGGCCCTGAAAAACGCGCTGGACTGGGTTTCACGCGAGCCCAACCTCGTGCCGCTTTCGGGCAAGGCCGTCTGCATCGTGGGCGCGGGGGGCGGCATGGGCACCGGCCGCAGCCAGTACCACCTGCGTCAGGTCTGCGTGTACCTGAACCTGCACGTGCTGAACAAGCCAGAACTGTTTTCCAATGCCTTCGGCCCCTGCTTTGACGACAAGGGCAATGTGGTGGACGAGGCCCTCGCCAAGCAGACCGCCGAGGTCATGCAGGCCCTTGCCCAGTGGACACGCCAGTTGAAGAAGTAAGGTCGCGGCCCGCCGCTGCCGCTTTCAGAGCAGTTTCACAGTAAGACGCGCGCGAATAATGGCGCTTTGAAATGCTTTGTGGGGGAGGGCCCCTTTTGCAAAAGGGTCTCCTCCCCCACGCCCCCACCCCCTAAAACTTTTATTGCCTTTTTCACAGTGAACTGAAAACCCGCTCCGGCATGCCGGAGCGGGTTTTCAGTCTGTCTTTGCGGCAATGCATGGCTGACAAGGTGGAGGCGGCTTTTCTGCGTGTGAACGGCCTGCGGCGCGACCAGCGCCGGAAATGTCCTTGGGCGATTACTTGTTGAAAATGCTCTGGCGGCTGCGGGAAAGACGCGTGCCGCCAATGCCTGATGTGGTGTATCCGCGCTGTTACGGCCCAAGCGGGCGAGACTAAACCCTTGGGGCTGACGCGCTTACCGTTTTTGCGCTCTGGTGGCGGCTGGCGCTTGCGCCTCGCTACTCTGGCGCACCATGATGGCCCTGGCCTCACGGCGGCGCAGGGCAATGGTGACTTCAGCGCAACGCAGGGCCAGGGGGTCCCGCAGGGGGGCATAGCCCACCACTGAAACAGGCATGCCCGAACCAAGGCCCATGTCGCGTATTCTGCGGGCCAGTTCTCCCCTGGCATTAATGCTTACAATAAACGCGGGCTCGCCAACCTTGAGGGCTGTGAGCGGAAAAATATTTTCTGGCCTGTCCATACTCCCCCCAACAAAAAAACGCGCCCGCGTGCCCCCTGCGGCAGCATTAACTGGCAGCACCAACGTACCGCACCAACGCACCCTTGCCAGCGGGCCGCACGCACATGCTTTTGCACCTGATCCAGAGCGCGCACAGCGTGCGCTGGCCAGGGATTTTCAACGGGACGCACAAGTAAAAACAAAATTCATTTTCAACCTAGTCCAAGGAGCATCCGCCGTCAAGGTTGGATGCAATTATTTAAATAAATTATTTCATATGGTAACAACAATTCTTCCTGGCTTGCAGCTGCCCCTCTGCGCCGACCTCTCGACCACCGGGGGCAAGTCTGGCATTCTTGCCCGGTGGTTGAGGGCAAACCCGCGGCGGTTTCGTGCAAAGGGCGTACTCCTGATCACCACAGACTTAAGGAAGCACTGATTAAAGAGCCTCCTGGAAACGCGCAGTTATTTCGTTTGGCAAGGCGCGATCTTTTTTTGAAGCAGGAGTGGACTCTTCCGTCCTCGACTGTTTCAAAAAAAGGGAAGCAACGCCGCCAAACGGAATAACTCAGCGTTTCCTTAACAGAAAAATCTGGCACCCGCCAAAACGCCGCCAGAGGAAGATCATCATGAGCATGCTGCAAAAAGCTCTCAGCCGGGGCCTCACCCCTGCCAATATCATAAGCTACGCCTGCCTTCAGATCATGACACGCTGGGGGCGCTTTTCTGGCACCCTGCGGCTGCGCTGCAAGGCCGCCCTTTTGGGCGTGCCCGTGGGCTCCGGCGTCACGGCGCACGGCCCGGTGGGCCTCATGCGCTGGCCGGGCAGTCACATATCCATCGGGGCCGGAACCAGCCTCATTTCTTCCTGGCGGCGGGCAACGGCCGCGGCTCTGGCCACGCCAGTACGTCTGCGCACCTTCGGCCCCGGCGCGCGCATAGATATCGGCCCCGGCGCGCAGCTCAGCGGCACGTCCGTTGCGGCACGCTCTACAATCATCAGCATAGGGCGGCAAGTGCTCATCGCGCCCAACTGCATCATTGTGGATTCAGACTTTCACGCCCACTGGCCGCCCGAAGCCCGCGCCACCGAGCCGGGCATGGAGGGCGACAGGCCCGTGACCATCGGCGATTACGCCTGGATTGGCCTTAACTGCATTATTCTCAAGGGCGTCACCATTGGCGAGGGAGCCATCATCGGCGCGGGCAGCGTGGTCACAAAGGACGTGCCGCCGCACAGCCTCGCCGTCGGCTCGCCCGCGCGCGTGGTGCGTTCTCTTGTTCCCAACGAAGACCGCGCGGCCGCCGCGCGCTCAGCCAGCCACGCGGCGTCTGCCGCGCAATCCGGGGGCGCGCAGTCCGAGGCCCCGCAGGGGGGCTTTGGTCAATGACCTTTTCCCCAGTGAACGTCCCCTGCATGGAAGCGTAAATGTCTGTCGGTTCCTATATTGCCGCCCTGCTGGCGTCTGAAAAGCTTGGCGGGCAAGTTACCTGCCATCGCCTGCTGCCCGCTGCCGAGCCGCAGTACGCCCAGACACGCCTGCCCTGGCCCACGGCCATCAGCCGCATCCTTGAGCAGCGCGGCATACCCGGACTGTACAGCCATCAGGCGCTGGCCACTGACCATATCCGCGCGGGGCACTCCATTGTGGCGGCCACGCCCACGGCCAGCGGCAAAAGCCTCATCTACAATCTGCCTGTGCTGGAGCGCCATTTGCGCGACCCCGACGCACGCGCCCTCTATCTTTTTCCGCTCAAGGCCCTGGCGCAGGATCAGCTTGCCGCCTTCAACGCCCTCACAGCCACATGGCCCAAGGACGCCCGCCCCGCCGCCGCCCTGTATGACGGCGACACCACGGACCACTTCCGGCGCAAAATCCGACGCGATCCGCCCGCGGTGCTCATCAGCAATCCCGAAATGCTGCACCTGGGCATCCTGCCCCACCACGAGCAGTGGGCCGCCTTTCTGGCGGGCCTCACCCACGTGGTGGTGGACGAAGCCCACACCTATCGCGGCGTGTTCGGCGCGCACATGGCGCAGGTCTTCCGGCGGCTCAACCGGCTAGCCGGACGCTACGGCGCAAAGCCCGTCTATGTGCTGTGCACCGCCACCGTGGGCAACCCCGGCGAACTTGGGGCCGCGCTCACCGGCACGGCATATCCCGCTGCGGACGAGAACACGCTGACAGACAATTCAGCCAGCGGGCCGTCCGCCATTACCGCGCAGCCCGCAAATGCCGCCGCGCCGCCGCCCGTTGTCATCGACAAATCCGGCGCGCCGCAAGGCCCACGCCATTTTGTCTTTCTCAACCCGGAGCAGAGCCCGGCCACGGCGGCCATCGATCTGCTCAAGGCGGCCCTGGCGCGCAACCTGCGCACCATTGTTTACTGCCGTTCGCGCCGCATGACCGAGCTTATCAGCCTGTGGGCCGGGCAGTCCGGTTCCTTTGCCAGCCGCATTTCCGCCTACCGTGCGGGTTTTCTGCCCGAGGAGCGCCGCAGCATCGAATCGCGCATGGCCAGCGGCGACCTGCTGGCCGTGGTCAGCACCAGCGCCCTTGAACTGGGCATCGACATCGGCGGGCTGGATGTCTGCATTCTGGTGGGCTATCCCGGCACGGTCATGGCCACCTTGCAGCGAGGCGGCCGTGTGGGCCGGGCGCAGCAGGAATCCGCCGTGATCATTGTGGCGGGCGAGGACGCGCTGGACCAGTACTTTGCCCGAAATCCCGAAGACTTTTTCAGCCGCCCGCCGGAAAAGGCCGTGGTCAACCCGGACAACGAAGTCATCCTGGCCCGGCATCTGGAATGCGCCGCCGCCGAAATGCCCCTGCGCCCCGGCGAGCCCATGCTGGCGAACGCCGCCGCCCTGACCGCCGCCCGCCAGCTCAACGCCCAGGGCCTGCTGCTGCAATCGGCGGACGGCAGCCAGCTCATGGCCTCGCGCAAGCGTCCCCAGCGGCACGTGGATCTGCGCGGCACAGGGCAGACCTTCAGCATTGAAGACGAGCAGGGCCACATCATCGGCTCTGTGGACGGCTTTCGCGCCTGGCGCGAAACGCATCCCGGCGCTGTCTACCTGCACAGGGGACGCAGCTACATCATTGACGACATGGACCCGGCCCGCGCCCGCATCATGGCCAAGGAGGCCAAGGTCGGCTGGTTTACCCGCACACGCGGCCAGAAATCCACGGACATTCTTGAAGAAACCGTGCGCATGTCTCTGGGCCGCGCGCTGGTGTGCCGGGGCCGCCTGCGCATTATCGACACCGTCACGGGCTATGAGAAGCGCTCCACCTCGGGCAACCGCCTGCTGACCATCACGCCCCTGGACGCCCCCCCGCAGGTTTTCGAAACAGAGGGCCTGTGGTTTGTCATTCCCGACAACATCCGCGCGGAGATGGAAGACAATTTCATGCACTTTATGGGCGGCATCCACGCGCTGGAGCATGCCGCCATCGGCATGCTGCCCTTGCTCATCATGGCCGACCGCAACGATTTTGGCGGCATATCCACCCCCATGCACGCCCAACTGGGGCTGCCCGCCGTCTTTATATACGACGGCCTGCCCGGCGGCGCCGGCCTGACGCGCCAAGCCTTTGGCGATGCCCGCGCCCTGCTGGAAGCCACCTATAAAACCGTGGCAGCCTGCCCCTGCGAGGACGGCTGCCCCTCCTGCGTACATTCGCCCAAATGCGGCTCGGGCAACCGCCCCATAGACAAGCGGGCGGCCCTGGAACTGCTGCGCCAGTTGCTGACGCCCGGCACAGAAGGCGATGCGCTGCACGAAAAACTGGTCATAAGCCCGCCGCCCCCGCGCCCCGAACTTGAGTTTGTGGCAGCCGGGGGCACGGCTGCCCCCCAGTCACGGCCCGATGTCGCCGCAAGCCAGCACAACGCGCCTGCATCCGCCGCTCTCACAAGCCTGTCCGCTCCCGCAGGCAACGCCGTTCCCGCAAGCGGCCCTGCGCCCGCCCCGGTGGACGGCCCGACAAAAACCCCGCCGGCCAGAGCAGGCAGCATTGCCCCCCATGCCGCAGGCCACGGCGTGAACTCCGCACCAGCCAGCACTGAAGGAGGTTCCCCCATGACAGATCTTTTGGGTTACACACCCTTGCCTCCGCCAGAGCATTTTGTGGTTTTTGACGTGGAAACGCGCCGTTCCGCAGCCGAAGTGGGGGGCTGGCACAAGGCTGGCGACATGGGCGTCAGCGTGGCCGTGGCCTACGACAGCCGCGCCGGTGATTTTTTCAGCTACACGCAGGACGAGTTGCCCGCCCTGTTTGAGCGCATGCGGGCATCCGGGCTGGTGGTGGGCTTCAACAGCCTGCGTTTTGACTATGCCGTGCTCGCCCCCTTTGCGCCCTTTGATCTGCGCAACCTGCCGAGCCTCGACATCTTGCAGCGCATCAAGGACAGGCTGAGCTACCGTATATCGCTGGACAACCTGGGCCAGGCCACCCTTGAAGCGCCCAAGAGCGCCGACGGCCTGCAAGCCCTGCGCTGGTGGAAGGAAGGCAAGATGGACGAAATAGCGGCCTATTGCCGCATGGATGTGGACCTGACCCGCCGCCTTTACCTCTACGGGCTGGAGCACGGGCACCTGCTGTTCACCAACAAGGCCGGGTCGCGCGTGCGCGTTCCTGTGGACCTGCGCCCCCCGCAGAGCAGGTTACGAATGGAATGAGTTAACTGCTCTGCAAGGATTTCCCTGAAAATTCGTGCCACAAAATGCGAGCAGGCAGGCTTTTGCCTGCCGTAAGCGAGCACTTCACGTGTTAAATGCTCTATATCCAGACAGCCGCAGCGCTCTGTCAGGACCGGCCTTCGCGGTCCAACGTCCACTCCCTCTTGGACAGTTTTCTTTCGCCATATGCTGACGGCTGTGTGAGCTGCCTTCAAATACATTTCAAAACAACCTTATTACAATTACGCACAAAGGCTGCATATGAAACCGCAAGACGTCACCAATACACCAGGCGAACACGCCATTTTCATGGTTTTTGGCCTGCGCGACACTAAAGACGCGCCCACAAAAATCAAAGACCTGTGCGCGGATTTCTCCGCCGTCGCCAGAAGCATGCGCACCCGTCTGCCAGCAGCGGCCATCAGCTGCATCATGGGCTTCGGCGCGGATGCCTGGAGCAGGCTTTTTCCCCAACGCGGCAAACCCGGCGAACTGGAAGTGTTCAAGGAAATCAAGGGAGACAGGCACACCGCCGTTTCCACGCCCGGCGACATTTTCTTCCATATCCGGGCCGCGCGGCTCGATGTCTGCCTTGAAGCGGCCTCCATCATCAGCGCAAAGCTGCAAGGGGCGGTATACCCCATAGATGAGGTGCAGGGCTTTCGCTATTACGACGGACGCTCCATCATCGGCTTTGTTGACGGCACTGAAAATCCCGAAGACGAGGCGCGACTGGCGGCTGCCGCCATCGGCGCTGAAGACGCGGACTTCGCGGGCGGCAGCTACGCCTTTGTGCAAAAGTACCTGCACGATATGGACGCCTGGAACGCCCTTGCGACCGAAGAGCAGGAAAAAGCCATCGGCAGGCGGAAGTTCAACGATGTTGAACTCAGTGACGAGGAAAAACCCGAAAACGCGCACAACGCCGTTACCAATATTGAGGACGAACACGGCAACGAGCTGAAAATCGTGCGCGCGAACATGCCCTTCGCCAATCCCGCCAAGGGCGAGTTCGGAACCTATTTTATCGGCTATGCCGGCAAGTTCTCCACCACGCGCAAAATGCTTGAAAACATGTTCATCGGCGAGCCCGTCGGCAACACGGACCGGCTGCTGGATTTCAGCACGGCGGCCACTGGCACGCTGTTTTTCGTTCCCTCGGCGGAACTGCTCGAAGAACTGGGCGAAGATTAGGGGGGCAGAAAATTTTGTGGGGAAAAGCGTTGTGGGGGAGGGACCCTTTTGAAAAAGGGTCTCCTCCCCCACACCCCCTCCCCCTAAAACTCTTATATGAGTTTCACCCGGTTACAGGGGACAGCCAAATACGGCACACGGGGCCGCAAGCAGGGCCTTCACGGCAAACACCTGCACGCCAGCCAGGCATGGCACCAAAAAAACCCTGAAAAAACAAAACCGCCCATTGCTCTGCAATGGGCGGTCGTTCATTTTCGTTAGCGCTTTTGACCTTTCTTAAAGGTAAAATCTGGCTAGTCTCGTCTCAAGATAATTTTCCAGTTATATCAGGGAGAACGAGCCTTTTATGCAGGGAGTGCACTCTGATGGCACTCGACCGGAATAAAAGGTGAAGTTCACGCAGAAATACCAGAAAAGGCGCTCGTGACGACACTGTCTAGGATTTTGCGCTGCCGTCGGAACTGGAAGCAGAGCCGCCCGCGGGCAGGCTGGAGTTGGGGCCAGGGGCCAGGGGCGCTGCGCGGAGCGGGCGCTCGGAAGGCTGATCCGCAGGGAGCCGGATTTTCCCGCCATCGGCATTGCTGGCCTGATTGTCTCCCGCATTCCGTTGTGCCTCCCCTGCCTCCGCATTGTCTTCAGGCTGCCAGGGGCGACTGGTGCGGGCCAGAGGCAGGGCGGCGGTGCCAGCCGGATAGCTTTCTGGCGGCAGTTCCTGAAAACTCTCCCTGACTTCCAGGGGCTTGCCGGATTTGCCGGCCGTCGCCTCAGGCGTGAGTCCGTCCGGCCCCATATTGCCCGGCTGACCGGCAGGCTGCACACGGCGGGTCATCAACATGCCAGGCTCAGGGTCAAGCAGGCCGTCCAGATAATCGCTCACTGTCACAAAACGCTGACAGCCGCCTGCACGCAGGTCGCTAATGATGCGGGGCAGATCGTCAACCGTGCGCTTGTGCGTGTCATGAAACAAAAAAATGCCGCGCAGGGTGCCGGGCGCGTACACTGTGCCCCGCGTGCTGCGCAAAACGGCATAGTTGGCGGGCAGGCTTTTCCAGTCGCGGCTGTCCAGCGACCAGAGCATTATGCTCAGGCCCAGCTCTTCGGCTGCGGTCACGGTATAATTGTCATAAGACCCGTACGGAGGCCGCAGAAAGGTGGGATTGGCCCCAAGCGAACGCAGGATGGTGTCCGTGCGGGCAATTTCGTATGCCTTGTTTGCAGGCGAAAGCAGACGCAGGTTGGGGTGCGAGTAGGAGTGGTTGCCCACCTCATGCCCTTCGGCAAGAATGCGCCGCACAAGGTCAGGGTAGCGCTCCGCCTGCTTGCCCAGAAGAAAGAAGGTGGCCGGTATGCCGTATTCACTCAGCATGTCCAGCAACTGTGAGGTATTGGTGGAGGGGCCATCGTCAAAGGTCAGCGCGCACAGGTTTTCACGCATGTGCTGGTCCATGATGACGCCGCCATCCACCACGCGGGCCTCGGCGGCAGGAGCCGCAAACAGGGCCAGCCCGAAAAAAAATACCGCCAGACGGCGAATCCATAGGGGTTTCATTACACTGCCTCGAAAAAAGCTGCTGTCACTCCCATCATACCGGCCTTTCCGTCAGCGTGTATTGCCGCTGACAGAAGCCAGTCTCAAGAAGTGCTAAGGGAGGGTCTAGCACTCAGCCCGCTCTGGCGCAAGGCAATGAACACGCCGTGAACGCTGAATTTTATATTTTATCAATAATTTCATTTAGATAATTTTTTCTCTTTGTAAAAATTTTTTTACCACATACTTTTCTCTTGACTCTTGGGGGGCTTTTGCATAGAAACGTGTCTCCGGGAGGGCAGTTAGCTCAGCTGGTAGAGCACCGCCTTCACACGGCGGGGGCCACAGGTTCAAGTCCTGTACTGCCCACCACCACAATCCGGAGCGGTAGTTAAGACGGTTATAACGCCGGCCTGTCACGCCGGAGGCCGAGGGTTCAAGTCCCTTCCGCTCCGCCAGAAAGTTGAAGAGGAGTCAGTTCGCTGACTCCTCTTTTTCATTGGTTTACCATCCCCACCTGCCTGACGCCGCTGCCCGCCGGGCCGCTACGCCTCCCATGCCACCCTTGCATCACCGGAACAAACTCACGCAGAAGGCACACGCCACTGTACTGCTCCACCTTGCGGCACGTCACAGCCGCGCCGTGCGGGGAGCCCTCCCCCAGGGGGCCACACCTGCCGTTGAGATGGTGCGATGTCTGAAAGACGCGACCTCGGGAATCCCCGCTTCAGATCAGAACGCTCTTCGTACCATATTAGAGCAGACTAACTTTGAAATGCTTCACATTTCAAAGTTTTCATTCAGCCGAAAAATGCGATTTTCAGCTGAATCCACGCCACGTTGTGGCGCGCTGCACTTTCGTGCAGCATTAGAGCATTTACACTTTTTCAAAGTTACAATGCTCTAAAATACAATAAGAGTTTTAGGGGGAGGGGGCGTGGGGAAGGAGACCCTTTTGCAAAAGGGTCCCTCCCCCGCAAAGCATCAGAGTGAAATGACTCTGGTGATTGCGGGAGCAAGTGGGAACAGGCGGGAGCTAAAAGTCGCAGAAGGTGTTTTCGTCACTGAGGGGCAGCCCTTTTTCCCGGGCGTCCTTGTCCAGCAGCGAGTCAACCCAGAAGGCTTTTTCCTGGATAAAGGACAGGACCTCAAACGTGGCTTCATCCAGTGGTTGGGAATAGTAGAAGCCCTGGGCGCAGTTGCACCCGCAGGACATGAGGAAGCGGGCATGGTCAAGGGTTTCGACGCCCTCGGCCACGATTCTCATTTGCAGGTCCTTGGCCAGGGCAATGGTGTTGCGGGCCACGATCTGCCCGCGTTCATTGTCGGTGCCGTCACTGATGAAGGTGCGGTCCAGCTTGACGATGTTAAAGGGCAGGTCGCGCAGGGAACTCAGTGAGGAGTAGCCCGTGCCAAAGTCATCCATTGAAAAGACGAAGCCCTTGCTCTGAAGCTCGTGCATGCACTGGATGAGCGCTTTTTCATTATCAAAAAAAGCGCTCTCGGTCAGTTCCAGTTCCAGCAGATGCCGTGGCAGGCGATATTTGTTCGTCAACTGCACGAGCTTGTCGATCAGCGTACCGTCGTTGAAATGCAGGCGGGACACGTTGACCGACACAGGCATGGCCTTGTAGCCCTTGTCCAGCCACATGCGCAGGTTCTGGCAGGTGAGGTCCCAGATATATTCATCCATGCGCACGATAAAGCCGTTGCGCTCAAAAAGCGGCACAAAGCGCCCGGGAAGGATGAGTCCGTCCTGGGGGTGCTGCCAGCGCACAAGTGATTCGGCCCCGACGATACGCCCGCTGGACATCTCAACCTTGGGCTGCAGATAGAGCCTGAACTGCTTCTGCTCCAGCGCGCTGTACATCTGGTCGGTAATATAGCTCTCGCCGTGCAGGCGCTCGCGCAGGGCATCGTCATAAAAGGCGTAGTTCGTAAGGTCGCTGCCCTTGATGGTTTTTTGCGCCAGGTACGCCCAGTCGCACAGCACATGGGCTGGCGTGCGGCGGTTTTCCACCGGGCAGACGCCAAAAAAAAGCTTGACCCTGAACGTGTCGGAATAGTGCTCAAGCCTTGTTGAAAGCGAATGGATGAAGTGCTGTATCCTGTTTTCGCCGCTGGTGATGCACACAGCGAACACATCGGCGGTCAGGCGGGCAAAAGCCTCTTTTTCAGGATTGAGGCGCTGACGGATCAAGCGGGCGATAGCCCGCAGCAGGCGGTTGCCTTCCTCCAGGCCGAATGCCTCGTTGATGGCCTTGAAGCCAGCCACGTCAAACCGCAAAACCGCATAGGGTTCTGTCGGGTTGTCGCGCAGTACGGCTTCAACCTTTTCAAAAAACGTCTGGGTATTGTACGCGCCGGTCAGGGGGTCGAGTTCGGCGCGCAGGCGCAGGGCCTGCTCGGTGCGGGTCACGGCGTCCACATCATTGAGTGTGCCGATGTACCGCTCGCCCGGGGTGTCGTCGGCCAGATAGGTATAGGTGACCTTGCACCAGATGAACTGCCCGTCGCGGCGGCGCAGGCGGACGGTCATCTCGCCGGAGCGTATGCCCAGCGCAAGGCGCGAAAGGCAGGTGTCAAAAGCCGTGCTGTCGCCGGAGTACAGCACATTGTCCTCGCGCCAGACGTCAAAGGGAATGCGGCCGTCGTAGTCGCCAGCCAAAAGTTCGGCAATGCGCGGGCTGATGTAGGTGAGTTCGTTGTCACGCCATTCGAACACCAGAGTCCGCGTATGGTCGACCACCGCCTTGTAGCGCAGGTTGTCGAGCTTCTGGCGTTGCAGCAGGTCGTTTTCAAGGATGATGCTTGAGGCCCGCTTGAGGTCGTCCACATCCTGAACGCACACAAGGTATACCCCGTGGTCCATGCCCGGCTGGTGGACGGGAAAGGCCGTGACCCGCACCCAGCGGTACTCCTGGTTGCGGGATTTTCTGCGTATATCAAGGGTGGCAAAGGGCTGCCCCTGCGCCTCAAGTTCGTGCCGGGCCAGAGGGTCCCAGAAGCGCAGCATGGCTTCGGTGTCGTCGGGATGAACAAGACTTTCCGCTGCTTCGGCAAACAGGTTGGATAGCGAGGCTCCTTCCGTCGGCGGCATGAAGACGTCGCTGCCCCTGTACAACTCGCGAGCTTCATTTCTTTCAAAATCCAGCAGATATATTTCGTCGTAAACATTACGCAAGACACTGGAGTAACACTGCTCTTCCACTGCACCGGAGGAAAGGCACTGCATGCCAGCGTTGTTGACAGGTAATTCGGGTTGGCGTTGAAGAAAATTGATTTTCATATTTACATGTCTGCCCAGGTATGGCGTTCTTGCGAGAACTTCCTAACTTACAGCCTAACACTTAGGCTCCCATTATGCAAATAACCAGTACTGGTGACAAGGCGCCGCCTCATCTGTAGAATCCTCACATGACATACAAAACAAGCCTGAAAAAACTTAAGGTCTGGTCACTGAGCCTGGGGTGTCCCAAAAACAGGGTGGACAGCGAGCGCCTGCTGGGTTCATTGGGCGTGCCCGTGAGCCATGTGGAACACATGGGCCGCGCCGACCTCGTCTTTATCAATACCTGCGGATTTATCGATCCTGCGATTCGCGAGTCCGTACGTGCCGTTCTGGATGCGGGGCAACGCCTTGGTTCCTGTAAAAAAAAGCCCCTGCTGGCCGTGGGCGGCTGTATGGTCGGCCGCTATGGCGCGGAAGGTCTGGCCGAGGATCTGCCCGAAGTGGACCTGTGGCTGCCCACGGCGGCTCTGCCGCTCTGGCCGGCCATGGTGGCGGATGCCCTTGGCCTGCCGCGTCCGCTGGAGACTGTGCCGGGCGGCGGCCGCCTGCTTTCCACAGGGCCGTCCTACGCCTGGCTCAAGGTGGGCGAGGGATGCAGGCACAACTGCGCCTTTTGCACCATTCCTTCCATCAGGGGAGGGCTCAAGTCCCTCACGGCCGAGCACATAGTTGACGAGGCCAGTGCCCTGCTTGGACAGGGCGTGCGCGAGCTGGCGCTGGTGGCCCAGGATCTCACCTCCTGGGGCGCGGACCTTGGCCATAAAAACGGCCTCCCCTCCCTGCTGGAAAAACTGGTTGGGCTTGAGGGTCTGGCATGGCTGCGCCTCCTGTACCTCTATCCCACAGGAGTAAACCCTGACCTGCTGCGGTGCATCAGGGATACCGGAGCGCCGCTCCTGCCCTACCTGGATATTCCCCTGCAGCACGCTCACCCCGATGTGCTCTCCCGCATGGGGCGGCCCTTTGCGGGCAATCCCAGGCGGGTGCTTGACACAGTGCGGCAAATTTTGCCGCAGGCGGCGCTGCGCACCACCTTTATTGTGGGCTACCCCGGCGAAACACAAGAGCATTTTGAAAGCCTGTGCCGCTTTGTGGAAGAAAGCTCCTTCCAGCATGTGGGCGTTTTTGCCTACCACGCTGAGGAAGGCACCCTGGCGGCCACACTGCCCGACCAGATCCCTGACGAGGTAAAACAGTGGCGGCGCGACACCCTTATGGACATACAGGCAGACATCAGCGAACGCCTGCTGGCGGCCCATGTGGGCAGCCGCATGCAGGTGCTTGTGGACGCGCCGCACCCCGAATGGCCGGGCCTGCACAGCGGCCGCGTGTGGCTCCAGGCGCCGGAGGTGGACGGCATCACCTATGTAAGCGGCCCCGGCGTTGCACCCGGCGCCCTGGTTGAATGCGATATTGTTGAAAATACGGAATATGATCTGACGGCCCTGGCATAAACGCGCAAGATTTTTTGTCCGTCTTGCCGAAGCAACCGCCGGGACAGCCGCCGGAGCAGCCGCCTGAGCAGTTTCAGCATACGCTTGCCCTGTCTCCTTGGGCAAAAAACATTCTTTTGCGCGGGCACATCGCGGCCCCAGGCCTATGGCCTGTTTCGCACGCAAGTATCCCCGGAGGTTGCCCTCCGGGGACATTTGTGTGCGTGCCAGGGCACGCCCTCAACCATGTCCGGCCTGGGCCGGTCCATGTTAGCCAATAAGCTTCATGGCCATCTGAGGCATGCTGTTGGCCTGCGAAAGCATGGCCACAGCGGACTGGGTGAGGATCTGGTTGCGCACGAATGACGTCATTTCCGTGGCCACGTCCACGTCGGAAATGCGGGATTCGGCAGCCTGCAGGTTCTGGGACTGGGTGGTGAGGTTGGAGATGGTGTTTTCCAGCCTGTTCTGCAATGCGCCAAGGTGAGCACGGATCTTGTCCTTGGAGACCACTGCGGCATTAAGACCCACCAGGGCCTTCTGCGCGGCTTCCTGGGTGGAAACCGTACGGGCGTCAGCCGTGGCACTGTGAGCGGTGGCCTGGTTGCCCACACCCAGGGCCGAGGCGGTGCTCGTGCCGATCTGGATGTAGTAGTAGTCTTCCGCCGAGTCGTTCATGGTGCCGAAGTGGATCTTCATCTTGCCGGTCGCTTCCATGCCAGCACCGTTGTGCGTGTCGCTGGACAGGCTGCCGTCAAGCAGCTTGAGGCCGTTGAAGTCCGTGGCATTGGCGATTCGGGTGATTTCCGAAGCCATGGCCTGGTACTCCGAGTCGATCATCAGACGCTGGGTGGAGTCATAGGTGCCGGTAGCGGCCTGTTCGGCCAGTTCCTTCATGCGGATGAGCTTTTCGTCGATGACGCTCAGAGCGCCGTCAGCGGTCTGGATGAGGGAAATGGCGTCGTTGGCGTTACGCACACCCTGCTGCAGAGCGGCGATGTCGGTACGCATCAATTCGCGAATGGCGAGGCCGGCGGCGTCGTCAGCCGCGGAGTTGACGCGCAGCCCCGTGGACAGACGCTGCACCGAAGTTGACAGCTTGCCATAATTCGATGTCAGCGTATTGGCCACCTGCGTGGCCATCTGATTGTGATTGATATACATGACATTCCTCCTTGAATGTTCTGCATGCCCGGCGGCGCTTGCGCGCGCCCGCTTCCTTGCGGACTGCCGCCGCACAATGTTCGAGTAACGAACGGATGATGGTTTTTACCAATTGGCTTCGCCACGTCTCAATGCCGGGGCGGGCCTCCCAATTGCACGGGCCTTTTATTTCCCGCGGTGTCCGTGGCTGCCGCGAGGTAAAAACTGCCCCCCTAACCTGCGCTTGTGCTAAAGCAGGAATCATGCCAGTTGCGGGCGGGCGGCAAAGTCAAATTATTGTCACGCCGCCTCTGCCGGCTGGCGCACGTTTTTCCAAAAAAGTTTTCAACATGGACTTGACATATATAAAGTCATACTTATCTTGCAGATATAAAATTTTCCACAGGAGGTTTTGCATTATGCGTAACAACCTGCGTCTTATCCCCAACAGATGGTTTGTGCCGCGCGAAGTACTGCGTCAACGCGAAGGAGCAGGCCATAAATTCGATGACATTGACAGATTCTTCCAGGGCTTGTTTCAGGGCATGCTGACGCCCTGGGACAGCATGCGGGGCGAATGGCAGCGACCCAAAGAGGACGAAGCCCTCACACCCAGCATGGACATGACCGGTGATGAAAAATCCTATGTCCTGAACGTGGAGTTGCCGGGAGTGGAGCCGGAAAACGTGGACGTTTCCGTAAAAGACCGCGAGCTTGTCATAAGCGGTGAAAAAAAGCGGGAAACAACTGAAGAAAATGAAAGCTGCTGCGTGGCGGAACGGATGTTCGGCTCTTTTCGAAGGGTTTTGGGCCTGCCGGAAGATGTGGACATAAACGGCATAAGTGCCAGCCACAAAAACGGCGTGCTGCGCATAACCATTCCCCGCAAGGCTGAAACCCTGCCGGAAGTGAAAAAGATTGAAATAGCCAAAGTCTGATCCGGCGTAAACGCCGGATCACAGGCTGAAAACAGCCGGGCCTTGTGCCCGTGAGCGAAGCCGCGCACGCGCGGCGCCCATCCTCCTCCGCGCGGGTCTGACGCTCCGACCCGCAAGGGCCTCCGCCACTGTGGCGGGGGCCCTTTTGTATGCGGCAATATTTGCCGCCTCGCAAAAAAGCCCGCCTGAGGCGCGAATTCTATCCTCCCCCTAATGCCCTTTGCATTATGGCCGATATGACTGGCAGAGGCGGTAATACGCAAGGACGCGTTGGCATTTCGCGCCGCCTGGGACGTACAGCATTCATGGAGGAATGTATGTATATCAATCACAACCAGATGGCTACGCAGGTGTCCAACACGCTGACAGCCAACTATGGTAACCTGCGCACCTCGGTGCAGCGCCTGTCCACCGGGCTGCGCATCAACTCCGCTGCTGACGACGCCGCCGGCCTCGCCATCCGCGAACTCATGCGCACCGACATCGCCGCCCTGCAACAGGGCGTGCGCAACGCCAATGACGCCATTTCCCTCATCCAGACCGCTGACGGCGCTCTGAGCGTCATCGACGAAAAGCTCATCCGCATGAAGGAACTGGCCGAACAGGCCGCCACCGGCACCTATGACTCCACGCAGCGCCTGATGATCGATTCGGAGTACCAGGCCATGGCTTCGGAAATCACCCGAATCGCCAATGCCACGGACTTCAACGGCATCAAGCTGCTGGACGGCAGCCTGTCCGGCGACACGCACAGCGGTGCTGGCATGGAAGCGACCGGCAAGATGAAGATCCACTTCGGCAGCATGAACGATTCGGCGGAAGACTACTACTACATCAAGATCGGCACGAGCACCGCCTCGGCCCTGGGTGTGGGCAACCAGGCCACCGTTCACACCAGTACGGCTGACGCCCGTACGGTTTCCACCCAGGAAGCCGCGCAGAAGGCCCTGGTGGGACTCAATGCCGCCGTAATTTCCAAGGACAAGATCCGTGCTCACCTTGGCGCATTGCAAAACAGGCTGGAAAACACCATTTCCAACCTTACCACCCAGTCCCAGAACCTGCAGGCTGCCGAATCCCGCATTTCCGACGTGGACGTGGCCACGGAAATGACGTCATTCGTGCGCAACCAGATCCTTACCCAGTCCGCTGTGGCCATGCTTTCGCAGGCCAACAGCATGCCCCAGATGGCGCTTTCGCTCATCACACGGTAGGGCTGGACAACCACGTGGCGGAGGGCGTTTGCCCATGATGGCCTTGTGGCAGGGGAGTGCCGCACGGCAATAAAAAATAATGACGGCCGGTTTGCCTATGGCAGACCGGCCGTCCTGCTTTTGATGCCCAATGATGGCGCAGGCCCGCAAGGCATTGCGGAACCTTTGCGGGCGCAGCCGCCCGTCTTGCAGGCAGACACCCGGCCTGCCCGGTTTATCCGGCTGGCCCTGCTTATACTGCGTTGCACATATCAAAAAGGACGGCGTATCTTGAGAATGCCTGTTCTCAAGATACGCCGTCCTGAATTGGGGCATCCTTGACATGCCGCACATTTCAACGCTGTCATTCAGCCGGAAAATGCGCTTTACGGCTGAATCCGCGCCCTGTTACGGCGCGCTGCATCTCGTGCGGCGTCAGGGTATGCAACCTTTTTCAAAGGTAAAATACTCTAGACGGGAAAGGAAAGCGTCTGGCCGGGCTCCATGGTCACGCAGACGCAGGGCAGCTCAAGTTTTGCCAGCTCCGCTTCGAACGCCTTTGTGTTCTGCTCCAGCACGGGAAAGGTGCCCCAATGCATGGGCACAACGCTTTTGCACCCGAGCAGCTTGCAGGCCATGGCAGCCTGGGGGGCGTCCATAGTGAAAACGCCGCCGATGGGCAGGAGGGCCACGTCAATGCGGTACAGTTGCCCCCACAGGGCCATATCGCCAAAAACACAGGTGTCGCCGGAATGGTAGACAGTGAGGCCATCCGGCATACGCACTATGTAGCCTGTGGGACACCCCGAATCACTGGTGTGGAAGGCCTGGGTCATGGTCACGCTGACGCCCTTATGCGTCACCGTACCGCCGATATTGAAGCCTATGCCGTTGAGTATCTGGCTGTCAGGCAGCCCGGCGGCCGCCTTGTGGGCCGTGCCCACCACAGCGCCCAGCATGGCCCCTGTGGCCTGGCAAATGTCGGCGGCCGCGCCAACATGGTCGCCGTGGTCGTGGGTCACGAGCACAAGGTCTGCAGGGCCCACATCGGCAACCGTGAGGCCGAATTGCGGCGCCAGAAAGGGGTCAATGACCACATGCGCCTCATTGCAACTGAGCTTGAATGCAGAATGTCCTAACCATCTGATATCACTCATAAGTATCTCCTTATGCTATGATTCGGAGCGCCGTCAGCCGGGCCAGCGGCCCAGAGTATGCGGCAGGGCCACCTGATCAAGTATGCGCCCGCACATGTGCAACAGCATGTCGTCCAGGGTTTGCGGATTCAGGTAAAAACCGGGAGAAAACGGCATGATGACGGCTCCGGCCTCGCTCACTGTGAGCATGTTGCGCAGGTGAATGGCCGAAAGCGGGCTTTCACGCGTCACCAGCACCAGGGGCAGGCGCTCCTTGAGCGCCACGTCCGCCGCTCGATGCACAAGGTTGCGAGTGGCTCCTGACGCAATGGCGCCCAATGTACCCATGGAGCAGGGAACCAGGATCATGGCTGCCGGACTTGCGCCCCTGCGCCACCACGAACCGCTTGACGGCCCGGCTCCGAGGTTGTCGGCGTCATAACAGTGGCCGGCGTGCGCGGTCAGCAGTTCCGGGCCGCTCCCGCACTCGGCGCGCAACACGGCTTGCGCGCCGTGAGAAACGACGCAGTGCACGCGCACGGCGGGCATGGCCGCCAGGCAACGCAAAAGACATACGGCCAACGGCATGCCGCTTGCGCCGCTGACGCCCACCAGAATGTCCCGCGCAGAGGGATCGGGCGTCTCTGCCGCCTCCGTGCGGGCAGGCTGATTTGCCGCCATTGATGCGGATGAGGGCGAAAGGATGTCTGACATGATGATTCTCCGTAATAACGGCCAGCGCAGCCGGTCAAGCCCGCCAGTCCCCTTGGTCATTGCATACCCGACAACGAAGCGCCGTGCAAACAGAGGCGCGCCGCCCGATTTTGCTTTGCGGGGTCTTTGGCCTGGATGCGCGGGGCTTCGGCATTTCCGGCGGTTCACTTACCCTCTGGCAGCATCTTGTGCCCTGAGCGCGCGTGCGAAGCGGCTTGCGGTTTTTCTGCTCTTGGACGGCCGGACCTCCCACCGGACGCGAAGAACGGGCGTGCCCGGTGCGCTTCTGCCCTGAACGCGCGGAGTCTTCCGCAGGATCACAGTATCCTTGTGCCGTGGGCGGCCTTGACAGCGGGGGCGAGTCGGCATATCAAAACAAATCTTGTGCGCCCGTAGCTCAGCCGGATAGAGCGTTGGCCTCCGGAGCCAAAGGCCGTGCGTTCGAATCGCGCCGGGCGCGCCATAAAAATTAAGCCCTTACGATTTTTATCGTAAGGGCTTTTGTTGTAGATAGAAAACCCCACGCTAGGCGGGGGTTCTAAAAAACTTACAGTTTTGCCCAAGTGTGCAGCGACAGCTAGCTTTAACCAAACCGTTACCCGGATATGGGGTGAAGTTGACTGGACATAACCGGACGAAGTGCAGCAACGCCGAGGGTATTGTCCCACCGCGAAGGGAACAACCAGCGGCTCTTCCCGGTGATTGTCTGAAGATCTCGCAAAACGTCCAGCGCCTGACGTGACAGGGGGACACTATGCGGCCGCTTCATCTTTATTTTTTCAGCGGGAATGCGCCATATACGATCAAGAACTCCGTTCTTTCGCCATCGGTTCATGCGTGTGTCTATGCCATGACAGCAGCCGAATTCTTTCGCCAGACCACGCCACTTGCATCCATGTTCCGCGACGTACAGGATTGGATTCAATACCTGAAGGTTGTCAGAATGAACATTATCACTTTGACGTGGAAAGCAAGCAGTATTTTTTTCATATTGGTCGCGAGTAAGTTGCGCGAATTGCATTGCAGAATACTTGCACACTGCCAATAAGCGTTAACAATTTCTGGATTAAAAGTTTTGTCTTGTGTTTGATGGCGCTTTGATTGAAACTTTCCGCAGGAAAACTCCGGGGGCGTGGCGTCCGGGTTGATGACGCGATGGCACTTTTATCGAAACGAATTCTCCTTTTTCTTTCCGGGGTAAGAGTCTGGTCAAGTCGACGCTGCCTCAAATAAGATTACCGTTGCTCTCCGTTAATTTTATCCAAGGCACGTCATGACGCGATAAGGAGTTTATATGGAATGGCATCAGATTGTGACCTTTAACGCCATTGTTGAACTGGACACCGTGACGAAAGCAGCGGAGGCCACCTTTAGGACGCAATCCGCTGTAAGCCAACAGATTGCCAAGCTTGAGTCGGAATTGGACTGCAAATTGTTTCACCGCATCGGCAAATCTTCCTTTAGCCTGACAAATGAGGGAGAGGCTTTTCTTCAGTTCGCCAACAATGTTCTGCGGCAGGAAAAAAAACTCAAAACGCGCCTTCTGGAATTGAGCGGAACCAATGCCGGCCGCATTACCATGGCTGCTCCTCACGCGGTCATGTCCTTTCTACTCCCCGAGCTTCTGCGGGACTATAAGCTCTCATACCCCAATGTAGAGTGCAATCTGATACAAAAAACGCCTCAAGAATGTGTCGAACTGGTCATAAACGGCAGGGCGGATATCTGCATAACCCACCAATCAGCCGTGCCAAAGACCATGCCGTCCATCCCCTGGTATACCGGGCGATTCATGCTGATTGCTCCCAAAGATCATCCTATCGGCAAACTGGGCAAAATAATGCCGGAGGATCTCATGCACTATCCGCTGAATCTTCCTGAAAAGAATGCCAAATTTTCCGCCAGGGACAGATTTGACCTGTTGTTTGCCGAACGCGGCTTGACCTATACCCCATTTCTTGAAACCCCCAACGCCCTGCTCAGCCTTCAGTATGCCATGATGGGGCTGGGGCTTTCGTTCATGCTGTGCTACCGTCCGACGATTACGGAGTATTCCGACAGGCTCAATTTCATCCCGATGGCGCATCTGTTTCCGGATGAGATTATCGTTATAGCCATGCGCAAAGACGCCTGGGTTCCCAGGTACAAGCAGAAATTGTTGGACGTGCTGGATGCCGCAAAGGATATTTCCACTTGAGCCTATACCCCCGAACAAGCGGGCGACTGCGAAATTCTTCCTGAAAAGCGTCCAGTAGAAAGGCAATGCGTCTGACGGCGCAGGGCGACAAAGGGCTTCGCGCTGACCGCCTTTGTGAAGCCCGCACGGTTACCCTACGCCATCACATGGGGCTGCCAAAATTCGGGAGCGCATGCTCGAAAAAAGTGCGCATGGAGGAACAGTACACGTATTCGGGTGCGGCTGCCTTGCCTCCGTTCTTTCCGGTGCAAAAAGCGCGAAATTTCAGACAGCCTCCGTTGCACAGGGGCTGCCATTGGCAACGTGAGCATGCTTCCGGCGTTTTTGCTTTTGCGGAACCGAATAACCGTTGGCGGTCGCTGTTCAGAAGGGCCGATAAATCAACGTCCGTCACATTTCCGAGCTTGTGCGAAGAATGCACAAAAAAATCACAAGGATAAACAGAACCTTCATGTTCCACGGCCAAGTAGGCGCCGCATGTTCGCATCAGGCCGCATTCTGGAGCGGACTGCCCCGTCAGCATCGTGGCAATACTGTCAAACAGCCTGATTGATAAGCGCTCTCCATCAGAATCCGCCTTCCAGGCAGAGAAAAGCTCTATAAGAAAGCGGCCGTAGCCTTCAGGAGTGGCTGAATAATCAAAAATCTTCCCTTTGCTGTCTGTTTCCCATACAGGGATACACTGAACATGTCCGAAGCCTTCTTCTTTGAAAAAATTGTACAAATCCTGGGCGTGGTTTTCTGAAAACCGCGTAACGCAGCACAGAGCATTCACCATCACGCCCCGCTTGCGCAAGATTCGTCCCGCCTTGAGAACCCTGCTCCAAGTGCCCTGGCCGTCCAGTGTACGCCGGTATGTGTTATGCGCCTCTTCAGGCCCGTCCAACGACAGGCCCACCAGCACTTCATTTTCCGCCAGCAAATCCGCCCATTCCGCATCAAGCAGCAAGCCGTTGGTTTGCAATGCGTTGCGTACAAGCCCTTCATCAGAATACTTACGTTGCAATTTAAACGCTTGCCGGTAAAAGGCCTGCCCCGCCAATGTTGGCTCTCCCCCTTGCCAGATGAAGAACATCGGCCTGCCCCCGGATTTGACCAGGGCATTGCGCAGCACCGCGTCCAGTATTTCCGGCGCCATGTGATGCACTCCCCGTGGGAACAGGGCCTTTTTTTTCAGATAAAAACAATAGTCGCAACGGCAATTGCAATCGGGGCCAACAGGCTTGATTAAAAGGCAGGTTAACGGAATGTGTGATAAAAAAGGACTGTCTGTTTTTGACCCCGATGGCCTTTGGGGGGTGCGTGTCATTTCGTTTTTCCTCCATAGGGCGGGCGACAGGATACGGCAGGGGTGCGACGATCCAGATTTTCCAACGTTTCTGATTCGATCGTAAAGGTAATCTGCATGGCGGTTTTGCCGTTATTTTACGGTTACGCAACTGCAATCCATAAAAATGGCAAAAACCGCCATGCGCTACGCATTACCCTGCCAGAGCAGATTTACTTTGACGCTACGCCGTGCTGCTGTGCACGGCTTCAAAATCGTCCGCACTGGCGCTCTCGCGCGTTTCCCTGGCTTGATCTTTCATGATCCAATAGGCCGCAGCGGCGCTCATCAAACCGATTACCAGCATATAGAAGCAAAGATACCATGGCTGGTTGTCATTCATCTGCACCAACGTCAGGGCTATCATGGGGGTCATGCCTGAAAAAATCATGCTCCCGCCCTGAAAGGTGAGCGAAATGCCCGTATAACGGACTGTTGTGGGAAAAAGACTGGAAAACATGCTGGGGTTCAGGCTGGAAACAATGCCGTGAATAAAACCTAGGTAAATAACTATCCCGCCGCAAAGGAGAACCAAGTTGCCGCCGGAGTGCATAATCAGGTAAAAGATCGGGAAGGCGCATAATCCTTCAAGGATACAGGCAATAATGAATACCCGCATAAGGCCGAACCTGTCGCCAAGCCACCCGGCAATGGGAATCATGATGCTCATGAAAATTGTACCTATGTTGACGGCTATCAAGGCGCTTTCTTTAGGTACGTTCATAATTTGGGTAAGAAAGGCAATGACGTAGGTCGCCATAATATTGAACCCCACGCCGCCGATGCCTCTGGCAAGAAAGGCCGCCAAAATGCGCTTTTTATGATTGGCGAAAAGCTCCACCAACGGGGCTTTGCTTTTTGCCTGTTTGTTTTTTTCCTTGTCTTGAGCCTTTTGGAATTCCGGCGTTTCCATCACACTGGTGCGAATATACCAACCCACCACAACCAGGATGGAACTTGCCAGAAAGGGGATGCGCCATCCCCAGGCGAGGAATGCCTGTTCACTCAGGAGCATGCTCAACAAGCCTATTGTGCCTGAGGCCAGAAACATGCCCAGCGCCAAGCCCATCTGCGTCAGACCGCTGTAAAAGCAGCGCTTGTTTTTTTCTGCATACTCATAGGTCATGAGAACAGCCCCACCCCATTCTCCGCCAAGGCCTATGCCTTGCAAAACCCTGAGGGAAACCAGCAGAACAGGCGCCAGCATGCCTATCTGCTCGTAAGTGGGCAATAAGCCCATAAGCACGGTGGAGCCTCCCATAATCACCAGGGTCAGCATGAGCATACCCTTGCGGCCAACCCGGTCTCCGAAGTGGCCGAAGATGACGCCCCCCAATGGACGGCTGATAAAAGCCACGGCCACTGATCCCCAGGCCATCAAATTGGAGATAAAGGGGGCGTCCGTAGGGAAGTACTGTTTATTTAAAATAAGCGCCGCAATAACGGCATAGAGAAAAAAATCATACCATTCCATCATGCTGCCGACGACGCTGGCTACTACGACTTTTCTACGCATCTTCTTCATATCAGTCATAAAGGCTCCTTCAGACGGTGAAGGCACACTATGCCCACCGGGTGAAAATGGAGGATTAAGATAATCGGCCAAGACGCAATGATATGATTATTTATCCCGTTGTTTTTTTTCGGCCAATCTTGGGAACCTTGACAGCGCCTTTGTCTGCACGGCTCCGGCTTTGCGCACATAACGCTGATCATCGTTCTTCAGCACCTTGTAAGCCCACACTGGGTCACCGCCCGTCACACGGTTGATAAACAGACGCTGCTTCTGGTTCTGCAAAATGCGGCGGTGGATGTTCTCCGGAGCCCATCCGTCGAGGGCGATGTTTTTCAGCCGCGTAAGCACTGCGGGCAGTTCCGATGCCTTGTTGACGAGTTCAAGAGGGTCAACCGCCAAGTCATAGAGAATATCGGGGTGCCCGTGGGTGTAGATATATTTGTACGAACCCTGCTTTACCATCCGGCAGGGGGCGCAGGCGCCTTCACCCGTGTATTCGGAGATGACCGTATCGTTCCAGCCGGCGTCCTTGCCAGTTCGGATGAAAGCGCCCAGGCTGCTCCCGTCCATGCGGTCAACAGTCTCCGGGGGGGCGGAATCGGTAACCAGATCGAGAAGAGTCGGCATCAGGTCCACAAGAGAAACATTGGCTTCAACCGTTTGCTGTGCAAAACGTCCAGGCCAGGCGATAATCAGGGGTACCCTTGCTGACCACTCGTAAAAGAGCTGCTTGTACCACTGCCCGCGTTCGCCAAGCATGTCGCCATGATCCGAAGTAAAAACAATGATGGTGTTTTCGTAAAGATCGCACTCCTTCAACACTTTCAGCAAGCGACCCACGCGATCATCCAGGTCGCTGATCATGGAGTAATAGGCATGCCTTGCCGTGCGTATTTCCTCATCCGTCGGGGTGATTTGATCCCCGGCGTGAGCGTGGTAAATCCAGCGACTCATGGGGTCCATTTCCTCTACGGGAATCCGGGGAACTTCTGGCAGATCGATCGCGTCATGCTCGTACCTGTCCCAATGTTCCTGCCGGGTGACGAAAGGCGAATGCGGCTGGGTGAAGGATATCGTCAGAAAAAACGGTCGTTTTTCGAAGCGTGCCAAATCATAGAGCTTGCGTGTTGCGAAGTATTCTACTTCCTCGTCATAATCCAGTTGCAGGCTGCGCGCACAGGTGCCGGCTTCGGTCACGCCGGTAAGGTTAATGCCCGTCGGCCGATCGCCTTCGCCGTATTCCCAGTTGGGCGTCCAGGCGTAATTGGAAGGGTAAATATCAGTTGTGATGCGCTCTTCGTAGCCATGAAGCTGATCCGGCCCCACAAAGTGCATTTTACCGGACAGAATGGTTGCATAGCCCATTTCCCGGAGATAGTGCATCAAGGTCGGCTGGCTGGGCGCAGCCTCGGATGCATTGTCCCAAACTTCAATCGAAGTCGCCAGGCGGCCACTCAGCATGGACATGCGTGAAGGCGCGCACAAAGGAAAGTTGCTATACGCGTTTTGAAACAACGTGCCGCTTGCCGCAAGAGCCGTTATATTGGGCGCAATAACTTGGTCATGTCCATATACAGGTAGCGCTTTTGCCGTCATCTGATCTACCTGTATAAGCAAAACGTTTGGCGAACCCGGCTTTACTGGCATTTCTGACTCCTGGTTAAATAAGTATGTATGGTGAAAAAAAGTACATGACTTTTACATACTGCAGCCCACCGGGTTCTAAAATTTAAAAATAGTAATATCGCTTATAAGAGCAGTTTTATGTGGAGGCTAATTTCGTTGGGAATAAAGAGATCCGCCCGCCATTGCGCGTAACGGCATCATTAAAAACCAATGGCGGCTGTACGGCTCGTAAATTAAAAATCGTCAACAAGCTCCACGGTTGTTCCACTTTCTGAGTAATTTGCTGGGCCGAGTCTGTCTGCTTTGCCGAAGTTGGCTTGGAGCCGCCACTGTTGTGCACGACTTTGTCCTGCGCCCCTTCAGGGGCCTGGATCGTGCTCTGGTGGGGAGGGGCTTCTGCCGTTGCGTCAGCGTATCGCCCTGGAGTAGTCGTGAGACGTTGGCTCATGCCCCGTCGCAGGCGGCCTGGAGCTTGTCTGCTTCACCCAGGGCTGAGATCGTACGGCCCGTGCTCATTTTGAGGACAGTTTTGCAAATGTATTGGCATTCTGCCCCATTCCATTGCAGGCGTGGGGGCAGATGTGTAGATATCAGACCGCAAGGCGATGGGAGAGAAGGTAGCGCCTGGTCGCAGGAATGCGTGCGGATAAGCTATTAATCTAATAACAATGTGTTTTTACATGATATTATTTAAAATAATGGCTTGAGGCATTCACCGTTATCGACAATCAATATTGACAAGACGTTTTTCCATACCTATATACTAGGTCTTCGTTGGCCCCTGACCGCGCCTGAGGCGCTGTCAGGAGAAGCAGCCCGCCGGGATTGGCCCGTGCGGGCTTTATTTTTCCCGCCCGTCAGTACCCGTGCCCCCGGCCCGCCAACTGCCTGCCCCCCTGCCCTGAAAGACTGGCTGTGCCGTCTTCCCCTGACTGACGGCTCTGCCCGATTACGCTGCTGCCCGCGATGATCGACTGGCCCTGCCTCCAGGCTCCGGCATGGAGCGAGCAACACAGCACTTTCGCCCAGGTGCGGCACAATCTTTCTGTGCGCGGCCTGGGGGGAATCCAGGTTGCGGGGCGGAGGGGCAATGTGCGTCGTCTGATCATTTTGGGGAGTGCGACAGCTTGCAGGATGCCGTCAGGCGGGCATCACAGGGGCAGTTCCGGGTAATGGAATGCGGCGCGTCAGCCAAAAAGTATGGTCGCAAAAAAGGAGGCAACAAAATATTGTAGGCAACAAAAAATATTGTGGATAACGACAATTTTTATTGCCTGATAAATAGGTTGGTTACACGAACAAGTTGCTGCCGGCAACATTGTGAATAATTATTTCTAGTTCCGCGAGCTTGACACTTTTTTCTCAATAGTACATTTTTGAATCGTGGTAAGTGTGCGAGAGAGTCCTTTGCACTGAACGACAGAGCAGGGGCACCGAAGGGGCAAAGCTGAAAAGCTGAAACTCTCAGGTAAAAGAATCGCGCATCTTAGTGCTGCTGAATCCACTTGTGGAGACAGGGCGTACCATTAAACCGCAGGTACGCTTATGCTTCACGTCCTTATTACCAATAATCCCCGCTTTCAAGAGATGGCCCCCAAGGGACTGAGCGTCACGCTCATCTCGGGCTGATCCGCGTCTGTCATTCGCGCGGCGCGCGATCAGATCCATCAGGGTTGGCGTCTTGCCAATCATCCCCTTTACGGCAATTTTCTGCCCCGGCAGATGCCGTATCGTTCCTTGCTTCTGTCATCTTGCGACCAACCGTCTTCCGCCCCCCCCCCTTCGGTGGACATCACATCTCTTGAACTCATTGAGCAGGCTCAGGCCCGTTACGACGCCTCTGCTACCCTTGCGCCCATACGCATGGACAGCGACGCATTACGGGACTGCGCCTTTGTGGACGTGGAGCTTCTGCGCGCGACTATTGAGAGCCTGGGCTGTAGCATCAAAAGCCTTTTGAACCTCAATGGAAGGCATCCGGCGCCCGTTCCCGGCGTGCTTTCACACCACAAGGAGATGTAACGTGAAGTTGGAACTGCACCGCATTACAATCAGCAAGTTGGTCTTTGGCGCGCACACAGGCGTCAGCGACGGCGTGCTTACTGTCAACAAGGAAGAACTGACCGCCCTGCTCATGCGGGACGAACGCCTCGGCGGGGTCGAGATCGACGCTGCCCATCCCGGTGAAAACACGCGCATCATGCCCGTGAAGGACGCCATTGAGCCCCGTTGCAAACTGGAGGGGCCGGGCGAGGTCTTCCCCGGCTGGATAGGCGACGTGGAAAACGCCGGTGAAGGCAAGACCCTGGTCTTGAGCGGCATGGCCGTGCTGACCACGGGGCGCGTGGTGGCCCCGCAGGAAGGCATTGTGGACATGACCGGCCCCGGCGCGGACTATTCGCCGTTTTCAAAGACGTGCAACCTGACCATCTCGCTGTCCGCCGTGGCGGAGATGGAGCCTCACCAGTGCGAGGCGTGCTTCCGCCGCGCCGGGCTGCGCGCCGCCCACTACCTTGCCGCCGCCTGCAAAAGCGCCAAGGCCGACAAGGTGGAAACCTTCGACTTTCCCGCGTTCAGCGAGGCCATGCACGCCCACCCCGGCCTGCCCAAGGTGGCCTACATCTACATGCTGCAATCCCAGGGCCTGCTGCACGACACGTGGGTTTACGGCGTGGACGCCAAGCGCATCCTGCCCACCATGATCAGCCCCACGGAAATTATGGACGGTGCCATCATCTCCGGCAACTGCGTGTCCGCCTGCGACAAGAACAGCACTTACGTTCACCTGAACAACCCCGTGATCAGAAGCCTTTATGCGCATCACGGCAAGGATCTCAACTTCGTGGGCGTCATCATCACCAATGAAAACGTCACCCTGGCGGACAAGAAGCGCAGCTCTTCCTACGCGGTCAAGCTGGCCCGCATGCTCGGCGTCGAAGCCGTTGTCATCAGCGAGGAAGGCTTCGGCAACCCGGACGCCGACCTCATCATGAACTGCCGCAAGTCCGAGCAGGCTGGCATCAGAACCGTGCTCATCACGGACGAATTCGCCGGGCGCGACGGCTCAAGCCAGTCCCTGGCCGACTCGTGCCCCGAGGGCGACGCCTGCGTCACCGCCGGCAACGCCAACGAGCTTATCGTGCTGCCGCCCATGGCCAAGGTTATCGGCGATCTGGCTCCCGCTGAAACCATTGCCGGCGGTTTCTTCGGCTCTGTGCGCGAAGACGGCAGTCTTGAAGTGGAATTGCAGGCCATCCTTGGCGCGACCAACGAACTGGGCTTCAACCGCATCGGCGGCCGCACCCTGTAAGGGGGCGCAGCCGGCTCAAGGAGCAGGAGATCATCATGGCATATAAGCTTATACACTATATCAATCAGTTTTTTGCCGGCATCGGCGGCGAAGAAAAGGCCGACATAACCCCCGAAGTGCGCGAAGGCATAATGGGCCCTGGCACGGCTTTCAAGGCGGCCCTTGGCGGCCAGGCCGAAATAGTCGCCACGTTCATTTGCGGCGACAACTACTGCGCCAATCACCTCGACGAGGTGGCCGCCAAGATGGTGGAAACAGTGAAGCGCTTTGGCGCCGACGGCGTCATCGCCGGGCCGGCCTTTAACGCCGGTCGTTACGGCACTGCCTGCGGCGCTGTCTGCGCGGCCGTCAACAAAGAGCTGGGACTGCCTGTGGTCAGCGGCATGTACCGTGAAAGCCCAGGCGTTGATCTGTACCGCAAGGAAGTGACCATCATCGAAACTTCCGACAGTGCCCGTGGCATGGGCAAGGCAGTGCCCGCCATGGCCGCGGCCATGCTCAAGCTTCTGCGCGGCGAAGAAATCGCAGATCCCGAGGCCGAGGGCATCTTCCCCAAGGGCATCCGCAAGAACATGTTCTATGACGAACCCGGCGCGGAACGCGCTGTGCGCATGCTGATCAAGAAGATCAAGGGCGAGCCGTTCAAGACGGAATACGCCATGCCCATCTTTGACCGCGTGGAACCCCGACCGGCCATTGCTGACCTCAGCAAGGCCACCATCGCCGTGGTCACTTCGGGCGGCATCGTGCCCGAAGGCAACCCCGACCATATTGCCGCCTCCTCGGCGCAGAACTTCGGCGCGTACAGCATTGAAGGCGTCAACGATCTTGAGAAGGGCAAGTACCTGACCGCCCACGGCGGCTACGACCAGACCTACGCCAACCAGGACCCCGACCGCGTGCTGCCCATTGACGTGCTGCGCGATCTGGAAAAGGAAGGCAAGATCGGCAAGCTCTACAACGTGTTCTACACCACGGTGGGCAACGGCACTTCCGTGGCCAACTCCCGCAAGTTCGGTACTGAAATAGGCTCACAACTCAAGGCCGCACATGTGGATGGCGTAATCCTCACCTCCACGTGAGGCACCTGCACGCGTTGCGGCGCAACGCTCGCCAAGGCCATTGAAGATGCCGCTGATGTGCCCGTGGTCCACATGTGCACCATTGTTCCCATTTCCCTGAGCATCGGGGCCAACCGCATCGTGCCCACTGTCTCCATACCCTACCCCCTGGGCAACCCGGAACTGTCCCCTGAGGAAGAAAAGCACCTTCGCCGCGAACTGGTGCTCAAAGCGTTCAAGGCTCTGACCACCAAGGTTGACGGACAGACAGTTTTTTAAATCCCCCCTCCGGTAAGCTTCGGCGGGCCTTGGACATGAACTGACCAGAGCCCGCCGGAGCTGAAAACGGATAAAAACGCAGCAGATTTTGCCGGGTGGCGCAATACACGCCTCAGTCGCGGGCGACCCGCCCCCACAAGGAGTTTTTATGGAAAAACGTGAACTGGTCATCATCGGCGCTGGTCCGGCGGGGCTTTCCGCCGCCATCTACGGCAAGCGCGCCGGCCTTGACACTCTTGTGCTGGAAAAAGGCCGCCCCGGCGGACAGATACTGACCACCAGCAGGGTCGAGAACTACCCCGGCATCATCGACGGCACGGGCACGGGTCTGGCCGACGCCTTTCGCGCCCATGCGGAATTTTTCAAGGCCGAATTCCGTTCGGCCTCCGTGCAAAAGCTTGAGGTGCGCGGCGGAGAGAAGATCATAACCCTCAAGGACGGCAGCGAAATTGCCGCCGGGGCCGTCATCGTGGCCACCGGGGCCTATTTTCGCAAGCAGGGCTGCCCCGGCGAAAAGAAATACACGGGCATGGGCGTTTCCTACTGCGCCGTATGCGACGCCGCCTTTTTTGAAGACCTTGAGGTGGCCGTCATCGGCGGCGGCAACACCGCCGTGGAAGAAGCCTGCTACCTCACTGGCTTTGCCTCCAAGGTCTACATTGTGCACCGCCGCGACGAATTCCGCGCCGACAAACTGGTGGTGGAACACGCCATGGCCAATCCCAAGATCGTGCCCGTTATGGACAGCGTGCTGGAATCCATCGAAGGCAGCGACATGGTGGAAAAAATCGTGGTGCGCAATGTGAAGACCAATGAACTGCGCCAGATCGAGCTGAGCGGCGTGTTCATCTTCATCGGCACCCTTCCCAATGCCGAATACCTGCACGGCCTGCTGCAAACCGACGCCGCCGGCTGGATCATTACCGACAGCAAACTGCAAACCTCGGTGCCCGGCATTTTCGCCGCGGGCGACGTGCGCGACACCTCGCTGCGGCAGGTGGTGACGGCGGCGGGCGACGGGGCGCGGGCCGCCATGGCGGCATACGCCTACCTTCAACATTAAGGCCGCAGGAGGATAGCGCCATGACAACTGTTGGCATCAAGGCAGCCGCGTACTGCCTGAACTTCGCGCCGGAACTGGCCCTGCACTATGGCGGCACCCCCGCCCAGGAACGCCGCTCCAAGCCTGACTCCGAATTTCTGCGCGAACTGCCCAGGCGCGCGCAGACCTGGGAACAGGCCGCTGCCTACGCCCCCAACAAGACCTATGTGGGCGGCATGAGCCTGGACGAACTGGAACAGGCTCCTACCCCCTGGATCGACAATCTGGGCGAGGCACAGCGCTACGGAAAATTTGGCGAGATCATGCCCGAAGACGAGTTCATCGGGCTTATGGATATTTGCGACGTTTTTGACCTCATCTGGCTGGAGCAGGGCTTTGCCGCGGCAGTGGCCGAAAAGCTGGCCCGTAACCCGGTCATGGGCGAAAAGCAGCTGGCCCGTCTGGAAAAAGGCAGGCCCGCCGCCGATCTGCAGGAAGCCATTGAAAAGCAGCACGCCCTGCCGCTCTACTTTGAAAACACCCTTGTGGCCTGCTGCCGCCGGGCCCACGATACGGATGAAAACCTCGAAGCCGGGGTCATGCTGGAAAATCTGGCCAGCAAGGCCAGCGGCGTGCTGGCCCTGCTGCACCTCATCAGGAACGCGGGCATGGCTCCTGCTGACGTGGACTTTGTGGTGGAATGCTCCGAAGAAGCCGTTGGCGACGCCATGCAGCGCGGCGGCGGCAACATGGCCAAGGCCCTGGCCGAGATAGCCGAGTGCGTCAATGCCAGCGGTTTTGATGTGCGCGGCTTCTGCGCCGGGCCCGTGGCCGCCCTCATCACCTCGGCGAGCATGGTGGCCAGCGGCGTGCGGCCCAATGTGGTCGTGGTCAGCGGCGGCTCTGTGCCCAAGCTCTACATGAACGCCCGCGACCATATCAAGAAGGGCTTTGTGCCGCTTGAAAACTGCATCGGCAGCTTCGCCCTGCTGCTGACCCCCGACGACGGCCAGACTCCGGTCATGCGGCTGGAAGGCCTGGGCAAACATACGGTGGGCGCGGGGGCCTCGCCCCAGGCCATCACCTCGGCCCTGACCTTCGAACCCCTGTCCCGCGTGGGCCTGAAACTTACGGATGTGGACAAGTACGCCCCGGAACTGCACAACGCCGAGGTAACCCTGCCCGCGGGCGCGGGCAACGTGCCCGAGGCCAACTACAAGATGATCGCGGCCCTTGCTGTCATGAAGGGCCAGATAGAGCGGGCCGACATCCCCACGTTTGTGGCGGAACACGGCATGCCCGGTTTTGCCCCCATCCAGGGGCATATCCCCTCCGGCGTGCCCTATGTGGGCCACGCCATTGAGGACATCAAACAAGGCCGCATCAAACGCGCCATGATCATAGGCAAGGGCAGCCTTTTCCTGGGCCGCCTGACCAACCTGGCCGACGGCGCTTCCTTTATTATGGAAGCCCCCGGAGCGAGCGCGGCACAGGCGCAGAACGTCAGCCAGCAGGATGTGACCGAACTGCTGCTGACAGCCCTGAGCGACGTGGCGGCCAACCTGCAAAAGGGTCAGTAGGAGGCAGGCTTATGGCTAGTCAAGACGACAAGCGCGCCATCCTCGGCAAGGCTCTTGAGGATCTGGTCACGCGGGCGCGCAGCGGACGCGCGCCGTGCCGCATCGGCCTCATGGCCGCTGGCGGCGAGCATTCGGACACGGAATTCCTCACGGCCGCCGCTGTTGCCATGAGGGAGGACCCTGCACTGACCGTGGTCGGCGTGGGGCCACGACCTGCGGGACTCGTGCCCGCGGGTATGGACTGGATCGAAACCGGCTGCGAAGGCGGCGAGATGGCCGCAGGGATGGAAAAAGCCCTGGAAGACGGCCACATCCAGGGCGCGGTGGCCCTGCACTACCCCTTCCCCCTGGGCGTGACCACGGTGGGCCGCATCCTGACGCCTGCCCTCGGCAAGGCCATGTTTGTGGCCTGCACCACGGGCATGAGCGCGGCCCAGAGGCAACAGGCCCTGCTGCGCAACGCCGTGCTGGGCCTGGCTGTGGCCAGGGCCATGGGTCTGGCCTCACCCGCTGTGGGCGTTCTCAACGTGGACGCGGCCCCGCAGGTACTGCGGGCGCTGAACCGCATGGCGGAACGCGGCTACGACCTGCGCCTGGGACAGAGCCTCCGGGGCGACGGCGGCTCGCTGCTGCGGGGCAACGACCTTCTGGCCGGGGCCGTGGACGTGTGCGTCACGGACACGCTCACGGGCAACATACTCATGAAGCTCTTCAGCGCCTTTACCTCCGGCGGCGCCTACGAAACCACGGGTTGGGGCTACGGCCCCTCGGTGGGCGAAGGCTGGAACCGTGTGGTGAGCATCGTCTCCCGGGCTTCGGGCGCTCCGGTCATGGCCAACGCCCTGGCCTATACGGCCGCCGCAGTGCGCGGCAATCTGCCCGCAATGGTGGCCGAAGAACTGCGCCGGGCAAAGGCCGCCGGGCTGGACGAAGAACTGGCCGCCTTTGAGAAGGCGGCAGGGGCCGCCCCCGCCGCCGAAGTGCAGGCCCCGCCCGCCGAACCCACGGACGAGGAGATTCACGGCATTGACGTGCTGGACCTTGAGCAGGCGGTACATTGCCTGTGGAAGGAAAACATCTACGCCGAGGCGGCCATGGGTTGCACCGGGCCTGTGGTCAAGCTGGCTGTGGCCAACCTTGAGAAGGCCCGGCAAATTCTTAAGGCTGCCGGATACATATAAAATCCTCCGACAGGCGGGCCGACCGTGCCAGAGTGTCCGGCACAGGCCCCGGCCCGCCTTTATCGGCACAGTGTAATCGTACGCAACCAAGCGAGGTAGTTCATGATCATCGTCGATAAAGAAAACTTTGAAGCCGAAGTACAGCAAAGCGCCATGCCCTGCGTGGTGGACCTCTGGGGCCCGCAGTGCGGCCCTTGCCTGGCCCTGATGCCCGAAGTGGAAAAACTGGCCGCCGAGTATGACGGCAAGGTGAAATTCTGCAAACTCAACGTTGCGGAAAACCGCCGCCTGGTCATCAGCCTGCGCGTCATGGCCGTGCCCACCATCCTGTTCTACAAGGGCGGGGAATGCGTGTCGCGCGTGTCCGGCGACGCTGTTTCCATCGAGGCCATCAAAGCCGAGACGGAAAAACTGCTGTAGGCACTGACTGGCAGTTTTCGCGCTGGTTCCGTCACGGGCAGGGCAGCGCGATAATAACGTGGACGACGGGCCGCCGCATCGGCCCGTGCGGATAAAAAGCCCATAATCGTAAGGAGTAAGCAATGGCTAAGCTCGAAGGCAAGAAGCTTCTGCTGCTTGGCGAAAGGGACGGTGTACCCGGCCCCGCCATGGCGGATGTTTTCGCCGATTCGGGAGCGGAGATCCTGTTCTCCGCCACCGAATGCTTCGTTTGAACGGCCGCGGGAGCCATGGATCTGGAAAATCAGCAGCGCGTCAAGGACGCGGCTGAAAAGTTTGGTGGCGAGAACGTTGTGGTGGTTCTCGGTTCTTCCGACCCTGAAGGGGCGGAAATCTATGCCGAAACCGTCACCCTGGGCGACCCCACCTACGCCGGATCCCTGGCCGGAGTCCCGTTGGGACTCTGCGTATATCATGTGCTTGAGCCGGAAATGAAGGCAGCTGCCGATCCCGCCAAATGGGAAGAGCAGATCAGCATGATGGAAATGGTACTTAATGTGGATGCGCTGGTGGCCGCAGTGAGCAAGATGCGCGCGGAAAACAGCAAGTACAGCCTGTAATTGAGCCCACCTCCCCCCCCACCCAGGGCGAAGAGTCCCGCGCGAGCCGAAAAAGCAAGCGCGGGGCTCTGTTATTATGAACACGCCCTGCCCGGCCTGACGCACAACCCACGTACGCCCTTCGGGCAGCGGCAGCACCCCTGGCCGCGGAACAAACTCGCCGGAAAAAGACACTGGCCTGGAGCAGATTAACTTTGAAACGCTTCACATTTCAAAGTTTTCATTCAGCCGAAAAATGCGATTTGCGGTAGCCGTTAGCGGGTCTTTGCCGCTTACGGATAAGCAATGCTGTCTTTGCGGCAGCCGTTGCTTTAGCCGTTGCGATGAAGGCTTCAGCCGTTGCAACTCAGGAAGCTACGGCTAAAGCTCGGCTGAATCCACGCCACGTTGCGGCGCGCTGCACGTTCGTACAGCGTTAGAGCATTTACACTTTTTCAAAGTTAAAATGCTCTATAGCGAGCGAGCCTGCCTGCCTTGGTCACCACATGCAGGGCATACTCCCCGTCATGGCTTTATGTGATGCAAAGCGGCTCTATAGCTTGCATAAATCTTACCGATATGTTGTTCTCCACTATCTGCCAAATCAAGAATATCGACGATATTTGCCGTCGTCGTTTTTCTTCCCTCGCAACCTGCAGTCTCTGCAGTCTGTATATATTTTTGTTTAAAAAGAGCCGATTTTTTTCAACTCTTAGCACAAGCAGCATCGCCATGAATTCATTTTCTTTGCGTGGAAAGTTTCTTTTGACAATAACCATAGGGGCTGTGGCGCTTGTCGCCATGTTTGCCTTTTCTCTCGACTCGGTATCGACTCTCAACCAGTCCTTTTCGCAAATGCGTGACGTGGCCGTGGTCGGCAAAATGACCAGCCTCGAAATAGCCAAGGACATCAACTACGTAAGCCGCCTCACACGGGACGCCATGCTGGGGGGCGACCTGGAAAAAGATATCAAGCAACAGGCCGAGATTGCCAAACGCAATGAGGAGCGGTTTCAGCAGCTTGACGCTATGCCTTTCAGCAGCCAGGAAAAAAGGATCATAGCCGACGCCCAGAAAGCCGCCATCAGCTTTATTGCCAACGGCAGGGACGTGCTTTTGCCGCTCAGGGAGGTTCCGGTTGATGAGCGCTACAAAAGCTATAAGGACTACGCCAGGGTGGCCACACCGTATGCCGTGGCCTACCGGGAGCAGGGGGGACAGTTCGACAAGGCCATGAACACCCGCTTTGACGCGGCCATGCAGCAAATGCAGGGGCAGATCGAGCAGAGCCGCACCAATATGTGGATAGTGCTGGGTGTTTCCTTGCTGGCTGTTTACGGCGTGGGATTTCTGTTCACCAGCCGCGACCTTGGCGTCATGCGCCAGTGTGTCGCTTTTGCGCGCCAGCTGGGGGGCGATGATCTTGATCACAGACTGGACGCCGACAAAAAATCTTCCATCCTGCCTCTGGTGCAGGCCTTGAACGCCACGGCGGACAACCTGACAGCCTTCAGGGCTGAAACGCGCCGGGCCACCGCCGAAGCCCAGAAAGAGCGGGACGAGGCCCAGGCGTTCATGCGGCAGGCCCACGAAGCCAAGGAAGAGGCTGAAAAAGCCAAGGCCGAGGGCATGCTCTATGCCGCAAGCCAGCTTGAGGCAGTTGTAAGCGCCCTCAACCTTGCCTCTGACAATCTGTCAGACCTCATCCGCAGGGCCAGCAGCGGTTCCGCGCGGCAGGCCGACCGGGTGCGCGAAACGGCTTCAGCCATGGAGCAGATGAACGCCTCCATGCTTGAAGTGGCGCAAAGCTCTTCCCACGCTGCCGACACCGCTGACAAGACCAGGGTAACGGCTCAGGAAGGCTCTTCATCCGTTACAAAGCTGCTCGACAGCATCCGCGAGGTTCAGCAGCAGGCCGGAGAAATGAAGGACGGCATGGCCGGGCTTGGCGTCAGGGCCGAGGCCATAGGCAAGGTGCTGAACGTCATTGCCGACATTGCGGACCAGACCAATTTGCTTGCCCTCAACGCGGCCATTGAGGCCGCCCGCGCGGGCGAAGCCGGGCGCGGCTTTGCCGTGGTGGCCGACGAGGTGCGCAAACTGGCCGAAAAAACCATGACCGCAACCAGGGAAGTGGGAGAAGCCATTGAGGGCATTCAGGCCGGAACCGTGCAGACCATTGATGTGGTGAACCGCACGGTGTCGCGCATCCAGGGCGCGGATCAACTGGCCGACAGGTCTGGCGCGGCCCTGGCCGAAATCGTGTCCATGGTGGACACAAGCACGGATCAGGTGCGCGCCATTGCCGCCGCCTCGGAAGAACAGTCCGCGGCCAGCGGTGAAATCAACCGCAGTCTGGACGAAGTGGACAGGATATCCGGCGAAAATGCCGAGTATATGCAGCGGTCTTCCGAAGCCATCATGGAGCTTTCCCGGCAGGCGGGCGTGCTTCAGGGGCTTATCCACGAAATGAAGCAGGGGGGCGGCTCTTCCAGACCTGGCGGCGCTGCCTAACCGCTTTTCTTTTACACTCTCGTATCCGGCCTGAACACGTAAAAACCCCCCGTCCTTTCACGGCAAATGCAGGTGAAGGGACGGGGGGGTGTTTGGGGGCGTGCACGGGGCTGGTTCAGAGGCGTGTTCGCCGCTTTGTTGTAGCGCGCTGGCTCCGGCTTTCTTCTGCCCTGCTACTCCGCCTCGGACGGCAGGGAATAGTCCTTCATGCAGCCGACGCCAAAATGGATGAAAAAGTCCGGGTAGCCGTCCACTGGCAGCCAGAAGGCCACAGGCTCCTGCCCGCCGGGGCCGGGTTGCCCGCCCTTTTTCCAGGACGCCACATGTTTGCTGACGGTCTTGTGGGCAAGACAGCCCTTGTGCGCCTCCGCCGGGCCATGCTTGGCGCAGATCATGCCCACGTCCCTTCCAATGCTTTTACAGGCCGGGTTAAGGGCCACAATGCGCTTGGATTTGTGGGCGAGCTGCACTCCCTCGGGAAAATGGTCAAACATAAGGTGAAAGGCCTCAATGAGTTTTTCATCCACCTGAAAATCATCGTTCATAGGTTCTCCTCAAGTATGGCCCGCATATCAGGCAGCGCCCGTATGCGGGACGTGGGCAATTTTAGGTTGCAGGCGCGCTGGCGGTTGCCTGGGCTGGCGCTCGGGTGAAGGCGCAAACGCTGCGTATCTGCGGATGTCTGCCCTCTGGCCGACTGCGTGTCTGCCCGGCTGACCATCTGGCCGGCTACAGGGTTGTTCGGCTGCGTGCCTCAGGCATTCCGAGCCTTTTGCGGCGTCATCCTCGCAAGGGTAGTCTGCTCCAGGCTGGCACGCGCCCGTCCGAGCGCCGGGTTTGACTTCACATGACTCTCACGTATCATTGTTGAAGATGTTTATATATGACGAAAATATACTCAGGATATTGTCGTAAATGAGAAATGATCTGCGCAAGCTTCTGGCTGATGTTCCGTATTTTCTGGAGGCCGCCAACCATCCGAGTTTTACCCAGGCGGCGGAAGCGCTGGGCATTCCGCTCGCGACGCTTTCACGGCGCATCGCGGCCATGGAGCAGCACCTTGGAGTGAAGCTTTTTTTCCGCAATACGCGCATTGCCGGTTTGACGGAAGACGGCAAGGAACTGCTGGAAAGCTGCAAGTTTATCATGGCCGAGGCCAGCGGCGTCAGAGACCGGCTCATGCAAAAGCAGACGGAGCCGTGCGGGCCCATACGCATGTCGGTAGAAGCCTTTGTGTACCACTGCTGCATGCACGGCGCGCTGGGATCCTTTGTGGAGCAGTACCCCCAGATAAGCCTGCAAACGGTATTTTCCACAGAATGGAAGGACCTGCACAGAGAGCCCTTTGATCTGGACATCAGAACAGGCCCCGTCCCCTACCCGGACCTGAAAGTCAGAAGGCTTTTGTCCATGCAGCCAGCCCTGTTCTGCACAGTGGAATTTCTGAACAGCTATCCCCGCCCGGAACATCCGGGCGATCTGGCCCGGCTGCCCTTCATTGCCCAGACAAGCGAGGGCCGCCCGCTGGTGACCTGCTCAAAAAAGGGGCAGGTGGAAACCGTGGCCCTTCAGCCGAGGCATACCGTGCAGAGTATCGGTCTGGCGCTGGAACTGCTGCTTGCCAATCAGGGCGTAACAACGCTCATCCCCCAGCTAGCCAGGGCTTTTGACAAGGAGGGCAGGCTTGTCCGGCTTTTGCCCGACTGGGAACTGACAAAGACAGACATCAATCTTACCTTGCCCGGCGATCGCCCGCCCAAGCGCGTACGCCTCTTTGTTGATCACATTGTGAAGCATTTTCAGAGCCTGTAGGCGACATCCAGGCATGACGGACGGCACAGGTGGGCGTCAGCTCTGGCGGGGTAGTGGCCGCGCTGCGCGGCCCGGTGAAGTGTTCAGTATAGGCGGGAGGGGCGCGGCTTGTAACTTGTGGCTGTGCATCGGCTGTATTGAAAGCGGGGCGTTGGGGACTGCCTCCGGCGGCTCAGGGCGCGCGACCTCCCGAAAAATCCCGTGTTATGGATTGTTGCTATCATATACTATATGAAATAATTGATAAATTTTGATGAGGAACGAAAATTTCCTTTTGCAACAAAAGGTGACTTTCAGAGCGTTGACAACGTCAGCGCTACCAATAATCAGGAGCAGGCCGCCGTTTGCCCCGCTGTCAAGCGACTGATTTCCGTATATCTGGAAAGCAGGCCCCTTTTGCTTTGCTGTCCATTTTTCCAGGCCGCCTTGCGGCCAAGAAAAAAGGCCCGGCAAACGGGCCTCCTTTCGAGTGGCTCCCAAAGGAGCCTTTTTCGCAAAAAACGGACTGAATGCCTGGCTAGACTTTGCTGCCTTCGGCCTTCATGTCGTTGATAAGGCCCATGAGCACCTGCGACTGCCGTGCCAGCTCGCCCGTGGCCTGGGCAGCCTGCGACATGGCCGTGGCAGTCTGGCTGGAAATAGTGGCCACCTGTTCCACTGAGCGGTTGATTTCCTCGCTGGCGGCGGATTGCTCCTCGCTGGCCGTGGCGATGGCGCGCACCTGATCGTTGGTCTCGTCCACCAGGCCGACGATGCTGCGCAGGGTTTCCCCGGACTGGTTGGCGAGATTGGTGGCTTCCTGAATGGTGTTGATGGAGAGATCGACCCCGGATGCGCTCTTGCGGGTTCCCTCCTGAATGCCGCTGATAACCTGGCCCACCTCATGGGTGGCTGCCATGGTTTTTTCGGCCAGCTTGCGTACCTCGTCGGCCACCACGGCGAAGCCCCGCCCGGCCTCGCCCGCGCGGGCGGCCTCAATGGCCGCGTTGAGGGCCAGCAAATTGGTCTGGTCCGCAATGTCGGAAATGACGCCCATAATCTGGCCGATGCCCTCGGCCTGCCCGCTCAGGGTATCCATGTCCTGCTTGAGTTCAAGGGCTTTGCTGGACACATCGTTGATGCCCGCCACCACCTTGGACACTACCGCCGCGCCCTCTTGCGCCTGCGTGCGGGCCTGCTCCGACATTTTCGAGGCGTGCCCGGCATTGCTGGCGACCTCGCGTACCGTGGCGTTCATTTCTTCCATAGCCGTGGCTGTTTCGTTGACTCGCTGCGACTGCTCGTCCGCGCCACGGCTGGACTGCTCAATCTGGGCCGAAAGTTCTTCGGAAGCGGAGGTCAGAATGTCCACCACGCCCTCAAGCTGCTGCGCGGCTTGCAGCATGCCCTCGGCCTTGGCGCGCTCGGCGGCGGCTTTGGCGGCATTGGCCTCTTCCGTGGCCAGCCGGGCCCGCTCGGCCTGCCGCGCGGCTTCGGCGCTTTTTTCCTCGGCCTCGGCTATTTTCTCCTTCATGGTAGCCGTCGCGCTCCGCATCACCTCGTACACGCCACCGGCCCGCTTCTGCGCCCGGAAGGTCACGTCAAGGTTGCCGCGCGCCACTTCGCCCGCTACCTGGGCCATATAACCAGGGTCTTCGCCGAGTTGGCCGAGCACGTTGCGGGTCAACAGAATGGCCAGGGCGATGGAAATGAGAAGGCCCAAACCTATGGCCGCGTAGAGCATGCGGCTGGCCGTATTGGCCATGGCCTCGTTGTCATCGGCTATGTATTTGGCCTGTTCGGCCTTGGAGGCCACCAGATCGTCGATAGCCTTCTGGTAGGCATCGGCAGCTTCTCTGCCCTTGCCGTTCAGGTGGGCGCGGGCTTCCTCACGCTTTCCGGCACTGACCAGGGAATTTACTTCGTCAATTATCTTGCGGAACTCCCGACGCTGCGTCATGTACGCGGCCATGACGGCTTTGCCCTGCTCGGAAATAAGGCTGGCTTCCACCTTGGCGCTGCCGGCATCGATCCTTTCACGGAGTTGGGAAATGCTGCTGCGCTCTTTGTCCTGCTCGGCGGTATTGTCGGTGGTGGCAATATGCTGAAGGCTCAGGCGGATTTTCTGAAACGCCGTGGACATGTGAATCAGATCGACCATGGGTACTGTGGCCCTTTCGTACAAAACGGTATCGGCGTCATCCAGATCATGCAGCTTGTTGTGGGCGAAAAGCCCCACAGCCAAGGTTATCAAGGTTGAAAACAGGAACCCGGCCAGAAGTTTTGTTTGCAGTTTCATAGGTTATCCTTAATGATTATTTTTACCGTAACTATGCGTATTTTTATTTGAAAATCAACATAACCTGATGATTTACACGCAGAAAAATTTTTCTGCAGAATTTGACGCCATACTGTTTTTTCGGGTGTTGGATATCATGCGGCATATTCATACGGAAGATAGATATCAGATGATATTTTCTTATATGCGCCATGCCTATGATTTATGGCTCTGTTTGAAGGAAGGGCTTATAACCAGTTGTAAGCTATAAACACCTTTAAATTTTATATTTTTCTAAGATAATACAGTTATCTTTTGCAAATTTATTTTCATCACCTTGAATTATCTCTATTCTTTTAGATCGTTTACATTCCCAATCATGAACTGGGTACATTTTATCCCATGAATTCATTAATTTTTTTGTTTATTATTCATTCTATAATTTGGATATGAACTTTCCATATATTTGTACGTTCGTGCAATGACACCTCGAGAATTAATTGGAGGTTCAACTTTGTTTTTATATATTTTCATCTGACAAAAATTATATTGGTAAATCATAATAAGAATATAAAAATAGTAAAAAAATTTATCATTATTAAAATGAGTATAATTATTGCAACAGGAATAATATCATAAAAATATACAGATGATGCATTCAAGCTGTGCCCACAGTTATAACATTTTTTAGCATTTAACCGATTTATTGCACTACAGGATGGACATATTTTCTTTTGGAAGCCAACCATATTTAGCTCCTGTATAAAGCATATGATTGCACAAGGCATATTAATTTATGTTTTACGCAATCATCTTTAGCTATTCATAATTTTCATATCTGTAAGTATTTTTAAAGCTATATCACTATGGTATTCTCTTGTTCGTCATGGAGTCATAAATATTTCAGCTATTGCCCAAAATACACATCCACCTAATGTTAAGACAAATACCCGGCATAATTCTATTTTACATAATAATAGCAATTGGATAGAAAAGAAAATTGAAAGACGCACCATCCATCCTGTTGAGCGCTTTTTCTTTTCAAACCCGGTTTGAAATAAGCCTTGTTCTTCGGGAGCCATTTCCGCCAAGGCCGCTTTTGCTTGGGATATGGCAAAAGGGATGCCTTAATCAGTAGCGGCATCTCATTCTCCCCAAAAATCAGAATGGATTACAATAATAACCAGGGTTACAATTGTGACACTCATGATGTCAAGAGGAAATATGATAACTTAGTAAAATGAGAAGCGAATTAGAGATATATCAAGAAATTTCGGAGGTATTGGAGCGGAGACGTGCGCATTTGAAAATGTCGAAAAGACAATTAGCTAAATTAACTGGCATAACACCTGTATATTTACGCGAAGTACTTCGAGGTGACAGAAAACCATCTGTTGTTATTCTTATTTCAATATGCTCGGCACTAAACTTAAAAATGTCAGACTTGTTCCTTCAATTGGAAACCCAAAACAAAATATAAATTAATTCAAGGTAAATATTTGACATTATTTATTATTTGAAGCAGTCAATGACTTGCATGCTCATAAACCCTTTCTTGGAACAGAGCCATTATTTATTGATTGCCATGTGAATGTGCAGTTTTTCATTTTATGCAATTGCCACGATTCAGAACAAAGCGTGCAGAGGCCTTCACCGCTGTTCAGCCATATGTGTTGCGCCCATCGGCATGGGTGTTTCCCTGGCATCTCAATTTTCATTCCTGCCTCAAGGCCTGTATTGACCCGACGAAAAAGGGGGGGGAAACCTGTGCAAGGTTTCCCCCCCGTCGTTTGGGCAAAGGGAACGTTTGGGGTTGCCACCGGCGGAACACGGGCTCTCAGGGCGCGGTCCTTCGAGAACTTCGTTTTTTCAAGTTAGCCGGACTCTACAACCTATTAGAGCAGATTAACTTTGAAATGCTTCACATTTCAAAGTTGTCATTCAGCCGAAAAATGCGATTTGCGGCTGAATCCACGCCACGTTGCGGCGCGCTGCACTTTCGTGCTTCCTTAGAGCATTTACACTTTTTCAAAGTTAAAATGCTCTAAAACACCTCATAAAAGTTTTTGATGGAGAGAGCGCGAGAGAGGCCCCTTTTTACAAAAAGGGGCCTCTCTCGCAAAAAAACGGACTAAAGGCCTGGGGCCAGGGCTACACCTTGGCGGCGGTGCGCAGGTCGGCCACGGCGTCGGTGGCTTCCCACGTGAATTCGGGCAGTTCGCGCCCAAAGTGGCCGTAGCAGGAGGTTTTCTGATAGATGGGGCGCTTGAGGTCAAGGCGCTTACTGATGAAATAGGGGCGCAGGTCAAAGACTTCGCGCACGGCCTTGGTCAGGATTTCGTCAGGAATCTCGCTGCTTCCCTGCGAAGACACAAGCACGCTCACGGGCTGGGCCACGCCGATGCAATAGGCGATCTGCACTTCGCACACAGGGGCAAGGCCGGCGGCCACGACGTTTTTGGCGATGTAGCGGCCCATGTACGCGCCGGAACGGTCAACCTTGGAGGGGTCCTTGCCGGAGAACGCGCCGCCGCCGTGGTGGCCGCTGCCGCCGTAGGTATCCTGAATGATCTTGCGACCGGTAAGACCGCAGTCGCCCATGGGACCGCCCACCACAAAACGCCCGGTGGTATTGATGAAGATTTCGCAATCTTTTTCGGTGAAGTAGCCGGAGGGCTCAAGGATGGGGCGAATCACGTGTTTTTTCACGGCTTCGGCCACATCCGCCTGACTGGCGCTGGCGGCGTGCTGTGTGGAGACCACCACGTTGTTGATGCGCACTGGCCTGCCGTCCTGGTATTCAAAAGAAACCTGGGTCTTGCCGTCCGGGCGGAAAATGTCCACCAGACCGTCCTTGCGCACCTTGGTGAGCTGCTGCGAAAGCTGATGCGCCCAGTAGATGGGGGCAGGCATAAGAGTGGCGGTTTCGTCGCAGGCATAGCCGAACATCATGCCCTGATCGCCCGCGCCCTGGTCTTCGGGCTTTTCACGCACAACGCCCTGGGCGATGTCGGGCGACTGATGCCCGATGGTGGAAATGACGGCGCAGGTCTTCCAGTCAAAACCCATGTCGGAGTTGCTGTAGCCGATGTTCTTGATGGTCTCGCGCACCACGGTGGGCAGGTCGGCGTAGCCGGTGGTGCTGATTTCACCGGCGATAATGGCCATGCCCGTGGTTACCAGGGTTTCGCAGGCCACGTGGGCGTCGGCGTCCTGGGCCAGCAAGGTGTCCAGAACAGCGTCGGAAATCTGGTCTGCCACCTTGTCGGGATGCCCTTCGGTGACGGATTCGGAGGTAAAGAAGTATTTGCCCTTGGTCTGCATGCTGTTCTCCTTTAAGGGATCACACCGCAGGCGCGGTGAGTTGCTAACGTAGAATAATGTTGTCGATAAGGCGGGCCTTGCCCATGCGCACGGCACAGGCCATGAGGGCCGGGCCGTCAACCTTGTCGAGCGGGGCCACGGATTCGGGATGTACAATGCTGAGATAGTCCAGCCGCCCCAGCGGCAGTAACTCCGCCCAGCGACGCAGCACGGACTCGCGCAGCAGGGATGCGCTGGTTTCGCCTTCCTGCGCCAGCTTTTGCGCGTGCAGCAGGCCCCGGCGTATTTCCGGCGCCTGGGCGCGTTCCTCAGGGGTAAGGTAGACGTTGCGCGACGAGAGAGCGAGGCCGTCGGCTTCACGCACGGTGGGTCGCGTTTCAATGCGCACAGGCAGGTTAAGATCCCGTACCATGCGCCGCAGGATGGCCTGCTGCTGCCAGTCTTTCTGCCCAAAAACGGCTACGTCCGCCGCGCTCAGCATGAAAAGCTTGAGTACTACGGTACACACGCCGCGAAAATGTATGGGCCGGTTCTGACCGCACAGCCCCTTGGCAAGGTCGGGCACCTCAACCCAGGTGGCGTGGTCCGGTGCGTACATGGACCCCGGTTCGGGCATAAAGAGCACGTCCGCGCCATGGCTGGCGGCAATGCCCGCGTCGCGTTCGGCGTCACGCGGGTATGCGCCAAGGTCCTCATCGGGGCCAAACTGGGTGGGATTGACGAAAAGGCTTACCACAAGCCGTTTGCCCAACGTGCGACCGTAGGCCATAAGGTCTTCATGTCCGGCGTGGTAGTAGCCCATGGTGGGAACAAGGGCGATGTCGTCCCCGGCCTTGTGCCAGGCGCGGCACTGGGCCGCCAATTGCTGTGGGGTAGTTAATATCTGCATATCAAGGTATTGTGATATAGTTAAAGAAAGTCCTTTTATACACGTGTCGAGAATGCTTGTAAAGAAAAAGCGGTTCCCCCCTGAACTGCCGCCCCGGGGCACAGGGGCGCGGCGTGGAGTCGCGGGGGGCGTGCGCGGGGCCGGGCCGCCGCTCTTGACCCCCCCGGCGGCAATGGGCATAAGAGGGACGGGAGGCCTCATGCTGAAACCTTTTTATCAGGGCAAGTTGGACACATTTTGCGCGATTTACGCGGTTCTGAACGCCCTGCGCCTTACCCACAGCATACGGGTGCTGAGGGCGCGCAACATCCTTAATGAAACCCTGATGGCTCTGGCGGCCTCGCCGGAAGTGTTCAGGGCCGTGCTTGAGCAGGAGACCGATTACTGCAACCTCGTGGACGGCATGCTGCGCGCGCAGAGTCGCGTATTCCCCCTGGACGTACGCCAGCCCTTTGGCACGGACCAGGATCCCTCAACCGAGCAGGTGTGGGACTGCTGTGACCAGTGGCTTAATGGCGGCAACAACCGCGCCCTTGTCTTTCGTTTTTTGCGCCACATCACGCCTGACGGCCCGGCCGTGAACCGCCACTGGACAACGGCCGACAGTCTGAAAGATGGCGTGCTGCATCTTTTTGACTGCAGCCATGAGGCGGAGGCCATCCTCAATGTGCGCAAGGGCAGCTTTGTGACCCGCCCGCAGGAAATCGAGCAGGACAAGCTGCTGTATATCCAGCCGGAAACCATCCGCCTGATACGCCTGCCGGTCTAGGGCATTTTACCTTTGCAAGAAGTTACATGCGCTACCGCTGCGCGAAAGTGCCGTGCGCCGCAACGTGGGGTGGATTGCCTGACCGCCCTTGCTGCACCGTCAAAAAACCACGCCTTTTCCCAATTTTTATTATAGTCATATGTAATAAAACATCTTTTTTACACTGGCCGGGTTATTGCATTTTTACAGGTGTTCTTTGGCGCGGCACGCGCGCCCAACGCAACCCGCAAGCAAGCGAGGTAAGCATGACGCCTGTACTCTGGCTGCTGGGCCTTTCCGGCAGCGGCAAAACCGCACTTGGTTCCCTTCTGCGCCTGTACCTGGAGGGGCAGGGCATTGAAACAGCCTTTATTGACGAAGGCAGATTTTGCCGACAGGTCGATGTCGCCCCAGAGGTCCGCATTGCCGCAACCAACGCCCTGCGCGATCATGCGTTGCAGCAGCACGCCCAGGGGCGTCTGTGCATTGTGGCGGCTGCCACCCCCTATGCCTGCATGCGCCAGAAAAACCGTGAACTCTTGCCCCTGTACCGCGAAGTGTGGGTGCGCTGCTCGCTGCAAACGCTGGTAGAGCGTGACACCAGGGGCTTGTACGCCATGGCCGGGCACACGCACGTCGCCGGACTGTGCGGCCTTACCGACAAATTTGATGAGCCGCGCCGCGCCGATCATATTCTTGACACTGACCGCCACAGCCTGGCCGAAAGTTATCTGCAGTTGCGCGACCTTGCCCTGAATGCTCTGGATGACGCGCGCCGCTGGCAGCGCGTGCAGCATACCCTGCTGCCGGAACGCCCGCTGCCCGCGGCCCGTATGCAACCAACCATAGCCCTTTAGAGCAGATTAACTTTGAAATGCTTCACATTTCAAAGTTTTCATTCAGCCGAAAATGCGATTTGCGGCTGAATCCACGCCATGCTGAATCCACGCCATGTTGTGGCGCGCTGCACTTTCGTGCAGCGTTAGAGCATTTACATTTTTTCAAAGTTAAAATGCTCTCGTGCACGTTCCCTTTGAAATTGCACTGGCGGCTGCGTGAGCAGACGCCCGCCGCAGAGGCGCAAGCGGCAAAGACCCGCTAGCGGCTGTCGCAAAGCGCATTTTTCGGCAGAATGACAACGTCGAACTGTGCAGCATTTCAGCGCTGGCATGATCTGGAGCAATTTTCATTGCCATTGTTCTGGCGGCTGTGGCTGGAACCTCCTGCCGTCACTGGCGATCTTGCCCCGCGCGTTTGTCTGCCCATTTTGCCAGGCGGGATGCGCTATTGCGCCGCTGTGCCTGAAAACTGCTGCGAAATGAAGGTCGCGTAATCGTCCGTCATGCCGGACACAAAATCCAGCACGCGCAGATAGGCCGCATACAGGCACTCGCCCTTCAGGGGAGCATTGGCGCCCATGAGAGTAAGTGCGCGTTTTTCCTGATAGGACATGGAATTGTTTTTGCTGAAATTGAAGCAGGCCGGGATAAAAATGTCCAGCAGGCGCTTGTACAGTGTGTACGTGCCTATTTCCAGCGCGGTTTTCTGCGGATTATTCATGATCTTGCTGTTAAAGACCTCTTTTGCCGCGCTCATAAATTCCGCCACATCCGGCTGTGCGTGCTTGAGCAGATCGCCCTCGAGCGCACCGGCCATCATGTCTTCATAACAATCCATAAATGTCTGCACCACGGAAGGGATGATGCGCGCCATGGCCTTGGTGCGCAGCATGCCGGAGCGCCGCCGGTCGGAGTCCATAGCTTTGAGGCGTTCCGCATCCATATCGTTGTCGCCCAGCAGCGGCTCTACCACATTCTTGATGTCCTGATAGGCAATGATGCGCAGTTCGCGCGCGTCTTCCATATCTATGATGCGGTAGCAGATGTCGTCCGCCGCCTCCAGCAGGTAGGAAAGCGGATGCCGCCGCGCGCGGCCGTCCCGCATCAGGCCCAGGGTTGTGAATATTTCCGTGAAAATGCCCTGCTCCGCCAAATAATAATTAAACTTGCCGCTGGATTGCCCCAATGCCTCATGGGCGGAGCGGGGATACTTCACAAGGCTTGCCAGCACGGGAAAGGTCAGGCGAAACCCCCCGGCGTCCTTGTTGTTCTCAAGCGTATTGACCACCCGAAACCCCTGGGCGTTGCCGTCAAAGGCCTCAAAGTCCGCCCGTTCCGCTGGCCGCAGATCCTTGAAATAATGCTCGGTATGGCCCGTATCCTTGAACCAGTCGCGTATGGCTTCTTCACCGGCATGGCCAAAGGGCGGGTTGCCGATATCATGCGCCAGGCAGGCCGCCTGTATGATCTGGCCCAGATGATCCGGTCTTAAACCGTCCGGCAGGTGTCCCCGGTCGGCCAGGGTCTGCCCTACCTGAAGGCCCAGTGAACGTCCAACGCTGCTTACTTCAAGCGAATGGGTAAGGCGGTTGTGGATATGGTCATTGCGCACCAGCGGATGCACCTGGGTTTTCTTGGCCAGCCTGCGAAAAGAACTGGAAAAGATGATGCGGTCATAATCCTGCACAAAGGGATTGCGCACAACATCAAGGCCGGCAAGCATCTTGCCCTGGCGCGTTATGCGGTACGGAGCCAGCAAACGGCCCCATTGTTCTTTATGGTCGCTCATAAGTTCTCCTCCAAAGGCTTTATGACAACTGCCTTCGGGCTGCAAGCCCGTGAATCTTTTGTGCTGCGCCGCGTCAGCTTATGCACGTGGAAACGGGTTGCACAGGGATGACGTGATCGTCTCGCGACATAGAGAGCATGCGCGGCTGGCACTTCAGGGAGAATAACATACTGGCCCCATTGACAAGGCCGCCCCTGGCAGGCCACCGCTGCCACCCGTCGCATAGACGGCCCAAATTAAATCAGTAAAAAGCCGCCATGCCCGGCGGGGTGCGGCAACCACCGCTCTGAAGGTCAGGCCCTGCTTTCTTTTCTCTGAAGTACCTATCGCGCGATACCTCCACCCGCCGCGCAGGCGGCCCATGGCGCGTCATGCCCACGGCTTGCCAGCCGCGCTTCCCTTTTCTATACTGAAAAGATTCTGGCTGCCAAACGGCTGCCCCGAACCATTTTTTCTGTCCTGCGCGAGGTGCATGATGGCCGGTAACACCTTTGGGCGCGCCCTGCGCCTGACCACTTTTGGCGAATCCCACGGGCCCGGCCTTGGCGGCGTCATTGACGGCTGCCCCGCAGGCCTCGAACTTGCCGAAGCCCATATGCAGGCCGAACTGGATCGCCGCAAGCCAGGCCAGGGGCCAACAGCCACCAAGCGCAAGGAGGCCGACACCGTTCGCCTGCTTTCCGGCGTTTATGAGGGGCTCACCACAGGCACGCCCATCGCGTTCTTTATTGCCAATGAAGACCAGCGTTCCCACGATTACGGCAATCTGGCGGAAGTTTTTCGCCCCGGCCATGCGGACTGGGGGTATTTTCAGAAGTACAACGGCCTGCGCGACCACCGGGGCGGCGGGCGTTCTTCCGGGCGTGAAACAGCGGCTCGTGTGGCTGGCGGCGTTGTGGCCAGAAAAATCCTGGCCCTGCGTGGCGTGAAAATTCTTGGCGGCTGCGTTGAACTGGGCGGCGTTGCCATACCCCAATGGGGCATGGATATGGACGGGGCCGCCACGCGCCCCTATTGCGCCGCCGCGCCCTCAGCGGTCACACAGTGGGACGCCCTGGTGGCCGAGGCCCGCAAGGCCGGAGAAACTCTGGGCGGCATTGTGCGCATTGAAGCGCGCAACGTGCCCGCAGGGCTTGGCGAACCCGTTTTTGACAAGCTGGAGGCTGTGCTGGCCCACGCCATCATGAGCGTGGGCGCGGTCAAGGGCGTGGAGATAGGCGAAGGTTTTGCGGCGGCGGCCCTGCGCGGCTCGCAGAACAACGACGCGCTGCTTCCCGCTGACGAGCCAGGCCCCGGCAGGGCACGCTTTGCCTCCAACCACGCGGGCGGCATTCTTGGCGGCATTTCCAGCGGTCAGGACATTGTGCTGCGCGCGGCGGTCAAGCCCATCGCGTCCATTGCCATCACGCAGAACACCGTGGACAAGGAAGGCAATGCCGCCACGGTGCTTGTGGGCGGGCGGCACGATCTGGCGGCCATCCCGCGCGTGGTGCCCGTGCTGGAAGCCATGACGGCGCTGGCCCTGGCCGATGCGCTGCTTTTGCAGCAACGCATGGGCGTTGGCGTATGAAGAAGCACCCTCTGCAAGGCCTGCGCTCCATCGGGCCAGCCGCGCTGAAAGATTTTGACCTGCTTGGCGTGACCAGCCTGGACGACCTCGCAAGCCGCGACCCGCAGGAACTGTATGACGCCCTTTGCCGCCTCAAGGGGCAGAAGGTCGATATCTGCTGCCTGGACGTCATGCACTGCGCTGTGGCGCAGGCCCGTAACCCGCACCTGCCGCCGGAACAGCGCGACTGGTTCTGGTGGTCGCGCAACCGCAAGGCCATCCCTGACGGTAAAAGCCCTGCCCTGGAAAACCGCTGACATGAAGGAAATGTCCCTGCTGCAAGACCCGGATGCCGTCGAACTTACCGGCACCATCGAGCGCGTCGTCTTTCACAACGAGGAGAACGGCTATACCGTTCTGCGTCTCATGCCCGGCAGCGTCAACGGTTCGGGCGGCGACGGCGGCCTCGCCCGTCCGCGTGACTCGGTGAGCTGCGTGGGACATATGGTCAATCCGCAGGCAGGGGTGCAGATGAAGCTCAGCGGGCGCTGGGTCAACAACACCCGTTTTGGCCGCCAGGTCGAGTTCAGCTCCGCCGAGGAAATGATGCCCGCCACCAGCGAGGGCATCCGCCTGTATCTGGCGTCCGGCCTCATCAAGGGGGTCGGTGATGAAATGGCCACCCGCATCGTCAAAGCCTTTGGCACAGACACCATCCGCGTACTGGACGAAGAGCCGGAACGCCTGCTCAAGGTACGCGGCGTGGGCCGGAAGAGTCTTGAGCGCATACGCACTTCCTGGGCCGAGCACCGGGGCATACGCGACCTTCTGCTCTTTTTGCAGCCCCACGGTATCACCCCGGCCTATGCCGTGCGCATCTACCGCGCCTATGGCGGCGATGCGCTGAACATTGTGCGCGAGAACCCGTACCGCCTGGCCATGGACATTCACGGCATCGGCTTTGTCACGGCTGATGCGGCGGCGCGCAAGCTCGGCTTTGAGCATGACCACCCCCTGCGGATTCAGGCGGGCACTCTGTACGTGCTGCAAAAAGCCACGGACGACGGCAACGTATACCTGCCGGAATCCGCCCTTATGGATGCCGTATGCGCCCAGTTGGGCGTGGACGAGGGCTTGGTGAGCGAAGCCCTGTCTTCCCTTGAGGAGGACGAGCGCATTGTGCGTGAAGATATGGATATGCCCGGCGCTGGCCCGGATTCCGACGCGCACGTCTGCCTGCCGGAAACCGGCATCTACCTGCGCCGCTATTTTCACTGCGAATCCAAAACAGCCTTTTATCTGCAAAGGCTGCTCAATTCTCCCAAATCCATCCGTTTTGAAAATGCTGACGCCACCGTGGACAAGGTGGTGGCGCAACTGGACATAGCTCTTGCGCCCGAACAGCTTGAAGCCGTGCGCATGGCCGCGCGCAGCAAGGTTATGGTGCTCACGGGCGGCCCCGGCACGGGCAAGACCACCATCATCAACGCCATCATAAATCTTTTTGCAGAGGTGCGCGCCCGCATATTGCTGGCAGCGCCCACAGGTCGCGCCGCCAAGCGCATGGCCGAAACATCCGGGCGCGAGGCCCGCACCATCCATCGTCTGCTGGAATACAGCCCCAAGGAGGACGGCTTCGCCCGTAATGAGGATAACCCCCTCGCCTGCGGCCTGCTGGTGGTGGACGAGGCGTCCATGATGGACACCCTGCTTTTCTACCATCTGCTCAAGGCCGTGCCGCTGGGCGCTACCCTTGTGCTGGTGGGCGACGTGCACCAGCTGCCCTCGGTGGGGCCGGGCAACGTGCTGGCCGACGTGATCAGCTCCGGCGTTGTGCCCGTGGTGGAACTGACGGAAATTTTTCGTCAGTCTGCGGAGAGCGAAATCATCTGCAACGCCCACCTCATCAACAGAGGCGAAGTGCCTTCGCTGGAATCCAGCAAGGACCGACTCTCGGATTTTTACTTTATCCACCAGAACGATCCCGAAAAGGCCGCCGAGCTTATCGTGGACCTTGTGCGCAACCACATTCCGCGTCGCTTCGGTTTTGATTCCGTTGACGATATTCAGGTGCTCACCCCCATGCACAAGGGAGCCGTGGGCGCGGGGCAGATGAACGCCCGCCTGCAGGAAGCCCTGAATCCCAACGGCCTGGAAGTGCGGCGCGGCGAGCGTGCCTTCCGTCTGCACGACAAGGTCATGCAGATACGCAACAACTACGACAAGGACGTTTTTAACGGCGACATGGGGCGCATCAGCTTTATGGACCTTGCAGACCGCACCCTCAGCGTCACCTTTGACGATCGCGTGGTGCCGTACGAGTTCGATGAACTGGACGAACTGGCCCCGGCTTACGCCATATCCATCCACAAATCCCAGGGGTCGGAGTATGCGGCCGTGGTCATCCCCATCATGATGCAGCATTATATGCTGCTGCAGCGCAATCTGGTCTACACGGGGGCCACGCGCGGCAAAAAGCTGGTCATTCTGGTGGGTGAATCGCGCGCGCTGCATATGGCCGTCAAAAACAACAAGACGCGCAAGCGCTACACCCGGTTGGCGGAGAGGCTGCGCCCCCCTTGCTAGAGCGGAGGGATTGGCGTGGGGGGTGGTACCCGGATTTTCCGGTGAAGAATTAAAAAAGGGCCTGTTCTTTGAGAGTGAGCTTCTGTGCCCTTGCGGGTATGGGAGCTTTTCTTTTTTACTGGGCCGCCTGCGCGGCGGGCGGCGATGTGAGGGCTACGGGCTGGCGCTCTGAAGAAAACAAAGCAGGGCTTGTCCTTTGAGCGGTGGCTTTTGCGCCCTGCGGGCACGACGGCTTATCCTTTTCTGCTGTTTGGGCCGCCTGCGCGGCGGGCGGCAGATGGGGGCCTGTTAGGGGCTGCCGCCCCTCCGAGGCCCCCTCTGCACTCCCCCCGGACGACCCCGCTGGGCTTGTCGTGTCTCTCCACTCCCACGGACTAGCCCTTAAAGGCTTTCCCGTTCCCACCATTCCACGAGGGCTGCGCGGCTTCTGCTCCGGGAGCTTCCTCGCTGCGCTCGGCGATCTCCCTGCGCGCCGCGCAATGCCATCGTGCGTGAACACTCTGAATGAGAGCCCCGGAGACATCTGGTTGGCTGGAGAAGTGCCGAAAGATTCGGGCTTGGCATGGGTTTTTGTTGCGTTCAAAAAAAGCAGATTAAGCATGCCTCCCCAAAAGTCTGCCAAGCAAACAAAGCACATAACCTGTACTGTTTCTCAGGCAGGAAGCGTATTGCTACCGGGGGCGGTGCCATAAAGAATCGAAGCTAACACGTCGGCATGAGGTACTCTTACGGCTCTCTATACAGCGCATGTCGCGCGCTGGCATTGCGCGGCGCGCAGGGAGATCGCCGAGCGAAGCGAGAAAGCTCCCGGAGCAGAAGCCGCGCAGCCCTCGTGGAATGGTGAAAAGTGGAAAGCCCCACGGGGTGCTTCGGGGGGGATGCAAGGGGGGCCGAGAAGGGGGCGCAGCCCCATAACCGGCCCCGCCTTGCCGCCCGCCGCGCAGGCGGCCCAAACTAAAAAATTGAAAAGTCGCCGTGCCCGCAGGGCACAACACCCGCCTCTCAAAGGACAAGCCCTACTGTATTTTCCTTAAGCAACGGCTGCGGGAGTCCCTTCACCCGCCACGCAGGCCATCAAAGCAATAATAACAATAAAAGCGGCCCTTTTCATGAAGGAAGAATCCTCCAGCGAATTCACCCAAAATGAAAAGGGCCACTTGACGCGAAAGTCAAAAATGACCGTCAGTTAACAACCACCGAAGCATTACATCAGGCGGATATGGCAATTTGCTCGTCTGCCAGGCTCAGCCGCCAGGCCACAAGGTCTTCCACACTGCACAGGGGCAGGTGATGGGCAAAGGCAAAGGCCGCTACCTGCGGCAAACGCGCCATCTTGCCGTCATCCATGGTCAGTTCGCACAGCACGCCGCACGGAGCGTGTCCGGCCATCCGCATGAGGTCCACGGTGGCTTCCGTGTGCCCGCGCCGCTCCAGAACGCCGCCGGGACGCGCCCGCAAGGGAAAGACATGGCCGGGCCGACGCAGATCTTCCGGGCGGGCGTTGTCAGCCACGGCCGCGCGAATGGTGGCGACGCGGTCCGCCGCTGAAACGCCCGTGGTCACGCCGGTGGCGGCCTCAATGGAAATGGTGAAGGCCGTCTGCTGCGTGTTGGTGTTGTTTTCCGTCATCATCGGCAGATCGAGGCGATGGGCGTGCCCGTCTGTGATGCACAGGCAAACAATGCCGCTGCAATGCCGGATGAGCATGGCCATCTGCTGTTCCGTGATGGTCTGGGCCGGAAAAATGAGGTCGCCTTCATTTTCGCGGTCTTCGTCATCCACCACAAGAACGCCGCTTCCGGCGCGCAGGGACGCCAGGGCGTTACGAACGCGCTCTTCAGCGCTGCCAAAGGAATGAAGGGAAAGTGAGGTCTGATGCATGCCGTTCTCCTGTTCCGGTTCAATACCGGGAGATGGTGCATCAGGGCGTGGACGGATTGCGCCAATACAACGGCCGCGGACAGGCCGCCACTGCTGTAATTTCGCGCTGACCACACGAAAGGCAAGTGCATGGCGCACAGGATTTCGCGTGGCTATGACCGTTCTCTTCCATCCGGACTGTTACCGTCGGCTTCGGATTCTCACCGAATCTGCTGACCCCAACCATGGGCGCTCGCGGGCTGACGGAGCTTTACGCTGCCGCATCACCGCCGGTGGGGACTTGCACCCCGCCCTGAGAAACATAAGCAACATATGCCCTTGCGGCAATCAAGGCAAGCATCAATGCGCTGTAATGGGCTAACCGCGAGGGTTCCGGCCGCATGCACTACAGAAAGGGCATAAAGCGCAGAAAATGGAGGCAAATGGAGTGGAGGCAAAAGCTGATACAAACGTATTTTCGTCTTGAGAATATCCTTTCCCGATACGAAAAACTCCAAGCAAGCACTGATTGGAGAGCCTCTTGAAAGCGCGCAGTTATTTCGTTTGGCAAGGCGCGATCTTTTTTTGAAACAGGAGTGGACTTTTCAGTCCTCGACTGTTTCAAAAAAAGTGAACAACGCCGCCAAAGGAAATAAATCAGCGTTTTCCTGGGGGGTGGGGGCATGGGGGATGAGCCCTTTCGCAAAAGGGTCCCTCCCCCACAAAACCTCTCAAAATACACGCAGCCTACGCCGGAAAAACCAGCGCTTCAAACCAGAACAGACGTGCGCCGGGCTGCTTCCAGCTGTCTTTGGGCAGCCCCGCCTTGAAGCAAAGGTGCTCAAGATAGGCCATCCTGTCCCAACCCTGCTCAACGGGTACCTGCGGCAAAAAAACGCCGCTCTGGTTCTGGTATTGGAGCACAAGCCCGTGGCGGCCGACTTCCACGGCCTCCGGGCTTGGGCAGAGCGTCAGTTCGTCCAGCACGGAAATATCCAGCGCCACATCACGTCGCCATTCTTCAAGGGTCAGGGGCGGAAAACGCGGGTCGCTGAACGCCGCGGAGGCGGCCATGCGCCACACATTTATGTACAGCGGTTCCTGGCCCACAATACTGCCGATGCATCCGCGCAGTGTGTTGTCTGTGGAAATGGTGACAAAAGCGCCAAGATGACGCCGAAGGGGGCCTTGCTGCCTGTCCAGAGCTTCCGGCGGGCTTGGGATGGCGTCCACCACCTTGCCAACAAGTCCGGCCTCAATGGACATCCGGGCCAGGCGGCTCAGAAAGTTCTTTTCCGCATCAGTGAGGGTAAAGGAAGTTCCCATAGTGTTCCTGCCTGATGTTTTACAACGCACGTCGCCAGAACCACGGAAAGGTTCTGGCGACGTGCACCAATCTGCCGCCCCGCCAGTCTTCCACAGCTACAGTCCGACGTCGCAGCAGCCTGCTCTCGGGCCGTGCAGATGCGGCTCGGGCGAGAGGACGCCCTGCCGGACAATGCAAGAAATGCCGCAACGTACGTTGCGGCATTTCTTGCACGAGGCTTTCACGCGAAGGCTGACGAGCCCTGCGAAGGCCATGAACGGGGCAATTCCGGCGTTTGAATATTTTTGTCGTGAGCGCAAAGCACAGAGCTGACCTGGCCGACGCGGATGAACCGCCTCGAACCCTGAATGGAAAGCCTGGCATGAAGCCGCACCCGGCTAAAAAAATCAACCGCTAGTCTTCGCCTTCAGCGTGGGACTGTTTGCCCGCACCCTTGAGGCCGTACATGGTGGTGGAACCGGAAGACCAGAACTCCAGCACTTCTTCGTTGACCAGCTTGGTGAGGATTTTCTTCACGTCGCGGGGGCCTTTGTCAGGGAACAGATCAGTGAAGTCCTTGAAGTAGAACTTCGACTTGGAACCGGATTTGCTGTTCAAAAATTCAACAACAATGTCTTTGTCGTCAGCCATGGTGGTTCTCCTGTCCCGGCGGCGCTGCTGCGCCGCCGGGGTTAAGCAAAGTAATCCTAGAACTTGAACTGCGTGCTCTGGCGCCAGGTGTAGTAGGCCGGATCACGGAAGTCGTCGATAAGGTGGTGGGTGAACTCAAGGCCGGTCAGCTTGAAGAAGCTTTCCCAACCGATGCGTTCAGCCCAGTCGCCCAGGCGTTCGTACTTGTTGGCGTTGGCCGCGTACACTTCAACGATGTGCTTCACGGTCTTGGTCAGCGAAGGCCAACGGGGCGGTTCGTTGGGGATGTAACCCACAACGACCTTGGAGAACTTGGGCATGCTGATGCGGTTGGAAACCTTGCCGCCAACCATGATGGCAACGCCGTCGCCTTCGCCGTCCGAAATGGGCAGCGCGGGGCACATGGTGTAGCAGTTGCCGCAGTACATGCAGCGGTCTTCCTTGATGGCGATGGAGTTCACCTTCTGCCCGTTGAGTTCCACCTTGGTGGGACGCACGGCGGCAGTGGGGCAAGCGGACACGGCAAGCGGGATTTCGCACAGCTGGTCAGCCCATTCGTGGTCGATCATGGGCGGCTTGCGGTGGATACCCACAAGGCCGATGTCGGAGCAGTGCACGGCGCCGCACATGTTGATGCAGCAAGCCAGGGCGATGCGCACAGGAGCGGGCATACGCATGGTCTTGAAGTCTTCAAACACGGCGTCCATCACGGCCTTGACCGGGCCGGAGGCGTCGGTGGCGGGCGTATGGCAGTGCACCCAGCCCTGGGTGTGCACCATGTTGCTGATGCCAGCGCCGGTGCCGCCCACGGGGAACTTGAACGAACCGCCGTCAAACTTGCGGCTGTTCAGGTCGTCGCGCAGAGCCTTCATGCCCTCTTCGCTGTCCACCATGAACTCAATGTTGTTACGGGTGGTCCAGCGCAGGCTGCCACCGCAGTACTTGTCGGCGATGTCGCACAGTTCGCGGATGTGCGTGATGGACATGGTGCGGGTGCCGCCTACGCGGACGGTGTAGCACTTGTCGCCGCTTTCAGCCACGTGCACGAGCACGCCGGGCTCAAGGATTTCATGATACAACCACTTGCCGAAGTTATTTTTGATAATCGGCGGGAAGTATTCGTCATACTTGTGGGGGCCGATGTCGGTGATACGGCCTTCCATCGGTTTGGCGGGATTGTACCCGGAAGAAATAAAAGCCATGTTCTTCTCCCCCTTTGACTAGCGTTGATGGCGTTTGCGGTAAGCGGCAAGGTCACGGTTCCAGCCACCGGGCACTTCTTCTTCCTTGAAGAAGATGTACGGGTTGGAACGGGGTTCCTTGACGTGGTAGGCGGCAGCGGGAGTGTCGGTAACTTCCAGCAGTTTCTGGAAGGACAGACGCTTCATGGTTTCGCCCACGCGTTCGCGGTTCTTGCCTTCTTCCATCCACCAATCCCAGATCTTTTCGATGACTTCTTTGACGTCATCGTAAGGGGCTTCACAGGAGACGAAGGGCACGAGCAGCGAACCCATCTGAGCGCCGTCAACCACGGGGGCCTTGGCGCCCACGAGGATGCTTGCGCCGCGTTCGTCACCGATGTGCAGGGCGCGGGGCATGGTGTTGATGCAGTGCATGCAGCGCACGCAGTCAGCGGTCTTGATGGAGAGCTTGGAGCCGTCCCACTTCATGCACTGGGAGGGGCAGCGATCCACCACTTCTTTCTGCAGGTCGAACTTGCCCCAGTCGCGGCCGGAGTGCGCGCCGGCGTTGGGAGCGAATTCACCGGCCACGTAAGCCTTCACGGCTTCCTGGTCGATCTTGATGTCGTCCTTCCAGGTGCCCACCACGGCGAAGTCGGAGCGCGCCATGGCGCACACGCAGCCGTTGGGGCAGCCGTCGAACTTGAACTTGAACTTGTAGGGGAAGGCGGGACGGTGCAGTTCGTCCTGGTAGTCCATGGTGAGCTGGTAGCACATGTCCTGCGTGTTGTAGCAGGCATATTCGCAGCGGGACTGGCCAAGACAGGCTTCGGGCGTACGCAGGTTGGAGCCGGAGCCGCCAAGGTCCACGTTCATGTTGTGGGTCAGTTCGAAGAAGATTTCTTCGAGCTGAGCGGTCTGGGTGCCAAGAAGCACGATGTCGCCGGTGGAGCCGTGCATGTTGGTCAGGCCGGAGCCACGCATGTCCCAAATGTCGCAAAGGTCGCGCAGGAACTTGGTGTGGTAGAACTTGCCCGCGGGCTGGGCCACACGCATGGTGTGGAAGTGAGCAACGCCGGGGAACATTTCGGGCTGGTCGCAGTAACGGCCGATAACGCCGCCGCCGTAACCGAACACGCCAACGATACCGCCGTGTTTCCAGTGGGTTTCCTTCTCATTGTAGGAAAGTTCAAGCACACCCAGCAGGTCTTCAGGGCAATCCACAGGGATCTGATACTCGATACCCCTGGGATTTTTGGCCCTAACAGCCGCTTCCTGCTTGATGTCGGACACAAAGCTCGGCCAGGGGCCGCTTTCCAGCTGGTCCAACAGGGGGGTTGCATGTTTCGCCATTGCCATACCTCCACATGGTTTGTTTGTATCACGCAGCGCGTGACGTGCCGGTCAAATGCGGCGATCCGTGATCTGGCGCAAAACGCCATCTTCATCGGACGTGCGGGCAAGAACCGCTTGGGGTTCTTTACTGCCAACGGGTATTGCCCCCCGCCGGAACGCGCCCATCCCGTGAAAATCGGGACGCCCCAAAGGATCGCGTAAGACGGGCGAGCCAAAGCCTCGGCCCCTCAGGCCGCAACGCGGTCAGATCACTGCATAACGCATTTTTGCGCTAATGACAACCGGGCCGGGAATATATCGCAAAGCAGACTCCAAAGCCCGCCAAGCAAGCCTTTGCGCCAGAAAGCGCATTCCGGCGGCCGTGCTTGTCCCGTCTTTATAGACGCTACTAATACGCATTTTTTTGTCATTTGTGCAACTTTTTTTCGAATCATGTACTTTTTTTCACATATGCTCTGCATCCACGCTTGGCAAACAAACCCATTTGAGCGTAGACTGCCGCTGAACAGTGAAATGACGCCCTCGCTGGCATCACCTTTAAGGAACCTCACGTCATGAAAGATGAACTCGGTTTGTACTATCATCCCCAGGCGGGTAACACGCTTTCCCGCGTCTATGTTCGCCGTGGAGAGCACGGCGAGGTGGAATTTCGCCTCTGGCGGGCCGACATGCCCGAAGTGTGGGAGCGTCACCCCTGGCTCAGCATGAGCGTGGTGCAGGATGCCTCCGAGCTTTACCGGCAGGAACGCAATGCCGACGCCGACCCCCTCAGGCTTTACGACCTGGCTGTGGCCAGGGCCCTGCTCAAGGAAGACGAGGCGTGAAAGGACGCTGGCTGCTGGCAAACCGTGACTTTCTCATGCGCGACCTTGTTCGCGACTACTGCACGGTTTTTCAGGCTCTTTCGGCACAACGCCAACGCTTTGAGCAGGCCGGGGCCGTCTCGTACTCGGCCCTGCGCGACCTTTTGGGCGAGGCCATGCGCAAGGGCGTTTTCTGGCGTCTGAAAGATACCTCCCACCTGCTCTTTCGCAATGCTCCGGCGCACAGCGACGTGGCCCCCGTCGATACGCCCGGCCCGGTCTGCCAGCCCTGCGATGGCAAAACGCCGGATGCTCTTCATGGCGGGCTGGCGCAAAGACCTGATCCCGAATCCGCCGAGTCCGCCCAGGTTGCGGCGCTGCTCCGCCATGCCAACAATCTGCTGCCGGGCGGCGCCGCCGGACAGCGCGCCCTTGAAGCCATCATCGACTGGAGCATCGGCTACGCGTTTCATGAATGCGTCAAACTCAAGGAAGACGCCTTTCAGAACCAGCACTACGCCAACCGCCTTGCGCAGGTCGCGCGGCATGACGGCGTCACAACGGACATGTACAATCCCCTGCGCGGGCTCGTCGGCCAAACGGCAGAAAGCTCCTCGCGCGAACTGTCGCGCATCAGCCATGTGCTGTCCCACGGCCTGCGCATGCTGGCCCAGTATCTTGTAGTTGAAAAACACAATACCCATCTTGCCCGCTGGCTTGCCAGTGAGGAACTGCCTGCCCGGCAGGCTTTCGGGGCCAACTATGTGCCCATGCTGGACGCCCTGTACGGCCCCGAGCACGAGCGCCTCTATTTGCTTGCCGCACGGGACTTTCTTGAAGCCGGACGCCGCGAACCGGCCATAGCCCTGCTGCAGGGAGCCGATGAACGCGGCCTGCTGCGCGACGAAGGGAGCAGCCTGCTCAGCCGTCTGCTTGCCGAAAACGCCACCACGGACACAGCGTCCGACATCTGCGCGGCCTGCGGCAGGCAGGAGGGTTTTCCCTGTCTGCCCTACCTTCACCCGCTGGAGACCACCAAAGCATGACCCCTGCCCTCCGCGCGTTGCGGACCTGCCTTCTACTCGCGCTCTGCGCCCTGCTGCTGGCCGGGTGCGGCTCCAGGGGGTCCTGGCGCAAGGGCGGCATCACCGGCACCAAACCCTACACGGTTCGCGGCAAAACCTACTACCCCCTCAAGTCCGCCCACGGATTTGTCGAAGAGGGCGAAGCCTCCTGGTACGGTCCGGGCTTTCACGGCAAAACCACAGCCAACGGCGAGCGCTACAACCAGTACGCCATGACGGCGGCCCACAAGCTGCTGCCCCTGGGCACCAAGGTGCGCGTCACCCACATGAGCAACGGCCGCAGCATCATTGTGCGCATCAACGACCGCGGGCCTTTTGTGGGCGACCGCGTCATTGACCTTTCACGCGCCGCCGCCAGCCAGCTCAACATTATCGGCCCTGGCACGGGGCGCGTGCGCATACAAAGCCTTGGCGGCGTCCCGCAGATGCGCAGCGACGGCGACATTGACGGAGCCTACTTTGTGCAGGTGGGGGCTTTTGCCAACAAGGCCAACGCCGACAGACTCACCAACGACCTGGCCAGGGCGGGACACAAGAGCCGCATTCGCTTTGGCAGCAACAACATGTGGAACGTGCAGGTGGGGCCGTGGCCCGACTCCTTTGGAGCGCAAAAGCAGCTTGAAGTCTTCTCCATTCTTTACCCCGGCGCGTTTGTGGTCGGGGATTAGACAGTGTTGTCACGAGCGCCTTTCCAGTCATTTCTGCGTCGAACTTCGCCTTTTATTCCGGTCGAGTACCAGCAGAGTACACTCCCTGCATAAAAGGCTCGTTCTTCTTGATATGACAGGAAATTCATCTCGTGACGACACTGTCTAGAGCAGATTAACTTTGAAATGCCTCACATTCCAAAGTTTTCGAATCCACGCCACGTTGTGGCGCGCTGCACGTTCGTGCAGCGTTAGAGCATTTACACTTTTTCAAAGTTAAAGTGCTCTAGAGCTATTTGCTTTTGAACCACTCTTTGTTTCAACGCATCATTCTGGCGAAAAACGTAGTTTTCGCCAGAATCCACGCCACTTCGTGGCGGCTGCCCCCTTCGCGTCAGCAGAACAATTTCAAAGGGAAATTGCTCTAGGGTCGTTTGCCAATGAAATGAATTAACTGCCCTGCAAGGATTTTCCTGAAAATCCTTGCCACGAAATGCTCCGGGGCTTTTTCGCCGCAACGCATCCCTGAAGCTGCGAGGGCAGACGGTCGCTACGGCGGCGTAACGCCGCTCAATCTCCTCCGTCCTGCCCCCAGCCGCTCCCCCATCCCACCCGGTGGGCAAAAATTTCCCTATCTACCTGGAATACTTTTTGCTTTACCCCAACCGGGAACACGATGCCGTTCCGCTGTTACGCATCGTAACGGTCGTGCCTGTGAAAACGTACAATGCATTCTCACAGGCACGTTGCTCTGGTCACATGCCCTGACGGGCAGCATACAAACCACGAGGCCACCATGCCACACGCGCCCGCTGGCAAAACCGGAATCGCCGCACCGGACGTGCCCTGTAAAAACGCCGCGCAGGCGGCGCGTTTTCCAGTTGCGCGCAAACTTGCGCACGCCGTACTGCCCAATGGAAACATCCTGACGGTTCGCGCCTCTGCCGTGGGATTGCCTGATGAAATCAGCATCATCCTTGACAATGGCAGAAGCATCCTTGTGAATGCGCACATCGTGCGCATTCTGGGTCTGGACAATGGCGGGTTCAGCGTCATCACGCCCAGGGCCATTGTTGTTTACGATTCCGCCGGCAACGAGATTTCCGTCAGCCCCAACCCCCTTTCCGCGGCTGCCGCAATGATGGGCGACCTCATCTTTTCCTCCAGTGGGGCGGCCGCAGGGCAAGACCTGACGCAGAGCAGCCAGACCCGAAGCCAGTGCGCGGTTTCCGTCCACCAGGGCCGGACGCAGGCCGAAAGCGGCAAACGACAGGCGGCAACACCGCTTGGGCGTCTCTCACCGGCTTTTGCCCATCCATAATCAGGTTTAGCAAGCCGCCAGACATAAAGCACCCCCGCAGGCCGACAGCCTGCGGGGGTGCTTTATGCTTGCGCGGATCTCTCCGCAGAATATTTTAGAGCCGTTCCGGGTTGAACCCGTTCTGGCGGCTGCCCGGACAGATCAGGGTTGCGTCGACATGATGCCTGGAAGACTCCCCTCTGGAACCACCGTTCCGGATCAACAAAACTCTTTGTGCCATGCTAGTACGCTGTAACACTTAAAAATTCGTATAGAACGGCGTGCTAGCCGCCGGGCGATCAAGCCCGGCTCGCCGCCACAGGCGGCGTGAGCCAAGCAAAAATCGCATTTTTTGCTTGGCGATCTTCACACTTAAAACGCATCGAATGCGTAGTTTTAAGTGTGACATGGTACTAGAGCAGATTAACTTTGAAATGCTTCACATTTCAAAGTGTTCATTCAGCCGAAAAATGCGATTTGCGACAGCCATCAGCAGGCTGCACGTTCTATTAACCAATGCTGTCTTTGTCCGTAGCTTCCTTCGTCGCAACGGCCAAAGCTCGGCTGAATCCACGCCACGTTGTGGCGCGCTGCACTTTCGTGCAGCGTCAGAGCATTTACGCTTTTTCAAAGCTAAAATGCTCTAAAACACAATAAGAGTTTTAGGGGGTGGGGGCGTGGGGGAGGAGACCCTTTTGCAAAAGGGTCCCTCCCCCACAAAGCCTTTCACAACATATCCCTGCGCTAATCAGCGGCCTGTGCCCTGAGCGCCTCGGCCTGGGCGGCGGTGCCCAGAGCTTCCACCAGGGACTGGATTTCGCCTTCCATAATCCTGTCCAGAGAGTAGAGGGTCAGGTTGATGCGGTGGTCCGTGCAGCGGCCCTGCGGGAAGTTATAGGTACGGATGCGTTCCGAGCGGTCTCCGGAGCCGACCTGCGCCTTGCGGTCTGCGGACAGTTCCGAACTCTGGCGCTCGCGCTCGGCGGCCAGAATGCGCGACGCGAGAACCTTCATGGCGCGGGCCTTGTTCTTGTGCTGCGAGCGCTCGTCCTGACAGGTGACGACAGTATTGGTGGGAATGTGCGTAATGCGCACGGCCGATTCCGTTTTGTTGACGTGCTGGCCGCCCGCGCCCGAGGCGCGGTAAATGTCGATGCGCAGATCATCGGGGCGGATTTCAACGTCAACTTCCTCGGCTTCGGGCATAACGGCCACGGTGGCGGCGGAAGTGTGGATGCGCCCCTGCGCTTCGGTGGCGGGCACGCGCTGCACGCGGTGGGTTCCCGCTTCATACTTGAGATGGCTGTAAACGCGATCACCAGCGATAAGGCAGATGATTTCCTTGTAGCCCCCGGATTCGGAAGGGGACTCGCTCATGAGTTCCACCTTCCAGCCCTTGAGCTCGGCGTAACGCGTATACATGCGGAAGAGGTCGGCGGCAAAAAGCGCCGCTTCTTCGCCGCCCGTACCGGCGCGGATTTCAAGGATGGTATTTTTTTCATCCAGGGGGTCGGAGGGCAGCAGCATGACCTTGAGCTCGTGCTCAAGCTCCGGCAGTTTTGCCTCTGCCTTCTGCACTTCTTCCTGGGCCATGGCGCGCATTTCCGGGTCGTCGTCATGCAGCAGCAGCTTGCTTTCGGCCAGTTCTTCACTCACGGCGCGGTAACGGCGAAAAAGGCCCACCACGTCGCGCAGGTCGGCGTGGGCCTTGGTCAGCTTGCGGTAATGATCCTGGTCGTTAAAAACATCGGGCTGGGCGAGGGCTTCCTCAAGCTCCAGATATTTTTTTTCCAGGCCTTCTAATTTGGCGAACATAGGGTCTCCGGCTGGCAGTGGACAAAAACGGAAAAAGCGGACGGCGGGCATGGCCGCCGTTCAGGAACCAGGGGCGCTACTGCGCGGTATAGGGCACCGTGCGCACCCGCTCCCCGGCTTCGGGCCCCAGCGCTTCGGCCAGGGCCACTACCGCCACTTCAAGCTGGCTTTCGTCCGGCTCATAGGTGGTCAGCTTTTGCAGTGACAGGCCCGGCGCTTGCAACACGCGGGCAAGCGGCCCCTCGGGCAGGCGCGCCGCATAGCGGATAAGCTCGTACGCCAGCGCGCTGATGGGCACCATCAGCAGCAGCTTGAAAAACAGGGTCAGGGCGTGCTTGGCCACGGCGCTCTGCGGCGTGTACAGGGCCAGCAGCATGGGCACCAGTACCGCATGCAGAATAATGGATATGCAGATGACAAAGAGCAGGAACGTGGTGCCGCAACGGGGGTGCAGCCGGCTCATGCGCGCGGCATTGGCCGCGTTCACTTCCTCGCCGGATTCAAAGGCGTGGATGGTCTTGTGCTCCGCCCCGTGATACTGAAAAACTCGTCGGATATCGGGCACATACGAGATCGCCTTTATGTAGCCCATAAAGATGCAGCACTTGAAAAAGCCGTCCCACAGGTGAAAGGTCAGCCCTTCCACGTCACCGCCCAGGTTCAGCCAGAGCATAGCCAGCGACAGCAGGTGCGGCACGACGACAAAAAGGCCAATGGCCATGAGCAGGGCTGCCGCCATGGTCGCAACCAGGTGCCAGCCGGTGATTTCTTCTTCCTGCCCTTGAGCCACGACCTCAACCGAGCGGTTAAGCGCCCTGATACCGTTGACGAGCGTTTCCAGCAGTACGGGGAACCCGCGCAGGAAGGGCTTTTTCAGCCAGGGATGACGCAACAGCGAAAACCAGGGCAGACGGCGGGCAACAATGGCCCCGTCAGCCTGGCGTACGGCAAGGCCGTAAGCATCGCCATTGCGCATCATGACGCCTTCCATAACGGCCTGACCGCCCACCGTGGGGCAGGCGGAGGTCAAAGCATAAAGCGCCGTCATGACCATCCGGGGCATTTTCCCGGCGGCCTTGTCTGGCGCTCCCTGCCGTGCGTCATCCTTGTGCGGCATATCCTGCCGCCCGCGACTATTTGGAATCAAACTTGGCGTACTTTTTACGGAAGCGGTCAATACGGCCAGCCGTGTCAAGGAAGCGCTGCTTGCCGGTGTAAAAGGGATGGCAAGCGGAGCACACTTCCACGTTCACATGTTCGCCCTTGGTGGAGAGCACGCTTTCTTCGTTGCCGCAAGCGCAGGTGATAGTGGCATTGAACACTTTGGGATGAATATCTTTTTTCATGGCAGCTACCTCATGGAACGCGGCATAATCCGGCAAAATCCTTGCCGGACGCCCGCGCGTTTTTCCCTTGGCGCGAAAGTATATCGCACAAGGGCAAATCATATAGCGCTTCTTTCAGCATTTGGCAAGAGGCAAGACACGCAGGAACATGCCGGAAGGACGGGAAAGGACGGGCCGGACCATAGCCGACCAGATCGGAGCGGCCATATCAGGCAGATCGGACAACGCCAGAGCGGGCCATGCCAACCACGGCAATCAGGGCAACCATGCCAAACAGGCCCATCAGGCCGGGACAGGCTGGGGCGGGACGGAGCCGCATTGCCAGCGCGGCCCTTCGCCTGTATATAGCCCGCATGGCAAAAAATCCACGTCAACGCGCAGACCAGCTTGTTTTTGAACAGGGGCTGGCGGCCAGCCGCGAGCAGGCCCGCCGTCTTATCATGGCGGGCAAGATCACGCTTGCACTGAACATCCCCGGCGCGCCGCCCCAGCTTGTGCCCAAGCCGGGGCATCCCTATCCCTCGGGCACGGCCTTTGCCCTGCTGGAACCGGAACCCTATGTCAGCCGTGGCGCCTACAAGCTGATCACCATCCTTGACCAGTTCAAACTGGACGTGACGGGCTTTGTCTGTTTGGATGCCGGGGCCTCCACCGGGGGCTTCACCGATTGCCTGCTGCAACGTGGGGCCGCCCGCGTGTATGCGGTGGACGTGGGCCGCAACCAGCTGCACGAAAAACTGCGCGGCGACCCCCGCGTCAGCAACCTTGAAGGCGTCAACCTGCGCCACGCCGAGGCCGACCTCATTCCCGAGCAGGTGGATATGGTGGTGGCGGACGTTTCCTTCATATCGCTCACGCTTGTGCTGCCCGCCTGCATGACCTGGCTCAAACCCGGCGGGCTGGTGGCCACCCTTATCAAGCCGCAGTTCGAGCTTGGCCCTGGCGAAACCGTCAAGGGCGTGGTGCGCGACGAAGAGGCGCGGCAAAGGGCAGTCAAAAAGATTCTGGCCTTCAGCGAGGCCAACCTCAACCTGAACTGCCGCGGCGTGCTGCCCGCAGCCATCAAAGGCCCCAAGGGCAATCAGGAATATATGGCGCTCTTTGAACGCGGCGCGCCTGTATAGAGCCAGGGGTAGAATGTCAGTAGGTTGGAATGCTTTGTGGGGGAGGGACCCTTTTGAAAAAGGGTCCCTCCCCCACGCCCCCACCCCCAAAAACTTTTATTGTATAATAGTATTATACAATAATTTTTTGATCTGTGTATGGGGGGACGGACAGTTAGCAGAGTAGGCAATAAGGCAGGACGACGAGAAGCAGGCTGCGCGGCCATAAGGCAACGCAAATACTATAGCGGGGGCAATACAGCAGCGCCGCGCCGTTTTCGCAGACGTATGTCGTATAAATGGAACTGAAACGAAAGAAGAGACGCAGGCAGAAAACGTCCTCAATGGCCGGAATAGTCCAGAACATTATTCAGCGGCGCGCTGTTGCTGTTGACGCTTCCCCCGGCCAGTACATGGCGCGTCAGCCGCCAGCCTTCCATATCCAGCACGTCCAGCTTGCCCTTGTGTTCCGGTCCAAGATGGCGGGCCAGGGCTTCCAGCACCTCGTCCACGGGAAAGTACACGCCCTCGAAAGAAATGCGCGCCATATCCCCGTCCCTTTCCAGCACGGGGATATCGTCTTCATCAGGCAGGGCGTCGGCACAGGCCCGCGCCAGATCTTCGTAAAATGCGTCAGTTACCGGGAACACGTGCCCGTACACCTTGAAAAGCGGCTCCCTGCTCATGGCCTCGCGCCTCCTCCCGTGTCCGGCCCGTGCGGCCCACGCGGCCCGCGTGACATTGAAGGCGAATCCTCCGCTCCACGCTGGCCCTTGTTTTCCATATCCGGCGTCGGACGGCTGTCGTGCTGCCTGGTTTCCGCGCCAGCCCCGGTCCCGGCGGGAGCGGAAGGCAGACAGTACTCCTGCGCCCTTGCCAGAATAAGCCCTTCGCACTCGCCAAGAGCGCAGGCAGCGCCAAAATCCTCGCACATGCCCGTCAGGTCGCGCCGCTGCATGCGCACCGCGCCCCGCGCCCGTAAACGGCGCGCCCGGTCCTCACCCTGGGGCGCAAGGCCATGCCGCGCATCCAGAGAAGAGGTCAGGTCATCCTCGGCAAGGGCAAGTTGCTGCAATCGCCAGTGCCCCAGAGCGCGGATGTAGCGCGCCCGGTTCAGCCCCGGCGCAAGAGCCAGAGCCGCGTCGCACGAGGCCACACTTTGCAGGGGCAGCCCGCGCCGCAACTGCGCCTCGGCCAGCAAAAGCCATACTGTGGGGCTTTGCGGCAGCCTGGCGGACGCCCGCTCAAGCCGGGGCAGCACCCCGTCAGGCACAAGCCAGCCCTCCGCGTCCGCCTCCATAAGGTCCTGCGCCCGCAAAAGCGCCTGCAGCCGGTCCGACGCTGCCTCCCAGTGTCGCTCCGTCCACACGGCGTCATCCAGCGAGGGCAGGGAGGGCTGCACGGCTGCGGGCATCGCATCGTCCGAGGGCGTTGAGGTCGTCCCGCCCGAAGCCGCAGGCGCGGGCCGCGCGCCTGCGCCCGTTCCGGCGCAGCCGGAAAAAATCTCGTCCAGCGCGTTCTTGCGCGCGTCTCCGCCGTGTGCGCCGCCGCTGCCCACGCCTGTGGCGTCATGCATACCCACTGGCGCACGGTAGGCAGTGCCCAGGTTGCCGCTTCCGCGAAGGGGCACATCGGGATCATTGCCATTGCCCGCAGCCCGAATGCGGGCAGATCCCGCATGCGCCGGATCGCGCGTGTTCATAAGACGGAGCAGCGACGCTGTTTCCCCCAACAGGGTCGAACGTACCTGCATGAGGTCAACACTGCGCAAAGACTGTGTTATCCTGGCGGCGGCTTCCGGACGGGGCCGTAAAAGAACCGTCACCAAGGGCGCGCCGTCCGCGTCCTTGTGGTGCCGTGTCACGTGCGTGTAGAGTTGTGCGGCCAGAGCCAGCCGTTCTTCCGCATTGTCGGCGCCCATGCGGATGTCGCGCCTGTTGGGCAGCGCGGCGGCGGCAGCCTCCAGGGCCGCCTGCCGGGCATTGCCCTCAGCCAGAATACGGGCCGCCCCGCTGCTCATGGGAACCCGCGCCCGCGCAAATTCACTGCGCTCAATGTCCGCAAGCGGCGGAACATCGGCATCAGGCGTTACAGCGAAATCAGGGGCACTGCCAAAGAGGGGCGAAGCGGACTGGCCCGCATCGACCACGGCGGCGCGGGCCTCCAACGCAAGGCCGCCGACCACAAGGGTCGGCGGCAGAGCACAATATACCGTCACGGCCGCTGTCAACGCCGCGCAGAAAAACACCGCACGCAGAGCGCGCAGAAGCTTACTTTTTGGCCTCAATAGCCTGAACAATCTTTTGCGCCATGGGCTTGATGATTTCACGCAGGGTATCCAGCATGATGTTGTCCGCCGCGCTGCCCATGGGCATGACCGTGCGCGACTGAGAGGCATTGAGCGTTTCGCTGAAGATGCGGCTCTGGCGATTGGCCACGGCATAGTTGACGCGCATTTGCGTTGAAAGGTCGGTGGCGGACTTTTCGCGCAACCATACCTGGTCAACATCGCCGGTCACCAGATAGTCGGGGTTGCCCGCCTTGGCCTGGCTCACGCTGTCGGCATAGGACACCTGAAGGCCGTTGCGGGCCAGCTCATCGGCAAGGGCTTTGCTTATCCACTGGGTAACGCTGTCATTGGTGACAAAGGCGGTATTGTCACGGCGGGAACCGATGACGGTCATATCCTGCCGTTTGTCTTCAAATGCCACCACCGTCACTCTGGGGGCCTTGGGGCCGGGCAGCACCGCACCTTCCTGGAAGGGCGGCGGCAGCAGACGCACGCTGTTGGCGGGTCCGCAGGCTGTAGCCAGAAAAGCCAGCAAAACAAGGAATAATACGTTGCGCACAGGTTTCATGACAGCCTCGCGTTTTTATAGAAATTTTCAAGAGTATTCCAGTGGTCTATATACGTAAAAAGCCAGCCTTGCAAGGCAGCCTACCCCCATGATAAAGGAATAATGTTATCGCGGGCGACTGCATGTCGCAATTTTACCGCGTATTCGGCGCGATACAGCGCAATTTTTCAGGAGCGGTCATGATCGATCTCAAACTGGTGCAGAGGCAGCCCGAAGTTTTGGCCAAGGCTCTGGCCGACCGTCATTCGGACCTCAGTGTGGACGCATTTCTTGAGCTGGACGGCAAACGCCGCACCCTGCTCACCGAAATAGAAGGGCTCAAGAGCAAACGCAACGAGGCCTCCGGGCAGGTGGCGGCCCTCAAGCGCTCTGGGCAGGATGCCACAAAACTGCTTGGCGAGCTCTCCACCCTGTCTGACCGCATCAAGGAACTGGAAGGCGAAACAGTGCAGGCCAAGGCCAATGTGGAAAGCTGGCTCATGCGCGTGCCCAACATTCCTGACAGCTCCGTGCCCGTGGGGGCCAACGAGAATGAAAATGTCGAGGTAAGCCGTTGGGGCAGCCCTCGTCAGTTCGACTTTGAGGTGCGCGAACACGGCGACCTCGGCGTTGCTCTGGGCGGCCTGGACTTTGAGCGTGCCGCGCGTCTGACAGGCAGCCGCTTTGTGGTGTCCCTTGGCTGGGGAGCCCGCCTTGAACGCGCCCTGGCCGCCTTTTTTCTCGACAGGCACACCCTCCACGGCGACTATACCGAGGTGAGCCCGCCCTACATGGTCAACCGCGCCACCATGACGGGCACGGCCCAGTTGCCCAAGTTTGAGGAAGACCTGTTCAAGTTGCAGGACTGGGACTATTTTCTCATTCCCACAGCCGAAGTGCCGCTGACCAACCTGCACGCGGGCGAAGCGCTGGATGAGGCCGACCTGCCCCGCGCCTACTGCGCGGCCACCCCCTGCTTCCGCTCCGAAGCGGGCAGCGCTGGCAAGGACACGCGCGGCATCATACGCATGCACCAGTTCACCAAGGTGGAAATGGTGCGCTTTGCCCACCCCGAAGACAGCTTCAACCAGCTTGAACTCATGCGCGGCCACGCCTGCGCCCTGCTGGAACTGCTGGAGCTGCCCTACCGCGTCATTACCCTGTGCACCGGCGATATGGGCTTTTCCTCCGCCAAGACCTATGATGTGGAAGTGTGGATGCCCGCGCAGAAAACTTATAGAGAAATCTCGTCCTGTTCCAACTGCACCGATTTTCAGGCCCGCCGGGCAGACATCCGCTTCAGGCCCAAGGGCGGCAAGACGGCCTTTGTCCACACCCTCAACGGCTCCGGCCTGCCCACAGGCCGCACCACCGCCGCCATTCTGGAAAACTGCCAGCAAAAAGACGGCAGCGTCATTTTGCCCAGGGCGCTGGTTCCCTACATGAACGGCCTTGAGGTTATCGAACCGCGCTAGGTTTTTTGGGAAGCATTGATTAAAGAGCTTCCTGGAAACGCGCAGTTATTTCGTTTGGCAAGGCGCGATCTTTTTTTGAAGCAGGAGTGGACTCTTCCGTCCTCGACTGTTTCAAAAAAAGAGAAGCAACACCGCCAAACGAAATAAATCAGCGTTTCCTTAGCATCGAAATGCTTTGTGGGGGAGGAACCCTTTTGTAAAAGGGTCTCCTCCCCCACGCCCCCACCCACTAAAACTTTTATACAAACCTCCCCGCAACGCCATAAGCGTTGCGGGGAGGTTTGCCTTGAAACCGGGAGAAATGCACTGCGTATCAGCTCGCAATGAAAAAGTGGCGCAATGCCGCCCAAACGGAATAAATCAGCGTTTCCCTAAAAAACCTTCTTGAGCAGGGTTACGGCCATGTTCTTGATCTTGCCCTCGGCAAAGCCCACAAAAGCCCTGAAGTGCGGCGTGGCGTTATGCTCGTCAATGGCCTGCTGCGAGGCCCAGGTTTCGATGACGAAAAAGTGGCAGAAATTGGAAAGGTCCTCGGTCAGTTCATAGGAAATATTGCCCGCCTCCCCCCGGCTGCCGTCCACCAGCGCCTGCAGCACGGGCATGAGTTCTTCCCTGTGCTGCGGCAGCACTTCCAGTTCGGCCACAATGCGTATTTCACTCATAAGCGTTCTTCCTTTATTAACAGGCTTGCGTATCAGGATCAGGCGTCAGGGTCAGGCGTTGTCGCCGTGTTTCTTGCGCTCAAGACCTTCGGCCACGGCCTGGGCCAGTCCGCCCAGGGACGTTTCCTTGTAGCGGGACTGCAAATCAAGCCCGGTGCGGTACATGACCTCAATGATGGCGTCCAGTGAGATGACCCGCTGCCGCCCGTCTTCAAGGCGCGAAAGCTGCGCGCAGTTGACCGCACGCTCCGCCGCGACCCCGTTGCGCTCAATGCAGGGTATCTGCACCAGACCGCCAACGGGGTCACAGGTAAGGCCGAGATTATGTTCCATGCCGATTTCCGCAGCCACTTCCACCTGCTTCACGTTGCCGCCCGTCACGGCGCAGTAGGCTCCTGCCGCCATTGAACAGGCCACGCCAACCTCGCCCTGACAACCGACCTCCGCCCCGGAGATGGAGGCGTTGGTCTTGTAAAACAGGCCTATGGCCCCGGCCGTGAGCAGAAAATCAAGAGCGCCCTCTTCCGTGGCATGGGGGTAGAAGTTCTGGTAATAGGTCAGCACAGCGGGCACAACACCGGCGGCTCCGTTGGTGGGGGCCGTGACCACCCGCCCGCCGGAGGCGTTTTCTTCCGCCACGGCAAAGGCGTAGAGCGTCGGCCACAGGCTCAGGTCGCGGCGGCCCTGGGCCTGAAGGGCGCTGACCTTGCGCAGCAGGTTGGGCGCGCGACGCCGCACGTTATAGCCGCCCGGCAGCACGCCGTCAGTGTAGCAACCGCGTTCAACAGAATCCCGCATGACATCCATGACGGCCTGGGCGCGTCGGCGCACCTCCTCGGCCGTATGCCAGAAGCTTTCATTGGCCATGACGATCTGGGCCACGGTTTTGCCTTCGCGCTCGCAAATGGCGAACAGTTCGCCAGCCGTCTTGTAGGGATAGGGGGGCGTGGGCCAGGTTTCGGTTTCGGCGTCAAAGTCCGCGTCTGTACGGATGAAGCCGCCGCCGATGGAGTAGTAGGTGCGGGTATAGACCTCGGTGCCGTCGGCGGCATGGGCCGTGAGCCGCATGGCGTTGGAATGGCGCGGCAAAAACATGCCCTTGTGCAGGCGCATGTCGCGCGCGTAGTCAAAGGGGATCGTATGCGCGCAGATGAGGGTCAGGTCGGCGTTATTCTTGAGTTCCGCCGTGCGCCGCGCCAGATGCGCCGTGTCCACCGAGGCGGGTTCTTCGCCTTCCAGTCCGCCCAAGATGGCCCCGGTGGTGCCGTGCCCTTCGCCGGTGAGCGCCAGAGAACCGAAAAGATCAACGGTAACGCGCCCGATAAGGGGCAAAAGCCCCAGAAGCGCCAGTTCGCCGGCAAAAGCCTTGCCCGCCACCATTGGGCCCACCGTGTGCGAACTGGACGGTCCGATGCCAATCTTGAACAGGTCAAAAACGCTGAGCATGTGGCCCCCTAGAGCAATTTCGCATTGAGAATATCCATTCTCGCGGCAGCCGTTGCCCGAAGGGCTTACGGATGGCGACAGCGATTGTAAGGGACAAACCGTGTCGTTACGCATGCTGTCTTCAAGCGTAGTTTCCTGCGTCACAACGCTTTAAGCATCCGTAAGCCCTGCGGGCAACGGCTGAAGCTGCGCTTACGCCTCCGCGGCGGGCGTCTGCTCCCGCATCCGCCAGAGCAATTTCAAGCGGCAGCCGTCGGGCGACGAAGGAGCCTTACGGATGGCGACAGCATCGCTAGTGAAACTGCTCTGGCGCAAAGATACAGCGGCTCCGCTACAGGCAGAACCGCATATCTCTTTGTGACACAGGACGCTCCACCACGCAACGGGCGAATGACCGCCCGACGCGCCGGAGCGTACCCCTATCCCGAGGCTACTTCAGACAAGAGACAAAATCGTGCAGACAGGTCACGGCCCGCACGGTAAAGCGCTCGCACAAATGGGGAGGATCATCGGCGCGAAAACCGCCGGGCCGCAGATCACTGCACGTCATGCTGCCGAAATTACGGTTGAAAACCAGGGCATAACGTGCGCAGATATCCACCGTCTCTTCTTCTCTTTTGCCCATGGCGGCGCAGTATAGCCCGAGAAAGAGCATGGCCCCTTCCATCAGGCCGCATTGCCCGCCCTGTCCCGCTGCCCCGTGGCAGCCGACAGTGGCCTGATACAGCGAAGGATGCACAGACAGCCCGGTCAGTTGCTCAAGGCAATGCAGGGTTGTCTGGGCGCAGTTGGCGTTATTGTCCCAGTAGCAGTGATGCACCATTTCGAGGATGCGTTCCTGAGTGCCCATTGTCATAGTTACACTCCAAGCAGCTTTTTCCAGCGCGGCAGGGCCGGGTCCAGATCCAGATAATCGGGCGGCAGTCGCAGGGGCGCGGCGGCAGCCAGAGCCCGGGCCACATCCTCAACGCTGCCGGTACGCGGCAAATGCGCCACATCCTGCAAAGGACACAGATCAAAGTCGTTGACCGGCAGCATGCTCATGACCGGCAATCCCTTCAAGGCGGCCTCAAGGGCCACCGTGGTGGAATTGGAAGACCACACCACAACCCCCGGAGCAAGTTCCTCGCTTATGGCCCCCTGAGCGATGCGCGCTTCCGAGATGCGGCGGCCCAGCAGGGCGCGCAGGCGCTCCTCCACCGGCAGGTAGGGGTGGGGTTTTACCACAAGCTGCCAGCCGTTGAGCACGCCCGCATGCAGGGCGCGAGCCAGCAGAACCAGATGGGCCTCGGTTTCATCGTTGAAAAAGCTGGTGACAACCAGAAGACGCTTGGGCTGTTTGGCCCCGGCTGTTTCGCCTTCCTGCCCGGCGGAGCTGTTTGTGGCGGGGCTGTTTGCGGCGGCCGCGCCGCGCGGGCCTTCGGCAAGATAGAGATAGCGCAGCGCTTCCACCTCGCCAAGCCGCTCGGGCGGAACTCCCGCCTGAAGCCACTGGTCGCAGGCCGACCGTCCGTTGCCGCGCAAAGCGTCGGGCTGAAAGGCGTCACAGGGCGGCGTAAAGGTGCGGGGGTCGTCAAAATAGCGAAAATCCGTGGGCCGCACGGTGGAATGCTGCGCCCCGATGACCGGCCCGGCAGTTGGCTCGGAGCACGGCGTGGCGGCGGCTCCCGCCTCACGCATGGACACGGTGAGCATGCGCTCCCAGGGGCAGTTCTCCAGCGGAAAAAGCGTCCAGCGTTGCGGGCCCGCCGCCCTGGCGTACACGTCAAAGGCGCGCTGTTGCAGGCAGCGCTCAAGGCAGCGCCAGCCCCTGAAGGATTCGACCCAGTAGGACTCAAGGTACGGCCAGAAGTTGACAAGCGAACCGGCAAAGCGGAAGGCGGGGCGCACGGCGGGCTCAAGCTTTCTGCTGCCAAGACACAGGCGCAGATACCGCCACAGGGCCGCCCACAGGTCGCGGTGGCGCAAAAATTCCTCAAGGTAGTGAAAGCTGGCCCCGTCCTTGCCTTCGGCGCGGAACCGGTCTCGCAGGGCCGCGCACTGCGCAAGGCTGAACTGCGGCGCGGGAAAACGGATGAAAAGCCAGCGCACCCAGGGCGCGCCTTCCTCTCTGGCGGCGTCATGCAGCACGTCATGCAGATTTTCCCAGTAGCGGGAGCGAAAGCGCCCTTCGCCGGCGGCCTTCACGTCCACATTGGGAAAATAGGTGGCGATGGTGGCCGTTTGTACTGGTCCGTCCTGCCCCCGCACCGGGGCAAGGGCCTTGCCCGCGTCCGGCGTCGCGGGCAGCTTGCGGCGCACGGTCCACAGCCAGTGCCCGTACCGGGCCAGAGCGCGCAGCGGCGCGGGCGCGGCATCGTACAGACGCCGCAAAAGAGGCGCTGGCCGCTCCAGGGGCGCTGGCACGCCCTGCTCAAGGGAAAACGTCCGGCCGGACGCGCGGCACATGTCGGCCAGAACTTCGCGCAGGGTGTCATCCCCGCCGCTGAGGCACAGGGCCGAAATACCCTCCTGATCCATAAACCGTTCAAGGGCGCGCAGCTTGTACACGGTGTACAGGCCCGGCGTCATCTTGGGATGGCGCTCATACAGCAGGGAGCACCACCACATGGACAGCGCGTGCCCGGCCCGCAGCCAGTCCTGCGCCTCTTTGCCCTCCACTGTCAGTCGCCCCAGGTCATAGGCCCAGGCCGCATGCTCCGCGCGGATGGCTTCAAGGTCGGCGCGCAGAAGGGCAGGCAGTGAAACATGCCCCATGGGCGGCTCCCAGCCCTCCCACTGCATGACGGTCTGCCGGGATTGTTCGCCGCTGGCGTCCTGGCAGGGCCCAAGGTCCGGCTGACCGGGGCCGACGACGAGGATAAGCTCCTTCATGGGCCTAGCTCCTGCCGGGCGCAGCGTCACTGCCCCCGCTTTCCGGCCCTGCCCCCCCTATGCCCGCGCTGCGGCCGGTGCTCAGGTCATTGAGCGCAGCCCAGATGGACAGCCCGTAAGGCGGATACAGCACGCCTTTTTCAGTAATGATGCCACAGATATATTCCGCCGGGGTCACGTCAAAGGCATAGTTGAACACAGGCACGTTTTTTGGGCAAAGCCGCGTTTCGCCCACGTGCGTCACTTCCCTGTCCGGGCGCTGCTCAATGGGAATGCCCGCGCCGTCGGGCGTGGCCAGATCAATGGTGGACAGGGGCGCTGCCACGTAGAAAGGTATATGAAAATGTCTGGCCAGCAGGGCCACGCCGTAGGTGCCTATCTTGTTGGCCGTATCGCCGTTGGCGGCAATGCGGTCAGCCCCCACCACCACGCGCTGCACAAGCCCCCTGCTCATGAGCAGGGCGCAGGCATTGTCGCAGGCCACGGTTACGGGAATGCCGTCACGCGCGAGCTCCCAGGCGGTAAGGCGCGCGCCCTGAAGAAAAGGACGTGTTTCGTCGGCAATAACGCTGATCTTCTTGCCCGACTCCGCCGCCGCGCGGATAACGCCAAGGGCCGTGCCGTAGCCCGCCGTGGCCAGGGCCCCGGCATTGCAGTGGGTGAGCACGCAGTCGCCGTCATTGATGCAGGTTGCCCCGTGGCGGCCCAAAGCCCTGCAAATGGACACATCCTCATCCTGCATGGTCTGGGCCTCATGAATAAAGGCCGTAAGCAGGGCCGACTGATCAATATTGGCCCCGCCAAAGGATCGCCACTTGTTGCGCATGCGGTCCACGCCCCAGCGCAGGTTCACGGCTGTGGGCCTGGCGGCGGCTATGCGCTCCATGCCAAGCTCAAGTCTGGCGGCCCAGTCCGGCCCCTGCGCGTCCCTGAGAGCCAGCACGCAGCCCCACGCCGCCGTAACGCCGATGGCTGGCGCGCCACGCACGACCATGGTTTGCAGGGCGCTGATGACGTCTTGCGCTGTCCGGCACACAAAGTCCGACTCCTGCTCGGGCAAGAAGCGCTGGTCCAGCAGGTGCAGCTCAAGGGTTTGATGATCAAAACGGATATGGTCGTCCATGCGTTCCTCCGGGCATACTTGCCGGAAGATTACACCACAACGGGCTGAAAGCAAAGAGCGCCGGGTTGATAGCCGGGGACGTCTTTCTTTTTACGCGACATAACCATGTGAGAAGAAGGGGAATTGGTTGATTATCCCATACAGAAGCTTTACAAACCGGCTTTTCGCTGGCTATGGTGCACATACTCTGTGAGGGACGCCTGTGGCGTCCGCCGTGCCCGCGCCGCAGGCGCAACTGACACGGTTTTTTTCACCCTTGCGCGGCAGAGCGACACAGCTGGCCGCCCGCCGCGCCGCCGCAAGGGCGCTTTTGCCTTTGACGGGACAATCAATATGCTCTGGGAGCAAGACAATGGAAGAGTTTTCACGCATTCGCCGCCTACCCCCCTACGTTTTCGCCGTTGTGGGGGACCTCAAGATGCGGCTTCGTCGGCAGAACATCGACATCGTGGACTTCAGCATGGGCAATCCGGACATCCCCACGCCCGCCCCCATTGTGGAAAAGCTCGCAGAGGCAGCACTCAAGCCCATCAACCACCGCTATTCCCTTTCGCGCGGCATACCCAACCTGCGCAAGGCCGTCTGTGACCGCTACAAGCGCCACTTTGACGTGGACCTTGATCCGGAAAGCGAAGCCATTGTGACCATGGGCTCCAAGGAAGGGCTCGCCCACCTTTCGCTGGCCATGCTTGAGCCCGGCGACGTGGTGCTTGCGCCCGACCCCACCTACCCCATCCACAAATACGCCCCGGTCATCGCCGGAGCGGACGTGCGCAGCGTGCCCATCGGCCCCGGCAGGGACTTTTTTGAAGACCTTGAGGCCGCCACCCGCCAGGCCTGGCCCAAGCCCAAACTGCTTTTCCTCTGCTATCCGCACAACCCCACCACCGAAGTGACGGATCTGGCCTTTTTCGAAAAGATTGTGGAATTCGCCAAGGAAAACAATATCTGGGTCATACATGACCTGGCCTACGCCGACCTTGTTTTTGACGGCTACAAGGCCCCGAGCTTTCTTCAGGCAAAAGGCGCCAAGGACGTGGGCGTGGAGTTCTACACCCTGTCCAAAAGCTACTCCATGCCCGGCTGGCGCGTGGGCTTCTGCATGGGCAACAAGCACCTCATCCACGCGCTGGGCCGCATCAAGAGCTATCTTGACTACGGCATCTTCCAGCCCGTGCAGATAGCCGCCACAGTGGCCCTTAACGGCCCGGAAGACTGCGTGCAGAACATCTGCGACATTTACAGAGAACGGCGCGACCGCCTTATCGACGGGCTCAACCGCATCGGCTGGGAAGTGCCTTCACCCAAGGCCACCATGTTTGTCTGGGCGCGCATACCCGAAGCCTTCCGCAAGATGGGTTCCGTGGAGTTTTCCAAGTTGCTGCTCACCGAGGCCCACGTGGCCGTCTCGCCGGGTCTTGGCTTCGGCTCTTACGGCGACGAATACGTGCGTTTTGCCCTTATTGAAAACGAGCACCGCACGCGGCAGGCGGTCAGCAGCATGCGAAAGCTTTTGTCGGGCTCTTCCGACTAGAGCTGATTGCCGTTGCGAATGCGCATTGCCAATGTTTTCGGCACACCCGCCAAAGCACAGGACGTCTGCGCGTTCCTAAAGGCGCCCCCTGCCGGAGCGGGCGGCGTATGCCTGTTCCGCGCTTTCGGATATTGAGACCCGTTGGCGCATGCCGTAGGAGAATAGAAACGCGGAGGCCGGGCTTACCCGGCCTCTGTCAAAACCGGTGCCTTATCAGTTGCGGTTTTGCTACCGGGCACTTTCGGAGAAATCATGACCAAGAACAGCGACAAGCCACTGGTAGTGGGCCTGGCCGGATTCGGCACAGTGGGCGGCGGCCTGGTACGCCTGATCGAGGAAAACGCGGACCTTATCCGCCGCCGCTCCGGTCGGGACATCCTGCTCAAGAAGGTTCTGGTGCGCAATGCCAAGAAGGCGCGCAACGTGCCCCTGCCCGACGGGGCGGAGCTGACCACCAATCCCCGCGACCTTACGGACGATCCCGAAATCGACGTGCTGGTGGAGCTTATGGGCGGCATTGACCATGCCCGTGACCTTATTGACCGCGCCCTTGACCAGGGCAAGCACATTGTCACCGCCAACAAGGCCCTGCTGGCCGAGGAGGGCCTTGCGCTGTTCCAGAAGGCTGACCGCAAGAGGCGCATCCTGCGCTACGAGGCCAGCGTGGCCGGGGCCGTGCCCATTGTGGAGGCCCTCAAGGAAAGCCTCACGGGCAACCGCATCCAGTCCCTCATGGGCATTCTCAACGGCACGAGCAACTACATCCTGTCCGAAATGACCTCCAACGGTCTGGACTTTGACGTGGCCCTCAAGCAGGCCCAGCACCTGGGCTACGCCGAGGCCGACCCCACCCTGGATATCGACGGTCACGACGCGGCGCACAAGCTCATCCTGCTCATCCGCCTGGCCTACGGGGTGCACTATCCCTACACGGCCCTCTCGGTGCGCGGCATCCGCGGCCTTTCGGCCCTGGATATCCGCCTGGCCCGCGAATTCGGCTACCGCATCAAGCTGATCGGCCAGGTGCGGCAGGTTCCCTGCCCCGAAGAAAAGGCCGACGCAAAGGACTGCGGCGACGGGCCGGTTCGCCTTGAAGCCGGGGTTTTTCCCGCCCTTGTCTACCACAAATACCTGCTGGCGCGCGTGGGCGGCGCATACAATGCCGTTCGCGTGGACGCCAACGCCTCCGGCCCGCTCTTCTTCCACGGGCGCGGCGCGGGCGACCTGCCCACCGCCGGAGCCGTGCTGGCCGACCTGCTGGCCGTTGCCCGCGACGAACGCCCCAACAACACCGGCTTTGTGAGCAAGGAACTGCCCAAGGCCGCCATTGTGCCGCCTGAAGAGTGGCGTTCGTGCTATTACGTGCGCGTGATGGTGCAGGACGCCCCCGGCGTGCTGCGCGACCTTTCGGGCTGCATGGCCGCCGAGGGCATCAGCATGGCCCAGGTCATCCAGAAGTCCGACGAAGGTCAGGGCGTGCCCCTGGTCTTCATGACGCACGAAACAACCGCCCAGGCCATGAGCGACGCGTTGCAGCGCACGCTTGACGCTGGCCTGCTCAAGGAACCCGCGGTGTACTTCCGCGTGCTGGGCGGCGAATGATCATTCTCGACCAACCCTATGTTTCGCCGGAGCTGCTGGCCTACGCGGCAGCCCGGCAGGAACCGGTTCTTGACAACTACATGGCGCGGGCCTGTTCCACCGAGCGTAAAATGCAGGGCAGGCAGGGGCTCAACCTCGTGCCCGAAGCCCGCTTTGCCGCCATGCTGCGCGGCGGACAGGGCCAGGATTACAGCCAGGATCTCGACCAAAATCCCGGCAATGCCCACGGCGCGGCAGATCCCCCACGCCTGTACACCTGCTCCGAAAATTCCCTGGCCTGGGTGACGGAGCACTGCTCTCCGGCCCTGGCCGAAGCCATTGCCAAGCTCAAGAACAAGGCGCTTACGCGCGAACTGCTGCGCCCGCTGGACCCGGACTATTACTATCGCCGCCTCGGCCTTGCAGAAATGCAGGCCCTGCCTTTTGAAGCCCTGCGCACGCCCTGCGTGCTCAAGCCCGCCGTGGGATTTTTCAGCCTTGGGGTCTACCGCGTCGGCGACGCCCAGGACTGGCATGCCGCCAAAAGCGCCATTGCCGCGGAAGCGGAACGGTGGGCCGCGCAGTACCCGCAATCGGTGGTTGACGGCAACGACTGGCTGCTGGAAGAATATATTGATGGCGATGAATACGCCGTGGATGTATACTTTGATCAGGACGGACAGGCCGTCATCTGCAACATTTTACGGCATGAGTTCACCGGCGACGACGACGTGAGCGACCGCCTCTACTACAGCAGCGCGAGCATCATCCACGAAAGGCTGGCGGAATTTGAAAACTGGTTCAACAGGGTCAACGCCCTGCTGGGCCTGCGGAACTTTCCGGCGCACGTGGAACTGCGCCGCCACGCGTCCGGGCGCATCCTGCCCATAGAGTTCAACCCCCTGCGCTTTGCCGGCTGGTGCAGTACGGACGTAAGCCTTTTTGCCTGGGGTTTCCACTCCTACGGCTGCTTTCTTGAAGGCACGAAGCCGGACTGGAAAAACATCCTCAAAGGCAAGGAAGGCAGGCTTTATACCCTCATGGCGCTGAACAAGCCCGCCAACTGCCCGCCCATACACGGTTTTGACTACGAGGCTCTGGCGCAAAGATTTGCAAAGGTGCTCTGCCTGCGCCGCAATGACTATACCCGGTATGGCCTGTTTGGTTTTCTGTTTACTGAAACCCCCGAAAGCCAGCGGGAGGAGCTGGACCGCATCGTCCGGTCCGACCTGCTGGAATTTGCCGTAATCTGACCCCCCAAGGAGGCGGCCGTGCTCAGCCTGGAATTTGAGACCACAAGCCGCAGCGACATGCGCGACATAACCTCGCAACTGCGCAGTGTGGTGCGCCGCAACGCCATTGAAAAAGGCTGGCGCAACGGCGTGCTGGCGCTCTTCTGCCCACATACGACCTGCGGCCTCACGCTCAACGAAGGGGCAGACCCCGACGTTCGCCGCGACATACTGACCTTCTTCAGCGGGCTTGTTCCCCGCCTTGGCGACTATCACCATGCCGAAGGCAACAGCGACGCCCACATCAAGGCCACCCTGCACGGCCCCTCACTGACCCTTTTTGTGGAAAACGGCGAACTGTGCCTCGGCACGTGGCAGTCCGTCTATCTGTGTGAAGGGGACGGCCCGCGCCGCCGCAGCATCTGGCTGCAATGGCTGGCCGGTGAGGAGGAATAGCCGTGGAACACCAGACTGACCTGATACTGACCCTTGCGGGCGGCCTTTCCGCAGCCATGATACTGGGCTTCATCACCCAGAAACTGCGCCTTTCGCCTCTTGTGGGCTATCTGCTGGCGGGCATTCTGGTGGGGCCGTATTCGCCCGGATTCGAGGCCGACGCCTCCACGGCGGCCCAGTGCGCTGAAATCGGCGTCATCCTGCTCATGTTCGGCGTGGGGCTGCACTTTCACCTCAAGGATCTTCTGGCCGTGGGGGCCATAGCCCTCAGCGGCGCTGCCGTGCAGATTTCGGCCGCCACCCTGGCCAGCATGGTATTGCTGCACTATTTCTTCGGCTTTTCCCTGATGTCGGCGGCCATCTTCGGTATGGCCATATCCGTGGCAAGCACCGTGGTGCTCACCCGCGTTCTCACCGACAATCACCAGCTCCATACCCATACGGGGCACGTGGCCCTGGGCTGGCTGGTGGTGGAGGACATCTTTACCATCCTGCTGCTTGTGCTGCTGCCCGCTGTGCTCAGCCCCGGAGGCGAGTTCTGGAGCGCCCTTGGCCTCACCCTGCTCAAACTGGCCGGGCTTACGGCCTTTACCCTCATTGTGGGGCAGAAGCTTATTCCCCTGTTTCTGGGCTATGTGGCCCGCACGGGCACGCGCGACCTCTTTACCCTGGCCGTCATAGCTCTGGCTCTTGGCATCGCCGTGGCGGCCGCCTACGTCTTTGACGCCAGCATGGCCCTGGGGGCTTTTCTGGCGGGCATGGTGGTGGGGCAGTCCGAGTTCAGCGCGCGCGCCGCCGCCGAGGCCCTGCCCCTGCGCGACGCCTTTGCGGTGCTCTTTTTCGTTTCAGTGGGCATGCTCTTTGATCCCGTGGCCCTGCTTACGGACTGGCCGCTCATGCTGGTGACACTCTTTGTCATCATGGTGGTCAAACCTCTGGGCGCGCTGGCCATGACCAGCCTTTTTCGCAAGCCCCTGCGGCTGGGCCTGGCGGTTTCGGCCTCACTGTCGCAGATCGGCGAATTTTCCTTTATTCTCGCTGCCATGGGCATCAGCCTCGGCATTTTTGACGCCAGGGTCAACAATGCCATCATTCCGGCGGCCATGATTTCCATCACGCTGAACCCAATGATCTTTCGCAAGCTTGAAAGCGTGGCACGCTGGATCGAAGCCAGACGCAAAAACGGCGCGCCCGCTGAAAGCGCGCCCGACACGGCAGTTGATGACGGCAAGCCCCACGTTGTGGTCATCGGCTACGGCCCCGTGGGCCGCAGCTGTTGCAGCATTTTGCGCGAGAGCGGCATTACGCCCGTGGTCGTGGAAATGAACATCGACACCGTGCGCAAGGAACGCGGCAAGGGAGTGCCCATCATTCACGGCGACGCCGGACAGGCCGAAGTGCTGCGTGAGGCTGGTCTTGAAAAGGCCGAAGCCCTGCTTTTGACCACGCCCAGCATACCCGCCTCGGATGTGGCGGCCATTGCCAGCGCCGTCAACCCCGATGTGCGCATCCTTGTGCACACGTCCTTTGTGGGCGACGCGCGCAAACTGCGCCAGCAGGGCGTTACCGCCGTATTCAGCGGCGAGCGCGAAGTGGCGCTGGGCATGTCGGAATATCTGCTGCGTTACCTTGGCGCGCCGGAAGCCCTTGTGCAGACGGAGCTTGAAAGGGTCCGCCAGAAGCTGGATTAAGGGAAACGCTGATTTATTCCGTTTGGCGGCGTTGCTTCACTTTTTTTGAAACAGTCGAGGACGGAAGGGGCCACTCCTGCTTCAAAAAAAGCTCGCGCCTTGCCAAACGAAATACCAGCGCGTTTCCAGGAGGCTCTTTAATCAGGGCTTCCTTAGGTACAGACCTCATTGTATTTTTGAATCCTTTGTGGGGGGAGGGACCCTTTTGCAAAAGGGTCCCTCCCCCCACACCCCCTCCCCCTAGAGCATTTTGCTTTTGAAACAGTCCCTGTTTCAACGCATCATTCTGGCGAAAAACGTGGTTTTCGCCAGAATCCACGCCACGTTGTGGCGGCTGCCGCCTTCGCGTCAGCAGAGCAATTTCAAAGTGAAATTGCTCTAAAATTCTTAGTGTATTCTGGCATAGTACGAAGGGCCTTATGAACTGAAACGGGAGTACAGCCCTGCCTACAGCCTGGCGCGCACGACGCCCCCTGGCCGGCGTTTGCCCTGTCAGGCCGCCCCGTGCTATCCTGAAGGCATCCCGCACAATAATCAACTAACTAATTTTATTCATAAATTTCTCCAGGGCCGCCGCCATGATTATTCATATCGATATGGACGCCTTCTTCGCTTCGGTGGAGCAAATGGACAACCCCGACCTGCGGGGCAAGCCCGTTATTGTGGGCGGCAGCAGCGACAGGGGTGTGGTTTCCACCTGTTCTTATGAAGCGCGGGTTTTTGGCGTGCATTCGGCCATGCCTATGGTCGTGGCACGGCGGCTGTGCCCGCAGGCAATCATCGTGCGCGGACGCTACCCGCGATACAGCGAACTCTCCCACGCCATCATGGACGCCCTGCGGGATTTTTCGCCCCTTGTGGAGCCCGCCAGCGTGGACGAGGCCTATGTGGACGCCACAGGCCTTGAGCGCCTTTTTGGCCCGCTGGAAGACCTTGTGGCAGCCATCAAGACCCGCATCGTGGAAGTCACGGGCGGCCTGACCTGCTCGGTGGGCGTGGCTCCGGTAAAATTTCTGGCCAAGATATGCTCTGAAGTGAACAAGCCTGACGGCGTTTTCATACTGCGTCCCGAAGATGTGGACGCCTTTTTGTGCGCCCTGCCCGTGGGCAAAATCCCTGGCGTTGGCAAGCGCATGGTGCAGAACCTGCAGGACCTTGGCATCAAAACCGTGGGGCAGTTGCGCCGCTTCAGCCCGGAAGTGATGGAACGCCGCTTCGGCAAATGGGGCGCTGTGCTCTACGAGCGCGTCCACGGACGCGACAGCCGCAAGGTCGAGACTGAACGCGCCGCCAAGAGCGAAAGCGCGGAATGCACCTTTGCGCAGGACACGCGGGACAGGACGTTTCTACAGCGCATGCTCATGGCCCATGCCGAGCGCGTGGGGGCTTCCCTGCGCAGGCACGGCTACAAGGGCCGCACCATTACCCTCAAGGTGAAATTCTGCGACTTCAAACAGATCACGCGCTCCCACACGCTGGAGGAACCCGTCAACGCCACGGAAACCATATTCGAGACAGGATGCCGCCTGCTGGCCGAACTGCCCCTGCCGCAGCCGGTGCGCCTCATCGGGCTTGGCGTGTCCGGCTTTGACGCGCCCGCGAACCAGCTTTTTCTGCCGGGCACGGGCAAGGCCGCTGGGCAGAACCTTGACCCGCAGGTTGAGGCCAAAAGACAAAAACTGGACGCCGCCCTGGACAATCTGCGCGAAAAATTCGGCAGGCAGGCCGTGCAGCGTGGCCGTCTGTTCACCCTTGCCCAGCAGGAAGACGCGCCGGAGCGGGTGAACAACGGCAAGGGCGACGGGGTGGAGAAAAAGCCCGAAAAGGGCGGCAAAAAACCGGGCGGCAAGCCATCGCCATAACCCACGGGATCATAAGGCCGCGACATTCTAATCCTGCGGCATCATAACCTGTCGGCATTCTAACCCATCCTCCTCATAATCCAGCGGCCTCATAATTCATCCGCAGCATACCCCACCATCATAAGGCAGCCGAATCTTCGCAAAGAGAATCCGCGCCAGATCAGGGCTGAGGTTCTTTCGAGTACCGGCTGGCAAAGCATTTTTGCTGGCGAGAATTTCCGCTTTTTTATGAAAAAAGCAATTTTTTACAATAGGCTTATGCGCTGACTGCCTATTGTGCCTCCATAACGTTTATCGCAAGGAGGCATACGCTATGGAAAAGAATTTATTTCATAAGTTTGAAACAGGAATGCTGGCTGAATCCGGGAAGCAAATGGATATAGGGCTTTGCCCCTGGAACGAGCACAAAGATTTTGCCGGAGTATCCTTAAAAAACATTGTGACACCGGCACAAACTGCCGGCTTGTTCACGTGTCATCTTGTGCGCATCAAACCCAATCATAAAATCGGAATGCATACGCATCCAAACAGCATCGAACTGCACGAGATTATCAAGGGAAGCGGCACCTGCCAGACAGAGACCGGTGAAATTCATTATACCCCTGGCGTTATGGCTATTATTCCCAGGGATGAGCAACACGAAGTCAGAGCGGGAGAAGAGGGACTCTACCTTTTTGCCAAATTCATCACAGTTTCAGCCTGAAGCTGGCCTGCTTGAATTGCCCGGGAGTCATACCGTGATGGTACTTGAAGACCTTATGCATGTGGCTCTGGTCGGAAAAACCGGCGGATGCGGCAGCGGCAGCGCTTTCCGCATCCGCCCGCAGCATGCTGCGCAGCAGGCGCAAGCGGCAAAGAAGCCGAAACGCATGCGGCGTCATGCTGGTAAACTTTTGAAAGGCGCGCAAGAAATGCCACTGGCTGTACCCGGCGTATTCGGCCATTTGTTTGATGGAAACAAACTTATCAGGATATTCCAGCAGGATAGAAACCACAACCCGCACAGACCGGTAAAGAAGGGAATCACATTCCTCCAAAAAATTTATGTGATTATTTTCGGCGGAGAACAGGTTCTCCAGGCAGGTATCCAATTGTCGCATGAGTGAACCACCCTGCTCCTGAAGGAAAGGAGAGTGGCATACAACATCCCGAAAAATCGCATTTTTTGATAGAAATGCACTCCTGTTTTCAAAACAAAAAACAAACAGTGAGCTTTCCGGGGCCACAACCAGACTATGCGGCTCATACGGCCGTATAAAGAACTGTTCGCCGCCGCTCAGCTTTTTGGGACCGGCCTCTGTCGTTACCGTTACGGTTCCAGAACTCACGGCACCGACCGTCCAGTGCTGCGTATGCATATGCCAAGGATAGCTACGCGGCTCGCCACTGGTAAGGACAAGTTCTATATTGGCTGAATCTGTGTAGTAATACGCGATGCCGTTCATGAAAAATTGATACCTCTATTCGAGGTTTCCAACAATGGAAACAACATCGGCGGTATGATAGAATTTTAGCAGATTAGGTAAATAGTTCGCCCAAGTTGCCGCGCACGGCGAGGCATCAGCATGACACAGGCGTTTGATGCCTTTTGCACGGTGTCTTATTGACTGCATGAAACATCAGGAACCGCGCTCATTGTTGGAGAAAGCACCTGTGGCGAAAAACCTGACTCACGCAGAGCATTACCCACGCAGCTCAAAGACCATCCCCAAAGTTCAAACCTTTCGGCACAATGTACCTTTCCCCAGCAACGAAACGCGGTTTCTGAGACTTCCTACAGCCAATGAAACGCCCTCCTCCAATCTCTCATTCAGCGTGAAGGCGCACGCTGGCATTGCGCGGTGCGCAGGGAGATCGCCGAGCGAAGCGAGGAAGCTCCCGAAGCAAAAGCCGCGCAGCCCTCGCGGAATGGCGAAGAATGGAAAGCCCCAGCGGGGTCGTCCGGGGGGAGTGCAGAGGGGGCCTCGGAGGGGCGGCAGCCCCTAACAGGCCCCCTCTGCCGCCCGCCGCGCAGGCGGCCCAAACCAAATAAATAAAAAACCGTCGTGCCCGCAGGGCACAGAAACCGCCTCTCAAAGGACAGGCCCGGCCTTATCTCTCTCGGAGCATCCGCCCCCCCCCTACGCCCCCAGCGGATCCCCCATCCTGCAAACAATCTCAAATTCTTCTTTGCTCACGGGCATAACCGAAAGCCTGGAGCCCTTGCGAAGCAACTCCATCCCCGCCAGGGCGGGATCCACGCGCATGGCCTTGAGCGGCACGGCATTGGCAAATTTTTTGACAAAGCGCACATCCACCGCATACCAGAGCGGCCTTTCGGGCGTTGATTTGGGATCAAAATGCTCGTCTTCCGGCTCCCAGGCGGTGGGGTCCGGGTAGCCGGCCCTGACCACGCGGGCCACGCCCACGGCCGAAGGGTCCGTCACGCTGTGGTAAAAAATGACCATGTCGCCCACTGACATCTGATCCCGCAGGAAGTTGCGCGCCTGATAGTTGCGCACGCCGCTCCAGCAGGTAGTCTGTTCAGGCTCGGCCTCAAGATCGTCGATGGAATAGCACCCCGGCTCGGATTTCAGAAGCCAATATTTCTTTTCCATAAGAACTCTCCAGACTACAGGCTTCACGAGAAGCCGGTTTGGCGAATACAGGCAGCGTTTGGCGTCGATGCTTCTGTGCCGATGGTTTCAAGGCATCCTTCACGCCAAAAGCCAACGATTCTTCAAGTCAGGGCATATTCCCCTAGGCGTAAGCACTCTCAAAGGATACGCCCCCACGCGCCACGTCACGATTGCCGCCGCTTGAACAGTTTTTCCAGCTCCATGGCGTCCCAGCGCAGGATGCAGGGGCGGCCGTGCGGGCAATACTCCCTGGCATCGGTGGCCAGCCACTGTCGCAGCAGCCCGGCGGCCTCGTCGTCGGTGAGTCGCTGCCCGGCCTTGATGGCAGCCTTGCAGGACATGGATATGAACATGTCCGCCAGGTCGTCCTTGCGGCCCGCCAGCGCTTCACGCAGAAAATCCCTGGCCTCGGCGCGCGAAAGGACGGGGGGCATGCCCCTGACCTCAAGCCCTCTGGCCGAGGTCTCCAGCACAAAACCAAGGGATTCCAGCGTGGGGCGCAAGTCAAAAAGCCGTTCGCGCTCTGCCGGGTGCAGGGGCATTTCCAGCGGCAAGGCCAGCAACTGACCTGACCCCGCAAAAGCGCCCCGGCGCATGCGGGCATAGAGTATGCGCTCGTGGGCGGCGTGCTGGTCCAGCAAAAGCAGGGCTCCGGCCCTGTCGCGCAGCACAAGATAGGTGTCGGCCACCTGCCCCAGATACTCCACATTTTCCACGCGCAGGGGCTGGCGATCCCGCACGCTTTCGCCCTCGGGATACGACGCGGCCGCGTAGGCAGCGGCATCCGGTCCAAGGTTTCTGGCATCGGGAGCCGCGTCATAAGCCGCGCTGTCTTCAGCCATGCTCCCGGCGGCGTCCATAGCTTCGGCGCGCACAAAAACCCCGGCGTCACCGGGTTGTTCCCCGGCTTGCGCCTGACCATGAGCCCCTGCGCCGAAAGATAGTACCCCGTGTTCCGGGTCTGTGGGCGGTTGTGACCCATGCGCCTGCTCCCCGACCGGATTGTGGCCGTAGTGGCTGGCAGGCCCGTCCACCTGACCGAAGCCGCAGGACGGGTTCTGGGCATATGCGGCGGCTGGCGCGGCCGAAGACATGGCCGCAGGCGCGGCGCCCTGCCATTGCCCCGCATCCGCAAAATCGTCCCGCTCCGGGCGCTCCACAAGGGGCGGATTGTCGAGCCGCCCCCAGAAGCCCAACGGACGCGGACCAGCGCCTGTGGATTCCGGAGCCGCATGAGCAGCGCCCCCCGTGGCGGACGCGCCCGCGTCATGCCAGGCGGCATCGGCCACGTCAAAGGACGTGACAAGCGCTGCCTGAACAGCGTGCAACACAGAGGAAAAAACCGCGGACTCGTCCCTGAAGCGCACCTCGCTCTTGGCCGGGTGCACGTTCACGTCCACCTCCGCCGGGTCCATCTCCACAAAAAGCACGATCTGCGGATAGTCGCGGCTGGTCATGCGCCCCTTGTAGGCTTCGCGCACGGCGGCCAGCAGGCGCTTGTCCGTGACGGAGCGCCCGTTGACATACAGCAGGATGCGGTCGCCGCGCGGCTGGCTCACATTGGGCAGGGCCGCCAGCCCGTGTGCCCGTATGCCGTGCCTCTGGCCGTCAAAGGGGCGCAGGGCGTCCACCACAAGCCGTGGCCAGAGTATGGCGAGCCGCCCGGCAAGCGTCTGCCCCGGCAAAAAACGCAGGGCCTCGCGCTCGCCCGAATGCAGGCTGAAGCCCACCTCGGGCCGGGTGAGCGCCAGACGGGCCAGCCAGTCCTGGGCGCGCTTGAACTCCGTGGAGGGGGTCTTTAAAAATTTAAGGCGGGCTGGTATATTGGAAAAAAGATCGCGCACCTCCACCAGAGTGCCCCTGTGCAGGGCCGCCGGGCCGGAACTTTTGAGCAGGCCGTGCTCCACTTCCACCCGGTGCGCCGTCACATTCCCGTCCTCCCCGGCATGGGCGGAGGTGATGGAAAAACGCGACACCGAGGCAATGCTCGGCAGGGCCTCGCCACGAAACCCGTAAGACAGGATGCGCTCCAGGTCTTCAAGGCAGGCAATCTTGCTGGTGGCGTGACGGGTAACGGCCAGTTCAAGGTCTTCAGCGGGGATGCCGCAACCGTCATCCTGCACGCTGATGCGGCTTTGGCCGCCGTTTTCAAGGCAAACATCTATCTGGCCAGCCTGGGCATCCAGGCTGTTTTCCACCAGTTCCTTTAACACGCTGGCGGGCCGTTCAACCACTTCGCCAGCGGCGATCTGGTTGCGCAGCTCAGGCGGCAGCAGACGTATATGACGTTTATTTTCAGACATGGTTCCACTCTAATCGGCCGTTTGGCGCATGGCAAGCTGCAGCGCCACGCGAGAAAAAACAGGGCCCGGGTGCGACACGGGGCTTGCCTTGCAGCCAGAGGTGCTTATTTATGGAAGGTAAGGCTCAAAGGGCGCGCCGCAATCGCGACCATACGCGCGGCCAAAGTGCACCGGGGCCTGCGGGAGGGAATAATGCATAACAATACGCTCAAGGCCATTGCCGAACCACTGCGCGGCCCGCTTGTTGGCAAGGGCTATGACCCTGAACTCCTCTATGTGGAATGCGGACGTTGTGGTTCACCGGTTATGTGGGAGCAGGGCAAGGCCACACATATTCTCGGCGTTGCGGGCATTGATCCGCTGGAACTGGACGCGTCCTGCCTGCTGGTGACGGACGCCTGCCCCACTTGCGGCGGCACAGGACACTACACCGTCCAGATTTTCCGCGTCAGCGGCGATGCGCAGACGCGCCGTCCGCCCTTTTTCGGCAATGCATAGAAAATGCGTAGACAAAGGGCAGGATTTACCCCACCTGCCCTGAAGCGAGGTCGCCGGTTCATGTGCCCGGCGACCTTTTTATTTTTCACCGCCATTTTTGCTGTTTTTTTTTCACCGGACCTCGTGCCGTCGCATGAAGCTCCCCAACATCGGTCTCGTCAGCGCAGGCGGCTCTGAATCTTATGCTTTTCCGATAAAACAGCCACTTACGTTCTAAGCGCCGGGCCAAACCGGTCTAACGCTCCGGCAGACCATCCCGCCTGCCCGCGCGCTTATCCGCGCGCCCGCATTCACGGCAGGGCCTCCCATGCCCGCCGCCAGAGCCGTGCGCCTTGAGCCTTCCTCCCGCGACAACACCATTTGGAGCGCGTACCCTTTTTCAAAGGGTACGCGCTCCAAATGGCAATAAAAGTTTTAGGGGGTGGGGGCGTGGGGGAGGGACCCTTTTGCAAAAGGGTCCCTCCCCCACAAAGCATTTCAACGTAACATCGCTTTGCTTTCAGCGGCGAGGACCCACTTGGCGGGCATGCCCGGCGACGCTACGGCTCAGGCGTATTTGCGGGTGATTTCTTCCCCGGCCTTTTCCACGTCTGCGCGCATTTTCACGCGGGCAGCGTTGATCCTGTCGGCAAGAGCCGGATCAGCCAGGGCCAGAATCTGGGCGGCAAGCCAGGCGGCGTTGCGCGCTCCGGCCTTGTCCAGAGCCACGGTGGCCACGGGGAATCCCGGGGGCATCTGCACCGTGGCGAGCAGGGCGTCCATGCCGCCGAGGGCCACGCTGGAAACGGGAATGCCTATGACCGGGCGCGTGGTGCGCGCGGCCACAGCCCCGGCCAGATGCGCCGCCATGCCCGCCGCGCAGATAAATACCTGCGCGCCTGCGGCTTCGTGCTCGCTCACCAGCTTTTCCGTACGTTCGGGGGTGCGGTGGGCGGAACTGACCGTGATGACACAGCTTATGCCCAGACTTTTCAGCACTTCAACACAGGGGCTAACCTTGTCTTCATCAGACTGCGATCCCATCAATATGACCACTTGCGCCATGTCGTATCCTCTGAATCCGGCCTGGGCCGGGGGTAATCCAGAGCGCTTTCACCACGAAGGCGCTCCGGAGCGGATTAACTTTGAAATGCGTCACATTTCAATTTGCCATTCTGCCGAAAAATGCGATTTTCGGCAGAATACACGCCACATTGCGGCGCGTCGCACTTGCGTGCGGCGTTGGAGCATGAACCTTTTCAAGGGTAAAATGCCCTATATGGATGTGTCTGGCGGCTGCGCGAGAGACGCCCGCCGCGAAGGCCTGCCGCGGTTTATTACGCTATCACGCGCCGCTCCGGGGCGTGCCGTCAACGTGGGAATGTACATGCGCAACGCGGACGCGCTCCGGAGTTGCTGCAAACCGGCTCCTGCGGCACCCTACTTGCCTTTCAGCCGGTTGATGCCCTTCTGCCCTATATCCTTACGGTAAAAGCCGCCATCCATGCGAATTTTTTCAACACCCGCGTAGGCGGCCCTTTGCGCGTCCTCAAGGTCATCACCCAGCGCCGTCACGCAAAGCACTCGGCCGCCGTTGGACACCAGCGCGCCGTCCTTGATGGTTGTGCCGCTGTGAAAAACCTTTACGCCGGGCAGCGCGTCCGCTTCACCGATGCCGGTAATGGGCACTCCCCTGGTGTACGCGCCGGGGTAGCCTTCTGCAGTCATGACCACGCCCAAGGCCGTCTTGGCGCTCTGGCCAATGCTGGTGGGATCAAGCTTGCCCGCGACGCAGTCCAGCATGATACGGGGCAGATCGCCCTCAAGCCGCATGAGCATGGGCTGGCATTCCGGGTCGCCGAAGCGCACGTTGTACTCCAGCACCTTGGGGCCGTCGGCGGTCATCATCAACCCGGCATACAGCACGCCCACAAAGGGGTGGCCGTCCCTGGCAAGCTCGCGCAGGATGGGCCGCACGGTGAGGTCGGCCATTTCCTCCAGCTTGCTGTCGGGCAGGACAGGCGCGGGACTGTACGCGCCCATGCCTCCGGTATTGGGGCCTTCGTCATTGTCGAAAACACGCTTGTGGTCCTGGGCCGAGGGCAGCGGCACGGCGCGTTCGCCATCGCACAGGCACAGGAAGGAGGCTTCCTCACCCACAAGGCATTCCTCCAGCACCACGAGATCGCCTGCGGAGCCAAAGGCCCTGGCACTCATGATGTCATCGATGGCCTGTAGTGCCTCCTGAGAGTCGGCCGCCATGATGACGCCCTTGCCAGCGGCCAGGCCGTCAGCTTTGACCACCAGCGGGGCTCCAACCTTGGCCACATGATTTTTGGCCATTTCCACATCGCTGAACACGGCGCAGTGCGCCGTGGGCACATGGGCCCTGGCCATGATTTCCTTGGCAAAGGCCTTGCTGCCTTCGAGCTTTGCGCCGTAACTGTCGGGACCGAAACAGGCTATGCCCGCTTCGCGCATGTGGTCGGTAATGCCCAGGGTCAGAGGAAGTTCTGGGCCGGGCACAACAAGATCGATATTCTCCCTGCGCGCCAGGGCTACCAGCCCGTCCAGGTCGTCAACAGAAACAGGCACATTGACCGCGCCCTCCCTGCTGGTTCCCCCATTGCCGGGCGCGGCGAAGACCGCCTTGACGCCGGGACTTTGCATGAATTTCCAGACCAGGGCGTGTTCCCGCCCACCGGAGCCAATCACCAGGATGCGCATGCCGTCTCCTTGCCGTGTACGGATAAAAAAGCAAAGCCCCGAAAAGGGGGCTTTGCCGGGGGCGGACAGCCCGCTCGTTTTGCGGCGGGCTGTCCGCCCCCGACGTTATCTAGAGCTTTAACACTCGAAATGCGTCACATTTCAATTTGTCATTCTGCCGAACGATGCGATTTTCGGCAGAATCCGCGCCACGCTCTAGCGCCGCACGGGAGTGCGGCGTTAGAGCATCGAACTTTTTTCAACGTTTAAATGCTCTAATTGGGGCTCACTTCAAAGTCGCTCATATCAGCCGGCACGTTGGGATTCGTGGCCGAAACGTCCAGCGGGTAGGCCGTGATCATGCACTGGCGGCTGCCCACGCCGAGATCCGGCGAGGTATTCAGCCCCACCACAAGATCAAGGGTGCCGTTATTGGTGACGTCAGCGAGATCCACAGCAGCCACAGAACCACGGATGCGGCGCGTCTTCCACTTGAGGCCGAGGCCCACGCCGTCCCAGTACAGGGCATGAATTTCGCCCTGCGGGAAGTAGCGGTAGCGGTCGAATATCTGCGAAGCCGTGGATATGGGCTTGTTGATCAGCAGGGTGTATTCGCCGGTATGGCCGATGTCGGCAGCGATAAGATTCATGGGCGCATAGTACTTGCTGGGCAGTTGGTAGTTCTTGTCAACGCCGAGGCCGGGCATGCCCTTGTAGTGGTCCATGCCGGTGGCCGAGCCGGAGAAGCGCTCCATGGTGGTATGGACGAGCGTATTGCCATTGCCCTGGAAGACCTTGAGGCGCTCGTCGTCGGTCAGCATGATGAGCTGCTCGCCCTTGCCGTTCTTGCCGCCGGGCAACCATGTCACGTTGAAGACAGTGGCCCCAGTGGGCAGGTCAAGCCGGGAACCGAAGGAGTACTTACCGCTGGTCTTCACCATGGTGTAGACGCCGGGGGCAAAAAGCTTGAGCGAATCCCAGCTCTGGCCCACGAGGGTGGGCGCAAAGGTGGGCGGCACACGCAGCACGCTCGCGAAGTAGGGGATGCGCTCCGCCACCTGGGTGAACTTGTTGCCCTTGAAGCTGAAGAAATAGGTGTACGGGCGGTTGCTCTCGTTTTCAAAGGTGGCGACCACAATATCCATGGCGCCGTCGCGGTTGAGGTCGATGGCCCGCATGGAGAAGTTCTGGTTGGAACGCGAAACAAGGGTTTCACCCAGCAGCTTGAGCTGGCTTGCGCCGTCCCAGGAATAGATGCGCAGATGGTTATCGCTCATCACGCAGATTTCGTTCTTGCCGTCGCCGTTGAAGTCGCCCACCAGCATGCCCACCATGGCGTAGGGCAGACGCTGGCTGCGCAGACGGGAGCCGTCGCCGGAACCGGCGCCCTGATAACGGAATTGCGGGTTCAGGTACACCTGCTGCTGCCCCGTTTCATTGGCGATGATGTCGCCTCCGGGAGCCACCGCGCCACGGGGGCCGGAGGCCGCCGTGCTGCCGGGGGCGCGAACGCCGGCTATGCCGAACACTTCCTGGCCCAGGGCGGCGCTCAGGTTCTGCACAGCGCCAGTCAGGCCGCTCACGGAACTCTGGGCGGTCTTGCTCCAGGTTTTTCCGGCTTTGTCCACGCTGTTGACTTCAATGGTGCAGTCATTGCCCACCACATTGACCGCCCCCCACACGGTGTAGTCCGCGCCGGAGGACTGCATGACCTTGCTGGCTTCCGCCTGCGAAGATGCCTTGCCCTGCACAGGGCGCACATCAAGCACGCCGGGCCGGTTCAGACGGCCCTGAATGGTGGCCGGAACGGCCTTGGAAAGATAGGCGTAGCTTTGCGGCGCGTTCACCGTGAAGGGCAGCACCACGGCACTCTTGGCTGCAGCCTGCGCCGTCGGGGTCAACCCGGCGGCGAGCAGCGCGAGGCAGACCGCAAAAGTCAGTCGCATGGCAAATTTCATTCCGTTCTCCTTGGGTATCTTGCCAGATTCCCGGTAAAGTAAAGGAAGCTCCGATCAGGGCGGCTTTTACGTACGGCGTGCAAGACCGTTTCTGGGCGTAGCGCGTCGCAAAAATCGGTGCAGGGCTGCCATACGGCCATATCAACGGCTGTAGTGACGCCTGAAGCTCAAAAAAAAACCGATGATCAGGTTTCCTGGGGCCGTGCCAGCCGTAACTATCCGGCAGCAGTCAGGCCCACGGGGCTCACCCGCGCCGGGCGCGGATGGCGTGGCGCCGCATGGATGCCACACGGGCGCACTATACCCGCAGTTGGCGCGGCGCGCAACATCTTGGAAATGCCGTAAACGCGGATTTTCCGGCAAAAAGCTCTTGCGGCCCTGACCGCCTGCCCATACTATGCCGCCATGTCCAAGCCAGCCGCCCGTTCATTCCGTATTGTTTGTGAAGATAGGCATACCACAGCCGTGGAGGCCCTTTTGCGCGCTCAGGGGTACGAATTCGAGCCCGAGCCTTTTTCCCCCCTGTGCCACCGCCTGCTGGCCGAACCACGCCCCCTGGGCAGTTCGCTGGCGGCCTTTTTTGGCTATATTTACATTCAGGACCGCTCATCCATGCTGCCGCCCGTGGCCCTGGCCCCGGCTGTGGGAGCCTCGGTGCTGGACATGTGCGCGAGCCCCGGCAGCAAAACGGGCTTTCTGGCGCAGCTTGTGGGGCGCACAGGCTTTGTGCTGGGCAACGAACCCTCGCCGACGCGCCTGGGCACGCTACGCGCCAACCTGCACCAGTGCAACCTGATCCAGGCGGGCACCTGCTCCTACAGCGGCGATGCCCTGCCCCTGCGCCCCGGTTCGTGGAACACCATTTTGCTTGACCCGCCCTGCTCCGGCTGGGGCACGGCCGAAAAGCATCCACAGGTGCTCAAACTCTGGCAGGGGGACAAGCTGGACAGCCTCACCAGCCTGCAACAGCGCCTGCTGCGTCATGCCGCGCGCCTGCTGGCTCCCGGCGGGAGCCTCGTCTACTCGACCTGCACGACCAATGTGGCTGAAAACGAAGATCAGGTACGCTTTGCCGAAGAGGAACTGGGCCTTGTGCGCGATCATCTTGCGCCCATTCCCGGTTTTGTCTGGGAAGAGCTGCCCGGCGGCGAAGGCACCCTGCGGGTGGATGGCGCACGCTCCCAGGCCCAGGGATTTTATGTGGCCCGTCTGCGCAAGTCCGGCGCCATGCCGGCCTGTGGAGCAGACAGCACCCCGGACTGCGGAGCAGCCAACACACAGGGCAAAGGGGCGGACAGCGAGCCGTACGGCGCGCCAGCCGCCGCATCCGGCAGTACGGACGGATTTTCCCCAAGGTCTGTATCGGACTCCGAATTTTCCGGTTCCTCGCGCTTTGGGCGCAAAAAACCCGCCCGCGCGTCCCGCCCTTCGGGGCAGGCGTTGGGGCAGGTCCTGCCCCCGGACTGCCTTGCCGGGCCCACGTGCGATCCGGCCCTGCTGCCCCCTGGCCAGGCCGTGCTGTATGGCGAACACGTGCGCTTCATTCCGGCTCAGGCCGCGGCCCTTCTGCCGCAGAACTGCATCTGGCAGGGGGCGCTGCTGGGCAAGCTTTGCGGCGGCAGGCTGGACGCGGCCTCGCGCCTGCGAGCCCTGATGCCCGAAAAACCCGACGCCAGCACAAGTCTTGTTCTGGAAGACATTGGCGACATCAGCGCCTTGCTCAGCGGCCAGAGCCGCCAGACGGGACTTCAGGGACGCGAGGCCGCACTGTGGTGGCGCGACCTGCCCCTGGGGCGCGTGGCCCTCAAACAGGGACGGGCTGTGGCCGGCTTCAGGTAGTCGGATGCAGGCGGCAACCCAACCGCACCGGGCCTTGAACAGACAGACTTTAGATAATGTGACGCCAAGAAGATGCTGCCTCCCCCCTGCTTCAGAGCAGAGACCTCATTGTACCCTGTTAAGTTATAATAAAGGTTTTAGGGGGAGGGGGTGTGGGGGAGGAGACCCTTTTGCAAAAGGGTCCCTCCCCCACAAAGCACTCCCACGCGGCATTGCTTCAGCAGGCCGTACTGCGCGCGGCGGCCAGCATTCTTCTGCCCCACACGGCCTGCCCCAGGGACAGGCCGCCGTCGCCGGGCGGCAGCTCATGGTGGGTGAGCGTCTTCAGCCCCATGTGGCTCAGGGCCTGAGGCAGCAGCCGCGCCATAATGGCGTTCTGCATGACGCCGCCGCTCAGGCCCACGGTCGTGATGCCAAGCGATCTGGCGGCCCTGCCCGCCATGCCCGCCAGAGCCTCCGCCAGACTGAGATGAAAACGCCCTGCCGCCTCGGCCACGGGCATGCCGTCCGCAAGGCCCCGCGCGACCCTGCCAAAAAGTCCGGCGCTGTCCAGCTCCAGAAGGCCGTCGCGCTCGGTCACGCCCACGGGCCAGATCATGCCCGGAAGTTTACGCATGTCCGCCATGGGCGTGCGACCGGCCAGCACGGCCCCCAGCGAGCCTTGCGCCCGGTTGGCCGCGTCCTCCAGCCGTATGGCAGCCTGCCCCTCGTAGGTGGTGGTCATGCACAGGCCGGCCTGCGCCGCCACGGCGTCAAACAGCCGCCCGCAACTGGAAGTGGCGGGACAGTTGATGCCACGCGCCAGCATTTCCCCCACGGCGCGGGATGCCGAGGCATGCTCAGGCAACCAGGGCGCGCCAGCCAGCGCGCCTGCCGCATCCGGATGGCGGTATTCCGCAGCCTGACCTTTCATGCCCTGGGTTATGAGGCCCTGGGCTATGCGCCACGGTTCGCGCACGGCGGCGTCCCCTCCCGGCAGGGCGAAGGGGGAGAGCCGCCCCAGCCGCCGCCATTCCGGCCTGCCCAGATCCATAACAAGCAGTTCGCCGCCCCAGACCGTGCCGTCGTCGCCAAGTCCCGTACCGTCCAGACACAAGGCCAGAGCCGGACTGAAACAGGCGTTCTCGGCCAAAACAGCGGCGGCGTGGGCCGCGTGATGCTGCAAACGCCACAGGGGCAGACCCTCGCGCGCGGCGCGGGCTTCGGCATAGCGCGTGGAAAGAAAGTCGGGGTGCAGGTCGCAGACAAGGGCCTGGGGGCGAACCTCCAGCAGATTTTCCAGATGCGTGACCACCTCTTCGTAAAAAGCCATAACCGACGGGTTTTCCAGATCGCCCACATGCTGGCCCACAAAGGCCTCATGGCCGCGCGTGAGGCAGACCGTGGCCTTGAGTTCGGCTCCTGCGCCAAGAACGCAGGCAGGCGCGGGGCTGTCAGCCTCCGCCGGATCCGCCGTACCTGCCGTAGCCTCCGTATCTGGCGTATTCCCGCTGTCAGCAAGAAACACGGGGCGCGGCACATAGCCCCGCGCGCGACGGTAAAAAAGCGGCTCGCCCCTGTCTGGCCGCGCCGAGCCGGGAAGGGCGGCAGCCATTGCCGGGCCTGCCTGCGGTTGCAAAGTGATGACACTGTCGTCAACGCGCACCAGGATGTCCCTGTCGTGCAGCAGCCAGGCGTCCGCAAGGTGCGGCAGGCGCTCAAGCGCCTCCCTGTTGCCCAGACAGATGGGCTCGCCCCCGGCATTGGCCGAGGTCATGACCAGAACTGGCGGCTGCGGCGCGCGGGCGGCCAGCCAGTCAAAAAGCACGCTGTGCAGGGGGGTGTTGGGCAACATGAATCCCACCTGCCGCGTATCCGGGGCCACCTGCGACGGCAGTGCGGGCGGTTCGCCCTCCTGGCGGCGCGGGCAGAGCACAATGGGCTTTTCCGGGCTTACGAGCAGAGCCTCATGCTCCGGCGTGAGATCACAAAGGGAGCGGACGGTCGCAAGATCGCCAGCCATGAGCGCCAGCGGCTTGTGCGGACGGTTTTTACGCTGCCGCAGCAGGGCCACGGCCCGGGCGTTGCGGGCATCACAGGCAAGCTGAAAGCCGCCGAGCCCCTTGATGGCCAGAATGCCCCCTTCCAGCAGCACCTGGCCCGAGCGCTCCAGAGCCAGGCGCGCCAGAGTTTCCTTGTCCTGCGCGCAGCACTGCTGCGGACGGGTACCCCCTGCCGCCGCTTCTTCTTTGTCCACAAACCAGAGCATTGGTCCGCAAACCGGGCAGGCCACGGGCTGGGCGTGGAAACGCCTGTCCGCCGGATCAGCGTATTCCGCCGAGCAGCGCGGGCACAGGGGAAAGCAGCTCATGGACGTGACGGCCCTGTCGTAAGGAATGGAGCGGGTGATGGTATAGCGCGGGCCGCAATTGGTGCAGTTGGTGAAAGGATAGTTGTAACGCGGATTTTGCGGATCAGCCATGTCCGCCAGGCAGTCGGCGCACACGCCCACATCCGGGCTGACCAGCACGCTGTGCCCGGCATGACCGCTGCTCTGCACAATGGCAAAGGCGTCCTCCTGCTGCACAGTTGGCAGGTCTTCCTCTTTCAGTCCGGTGAGACGGGCCAGAGGGGGAAGCTCAGCCTGCAGGCGCTGGCCGAAGCGGCGCACCTCTTTCTCCGCGCCCTGCACTTCCATACGTACGCCTTCCGAGGTGTTGCCCACGGTTCCCGTGAGGCCGCCCTCATGCGCGAGCCTGTAGACAAAGGGGCGAAAGCCCACGCCCTGTACCTGCCCGGAGGCCACAAAAGCCCGCCGTACTGTGAGTTTTTCGTTCATGCGACACAGTAGCGCACAAGCCCCGCTCTGTCAGCAGGGATGCCCGGCAGCAGCAGTGATGCCAAGGCTTGCGGGGGAGCCAGGTTTTAGCTAGGTTGAGGCCCATATTGACCTTCCAATCACCTCAGAAAAACCCGCCCGGAAAGCCAGCGCACCAACGCATCCAGGCCGGGTCACAGTCAGGAGCCCGCCATGCCCTCTGCCCGCACCATTGGTTCCCGCATACGGTCATTCCGTGAAGAACGCGAAGTTGACCTTGAAACACTGGCCCGGGATACCGGTCTTGACCAGAATTATCTACAAAAGCTGGAGAGCGACGCCATCTACCCCAGCATCGGCCCCTTGCAAAAGGTGGCCCGCGCCCTTGGCGTGCGCCTGGGAACTTTTTTGGACGACCAGTTTACCCACGACCCCATCATCGCCTGTATCAGCAACGACTGTGAAGGCGAAGAAGCCCTGCACACCGGCCGCATCCCCCGCCCGAGCTACACCTATCAGCCTTTGGGCAAGGGCAAGAACGACCGCAACATGGAGCCGTTCCACATCCGTATTTTCCCCGACGCCGGTGAACGCAAAACCAGTTCGCATCAGGGTGAAGAATTCATATTTGTACTCAAGGGCACGCTGCTTGTGGTCTACGGACGCGAAAACTACGTGCTCAAACCCGGCGAAACGATCTACTACAATTCCATCGTGCCCCACTTTGTGGGCGCGGCGGGTGACGAGCCGGTGGAAATTCTGGCCGTGACCTACAACTCGTAGGACCAACTGAAACATTTCCGCCCGACCAATTGCCGCACGCGTGCCACAGGAGACATTATGGAAGAAAAAGTTCGCCAGCGTCAGGCCCAGTTTGAATTACGCGAATGGACACTGGGGCAGATTCTTGACCACACCATAAGCCGCTTCCCCGACAATGAGGCGCTTGTGTATGCCGACCGCGACTTTCGTCAGACCTGGCGGGAGTTTGGCGAGGTTGTTGACCGTTTTGCCAAGGGACTCATGGCCCTTGGCGTGCAAAAGGGCGAAAAAGTGGCCGTATGGGCCACCAACGTGCCCTACTGGGTCGCCCTGCAATTTGCCACTGCCAAGATCGGCGCCATACTCATTACGGTAAACACCAACTACCGCGAACATGAGCTGCGCTACCTGCTCACCCATTCGGAATGCGAAAATCTCTTTCTTATCGACAGCGTGCGCGACCACGATTATCTGGACACCCTGTACCGCATCGCGCCCGAACTGCGCGTGCAGGCCCGCCGCTCGTTCGTGTGCAAAAGCCTGCCCCATCTCAAGCGCGTCTGCTTTCTGGGGATGGAGAAACACCGGGGCATGTACTCCGTGCCCGAAATCCTTTCCCTGTCCGTCATGGTGGATGACGAGGAATACCAGGCCCGGCAGGCTACGCTGCACCCCTGGGACGTCATCAACATGCAGTACACGTCCGGCACAACGGGCTTTCCGCGCGGGGTCATGCTCACCCATGTGGGCGTGGGGCTCAACGGCTACTGGATAGGCCGCCACCAGAACTTCGGCCCCAATGACCGCGTATGCCTGCCCGTGCCGCTCTTTCACTGCTTCGGCTGTGTGCTCGGCGTGTCGGCCTGCGTCAATCACGGGGCCACCATGGTCATCCTTGAGTCGTTCAACCAGCTCAAGGTGCTGGCCGCCGTTGACGCCGAGCGTTGCACCGCCCTCTACGGCGTGCCTACAATGTTTCTGGCCGAGCTGGAGCACAAGCTCTTTCACCGCTTTGACATGTCCAGCCTGCGCACAGGCATCATGGCGGGGTCAATCTGCCCCGAACCCCTCATGCGCCGCGTCATCGGTGACATGAACATGAAGGAGATCACCATCTGTTACGGCCTGACCGAAGGCTCGCCGGTCATGACGCAGTCCGACATGCACGACAGCCTGGAGCAGCGTTGCGAAACCGTGGGTTGCGCCATGCCGGGCATCGAGGTGCGCGTGGCAGATCCCGAAACCTGTGAGGAACTGCCGCGCGGCCAGGTTGGAGAAATCCTTTGCCGGGGCTACAATGTCATGAAGGGCTACTACAATATGCCCGAAGATACGGCCAAGGCCATCAGTCCCGATGGCTGGCTGCACTCCGGCGACCTGGGCGTGATGGACGAAGAGGGCTATTTGCGCATCACAGGGCGCATCAAGGACATGATCATCCGTGGCGGCGAAAACGTGTACCCCCGCGAGGTGGAAGAATACCTGTTGTCCATGCCAGGCGTTCTGGACGTGCAGGTGGTCGCCGTGCCCAGCTTCAAGTATGGTGAAGAAGTGGCGGCCTTCATCATCCCCCGTCCCGGCGTCGAGATACAGCCCGAGGACGTGCGCGCGTTCTGCCGGGGCAAGATCGCCTGGTTCAAGATTCCAAAGTATGTTGCTATGATTTCCGGCTTTCCCCTTACGGCCAGCGGCAAGATACAAAAATACAGACTGCGTGAGCAGGCGGCCGAACTGTGGCCCGAAGCCATGCAGCCAAAAATGTAGGCGCTTTGCGCCCGCAATTGCGAAAGAGCCCAGGCCCGTTCCGCAGAGGATTACAACGTGAGTGATAAAGAATTTTCCTATGACGAGCCCCTGTCCATGATAGGGACTCCAAGCCCTTCCACCAATGGCGGCAACGGCGCGGCTGCCGCTGCGCAGACCGCCCCGCAACCTGTGCAGCAGCCTGTCCAGCAGGCCACCCCGCAGCCCGTCCAGACGGGCTGCGCAACCGCCTGCCCCCTGGCCCAGATCCCGGCGGAGGTATGGAAAACCCTGTTGCGCCGCCCCTTCCGCAAAAGGCGTCCCATTTTGTTCTGGGGCGGCATCATGCTGGTTCTGGCCCTGCTTGGCGGCCTTATCGTCAAGGCAAGCGATGATGGAACTTCCTTCACGGGCGGCGGCCGCATCGCCCTTGTCTCGGTGAACGGCCCCATACTTTCCGCTGAACCCACGCTCGAATGGCTGCGCAAGATGGCGCAGAATCCTTCCGTCAAGGGCATTCTCGTGCGTGTGGATTCGCCCGGCGGCGGCGCGGCGGCCTCGCAGGAAATCTATGACGCCCTGAAAGAGGTGGCGCAAAAAATGCCCGTGGCCGTCAGCATGGGCTCCATGGCTGCGTCCGGCGGGCTCATGGTCAGCATGGCCGGGCAGCGCGTGTTCGCCAACCCCTCGACAGTGACGGGCTCCATCGGCGTGCGCATGGACGTGCCCCAGCTCCAGGGCCTTATGGACAAGGTGGGCGTGGGGCAGGAAACCCTTGTGGTCGGCGCGTACAAAGACGCCGCCTCATACATGCGGCCCATGACGCCCGAACAGCGCGCCTATTTTCAGGGAGTGCTCAACGACATGTACAGTCAGTTTGTGGACATTGTGGCCCAGGGCCGCAAAATGCCGCGCGAGCAGGTCGTCAAGCTGGCCAACGGCAAGGTCTATACCGGACAGGAAGCGCTCAGGCTCGGTCTTGTGGACGAAATGGGCGGCCGCGAGCAGGCGCAGCGCTGGCTGGCGCAAAAGGCGGGCGTGCCCGTTGACCGCAAACTGCTGACCCGCCCCAAGGAAGGCAACTGGCTGGGACGTGGGCTCACGGCCATGCTCGGCCTGGATGCGGACTCCATCGGCGGGCTCGCGGCCCTTGTGGGCCTGCACAGCAGCGGCGGCCAGACCGACCCGCGCAGCCCGGCCTTTTTATACCAGTTTTAAGGAAACGCTGATTTATTCCGTTTGGCGGCGTTGCCTCACTTTTTTTTGAAACAGTCGAGGACGGAAGAGTCCACTCCTGCTTCAAAAAAAGATCGCGCCTTGCCAAACGAAACAACTGCGCGTTTCCAAGAGGCTCTTTAGAGCAATTTAAAAGTTAAATTGCTCTAATCAGCGTTTCCTTAACTGCGCGTTTATCAAGGCGGGGCAACAGGCCCACCATGGCGGACACAAGTCCGTCATGGGCCGTGCCCGCCCGCATTGCGCACACCTTGCGCGTATCTGTGCATAGCCGCGCATACGTCGGGCATATTGAGGCATGCTTGGGCGGGCACGCCGCGCGCTGCCTCAACGCAAGCGTCTGCGCCCGCAGCGGGCAGAGCAGTTCCGGCGGATCGACACGCTAACACCCACCACGCATTCCCAAACACCTTGGGCATACCCGGAGAACACATTATGCCGCACCAGCGTTTCCTGACCTTTTTGCTGCTGGCTCTGAGCCTGGCTTTTGCCGCGGCCCCAGCCCATGCAAAACCCTACGACCTTGCCTTTGTGACCATAGACATTCCCGACTCGTGCCACTTCATGACGCGGGACGGCGCGCTCTTTGTGCTTGACGATGAAGACCATTTTTTCACCATTAACGTAACCGACCGCGCCAGGGACGTTTCCTTGAAGGAATACGCCGAAAACCTGTCCCGCAGCATCAAGGGCGGGCCCGTGAGCCAGGTGGGCGAAGACGGCTATGGCTTTACGGTAAAAATCGCCATGGTGCCCTTTGATGTGCTTGTCATGGCTGATGAAGCGCACGTGGTGGAGCTGTTCACCGACCTGAACAAGGCGGAATGGCCCGAAGACATCAGCAGCGCCTACGCTTCAGTAAAAAGCAAGACGCCCGAACTGGCCCCCCTGCTGCATAAAATTCTTACTGTAAGATAGCGTATAACACACTATATTTACTAAATTTTCTCCGCCATATTTTTTTATGGACAAATACCGGACAGCGTGACAAAGCTTGCCCAGCAATGCCCGTTTTTCAGGAGGACGAAATGCTGAAAAAGTTTCTCATGTTCCCCGTCTGCTGTCTGGTTCTTCTGGCCCTGGCCCTGCCTTCTCAGGCCAAGGAAGTGAAGTTCGCCCATTTCAGCATAGATGTACCCGCCGGCTGCACCGCTCAGGAAAAAGACGGCGTCGTGACCGTAACGGCCTCGAAAGACTCTTTCTTTTCCATCGCCCTGTACACCAAGAGCGAGGCTGGCAACCTTTCCGACAAGGATTTTGCAGCCAAGCTTTCACGCCAGATGAAGGGCAGCGCGCCCGAACCTTCCGAGGACGGCGGCTGGACCTTCACCACCACCAGCAACGGCATGCTCATGAACGTGGATGTGGTGGCCGACCATGACTACCTCATAATGTTCATGAGCGACGCCAGCGACAAAGAATGGCCCGCCTCGCTGCAGACCGCCTATGACTCCATCACCGGAAATGACGACAAGATCGACACTGTTCTGAAAAAAATCCTGTTCCCCGAATAGCGCAGTTTCGCCTCAACACTGCTCTGGGACTACGCGAGCGGCCTCGCCCAGCTATGACGGCCAGAAGCTTCGTCGGTAGGCGAAGGCTGGCGAGACCGGGGCGCCACCAAGGGATTGCCGCGCGGGTGGCCTGCCCGCACGCAATGAAACGGCCACAGAGGATATACGAAACCCGCCCGGCTTCAGACAAAGCCGGGCGGGTTTTTATGGTCATAACATGCCGCATGAAGTGCGGTATCGCGCCATGGAGGGCCATGTGTCGTCATATACCCGTCGCAAACGGCCGCGTGCGCCCTTGGTGTGAAATTCTGCCGCCGCGGCCGCCGCTGCGCGTAAACTGCATCCGCGCCTTACCACAGAAGCGCTGCGCAAACCCGGTTACGACCAGCCTGCTTTGCCGCATACAGCGCCTTGTCCGCCTCGTGCAGCGTTTGCAGACCGTCCCCCCGGCCATTGTGCTCGCTACAGCCGAGGCTCACGCTCACGGGCTTGCCGTCCGGCCTGGACACCGTTGCGGCCACAGCGCCGCGTATTTTTTCCGCTATGGGCACGGCATTATTGAGGCCGCAGTTCGGCAGCAGTACCACAAATTCGTCCCCGCCATAACGGCAGAGGATGTCGCTGCTGCGCGCGCACTGGCGGATGGCCGCCCCCACCTCCCTGAGCACGCTGTCGCCCGCCAGATGCCCGAACGTATCGTTGATATCCTTGAATCTGTCCACGTCCAGCATGACACAGCAGAATGGCCGTTTTTCCACCCTGGCGAACCTGTCCAGCACGAGATCGAGATATTTTCTGGTCTGCAACTGGGTGAGCGAATCCTTCATGCTGCTTTCATCCGCCAGCCTGACCCTGTCGAGCATCGAGTTCAGCTGGCTGCGCAGCATGCCTATGGTATGGCTCTGCTCCGTGATGTCCACAATGACCCCAAGAAAGCCGCGCACGTTATTTTTGTCCGTAAAGCCGCCGCTCCAGTGCAGGCAGGTGTGCATCTTGCCGTCGGCGAACCTGTAACTGAAAATATAGTGCTTGAACGCCTGGGTCTCCAGGGTCGCCAGATCATCGGCCTGGTACATTTTTCGCTCTTCTTCCGGCAGGTAGGTCACCTCCAGCACGGACTTGCCCAAAACATCCTCTCGCTGCACGCCGAACATTTTTTCATAGGCCTTGTTCACAAAAACAAAACGCAGATTCTCGTCTTTGAGGAATATGGCGTTGGGTAGCATATCCAGCACCATGTTCATGTCGAACAGTGTAAAATTATCCATAACGTTGCATCCGGGCTGCGGCATGTTGCGTGACGACATCTTGTACGAGAACAGGCAGGCGGGCGCTGACAGCCGCACCCCCCAAAAACACGCCTCGGGCGCTTTCAGGCGCGGCGCACAACGGCAATGCCGCCTGCCACTGGCGTTTCGGTAACCGGATGATACAAAAAGGGCGCTTCCAGTGGAAGCGCCCTTGATACTGTTTGCCAAACGGACTAGCCGTTTTCGCTTTCTTCGAACTTCTGCTTGAGCAGGTCGCCCAGGCTCTGTCCGGATTCCTGCGGCCCGGAATGGAATTCCTTGGGCTTGCGGCGTTCTTCTTCGTCCTTGATCTGCTTGATGGACAGGCCAAGGCGGCGCTCTTCAGCGCTGACGTGGATGACCTTGGCCTGGATTTCCTGGCCTTCCTTGTAGATTTCGGCCGGGGTCTTGACCTTCTTGCTGGACAGCTCGGAAACATGCACCAGGCCTTCAATGCCTTCTTCCACTTCAACAAAGAGGCCGAAGTCGGTGATGTTGGTCACGGTTCCCTTGATGGTGCAGCCCACGGGGTAGGTGGTGGGCACGTGGCCCCAGGGATCGTCCACCAGCTGCTTGACGCCCAGGGTGAACTTTTCGCTTTCCTGATCAACGGTCAGCACCTTGGCCTGCACGGTGTCGCCGACCTTGTACATTTCGTTGGGATGGCGCACCTTCTTGGTCCAGGAAATGTCGGACACGTGGATGAGGCCGTCGATGCCGTCTTCAATGCCGATGAACATGCCGAATTCGGTGATGTTCTTGATGACGCCTTCAAGAATGGTGCCTTCGGGATAGCGCTCAGCCACCAGTTCCCAGGGATTGGGACGAACCTGCTTCATGCCGAGGCTGATGCGCTTCTTGTCGCCGTCAACGCCCAGGATGACCACTTCGACTTCGTCGCCGGTGTGGACCATCTGGGAAGGATGACGCAGCTTGCGGGTCCAGGACATTTCAGAAATGTGCACAAGACCTTCAACGCCGGCTTCCAGTTCCACAAAGGCGCCGTAGTCGACGAGGTTGGTGACCTTGCCGGTGCACTTGGCACCTTCGGGGAAGCGGGCGGAAATATCCTGCCACGGATCGGGCACGAGCTGCTTGAGGCCCAGGGAGACCTTGTTGTTGTCGCGGTCAAAGGAAAGCACCTTCAAGGTCAGCTCCTGACCGATGGTGATCATTTCCTTGGGATGACGGATGCGCTTCCAGCTCATATCGGTGATGTGCAGCAGGCCGTCGAGGCCGCCCAGGTCGACGAACACGCCGTATTCGGTGATGTTCTTGGCCTTGCCCTGCACAGTCTGGTTTTCTTCGAGGGTGCGCAGCAGATCCTGGCGCTTGGAATCGCGTTCTTCTTCAAGCAGCACGCGGCGCGAAACAATGACATTGCTGCGGCGGCGGTTGATCTTGAGCACGCGGAATTCGAACTCCTGGTTGACCAGGGCGTCCATGTCCGGCACGGGACGCAGATCCACATGAGAACCGGGCAAAAATGCCTCGACTCCGCCGATGTCCACGGTGTAGCCGCCCTTGATGCGGCGTACGATGTGGCCCGTGATGACCCTGTTGTTTTCCTGCACGTCTTCGAGCTGGTCGAAAACCTGCATGCGTTTGGCCTTTTCAAAAGAAAGGGTAATGGTGCCGTCGTTTTCGTTCTTGCGAACAACGTACACGTCCACCTTGTCGCCCACGGAAACGACCATGTTGCCGGCGGCATCGCGAAATTCAGCCGCGGGAATCTGCCCCTCGGACTTGAAGTTCACGTCCACCAGTACATTGTCTTCGTCCACGCGAACGATTTCGCCCTTGGTGATAGAGCCTTCTTCAAGGTCGCCAAAATCGGAAGTGAGGTAGTTTTCGAGAGCACTCTCGAAATTCATTTCGGTTTCGTGCCCGGTTTCCAAGCCTGCCATATGTCCAGCCTCCAAACATGATTTCCCTTTTTTAAAGAGAGGTCGCATATGTAGCAGAAATTTGCCGGAAGAACAAGGAAAAATACGCCCGAAACGGCCAAGAAAGCCGCGCTGCAGCCCCGGTGCGGACCCACATGTGGCGGCTGGCGCAACCTCCCGCCCTCCTTGACATTTGGCGCTCCCTGTTGTCCTGTGGTCTTTTGGCGGGGAATTTCGTGCAAGTCGAAAACAGTCGCGCTGCGGTAAGAGGGGACAAGGTTTCTTTTCGCCTGCTCAGGAAGGGCGGCGTTTGACAGCCAATCGCGCAAGCGGTGAAGGCGAAACCAAGGCGCTGGCCGTGCGGCCACACAGCCCTCAAGTCCGAACACCCGCCGGGGCCAAAGCCCTTTTGCGAACCTTTCAACGCGAAATTGAGGAGGTTGCCATGCCGCGCACCCTGTCACACGTCGGGCTTCGCCCGCTGCTTTTCGTCCTGCTGCTGCTCGCGGCGCTTGCCGTGCACGGCACAAGCTACGCCGCAGACGCCGCTGCCCCCAAGGAAGGCATCCTGCTGGTAGCTTTCGGCACCAGTGTTCCCGAAGCCCAGCCCGCCTTCAAGGCTGTGGATGCGGAATTCAAAAAAGCCTTTCCCGGCGCGCCTGTGGTCTGGGCCTACACATCGCAGATCATTCGCAAAAAGCTGGCCGAACAGGGGCATCCTGTGGGCGGCATCAGCGACGGCATGGCCCAGCTTGCCAAGGACGGCGTAAAGGTCGTGCGCGTGCAGTCCCTGCATGTTCTGGCCGGTGAAGAATTTACCGCCCTTGAAAGGGCCGTGCTGCTTGACGTGAGCAAGAACCCCGGCCGTTTTGAGGCCGTTTTTATGGGCCGCCCCATGCTTGAGTCCAAGCCTGACGCCCAGGAACTTCTGGCCGCCATTCTGGCCGACACCAAAAGCCAACGCGGCAAAAACACCGCCCTTGTGCTCATGGGCCACGGCCAGAGCCATGGCCGCGCAGACCTGGCCTTTGAAGGCGTGCGCGCTGTTTTCACGGCCACTGACAAAAACATCCACATGGCCACGGTGGAAGGCGCGCGCAGCTTTGAAGACCTGCTCAAGGAGCTCAAGGCCGCCAAGGTCAAGCACGTTGTGATCGCACCCCTCATGCTGGTGGCGGGCGACCATGCCCGCAACGACCTTGCAGGCGATGAGGACGACTCCTGGGCTACCCAGCTCAAAAAGGCCGGCATCAAGGTTGACACCCACCTCAAAGGCCTTGGCGAAACCCCCGGCGCTGCCGCCATCCTTGTGCGCCACGCCAAGGAAAGCGCCGACGACCTGACCAAGGAACCCAGAAAGCCGTAAACGCCGCCTGATAAAACGCCTTTTCCCGGACGGCACGATGGGCCGCACTGCCGCACCGATCAGGAAAAAGCTTTTGGCGCATATCACTCAAGAGCCACCCGCCGCACGGGTGGCTCTTGTTTTGCCCGCCGCCCTTTTTTCCGGGGCCTGCGGCAGTCCGCCCGAAAATTCCCCGGACACGCCGATGCATACTACGTATCACCGATTTTTATCGTTTTTTTGTGGAGTCGGGGGGTACACAATACTGTCTTTTTCATGTAGCCTGCATAAAATTCTATAGCAAAACACTGCTGTCGGACATGGTGGGCAGCTGTGATCCACGGGAGGCCCGCATGCCCAAGCAAAGTCGCAAGATCTCTCCACCGCGGCCCGCAGCCGCCCCCCGCCGCAGCGCCAGAAGCGCCCGCGTCTATTCGCCGGATGTGGAAAAAATCAACTGCCGCGTGGCGGAAGCCCAGGCCATCTTTGCCAACGCCAAACGCATGGCCGGTATGGTGGCCCGTACCCTGGGCCCTTTTTGCGAAGTGGCGGTACACGACTTCAACGACCTTGAGCACTCCATCATCCACATCGAAGGTTCCCTTACCGGGCGCAATGTGGGCGCTCCGGCCACCAATATGGTCACCAAGGCGTGGCGTCAGGGCGGCGACAATGTGCAGGACATCATAGCCTATGCCGCCACAACGCCTTCAGGACAGACGCTCAAATCGTCCATCAGTTTTTTGCGCACCAGTGCGGGTGAGGTTATAGGGGCTGTGTGCATACACTTTGACCTGACGGATCTGGAACGCTTTCAGGGCGTGCTGCACGCCTTGCTGCGCTTTGAAAACGCCCCGGGCAAGGAGATGAGCGAGGCTTTTCCCTCCTGCCTTGGCGAAACCAGCGACGCCATCATCGAGACGGCCATACGGCGGGCGGGCAAACACCCCGCCACCATGACGCGGGAAGAAAAACTCAACTTTGTGCGCATCATGGATGAAGAAGGGGCTTTTCTCATCAAGGGGATGGTGCAGTATCTGGCCAAGGCCATGCGCGTGTCCATTTACACCGTGTACAACTACATGCGGCAGGTCAAGGTCGACGCCAGCCGCGACACGTCGACAAACTGAAACATCGTGCCGTTGTCAGAGCATCGTCCCAATGGGTGAAGCCGCCCGCTCCGGCGCGCGACCGTGCAGGGGCGGAGACGTTGTGATGGAAGATTTGCCGTGACGGTGTGCGGTGTCGCTACGTGGGGAATGCTCGCGGGCAATTTGCACAGGTGGAATGTGCGGGGCAATTGCACAGGCACAATGTGCAGACATTTTTTCAGAGAACCTTCGCAGGCAATTCTCGCAGACTCTTCTCAGACAAGCTGTGCAGGCACTGTGTGTGCGGCACTATTTGCGGGTGCAGTGCGCGGAGACGCCGCGCGTGCGCAAAAAGCAGGCCCGCGTTGTGTTCCGGGTTGCGCTTCCTGCCTAGAGCATTTTCACTTTGAAATTGCTCTGGCGACTGCGTGAGCAGGCGCCCGCAGCGAAGGCGTAAGCGCAGCTTCAGCCGTTGCCCGCAGGGCTTACGGATGCTTAAAGCGTTGTGACGCAGGAAACTACGCTTGAAGACAGCATGCGTAACGACACGGTTTGTCCCTTACAATCGCTGTCGCCATCCGTAAGCCCTGCGGGCAACGGCTGCCGCGAAGACAGCACCGCTATTTATTTGCGCTGTTAAGCGCCGAAGCATGCGTGTCTTAAACTTTGAGAATGTCCATTCTCAAAGTTAATCTGGTCTAGGTGGTCAGTATAAGGGCCAGTATGCCCCCCTGCACAGCAAGGGCCACGGCAAGGGCCAGACATTTTACGCCGCGTCCGGGCCCGGTGGGGACGCATCCCGCAAACAGCGCCCATACGCCCTGGAGAATGCGCTTGAGCGGCCACACCTGCGCCAGCGCCAGCCAGCACAGGCCCGCCCAGGTAAAATAGCGGATTTCGCCTATGGCCCAGAAACGCTCCAGCACCACGCCCATGTCGATCTGGTTGGCGCTGTAGGCGTCGCCTATGCCCTCCACGAGGTCCAGAACCGCAGCCTCGCTGAAAACAATGCCCACGGCCGCAAACAGCCCCATCAGGACCACCAGCAACATAAAAAGCAGCCAGAACGTACGTAGCTGCCACAAGGCATGCCCCGCTGCCACAACGTCCTGACGCGCCAGGGCCACGCGTCGCGCCACAAAGGCGCATGGAAGCACAGGCAGAGGCAGCAGCCCGAGTATGGGCAGCCACAGGGCAAACGCGCCGCCAGCCAGACAGATATATCCGGCCAGGAACGGCCAGGGTTTCAGCTTGTTGCCTGTGGGCATGGCGTCTCCCCTAAAAAATTGTTCGTGCAACGGACCACGCTGTCACATAATTGCATGCCGCCACTTCGCGGGCAAGAGCCCGGTGGGGAGTGACATGATATTCCTGTCCGAGCGTTTGCATTGACAACGGAACCTCCAGCTGCGTGAGCAGACGCCCGACGTAAGAGCGCAAACGCTTATACCCCACACAGTTACGCATCGTAACAGGCGCGCCGTACCCTTTAAACGTGTACCGTGCCAAAGGCAATCCTCTCCAGAACGCAAAAAACCGCCGCCCCGGATGTACCGGAGCGACGGTTGTCATGACGCCAGGGCGGCAGTTGTCCTTGAGGGCGGTAACCTTTGCGATGGCGTGACGCCTGTAAGACGCTGCCGCCGGCCCCCGTTTCCAACCAGGAAATACCTTGGGCTGCAAGAGTGTTAGGGGTTGGGGGCGTGGGGGAGGGACCCTTTTGCAAAGGGTCCCTCCCCCACCAAGCCTTTCCCCTCACAAAACACTTCAAAGCGCCGTTACCCTAGCCGCCGAACTCGGAGTGTATCTGATGCTGCGCCGCCAGCGTGCTCATATCATCGCTCGCACTGTCGGAGTGCGCATCCTGGCTGAGGGTAGAAGCGTCACCGCCAGAATTTCCGGATCCGCCGTCGTGATCGCCGTGTCCTGAAAGCCCCGCCTCACGGTAGCCATCGGGCAAATCGTCGCCCATGGCGGCCGAGAAGGGCACGGTGCTGTCAGAATACGTGACATCATACCCGTTGAAATGGCCGCTGTTCAGGTAGGCGTGCAGGTCCGCCTGGTCAGCGGCGCTCAGGCCGTTGACGCTCACATGAATTCCTTCAACGTCGATGGAACTCAGGTTGTTTTGCAGCCAGGTGTCATACTTGGCGATAAAATCGGCGTAGGAGTCGGCCTTGAGCACAAGCAGATCATAGCCGTCGCCGCCAGTGATGGTGAGGTTGCCCTGCACATGGCCGTCAATGGTCACGACGTCGTCGCCAGTGCCGAGGCTGATGCTGGTGGAACCGCCGGTGACATCCCCGTAGATATTCACGCGGCCATCGCCGGCGCCCATCAAAATCTTGTTGTTGCCGCCCGCGATATTGCCGTTCAACGTGAAGATGTCGTTGCCATCGCCCATGTTGAAGGTGTTTGTGCCGTTGCGCAGGTTGCCGTTGATTTCGATGTGGTCATCGCCGCTGCCGGTAATGATGGTGTTGGCAGTATTGTAGCTGCCGCCGATATCGCCCGTAAGCGTGATGCTGTCGCCGTGCGCGTCCCCGGCCTTGCTGCCGCCCTGAATAGTATTGGAGGCATTCTGGACGCCATACATGGCGTAGGCCTCTCCGGCTGTTCCGGCCTTGGCCGTGATGACCACCGTAATGGGGCTGTCTGTATTTTCAATGATGTTTTTGACAGCGCCGTGCCAGTCTTCATGCGCGTACATGCCGTAAGCCCAGCCCGTGTCGCTGCCGCTGGCGTTGGCTGTGATGTTCACATTTTCAATATTGCTGACCTTGTTGACTGCGCCGCCCCATGCCGCGTTCATGCCGAAGGCGCCCGCAGGGGTGCCGCTCATGTAGTCGGTGGACAACGTCTGGGTGCCCGTAAAGGTGGCGTTTATGTTCAGCGTGTCATTGCCGTCGCCGCCGTTGATGATGTTCTGTCCGCCAGCCTGCGAGCCAAGACCAATGGCCGCCGCGCCGTTGTGGGCCGAAGCGTTGAGGTTGATGACGTCGTCTCCTGCTCCGGCATTGATGGTGGTCGTGCCGTAGTTGGTGGAGAAAATGCTGATGCCCCAACTGGGCGCGTCGGCCGTGATGTTCAGTTCACTGCCCTTATCCGAGGTATTGATCTTGACGTTGCCGCCATAGCCCGCATAGATGGCAGCGGCCGTGCCCTTGGAGGATGCGGCGTCCACTGTGGCGGAAATGTCCACATCGCCCGCGTTGATGTTGATGGCCGACGTGCCGCCCTGACCGGCCTGATTCAGGTTGCCGGAGGCCGCAAGCCCCAGGGATGTAAAGCCCGCCGCCCGGCCCCCTGACCAGGAAACCCCGGTATAGGGACTGTCGTAAGGCGATGTTTCCTGATAGGACGTGGCGCTGAACTTGCCGTCGCTGGCGGTGTCGATATTGATGGCCGTGCCCGCCGTGGTGCGGAACACGGCGCTCGTTACCGTGCCATCCGCGCCGCCGCCCGCATAGGCATTGGTTTCGCCGCTGACATTCTGCCCGCTGATGTTCACGGTGGCCTGGTCCTTGGTGTACACCGCCGCAGCCATATAATCGACAGTGCCGCCTGTAACGGAACTGGAGAAGTTCACGTCGCCCTCGGCCTGCACGTTCACCGTGGACTTGCCGCCCCCCCATATGCCTGCGGCTGTCTTTTCATCGGATTCAGCCGTGAAGTTTATGTCTTTGCCGTGCACATTGGCTGTCGCCTCGTAAAAATTGCCGCTGCCGTCCTTGCCGCCGCCGGTGATCAGGGCCATGCCCGCTCCCCCGTCCGCGGACGCGTTCAGGTTCACATTGCCCTTTGTTCCGGCGTCAATGGTGGTGGTCACAGCGCCGCCATTGGCATATGCGTAGGTACCGTAGGCGTTGCCGTTTTCGGCCGTGGCGGAAACGTCTATCTTGCCCGCGGCGTCGTGCGCAAAGGTGATATCCGTATTATATGCGCCATAGGCATTGCCGGAAGCCGTGGTGTTTTCAACAGTGGCGCTGCTGTAGTCCTCGCCGCCCAGCGTGATTTTTTCTTCATAAACAATCGCGCCGTGCGAATCATACCATTCGCCCTTGAGGGGGCCGCCAAGATCGGTTTCAGCCTCACGCTGCGCAGAGTCGTAGGAAGGGCTGTCATTGCCCAGCAGTTCCATATTGTAGGTCTTTCCATCCACGGTCACTTCAAGCACGGAGTCAAACTTTTCGCCAGCGGCCAGAGCGGCCTGACCCGCCGCCGTAAGCGTAATGGTGACAAGGCCGGTGACAGGATCGATAATCGGGGCGTTAAAATAGGCCGATGAGCCACCCGCAAAGGCCAGACTCAACTGGCTGGCGTCCGTGACAAGATTGCCGTTTTCGTCAATGGCCTGAAACACCATGGACTGACCGGCGTCAGAACTCACCACAAGGCGTGCATGGTAGCCGGAAACGGCTCCACCGCCACCGCCGCCAGTTCCCGGCACGTCCGGCCCCTGGCCGCCGTCATCGCGGCCAAGCTGGCTGTCTGTGGCCAACGTGTCCTGAGAGACGCTGGCGGTCTGCATGCGCAAGTCCAGGCCGCCAAGATGGTCAATGCCCGAATCAAGGCTGGAATCGGCGTGTTCCGCATAATGGGAATTGCGCGTGGCGGCCGTTGGCCCGGCTGCGGGCATAAGGTCGTCCTGCCCCAGGGCGCTGAAAAAATCCTTGCCGGAAACCACCTGCCCATCCACGATAAAATCAGGGGTGTTTTCACTGGTATAGTCGGTATAAAAACCATCAAGACTGATCTTTGCGCCGTCTTCGAACGTAAAGGTCAGGGCGTCGCCTTCGCGGCCCAGCGTGGTGTCAGTGGTGGGAAAATCCAGAACAATGCGGTCTTCCGCCGCATTGGTGATCGCGGTCTGCTGTCCGAACTGCGGACGGGTAAGATGAATATTTGCCATAACAAACTCCTGAAATGTATCCGGGCAGGGGCCTGACAGAAGTCAGGCTGACGCAAAGGCCAAATCTGCCCTGAAGCCCCGCCAGAGCTTTGCGCGCGCCCTTCGCCAAAGCGAAAGACGGTAGCGCCCCTGCAGGACAACCATACGTATTTTAAAGATATTTACTGAAAGGGGAGAACAGGCAAAAGCTTGAAAGCCATTTGCCGGGCTTGTAAAAAGCCAAATAAGACAGGGGGAGCGACCTCATGGGCAGACCGCGTGACTTGCTCACAGCTTAATAATAGCTTTCTAGTATTATTTGTCAAGCATCAAGAAGCGCCCGTGGAGCAAGACTCACTCTATCGCGCGGATGAACCTCTTTAACATATACTGGCATTTTACAATGTTATACAGAATCATATATCTTCAAAAGATTGTTTTCGCGCGGCATGGGCATAGCACCATGCCGCGTTCTTTCCCCTGGATGATACTGGACATATCTAGAGCAGATTAACTTTGAAATGCTTCACATTTCAAAGTCTTCATTCAGCCGAAAATGCGATTTGTGGCTGAATCCACGCCACGTTGTGGCGCGCTGCACTTTCGTGCAGCGTTAGAGCATTTACACTTTTTCAAAGTTAAAATGCTCTAGCATTTTCGCATTGAGAATATCCATTCTCAATGCTTCCAAGACGCCCGCTTCGGCGCGTAAGCCTGCCGCGAAGCTCTCCAACGAAAGAATATCAGGCACACCAGCCCTGAAAAATAGCGCCTCCGAAACCGGACAGTTTCGGAGGCGCTGGTCAATGTGAGCTATGAATGCAACAGGGACAATGCCCCCACTACGAATAGGCAATAAAGGTTTTAGGGGGTGGGGGCGTGGGGGAGGGGATCCTTTTACAAAAGGGTCCCTCCCCCACAAAGCATTTCAAATGTTAAATGCCCTAATAGCGCTCTGGCGACTGCGGAAACAGCACCGGGCGTCACGCCAGTACGCGGGGTCGCTCAAACCGGTTCAGTCAGCCGATTCAGCGCTTGTCCACAACACGCCGCGACTTGCTGAACGTGCGCGGCAATGTGGCGTAGTCCACCACAGCCACCTGCATGCGGGCCAGTATGGCCTTGTGCAGCCGGTGTTCCAGTGCCTGCGCCAGCGCGGCGTCATTGTCGCTGCCAACGCCCTGGGCGCGCTCCACTGTCAGGGTCAGATGGTCAAGACCACGTTCGTCGCGCGTGAGCTCCACCTGGTATTCGCCGCCGAGTTCCGCAAATTCGCCTATGACGGCCATATACTGACCGGGGTAAATGTTGACCCCCCGGTAGATGAGCATGTCGTCGGAACGGCCGAGGATGCGGTCGTGCCTGGGCATGCTGAGCCCGCAGGAGCACCGGCCCGGCAGCAGGCGGCACAGGTCGTGGGTGCGGTACCGCAGCAGGGGCACGGCCTCCTTGCGCAGACTGGTGACCACCATTTCGCCCACTTCGCCCTCGGCAACGGGTTGCAGGGTGACGGGATCAAGCACCTCGATGATGAAGAGGTCGGCCCAGTAGTGCAGGCCCTCGTGCGCGTCGCAGTCAATGGCCGTACCGGGACCGTACATTTCGGTCATGCCCGCGATGTCGTAACAGCCCTCGAGCCCCAGCTTGCTTTCTATGGTCTGGCGCATCTTTTCGCTGCGCGCTTCGGAACCGCAGATCATCTTGCGCAGCTTGATTTTTTTGCCCAGATCCGCCCGCTCCACTTCTTCTGCCAGCAGCAGGGCCATGGATGCTGTGGCCCCAAAACAGGTGGTTTCAAGGTCTTGCAAAAGCTGCAGGTGCATCTCAAGGTTGCCCGGCCCCACTGGCACGGTCAGCATGCCAAGCTTTTCGCTGCCGCCCTGAAAGCCCACACCCGCCGTCCAGAGGCCATAACCCACGGCAATCTGCATGCGATCTTCAGCCGTAAGCCCTGCCAGTTCATAGCAACGGGCCATCTGTAAATTGAATGTGTCCACATCCGCTGCGGTATAGGCCAGAATTTTGCGCTTGCCGGTGGTGCCGCTGGAAGCGTGGATGCGCACCACGTCGGTGGGCGGAACGCAGAGCAGGGGCAGAGGATAGCCTTCGCGCAGGTCGTCCACGTCCACAGTGGGCAGGCGGGCAAGGTCGTCCAGCCCGGGCTGGTCGCCGGGCTTCAGCCCGCAAGCGCGAAGCTTGCTGCCATACTGGGGGGAATTCCAGACGCGGGCCAGGGTGCTGCGTAAGCCTTCTTCCTGCTGGCGGCGGATATCTTCATCATCAAGCTGGGGAATGAAGCGGTAGCGCATGCTTCTGCGGCTCCTTCAGGCTAGAGCGGATTCACGTTGAGAACGTGTACTCCCGATGTTCAAAACACGCTCGTTACGGCGCGCGATGGCGCGACGACGCAGATGTGCTGATCTTCGCGGCAGCCGTTCCAACGCGGGAGCCTTGGTGCCGGCTCCAAAAACAATGGGCGATTGTGCTTCTTTTACGCCCCGCAGGCAAGACTTGATCATTCCACGCCTGAAATACACGTACGAGTTGCCTTCACAGCAGGGCGGCAAAGAGGCGTGGGCATTTTTGCCCGCGCGCCTGGCCCGGTGTGCATGGCCAGTGTGCCTGCCCCTCGCGTTTATGCCCGCTCCCGCTTGCATGGCAGCACATTGCCCTGCGCATCGCTGGGCAAATTCAGAGTGAACGCGCCTATACCTCGCGGCAGTGCGTGAAGGCGCGGCGCACGCTGGCCACCCGCGCTTCGGGGTCGCGTTCACCCTGGCGCCCGGCCTCGGCCAGGGCCAGCATGAGCAGCACCCGGGCCTTGGGCGTTGAAAGCATGCCCGACGCTATGAACGCCGCATATTCTTCCAGATCCGTCACAGGAGCGCCCCCCGTGCGGCTGGCGCGCACCACGGGCTTGCCCTCCTTGACGGCCATATCCAGGGCCTTGCGTATGTCTGACGGCATGGAGCCGTTGCCCATGCCAGCAATGACCAGCCCGGACGCGCGCTCAAGGGAAAAGAGCGTGGCGTCCAGCGGCATGCCCGCGCAGGCGTACAGCACATCCACGCGCGGCAGATTGTCCTGCCCGGCATGGGCGGCGTAAGTTCCGGCCAGGGCAGGGCCGTCCTCGCCGCTATGATAAAAGACCGGCCGTCCATTGATGACGCGGCCGAGCAGGCCGGATTCCAGAGCGCGAAAGGCTTCCACATCCAGCGTCCCGGCCTTGACCGCCGTGCGGGCCGAAATGATGCGCCCGTTCATGACAATAAGCGCCCCGCGCGCCCGCGCCTGCGGGCAGGCGGCCACGGCCACGGCATCCCTGATGTTGATGGGGCCGTCCGCGCTGAGAGAGGTGGCCGGACGCATGGCACCCGTGAGCACCACAGGCTTGGAACTGCTCATGGTCAGGTGCAGGTAGAAGGCAGATTCTTCAAGGGTGTCGGTGCCGTGGGTAAGCACAACGCCGCACATGTCTTTGTCATCAAGCGCCTGGCCGCAGTCCCGCCCAAGTTTGGCCCAATGACAGGGCCGCATGTCTTCGCTGGGCAGGTTGCCGCACTGACGGCTGGCTATACGCGCAACCCCCTCGATGCCGGGCAGGCTTTCCAGCATGCACTCCACGGACAGCACGCCAGCCTGGTAGCTTATCTGCTCCAGCGGAGTGTCGGCCACCCCCGCGATGGTGCCTCCCGTACCCAACAGAGCAACCTGGGGCAGTACGGCGGACTCTGAACTATTGGCATTCACGCGTGACGTTGGATTCATGAGGGCTCCCGCCGCACCAGGGCTTCCACGCCTCGCGGCGGGGTGCCGCGCGCGGCATTGACGGCTTCGTGCGTTTCGCTTCTCTGTATTTTCATCCTGTAACCATGGAAAAACACTGATTAAAGAGCCTCTTTGAAACGCGCAGTTGTTTCGTTTGGCAAGGCGCGATCTTTTTTTGAAGCAGGAGTGGACTTTTCCGTCCTCGACTGTTTCAAAAAAAGGGAAGCAACGCCGCCAAACGGAATAAATCAGCGTTTCCCTTACTGTTGCGGCCGTGCGGGCGCTGTCCACAGCATGGCGATTTGCGGCTGCCCGGTGTGACCGCAGAGGCTTTCGCCCACAGGCGTGAAGCCCATGCTTTTGTAAAATGCCAGCGCCCCCGTGTTGGCGCGGTAAACATCAAGCCGCAACCGGTCCCGCCCACGCAGAACATGCCGCAGAAGCGCACTGCCGACCCCCTTGCGCCAGCAGGCCGGAGCCACAAAAAGCGCGGCGAGCAGGTCTTTGTCTTCAGGTCTGCACACGGCGGCAAAAGCGATGGGGCGGTCAGCACCACGAAATAGTGTCACCTGCGATGCGGGCAGGTAGTGCCGCGCCATGGCTTCACGCTGCGCTGTCCACAGCGCCGGATCCACAAAGTCGTGCGCCAGTAGGGAGGCCTCAAGCCAGATATCCGCGCAGGCCGCGTAATCCGCCGGAGTACGGGCTGGTACGGGCCGGGCGTTGAGGTTACGGGTGTTCATACTGTCGCGTTCATGATTATGCGAGGGGGCCTGGCGCGTCAACGGCGCAAAAGCTGACACAGACCCGCTGCGGCTCTGCGGCAAAGACGCCTGCGGGCAAGGCGTTGTGCGGTTAAGGAAGCACTGATTAAAGAGGCTCCTGGAAACGCGCAGTTGTTTCGTTTGGCAAGGCGCGATCTTTTTTTGAAGCAGGAGTGGACTCTTCCGTCCTCGACTGTTTCAAAAAAAGTGAGGCAACGCCGCCAAGCGGAATAAATCAGCGGTTCCTTAAAAAATGCAGCCCGTTTATTTCAACCAACATGCATGATTGTATAAAATATTACGGCTCCTCCTCCTTGGTTTTACTGTGATATTAGTGTAGGTTGCGCCGATGGACAAAAAAAAGATATCTCTCGTGTCACTGGGGCATCTGTCCTGTGACGTAAACGGTGGCGCTCTCCCCGCTGTTCTGCCCTTTTTGCGCACGCATTACGGACTGTCGTATCAGGCCACGGGCGGGCTGATGTTCGCATACTCCTGCCTTTCGTCCATCATTCAGCCGCTTTTCGGCCTCATGGCGGACAAGCTCTCCAAGCCCTGGCTTATTCCGCTGGGCGTATTTCTGGCGGGCGTCGGCCTGACTGCCGTTGGCTTCATGTCCAGCTACTGGGCCATTTTCGCGGCCATTGGCGTCAGCGGCGTGGGCGCGGCGCTCTTTCATCCCGAAGGCGCGCGCTTTGCCAACAAGGTGTCCGGCGAAAGCAAGGGCACGGGCATGAGCATTTTTTCCATCGGCGGCAACGCGGGCTTTGTGGTAGGCCCCCTGCTGGCCACATTTTTTCTGAGCATGTTCGGCATGCCGGGCATGGCCATCTTCGGCCTGCTGGCTACGGTCATGGCCTCTATTCTTCTGCTGCTCATCATGCGCATGGTCGCGCCCGAAGCGGCTGCGGCGGCGCAACGTACCGCTGAGGCGGCCTACGGGCAACCCAAGGGCGCTGAAAACGCGCAGTCCGCCCAGACCACAGACGGCAAGGCAAAACCCGCCGAAGATACTGCGCTGCCAAATAACTGGCGCGAATTTTCAAAGCTCACTGGAGCCATCATCACGCGCTCCATTCTTTTTATCGGCTTTAACACCTTTATTCCCCTGTACTGGGTAAGCGGTTTTGGCCAGAGCAAGGCCGCCGGAGCCGTGGCCCTGACCGTATTTTCCACGTTTGGCGTCATGAGCAATATTCTTGGCGGCGTTCTGGCCGACAAATATGGCTTCCGGGCCATCGTGCGTCTGGCATTCGCCCTGGTCACGCCCGTTGTGCTGGCCTTCAGCCTGATGCCCAATCTTTACGCCGCTTACGCCATGCTGCCGCTGCTGGGCTTTGTTCTCTACGTGCCCTTCAGTTCCCTGGTAGTGCTTGGGCAGACGTACCTTGCCCGAAATATCGGCTTTGCCTCTGGCGTGACGCTGGGTCTGGCCACGAGCCTGGGCGGCGTGTTCGCGCCGGTGCTCGGATGGGTGGCCGACAATCATGGCCTGCCGCGCACCTTCCAGTGCCTGGCCGTGGTGGCCCTGGTGGGCACCATATTTGCCTTCACCCTGCGGAAGTACGAAGAAAAGAAAAAAACAGGCCATTCGTCATAACGTCACAGCCCGCACCGGGACCTCAGAGTCTGACCTCCGCCGACCTTTGAGTCGGCCTGAATGTGCCTGTCTGGACTGGCCGCGCATGGCTGGCCCTGCAGCCTGACTGGCGAGACTGCCCGCGCGCGGCACATAAGGCATACGCCGCCCCCTCAGGGATAGTAGTTTTCGTTCGACGCTCAGCGCGCCCGCCTGAATATTCAGGCGGGCGCGCTTTTTTTCAACATCATGCACAACGCCGGTCTGGCAACCGCAACGCCGCCCCCCGCCCTGCTGCCTGCGTGTCACCCATGTGCGCTGATGCAGGCAAGCTCGCGTCGATTTTGTGCATAAACACATTAACACCACTGTTTTATTCAGTATTTACAGAGTGCATGATGTTCCTCATCCGCCACCGAGGGTGCAATTCATGCCCCCCACGGCCGCACCGCTACGTCGAGGATAGCTTCCTAGATCTGTCGTCAGTAGTCGCAATGCCCAGTGAAGATTGTTCCTATCACATATAACAGTGGAATATTACAAGTAAAAATCAAACTCTCATTGTTCCTAAATGACACTCGCCTTTTTGCCCTGTGGCGTACGCCCATTTTGAAAAGGTCATGGGGGTGCGCAGCGGGCGCACGAAGTGAAGGGGTGCGGATCCTCTGTGCTGCCAAGCCTCAAAGTGGGGGAACATTGAGAATAAAACTCGCAACAGTACCTTGCCCGAGCAGCGCCTTGCCGACCTGTGCCAGGTGTGTGTGGCCAGATGCGCGAGATGCGGTGTGCATTGTACGCGGTGTGCGACGTGCGGTGTGCATTGTACGCGGTGTGCGACGTGCGGAGTGTCGAGCGCAGGATGGGGTATGCGGGGGAGATGTCGATACGTGGGAGCACCTGCATACTGTGCAAGCTTGCCCGGACACGCGTAAATCTCTCAGCTATCTGCCTGATATTTTTAACCCGCAAAAATAATTTTATGATTCCGCTTGACACCCTGCCGCCAAAGGGCTACTTATCTGCTTCGCAACAACACACTGTTGCCGTGTCGCGGGGTGGAGCAGCTCGGTAGCTCGTCGGGCTCATAACCCGAAGGTCGTAGGTTCAAATCCTGCCCCCGCAACCAGATTTTTCAAGCCCTTACGGAGACGAGCCGTAAGGGCTTTTTGCTGCCCGTACCTGCCTGAAAGGCGGCGCGCAGGGACAGCGCGCTTTTGCGTCGCAACCGCTCTGGCGGTCACGCGCAGGCGTGCGCCACAGTCTTGCGAAATACCTGCGAACGCATTACCAATAATCATACAGGCGCACAGCCACCCTGGACCCGCATTTTTCTTTGGCAGTTGGTGCGGCCATGCGGAACAGCTGGCTGCACAAGAAGCACCCAGTGAGGTGGCCCATGAAAATTGCATTCTTGCACGGCAAGGGTACTGATTACTTTTTGCAAGGCATTGTGAAGGAACTTTCCTCGCGGCACGAGGTGCGCGTCTCCGGCACGACAGATATGGATGAACTACAGGCCCTTCTGCACTGGGCCGATGTGGCGTGGCTGGAATGGGCGGCCTCGCATGCTCATGCTGCCAGCCTTGTTGAAGACGCCTGCCCCCTGGTTTGCCGCCTGCACAGCTATGAATGCTTTGTGCCCCTGGGCATCGTGTGGAAAAATATATCCAGAATGATTTTTGTTTCTCCTGTTATTGAGCAGCTTTTTAACGCGCAGGCAGCGGGCGTGCCGGGCGAAGTCATGCTCAATGCCGTTGAAGCGCGCAAATTCCCCCTCAAGGCTTCACGCCAGCGCACCGGAAAAATCGCCTGCGTGAGCAAGGCCATGAACGCCTGTAAAAACCTGCCCTATGCGCTCCAGATGTTCCACACGCTCTGGCGGGACGACCCGTCCCTTACGCTGCACCTGACCGCGGAACCGCACGGCGGCGTTGAGGAACAGCGCACCTTTACCTATCTTGTCTTCATGGTTGACAATCTTGGCCTCAAGAAGCACGTGTTTTTTGAAAAAAACGTGCCCGGAGACCGTATGAATGACTGGCTTGAAGACAAGGATTGCCTGATATCCGCCAGCATTTTTGAAAGCTTCGGCTACAACATTGCCGAGGCCATGTGCAAGGGCATCAAGCCCATCATCAACAACTTCTGGGGCGCGGGATACTTCTTTCCCAAACAATACATCGCCAACACTCTGGACGACGTGCGGCGCATTTACGCCACGCCCGCAGAACCGGAAGCGCTGCGCGCCTTCATTGAAAAGCGCTACTCCCCCCGGCGTCTGGCCGCTCAGGCCGAGGGCGTGCTGCTCCGGGCTGTTGAGGAAGCAAGCAGGGCAAGGCCCACAGAATACTAGGGCAACGTCACGTTGAAATGCATTGTGGGGGAGGGAAATTCAGTTGACTGGCGGTTTGATGACAATACGATTTTTGTAATGCTTTGTGGGGGAGGGACCCTTTTGCAAAAGGGTCTCCTCCCCCACGCCCCCACCCCCTAAAACTTTTATAGCATTTTCGCATTGAGAATGGATATTCTCAATGCTTCCAAGACACCCGCTTCGGCGCGTAACCGCGCAAATAAATAGCGATGCTGTCCAGCCCCGTAAGACGGTTCCGTCAACGGTTCAGGCAAGCCCTGCGGGCAACGGCTGAAGCTGCGCTTGCGCCAACGCTGCACGAGAGCGCACCGCCCGCGTGTGACGCGTCCTTTCCACACGGTCAGGCAAGATTGCAGCATAACCGCGCCGCGCAAAGGCTCAAAATATACTTGTGTTCCTTTTGTCACATGATCTTCACACAGGGATGGTACATGCACAGACATACCATAACATATTGTGGAGCCTGGAGCTTTGATCATGAAAGACAGTGGCAAGATGAACAACAGGGAGTTGAGCTGGTTGTGCTTTAACGAGCGCATACTGCAGGAAGCCCGCGACCCGTCCAATCCTCTCGTGCAGCGGCTGCGCTTTCTGGGTATTTTCTCCAGCAATCAGGACGAATTTATCAAGGTGCGCGTGGCCTCGCTGGCGCGCCTTTCACGCAGCCGCGAACCGGGAAAAATACTGCTCATGGGCGGCCTCAGCCCGCAGGAAGCCCTGCACCGCGTCAACAGCAGGGTGGCCAAAGGGCAGGCCGCCTTTCGTGAAACGTATGCAAGCATCCTTGTCGCCATGCAGGAACAGGGCATACGGGTGCGCAACGAAACCCAGCTCACGCCAGGGCAGGAAAAATTCTGCCGCGACTATTTCGCCCAGGTCATCAATCCGCAGTTGGTTCCTCTCATGCTTACCAAGAGCGCCAATCTGCCCTTTCTTCAGGACAGTCACATCTATCACGCCGTCAAAATGCAGCCCGCCAGCGGCAACAAAAACCGCTACGCCATCCTGCGCATCCCCGTGAGCGCCGAATGCCCGCGCTTTGTCGAAATGCCTTCGCCCGCCGGGTGCAGCGACATCATCTTTGTGGACGACATCATCCGCCTTTGCCTCAACGACATCTTTTTCATGTTCAACTACGACGCCATTTCGGCCTATACCTTCAAGGTCATGCGCGATGCGGAACTGACGCTGGACGACGACGTGTCCAAAAGCCTCATTGAAAAAATGGAAGAAGGGCTGGAACACAGGCTGCGCGGACGCCCCGTGCGGCTCATCTATGACCAGGCCATGCCCCAGGACCTGCTGAACCTGCTGGCGTCAAAGCTCCACCTCAAGAGCGGCGAACTTGACCCTGGCGCGCGCTACCACATGATGCGCAGCCTCATGAACTTTCCCCGCGTGCGGCCCGACCTTGAAAACCGCGTCATGGCGCCGCTGGAACACCCGGACATCAAACCTTTTTCCAGCATTCTCAAGGTAGTGAAGAAAAAAGACATCCTGCTGCACTTTCCCTACCACACTTTCAATCATGTGGTGGACTTCCTCGGCGAGGCCGCCATTGACCCCAAGGTCACGGACATTTCCATAAGTCTGTACCGAACGGCCGACCATTCGCGTGTCATCAACGCGCTGGTCAACGCGGCCCAGAACGGCAAAAAGGTCACGGTATTCGTGGAACTGATGGCCCGCTTTGACGAGGAGCGCAACGTCAAGACCATCGACATCCTGCACCAGGCGGGCGTATGTATCATCCACGGGTTGCGGGATCTGAAGGTACACTGCAAGCTTGTGCTGGTTGAACGCACCGAGGGCCGTAAAAAAACGGGCTACGTCTACATAGGCACGGGCAATTTTAATGAGGACACGGCGCGACTCTACAGCGACGTGGGCCTGCTGAGCGCCGACCAGCGCTTCGCCGAGGACGCGCGCAGCATTTTCAATTTTCTCGGGGCCTCGCACAAGCCTATGACCAACAAGGAACTGGTGGTGGCTCCGCACAACATGCGCAACGTTTTTTCGCGGCTTGTCGAGGCGGAAATACGCAACGCTCGCGCGGGCAAACCTGCCTACATCTATGCGAAACTCAACAGCCTGACAGACGAGAGCATGATCAACCTGCTCTACAGGGCGGGCAGGGCAGGGGTGGAGGTGCGCCTTATCATACGCGGCGCCTGCTGCTTAAAGCCCCAGCAGCCCGGCCTCAGCGACAATATATGGGCCATCAGCATTGTGGACAAGTTTCTGGAGCACGCCAGAATCATCATCTTCTGCAACAATGACGCGGAAAAGGTCTTTATTTCCAGTGCGGACTGGATGCCCAGAAACCTCGACAGAAGGCTTGAGGTGGCTGCCCCGGTGTACTGCCCGCAACTGGCCCAGACCCTCAGGGACATCTTTGCCATCCAGTGGTCAGACAACATCAAGGCCCGCGTGCTTACCGACACCTGCGCCAACAGCTACCATACGGGGCTTGCGTCCATTCCCTGCCGGTCGCAGACCATGCTGCACGACTATTACCGCCACAAGGCACACCTGCATAACGGCGTAAAATCGGCGCAGCAGACCGCGCCCGCCTCCACGGCGCAATACTCCGTCCCTGCGGCCGCGCCTGCTGCGGCGGATACTCCGGCCGCATGCGGAGAATGAGATGAAACTGCAAACCGTTGCCGCCATGGACGTGGGTTCCAACGCCATCCGCTGCCTGATCAGCGACGTTACGGAACTTGGGCCGGACAAACCCGTAAAAAAAAGCGCCTACCTGCGCATCCCCGTGCGTCTTGGGGCCGACGTCTTCACCAGCGGCCGCATCTCAGACGCCAGACAGCACCTGTTTCTGGAAGCCATGACGGCCTTTGTGCACCTCATGCGGGCCTACGACGTGAACCACTACCGCATCTGCGCCACCAGCGCCATGCGTGACGCGGCCAACGGGCCATCCCTCATCAGCAGTGTGAGCCGCGCCACAGGGCTTGAAATTTCCATCATTTCCGGCGTGGAAGAGGCCGAGATTCTCTTTGAGGCCAATGCCTTTTCCGCCTGGGCAGACCCGGACGAAACCTCGCTCTATGTGGACGTGGGCGGAGGCAGCACCGAAATCATCGCCGTGAAAAACAACACCCTGCTGGAAGCCCAGTCCTTTCAGGTGGGCACGCTGCGCATGCTGGCCCAGGTTGTGGCGCCGGAGGAATGGCTGCGCCTTGACGCCCATCTGGCGCGCATGGCCGAAACCTACAAGCCGCGCCAGATCATCGCCTCTGGCGGCAACATCAACAAGGCCGCCAAGCTGCTGGACAAAAAAGAGGGCAAGCCCACCAGCCGCGCGGAGCTGCAAGCCCTGTACGAAGATCTGCGCAACCTGCCCTATGGCGAACGCATGGCCCGGTACCGTCTCAACCAGTACAGGGCCGATGTCATCGTGCCCGCGCTGGAGATATTTCTCACCGTGGCGGCCCGATCCGGCACGGGCAGATTTATCATCCCCAAGGTGGGCCTCGTGGACGGCATGGTCAGGCACATGTGCTTTTACGGCGGGGCGGAACAGGCCCGGCGGCCCCCTGCCCCCTCATTTCGGGATATTCCGTAAAGCTATTTGCTTTTGGGGATTGCTTTGTGGGGGAGGGACCCTTTTGCAAAAGGGTCTCCTCCCCCACACCCCCACCCCCTAAAACCTTTATTCATACCCACTTCCCCCCTGCTACCGACGCACTAGCAGCCAAAACAACCTCCTGAGCTGCAAAACTAATGCGCCCAAGCCCCCACGTAAAAAAATTTCTTTCAGTCAACTCCGCCCAGGCAGGCGCACCGGTTGCCCTGCGGCCGCTGCGGCGCATTGCCTTGTGACCCGACGGGTCGCCTGTCACGCCTTTTGTCTCAAGGAATTAACCACTTACCTAGCTGCATGATGGGGAATAGCCGGCGGCTCCCTCTGTGCCTTGATCACAAAATCCGCGCCGCACCCTGCTTCGCCCATCTAACAATAATTATTCTCATCTTGTCAGAGGGGCGGAAATGGTCTAGGTTGTTTTCCGTACAGACGCGTATGCCGACCCAAAGCCACGGGGCACACCTTCACGCGCGCGACACGCCGCCCCCGGCGCGTTCCGCCTTGTGATCAAGCGCGTATACCGCAGGAATGAGGTAATCATGGCCCGCAAAAAAAACACCGGCATCTATATAGTCGCCCTGCTGCTTTTTCTTGGCGGCGTCGGCTATCTGGCCTATTCGGGCTTTTCGGAAAACAGCGTGTATTTTCTTAATGTTTCCGAAGCCAGAGCTTCCACGCCAGACAAACTGAACGCCGCCCGGCTTTTTGGCACGGTGGCGGCTGACGGCATTGAAAAAGCCCCGTCAGGCTCTGGCGTAAATTTTCTGCTTGAAGACAAGGACAATGCCAGCCAGACCATCGCCGTCCGGTACCGCGGCACTGTACCCGACACCTTCAAGGCGGGCGCGGAAGTCATCGTTGAGGGCGGCATGGACGCTCAGGGCAGCTTTGTGGCCAAAACGCTGATGACCAAGTGCCCTTCCAAATACCAGAAAGAGAACCGCCAGAGCTGACGGCAAACCGGCAGCTTTCAGGCCCGGCATAGTGCCGGAGAGTAAGCGCATGGGGCCGGCCCTTCCGTGAGCGGAAGCGCGCGGCCCCGCACTACGGCCTCAGGGCCTTGTAAAAGGAGTCCCATGTACGTTTTTGCCTTTGCCCTCCTTCTGTTGGCCCTGCTCGCCTCTCTGGGCGGCGGCGGTCTGGCCCTGCTGCAATTGTGGCAAGGACGCGAAGACTCCCTGCGTATTGTGGAAAAAGCCCATGTCGTGATCAGCGGCGCGCTGCTGCTTGCCTCCGCCATTCTGCTGCACGCGCTTTTCTGGTTTGATTTTCAGGTGCAGTATGTGGCCAGCTATACTGACCGCATCCTGCCGGTCTTTTACCGGCTGACGGCCTTCTGGGCCGGACAGCCCGGCTCCATGCTCTTCTGGGCGCTGGCCGTCGGCGTCAGCGGCTCCCTTTTCGCATGTACGCGCGCGTTCAAGAGGCTGAGCGGCTCCACCCGCTTGTGGTACTGGACGTTTTTTTATTCCATCATGGGCTTCTTTGCCCTTATCCTTACCAGCTGGAGCAACCCCTTCATGCTGCAAAGCCCCGCCCCGGCGGACGGCAACGGCCTGAATCCCCTGCTCCAGAACCCCGGCATGATCATCCATCCGCCGTTGCTGTTCCTTGGGTACGGCGGCTTCACCATTCCGGCATGCCTTGCCCTGGCCCAGTCTCTTTCGGGGCAGGCGTCCGTTGAAGGCGCGTGGTACCGCATTTCACGGCCGGCCATCATCCTGGCCTGGCTGTTCCTGACGTCCGGCATAGTGCTCGGCGCGTGGTGGGCCTATATGGAACTCGGCTGGGGCGGCTACTGGGCATGGGACCCCGTGGAAAACGCCTCCCTCATTCCCTGGCTCATCGGCTCGGCCGCCCTGCACACCCTGATCATTGAAGACCGCCGCAACAAGCTCGGCCGCGTCAACGTGGCCATGATGGCCCTGACCACGGTCTCGGCCTTTTTTGCCACCTACCTTGTGCGCAGCGGCATCATTGACTCTGTTCACGCCTTTGGCGACGGCGGCGTGGGCACGCCCCTCACCTGGTTCATCCTCGTCGGGCTTGTGGTCTCCATCTGGGTTCCCCTGATGGCCCCAAAGCAGGGTCGCCCCCTGGCGGGGCTGGACAGCCGTGAAGGCTTTCTCACCCTGGTGGCCTGGGTGCTGCTGGCCCTGGCGGCCATCATTCTCGTGGCCACCATGTGGCCTGTCATCAGCAAGCTGTGGGCCTCGGCCCCGCGCGGGCTGGACGCCAACTTCTACAACCGCGTCTGCCTGCCCCTGGGCGCAGTGCTCATGCTCATGATGGCTACCTGCCCCTGGCTTGGCTGGGGCGGCGGCCTGCGCAACAAAACAGCCTTCTTCAGCGTTCTGGGCGCTTTTGTGGCCAGCGGCGCGGCCATCTGGTTTATGGGCTATCGCCAGCCCACGGCTTTGTTGGGCGCGGCTTCGGCCATCGGCATCGTTACGGGAATGCTCTTTCAGCTGGCCGACAAGGCCGTGCGGCGGCAGCCCAACACGCTGGGCGCTCTTGGCGCGCACCTGGGTATGGCGCTCATGGCTCTGGGCATTGCCTTTTCCGGCCCGTACAAGCAGGAACGCGACCTGCACCTTACCGTGGGGCAGTCGCAGACGCTGGCTGGCTACACGGCTACGCTGCTGGAACTGAATGAAGGCGCGCGCCCCGGCTATGACTATATCGCCGCCCGCATCCGCGTTGTGGACAAGGACGGCAAGGAGCTCGGCATTGTGGCCCCGGAACGCCGTTTGTACGAAAAGTTCGGCAGCATGCAGTTTTCCGAGGTTGACGTGATCCCCAGCTTTGGCAACGAGGTTTACGCTTCGCTGCTGGGTCTGGACGAAGACTCGCACGTTGTTGTGAAACTCAGCGTGGAACCGCTGGTCAACTGGCTGTGGATTGGCGGCGCCATCATGAGCATTGTGCCCCTTGTGGGTCTGCGCCGCCGCAAGCGGGCCAGCGCCGCCGAAGCCGCCGAACTGGCCGAGGGCATGGACGAAGACCTTGATGGTGGCATGGACGGGGACCAAGGCGGAGAGACCACGGGCGCAGCCAGCGCCAGCTCCGCAGGCAGGAACAAATCGGCCTAGTCCGCCGGAGTGCCGCCAGTGCTGGAACTTGTGCGCGTTGCCAAGACCTATGGGGTCAAGGTCATCTTCAAGGATGTGAGCTGCGCTTTTGCGCCCGGCACTGTTTCTATGCTGGTGGGGGGCAATGGCGCGGGCAAAAGCACGCTCATGCGCGTCATGGCGGGGCTTTCGCGCCCCAGCGCGGGCCAGGCCCGGCTGGCGGAAAACGTCCGCGTGGGCTACCTCGGGCACGCCACGTTCCTGTATCCCGGACTTACGGCTCTGGAGAACCTTGCCTTCTGGAGCGATGCCTGCGGTCTTGCGCTTTCGCGCAAGGATATCATGGCCGTCCTTGAGCGCGTGGGGCTTGAGGCTCACGCGCAGGAACGGGCCGGAGTCTTTTCACGCGGCATGGCGCAGCGCCTGAATCTGGCCCGCATACTCATGCAGGAGCCCAACCTGCTGCTGCTGGACGAGCCGGGCACGGGCCTTGACGCCAACTCGCTGGCCCTTTTGCGCCGCGAGGTGGCCGAAGCCCGGTCCCGCGACGCCTGCGTCATCCTTATCAGCCATGATCTGGCGGGCGACGCGCCTTTGGCGGACCGTCTGCTGGCTCTGGATGGGCGCAGGCTGGCCTATGACGGCCCACCCGCCGACTACAGTCCAGCGGGCGCGACCGCCGCATCTGACGCCTCCACGGACAATGCCACGGACAATGGCGCTGCAAAAGCCGCTGCCCCAATGCCGCGCGGCGCAAGCGAGAATCCGCCAAACAGCGGACACGGCAGCGGGCACGAAAATGCACTCGACAGCATGCAGAAAAACGCCCGTAGCGGTAAAAATTCCGACACGGACGGCGATGCGCCGAAGGGAGGCCCGCAGTGCTGCGCCTGACCCTGGCCATGGCCCGCAAGGACCTTTCCCTCACGCTTTCGCGTGGCAGCGGTCTTGTGCAGGCCCTGCTGCTCGGCCTGCTGTTGCTCTTTGTTTTCAGCCTGTCGCAGGGCGTGGGCGAACGCATGACGCCGCAAAGCGCGGCTGCCGTGTTCTGGCTCAGTTCCGCCTTTTGTCAGGTGCTTATCTTCAACCAGCTGTACGCGCTTGAAGAGGCCAACAACTCCCGCCTGGGCCTGCTGCTCTGCCCCGCGCCCATCCAGGCCGTGTGGCTTGGCAAGGGCTGCGCGGGGCTGATTTTGCTGCTTCTGGCCCAGATCGTTTTTTTGCCTGCTGGCGTGATCTTTCTCGGGCAGGAACTGGGCGGCCCCCTGCCGCAGGCCCTGGCCGCCCTGGCCCTCACGGACGTGGGCATGTGCGCCATGGGTTCCCTGCTGGGCGCTCTGGCCCAGGGTCAGGCAGCGCGCGAATCGCTGCTGAGCATTGTGCTTTTCCCTTTGCTGACGCCCCTTCTGCTGGCGGGCATAAGCGTGGGGGCGCAAGCCCTTGGCGCGCCCAACGCCGACGGCCCCGGCATATGGCTTGGGGTGGCGGCGGCTTTTGACGCCGTATTTTTAGGGGCCGGGCTGCTGCTGTTCGGCCATATTTACGCGGGAGACGAATAATGCCCAAATTTTCTGCGCTGCCGCAGTTGCTGGCCCTTCTGGGCGGCCTGGCTTTCGCCGCCTGCCAGTGGCTTATCTATGCCTATGCCCCTGTGGAGCAGACCCTGGGGCTGCCACAAAAGATTTTTTACGTTCACCTGCCTCTGGCCTGGTGGGCGCTTATGAGCTTTTTTGTGGTGTTTCTGGGCTCGGCAGCCTATCTGTGGCGTCGCAATCCCGCTGCTGACCGGCTGTGCGCCGCCGCCGCCGAGACAGGCGTACTGCTGAGCGGGCTCGCGCTTGTCACGGGCATGCTGTGGGCGCGCCGCTCGTGGGGCGTCTGGTGGACGTGGGATCCCCGCCTGACGACCACCCTCATCATGTGGTTCATCTACGCCGGCTACCTGGTGCTGCGCGGCCTCGACCTGCCGCAGCAACGCCGCAACGTGGTCTGCGCCGTGGTGGGCATTGTGGCCTTTCTGGACGTGCCCCTGGTGTTTTTGTCCGCCCGTATCTGGCGCTCCATCCACCCTGCCGTATTCGGCAACAAGGGCGGCGGCCTGGAGCCGGAAATGCGCCTCACGGTCATAGCCTGCGTGATTTCTTTCGGCCTGTTGTGGGCCGGGCTGGTATGGATTCGCAAACGCCAGCTGGACCTGGCCGCGCGCCTTGACGCGCTGCAACAGAACAGGCTGATGCAAGAAGGACTGTAACCGCGCGGCCCGCCGGATGCCGTGCGAGCCATCGCTGCACGGACGCGGGTTCGGGCCTTCCCCGGAGGATATATGGATACCCTGACCTGGATTATCATGGCCAATGCCGCCGTGTGGATTGGCCTTGGCGCGTACCTGGCTTTTATGGGAGCGCGCCAGCGCGCCCTGGCCGCACGTCTGGCCCAATGGGAGATTATCAATCATGACTGACAGCCCCAAGCGCACCACGTCCTCGCGCGCGCTTATTCTCTTGCTGGCCCTGGGCCTTGTGACCATGCTGGCCTCTTCGCTCAAGGAGCGTTTTGAAAGTCCCGGCCTCACCGAGCAACGGCGGCCCGGCCCGGCTGCCCAGGCAGGCGGGCAGGACAACGATGCCCAGCAGATAGGCAAACTCATGCGCCAGATCGCGGAAAACCCCAATGACAGCACCTCCATGATCCACCTTGTGGAGCACCTCATCGGCGCGCAGAACTGGGACGCGGCTGAAACCTTTGCACAGCGGGCCGTCACGCTGGATGCGGGCAACTCCAAGCCCCTGTATCTGCTTGGCGTCATCATGCACAACCAGGGGCGCAACAAGGAAGCCGCCGAAGCGCTGGAAAAGGTGCTCGCCATCAAGGACGAGGCCTCCGTGCGCTACAGCCTGGGCGTGCTGTACCTCTATTTTCTTGAAAATCCCGCCAAGGGCATAGAGCATCTGACGGCCGGTCTTCATGACCCCAAGGCCTCAGATGAACTCAAAAAGGCCATCATGCTGGAACTGGAAAAAACCCCGCAGCCCGAGCAGAACGTCAAGGCCGCACCCGCCGCTGGCGAAAATGCCACGGCCGCGCCCGCTGCGGGCGAAAACGCCAAGGGCAAAAGTACCGACAAGCCCGCCAAAACCAAGGCTCCTGCCAGCAAGACCAAGTAGTGAGGTCTGGCGCAGAGCCTGCGGCACTGCATCCTGCGCACGGGCAGCAGAACCACAGCCCGGCATGCGGCCATGCCGCTCGCAGAGCATTTTACCTTTAAAAAATGTTGTATGCTCAGGGCTGCACGGAGTGCAATACGCCGCAACATGGCGTGAATTCAGCCAAAATAGCATCTTTAGCAGAATGACACATTGAAATGCCAAGCATTGCAAAGTTGATCTGATCCAGATGCACAACTATGGGCAAGCCTCCAGCACATACAGAAGCTGTGGGCTTGCCTCTTTTTTTTACTGGTTGTACCTTTTATTGCAAAGATTGCGGCCCTGAAGCCGCAACAACTTCGCCAACCGGCCAAAACGCCGCCTGTATCCGCCGCCGCTTTGGCCCAGGCATATTTTTACGTGACCCAACCGCCCAACTAGCGTCCGCAACGCACCGGGAACATCCGTTCCGGCGCGAAATGCCCCAAGAGGTTTTCATGGCCCGTCGTAAAAGCAAGAGCAAGAGTTTCCCCGGCACTACGCAAGAGCAGGCCCCTTCACAGGTTACGGCCAGCGGCGCGTCCCTGCCCGGCACGCGTCCCGCGCCCCAGGCAGCCCCCACGGCTCACGCCAGGGAAGAACAGCAGGATGCTGCCCCGGCAGGCATGGTGCGCAAGGGCACCTTTATCATGGGCGTGGCCGTGGCCTTGGTGCTGGGCCTGTATGTGGGCAGCCTGATTCCATCCATGCTGCACGGCTCCGCCCAGCAGCCCTTGCCCCCGCAACAGACGGCCGCACTCGGCGCGCAGGCTCCCGAAGGCGCACGCCCCGCGCCGCAGGCCAGCATGCCGCAAGTGACGCCCGAGATATCCGCACACATAGGCGAACTGGAAAAAGCCCTGCTGGACAATCCCCGCGACGCTTCGCGCTGGGCCAGCCTGGGCAATCTCTATTTTGACACGGGGCAGGCGCAAAAGGCCGTCTCCGCATACGAGCGTTCCCTGTCCATCGAGCCCTCCAACGCGCTTGTGCTCACCGATCTTGGCATCATGCAGCGCGAACTGGGCCAGTTCGACAAGGCCGTGGCGAGCTTTCGCAAGGCCTCATCCCTGCAGCCCGACCTTGAAAACGCCATGTTTAACGAGGGTGTTGTGCTGTACTATGACCTCAAGCGCAAGGATGAAGCCGAAATCGCCTGGAAGCGCCTGCTGAAGGTGAACCCCGGCGCGCGCGCGCCGGACGGCAAGCCCGTTTCCGAACTGATACAGCATTTGCATTAGAGCGTTGTACCTTTGAAAAAGGGTACATGCTCTGACGTTGCACGAGAATGCTGCGCGCCGCAACGCGGCGCGGATTCTGCCGGAAAGCGCATTTTTCGGCAGAATGACAACTTTAAAATATGAAGCATTTCAAAGTTATTCTGATCTAAAGCTGAAGGCGCGCGGCGCAGCCGCGCCTCCAACTTCAAAACATGCCCTTTGCAGGGGCATTGTCGCATACAGCCAGAGGATACAGGCGGAATTACCATGACATATACCCCCACCGGCTTTCATTCCGACAAAAACCTCACTAGTGCGCGCCAGTCCCGACGTGGTCGCGGCGCGGCTGCCCGCTTCTGCGCCACATTTCTGTGCCTGATTGTCCTGGCCGCACTGCCGGAAGCGCTCAGGGCCGCGCCCACCGAGGCGCTTCTTTCGCCGCCTCCGGTCAGCGTGCAAAAAGTCATGGTGCCTCCCCTCCTGCTGACGCCCAACGCTCCGCTCCTGCCCAAACTCCAGTACTTCATCGACCAGACAGGGACCATGGACGTGGAAGAGGTGGCAAGCCCCGCCAACGCCAGCGCCTTTCAGCCCCTGCAAATGAAAAACCTGCCCCGCACCGTGGGGATCATGTGGCTGCGCTTTACTCTTGCGCCCCTGCCCCAGGGCACAAAGGCCGGAGCCATGCTGCTGGACATGGGCTCCAGCGTGCCCGAGGGGCCGGTTCTTTATGAGCCGCACGCCAATCCCCTCACCGAGAACGTGGAGTGGAGGGAGATTGTCCCAACGCAGCGCGCCGTGCTTCTGCTGCCCGAGGCGACCAGTGAACCCCTGACCTGCTACATACGCCTTGACGGCCTGCCCGGCCTGTGGTTTGAGCCCATGCTGCGCACCCCGCAGGACGCCGCCAACAACTGGGGCAGCCTTTCGGGTACGGCGGCCATTCTGGCTCTGGCTGTGGTCATGCTGCTCTGCCTTTTGCGCGGCCTTTCCGAAAAAGGCCAATGGCGCGTGTGGACAGCCCTGTACGTGGCAGTGGCGCTGGCGCAGGCCATCATGGGCATGCCCGCCTACGGTTCGGGACGCATCACCATGATGGAGGCCGCCGCCGTGCTCAGCCCCGGCGTGGCCCTCATGCTGCTGCCCCACGTAGGCCGCCATCTTTTGCGCGCCAAACAGCGCTCACGCCTTCTGGACGCGCAGTTCGTGCTGCTCTCCCTGCCGGGCGCGGCGCTGGCGCTGCTGCCCCTCATGCCCGGCTTCGGCTGGCTCATACGCTATCTGGCCCTGTGGCCCATGTGCACCCTGCTCTTTGTGCCCAGCGCCATTGGCGGCGCCATCATGGGGCTTGGCGGGGCACGGCGCTTTCTGCTGGGCTGCCTGCTGCCGCCCCTCTTTGTGACCGCCGGAGTTCTGGGACTGGACAGCGGGTACGCCGCCAACCTCATGGCTTCGGCCCCCCTGTGGGGTACGGCCCTGAGCGCCCTTATCATCGCGGGCACGGGCGCCCCGCGCGACATGGCGCAGAGCGGCGCTACCGAACGCGGACGCAGGAACAGTAAAAAAGACGGTTCGCGGCCCGGCCTGGAAGGGCTTGGCGGCCCGGCCATGCCCGATTTTTCTGGTGATGGCGCTGCCCTTTTGATGGAAGACGGGGCCATAAACCTTGATCAGCCTCTGGATGACCCCAATCTGCGCCTGCTGCCGCCCACGGTCACCGCTGGCGGCAACGCCTGGAAACAGTCGCGCGAAAACGCGCCCCTGGGCACGCCCCCAGGATCGGGAACGTCCTGGGACGGCGCAACTGCAGCGCGCCAGCAGACCGGCGCTTCCGGCACGAACGGGCGCACCGGGTTCGCCAACGCCGACCCCTGCCTGTGGGAAAACGCCCTGCGCGCGCCCCTTGACCGCCTCATGCGCGAAGGCGCGGCCCTGGGCAACTGCGCCCTGCCCCCGGCCGTGCGCCAGTATGCCGAAAACATGCTTCAGGCCGCGTCCGATCTGGCCCATGTGATCGATAACCCAGGCAAGAGCCTGGAGCAGAGCCTCATTGGCGAAACCCGCAGTCCCTTCAACCTCCAGCATCTGGTGCGTGAAGCCCACGACGCCGTCGGCGCCACGGCAGAAAACGCCGGCATAGGGCTGGCCTGGTACATGCCCCCCCAGCTCGGGCACATGTATGAAGGGCAGGCGCAAACCCTGCGCGAAACCCTCTGCATGCTGCTGGAAAGCGCCGTGCGCGCCACCTCGCGCGGGGCCGTGCATCTTTCGGTGCGGCGCGTGCCTGAAAGCGCGGACCCCGGCCACCTGCTGTTTACGGTAACGGATACCGGCACGGGCCTGCCCCCGCGCAACCGCTCCACACTGGCCGTGACGCGGGCCTGGGAACTGGCCGGAACCAACAACTGCTACCTCAATGTTGAATGCGGCCCCCAGGGCACGACCATCTCCTTTACCCTGCGGCTCAAGCCGCTGGAACACGAGGCCGCAGAGCCGGAGACCCGCCAGGGCCATGTGACCATTGTGGCCGACAGGGCCGTTGAACGGCAGGACCTCGCGCACATGACCGCGGCCCTTGGCCTGCAAAGCACAGAGGCCCGCACCATGCGCGAGGCTCTGGAACTGAACAGGGAAGCCCCGGCCCTTCTGCTGGTGGTGCACTCCCCCATGGAAGGCCCTGCCGAAGCCGATGCGCTTGAGCGCTTCAAAAATCAGGCTCTTGAGGCTGGTCTGCCCTTTTTCAAGGCCCTGGCCATCACTGTCGATGACAGTCGCTGGGACGCCCTGGCGGAATCCGGATACACCCATGCCCTGCTGGAGCCTGTGGAACGGGCAGCCTTTGCCCTTACCGTACGCGAACTGTTTGAAGAAGCCGGGTTCGCCCTGACGGACGACGCCGCGCCCAACGACGACGCGGCGGAAGCCGCAGCCGATGACGGCGCGACGGAAACGCCGGAAGCGGCCAGGCACGCGGCCGACAGCGGCATCTTCCAACCCGGGGCCTCCTCTTCCATCCTGCCCGATCTCTTTGGCGAGGCTACCCAGTGGAAACCCGACGGTGACGAAGCCTCACGCCTGCCCGACCTCTCGGCCCTGCCGGAGATTATGGGCATGACCGACCAGATGCGCGAATCCGGCCTGCCCGTGCCGCCCGAAGCCGAGGTGCCCATGACCGAACCGGACGTCGCCATGGCTGAGGCCGACATGTCCGAACCGGAGGACGACCCCATCGACGACGCGGACGAACAGGGCGCCGCCATGGTGGCGAACGCCGGGGTTCTTCTGCCCGACATGGCTCCCCTGCCGGAACAGCCGGAAGACCCCGACGATCCCGATATCCCGGATCTTTCCAACATTGATTCCCTGCAGTTGCCGCTTCCGGGCATTGCCGACCGCGCGCATGCGGACGGCGCAGGCAACGGCAGCGTGGATATTTCCGTCAATGCGGATGCGGATCTGGGCGTTGCCCTGGACGATGACCTTGGCGTCGATACGGGCGTCGATACGGACGCTGCCCTGGACGCGGAAATGGATGCAGGACTGGATGATGGTCCGGATGATAGCCAGAACGCGGTTCTGGATACGGAAATGAACACCGAACCGGGCGTCGGCGCGGATGCCGCGCAGGCTGCCGGGGCGGAAACCACCGACCATCCAGAAACAGCGGAGCCTGCGGTCCCCATTGCCGCAGACCAGATCAATGATGCCGACTTCAGGGCCGCAGCGGGCCTGGAAGGCCCGCAGTGGGACGGAGACGCCATTGCCGCCCCTGAACACCATGCCACATGGAGCGTGGCTGCAACCCCCCTTTCCGGGCCAGAACAGACCATGACAGACGGCGCTGCGGCGCAGCAGCCTTCTGGCGCTCCGGCTGACGACACAGGGCAGGCAGCCGACACGGATATTGCGGAACAAAGCGGAGCTGTGATGGCCGACCCAGTGCAGGCCGGCTCCGCGTTGGCTGAGCCCGCCCAGGATTATCCCGCCCAAGGTGAGCCTGACCAAAATGAGCCCGCCCCGGCCGAACCTGTGCGGGACGAATCAGCGCAGGGCGAATCAACCCTTGCCACGCCGCAAACTGTGCCGCGGACAGAACCGCAAATAGTGGCAGACGCGTCAACGGCCCCGGCCGCAAGTCTGGCTGCCGCCATAAGCAATTCCGCCTCCAACGCGGGCCAACCCGTCATCACGGTTCAGGGCAAGATTGGCGAGGCCATACTCAGACCTGTCAACGCGCCCCTGACGCCCGCCGCGCCTGGCGCCACGCCACTGCACGCACCCCGCAGTGAAAAACCCGCCGCCACTCCGCAGGGGCAGATGACGCCGCAGGGCCGCGCAGCCACAGACGATGCCAGACTGCAGTCCGCAAGCCCCGAAGAATACCTGGACCGCAATCTGCCCGCTTCCGGAGCGGCGCTGCACGAAAAACTGAGCTGGGGCGACGAATGGGTGGGCGAACCCATGCCCATCGGCACGCCCCTTTCCGCGGGCGCACGCGCCGCCGGCACAGATGCCGGATCTTCCGCCGCCGTTTCCCCCAAAGCCAACGAAGCGGCCGCGCCACGCGGTTACGTGAGCCCCAGCCTGTCCGGCCCCGGAGAATGGGTGGGCGAGCCCATGCCCGTTTCGGCAAAACCCGCGGCAACAGCAGACCGCGCTGAGCAGGCCGCAAACCTGACGCCCGCCATGCGCCTGAAAACTCCTGCCAGTACGGCAACCGGGACCAGCGACCAGATGCCGAAACCCGCCGCCACAGCGGCAAAACCCCTTGGGGCCATCCCCTGGCCCAAGCCCGGCCCGGCTGAACCAGAACGCAATAACGCCGCCCCGGTTTCTTCTGAGCCGGTGCAGCCGGCGCAGAAACCCAGAGAATTGCCGCGCACGGCAACCGGCAGGCTCATTCTGAAACTTTTGGGCAATGTGGCGTCCACAGAGCCGGCAGCCAGACCCGCGCCGCCCGCCGCTGAAAACAGCGATACAAGCGCGGCAACCGCCCAACGCCACACAACGTCACGGCAGTCTGGCCCCGACGCCGAATCCTCCATAGTGGACTTCATCGCCGGAGCCGCAGCGCCGGCCCCCGCGGAGCAGCCAACAGGCACAAGGGGCGACGCAGGAATTACGGCGCGTCCTGCCCCGGCGTCGGCCCCCGCGCCTTCAGGGATGGCCGCGCAACCGCCCGTTGATGCTCCCCTTATGGAGATGCTGCGCCGGCTGGACGCCGCCATGGAAGACGCCCAGCGTGCGTACAAGGGCCGCAGCTGCCCCGCCGTTGGCCAAGCCGCCCGACGCATAGCCAGTGATTCCGATGCGTTCGGCCTCCGCGTACTGGCGCGCATGGCCAGTTGTGTGGAACGGGCCGCCAACGCCAATGACATGAACGCCCTGCGCGACCTTTTGCCCGAATTGGCAGTGGCTGTTGAGCGTAATCGCATTACCCTCAACCCGCGCAACCAGGGTTAGAGCCATTTTACTCAAAAATGCCTTGTGGGGGAGGGACCCTTTTGCAAAAGGGTCCCTCCCCCACGCCCCCACCCCCTAAAACTCTTATTGTTTTTTAGGTCGGTACAAAGTGCGCTCGGATTTGAAACGGAGATTTTGAGGCAGTGCCTTTCTGGCGTCACATCATCTCAAAGGTGACATGCTCGCAACGTGCTCGACGCTGCTGGGAATCGCATTTTTCCGCAGAATGACAACGTTGCTCTGATCAGGAGCGAACACCCTGGGGAGCACTTGACGGCGTTAGCACAATATGTCGCGCCGTCAGCGTTGAAGCGGGCGTGTCGTAAACATTGCGAATGCACACGCCACCATTGGTCCGCGCAAAAACATTTTGAGCCTGCCGTATTGCGTGCGTGGTACGCGAGACGGAGCGCGCCGTGCCATGCGCGCCCCGGCAGGAATGCTGTTTTTCGACAAAAAGCCAGCTCTGCGCTGCCGCCGCGCTACGCCAGTTGTCAGAACCGGGTTGCCCAGCTCTGGCCAGGGCAGGAGCATGGCGCGGCTCGCAGGGCGAGCCCATCAGTTTTTTCTATTACCACAGGCGGCTGGCGTCACTGGCCTTGCGGGGAAAAGCGTAATAATAAAGGATGTCAAATGATTATAGGTGTGCTGGAAACACTGGCCATTCTGGCCATACATATCCTGTCGTGGGTTGCCGTCTGCCATGCGCTGCTGACCAAACACGATCCGCGCGCGGCGCTGGGCTGGACGGTTACGGCCCTGTTGCTGCCGCTGATCGGCCCGCTTTTGTACGCCACCTTTGGCATCAGCCGGGCAGAAAGCCGCGCCAGCCGCATCATGCGGCGTCAGGAGCCGCTTGAGCCCGACTACGCCCACCCGCCTTTTTCCGAAAACCCGCCGGAAAAAGTGCCCGAATACATCATCAGCATGGAAAAAATCGGCCGTCACCTCACGGAACAGCACCTGTCCGGCGGCAACAAGCTCGCGACCCTGCGCAATGGCGACGAAGCCTACCCGCAAATGCTCGCGGCCATACGCGAAGCCAAAGAGCAGGTCTTTTTGTGCACCTATATTTTCAATGCTGGCAAGGTTGCCACGGAGTTTGGCGACGCCCTGACCGAAGCGGCGCAACGCGGCGTTGACGTTCGCCTGCTGGTGGACGGCATCGGCATGCTCTATTCCTGGCGCAAACCCTGGAAAAATCTGGCGGCGCACGGCGTTCAGGTTGCCATGTTTCTGCCGCCGCGGCTTTTTCCGCCGAACTTCAGCATCAATCTGCGCAACCACCGCAAGATGCTTGTCTGCGACAATACCGCCTTTACTGGCGGCATGAACATTTCTGATGACAACATCGCCGCCGGAAAGTCCAAGTACGTTCAGGACGTGCATTTTCATTGCCTGGGGCCCATTGTGGACCAGTTGCGCCGGGCCTTTCTGCTCAACTGGGGCTTCTGCACGGGCAAATACACGCCCCTGCCACCGGCCACCGGCCTGCCTGTCGGAGAGAGCCATTGCCGCATCATTATGGACGGCCCCGGTTCCGAAGCGGACGTTCTCAATGATATTTTTTGTGGTGTTGTCAACGCCGCCCGCCAGTCTGTGCGCATCATGACGCCCTATTTTCTGCCCACACACGGCTTTGTGGCGGCCCTGCGCAGCGCGGCCCAGCGCGGTGTGGACGTAAGGGTGGTGCTGCCCGCCAAAAACAACCTGTTTTACGTGCACTGGGCGCAGTTTCGCCTTCTGCCCACACTGCTTGAGGCTGGCGTGCGCGTCTGGTATCAGCCGCCGCCCTTTGCCCACACCAAGCTGCTCACCGTGGACTACTACTACAGCCAGGTTGGCTCGGCCAATCTGGATACGCGCAGTCTGCGCCTCAATTTTGAGCTGAATATGGAAGTGTTCGACCCGCAGTTTTGTGAAGGCATTGCTGCGCACATTGACGATGTCATCAGCCGCAGCACCGAAATTACGGCAGACAAGCTGAAAACCCTGTCCCTGCCCGTCAAGCTGCGCAATGCCGCCTGCTGGATATTCTCGCCGTATCTTTAGAGCATTTTAACGCGGAGCTGTCTTCGCGGCAGCCGTTGCTTTAGCCGTTGTGACGCAGGAAGCTACGGATAAAGACGGCAATGAGTTACGCAAAATCTTACCCAAAGAGTCGCTGTCGTTATCCGTAAGCCGCTGACGCTGCAACGGCTAACGCGCCCGAAGGGCTTGCCTGAACCGTTGACGAAACCGTCTTACGGGGCAGGACAGCATCGCTACGGATGGCGACAGCGATTGTAAGGGACAAGCCGTGTCGTTACGCATGCTGTCTTCAAGCGCAGCTTCGCGGCAGTCGTTGGCGAGTCTGCGAGCCTTACGAATGGCGACAGCGATTGTATGGAGTGAACTGTGTCGTTACTCAGGCTGTCTTTATCCGTCGCTTCCTGCGTCGCAACGGCTGAAGCTGCGCTTGCGCCTCCCACCATCTCAAGGTTTATCCGCTCAAGCGGCACGGCTCTTACCGTTGCGCGCACGCAAATACAGACAGCCCGGTTTTTTCCGGGCTGTTCTGTGTATTATCAGGGCTGTTTTCAAAGGGGAGTGCGTTTTTTGTAGAGCGCCACAGATCTCTTCAGACTGTGCTTACGCTTGACATGACGCAGTTTCTTTTCAGCTTTTTGCCAGCATAAAGATAAAAATCCGCTTCCTTGATAAGTGAATCAAAGGTCTTGCCCTGAGAATACTCCACTACGCCCAGGGTTATGGTCGTGGTGACGGTAGTGGCGCCATCATAGATGGTCGTGCTTTCCACAGCCTTGCGCAGGTCCTCTGCCAGAACCAGACCTTCTTCCAACGAGCGCGAAGGGGTGAGGATAAGAAATTCTTCGCCGCCCCAGCGCGAGGCGCTGTCCTCCGGCCGGATATGCTGGCGAAAAATCCCCGCAATGGCCTTGAGCACCCTGTCGCCCGTGTCATGCCCGAAGGTGTCGTTGATGGACTTGAAGTGGTCAATGTCTGCCAATATGAGGCAAAACTTGAGCCCCTCGCGCTGCGCCCGTGAAACTTCCTGCTGAAGCCTTTCATACATGGCCCGCCTATTGAGCAGCCCTGTGAGAAAATCGCTGTAAGCCACGCGCTGCAATTCCTGGTAGGCATAGTCCAGCTTGTTTTTTTCTTCGCGCAGCGCTGTCTCGTCTTCCTTAAGCTTGTCTATGAAAACATTGATCATGCCGGTCAGCCTGCGCTCAAAAAAGAGAATCATGCCAATGTACAGCAGACTGATGATGGAAATAATCTTGGCATACGATGAAATCTGATTTCTGAAGGCCCTGTTGAAATCAGATTCACGCTTTGCCACGATGCTCAGCATATCGTCGGTGTGTATGCCCGTACACACAACCCAGTCGAAGGGTTTGTAAAGCTGGGCGTAGGCAAGTTTTTCGCTCAGCTCGTCGGAATTGAGTTTTTTGAAGACATAGGAAAGATAGATGCTCCCGTGCTTGAGCACGCCTTCCAGCTCGTCTTTATAGGACAGGTTGCCTGCTGGATCCGCTGTTTCCGTGGACAGCAGCACCTCCTCATCTCCTTCCATGGACGGGTGCACGACCCGAACGGCATAGCCCGGCCCGCCACTGTAGTTGCGGATGCCGTTAATCCACACATACTGGTTAAGCGGAAAATGCAGGCTGCGCACAATGGCTATGCTGCGCTTCTTGGCGATGTGGTCCAGGGCGTCCTCAATGGCAAAAATGGCAATCAGGTTGTTGTCGGCGAGGTTGCCCACGGCCCATACAGGAAACTCGTCCGAGGGGCTCTGCTGCGCGTGCTTGAAGGCCTCAAGCAGCTGAGGCACAAGATCCACCTCATCGGTCCAGAGGATTTTCTGGTTTACACGGTCGTACACCGCAAGTCCGATGCCGGAATTGTGCAGCACAAACCGGGTGGTTCTTTTGGTCACCCTGGGGTCAAAACCATTAATAATGCCGGCAGTGTCCAGCTTCAGGGTCGACAGCAGGGCGCATTGGGCTTCGGCCAGTGTCTGATACTCGGTATACACTGTCCCGCGTATGACTTCGATTTCGGCAATGACCCTTTCAACCCTTTCAGCAAGGGCGTCCTTTTTTTCACCGAATATGCGGGCCTTTGATTCGGCCACCATCGCATCAAACTGCTTGCGCACAGATATGAAATAAGGCACCGACAAGGCCACAGACAAGGCCAGCATCGCCAGGAAGCTTGTTGCATAATAGAATATACGAATTTTCCTTCTAGCCAGTCTTTCCATTCACATGACCTTATTGAACCCTCATCTTTGCGGTATTTATTACTTTTCATACAAAGTGCAAAAAAGTCTTATCGCATCTTAGCAAAAGACATTTTTATTTGAAAGCTCCACATCCTCGCTTATACCGGTGAATTACAGCTAAATATACTTTCTTAAATAATAAAAAAGCCCCTGATTCAGGGGCTTTTGGAAAACCATCATACGGTGAAGCTGTTCTGACGGCCGCGCGGACAGAAACTCACGTGAATGAGCAAACGCTGTTTGTTCGCACCGCTACGCGCTCAAGCGGGCGTTTGCAGTCGTTTGGCGACAGCGATTGTATGGAGTGAACTGTGTAGTTACACTCAGGCTGTCTTTATCCGTAGCTTCCTGCGTCGCGCGTCACACCGGCTGAAGCAACGGCTGAAGCTGCGCTTGCGCCTCCGCGGCGGGCGTCTGCTCACGCAGCCGCCAGAGCAATTTCAAAGTGAAATTGCTCTAAACCCGCATTGGGGAAAGTGTTATTCCACAGTAACGCTTTTGGCCAGGTTGCGGGGCTGGTCCACGTCCTTGCCAAGATAATCCGCCGTTTCATAGCTGAACAGCTGCAGGGCGGGAAGGGCCAGAAAAGCCGAAAGCGGGGCCGGAAGGGCCGGGATTTCCCAGCGATCTTCAGCGTCCAGTTCCACACCCTTGTTGGTCAGGGCAATGACCTGCCCCTGCCGGGCCTGAACCTCGACCATGTTGGACTTCACCTTGGGAAGCAGCACGTCGTCAAGAGCCAGGGCAAAGGTGGGAAAGCTCGGGTCAATGAGCGCTATGGGGCCGTGCTTCATTTCGCCCGCCGCGTACCCTTCGGCGTGGATGTAGGAAAGCTCCTTGAGCTTGAGCGCGCCTTCCAGCGCAAGGGGATAGCAGTGCCCACGGCCAAGGTAGAAGAAATTGCGCACCTGAGCGTACTTGCGGGAGATTTCCTTGGCGCGCTCGTGCAGCGCGGGCAGGCAGTCGTCCAGCAGGGCAGGCAGGTTTTCCAGAATTTGCAAAGTGCTCCGGCATTCGTCAGTGGGCAGGCAGCCTTTGCGCGTTCCCCAGTACAGGGCCATGAGGGCCAGCATAAGCATCTGGCTGCACATGGCCTTGGTGGAGGCCACGCTGATTTCCGGCCCGGCCTGGGTATAGAGCACGGCGGAGGCCTCGCGCGCGATGGATGAGCCCACCACGTTGCACAGGCCAAGCACGGTCACGCCGTTTTGTCTGGCAATGCGCAGAGCCGCAAGGGTGTCCGCCGTTTCGCCGCTCTGGCTGATGACAAGCACCATGTCGTCCTTGTCCAGCAGCAGGGTGTCGCGGTAGCGAAATTCCGAGGCGATTTCCACCTGCACGGGCACGCGCGCCCAGTGTTCCAGCAGATGCCGCCCCCACAGACCCGAGTGATAGGAGGTGCCGCAGGCCACGATGTGCAGGCGTTTCGGCACGGGCAGGGCGTCCAGCTCTTCCAGGCGCACCTGGCTTTTGTCAGCGCTTAACCGGCCCGTGAGACCATCGGAAATGACGCGGGGCTGCTCAAAAATTTCCTTGAGCATGAAGTGGCGGTAACCGCCTTTTTGCGCGGCCTGCATGTCCCACTGGATGGTCTGCGTTTCGCGTCTCACGGAACTGAGGTCCTCAAGGCGCAGGATCTCATAGCTGCCCGCCGTGGCGCGCACGAGGTCGCCGTCCTGCAAAAAGACCACCTTGCGCGTGTAGGGCAGAAAAGCCGGAATGTCCGAGGCCACAAAATTTTCGCCCGTCCCCTGGCCGAAGATGAGCGGGGCGGACATGCGGGCGGCATAGATGACGCCGGGTTCGGCCTTGTCCATAAGGCATACGGCATAGGCCCCGTGCGCCTCGCGCAGGGCTGTGGCAAAGGCGTGCAACAGGTCGGGCGAAGTCTTGCGGCGCTCGGCGATAAGATTGACCAGCACCTCGGTGTCGGTTTCAGAACTGAAGGTATACCCCTTGCCTGTCAGTTCCGCCTTGATTTCCTGGTAATTTTCAATGATCCCGTTGTGCACAATGGCCAGCGAGCCGTCGTTGCTGCAATGGGGATGGGCGTTGCGTTCAGCGGGCACGCCGTGCGTGGCCCAGCGCGTGTGCCCCATGGCGCATGTGGGCGTGGTGACGGACTCGTGGGCGAGCTTTTCTTCAAGGGCGGCCAGTTTGCCCATGGCGCGCACCACATGTATGTCGTTCTGGCGCACAAAGGCCACGCCAGCGGAGTCATAGCCGCGATATTCAAGCCTGCGCAGCCCTTCCACCACAACGGGAACGGCCGGTCTGTGTCCTGCGTAACCGATAATGCCGCACATAACGTGCCTCCTTATATACGGCCGGAAGACCGTGCCCCCGGCGCCGCGAAAATTCACGGCTTTGAAACGTCCTTGCCGTTCGCGGCCATGATCACATGCCTTGCTCTGACAAACAAGGCCGGAGCCGTCAAGCGGCTCCGGCCAGAATAGAATCGCATCAGGCGCAACAGCCTCTTTATTCAGGCTTTTCAAGATGTGGCGCACACGGCCTGTGCGCGCGGCTCCCGTCGCCTGACAGACGCCTGCTGTTACATATTCTTACGGTCAACAAAATCTTCGTTGTAAACCTTTATGTTGGCGCTGGAGGCAAGCCGCTGCATGAACATTTCAAACAGGGCATTGGCCCGGTCACGGGTAACGGCATTGGCCATGATATCCTTGACCATATCCCATTCGCCAGCGTCAGGGGGCTGTACGCCCTTGACCCGCACGAGAACAGCGCCGGAGCCGTTGTCTCCCTCAACCGCGTAGGCCACGGGCAGCCACTGGCCAGCCTTGGCTTCAAACAGCGCGCCAGTCATCTCGGGGTTGGGCGCAAAACCGGGCAGACCGCCGTTGCGCTCCACGCCCCTGGCATTCTTGATTTCACGACCCTTCAGTCCCGCAGCGCCCAAGGGCGCGGTGTCCAGCTCCTTACGCAGCTGGCTTGCGGCGTCCATAGCCGCAACAAGGGCCTTTTCCTCGGTCAGGGCCTTTACAATCTGGCCCTTGACGGAATCAAGGGGGGCCGTGGTTGCGGGCTCGGACTTGAGCACACGGGCCACCACATAGGACTTGCCGGCTTCAAGCGCCGTGTCCACGGGATTGCCCGCCGGAGTGCCCACAAGAACAGCCGCGCCTTCGGTAGTGACGCCCAGCGTCTTCACGAGGTCGGCGGCGGTGAGCAGGCCGGTTTCACCCCATTTGAGACCGTACTTTTCCGCGCTCTGCTTCAGGGGGCGGCCAAGGATATTGTCTTCAACAAGGCTGTCCACCACGTCATGCAGCTTGTCCACGCCCTGTTCCTGAGCCATGGTGGCCAGAACTTCGGCTTCCACCTGCTTGAAAGGCGGCAGACCGCCCGCCTTCTTTTCTTCAACCTTGATGATGTGCAGGCCGAACTGGCTGCGCACCGGGGCGGAAACCTTGCCAGCGTCAAGGGCAAAGGCGGCGTCTTCAAAGGGTTTCACGGTCATGCCGCGCTTGACCCAGCCAAGTTCGCCGCCAAGTCCGGCGGCATTGGGGCCATTGTGTTCGTCGGCCACAGAGGCAAAACTTTTGCCAGACTTGATCTCGGCCTCAATTTTGGCGGCCTGCTCCTGGGCTTTTTTCACATCAGCCTCGGAGGCGTCTTCGGCCAGGGGCACGAGAATATGGGCCGCCTTCACTTCTTCTTTCTGCTCAAAGCGGGCGGCGTTTTCTTCATACCACTTCTGCGCTTCGGCAGAACTGATGCTGCTGGCCTTCACCAGATCCTGCGGATTCACCAGCACATAGGAAACGTCGGCCTTGGCGGGAACGGCGAACTGGGCCTTATGGCTTTCGTAATAGGCCGCCACGTCCTCATCGGCAGGTTTGATGGAAGAGGCGAAGTCCGCCGCGTTGATGAAAATATAGTCCACGTCCCGCTTTTCACGCAGGAATTCAAAGCGCTTCTGCGCTTCAGCGGGGTCGGCCCAGGCAGGGGCCGTCACCATGGCGTAGATCTTCTGCCGCAGCATCTCGCGCGCCGTATCCTGCTCAAACTGGGCGGGCGTAAGGCGTTGCGCCGCCAGAACGCGGGCGTACACGGCGGGATCAAACTGCCCTTTTTCATTCTGGAAGCTCTTGATGTTGCCAATGGCCACGCGCAGTTCCACGGGCGTGACCGTCACGCCGGTGCGGGCGGCCTCCTGGGACAGCAAAGTCTGGGTGACAAGGTCACGCAGCACCTGACGGCCCAACTGCTGCTGCTTCAACTGCTCGCGCGTAACCCCGGGGTTGCTCCGGAGCAGGTTTTCTTCGGCGTTGCGGTAGGCGAACTCGAACTCGCGCATGGTAATGGCGTCGCCATTGACCACGGCCACCAGAGTGCCCGCGCTGCGGTCATTAAAGTTGCCCACGCCCCAGAAAACAAAGACGAGGATGATAAGCGCAAAGGCCAGTTTGACGCCCAGGGACTGTGATTTATCACGGATATACTCAAGCATGCGGACTCCGGAATGCGTAATTGCTCTTGACGTAGAGCGGCATCATATGCGCAATCCGGTGGAAACTCAAGAAAGACTGCACATCCGTCAAAAAAGGGGAACACATCCTCACTGTATGCCCAGTTTGCGTATGCGGTGCTGCAAGGTGGAACGCGGCACGCCAAGCATATCCGCAGCCCCGCCGGGTCCGGAAAGCTTGCCCCCGCAGAGCCGCAGGGCTTTCTCTATATGCGCTTTTTCGTTTTCCTCAAGGGTGGGCAGCGCAGGGGAAGCACTCCGGCTTTCCGTGCCTGAATGGGGAAGTATGGGCACCTGCCATCCGCCTGACGGCACGCCTGGCGACGGGACGGCGGCCGGAACCGTCGGGCCGGGCACCACGTTGCCTGCCGGAGTTTTCCACAGGTGCAGGGCCTCGGCCACGAAACTGTCGGTAATGGGACCGTCCAGAGTTTGCAGCAACAGGCGGCTCACCACGTTGCGCAATTCGCGCGTGTTGCCGGGCCAGGGGTGTTCATAGAGGGCTTCCATGACGGAACCCGTAAGTTTTGGCGGGGTTATTTCATATTCCTTGGCAAACTGCTGTACAAAATGGTCCACAAACAGCGGTATGTCGTTTTTTCTTTCCCGGAGCGGCGGCATGCGCAACACCACCGAGCCAAGCCGGTAATAGAGGTCACGGCGCAGGCGGCCTTCGTCCATGGCGACCCCAAGGTCGATATTGGTGGCGGACATAATGCGGATATCCACCCCAATGGGCGAAGCCTCGCCCACCCGTTCAAAAGAATTTTCTTCAAGCACTTGCAGGAGCTTGCTTTGCATTTCTGGCGCAAGCTCCCCGATTTCATCAAGAAAAAGCGTGCCGCCCTGGGCCAGTTCAACACGGCCCACGCGCTTGCTCGTGGCCCCGGTAAACGCCCCCTTGGCGTAGCCGAACATTTCGCTCTCAAAAAGGGTAGGGGGCAGGGAAGGGCAGTTGACCTTGACAAAATTATTCCCCCGGCGCGGGCTGTGCCTGTGCAGCCAGCGGGCCATCATGCTTTTGCCCGTACCCGTTTCGCCCACGATCATTACCGAGATGTGCAACTTGGCCACCTTGCGCGCCAAGGCCATAAGCCTGCGCATATCGGGCGTTTCAAGCAGGTTCGTGGCCAGCTGAATGCTGCCCGTGGTGTCCGTGTCCGTCTGGGACACGGCCGCATGCGTAGCGCGGATCTTTTCAAGACGTTCCTCGGACAGCACGGCAAAAAGAAAGGTGGACAGCACCGGGCTGAGCTCCAGAAGCATGTTGAGAATCTGCACGATGTTTTCAGGGGGCCGTACAAAGGAAACGTGCAGGGTGCCGATAACCTCGCCGCTGACGATGAGCGGCAGGGCAATGGTGGAGTTGAGGCCCACGGTGGAAAGCGGCATGGGCGAATCGCCAAAGTCGTGCTTCGCCAGGTCATTGATGACCACAGGCTTGCGCGAGGCAATGGCCAGGCCAGCCACCGTGTTATGGGCGATACGGGTATTGGAGAGCGATTCCACCACGGTGCCGTCAGCCGCCGTAAAAAGATTCAAAAACTCCCTTTCGGCATCATACAGGTTGATGCAAAAACGGTCATAGTGAAACAAAACGCGAAGCTGCTTTGCAAGCATTCGGAAAAAAGCATTACGGTCCATTTTTCCCACGACCAGTTTGGCCAAATGGTGCACCACCTGTCCTACAGTCTGGGAAGGGTTGCTCAAGCCGTCTGCTGAAATCTCATAGGGCATAACTCACCTCTGCCCACATTTAATCATTCCTTTACCCAAATACAAGCACATTTCCCATAAACGGGCATATTTAATTGAACAAACAATCAACTTTGTGAAAAAAACTCCTTATACTGCGCTGACTACGGCTCTGCATACAACTTTGGCATACACCTTGCTTATGGTTGGGCAAGCCTAAGGTAAAACAAGTGATCAACGTGCATTTGCGACATAATACAAGAAAATAATCCTGTATTCAAAAATGAAACAAATGCAAATACGCATAATACTGTATGCAATAATGATCCCTTGTTCTTTAAGTTACGTTTAATTACTACCATACTATCCAAGGAGACATGTATGACAACCCACTTTGTGGTGCACGAACCCGGCGACAGCGTCGGCGTGGTCGTGGTTGAAGGCGTCAAAAAGGGCGACCAACTCAACGGCTGGATCATGGACGGCGACACCACCCTGGTGTTCGAGACCCTGAACGACATTCCGATCGGGCACAAGATCGCCCTGCAGGACCTCGCTGAAGGCGACACTGTCATCAAATACGGCACCGACATCGGCAAGGTGATCAAGCCCATCAAGCGTGGCGAACACCTGCATGTCCACAACGTCAAAACCAAGAGGTGGTAAACCAATGAACAAGACTATTATGGGCTACCGCCGCGAAAATGGCCGCGTGGGCATCCGTAACCACGTGATCATTCTGCCTCTGGACGACCTTTCCAACGCCGCTTGCGAAGCTGTGGCAAACAACATCAAGGGCACCATGGCCCTGCCCCACGCTTACGGCCGCCTGCAGTTTGGTGAAGACCTCGACCTGCATTTCCGCACCCTTATCGGTGTGGGCAGCAACCCCAACGTGGCCGCCGTTGTCGTCATCGGCATCGAGCCCGTGTGGACGCAGCGCGTGGTTGACGGTATTGCCAAGACCGGCAAGCCCGTTGTGGGCTTCGGCATTGAACAGCACGGCGACCTGGAAACCATTCGCGCCGCTTCCCTCAAGGCCAAAGAATTTGTGCACTACGCCAGCGAACTGCAGCGCACCGAATGCAAGATGAGTGAGTTGTGGGTTTCCACCAAGTGTGGCGAATCCGACACCACTTCCGGCATCGCCGCCAACCCCACCGTTGGCAACGCTTTTGACAAGCTGTGGGAAACCGGCGCCACCACCCTGTTTGGTGAAACCACCGAAATCACCGGTGGCGAACACCTGGTCGCAGCGCGCTGTGCCAACGAAGACGTGCGCAAAAAGTTCATGGCCTTCTTTGACCGCTACGCCAAGGTTGTTGACGACCACAAGACCGACGACCTTTGCGACTCCCAGCCCACCAAGGGCAACATTGAAGGCGGCCTGACCACCATTGAGGAAAAAGCCCTCGGCAACATTCAGAAAATCGGCCGCAAGGCTCCGGTTATCGGCTGCCTCGACAAGGCTGAAACCCCCACCGGCCCCGGCCTGTGGTTTATGGATTCCTCATCCGCCGCGGCCGAAATGGTCACCCTGTGCGCCGCTTCCGGCTTTGTGGCCCACTTCTTCCCCACGGGGCAGGGCAACATCATCGGCAACCCCATCCTGCCCGTGATCAAACTGTCTGCCAACCCGCGCACCGTGCGCACCATGAACGAGCACATCGACGTTGACGTTTCCGGCCTGCTGCGCCGCGAAATCAATATGGATCAGGCCGGCGACATGTTGCTTGAAATGCTCATCCGTACCTGCAACGGCCGCAACACCTCGGCTGAAGCCCTGGGTCATCGTGAATTTATCATGACCCGCCTGTACGAAAGCGCGTAGAGGATTACACTAAGAGCCGACGCCGGTCACTCCCGGCGTCGGCTCTCCGTGCCCTTGGGCGCAACCTGGATGCAGTGCCGCAAGCTGGTGGCGCCCCCCCATACACTACCTGTGTTTGAGGTAAATATGTCAAAAAAAATTTGTTCTACGCTGTATTTCAAGGTGCTTCTGGGCATTGCCCTTGGCATTGCCTTTGGCTTCATTCAACCTGATATCGCCGTAAAGCTCAAGCCTCTCGGCGACGCTTTCATCAATTTGATCAAAATGATCATCACGCCGGTCATTTTCTGCACGGTTTCCGTGGGCATCGCCCGCATGGAAAGCCTTAAGGCAGTGGGGCGCGTTGGTGGCAAAACACTGCTTTACTTTGAAATAGTCACTACTCTTGCATTATTTATCGGCCTTATTGTTGTTCATTTTGTCCAGCCGGGAGCGGGCATCCATGCCGACCCTGCCACCATGGACGCCTCTGCTCTGGGCAAGTTTGCCCACGCCAAACAGCAGACCACCCAGGAATTCATCATGGGTATCATCCCCCACAGCGTGGTGGGCGCCTTTGCTGAAGGCAACCTCTTGCAGGTTTTGCTGTTCTCGGTGCTGTTCGGCATGAGTCTTTCGCACATGGGCGAAAAGCCCAAACAGGCCATTCTCGGCACGCTTGAACGGTTCAGCAGCGCCTTTCTCGGTGTGGTCAACCTTATCATGAAACTTGCGCCCATTGGCGCGTTTGGCGCTATCACCTTCACCATCGGCAAATACGGTGTGGGCGCTCTGGCCTCTCTGGGCAAACTTGTGGCCTGTCTGTACATCACAAGCGCGCTTTTCGTCATTATTGTTCTGGGGCTTATCTGCAAATTCTCGGGCATCAACATCTGGCAGCTTATCAAGTACATGAAGGAAGAAATCTTCATTACTCTCGGCACTGCCAGCACTGAAGCCGTTCTTCCCCGCAGCATGGAAAAAATGGAAGCCCTTGGCGTCAAAAAATCCGTGGTAGGCCTGGTGTTTCCCACCGGCTATTCCTTCAACCTGGACGGCGCGGCCATTTACCTTACCATGGCCGCTTCCTTTATCGCCCAGGCCATGGACATCCACCTTGACATCCAGCATCAGGTCACACTGATGCTTGTTCTGCTGCTGACCTCAAAAGGCGGCGCCGGGGTTGCCGGTGCGGCGCTTATTGCCCTGGCGGCCACCCTTTCGGCTACCAATATCATTCCCGTTGTCGGCATGACTCTGGTTATCGGCATTGACCGCATTCTCAACGAAATGCGGGCCGTCGTTAACCTTATCGGCAACTGCGTGGCCACCGTGGCCATCGGCCGCTGGGAAAAATCCATAGATCTTAACCACGCCAATCTTGTGCTCAGCGGCAAGATCGATGTGGAAAATCTGCTGGAAAAAGACGAAGACCTCGACAGTATCGACAATGCTTCTCAGACTGCCGCGCCGCAGCCTGTCAAGTAGGGCATAAACACTCCTCCATGCCCATTTCGCGCGCCCATCCGTCTGAATTCGCCATACCGATGGATGGGCGCAAAATTAAACCAAAAGCACAGCTAGGGCTCAACTCATGCGCTTTGTCATAAACCGCAGTCTGGACCGCCTGCCCGCCGGTATCATAAGCCTGTATTCCGACCTTGCCGTCGCCGACATCTGCGACGCCCTGGGCCGCAACGCTGCCCTGCCTTCAGCCCTCAAGCCTCTTGGCTTCGGCCGTATGCTTGGTTCAGCCTATACCGTTAACCTGCCCGCCAGCGAGAACCTGCTGCTTTATTACGCTGTGGACAACGCCCAGCCCGGCGACGTGGTTGTGGCCTCATGCGGCGCGTATGTGGAACGTGCGGTTTGCGGAGAAATTATGGCCAACCTGGCTATGAAGCGCGGGCTGGCTGGTTTTGTCATTGACGGAGCCGTGCGGGATGCCCGCGCCTTGAGCGAAATGCCCTTTCCCGTTTACACGCGGGCGGTTTCTCCCAATGGCCCGTACAAGGACGCCTGCGGAGAAATCAACGTGCCCGTCAGCATCGGCAATGTCGTCATCAACCCTGGCGACATCATTGTGGCTGACGACGACGGCATTGTGGCCATACGCGGCGAAGAAGCCGAAACCCTGGCCGCGCAGGCCCAAAAAATTACCGATGAAGGGCTGGAAAAACTGCGCCGCATTGAAGAGCGGGGCACGCTGGATTTCACCTGGCTGTATGAAAAGCTCAAAAAATCCTGCTGTACCATCAATAACGGCTGCTGAATTTTCATTTTTTGGGAAGTTGCTAAAATAAGGCAACGCCCTGGCCTCTGGCGGCAGATTTTAGCTGCAAAACGCTGGTAGACCTTCGGCACAATAAACAGTTTTCTGAAAAGAGGCATTCTTCCGGCCCTGAACGCCGCGCTCCCTGTTCATTGCCCTTAATCCATATCCCAAGCAATGATGCGGCGCTGATTCGCCAGAGGCAGGAAACCCCGGTTCATCCGGGGTTTCTTTATTTTGCGCCACGCATAAGGCTTCAGGCCTGTTTTTGTTGGTGCTGGTGGCGGCAAAGGCAGGACGCGCCGCCCGCGTGTCAGTCGATGGGATGCCCCGCTGCGCGGTACTCGTTAAGCTTGTTGCGCAAGGTACGCACTGAAATGCCCAAAAGGTCCGCGGCCTGCGTTCTGTTGCCCGAAGTGGCCTCAAGCCCCTTGAGAATCATGATGCGCTCCATCTCGTGCAGGGGGATGACAGCGCCGCCTGACGCCATGGTGCTGCCGCCCGAAGTCCGGGTCAGGCTCCGTAGCGCGTCCTCATCGCCGTTGAGGGCCTCGGACGGGGCTGTCGGGGATGTTGCCGCGTACGCGCTGTCCTGACCTGGCCACGCGGCGTCAGGGATGTGGTCGCTGCCGTTTTCGTCAGAAGCAAAGTCCTCTTCGTCTTCTTCAAACAGCGGCCAGTCGTCATTTTCAAGCAGAAAATGGCGCGGCTCCACCGGGCGGCCATTGGCCAGAAGCACGGCGCGCTCCATCAGATTTTGCAGTTCGCGCACGTTGCCGGGAAAGTCATAGCCGCGCAGCCAGTCAGTGGCGCTCTGGGACAGCGCCGTCTGCGGCAGCTCGTATTCGCGCGCGTACATATTCATAAAAAAGTTGGCCAGTTCCAGCACATCGTCGCTGCGTTCCCGCAATGAGGGCAGGCGCAGGGGAATGACGTTCAGCCTGAAATACAGGTCCTGACGGAATTTGCCCTGCTTGACCCAGTCTTCCAGATCGCGGTTGGTGGTGGCGAGCACGCGCACGTCCACCTTGAGGGTTTCCGTGCCGCCAACGCGGTCAATCTCGCCCTCCTGGAGCACACGCAAGAGCTTGGCCTGAAGGGCCATATCCATTTCAGAAATTTCGTCCAGCAGCAGGGTTCCGCCGTCGGCCAGCTCGAATTTGCCGGGCTTGCGCGCGATGGCCCCGGTGAAGGCTCCCTTTTCGTGCCCGAAAAGTTCGCTTTCCAGCAAATGCTCCGGCAGAGCGGCGCAGTTGACGGCCACAAAGGCCTTGTCGGCGCGCTTGCTCATGGCGTGCAGATACCGGGCGAACATTTCCTTGCCTGTTCCCGATTCGCCGGTGATAAGCACCGTGGCGCGCGAACCCGCCACCTGACGCGCCAGTTGCAGAACCCTGGTCATGGCCGGGTGTCTGCCAACGATGCGCGGCCCCGCAGTGCCCACATAATGGGGCTTGCGGCCGCCAAGGGTGGAGGAGGGCGGCGCCTTACGGGTCGCCCCGTTGCCCAATGACCGGGCCACGGTCACAATGCGCTCCACATCAAGAGGCTCAAGCCAGTAATCCCTGGCTCCGAGACTCATGAGGCGTTCGGCCTCCTCGGCCGTGCCCTTGTCCGTAATGACAATGACAGGAGGAAAATTGGGGTCTTCAGCGCCCACGGCAAGAAGATCTTCCACCCTGAAGCCGGGCAGAGAGGGACGCGCAAAAATGATCCCGGGGCCGGATTTACGGATAAATACTGAAGCTCCCTTGAGATTTTCAGCAATACCAAGTTCATACCCGGCGTCGCGCAATGAAGGAAAGACCGTTGTTACGGCTTGGGCGGGGGTAAGAAATAGTAAACGGCGCGTCAACATGGATTTTTCTTACCGTGTCGGGCGATACAATGCAACCAAGGGATGCCAAAAGACATTAAAACCATACATAGTTGCGCCGCCATACGCGGAAGGTAAATTTGCATATCCGCCCTTACCTGGCGGCACGGCCGCACGGCATGAAAGCGAAGCTGCCGCGCCTTGCGAAAAATGGTCCTGTAACACTGCTGACAAGAGGCAAAGCCTGACGTATACAAAAGGGCATGTCCAAACCCCAATTACTCAAAATTCTGGAACAGGTGGCCGCAGGCGGCCTGAAGCCGGAAAACGCTCTGGAACTTCTTGGCACGCAGGCCGTGCGGAACACCCTGCACGGGCTTACCCTTGACCCGCAGCGCGCGTTGCGCACCAGCCTCTCCGAAGTGGTCCTGGCCCAGGGGAAGGGCGATGAGGCCTTGCTGGCGGCTGTCGAGGGACTGTCGCAACACGGCCCGGTGCTGGTCAGCCGCGTCAATCCAAACCAGGCCGCGCTGCTTGAAGAACGCTTTTCCGTGGGCTGTTACTGGCCCGACGCCCGACTTTTCGCCCTTGGCAGTTCCGCGGAGTTTGCCAGGGCCGTGCAGCCCCCCTGGCCGCAAGAGGGCGAAGTCATGATTGTGACCGCGGGAGCGGCAGATATTCCTGTGGCCCTTGAGGCATACTGCTGCCTCGCCTTCTGGGGCAGAAACTGCGGTCTTGTGACAGACGTGGGCGTAGCCGGCCTTGACAGGCTGACAACCCATGTGGAGGCCCTGCGCCAGGCACGGATCATCATCGCCGTTGCCGGTATGGAAGGAGCCTTGCCGGGAGTGCTGGCAGGGCTTGTTTCCTGCCCGGTTCTGGCAGTGCCCACCTCTGTGGGATACGGCATCGGAACCGGAGGTTTTGCGGCCCTTTCAACCATGCTCAGCACATGCGTGCCCGGCGTGGCCACCCTCAACATAGATAACGGTTTTGGCGCTGCGGCCTTTGCCGCAAAGCTGCTGAACAAGCCCTGACAGACTAAGCTTCCTTCGTCGCAACGGCTGAAGCTCGGCTGAATCCACGCCCGGCGCGCTGCACTTTCGTGCAGCGTTAAAGCATTTACACTTTTTCAAAGTTAAAATGCTCTAAAAAAACCGCCGCAATCCTTAACCTGTTTTCAGGCCAGAATTGCGGCAGGTTGATCAAATCTGTCGTTGTTGCAAAAAATCAGGCCCAGCCGCTGGTGACGACTCCCAGACCGAGTATGTTTGCGGCGGCCATCCTGAACTGCGTCTGCATGAATGACTGGGCGCTTTCTGCCGACAAAAGCTGATCGGCCGCAGCCGTGCTGTCGCTGATGACAGAAGGCGGATAGGTAATGAGATCCGTCGTGTCGGGCGGGGTGTTCTGCACCACCACGGCCAGTCCGGACATGGGTTCAAAGTACATCATGGCTGCCCTCCTTGCGGAGGCGGCGGCATCAGCGCCGACTCTTCCTGGCGGGTTTACTCTTTTCTTTTTCCACAGGCTTTTCGGGCGCGGCAATGGGCGCATCCGGCACCACACTGTCCACCTCGTATTCCGAGAGATTTTTTTCTCCCTTGAGATAGGCCCGTTCCACGGCCACCGTCTTTTCAAATTCCGCCATGGCCCTTTTGGGGACCGGCTCGCCACGAGGGTTGATGGCCTTGGTGGGGTCAATGAACTTGCCGTTCTGACGAAGCCGGAAATCCAGATGCGGCCCGGTGGCCAGTCCCGTGCTGCCCACAAATCCTATGACCTGCCCCTGGCGCACCCGCTGGCCAGTGGCCAGCCCCCGCGCGTAGCCCGAAAGGTGGGCGTACATGGATTCAAGACTGGCGGAGTGTTTGACTATGATCTGATTGCCGTACCCTCCGGCCCAGCCGCGCTGTGTCACCACACCGTCACCGACGGCCTTTACGGGCGTTCCCGTGGGCGCGGCGTAGTCCACGCCGTGATGGGCCCGTGTATAATTCAATATGGGGTGCAAACGGCTGTTTGTAAAGCGGGAGCTAATGCGCGTGAAGGCAAGAGGAGCCTGCAGCAGGGTTTTGCGCAGATTTTCTCCCTTGCGGTTATAATACTCGGCCCGCTGGCTTCCATCACGAAAAAGGTAGGCTTCAAAGGTTTTGCCCTTATTGGTGAAGTGGGCGGCAAGAATACGCCCATACCCCTTGTATTCGCTGTCACGGTAGCGCTTTTCCACCAGAACGGAAAAAGAGTCGCCCGATTGAAGGTCGCGGATAAAGTTTATTTCTGAGCCGAAAAGATCAGCCAGCTTGAGGGCCATCTGCGGGCTTTCGCCCAGATCGGCCACGGCCTGAAAAAGGTTGTCGTTGATGGTGCCCTCAACCGCACTCAGCAGAACCACATATTCAATGGGCTCCACGCGCGCGGCGGGATTTTCCCTTCCTTCCACCACGAGCCGGCGACGGCTGTCTATCTCGTACTCAAAGCGTTTGACCTGCCCGGATTCCTTGTCGGTCACAACGAGATAGGGCTGACCTTCGCGGAAAGAACGCATGGAAAAAACCTGACGGGCGGCGCTGACGTACTGTTGCACCCCCTGCCCCCCGGCGCTTTCCAGAACCTTGCTGACAGTATCCCCTTTTTCAAAGGTTCCTCTGACCACCGCCTCGCCGGGTGCGGCCCCGGTATCGGCGGCATCGGCTGCATCGGCTGCGGCGTCAGCATCGGCTGCCGTACCGGCGTCCACGCCTTCGTCTGTCTGTCCGGCTGCGCCCGCGGCGTCCGCTTTTTCGGGAGAGGAAGAATCTTCAGATGCGGAACCAGAATGGGATGCGGCGTCTGTTCCAGGTGCAGAAGGCCGGGCCGCGTCCGGAACGTTTTCACCGGCAGTGCCGTTGTCCGCTGTTGTGGTCTGTTCCTGTTGCTGCGCAGCACCGTTGCCGGATATAAAAGAGGGCACCCCGGCATGGCGCGCCAGAACAAAACCCAGCAGCACCAGCAGCAGGACCCCAATCACCCATAATCTTTTCATCGTAAACCCCATTGAGAGCTTATACCCATGGGGACAAGCCTTGTCCAGTTCAGGGGATTTGCGTAGCAAGGAGGGCTGCCCGGCAGCTGCTGCCACGAAATCGCGCCAGGCGGACCATGCGGTCACGATTGGACATGCCGATTGGTTCGTATTGACGTGGCTTCACCGTATCTTGTCTGGCCTGACACGGCCCGTCCTGAGCCATGCTGGACAGATCCTCGCCGCACGCGCTGCCTGAAAGATGCGGGCACTCAGACCATGGCTGGACTGTGAATGGAACCCCGCCCCCTGTTCTTCGGGCAGGCCCGCAATGAAAGTACGCCCCGCAGCCTCGGAATGACACGGGCAGGATATGTCGTGATTGCCAGGCCCTTCAAAAAATCGTGCGGTTTTCCACAGTTGTCCACAAGCTGCCCTCCATGCGGGCCAAGAGTCGCCTCTTGTTTGCGTTCATCTTTTGTGTTATGAACATCCCTTGTTCCTGTACGGCGGAAGCCGAAAAAAACGGGGTCGGGAACAACCCTGCGGATCAAGCCTTTATCCACAGGACACGCCCTGTACGGGCACTGAACACAGAACTATGCTGAAAAACGAGCTGCGGGACATACTGGCGGAACATCAGGCCATCGCGGGGGAAACCTCCTGGCTGGACAGCCTTACACTGCGCCAGGAAGAGAACACTCTGCGGGTGGTTTTTCCGCACATGTATTTCGCGGCATGGTTCAGCCGCCACAAGCGCGCCGCTTTTGAAGAGGCCCTCAACCACCATTTTGAAGTACTGAGCGCAAGCCCGGCCCCGCAAATCGTGTATGAGCGCGCCGCTCCCCCCGAGCGTAATGTGGAAGGCCGCATGCCCGCAAACGCGGATTCCGGCTCTGACAGCGCCGGGGGCGAAGCCACCCGGGAAGACCCGTTTGCCGGGTTCATTTTTAACAACAAGAACACCTTTCCCCTGGCCACAGCCAGAGAAATTGCCGGAAACACCGAATCCACGGCCTATAATCCTTTTCTGGTCTGCGGGCGCAGCGGCACGGGTAAAAGTCATCTCCTGCAAGCCATTGCAGCCATGCTGGCGCGCACTACGGATGCGGCGCGCATGGTCTGCGCCAATGCGGCCCGTTTTTGCGCTGAAGACACGGTGTGGGCCAAAAGGCCCGAGCTTTTCTGGCAGCGCTATGACGTCCTGATTCTGGACGACATACAGGACATGTCCGGGCATAGCGGCTGGCAGGGCAACCTTGTGGCCTGCATGGACGCCTGCCCCGGCAGACAGGAAAACGTCGTTTCCCTTGGCCGTCAGCCGGGCGTCGTCTACGCGCGCGATGCGCACGTACATAAAGAAATGAAGGGCAGAGCCGCCGCCCGCATGATTTTTGCCTGCTCCGGCCACCCGCAAACGCTCAAGACGCTGGACGAACGCCTGCGTTCCCGGCTTGAAAGCGGCCTTGTGGTGGAATTGATGGAACCCGACCTTGATGTTCGGCTGCGCTACCTGCAACTCATGTGCAAGGAGCGCCGCCTGCCCCTTACCCGCGAACAGCTGCTTTTTCTTGCGCAGCGCTGTTCGCAGTTCCGTCTTTTACAGGGGCTTATGCTCAAGGTCGGCGCTTACTGCGCGGTCAAAGGGCACAATCTGACCCAGACAGACCTGGAAAATATCGTGCGCACGGGCGTGGCTGAGAAAATGCCGGGCTGCCGCGAAATCCTGGCCGATGTGGCCAAGAGTCTCAATCTCAAGACTGAAGACGTTCTTGGCGGTAAACGTCGGCCTGATCTGGTGCTGGCAAGGCAGATAGCCATGTATGTCTGCCGTAAAAAGCTGGGGCTTTCCTACCCGGAACTGGGCAGGGCTTTTGGCGGGCGTGACCATAGTACTGTCATCCATGCCATTAAAAAGATTAACAAACTTCTAGTTAGTGACAAAAGGGTCCAAGCGTTAGTGACAGAACTTGAATTAAAAACACCCTGACCCCCTGTCGCTGCTGGATATCCCATGTGGCTGTTCCCGGCGTTCCTTGAAAGCAGCTTGGAGTGTTCCATAAAAAGTTCAATTTTTATAATGCGTTTTATAAATTACGCACATAGAAACAGCGCTAATAATAGTTAAGGAAAGAATTTATGAAACTAACTGTGAATAAAGAACAGATCATCGAAGGTCTGCTGAAGGCCGTTGCCATTATTCCCGCCAAGGCAGGGGCGCAGTATCTGCGCTCCATCTGGCTCAAGGCGGATGAGGGCGGCCTTTCGGTCATGTCCACTGACGCCAATATCGAATTTACGGGCTGCTACCAGGCAGAAGTGGCGGAGCCTGGCCTCATAGGCGTGCAGGGCAGAGCCTTTGTGGATCTGGTGCGCCAGCTGCCTTCGGGCGTGCTGCATCTTTCCCTTGACGAGGCTTCGGGCAATCTGCTTCTTGAACAGGGCCGACGCTCCTACAAACTGCCGGTAAGCGGCGCTGAATGGTTTCAGAATTTTTCCACCTTCCCTGAAGAAAACACCGTGACCTGGTCAGGCGACTTTCTTCAGGACGTGCTGGACAAGGTGACGTTCTGCATCAGCGAGGACGACGCCATGGACGCTATTGCCTGCCTGTGCATGAAGCCCAGGGGCAACGGACGCATTGACGTGTGCGGTCTTAACGGCCATCAGTTCGCCCTTGTGTCCTTCACCCACGACGAGCTTGCCGAGCGGCTGCCCGAAGAAGGCATACTCATTCAGAAGAAATACCTTCAGGACATCAAGAAATGGCTGGGCGTGGACGAGATTGAACTGAACATCACCGAAAAACGCCTGTATCTGCGCAGCCTTGGCAAGGCCGAGACCCTGAGCCTGCCGCGCGCGGCGCACCAGTACCCCGACTACAACATCTTCATGAGCAAGCTGGCCAGCGGCGACATGCACCCTATGACCCTTGAGCGCAAGGAAGCCATGGAAGCTCTGGGCCGCATACTTATCTTCAATACCGAAAGCGACCGTTGCACTTACATGGACCTTTCCGCCAGCGAAGCGCTGCTTTCCGCCCAGGGGCAGGACGTGGGCTCGGCCAATGAAAGTCTTGAAGTTGCCTATGGCGGCGATATCAAGCGTATAGCCTTTCCCACGCGCAGCCTCATGGATGTGCTCGGACATTTTGTTTCCGCCAAGATAGACATGATGCTCACCGGAACTGAAGGCCCCTGCGGCGTGCGGGGCGCTGACGACCCCGATTACACGGTCATCATCATGCCCATGAAGGTTTCTGAAACGACCTACTATAGCGAGGAAGACGTTTAATGGCTCCCCAAACCCCCGGTAACGGCGGCTACAACGCCTCTTCCATTACCATTCTGGAAGGGCTTTCTGCCGTGCGCAAGCGCCCGGCCATGTACATTGGCTCCACAGACGCGCGCGGCCTGCATCACCTGGTTTATGAAGTGGTGGACAACGCCATTGACGAAGCCATGGCCGGCTACTGCACGCGCGTTACCGTCATTTTGCACGCTGACAACAGCGTCACCGTGCGCGACGACGGGCGCGGCATTCCCGTGGACATCCATCCCAAGGAAGGCGTGTCCGCAGTTCAGGTGGTCATGACAAAGCTGCATGCCGGCGGCAAGTTTGACAACTCCAGCTACAAGGTATCCGGCGGTCTGCACGGCGTGGGCGTGTCCTGCGTCAACGCCCTTTCCGAAGAGCTCACCGTGACCGTGCGCCGTGACGGCAAACGGTACCGCCAGCACTATTCGCGCGGCATTCCCCAGGACGAGTTGACGGTCATCAGCGAAGGCGTGGACGGCCACGGCACCACCGTGCGCTTCAAGCCCGACGAGGAAATTTTTGAAGTCTTCGAATTTTCCTATGAAACGCTCAAAAAGCGCTTCGAGGAGCTGGCCTATCTCAACCAGGGCCTGACCATCGAGTGCATTGACGAGCGCATAGGCGAAACGCACGTTTTTCATGCCGAAGGCGGCATTCGGCAGTTTGTGGCCGACCTCAACTCCGGCGAGCAGGGCATTCACCCCATTATTTCCGGTGAAGGCCTTGTTGATAACGTCACCGTGGATTTCGCCCTTCAGTACAACGCGGGCTACAAGGAAAACATCCTTACCTTTGCCAACAACATCCGCACCAAGGAAGGCGGCACCCACCTTGTGGGTTTCCGCACCGCCCTTACCCGCGCCATTAACGGCTATATCAAGGGACAGGCTGACCTGGTCAAAAAGATGAAAAACACCAGCCTGTCCGGTGATGACGTGCGTGAAGGCCTCACGGCCGTCATCAGCGTCAAGCTGCCCCAGCCGCAGTTTGAAGGACAGACCAAGACCAAGCTCGGCAACAGCGAAGTGGCCGGGCTTGTGGCTGGCGTCATCTATGACCGCCTTAGTGTGTATTTTGAAGAAAATCCCAAGGATATCCGCCTTATCATCGACAAGGCCGTGGACGCCGCCCGCGCCCGCGACGCCGCCCGCCGCGCCAAGGAACTGGTACGCCGCAAGGGCGCGCTTTCAGACAATGCCCTGCCCGGCAAGCTGGCCGACTGCCAGAGCAAGGACCCGGTGGAATCTGAACTTTTCATCGTGGAAGGCGATTCGGCAGGCGGTTCGGCCAAGCAGGGGAGAAATCCCAAAAATCAGGCCATTCTGCCGCTGCGCGGCAAGATTCTGAACACCGAGCGCACCCGCTTTGACAAAATGCTGGCCAACAAGGAAGTCAAGGCCCTTATCACGGCCATGGGCGCCGGCATCGGCGAGGAAGATACCGACCTCGACAAGCTGCGCTACCACAAGATCATCATCATGACAGACGCCGACGTGGACGGAGCGCACATACGCACCCTGCTGCTGACCTTCTTTTTCCGTCAGTATCAGGAAATGGTGGAGCGCGGTTTTGTCTATATTGCCCAGCCGCCCCTGTACCGCGCGCACAACTCGCGCATGGAAAAATTCATCAAGGACGATACGGAGCTCAACGCCTTTCTGCTTTCCCGCGTGAGCGAAGACGTCACCATTATGGCGAGCAATGGCCGCGAATACACGGGTAGCGATCTCACCGCCTTTGTGGAGCGCATTGAGAGCATCGAGGCGCGCCTCGGCGACGCTGAAATGAGCGGCATTCCTCGTGATCTCTTTCTGGCCATGACCACCTATCCCGCGCAGATTGACCCGGCCATGCTGGAACGGCAGGATACCGACCTTACGGACTGGCTTAACGAGCGCGGCTACATGCTGACCCTTGAGCATGAGAAGAGTGAAGACGACGAGGAACGTCTGTTCGCCATATTTGAAAATACCGGCGGCCATCAGACCCGGCGCGGCATGGAATTTTTCGCCTCGCGTCTGTACCGTATAACCTGGCAGCTTTTTGCCGACCTGCGCCAAGAGTGCGGCGGTCTTGATTTCAGCATCCGCCGCAAGGACGGCGAAGCGCCCGCCGAAAGTCTTGCCGACCTTGTGCGCATGGTGCTTGATGAGGCCCGCAGGGGCATCAATATTCAGCGGTACAAAGGTCTTGGTGAAATGAACCCCGAACAGCTATGGGTTACCACTATGAACCCTGAAAACCGTATTCTTCTGCAGGTTTCTGTGGAAGACGCCAACGAGGCCTCGGACGCCTTTATGGAACTTATGGGCGACAGGGTGGAACCGCGCCGCGAATACATCGAGCGCAATGCCCTGGCTGTTCAGGATCTGGATATCTAGGGAAACGCTGATTTATTTCGTTTGGCGGCGTTGCTTCACTTTTTTTGAAACAGTCGAAGACGGAAGAGTCCACTCCTGCTTTAAAAAAAGATCGCGCCTTGCCAAACGAAATACCAGCGCGTTTCCAGGAGGCTCTTTAATCAGTGCTTCCCTGGACAAGATCAAATTGAAATGCTTTGCACTTCAATTTGTCATTTGAACTGATGCTGTTGGAAGAGCGAGTTTCAGAGGGGCCCATGGTCTGGCCGGGGCCTCTTCACCGTATCTTCCGGTAGATTTTTTATTTTTGTTATGGCGCGGGAACATTGACCGGCAGTCGGCGGTTTTTCGCGGCATACCACTTGAAAAGGGGTTTCAGGGGGGCAAGCCCCCGGCCGCCGGAAACGGCGGTTCCCTTGCCCCTCAAAAAACGCAGCGAGGCCCGCAGTGGCAGAAATGCAGCAGCCGCAGATAAGCATAGAAAAAGAACTCCGCAAATCGTATCTGGAGTATTCCCTTTCGGTCATCATCGGGCGTGCCATCCCGGACGCGCGCGACGGCCTGAAGCCCGTGCACAGGCGCATCATGTTCGCCCAGTACGAGCTTGCCAACAACTATAACCGTCCGCACAAAAAGTCCGCCCGCGTCGTCGGTGACGTCATCGGTAAGTATCACCCCCATGGCGATTCTGCCGTGTATGACGCCCTGGTGCGTATGGCGCAGGAATTTTCCATGCGCGATCCGCTGGTGGACGGGCAGGGCAACTTCGGTTCCATTGACGGCGACGCCCCGGCGGCCATGCGTTATACTGAAGTGCGCATGTCAAAGCTGGCCCAGGAATTTCTGGCCGACCTTGACAAAAACACTGTCGATTTTCGCCCCAACTACGATAATACCCTGCAGGAACCTACGGTTATGCCGAGCAAGGTTCCCAACCTGCTGCTCAACGGCAGTTCGGGTATTGCCGTTGGCATGGCCACCAACATTCCGCCCCATAACCTGGGTGAACTGTGCGACGCCCTTCAATTGCTGCTTGATACTCCCCAGTGCAGCATCGACGATCTGATGGAGCATGTGAAAGGGCCGGACTTCCCCACCAGCGGTTTCGTCTACGCGGGCAAAGGGCTGTACGACGCCTATCACACAGGGCGCGGCACGGTGAAAGTCCGTGGCCGCATGGAGATCGAAGACCGCAAGAAGGGTGCGCAGTCCATCGTCATCAGGGAGATTCCCTATGGGCTCAACAAGTCCTCGCTGGTGGAAAAAATCGCGGCCCTGGTCAATGACCGCAAGATAGACGGCATCACCGACCTGCGCGACGAATCTGACCGCAAGGGCATCCGCGTGGTCATTGACCTCAAGCGCGGCACCATTCCGGATATCGTCATCAACGGCCTGTACAAGTTTACCCCGCTGGAAACGAGCTTTGGCATCAATATGATGGCGGTGGTGGACAATCGCCCGCAACTGCTTAATCTCAAGACTGCGCTTACCTGCTTTATTGATCACCGCCGCGAAGTGGTCATTCGCCGCACCCGCTACGATCTTGAAAAAGCCGAGGCCCGCGCCCATATTCTTGAAGGCCTGCGCATCGCCATCGACAATATTGATGAGGTGGTGGCCCTTATTCGCGCGTCCGCCAATCCGGAGGAAGCCCGCGCCGCCCTCATGAAGCGTTTCGAGTTTTCAGAGCTTCAGGCCAAGGCCATTCTTGAAATGCGCCTGCAACGCCTCACGGGCCTGCAGCGCGAAGAACTTATGGCCGAATACAAGGATCTTTTGCAGAAGATCGAGTTCTACCGCTCCATTCTCGAAAATGCAGAGGTGCTGCGCAGCGAGCTCAGGCGCGAAATCCGCGAAATCCGCGAAACCTTCGTGACGCCGCGCCGCACCGAAGTGCTGCGTGAGGCCTTGACGGACATTGATATCGAAGACCTTATTCCTGATGAGGAAGTGGTCATCACCCTGTCGCGTCGCGGCTACATGAAGCGCACCGGGCTTGAAAACTATCAGCAGCAGAAGCGCGGCGGCAAGGGTATTGCCGCCCTGCACACCTCTGATGACGACTATGTGCAGGAATTTTTGACCACGACCAACCACCAGTACCTCTGCCTCTTCACCAACAAGGGCCGCATGCACCAGCTCAAGGTGCACCAGGTGCCCGAAGGCAGCCGTACGGCCAAGGGCGTGCACATCAACAACCTGCTGCCGCTTGAGGAAAACGAGTGGGTCACCACAGTGCTGGCCCTGCGTGAATTCGCTGAGGACAAGTATTTCCTCTTTGTCACCAGGCGCGGCATGGTCAAGCGTTCCTCGGCCTCGCTGTATGCCCGGTGCCGCAAAACCGGTCTCATGGCCGTGGGCCTGCGCGAGGACGACGAACTGGTGGTGGTGCGTCCCATCCGTGAAGACAGCCACATAGTGCTGGCCACGGCCGACGGCATTGCCATCCGCTTCTCTTGCAGGGATGTACGGCCCATGGGTCGCGTGGCCACCGGCGTCAAGGGCATAGCCCTGCGCAGGCAGGACTTTGTGGTTGCCGGCGTTATTGTGAAAGAAACGGACCAGACCACAGAGATCATGTCCATTTCCGCCAATGGCTACGGCAAGCGCACCAGTGTTGATCTGTACCGCCTGCAGTCGCGCGGCGGCAAGGGCATTATCAACTTCAAGGTCACGGGCAAAACCGGGCCAGTGGTTGGGGCCATGCCCGTGCGCGACAATGACGGCCTGATCCTGTTGACCTCGGCCAACAAGATCGTGCGCATCAGCGTGGACGAAGTACGCACCAAGGGACGCGCCACCATGGGCGTCATGCTGGTGCGGCTGGATGAAGGCGGCCATGTTGTGGGCTTTGACCGTGTGGACGAAGGCGGGCAGACCGGCCGCGACCTTGATGAAGAACTGGACGATATGCCGCCCGTTGCGGCGGTGGAAGGCGCGCAGGCCCCTGCGGGGGATGCCGCTGACGCAGCCGGGGATGAAGCGTCGAGCCAGCGGGACGAGCCGGAAGATGACGCCTGATAAGGTCTTGCGGCATGTTTTTCACTGTTGAAAAACAGGGGTGTGGGGGGGCCGTTGCGCCCCCCCCGTCGCCGCCGGGCGCTCGGGGGCAGCTTGCGGCGTTTACAGGGCAGGGTGGCGCATGGCGGCCCCGTGCGCGCGGTTTTACCGTGTGCCTGCTCTGGTGCCTGTGTTTCTGGCTTGTGGGCTGTGACGGCCCCGCCCTGAAAGGCGACGACCTTTCACAGGCGCGGGAGGCTGTTTCGCAAAGGCAGTGGTCGCTTGCCGAAAGGCTGCTTGAGCGGTATCTGCGTGAATCGCAGGACAGTCAGGACGCCGACAGCAGGTGGGAGGCATGGCAGCAGCTGCTTGTGGTGGTCAACGCCGCCGGGCAGGAGCCGCGCGCGAGCCTTGAGTACCTTGAAACCATGCAGGAAGAGTATATGGACGACGACGCCCGCAGCGCCGTCATCCTGAAGCGTATGGCTGAAGTGAACGAAGGCCTGCACCGCTATGAGCGCGCCGTGGACATGTGGAACGCCTATATAGGTCTTGGCGGGCTGAGCCCGCAGCAGGTGCTTGAAGGGTACAGGCGTCTGGCGGCCATGCAGTTCAGCCTGCGGCGCTTTGACGCCGGCGAGGACACCCTGCAGCAATGTCTGGCTCTGCCCCTGCCGGACCACGACAAGATCATGTGCATGTATGATCTGGCTGACCAGAACATGGCCAGAGAACGCTGGCAGGAAGTGGCCGACCTTTCGCAGCAGATTCTGGACAGTGATCCTGACCAGAATGTACGGGGCCTTGCCGGGTATCTGCTGGCGGACGCCCTGGAGCAACTGGGCAAGAACAGTGAAGCATTGAAGCAATTTGAACTGGCGCGCGACGCATACCCAAATCCGTCGGTCATTGACAATCGCATTGCGCATCTGCGCAAAAAACAGAAGAAGTAAGGCTCATGATTAAGCACGAATGCGGTGTTTTCGGCATTTATGACCATGACGAGGCTGCTCGTCTGGCCTACTTCGGACTTTACGCCCAGCAGCACCGGGGGCAGGAAAGCGCGGGTATAGTCACCTTTGGCGCTGACGGTGTGCACGAGCACAAGGGCATGGGTCTTGTGCCCGACGTGTTTACCGAATCCAGCCTGCAAAAGCTTACGGGCCGCAACGCGGTGGGGCATGTGCGCTATTCCACCACGGGCAGTTCTTCTGCCGGCAACGCCCAGCCCTTTCTGACCACCTACAAGGGCAGGGCCATTGCGCTGGCCCATAACGGCAACCTCGTCAATGCCGGGCAACTGCGCGAAGACCTTGAAAACGAAGGCGCCATTTTTTCCACCAGCAATGATACGGAAGTGTTCATGCATCTGCTGGTGCGCGCCCTGCGTCACAACGACCTGCCGGGAGCCGTCAAGGAAGCCTGCTACAGGGTGCGTGGCGCGTACTGCCTGCTGGTCATGATGGACGGCATCCTCGTGGCCGTGCGTGATCCCCACGGCTTCCATCCGCTGGCTCTGGGCCGCATGAACGGCAGCACCGTCTTTGCTTCCGAAACCTGCGCGTTCGACCTGCTGGAGGCGGAGTTTGTCCGCTCCGTGGCGCCGGGTGAAGTGGTGGTGGTTGATGGCGATAATAACGTGCGCAGTGAGAGCCTTATTCAGCCCATGCCCGAAAAGCCCGCCCAGTGCATTTTCGAGCTGGTGTATTTCGCCAGGCCCGACTCCTATGTGTTTGACGAGCAGGTCTACCTGTGCCGCAAAAAAATGGGCTGCAATCTGGCCAATGAATCCACGCCGGACGTGGATTTCGTCATGCCTTTTCCCGATTCCGGCATCTATCCCGCCCTGGGCTTTGCCCAGTGTTCGGGCCTGCCGTACGAGCATGCCATGATACGCAACCACTATGTGGGGCGCACCTTTATCCAGCCGTCGCAGAGCATGCGCAGCTTCGGCGTGCGGGTGAAGATCAACCCCGTGCGCGAGATGATTGAAGGCAAGCGCATCTGCATCATTGACGACAGCATCGTGCGTGGCACCACCATGATGACCCGCGTAAAAAAGCTGCGCGAGCTTGGCGCCAGGGAAGTGCACATCCGCATTTCGTCCCCGCCGGTCATCTCGCCGTGTTATTACGGCATTGACTTTTCTTCGCGGGGCGAGCTCATCGCCGCCCAGCACGATCTGGCGGAAATAACGCGCAAGCTGGATGTGGATTCGCTGCACTACCTCAGTATCGAAGGGCTGCTTGGTTCCGTGGCGCAGCCGCAGAATTACTGCATGGCCTGCTTCACAGGAAACTATCCCGTGCCCTGTGAGGACTGTGGCGGCAAGTTTAAGCTTGAAGGCTCCTGCGGTTCACGCTAATTTCTGGCCCCCGGCCAGGAGGCCGAATAAGCGCCCGACACAGGGCACATTTGAGGAAGACATGAGCATTGCACGCATCAAGGGTTTCGCGGACATGTTTCCGCCGGACAGCGAAATATTCACCCGTATGGAAAATACCGCACGGGATGTTTTCAGCCGGTACGGCTTTGTGGAATTGCGCACGCCCATTGTGGAATTTACCGAGCTTTTTCAGCGCTCCATTGGTGAAGAAACCGATGTGGTGCAAAAAGAAATGTATACCTTTCCCGACCGCAAGGGCCGGTCGCTGACCCTGCGTCCCGAGGCCACGGCGGGCGTCATGCGCGCCTATATTGAAAGCGGCCTCGCCAACAGGGAAGCGGTAAGCCGCCTCTTCACCACCGGGCCCATGTTCCGCTATGAGCGCCCGCAAAAGGGGCGCATGCGGCAGTTCCACCAGATCAACTGCGAATGCCTTGGTTCGCACAGCCCCTATGCCGATGCCGACCTTATCAGCATGCTGCTGCGCTTTCTGGACGCCCTGGGCCTCACTGACCTGACCCTCAAGGTCAACTCCCTCGGCTGCGCCGAATGCCGCCCCAAGTTCAAGGAGGCCCTGCTGGGCTACCTGCAAACTGTGGACAGCGCCGCCCTTTGCCCGGACTGCGCCCGCAGGGTGAACACCAATCCCCTGCGCGTGCTCGACTGCAAGCAGCCCGGCTGCCGCGCCATCACTGACGCCGCACCCAGGCTGCTCGACTATAACTGCCCGGATTGCCGCGCCCACTTTGACACGGCGCTTGAACTCCTCGACGCCGAAAACCTGGCCTATGAGCTTGATCACAGGCTGGTGCGCGGGCTGGACTACTATTGCCGTACCACCTTTGAGGTGGTAAGCGGCAGCATTGGCGCGCAGGCCGCTGTTGCCGGCGGCGGCCGTTATGACGGCCTTGTGAAGAGCCTTGGCGGCCCCGACGCTCCCGGCGTGGGCTTTGCCGCGGGCATGGAGCGTCTGGCCCTCATGATGGGCGCTGGCGCGGCACATCCCGCGGATTTCTATCTTGTGGCCATGGACGCCCAAAGCAGAACCCAGGGCTACGCTCTGGCCCAGAATCTGCGCAAGGCAGGCCTCAGGGGTGAAATGAATTTCAGCGAGGGGGGCTTTAAAAGTCTCATGCGCCAGGCTGGCAAGTCCGGCGCGCGCTACTGCCTTATCATGGGGCCGGATGAAGCGGCCCGGAACACTGTGGTCATAAAAAATCTGGAAAGCGGAGAGCAGACAGCCGTTCCGCAGTCTGAAGCACTACACTTTTTGCAAACGGGAACCAACTAACATGACTCAAGAAAGCCAGATGGCGGAACAGACGCCCGCGCAGGGGCAGGACGTACAGCAGGAGCATCAGAAGTACATCGCCGACCTTGGTCAGTGGCGCCGCACCCACAACTGCGGAGAACTGACCCTTGCCAATGACGGGCAGGATGTCTGCATCATGGGCTGGGTACAGTACCGGCGCGACCATGGCGGCCTTATCTTTGTGGATCTTCGTGACCGCATGGGCCTTACCCAGGTGGTCTTCAGCCCTGACGCGGCCCCCAAAGCGCACGAAAACGCGCACATCCTGCGCTCGGAATACGTGCTTGCCATCAAGGGCACGGTACGTCCGCGCCCCGAGGGCATGATCAATCCCAATATGGTCACGGGCCAGATCGAAGTGGTGGCCACCGAATGGAAGTTGCTCAACACCTCCAAGACCCCGCCCTTCGCCATTGAAGACCGCTGCGACGCCGGTGAAAACCTGCGCCTGACCTGGCGGTATCTTGACCTGCGCCGCCCGCGCATGCAGGCCAATCTGCGCCTGCGTCACAAGGTGGCCCAGTGCGTGCGCCGCTATCTGGACGACAACAGCTTTGTGGAGGTGGAAACCCCCATCCTCACCAAGTCCACGCCCGAAGGCGCGCGTGACTTTCTGGTGCCCAGCCGTCTGAATTCCGGCGAATTCTACGCCTTGCCGCAGTCGCCCCAGCTCTTCAAGCAGCTGCTCATGGTGGCCGGCATGGACCGTTACTTCCAGATCGTGCGCTGCTTCCGTGACGAAGACCTGCGCGCCGACCGCCAGCCCGAGTTCACCCAGGTGGACATAGAAATGAGCTTTGCGGACGAAGAAACGGTCATGGGCATGGCCGAAGGCCTTATGGCCCGCGTGTTCAAGGACGTCATGGGCAAGGATATTGCGCTGCCCTTCCCCCGCATGCCCTGGGACGAGGCCATGGCCCGCTACGGCGTGGACAAGCCCGATACCCGCTTTGGCCTTGAACTCGTCAACATTACCGACATTGTGCGCGGTTCCGGCTTCAAGCTTTTTGCCACCGCGCCCCTGGTCAAGGGCATGAAGGTTCCCGGCGGCGAAGGCATGACCCGCAAGGAAATCGACGCCTTTACCGAATTTGTCAAAATCTACGGCGCTCAGGGTCTGGCCTGGATCAAGATCAAGGCCGACGAGTGGCAGTCGCCCATCGCCAAGTTCCTTTCCGACGAGGAACGCAAGGGCATTGCCGAAGCCCTGGACCTCAAGGTGGGCGATATCGTGTTCTTCCAGGCTGGCGAGCCGGGCATGGTCAACGCGGCGCTGGGCAATTTGCGCGTGCATCTGGCCCAGCACCTCAAGCTCATTCCCGAGGACAGCTTCAACTTCCTCTGGGTTACGGACTTTCCGCTGTTTGAATACAATGATGAAGAAAAGCGCTATGTTGCCTGCCACCATCCCTTCACGGCTCCGGCGCCCGGACATATGGAGATCATGACCACTGATCCGGCCCGGGCACGCGCGCGCGCCTATGATATGGTGCTCAACGGCAGTGAAGTGGGGGGCGGTTCCATCCGCATCCATTCGGGCGAGGTGCAACGCCGCATGTTTGAAGCCCTTGGCTTTACGCCCGAGCAGGCCGAAAGCCAGTTCGGCTTCCTCATTCAGGCTCTGGAGCAGGGCGCTCCGCCGCACGGCGGCCTTGCCTTCGGTCTTGACCGTCTTATCATGTTGTTGGCTGGCGCAAGCAGCATCCGCGACGTTATCGCCTTCCCCAAAACGCAAAAAGCCACCTGCCTCATGACGGACGCTCCCGCGCCCGTGGCTGCCAAGCAGCTGCGTGAACTGGGTCTGCGCCTGCGTGAGCAGCCGGGCGAAAAGGCCAGGACCGACAATCCCGGCCAAGAGGCAAAGGCGGAATAATGAACGCCTGCCCCGGCCTTCCGCCGGGGCTCAAGGAAGAAATATGATTCTTGATATTGTTACCTATCCTGACCCGCGCCTCAAAGAGGTGTGCGAGCCTGTAGGCGAAGTGACGGATGAAATCCGTCAGCTTGCCGCGGATATGCTCGAAACCATGTATGAAGCGCCCGGCGTGGGGCTTGCCGCCCCGCAGGTGGGCCGCAATATCCGCATGCTTGTGATGGACCCCACCGTGCAGAAGGATGAGAGAAACCCCAGGGTGCTCATCAATCCCGTGCTCACGCTTTCTGGCGAGGAAGTGGTGAGCGAGCAGGAGGGGTGCCTTTCCGTGCCCATGAACTACCGGGCGGACGTAAAGCGTATGAGCAAGGTGCATCTGAGCGCCCGGGATCTCGACGGCAATGTTATTGAGGAAGATCTTGAAGAGTTTCCCGCCATTGTCATGCAGCACGAGTATGACCATCTGGACGGCGTCCTGTTTATTGACAGGATCAGCCGCCTGCGGCGCAGTCTGTATGACAGCAAGGTAAAAAAATGGCTCAAGAAAAAGACTGCCGAATAGTCTTTATGGGCACGCCGGACTTTGCGGCCGCCAGCCTTAAAAAGCTGGCGGCCTGGCCGCGCGCCCGGATTGTGGCTGTGTACACGCAGCCAGACCGTCCGGCAGGGCGCGGCCACAAGCTTGCCATGTCGGCCGTAAAAAAACTGGCGCTTGAGCTGGGCATCCCCGTGTACCAGCCTGCCAGCCTTAAAGGCGCTGAGGCGCAGGCAGAGCTTGCGGCCCTCAGGCCCGATGTGCTGGCCGTGGCCGCCTACGGCCTGATCCTGCCTGATGCCGTGCTGGCCATGCCACGGCTTGCGCCTGTTAACGTGCATGCCTCCGTGCTGCCCATGCTGCGCGGTGCGGCGCCCATCCAGAGGGCGGTTATGGACGGCTGGCAGCCGGAATCCCGTGCGGGCATCTCCATCATGCGCATTGGCAGCAGGCTTGATGCAGGGCCTGTCTACGCCATGAACGATATGCTCATTGGCGAGCATACTTCCGGCACGCTGCACGACGCCCTGGCCGAAATGGGCGCTGATCTGCTGGTCAGGGTGCTGGATGACATGCTTGAGGGCAGGGCCGTGGCCGTGGAGCAGGATGAAAGCCTTGCCACGCATGCCGCCAAGCTTGGCAAGCGTGACGGCTTTGTGGACTGGGCGCGTACGGCGGCGCAGGTTCATGCGCAGATTCGCGGCGTTACGCCCAAGCCCGGCGCACGTACCGTACTGCATCTTGCTGCGGCTGATGGTTTTACCGCCCAGATTCTGCCGCTGATTGTTTCACCTGGAACAGTGGGAGGGGCCACGGCGGGTGAAGAACCCGGCACCCTGCGCCATGACAGCCGGGGGCTTGGCGTTGCCTGCGCAGACCGCTGGTATTTGCTCGGCATGGTGCGACCCGAAGGCCGCAAGGACATGCCCGTGCGCGACCTGCTCAACGGCGGCCTCAAGAACCTGCCGGAAGGATTATGCGGTCACGCCCGACAACCCGAAGAGCCCGCGTAGGGCAGGCTTGGCCTGAAATTTTTGTGTGGAGGGATACTTTGCGAAAGGGTCCCTCTTTCTTGTTTTGGAGCGGTTTGGTTTGGGAATGTCGATGCGCCATGGCGGATGCCGCAGGTGTCCGCAGCGGCGACGGCACGAGTGGACTCAGGCAGCACCCTTGGGGTGACACTTGTGGAGCAGAGCCTTTGCAGTGTCCGATCAATTTTGGGGTTGGTTCAAGGTTTGCTGTTCCGAAGTATGTTTCTGTTTCAACCAGTGCAAGTCGCTGCCGACCCGAAGCGGAATTTTGGGGAGCGGCGAACGGGCAGGTGTTTCTTGCGACGGAGATCTTTCGTCAGGTACGCCTTGAACCGCCGACGGCGCACAACGTTCTGTGCTGATTGCTCTGCGAGCGGCCATTTTGGGCCTGTTTTTTTTCTTTTTTGCACCATGGCTTGGGGCTGATCCCTTTGTTGCGCACAAGCCGCCTGAGGCGTAAAATCGGGCATACGCCCTTTTCGCATTATATCAGGATGTTTTTTCTTTCTTGACGTTTGGCCTGACCTCATGAGGCTTCATGAAACTGCGTAAATCTCCCTTTTCTCTTCCTCCCGATCAGTATGGGGGAGCGCGCAAGCGCACCTTCATCGGACTCATGCTGGCATCGTGCGTTGTTCTCTGTCTGGGGCTGGCCGTTTTTCTTATCTTGCCCTGGTCTGACGCCCTGAACGGCGTGGTCTGGCTTGAGCGGCTGAGCCTTGTCGTGGGTCTTGTGTGCATCACCGCCCTCATGTGGCTTTGCCTGATGCTGGTGTTTCATATTTATACCGGCAAGGCTCTGCCCGGTGCTGGCAGTGTGCGCCATGTGACCATACGTCTGTTTTTTCCCCTTATGGAGTTGCTTGCCAAATTTGTGGGCATTGACCGGGGCAGGGTGCGGCGCAGTTTCATCAAGGTGAACAACGAACTTGTGCTTTCGCGTCGCAGGCCAGTGGAGCCGCACAAGCTGCTGCTGCTTTTGCCGCATTGCGTGCAGCGCTCTGCCTGTCCGCACAGGCTGGTTCATAATGCGGATTTGTGCCTTCGCTGCGGCGGATGTCCGGTTGGCGCGCTGCTTGACCTGCGGGACAAGTACGGCATCAGATTCGCTATCGCCACAGGCGGCACCATAGCCCGCCGCATTGTGGTGCAGACCCGGCCTGACTGCATCATAGCTGTCGCCTGCGAACGTGACCTTACCTCCGGCATACAGGACAGCTACCCCCTGCCCGTTTTTGGCGTGCTCAACAGCCGCCCTAACGGTCCTTGTCTTGATACTCTTGTGCCCATGGATGCGCTTGAGGATGTCATTCGCCTCTTTCTCGGTCTCAGTGACAGCCTGACTCCGCAACCCTCGCTGTTGAAAAAAATGTCGTCGGGCCACGCCGCGATGACTGAGAGGGCAGGGCATGAGTAAGTCGTCAAAGTCGGGTGGCCTCAAGTTGCGAGGCTTGCCGCTCAATGGACGCACCGCGGCTCTACGGGCGTTGCTGCTGGTGGATCAGGGCATGAGCGCCCAGCAGGCTCTTGCTGCCGTGCTTGATGCGCCTGTGCCCCGTTACGACGGTTTTCGCCATCAGAACACGCCTCAGGGCAGACATCACGCCGGGCGCCACACCGGGTGCCATACCGGGGATCAGGGCGAGCATCGGCGGCCTGAAAATCAGGCGGGTGGATATCTCGAAGGCGCACAGGCAGGCGCGCTTGCCAGCGTTTCCGCCAACGCCGTGACCCGTGAATCCAGCAGTCTACCCTCCGGGGCGTCCACAGGGGCATGGTCCGGTGCAGCCCTGTCGGGGCAGGACAAGGCGCTCTGCACGGAACTTGTGTATGGCTGCCTGCGTACCGAGATCCGGCTGCGCTTTATCCTGTCCACCGTGCTGTCCAAACCGCTGGGGCTGCCGCCCGCCATGCTCACAGTCCTGGCTCTTGCCGTGTATGGTCTGCTGTTTCAGGACAAGGTTCCGGCGCACGCTGTCATTCATGAGGCTGTGGATCAGGTGCGCCGCCTTTTTGGTCAGGGTCTGGCCCGTGTCGCCAATGGCGCATTGCGCTCATTGCAGCGGATGGGGCAGGAGCCTCTTGAACTTGCCTTTTATCTTACAAAGGCCAAGGGCAAAAAGGCGCTGGCGCACGGTGCGGACAAGGACGGTTTTTTGGGCCAATGTATTTTTTATTCCGTACCCTTGTGGATAGGTACTCTGTGGCGTGACGCCTACGGTGAAGAAGCCGTGCTGGCGCTGATGCGCCGTGCCTTTGAAAGGCCGTACTCCGCATTGCGGATTAATCCTGCGTATCCAGGCGCGGATGCACTGTACGCGGCCCTGTCTTCTGGTGAAGAACCTTCGACCGCGTGCCTGCTTTCCCTTTCAGAGGCGGAACATCCTCGTTCCTGTGAAACGAGCGGCGTTGCTTCTTTGCAGCCCCAGAGTGCTTTGATGCAACCTGCAATTATTCATCAACACGCTGAAAATAAAGATATATCTTCGTCTTCTTCCGGTGCGGCCTCTGCGTCTGCCCTTGTTGCCGGCAAGTCCGTTCCCGTCAGGATAGGGCGTTGGGGGCTGGCCTTTGCGCCAGGGCAAATGCCCCGCGCTGTGCTTGGGCATGAGTTGCGCCACTGGCAGGCTCTTGGCGCTTTGAGCTGGCAATCCGCAGGATCGCAAACGGCTCTGCTTGAGCTTGGTCTGGACACCTGGCGCGAACCCGTGTGGGACGCCTGCGCCGGGCACGGCGGCAAGAGCATGGCCCTGATGGAGTGGGGTGTGCCTGTGGTGCTGTGCACTGACCGTTCCGCCGCACGGTTGCGCGGCCTGCCGGGGCAGTGCGCGGTCTTGAACCTGCCGGGCCCGGTCTGTTGCCTGGCCGACGCTGCGCGACCTCCTGTACGTACATGGCCTGGCCATATCCTCGTGGATGCGCCCTGTTCCGGCCTTGGGGTTCTGGCCCGCAGGCCCGACATCCGCAGGCGTGAACCGCAACATCTTGCTGAACTTGAAGGGTTGCAACGGGCCATACTCGGCACGCTTGCCGGTTATTTGCAACCGGGCAGGGAACTTGCCTACATAACGTGCACGCTTGACCCGGCTGAAAATGAACAGGCAGTGGCCTGGTTGCTGAAATCACACAAGAATTTACGTATGGTGCGGCAGTGGCAGACAAACCATACGCATGCCTGGCTGGAAGGCATGTACGGTGCCGTGTTGCGTAATGAGGGTTGATTTTACGTGCGTGAGGCTTACGTAAGGTCACGTTGAAATGCTTTGTGGGGGAGGGACCCTTTTGCAAAAGGGTCTCCTCCCCCACGCCCCCACCCCCTAAAATCTTTATTTGTATTTAGAGCAATTTAACTTTTAAATTGCTCTGACGGCTGCCTGAGCGGACGTTCGCTACGGAGGTGTAAGCGCAGTTTATCTGCGCGGTTAAACGCCGAAGTGAGCGTGCCTTAAACTTTGAGAATGTATATCCTCAAAGTTTTCATTCAGCCGAAAAATGCGATTTTTCGTGCAGCGTTAGAGCATTTACACTTTTTCAAAGTGAAAATGCTCTAAAGGCAACACGCCGGTTCGCAATGCGGACCGGCGTGTTGCCTTATATTTTTGCGTCGTTGCCCGTGACGGCGGCGTTCATGCCAATAGTGATTCAGCGGCGATGGGTGCGCGTTGCGATTTTCTTCGGCGGAATGGCTGCGCTTTGTCCCAGGACGCAGCACAGGCTGCGGCGTTATTCCGCTGCCTGTTCGCCATCGAGGGCAAGACCAAATTTTTCAAGAAGTACGGTGAGTTCTTCCTTGCTGCTGTAATTCAGGGCAATGCGCCCGGCGTTTTCGTCGCCGCTGATTTTTGCGGGGCAGCCCAGGGCAGTGCTCAGGCTTTTTTGCATGGTTTTGAAAGCAGGGCTCTTTTTGCGCGAAATTCTTTGGTTTGCCTGTTTGGGGCCCTGCTTTTCTTCGTGCTGCGCTTCCTGCCAGGGCAGGGTGGAGTGCCCCCTCCAGAATGCGGCCGCCTCCTCAGCTTCGCGCACCGTCATGTTGTGACTCTGGATGCGCAGGCGCAATGCTTCTGCCGCGTCCTGCGCGTCAATGCCCAGCAGGCAGCGGGCGTGTCCCGCGCTTATACGACCCGCCTGCAGGTCATCCCTGGCGGCGGCGCTCAGTTGCAAAAGGCGCAAAGCATTGGCCACAGCCGGACGGCTTTTGCCAAGGCGTGCGGCAAGTTCCTCCTGCGTGAGCTCTAGGGCCTCGCGTAAGGCTTGCAGCGCTTCAGCCTCTTCAATGGGGTTGAGATCCTCGCGCTGAAGGTTTTCAATAAGCGCGGCGGCCATTACCTCTTTGTCGCTCAACTGTCTGATGTACACGGGCACCTGTGCGAGCCCGGCTATCTGCGCAGCCCGCCAGCGCCGTTCGCCCGCAACGATCTGGTAAGACTCGCCGCCGGGGAGGGGGCGCACAAGCAGGGGTTGGATGATCCCCTGAGTCTTGATGGAGGCCGCCAGTTCGCGCAACGCTTCCTCGTCAAAATGCCTGCGGGGCTGACCAGGATTGGGCTTCAGGGCTGTGAGGGGGAGGGTGGATGTTGCGGTTTCCTGCTGCTGTTGTTGCGGTTCTGATCCGCTGAAAAGCGCGTCCAGTCCTCTACCCAGTCCCTTCTTGTTGCCGCTCATAGTGTCACCTCATATGTTCGTGCGCCCGGTTTCGCGGGTGCTGTACTCGCACTCAGAAAAGCCACAATAACTGTTGTCCGCAACAGCAGGGCTTTTGACCATCAAAAAACCGTATTGTGTTTGCAGTTGATCAGCGCATCCGGTCGCCTTATGGTTGTTCCTCCCCGAAAGGGGAGTGCATGCCGGGATTTTCTCAGTACTCCGTTGCGTTTTGGCCTTGCCGCGCCCGGTTTCGCCGTGCAGTGAGACGTCACCGGGTTGCCGATGCGCGGGTTGCGGCTTTGCGCTGATCGACCCGGCACATGTGGGCATACTCGTGCGCCACGGGCGTTGCCCTATTGCCTTACTCCGTTGGCCACTGTAGTCGCGCTGTCCGCGCAGGCCAGGGGCTGCACTACCTTGCCCCTGCACGTCATGCGGTCTGCGCGCCCCCGCGCTACATTTGGATCGCTTGCGGTTTGCGCTGCGCATGCCCATTTGTTGCAGCCTTTTATGCATAGTCGCCTTGACAAGGCGGTCTGTGCGCGTCACGGTGCAGGCACCCGGCCCTGCAAATCTTCCGGTGGCCGGACGCGCCTGATGCACCCGCTGGCCGGCAATGATTTTACCTCAAAAATTTCTGCTTGATGCTGTTCACAAGCACAAAGGACATGCCAATGTTTGATCATCCCGAACTACGCTATCTTACTGACGCCAAGGGCAATATTGAAGCAGTGCAGCTTTCGCTGAAGCTTTGGCAACTGATCGAGCCCAAGGTTGCCGAACAACTGAAAGCCAGTGAAGCGCCGACCCCGTTGGTTCAGGCCGAGGGGCCGCTGAAAAGCTTTGAGCAGCTGCAGCAGTTCTGGGACTTCAAGTACCCGTATTCACCCGCGGTGGACTGCCCTTATTGCGGTGCAAAAACCGCTGACTGGCGTGCAGATTCCGCGCAGCCCTTTATTCTGACCAACGCCAATATTGGTGGTCTTCTTGTCTTCCTTTGTAAGGGCTGCGGCACAACTGTCAGGCAGAAACACTTTCGTGACCATGTTGCGGTCGAGCACAGCACCCCAAAGGGGTAGGGCGCGATCTTCGTCAGGGCGCGATCTTTTACGTTCTTGCATGCCGGCCGCGCGTGCCCTGACCTGAACGGTTCTCGCATGGCCCGGCTGACGTGCCAAGCTGGCGAGCCGGGCATGCGTCGTGCTTTTGTCCGCCAGTTTGTCGACAAGCTGGCGGGGCACGCAAAAAGTCACCACCAGCTATTGCAGAACGGACTTTTTAGAAGGGCGGCGCAGCACCACTTCTTTTGCAAGACCAAGGTACGCTTCGGCACCCTTGGATTTGATGTCATAGTGAATGATGGACTTGCCGTGACTCGGCGCTTCCGAGAGGCGTACATTGCGTGGGACGACCGTTTCAAAAAGATGGTCGGGGAAGCAGCGGCGGACCTCGTTTTTCACTTCCCGTGTGAGCCTGTTGCGGGTGTCATACATGGTCAATACCACGCCCAGAAGTGAAAGTTCGGGGTTAAGCCTCTTTTTCACCTGTTCATACGTCTGCAAAAGTTTGACTATACCCTCCAGGGCAAAAAATTCGCACTGAAGTGGAATAAGCAGTTCGCGGGACGCGCACAATGCGTTCAACGTTAAAAGGCCCAAAGACGGAGGGCAGTCAAGTATTATATATTCATAGTCTTTTTGTACAGATTTGAGGCATTCATTAAGGTAGAACTCGCGGGCCATCTTGTCCACCAGCTCCAGTTCAACGGCCACCAGATTGGTGCTCGCGGGCAAAATATCCAAAAAGGGCGAACGGCTTTTTGCTATGTTTTGGCGTACCTGTTCAGGTTCATAAAAGGTATTGTACAGGTCGCCGTGCAGTTGGTCCTGTTGCAGGCCAATGCCGCTCGTGCTGTTGGCCTGTGGGTCACAGTCCACCAGCAGCACTTTTTTTTCCATAACGGCCAGGGCCGCGGATAGATTGATTGCCGTGGTGGTTTTTCCCACGCCGCCTTTTTGGTTGGCAATGGATATTATGCGAGCCATTGATGCCTCCCGCCCGAATGGGCAGTGGTGTGATTTTGCTGTTCGCCCAATGCAATGACCTGAAAAGAGAGTCGCGCATTTCAGATTTTTTAACGTTTCACATGAAACATTCATGAAAATTTTAAGGCGGCGCACTTTGATGGTTGTAAAAGAGAGTACTGGCAGCGTCAAGTTGTAAAAAAATATTGTGCCAAATTGTAAAAAAATTAAGAAAATGCAAACATGTCTATTGCTCGTGCCACCTGTTAAGAGCTAAAATATACGTGCATGTAAAGAAAGACTTTATTTGGTGGAGCTCGTATGGGGTCAAAAAAAATCCTTCTGGTTGACGATGAAGATGAAGTGACACGCATTCTGGCAAAACGCCTGGGCCGCAGAGGGTATGAGTGCACAACGGCAGCTAACGGTCAGCTGGCGCTGGATGCCATGCAACAGGAAGCGTACAGCGTTGTCATAATGGATGTAAAAATGCCGGTTATGGATGGAATGAGCGCCTTGCAAAAAATCCATCAGCATTGGCCTGCAACCCCGGTTATTCTGCTTTCCGGCCACGCCGATATGCAGTTGGCGGTGCAGGCCATGAGTGAGGGGGCTTTTGGCTACCTCATGAAGCCAGTTGACCTTGAAGAACTGCTTTTTAAAATTGAAGATGCCGCCACCCAGCGACGCCTCGAGGCGGAGCAGGGGCGCGTAAACTGATTCGTCCCAAGGGGTAAGGAATTTTAGTATGAGCATTTGGAAAAAAACAGGTTTGGTTGCCCTTGTGGGGCTTGTGGTTTTTGGTGGTCTTTTTGCCTGCTCGCCTTGTCGGGCAGAAGCCGCGTCAGTGCAGGTCACTGATGAAAATCTTGCGCAAATGCTGGAAAAGCTGTTGCAGGAACGCCCTGATCTTGTGATGGACGTGTTGCGCAAAAACAGCGAGGCAGTGCTGGACATAGCGCAGCAGGGCTCCAATATGCGCAGACAGCGCAGCCTTGAGGCGCAGTGGAACCAGGAGATGAAGACCCCAAAGTCGGTCAAGCTCGAGGGCCGGCCTGTGCTGGGCCCCAAAAACGCCAAGGTGCGCATCGTGGCGTTTTCAGATTTTACCTGCCACTTTTGCCAGCAGGCTTCTGGTACGGTGAGCGCCATTTTGAAGGAATATGGCAAGGACGTGAACCTCGTGTTCAAGAACCTGCCTCTGGATGACAAAGGCCCGGCCAGTATCGCGTCAAAGTATTTTCTCGCCATCGCACAGCAGAGCGAAGAAAAAGCCTGGAAGTTTCATGACGCCCTGTTTGCCGGACGCGACAAACTTGTGACCGATGGCGAGGCTTTTTTGAAAACCACTGCCCAGGACCTTGGCGTGGACATGAAGCGGCTTGCCAAGGACGTGCACAGCAAAAAAGTGGCTGACATCATGAACGAAGATCAGCAGGACGCGCAAAAGCTCGGAGTGGAAGGCACGCCGTATTTTCTCGTCAATGATCTTGTGGTGCGTGGTGCGTTGCCGCCGGACCTCTTCAAGAAGGCCATTGATATGGCCAAGGCCAAGGCCGAGGGCAATTCAGTCAAATAGCGGTCAGTTGCCAAGAATAGTCAAAGGCTCCACATCATCCGGTGTGGAGCCTTTGTTATGCGCATGTGTATGTGGTGTTGCGGGATCTGCGTGAACTGTTTTCCGGATGCCTGATGGCTGACATCTGAATTTGACACATGCGGATGGCATCTGATGCCTGGCCCTAGAGCAGGTTAACTTTGAAATGTCTCACATTTTAAAGTTTTCATTCAGCTGAAAAATGCGATTCGCGGTAGCCGTTAGCGGGCCTTTGCCGCTTACGGATAATCAATGCTGTCTTTGCGTCACAACGGCTAAAGCTCGGCTGAATCCACGCCACGTTGTGGCGCGCTGCACCTTCGTGCAGCGTTAGAGCATTTACATTTTTTCAAAGTTAAAATGCTCTAATGCCCGATGTCTGATGCGCAAGGGCATGAGGCGCGTGGAACGTGCCAGATAATTTGCTCTGGCAGGTAGGAGGCAGTCAGGGGCGCGGGCGTAGAGTCTGCACTGATTAAAAAACAGGCATTCAAAATGTCCCTTTTGGGGGGCAGGTAAGCTCCCGTGGGTAATCCTGAACAAGCCAACGCCGTTTCAGGCCAGGGGGAGGAAGGCCGCCAAGGACAGGGAGTCCTTACTGTGGCATGTGGAGCGGCCTTGGATTATGCTTTGATATGGAGCTCAGGTGGGTACGCCCGGCCTTATTTTTCGGATGTTGCCAGCAGCAGAACAAATTCCGGATTGTGCTTCGCAGGTGTCCGGGGCGGCGTCCGCCGATGACAGCGGGCGTGTATGCCCCATCTGGCTGCGTGCCGCCGCGAGCCTTTTGGCAACGAGCAGGTATAACCAGATATAACTCATTCGCTCGTGATCCTTGATTTGGCTATGAACAAAATGACAAATCACATGAAAAGAGACATCACATGAAAATTCTTCCTGCCGAGGCCGGGGATCTGCCGGCCATTCTTGCCCTGCAGAAAATTGCGTTTGAGAGTGAAGCCCGGCTTGTGGGCAATTATGAAATTCCACCCATGACGCAAACACTTGCTGACCTTGAGCAGGAATTTTCTGGCCTCGTCATGCTCAAGGCGGTAATGGATGATGGTGAGATTGTGGGATCGGTGCGGGCCAAAATCGAAAAAGGTACTGCCCATGTCGGGCGGCTGATGGTCAAGCCGGGGCTTCAGAGGCAGGGTATTGGCTCGCGATTGCTTGCCGCCATTGAAAAAGCGTGTGCGCAAAACCGCCATGAACTGTTCACAAGCGTAAAAAGCCATCGCAATGTGGCTTTGTATGAAAAAGCCGGGTATCGCGCTTTTAAGGAGGCAGAGGTTATGCCCGGTGTGCGGCTTGTCTGGCTGGAAAAGAAGGAGGAGTTTGAAAAGGTCGAGGATTGAAAAGAGAGATTGCGTTGTTGCCGCATGCGCTCGAGGGGAATCCGGCTGTTGCGTATTTATCCTGAGTGAAAGAGCAGGTTGCGGCGCAATGGCGCAGGCAAGCAGCGATTGCGTTGTATAGGGGAAGCAGCGTGGGTGGGAGAGGGCGATGCGGCAGGAGTCAGCCTTCGGAGCCAGCGGCGGCGCTTTTACTGCGGATCATGCGGCCCATCCATTGTCGCAACTGCTCAAGGTCGGCCTGTTGCGTTTTTTCAGATGAGTGCAACAGAAGGCGCAAGGTATCAAGCTCCTGGCGCAATTCTGCATTTTGAACATCGTTGGCGGGCTGCGCAGAACCAGCAGGCAGCCGCTCCACAACCAGATGCAGCAATTGCGCAATCCCTTCCAGAGCGGCGGTTTGACGTTCCATCAACTGCAATGCCGCTGAAGGAAAAAAGTCCTGCGTGGGGGCCTGCACGGCCTGAATTGGCTGATGGTCGGTAAAGGTCAGCGCATTGCGGGGAAAGCGCGCAAGCAGGGCGTCCTCAACGGCAGCGGCCGTGCGCGATTTCTGCATCTGTTCCAGAATGGCGGCTATGACGTCCAGCGTTTCGCGGCGGTAGCGCCGCCGCCTGCCGTCGCCCACACTGGGTATGAAGGGCGCAAAGCGCTTGCAGTAATAGCGGGTGGTCGATTCAGGCAGGGAAAAATGGCGGGATATGTCCGCAATGCTTAACAGGCTTTCGCCAATGGCTGTTTTGCGCGCCATGTGTCCTCCCGGCGGCAGCGTGACGCTGAGATCATGTTGCGATGTTGCCTGGCGTGCGCGATCAGAAGAGCAAGGTGGCAGTAATGCCAGGGAAGGGCAGGTTATATCCGCAACAAGGAAGTTACGCTGCGCATTTCCTCACGAGTTACGTTAAAACAATAATAATGGCAAGCAAGAAACAAATAAATGCCAACGCTATTGGGACGAAATCAGCAACACCGTTGCACAGCCTGACTTGCAGACCACCTGACAACACCTGGGTATGATACCAAAGATATTGCCGCATCACGGATGCGAAAGTGCCAGTGAAATTATTGCTTCTTAATTTAATATGCTGAATTTAAATAATAAATTATGTGTATGGCCGCAACAAAAAACCGCATTGCCATCGTGGCAACGCGGCTGATTCAGAAAAACGGGCAACATCAGGTGGTTCAGCCCGTTTCAGCAGGGGGATACGGCTCAGCGCACGACACGGCGGACAGCAATAAGTTTGCTGCTCCAGTAGGGGATGTCCATGCTTTCCATACGCACCTTTTCGCCTCTGCGCGGGCTGTGAATAAAGTTGTTGCCGCCGGCGTAAATGCCGGTATGCAGGCCGCGCGGGCTTGAGCCAGTGCGAAACACCACAATATCGCCTGGGCGGACCTGGTTTTTTGGCACGGCATACCCGGCGCTGGCCTGATCAACCGTAATGCGTGGAACCTTGTAGCCGTTTTGCTTGTACACCCACCAGATCAGGCCTGAGCAGTCGAAGCCCTTTTGCGGCGAAGCGCCTCCAGAACGGTACTTCTTGCCCATTTGGGCATAGGCAGTGCGCACCACCTTGTGCGCGTCCTCCGGCATGGGGCCGTCATCCACCGGGCGCGAGAGTCCGCAGCCAGCCAGCAGCAAAAGACTGGCCAAAGCCAGCAGGGCCAGGGGGCTGACGCGTAGTGATGGTGTTGATGTCCGTTCCATGACAAGCCTCATACACATAACTTGCTGGCGGTTCAGGCAAATTTTTGTGTATCCGCAATATTTCGCAACTGGGGCAAATTATTCAATTCTACCAGACAGTAAGCATAATGCATGCCAATAGGATCAGATTGTAAAAAATATCGAAAAAACAGCAGGTAGAGATTCTTTAGAAAAATAAAAATGACAACACTCCGGCTATACTAGCAAAACCGTCTGAATTTCGACGGTTCCAATTGGACACGATTTCCCCGCCCGGCACACTGTAAGTTTGCCCGGATAACCTGATCAGTTCATCCGGACAGGCTGAATGAAGTGGGCATACGCAAAAAGGTATGCTCACGCAAGAAAACTGGCAACGTATCTGCAAATATAACAGGATGGTATGAGTTTTTGCGCCCACACCCGCCTTTGGGCGGAAAGCCGCCTGCGCAGAGCAGAAGTTCAAAAGGTGTTGGAGCAAAAAGCTGTTAGAGCATTTTACCTTTGAAAAAATGTGGATGGTCTAACGCTGCACAAAAGTGCAGCGCGCCACAACGCGGCGTGGATTCAGCCGAAAAATGCGATTTTCGGCTGAATGAAAACTTTGAAATGTGAAGTATTTCAAAGTTAACCTGCTCCAGATGGTGCGGTGCCAGAAAGACGCTGTTTTTGAAGCCCCTGCCTGGAGCCAGAAAACATATTGCCCCACACAACCGGGCAATAAAGGTTTTAGGGGGAGGAGGCGTGGGGGAGGAGACCCTTTTGCAAAAGGGTCCCTCACCCACAAGGTAATTCAAAAAAGCATTGTTCCACCTGCAGGGTGCCACTGCACCATTCCCCACTGCGCCATACCACTCTGCACCTTGATATCACTCTTTTCGGTCCGGCTCCGGCAGCAGGGAAAGGGGACGCGCCTGTGTCTGCGTGTGGGCCGCAAGGGCGCTCTGGCGGCAGAACTGCCGTATCTGCCCAAGAAAAGGCGAGGGCGGCAGGGCAAGGCTTTTGCCGTACAGTGTGCGCCTGGCGCTGTGGCTTACAAAAAGCGCGCGCGCGGCCCGTGTCAGGGCGACGTACAGCAGGCGGCGTTCTTCATCTTCATCCGCTTGCTGCGCAGAAGGCGTCTGTTCGCCGGACGCCGCATTGCCGTTGGTTCCGGCACCGAACAGGCGATCTTTGCGCAAGGGCAAAAGGCCGTCTTCAAGACCAGGCAGAAATACGGCCTGAAACTCGAGGCCCTTGGAGGCGTGCATGGTCATGATCTGCACATGCTCGGCCTTGCCGCGAACCATTTCCGCTTCCTGAAGCCAGCCAAGGTGGGCCAGAAATTCCGGCCAGTTGCCATGCGTTTTCCAGATACGCTTGAGGTCACGCCAGGCGCGGCCTGCCACAAAGGGGTCGCCAGCCCAGGGTTGTTGTCTGAGCCAGGGTTCCAGAGCTTCGGGTGCGGGCAGTGAAGATCCGGCAACAAAGGGGCCTGCGGACAGTGCAGCCCCCTCGGCCATGCCTGCCGTACCAGACGCGCCAGCCTCGACAGTGGAAATAGAAGTATCTGCCGTACCGACCGGTGCAGCGGCCTGGTTTTCCTGCGGTTCGCTCGCGCCAGCAAGGCTTTGCGCCAGTGGTTCGAATCCGCTGTGAGCCGCGGCCAGAGCCAGCAGCCGCGCGCAGGCCGTATCCTGCCAGAAAGCGTCTTCAGCCGGAGCGGCGCAGGGAATGCCCGCCTGTTCAAGCGCAGCCCGCAAGGGTGGAATCTGTGCCCGCAGACGTACCAGCACGGCAATGTCGCCAGGAGCGAGGGTGCCGTCCAGTTCATGCGCCTCAGCGCTGCTCAGGTGCTGGTCAAGCAGGGTGTGGGCCGTCGCGCCGAGCAGGGCCTGCACGCGGCGGGTAATCCAGCGAAGCTCGGCCTGCTGGTCCGGGGCCGAAAAAAGACGCAACTGGGCGCTGAGTTGCCGCGCTGCCGTGAGCGGCCCGCACTGCCCCTTGTGGTGCAGCAGGCTGCGCGCCATGTTCAGCACGTCCTGACTGGAGCGAAAACTGCGGCCAAGACAAAACACCGCCAACTCCGGCCAGACGGCACGCAGGCTGCTTTCGCTTTGCCCTGATACGCCACGGAAGCCGTAGATGGCCTGATCAGGATCGCCAATGCCAAAAAAGCCCCTGCCGTCACTGGGCAGCAAGCGCCGGATAATCGCAAGCTGTACGGGTGAGAGATCCTGCACCTCGTCCACAAGCACGTGCTGCGGCATCTGCTCAGAGGGCAGATCAGCCAGATGTTCCAGCCACCAGTCAAGAAGGTCAGCATAGTCAACGTAGAGCAGGCCGGGGCGCTCAGATTTGCGCCGGGCATACAGAACCGCTGCCTGGGCGACAGCCGGGTCGTCCAGTGGGCGCAGGCATTCGCGCGCCAGGGCCAGCTGACGCCAGAGTTCTGACGCCTGACGAACGGCAAGCTGGGGATTGGCCGCCCTGAATACCTGCTGAGCAGCGTCGTCGCCCAGCAACATGCATTCACGCCCCTGCGCCTGCATGACCGCGCGCATGCGGCCCCAGGCAATGCCGTGCATGGTGTCGCAGCAGGGCAGGTCGTGCATATGGGGCAGGGCGGCGGCAAGGCGCTGCCGCATTTCATTGGCCGCGCGCCGTGTGAACGTTACCGCGAGCAGCCTGTGGGGCGGGATGCCCTGATCCAGCAAATGCTGCATACGGCCAATGAGCACGCGCGTTTTGCCCGCGCCAGGGCCGGCCTGCACAAGCACCGGACCGGGGCCAGCCGTGAGGGCGGCCTGCTGCTCCTCACTGAAGCCGACGGAAGCCCGCTGTGCGGTCTGTTTTTCATCCTTCTTGGCCATACCCTGCGAGGGCCGTTCTTTCATGAGATCCAGCATGGAGACAGAAGACGCCTTTTTCTGGCGTACCTTGACGTCAGCCGCTGTGATTGCGTCGGCCGCAGCGCCGGAAGCCTTGCGCGGCCTGCCCAGTTTGAGTCCCGGCAAAGCCCCGCGCCCCGCGCCCCGGATGTCGGCCTGCTCTTCGGGCGTGAACACGCGCACAACGCCGTACTCGCCGTCATAGCCGCCCTGGCGGAAAACCTGACCGCGCCGCATGCGGGCCACGGCTTCGCCCAGAGGTTCCCAATGGGCGCGCACCTCAGCTTCGGGCATGCGGCAGAGGATATCCAGTTCCGGCCCAAGCTCGCGCAGCAGTCTGCCGTATCGTTCCTGAACCTTGCGCGACGTAACGCCAGCGCCCACAATTTCGCCCACCACCTCGGCCAGGGGAATGAGCGGGCGCGCTTCGGGTTCCAGAGCCAGGCGCGCGGGTTCCTCCCTGTCGGCCAGCTCCCATACGCGGTGCAGAACGCCCACTGTCAGGGGTTTGCCGCAAACAGGGCAGATGTTGCCAAGCGCGCGTGACTCGCGCGGCTCAAGCACCACATTGCAGGCGCGGTGCCCGTCCAGGTGGTACTTGCCTTCGTCCGGGTAGAATTCCATAGTGCCGAGAAACCGGCAGTCGAGACTGTCCTGCGGCTGACGGCGCGCCGCCGCCCGCAGGGCCGCGAACATGCCCGTATAGGAGGGCCGCCCGTCAAAAAGATTGGCTTCACGGCCCAGGTTGGCTCCCGAATGTGCGTCGGAGTTGGATACGAGCGCGTAGGCGTCAAGCTGGCTCACAAGGCGGTTCATCTCAGGATCGGAGGAAAGGCCGGTTTCGAGGGCGAAAATGTGCTCCGAAAGGTCGCCATAGCAGTCGGTCAAACGGTCAAAGCCGGATTTGGAGCCAAAAAGCGCGAACCAGGGGGTCCACACGTGGGCCGGAATCATGACGGCGTCCTCGGCGCATTCCAGCATGATTTCAAGCAGGTCGCGCGAATCGAGGCCAAGAATGGGCCGCCCGTCAGAATGCAGGTTGCCTATCTGTTCAAGGCGCTGCGAAAGTTTTGCCGCGTCCTCCAGAGTGCGCATAAAGATAAGGTTGTGCACCTTGCGCACCTTGCCGTGGCGCTTGTAAATGGAGCTGATCTCTGTCTGGAGCATAAAGAGCGGGCCTTGCGCATCGCCTTCCTGCATGGCGCCCCCGGCCATGACGTCAAGCTGCTCCGGTTCGCCCTTGAGGCGGTACAGGCCGCTGGCTTCATCAAGCTCAAGCTGCTCGGCAAGTTCGGCGCGCCATTGCGGATGGGTAAAGTCGCCCGTGCCCAGGACGCCTATGCCCTTGCAGCGCGCCCATGCGGCCAGATGGCGGGCGTTGAGCGCCTTGCTGGTGGCGCGGGAAAAACGGGAATGGATATGCAGGTCGGCTATGAAGTTCATATGCGGCTCTTTGTCATGGTGCGGTGAAAGCGTTGGCGGCGGTATGGGAGGAGTCTGCGTCGCCAAGCCAGGGGCAGAAGACCAGTGCTTCGGCAGACCAGAGGGGCCGTCCGACGAAAAATTTACTACCGCAGGGTTCACTGCCGCAACGGGCACTGTTGCATGGCGCGGTGCTGTACAGCACGTTGCTGTCTGGCGCATCGTGCAGGAGCAGCGGCGTTTCCAGCACGGTATCGTGTGCGGCGTTTTTTCGGGCTTCCACAAGCACGCGCAGGGCTGGTTCGTCCCTGTGGCTCTGCACAGGCAGAATGCGCCTGACGCCAAGTCTGACGGCATTCAGGGCCACACACAGTCGTGGCAGGGCCTGGGCGTCGTAAATGCAGAAAAAACGGCCCTGATGACGCAGGAGCGTTGCCGCAGCCCTGCAAAAAGCATCCAGCGCTGTTTTGTGGCTTTCAACGCCAGTGGGCGTGCGCAGGGCGCGTTCCCGCATATGACTTTGAGAGGGGCGGCCCCCCCTGTCGTAGGGAGGATTGGCCAGAACAGCGTCCAGCCTGTTGCAGGCAGGCTGCGCGGTATCTGGTTGCCCAATGCCCTTCTGAGCGATGCCCGGTCGCGGGGTGTCAGGCGAACGCTCCTTGTCTTCATTGACCAGAGTCAACGACGCGCCTTCTGCTGGCAAAAGCCCCGGCATCATGACAGGGGCGGGCAGGGTTGCAACGGCCTTTGCGTCCTCAAGGTCAAGGGTGAAAAAGCGCAGCCGGTCCAAGAGCCCGAGCCGCGAGGCATTACTCTCTGCTGCCAGAAGCAGCGGATTTTCACGCTCAAGCCCAAGACCACAAATTTGCGGGCGCAGCATGGCAAGGCCCAGCAGGGCGGCCCCGCACCCGCAGCCCAGTTCGGCCACAAGGGTGGGGCGATGGCTTGCCGCGCCAGCAGCGCATTTTTCCGGCGGCAGGTGAAGCGCGGCAAAAGCGGCCAGCAAAAGGGCGTCCGCACCGAAGCGCAGGCTGCCTTCGGGTTGCTCCAGCCCTCGCGGAAAGCGCTTTCGCGCCTCAATGATATGCTGAGACAGGGTTTCCTGCATGGTCAATCACAAATCCGCAAGCCCGATTTCCCGCGCAGATTCATGACGTGAGAATACTTGCGGGTTGCGGGAATGTTTTTTGTCTGCCGCCGCTCTGCTCAGGACAAAAAGTAAAGCCGATAGGTACGGCGTGCCGTGCCGTGCCTGAACACAGAGCGCAAAGGCATGGCGCACAAACCGTCTGTACGCCATGCCCCATACTGCCATTGTGACCGAGCCACGGCCAGACAGGACGGCAGCGCAAATGCGCGCAGCGCTGCTACAGCAACGCACCGTCCCAGTTAAAGAGACTCTCGCGCTTCATTGCGGGCAGACTGGCTGGGGGATTCTCCTGCATATGGGCAAAGAAGCCGTAGCCGGCCGCGGCCATTTCCTGCCGCTTGGCGGTAAGGTCCATGGGCCAGCCCGGATATATCCAGATATTGCCGCCGTACTGTCGGGCCCAGAAAGGCTCGCCCATGGGGCTCAAAAAGGGTTCATTGGGTTTGACGCCCAAAAGGCCGAAACGGCTGACGCCCACGGGCCAGAAGCCGGAAATCACCGCGCCGAGGGGCAGGGGGCTTTGCTTTGGCAGGGCGAGCATTTCTTCGCGGGGCAGTTCCGGGCTGACAAAGGCTCCGGTAAAGCCCATCCGCGCCAGTATGCCCAGCGCCGGGGCATTGGCCGCGTTGCAGAAGGGGCCCACAAGCAGGTCAGCGTCCTCGTCCAGCGCGTCGGGAAACATGCCGCGCTGCCACGGTTCATTGCAGACAAAGTGCCGTGCGCCGTCACGCCAGAGGCGGCTGACGCTGCGTTGCAAAACCTCTTCCTCGCCGGGCCACACCACTGGCGGCAGCCACCAGCAGATGCGCGAAACCATTGTGCGCGATATGTCGGCGCTGCGGGGCGACAGCCAGAGCGCCTGCAACTGGTTTTTGCCGCCGCGCATCTCCTTGCCCTGCGGAATGGTGGAGCGGACGTACATGTCTGGCCGTGGCCTGGCCTTCACTGGCACGGGCATACGCGGGCTGGATTCCACAGCCTTGCTCTGGCGGCCCGGCAGCTGGTCAAGACGCGCCTGCCAGCCTTTGAGAATACGCATCAGTTCAGGCTCACGCCTGTCGATAAGAAATACCGACGTGCCCGCCTTGGGCGTCTTGTGCCTGGGCAGACGGATGATGAGGCTGCCGCCCTTGGGAATGCGCCGCGTTACGGGCAGGGTGGCGTGCCAGCGTTCGTCTTCAACCCCCACGCGCAAATAGTCCTGCGGCAGCAGTTCAAGGTGCGGCTTGAGCACCACGCTGCCGTCCTGCTCAATACGGATCTTGCCCGCCATAAGGCCGGAACTGGTCTGGCCCTCGGGGGATGTGGGGATATTGTCCTTCTGCGGCAAAAACCGCGCGCGCGTGGCGGGACGGCCCAGCGCCATCTGCAAAATTTCCTCGGCGGTCTTGCGCGCCTTGGGGTCCCCGGGATTGTCACGCAGCATGCGGTAGGCCGTCACCACATGGTAGACGTAGTGCGGCCCTTTCTTGCGGCCCTCAATCTTCCAGGAGACAAGGTGGGGGATGTCCAGCAGGGTTTTGGCCAGCACGTCCAGCGAAAGGTCAAGACAGGAGAACCAGCGGCCGCTGTGTTCCTTGCGACCCGGCGAGCGCAACGCCCCCTGCCTGCCGGAGCGGCGGCCCTGGGCGAAAGCGGTTGCTTCGTTGCGGTTGCGGAACTGGCTTTCGCGCCCGTCGCGCCCATCACGACTGTCGCGGCCAGAGCCGCCCCTGCGGTCTTTGCGGGCAATATCCATGCGCGACTGTTCCTGACGGGCGCGGTCCATCTCTTCGCGTTCCGCATTGCGGACAAGTGCCTGGGCTGCGGGGCCGCCCTGACGGTACACCCTGCGGCAGGGTTGCACGCAGCGCCCGCGCAGGCCGCTTTTGCCGCCCATATAGCTGGACCAGTAGCAGCGCCCCGAAACGCAGTAGCACAGCGCACCGTGGATGAAGAGCTCAAGATCAAGCCCTTCGGGGCAGGCCTCGCCCATGAGGCGGATTTCATCAATGGAAAGCTCGCGCGGCAGAATGACGCGGTTGGCCCCGAGTTTTTTTGCTTCCACAAGAGCGCCGGGGTGCGTGACGTTGGCCAGCGTGGAAAGAGAAATATTACCCGTAAAACCGGCCTGACGCGCCAGGTCAAGCATGGCGAGATCCTGCACGATAAGCCCGTCCACGCGGGCCTGGGTGGTCAGGCGCGAGATCAGGCGGTAGGCGGCGGCGGGCTCGTCAGGCTTGACGAGGGTGTTCATGGCCACATGCACGCGGGCGTCTTCAGCATGGGCCAGGTCCGTAAGGCGCGAAAGTTCGGTCAGCCCGAAATTTTCAGCCTGCATACGGGCCGAAAAGTGCTTGAGGCCCAGATAGATGGCGTCCGCCCCTGCGGCAAGGGCCGCCAGAAAGGAGGGAGTGTCGCCCGCGGGCGCGAGAATTTCGGGCCGGGCCGGGGTGGGGGCGACGGTAATGGTGGGGGTGTCGTTCATACTTTGTAATACTCTTTATACCATTCCACAAAACGGGTTATGCCTTCACGCAGGGGCGTTGCGGGCGAAAACCCCGTAAGGGCGGAGAGGTCGTTTATGTCGGCCCAGGTGGCCTGTACGTCGCCGGGCTGCATTGGCAGCATTTCCTTGCGCGCCTTCATGCCCAGAGCGTCTTCAAGGGTGGCGATGAAATCATTGAGTTCCACGGTGTGGTTGTTGCCGATGTTGTATATGCGCCAGGGCGCGGAACTGGTCGCCGCATCGGGGGCGGCGGGGTCAAAGGACGGCTCCGGGCCAGGGGCCAGGGGCAGCAGGCGTACAACGCCTTCCACTATGTCGTCAATATAGGTGAAGTCGCGCCGCATATGCCCCTGATTGAAGACCTTGATGGGTTCACCGCGCACAATGGCTGTGGTAAAAAGGTGCAGGGCCATGTCGGGCCGCCCCCACGGGCCGTAAACAGTGAAAAACCGCAGGCCTGTGCAGGAGATGCCGTACAGGTGACTGTAGGCATGCGCCATGAGTTCGTTGCTTTTCTTGGTGGCGGCATAGAGGCTGACGGGGTGGTCCACATTGTGGTGCACGGAATAGGGCTGGGCCGTGTTAAGTCCGTAGACCGAGGATGACGAGGCAAAGAGCAGGTGCTTGACCTTGTTCTGACGGCAGCCTTCAAGAATGTGCCCAAAGCCCACAAGGTTGGCGCTGAGGTAAGATTCGGGATTGATCAGGCTGTAGCGCACGCCCGCCTGGGCGGCCAGGTTTACCACATGGCTGAAGCCCTCACGGGCAAAAAGCTCGGCCATTTTGGGGCCGTCGGCCATATCGAGAAGTTCAAAACGGAAGTTTCCGGCCTGCGGCAAGGCGGCCAGTTGAGTCAGACGGTCTTTTTTCAACTGCACGTCATAATAATCATTGCAGTTGTCAACGCCCACAACGCTGTGCCCATCGGCCAGCAGGCGCACGGTCAGATGATATCCTATGAATCCTGCCGCGCCAGTAACCAGAACGTGCATATGCCACTCCTGAAGTTGTATGCGGACAAAGTAAGACAGATGCCGTCCGTGAGCAAGCAGAGGAAGCGCGGACAGACGCTTTTGCATGCGGACTGGCTTAATGCCGGGTATGGGACTTGCGGGATGGGCTGCGGCAAAGTATGCTGCGCAACCAGAGGTAAGCATGCAGACAGACGAAAAAAAAGAGCGCCAGTCAACAGTTTCCAGCGGAAAAGGCGGCAAGGCGGAAAGCGCTTCCGCAAGGAAGCGCCCCGTGTCCGGGCAGCCGTGGTACGCGGGGCAGTACAAAGACGCCCTTATGTACCTTATGATCGCCATTTTCTTTGTGGAGCTGGTGGTAGGCGGGGTAGCTTTTTTCTATGGCGTCATGCATGCCGCCCCCGAAGTTCCGGGCGGCCCGCCGCTGGCGCGCTTTCCCTGGCTTGGTTGGGCGCTGGCTGCCGTTCTGGCCCCTGTGGGGCTCATACTGATAGTGCATCTTGCCGGAACCTGGGTTTCGCGCTTTCTTGGGCGTGAGGCTCGCGACCTGGACGGCGCGGATGGCGGCAACGCCGCCGGCGCTTCCAGCGATGCGGATCAGGTGCCCGAACGTCTGCAGCGTTTTTACGCCATCATCCGCAACGCGCCCACGGTGGTCGTGCTGCTGGGCATCCTGCTGCTTGGCGCTGCGCTCTTTTTTGTGGACGGCGCGTTTACGGCGCTTGTGGGGCTGGGCCAGATGCTTACGCCCTATATTCCCTGGATAGCGGGCAGCCTGGCGGCCATGATCGTGGTGTGCTACCTCGTGCACCGCCTGTTTGTGTACCGCCATCACCGCATGCAGCAGGAGTTCGCCTACCGCCGCGAGGTGCTGGAGCGCACAGGCATCGTGCTGGTGGACAAGAACTGTATTCCCCTGCCGCAAAGCGAAGAGCAGCGCCTTGCCCTGGGCGAGGCCCGCGTGGTGGACGCGCAGGCGGCCCTGCCCCCCGTGATTGATGCGGACGCGCAGGCAACGCCGCCATCAGCGACTACTTCCGGGTCAAACACATCCGGAGCAGGCGCGAACGGGGCTGGCACGAAGGGGGTAGACGCGCCAGACGACGCCACGCCGAAAGATGACGACGAAGACATCATGGACGCTGAAATCATCACGCCCCAAAAGCCTGAAGACGGCGCGGGTGGCGCGGCCGGCGGGACTGGAGCGACCGGAAAAAACTGAGCGCTGAACAGGTTCACTGTGTGTTGGCGGGAAAGCCATTGGCTCTCAGGGCGCTTACGAGATGAAATTCCGGGAGGCAGCCTCGAGGCCGAAATAATATCCTGACATAGTTGAAATTTAAAAAATCGGGTTACGCGACGTTTTTGAACGTAGGCTTTACCCGATTTTTTTGTGGTATTTCACCAGGCAAGGTCGCACTGTGCGAATATTTTGTGCCCGTACTGGCACGAGGGTTTTTCAGTAATCGTTGTTTTGGGCGCCTGCGCGGCGGGGGGCAGGACGGTAAGTGGCAAGCGTGTCGATAATTTTGAGATTATGTCTTCGTAATACAGGCCTATTTGGTTATTTTAGTTTTGGCCGCCTGCGCGGCGGGCGGCAGGACGGTAAGCGGCAAGCGTGTCGATAATTTTGAGATTATGTCTACGTAATGCAAGCCTATTTGGTTATTTTAGTTTTGGCCGCCTGCGCGGCGGGCGGCAGAAGGGGGCCTGTTAGGGGCTGCCGCCCCTCCGAGGCCCCCTCTGCACTCCCCCCGGACGACCCCGCTGGGCGTGTCGTATATCTCCACTCCCACGGATTAGCCCTCAAGGGTTTTCCATATTCCACCATTCTGCGAGGGCTGCGCGGCTTCTGCTTCGGGAGCTTCCTCGCTTCGCTCGGCGATCTCCCTGCGCGCCGCGCAATGCCATCAACGTGCACCACTACGAGTAGTGGGGAGAAAATTGGCAGTAGCCTGCAAAAATACGGAGTTACTGCACTGAGCTTCGTTTATCTCAGGTGAATGCAAGAGCAGATGCCCACCATCGAAGCGCAAACAGTGGATGAGAGAGCGAGGGCGTCTGACTGGTTTGAGGCATACCGAAGAGTTTGGTTTTATATCTGTTTGTTGTGTAGCGTCCAAACGTGGCCGCAGTTCTTGCGTGGTTCGGTCCAAAAAGATCTGTCACACAAGCAACATATTGAGGCCTGTGCAGTTTCTCAGGCAGGGCGCGGGTGAATGCCGGGGGCGGCGTCATAAAGAACCGAAGCCGACACGTCGGCGAGGTTCGTGCATAGCCGCCCCCGAAAAAAGGGGTTTGTTGGTCAGGGTAGGGCAGCGGGGTGCTTCGGGGGGGATGCAAGGGGGGCCGAGAAGGGGGCGCAGCCCCATAACCGGCCCCGCCTTGCCGCGCGCCGCGCAGGCGGCCAAAACGACAGAAAAAAGGAAGCCCCCGTGCCCGCAGGGCACATGCACTTCAATCAGGTGACCGGTTAAAACATAGAAACAAGTCAGAACCGCCGCACGCCGCGCAGGCGGCCAAAACAAAAGAAAAAGAAAAGCCTCAGTGCCCGCAGGGCATTAATATCTTCCAAAGGCAACGTCCTTCTTTACCGTAAGGCCACCGCATATAAAAGTGACGTGATCCTTTCCTTGCGCCCTGTGCCCTGTGCCAGTCACCCGGTATCCGCCACAAAAACCGGCAAAGCAAAGAAACCGCCACCTGCGGTCATAACATGCCTTGAAGGCACTGTTTACATTTTCGCCAAGTGTCCTAATCCACGCTGTTCCAGGGCGAGGTCGGCAAGCGCGTTGACGCAGGCCGCCGCCACGGCCGAGCCGCCTTTGCGCCCCAGCAGGGTAAAGTGCGGCCACGGGCTGCGGCGCAGCAGTTCCTTGGATTGCGCGGCGTTAACAAAGCCCACGGGCATGCCCACGATGAGGGCCGGAGGCGGCGAGCCCTGATCCAGCACGTCCAGCAGCCCAAGCAGGGCCGTGGGGGCGTTGCCGATAACCATGATATGCCCGCTCATCTGCCCGGCTAGGGATTCCAGCCCTGCGCGGGAGCGCGTGGTTTTTTTGACGCGGGCAAGTTCGTCCAGCCCCGGCAAGGCCATGATGGGCGTGACCGTGACGCCAAGGGGCGTCAGACGGCGCATGGGCAGCCCGGCGGCGGCCATGCGCGTGTCGGTATACACCGTGCAGCCGCGCAAAAGGGCTGCCACGCCAGCCTCAAGGCCTTCGGCGCTCAACCTGAGGTCGCCAAGGATGTCCGTATCGCCAAGGGTATGGATGCAGCGGCGGGCCACCTGCCAGAGCGGACCTTCAAAAGGGCGCGGCGGCGGCAGCTCCTGATCGATGATGGCAAAGGAACGGTTTTCGATATCCTGCGGGGTGCAGGCGGAATCCAGTTCCACTGAAGTAGTATGCGTCATGTCGAGCCTCGGCAGGCCGGGAGCATATCCGGCCTCGTGGTTATGGCAGGGGCGTGGCCGTTTTGAGCCAGACCCGCCAGAAGGTGCGCGAACCCTCAGGGTAGCAATGCAGCCACGTTCCGGCAACAGAGCCGCAGAGGCAGCCCTCCTGACGCAACAACGTCCCCTTGCTGTCGTGCAGTTGCCAGAGGGGCGCGCAGTGCGGGGGCAGCGGCCCGTCGTCCTCACGGGCATAATGGAATTCGTGTCCGCGCACCCAGAGGGGCTTGGAGCCAGCCTGGTCTGTGGCAGGTGTTTTCATGCGGGCGGGGGCGTCTTTCCGTGAGGCTGACGTTCTTTCCCCGCCCACCGTGAAGCCGTCAGCCTGACTGTCAGCGCATGGCATGGGCGAAAGGATTGATGGCGCGGCAGAAAGGACTGCCGGGCCAGATCGGTCAGCACGGGCAGAGCGGGTGGTGCGGGCCGCACGTTCGGGCCAGCCGGGCAGGGCAAGGGCGGCACGATAGCCCAGAGCCGCCCTGGTTTTGCCAAGAACGCAGCGCAGGGGCAAAAGTCCGGCCATGGCGTATTCCCGTACTTCTGGCTGGCCCTCCATGCGCAGGGATTGCATGAGGTAGATATAGCCGCCGCATTCGCCATAGATGGGCAGGTTTTTCTGCGCCAGCGCCCGCAAGCGCCGCAGCATGGGGAGGTTGGCCCCGAGTTCTTCGGCGTGCAGTTCGGGATAGCCGCCGGGAAAATAGAGCCCGGTGCAGCCTTGCGGCGGCGCGGCATCGCGCAGAGGAGAAAAAGGCACAACGTCCGCGCCAAGTTCCGTCAGCAGGGCGGGCAGGTCGGCGTAGCAGAAACTGAAGGCGGCATCCCAGGCCATGCCTATGAGGGGGCGGGCCGTGCCCCGCGCAGGCAGAGCTTTTGCGGCCGCAACCGTGGCAAGGCTGGGGACGAACAGGTTTGCCGCATCATCCCGAGGTTCCTGGATGTCTGCCCCTGTTGCGGTGTTGCGGATAGTCGCCGCTTTCGGCTGTTGCGGCGGAAAAAACCGGGTTGCCAGAGCGGGCTCTGGCGTGGCCGCAAAAGGCTTTGCAGTTGGCCGGGTTGCCGTGGCGGGCGTTGCCACGTCTGCCTGATACCCGGTGAGCGCAGACGTTGTGCCGCCGGGGACGCGCACGCGCAAGTCCCGCTTTGCACGGCCTGGCATTCTTGCGCCGCGCTTGTCGTCGCACTTGCCCCCGCGCTTGTATTCGCGTTGGCAGGCACTGTTTTTGTTTGCTTTTTCCGGGCTGTTATCCGCCATCCCTCGGGATGGAGCACTGGTAAGGCCAGCCAGTTTGAGCAGGGCGTCCAGGCGGCAATGCTCCTCAAGCCAGTGGGTCAGCGCGGCCCTGTCCAGTGCGGGCAGTGCTTCGCGGGCTTCCACAAGGCCGAGGTGGCGCGATTGCAGTTCTGGCGCGCCCTTGCGGGGCAGCAGGCCCAGCAGCGGGACGTTGTCTGATCTTTCCAGCGGTTTCAGGGCGTCGGCAATGATTTCTGCATGGCGCTGGCTGCCAATATGGGTGCAGACAATGCCCAGAAAGCGCGGCGGCGCGCTTTTGGCGTTCAGCCATTGCGGTTTGTGACGCAGATAGCCTTCCACCAGGGCGGCCACGGACTGTCCAAGCCCGGCAGCGCTGCATACGAGAAGAATGGGCAGATCAAGCAGCGCCGCCAGATGGGCCGTGCTGCCAGCCCCGGCGTGTCCGCCGTCGTACAGGCCCATGGCGCCTTCAACCAGCAGCATGTCAGGGGCGCGGCCCGTGCCGGAGGGGCTTGCCGCCATGCGTTCGAATACGGTTTGCAAGCCCGTGGGCAGGCCTTTGCCGCCTGTGAACGGTTTTTCGGCGGGGGGCGCGGGGGCCTGACGGCACATCCAGGCATCCAGATTGGCGGCGGGCTGGCCCGTGATGGCGGCGTGAAAGGCGGCGTCTATGTAGTCCGGCCCGGTTTTGGCGGCGCGTACGGCAAGACCGCGAGAGGCCAGCGCGCACAGAAGGGCCAGAGTGACCGTGGTCTTGCCCGTATTGCTGCCCGTGCCGCCAATGACGATGCCGGGAATGCGCTGCTGTGCCTTGTGCATGATGCCTCGGGGATGCGCCGCCAGACCTTGAATACGGCCATTGGCGGTGTGGTTGACGTTGTTCCTGCAAGGGAGGCGCGAGAAGGGCACACAAAGGGCAGGGAGGGCGCAACGAGGCGGGCAGGCGCGAATCTCTGGCGACTGCACGGGTAGACTCCCGCCGTGGCGGCGAAAACGCCATTTCTTTGAGCGACCATGCGCTATGCTGGGCGCGTTTTGGTCGTTGAGAAAGCAGTTCTCAGCGTTTATTTGCTTTCGAAGGCGCAACCCACCGAAATTTTATTGAAAAATACCATCAAAAGCAGAAGTCCCCCATACCCGGCTGCACCAGCAATAAAGGTTTTAGGGGGAGGGGGGGGTGGGGGAGGAGACCCTTTTGCAAAAGGGTCCCTCCCCCACAAAGCGTTTTCTCCCCCCACAAGCCCAAAAGGTTTTCAGCGTTGTCGCAGGGCTTCGGCTATGATGGCGGCGTCCTCTTCGGGCCGGGCCTTGAGGCCAAGTTCGGCATGGCCGCCCGAGCATATAAAGCCCTGCGGTCCCAGTTCGAGAAAACCGGCAGAGAGCACCTGCCCGTACGGCAGTTGTTCGCGCATGTCGACGTGATCCACCCGCCGGGGAAAGATAAAGGGCACGGCCTGACCGGAAAAGTCTTCAACTATGAGGTATTTCACGAGGCCTCCTCAGCGGTTCTGGCCTTTACGCCGGTTTTGCAGGTACTGGCGCACGGCCTTGTTATGGTCCGCAAGGTTGGTGGAAAAAACGTGTTCACCGCCATCGGTGACAGCCACAAAATAGAGAAAATCGTGCTGTTCGGGCTTGATGGCGGCCTTGAGGGCGGCCATGCCGAAGGAGCAGATGGGCCCCGGCGGCAGGCCGGGCCGTTGGTAGGTATTGTACAGGTTGTTGGGGTCATCCAGGTGGGCGCGGCGCAGGTTGCCGTCAAAATTGGGGCCAAGGCCGTAGATGACGGTGGGGTCGGCCTGAAGGATCATGTCGCGGGCCAGGCGGTTCTTGTATACGCCGGCCACGCGCGGGCGCTCGGCGTCAATGGCGGTTTCCTTTTCAACCACCGAGGCCAGGATCATCCAGGTTTTCAGCTGGTCAATGGGGGGCTTGGCGCCGCCGGGCCATACGGGCGCGGCCTTGCGCCAGAAGTTGTCCACCAGCCGTCCGGCCACGCTGCGGGCCTGGGCCAGATCCGGCTCGTCGGCCTTTTTCAGCAGATAGGTGTCGGGCATAAGAAAGCCCTCGGCCGTGGCAAAGGGGATGCCGTAGTGGCGCAGAAAGTCCGGGTCCATGATCACGTTGCGAAAATCGTCAAAGCGCACGAGGCCCGCTTCTTCCAGCAGTTTGCCAGTCTGCCACCAGGTGAGGCCTTCGGGCAGGGTGATGCGAAAGAGCACGGGCTGGCCGTTGACCAGCATGTCCAGCACCTTTTCGGGCGTCCAGCCGGAATTGAGGGCAAAGCGACCGGCCTGGAGGCGGCTGTCCCATTCCTTGTAGCGGGCCAGCAGGCGGAACTTGCGGGCATCGGTAATAACGCCCTTTTGCTCAAGGGCCGTGGCCACCTGGGCGAAATGCGCACCGGGCTGCACGTCAAAAAGCACTTCCTGCCCTTCGCTTTGGGGGGCGGTATTCAGGAAGGTATGGGCCTCGTAGGCAAGCCAGCCGCCGCCGGCAAGGGCTAGCAGCAACAGCAGTCCAAGCAGGCGAAGAAATGTTTTCATGCGGGACTCCGCTCTTGCGGGGCAAGGGAAAGAAAGGACGAGAGAATACGCACGGCGGCCTGCTGGTCGAGCACGGCCTTGCGTTTGCGCATTTTCAGGCCAGCCTCGCGCAGATCCGCCCAGGCTTCTTCCGAGCTCAACTCCTCAAGCATATAGTAGAAGGGCAGGGGCACGCGTCGCTTGAGGCGCTGGGTCACGTTGCGTACCTGCCGGGTGATCAGGCTTTCCTCCCCGTCCTGTGTCAGGGGAAGTCCCATCACCACGCCTTGGGCCCCGGTTTCAAGGATTTTTTCCGCCAGGGCGGCCAGAAACAGTTTGCGGTCGGCATAGTCTTGCAGGCGCAGGGTTGCCAGAGGAAAAGCCATGCGCCCGTCAGGGTCTGACACGGCCAGGCCCGTGCGGGCCAGGCCGTAGTCCACACTCACAAACTTCAATTACAGCCCCATTTTCTCGCGCACAAGGACCATGGTCTGGCTTGCGAAGGCGCGGGCACGTTCATTGCCGTGCGCGAGGATTTCGTCCACCCGCGCCGGGTTGGCGTCCAGAACGGCGCGACGTTCCTGAAGGGGAGTCAGGAAGGTTTCAAGGTTCTTGAGAAAAATCTTTTTGCAGTCCACACAGCCCAGGGTGGCTCCTGTGCAGCCCTTGCGTATTTCAGCCTGTTCCTCGGGGCTGCTCAGCAGCACATGGTAGGGGAAGAGGTTACAGACGTCGGGGTTGCCCGGATCGGACTTGCGCAGGCGGGCCTGGTCGGTGAACATGCCGCGCACTTTTTCCTGAATGTCCGCCATGCGGTCGGACAGGAAGATGCCGTTGTTGTAGCTTTTTGACATCTTGCGGCCGTCAAGGCCGGGGCATTTGGCGGCGGGGGTCAGCATGGCCTTGGGTTCGGGCAGAAGCTCCCCGCCATAGAGATAGTTGAAGCGTCGGGCAATCTCGCGCGTCATTTCCATATGGGGCAACTGGTCTTCGCCCACGGGCACGCCGTGGGGGCGGTACAGGAGAATGTCGGCCGCCATGAGCACGGGATAGCACAAAAAGCCCGCGTTGCCGAGGTCCTTGTTGCTGATCTGCTGCTGCTGTTCCTTGTAGGTGGGGTTGCGCTCAAGCCACGACACCGGCGTGAACATAGAGAGCAGCAGGGAGAGCTCCGCATGTTCCTTCACTTCGGACTGACGGAAAATGACGCATTTTTCGGGGTCAAGGCCAGCGCCCACCCAGTCCTTGACCATCTCGCGGATGTTCATGCGAATATTGGACGGGTCGGCGTAATCGCTGGTGAGGGCGTGCCAGTCGGCCACAAAAAAGTAGGCTTCTTCAGTGTATTGCAGTTCCACCCAGTTCTTCAACACGCCGAAGTAGTGGCCAAGGTGCAGGGGGCCGGTGGGCCGCATGCCGGAAACAGTGCGCAGTTTTTTGCTCATGTGAGACAGTCCTTATGAAATTACAGAATGCCAAGCAGGGTTAGCAGGCCACGGGCGCTGCCGCCCACCAGCGGGCCCAGCACCATGCTCAGCAGGCCGGTGAACAGCAGGCCCAAAAGAATGAGAAAGCCGAAGCGCTCAATGCTCAGATAGCGCAGCGCCGCGTTGAAAGGTAGAAAATAGGCCACAACCTTGCTGCCGTCCAGCGGAGGAATGGGCAGCAGATTGAGCCAGCCCAGGCCGAAGTTGATGATGACCCCTGCCCGCATGGACGTGAGCGCAAAGATGTAGAGGCTGCTGTGCTGCCATTCCACAAGAGGAAAAAAATTCAGGGTCAGCCGCATCAGAACGCCGAATATGCCCGCCAGGATAAAGTTGGTCAGCGGGCCGGCCAGGGCCACCAGCATCATGTCCCTGGCGGGGTTGCGAAAATAGCGCGGATTGACGGGCACGGGTTTGGCCCAGCCAAAGACAAAAGAGCCGGAAAGGCTCGTGAGGCCGAAGACCAGCAGTCCCGTAGGGTCAATGTGCGGCAGGGGATTGAGGGTCAGGCGACCCATCATGCGGGCCGTGGGGTCGCCACAGCGCGAGGCCACCCATCCGTGGGCCACTTCGTGCAGAATAATGCCCAGAAGAGCGGGCACCGCCGCGATGGACAGCGTGCTCAGGGCTTGGGATATATCGAGATTGAACATTGTTGGCGGGTACCATTTTCCCTGCGGCGGGGCAACAGGTTTTGCCAGCGCCGGTAAGTGTGTGGCCTGCTCTGGAGTTTGCGTAAGCAGACGTCCGCCACGGAGGCGTAAGCGCAGTTTATCTGCGCGGTTAAAAGCCGAAGTGAGCGTGCCTTAAACTTTGAGAATGTATATTCGCAAAGGTAATCTGCTCCAAGGCGTGACGCAGCAGAAGCAGGCTGGCCCGGAGGCGGCTTTTGCTGCAGCCTGCCGGGATGGCAGATGATTTTTCATGCCCGCCGCATGGCCTGCCCTTGCGCCGCAAGCGCCGCCGTGCAGCGCAAGTGCAGAAAAACACGCGTTCCGGCGGGCTAGCCCGAAGAAGCCACCTTGCGGACAAGCACCTCGTCGCCGGGCCAGATATGCCTGTCAGGCGTAAGCAGCTGGCCGTTGCGGGCCACGAGGGCCGTTTCTTCTGCAAGGCCCAGTGCCGCAAGCAGCTGGCGCGAGGTTTTGGGCCTGGGCAGGGAGAGGTACTTTTCTTCAGGTTGCAGCAGCACAACGATGCGGGACCCCGTGTGTTCAGGCTTGATTACCTTGCAGTGGGCGGGAATTTCCACAGGAGCGCGGAGGGGCCGCTGCTGGTCGTCTTGTGGGGGCGCTTGCATTTCCGTCATGGTTTCTCCTTGTCGGCTCGTGGACTACAAATATTCTTCAAGCAGCGCGCAGGTGTCGCATATCAGGGGAACGCACACTGTGGTGAACAGCTTTTTTTCCCTAATGACGGCGCGCTGTTGCGGGTCAGTAAGGTCATGCCCCAGAACGCCCCTGCACGCAAGGCTGCCGTTGGCAGCGGCAAAAGCCGCCATAAAGGCGTCGCGGCGGCCGTACAGATTCTGCTTCTGTTCGCGGCTGCATGGCCCGGCGGGGCCGTGCGCAAGGCCGATGACCATGAGCGCCCCGGTGACGCAACCACAGGTGTGCGCCTGCCCCATACCGGAGCCAAAACAGGATGCCAGGCGCAGGGCGTCTTCTTCCGGCACACCGAACCGTTCCGAAAAATGGCTCAGTATCTGCTGGGCGCAAATGATGCCCATATTGAAGCTTTCCTGCACCTCATCAATATCCATTTTTTTGCACACTGGCGACTCCTGCCCGGCGTCTTTGGCGCTTTTAGGGAAGCACTGATTAACGAACCTCCTGGAAGCGCGCAGTTATTTCCTTTGGCAAGGCGCGATCTTTTTTTGAAACAGGAGTGGACTCTTCTGTCCTCGACTGTTTCAAAAAAAGTGAAGCAACGCTGCCAAACGGAATAAATCAGCGTTTCCTTAGGCACTGGCGTAGTAATAAATGATGGTTACAACCGTCATGCTGACCGCCCGCAGCCCCTGATTTGCCAGAATGAGGCGCAGGGCCAGGGCAGGACGGAAAAATCCGGAATACGAAGGCAATTGATGCCGTATGCCGCGCATGGGCGTGGATAAAATATTGCCCACCATCAGGGCCAGCACCACATCGCGTGCTGAAAGTCCGCCAGTTTGCAGCACGCTGCCCGCCGCGCCAAGGGCCGCGCCAAGTTCCGCCGCGAGGTGCAGCACGATAATGCCCATGGCCTGCGGTTTCAGGAAGGAAAGCCAGGACATGTGCTGCGACAGCCATTGCTCGGCCACGGCGAAATAGCCGAACTGCTGCAAGAGGTACATAAGCACGTAGATGGGCGCGGTAAAGTACACAAGTTTTGGCAGGCGGCGCATAAAGCGTTTCCATGCTTTGCGCAGCGCGGCGTTCCAGTCCGTGCGCTCGCCGCTGTCAGGCTTGCAGGCTGTACAGCCCGGCGGCGGCGGCGGCAGAATGCGCCGCGCCAGCACCACGGTAAAGGCCGTGCGGCCCACGGCGGCCAGCAGGGTAAGCCCCACGTATATCACGGCGGGCATGCCCAGCACGGGCCAGGTAAGCAGAAAGATGGTGGGCGTGTGCACCATGTAGGCGGGCAGGCTGTTGAAGAGGTTTGCCAGCATGAGTTCCTTGCCGGAAAGCTCGCCCATATTGTGGCTGTCGGATAAAAGGCCGTTGGCGGCTGCCGGGGAGACAAAGGCCAGCGAAAAACTGGCCCCGGCCACTTCACGCAGATGGGCCAGCCGGGCCAGGGGGGCCGCCAGACGGGCCAGATGGCGCGTCCAGCGCAGCGCCTCAAGCACATTGGCTATGAGCAGGCCAGCGGCCATGCCCATGAGCAGGCGCAAGAGCGGCCAGCCAAGGGCATGCCAGAGCGCTGGCAAAGAAAATGCGGTTTCTGCGGAAAAAGGTTGAACTGGCATGGCGTTGCGGTATTGCGGTTTGCGCTGCGGCGGTTAGGGCTTGTAGCCGATATCCTGGGGCAGGTCGCGCCGACAGGCCTGGGCGCGGGCCAGAATGTCGCAGCGTTCGTTTTCGGGGTGACCGGCGTGGCCCTTGAGCCAATGGAAGGTCACCTTGTGCTGGCGCAGGAGCGGCAGCATGCGTTGCCACAGGTCCACATTGAGTACGGGTTTTTTATCGGACTTGATCCAGTTTTTCTTCACCCATCCCCACAGCCAGCCCTTGCTCACGCTGTCGCATACGTAGCGCGAATCCGTGTACAGATCCACAAGACAGGGATTTTTGAGCAGGACCAGCGCTTCGACAACGGCCAGCATTTCCATGCGATTGTTGGTGGTCAGGGCATAGCCGCCGGAAAATTCCTTGCGGTAGTCCTCGTCGTCCAGTTTGAGAATGGCCGCCCAGCCGCCGGGGCCGGGATTGCCGAGGCAGGAACCGTCTGTATGGATGGTCACTTTTTGCATTGTATTCCTTGGATGTTTGTCAGCGGCGCGCTGGCCTTGCCAACCCGATCATACCTGAAAAACCGGAAGCCCGGCGGCCCCGAAACTTTTTGCCGCGAATCCGCGCTGTGGCGCGTTTGCCGCCATGCGTGCATGCCGATACGTCTCGCCGGGCAGCGCAACTGCGCCCAGTGAAGCCCCGTGCTTTTTTTGCCGGAGCTTCCCCTGTTGCAGGTCTGCGCCAGCACGGGCGCAGCATACACGGCATGGGGATGGTGGGCAATGCGGCTGTCAACGGCGGATATGGCCGTGCCCCGGCCTTTCCGGCATAAACGGCCTGATAGCGCGGAGCGCGGGCGCGGACCAGCGAACGCGCCTGACGGCAGGTTTTTACGCGCGGCCCCGAACCGCCGCGCATCTCCGACGCAGCCGCCAGGGCATTTCAATGTGCATCCGGTAAAAATAAAATGACCGGAGTCTTGCTCCGGTCATTGCGCGGGGACGCGGCGGGCGGCCACCCCGTGCGCACGCTGGAGAGCCACACCCCCCAGCAAATATCAGGGCCGGAGCGCATATACACTCCAGAATTCCCGCGGGTAAAGACCGAAGCCCTGCCCGCACGGTTCAGACTGAAAACGCCCCGGAGCAGATACCCTTTGATTTGGCGTTACGCCAGGAAGGCTACCTCTGCATCCCCCGCCCCATCATGATAAAATACAATAAGAATTTTAGGGGGTGGGGGCGTGGGGGAGGGACCCTTCTGCAAAAGGGTCCCTCCCCCACAGAGCATTTCTGCCTGAAAACGTCCCATACACTGTCTAGACCTGATTAACTTTGAAATGCTTCACATTTCAAAGTTTCCATTCTGCCGAAAAATGCGATTTTCGGCAGAATCCACGCCACGTTGTGGCGCGCTGCACTTTCGTGCAGCGTTAGAGCATTTACACTTTTTCAAAGTTAAAATGCTCTAGTAGCGGTAATGGTCCGACTTGTAGGGGCCGTCCACATTGACGTTGATGTAATCGGCCTGTTCCTGGGTGAGTCTGGTCAGCTTGACGCCAAGGCGGCCGAGGTGCAGGCGGGCCACTTCTTCGTCCAGTTCCTTGGGCAGGGTATAGACCTTGTTTTCCAGCTTTTCGGTGGCCAGTTTGATCTGGGCCAGGGTCTGGTTGGTGAAGCTGTTGGACATGACAAAGCTGGCGTGGCCAGTGGCGCAGCCCAGGTTGACCAGGCGGCCTTCAGCCAGCACAACGATGCTGCGGCCCGACTTGAGGGTCCACTTGTCCACCTGCGGCTTGATGTTCAGGCAGGTGATGCCGGGCGTGTTTTCAAGGTAGGTCATTTCGATTTCATTATCGAAGTGGCCGATATTGCACACAATGGCCTCGTCCTTCATGCCTTCCATATGCTTGCCGGTGATGACGTGGTAGTTGCCCGTGCAGGTGACGTAGATGTCGCCATAAGGCAGCGCGTCTTCAATGGTAGTGACTTCATAGCCTTCCATGGCGGCCTGAAGGGCGCAGATGGGGTCGATTTCCGTCACCAGCACGCGCGCGCCAAAGCCGCGCATGGACTGGGCGCAGCCCTTGCCCACGTCGCCGTAGCCGACAACCACAACCACCTTGCCCGCGATCATGACGTCAGTGGCGCGCTTGATGCCGTCGGCCAGGGATTCGCGGCAGCCGTACAGGTTGTCGAACTTGGACTTGGTCACGGCGTCATTGACGTTGATGGCCGGGAACAGCAGCTTGCCAACGGCTTCCAGCTGATAGAGACGGTGCACGCCTGTGGTGGTTTCTTCCGAAACGCCCTTGATCTTTGCAGCCACCTTGTGCCAGTGCTGCGGATCTTCCTTGAGGCGCAGTTTGAGGCGGTCAAGAATGCACTGGAGTTCCTTGTTGTCGGTCTTTTCGTCAAGGATGGCGGGGTTGTTCTCGGCCTCGACGCCCTTGTGCACGAGCAGGGTGGCGTCGCCGCCGTCGTCCACAATAAGGTCGGGGCCGCTGCCGTCGGGCCAGGTAAGCGCCATTTCAGTGCACCACCAGTAGTCCTCAAGGGTTTCGCCCTTCCAGGCAAAAACCTTGGCCATGCCCAGGTCGACAATGGCGGCGGCGGCGTGGTCCTGCGTGGAGAAAATGTTGCAGGAGGCCCAGCGAATGTCGGCGCCCAGAGCATGCAGGGTCTGGATAAGCATGGCCGTCTGTATGGTCATATGCAGGGAGCCCGTGATCTTGAAGCCCTTGAGGGGCTTGCTGGGGCCGTATTTCTTGATGCATTCCATAAGGCCGGGAACTTCCCGTTCGGAAAGCTGCATTTCTTTTTTGCCGAAATCCGCCAGGGCCATATCGGCAACTTTGTGCGCCAGGCTCAGGTCAAGAGCTTTGGTCATGATGTCTCCTATCCTTTGAAGTATTTTGATTGCGTTGATGATCGCGCATGGGGGACGCTGCGCGTCCGCCTCATGTGCGTGGGGGGGAGCTGGCCTCGGCTGTCAGAAGCAGCAGGGTCAGGCCGCGGTCCACTGGCTGCCGTGTACAGGACAGCGTGCTGAAGCCGACCGCCTTGAGGTCGGCCGTCAGGCCGTCTTCGTCAAAGCCAAGCCAGCGGTCGCCATAGCGGTTGCGCATGGTTTCGTCGGTATGGCGCAGAAAGTCCGCCACAAAAAGACGGCCGCCGGGCGCCATGATGCGGCGTATCTCGCGCAGGCCGAGTATGGGGTCGGAAAGGTGGTGCAGCACAAGGTTGATGCAGGCGAAATCCGCTTCCTGATCGCGCAGGGGCAGGTGGCTCAGTTCGCCTATGCGCAGGGAAACACGGTCGGCAGAGAGGTCTTCGGGCGTAAAGCGACGGCGGCAGATTTCAAGCATGCGCGCGGAACCGTCCACGCCAATGACGCCCTTGGCCAGCGGCAGCATACGCGCCAGCACGGCCCCTGTGCCGCAGCCGAGGTCAACCGACGTGCCGCAGTTTTCCGGCACGGCGGCGCACACGGCGGCGGGCAGGTCAAAGGCGCCGAGAACTTCGCGGTTCAGTTCGTCCCAGTCTTCCGCAATGGCGTTGAAGAACTGGCGGGTCTTGAGCGCGCGTTCTTCCAGCATTTGCGCGGCCATGTTCAGGTCCGCCCGCATGGCGGCGTCCGCATGGATAAAGGGGGTGATGGCGCGCAGAAACTCCCGTTCGTCACCGCTGCGTGGCGCTGCGTAAAACACCCACAGCCCGTCGCGCCGCGAAGTGAGCAGGCCCGCTTCGGTCAGGATCTTGAGATGACGCGAAACCCGCGACTGTCCCATGTCCAGAATGCGCACCAGTTCGTTGACCGACAACTCGTAATGCAGCAAAATGTGAACGAGGCGAAGCCGTGTTTCGTCTGAAAGAGCTTTAAAATACAGAAGTGCCATTTGGTTACCCGTAGTAAATCAACTTATGCGGATGCTAATATCAATGTATCCGCATATAGTCAATGAGGGCTGACCGGGCCGAAGTGTTCGCGGACCGGCACCCCACCATACAGCGCATCTGCCACGACGGAAAAATTCATGACTCCCAAAGTGTTTCGTAAAAAAAATAAATATGCCGAGCCAGTGGCGGCCGGTGAGGTTATGGCCGCAGTCATGGCCGGGCTTGGCGTGGATGCGGAGCAGGCGCAGGCCAGGAGCCGCCTTGGGCATCTGTGGCAAAACTGGAATATGGTCATGGGCGAGGACCTGGCCCCCCTGGCGCGCCCCCTGGGGCATCACCGGGATATGCTGCTTATCGGCGCGGAAGACGCCATGCTGGCGCAGGAACTGCACCTTATGAGCGGGGAACTGCTGGAGCGCGTCAACGCCTTTATGGAAACGCCCTTTTTCAACGGCGTGAAGGTTTCACTGCTTATGGGCAAGCAGGGGCTGGACGTGACGGCCTGCAATCCTCTGCCGGATGAAGATATGGGCTGGCGCGCCCCCAGGGCCGTCATTCCTGATCCCGTGCAGGCGAGCGGCGTGTTTCTGGCGGAAATGGCCCCGGATTCGCCCGTGGCGCGGGCGTACTCCCGCTTTGCGGAACGCCGGGCCCGCGACAAGCGCTGAAGGCTGGCATGCGAGCATCCTGGGGCTGAGCAGGCAAGGGCTGAACTGGCAAGAGTTGATCTGGCAGAAAACCGCAATGCGACAAAAATGTTCCGCCGCACCTGTGTGCGGGATGCTGCCTGGCATGCCAAAGCACCTTGGCATACTCCCTCCCCTTTTTTTCGTCCACAGTAAAATACTATGCTTCTGGCCGTCGTGGGCTTGCCGTCCCCTGTGCGTGTTTCATGAAAAAATCGTGTGAACCGCAAGACTGTTTAAAGAAAGTTTTGTTAAAAAATCATTAAATACCAGTATAATGAAATATGTGCTGTTTTTTTCTTCATGCGATTTTGTTGTTTGTTTGCTGCTATTATTGACAACCGTTTGTATGCAGTGCTAGCTTCCTGAAAGCGTTACCCGCCTACGCACAAATGGCGGGCAAGAGCACGCGGAGGATTGAATGAACGTGCAGAAAATAATGGAAGACATTTGTCTGAAGCACGATAACGGCAGCGACTTGAGTTTTCGTGGCCGACTTTTTTCAGAGTGCTCGTGGTATGACGAAGCACTTGGCACGCTCACCCGTCAAAAGCTTTATGTGACCGACACCAACGATCAGGTGTATTATATCGTGCGTTCCTCCGGGCAGGAGCGTAGCCGCCGCGCATACCGTCTTGCCGTGCGTGGCGATAATTGCATTATCCATAACGGCATGGCCGAAATGTCTTTGCAATTTGATATGCTTATGCTGGCCGTGCGTGGTCTGTGCGGGCTTGAAGCGGGCGCAACGCCGACGCTTTCTATGGTGGAAGAAATGCTCAAGGCCGCGAACGCCTGATTTTCTTCATTTCCTGATGTGTAAGGGGCGGTCCTGACGGGCCGCCCTTTTGCGTTTTTGTTGTCAGCGTTGTTATTCTAGAGTTTTTCAATAAACGGCGCGGGGTAAGCCGCATTGCCAGCCTGCGGGGCGGGGTTTTGGCGCAACGCGCCTGCGCTTGTCTACAAGCAGGCGGCCACACAGCTGTTTTGACGGAGCGGGCATGGCTCTGGAGTAAACGGGGCGTTTCTGGCGGCTGCGGTTTTATGTTCCGTCCGTCGCAGGCCAGACGACAAATGCCGCTACGGCGTGTGGCCGCGCGGTTTCTGGCATTTTTCAGTTCGCAAGGCGTGCGTAACGGCAAGGTATATTCGCCTGTGCGCACGGCCTTGCGGGGGCTTTTTCGGCCGCCTCCGAGCGCGCAGCCATTGCTGGCAACGCCATGTGCGATGCCTCAGTGCTCCGGCGGCCACGGAGTGTGGCCGCGCAGCCCAGAAGTCATTTCAAGATGCGCGTGTTTGGAGAGATGTACGTTACGGCGAGCTGTACTCGGGCGCGACGCCAGAGCATGTCACTTTTTTCAAAGGTGCAATGCTCTAAGATTTTTAGGGGGAGGGGGCGTGGGGGAGGGACCCTTTTGCAAAAGGGTCCCTCCCCCACAAAATATTTCAAAGCGAAAGGGCTCTAGTCCGTTGTTTCCGGCAGGGCCTTCTGCCCCTCGTCGGATGTGGTTTCCGTCCGGGGCAGGGGGGTGAAGTAGTTGGTGCCCCAGGTGAGGGCCAGAACAAAGACGGCGGCGAACAGTCCTATGACCGGGCTCCACAGCGGCGACGCGGAGAGCGCCAGCCGCATGAGCAGGGTGCCGATGACAAAGCCGGAATTGCGGAAGACCGCGTGAAACGCCGGCATATAGCGCTGCGCAATGAGCACCATGGTGATGTCGGAAAAAATCAGGATGGTGTACAGGGTTTCAAAGAAGCTCTGGTCGTTGCCTGTGGAGACAAAAAGGGTGACGTCGCGCACGGCCACACCCATAAAAATGACAAAGAGCACCAGGGCCAGCAGCTTTTTGCTCATGACGTAGCGCATGCGCAGGCTCGGTGATGCAATGAAATGCATATGCCGCCGGGCGATGCGTTTGTACAGGCCAAGGCACAGGTACACCAGCAGGGCGCCTGCACCAGATATGGCAATGTAGAGCACGGGCAGCATGTCGCTGGCCACGCTGACGGGCTCCGGCAGGTGGGCCAGCTCCTTGAAGGCATTGCGCAGCAAGATAAGCGTAAGAATTTCGAATTGTTTGCCCATGGACTGTGAAAGGGAACTCGGTATGACAAGGATGAGGCTCATGACCTCGAGCACCAGTATGAGTGTAAAAGCCAGGTGGATGGCATAAAAATGGTTTTTTGGCGTGACGGATGCCAGCCAGGGGGGCAAGAGGCCGTGGCGGTTCAGCTCAACGCCCAGCAGTGCCAGGAGGTAGACCCACAGGATAAAAAAAGCCACACGCCGCTGGGTGGCGGCACGTTCCCAGGAATGTTGCACCCAGTCGAAAGCGTCAGTAAGGGGCTGCAATCTATCTATAAACATGTCTTATCCTCCCTGCTGAGCATGCGTGTGCCGTAGCCGTTTGCGATGAAAAAGCATAGCGACACGCGGCCAAATGTCAAAGCAGGCTTTGCGGCAATCCGGTGAAAGGTTGAATTTTTTTATGTCGCGTTCTGGCGGCCATGCCCCGTGCGGGGCGCTTTTATTGCCGCCACTTGCCTTCCGCGCGCATTGATCGTAGAAAAAGGGCTTCCCACAAAACCTGCTGTCTGTCATTCTGACGGATTGCCGCAGTGCTCACGAGGTTAAAACGCCATGCCCCATAAGGGTCCGCATATCTCCATCTCTCCCGACTATGTGGTGAACCGCATTTTGCGCATCAATATCGATGACTTTGCCGAATGGCCCGAGTCAGTGCGCAGCCTTGCCATCGCCATTGCCGAAGAGCTTTTTCTGGTGGCCTACAATCCCTTTATTGATGCCGATACGGTGCGCGGCAGTGTGCGAGCGAGCTTCGACAAGGAATCTGTCTCTCTGGCGCACTATTACGCCACGGCCATTGGCGAAGGCATCACCATGTTCTGGTCGGCGCATGAGGCCGAAATGGAATTCAGGGAAAAGCTCATTGATGCCCTTGGCGACATACTGCCTGCCGAGTGCATTTTGACCAATCCCGGCGCGCTGGTGGAGTCCGCCACCGATGCCACGGACTTGCGCATGGAGCTGCCCCTGCTTGTGGTTGAGCCCGATACCACCGAGCAGGTGGCCGAACTGGTGAAGCTCGCCAATGACATGAAGTTCGCCCTGATCCCGCGTGGCGGCGGTTCGGGCATGACGGGCGGGGCCGTGCCCGCGCGCAAGCGTACCCTTATTGTGAGCCTTACCCGCCTGACGCGCGTGGGGCCCATTGATATGAAGGAGATGACGGTCATCTGCCAGGCTGGCGCCATAACCCAGACTGTCATAAACGCCGTTGATGCCGCTGGCGCGCTTTTTTCCGTGGACCCGGCCTCCAAGCAGGCTTCCACCATCGGCGGCAATGTGTCGGAAAACGCCGGCGGCCCAATGGCCTTTGAATACGGCACCACGCTGGACAACCTCCTGTGGTGGCGCATGGTGACCCCCACCGGCGAAATCATCACCATTGAGCGCGAAAATCATCCGCGCCACAAAATCCTTCCCTCAGAAACCGCGATCTTTGTGGTCAAGGATGTGAGCGGCGGCGTGCGCAACGTGGTGCACCTGCACGGGGACGAAATCCGCCTGCCGGGCCTTGGCAAGGACGTGACCAACAAGGCTTTGGGCGGCCTGCCCGGCATGCAGAAAGAAGGCGTGGACGGCATCGTCACCGAAGCCTGCTTTATTCTTCATCCCAAGCCCAAGCACAAGCGCATCATGGTGCTGGAATTTTTTGGCCGGTCAATGCATCCGGCCGCCGTGGTGGTGCGCGAGCTTGTGGCCCTGCGCAACCGTATCCGTGAGGAAGGGGACTACGCCCACCTTTCGGCCATGGAGGAATTCAACGCCAAGTACGTGCAGGCCATCGAATACAAGCGTAAGTCCGAGAAGTACGAGGGTTCGCCCATCTCGGTCATCATCCTTCAGGTGGACGGCGACGACCCCTACCTGCTGGACACCTGCGTGGGCGACATCGTCAGCGTGGTGGAGCAGCAGGAAAACGTGGATATCATCGTGGCCGCCGACGACAAGGAAGGCGAGCGCTTCTGGGAAGACCGCCACAAGCTTTCGGCCATAGCCAAGCGCACTTCGGGCTTCAAGCTCAACGAAGACGTGGTCATTCCAATGGAACGCATCCCGGATTTCGCGCTCTTTCTTGAGCAGATCAACCTGGAATGCACGGCCGGGGCCTATCGTCACGCGCTTCAGGAAGTGGGGCGGCTGCCCGGCTATCCTATGGAAGACAAGGACTTCAACAGGGAATTTTCTCAGGCTTCCAAGGCCGCCTCTGGCGATGTTTCCGCCGCCGACGTGTCGGATATGGAAATGGCCGAACGCGCGGAGGCTTTTCTGGCCGTTCTGAAAGAAAAATATCCGCATCTGGCCAAAAAGATAACCAAGATCCAGGAATACATGAACGCCAGCCGCATTGTGGTGGCAAGCCATATGCACGCAGGCGACGGCAACTGCCATGTGAACATTCCCGTGAACTCCAACGACGCCCAGATGCTGGAAGCGGCCGAAGAGGTGGCCGCCCGCGTCATGGCCGAATGCCAGGAAATGGGCGGCGAAGTGTCGGGCGAGCACGGCATAGGCATCACCAAGATCGCCTTTTTCAGCAAGGAAAAAATGGACGCCCTGCGCGCCTTCAAGGAGCGCGTGGATCCCCGGGACGTCATGAATCCCGCCAAGCTGGTCTACCGCGACCTGCCCGTGCGTCCCTTTACCTTCTCGTTCAACCACCTTATCCGCGATATCCGTGAAAGCGGTCTGTCGGACAAGGACAAGCTCATCCACCTGCTTACGTCCATTCAGATCTGCACGCGTTGCGGCAAGTGCAAGCAGGTCTGCTCCATGTGCTATCCCGAGCGCTCCATGCAGTACCATCCGCGCAACAAAAATATGGTGCTGGGCATGCTGGTGGAGGCCGTGTACTATTCGCAGGTCAACAAGGGCCGCATCGACGAGCGCCTGCTCAAGTGGATGCGCGATCTGGTGGAACACTGCACGGCCTGTGGCCGCTGCATGGCCAGCTGTCCGGTGAAGATCCCCTCGGGAGAGGTGGCTTTGACCCTGCGTGCCCTGCTGGAGCACGAGGGAGCGGGCGGGCATCCCATCAAGGAGCGTGCGCTGGAATGGCTTGGACGCGATATTGCCCACCGTGTGCCCAAGGCCGCCAAGATGGCCTCTCTGGGCCAGAAGATGCAGAACAAGTTCCTTGGCTTTCTGCCAGAGGTGTGGAAGCGCCGCATGCAGAGCCCGCTTTTTTCCGGGCGCGGCCCCAAGATGGGCTACACCAACCTTTATGAATCCCTCAAACTGCACAGAGGCGCTGTGTTCGCGCCAGCCGAGCCCACGCCCGGCATGCCGCTGGTGCTGTACTTCCCCGGTTGCGGTGGTGCGCTCTTCTATGACCGCATAGGCGTTTCGTCCATAATGCTGCTGCTCAAGGCCGGTTTTGCCGTGGCCGTGCCTCCCAGGCATATGTGCTGTGGATTCCCCCTCTTGGCCGCTGGCATGGATACGGCCTTTGAAGACAACATGGCCCAGAATCGTCAGTATTTGGCCTCCATGCTGCGCAACCTGGCCAAGCAGGGCTTTGACTGCAAGTATCTGGTCACGGCCTGCGGGTCCTGCCGCGACGGCCTGGAACGCATGAATTTGCAGGCCCAGTTCCCCGATCTCGTTATGCGCGATGTGGCCCAGCTCACGCTGCCTCTGCTTTCTTCCGACAGCCTGAGCGCCCCTCTGCCCGAAGGCTCCAAATTGCTCTATCACGGAGCCTGCCATTGCGAGTGGGCCGACGTGCACAAGGTCAAGGGGCAGAAGCAGGTTGCGCGCGCCCTGGGCGATTTCACCGGAGCCGACGTGATGCTCAGCCCCGGTTGCTGCGGCGAATCCGGCATGGGCGCCATGACCTCGCCCCAGATATACAATCTGCTGCGCACCCGTAAGCAGAAGCGGCTTGGCGAAGCCCTTGGGGACGACTATGCCGGCCCCGTTGTCGTGGGTTGCCCCTCATGCAAAATCGGCATCGCCCGCTGCCTTATCAACATGCATGACAAGCATTCTGTGCTGCATGTGGCGGAATGGCTGGCTGGCCTTATTGACGGCGAGGACCGCAGGCAGGGCTTCCGTAAAAAGGTCAATGAAACCCGCGGAGAGGTGCGGGTTGTCAATGTGAAATAAATGGTTGGTCTGGCGCATTGCGGTATTGCGTGATGCGGCCTGAAGTGGAAATAAACAAACGCCGCTCCTGTATGTAGGGGGTGGCGTTTGTTGTTGGATGGCGGTAAGTTACAGGATTTTTCATGAGTCGCTTTTCATGAGAGGCAGAGAATCGTTGGAGGGGGCGTGTTGATGGTTTTGAGAGTATATTATCGTAATGCTGGCCTGCCAGATTGTTCTGGTTGGGGCCGCCTGCGCGGCGGGCGGCAGAGGGGGCCTGTTAGGGGCTGCGCCCCTCCGAGGCCCCCTCTGCACTCCCCCCGGACGACCCCGCTGTGGCTTTCCCGTTTCCGCCATTCCACGAGGGCTGCGCGGCTTCTGCTGTGGGAGCTTCCTCGCTGCGCTCGGCGATCTCCCTCCGCGCCGCGCAATGCCATCGGCGTGTGGATTTTGAGGGCAATCGTACCGTGAAGTTGGTCTGGCGGAGGCAAGGGTAAACGGTAGCCGAGCAGCGAAAGTGCGGTTTGCCCTCGTTATTACGTATCCTAGAGCAGATTAACTTTGAAAATATACATTTTCAAAGTTTGAGGCACGCTCACTTCGGCCTCCGTGGCGGGCGGCGGAAGATATGTTATGGGTGCCGTGTCAGAGCAGATAAACTTGCGATGGCGTATTGCCTGTAAAGCTCTGTCTCAGGAATTCTCGTTTCAGGTCAGGCAACACCCTTGTGCGGGTACAATAAAGGTTTTAGGGGGTGGGGGTGTGGGGGAGGAGACCCTTTTGCAAAAGGGTCCCTCCCCCACAAAGCCTTTTCCCTCCCCCACAAAGCCTTTGCGGGAAAGGCGCTTTGGCACAATGCGCAAAGCGTCTCCCCCGCAGTCAGGAGCTTTTTTTGTGGTTACTTTTTGGCGCAGCGGCCAGCGTGGCTGTTGCTGCCGGCTTCGGTTTCAGTGAGGGGCTTGCTCACCGGGTGGGCGTCAAAGTGGGCCATGGCCCGCTTGATGTCGTCAATAAGCAGGGAGCCCATGTCACGGCTGAATCCGTGGCGGACCAGAACACGCATGACCACGAGATCTTCGCGGTGTGCGGGCATGGAGTAGGCGGGAACCTGCCAGCCACGTGAACGCAGGCGGTCAGAAAGGTCGTACAGGGTGTAATTGACCTTGGCCTTGGGTTTGAAGGCCCAGCACAGGGCCGGGATGCCGCCGCGCCCGTTGTACAGAACCTCAAAGGGGCCAAGCTTGCCGATGGCGTCGCCAAGGTAGCGCGCCGTGTCGTAGCAGTTCTGGTGAATGCGGCGGTATCCCTCCTTGCCGAGGCGCAGGAAGTTGTAATACTGGGCGATGATCTGCCCGCCGGGGCGGGAGAAGTTGAGGGCAAAGGTGGGCATATTGCCGCCAAGATAGTTCACATTGAAAATGAGGTCTTCGGGCAGGTCGGTTTTTTCGCGCCACACGACCCAGCCCACGCCCAGGGGAGCAAGGCCGAACTTGTGGCCGGAAGCGTTGATGGACTTGACCCTGGGCAGGCGGAAATCCCAACGCAGGTCGGGGTCGATGAAGGGCGCGAGGAAGCCGCCGCTGGCTCCGTCAACGTGGATGGGGATGTCCCATCCCTTGCTCTTCTGCAATTTGTCCAGCGCCTTGCTGACTTGTTCCACAGGCTCATACTGGCCGGTAAAGGTCACGCCCAGGGTGGGCACAACGCCTATGGTGTTTTCGTCGCAGCGTTTGACGGCTTCGTCCGCGTTCATGATGAGGCGGTCTTTTTCCATCGGGATTTCACGCAGTTCCACATCCCAGTAGCGGGCGAACTTTTCCCAGCACACCTGCACGGGGCCGCATACCATATTGGGTTTGTCATAGGGCTTGCCTGCGGCCTTGCGCATGTTGACCCAGCGGCGCTTCATTGAAAGACCGCCGAGCATGGCGGCCTCGCTGGAGCCCGTAGTGGAGCAGCCGAGGGTTCCCTTGGGATCGGGGGAGTTCCACAGGGCGGCCAGCATATGCACGCAGCGTGTTTCTATCTCGGCAGTCTGCGGATATTCATCCTTGTCGATCATGTTCTTGTCGACGCATTCGGCCATGATCTGATTGATCTCGGGGTCTACCCAGGTCTGGCAGAACGTGGCCAGGTTCTGGCGCGAGTTGCCATCCATCATCAACTCGTCGTGAATGGCCTGATATACGTCGCGGGGGCGACTTTCATTTTTGGGCATCTCGTAGCGCGGCATGGCATTGGCCATATCTGACGCGGCGTAGGTGTCGTCAAGCACGGTATTACGCAGGGTACTCTTTGCAGTCATGCTCTACTCTCCATTGTTGCCGTTGGTTGAAACACTATTTTCTGTTTTAACTTCAAGCTTCCATTGAGGTTTTTTAAAGGCCTGAATAAGAAGCGGCATAGCCAGAAACGTGCATAGTCCGCCTGCCACCAGGCCCACATAAAGGGCAGGATTGCCAATGGGCAGGTTGTGTGGTGGGAAAAACCCCACAATAAAGGCAAAGGCCACGCCCAAAAAGCCCAAGCCGCCAATAAAAAACATGCCTGTTAATCCGCCGGGTACGCGGTATGGGCGCGGCAGGTCCGGCATGGTTATGCGCAGCCATATGGCCGCGCTGAACATGAGCAGATACATGGCCAGATAGATGCTGGCCGTAAGGGTAGTCAGAATGAAAAAGGCCACGCTGACGTTCTCGACCAGAAAGTATACGGAACTTAAGGCCAGAACTATGACGCCCTGTATGGCCAGTAAGGCTACCGGCGCGCCTGCCTTGTTCTCCTTGCCGAGCAGCGGAGGGGCTTCGCCCTCACGCGCCGTTTCCAGTATGCCCTTGCTTGGGCCGGATACCCAGGCCATGACGTTGCCCACGCCGCCGAAGGTTATGAGCAGAGCCACCACAGGCACAAGAAAATCAAGGTTGAACTTGTGCAGAATAAGCGAAAAAGCCTGCATCAGACCCGCAGTAAGGCTCATCTCATGGGGTGAAAGCACGGCGGCGACAGCCAGTGAACCCATCATGTAAATAACGAAGGCCATGGCCGCAGCCAGCAGCATGGCCACAGGAAAATCCCGTTCGGGCTTTTTCATGGCGGTTGCCTGTACGCTCTGCACTTCAACCCCTGCGAACATAAGCACAATGCCGGCCAAAAAGGTCACGCTGCCAAGTCCTGACAAATACGGAAAAAAGCGTGGATGCACATGTTCACGTACCGTGTGCCCATCCACCCGGACACTTTGCTCCAAAAAAGCGATGGCATTGCCCTGGTCAACCCAGAGCAGACCAAGAACGATGATGAACAGGCTTGGAACAAGCGTGCCGATGAATACGCTGTATTTCGTCAGCGTATTTACCGCGTCTGTGCCGCTGAGGGCCACCGCGGTGGCGCATGCGTATATGCCGATGCTGACAAGGCCCGTGTAGAGGCCGCTTTGGGCAAGATGCGGATCCCCCAGGCAGTACGCCAGAGAAGCTGCGGAAAATCCGAGAATAGTGGGGTACCAGGCAAGCGTTTGTACCCATTGCATCCATATGGCCACAAAACCCCAGCGCGGGCCAAAGGCTGCCTTGACCCAGGTGTACACGCCTCCTTTTTGAGAGGCGAAGGCGCTGCCAAGTTCAGCAGCAACCATGGCCGCGGGCAAAAGAAAGATGAATGTTGCGAAAAGGATGTAAAACACCAGCGAAAGCCCTTCGGCAGCCATCATGGGCAAAGCGTTGAGGCTGACCACCGTACCCACCGTCATGAGGGCCATGGTCGAAATGGCTACGTTTTTTCGCTGCGCGGGCATGCGTACTCCTGGAAAGAAGTTCGGTCCAGTAAGCTGCGGAGGGGCGTCCCCCCGGTAGGGGAGCAATTCTTAAAAGGAATAATTCCAATTAATCAAAGCTAAACATATTCCCGTACCTTTGACAATATATTTGCTTGACTATTATATGCAGCAAGATCAAAGCGCATCGGAAAAGTTTTTTGCGGCGCTTTCCTGTTTTTGGGCGCACTGACTGGATTTTTTGCTGCTGTATATGATCCTACTGAATATCGGCTTTTCTGATTTAACCGTGCCTATAAGACGACAAAGCAATTAAAACAATAAAATCTATTGACTGGATACAGGTTTTTACCTACCGTTGCTCTAACTGGGAGTTATTATTGATTGCTAGTCAGAATCTGCCATCTCCAGCATTGATTTCAATCAGAGTTTTCTTTTGTGTGAGTGGAATTTACACGCAACTATAGACGAGGAGCGTCACAATGGGAGAAGCAAAAGGGCAGACGTCCGGATCTAAAATGACTATTGCCACAATTGTGGTAATGAATATCACCGCAGTTGTGAGCCTGCGTTTTCTTCCTTCAGAAGCGGAATACGGCTTGGGATCAATTTTTTACTTTGCTCTTGCAGCCGTTGTATTTCTTGTGCCCATGTCTCTTGTGGCCGCGGAGCTTGCCACCACCTATCCTGAAAAGGGCGGCGTGTTTCGCTGGGTGGGCGAGGCTTTTGGCCCGCGCTGGGGCTTTTTGGCCATGGCCATGCTGTGGATAGAAGTCATACCCTATTTCCCCACGGTGCTGACATTCGGGGCCGTTTCCATTGCCTTTATGGATCCCCACATAAGCATGGCAGAAACTATTGCCGCCAATAAATGGTATATCACAGGCTTTGTGCTCATAGTTTACTGGATTTCAATGTTTATCGCCTTGCGCGGCGTTGGAATTTTCGCGCGGGTTTCCAAATGGTGCGGCATTGTAGGCACCATCATTCCCGCGGGGGTCGTGGTTGTTCTGGGTTTCGCCTACCTGTTCTTCAGCGGCAAGCCTCCGTTGATCGAACTGAGCTGGGGCGCGTTGCTGCCCGACTTCACCAACTTCGGCAACGTGGTGCTGGCTGCCAGCATCTTTCTCGCGTACGCGGGCATGGAAATGAATGCCGTACACGTCAAGGATATGGATAATCCCACCCAGAAGTACCCCATTGCCATCACCATAGCTTCTCTCGGCACGGTGGCCATCTTCCTTTTGAGCACGCTGGGGATCGCCTTTATTGTGCCCAAGCAGGACATCAACCTTACCCAGAGCCTGCTGCTGGCCTATGACCTGCTGTTCAGGTGGATCGACGCCGACTGGCTGGGTTCCGTGCTGGCCGTCATGCTGGCCTTCGGCGTGCTGGGCGGCGTTGTCACCTGGATTGCCGGTCCCAACACGGGTATGCTGGCGGTTGCCAAGGCCGGGTACCTGCCGCGCTGGTTCCAGAAGACCAACAAGTACGGCATGGGCAGCCGCCTTATGATCGTGCAGGCGGTTATCGTGAGCATCCTGTCCATCACCTTTGTGATCATGCCCTCGGTGCAGGCGGCGTTCCAGATTCTGTCGCAGCTCACCGTCATTCTGTATCTGGTCATGTACCTGCTCATGTTCGCCAGCGGAATCCGGTTGCGGCAGACGCAGCCGGCCCGTCCCCGTCCCTACCGCGTGCCCGCCATGTATCTTTGGGCCACCCTGGGCTTTTTGGGTTCCCTGCTGGCCTTTGGGCTCAGCTTTGTGCCGCCGGTGCAGATATCCGTGGGCAGCCCGGAAAGCTACGTAATGTATCTTGTGGTGCTGGTGGTCATTTTTATTGCCATTCCGCTGGTTATCTTCGCCATGCGCAAGCCGGAATGGCGTGACCCCGCCTCGGACTTCGAGCCGTTCACCTGGGAGAAGGAAAAGACACAGAACCAGCCAGGGGCGCAAAACCCTGCTGCCGCAAATCCTCAGTCGTAACGGCGCGCGTAACGCAGTGCAGGTGCAGGGCGGCAGCGCATAGCGCCGCCCTGCGCAAAGGAAATGCCCATGCACGATATTGAAAAAATCCAGTCCGTGGTGGACAGCGCCCATGCGCAGTACAGCAAGGCTCCGGGTGGAGCCAATGCCGACTATATACCCTTTCTGGCCAATATTCCCAGTGAGCTTGCCGCGGTGGCCGTTGTAACGGCACAGGGGCAGTCGGCTTCGGCGGGCGATGCGCAGTACCGCTTTGCCATAGAGTCCATTTCAAAGGTCTGTACCCTTGCCCTGGCTCTGGAAGATATGGGAAGACAGGAGATACAGGAAAAAATAGGCGTCAGCCCGACGGGGCTGCCGTTTAATTCGGTAATGGCCCTTGAACTGCATGGCGACAAGCCCCTGTCGCCTCTGGTCAACGCAGGGGCCATGGCATCGGCCAGCATAGTGAAGGCCGGTTCCAGGGAAGAACGCTGGCAGCGTATCCTGGGCATACAGCGCAGGCTCGGCTCAAAGGACATCGCCATGTCCGACGAGCTTAACCGTTCGGAGCAGACCACCAATTTTCATAACCGGGGCATTGCGTGGCTTTTGTACGCGGCAGGCAACATGTACTGCGACCCTATGGAAGCCTGCGACGTGTACACGCGCCAATGCTCGACCCTGCTGACAACAGTGGAACTGGCCACCATTGGCGCGACCATTGCCGCCAAAGGGCGCAATCCCGTTACGGGCGAGCAGGTGCTCAAGCCTGAAAACTGCGCCTGCATCATGGCGGAAATGACCATGGAGGGCATGTACGACAGTTCGGGCGAATGGGCCTATACTGTGGGCCTGCCCGGCAAGAGCGGCGTGGGCGGAGGCATTGTGACCATTGTTCCGGGCATTATGGGCATAGCGGCCTTTTCACCGCCGCTGGATCCTGTGGGCAACAGTGTGCGCGGCCAGAAAATGGCCGCCTTTGTGGCCCGTGAGCTTGGCTATAACCTGTACAAATCCTGACGGCACAACAAAGACTCCACATGATAAAGGGCCGCCCGGCGTCTACGCCGGGCGGCCCGAAGCATTTTTGAAATGTGAAACATTTCAAAGTTAATCTGCTCTAAGAGCGGTTGCCGCTCCTGCCAAGGCCTTCGCCGGGTTTGATGATCTTGCTCACGGCAGCCACCATGCCCGCCGCATCGGCGATATCCGAGGGGATGATAAGGCTGTTGCCCTGCTTGGCAATGTGGCCGAACTGGGCAATGTAGGCTTCGGCCAGGCGCAGCTGGGCAGCGGCCACGGCATCGTTGCCAAGCTGTTCGCCCACGATGCGCAGGCCTTCGGCCGTGGCCATGGCCACAGTGCGGATCTGCGCGGCTTCGCCGTCGGCCTTGTTGATGACGGCCTGCTTGTCGCCTTCAGACTGGGCAATGGCAGCGGCCTTGGCGCCTTCCGCCAGGTTGATGCGCGACTGCATTTCGCCTTCGGACTGGGCAATGACGGCACGCTTTTCGCGTTCAGCGCGCATCTGTTTTTCCATAGCTTCCATAACGGTGATGGGGGGCGTGATGTCGCGGATTTCATAGCGCAACACCTTGACGCCCCAGGGCGCAGTGGCGGCGTCAAGGGCCTCCACCACTTCCTGGTTGATGCGCGTGCGCTCTTCAAAGGTGCGGTCGAGCTCAAGCGTGCCTATGACGGAACGCAATGATGTCTGCGCCAGCTGGATGGCGCCCCACTCATAATCCGAAATGCCATAGGCGGATTTGTCGGGCGTGATGATCTGGAGGTAGAGCACGCCGTCGATGTCCACGCTCACGTTGTCGCGGGTGATGCAGGTCTGCTTGGGCACGTCCAGCACCTGCTCCTTGAGGCTGCGCTTGTAGGCGATAACATCCACAAAGGGCACAAGAATATGAAAGCCCGCGTACAAAACCTTGCTGAACTTGCCGAGCCGTTCCACCACGAAGGCGGACTGGTTGGGCACAACAACCGCTGTTTTGACAAGGACGATGATAACCAATACGGCCAAGAGAAAAAGCCATCCGAAGCTGTTCATGAATTCCATAATTACCTCATGCATGTAGTGTAGAGCAATGTTACGTAAAAACTGCTCTTGGCGGCTGCGGGATCAGGCGCTCGCCGTGAAGGTGAAGGCGCAGTGCGTCTGCGCTGTTAAACGCCGTAGTGAGCGTGCCTTAAACTTTGAGAATGTATATTTTCAAAGTTTTCATTCAGCCGAAAAATTCGATTTGCGGTAGCCGTTAGCGGGTCTTTGCCGCTTACGGATAATCAATGCTGTCTTTGCGGCAGCCGTTGCTTTAGCCGTTGCGTCGCAACGGCTAAAGCTCGGCTGAATCCACGCCACGTTGTGGCGCGCTGCACTTTCGTGCAGCGTTAGAGCATTCACACTTTTTCAAAGTTACAATGCTCTAGTACGGTCAAAGCGGGTTCGCGTTGTGCCTGGCAGCACGAATTCGGCGCAAATATGCATTATGACCGGGGCGCGGCGCTGTACGGCGGATATGTCGGCTCTGGGCTTGCGCGTTGCGACGTGCAGAGCCATATGGCGCTTGCGGCGCGTTTTGCAAAAAAAAGGTGGCGCGGTTTACTGGCCGCAGGGGCTCCGCTGACCCGACTGGGGTGGCGGCCCGGCTGGCATTGCTCCGTGTGCCCCGGCTGACGCGGTCAGCGCGGCGTCGTGGCCGTCACCGCGTCGGGCATGCCCGGCATCCGGAGAAAAACCGGTTTCAGGATACAGTCACGGGCTGCACGCGCAGCACCAAGGCATTGCCCGGATTGGCCCCCAGCACCAGTACCGGACTGCCTGCCGCAATGTGTTCGTGGGCTGTGGCGCGCCAGAAACTGCCGTCTATGCTGACCTCGCCCACTTCGCCAGGGCGCAGGGCCTTGCTGACGACGCCCTGCCTGCCTGTCAGGGGGTGCGGCGCGCACTGTTCCTCGTCCTGCCCATCGCAGTTTGTGGACGGGTTGCGGCTGGAGCGTCCGCCAAAAACGGCCCGAAGGCGGCGGCGCAAAAACAGCAGGGTAAGAAGGGAAATGCAGATGAAGACAACGATCTGCCAAGCGAGGTCCATGCCCAGCAGCGCGGCCAGGGCGGAAGCCCAGGCCCCCACGCCGAAAAAGAGCAGCACCATGGCCGGGGTCATGAGTTCGGCCACAAAAAAGGCCACACCCACGATAAACCAGAGAAGAGGCGCGTTCATGATATGTTCCGTGCGGTCAGCCGTGTGCGCCGGGGCGGCCTGTCGCTATTTGAAGGGGCGCGGAGGCGCTGCGCCTCCGTGCCCCTTTGTGAAAAAACCGGGCCTCTACTGTTGCGGGGCCTCGTCAATGTCGATAATGCGGCCCTGAAGCCAGATGTAGGCATCAATGGCCATGCCCGCTTCAGGCTCCAGATCGCCCAGGACCATCTTAGACGCATAGATGACCAGGCGCAGGGGCTCGCGGTTGTCAAAGGGAAAGGTGACAAACAGCACCTTGACCGGCATGTTTTCCAGATGGGTGTCCTGCACCTGATCAATAACGGCGCGCATCTGGTATTCGCTGAAGTTGCGGCCGGGCATGATCATGTGGCGGTCGCTCACGTCCACCTGCAGGGGCGGCACGTCCAGACGGCTTTTGTCGGGGTTGGCCGCAAGCCACTGCTCGGCATAGGCCTCGTACTGCGGGCCCTGGGTGATGGTCATCTGGTCCAGCAGGGCCTTGCGCACCGCATAGGCCAGACCGGCCACCAGAAAGGTGTGCGTAACGCCGGGGGTAAGGTCTGCCCTGTCACGGCCGTACAGCGGGTCAAAGAACCACATGGGGTTCTTGCCCTCGATCATGCTGACGGCCACGTTGGCGCCCATGCCGTTTTCCCACGGGTGCACGCCGTCAACCATAAGGTCATTGGGCAGACCGTCCAGCAGCGGGGTGGCGGAGGCAGGCGTGAGCTTTTCGCCTTCCTCGCCCGTCATCAGCACCGAGGCGCGCACGGGCTGATCCTGCGGCCATGCCATCAGGATGTGGTCCATGTTGCCGCGTTTCCACTGCCATGAAGGGCGGGTTCCGCCTTCATGCAGAACCGTGGCCACAATCTGCCCCATAATTTCAGCAGGGTTGCGGCCCGTAAGCACTGCCCAGGCATCGCCCAGGCCTTCGTAGTGCGTACGGTTTTTGCCTTCGGCAGCGGCCTGCGCGTCTTCGTGCGCCCTGGCTTCGGCCTCGGCATTCCGGCTTGCGGAAGTTTTGTTGTCAGCGGTTTCAGGTGCTGTGTTTTCGATCTTTTTGGACATGGGAGCTTCCTTTACTGCTCTTTCAGCGGCCCGGCCATGCGCGGAGGCGCGCCCGGCCGGGAATGCTTCAACTCAAGCCTCAGGTATACTGCGCGTTGAGAATGTCCGGCAGGCGATTAGCGCCTGTCGCCACGACCGCCACGGTCGCTACGGTCACGGCCGCGGTCGCCGCGACCCCTGTCGCCGCCACGGTCACCACGGTCGCCACGGTCAGAGCGGGGCGGGCGGGCGGTGTCTTCGGGATTCCAGGGATGGCCCTGTTCTTCCAGCAGGACGGCCTTGCGGCTGGCGCGGATGCGGTCGCCATTGATTTCAATGACCTTGACCACCATGTCTTCGCCAAGGCGCGCCACGTCGCCGGGCTGCTCCACACGGTTGATGTCCAGCTGCGAAACATGCACAAGGGCTTCCACGTTGGGAAGAACTTCAACGATGGCGCCGATTTCCATGATTTTACGCACCTTGGCAGTGTAGTTCTTGCCAATGTCGGGGCGCTGGTCGTAGTAGGAAACCATTTCGCGGGCTTTTTCAAGGGACTCGGCCGTGGGGGCGAAGATGGACACGCGGCCCGAATCCTCGATGTCCACGGAAGCGCCGGTAGCCGCGGTGATGGCCTTGATGTTCTTGCCGCCGGGGCCGATGATGAGGCGGATGATGTCGGGGTTCACAAAAACTTCGGCATGCTGCGGGGCAAAGCGCGAAAGTTCCTTGCGCGGCGAAGCGATGGCGCTGGCCATTTCTTCCAGAATGTGCAGGCGGCCCTGACGGGCCTGCTGCATGGCGCTGCGCATGATTTCCGTGGTCAGGCCCGTGATCTTGATGTCCATCTGCACGCCGGTGATGCCTTCGGCAGTGCCGGCGATCTTGAAGTCCATATCGCCCAGAGCGTCTTCATCACCGAGAATGTCGGTGAGCACGATGAACTTGTCGCCTTCCTTGATGAGGCCCATGGCCACACCGGCCACGGGAGCGGTCACGGGCACGCCCGCGTCCATGAGGGAGAGCGAGCCGCCGCAGACGGCGGCCATTGACGAGGAACCGTTGGATTCCATCGTTTCGGACACCACGCGCAGGGTGAAGGGAAAGTCCGTCACAGTGGGCAGCACGGGGCGCAGGGATTTTTCAGCCAGGGCGCCGTGGCCGATTTCGCGGCGGGACACGCGCACGGGTTTCACTTCGCCCACGGAGAAGGGCGGGAAGTTGTAGTGCAGCATGAAGCGCTTGGTGACATCGCCGGTGAGGGAGTCCATGCGCTGTTCGTCAGTGGAGGAGCCGAGGGTGGCCACCACCAGGGACTTGGTTTCTCCGCGGCGGAACAGGGCGGAGCCGTGGGCGCGGGGCAGAAGACCGGTCTGGATCTGGATGGGGCGCACGGTGGTGGTGTCGCGGCCGTCAATGCGCGTGCCTTCGTTGACGATGCGGGCGCGCACCAGCTTCTTTTCAAGGCCGGACAAAATATCGCCCACAGCCTTGAGGGCGGCTTCGTTTTCAGCCCAGGTCGCGTCGGCCTTGAGGGCCTCCATAACCTTGCTTTTCACTTCTTTGCGGGCATCCTTGCGGGCCATTTTTTCAGGCACGCGCAGGGCTTCTTCCATGCCGTTGGCAAGGGCCAGCTCATGCACGAGGGCCACCAGGGCCGGGTCGTCTTCATGCGGGGTAAAGGCCATCTTGGGCTTGCCGCAAAGCTCGCGCAGCTTGTGCTGGATTTCCACCAGCGGGAGAATCTGCTGACGGCCCCATTCCAGTGCGTCAATGATCACGTCTTCGTGCACAAACTGGGCGTCGCCTTCCACCATGGTGAGGGCGTCGCCGGAAGCGGCGAAAACGATGTTGAAGTCGCTGAGGGCCTGCTGCTCGAAGGTGGGGTTGAGCACGAACTGACCGTTGACGCGGCCGATGCGGCCACCGGCCACCGGGCCTTCAAAGGGCAGGGGAGACAGCATGATGGCCGCCGAAGCGCCCGTGAGGGCCAGCACGTCGGACTCGTTTTCCTGGTCAGCGGAAATGACGCTGGCGAGCACCTGCACGTCTTCGTTCAGGCCCTTGGGGAACAGCGGGCGAATGGGCCTGTCGATCAGGCGCGAAACCAGGGTCTCACGCTCGGACGGCCGGCCGATTTCGCGGCGGAAGAAGCTGCCGGGGATGCGTCCGGCGGCGTACATTTTTTCGGAGTATTCAACGGTAAGGGGAAAGAAGCCCTTGTCGAATTCCAGGGGCTGCGAGCAGACGGTGACGAGCACCACGGTGCCGCCGCACTGTATCCAGACTTCACCGTGGGCCTGATTGGCCATACGGCCGGTTTCCAGAATAACTTCCTTGCCGCCTACCTGGCAGGTGAGGCGGGTGGGATTGAAAATATCTTGTAACATGTAGATTCCTTTGCATGGGCGAAGGGGATTCCGGCAAAAGCGGGCAGAGTGGCGTGTCCCTGCCTGATTTTCCCGGACCCCCCTTCAGGCGTTGCGCCCCATCGGGGGCAGTTTGCGTACATCAGAGCATTTTTACTTTGAAAGTGCTCTCGCGACTGTGTGAGCAGTCGCCCGCCGCCAAGGTGTAAACGCGGCTTCAGCCGTTGCTTTAGCCGTTGTGCGCTGTTAAGCGCCGAGGCGAGCGTGTTTTAAACATCTGCTCCAAGTGGCAAGGGGGAAGCCTCAGGCTCCCCCCCCTTGCAGCCAAAAGCCTTACTTGCGCAGGCCAAGCTTCTCGATCAGCGCGCGGTAGCGCTGAATATCGGTCTTCTTCAGGTAGTTCAGAATATTGCGGCGACGGCCAACAAGCTTCAGCAGGCCCGTACGGGAGTGAAAGTCCTTCTTGTGCTCTTTGAAGTGACCGGTGAGGTCTTCAATACGGGCAGTAAGCAGGGCAACCTGCACTTCGGGGGAGCCGGTGTCGCCTTCGTGTTTGGCGTGGGCGTCAATGACCGCTTTCTTCTGATTTACATCCATTACCACAGCAGTTCTCCTTGAGTAAGGCTGTTACGGGCGTGATGGCCCTTAGTTCCAAAGTCCCCGCAACACGGCCCAGCAGGGCCCGGCGGCTGTAACTTCGCGTTTTGCCAGGGCCAGGGCCTGGCCCTGTTCCATCAAAAACGCGAGGTCTTCGCCGTCGCCGTCGCCAGCTTGTGGCGTCCGGCAGGGCACAGCGATGCCGTTGCGCACGCGGGCGGCTTCTTCCAGCGTCAGATTCACCCTGGGCCAGTGCGGCAGCGCATCCTCCACAGGAATGACGCAGCCAGGCAACAGAGTGGGATCAGCCGTGAAGTCCGCCGGATCGCGGGCCACATCGAGGCCGAAGGGGTGACTATACTCCCGGGTCAGTTCCGTGAGCACGGCTCCGCAACCAAGTCGCTTCCCCAAGCTGTGGGCCAGGGAGCGTATATAGGTGCCGGAACTGCATGCGACCCGAAAGCGCACAAACGGCAGGCTTGTTTCAAGCACGTCCGCCTGTGAAATTTCCATGCGTTTGATCTTCTGCGGGGCTTCAAGCCCCTTGCGGGCCAGCTTGTACAGGGGCTGGCCCTCATGTTTTGCGGCAGAGTAGGACGGAACGGGCTGCTCCGTCAGATCAAGCCAGGCCGCCACCTCGCGCCTGACGTCTTCTACGCTGATGTGCTGCCAGGGGGCTTCTTCAAGAACCTGGCCTTCGATATCCCAGGTATCCGTGGTCTGCCCAAGGCGCAACACGCCGCTGTACACCTTGCCGCCCCCGGACAAAAGGTGCCCGGAAAGCTTGGTGGCCTGCCCCAACAATACCAGCAGCACGCCGGAAGCCAAAGGATCCAGCGTGCCAGCATGGCCGATTTTTTTCTGCCCAAGCCTTTTGATGGCTGTGAGGCAACGGGCCGAGGTGGGCCCGGAGGGCTTGTTGAGCACAAGTACGCCGTGCTGCTGGGGCAGGGCATATGCCTTGCCGTCCCGCGAGGTTGCGGGAATGGCGGCATTGCCTGACCCAGAGCCGGAGTTGCGCTCCGGCGTGCTGGAAGGTAATTCCGGCTGGTCCTGACTGCGGCAGAACTGTGCTAGTGTATCTTTATTGACCATACGCAAGTGGCAACCATATCCTCTGCTCTGCTATAAGTCAAAAGATATGGCCGGCAACAGCGGGTTATTTTGGCCTGGCGCGCTGTCGGGCTTCTTTTTGTGGGCGGATTACGCCGTGCGGCGTCATGCGCGCTATCCATCCGTGTTTTTCAAATTGTCAAGATAGAGGCCGATGTGGTCCAGCAGCTTTTGACCGGCTTCTTCCAGCGGCATGCGCAGGGTGCCCCCTGCTGCGTTGAAATGCCCGCCGCCGTCCAGATCTGCGGCAACGGAGCGCACGTCGATATCGCCATAGGAGCGGAGGCTGAACTTGCACAGCTGCGGGCTGTCTTCGCGCAGCAGTGCCGCAACCTTGACGCCGTGCAGGCGGCGCAGCTGCTCCACAAAGCCTTCCATATCCTCCTTGAGGGCCTGACAGCGGCTCAGGTCTTGCAGCCGCACCTGGCAAAAGCTCACCTGCCCGTCATGCGTCACGCGGGAGTTTTCCATAAGCAGTCCCCACAGACGCCAGCGGCCAAGGCTCCAGTTATTGTCCAGCTGTTCCCGCAACCAGGGCAGGTTACAGCCGTTTTTGACCAGATGCGCGGCCAGCGAGAGGACATCGGCGCTGGTATTGCCGTGGCAGAAGCCGCCCGTGTCTGTTATGAGGCCCAGGGCCACGGCCAGGGAAAGATCGCCGGTAAGGGGAAGCCCCGCCGCCAGGGACACGTAGGCCACAAGCTGCGCCGTGGCGGCCGCTTCGGTTACTACCCAGTTATCTCTGCTGCCCATGCCGTCGCCGCCAAGGTGGTGGTCAATATTCACGCTGTCGAGCTGGGGCAAGAGCCCGGCCAGTTCAGCGCCAAGGCGCTCCGGCTCGCCGCAGTCGAGCAGAACCGCGCACCGGGGAGTGAAAGGCGGATGCTCGAGGGTTGTGTGCACCACGGCAGGCATGGGGAAAAAATCCAGATACCCAGGCAACCTGGGGTTGGCGTAGAGCATGAATTCCTTGCCCATAGCACGCAGGATGTGCCCCACTGCGGCAACGGATCCGGCGGCGTCTCCATCGGGGTGGACATGGCCCGCCACGACAATCTGGTCCATCTGGCTCAGGGCCTCGGCTATCTGACGGGCCTTCTTCACGTAAGGCTCGGGTATGGCATTAGTCTGCTGCATATATTTCCACCTGACTTTCCACCATTTCTTCCGGGCAGACGGCCTCCATCATAAGCGCGCACTTGTCCATGCGGCTGCGTAAATGCCCTTCGTTGTTGGAAATGGAGACAACGGCCAGACGCAGGCTGCTCAGGTTGTTTTCTGTGCCTGCTTCCGCTATGGCCACGTTAAATTTATTGCGGGTTTTTTGTTTCAGACTGTTGGCAACGCGGCGCTTGGCCTTGAGATTGTCGTTGCCGTGCAGGCTGAATTCCACTGTGAGTACTGCCATGAACATGGGTATATACGTATTTCGCGGCTCGGAGGTGGCCGGTTGATTTTGGCGGATTGGGCTGCGGTGGCCCGCAGATGGGGCCGTTCTTGGGAGCAGCGCAAACCCGAAAAGGAGGCCGGATGCTGTCCGAGGCGCTTCGGCCAGGTGGCCGGTCATTGCGGCAAAGGGCATTAATGCTGGCCGGAAATAGGGCCTGTTGGGAATGGTATCTGTTGGCGATAGATAATGCCAGCATTTTCAGCTTGAAATGCCCAATGGGCCATGCGTGCGGCAGCCAGAACACAGTAAAAACCGGGGGAAGAAAAGCCTTGTGCTGGCCTTCCTTCCCCCTGAAGAGTTCATTCTTCAATTTCCACGCAACGGCCTTCCGGGCTGTTCCCGTAGCGTGGAAGCCATACAGGCTTTACAGCGTCGCGGCTTCTTCAACCGTTTCGAAAGCTTCGATGCGGCAGCCCTTACGACGAAGGCGTTAGGGATGGCGACAGCAGATGCGTGGTGCACCCGCTGCGCCCCAATTTTCTACAGCGTCGCGGCTTCTTCAACCGTTTCGAAAGCTTCGATGCGGCAGCCCTTACGACGAAGGCGTTAGGGATGGCGACAGCAGATGCGTGGTGCACCCGCTACGCCCCAATTCTCTACAGCGTCGCGGCTTCTTCAACCGTTTCGAAAGCTTCGATGCGGCAGCCCTTACGACGAAGGCGTTAGGGATGGCGACAGCAGATGCGTGGTGCACCCGCTACGCCCCAATTCTCTACAGCGTCGCGGCTTCTTCAACCGTTTCGAAAGCTTCGATGATGTCGCCAATTTTGACGTCATTGAAGTTTTCAAGGCCCACGCCGCACTCATTGCCCTTGACCACTTCCTTGGAATCATCCTTGAAGCGCTTGAGGGAAGAGATCTTGCCCGTGTAGACCACCACGCCGTCGCGCAGCAGGCGTACACCGGCATTGCGGGCGATTTTGCCGTCGGCCACATAGGAGCCGGCGATAACGCCGACCTTGGGCACGCTGAAGGTGTCGCGCACCTCGGCCTGGCCGAGGTAGACTTCGCGCTGCACCGGAGCGAGCATGCCCGTCATGGCGCTCTTGATATCGTCCACCAGCTTGTAGATGATCTCATAGAAGCGGATATCCACATTCTCGTGTTCGGCCACGTCCTTGATCTTGGATGTGGGCCGCACGTTGAAGCCGATGATGATGGCCTGCGAGGCCGAGGCCAGCAGAATGTCGGATTCTGTAATGGCGCCGGTACCGCCGTGCACCACGTTGATGCGCACTTTTTCGGTGCTCTGCTTGAGCAGGGCTTCGGTGATGGCTTCCAGGCTGCCCTGAACGTCGGCCTTGAGCACGAGGTTGAGGGTCAGAGTTTCCTGATCGGACTTGCGCTGCGACAGGAAGGTTTCCAGGGTCACGCGCGATTCCGAAGCGAGGTCGCGTTCACGCTGCTTGATGGCGCGCGAGTCGGCGATGCGGCGGGCCAGCTTTTCGTCGCTGACCACAAAGAATTCCTCACCGGCTTCCGGCACGCCTTCAAAGCCCTGTACTTCCACAGGCAGCGAGGGGCCGGCGTCCTTGACCTTCTTGCCCTGATCGCTCATGAGGGCGCGCACACGGCCAGAGAAGGGGCCGCACACGAAGTTGTCGCCCTGGCGCAGGGTACCTTCCTGAATAAGCACGGTGGCCACAGGGCCGCGTCCCTTGTCCAGCTTGGCTTCCACAATGTGGCCGCGCGCAAGCTTGTCGGGATTGGCCTTGAGTTCCATAATTTCGGCTTGCAGAGCCACCATTTCCAGCAGTTCGTCCAGACCCATGCGGGTCTTGGCCGCCACCTTGGCAACGATGGTGTCGCCGCCCCATTCTTCGGCCTGAAGGCCCAGTTCGGCGAGCTCGCGCAGGACGCGGTCCGGGTCGGCCCCGGGCTTGTCCATCTTGTTGACGGCCACCATGATGGGCACGTTGGCCGCGCGCGAGTGGTTGATGGCCTCGCGGGTCTGCTCCATAACGCCGTCGTCGGCGGCCACCACAAGGATGACAAGGTCCGTCACCTGGGCGCCACGGGCGCGCATGGCCGTAAAGGCTTCATGGCCGGGCGTGTCGAGGAAGACGATTTCCCCACGCTTGGTTTTCACGTGGTATGCGCCGATGTGCTGCGTGATGCCGCCAGCTTCGCCGCTGGTGACATTGGTTTTGCGGATGGCGTCAAGCAGCGAGGTTTTGCCGTGGTCCACGTGGCCCATGATGGTCACCACGGGCGGGCGCGGCTTGAGGCTTTCGGGCGCGTCCACTTCCTTGGGGGTCAGGTAGTCGTCTTCGGAGAAGCCGACCTTTTCCACTTCATAGCCGAATTCGGAAGCGACCAGAGTGGCCGTATCAAAGTCCAGCGCCTGGTTGATGGTGGCCATGACGCCAAGGCCAAAGAGAACCTTGATGATCTCGTTGGCTTTGAGGCCCATCTGATGGGCCATGTCGGCCACACGGATGGCTTCCGTGACGCGGATTTTACGCTTGGCGGCCTTGAGCGGCTGCGTGGCCATGGCTGGCGCGGGCTTGCCGCCCTTGCGACGGCCCTTGCCGCGGCTCAGACGCACGCTGTCGTCATCGTCACGGCGAACGGAATCACCCTGCTGAAAATCAACGGTGCGACGTCCCTTGAGGCGTTTTTTCTTGCTCTGGCCATCGCGGCTGTCCGTGGGCGACGCGGGCGCAGCCTGCTGGCCGAATCCACCGCCGCCGGGACGTGGGCCGCCGGGGCCGGCCGGCCGCGGGCCACCAGGGCCAGCGGGACGAGGCCCGCCGGGGCCCGCCGGGCGGGGAGCGCCAGGACGCGGGGGTCTGCCGGCATTGTCGCCGCGCGGGCCGCCGGGACCGCCAGGGCCCGAAGCGCCGGGGCCGCCAGCGGGCCGTGCGCCCATGGGACGCGAGGGACGTTCCTGCTGGCTGCCGGGAGTAGGTCTGGATATGATGCGCACCTGGGGCGCGGCGGCAGGTGCCTGCCCGCCTTCAGCCCTGGGAGCGCGGCGGGGCGCGCCATCGGCGTCATCGGCATTGTCGGAATCTTTCCAGGCTTCCGCGCGGGCTTCGGGGGCACGCTGGGGCAGGGTGGGCGCGGACGAACCTTCAGGCATGGCGGAAGCGTCAGGGCGCGCCACGCGGGCGGCCTTGGCCGCTTTTTCAGCCTCACTCTTTTCCTGGGCCTTTGCAGCGGCCTTTACTTCGGCTTCATCAGCGGCACGGGCGGCAAGCGCAGCGGCCACGGGTGAAACTTCGGGAGCCTTGGGCTTGGCTTCCACCACAGGCTCGGGCTTCTTTTCTTCTTCGCCAGGGCGGCTGATAACGCGGGCCGCAGAAACGACCCTGGCTTTGGTGGCCTTGGGCGCGTCGGCGGTCTCGGCCTTTTTGGCCACAGCCTCGGCTTTTTCAGGAGCTTTGCGGGGGCTGGCAGCCGGGGCTTCAGCCTTGGGCGCTGGTGCGGCTTCGGCCACAGCAGTTGGGCTTTCGACTTCCGCAGGCTTTTCCGCGGCTTCGGGGGCGCTCACTTCCTTGACTGCGGAAGCTGTTTCCGCGGTTTCAGGAGCATCGGCCTTGTCAGCATCCTTACGACGACGACGCACGATGACGTTGGGGTGAGAGCCGGAACGCTCGGCATCCGCCTGTTTTTGTTCGGCAAAATGTTCGCGCACGCGTGCCGCCTCCTCAGTGCTCAGGGAACCAGCCATGCTTTTGGCCGACGTGCCCAGCTCGCGCATAACACGCAGCATGTCCTTTTGGGGCACGGCCGGAAATTCCTTGGCAAATTCCGATACTTTAATTTTTTCTTCAGACATGTTTACCCCCCTTGCGCCGTGTTCCGGGCCTGAACTTGGCGAACCTCGCCGCGCATACGGCATCGGAACAGAGATACCAGCCCCTGCCAGGTCTGGTCTTTTCAGCGTCAATAGTCAAAATTCCCTGGGCCGTCAGTACATGGCGGGTCAACTGGGCCTTGGCGAAGCGTCGGCGGCATATGATGCACATGCGTACCGGCCCCTGCACGGTCTCAGCCGTGTTCTGCCCATCCACCACGACAGCGCCCCTAAGCCTGCGCATCCTCGTCGGCGTTGCCGTCAGCCTTGTCCTGGCCGGAGTTCTCATCAGCGGAATGCACCTTGCCCAATTCAACAGCAGAGGATTCGGGCGTGCTTTCCACCACCGGAGCCAGGAAGTTGATGGCCGAACGCAGGTCGGCAATACGGGACGCGCTGATGGTCAGCTTGTCTGAAAGCTCCTGGTCCGTGGCCTGGCGCAGCTTGTCAAGCGAGCTGAATCCCGCGTCAAGCAGAGCCTCAATGGATACTTCGGCCACACTGGCCACCTGCTCAAGACCGTGCCCGATGGCATTGGCCTCGTTGTAGCGGGTCTCGGTAAATATATCGACTTTCCAACCCAGAAGCCTGGCCGCCAGTTTGACGTTCTGCCCCTTGCGCCCGATGGCGTTGGTGAGCTGATCGTCCGGCACGATGACTTCGAGCAGGTTTTCTTCTTCGTCCACGACTATGCGCGATACCAGGGCCGGGGCCAGGGCATTGCGGGCGTAGGTGGCTATGTCGGCGCTCCAGACAACGATGTCGATGCGTTCGCCGTGCAGTTCCTGCACGATGTTCTGGATGCGCGAACCGCGCACGCCAACGCAGGCGCCGACCGGGTCAACGTCACGCTCGCGCGAGAGCACCGCCACCTTGGCGCGGGAGCCGGGGTCACGGGCCACGCCCATGATCTGCACAACGCCGTCGTCCACCTCAGGCACCTCACGGCGAAAGAGAGCGGCCATATAGTCGCGGTGCGCGCGTGAAATGACGACCTGCGGGCCGCGGCCCTCCTGGCGAACCTCGATAATGAGGGCCTGCACGCGGTCGCCGCGCTTGTAATGCTCACGCGGGATCTGTTCTTCACGTGGCAGAATGGCTTCGGTGCGGCCCAGGTTGACCACCCATCCGCCCTTGTCGCGCCGCTGCACGATGCCTGAAACGATTTCGCCCAGGCGGTCCTTGTATTCGCTGTAAATGATTTCCTGCTCAGCGTCGCGCATGCGCTGGATGATGACCTGCTTGGCGGACTGGGCCGCGATGCGCCCCAGGTCTTCCACCTTGACGCGGAAGCCCATTTCGTCGTCCACCTGAACGGAAGGATCGTGGGCAAGGGCTTCGGTGAGTTCAATCTGCGTGTCAGGGTTGGCCACATCGCCATCGGCCATCACGATTTTGAACTGGTAGACCTCAATATCGCCCGTTTCGTCATTGTAGGACACTTCCACGTCCATATCTTCGCTGAAGCGGCGCAGCACGGAGGTGCGCACCGCGTCTTCAAGCGTATCAATGAGCATGTTGCGGTCAAGGCCCTTGTCTTTGCTGATCTGGTCAATGGCCTTTTTGAGTTCAAGATTCATGAGTGCCTCCGGCTGCCGCCCAGGGCGGCGTAAAATCGCTTGTTCCGGCTGCGGCGCATGGGCCGCCCGTAACTGCCGCGCAGCGCGGCTTTCGGGCCTGCCTCAGCTGGCCGTATGATCGTTATCGGCAACGCTGTTGCCCGTCTTTTTGCCTGAAGCGGCCTTTTTTTTGGCCGTCTGTCCGCCCTTGCCCGCAGGGGCGTCTTTTCCCCGGGGTTTATTGCCAGGTTTTTTGCCCGGCTTTTGCGGCTGCTTGAAAATATACATGCGTGTGGCCCGGCGCACAGAGCTCCAGGGAAGAAACACGGGAGGATGGTTTTCGTCCTCCACGTGGCCTTCGGGGCTGATGGCAACGGGCGCGAGCACAAAGCCCTCTTCTTCCACAGCCGTCAGCGTGCCGCGCCAGATGCGGCGCGGGCCGCCGTGGGCCGCCGGATCGGTGGAGGCCACTGGGGTGTGCAACCGTGCCTCGACCACGTCGCCCACATAGCGGGCCATCTGCTCAAGGCTGAAAAACAGCCGGCTCAGGCCCGGCGTGGAAACTTCCAGCACATAGGCGTCGGGGATGCTGTCTTCCACTTCCAGCGCAAGCGCCAGATGGCGCGAAATTTCTTCGCACTGCTCAATGGTGGCTGACAGGGGGGCGGCTGGAGCGGAAGCGTCGGAAGATTCGTCAGGACGATGGTCTGATGGCGCGAAGCCTTCGCTGACGCCAGCGGCGGACAAAACGGCCGTGCCGCCAGGGGCTGCCTGATGCTCGTCTGCCTGGGGCGCGGTAGGCACATCCACAAAGAGCCGCACAAGGGTGCGCCCGGCGCGGGCTATCTCCACCCCCCAGACAACGAGTCCGAGGGAGTGAACCACGGGTTGGGCCAGACGTATGACGGTTTCTCTCAGGGCTTGATCAGTCATTCTTTCCTTTTGTGCGGGGCATGGACCGTCGCAGGGACAAAAAAAAGGGGGCCTATTCAGGCCACCCCGCTGGAACTGCGTTCCGCATCAGGATGTAGTGGCGACAGGTGCTGTCGTCCACTTTGAATGCATCCAACTAGCTCACCATATGGAACTTGTCAAGACTTTCGCGCCAAAAAGAAAAACTTGTGTTTTGCATAAAAATAAAGAAAATTGGAAAAACGCCGTAACTACAGTATGATAGGAAGCTTTCGCAGTAAAGTGCGAAGTGGTATGCTATGTGCGCGCCGTTGGGACCTGTCCGGTGGACGCAGTGCTTCTCTTATTGTAATTTTGTATGCAGTCCCGGGCTCCAAAAAAACGTATCCCTCATTAAAAACAGTGGAAAAATTTCTTTCTCAACCGTGTGTAACAGTTTATTTGTGAAAAAAGTAATTTATTAAATAACGATTGTCGTATCCTTACCTATATGGGAGGTCTCATGTCGCCGCATCATAAAATATGGGGTCTGGGCTTGTCGGCTCTGGCCGTTGCCACCGGTATTGTTTGGGGTATTGGTCTTGTGACCGGAGCGGCGGCAGCCCCCCTGTGGGGAGTTGCGGCGGGCGGATTCGCCGTACTGCTTGTGATGGGCCTGGGGGCGCGGCTGATTTATGGCGGGGCGTTTCGGGCTCTGACGATCTTTTTGCGCGGCGGCTGCGAACCGGGGTCTTCGGGCCGGTCTTCATGCTGTACCGGGCCAGGGGACTCTGCGGAACTGAAGGAACTGTATGCGGCCGCTGAAAAGCTTGCCAGCAAGGCATGCCACGCCAGCGGCGTGCTGCACGGCATACTCGGCGGCATGCCCCTGCCCTATCTGCTGGTGGACGTTAACGAGCGCGCAACCCACACCAATCAGGAATGCCTGGATATGCTCGAGATCGACGGGCCGGTGGGGGCCTGCCTTGGCAAGACCCTGGCCGAGCTTTTTTACAATGATCCCGGCCGCGAGACTGCCGTGGGCAAGAGCATCCGCCAAGGCCAGAACTTTCGTAATCTTTCCGTGACAATAACGGGGCACAAAGGCAGGCGCATCGACGTGCTGGCCAATGTTTTTCCCGTGTATGACGAGCACCGGACCTGCCTTGGCGGCCTGTGTCTTTATGTGGACATGACGGCCCTTAAAAAAGCCGAGCAGGTCATTACCGAGAAGAACCAGCGCATGGAAGCGGCGGCGCTGGAGCTTGAAAAATCGGTGCAGGAGCTTGCCGCCATTGCCGAAGGGCTGGTGGCCGGCATAGGCCGCTCGGACAATGACACGGCCCGTGCTTCGCGCCTGCTGGGCGAGGTTGCCACGGCCATGAATGAAATGACCGACACAGTGCGCGAGGTGGCGCAAAACGCGGCCAACGCCTCAACAGCCTCGACGCAGACGCGGGACAAGGCGCATGAGGGCGCTGCGGTGGTGCGCAACGCCACGCAGAGCATTGAGGAAGTGCACGAGGTTTCTATGGCTCTCAAGAGCGATATGGTTCTTTTGAACAACCACGCGAAGGCCATTACGGAAATTATGAATGTTATTTCAGATATAGCCGACCAGACCAACCTGCTGGCCCTCAATGCCGCCATTGAAGCCGCCCGCGCAGGCGAAGCCGGGCGCGGCTTTGCGGTGGTGGCTGACGAGGTGCGTAAACTTGCTGAAAAAACAGTAAGTTCCACCAATGATGTGGGCAACGCCATCAATGCCATTCAGCAAAGCACCTCAAAGAGCATGGCCTCAATGGACAATGCCGTGAACCAGATTGAGCAGGCCACTGGTTTCGCCGGAGAGTCTGGCCAGGCGCTTGACGCCATTGTGGGGACGGTGGAAGACACCACGGGCAGAGTCAGCGCCATTGCCGCAGCCAGCGAGGAGCAGTCCGTGGCCAGCGAACAGATCAACCGTTCCATCGTCGAGGTCAATGATGTTATGGAGGGCACTGCCAGGTCAATGAAAGAGGTCAGGCATGAGACGGACAAGCTGGTGGCGCTCACGCAGCGGCTGGCGGATCTGACCGGGCGATTGAAGGAATAGCCCGCGCGGCAGGATTTTTATGACATACATACGCAGTGAAGGCCGGGGAAAGATTCCCGGCCTTCACTGGTTTTTGCTGTCTGCGAAGATGCAGCGCAGAGAACCTTTGCAATGGCGCGTTGCCTGGGCGACGCGGTGTTTGGAATCCCCGCTCCAGAGCCGCATGCCCTTTGTACTCTACTAGAGCAGATTACCTTTGAAATGCTTCACATTTCAAAGTTTTCACTCAGCCGAAAAATGCGACTTGCGGTACACTTTTTCAAAGTTAAAATGCTCTAGTGGCCGTTCTGCGTCAGGTGCTGCAACACGGCCATCTGGTCGGCTTCGCTTTCCATCATGTCCGCCCCTGGGGGCGAGGTGGCAGGGGTGGTGGCGGCCTGAGCTTCCTGGCTTTGCGGTTGCGGGCTTGTGCTCTCGGTCTGCGCCTGAGTCGGCTGTTCCGGAGATGCCGCCATGGCGTCGTGCGCCGCAGCGTCGGCGGCGTTCGCCAGGGCTCCCGGGTTCTGCGTTGCTATGGGGAAGAGGCTGTCGTCCTGCAAGGCCTGGGGCTGTGCGCTGTTTGCGCCGCCGGTTCCTTGTGCGGCGGGGGGCAGGGCGTCTTCAATGTCAATGATCAGGGGGCCGGTTTGGTCGTGCATGAAGCTGTCTGCCAGTTCTTCATCCAGGGTGTCGATATGCGCGGTGGGGGCGTCGGTTGCGGCCGCGGCGTGCTCTGATTCCGCGTTGCCCGTGCCCGTGTGATCCACATCTGTGCGCGTGGTGTCTGCATGTATGGCGTCCGTGTGTTCGGCATTAGCGTTGGCTGCATTGGCGTGCTCCGCATCCGTGTTCGCCGTATCCTTGTGTGTCGCATCCATACCCGCGTGCGCCTGTTCCTGGGCGCTGTCCTCCGCCGTGGAGGCAGTATGGGTTTCAGCGGGGGCATGTTCCGCAGTTTCCGGCGTGGCTGCGGCTGCGGGAGTGTCGCTCTGGATGTTTTCGTGCCCGGTTTGCGTACTGTTGTCGGCCACTGGCACGCTCTCATTGGAGTCGGCATGGTGGGCAGCGTCATGGCTGCTCCGGGCGGCGGCGTTGTGGTCTTCTGTGGCAGCCTGAAGCTGCTCATGGTTGGCCGAAGCGTTCGCTTCATCGGGGGCAAAGAAGAGATGCATGGCGCTCGTGCCCTGCATGAGGGGGGCCTCTCCGGAGCCGTGAATGGTCACGGTTACGGTGCTTTGAGCTGCGCCGCCATGCCCGTCAACCACGGTGACGGTGAAGACTTCGTCAAGCGTGTCACCGTTATTCAGGGCCTTTACGATGGCGGAGTCCTTGTTCAGCACATAGGTGTATGATCCGTTGGGGTTGAGATAGAAGGTGCCGTACTGGCCTTCTGTGGTCTGGGGCACGGCCCTTGGCGTGTCCGACCTGTCCGGGTCAGCCATGACAAGCTGGCCGTACATGGCGGCAACGTCGTCTTCTGAAACGGAAAGCTGGGATGGCTGGACTGTCGGCGCGTCATTGGAACCGACGATGGTGATGGTCAGCGGGGTGACCACGGACTTGAGGCCGGATGTGACTTTTACCATAAAAACGTCTGTGGAGGTTTCGCCTTCACCGAGTTTTTGGCTTTCACTTATGCCCTGAGCCGAGAGGTTATAGGTATATGTGCCGTTGCTGTTGAGGGTAAGCGTGCCGTACTGCCCTTGCGGGCTGCTTTGCAGCGAGAATGTGGCATTGGAAAATTCGGGCACCAGCAGGTTGCCCAACAGGCTTGTTGCGCCGTCAAGCACTGTAGTGAGGCTGATGCTGCCCAGCAGCCCTCCTGTAATGACGATGTCAAGAACGTTGCTGGCGGTTGCGCCATGCTCGTCCGTGACTGTGTAGGTGAATTTATCCGTGAGTGTGGCTCCCAGTGTAAGCAACAAAACAGACAACAGTCCAGTGTTAAGGTTGTAGACATATGAGCCGTCAGCATTCAGCGAGAACGTACCGTATTTGCCATGCACATGCGGCTGCGCGATAAAGGTGACATTGTCGCTGATGATATTGTCGAGCGTGTTGTCCGGGTCCGTGGGCGTGGGCAGTTTGCCGTAGAGTTTGTCCGTTGCATTGTTCATGCTCATCGTGGCGGAACCAACCGAAGGCGCGTCATTGGTGCCGTTGATGGTAAAGGATATCGTGCGCGCGGCGATGCCGCCGTGCCCGTCATTGGCTGCCACGGTAAACGTTTCCACAAGCTGTTCGCCATGCCCCAAACCCTGCACGGCAGGCAGGCTGTTGTTGAGCGTATAGACGTATGCGCCGTTGCTGTTGAGCACAAAGCTACCGTACAGTCCGGCCATGTTCTGCGCCTGAAACACGGGAGTGTCGCCCAAATCCACATCCGTCACCGTAAGCGTGCCGGAGGACGTCAGGATGCTGTCTTCCTTCAAGGGCGTTGTGACAACGGAACCAATGACGGGATTGTCATTGGTTCCGTTGATCGTAATGGTCATGGTGCTGGAGGCTGCGGCGCCGTGCTGATCCTTGACCGTATAGGTAAATGTTTCGGTGAGATGTTGCCCCACGCCAAGCTGCTGGACGACCGGCAGGGCGTTGTTGAGCGCGTATGTATAGCTGCCGTCCGCCTGCAGGGTGAAGTTGCCGTAGAGTCCCTGGGTGGAGGCCTGGGACAGGAAGCTTACCGTGTCGCCCGTGTCCACGTCCGTGGGCGTGGGCAGGGTGCCGCTGATGCTGGGAACATCTTCATTGATGCTGGCTACGGCGGCGCTGACCTGCGGTGCGTCATTGGCGCCGTTGATGGTGATGATGATGGTGTTTGAGGCGGTAGCGCCGTGCTGGTCCGTGACCGTATAGGTGAAGGTTTCAGTGAGATGTTGCCCCACGCCAAGCTGCTGGACGACCGGCAGGGCGTTGTTGAGCGCGTATGTATAGCTGCCGTCCGCCTGCAGGGTGAAGCTGCCGTATTGGCCGGGAGCGTTGACCTGGGGCACGAAGTGTAGACTGTCGCCCGTATCCACGTCCGTGGGCGTGGGAAGAGTGCCGCTGATGCTGGGACTATCTTCATTGATGGATGCCACGGCGGCGCTGACCTGCGGTGCGTCGTTGGCGCCGTGTATGGTGATGGTGATGGTGTTTGAGGCGGTAGCGCCGTGCTGATCCGTGACCGTATAGGTAAATGTCTCGGTCAGTTGGCTGCCAACGCCAAGCTGCTGGACGACCGACAGGGCATTATTCAGCGCGTAGGTATAGGTGCCGTCCGCCTGCAGGGTGAAGCTGCCGTATTGGCCGGGAGCGTTGGCCTGAGGTACAAACTGCACCACGTCACTGGCGTTCACATCCGTGGGTGTGGGCAAGGTGCCGCTGATGCCGGGATCATCTTCAAAGATGCTCGCAGTGGCGGCGCTGACCTGCGGCGCGCTGTTGGTGCCGTTGATGGTGATGGTGATGGTACTGGACGATGTGGCCCCATGCTGGTCTGTTACGGTGGCGGTGAATGTTTCGAAAAGCTGGTCGCCTACACCAAGCTGCGCCACCGCTGGCAGGGAGTTGTCGAGGGTAAAGGTGTAGCTGCCGTCAGGCTGCAGGGTGAAGGTGCCAAACTGGCCCACCGTGTTCTGCGCTATGTACTGCGGTACGTCGCCCGCATCCACGTCTGTGGGCATGGGCAGGGTTCCACTGACGTCCGTGAGGTTATTGGGGACAAAAATGACGGCGGCGCTGACCTGCGGTGCGTCATTGGCGCCGTTGATGGTGATGGTGATGGTATTTGTGTCCGTAGTACCGTGCTGGTCCGTGACCGTATAGGTAAATGTTTCGGTCAGGTGTGCGCCTACGCCAAGCTGCTGCACTGCGGCCAGGGCGTTGTTGAGCGCATAGATATAGCTGCCGTCCGCAAGCAATGTGAAGCTGCCGTACTGGCCCTGAGCATTGGCCTGGGGCACAAAGTGCACGCTGTCGCCAGCATCCACGTCCGTGGGCGTGGGCAAGGTACCGCTGATGGCCGCATCATCCTCATTGATGGGCGCCACGGCGGCGCTGACCTGCGGTGCGTCATTGGCGCCATTGATGGTGATGGTGATGGTGTTGGTGGCGGTAGCGCCGTGCTGGTCCGTGACCGTATAGGTGAATGTTTCAGCGAGTTGGCTGCCAACGCCAAGCTGCTGGACGACCGACAGGGCATTATTCAGCACGTAGGTATAGCTGCCGTCCGCCTGCAGGGTGAAGCTGCCGTACTGGCCGGGAGCGTTGGCCTGGGGCACGAAGTGCGCGCTGTCGCCAGCATCCACGTCCGTGGGGGCGGGCAGGGTGCCGCTGATGGCGGCATCATCTTCATTGATGTTGGCCACGGCGGCGCTGACCTGTGGTGCGTCATTGGCGCCGTTGATGGTAATGGTGATGGTGTTGGTGGCGGTAGCGCCGTGTTGATCCGTGACGGTATAGGTGAAGGTTTCGGTCAGTTGAGCGCCAACGCCAAGTTGCTGCACTGCGGCCAGAGCGTTGTTGAGCGCGTAGGTATAGGTGCCGTCCGCCTGCAGGGTGAAGCTGCCGTACTGGCCGGGAGCGTTGACCTGGGGCACAAAGTGTACGCTGTCGCCAGCATCCACGTCCGTGGGCGTGGGCAAAGTGCCGCTGATGCTGGCGTCATCTTCATTAATGGACGCGACCGCCGCGCTGACCTGCGGATTGTCATTGGTGCCGTTGATGGTGATGGTGATGGTGTTTGACGCCGTAGCGCCGAACTGATCCATGACGGTAAAGGTAAAGGTTTCGGTCAGTTGGCTGCCAGCGCCAAGCTGTTGGACGACCGACAGGGCATTATTCAGCGCGTAGGTATAGGTGCCGTCCGCCTGCAGGGTGAAGCTGCCATACTGGCCGGGAGCGTTTGTCTGGGGCACGAAGTGCACGCTGTCGCCCGTATCCACGTCCGTGGGCGTGGGCAAAGTCCCGCTGATGCCGGGATCATCTTCATTGATGGACGCGACCGCCGCGCTGACCTGCGGTGCGGTATTGGTGCCATGAATGGTGAGCGTTATGGTGCTGGACGTGGTTGCTCCATGCTGGTCTGTTACGGTGGCGGTGAACGTTTCCGTAAGCGTGCCGCCTGTGCCGATCTGCGCCACCGCTGGCAGGGAGTTGTCGAGGATAAAGGTGTAGCTGCCGTCAGGCTGCAGGGTGAAAGTGCCAAAGTTGCCAGCAATGGTCTGCGCTATGTACTGCGGGATGTCGCCCGTATCCACGTCTGTGGGCGTGGGCAGATTTCCGCTGACGCTGGTTTCATCATTTTGAATAAAGATGACGGCCGCGCTGACCTGCGGGGCGTCATTGGCGCCGTTGATGGTGATGGTGATGGTGTTGGACGCCGTTGCGCCGTGCTGATCCGTGACGGTATAGGTAAAGGTTTCGGTCAGGTGGCTGCCCACGCCGAGTTGCTGGACAGCGTCCAGGGCATTGTTGAGGGTGTAGGTATAGCTACCGTCCGCCTGCAGGGTGAAGCTGCCGTACTGACCCTGAGCATCTGCCTGGGGCACGAACAGCATCACGTCATTGGCGTTCACATCCGTGGGCGTAGGCAGGGTGCCGCTGATGCCGGGATCGTCTTCAAAGATGTTCGCAGTGGCGGCGCTGACCTGCGGCGCGCTGTTGGTGCCGTTGATGGTAATGGTAATGGTGCTGGATGATGTGGCCCCGTGGGGGTCTGTTACGGTGGCGGTGAATGTTTCGGAAAGTTGCTCGCCCGCGCCAAGCTGCGTCACCGCAGGCAGGGAGTTGTCGAGGGTAAAGGTGTAGCTGCCGTCAGGCTGCAGGGTGAAGGTGCCAAACTGGCCCACCGTGTTCTGCGCTATGTACTGCGGGATGTCGCCCGCATCCACGTCTGTGGGCATGGGCAGGGTTCCACTGACGTCCGTGGCATCACTGGGGACGGTGATGACGGCCGCGCTGACCTGCGGGGCGTCATTGGCGCCGTTGATGGTGATGGTGATGGTGTTGGACGCCGTTGCGCCGTGCTGGTCCGTGACAGTATAGGTAAAGGTCTCGGTGAGATGCGCTCCCACGCCGAGTTGCTGGACAGCGTCCAGGGCATTGTTGAGGGTGTAGGTATAGCTACCGTCCGCCTGCAGGGCGAAGCTGCCGTACTGGCCGGGAGCATCTGCCTGGGGCACGAACAGCACCACGTCGTTGGCGTTCACATCCGTGGGCGTAGGCAGGGTGCCGCTGATGCCGGGATCGTCTTCAAAGATGCTCGCAGTGGCGGCGCTGACCTGCGGCGCGCTGTTGGTGCCGTTGATGGTAATGGTAATGGTACTGGACGATGTGGCCCCGTGGGGGTCTGTTACGGTGGCGGTGAATGTTTCGGAAAGCTGGTCGCCCGCGCCAAGCTGCGCCACCGCTGGCAGGGAGTTGTCGAGGGTAAAGGTGTAGCTGCCGTCAGGCTGCAGGGTGAAGGTGCCAAACTGGCCCACCGTGTTCTGCGCTATGTACTGCGGGATGTCGCCCGCATCCACGTCTGTGGGCATGGGCAGGGTTCCACTGACGTCGGTGGCATCACTGGGGACGGTGATGACGGCCGCGCTGACCTGCGGAGCGTCATTGGTGCCGTTGATGGTGATGGTGATGGTGTTGGACGCCGTTGCGCCGTGCTGGTCCGTGACAGTATAGGTAAAGGTCTCGGTGAGATGCGCTCCCACGCCGAGTTGCTGGACAGCGTCCAGGGCATTGTTGAGGGTGTAGGTATAGCTACCGTCCGCCTGCAGGGTGAAGCTGCCGTACTGGCCCTGAGCATCTGCCTGGGGCACGAACTGCACCACATCTCCCGCGTTCACATCCGTGGGTGTGGGCAGGATGCCGCTGATGCCCGCATCATCTTCAAAGATGCTCGCAGTGGCGGCGCTGACCTGCGGCGCGCTGTTGGTGCCGTTGATGGTGATGGTAATGGTGCTGGACGATGTGGCCCCGTGGGGGTCTGTTACGGTGGCGGTGAAAGTTTCGGAAAGCTGGTCGCCCGCGCCAAGCTGCGCCACCGCAGGCAGGGAGTTGTCGAGGGTAAAGGTGTAGCTGCCGTCGGGCTGCAGGGTGAAGGTGCCAAACTGGCCCACCGTGTTCTGCGCTATGTACTGCGGGATGTCGCCCGCATCCACGTCTGTGGGCATGGGCAGGGTTCCACTGACGTCGGTGGCATCACTGGGGACGGTGATGACGGCGGCGCTGACCTGCGGAGCGTCATTGGTGCCGTTGATGGTGATGGTGATGGTGTTGGACGCCGTTGCGCCGTGCTGGTCCGTGACGGTATAGGTAAAGGTCTCGGTGAGATGCGCTCCCACGCCAAGCTGCTGGACAACCAGCAGGGTGTTGTCGAGTATGTAGGAGTATGTGCCGTCCGCCTGCAGGGTGAAGCTGCCGTACTGGCCGGGAGCATCTGCCTGAGGCACAAACTGCACGCTGTCGCCCGCATCCACATCCGTTGGAGCGGGCAAAGTGCCGCTGATGCCGGGATCATCCTCGTTGATGGAAGCGACCGCCGCGCTGACCTGCGGGGCATCGTTGGTGCCGTTGATGGTGATGGTGATGGTGTTGGATGCTGTGGCGCCGTGCTGGTCCGTGACGGTATAGGTAAATGTTTCGATGAGTTGGCTGCCAACACCAAGCTGCTGCACTGCGGCCAGGGAGTTGTTGAGCGTGTAGGCGTAGCTGCCGTCCGCATGCAGGGTGAAGCTGCCGTACTGGCCGGGAGCATCTGTCTTGGGCACGAACTGCACCACATCTCCTGCGTCCACGTCCGTGGGGGTGGGCAAGGTGCCGCTGATGCTGGGATCATCCTCGTTGATGGAAGCTGTGGCCGCGCTGACTTTCGGGGCGTCATTGGTGCCGTTGATGGTGATGGTAATGGTGTTGGAAGCCATGCCACCATGGTTATCATACACCGTATAGGTAAAAACTTCGGTAAGTTGCTGCCCCTCGGCCAAATGCTGGAGATCGGGCGCGGCGTAGTCAAGCACGTAGGTATAGTTTCCGGCTGCATCCACGCTGAAGCGGCCGTACTGACCGGGAGCGTTGTGCTGCTCAATGAAGTTCAGGGTGTCATTGGCATCCACATCGTGCGGCGCAGGCAAGGTTCCGCCCACAAGACCCTGATGCTCGGTCAGCGAGGCTGATGACGCCGCCACGGTGGGAGCGTCGTTGGTGCCGTTGATGGTGATGGTCAGTGTTTTGCTGACGTAGCTCTGACCGTCCGTAACGGTGAAAACAAATTGTTCTGTAAGCGTGTCGCCCTGGCTGAGCGCCTGAATTTCCGGGCGCGAGTTGTCCAGAACATAGCTGTAGTTGCCCTGGGCATCCACGGTAAGCACGCCGTATGCGCCCACACTGCCGGTTTGCGGCACGAACTGCGGCACATCGCCCGCGTCCACATCGTGGGGCGTGGGCAGAACGCCCATGAGCACAGGACCGTCCTCGTCCACCGAAGCAGTGGCGGCCGACACTGTGGGCACGTCGTTGGTTCCGTGTATGGTGATGACAAGATTGCCGGAGGCAGTGCCACCGTGTCCGTCATCCACCGTATAGGTGAACGTTTCCGTCAAAAAGTCGCCAGTGCCCAATTGCTGGACGGCGGGCAGGCTGTTGTCCAGCGTATAGGTATAAGTGCCATCGGCATTGAGGCTGAGGTTGCCGTACAGGCCTGCCGAGTTTGTCTGCGTCAGATACTGGGGGGAGTCGCCTGCGTCGATATCCTGCGGCGTGGGCAGCGTGCCTGTGGTGTGGTCCTGGTCTTCAAGTATGGAGGTGGCCGCGGAATCGACAGTGGGCGCGTCGTTGAGCCCATTGATGGTAATGGTGACCGTGTTGGAGGTGGTGCCGCCCGCGCCGTCGCCTACTGTGTAGGTGAATGTTTCTGTGAGTGTCTGGCCTGCCCCAAGGCTCTGTACGCTGGGCAGTGTGTTGTTCAGCTGGTATGAATAGGCGCCGTTGGCATCCACGCTGAAGGTTCCGTATTGGCCCGGAATGCCGCTTTGCGCCACAAAGGACAGGGTATGTCCCGCCGCGTTCTGCGGCATGGGGATCTGGCCGGCTACATCAGTATCGTCTTCGGTCAGACTGGCATGGGCAGCCACAGCGGTGGGGCCTGTGGTTCCTCCGCCAGTGCCTGGCCCTGTGCCTGGATCTGGCCCGCCAGACCCAGGGTCCGACCCCGGCCCCGTACCAGTGCCCGGCCCCGTACCTGTGCCCGTACCTGTGCCGGGGCCTGTGCCCGTACCCGTGCCAGGGCCTGTGCCCGTGCCCGAACCCGGCCCGGTACCTGAACCGGAGCCCGAACCCGGCCCGGTATGGAGCCCGCCGTCCAGCCTGCCGCCAAAGCCGCCAGCATGGAGGCCGCCAGCCCCGGTATGGAACAGGCTTTGCCCCACTGCTTCATCGTTATCCGCCCCCAGCCTGCCGCGACGCATCCATGCGTCGTTAAAGCCTAGGCCGTCCAAAGATTCAACGCCCTCATGAAGGTTGTCATGCCCATAGTCCTGAAAAGACGCGTTGCGCACATAGGCTATGCCGGGCTGGGGCATGCCCTCCTCGCCCAGAGAGGAAAAAAAGAAAGAAGGCGACATCTCTTTGCCATTGACGATGATGGCAGGGTGCGCCGCTTCCACCAGGGATGCCAGGGACTGACCGGGGCCAGCCACCGCGTACTGCATGCCGGATTGTGGCGGTGCCAGATAGTCCTCAAGAACCAGCCGGGAGCCGTCATTGCGTGAAAAGACGAGATTATAGCCTTCCAGTCCGACAAAAAGTCCTTTCATGGAAAAGTTCAGCTCAATGCGTGACTGGGGTGTAAAGCCTTTGAGCACTGTCTGAAGCCCTGGAGGGGGCATGTACAGGGGATGTGAAGCAAGCATACGCGCCTCGCGATCTATCGTTCTCTCATGGCGTTTTGTTGTGCCTTGAGCAGGGGTTTGAGCAGGTAGTCCAATACGGTTTTTTTGCCGGAAACGATTTCTACTCCAGCCACCATGCCGGGTATGATGGGCAGGTGTTCATTGCGGTAGACAATTTCATTCTTCTTGGTGCGCAGTTTGACGAGGTAGAAAAACTCGCTCTTTTTGTCTTCGATGGTGTCTGCGCTGATCTGTTCAACCACGGCCTCAAGGCCGCCATAGATGGAAAAATCATAGGCCGATATCTTGACCATGGCCCGCTGGTCCGCATGAATGAAAGCGATGTCGGCCGGGCGGATGCGCGCCTCAACCAGAAGCGTGTCATCCAGGGGCACGATTTCCATGATGGGCTCGCCAGAGCGCACCACGCCGCCCAGCGTGTTGATGATGACCCTTTTAACCGTTCCACGCACCGGGGAGCGCAGTTCGGTGCGGGTAACACGGTCGCCTCCGGCCGAGAGCATGGCCTGAAGCGATGTCAGTTCTGTGCGCCGCTTGTTGATTTCGGCGGTGATTTCAGAGTCGTATTCGGCCTTGTGCAGGTTCAGCTTGCGCTCGACCTCAAGGGCGGCCTCCTCGGCCTTGCCCAAGGATGCCGAAACAGCTTCCAGGTCGCCGCGCAGGGTCACAACGCGCTGCTCAAGGTCGAGGTAGTCCACCCTGGGATATAGTTTGCGCGCCTCCAGCGGCTTGGCCAGGTCGCGGCGTTCCTCGGCCAGGGCAAGGTTGTGCTCAAGCTGGTTTTTACGGCCGCGCTGCTCGTCCACATCCTTGAGGCGCTGCCGGTGCTGCGAGGTCAGCATGGCCATTTCTGAAAGAAAGCGTTCGCGGCGGCTGTGGTACATCTCTTCCTGGTCGGCCACGACCTGCGGGGCCGAAGTTCGCAAGTCCACGTCAAATACCGGAGATACAGCATTTTTTTCCGCTTCAAGGCGCACGAGGGCCACGCGGTTTTCCAGCGCCTTGGTCAGGGCATCAGTGTACTGGCTGGCCGCGCCAAGGTTGTCCAGCCGCGCAAGCGGCTGGTCTTTTTCAACCACCCGCCCCTCGCGCACCAGGACTTCGCGCAGAATGCCGCCCTCAAGGTTCTGGATGACCTGGGTGCCGCTGGCGGCCACCACCTGCCCCTGGCCGCGCGTGACCTCGTCGATGGAGGCCCAGGCCGCCCAGATGACAAGAATGCACAGCAGTACCGCAGTGCCCAGGGAGAGAAAAACGGCCTCCACCCGGCCCTTGCGTTGCAGGGCCGCGTCCACCTTGTTCATGTAGGGCAGGTGCTCTTCTTCGTGCAATGAGGAGAGGCCGAACAACCGCCTCCAAAAGTTCACTAGGGCGCTCATGCTGCACCTCTCATGCCGCTTTCGGGCGCGCCTCCGGCACGCGCGAGGGCTGGCGTTGGCGCGAGTTTGACGGTGGTTGCCGTTGTCTCGTTTGCGGTCTGCCCATCGGGCATATTTCCGTCCTGCCGCTCACTGGGCAACGGGCCGGCAGCCTGGCGCTTTTGCGACGTCTGGCTGTTTATGGCTTCAAGCACTTCGTCGCGCGGGCCGTCGGCCACCACACGCCCGTTGTCGATAATGATGAGCCGGTTCACGAGAGCCAGCAGGCTGGCCCTGTGCGTGATGAGAACGAGGGTCTTGTTTTCGGCCAGCTTTGCAAGGCGGGTGCGCAGCAGGCTTTCGGTGGCCTTGTCCATATTGCTTGTGGGCTCGTCAAGGATGAGCACTTCGGGGTCGTGCAAAAGGGAGCGGGCCAGGGCAACGGACTGACGCTGCCCGCCGGAAATGGCAAGTCCCTGCTCACCCACGGGCGCGCCCAGGCCGCCGGGCAGTGCGCGGATAAAGTCCGTGGCTCCGGCCTGGTACGCGGCCCGCAGCACCCGCTGATCCTCGATGCCGGGGTCGTCCAGCGCGATGTTGTCGCGTATGGAGCCGTAGAAAAGGGTTACGTCCTGGGGCAGATAGCCCATGCGGCCCCGCAGGTTGGCGGCGTCCATCTGTCGCAGGTCAACGCCGCCGAAGCGCACGGCCCCGTCCTGAGGCGTGTAGAGCCCCGTCATGAGCCTGCCAATGGTGGATTTGCCCGAACCCATGCGGCCGATGATGGCCACCTTTTCGTGGGGCCGGATGGTAAAGCTCACGTCTGACAGCGAGTTGTGCTTTGCCCCCGGATAACTGAAGCTCACGTGTTCGAACGTGAAGGCGGGCTGCAGCAGGCCAAAGTCCGTCTTGTCGGTCTCGGCCGGATCTTCGGTGGGCAGTTCCATGATGGTATTCAGCGCGGCGAGGGCCATGCGCGACTGGTGCAGGCGTGAGATCATGCCCGCCAGCTGCATGAGCGGGGCCATGGCACGGCCTGCCAGAATATTGCAGGCAATGAGGCCGCCCATGGTCATTGAGTTGTCCATGATGCGGTATACGCCCCATACGATGACCCCCACGGACACAAGCTGGCTGAGCCCGCTCGACACGCTGAGGGTCAGGGTGGCATAGCGGCGGGCCATGCGCGACGTTTCCGCCGAGGCATCACAGACCTGTTCCCACAGGTTGAGCAGGCGGCTTTCGGCCCGGCTGGTTTTGACAGCTTCAAGCCCGTGCACGATTTCAACCAGCAGGGCGTGTTTTTGCATGTTCAGCAAATAGTTGGAGGCTGCATGCCGCCGCGCGCCCAGTTGCAGCAGAAGGCCCAGGCCCACCATGAGGGGTACGGCCGCCAGGGGCACGCTCACAATGGGGCCGCCGATAAGAAATATGAGGCCGAGAAAGATGATGAGAAAGGGCAGGTCGGCCAGAACCACCAGACTGCCGGAACTGAAGAAATCCCGTAACGATTCGAATCCGCTGAGGTTGTTTACCAGCGCGCCCGTGGAGTCGGGCTTTGCGTCCATGCGCAGATTGAGCACCTTTTCCATAAGCTTGCTGGACAGCACCACATCGGCATTGCGCCCGGCCAGATCCACAAAATAGCCGCGCACATTGCGCAGGATGAAGTCGACCATATAGGCCAGCAGCACGCCCGAGGCCAGTACCCACAAGGTTTCCTCGGCCTGGTTGGGCACAACGCGGTCATAGACGTTCATGGCAAAGAGCGAGCCCGCCACGCCCAGAAGATTGATGATGACAGTGGCAATGATCACATGCTTGTACAGCGGCATGTAATGGCCGATGACGTCCCAGAACCAGCGTCTGGTGACGGGCAGGGCGATGCGGGCGCGGGCGTCCAGCTTGCCCCTGAGGCTGCCGAAAACAGCGTAGCCAGTGTACTGGGACTCCAGTTCCTGGCGGTTCACGCTCTTGGGGTGGTCGCCTTCCTCGGGAAAAATGACTTCAGCCGTGTCTGCCCCGGCATCCTGCTTGAGCAGAACGCAGCTCAGATCGTTTTTAAGCAGCAGAATGCAGGGGAGCACAAGGGAGGAGATACTGTTGAGATTTTTGCGGCGCACTATGCGCGCTTCGAGTCCGTAGCGTTTGGCAGAACGCAGACAGGCCGAGGGCGAATCTGAACTTGGCCCGCCGCGTATGCCGCTGAGCAACAGGGGGAGAGACACCGGCTTGCCCAGAAGGCGCAGCAGCGTGCGCAACGAATGGGCGAAGGACGGCGTATGGTCCGCGCTTTCGGGTATGCTGTCTGACACGGCCTTGAGGTCCATATCAGGCGCAAAATCTAGCTCTTGCCTCATGCCTGCCTTTTGCAGGACATCCTCTTCTCTCTATTCAATAATAAGAAACATTATATAGAAAAGGCAAGAGGAAATACGTTATTTTCTAAGTATTGGCCAATATCAGAAAAGCCTGCCCTGTTTTTCCCGCTGTGGCGCGCGCGGCAGCGGCTCTTCGCCGGACGGGCCAAAAAGGCTGTCCGCAAGCTTGCGGTGCGCTGCGGGCATGGCCAGGGCCTCCAGTTCATCAGGGGTTGCCCAGCGGTATTGGGTGGCGGCGGTGAGTTGCGGCGGCGCGGGGCAGGCGTCGCCATGCGGCGGTATTGGCGCGTTTGCGCCGCTGTTCGCCAGTTCAAGACCAAAGCAGTGCAGGGTAAGCCGATAAGTCGTGTAGCCGTGGCGTATGACGCCATATCTGGCGGCCACCCGCACCGCAAATCCCGTTTCTTCCATAAATTCACGCACGGTGGCCTGCTCCGGGCTTTCATCAGGCTCGACCCTGCCGCCGGGAAATTCCCACAGGTTTCCCCATACGCCGGAAGGCGGACGTTTTTGCACGAAAATGCGCTTTCCTATGCGAAGCACTCCCGTGACAGCGCGGACCGGCGTGATGACCGCGCGCTTTCCCGGCACGGGCCGCTGGTCCTGTATGCCCAGATGACGGCTGACGCAGAAGCGGGCCAGAGGGCAGAGTTCGCAGCGAGGTTTTTTGCGGCAGATGAGAGCCCCCAGTTCCATCATGGCCTGGTTGTGCTCGCGGGATTTGCCTTCGGGCACAAGGCGCAGGGCCCATCGGTGGATTATGCCCGCGGCCGGGTCCTGCTTCACGGGGCTGTCCACATCAAAAATGCGCGAGATGACGCGCTCCACATTGGCGTCCACGCAAGGGAGCTTTTCGCCAAAGGCTATGCTGGCAATGGCCCCGGCCGTGTACGGCCCCACGCCCGGCAGGGCGCGGATGGAGGCAAGGTCGGAGGGAAAAACGCCCCCGTGTTCCGCCATGATCTTGCGGGCGGCAGCCAGAATATGGCGGCTGCGTGAATAGTAGCCAAGGCCCTCCCACAGGCGGAGCACGTCCTCCTCATGGGCGGCGGCCAGAGTGGCGATGTCCGGGAAGCGCCGCATCCAGCGCAGAAAATAGCTGACGCCCCGTTCCATCTGCGTCTGTTGCAGCATGACTTCTGAAATCCAGACTTCATAGGGCGTGTAGCTGGCGCGCCACGGCAGGTCGCGCTGATGGACGGCAAACCAGTCGAGTAGCGCCTGCCGCAGGGCGGGAAGATGCCTGTCCGGCGGCTGGTGTGTGACTGTTTCAGCCCCGGATGCGGGAGGGCAGGCGGGCTCAAGACCGGGCAAAAGGCTGGCGGCCGGTTCGGCGCCTTTGGCTGCGGACACGGTGACGGATGCTTTTTTATTTTTTGTGGGCATGCAAGTAATCTATACCCGGCGGCAGGCATTGTCATCTTTCGGGCCATACTCTATATTCCGGCTCAGGGCGCGCTTTTCGTTCACGCAGGCGCGTGCCATCACCACTAAAGGAGCTGTCATGGCTGATAATCCCACGGTTTTGCTGGAAACCACGTCCGGCGACATTTTGATTGAGCTCTTCCCCGACAAGGCCCCGAAAACCGTTGCCAACTTTTTGCAATATGTGGATGAGGGTTTTTACACCAACACCATCTTCCACCGCGTTATTCCCGGCTTCATGATTCAGGGCGGCGGCCTTGGCGCGCGTATGGACGAAAAAGCCACCCGCGAACCTGTGGCCAATGAGGCCGATAACGGCGTGAAGAACGAGCGCGGCACCATCGCCATGGCCCGCACCCGCGACCCGCACAGCGCCACGGCCCAGTTTTTCATCAACCTGGTGGATAATGACTTTCTCAATCACAGCTCCCCCACCCTTGACGGCTGGGGCTATTGCGCCTTTGGCCGTGTGACCGAAGGTCTGGATGTGGTTGACAAGATCGCCAAGGTGAAAACCAAGAGCATGGGCATGCACGAAAACGTGCCCGTGGACATGGTGCTGATCACCAACGCCAGCCGTTTCGAGTAACATCCGTACCGCCGCCACACGCTGACGGCGCTGACGCCATATGCTGACGGCACGTTCCGGCAGCCGGCTGATGCATGTTCAGGCCCCCGCTTTGCACAAGGCGGGGGCTTTGGTTATGGTGGAGGCAGGCGGAGTGTCCGGCGTGGGCGTGCAATGCCCCGCGCATGAAAAACAGATGAAAAAAGCCTGCACTACCATTGCGCCTGGCCTTCAGCCCCACACGTTACGGCGGCAACGCCCTAAAAGGAGAAACGCATGTCACGAGACATTATCAATGCCATTCAGGCCCCGTATCGCCATTCCTGGAGCCTTCTGACACAGTTCATCGACGTCTGCCCCGACAAGATATGGAAGGAAACGCGCGGCGGCTGGCCCGTGTGGCAGCAGATTGCCCATGCCCTTGCCGTGCTGAATTTTTTCACTCTTGGTGAAAACGACGCTCCTGCGTCCGCCCCCTGCGACATGGCTACCCTCATGCTCAAGGTTCAGGGTCCCTGCGTCATCGACAAGGACGCCATGCGGGAGTATGCCGAAACTGTGCGGATCGGCGTGGACGCCTGGCTGGACGGCCTTTCGGACAAGGGCCTTACCCGGATTCACACGGTGCTGAGCAAAAAGATCGGGCGCGACGTGGCCTATGGCGCGGCGGTGGCCATGCTGGCCAGCCACACCTGCTACCATATCGGTTCCTGTGACGCCGCGCTGCGGGACAACGGACTGCCTGGCGTATTTTAGCCTCTAACTAAGGCAACGCTATTTTACATTGAAATACTCTGTGGGGGAGGGCCCTTTTTGCAAAAGGGTCTCCTCCCCCACGCCCCCACCCCCTAAAACCTTTATTGCGTGTTGTGTAAGACAAGGTTTTTTGAACTGACGCGGGGCTTCCAGGGAGAGCTTCTCATGGGCCTCCACCATCTCGCATTTGAAGACCCCGCTACGCAGTTTACCCTCGCGGACAGTTGCGCGTATGCCTTGGCGGCAAGCGCATGCCCGCGCATCCGCCAGCGCATTGCAGCCTGCAAGCGCTCCGCACATGCCCGGTTCGGGTGGCCAGAGTTTTTGCCCCGCGGAAAAACTGTGCACTGTGTGCAGAGGCGGCAAAAAAACAAGGAGAATACCATGACCACATGGAAGAATGATCCGGCCCATTCCCGCCTTGGCTTTGTAGTCAGGCACCTCACCATAACCGAAATAACCGGCAGGTTTGCCGAATTCACGGTCACTGCCGAGATCGGCAGGGACGACCTCTCCGACGCGAAATTCAGCATGGCCGCCCAGGCGGCCAGCATTGATACAGACGTGGCTGCGCGCGACGAACATCTGCGCAGCGGCGATTTCTTTGAGGCGTCGGTGCACCCCGTAATCACCTTCGAGAGCAGCAAGGTATGGCTTGAGGGCGCGGGCGAGGGCAAGATCAGCGGCACGTTGACCATACGTGGCGTGGCAAAGGACGTGACCTTCAACTTCCGCAGCAGCGAAGTGGTGACCAACCCCATGACAAATAAGCCCACACGCAGCTTCAAGGTGTGGGGCGACATAAAAAGAAAGGATTTTGGCGTGGGCGTGAACGAACCCGCCGCCATGGTGGGAGAAATTGTACACGTCTCCGCCGATGCGGAGTGCTCGCCCGCGTAGCGTAAATCCAGGGAAAACGGCTCTGGCCCGGTAACGCGGCGCAATATGCGGGTCTGCATCCTTGAGGATACAGGCCCGCAAAAATGCTCCGAACACTGGGCAGAGCGCCGCACGGCGTCTGTAAATAAAGGAGGCCCGCCCATGATGGACGGGCCTCCTGGCCGTGTTGCCAACCTTGGCTTTACGCCTTGCGGCGTTGACGCCACAGCACGGACATTGTTCCCAGATTCAGCAGCAGACTGACGCCCAGCAAGGCCCGCAGGGGTGTGGCAAAACGTCCCCATGCGTCAGCGGCGGCGTCTGCCGTGGGAGCGGCGCCGCCGTTTTCGGCCACGGTAGTCTCGTGCGCTACCTTGTGGCCCATGTTGTCGGCCATGATCACACGCCATTGGCCCGGGGCATTGGGCACAAAGGCGAAGCGTCCCTGGGCGTCGGTGCGGCCATTCTGGAATTCCGTGCCCGCATCGGCCGGGCCGTATACTTCCACATTCGCGTAGGCAGGCACTTCGCCCGTGGAATAGGCAAACTGCATGACAACGGCCCGCCCCTGATGAATTTCGGCGGCGCGCAGGGCGTGACCGGCGGCGTGCCGCGCGTTTGCCAGCACAAGGCAGGCGCAGAGTAGAAACAGGCTGAAAACCTTTGTGAACACGGCAACTCTCATAATCATGCTGTCGTGTTATCGAACCGGGAAAACGTAGGTGGCCCGCAGGTGGTGCGCGTCGGCGTCCGTGCCCGGCGTTTTTTCAACGGTGGCGGTGCGGACCATCCAGAGCGCGGGTTTGTCCACTGCAAGGGCGGCTTTTCCCTGCGCGTCGGTGGTGGCCGTAACCTTGTAGGCGTCTTCTTCCTTGCTGAAGCCGTCGTGGGTCAGGCCCACGGCAGCGCCCGGCAGGGGTTTGCCGCGCAGCAACACCTGCACGTTCATGACGCCGCCAGGCTTGACGGTCGCGGGATTGTCCAGCAGGACGATTTCCAGCATCTGGTTTTGCGGAGTTTTGTACAGCGTGTCGCTGGCGGCGGGGTTGAGCAGGGCTTTGGCAAACTTTTCATACTTGCCCACAGAGCGGACTTTTTTGCCCTGCGCTTCAAGCTGGGCGCGGTTGCCCTCAAGCACGCCCTCCGTGGTTTCGCTCCATATCTGGGGCAGGCGGTGGCCCACCAGCAGGGCCGGGGCTGTGTCCGCCAGAAGAATGTCGCCCACAAGGGCGGCAAGCGAAGCGTCTTCGGTCAGGGTCACAGGAGTGGGCTTGCCCTTTTGCACAAGTTGCAGGTTCACGCTTTCGGGCTTTTCCGCTTCTTCGCTGATCATGAAAACATGCGAAGCCTGGGCCTGCACGCGGGTCTTCTGCCCGGCGGCCGGGGTGGCCGTGTCAGGCTTGAGGATGAACTCGTGCGCCGTTGCGGGCAGGGCCGCGCCCAGCAGGGCCGTGAGGGCCAGGCCGCCGAGGATGGGTTTTGCCTTATGGCCGAGCTGCTGCAAAAGGTTCATGCCAGACTCCTTGGTAAGATGCTGCAATGGAAATTGTGTTACGAATTTTTTAAAAATGCTACACAAGGGCAGGGTGTTTGGCAAGCAAAAAAACACGATTTTATTAATCGTGTTACTACGAGGTTCATTTGGGATCGCTTGGGCGGTTGCGTGAACGGATGCGCGCCGTGGCGGCCGTCTTGCCTCCTGTGGGAACGCCATTCGCACCGCGCACTTGCCCCAAGGGCAGCAAAAAAGGCCCGATCGCGGGCCGTTACCTCTTTTGGCGTGAAGTGGGGGGGTAGAAAGGCGAAAGCAGATCAGCGCATGATCAAAAGCTGGATGGCGGCCAGATGCTCCAGCTCTTCGGTCAGGCAAAGCGCTTCGGCCAGGGTCGCGCCCGTGCTGCACAGGCCGTGCCCGGCCATCCACACCGCCGGACGGTCGAGGCTTGCCCTGGCCACCGCCTCTGCCAGTTCCGTTGTTCCGGGCGGCAGCGCAGGGGCGAAGCCCAGGCGGGCGCGCCACACGTCCGCCTCAAAGAGCGGGAGGCGCAAAAAATCTTCCAGACCCTTGTGTTCCATTTCAAGACGCAGACTCAGGGCCAGCAGGCGGCGCGGGTGCGTGTGCAGAATTGCCCCGCATTGGGGCTTTGCGCGGTAAATGGCCAGGTGCATGCCGGATTCCGTTGACGCCGGGCCGCCGTACAGCGGGGCCGCGTTCTCGATCTCCACAAGGCAGCAGTTCTGCGGGGCAAGGCGCCCCTTGGCGGCCCCTGTACAGGTCAGGCACGCGACGCTCTGGTACGGGGCTGGCAGGCGACGACTGGCGTTGCCGTTGCAGCCGGAGAGCAGGCCCTGCGTCCATGCATCCCGACAGACGCCGCGCATTTCTTCCACGTACGGGACTATGACTTCCTGTGCCGACTGAAAATCCTTGTGCATGCGTGTTCCTGCCAGGCAAAGACTCTTGTCTGTTTTTAAAAAAGTTGTGGAGTATGCAGCGCACCGTAACATAGTGTTGATTCTGACGAAAAGCGTATTTTCAGGCAGGATGGCACCTTTGAAATGCTTGCTATTTCAAAGGTGATCTGATCTGGACCGCGTTTTTTGTGCGTCGCAGGCCGAACCGGCTCAGGACTCAAAGTGGTCAAACCCGCCGCCAAGACTGTCCAGCGGCGCGTTGTTGCACACAATGCCGCCGCCGGATGTGACCACGCCAATGCTGTACAGGCCGGGAATGGCCGCGTGCAGGGGGGGCAGCATGTCGGGCGCGCAGGTGCCGAGCAGGGCGTAGTCCTCACCGCCGAGCAGGGCTTCATGCACAGGGTTTTTGCCCGTGGCCGCTGCGTAGCGCAGTATTTCGGGGTGCAGCCGGCCCTGCGGCAGCACGATTTCCGCGCCGAGGCCCGTGCATTTTTCCGGGCAGACGGCGCTGAGTTCTCCTGTGAGGCCCAGCAGGCGCGGCAGGTCGCGCATGATGCCGTCCGAAAGGTCCATGAGGGCCGGGGGCCGCGCGTTGTATCCCGCGCGCGCCAGCATCAGGCCCGCGTCCACTTGCGGCGCGGGCCGCAGGTGGGCCGCGCAGGCGGCGGGCCAGGCTTCAAGGGCCTGACGGCCTTGCGCTTCCAACTGGGCCAGGCCCACGCGGGCCAGGCCCAGAGGGCCGACCACAAAAAGCACGTCTCCGGGCATGCTGCCGCCCCGCACCAGAAAATGGCCGGGGTCCGCCGTCTCGCCCCAGACGGTTATGGAAATGTGCAGGCTTTTGCTGCGCGAAAGGTCGCCTCCGGCCAGCGCCATGCGGTGCTGGCCGGCCACCTCGGCCATGCCGCTGAAGAATCTGTTGAGCCATTCCATATCCGCCCATGCGGGCAGGCCAAGGCAGAGCGTGAAGCCAAGGGGCCGCGCGCCGCAGCCCGCCAGATCGCTGACATTGACGGCAAGGGCCTTGTAGCCCGTGTCTTCGGGCGAAAAATAGGAGCGGCGAAAATGGATGTCTTCCAAAAAAAGGTCGCTGCTGACGCAAAGGGGCCGTTCGGCCTTGAGCACGGCGCAGTCGTCACCCCTGCCCAGCAGCAATGAGGAGTGGGTCTGGGGAAAATATCCGGCCAGGCAGGCCAGTATACGGTCTTCCGAAAGTGGCGCGGCGGAGCCGCCGGACAATGGGGGCGGAACCATATCAATTCTCCATGAGCAGGTATTCGCTCAGAATGACCTTGAGGCCGAAGCCGGGAAAGTTCACCTGCACCTTCTCGGGCGACAAATGCTTGATAATCTTGCCGCGCCCGAAGATGCGGTGGCGGCAGTAGCAGAGTTCCCCCTGTGGGGCGGCTGCGTCGCCCGTGGCCGCCATGCCGGAACTGCCGGTCGCGCGGTTTTCGCTCACGGCCGGGTTCTCCTGATGGGGCGCAAGACCGCGCGGCCGTGCGAAGTTCAGGCCGGGCGCGGTATTTTCCTGTTCCGGGGGCAACTGGCAATCGTCAAAGGCGGCGTAATCGCGGCCAGCCTGCGGGGATGTCTGCGGGGACGTCTGCGAATGTGCTTGCGACTGACCCAGGGGGCGGGCCAGCGCTCGGGGCTGATACATGTCCACGCCGCCGAAGCTCCCCGGCGTGCGGCGTGAAAGGCCGCCGCCAAAACCCTCCACCCATTCCTCCACAAGGCCGGGGGCCAGTTCGCGCACAAAGGGGCTCTGATTTACGTGCTGGCTGCCGCGTTCGGCCCTGTTATACAGGGAGGCCGGGGCATAGAGATCCAGATTCTGGCGGGCGCGGGTGCAGGCCACGTACATGAGACGACGCTCTTCTTCAAAGTCTTCGGGTCGGGCCAGGGCGTGACGCGAGGGAAAGCGGTCTTCGACGAGGTCGATGATGCACACGGCGTTCCACTCAAGCCCTTTGGCCGAATGCACGGTGGAAAGCGTGATCTTGCCCTCGGCGTCGTTTTCGTCCTCTTCGGGCGACTCCAGCGCCAGATCGGCCAGAAAAAGATCCAGGTGCACGTAGCCCGAAGCCATCTGTATGATTTCTTCAAGACCCTGCTGACGGCGGGGCCAGTCTTCGGGGTACAGGGTTTCCAGCCGGGGGCGGTAGTGCTCCAGTATGGCCGCCAGCGTGGACGAGGGCGCCATGGGACGCGCGCGCAGATCGTTGATGAAGCGCATGTCTTCCAGAAAGCCAACGTGTTTGCCAAAGGCCTTTTCCGTAGCGGCCGCGTCGCCGCTGCGGGCCACGGCGTAGAGTTTTTCAACGGTTTTGGGGCCGATGCCGCTGTGCTGGGCGGCCACGCGGGCAAAGGCGGGCAGATCCAGCGGGTTGAGCAGCAGGCGGGCGTAGGCCATGACGTCCTTGACGTGGGCGGCCTCGGTATAGCGCAGGCCGCCGTACTTGCGAAAGCCGATGCCAGCCTGGTTGAGCGCCATTTCAAGGTTGTAGGAGTGGAAGCCCGCGCGGAAGAGCACGGCGATTTCGTGGGGCAAATGCTCGCGCAGCAGTTCCTCCACGCGGCGCACCACAAGCTTGGCCTGGCTGGCGTCGCTCAGGGGCGTGACCAGGCGTACCGGCTCGCCGCCCTCCTTTCTGGTGAACAGGTTTTTATGAAAGGACTCCGCCGCATGGGCCAAGAGGCTGTTGGCCACATCCAGCACGGGCTTGGTTGACCTGTAGTTTTCCTCCAGCCGTACGACCTTGGCGCCCGGAAAAAATTTGGGGAAATCCAGAATGTTGCGAACATTCGCTCCCCGGAAGGCGTAGATGGACTGGGCTTCGTCGCCCACGGCCATGACATTGCCTGGGGGGCCGTCTTCCGGACCGGCCAGCAGACGTACGATGCGCGCCTGCACGAGGTTGGTGTCCTGGTATTCGTCCACAAGAATGTGGCTGAAGCGCTGGCGCAGGCTGGCGGCGGCCATGTCATTGGTGCGCAGCAGGTCTTCAAGCTCAAAAAGCAGGTCGTCATAATCCATGAGGCCTTTTTCGCGCCTGTAGGCGTTGTAGGCCTCGCCCAGGCGGGTCAGGCTTTCGGCATGGGGCAGCAGGTGAAAGGCCTCGCGTCTGAGCACTTCGTCCAGCGGCAGTTCCTTGTTGCGCGCCTTGCTGAGCAGGCCCACCACGGTCTGGGTTTTGGGAAAGGACTTGTCGCCCTTGCCCAGCTTGAGATCGTCCTTGCAATGCTTGACCGCTGCCGTGATGTCCGCGGCGTCCATAACCGTAAAGGGGCGGTCGGCCAGCCACGCGGGTTTCCAACGGCGCAGCACGCTGAAAGAAAAGGCGTGAAAGGTGCCGCCCTGCACGCCGGAGAGCCCCTGGTTCAGCAACAGGCCCGCGCGGTGCAGCATTTCCTGGGCGGCCTTGCGGGTAAAGGTAAGCAGCAGCATGGCGTCGGGCGAGATGCCGTTTTCGGCCAGCCAGGCCAGACGGTACACAATGGTGCGGGTTTTGCCGCTGCCCGCGCCAGCCACCACCAGCACGGGACCGTCGCCGCTGGTGGCTGCCTGGTATTGGGCTTCGTTGAGCGCTTGAGCGTAGTCGATCATGACGCGACCCTAGCACAAGGCTTTTCGGCCCGCCAGAGCGTCGTACGGTCAGTGACTTGTGGCGGAGTAACTTGACTTTGCCCACAGCCGGGCTGACTAGAGAATTTAACACTTGAAATGCTCGTGTACGGCAGGCAAAAGTCTGCCTACGCGCATTTCGTGACAAGGATTTTCCTGAAAATCCTTGCAGAGCAGTTAATTCATTTCATTCGTAAACTGCTCTATCCGCCAAAATCGAAGGAATAGCACCGCATGAGTTTTACGCAGAATGACCTTGTCGTCGGGCCCGGGGCCCGGCTGAGCCGCGCCCGCAGACTTTTTTTCGCACTGCTGCTGGCCATGCTGGGGGCATTTGGCCCCTTGAGCATAGACACCTATTTGCCGAGCCTGCCCCAGATCGCCGGGGACCTTTCCATCTCAACGGCTGCCACGCAGATCACCATCACCGCCTTTCTGCTGGGCATGGCCATTGGCCAGATATTCATAGGCCCCATTTCCGACAGTCGCGGGCGGCGCGGGCCCCTGCTGCTGGCGCTGGCCTTCTTCACGCTTGCGTCATTTTTCTGCGCCCGGACAGGCTCCGGCGAAGGTTTTATTGCCCTGCGGTTTGCGCAGGGGCTCAGCGGGGCAGGGGGCGTGGTGCTTTCGCGCGCCATTGCCTGCGACCTTTTTCGCGGGCCGGAGCTCACAAGCTTCATGGCCGTGCTCATTGCCATACAAAGCGTGGCCCCCATCGTGGCCCCGCTTCTGGGGGGCGCGCTGGCCGCGCTGGGCGGCTGGCATGCGGTCTTTGTCTTTCTGACGGGCTTTGGACTGCTGCTTGTGTGCCTGTGCGCCTGGAGGCTGCCGGAAACGCTGCTTCCAGAGGCCCGGCGGCCCGGCGGCGTGCTCGCCTCCCTGCGCTATACGGGCAAGCTCTTCAGTGAAAAGGCCTTCATGTGCTTTGCCGGGGTGCAGGGCTTCACCATGGCCGGATTTTTCGGCTATGTGGCGGCCTCGCCCTTTATTCTGCAGGATATGTACGGCTTTTCACCCACGGTCTACGGCATGATCTTCGGGGCCAACGCGCTCAGCCTGTCCCTCATGGCCGTCGTTACCGGGCGGCTGGCCCGTCGCGTGAGGGAAGAAAAGCTGCTCGTGGTCGGAAACGTCCTGCGCTGGGTGGCCTGTCTGACGGTGCTGGGCGTGACCCTTGCGCGCCCGGTCTCGCCCTGGCCTCTCATTGCCGCCCTGTATTGCATGATCACGCTCCAGGGCGTGACCTTCGCCACCAGTTTCACCCTTGGCATAGCGGCGCAGGATGTGGGCGCGGGCGCGGCTTCGGGCGTGATCGGCGTGGCGGCCTTTATTTTCGGGGCGTTTTCCTCCCCGCTGGTGGGACTGGCCGGGCCGGGAACCGCTGTCCCTCTGGGGATAGTCTGCGCGGTGACGGGAAGCGCCGCCCTGGCTTTGAGCCTTATGGGCACCAGGGCGCTGCGCCTGCGGCGCGGACGGCTGGCCGCATCCGCACTGGCCGCATCTGACCTGGCCGAAAAATGATATGCGCCCCGGCTTTACGGCGTGCCGCATTGACGCGGGCTGGCCCGGATAGTACATATGGAGGCGCTTGCGACATTTTTCTCTAGGCCGTGCGGCATGAGCGCCTTTCAGGGTGTCTTTGCGCCGGGCATGGTCTGATGGTCTGTTCCAGAAATACGTGAGCCAAGTTCTGATGGCGCTTGGAGCCAGGGTGCTTGCGCCGCCAAAAAGTGAAGGAGTTTCCATGCCTGAGCCACAGAGCCAATTCCAGAGCGCCGTAGCCTCCATGATTGAAGCGGTGATGTTTGAAAACTGGCTGCGATTCTATTTTATCAGCGAAAAGCCCGATGCCGCTCCGGTAGACGGCGAAGCGCCGCTGTTTATGGCCGTGCCGGTCAAGGGTATGGAGCGCATTGCCGAACTCTACCCCCATCTGCTGCCCCTGGCCGATGAAATGAACGGTCAGGAAGTGACCTTTGAAATGTCGCAGCGCGCCATCTGCAACTTCGTGGCCACCCATGTGGAGGGCAAGAGCATAGCGCGCGACAGCGCGGCCATGATTTTCAACAGCTCCACCTTTCAGGTGCAGATGCAGCTTTTCAATACCTGGGTGCAGATGCACGAAGATCAGCTGGACCGAGGCTTCACGGAGTTCGGCGCGTGGCGCAAGCTGTTTGACGAATGGCGTCAGACCCCCGGCGCGCGTGAACTGGCGGAAAAGCTGACTCTCAGCATACAGGGGTCCCCGACCGCTGGCGGCAGGGAAACGGTGCAATAAGGCTTGAGCGGTGAGGGCCACGCGGGCGGCGCTGAAGAGGCGCAAGCCCTGGTCAGCAGGGTGCGGACGCTGCCGCTCCGGCGCTGGCGGGTGGTGCCCCTTGCCGATACCAACAGGGAGCGGGCCGCGGAAAGCCTGCTGCTGGTGGAGCGCCTGCCGGTAAAAACGTCGCAACAGCCATAAATCTGGGCTGGCGGCGTGCATCCGTGAGATAATTTTTTGTACAGCGGCAAGCCTGCAACGTGGGGCACAGGGCAGGAGAGTATAAGTTTTTAAACGAAACAGGATTTGTTCCTGAAATAAATTACAATAAATTACGCATAATTAAAGAAACTTATTTCTTAAACCCACTTGGCACGGCCATTGCAGAATAGAAAGTACCTTCCTTTCTTTTGCTGACAGCCTCCTCCAAATAAGACGGCCTGCCTCCCCAAGCGGGCCGTTTTATTTGGTTCATCCATACAGCCTGAGGATAGTCATGCAGCATTTTCTTGCATCCGAATACAGCCCCGCCCGGCCTGATCAGGCCGCCTTTCATATTATCCCCGTTCCGCTGGAGCAGAGCGTCTCTTACGGCGCTGGCACGGCCCACGGCCCTGAGGCTCTGCTCACGGCTTCCCAGCAGCTTGAAGCCTGGGAAAGCGGCCTTGCCCCCGGAGAATCAGGTTTTTATACCGCGCCGCCAGTGGACTGCAGCGGCCCTGTAGAAGGGGTCATTGACCGTATCGAGGCTGCCACGGCCCAGGCGCTTGCCTGCAATGCCGTGCCGGTGCTGCTCGGCGGCGAGCACACGGTGAGCCTTGGCGCATTGCGCGCCCTGGCCAGACAGGCGCAGAGCACGGGCGAACCCTTCGGCATCGTGCAGTTTGACGCCCATGCCGATCTGCGTTCAAGCTATGAGGGCAGCCCCTATTCGCACGCCTGCGTCATGCACCGCGCTGTGGCCGACCTGGGCCTGCCGCTGGTGCAGTTTGGCGTGCGCGACTTCTGCCGTGAGGAAGCCGAGGTGCGCAAGGCGCGCAACGTCACGCACTATGACGCCTATTTCATGGCCCGCGTGGGTCTGCCCGAGCTGCCCCTGCCCGAGGGTTTTCCGCAGCGGATTTACATCACCTTTGACGTGGATGCCTTTGACGCCTCCCTCATGCCCGCCACCGGAACGCCATCGCCCGGCGGCATGAGCTGGCGCGAGGCCCAGTTCATTCTTGAGCGTTGCGTTGAGGGGCGGCAGGTCGTGGGACTGGATGTGGTGGAGCTTGCCCCCATTGCGGGCCTGCACCACTGTGATTTTACGGCGGCCAAACTGACGCATCTGCTTATGGGGCTCGCGCTGGCGGCCAATAGCCGGTCCTGACGCGCCTGCCGCCGTCCGGATCTCTGGCCGTCAGGTATCTCCGGCAGTTGCCGACACGGTTTTTACCAAGGAGCATTCACCATGAAGAACACTGTGGTCACATTTCGCGCCGCCAAGGGGCAGGACAAGCTTGTGGTGCTTACCGCCTACGACTACAGCACGGCCCGCGTTATGGACGATGCCGGGGTCAACGCCCTGCTGGTGGGGGATTCGCTCGGCATGGTCATGCTGGGGCACGCGGATACGCTCAGCGTCACCATGGACGATATGACGCGCCATTGCGCCGCTGTGGCGCGGGCGGCGGATCAGGCCCTTGTGATCTGTGACATGCCTTATATGAGCTATCACGCCAGCGTGGATGAAGCCGTGCGCAATGCGGGCAGGCTGGTGACCGAAGGGCGCGCCCAGGCCGTCAAGCTTGAAGGCGGTTCGGAATTTTGTGATGTGGTCAAGGCCCTTGTTCGGGCGTCCATTCCCGTCATGGGGCATCTGGGGCTTACCCCCCAGTCTGTCAACGCATTCGGCGGGTTCAAGATGCAGGGCAAGACGCCCAGCGCTGCCCAGAAGCTGCTGGACGATGCCCGCGCCCTTCAGGATGCCGGGGCCTTTGCCCTGGTGCTGGAATGCGTGCCCGCCGTTCTGGCCGCCCGCGTCACCAAGGAGCTTGCCATTCCCGTTATCGGCATAGGCGCTGGCGCGGAATGCGACGGGCAGGTGCTGGTCTGGCAGGACATGACCGGCCTCAACACCCGGCCTTTGCCGCGTTTTGTCAAGTACTTCGGCTCGGTGGACAAGGCCCTGCGCGACGCCATTGAGGCCTATACCCGTGAAGTGCGCGCCGGGGCTTTTCCCGGTGAAGAGCACTGCTACCCCCTGCCAGAGGGTATGGAAAAAGCCGTCAGAAAGCTCAAGTAGGCACGCGCCGAACACAGATTTTTTTCAAGTGCGCGAAACAGAAAAACCCCGGCAGTGCCGGGGTTTTTCTGTTTCAGATGTCAGAGATGTTTCAAGCTGCCGCCAGGCGTAGCAGGAGCCTCGCGGATGTCGGCAGCATCGCTGGTGAAAGTGCTCTTGCGCGGCATTTCAAGTGTTAAATGCTCTAGACAGTGTCGTCACGAGCGCCTTTCCAGTCGTGACGACACTGTCTGGCGGGCGCATCAGGAAAGCCGGGTTTTAAAGTCCGCGTAGCCGAACTGCCGCAGCATGCGAAAATCCGCCCCCCCGTCGGCGTCTTGACCGCAAATGCCGATGGACGGCAGGCGCAGGCCGTTGAAGGTGGTGGTCTTGACCATGCTGTATATGGCCATGTCTTCGAATATGAGGCGCTGCCCCGGCTTGAGGGGAGCGTCAAAGGAATATTCGCCAGCCACGTCGCCCGCCAGGCATGACTTGCCCGCCAGACGGCAGGTCCAGGCTTTTTGGCCCGCTTCGCCCGCCTGTACGGCTGCGCCGTCATGCTCATACGTCACGCGCGGCCTGTACGGCATTTCAATGACGTCGGGCATGTGGCAGGGCACGCCTATGTCCAGAATGACAATGGGCATGTCGGCCTCAATAACGTCCAGCACCGTTGTGACCAGCCAGCCCGCGTCCAGGGCCACGGCCTCGCCGGGTTCAAGGTATATCTGTGCCTGACAGCGGTCGCGCCACTGGGTGAGCAGGCGGCAGAGCAGGTCCAGGTCATAGCCCGGCTTGGTGATGTGATGCCCGCCGCCCATGTTGATCCATTTGCAGCGGGGCAGCCACTGGCCGAAATTTTTCTCCACAGCGGCCAGGGTGCGCTCCAGCGCGTCCGCCCCCTGCTCGCAAAGCGTGTGAAAATGCAGGCCCGAGATGCCGTCCAGAGCTGTGGGGTCGAAATGTTTGCGCCGTATGCCAAGGCGTGAGCCGGGCGCGCAGGGATTGTATATTTCGGTCGCGCCTTCGGAGTGCTCCGGGTTGATGCGCAGGCCGCACTGTATCTGTCTGTCAGGGCAGCGGCCGTGATTCCACGCCTCGATGGCGGGCGCGAATTCGCGCCACTGCGCAATGGAGTTGAAGACGATGTGGTCTGTCAGCGTCAGCAGTTCCGCCACTTCGCGCTTGTTCCAGGCCGCCGCGAAGGAATGGACCTCGCCGCCGAATTCCTCACGGGCCAGGCGGGCTTCGTCCACGGAACTGGCGCAGGCGCCCCACAGGGGGCCGTGCCCCTTGAAGCGGGAAAGCAGGGGAAAGGTCGCCCAGGCCGCATAACCCTTGAGGGCAAGAAGGATTTTTGCCCCGGTGCGTTCCTGTACTGTGTTGAGGATGGCCGCATTGGTCAGAAGCTGGTTTTCATCCAGGACAAAGCAGGGTGAAGGGATGCGGGCCGGATCAAAGAGAAGGTGCTGACAGTGCATTAAAGTTCCTCTGGGTGAATTTGCTGCGCAGGCGTGGAATCGGCGTGGCGTTTTGCTCGGAGTTGGTGTGGTGTTGGCGTGGCCTGCTTTTGGAATTTTGACGTATTGGCGGCGTGGGTGCAAGGGGGTGGGGGGGGACTTCCGCAGTTGGCGTTTTGAGGAGAATAAAAATAGGGCCTGTCCTTTGAGAGATGGCTTCTGTGCCCTGCGGGCACGGGGGCTTTTCATTTATTTAGTTTTGGTCGCCTGCGCGGCGAGGCGAGGGCAAGCGCGACGGGCGTTCCGAAGAAAACAAATCCGGGCCTGTCCTTTGAAAGATGGATTCTGTGCCCTGCGGGCACGGCGGCTTTTCATTTATTTCGTTTTGGCCGCCTGCGCGGCGGGCGGCAAGGCGGGGCCGGTTATGGGGCTGCGCCCCCTTCTCGGCCCCCCTTGCATCCCCCCCGAAGCACCCCGCTGTCCCACCCTGACCAACAAATTCCCTTTTTCGTGGGCGGCTACGCACGAACCTCGCCGACGTGTCGGCTTCGGTTCTTTATGACGCCGCCCCCGGCGCTAGTCCGAGCCCTGTCTGAGAAGCGGCACAGGCTTGAGGCATATTACCGTGATAAAAACGCTGAACTCCCTTGCCAGATTTTTTGGTAACTCCAGACGCGGCCCAAACAGCAGAAAAAGAAGGCCGCCGTGCCCGCAGGGCACACAAGCCATCTCTCTAAGGACAAGCCCTGCTTTATTCTTTTTGAAGCCCCCGCTACGCAAGTACCGCCGCCATTACGTGCCTTTTCCCAACAGTGATATGCAGTTTCTGAGGCTCCCCCACAGCCAAAGAGACGCCTCCCTGACGCTCACTCAGGGCGAGATCACACGCTGGCATTGCGCGGCGCGGAGGGAGATCTCCGAGCGAAGCGAGGAAGCTCCCGAAGCAAAAGCCGCGCAGCCCTCGGAGAATGATGGAATATGGAAGGCCCTTAAGGGCTAACCCGCGGGAGTGGGGATATACGACAAACCCAGCGGGGTCGTCCGGGGGGAGTGCAGAGGGGGCCTCGGAGGGGCGGCAGCCCCTAACAGGCCCCCATCTGCCGCCCGCCGCGCAGGCGGCCCAAACAGCAGAAAAGGATAAGCCGTCGTGCCCGCAGGGCACAAAAGCCACCGCTCAAAGGACAAGCCCTGCTTTGTTTTCTTCAGAGCGCCAGCCCGTAGCTCTCACATCGCCGCCCGCCGCGCAGGCGGCCCAAACAACAGAAAAAGAAACGCCTCCCGTGCCCGCAGGGCACAAAAGCCACCGCTCAAAGGACAAGCCCTGCTTAATTTCTTTCGGCGCGCCCGTCGCGCATACCCACGCCCGCCCGCCGCGCAGGCGTCCCAAACGAAATAAAAGGAATGCCGCCACGCCCGCAGGGCACAAAACCCATCTCTCAAAGGACAAGCCCTGTTTTCTTCTCCTTGAAGACGTAGCTACGCAATCCCCTGCCCATCAAAGAAAAAACCGAAAGGCTGTCCACCCGTAACCGGGCAAACAGCCTTTCAAAAAGCAGACGCAGTAAAACAGACGTATTTTTTCTGACCGTGAAATACTCACAGGAATGTCGCCTTGTAGCTTTAACGACACCCCTCGCGGGCAATTCAATCGTGAGAAAAAACTAGATTTTTCCCGTCACATCCACGCACTGCCAGGGCAGCCCGTATTTGCCCAGATCCTTGAGGAAGGGATCGGGGTCAAACTGCTCCATATTCCACACGCCGGGCTTGCGCCACGTACCCTCGGCCACCATCTTGGCGCCGATCATGGCGGGCACGCCCGTAGTATATGAAATGGCCTGCGAGCCCACTTCGGCGTAGCACTCTTCGTGGTCGCAGATATTGTAGATATATACGGTTTTTTCCTTGCCGCCGCTGACGCCGCGCATAAGGTCGCCGATGCAGGTCTTGCCCTTGGTCAGGGGGCCGAGAGAGGCCGGATCGGGCAGAAGCTTGGCCAGGAACTGGATGGGCACAATGTCCTGCCCCTGGAAGTTCACGGGATCAATGCGGGTCATGCCCACGTTGCCGAGCACTTTCAGGTGGTTGAGGTAGTTGTCAGAGAACGTCATCCAGAAGCGTGCGCGGCGCAGTCCCTTGAGGTTCTTGACCAGGGATTCCAGCTCCTCGTGGTACATGAGAAAGCACTTCTTGCCGCCAATGCCGTCTGGGAAATCAAAATTCATTGACCAGGACAGCGGATCGGTCTCCACCCATTCGCCCCGTTCCCAGTAGCGGCCGCGCGCGGTCACTTCACGAATATTGATTTCAGGGTTGAAGTTGGTGGCAAAGGGCTGGCCGTGGTCACCGGCATTGCAGTCGATGATGTCGAGCACATGCACTTCGTCCAGTTGGTGCTTCATGACCCAGGCGGCAAAGACGTTGGTGACGCCGGGGTCAAAGCCGGAACCGAGCAGGGCGGTGAGCCCGGCTTCGCGGAAGCGCTCCGCGTAGGCCCACTGCCACTTGTATTCAAACTTGGCGGTGTCCAGCGGTTCGTAGTTGGCTGTGTCCACATAATGCACGCCGCATTCAAGGCAGGCGTCCATAATGTGCAGGTCCTGGTAGGGCAGGGCCACGTTGCACACAAGGTCGGGCTTGACGCTGCGGATAAGCGCGCAGAGTTCGGGCACGTTGTCCGCGTCCACCTTGGCGGTGGCAATGTCCACGCCGTAACGCGCCTTCACGCTCGCGGCGATGGCGTCGCAGCGGGCTACCGTGCGGCTGGCAAGGGTTATCTTGTCAAAAGTGCCGCCTTCCTTGGCCACCTGGGCGCATTTGTGGACAACCACGCTCCCGACGCCGCCCGCGCCGATGATAAGGATATTCGCCATGGCTCTTCCCTCTCAGCAAGATAGGGGGTCAAAAGAAAATCCGCGCGGCTGCGCCGCCCGGTCACGTCCCATCACACAAAAAGCGCCTTTGGCCGCAAGGGGCATTACGGGCGCAAAGTCCGGCTATATGCCTGCAAAGACCGGATCAGTCAACCGGATTCTACGGATCACGTGCGGTCTTTATTGGCAGTCAGGCATACTGCCTTTGAAAATTCAAAGTGTGCCCCGCAAAGGAGACGCGCCCAGCCCATGCCGCAGAATGTGCGCAAGGCCGCGCGGGCGTCGAAGTGGTCGCCTCTGCGCCCGCAGGTGGCGCTGTCATGCCCATAAGTGCCAGTTGTCATGTCCGCGCGGGGACGTCTACACCCGCAAATGCTCGCGTTCGGCGGCTGGCAAAAGGCCTGCGGCATCGCCGTCCAGCAGCAGCACGTGGGCGTGGCGTCCGGCCTTGCGGGCTTCTGCGGCAAGCTCCTGTCCCTTGGCCCGGCAGGCCGGGCAGGCATGGCGCGGTATGAGCAGGCAGAGCGAGCGGGCCACGCGATCCGACGCCGTTTCGATGCGTCCGAGGCCGGAGCAGTCCGCGCAGAGCCGCCAGCCTTCCGTCTGGCCCTCGCTGATCATGTCAGTATCATAAAAAATATGCTTTTGCCGTACCCACCAGCGGTCCTGGCCCCGGCCTTCCACCCGGCCCTCAAAAGGCTCGGCGGGCGGGTTGAAATAGCAGTCGCGCACCTGCCCGCACAGGCGGGCTATGTACTGTCCCACCCTGGGGTCCTGGCGCGTGGCTTCCGGCGTCCAGCCCGGCTCGCGGATGTCGCCGGCGTCCAGCCCCGCCAGGGCCATGCAGATGCCTAGGTTCACGTAGGGCAGAGCGCCGCGAATGGCATAGCCGCCCTCAAGCACCGCCACATGGGGATTGAGCAGCCTTGTGAGGGCCGCGTAGCCCTGCGCCGACAGCTTCATATTGGCCAGAGGATCGGTGAAATGGTTGTCCTGCCCGGCGGAGTTGATGATGAAGTCCGGCTTGAAGTCTTCGAGAATGGGCAGCACCGCGTGTTCCACGGCGTAAAGATAGCCTTCGTCCGAGGTTTCCGGCGGCAGGGGGATATTGATGGTGCGGCCAAGAGCGCCGGGGCCGCCGCATTCTTTAACAAAGCCGGTGCCGGGATACAGGGTGCGCCCGTCCTGATGCAGGGAAATGAAGAGCGTGTGCGGGTCGTTCCAGAACACGTCCTGGGTGCCGTCGCCGTGGTGCACGTCCGTGTCCACAATGGCGATGCGCAGGGGGCGGCCGTCGGGGTGCGGGTAGGTGTCGCGGATGTACTCCACCATGACGGCTTCATTGTTGATATTGCAGAAGCCACGGTTGCCGTGCACCACGCGCATGGCGTGATGTCCCGGCGGGCGCACCAGGGCAAAGGCGCGGTCTTCGTGCCCTTCAAGCACAAGGTGGGCGGCGCGTATGGCTCCGCCTGCCGCCGCCAGATGCGAATCCGTGCTCACGGCGCGAACCGTGGGCAGGCAGAAATGGGCACGTTCAAGCTGCGCGTGGCTGGCGAAGGCAGGGCGGTATTCCGTAATGCCGGGAATATCGAACAGACCTTCTTCCACAAGCTGGTCGCGCGTGTAGAGCAGGCGCTCCTCGCGTTCGGGGTGTGTGGCGGAGATGGCCCAGTCAAAAGCGGGAAAAAAGACCACTCCCAGCCGTTGCGCGGCACGGAATGCGGCCTTTGCGCCCACCTGCGGGAAAGAGTGTGTTGCCGGGCGTTGCCCGGCCCACGGCTCAGTCATCATTTTCGTCCAGCGCGTCAAAGATGTCCGCCCCGTAGCGGGCGTAGGTCACCATGCGGCCCATTTCGGCCAGACCCAGCGAATAGGCCAGGTTGCTGGCCGCCACGGCCACGAAGAGCAGGCCGTTTTCGTCGTACATGGCAAAGAGGCCGCCGCGGCCGTCTTCCTTGCGGAAAGCCACGCAGTACATGAGTTCCGGGTCGCCCAGAATGCCGGCGGCCGTGTGGTCGGCAGGGGGCTCGGGCAGGGCGAATTCAAAGCCGGCGGACCCGTCTGCGCGGGGAATGAAATGCAGCTTTGTGCCTTCGATCTTGAGGTCGTAAAATTCTTGCATGATATTCTCCCCGTCAGACGGATTGTAAACAGGTTATGTGACAGAATTGTTATGGCCGACTGTCACGGCACGGGGCGGAAGATCCGCGCTGCCGCGCTGCTCAATGAGGCGGCCCTGGTGATGGTTGCCTTGTGGAGCAATGGCCCCCTGAAAGTACTCCGGCGGCTGCGTGGGCATCCGCCCCGCCGTGAAGACGTCCGCGCGGCTTGCCTGTGCTCTTGCTGGCCGCTGCGGGCGTCTTCAATTTTTGAGAATGTGGATTCCCAAAGGTGTTCTGCTCCGGAGCATTTTAACTTTGAAAAAGTGTAAATGCTCTAACGCTGTACGAAAGTACAGCGCGCCACAACGTGGCGTGGATTCAGCCGAAAATCGCATTTTTCGGCTGAATGAAAACTTTGAAATGTGAAGCATTTCAAAGTTAATCTGCTCTAGTCGAGCCCTCTGCCACGGCTGCGCAGATGCGCCTCAATGGCCGAGCGGCACTGAAGCACCACGTCTTCGGGCGGCTGCGCGGCGTCAATGATGGCAAAGCGTTCGGGTTCCTCTTCTGCCAGGGCGCGGTAGCCCCGGCGCACGCGCTCATGAAAATCCAGGCTCTCGCTGTCAAAGCGGCCTTCGGCAATGACTATGCCGGAGGCGCGGTTGCGTTCTCCGGCGCGCACCAGTCCGCAGCGCACGGGCAGATCCAGCAGCAGGGTCAGTTCCGGCTGAAGTCCCCCAGTGGCTGCCTGGTTGAGACCGCGCAGGTATTCGATATCCAGCCCGCGCCCGTAGCCCTGATAGGCCAGCGTGGAGTCCGTGAAGCGATCGCAGAGCACCACCTGCCCGGCCTCAAGGGCGGGACGGATGACCTCGGACACATGCTGGGCGCGGTCAGCCAGAAAAAGAAACAGCTCGGCCCGGCTGCAAAGCCCCGTGGTGCGTACGTCCAGCAGCAGCGAGCGCAGGCGTCGGCCAAGGGCGCTGCCCCCCGGTTCTCTGGTGGTGACGGGGTCATATCCGTGGGCTTGCAGGTACTCCACAAGAAATTCAATGGCTGTGGATTTGCCCGCGCCCTCTATACCTTCAAAAGTGATAAACATTCTTCTTTGACCGCCTTTTTGCGGGTTGCGGGGGCGGCTTTTTCCGGTGTCCGTGCTGCCCGGTATACGGGGCGTCCCAGGGTGGCCTGCCAGGGGGTCCAATCCTGCCCCTCGTCGTCCAGTTGGGCGAAAAGGCCACGGCACTGGGCCATCTTGGCGTCCAGATTGTCGGCATAGTGCAGGGCCATGGCCTCGGGCGTGTGGGGCGGGCGCACCGCGCCGAACTGGAGTTCGCCGTGGTGGCTCAGGATAAGGTGCTTGAGATGCCGTTGCAAAGGCTCTTCAAGGCCGGATTTGGCCATGAAGGGGGCCAGCATTTCTATGCCAAGCATGAGGTGGCCGAGCAGGCGGCCCTCGTCGGTATAATCGTTGGCAAGACCGCCGGAAAATTCGCGTATCTTGCCGATGTCGTGAAAGAGCGCCCCGGCCAGCAGGGTCTGACGGTCCAGTTCCGGATACTGGTCGGCGATGCGGCGGCAAAGGGTGAAGACGCTCAGGGTATGCTCCAGCAGGCCGCCCACATAGGCGTGGTGTACGCCCTTGGCGGCCGGGCATATGCGAAAAGCGGCCCGCAGTTCTTCATTGTTGAAGAAGCCCTGTACCAGTTTGCGCCAGGGCGCGTGGGTAAACTCGGTCTTGATGAGCCCGTCCAGTTCCTGAAGCATGTCGTCCAGCGGATAGGGGCTGGCGGGCATAAGGGCGGTGTGGTCCACGGCGGCGCTTTCGGCCTCGTCGAGCAGGCGCATGTGCTCCACCGTGAGCTGTACCTGATCGCGGTAAAGCCCGGCGCGGCCTTCAACCCAGACAAGGGAGCCGGAGGGGATCTCGCTGAAATCAGCGCTGAGGGGGCTCCATATCTTGGCTTCCAGACTGCCGCTGGCGTCCGTCAGGGTAAGCCGCCAGTACGGCCCGTTGCGGGACTGGCCCTGAGCCGCCTGACTGACGGCGAACAGACCGCGCGCTTCTGACGCGGCGCTAATGTCTTTGACGTAACAACCTTTTTCCATATATCTTTCCAGGAGCGGCCAGCGCTCCGCGCTTTTGGGTCTCCGTACACGGCGGCGGGCCGCAACGGGTCTATGGCCCGAATTTCCCTTCTTTCCGAGGTATTGTCAATGAACGTTCTCCTGACCAATGACGACGGCATCCGTGCCAGGGGCCTGCGTGCCCTGTACGCGGCCTTGATGGAAGCCGGGCACACGGTTTTCGTAGTGGCCCCCATGCGCCAGCAGTCCGGGGTGGGGCATTCGCTCACGGTCTTTGAGCCCGTGCGGGCCATGGTGATTGAAGAGCCCGGCTTCACGGGCACAGGCGTTTTTGGCACGCCCACAGACTGCGTAAAGCTGGCCCTGGGCCGTCTGCTGCCCCAAAGGCCCGACCTTGTCATGTCCGGCATCAACGCCGGGGCCAACGTGGGGCCGGACATCCTGTACTCGGGCACCGTGGGGGCCGCCACCGAGGCCGCTCACGAGGAACTGCCCAGCATGGCCGTCTCGCACGACAGCTTCAGCCACAACACCGGCCCGGACGTGGACCTCATGCCCCAGGCCAGGCACGCGGTGGCTCTGGCCAGCCGCATCAACTGGGCTGAAGTGGGACGCCGCCGGGTCATCAATGTGAATTATCCGGCCTGCCCGCTGGAGGAGGCGCGCGAACTGCGCATCTGCCCCCAGACCAGCGCCGTGTGGAAAAACGTCTATCTTGAGCGTGAAGACCCGAGGGGCGTGCCCTACTGGTGGCTTGAGGGCGAAATCCCTATGGAGAGCATTGAGCCTGATTCGGACAAAGACCTGCTCAACCGGGGGCACATCACCATGACGCCCCTGAATTTCGAGTTTACGGATCACAGGGGCATGCGCGCCCTGGGGAAGATGGGGCTTTAGGGAAACGCTGATTTATTCCGTTTGGCGGTGTTGCTTCACTTTTTTTGAAACAGTCGAGGACGGAAGAGTCCACTCCTGCTTCAAAAAAAGATCGCGCCTTGCCAAATGAAACAACTGCGCGTTTCCAGGAGGCTCTTTAATCAGCGCTTCCTTAGAGCAGTTAACGAATGAAATGAGTTACCCGCTCTGCAAGGATTTTCCTGAAAAATCCTTGCCACGAAATGCGAGCAGGCAGGCTTTTGCCTGCCGTCCTCGAGCATTTCAAGTGTTAAGTGCTCTAATCCGTTAGGGCATTTTACCTTCTCGGCCCGAGGCTTCCCTGAAACCCCGGGATGTCGCGGGCCTTGGCCGGGAGCCCTGGAACGCGGCTCCCACTGGCGCGCAGGCTGTTCACAGAGTGCCCGCAGGCTGGCAGCCGCGCCATACTGCATAAAAGTGTTCAGTGTTTTCCCGCTCTGTGCATATTTGTATATGTATTGAATTGGCGGGGGGATATGCCCCAAAACGGCCATGGGTGCGCGCCTGCCGTGGAGCAAAAATCGTCAAGCGGCCAGGGATGCCCTTGTGGTGGTGTTAAACCATTCCCCTTCGCGCAAATTTGGTGTATGTGACTCTTGCTTGTGACGGGCGTTGGTGCTAGCCATGCTGTCTTGATGTCTGCACGGGCAAATGCCATTTAACCTTGAGTATTTCGGCAGCCCTTGCCGCAGAAAACCACGGAGGAAGTCATGCCTCTTACCAATCCCAAAGAAATGTTCGCCGCCGCCTATGCGGGGGGCTATGCCATTGGCGCGTTCAACGTCAATAACATGGAAATAATCCAGGGTATTATGAATGCGGCCTCCGAAGAAAAATCGCCTGTCATCCTTCAGGTTTCTTCCGGCGCGCGCAAATACGCGGGGCAGGTGTACATCATGAAGCTGGTGGAGGCCGCCCTGGCCATTGACGCCAGCGTGCCCGTGGCCGTGCACCTTGACCATGGCCCGAGCTTTGAGATGTGCCGCGACTGCATTGACGGCGGGTTTACCTCGGTCATGATCGACGGTTCGCATCTGCCCTTTGAAGAAAACATCGCCCTCACCAGGCAGGTGGTGGAATACGCCCATCCCCGTGGCGTGTGGGTGGAGGCGGAACTTGGCAAGCTGGCGGGTATTGAGGAGCACGTGCAGTCCGACGAGCACGTGTATACCGACCCCGCCGAGGCTGTGGAATTTGTGGAGCGCACGGGCTGCGACTCCCTGGCCATTGCCATCGGCACAAGCCACGGCGCGTACAAGTTCAAGGGCGAGGCCAGGCTGGATTTCGACAGGCTTGAAACCATCAGCAAAAAGCTGCCCGACTATCCCCTTGTGTTGCACGGCGCGTCCAGCGTGCCGCAGGAATTTGTCGCCCTGTGCAACCAGTACGGCGGCAAGGTGGGCGGCGCCAAAGGCGTGCCTGAAGACATGCTGCGCAAAGCCGCGGGCATGGGGGTGTGCAAGATCAACGTGGACACGGATATCCGCCTGGCTGTCACGGCCTGCATCCGCCAGTATCTTGCCGAACATCCCGAAGAGTTCGACCCCCGGTCCTATCTCAAGCCAGCCCGGGAAGCTGTCAAGAACATGGTGGCGCACAAGATCCGTAATGTGATGGGATCTTCGGGCAAAGCCTAGAAACCACATAAGCCTTCGTCAAGGAGCGCAACATGCCCGTCAAACTGGGAATGAACGGTTTCGGCCGCATTGGCCGCTATCTGCTGCGGTTGCTGGCCGACGACCAGGATCTGCAAATCGCCGCCATCAACGCGCGCGCCGATAATGCCGCCCTGGCCTATCTTTTCAAGTACGACTCCACTTACGGCACCTTTGCGGGCAGCGTGGACCACGACGAAAACGGCATCATAGTCAATGGCCGCCACATCGCCGTAACCCGCTGCAAGCCCGGTGAATGGGAATGGAAGCGCCTGGGCGTTACCATTGCCGTGGAGACGACGGGCACCATCAAGGACGGCGAGGGTCTTGCCAAACATCTGGCCTGCGGCGCTGAAAAGGTCGTCATATCCGCGCCCGCCAAGGAAGTGGACGCCATGGTCGTCATGGGCGTCAATGATCATGTGTATGACTGCGTCAAGCACAGGATCATTTCAGCGGCTTCCTGCACCACCAACTGTCTGGCCCCTGTGGCCAAGGTGCTGCACGAGAAGTTCGGCATCCGTCACGGCCTCATGACCACCATTCACAGCTACACCATGAGCCAGCGCATTCTGGACGGTTCGCACAAGGACTGGCGTCGTGGCCGTGCGGCCGCCGTGTCCATGGTTCCTTCCAGCACGGGCGCGGCCAAGGCCGTGGGCATCGTGATGCCCGAACTTGAGGGCAAGCTCAACGGCATGTCCGTGCGTGTGCCCACCTTTGACTGTTCCCTTGTGGACCTGACCTGTGAAGTGGAACGTCCCTGCGACGCGGCGGCCGTCAACGAGGCCCTCAAGGCCGCCAGTGAAGGCTCCTTGGGCGCGCATATGGGCTTTACCGAAGAGCCGCTGGTTTCCATCGACTTCAGGGGCAGCACCCACGGCGGCGTGGTGGATGCGCTTTCCACCCAGGTGCTCGACGGCACCATGGTCAAGGTGCTCATCTGGTACGACAATGAAGCCGGCTTTACCCATCAGTTGCTGCGCCTGCTGCGCATGGTGAGCGGCACCTGCTGATCGCTGCCAATCACCTGTAGAGATTGAAAACTTACAGGCGGCACGGACTCTGCGTTCGTGCCGCCTTTCTGTGCAGATAGTTTTTTGAAAAGACGCGGAGTTACGCACGCCGCGTGAGCGTCTCGGCCAGGGCCTGTTCGAGTTCAGGGCACTGAAAGTTGTAGCCAGCTTGCGTGAGCCGGGCGGGAAGCGACTTTTGCCCGTTCAAAACCAGTTCTTCAGCCATCTGCCCCAAAGCCAGACGGAGCGCGAATCCGGGAACAGGCAGCCACGATGGGCGTGAACAGGCCTTGCCCAGAGCGCGGGCAAACTGGCGCATGTTGACCTGGGTGGGGGCGCTTATGTTGAAAATGCCTTGCACGTCCTCACGCTCAAGCAGAAAGCGCACGGCGTGCGTTACGTCCGACATGTGCACCCAGCTCATGGGCTGACGGCCGGAACCGACCGGGCCGCCAAGAAAATACAGAAAGGGCGTCAGCATCCGTTCCAGAAATCCCCCCACGGCTCCTGAGGCTTTTTGCCCCATAACGGGCGAAAACCGCAGGATGCAACGGCGGACGCCCAGCGTTTCCACAAGATCTGTGCTCTCTTCCCACAGGGCGCACACATCTGCCAGAAAACCCTGCCCCTTTGGATGTTTTTCGTCACAGCCGGGGGCCGTTGCGGCATCCTGCCACAGACCGTAATAGCCGCAGGCCGATGCCTGCAACAGGGTGCGCGGCAGGCGCAATTCCCTGTCACGCAGGGTTTGCAGCGCTGCGGTCAGGGCATGCCCCGCGTTGAGCCTGCTTTGCGCTATGGCCTGTTTTCGGGCGGCAGTCCAACGGCCTGCGCCGATGTTTTCCCCCTGAAGATTGATCACCGCATCCACACCTTCAAGCAGGGGGATCAGCCCTGGCATGTCCATGCCGTTCCAGGCCGCGTACGCAAGACCCTTTTGCGGGGGACGCCCGTTCGGATTGCCGCGCACGGCGGCGCGAACCATATGCCCCTGCTGTAAAAGATGGGATGTGATGTGTGATCCCAGAAAGCCCGTGGAACCCAGAATAAGTATATGCATGGTTTGTCCTGTCGTGAGGAAGGTTCTGAGGCGGGACAGCCGCGCCCCCCCCTTGAGTGTCGTGGGGCAGAAGAAGATGCCGTGGAGCGCGGCCAGAGTAATGTTCCGGATGCAGTGCGCTGGCGCATGGCTGTGGGCGGCACACGGCCACATGGTGATGGGCGGCGTGTGCCCGAGTCCGGCTGTCCGTGGAGCAGACTGTATGCGCAGGGCCGTCAGCTCGGCGACGGTCGATGCTGCAGGCCCATTGGCGACAGGGCCGCGAGCGACTGACAATGCCGCAGGCCGACTGCCAGCGGGCGGTGTGGGATCTGCTGGCATCCTTGCGGCCATCATAAACCGTATTGCCGCGTTTCTCCAGCATGCCGGGCGGAAACAAAAGGCGCGGAGCATGCCGTGAACAAAAAAAGCCCCGTGGTGACGGGGCTTCGGTAGTAGGGGAAAAACCGCCGGAGCGGCTACTGGGGCTTTGGCGACGGGCTCTCGGGCTACTGGATCTTGCAGTTGCCGTCCCTGCAGTCAGGGGTGGCGACCACGGGAGTGGCCTGGAACAGCACCACCTGTTCGCGGTTCTGGTTTTTCACAACCACGAGGGTAAAGCGCATGAGTCCTTCGGGCTGCGCAGGATGGGAGATGCCCTTGAAATAACCGTTGCCCGTCATCAGGGTGGCGCCGCCGATCATAGTGGTGCGCACATTGGTGATGGTCAGGCGGTCAACGACCAGTTCCTTGTTTTTGATGGACTGGATGAAGTGTTCCTTGTCCTCAATGTGCCCGTTGCCGGCGATGTGCCAGTAGTTGGGGGCCAGCAGGGTTTCAAGGGCGGGGATGTCGCCGGTCATGACCGCTTCGGTATACAGGGCTACTGTGTCGGCCTTGGCGTGAGCCTGACCGGCGGTAAGGCAAAGGAACAGAGCGCAGACAAGAAATGCGGATTTCAGAAAATTCATGGTATCCTCCGTCGTTATGCTGGGCCGGCACCTGCGGCGCAAGGCTGTTTCGCGCCGGGAGCTGGCCCGGCATGTATATTCAGGAAAGTTTGCCAATGCACGAGCTTTCCTCTATTCTCTAGTCCTGACTGTTAAGCAAAACGCGTCTGTTGTAAAGCTCCACCTGCCCATCCTACAGGATTTTCGGGACGTTCCCTACGATACCATGAGGTTTTCTCGCCATGCTTACCAACATTCTTCAGGCTATTGGCAATACGCCTCTGCTGCGGCTGGATATGTCACAAGATCTGCCCGGCACGGTCTGGCTCAAACTTGAAAATCGTAACCCCGGCGGTTCCATTAAAGACCGCGTGGCGTTTCACCTTATTGAAAATGCCCTTCAGTGGGGCGAACTGGAGCCGGGTGGCCTTGTTGTGGAGGGCACCAGCGGCAACATGGGCATTGGCATAGCCCTGGTTTCGGCCGTTCGGGGCCTGCGCTGCGTGCTCACCATGCCAGAATCCATGAGCATTGAGCGGCGCAACCTGCTCAAGGGCCTTGGCGCGGATCTGGTGCTTACCCCGGCTGCCAAGGGCATGACGGGTGCCGTTGAAGAAGCCCGCCGCATCGCCGAAGAGCAGGGCGGTTTTATCCCCGGCCAGTTCACCAATCCGGAAGCCGTGCAGGCCCATTACAAAACCACCGGGCCCGAAATTTACAGCGACAGCGTTGGCAAGATGGATGTTCTGGTGGCTGGCGTGGGCTCAGGCTCGTCCATCACGGGGGCTGGCCGCTTTTTGAAGGAGCGCATCCCCGGTTTCAGGGTCATTGCCGTGGAGCCGGAAGCCTCGCCCGTGCTTTCGGGCGGCAAGGCGTCGCCGCACCTCATTCAGGGGATAGGGGCCGGCTTTGTGCCCGCCATCCTTGACCGTGCCCTGCTGGACGAAATCCTGCTGGCCGATGCCGAAGAAGCCCTGGTCACGGCCCGCAAACTCATGCGCTGCGGCATCGTGACCGGCATATCCACCGGCGCCAACGTGGCGGCCGCCCTCAAGGTCGCGGCGCGCCCGGAAATGAAAGGAAAAAACATCGTCACCTTTGCCTGCGATACTGGCGAAAGGTATATGTCCACCAGGTTGTTCACTGATATGACGCAGTCGGCCTAGACAGTGTCGTCACGAGGGCCTTTCCAGTTATTTCTGCGTCGAACGTCGCCTTTTATTCCGGTCGAGTACCATCAGAGTACACTCCCTGCATAAAAGGCTCGCTCTCCTTGATATGACTGGAAATTCATCTCGTGACAACACTGTCTGGAGCATTTTACCTTTGAAATGTGAAGCATTTCAATCTGATCTAAACAGGCACGGGGCCGTCCTTTTTCGTCAGGCACCATGCGGATGAAAGAGTGCTGCCCGCTGGCCGGGGCACCCGCTGCCGGTCCTCCGGGGCTGCTGGCGGCGCGGCCCCTGCGTGCTGTCGGTTTCAAGTTTCTGGCACGGCGGCTGCGGGGAACTGATATTTTATTTTCATGAGGTAAATAGTTATTTTTTCCTGCCGATAAGTTTGGCAAGAAATAGAGCTTCGGCACTGGATTTTCCGCATGCGGCACGTTATAGCGGCCCGGTCCGTTTAATGGAGAACTTTCATGGCGCAGACCAATATTTTGCTCGAAACCGGCACCAATGAGCTCGAAATCGTGGAGTTCTACGTCAACCAGGATGGCTACGAGGCCCACTATGGCCTCAACGTGGCCAAGGTGGTTGAAATAGGCCGTCGGCAACCTGTGACGGCCATGCCGGAAATGCGCCATAAAGCCCTGCTGGGCGCGTTTCTGCACCGTAATGGGCGTATCGTGCCGCTCATCGACATGGCGCGTTTTCTTGGCAGCGCTCCCATTACCAATGAAGACGCCAAGGTCATTGTAACGGAGTTCAACGGGGTCTGTACGGGCTTTCTTGTGTCCGGCGTGAATCGCATCTACAGGTTGAGCTGGACGGACGTTGAAGCTCCCGGCCAGTTTTTGCAGAACATGAGCCGCAGTTCCGTCACCGGCGTGGTACGGCTTGAAGAGCGCGTCATATTTCTGCTGGACCTTGAGGCCATTGTGGCCGAGTTGCACCCGGCCATGGCCCTGCGCTTTGACGCAGCCGACATGGGCGCTACGGACGGCAAGACGTACACCATCCTGCATGTGGACGATTCCAGCAGTATCCGCAGCCTGCTGCTGGACCTGCTCAACAAGGAAGGACGCTTCAAGGTGGAGCAGCGCGTCAACGGGCAGGAGGCTTGGGACTACCTGCAAGCCGTGCGTAATCGCTGCGAGGCGGAGAACCGCCCCATATCGGACTTTTTGCAGGGGATCATCACGGACATAGAAATGCCCGCCATGGACGGCCTTGCCCTGTGCAAGCGCATCAAGGAAGATCCTGTGCTCAAAAAACTGCCCGTGGCCATCTTTTCCTCAATGATCAATGAGAGCCTTGCCAAAAAATGCGTTCTGGTGGGGGCGGACGCCCAGTATACCAAGCCGGACCTCAAGGCTCTTTCCGTCAAGCTGCATGAGCTTATCACCACTATCTGGGGCCACCAGGGCCAGAGTCAGGACCAGAATCAGGGCCAGACCGCAAGCTGAGAACAGCGCGAATCTGATGGCGCAGCCGCCCGGCTGTCGCCTCGTCAAAGGCTCCCCTCGAAAGTGGGGAGCCTTTGACGTCGGTGCGTCCTGATACTGCTTCGATGGCTGCCAGCCGCAGGCGGCCCGGCATGCATCGCGAAAAAGCTCTTTCGGCAGACGGCGTTTATGCTCCTGCCCGCGTGCGCCTTTGTTTCAGTGGCGTGACGACAAGCCCCGGATTGCTCCGGCGTGCCGCAGATCAGCCATGCGGTATTAAAAAAAATTATTAATTCGGAAAGCCAGTTATAAAAACTGATTCCTTCTTTTGAGCATATCATGCAAACAGTGCTGGACAATTAGCGGTCTTTTTGCTTCCGTATGCCCCGTATAGCCCCACATGTCGGGGAGATACACGGACTGGGGCGACACCCCGGCCTTGAGAGACCCGATAGGGATCGGATGCCTGCATCGCAACGCGGTGGGGCTTCCGGCCGGATGCCGGGGTGAAGCAACGAGAGGAGAGCGGCGAGAAGGTTCCGAACGGGGGCCAGCGCCGCGTGTTGAGGCGGCCCATGTGGCTCGCCATCTGTGCAGGAGGGAAGATGCCGTTTTTGCTTTGCCACAATGGCCCACACAAGGCGGCTTGTCCTTTTACTTCATTTATACGCCCACGCCCCCCTGGGCGGGCAAGAGACGCACAAGGCTCTTCCCATGCCAAATCTGCACAGTTTTCTTCAGCGGCTTTTTCCCATTTGCCGAAGCATCACCGGCAACGGCGTTCGTCAGACGCTTTCCATACTCAAGGAAGAACTGCCGGGCCTGCAAATTCATGAAGTCCCGTCAGGCAGCCAGGTGTTCGACTGGACAGTGCCTGACGAATGGAACATCACCGGAGCACAGCTGACAGGCCCGGACGGTGAGGTCATCGCCGATTTTTCTCACAGCAATCTGCATGTGGTGGGCTATTCCGAGCCTGTGGATATCATGCTGTCCCTTGAAGACTTGCAGGAGCATCTCTACTCCCGGCCGGACCTGCCCGAAGCCATCCCCTACGTAACGTCCTATTACGCCCGGCGCTGGGGTTTCTGCCTTAAGCACAGCGTGCGCCAGAAGCTCAAACCGGGCATGTACCACGCGGTGATCAAATCCACGCTCGCCCCCGGTCACCTCACCTATGGCGAACTGGTGCTGCCGGGGCAGAGCGAGAAGGAAGTCTTTCTTTCCACCTATGTGTGCCACCCCTCCATGGCCAATAATGAGCTTTCCGGTCCCGTGGTGGCCACAGCCCTGGCCCGCTGGCTGCTGACAGCGCCGCGCCGTTATACGTACCGCGTTGTTTTTGTGCCCGAAACCATCGGGTCCATCACCTATCTCAGCAAAAACTATCAGCAGTTGCGCCAGCGGGTGGTGGCCGGTTTCAACCTGACCTGTCTTGGCGACGATCGCGCCTACTCCTATCTGCCGAGCCGCAAGGGCAACACCCTGGCAGACAAGGCGGCCCTGCATGTGCTGCAGCGCTTTGCCCCGGACTTTGCGCGTTACACCTATCATGACAGGGGCAGCGACGAGCGGCAGTACTGTTCGCCGGGCATTGATCTGCCCTTGTGCAGCGTCATGCGCACCAAGTACCATGTCTTTCCCGAGTACCACACGTCGCTGGACGACTGCTCGCTGGTCACGGAAAAAGGGCTTCAGGGCGGCTTTGAAATAATGCGTAAGGTTCTTGAAACAATTGAAGAAAATGTAACATACCAGTGCAGGGTTCTGTGCGAACCGCAACTGGGCAAGCGGGGGCTGTATCCCACGCTGAGCACCAGATATTCCTGTACCGAGCAGGTGGATCTCATGATGGACCTGCTGGCCTATGCCGACGGAAGTATGAGCTTGCTGGACGAAGCCGAAATCGTGGGCACGGATATTTTTCGGTGCAGCGCCGTCATGCGGCAGCTTGAGGAACAGGGCCTGGTAAGCCGGAAGACAGAAGACTGAGCCGGGATAGATGTACCGTAATATTACTTTGGAGTGCTTTGTGGGGGAGGAGACCCTTTTGCAAAAGGGTCTCCTCCCCCACGCCCCCACCCCCTAGAGCAGATTACCTTTGAAATGCTTAACATTTCAAAGTTTTCATTCAGCCAAAAAATGCGGTTTGCGGAGCCGTCAGCGGGTCTTTGCCGCTTACGGATGGCGACAGCGATTGTAAGGGACAAGCCGTGTCGTTACGCATGCTGTCTTCAAGCGTAGTTTCCTGCGTCACAACGCTTTAAGCCTGCGCCACAACGCTTGAAGCATCCGTAGCTTCCTTCGTCACAACGGCTAAAGCTCGGCTGAATCCACGCCACGTTGTGGCGCGCCGCACTTTCGTGCAGCGTTACTCTTGTTGCAGTTCTGCATGGCACAATGGATTTTCTGAGCTGAAGCCGGCGACCCAGATAAACGTTTATCTGCTTTAAAATCTGGCGGGCTTCTTATCGTAGTCTGAAAAACAGACGCCAGGGCGACCGTGACGTGACGGTGCCCCTGGCGTCTTCTTTTGCCGTGGCAGCCCGCGCACGGCTGTGCGTAAAAAAAAGGAACATTTGTGCGCAACTGCGATAACATGATAAAATAAAAAGGGTTATTTTGCACATAAGAGCAGGCTGACACTGCGCGTATCAGTGCGTAACGGCTTTGGCGCGCCAGCGTCGACGCGAGCGGGCACAAACAACAGAGGCGTTTACACCCCACGGCAGGCGGGCGCTCCCCAAAGCCAGAGCACGTCGCACGTGAAACCGTTCTGGCGTGGCTTGTGTCGTGTATGGACGTGCTGCGGTGCTGCGGCAGATGCCGTGAGGCGCCCGGACGTTCATGATAGAAAAGCCCCCGAAAGGGGGCTTTTCTATGTGCGGGGATTTTATGGAAAAATCAGGCAGTGAGTTTTTCCAGAGCATCACGGGCGATCTGGCTGACGCTTTTTTCATACACGATGTTGCCGTCAAAGAGTTCGCACTGTTCTTCGAGCCCGGCGTCAGCCAGGCGGCGCAGGGCGGGCACGTCCATGAGGTCCGGGGGCAACTGGCTCAGGGCCCAGGCGGCCATGCCCCGGCAGATGACATCCTGGTCTTCCAGCCCGTTAAGCAGCCATTTTCGCGCGCCAAGGCACAGTTCTGGCCGCTCCTGCGCCAGTCGGCCTATGCCCCAGTAACAGGAGCGCCGCAGGATGTCGTGGTCGCAAAAATTGTCGTCATGACCAAGGTCAATGACGTAGGAAATAAGAATGCGGTGAAAATCCTTGGCAAGGGGGGCGCTGGCGGCCAGAATTTCGGCAAAGGCGTTGGGGATGCCCCAGCCGATATTGCCGGATTCTTCATTGAGGTGCCACATGAGGCGGCGGATGATGTTTTTGGCGGCCTCGGGCTGGGTTTCGGCAAGCCGGGCCGTTACCTGTCCCAGGGCCACGGCGGCCCGGTGCATGGTTTGCGGGCCGAGTAAAAGAAAAGAAAACAGCGGGCCTACGTTCTCAAGGCCGCCCTGGGCTATTTCGTCAAGATGGCTGCGCCATTCCGGACTGTTGATGGTATCTTTCAGCTTGTGTTTGGCTGAGCGCATGCGGGCCATGATCCATATCCTCCAGAGGCTGTGTTCTGGCTCTTCATCCATACTTATGGTTTTTTACTCTCCTGGCAAGGCGACCCGTCACATTTCTTTTTTTCAGGTTCATGCGTAGCGGCGTTGCCTGCGCCTGCCTTGGTGGCGCTGCTTGTCGCTGAGAATATATATTCGCAAAGATTCAACCCCGCTCTTTCGCGTGCGTAACCGCGCTGATACACAGTTCATATGCCCTCATCGCGCGCTTCCACTCCCGCGGTCGCCTGAGAAATTTAACAATAAAATTATAAAACAGATATACTTTTAAATGATGTCTGGAAGGCGCTGTCTCTCGCGCCAGCGCCTCAGATCAGAAAATTCGTTGTACCAGAACAGATTAACTGTGAAATGCTTCACATTTCAAAGTTTTTATTCAGCCGAAAAATGCGATTTTCGGCCGAATCCACGCCACGTTGTGGCGCGCTGCACCTTCGTGCAGCGTTAGAGCATTTACACTTTTTCAAAGGTAAAATGCTCTATACCAAAACACAGTAAAAGTTTTAGGGGGTGGGGGCGTGGGGGAGGAGACCCTTTTGCAAAAGGGTCCCTCCCCCACAAGGCATTTCAATAAAGCATTTCAACATGAACGCTGGCTCAAATGCTGCAAAAAAACGTCACCCAGAACGGCACGCTGAAGTCCAGAACAAGGGCGTGCACAATGGATATGAACACCCACTGGTTTCCGGCGTAGCGAGTAATGACGGGCAGGGTTGTGTCGACGGTGGAAGCGCCGCCGCAGCTGATGGCCGCCGTGGGGCCCATAAAGCGCACCAGCAGCGGCGTGAAGAGCAGGGTGATGAGTTCGCGGAGGATATTGCTGATAAGGGCAATGGTTCCCAGTTCCGGCCCCTTGTATTGCGTGATGAAGATGGAAGAAAGCGAGTAGTAGGCAAATCCCGCGCCCACAGCCATGCATTCGGCAGCGCTGTATACGAGAAAAAGGCTGACAAGGGCCGTTCCGGCAAAAGTACCCACAGTGGTGGCCAGGGGGAGCAGCAGCACACGGGGCCGCAGGCTGCGCAGCATTTCGCCGAGCCGCCTGTCCGACCCCATTGAGATGCCCACAAGGATCATGAGCAGCCACAGCATGAAGAGCGTCATGTCGTGTTCAATGAAATAGTCGGGGATAAAGCCCACGCGGGCCAGCAGCAGGCCAGCGCCGAAAAAAAACAGGATGACGAGGCTGCCCGTCATGCCTGTGAACCCTCACGACTGGAAGAAGACGGCGCGCCCGCCTGGTTCCCGGCGTGAGGCCGTGGCGAGAGGGCATCGGGTTCCGGCGGTTGGCGAAAAAAGCGGCGGATGCAAAGCACGCAGGCAAGAGAGCCCGCAATGCCCCCCAGGGTGAGCACAACGGCAGCGCCGCCCAGTTTGGGCAGGGTCGCCATGAGGGCGCTGTTGCCGCCCACGGAAATGCCGAGGGCAAAGAGCAGCAGCATAATGGCCGGGGTGACGCAGCGCGTGAGCTTGGCGGCCAGCGGCCTGCCGCGCAGCAGAAGGCCCACGGCAATGCCCAGAAACATGAGGCCGATGGCGATAAACACAAAATCCTCCCAAGCCAAAAACAGTTTTGCGCAGCCCGCGCCGAAAAAAACGGCGAAGAACGGCGCGTGTTTTACAGGGGCTGGCGTACCCCGCGTGGCGTTCAAAAAAAAAGCAACAACACTTCGGGCTGGGTGCAGCGGCGGTACGGCTCCAGTTGATGCCCAAGACCTTCCTTCCCATGCGGCACGCCGCACTTTCGTGCGTTTTAGAGCAAGTTCATTTTGAAATTGCTCTTCTAAGGAAGCCCTGATTAACGAACCTCCTGGAAACGCGCAGTTATTTCGTTTGGCAAGGCGCGATCTTTTTTCAAGCAGGAGTGGACTCTTCCGTCCTCGACTGTTTCAAAAAAAGTGAAGCAACGCCGCCAAACGAAATAAATCAGCGTTTCCCTAAAAGTTTTAGGGGGAGGGGGCGTGGGGGAGGGACCCTTTTACAAAAGGGTCCCTCCCCCACAAAACCTCTCAAAGTATATTGCCCTAGCGGGCGACCTGCCGCAGGGCCTGCCGCAAAAAGGCCAGCATGGAGGCATAGCGCTGGTCTTCACGCTGCATATAGTCCACATCCCACAGTACCCACACCATGTGGCCCCTGTAGCGGGTCTGCTGGAGGGGCCGCAGGCCGGGGGGCAGGCCCAGCGCCTTTACGGCCGCGGAGCCCATAACCACCACGCCCCGTGCGCCGAGGCGCGAGGTTCCCGACCAGAAGGCGTCGGCGTGCGGCACAAGGCCTTCATCCATGCCGGGCGTGCGGTCTTCCGGCGCGGAGGGCATGCCGGCGGGCCAGAAGGTATGGGTGCCGGCAGGGTGCGCCAGATCCTGAAGCAGTTTTTGCAAAAAAGCCCTGCGCTCAAGGCGGCCTTCAGCCTGCGGGTCGCAGAGATCAAGACCGAGACTCCAGTAGGTCCACAGCACCAGACCGGGTCGTGTTTTTTCCATCTGCTGACGCCAGGGCGCGGGCCAGACGTGGGGCGGCAGGGGCTTCCACGGGTGGCCGGACGCAGCGTCTGCGCGCCCGCCGGATGCGGGCTGGGACGGCGCGGCCTGTGCCGCCGCGCGGTGTGCGCCATGCCCGTCCTGCCCGGCTGGGCCGGCAGGTAGGCGCGCTGGCCTGGAGCTTTGCCCCAATGGCCCCGGCCGGCCCGATGTTTCTGCTGGGCCTGATGCGCCTGTTGGGCCGGGCGTTGTCGCCTGTCGTGATGTCCCTGTTTGGCCGGAGAACGTGGCCGTTCCGCTCTGCCTGCCGCCATGGCCGTTCGCCGCGCTGCCCGCAGTCCCGCGCATGGGCGGCCGGGCCGTGGTTTCAGGCTGCGGCGGCGCAAAGGCGTCAAAGCCTTCGGGCATGAGCAGATTGGAGAGGCCCCGGCGTTGCCACAGGGCTGACAGGGGATTTACATACGCAAAAGCCACGAACACAACTCCCAGGCCACGTCGGCCTTGCTCTGGTTGGGCCAGATTTCTTCGCGCCCCTTGGCGTCCACCACGGCCATGCTGTTGGTGGGCGAGCCAAAGCCGCTGTCTGCGGCATTGACGAGGTTGCCAGCCAGGAGGTCGGCCTTTTTGCGGGCAAGCTTGGCGTGGGCCAGAGGCAGCAGGGCGTGCATGTCCGGCGCGGTTTCAGCGGCAAAGGCCAGAATTTTCTGTCCGGGCGCGCGCTGCTCCGCAAGGCTTTGCAAAATGTCGGGATTGGGCTGAAAGTCCAGGCTGAACCCCTGCGGAGCTTCGGATTTTTTGAATTTGCGCCCGCCCAGGGGCTTGGGCGAAAAGTCCGCCACCGCGGCGGTGAACATGCCCACATCCATCTGGGGCCAGAGGCTGGCGGCCACGGCAAACATGTCTCTGGCGCTGACAACGTCCCGCCGTGCCATACCCTGCGGCATGCGCGTGCGCACGCCGGGGCCGCATATGGCCGTGACCTCCGCGCCGCGCAGCCACGCGCAGACGGCCAGGGCCGCGCCCATGAGGCCGCTGGAGGGGTTGGACCAGAAGCGTACCCCGTCCCAGGCTTCGCGCGTGGGGCCAAGGGTGACCATAACGCGCCTGCCCGCCATATCCTGCGGGGACAGCGCCCGCAAGGCGGCAAGAAAAATGTCGTGCAGGGGGGCCAGCCTGCCTTCGCCCTCATCGCCGCAGGCGGTGCCGCCGCAGCCGGGGGCGACGACGCAGGCTCCCCGTTCGCGCAGCAGGGCCACATTGGCCTGCGTGGCGGGGTTGGCCCACATGCGCGGATTCATGGCCGGAGCGACGACAAGAGGACCGTCAAAGGCCAGTGCCTGCGCGGCCAGCATGTCGTCGGCGGCGCCGTGGGCAAGGCGGAAGAGCGCGTTGGCCGAGGCCGGGGCCACCACCATGACGTGGGCGTGCTGCCCCGGTTCAAGATGGGCGAAAATTTCCTGCCCCGGGGTGAACATGTCTTCATAGACAGGCGTCGCGCCCAGGGATTCAAAAAGCATGGGCGTCACAAAATGCCGCGCTCCGGGAGAGAGCGTGGCCGAGACATGGATGCCCATGCCGCGCCAGGCCCGGAGAAGATCCGCAGCCCGGTAGCAGGCCACGGAGCCGCACACGCCGAGATGCAGGCGCTTTTGCGCAAAGCGTGTGCTGTGATCAAAGGGCGTTTTCAGGCCGCTTTTCTGGTCGATCATAAATTTCGCTCCTGTATGCCGCCGCTGCTGCTGCCGCTGCTGCCGCCACTGCCGTATGTACCGCCGCTACGGCCAGTCTGCCCGCCCTGGGGGGCGGTGTTCATGCCGCCGGCATCGCTCGAGCCGCCAAGGCCGCCGGACCCGCCGGAGCTTGAGCTTGCGCCTGCGGCGTCCTGCATGGGCAGGGGCGCGCCGTCGGGCAGGCGGTCGGCCACCCAGATATTCAGAACAGTCAGCAAGGTCTGGCTGTCAAAGGTCAGCACAGCCATGGCAGCGCCACGGTCATACACATAGACGGCGCGCGCCCCCTTGCGCAGGGCCACGCGCAACTGCCAGCCCTGGCTTTGCAGGCCGGAGTACATGACCTGCGCCGCAAATCCCGTGTCCACCTTGCCGCGCAGCACTTCCAGCCCCTGGCGCCCGCCGCCGGGGCCAAAGTCCTGAAAGCCGTGCGAGCCGAAGCGCTGCATGCCTGCGGGCGTGGGCACGCCGAGCAGCAGGCTTGTGGTGGTGTCTGTGCCGCCAGTCAGCGGGTCGTTGGAAAAAGGATTTTCCAGCCCTATGGAGGCGCAGCCCGGCAGAGTTGCGAGAAGTGCCAGTAACGTAATGATGACAAGAGGCCGCCGCATGGCTATACTCCTTCCCTCCCATCGTAACGCCGAGGGGGGCAATCAAGTCACCCTAGCCTCAACGCCCCGCGCTGACAAGAGCGGCAGCGGCGCAACTGGCGGGAACATATAACCAAGGCTCGGAAGCCATGCACATTGAGGAAGCGGATTTTTTACTGGAAAATTATAATTTCGACCTGCCGCAGGAACAGATCGCCCAGTTCCCCCCTGAAGAACGGGGCAGTTCGCGGCTGCTCGCCATGTCGCGCACAGGCGCGCTTGACCTGCGCCATGAAAAGTTCAGTGACCTGCCGGACTGTCTGCCCGAAGGGGCATTGTTGATAGCCAACAATTCCCGTGTATTGCAGGCGCGCCTTCTGGGTACGCGCTCCACGGGCGGCAAGGTGGAATTTTTGCTGCTCACGCCCCTGCCCCTGGTGGTCGAGCGGGCCAAGGCCGACAAAAGCGGCGGCTTTTTTGCAGAAGCAGAGGGGCTTGTGCGTTCGGGCGGCAGTGTCCGCGAAGGGGAGTCCTTTGATTTTGGCGCCGGTATCCGCGTGACCGTGCTGGAATCCGGCCCCTTCGGGCAGCGCCGCGTGCGCCTGGGCTGGAAGGGCGATCTGGCCGCGGCTTTTGCGGCCACGGGACACATTCCCCTGCCGCCTTACATCAAACGCCCTGACGGAGAAGAAGACCTGAGCCGCTACCAGACCGTCTATGCCCGGCAGGACAAGACCGGGTCGGTAGCCGCGCCCACGGCGGGCCTGCATTTTACGCCGCCGTTGCGCGAAAGGCTGGCGGAAAAGGGGATTCAGTGGGCAGAGGTGACCCTGTACGTGGGGTATGGCACCTTCAGCCCTGTGCGGACCCCCGACATCCGCAGCCACCGCATGCACCGGGAATATGTTGAAATTCCTGAATCTACGGTTCTGGCCATTGCAGAGGCGCGCGCGCAGAAAAGGCCCGTCATCGCCGTGGGCACAACCAGCCTGCGCGCCCTTGAGGGCGTTGCGGAACTGTGCGGCCGGGTGCAGGCCTATACGGGCTGGACGGATATTTTTCTTTACCCCGGCAGGCCCTTCCGCGTGGTTGAAGGTCTTGTGACCAACTTCCATCTGCCGGAATCCTCACTGCTGATGCTGGTCGCAGCCTTTGCGGGGCGCAAGCGCATGCTGGACGCCTATGCCGAGGCTATTGCCAAAGGGTACAGATTTTTTTCATATGGGGATGCCATGCTGATCCGCTGACGCCCTTTGCCGCTGGCCGTCAGTTTTTCCGGCAAGCCGGAACAAGGGCGGGCTGCGGCATGGTCTGCCGCGCGGGGTGGTCCCGATGCGGCATGACCTGGCACAGACGAGGCTTTGACGGCAAAGCCTCCCGGAACGGGCCTGTCGCAAGACTGCTCTTTCCCATCCCCCCGGCGGGCAAGGCGCCTCAAGGAGCATACATGTCACGAGTCGTTTTTCTGGAAGAACGCTGCAAGGGCTGCCGCCTGTGCGTGGAGGCCTGTCCTGTGCATATTTTACGGCCATCGGGCCGTTTTAACCGTCATGGGTACGAGGTTATGGAGATGGACGGGCAGTGCACCGGCTGCGCCTCCTGCGCCCTGATGTGCCCTGATTTGGCCATTCGTGTGTTCAAAAGCGAAAAAAAGAAAGGGGGCGAGGCATGAGTCAGGGCCAAAACTCCTCTGAACGTATTCTCATAAAAGGCAACGAAGCCGTGGCCTTTGGCGCTGTGGACGCGGGCTGCCGCTGCTATTTCGGGTATCCCATCACGCCGCAGAATGAAATCCCGGAAGTGCTTTCCTCGCTGCTGCCGGAGAACGGCGGCCAGTTTGTGCAGGCCGAAAGCGAAGTGGCGGCGGTCAATATGCTGCTGGGCGCCGCGGCCTGCGGCATTCCGGCGCTCACGTCTTCATCGAGCTGCGGCATATCCCTCATGCAGGAAGGCATTTCCTACATGGCGGGCAGCCATATTCCTGGCGTCATGGTCAACATGCAGCGCGGCGGGCCGGGTCTTGGCGACATAGGCCCCTCCCAGGGCGACTATTTCCAGGCCGTCAAGGGCGGCGGTCACGGCGACCACCGCAACCTGACGCTGGCTCCGGCCACGGCCCAGGAATGCTATGACTTCATGTTTCGCGCCTTTGCCCTGGCCTACAAGTACGCCAACCCGGTCATGGTGCTTGGCGACGCCATTGTGGGCCAGATAAAGGAACCGGTGCGGCGTGTGCCGCCCGCTGACGCGGTGTCGCCCGAAGCGCTGGCGGCCATGAGCAGGGACTGGAGGCTTGAAGGATACGGCAAGCGGGGCGCGGACGCCTCGCCGCGCCTGCTCAAGTCCGTGTATCTTGCTGAGGGCGCGCTGGCCGAGCGCAACCGTATGCTTATGAAAAAGTACGAAGACATGAAGGCCGAGTGCGCGTGGGAATGCGTGGACGTTGACGACGCCGAGCTTGTGGTGGTGGCCTTTGGCTCCATTGCCCGCATAGCCCGCAGCGCCATACGCCAGTTGCGGGCCGAGGGCCACAAGGTCGGCCTGTTCCGCCCCGTCACGCTCTTTCCTTTCCCGGATGAGGCCCTGCGCGCTCTCGCGCCCGGACGCCGTTTTCTGGTTATGGAACAGAATACGGGGCAGATGGTGGAAGACGTCCGGCTGGCCCTTTTTGCCCAGCCCGGCGTAAGCGCGTCTTCCGTGCTCTGGCACGGCATCATGCCCGGCCTCTTCATCGGTGCTGACGCCCTGCGTGAACCCATGCTACAGGCCCTCAAGGAGAAATAGCCATGTCAGCTCAGCAAATGGACGCCCAATGGCTGCCGCAAGAGGGCGAAACCCTGGTTTTTGATGTGAACCCCGTGCTCAACGAGCGCCAGACCCACTACTGCCCCGGCTGCCACCACGGCATAGCCCACAGGCTGGTGAGCGAGGTGCTGCACGAACTGGGCGTGGCGGACCGCACCATACTTGTGGCTGCGGTGGGCTGCGCCACCTTTACCTATGACTACTTCAACGTGGACGGTCTTGAAGCCCCGCACGGACGCGCCTGCGCCGTGGCAACGGGCGTGCGCCGCGCCAGGCCGGAATCCGTGGTCTTCACCTATCAGGGCGACGGCGACATGGCCGCCATCGGCATGGCCGAATCCCTGCACGCGGCCAACCGCGGCGAAAAGATCACCACCGTCTTCATCAACAATACGGTGTACGGCATGACGGGCGGCCAGATGGCCCCCACCACCCTGCTGGGGCAGAAAACCACCACCACGCGCCAGGGCCGCAGCCTTGGCAATGAGGGAGGCCCCATCCGTATGGCCGAAATCATGGCCCAGCTGGACGGCGTGGCCTATGCCGCGCGCTGTTCGCTGGATTCCGTCAAAAACGTGCGCGCGGCGAAAAAGGCCGTGCGCAAGGCCTTTGACGTCCAGTTGCAGGGGCTCGGCTTCGGTTTTGTGGAGTTGCTTTCCGGCTGCCCCACCAACTGGCATATGGACCCCATAGCCGCCAACAAGCGCATTTCCGAGGTCATGATTCCCGTGTTTCCCCTGGGCGTGTACAAGGATGTAACCGTGCCCGCAGAAGGCGCGACGGGGCATACAGCCGGGGAGGCAGGCCGTGAGTAGTTATCAGGACGTCATTATAGCCGGGTTCGGCGGCCAGGGGGTCATGCTGATAGGCAACCTTCTGGCACAGGCGGGTATGGAGCACGGCCTTGAGGTGAGCTTCATCCCCGTATACGGCGCGGAAATGCGCGGCGGCACGGCCAACTGCACGGTGGTTATGGACGAACACGCCATCGGTTCACCGCTGGTGCGTGAGCCCTTGTCCACCATCATCCTCAACGAACCCTCGCTGACCAAGTTCCAGCCGCGTCTGCACAAGGACGGGGTGCAGGTGGTCAACGCCTCCCTGGTGGGCAAGGAGCTTCTGGACGCCTCCCTGCGCACTGTCTATATCCCGGTCAACGACATGGCTCATGAACTGGGCAGTGTGAAGATGGCCAACATGGTGGCTCTCGGCGCGTGGCTCAAGGCTACGGGAGCGCTGCCGCTCGCCGAAGTGCAGGAAACGATCAAACGGGTGACAAGCGCCCATTACGCCAAGCTTATTCCGGCCAACATGAAGGCTCTGGAAGCTGGCTACGCCTTTGCCTGACCATTTCGCTTTCTGAAGCGTGGGCGGGCATGTCCCGGTCGTGTACCAGGCAGTACCAGGTGCGACCATGCGCACGATAGACGCATAAAGGACGCACAGCAGGCGCGTAACAGACTGATACACAACAAAATCCCCGTGGATTTCCACGGGGATTTTTTGTTGGCGCGCGGCAGGGCGCCAGCGGGTTTTACCGTCAAACCACTCAGAAGCGGATAAATTTAACATGGCGTGATGCCTGGAAAAGCGCTGTTTCCGGCCTCCTTAGAGCAATTTAATTTTTAAATTGCTCTGAAGGCTGCGTGAGCAGACGTTCGCTACGGAGGCGTCAGCGCAGTTTATCTGCGCGGTTAAACGCCGAAGTGAGCGTGCCTTAAACTTTGAGAATGTATATTCTCAAAGGTAATCTGCTCTAAGATTAGAAAGCCCTTTGCCCACACTAAAATACAGTAAGAGTTTTAGGGGGTGGGGGTGTGGGGGAGGGACCCTTTTGCAAAAGGGTCCCTCCCCCACAAAGCATTCATTGCCGCGCGGCCTTGTGGCAAAGTTCGTAAAAACCTTCGGCCAGGGTGGGGTGGGCGTGAATGGTGCGCGCCACATCGTCTGCCGTAGCTCCCATGCGGATGGCCAGGGCAGCCTCGGCCACAAGGTCAGTGGCGTGCGGGCCGCAAAGGTGCGCGCCAAGAATGGTATTGTCCCCGGCATGCGCCACCAGCTTGAACACGCCGGCGATTTCGCCCATGGCGTGGGCCTTGCCCAGTTCCCTGACCTGCATCATTGTGCAGCGCACAGGCAGGCCGCAAGCCACGGCCTGCTCTTCTGAAAGACCCACGCAGCCGATTTCCGGCGTGGTGAAGATGGCCGAGGGCACGACGCTGTAATCGCAGGGCGCGGGCGCATCCAGATGCGCCACCACATGTTCGGCTTCGGCCGAGGCCATATGGGCCAGCATGATTTTCTCGGGCCCGAGAACGTCGCCAATGGCGTATACGCCGGGCAGGGACGTTTGCAGGCAGTCGTCCACCTTGATCCAGCCTCTTGGCGTCACGGCGATGCCCGCTTCCGCAAGGCCGAGTCCTCCGGTTCTTGGCTCACGACCCACGGTAACAAAGACCGACTCCGCTTCCAGCACGCCCGCGTGAGCCTGACCGGCATCCTGAGGCCGTGCGGAAGCTGTGACAAGCTTTACGCAGTCGCGCTCCGTCACGGCGGAACTGACGGTCTTGCCGAGTTCAACGCGGATGCCCGCTTTTTTCATTTCCCGCAGCAGCAGTTTGCTCATTTCCGCATCAACCGAGGGAATGGGCAGCAGGCGGTTCTGGCCTTCGATAACGGTGACGGCCGCGCCGAAGGATCTGAAGATGCAGGCCATCTCGCAACCGATGACGCCGCCGCCGACAATAATGACCGAGGGGGGCATGTGGTCCAGCCGCAGCACGTCATCGCTGTCGAGAATGCGCTTATGGTCAGTGGGCAATGAGGGCAGGTTCAGGGGGCGGGAACCTGTGGCGATGATGACGTTGTCGCCCGCCACAGGCATGGAGCATTCCTGCGTTGTCACCACAACTTCCCGGCGGCTTGCCACCCTGCCCCTGCCCCGCAGCAGCGTGATGCCAAGGCTGGCGCAGGTTTTTTCCAGCCCTGTCGCCAGCAGGTTGATGACGCTGTTCTTGCGTGCGAGCAGGGCTGGCATGTCAATGGCGGCTTTGGTGCAGCCGGTGATGGCGAGCCCGTCCGCGTGGCGGATTTTTTCCAGCGTGTCTGCCGAACTTTTGAAGGTCTTGGTGGGAATGCAGCCGGTGTGCAGGCAGGTGCCTCCGACGGCCGCGCTTTCCACAAGGGTTACGCTGTGCCCGGCTCTGGCTGCCGCGAATGCCGCCGTGTATCCGCCGGGGCCGCTGCCGATGATGGTCAGTTTTCGCATTTTTTTACCTCGTGCTGCGCGTGATGTTGGCCCGGACAGGACTACGCCTGCGATTCCAGGAGCGCCCGGTATTCTTCGGCGGTGAGCAGAGCTGTTGCCGAACGGGGTTCTGTCCTGCGCAGGCGCACAATCCAGCCCTGCCTGTAACAGTCGCTGTTGACAAGCCCTGGCCGGCTTTCAAGGCTGGTATTTATGGCCGTAACCTCGCCTGCAACAGGAGCGAACAGGGCATTGACGGACTTCATAGATTCCACGGAGCCGAATTCTTTTCCCGCTTCAAGCGGATCACCCACAGCAGGCATGTCAACATAGACCACTTCTTCCAGCTGGGCCTGAGCATAGTCTGAAATTCCGATGGTGAAGCCGTCTTCGTCTTCAAGCAGCCAGATGTGCTCACTGGTATATGTGCGATCCTCGGGCAGGGTGTGGTCAGCCATGTTTTCTCCTTATGGTTGCCGGTGTGAAAAGCCGCCGCGCTTCCTGTTGCAAGAGGCGCGGCGGCGGGTCCGGAAAGACGGAAGCCTGCATCACGGCGGATTTGATGCGGCAGGGGTTTGGCTGCCGCCTGACGGGAGTCCGCCCGGCGTGGCGTCACCGTCTTTTCGGGGTAGCGGCCCCGGACGGGTTAACCCTCGGCCGTATCGTCAGCCTGTTCTCCGGACAGAGGATAGGTGTGGCGCTGGCCGTTAAGAACGAAGCTGTAATTGATCTTGCTGCACGCCTTGAGCATGTTGGCCACGGAGCAGTATTTCACAGCGCCAAGTTCAAAAGCGCGCACAAACCTGTCCAGGCTGATGCTCTGGCCTTCAACGGTATACTCCACGTTGATTTCGGTGAATATCTGGGGCACTTCCTCGCGGCGAACGGCGTCGGCGGCTATGCTGAAGGCTGTATACTCAAGGCGCATCTTGTTCATGGCGTGGCCTACTTCGATCCCCGTGCAGCCGGCCAGGGAAATAAGCAGCATTTCCATTGGCCGCACGCCCTGATTGTTGCCGCCGTAAATGGCTGAAGCGTCCATGACCAGGCTGTGCCCGTCGGAATCCTTTCCCTCAAAAATCATGTTTCCTTTCCATTCCACGTGAATCTTGGGCATGATGTGAAATCCTTATATCGTAGTGGTTTTTTGGCGTTCTGTGCTGAAGATAAGGGCGACCCAGGCGCAGAGGACGGTCAGGAAGGCCGTCATGCCCCAAAGGCCTGTCTGGTAAAACCACGTGCCAGCCGCCGCGAGGGCCGCGCCCAGTATGATGGCAAGCGCCACGGCCGCATTGCGCAAAACCTTGAGCCCGCCGGAGGGGCTTATGAAGCTCCATCCCTTTTCCGCCAGGGAAACTATGCACATGCCGATGATGTTGGCCGCCATGGCTACCCATACAGGATGGATCTTGAGGTAAAAGCTGCTGACGGCCCATCCGCCGAGCCAGTTCCAGACAAGACCCGCGCCGCAGCCCGCGATAAGGGCCGTCAGAGCGCCGCGCGGCGTGGCCACGCTCCAGAAGAGGGCCGCCACCATCGGGGCGAAGGTTGCGCCGTTGCGGGCTGTCCAGGCGAAGATGTTCCACCATGCCGCCTGCTCCGAGCGCAGATAGCCGAACAGGATCATGAGGCAGGTGAGGGCCAGCAGTGAAAGGCGGGTAAGTTTGACGAGTCTGGCGTCACTGGCGTCGGGCCAGATGGCCGAGCCCACGTCGCGGCCAAGGCTGGTTGCGCCGGAGAACTGGCAGGGAGCGCCCCAGCCAAGGGCGCAGGCCCATATGCCCAGGGTAAACAGGCCGACCATGGGCGCCGGCAGGGTTTCCATAAGATATTTGGGCACGGCAACCAGGCCGCGCGCGTTGCCGGGCATGGCAATGGCCGCCGCCGCGCCCACAAGCACGCCCATGGCAATGAAGATGACGTTGAATCCGCTGGCGATGAGCAGACCCTTGCGGCCCTCGTCAGCGGTTTTGCACGAAAGGGCCATCTGAAAAGCGGCCTGGGCCAGCAGCACGTTAATAAGAAAGGTGCCGAACCATGCCAGGATGGTTTGCAGGCCAACACTGGTAAGATTGCCGTATTTGGCGTCCCTGGTCAGCAGGTCGGCCACCGCGCCAAAACCGGGATTGACCGCGATGGCATAGATGGCGACCGCGAACATGATCATGAAAACAAAGAAGTTGGCGGTCTGCGTCATGGCCACCGACCACATGCCGCCCGCACTGAGAAAGACGTACATGAGCGCGGCCGTGAGCACCACGGAGAGCAGCATGTCCATGCCGGTGATGGCGTTGATGCATGAGGCGAACGCCAGAGCCGTGGCCACTGACCACATGGGAAAGGTGATGGCCGTAATGCCCCCGGCAATGCCCTTGGCGGCCCTGCCGTACTTGTCGCCGATGAGTCCGGAAATCGTGACCATCATGCGCTTGCGGAAGGGGCCGATAAGCACCAGGGCGATGATCAGCACATGGGTCAGTTCTGCCACGCCGTACCACAGGGCTGAAATGCCCGTGAGGTAGGAAAGCTCGAGAATGGCTATATAGGTGGAACCGGAAAACAGGCCCGTGATGCAGAAGGCCACGGTCCAGCGGCTGAACTTTCGCCCGCCCACAAAAAAATCTTCACCCGCCCGCGCCTTTTTTCTGGCTATCTGGCTCATGACAATGAGCAGGAGCGTATAGGCCAGGGCAAGCCCAAACATCCAAATGGCCGAAGATGACATGATTACTCCTCATATTTTTCAAGAGCGTTTCTGTTTTTACCGTGGGCATTTCGCTGAAATGCCCTGGCAGTGCGTCATGAAGTGCGCCCGCCCGTAACATCGGCGCGAACAGGGTTTGCGTGCTGCTGGACCAGATTCATTTTGCCGAAAATGCGATTTGCGGCAGAATCCACGCCACGTTGTGGCGCGCTGCACTCTCGTGCAGCGTTGGAGCATTTAACCGTTTCAAGGTTGAAATACTCCAAAAAGCAACCGTCAAGCGAAGGCTGCCCGAAGGGGCCATGGCCGTTCACGTCCGGTTTTCGGCAGCGGCGCCTCTTCGCGTTCCCGGCCACGACTGCCCGGCATGTTGCCCCATGCCGGGCAGTGTTGTGAGACAGCACGTCCTTTACGGCGTGTAACCACGCAAATAAGCAGTTATGCCGTCTTCACCGCGGGGGCTGCTCACGCAGCCGCCTGAGCATTTCAAGTTGAAAATGCTCCAAGCCCTCTCGACTCCCTCCAGAGCAGAACTCCGTTGCCGCTGACGGCAGTGGAGCGCTCTGGCGCTCCTCGCGGGTATACCGGTAAGGATGCACCCCTGTAGCAAACATTGTTCCAAAAAGTTTTTTTAATTATTTCAATGTATTGAGATAAGATGGCGCAGAATATGCGCAAGACGGGAGGACAGGGGAGGAGATTGTGCGGCTTTATAACAGGCCTTGATTTATTGATATTTTTTTCACGATCCAGGCATGTCCGGCTAAGGGTGATGGTTCAAGATCAAACCATATGGTTGAGATTTGAACCATCACCGCATTTGCGCGCTGGGCTGGCAACAGATTGGCGGGATCGGGCCTGTGCGCCCGAGGTATGGTTTAATTTTGAACCACGATGTCGTATTCCCGCATTTTACGCAGAAGCGTGGCGTGTGAAATGCCGAGACTGCGGGCCGCTCCCCTGATGCTTGGCGCATTGTGCAGGGCGCTTTCAAGGCATTGTTTTTCAAAATGTCGCAACTGCTCACGCATGGGTGCGCTGCGGGAGGGGGCAGGCTGCCCTTCCTGCCGGGCGAAGCTTTCCCATATCAGTGCGCTGTTTCCGGGTGAAAGGTTCGCAATGGTCAGGCGTTCCATAAAATTGGCGAGCTCCCGCACATTGCCGGGCCAGGAATAACCGAGAAGCATCTCTTCTTCCTGAGGATTTATGTGGCAGTGGCAGGAGTATTTCTTGCCGAAGCAGGAAAGGAAATGCCGTGCCAGCGGCAGGATATCTTCGGGCCGCTCCCGCAGGGCAGGCACGGAAAGGGGAATGACATTGAGGCGGTAGTAGAGATCCTCGCGGAAAGTATTTTCGCGCACCATCTTGAGCAGGTCGCGGTTGGTCATGGCTATGATGCGCACATCAATCCGGACAGGCTTGCGCCCGCCTATGCGGTAGATAACGCCCTCCTGAAGGGCGCGCAGCAGTTTGACCTGAAGGGCCATATCCATTTCGCCCACTTCGTCGAACATGAGCGTGCCCTCATGGGCTACTTCCAGCATACCCACACGGCTCGAGTTGGCGCCCGTAAAGCTGCCTTTTTCGTAGCCGAACAGCTCCGCTTCCTGAAGGTGCTGCGGGATGGTGCCGCAGTTGATCTGCACGAGAGGGCCGTGGCGGCGCTTGCTGTGGTTATGGATGTTCATGGCCACAACTTCTTTGCCCGCGCCGGTTTCTCCGGTGATGAGCACGGTGGAGTCCACCCCGCCCAGGCGAGCCGCTTCGTCCAGCAGACGCAGCATGGCGGGGTTGTGGGCAATGATTTTCGTGCCCTTGAGGCTGGCCTCCTGAAATGCCGCCAGCTTGCGGCGGCTGTTTTCGGCCTCTTCCTGCAAGCGCGTGATTTCGGTCATATCCTGGGCGGAAAGAACGCAGCGGAAAAGCCGCTGGTCCGCGTCAAATATGGGGGTGATGGTAAAGACCACCTGTTTGCCGCTGCAGTCTTCCAAAAGAGTGCTGCCCGCCCTGCGTGAGGACATGGTTTTTTTGAGCAGGTCGGCCACCGCCGTCATGGCGGGAGAATCCGGCTCCCGCAGGTTGTCGCAGTCCGGCAGCAGGGAACGTATTTTATCGTTGGTGTACAGGGGGACGCCTTCCTGGTCAAAGATGATGATCCCGTCCGTGGCGCAGTTGATGACCGCGTCCAGTTCCCTGTTGTGGCAGTCGGCATTGCAGAAGGCATTGTAGATTTTATGGATAAGATCTTTCTTGGTCAGCACGCCCACCAGTTTGTCCTCGTGGTCGAGAACAAGCATCCTGTCTATGGGCAGGCTGCATGCGGAGCCAAATGTTGCGTCATTGCGGATGCTTACAAGGTCCACATCCATTACTTCACCAATGGGCGTCTCAAAGGATTTGCCCTGCCGTATGGCCTGCACAAGACGAAATATGGTCAGAATGCCGCGCACCTTTTTATCCGTATCCAGAATGGGCACGCAGTTGACCCCGTGCCGCTCGTAGACTGGCAGGGCGTCTTTGAGCCTGTGTTCGGGGGTCAGGGTTTCCGGATTGTCATGCATGACCTGTTCAACAAGCATACTTTCTTCGGGCAGTGCGGGCATGTATTTTCTCTGGCTGTGGTGACTGGGAGCGTTCAGGCGCGCCGGTGGGGCGGCCTTGCCGGTTTTGGCAAAACAGGATGGGTTGTGCGCGTGCTTTTTTTCGCGTGTATCGGCGGGCTTGCGGGGCGCATGCGCGGCATCCCGAGGGGCGGCCCCTGACCGGCGGCGATTCGCTGCGAAAACGGCAGCCGCAGGCAGTGTAACGTGCCGTTTCAGTCCGCTGGTATAGTTCCTGTCATATTTGGAAGGTTATTTCAATTTTTAATGCGCTCTATAGTTCTCAGTAGTTGCAGGGCTGTTTTGCGTATGTATTACAAAAAAAATTTATGCGTAAAGGTGTTTGCAGAAAACAGAAATATAATTTTTAATAAAAATTTATATTAAATTATGCAGTAATTATAAATATTATGCATTGAGTGATCGTGTACATATGCAGCTTTTGTTCTTTGCAAGAATATTAGGTTGGCAAATCTCTCTTTAAACGATTTGATGCATTTTTGCAACGCCAGATTGCCGCTTTACACATTGGCTGTATGATATTAGTTTTTCGAAATCGACAAGATTTCCCATTCACAAGGGATATTTTTACAGGCAACCATTGATTGGCAATGGTTTTGCTTGTTATTTTTTTTACAACAGGGGACGTGATGTAGCCATGAGTGCAAAGAGCAAAATTGTTTTAAGTGTTTTCGCTTTTTTTTCATTGGTTATTCTGGCCATGACGGTCAACTCGTACAGGAGTTTCAGTTCGTCATCCAACGCCGCCAAGATTGAGCAGTTGGACACCATTTCAAGGTCAGTGGGCAAGGCCGTTGCCGAGAAGATGGATGTGTATTTCAATATGCTGGAATTATCGGCAAAAATGCTGGCTCAGCCGGTGGGCGTCACTGATCTCGATATGTACGAATACCGCAGGAATGTGCTTGTCCAGTTGCTGCATCAGACAAGGCTTGTTGAAGCCTACTATTGCCTTGAAAGCGGCGAGGCGCACAATAACAGGGGCATGATTACCAATTTCAACGCAAAAAATCTTGGGCGCGAGTGATACAGACGCCTCTTTGACGGTGAAAAGCGCGTCGTCACCACACCCTACACCTCATCTCTCGGGGCCACAGTCATGGCGGTTGGCGTGCCCATGATGGACAAAGGAAAAGTGGCAGGCACCCTGTGCATCAATCTGGGCCTTACGGATATCACCAATTTCGTCAATGGAGTGCTGGATTTTCAGAACGTCTTTCTGACCCGTGCCGATGGCTACATCATGGGCAACAGCAATGAGAAACGCATCGGCAAAAGCCTGTGGGAAGAGATTTCAGGTTTGGATAAATATCGCAACCAGAATTCGAATGGCAGGATATCCTTTACACACAATAACAAGCCGTATGAGGGCAGCCTCTACACCATCCCGGGACTGGACTGGAAGGTGTGGACGTACGAGGAAGATGCCGTCATCCGCCAGGATTCGGATCAGAACCTGCTGTACAGCTCCATTGCCGCCGTGGTGGCCCTGATTGTTTCAGCCTTGATGGTAATGTTTCTTGTGACCCGCCTGATCTTCAAGCCCCTTAATACCTGTGTGGGCTTTGCCGCATCCGTGTCCGAAGGCCGGTTGGACGAAGCGCTGAACGTCAGGAGCAGGGATGAGGTTGGCGTGCTGGCCGACGCCTTGCGCACCATGGTGCGCAGGCTCAAGGAAATGATAACCACCACGGCGGAAAAGGAAAAGCTTGCCGTTCAGGAGGCCGAGCGCGCCCACAGGGCCATGGCCGAGGCCGAAGAGGCGCGCAAGGAGGGCGAATTGGCCACGCAGCGCGGCATTCTTCAGGCGGCTTCGCAGATTGAGGGGGTTGTGGAGCGCATAGCCTCAAGCACGGAGGAACTGGCCGCCCAGTCGGAACAGATATCCAAGGCGGCGTCGGCGCAGCAGCAGCGCATGGCTGAAACGGCCACCAGCATGGAGCAGATGAGCGTGTCAGTGGTGGAAGTCGCCCGCAATTCGGGTGAAGCCGCCACCCATGCCGTAAATACGCAAAAAGAGGCCGGGCGCGGGGCCGATCTGGTGCGTCAGGTGATCACAGCGATCAATGATGTGCAGTCGCAGAGCCGTGCCATGAAGGATGACCTCACTGTGCTGGGACGGCAGGCCAACAGCATCGGGGCCATCATGGATGTCATCAACGACATCGCTGACCAGACCAACCTGCTTGCGCTTAACGCCGCCATTGAGGCCGCCCGCGCGGGCGAGGCCGGGCGCGGATTTGCCGTGGTGGCTGACGAAGTGCGCAAGCTGGCCGAAAAAACCATCGGCGCCACAAAGGAAGTGGGAGAAAACATTTCCGCCATTCAGCTTGCCGCGCAGAAAAGCATCCATTCGATGGATACCGCAGCGGAGGCAGTGGAAAAAACCACGTCGCTTTCGCATGACTCCGGGGCGGTGCTCGAGAATATTCTGTCTTATGCCAAAGACAACGCGGATCAGGCGCAGTCCATTGCCACGGCTGCCGAAGAACAGTCTGCGGCTTCTGAGCAGATCAGCCAGGCCATTGAGGAAGTGACAAGAGTTACCGAAGAAACTTCCAGGGGACAGGCGGAGTCCGCTCTCGCGGTACAGCAGCTTGCCGCCATGTCCGGCGATTTGCGGGCCATTGTGGAACAGCTCAAGCGGTCCTAGAGCAGATTAACTTTGAAATGCTTCACATTTCAAAGTTTTCATTCAGCCGAAAATGCGATTTGCGGCTGAATCCACGCCACGTTGTGGCGCGCTGCACTTTCGTGCAACGTTAGAGCATTTACACTTTTTCAAAGTTAAAATGCTCTAAAACACAATAAAGGTTTTAGGGGGGCGTGGGGGAAGGACCCTTTTGCAAAAGTGTCCTTCCCCCACAAAGCATTCCAAAGTGAATCTGATCTATATGCCTTTTTCAGCCATGAGGCAGGCCAGATCGCAAACGCGGCAGGAGTAGCCCCATTCGTTGTCGTACCAGGCCACCACCTTGACCATCTTGCCGTCCTGCACCGTGGTGTAGGAAGCCTCAAGGATGGAGGAGGCGGGGTTGCCCTTGAAGTCCATCGAAACCAGGGGCTTGTCGTTGTACTCAAGAATGCCCTTGAGGTAGGTCTCCGAGGCGTGCTTGAGCTTGCCCAGCAGGGTTTCGGTGTCGGTTTCCTTTTCAAGAATGCCGCTGAAGTCCACCACAGACACGGTGGGCGTGGGCACGCGCAGCGAGTAGCCGCTGAACTTGCCCTTGAGCGCGGGGATGACCTTGGCCACGGCCTGCGCCGCGCCGGTGGACGTGGGAATGATATTGCACGCGGCGGCGCGGGCGCGGCGGGGGTCCTTGTGGGCCATGTCCAGAATGCGCTGGTCGTTGGTGTAGGAGTGGATGGTGGTCATGTTGCCGATCTGGATGCCGAATTCGTTCTGCAGCACCAGGGCCACGGGGGCAAGGCAGTTGGTCGTGCACGAGGCGTTGGATACGATGTGGTGTTTGGCCGGATCGTAATCCTGATGGTTGACGCCCATGACGATGGTGATGTCTTCTTCCTTGGCCGGAGCGGTGATGATGACCTTTTTGGCCCCGTTTTCAATGTGGACGGAGCACTGCGAAGCCTTGCGGAATATGCCTGTGCTTTCCACCACGATGTCCACGCCGTATTCGCCCCAGGCAAGCTGCTTGGGGTCGCGTTCGGCGAAGCAGTGCACCTTCCAGTCGCCCACGGTCACTTCGGCGCCGTCGATCTTGGCGTCCAGATAGGCGCGCCCGTAAACAGAGTCGTATTCCAGCAGGTGAAAGTTGGTTTCAGCGTCAAAAAGGTCGTTGATGGCCACCACTTCCACGCGGTCGCGGTAGCTCTTGTGCAGGGCGCGAAAAACCTGCCTGCCGATGCGGCCAAAGCCGTTGATGCCTATTCTGATTTTGCTCATATGCGAAATCCTCACAAACTAGAGGGGAGTGTCTTCAGGCGACGTGCGCTCTTCATGCGCGAAACGCCGTTTGCCCGCACGATTCTGAACTGGGGCCGGCCCTTCCGGCAGTGCGCCGGGCTGTCGCCATGCGCGCTGCCGTCTTTGTCGGGGCAGAAAGCCCGCCTGTCGCAACCGGAAGAGGTATGGTCTGTCCGGCGTGCTTTGACCTTTGAGGATGCCTGTCCTCAAGGGCAGTCCGCGCTATAGCATTTTCGCATTGAGAATATCCATTCTCAATGCTTACAAGACGCCCGCTTCGGCGCGTAACAGCGCAAATAAATTGCGCTTGCGCCTCCACGGCGGGCGTCTGCTCACGCAGCCGCCAGAGCAATTTCAAAGTGAAATTGCTCTAGTCTTCGTAGACCGAGTACGCGTGCTTGGTCATCAGTTCGTAATTGTTGCGCAACGCTTCATGCAGACGCGCGTTTTCAATGGCCAGGGCCGAAATGGCGGCCACAGCCTCCATAAAGGTCTGTTCGTCGGCCGTGAATTCACGTTCCTGGGCGGAATATACGCGGATAAGGCCAATGGCCTTGCCGTCCACCATAAGCGGCGCGGACAGAACGGAAACAAGGCCTTCCGCCCTGGCCGAATCGGGGTACTGGAAGCGGCCGTCAGCGGCGGCGTCCTTGAGGTGGATGGTCTTGCCCGCAAGCACCTCGCCGTCCATGCCGCTGCGCTTCACTTCAACCGACCCCTTGCGCAGGTAGGTGGCGGAAAGGCCGTAGGCAGCGCTGGGCAGCAAAAAGCGGCCCGTGCTGTCCAGCAGGCGGATGGTGCTGGCTTTGCAGCCCATGGTGACAGCCGTCTGTTCGGTTATTTTGTGCAGGACATCCTTGGGCTCAAGGCTGGAGTTGATGACCAGCGCAACATCTCTGAGAGCGCGAAAATAGTCTTGTGCCATGTGTGCCTCCTTGAAGAAAGCGTTGCAAAGTCGTCTGCCTGTACTGTGGCCAGCGGCCACTGGAGCAAGTGCACTTTGAAGTTGCTCTGGCGGGCGCGAGAGCAGGCGTCCGCCATGGGGGTCGCAATGTAGTTACGCGGGTAAACGCCATTTTGGCGTTTCTGGCGGCTCTGCGCGTAAACATACGCAAAGCCATGCCGCCAACCGACTGTGCCGGTTGTGCAACGTACCAGAGTATGAGTATGCGCTATTTTCCCTCATGGGGCAAATGGCGGCGGGGGAGGCCCCCCGGAGCGCAGGCGGGGAGGCACAAAAAACTCTGTGCGGCCTCCTGTGCGTCTGTGTGGGCTGAATTTCTTGTGCGGGTGGCGCGCCTATGTGCCTGTGCTTCAGAGTGGGCTGTGCGCCTAGACCAGATTAACTTTGAGAATGGACATTCTCAAAGTTTAAGACACGCATGCTTCGGCGCTTAACAGCGCAAATGAATAGCGGTGCTGTCTTCGCGGCAGCCGTTGCCCGCAGGGCTTACGGATGGCGACAGCGATTGTATGGGGCAAGCCGTGTCGTTACGCGTGCTGTCTTCAAGCGTAGTTTCCTGCGTCACAACGCTTGAAGCATCCGTAAGCCCTGCGGGCAACGGCTGAAGCTGCGCTTACGCCTTCGCTGCGGGCGCCTGCTCACGCAGTCGCCAGAGCAATTTCAAAGTGAAAATGCTCTAAGCAGGCTGTATTTCTTGCTGGCGGCGTTTTTGCGGGAGGTGTTTTGGCGCGCGTTCACGTCAGAACACACGTTGCAGCAGGCGAGAGCAGCGGTAGAGCATGTATACTTTTTCAAAGGTAAACTGCTCTAACACAGTAAGAGTTTTAGGGGGTGGGGGCGTGGAGGGAGGAGACCCTTTTGCAAAAGGGTCCCTCCCCCACAAAGAACTCCAAAATAATATTTCCCTAGGCTTTGACCTTGCCGGAGCTCTGCATGCTCACCTGCCCTTCAATGATGCCGCCTTCTTCGGTCAGCAGCACGGGGGTTTGCACGCGGCCTTCAAGGATTCCCGATCCGTAGACGACCACCCGGCGGCGGGCCGTGATTTCGCCGGAGAACCGGCCGGAGAGCAGAAGTTCGCCCACATCAAGCGTGCCGGTGACCTGAGCGTCCTTGCCCACATTCAGTGTGCCTTCGCTCACGATCTCGCCATTGTATTTGCCTTCAATGCGTACGGTACCCTTGAAATGCAGTTTGCCTTCATAAACTGTATCGGAACCCAGGTAGGCTATTTCGTCCTTGGCCACAGCAGTCTCCCCGTTATATTTGCGATTAACCCTTGAACATGAATCGCCGCATGGACACGTTGAGCACTATGCCCAGCAGCGTGAAATTGACCAGGGTGGCGCTGCCCCCGTAGCTGATGAAGGGCAGCGGAATCCCCACCACGGGCATGATGCCGATGACCATGCCCATGTTGATAAGTATCTGCCAGAAAAAGTAAAAGAATACCCCGACCACCAGCATGCTGCCAAAACGGTCTTTGGCCTGCACGGCTGTGGAAAAAATGGAAAGCAAAAAGAGGCAGAACAGGGTGACCAGGGCAACGCAGCCCACAAAGCCCCATTCCTCGCCAAAAACGGCCACGGCAAAGTCCGAATGGCGCTCGGGCAGAAAGCGCAGCTGGCTTTGCGTGCCCTCCTTGAAGCCCTTGCCCCACAGCTCGCCGGATCCGATGGCGATGCGCGACTGGATGATGTGGTAGCCGGTGCCGCGCGGGTCTGTGGTCGGATCAAGGAAGGTCAGAATGCGCTGGCGCTGGTAGTCGTGCATGCCCACAAACCACATGAAGGCCCCCACGCCGGGCACGGCCAGAAGGCATGTTTTCAGCACATAGCCCTTGAGCCCGTGAAAAAGTATCATGCCCGCCAGGATAAGCAGGAGGAGCATGGTGGTGCCAAGGTCCGGCTGGGTGATGATGAGCGCGCAGGGCAACAGGCAGACGAAGAATACGGAGAAAAAGTCCTTCCAGCCAAGGGGGCGGCTGTCGCGCGCCAGCAGGCGGGCAGCCAGCACCAGCACTGAAAGTTTGGCCAGCTCGGAGGGTTGAAGGCTCATGAAGCCCAGGGAAATCCAGCGTTTGGCCCCGTACACGGTCTTGCCCACAATGGGCACCAGCAGCAGAAGAAATATGGTCAGCAAAAAGAAGGGCCAGGCCAGGTTGCGCAACTGCCGGTAGTCAAACATCATGGCCAGCAGCATGCAGACCAGGCCGCACAAGCCCCAGATGACCTGGCGCTGGTAAAAGCTGTTGAAGGCCAGGCCCGATTCGACCCGCGTGCCGCTGGCAGAATACAGATTGCCCACGCCCACAAGGTAGAGCAGCAGCATGCAGGCCAGCAGGCCCCAGTTGATATAGCTGAGAAGACTTTTATCCATGCGCTTCTACCTGGTCAGAACATGTTCCCCGGACCGTAAAGGGTATGCCGCCGATGTCGGCGTCCTTAGAGCATTTTAACTTTGAAAAAGTGTAAATGCTCTAACGCTGCACGACAGTGCAGCGCGCCACAACGTGGCGTGGATTCAGCCGAAAATCGCATTTTTCGGCTGAATGAAAACTTTGAAATGCTTCTCATTTCAAAGTTGATCTGCTCTAGTCGGCCCGTTCCCCCGGGCTGGCTGGGGCCTGAACCGCAGGCGCAGCCGGGGCGTAGGGGTCGGGACCAAAAAGGTGATCGTAGACTTTCCGTGCCACGGGGCCAGCCACGCTGGAGCCGCCGCCGCCGTGCTCGACCATGACCACCACCACATAGGATTTGCCGTCCTTGATGCCCCATGTGGTTACCCAGGCGTGGTCGCGCTGGGCGTATTCCATTTCGTGGGTGCGCAGACGGCGGTCATTGGCGGCCATCTTGAGTTTGACCACCTGGGCCGTGCCCGTTTTGCCGCCCATGTCGGCGTCCTTGCGGCCCACCACTCTGGCAGTGCCGTTGGCGGCCGTTTTGCGCATGGCTTCCACCACAAAGTTGAGGGTGGAGGGTTTGGCGGGTATGCGGCCCTTGCTTTCGCGCGGCGCGTCATCCAGCAACTGGGGCTTGAGCAGGTCTCCGCCATTGAGCAGGGCGGACACAAAAACGGCCATCTGCACGGGAGTGACCAGGGTATAGCCCTGGCCGATGGAGACGTTGTAGGTCTCGCCGCGCACCCAGGGACGGCCGAAGCGGCGGCGCTTCCATTCCTTGGAGGGCACAAGCCCGGATTTTTCGTGCGGCAGGTCAATGCCGGTGGGGCGGCCAAAGCCGCTGGCCTTGGCAAATTCCTCCAGCTTGTCAATGCCCATGCGCTCGCCCATCTGGTAAAAATAGACGTCGCAGGAGTTGATCAGGGCGTTCTGCATGTCCTGTGAACCGTGGCCGCCCCGCTTCCAGCAGCGGAATATCTGGTTGCCAAGCGTTACCTGCCCTGCGCAGTTCACGCTTTCACGCGGGCTGACGCCACGCTCAAGCAGCATGGCGGCCACGACCAGCTTCCACACCGAACCAGGGGGGTAGACGCTCTGAATGACCCGGTTTTGCAGGGGAAAACGGCTGTTGGTGCGCAGGGCGTCCCAGTCGCGCTGCGAAATGCCCGCCGCAAAAAGATTGTTGTCATAGGCGGGCGAGGTGACGAGCGCGCGCAGCTTGCCCGTGTCCGGCTCCATAACCACCACGCAGCCAGCCTCGCCGCCAAGGGCGTTCCAGGCGGCCTCCTGAAGGTCCCTGTCCAGCGAGAGGCGTATTTCCTTGCCGCCACGGGGTTCTTCACGCAAAAACTTGCCAAGCACGCGGGAGTGGGCGTCCACTTCAACGTCGTAGAGGCCCTTGCGGCCGCGCAGCTGTTTTTCCAGTTCCAGTTCCAGACCCTGCTTGCCCACGAGGTCGCCCATGGCAAGGGCGCTGTCTGCGGCCATTTCCTGCTCGTTGGCTTCAGCCACGTAGCCGAGCACATGCGCGAAGAGGTCTTTTTCAGGGTAGCTGCGTTTGGTGCGCACCACGATTTCAAGGCCGGGCCACGCATAGATTTCCGACTCAATGCGCGCGACCAGGTCAAAATCGATATCTGTAATCATCAGGAGAGGTTCAAATGATTTGACCTTGAACCTGTCCTGACGGAACTTGTCCCATATCTGCGGCAGGGGAATGCCCGACCACGCGCTGATCTGGGCCAGGGTCGCCGGGATGTCGGGGCAGTCTTCGCGTACCAGTGAAAGGCCGTAGGCCGTGCGGTTGTCGGCCAGCACCTTGCCCTGATCATCCATGATGCGGCCGCGCGGGGCGAAGATGCGCTCGATGCGCAGGCGGTTGTTCTGCGCCTGCTGCGCAAACTCTGCTCCACGGTGCATCTGCAAATACCAGAACCGCACCACAAAAACAAAAAACAGCAGGCCAACCAGGACCTGAAGCAGGATGACCCCGCCGCGCGGGGGCTGGTAGCCCTCGCTTTCAACCTGAATTTTCAGCCAGGAGCGTATGCCCTTGCGGGCGTGCTTTTCTTTTACGCCGAGCAGGCTCTTCTTAGCTTTCCGAAACATGGCCCTTCCCACGGCGGGTTGCCACCAGTATTTTCCAGGCAAAGGGTATGAAGATTGCCTGGATCAGGCTTTTGTCCAGTATGTCGTGCGTATTGAAAGGCAGGTCCTGCAATGGCGCCATAAGCCATGCCACCGCATAATACGCCGCGCCCATACAGGCCGAAAGCAGAAAAATGAACAGAAAATTTTCGGCCTCAAACAGCCAGCGGCCCATGCGAAACAGCACGATTACGGCCGCGTACCAGACGATGACGCCGCCAAAGAACCTGGTTCCCATGCCTTCCTGCAAAAGAATGAAGGCTGGCAGCAGCCAGAGCATGTTTTTGTAGTCCCGTTCCTGAAGCAGAATAATAAGGCCCACCGTCATGACGTCCAGCCCCGGAACCGCAGCCTGTATGCCCACAGCCACGGCCAGAAAGCAGAGCCACCAGAGGATGTCGCGCAGGGTGCTCATGGGCCGGGGCGACCGGGCGCGGGAGGCCCGTGAATTTCTTTGGGCGGCGCGCCCAGATCCGGAGGCGGCGCTATGCCTGTGGGCTCCAGCAGCAGCACTTCTTCCAGATGGTGCAGGTCCACCAGCGGTTCGGCCTTGATGGCCATGAACTGGGTGTAGTCAGAGGGGGCAACGCTGAGCACCTTGGCCACGGGTATGCCCTTGGGATACTTGCCGTCCAGCCCGGAGGTGATGAGTATTTCCCCTTCGCGCACCCTGGCCGCGCGCTGCACGAAATTCACTTCCATCGGCTGTCCGGTACCGTGCCCGGTAAGGATGCCGGGGGCGCGACTTTCCTGAGAAAATACGGCAATGCGGCTGCCCGGATCAGTGAGCAGCAGGGCAATGGCGCTGTGAGCGCTGGCCTTGAGCACGCGGCCCACAAGGCCCTGGTGGGTGACGATGGGGGTGCCGGGTCGGCCGCCCGTGCTGTAGCCACGGCTGATGGTGATGCTGTCAAGCACGGCGTTGGGGCCCATGCGCCCGGCCAGCACCCGCGCGCCGAGGGGACGCCAGCTCTGGTCCACCGGCAGCTGGATGAGGGAGCGCAAACGCTTGAGTTCCGCCATGTCTTCGCCGTTGGCCAGCAGCTTGGCCTCAAGCTCGTTGACGCGCTGCTTGAGAACCTCGTTTTCTTCGCGAACGGCCACAAGGTCAAAGTAGCGGTCCCACATGTCCTGCCCGGTATCCTGGAGGGTGCGCAGGGGCTTGAGCACGGCCCCGGCCAGTTCAAGGCCGACTTCCGCGGCAAGGTCGTCCAGCGCGCGCGTGCGTTGATTCCAGGAATACATGGCCAGAAAAAGGATGAGCATGATGCCCGCAAGAATGAGAATACGCCGCAGGGTCACAGGCAGGGGCTCCCGTTGAGCAGACCGTTCAAACGCGAGCGGCGCCACGCTGGAATGTGTTTTTCCAGCACGGCGCCGTCAGCAATCCGGCATTGAAGCTGGGTGCGCGCGTATGCCGCACAGATCAGTCGATGCACACTTCTTTAAGAATATGCAGGTTGTCCATAGCCCGGCCCGTGCCCACAACCACGGTGGACAGGGGGTCGTCCACAACCGTGATGGGCAGGGAGGTTTCTTCGCGCAAAAGCTGGTCCAGGCCCTTGAGCAGCGCGCCGCCGCCCGTAAGCACGATGCCCCGGTCCACAATGTCGGCCGCCAGTTCGGGCGGCGTCTGTTCCAGGGCGATGCGCACGGCCTGCACTATGCTGTCCACCTGTTCGGAGATGGCCTTGCGCACTTCCTCCGAGGTGATGATGATATTCTGGGGAATGCCCGTCACAAGGTCGCGGCCCTTGACCTCGATCTGCTGTTCCGGGTCAAGCGGATAGGCCGAGGCGATCTTGATCTTGATTTCTTCAGCCGAGGATTCGCCGATGAGCATGTTATACTTGCGCTTGACGTGCGTCATGATGGCTTCGTCCATCTTGTCGCCGCCAACGCGCACCGAGCGCGAATACACGATGCCCGAAAGGGAGATGACCGCCACTTCCGTGGTGCCGCCGCCGATGTCCACCACCATGTTGGAGGTAGGCTCCTGAATGGGCAGGTCCGCGCCAATGGCCGCGGCCATGGGCTCCTCGATGAGGTATACTTCACGCGCGCCGGCGGACTGGGCCGATTCTTTCACCGCGCGCTTTTCAACCTGGGTGATGCCCGTGGGCACGCAGATCATGATGCGCGGGCGCACCAGACGGCGCGAGTTGTGTACCTTGGCGATGAAGTGGCGCAGCATGGCTTCGGTCACTTCAAAGTCGGCAATGACGCCGTCCTTCATGGGGCGGATGGCCCAGATGTTGCCGGGCGTTCTGCCGAGCATGCGCTTGGCGTCCTGGCCGACGGCCAGAACCACATTGTTGCCCCGCGCATCCTTCTTGACGGCCACCACCGACGGCTCACGCAGCACGATACCGTGTCCCTTGACGTAGACGCAGGTATTGGCCGTGCCAAGGTCGATGGCCAGGTCATTGGAAAACATGCCTAATGCGAAATCCAGAATTTTGGACATTACTCTAACTTGCCTCACTGTGCTGGTATGCGTATCTTCGCCCCAAGGGAAATTGTCCGTCAAGTTCAAAGACAACGCCCCGCGCCCGGTGTGCGGATAAGGCGGGGGGCGGTAAAAATCGGTAACGTCAGGCTGAAAACTGTTCTGCTAAATCGGGCGTGAAGTCAAGATGGCTGGCGCGAGGTTCAAAATCTTTGTCCCCCTGCTGCCCGGATTTTTCCGCCGTCAAGGCTTGTAAACATGCTGCGCTGGCATACTCTGGCCGTGTATTTTCGCCGCAAGTACGGCACACGGGTGCAAAAAATTCCACTTGACGCAGGAGCCTCCTGCCCCAATCGCGATGGTTCCCTCTCGCGTCGCGGCTGCACGTTCTGCAATGCTTCCGGCTCCGGTTCCGGCCTTGGCGGGCGCGGCTTTTCCCTGGACAGCCAGTGGCTGGCCTGGTTTGAAAAGTACCGTGCAACCGATGCAGACAGGGCCTTTATGGCCTATCTTCAGTCCTACTCCAATACCTACGGTTCGCCAGAACGCTTGCAACTTCTGCTCCAACAGGTGGCGGGCCTGCCCGGCTGCCTTGGGGTGGCCGTGGGCACGCGGCCAGACTGTCTTGACCACCGCAAACTGGACATGCTGGCCGCCTGCGGCACAAAGGCCTGCGCCACCAGGGGCGATGCAGGGCACTATACGCGAAATACCGGCGGAGACAATGGGCAGAAAAGCGGCCTCGCCGAGGTGTGGCTGGAGTTGGGGCTGCAAAGCATGCATGACGCCACGCTCAGGCGCATAAACCGTGGGCACGACGCCGCCTGCTCCGAGTGGGCCGTGCGCGCCGCGGCCGCTCGTGGTCTTGCGGTGTGCGGGCATCTCATGGCCGGGCTGCCAGGCGAGGATGAAAAAGCCTTTCTGCAAAGTCTTGACTGGGCGCTCGCGCTGCCGCTCAGCGGGTTGAAAATACACAATGTCTACGTGCCGCGAGGCACGGCTCTGGCCCGTCAGTACGAGGAGGGCGGTTACAAGCCCCTGGCCCGCGACGAATATGTGGACCTGCTCTGCACGGCCCTGCCGCGCATCCCCTCCATCGTGGTCATGCACCGGGTACAAAGCGACCCGGCCCCCGGCGAACTGCTGGCCCCGGCCTGGGCGGCGGAAAAGCGCGGCGTCATCACAGACCTCCGACGGGCCATGACAGCGCGTGATCTCTGGCAGGGCAAGGCGGCGGATGTGCCCGAAGCCCGGCCAGAGTGGTACGGCGGTTAAGGAAACGCTGACTTATGCCGCTTGGCGGCGTTGCTTCACTTTTTTTGAAACAGTCGAGGACGGGAGAGTCCACTCCTGCTTCAAAAAAAGATCGCGCCTTGCCAAACGAAGCAACTGCGCGTTTCCAGGAGGCTCTTTAATCAGTGCGCCCTTAACCGCGCAGATAAACGGCACTTACGCATCCGTAGCGAACGCGTGCTCACGCAGTCGCCAGAGCAACTTCATTTTGAAATTGCTCTACATGAAAATGCAGTAAGGATTTTAGGGGGTGGGGGCGTGGGGGAGGAGACCCTCTTGCAAAAGGGTCCCTCCCCCGCAAAGCCTTTCAAGGTTCGGCCCTGGCTTTGTCAAGGAATGCAAATGGCGGCCCCTCCCCCCACAAGACATTTCAGCGACGTGCCCTAATCCAGATTCAGAATGACTGAAAAAGATTTGAACAGCACGGTGGCTTTTTGTCCCGCCTTGAGCGCGGCGGAAGATTCAAGGCAACAGCTTTGTATGGCGCACACAAGGCTGCCTTCGGGCAGGGCCACCACAACCTCGGCCACCATCTGGTCCTCGCGCACCTTTTCAACCACGCCAAGAAAGCAGTTTTCCGCCGGAGGCGAGGAGTTTTTGGGCAGTTCGCCCGGCGACACGAGAACCCACGGGGCCTTGACGCTGGCGTTGACCAGCTTGCCCTCGGTCAGGGCCAGGGTGCGGCAGCTTTCGTCTGTAATAAGCGAGACGATGCGCAGGCCGCCAGCGGTGCGCAGCACCACTTCCACCAGGATGCCGGTCTGCCGCAGTGAGGTAATGCGCCCCTGAAAGACGTTTCTGGCGCTGGTTTTCATCGGGCGCTCCCTTTGCAGTTGTTCGCGCAGAAGGCGGCGGGCCTCCTGCGGGTCGCAGCGCACAATGCTGCTCTGTCCCGGAGCGGCGCGGCGTCCCAGAAAGATGTCCACCACAGGCAGGGGCAGGCCCTGGCGTCCCAGTTCAAGCGCGCGGCTATGGCGCAGGGCGCGGGCGCTTAAAAGCCCCTTGGGCAGCCCGCAGGCGGCCCCGCACTGTTGGAGGCAGCGCCGCACGTAGCTGGCGTCACAGCGCATGAGGTCCTGGCTTTCAGGAAAGAGCGCGGGGTCTTCCAGCACGCGGCGCAGACGGCGGCTTACGGTCAGCGGCAGGGGCACCTCACGCCCGGGGGTTCCGTTGCCATCCGGCACGCGGATGATGCCTTCCTGAAGATCCAGATGGGGAGGCCTGAGGTTGAAAATCTCTACAAGGCGTAAGGCTGCATAGCGCAAAAGCATAAAAATGAGCCACATGCGCAGGCGAGGGCGCTTTTCGCGCGGGCCACGGGCCGCGCTGGCCTTTTCCCACAGCCATGATTCCACGGCCAGCAGTTCACGCGGGCTGATGCGCCCGGTGTCCTGCAACAGCGCGGTGGAGTCCCGGCGCATGAGACGCTGGCGCAGCCATGCCCGGTCCGCAGAAGATAGGGTGCGCAACAGCGCGGCCATTTCCTCACGGTTCTTATTTTTTTCCATGCCGGATCCTGCCGTTTTTTGGATCTTGTACATGTAAAACTATCATGTTGTACAGTCTTCACGCTTTTCGTAAAAAACGGGATCGTCTTGCCCCTTTGGCCTGCTCCTGTATGAGATAACCAAAACTAGCGCGCTGCGGCGCCCAGGAGAAGCACATGAAAAAACCGTTCTTTTTGCGCATTTTTCTTGCTCTGGCTTGTACAGGATTGCTGGTCCTTCCCGCGCAGGCAGCTGAAATGACCGTTTCGGGCGCGGCCAGCCTGACCAACGCCTTCACCGAACTGAAAGGCCTCTTTGAAAAGCGGCACGCCGATCTCAAGGTCAATGTGAACTTTGCCGCGTCCAACCCTCTGCTCAAGCAGATTCAGGAAGGCGCGCCCGTGGACGTCTTCGCTTCCGCCGACCAGGCCACCATGGACAAGGCCGTGACCGCCAAGGTCGTGAACCCCGCCACGCGCGTGAATTTTGCCGAAAACGATCTGGTTCTTATCGTGCCTGCGGGCAGCAAGAAGCCTGCCAAGCTTGATGACCTCAAGAATCTGAAGAAGATCGCCATCGGCAATCCCGACTCTGTGCCCGTGGGCCGCTACACCAGGGATGCCCTTGGCAACGCCAAACTGTGGGAAGCCGTGCAGCCGGCCCTTATTCAGGGCAACAGCGTGCGTCAGGTGCTGGACTATGTGGCCCGAGGCGAGGTGGATGCGGGTTTTGTCTATGCCACCGACGCCAAGCAGATGGCTGACAAGGTGGACGTGGTGATGATTGTGGGCGGTCACGAACCTGTGACCTATCCCATTGCTGTAGCTCTCACGGGCTCCAACCCCAAGATGGGGCAGGCATTCATCGATTTCGTGCTCTCGCCCGAAGGGCAGGCGGTTCTGGCCAAGTACGGCTTTTCCAAGCCGTAGGGCAGAGTGCCTTTGTGCTGTGGCAAGGGGCGTGACGCCCGGTATGGCGCGGCACAGCGCGGCCAGACAGCGTGGCACAGCACGGGTAAACAGCGCTTGCGCCTTCACTTACGCGCCTGCGCACGCAACGGCCAGAGCGGTTTCAACTCGAAACGGCGCTGGGACGAAAGCATGTCGGGGCCTGACCTCCGGCTGGCAGTGGCATTGGTCTGTCTGAATTTAGAGCATTTTAACTTTGAAAAAGTGTAAATGCTCTAACGCTGCACGAAAGTGCAGCGCGCCACAACGTGGCCTGGATTCAGCCGAAAGTCGTACTTTTCGACTGAATGAAAACTTTTAAATGCGAAGCATTTCAAAGTTAATCTGCTCTAGTCAGCGAATACAGTGTGGCAAGTAAAACGCCTCACGAGGTATCAACCGCGTCGCGCCGGGCGTCAACAGCGCCCGGCGCGGTTTTGCTCCTGCCGGTTCGGTCAGTCGCTGTACGGGGCAGCGGGAGCGTCTGAGAATTCCCGGTGCCTGAAATTTGCATTGCCAGTTTTTTCAGGCATGCGGCCAAAGGGCCGCAACCGATGCCAGCCTGTTCGCGCCGTTCGCGTTGTTTGCGTTGTTTGCACGGGCCAGACCGGCAGCACGCTCCTGCCCGCATAGGGCAAGCCGGCGCGCGGCAGTGCGGGCGGGGAAAGGTTGAAGGCAAGAGAGCATGCGGCCAAGGGCCGCCTGCGACAGCAATGTGCGGAGGGGACGCGTTTTAATGGACTTTGACGGCATTTCCATCTGGAGCCCGCTGGAGCTTTCGCTCAGGGTGGCTGGCATGGCCACGCTGGTGTCCTTTGTGGCGGCCACGCTCATGGCCTGGGCGCTGGCCCGTAAAAAAGGTCCCATGCCCGCGCTGCTGGACGCCCTGTGCACCTTGCCTCTGGTTTTGCCGCCCACAGTGCTCGGTTACTATCTCATTCTGCTGGTGGGCCGACGGGGGGTGTTTGGCCATTGGCTGGCAGAACTTGGCATCAATCTCATATTTTCGTGGAAGGGGGCGGTAGTGGCGGCCACGGTGGTGGTGTTTCCGCTTATCTATAAATCCGCCAGAGCGGCCCTGGAGCAGGTGGACGCGCATCTGGAAGACGCCGCCCGCACTCTCGGCGCGTCGGAGTGGCGCGTGTTCATCAGCGTGTCCCTGCCGCTGGCCTGGAAGGGCATTTTTGCCGGGCTCATGCTGGCGTTCGCGCGCGGGATGGGCGAATTCGGCGCTACGCTCATGATTGCGGGCAACATCCCCGGCAAGACCCAGACGCTGGCCCTGGCCATCTATGACGCCTTTCAGGCTGGCAACGACGCGCAGGCCACCTGGCTTGTCTTCGTCACTTCCCTTGCCTGCGTGGGGCTGCTTATGGCAGCGGAATTGCTGTTGAAATTGAAAAGGCGGCGGCGATGATTTCCCTGCGTTTGTACAAGAGCTTCAAAAACGCGGCAGTGCCCTTCAGCCTGGACGTGGACTATGAAATAGGCGGAGACCACAAGAGTGTGGTGCTCTTCGGGCCTTCCGGTTCGGGCAAAAGCCTGACCATGCAGTGCCTCGCCGGGCTGGTGCGCCCGGATTCCGGCCATATTCTTCTTGGCGGACGCACGCTGTACGATGGGAACCGCAATGTCTTTGTGCCCGCCCAGCGCCGCAAAATCGGCTACATGTTTCAGGATTATGCCCTGTTTCCGCATCTGACCCTGCTGCAGAATGTCGCCTACAGCGGCACCGGCCTCTGGCCGTGGCGCGTGTGCGCGGCCCAGCAGCGGCGTGCCCAGGACATGCTCGAAAGGTTCGGCATCGGGCATCTGGCCCGCAGCCTGCCCTCACAGCTTTCCGGCGGCCAGCGGCAGCGCGCGGCTCTGGCCCGCGCGCTCAATGCCGAGCCGGAACTTCTGCTGCTGGATGAACCGTTTTCAGCGCTTGATCCTTTGCTGCGTGAGCGTCTGCGCGAAGAACTGCTGGAGTTGATGGCGGACCTCACCATACCCGCGGTGATTATCACGCACGATCCCGGTGATGTGGATGCTTTTGCGGGCAGCCTGATTCTTTATGAGCACGGTCATGCCCGGATGGTGCCCGACTATGCCGCCCTGCGGCGCGGCTTTGACAGCCCCGGCCACTGCCTGCGGTTTCTGCAGGAGCAGGGGCCGGATGTTGGGCAGGATGCACGCCTGGGGCAGTCTCACTGATCTGACCCCCTGGGCAGAATGGCGCGCTCTTGCAGCGCGACAGCGCACAGCCAACGCGACTCCGGCTGTGCGCTGTTTTTTTGTGTGACCGGGTAACCGCTCAGATAAACTGCGCTTACGCCTCCGTAGCGAACGTCTGCTCACGCAGCCGTCAGAGTAATTTCAAAGTGAAATTGCTCTATAGTACAATTTTGTGTGAAAAATTAGTGAGTAACGTGTTTACGGCGCAATACGCATGAAAAAACGCGTAAAACAGCGCCATGTGCATGGCCCGGGGTATTGCTTTTTTACAGCGGAACTTGATACAATTTTGTATCATCGTAGTACCATAATGTTGTTTGACAGTTCACCCATTGCGGCTATGCTGTTTTTCCGCAAAAAGGCTTATTTCCCGGATGGATGAGGCGTTTTTGCACGTCTGTTCCTGTTTTTCCTGAAGGCGCGTCGCGCAGGCGTCATTCATGACAGGCCCTGAACCGGAAACCGTGTGTGAGGCATGAAGGAAGTCCGTGTTGCAGGAATGCGCAGCCAGAGGCCCGCATGGCCTTAGAGGCCCTGCGGTCACACGCTGGCGGGGCTGGTTCGCGCCAGAGAAGAAGAATTTTCATCCGCAGGGCAGGTCATTCTGGAACAGACTCTGAAAAATACCGCCCTGGCCGCCTTGGAAGTGTTGGGCTTTCAGTCATTGTGCGAATGATGTTGAAAGCTGCAATTATTATGAAATGGGGCGACAGTTTTTTCGCCGTGTATACAGCTTGGCGGAATGGCAAGATGTTTTTCTGCCCTGCAACAACTAAGACGAAATTGTTCCTAATAAGATGAGCTTATTTTCAGCATACGGAAATTGTTTGATAAATCTTGTTGTTATGGGTGGTTGTGGTGGAAAAGCCTGCTTACAAAGTTTTGTAAACGCTGCGCCGGGGTATGGCGGGCAGGCCTGATTGATTAATCGACCTGCGGGGACGCCATATCAGCCAGCAGAGCGGCTTTTTGCAAGTCAGCTATATTTTGACAACAGTGGTCCTGGATTTTTTTAGCGGGCTGTAACGGGCAAGCTTTATCAGATTTACGCAATATGTAATTGCATTTTTTATCATAATATATTGAAAAATAATGATATTAGTGGCTGGCATAAAAGAGGCTCGCAATGAAATGCTGCAAATTTTTTTGCATCCATGGACATAGGCAGGTACCCGTGGTATCACTTGCACATAATCTGAAATTAAAGCAGAAAAATTTTGAAGAAAGATATCAGACTTTTTTATAAATTTAGTATTGCGAGCAGCATAAGGTGCGCTTTTTCAAAAAATGTTTTTCCGTATGTTGAAAAGCTTTTTCGGGTTCCTGGTATTGAAAAATAACGATGTCTGAAGGGCTCATTTTTTGAATATATAGTGTTTTGTGTCCATAGGAAGGTTTTTGTATGGGGTATCGCCCCATACACTGATAATGTCAGCCGTGTATGTTGCTATATCCGATGCGGGAGGACGTTGTGGTCAGTTTTGACAGGCCGGTGTGGGCGGAAATAAGCCTTTCGTCACTACGGCATAACATGCGCCAGATCAGGTCGCTGCTCAAGCCTGGAGTGATTTTCTGCCCCATCATCAAAGCAGATGGGTATGGACACGGAGCAGTGCCGCTTGCCCATGAAGCCGTGGCCCTTGGCGCGGGCTATCTTGGCGTGGCCATTCTGGACGAGGCCGCCGCGCTGCGTGCCGCGGGCATTACCCTGCCCATTCTCATACTTGGCTATACGCCGCCGCAGGCGGCGTCATTCGTGGTCAGCAACCACATTACCCAGACCATTTTCAGCAAGGAGCAGGCGGACGCCCTGTCAGCGGCCGCGGCCGGGCTTGGCATGTCCGTCAAGGTGCACGTCAAGGTTGACACGGGCATGACGCGGATCGGCGTGCGCCCCGAAGACGCTGCGGCCTTCTGCTCCTATGTGTCCAGCCTTGATAACATTGTACTTGAGGGCATGTTTACCCACTTCGCCAGTTCGGACAGCGCCGACCGCTCGTACTGCCTCAAACAGTTTGCGCGTTTTCAGGCTGCCATGGCGGCGGTGGAGGCATCGGGCATACGCCTTGCCATCCGGCATTGCGCCAACAGCGCCGCCATACTTTCCATGCCCGAGGCCCAGCTTGATATGGTACGGGCGGGCATAATCCTTTACGGATTAAAGCCCTCGGACGAATGCCCCATCCCCATTGAACTGCGCCCCGCCATGCGCCTCAAGGCGCGGCTGGCCATGGTCAAGCAGGTTCCGCCCGGCGTGGGCGTGAGTTATGGCAGCATTTTTCATACGCAGAAAGACAGTCTCCTCGCCACCATACCCATCGGCTACGCTGACGGGTACACGCGCATGCTCAGCAAAAAGGCCGAGGTGTGCGTGCGGGGCGAGCGCGCGCCCGTGGTTGGGCGCATCTGCATGGATCAGTGCATGGCCGACGTGAGCCATATACCTGATGTCCGTGAAGGTGATGAAGTGCTGCTCTTCGGCAGCCCCGAACTGCCCGCAGATGAAATCGCCGCCCAGCTTGGCACCATCAATTACGAAGTTGTGTGCATGGTGGGCAAGCGTGTGCCCAGAGTATATGTTGAATGAGCCCTTTGCCGTTCACGTGCCGTCACTTGTAATGCTTTGTACGAGGAGAATGCAGTAATATCGCGTGGCAAGGCGATTGAGGTCATATGCGGATGACCGGATCGCCGCCCGAGATACATACAACACACTCAAGAGGAAAAAGGAGGCTCCCCCCACTCACGAAACCTCGGTGTTCTAAGGATTGGCATTCAAACTCGATCACGGTTTTGCAAGGAGACCATATGTCGAGCGAAAACAAAAGCGTAACTGGCGAAACACTAACCCGAGGGTTAGAATCAAGACATATTCAGCTCATCGCCATCGGCGGGGCTATCGGCGTAGGCTTGTTTCTGGGGTCAAGCACGGCCATCAGAACCGCCGGCCCAGGGTTGCTGTTGTCTTACCTTATTGGCGCAGCCGTCATCTTTTTTGTGATGCGCGCCCTGGGCGAAGTCGCTGTAGCCTACCCCGTGTCCGGTTCGTTCAGCGCGTATGCCAACATGTTCATGGGCCCGCGCATGGGTTACATAACCGGCTGGACCTACTGGTTCATGTGGATCATCACAGGTATGGCCGAAATCACGGCTGTGGGCGTGTACTGCACCTTCTGGTGGCCGGATTTGCCGCAATGGATTCCGGCATTGCTGGCTCTGGTGGCCATGACAACCGTCAACCTCATTTCCGTAAAACTCTTCGGTGAATTTGAATTCTGGTTCGCGCTCATCAAGGTTGTGGTCATTATCGCCATGATCGCCATCGGTCTTGGCATCATCCTGTTTGGCATAGGCCATGGCGGCGTGCCCACGGGCATCAGCAACCTGTACGCCCTTGAAGGCGGCTTCTTGCCCAATGGCATGACCGGCGTGTTTATGGCCTTATCAATGGTCATGTTCGCATTCCTGGGCATTGAGCTCATCGGCGTCACCGCCGGTGAGGCCTGCAATCCCGAGCAGTCCATCCCCTCGGCCATCAACAAGGTGCTGTGGCGTATCCTCGTGTTCTACATCGGCGCTCTGTTCGTCATCATGAGCATCTTCCCCTGGAATGAGATCGGCGTGCATGGCAGCCCCTTCGTGCTGACCTTCAAGAACATCGGCATCGCCGCGGCTGCGGGCATCATCAACTTCGTGGTGGCCACCGCCGCCCTGTCTTCCTGCAACAGCGGCATCTACAGCAACGGGCGCATGCTTTACAACCTGGCCCTGCAAAAACGTGCGCCCCAGTACTTTGGGCAGACCAGCCGGGCCAATGTGCCCGCGCGCGGTATTCTGGTGTCTTCATGCATCATGCTCATCGGCGTGTTCCTGAACTACATCGTGCCTGAAGAAGTCTTTATCATCGTGACCAGCATCGCCACTTTCGCGGCTTTGTGGATATGGGGAACCATCATCATCGTTCAGATGAAGTCCCGTTCCAGCAAGTCGCCGGAAGAAACGGCCAAGATCGCGTACAAGATGCCCTGGTACCCCTACTCTAACTATTTCGCCCTGGCCGGACTGGTGTTCGTGTGCGTTATTCTCACCATTGGAGAGTCCACACGTATCGCCATGATAGTCGGGCCGCTCTGGATCATCGGCATCAACGTTGTGTACAACCTGCTTGGCTGGAACAAGAAAGACGCTCAGTAACGGCAACATGTCCAGTACAGTGTGGCGACAACCGCGCATCGGGCGCTGGCTGCCGCACAAGAGATAAAAAGAGTATTTAACGTCCCAAGGAGTCTTATAATGAAGTTTCAGGGTATGACTATCGGTGTGCCGATGGAAATCATGCACGGCGAACGCCGCGTGTCCGCAACTCCTGATACCGTCAAGAAGATGGTTGGCGAAGGCGCCACGGTTCTGGTCGAGAAGGGCGCGGGCGACGGCGCGTTCTTCTCCGACGCCGCCTATGTCGAAGCTGGCGGCAAGATTGTTGAAGACGTTCAGGAAATCTTTGCCAAGTCCGACGTGATCCTGAAGGTCAAGGAACCCCTGTTCAATAAAAAGGTGAACAAGCACGAAGCGGAAATGGTGCGTGACGGCCAGTACCTGATCACGTTCCTGCATCCCGCCGCGCCGGTGAACCATGAAATGATGAAGAAGCTGGCGGCCACGGGCGTGATCAGCATCACGCTTGACGGCATCCCGCGTATTTCGCGCGCCCAGGGCATGGACGCCCTGACCTCCATGAGCACCGTGGCCGGCTACAAGGGCGTGCTCATGGCCGCCAACCGTCTGGCCAAGTTCATGCCCATGGTGGGCACGGCCGTGGGCGTCATCAAACCCGCCAACGTGCTGGTCATCGGCACGGGCGTGGCCGGTCTTCAGGCCGTCGCCACGGCCAAGCGCCTTGGCGCCGTTGTGACCGCGGTGGACATCCGTCCCGACGCGCGCGAGCAGTCCACGAGCCTTGGCGCCAAGAGCTTTGACGTGGGAGTGCCCGCCGACGTGGCCATTGGCGAGGGCGGCTATGCCCAGCGCCTGAGCGACGAATGGCTGAACAAGGAACGTGAGGCCCTGAAGCCCCTGGTGAAGGATTCGGACATCATCATCCTGTCCGCCCTGATCCCCGGCAAGCTGGCCCCCATCCTGATCACCAAGGAAATGGTGGCCTCTATGGCTCCCGGCTCCAGCATCGTGGACATCTCCATCGACCAGGGCGGCAACTGCGAGCTGACCGAGGCCGGTGAAGTGGTGGTCAAGCACGGCGTGACCATTGACGGCACCAAGAACATCCCCGGCATGATGCCCACGAGCTCCACCTGGATGTTCGCCAACAACGTGTACCAGCTGCTTTCCTTCCTGGCCAGGGACGGCAAGATCGTGCTGGACAAGAGCGATCCCATCATCGAATCCACGCTGACCACCATCGACAAGCAGATTGTCCATCGTGGCGCGCGTGAGGCCATGGGGCTGTAAGTCTGTAACTGAGTGCCCGGGCGGCGCCTGCCGCCCGGGCACTTGCGCATGGGCCCGGAAAAAAATTCAAGGAAGAGCATATGACCCCAATTACCCTGCTGGCAGTGTTCGTTGCCGCGACGCTGCTTGGCTACAAGATCATCAGCCATGTGCCAAGCCTGCTGCACACGCCCCTGATGTCGGCCATGAATGCCCTTTCGGGCGTCATCATTCTTGGTGCGGTGACGGCGACCTATCTTGCGGGCTCCGTCTTTTTCACCATCCTGGGCGCCATTTCCGTCGCCATGGCCATTGTGAACGTTTTCGGCGGGTTTGACATTACTCACAAGATGCTTCGAATGGTCGCCGGGAAAAAGAAGTAACCCTTCATTCTGGCCTTTGCTACAACCATAAATCAGAAGAAAGGGTTGCAGTGACATGAATGCACTAACCTACAACATCATTGCCGGACTTCTTGTGGCGTCAGTACTGTTTGGTCTGCGCCTCATGAACAAAGTTCCCACCGCGGTCAGGGGCAATCTTTTTTGCGCCTCGGCCATGGGCCTCGCCATTCTTGTGACCATGTTCAAGGATGGCTCCATGACGACTCCCACGCTCTGGCTGGCCATTGCCGTGGGCATGACGCTGGGGCTTACCCTGTCCAACAAGGTCAAGATGATCCAGATGCCGCAGATGGTCGCCTTTCTGCACGGCATCGGCGGCGGCGCCGCCGCCATTGTGAGCTTTCTTGTCCTGACGGACACGGGCGCGCCCACGGCCTTCGAGCGCGGCAGCGCCTGCCTGGCCATGGCCATGGGCATGACCACCATCACGGGCTCCTTTGTGGCCGCGGGCAAACTGCACCAGATCCTGCCGCAAAAACCCATTATCCTGCCCGACCACACCAGGATCATCCTGTCCATTCTGGGCGTTATGGGCTTTTCCGTGCTTATGGGCACGATGTTTCCGCACTTTCTGTTCGGCTTTTTCATCTTCATGATGCTCCTGTCGGGCACGGCCTTTGGCATCGGGTTCACCATCCGCGTGGGCGGAGCCGACATGCCCATCACCATTTCGCTGCTGAACTCCATGGGCGGCGTGTGCGCCGCCATCGCGGGTTTTGCGGTGAGCGATCCCCTGCTGGTGGCCATCGGCGGCATCATCGGCTCTTCGGGCTTTCTGCTGACGCGCATCATGTGCAAGGCCATGAACAGAAAGCTGCTGTCCATCCTGCTTGGCGAATCCTCTGTGGTCACGCCCGCCGGCAAGGCCGCGCCCAAGGCTGCCGCCGCCGCTGCTCCGGCCCCTGTCAAATCCACTGAGGCCGAAGTGGCCAGGCTGGTGCAAAACGCCAAAAACGTGATCATCGTGCCCGGCTACGGCATGGCCCTTGCCCAGGCCCAGTACAAGGTCAAGCAGCTCGCGGACCTTCTGGAAAGCAAGGGAGCCAGGGTGAGCTACGGCATCCATCCCGTTGCGGGGCGCATGCCCGGCCACATGAACGTGCTGCTCGCCGAAGCCAACGTGGACTACGAACATCTGCTTGAAATGGACACGGTGAACCCGATGTTCGCCGATGCCGACCTTGTGGTCATCGTCGGCGCCAACGACGTGGTGAACCCCGCGGCCAACAGCGCGGAAGGCACGCCCATTTACGGCATGCCCATTCTTGACGCCGAAAAGGCCAGGAACATCATCATCTGCAACTATGACAGCAAGCCGGGCTACGCCGGCGTGCCCAACCCCCTGTATGAACGCGCTGGCGTGCATCTCATGCTGGGCGACGCTGCCAAGACCTTTGATACCCTGCTGCACTACGCCCAGGGCAATGCTCCGGCCGAGCAAAGCGCCGCCCCGTCCGGCGGCGACAGCAATGAAGCCGCGGCCGCCAGGCTGGTGCAGAACGCCAAAAGCGTGATTATCGTGCCCGGCTACGGCATGGCCCTTGCCCAGGCCCAGCACAAGGTCAAGCAGCTCGCGGACACGCTGGAAGCCGGTGGCGTCAAGGTGAGCTACGGCATCCATCCCGTTGCGGGGCGCATGCCCGGCCACATGAACGTGCTGCTCGCCGAAGCCAACGTGGATTACGAAAACCTGCTCGAAATGGATACCGTGAACCCGATGTTCGCGGAGACCGACCTTGTGGTGGTCATCGGGGCCAACGACGTGGTAAACCCGGCGGCCAACACGGCCGAAGGCACGCCCATCTACGGCATGCCCATCCTCAAGGCCGAGGAGGCCAAGGGCATCATCATCTGCAACTATGACGACAAGCCTGGCTACGCCGGCGTGCCCAACCCCCTGTATACCCGCGAGGGCGTGATCCTCATGACGGGCGACGCGGCCAAGACCGTGGACCGTCTGGTGAGCTTCGCCCAGGGCGAAAGCCCGGCGGCAGCCGCCCCGTCCGGCGGCGACAGCAAGGAAGCCGCGGCCGCCAGGCTGGTGCAGAACGCCAGAAACGTGGTCATCGTGCCCGGCTACGGCATGGCCCTTGCCCAGGCCCAGTACAAGGTCAAGCAGCTTGCCGACCTTCTGGAGAGCAAGGGAGCCAGGGTGAGCTACGGCATCCATCCCGTTGCGGGTCGCATGCCCGGCCACATGAACGTGCTGCTCGCCGAAGCCAATGTGGACTACGAACACCTGCTTGAAATGGACACGGTAAACCCGATGTTCGCCGACGCCGACCTTGTGGTCATCGTCGGGGCCAACGACGTGGTGAACCCCGCTGCCAACAGCGCGGAAGGCACGCCCATTTACGGCATGCCCATCCTCAAGGCCGAGGAAGCCAAAAACATCATCATCTGCAACTACGACGACAAGCCTGGCTACGCCGGTGTGCCCAACCCCCTGTATACCCGTGACGGCGTGATCCTCATGACGGGCGACGCCTCCAGGAGCTTTGACAAGCTGCTGGCCTACGCCCAGGGCGAAAACCCGGCGGGGGCCGCTGCGCTTGAGGCTGGCGGAGATCAGGTGGACAAGGTGCTCAGGGACGCCAAAAGCGTCGTTATCGTGCCCGGCTACGGCATGGCCCTTGCCCAGGCCCAGCACAAGGTCAAGCAGCTTGCCGACCTGCTGGAATCCAGGGGCGTCAAGGTGAGCTATGGCATCCACCCCGTGGCGGGGCGCATGCCCGGCCACATGAACGTGCTGCTCGCCGAAGCCAATGTGGATTACGAAAACCTGCTTGAAATGGACGTTGTGAACCCGATGTTTGCCGAAGCCGATCTGGCCATCGTCATCGGGGCCAACGACGTGGTGAACCCTGCGGCCAACACGGCCGAAGGCACGCCCATCTACGGCATGCCCATCCTCAAGGCTGGCGAGGCCAGGAACGTCATCATCTGCAACTATGACGACAAGCCCGGCTATGCCGGGGTGGACAACACCCTGTACGGCAAGCCCGGCGTCATCATGATGCTTGGCGATGCCTCTGCCACCATGGACAAGCTCATAGGCATACTCCAGAAGTAGCGCCACTGCGCGATTACCCTTGCGCGATTACCCCGAGGGGGCGCATTCTTCCGTGTGAAGAATGCGCCCCCTCGTCATTTTGGGCATTGAGGCGCGGCGACAATAGGCGTATGCAGTGCGGACGGCGGGCTGTGCCCCGCCATATCATGACGCGGTCAGCGCAAGGATTTTGAGTCGCTGGAGCAATGCCGCGTTGAAATGCTTTGTGGGGGAGGAGACCCTTTTGCAAAAGGGTCTCCTCCCCCACGCCCCCACCCCCTAAAACCTTTATTGTATTCCGGCATAGAGCATACAATGAGGTTTTTGATCTGTGGGGGGCGGAGACAGCATTTTCCAGGCAGTACACCACCTCAAAGGGTGTCTGCTCCAGCGTAGAGACGCTCCCTGTGCAAAGACTACGAAGCCGCGTGAAGGAAGGATGTATGACGACCCTGATCACACTATTTGCCGTGGGCCTGACCGGAGGCCTGGTTTTTGACTACTTTGACCTGCCGGGCGGTCCCATGACCGGGGCCATGGTGGCCGTGGTAATTTTTAAAAGCCTGGGCACCGTCAGCACGCCGTATATGCCGCACTGGATCAGGTATCTGGTGTACGGCTGCGTGGGCGTGATCGTTGGCAATATGTACAGCCCCGGCATGCTGAGCGTTGTGCGTGAAACGTGGCCCATCATGCTGCTTTCAACCTTTATCATTCTTACCGCCGGCCTGGGTTGCTCCTGGATAAGCATGCGGTTCGGCGGCATGAGCGCCGAGGGCGCCTACCTTGCCACCAGCCCCGGCGGCTTCAACGCCATCATGGCCCTGGCCGGAGATGCGGGACGCGAAGCGCCCATGGTCATGGTGTACCATCTGGTGCGCATTTATGCCATTGTGCTGCTTTCGCCGCTCATAGCCAAGCTGTTGACCCTTATGGCGAGAATGTAGCGAGCGGTTGCGTGAGCAGATTAATTTTACTGCCTATGGAACCCTAAGAGTTTCAGGGAGTGGGGGCGTGGGGGAGGAGACCCTTTTTTAGAGCATTTAACCTTTAAAAAAGGTTAAATGCTCTAACGCTGCACGAGAGTGCAGCGCGCCACAACGTGGCGTGGATTCTGTCGAAAATCGCATTTCCGGCAGAATGACACCTTTGAAATGTGAAACATTTCAAAGGTAATCTGGTCTAAAGAGGGTCCCTCCCCCACAAGGCATTTCATACGTTCAATACGCTAGGCAGACAGATCCACCCGCACCCGCAGGGCGGCGGCTACCATATTTTCCAGTGCCGGATACGCCTCTTCCCAGCGTCGCGTCTTGAGGCCGCAGTCGGGGTTGACCCAAAGCTGGCTTTTGTCAATGTGTTGCAGCGCCAGGTGCAGCAAGCGCACCATCTCGTCCGCCGTGGGAATGCGCGGGCTGTGGATATCATATACGCCGGGGCCGACCTCGCCCACATAGTGAAAGCGGGTGAAGGCGTCCAGCAGTTCCATGCCGCTGCGGCTGGATTCGATGCTGATGACATCGGCATCCATGCGCGCGATGGCGGGCAGGATGGCGTTGAACTCGCTGTAGCACATGTGGGTATGCAGCTGTGTGCGGTCCTCAACGCCTGTGGACGCCAGAAGAAAGGCGTCCACCGCCCATTGCAGGTACACGGCGGCCTCGGCGGCGGTAAGGGGCATGCCCTCGCGCAGGGCGGCTTCGTCGATCTGGATGATGTGTATGCCTGCCGCCTCGAGGTCGGTCACCTCATCACGGATGGCCAGGGCGATCTGGCGGCAGACCTCGCTGCGGGGCAGATCGTCGCGCACAAAGCTCCAGCAGAGGATGGTCACGGGCCCGGTGAGCATGCCCTTGACGGGCTTTTGCGTCAGGGACTGGGCATAGCGCGCCCATGCCACGGTCATGGGCGCTTTGCGGTACACATCACCATAGATGACGGGCGGCTTGACGCAGCGGCTGCCATAGCTCTGCACCCAGCCGTTGCGCGTAAAGCAGAACCCGCCCAGCTGCTGCCCAAAGTACTCCACCATATCGTTGCGCTCGGCCTCGCCGTGCACGAGAACGTCCAGACCAAGCTCCTCCTGCTTTTTGATGCAGGAGGCAATCTCCGCCTTGATGGCGGTTTCGTAGTCAGCCTGGGTCATTTGCCCGCGCTTGAAGGCCAGCCGAGTTTTACGGATATGGTCTGTCTGCGGAAAAGAACCGATGGTGGTGGTGGGCAGAAGCGGCAAACGCAGCCATGCCTGGGCCTGTTTTCGTTCGGCGAACGGGGATTTGCGGGCCAGCATGGCCGGGGTCACGGCGGCGGCGCGCTCACGCACCGCTGCCTGAACCGTGTCGGCATGGGCTTGAGCCTCGGCCAGCACAGCGGCGTTGGCTGCCAGAATGTCCGCGCCCTGTCCCTGGGCGATGGCCTTGAGGTCCGCCAGTTCCCCGCATTTTTGCACGGCAAAGGCCATGCGGTTCTTGATGTGTGCAGGAAGTCCGGTTTCTTCCGCAAGGTCCACGGGGCTGTGCAAAAGCGAGCAGGAAGAGGCCAGAAGAACCCGGTCCGCGCCAAGGGCGCTCACGGCGCGGGCTATGAGGTGGGCAGCCTGCGTGTAGTCGGTCTTCCAGATATTGCGTCCGTTGACCAGTCCGAGCGACAGGGCCATGTGATCGGGCAGGGCGGCGAGCACGGCGTCCAGCTGGCCGGGGCCGCGCACAAGGTCAATATGCAGGGCCGCGCAGCCGCTGTTTGCAGCCAGGGCAAGGTGCTGGTCCAGCGGGCCGAAGTAGGTCGCCAGCAAAAGCCTGGCTGACCCGGCGCGGGCCGCCGCCGCATTGAGCGTTGCATACGCTTCGGCAAAGCGCGCAGCGGCGGGAGCGGGCAACAGTTCGGTGCAGAGCACGGGTTCTTCAATCTGCACGCAGCCGCAGAGGGGAACCAGCTGTTCCAGCAGCGCCGTATAGGTTGCCAGCACCTCGTTCAGGCGCGTCCACGGATCTGCGCCGTTCTGGCCCTTGGCCAGGGCCAGCCAGGTGAAGGGGCCTATGATGGCGGCCTTGGGCGTGAAGCCTTTGGCGGCGGCGCGCCGGGTGGCTTCCAGCACGGGGTGTTCGCCGGGCGTCCATACGGCGTCGGCTTCAATTTCCGGCACAAGGTAGTGGTAGTTGGTGTCAAACCACTTGGTCATCTCCATGGCCGGAATGTTGCGTGAGGCGTCGCCGCGCGCCAGAGCGAAATAGCGCGTCAGGGCATCCTTGCCGCAGTGGGCAAAGCGGGCAGGCACGGCCCCAAGCATGAGGCTTGTGTCCAGCATGCGGTCATAGAAGGAAAAATCGCCCGTGGTCACGTAGCTCAAGCCAGCCTCGCTCTGGATAGCCCAATGGGATTCCTGAAGCTGGTGCGCTGTGCCGGTGAGATCCTGGGCGGAAGTGTCGCCACGCCAGAAAGATTCGAGAGCCTGTTTCAGCTCACGCTGCCTGCCCATGGAGGGAAAGCCGAGAATGTGGGTACGCATGGTTGCTCCTTTCATATGGTGTTGAAAGGGCAGTCTTTTTCACGCTAGAGCTTTTATACCTGAAATGGCGTGCGACCTGCCGGTCTTGCCGCCACTTCACAATACGGATGCAATCCGTACCGACGTGCGGCATCACCATGCCGCACGGCTCTGGCCGGGCGCAACAACGCCTGACCGGGCACTTGCCTGAACGCGAGACAGTACTGCCTTGCCGCCGGATGGCGGCAGGTGATGAGGCGTCTCCTGGCTTCCGGCCCCTGCGCGTTTGTCGTTGCGCGTGGCCGTACCTTCCCGTCCCCGGAGCAGACCGATGTTGCGGCATTCCCAACATTTTGACGGCCTGGTCGATGAACAGTGGCACGGCGCGGGTTTGTGCCGGTTACAGTGGCGCGTCCGCAACGGATTTTCACCGTTTTCCGTTTTTCATCACAATATCTAGATAAATTGATATATAACAGCGGCCACAGTGTCAAGCGCAGACAGGGCAAAAAATGATGACGGTTAATACTCGTAGCCGGCAGAGCAGGATAGCTTTGAGCTTGTGAGGTGTCTTAGAGCAGATTAACTTTGAAATGCTTCACATTTCAAAGTTTTCATTCAGCCGGAAAATGCGATTTGCGGTAGCCGTTAGCGGGTCTTTGCCGCTTACGGATAACCAATGCTGTCTTTGCGGCAGCCGTAGCTTCCTTCGTCGCAACGGCTAAAGCTCGGCTGAACCCACGCCACGTTGTGGCGCGCTGCACTTTCGTGCAGCGTTAGAGCATTCACACTTTTTCAAAGTTAAAATGCCCTAGACCAGATTAACTTTGAGAATGGACATTCTCAAAGTTTAAGACACGCATGCTTCGGCGCTTAACAGCGCAAATAAATAGCGGTGCTGTCTTCATCCGTAAGCCCTGCGGGCAACGGCTGAAGCTGCGCTTACGCCTTCGCTGCGGGCGCCTGCTCACGCAGTCGCCAGAGCAATTTCAAAATGAAAATGCTCTAAAAGCGCAGTTTCAGCATCCCTTGGCCAGGGCAGCCCTGCAGCAGACTGAAATACCAATAAGAGTTTTAGGGGGTGGGGGCGTGGGGGAGGAGACCCTTTTACAAAAGGGTCCCTCCCCCACAAAGTATTTCAGCACAAAGCATTCCCAAAATAAAATGCTCTGCGTTTAGTCCTGGCGGGTGAGGTGATAGACGGCGGGAATCATGTACATGAGGCTCATGGTCTGGCGCGTTGGCTCATACCGCGTGGCCACAACAACGGAGCCGAGGTTCCAGAGGTGGTCGTCGTCGCTTTCTCCGGCGGAGGGCGCGCCGAAGCGTTCACTGACCATGCGCACGATGGTCTGTGCCGTGGCCTTGTCCGGCACGGCGTACTCCAGTTCCACAAAACCCAGGGGGGAGGGGCGGCCGGGTCCGTAGCAAAAGGCCGCCTGCCGCGCGCCGGGCACAAGCGCGCCGGGCGTGTAGGTGTCGCAGATATAGGCATCGTCCTGGCGGGATGCGCGCATGCCCGCCTTGGCGAGCGCATCGCGCATGGCGGGCCGGGTGGCGGTGTCCAGGCGCAGCCCGAAAAGCACGGCGCCGGGACGTGAGGCGGAAGGCCCGGCCATGTCTTCCAGTTCCTTCATGGCGTGGATGGACCCGCGCATGGCAGCCGCATAGAGCAGAAGGGTGGCGCGCGCCTGATTTTTTTCCACCCCCTGGCCTGTGCGGTAAAGATGGCCGAGGCGGGCCAGGGCGTCGGTCTGCTGCTGCGCCGCCGCACGACTGTACCAGGCAGCGGCCGCCTTGTGGTCTTGCTGTACGCCGTGCCCGCTCTCATACATGAGGCCGAGATTGTACTGGGCCTCGGGTTGTCCCTGCCGGGCTGCGAGGTCAAACCAGCGGGCGGCTTCTTCGGGGTTGGCGTCAATGGCGCGCCCCTGTTCCAGCATGCGCCCGTAGTTGCTCATGCCGGAAGGGTTCCCCGCTGAAGCGGAGCGGGCAAACCAGTAGAGCGCGCGCCCTTCGTCCAGGTCCACGCCCTGGCCGAGGTCAAAAAGCACCCCAAGGTTGTTCATGGCCTGGCCGTCGCCGCTCTCCGCCATCTGCTGCCAGATGGCGTGAGCCCGGGCGTAGTCGCCCTTCTGATAGGCCTCATTGGCCTGAGCCTCAGGGCTGCCGGGGGTAACTGAACTTTCCGGTTTTTCCCCCTTCCTGGTTGTTTCGTGCCCGTCATTTGTGGGGACGTGGGGCGCGGAAGCAGCCTCTGGCGTTTTGGGGGCATGCGCCGCAGGAGCCGCCTCTTTTTTATTGTCGGCGGCCTTGGCGCGCGGCGCGCGCTGCGTAGCCTGGCGTCCCCGTTCCTGCCGCTGGCGTTCACGCTCCTGATTCAACTGCTGCTGGCGCAACTGGGCTTCCGGCGACTGGGGCTGCAGGCCGTCAGCAGCGGGATTTCTGGGACTGGCGGGAGCGTGCGCGGCAGGTGTTGGGGCCACAGGCGCGGGCGGCGGCACAGGCATTGGCGAAAGGGTCGGGGCCTGCCCAGGAGCGGCAGGAGCCGTACCTGAATGGCCGTTGCTCTTTTGCCCTGGCTGGCCGCCTTGTTGTTGCAGCGTGGCCGCTTCAGCTTCTGAGAGTTGGCCGCCAAAAAGAAATCCCATTATTTCGCGCCCTCTGGCGGGCTGGCCATTTTCTGCTGGCTGGGCGCTGCCCGCCCAACCCGGCCTTTGCCCGCCGCCGGGAGCTTGCAGGGCCGGAGCCTGCACCGTGGGAGCCTGTACCGTGGGAGCTTGAACAACAGGCGCCTGAACTGTGGGCACCGTGACGGTGGGCTCGGTGTTGGTCGGTGTGGGAATGGAGGCCGCCGCAGCCAGAGCCGTGCGTGGCGTCATGCCTCCCAAGGCGGCTGCGCAGAGGAGAAAGCCCCCCAGCGCAAGGGCGCGCAGACAAGAGATGGCCAGGGCTGAAGCGCTTGGAACGGCGGCGCGCAGGGCAGAAGCGCCCGGAATTGCCGCATCCTGAAGAGAAGTGCGCGGAGGAGCGGTACGCGGGGCTGAGGTTCCCGAAACAGTTGCGCCCCTTTGGGCTGCAGGCACGTCAGAACCGCCCGAAAACCCTGCATCCGGAAAGGTGGCGGACATGCCGGAAGCGCTCGGGGCAAAGCCGTGCGGGCCGTCATGCGGGCCGAGATTATGCGAGCTTGATTCGCGCGGGTCGAAAGGTCGCGGGTTGTGATCGCGCAGTTGCCCGTTCGCGTGTGGGCCGCAAAGAGTGTGAACCCGCAGGGCCGTCAACGCGGCCCTGCGGGCAGGCATACTGTTTTGAGCGGAGCCCTGGGGCTCTGCTGTACAACTGGAGGTGTTCCGGCGCATGGCTCCCATCCCTGGCCAGGCCTCGCGGCGATGGCGCTCCTGTGGCTCGGCGCTGTGTCAGTCGCTCGCGGCCAAGTCCGGGCCTTGTCATGCCGTTTGCGGCCTATGGTTTACGTTTGGGACAGTTGAAATTGTTAAAATCAATTTCCGGCTTGTCCGTGAGGCGCTGGTCAAAAACCAGGGCGTGCCCGCGCCAGTCGCGGATGGTCGCATTGATTTTTTCCATATTCACGTAGGTCAGCAGGGCGGGCCAGCGATCAGCCATATCCCGCAGCATACGCGCATAGGTTACTTCGCCGCCGTGGAAGCCGTCAACAAATTCGCAATCACTGGAGCCGAAGGTGCGTGGATCGGTAAAGTCGATAACTTCAATGCCGCGTGCCAGCAACGCCTCCCGCAGGTGGAAGAGGTGCGGGTAGTTGGCCTCGTGTTGGCGTATGGCGTCCAGCACTTTCACGGACAAGGGCGAAATAAAGACAAAGGTGGCTATGCCGCGTGCCTTGAGGCGGCAGTAGATTTCGGCAAAGGCGTCCACATGGGCGGAGCTTATGCCGCCGGCATCGCGGCTGCCTTCAATGGGCTTGGCGCGAAAAAACGCCTTGATGCCGTGCCGCACCTGCTTGAGCGAGTCCTCGAACTGATAGTCGAAGGGGCGCTTCTGGCCTGTGGTTTCCGCCGTGTAGTACCATGAGCCGTCAGGGCCGAATCCGTCGTCCGTCTGCTGGGCCATGATGCCGTAGCGCCCGGCGCGGAAGCCGCCAGCCGATTCCAGCAGGACGGGGGCAATGAGGTCGTGGACGGATATCTTTCCTTCGAGCAGCCAGGCCCAGGGCTTTTTCAGGCTTTCGAGGCCGCTGTTGTAGGAGCCGCTGGTGGGGGGCTCGTCCTTGAAGGGATCGGGCTGCCACTGGGGCATGAACCACCAGAAATCCAGGCCGATGATGACGGCATCGGGCTTGTGGATGGCCAGCATGGCGTCAAGGGTGGAGCGCAGCACCGAAAGGTTGCCCGCCGTGCCGCCCACGTTGAGAAAGGGTTTACGAAAGTAGGCTCCCCGGAACTGCATGACGCGGGATGAGCCCACGGCGGCGATTTCCGGTTTGACCTTGGCGTAAAGCTGCAGCTTGTAGTCCACAAAGTCCTGTGAGACGCCAGAGCCGAAAACGGCGAATTGCCCGGAGGACTGCGCCTCCACCGCGCGCTCGACGCCCACGTCGCCGCTTTTGTAGAGCCACCACAGGGTATAGGGCAGGGCCAGCAGGCCGACCACAAGGGCCAGAAGCAGCAACACACGGAAGTAACGGGAAAGATAGGCGGATTCGGTGAGGATTTTGCTCATGATGTGTCCGCTTCTTTAAAATTGGAAGTACAGGAAGGTTGCCTTGCGCGACACCAGAATGAGCGTCACAAAGGCCAGGCAGGCAAGGCTCGCGGCCCACGCCGCCGAGGGCCGCCAACTGAGGTACGGGCGCGAACCGTCGCGCCTGCCGTGCAGCAGTTCGTGGCTGTTGGGGAATGCCCAGCACAGCACAAAGCTTATGCCCAGCAGGGCAAAGGGCAGCCAGCCCTGAAAATAGTTGTTGGGCAGCCACCGGGCCGCCAGAACGCCCGTTGCGGAAAGCCCCGCGTAATCAGCCGTCAGGCCTGCGGCCTCGGCCGTAAAGGGCCCGGCAAACATGGCCCCGAACATGGCGGCGGCCCCGTCAAGGCTCACCGTGCGGAAGATCACCCAGCCAAGGTTGATGCACAGGAAGGTGAACAGGATGAAGAAAATCCGCATGGGCGGGGTAGCCAGCACCTTTTCAAGCAGGGTGCCCTTGATGCAGGCCCGGAAAAAGTGGTTGACGCCCAGCATGGAACCGTGCAGGGCCCCCCATATGATGAAGGTCCAGCCCGCGCCGTGCCATGCGCCGCCGATGAGCATGGTCAGAAAGAGGTTACGGTACTGCATGAGCCGCCCTTTGCGGTTGCCGCCAAGGGGGATGTACAGAAAATCGCGCAGCCACGAACTCAGGGTGATGTGCCAGCGCCGCCAGAAGTCCACAATGCCTGTGGACTTGTAGGGCGAATCGAAGTTTTCAGGCAGGCGCAGGCCCAGCATGAGGCCAATGCCGATGGCCATATCCGTGTAGCCGGAAAAATCGAAATACAGCTGGAAGGTGTAACACAGGGAGCCCAGCCAGGCCTCGGCCCCGCTGATGGGAAAAGCTTTTTCCGCCGCGTTGAAAACGGCGTTGGCGTACACGGCCAGCCCGTCCGCCAGCAATACCTTTTTGGCAAGGCCAATGGTGAAAAGCGTGAAGCCCTGGGCCAGCCCCTCTGCCGTGGAGCCTGAAAGATCGTCAAGCTGCGGGCCCATCTGCTCGTAACGCACGATGGGGCCGGAAATCACGTAAGGAAAGCAGGCCGAAAACAGAGCGTGGCGTGAAAAGCCCTGCGGCGTCACCTGCCGCCGGTACACGCTGACCAGCCATGCAATCTGTATGAAGGTATAGAAGGATATGCCGAGCGGCAGCCCCGGTGGGGTGAAGTTCCACTGCGTGCCCATAAGAAGGGCCAGGTTCTGGGCGAAAAACCAGGAATACTTGAACCAGAGCAGGGGCAGCAGGTTCAGTATCAGGGCCAGGGCCAGCAGCCCTTTGCGGCTGCATGCACATGCGCGCAGCCCTTTCAGCCCGTCGCCCTGAAAAAGACGTCCGCCCCCGCGGAGTCTCGCAAGGCGGGAGCCAGACCCTTCCGCCTGTGCGTCCGGGGCCTCAGTGGGAGAAGCCAGCGCTTCTTCCTCGGGGATGATCTCCGTTGCCGCCGTGGCGCCGTCAGGCCGGTTTGGGTCGGCCAGGGCCAGCGCGAAAGCGTAGTTCATGCCCAGAATGACCGCCAGCAGCAGCAGAAAGGGCAGACCCCAAAGAGCGTAAAAAATTACGGAAAAGAGCAGCAGAACCAGGCTCAGCCGCGTGGCCCCGTAGCCTGCGGTCAGCCGCCAGCACAGCAGCAGAAGTGGGAGAAAAAGAAATATGAAAGAATAGGAATTGAACAGCATGCGCAGCTCCCGTGGCGTTGACCTCGAGCATTTGTGGCGAAAAGGCCCAGGATCAGGCGATAACGCAGCCCCAGAACGGCAGAAGCCGGACACGAAAAAGCGCAGGGCAAAAAAATACCCTGTCCGTGCAACGGCTGACGGCTAAAGATAATGCGCGCCAGACCAGCGCGGCAGGGCCCGGCAAAGCCCGCCGTGAAGGTGCAGGCGTGGTGTTGCCGGCTAGGGGTTCAGTTCCGAGCGGAACTTGCGCGACAGACGGAACACCATAACCTTGCGCGGGGGCAGGGTGATGGTTTCGTCCGTTTTGGGGTTGCGCCCCTTGCGCGATGCCTTGTCATAGCATTCGAACTTGCCAAATCCGCTGATAAGCAAAGCCCGGTCCTTTTTGATGGCGGACTTCATTATGTCCAACAGTTTCTCAACCACGTTCTTTACATCAACGCGGTTCTTGTCGGTTTCCTCGTAGATGGCCTCCACGATGTCCGCTTTGGTCAGTGTTTTTTTCATTGTGAGTTCTCCGGCGCGTAACAATGCGCTGGTATGGCGGTCACAAAACATGATCTTGACAGGTATGGCCCAACGGGCAACGAAGGAGCGCTTCACATGAAGCGCACTTTTGTGTAAAATACACGCAACTAACGGGCAGAGCAAGATTTTTCTTAAAAATTGTCTTCTTACGTATAAAGAGCCATTGTGCGCGCCGCACGTGGCTTCGCAGCCATTGAGCATGTATGGAAACGGTATCTGCCCGAATTTTTTCTTCAACCTTGCCATGGTGCGTACCCCGGCCTCAGAGGCACGCCCTGATCCCCCTCTTTCTGCCTTTCAGCGGGTGCCCGGTACGTTGCGTGTTTTGCGCACAAGACGTGCAGACGGGGCTTGCCAACTGCATGGACCCTGCCTCGGCCTCTTCCGGCGCGCCGGTTCTGCCTGCGTCTTCCCTTGCCGCGCTGTTGCGCACAACCAGTGAAAACCTTGAACACCGTCACGCCATGGGTCTGCCGCCAGCCGAGCTGGCCTTTTACGGCGGAACCTTTACGGCCATGCCCGTGCAGGACCAGAACGCCTGCCTGGATCTGGCGCGCACGGCGCTTGAGCGCGGCTGGATTCGCAGCTTCCGCTGTTCAACCCGGCCAGACTGTGTGGACGCGCCGGTCCTTGCTCGGCTGCGCGCTGCCGGTTGCCGCTGTGTGGAGCTTGGCGTGCAAAGCTTCGCGGACGACGCCCTTGCCGCCTCAAAGCGGGGCTATGACGGCTCCACGGCCCTTCGTGCCTGCGCCCTTGTGAAGGAAGCGGAACTGGCGCTCGGGGTGCAGTTGCTGCCCGGCATGCCGGGCAACAGCACGGCGGATTTTTTGCGCGACGTTCCCCTGGCGCTTGACGCCGGGGCTGACATGCTGCGCTTTTATCCCTGTCTTGTGCTTGAGGGTACGGCCCTTGCCCGCATGTGGCGGCAGAATCTCTATACGCCGTGGCCGCTGGAAGAGACGCTGCACAGCCTCGCGCGGGGCTGGCTTCTGGCGCAGGAGGCGCGTGTGCCCGTCATCCGCATGGGGCTTGCGCCCGAAGCCGCGCTGACCGAGGCTGTGCTGGCCGGGCCCGTGGACAATGCCCTGGGCAGCCGCGTTATGGGGCGGGCCCTGCTGCTGGCGGTGCGCCGCGCTCTGGACGCGCTGGCGGCTTCTTCGGGCATGGCCGCGCCGCCGCGCTTGCGCGCTCTGCACGTGCCCCCTTCCTGCCAGGGGTATATATGGGGAATGCGCGGCGAACTGCGCTCCGCCTGGGCGGGACTGGGGCTGTCGGCTGACGGCCTGCGTTTTGACCCCGCCTGTCAGCGGGAATTGCGCCTGACCGCGTCCTTCTGATCCTGTGTTTCTGATCGCGTCCTTTTGCCCATGGCCTTCTGATTCTGTCCTTCTGATTGTGTCCTGACACTCCCACTACGCCTTTCCGTCTTGTCCTGTATCCGGCTTCCTTTGAGAATATATATTTTTAGAGCATTTTCACTTTGAAATTGCTCTGGCGACTGCGTGAGCAGGCGCCCGCAGCGAAGGCGTAAGCGCAATTTATTTGCGCTGTTAAGCGCCGAAGCATGCGTGTCTTAAACTTTGAGAATGTCCATTCTCAAAGTTAATCTGGTCTAAGGATATGCCCGCCCCCTTGCCGCGCGCGCCAGCGCGGGAAAGCCGCGACTGCGCGACTGCCGCTGGCGCTTTCGCGGCTGACCGCCCAGACGTCGTACTGTCCCTCATTCCCAAACTGCGGGTCTCGCAGGCATGTAATATATGAGAAATCCGTGCAAAATGGCAGTCTCGTCGTGACGCGCGTACTCCCGATTTGTGGCTCCAGCCGCCGAAATCCGCCCTTGCGCCACGGCCTGGAAAAACTTTTTTGGAATAATTGCGCATTTACCATAATATTTTTTGCATAAAAATGCGAAAAGCTATATAGGTAACTTAACCTAGACAGCGCAGTCAGGAATCCCCCCTCCTTCCGCTTTATTTCCTCACCTCCTTCCTACGCCACTCTTCGTTCTCCAGGTCTGATCCGGCGTGATTCCATCTCCCGCCAGTAATCTGAAATACATATGAATCCAGAGGTCCTGAATATGAAAATGGGAATAATGAACAAGATGATGCTTACCATTCTGGTTCCGTCCCTACTTGGACTGACTGCGGTATGCGGCCTCAGTTATTGGCAGGCAGAAAATTCTCTCACGCAGCAGATAGGGCATGAATTCGACAGCGTTATAGACAAGCAGATCGAGGGGCTTGGCTCCGTGCAGAAAATGACGCACGGCCTTATCAGAACCAATGCCGAATCGGCCCATATCAAAAAAGCCCTGTTCGCCCGGACAGGCAACCAGGCGGCCCTTGAGAGTCTCGGCGAACCGGATGTCCAGAGCGTGCTTGATGACCTTTCACAGCACTTTGGCATGGTTGACGGCGCGGGATTGATAGACGCCTCCGGCATTGTTGTGGCCCATACCACCAGGGAAATGATCGGCGGCAACCTGCGCGACCGAAAGTCCGTGCAGGTGGCCCTCGCTGGTCAGATGAGCATGGAAAACACCCGCAACCATGCGGGCGAGATGTCGACCATGGTGGCGGCTCCCGTCATGGCTCAGGGCAAATCACAGGGCGTTCTGTACGCGTATATGAGTCTGGCCCGTCTGAGCGTGAGCACCACAGACACCATCAAGATGGGAAAACACGGGTATTGCGCCGTATATGACAGTACGGGGACGGCCATCATGCATCCCGACAAGTCTGTACTCGGCAAAGACTGCAGCCAGGAACCCTTTGTGAAGGCAGCCCTGATGAACGGAAGCGGGCGTGTGCAGTTCGCCCGTGGTGAGCAGCAAATGGTGGCCTACTACCGGCATATGCCTGAAAGCAACTGGCATGTGGTCATGGTCGCGGACAGGGATGAGATGCTTGCTCCTTCAAGCAAGCTGCTCAAGGCCAACGCGCTTGTGGGTATAGCCACAGCGCTTGTATTGGGCTGCGTCATTGTGTTTGTTTCGCGGGGCATAGCGCGATCACTGAAGATCAGCGAAAAGTATGTGCAGGTGGTGGCAGGGGGCAACTTCAATCCTCCGCCGCAAGAAGAGGAAGCTCTGGCGAAGGCAGCCAACAGGAGTGATGAAATTGGCGGGCTTTCCAGCGGCATTCAGAACATGGTGGGCAAGTTGCGCGGTCTGTTCAAGGAAAGTGAAGAAAAAACCCATCAGGCAGAGATGGCTACGGGCGAAGCCCGCGTCGCCATGGAAGAGGCCCAGGAGGCTCGCAAGGAGGCAGAAACAGCCCGTCAGGACGGCATGCTGGCCGCCGCCGGACAGCTGGAAACCTCCATCGGCGTCATTTCTTCAGCCTCAACCCAGCTTGCCGCCCAGATCGAGCAGTCCGACCGCAGCGCCACAGAGGCGGCGCAGCGTCTTTCCGAGGCCGCCACTGCCATGAACGAGATGAACGCCACTGTGCAGGAAGTGGCCCGCAACGCAAGCGCGGCTTCGGAAGCCTCGGTGCACACCAGAGAAAAAGCCAGGGCTGGCGCGCATATTGTTGAGCAGGCAGTGCGAAGCATAGAAGCCGTGCGCCGCATGTCCGAGGAGCTCAAGGGCGACATGGCCGAGCTTAACGAGCACGCCCAAAGTATTTCGCAAATCATGAATGTCATTTCCGACATCGCCGATCAGACCAATCTGCTGGCCCTCAACGCGGCTATTGAGGCCGCCCGCGCGGGCGACGCCGGCCGGGGTTTTGCCGTGGTTGCCGACGAGGTGCGCAAGCTGGCTGAAAAAACAATGGATTCCACCAAGGATGTCAGCCATGCCATCAGGTCTATCCAGGACAGCACCGCCAAGAGTATGGGGTCAATGGACAACGCGGTAGGCCAGATCGCTCAGGCCACGGACTTTGCCAATCAGTCCGGGCAGGCGCTGGAGGAAATAGTATCGACCGTGGAGGCCACGGCGGATCAGGTCAACGCCATTGCCACTGCCAGCGAGGAGCAGTCCGCAGCCAGCGAAGAAATCAACCAGAGCATTGTGCTCGTCAACGAAATATCACGTCAGAGCGCCATGGCCATGGCTGAGGCTTCACAGGCGGTTTCCGATCTGGCTGGCCAGGCCCATACCTTGAAGAACCTTGTGGCGCAGATGAAGCTCGGCTAGGCATTTACACTATGAAATGCCCGGCAGCGGCGTGAATGGAAGCCCGCTGTGAAGGGCAGGCACGGGGTGTCCGCGCGGGTAAACACCGTGCCGGAAGCGGCGTACCCTGAGGCGGCATGGCCGCAACGGTAATCCGCCTCCAAGCGCCTCTGGCGCAACACACCTGTTTTGGACTGTACCGCCGCATGCGGCCCTCTTTATGAAGGTAGCGTACTTTTGTACCCGACTGGAATGAAGAGGGCCGCATGCTTTGTCTGGCCGCGCGCCAAAAGGTGCGGCGGCCGTGCGGGAACGGGCCTGCGCGCCGCCCCGGGGCGTACGCGCGGAGGATGTGCGGCCTGCGTCTTCAGCCGGCTCCAGGATGTTTCAGGGAAGGAATTGGGGCGGGATCTGGCGCAGTGCCAGTTTGCCGAGAGTCTAGAGCAGATTAACTTTGAAATGCTTCACGTTTCAAAGTTTTCATTCAGCCGAAAAGTGCGATTTGCGGCAGCCGTTAGCGGGGCTTTACCGCTTACGGATAACCAATGCTGCCTTTGCGGCAGCCGTTGCGACTCAGGCTGTCTTTATCCGTAGCTTCCTTCGTCGCAACGGCTGAAGCTCGGCTGAATCCGCGCCATGTTGTGGCGCGCTGCACTTTCGTGCAGCGTTAGAGCATTTACACTTTTCAAAGTTAAAATGCTCTAAAAGAGAGGCGGCCGCCGGGGGCAACCGGCGGCCGAGAGAGGGAGGATGTTCCGATGGTTAGAGGTTCTGTTCAAAGGAGGAGGTTTTCGGGGGGGGGGATCCGGAGGCCCTCAATGGGGGCGGAGGACTTCACGGAAGTTTGGTATCATGTATATCTCTACCGCCCGTCGGCGGATTGGCTGGGTTGGCGACGCGTTGGCCTTTTGACCTGCCCTGTTTTTGTGCGCCACGGTTTGCCGGGTGCGTACCCTTGGGCGGGTTGTTATTGCCAATTGCCGGGTTTGGGATGTCCGGCAGTGTTCACTTCTGTCGGCTCCGTGGCGGCGTTGCTCACAGCCTAACTTTTAAAATACAGCCAGTAGGCGCTGTTCCGCCGCTTCACGGGATTTTTCCAAAGCTCCGCCGTTCTGACGGATTGAGAAGCCTGCTCTTGCGCGGTTAGACTTTTTAAGTGTTTATGTATTTTTTCTATCCGTTTCACGTATTCTTGTATTATTAAAAGCAATTCTTGTGCCAGTATCGACATTGTGGAATTATTTTTGATAATAGATTAAAATTATTTGAGTATTTCGATTTATCTTTTCGTGGTGCCGAAACTGTGGTGCATATTTTTTATACATGTGTATCTTGGTATGTTTAAAATTTAGACAGATGAGACCATGCATGGCTGCTTCGCTCTTGGAGAAAAAAGCCTGTGACGTTTTTGTGACCGGCGCTCACGCCCGTATATTTATCCTGTAATGTTACGGTATTCACTTTGCGATGGGGCTACTTTAGCCCGCCGTTCCACAACATCTGCTCAAAGTTCATGCTACAGCCTCTGCTCGCCAGGGTGCCCAGGGGAACGCCAACTTCAAGACGCATTCTCTGATCGGCATTCATAAGCAGGGTGCGCAGTTCGTCGCGCAGTACCTGCAACTCATATCCCAGGCGCGGCAGTGTGTCGGGTGACGTTTTTTTGTCAAATTTAAGACTTTCAAGCTCACGTTTTTTAATGTCAATAAGATTACGTATATATTGATTTTTTTTATTGAAATCATCCATAATGGCTATGGCCTTGGCGCACTTTTGCGGGGGGAGGTCCTCCAGCGGCATCCCCATTGCGCCCATGGGTATACATGGTTGGGTTTGAGGCGAAATATCATACTGCTGGTTTTGCGCTAAAGAAGATATGGGAAGCACCAGACTGGCCATCGCAATGAAAAGAAAGAATATTTTTTTCATGTCGCACGCAATCCCGAATCATTTACATGAGCCGTTAACAGAGAAGCCACGCCGCATGCTTCCTTTTGGATATAGAGGCAGTGGCATGTTGCCTTGGCAACATAAAATGGACTATATATAAATTGCGAAGCAAGATTCGTGCAAAATATTGAAGGCCCGCCTTGTGCACAGGGTGACAGTGCGGCCTCATGAAGCTATATCTGTCCTATGAGTGCAAAACACGATGAAATGTGTGAAACTGCCGGGCCTGCCGCGCCGAAAACCCCTGTGGGAGGGCTGTACGCTTCCCTGAAGGGCGCACGGGGCGTCCTGCGAACGCCGCTTGGTCTGCTCATGGGTGGGGCCGCGCTTGTGCTGGCCCTCATGATAAGCCTGCTGGCCTATATTTCCATTGAGCGCAGTGAAGCCGCCATGGGACGCTTGCTGGCCGAAAAGGGCTCATCCTTTATTATTGCTTTCGAAAGCATTTTGCGCTCCGGCATGCGCAGCGAGGCCGGGGTGCGTCTTCAGGTGCTGCTGGAAGAAATGGCGTCCAGTCCGGGCATAGTCTTTATCGCGGTGACCATGCCTGATGGAACCATAGTGGCGCACAGTGACCGCTCCCGGCTGGGCGAGATCCTGCGGGTGGAAGACAAGGAGATGGACGAGGCGCGCATGCGGGCGCTGAACCCCGGCATGCTGGCGCGCTGGGGCATAATGCACCTGGAGGGACGCAGGGTTTTTGCTGTGTACCGCCAGTTTTCGCCCGGAGTGGCCGACGCCATGCGGGGGTATCCCACGCCCATCATATTTCTGGGGCTGGATATTTCACCCTTTGAAATTACGCGCAGCCAGAACAGGGACTATGTCGCCATGCTCTCGGCCGTGACCCTGCTTGTGGGGCTGGCCTGCCTTCTGGCCCTGTATTACGCCGAGCGTGCGCGGGAATCCCGCCAGCGGCAGCGCAAGGCCGAGGTGGAAATACGTCGCCTTGAAGGGGAGGTGCGGCGCAAGGAAAAGCTCGCGGCCGTCGGCAATCTCGCCGCCGGGGTAGCGCACGAAATCCGTAATCCCTTGAGCTCGATCAAGGGCTATGCCACGTACTTCGGCCAGCGTTTTCCCGAGGGCAGCGAAGACCGCGCCGCGGCCAACGTCATGGTTAACGAGGTCGACCGGCTCAACCGCGTCATCATGGATCTGATCGGCCTTTCCCGTCCGAGCGATGTATCGCCGCGTCCCGGCAACGTTGCGGACGTTGTGCAGCATGTGGTGCGCCTTATCGGCCAGGATGCGGAAAAACGCGGGGTTGAGGTCGAGTGCAAGGTTTCGCGCGAGGTGCCCAAGGCCTTGGTAGACCCCGAGCGCATGGGCCAGGCCTTGCTGAACCTCTGCATCAACGCGCTGGACGCCATGCCCGAAGGCGGACGCCTGACCCTGGCGGCGACCCGGAACAAAAAAGGCGTTTGCCTTATGGTGCGCGACACGGGCGTGGGTATTCCGCCGCGCCAGTTGCCGCACATTTTTGACCCCTACTTCACCACCAAGGGGCAGGGGACCGGGCTGGGCCTGGCCATGGTACACAAGATCGTTGAGGCGCATAATGGTGAGATCAGCGTTGTTTCCCGGCAGGCGACGCCTGGTGGACAGGGTGAAACCCTGTTCCGCATCTGGCTGCCGGAGGCGCTTAATGAGTCACAGCTCTTTGTGGAGCGCAGAAAGAGAAAGCGCGTGTAACAGCCAACCCCGCCAGAGCGGATGACAGTCCGGATCAGGCGGCGCCTGCAACAGATCCGCCGCGCCAACCAAGGTGTTTCGCGGACGGGCAATCAGGCGCCGCGCTCGCGGCAGATCAGAAGGAATGGGCAGAGTGAGCAACAGTATTCTTGTGGTTGACGACGACGGAGCGCATCGCGGCATGCTGCGCACCATGCTCCGCTCGTGGGGCTATGACGTGGAAGAAGCTTCGGACGGGGACGAAGCCGTGGCCCTGGTGCGCGAAAAAAGTTTTTCCGTCGTGCTGACAGACGTGCGCATGGCCCGCATGAATGGCATAAACGCGCTCAGGGGTATTCTCGAATATAATCCCGCCCTGCCCGTGGTGCTCATGACGGCCTACTCTTCAGTAGAAACCGCTGTGGAAGCCCTGCGCCTTGGAGCCTATGACTATCTGGTCAAACCGCTTGATTTTGACAACCTGAAGCACACCCTGCGCCAGGCCATCGAGCATTCACGCTTAAGCGTTGAAAACCGCGAACTGCGCCGCCAATTGAGCCACACCGCGTCCGCGTCGGGCATTATTGGCCGCAGCAAGGCCATTGCCCGCATGCAGGAGATCATGAGCACAGTGGCCCCCACCGAGGCTACGGTGCTTATTTCGGGCGAATCGGGCACCGGCAAGGAACTGGTCGCCCGTGCCCTGCACTCCCTCAGTTCCCGTGCCGACAAGCCCTTTATCACGGTGAACTGCGCCGCCCTGGCGGAGAACCTGCTGGAATCGGAGCTGTTCGGGCATGAAAAAGGCTCCTTCACCGGGGCTGAACGTCGGCGCGAAGGGCGCTTTGCCCAGGCCCACGGCGGTACGCTTTTTCTGGATGAAGTGGGTGAAATGCCCTTGTCCATTCAGGCCAAACTGCTGCGCGCCCTGCAACAGGGCGAGGTGCAGCGCGTTGGCTCCGACACGCAGCTTATGGTGGACGTGCGCGTTCTGGCCGCGACCAACCGTGATTTGCGGCAGGAAGTGGCGCAAAAGCGTTTTCGCGAAGACCTGTTTTTCCGGCTCAACGTCATCAGTGTGGATGTGCCGCCGCTGCGTGAAAGAGCAGAGGACATCCCTTTGCTGGCGGCCCACTTTCTTGAAGAATTCGCCAGCCGCAACAGAAAGGCCGTGCGGGGGTTTTCTGCCCAGGCGCTGGACACCATGCTGCGGTATTCGTGGCCGGGCAACGTGCGCGAACTGGAAAACGCGGTGGAGCGGGCCGTCATCCTCTGCCACGGCGATCTCATTACCGGGCGCGAGCTGCCCTCCATGCTGTCCTGCGAAGCCCGTGTGGAGGATCACCCGGCAGAGCCGGACGCTTCCCTGGCGGGCCTGCCCCTGGATGAGGTGGAGCGCAGGGCCATTGAGGAAACGCTGCGCCAGGCCGAAGACAACAAGAGCGAAGCCGCGCGCCGTCTTGGCATCACCCGCGCCACCCTGCACAACAAGCTGCGCAAGTATGGCCTGGAATAGCATTTTTTAACGGGCCGGGGTTTTACGTCCACCATCATACCGGAACAATCATGAGTGATACAGACAGGAAAGCAGAGGCCGGGGAGTTCAACGCCGCCCGGTTGGAACGTCTCGCCGATTTTTTTAATGAGGTTGGCATGCTGCGGCACACGCCGCGCACCGGCTATGCCTTTCTCGGGTCGGGCAAGGAGAATGTGGCGGAGCACTCCTACCGGGTCAGCGTCATAGGCTATGTGCTGGCGCGCATGAGCGGCCTTGATCCTGCAAGGGTCACCTTTCTTTGCCTGTTTCATGACCTGCATGAAGCGCGCACAGGCGACCTCAACTATGTGAATCACCGCTATGACCAGTGCCGGGCGCGCCGCGCCCTGGAAGACTGCGTGGAGGGCACCGGCCTTGAAGCCGATGTGCTGCCCATGTGGGACGAACTCGACGCGGGCGCAAGCCCGGAATCTATTTTGGCCCATGACGCGGATCAGCTGGACCTGATCTGTAACCTCAAGGCGGAGTTCGACAAGGGCAATGCCTTTGCCGCGCAATGGCTTGAAAGCGCGGTCAAGCGGCTGCGCAGTCCCGAGGCTCAGGAACTGGCGGAGGTCGTATTGCGCACAGACCATAATCGCTGGTGGTATGGCCGCGTGGAAAAGGACTGGTGGATTCGCCGCAATCAAAAATGATAGTGATAGCTGTTGTTGCAATTGTGGAAAATTCTTTACAAAAGATTTCAGACTACGCTAGCCTTACTCGCCCAGAATTGTAGACTGCTCCACTGTGGAGCCTTTGCGCCGGACCGAAAAAGGGGGAGGCATGCATTTTCTGGATGATGAGGGGGGGCAGTACGGGGGCGATGTCTGGCCTTCTGAACTGGCGGCGGAAAACCTTGCCCCGGAATTGGACCTGAAAACCAGGGAAAGCTGCCAGATGCGCCGTCTGCTGAGCCGCATGGAGCAGTATGACCGCACCACATGGCTCATGCAGTTTGAATCATTTCTGCAAAGGGCTTTGTGCGTGGTGCGTTCTGACCGCACGGCACGGCGTTTTGGCGTTCTGCATGCCGACATGCAGGGCTTTCAGGTGCTCAACCGCATCTACGGGGAGCGGGCTGGCAACAGCATGCTGCGCGCCTTTGCCGCCTTTTTGCGGCGGCGCGAGGAGTATGTGTGCGGCAGCCGCATTTTTGCCGACCAGTTCGTCATTCTATTCACCATTCCCAATGGGTACAGCCTGCAGGCCATAACCGACAAGCTTGTGGCCGAAGGCGAGCAATTTCTTGCGGAAAAACGCAGGCTGCATCCACGCAGCCATCTGGCCTTTGTGGGCGGCGTCTGCCCGGTCGAAGGCAGGCCAGAAAGCCTGCACGCCCTTGTAAGCCGTGCGGATCAGGCACGGCGTTCGCTCAAGCCCACCCTGCGCTCACGCGGCGGCGTGTTCACCGAGGCTATGGAGATCTGCCGCCTGCAACGGCAAAGCCTTTACGAAGACGTGACCAAGGCGCTGGAGCACGGCGGCGTGTTCTTTCTGCTGCAACCGCAGGTGGACATCGCCACCGGCGCCGTTGTGGGGGCGGAGGCTCTGGCCAGGATGCGCACGCCGGACGGCAAGCTGATCATGCCCGGAAATTTTGTGCCGCTTCTCGAAGAGTCGGGCGACATAACAGGGCTGGATTTCAACATATATGGTCAGGTCTGCCTTTATCAGCAGGCACGTCAGCGTGCCGGCAAGACATTGCTGCCAATATCCGTGAATATTTCACGCGAGCACTTCAGAAACCCGGCCTTTGTGGACGACCTCCATGCGCTGGTGCAGTCTTACGGGCTTGAGCCCCGCTGGCTGGGCCTTGAAATCACAGAGAGCGTCTTTGTAAAGAATCTTGAAGAAATCAGTGAAAGCGTGCGCCAGCTCAAGCAGTACGGCTATTCCATCTGGCTTGACGATTTCGGCGCCGGTTATTCAAGCCTGAACGTGCTCAAGGACGTGCCCTTTGACGTCATAAAGATCGACAGGGGCCTCCTGGGGTCGGGAGCCATAGCGCCCACAAACAAGAGCATCATCAACAGTGTTGTGCGCCTTGCCGAGGATCTGAACATGGGGGTTCTGTGCGAGGGCGTCGAAAACGCTTCGCAGCGCGAGTTTCTGTCCCGGCTGGGTAATCTCCAGGCGCAGGGATTTCTCTATGCCCGCCCCATGAGCCCGGAAGACTTCACGGCCCTGCTTGAAGGCGACTAGAGCAGATTAACTTTGAAATGCTGCGCAATTCAAAGTTTTCATTCAGCCGAAAAATGTGATTTGCGATAGCCGTTGCTTTAGCCGTTGTGGCGCACTGCACTTTCGTGCAGCGTTAGATCATTTACACTTTTTCAAGTTAAAACGCTCTAAAAAACTCCTTACGGCGGACGAACACGCTTCCGGCGCATGCGCGCAGGCCCGTGACGGCATTGGCGTGCCGTACTTGCGCGCCGCTCTTGCGCCCGCCGGCCATCTGGCCTGTCCGCCTTGTCCGTGTGGAGCCGCTTGAAAGCTGTTGCGAACAGCAGCATACTTCAGACGTCTTCTGTCCGCCCCGAAAATAGTCTTCGGCGCGTTTTTTGCGCCCACGGGCGGCAGCCATTTATGGAGGATTTATGATCCGCAGTATTCGACTTGGTCTTGCCTTTTGTCTGTCAATGGCCTCTCTGGCCGTGCTTCCCCCGGCTTCCGCCAGCGCCGCTGCGGCGGATGCTTCCGCCCGGCGCATGGAACTGCCCGCTCCGGATAAAACCGGCGGCATGCCGCTTATGCAGGCGCTGGCCCAGCGTCATTCAACCAAAAGCGGGTACAGCGGCGCGCCACTTCCGGCGCGGCAATTGAGCGATCTGCTCTGGGCTGCCTGGGGCGTCAACCGCGAAGACGGACGCCGCACCGCGCCTTCAGCCATGAATCGGCAGGAAGTGCAGGTTTTTGTGGCGCTGGACGATGGCGTATGGCGTTATGAACCCGGACACAGCCTGACCCTGGTGCAGGAGGGCGACTGGCGCTCCAAACTTGGCGGCGGTTCGCTGGTCTTGCTGTATGCGGCCCCCACGGCGGGCAAATGGTCGGGCATGCATGTGGGGTCGGTATATCAGAATGTGGGGCTGTTCTGCGCATCGGCGGGGCTGGGCAACTATGTGCATGCCTCAAATGCCTCGGCACTGGATGGCAAGCTGCCGCTGCCAGAGGGCTGGAGCGTGCTTATAGCCCAGAGTGTGGGCTCCATCAGGTAGCGCGTTTGCCTTGGGAATATCCAGTAAGGGTACGGCGGTCCGTGGCGGCGCGTGCCAGCGCGGACACCCCGCGCGCATGCGTCATAAAAAAAGAGGCAACCGGAGTTTTCGGTTGCCTCTCGGCATTTTTGCAAGGCCGCACGGGCTCAGTTCATAACCACAGTGCCCAGCGGCGCGTCGTCCAGCAGGTAGCGGCGCAGGCTTGACGGGGAACGGCCGTCAAGAATAAGCGCGCGCTGGCAGCCCGAGTCAAGGGCGTGCAGGCAGGATTCGACCTTGGGAATCATGCCGCCGGTAATGACGCCTTCAGCCCGGAGCTTTTCTATCTCAACGCGGGTAAGGGCGGTAATGAGCCTGCCCTCGGCGTCCAGCACGCCCGGCACGTCGGAGATAAGCACAAAGTAGTCCGCCGCCAAAGCTCCGGCCAGCGCGCCTGCGGCCGTGTCGGCGTTAATGTTCAGGGCCTGCCCGTCAGGGCCGTTGGCCACCGGAGCCACAACAGGCACAAAACCCCCTTCAAGCAGGCAACGGAGCAGGGCCGGATCCACGGCCTCCACTTCGCCCACAAGACCTAGGGCGGGATTTTTTACAGCAGCGCGCAGCAAATTGCCGTCCCTGCCGGATATGCCCGCCGCCCGCGCGCCGTGGGCCGCAAAAGAAGCCACGACAGCCTTGTTCACCTGGCCGCACAAAACCATTTCAACGGCTTCCATTGTGGCTTCGTCGGTGACCCGCAAACCATTTTCAAAGCGGCTTTCAATCTTCAGGCGCGCCAGCAGCGCGGAAATTTGAGGCCCGCCGCCGTGCACCACCACAAAGCCCATGTCCTGGGCCGAAAGTTGGGCCAGGTCAGTGGCAAAGGCCGTGCAAAGTTCGGGCTTGTCCATGGCGTGCCCGCCATACTTGATAACGACGGTGGCGTTGTTCATGCGTCTTCCTCATTATACGGGAGGTCGGCCTCGCTGCATGGGCGCGGCAAATTCCCAGTGACGTGGTATTCGATTTATCCTGGTAGTTGTCTAAACTAGCACCCCGTCATGCGGCGTGCAAGCCGACAGCATGTCGGATGTGCGACAAAATCCAGATGATTCCGGCAATAATTGCGCGGAAATGCCGTGTGGTCACAGGCACGGGTGGATGCTGCAAAACGGCATTGTATTGCCGGGCCAAAAACGCTAGCCTGCACCACAAGTTTATGGAGGCGAAATGGTGTTAGAGGCACAACAGGGTTTTGGAGAAGGACTCGCCTGGGGGCAGGAGGCCCTGGCGGCGGCCAGCGTTGGCCTGTGGGTTCTCGAACATGATATGGGCAGCGGCGTTACGCGCCTGCTCACCAATGCGATCACCCGCCGTCTGCTGGGCGTGCCCGATGATATCACACCGGAGGAGTGCGCGACATTCTGGCGTAGTCGCGTGGACAGGCGTGATATAGACTCCATATGGAAAAAGCTTGAAGATTTCAAAAATCATGCCGACATGCGCGAGATGCGCTACTGCTACAACCATCCGCAGTGGGGCCCCATACACGTGCGCTGCGGGGGCAGGCGTGTTTCAAGCGATAGCGAGTCGATTTTGCGCGTTGCCGGGTTTCATCAGGACATAAGCGAACTGCATGCGGCCCATCAGGCCTTGCGTGAGAGTCTGTCACGGCTTTCGCTGGCCTGCCGCCTGGGCTGGCTGGGCGTGTTTGAACTGGGCCGCCGCAAGGACAGGCTGGAATTCACCTGCAACGAGGTTTTTTACGAACAGTTTGGTCTGCGTGAAGGGGCCAACGCCGAAGAGCGGCTTGCGGCCGTGGAAAAGTGCATCCTGCCGGAAGACAGGCGGCGCTGGCGGAGCCTTTGCCGTTCCGAGGGCTGGACAGTGGGCTTTCAGGAGCATGTGGAACTTCGCGTTAATCACCCCTGGCGCGGCCTCTGCTGGTTCGCCGTGGCCTGCGAAGTGGTGGGCACGCCGGATGAACCCCGCATCGCGGGCTATGTGAGCGACGTTACAAAGCACCGCCAGCATGAGCGTATGCTGCGCGAGGCCAAGGAAAGCGCGGAGGCCGCCAATGCGGCCAAAAGTATATTTCTGGCCAACATGAGCCATGAAATCCGCACGCCCATGAACGGCATCATGGGCATGGCCCATCTTGTGCTCAATACTGACCTCAATGCGCAGCAGCGGGACTATGTGGGAAAAATTCATTCCACATGCGAATCACTGCTGGACATCATCAATGATCTTCTGGATTTTTCAAAGATTGAGGCCAACCATATGGAGCTGGAAAATCTTCCTTTCCAGCCCGAGCGGGAGGTCGAGGCCGTGCTGGCCCTGCTGCGCCCGAGACTGCAGCACAAAAAGTGCACGCTCGAAAGCCGCATAGACCCGCGCATACCGCCAACCCTGACAGGCGACGCCCTGCGGTTGCGTCAGATTCTGCTGAACCTTGGCGGCAACGCCATAAAGTTTTCAGAGCGGGGCACGGTGCGCATAGACTTGCAGCTGGTGCGCCGCAAACAGCATGGCATCACTCTGGCCTGTCTTGTGCGCGATGAGGGCATCGGCATGAGCAGGGATGAACAGGCGCGTATTTTTACGCCCTTTTCCCAGGCGGACTCCTCCATAACCCGCCGCTTCGGCGGCACGGGTCTGGGGCTTGCCCTTTGCCGCCGTCTGGCCGTACTTATGGGCGGGCGCATCACCGTGCAGAGCGAACCCGGCGAGGGCAGTGTTTTCAGGGTGGAACTGCCCTTTGGCGTGGGCCAGGAGGATATGTTCGCCCCGACCAGCATGGAAGCCGATGCTGCAATGGAATATGGCTGTCTGCGCGGTCTGCGGGTGCTCATGGCGGAAGACGGGGACATAAACCGTGAGATTATGGAAGTGCTGCTGAGCGGCATGGGCGTGGAGTGCATGGCCGTGAGCAATGGGCAGGAAGCGCTTGATGTCTGGCAGAAGCATGCGGACGACATTGACCTTGTCCTTATGGATGTGCAGATGCCCCTTATGGACGGCTATACGGCCACGCGCGAGATCAGGGCCAGCGGTATGCCCGGCGCTGTGGATGTGCCCATTGTGGCCATGACGGCCTATGCCATGCGCGGCGATGCGGAACGCAGCCTTCAGGCGGGCATGAACGCCCACCTGACCAAGCCCATTGACGTGAGGGAGCTGACCCTGACCCTCAAGCGCCTTGCACGAACCTGCGATGAGCGGCACGAAGCCGCCTCCGACGCGGAAAGACAGAATCTTTGAACATCACGGCGGAGTTCGGGTGAAGTTTTTTGCGGGCGTTTGCCTTCAGAACCTGAATGAGTCCGAGAATCTGCCTTGCGGCAATATATTGGGGACGGCACAGATCAATTGGCAATGTGCATTTCCAACGTTTACAGGACGTCCGCTCCGGCGTTTGACAGTGCAGGCAAGCTGCGTTTACGCCTTCGCGGCGGGCAATGCTTGCACAGTCGCCAGAACAATTTCACTTTGAAATTGTTCTAGAGCAGATTAACTTTGAAATGCTACATATTTCAAAGTTTTCATTCAGCCGAAAAATGTGATTTTCGGCTGAATCCACGCCACGTTGTGGCGCGCTGCACTTTCGTGCAGCGTTAGAGCATTTACATTTTTTCAAAGTTAAAATGCTCTAACAAAGATACGAGAACAGGCAGGCTGACAGCCTGTTTGTCTCACAAGCCCAGTCAAGGATAGCATCATGACGCAAGTGGTTACACGATTCGCCCCCAGCCCCACGGGGCACCTGCACATCGGCGGGGCGCGCACCGCCATTTTCTGCTGGCTTCTGGCCCGGCATTTCAACGGCCGCTTTCATCTGCGCATAGAAGATACGGATCTTTTGCGCTCCAAGCAGGAGTATACCGATTCAATCCTGGCTTCCATGCGCTGGCTCGGGCTGGATTGGGACGGCGATCTGGCCTATCAGACGCAGCGCACCGACCTCTACAACGCCTATGTGGACAAGCTGCTGGAAAACGGCCACGCCTACTGGTGTTCCTGTACCCCCGAAGAGGTGGAGGCCATGCGTGAAGAAGCCCGGCAAAAGGGCCTCAAGCCGCGCTATAACGGCTGCTGCCGCACCCGCGATCTGGGGCCGGGCGAAGGGCGTTGCGTGCGCCTCAAGGCCCCTCTGACGGGCAAGGTGGTCTTTGACGATCTGGTCAAGGGCAAGATTGCCGTGGATGTGGGCGAACTGGACGACATGGTCATCCGCCGCGCCGACGGCATGCCCACCTACAACATGGCCGTGGTGGTGGACGATCATGACATGGGCATTACCCACGTCATTCGCGGTGACGATCACGTGTCCAACACGCCGCGCCAGATTCTCATCTATGAGGCCCTGGGCCTGCCCGTGCCGCGTTTCGGCCACGTGCCGATGATTCTCGGCCCTGACCGGCAAAAACTTTCCAAGCGCCACGGGGCGCGCGCTGTTATCGAATACCAGCAGGACGGCCTGCTGCCGCAGGCTCTCGTGAACTATCTGGTGCGCCTTGGCTGGTCCCACGGCAATCAGGAGCTGTTCACGCCCGAAGAGCTGGTGGAATATTTTGACGGCAGCAATCTTAATCCCGCGGCCGCGGCCTTTGACCCCGCCAAGCTGGAGTGGTGCAACGCCCATTTCATGCGCGAAATGCCCCTGAACGAACTGGCCGCGCTGACGGCTCCCTTTGTGGAGCAGGCGGGCCTTGGCGTGCTGACGCGGGAAAGGCTGGAGCCCCTGTGCGCCATGTTCCGCGAGCGCGCCAATAATCTCAAGGCTCTGGCCGAAAGCTTCCGCCCCTTGCTGGTGCCCGCCGCTGATCTGGAGTACGCTGAAAAGGACACCGTCAAGCACCTGACTGACGGCGGCAAGGCGCACCTGCGCGCGCTGGCCGCGATCTTCGTGGCTTGCGAGCCCTTTACTGCTGAAAATATCGAGGCCGCCCTTAACGCCTATGTGGCGGACAACGGCCTCAAGTTCAAGGAAGTGGCCCCGCCCCTGCGTACCGCCCTTATGGGCTTTATGGGCGGCTCGCACCTGAACGAGATCATGGCTTTTCTCGGCAAGGACGAAACCCTGGCCCGGCTGGCAAGGGCAGCGGGGTAGGGTGCTGCCCATAAGTCTTTATCTCCTGCGTCGCCGTCCCTCTTGCTGAAATGGGCGGCGATGCAGGAGACATGTTCGTCAGGAACAGGGCAATACCCGTTAGCGTGACCTGCAAGGGTTTTGCGCGTGAAGCGACACACTACAGCTAGGGGATGTGTTTTTGCACCTTCAATGATCGCAACAGCTGGCGCCTCTGGGGTACACGCGTTGACCTGCTGCCATACTGCGTCTGTGTATAGATGAATCTCCCCCTTCGGGAGACTAATTGATTTGCCCCAGTGCACTTGGGGCTAGCCAGAATGTGCAAGTTGGGGAGGGGGATATGGCACAAATTCCTGCCAGTCCGTGGATGACGGACCCAGAAGTTAAACTTTTTTCTAAATGGCTTCCTTTTGGCTGTACGGCTCTGGAATTTGGCTCTGGTGGAAGCACGCGGTTTTTTTTTGAAAATGGTGCAAAACAGCTTAGTTCAGTGGAAGGAGACGGCAACTGGATAGAAAGTCTTGTTGCGGATCCTTTTTTGGCCTTTTTTTTGGGAAAAGGCCGTCTGAAGATACATATGCCTGACATCGGTCCAATCAGAGAAAATTCATGCAGTAACCCCGCTGGAGACGTGAGTCCAAAATGGCTGAATTATCACAATGAAATATGGGAATTGATCGATTGTTCGGCCTTGAACTTTATTCTCATTGATGGAAGATTCAGGCTTGCTTGTGCATTGCAAAGTATCGTTTATTGTGAGCAAAAGCCTCTGCTTTTATTTCACGATTTTTGGAACAGGCCTGTATATCATCCAATCCTTGAGTTTGTAGATGTGCTTGATCGCGCAGAAACTTCGGCTGTACTACGGCAAAAAGATGTTGTTGATTGGCGTAAGCTTACTGTGTGTCTGCAGCGCGCGCAGTTTGATCCTTCATAGAGGATGGATTCTTTGGGTGCTTGTAATTTTCTAGGCCGAGTACGCCAAGGAGCATCCCCAGTGGAAGTTCCCCTTACATATGCAGAGTATTACGCTTTGAAATAATTGGTAGGGGGAGGGATGCCTGCAATCCAGGTAGGGGGGTATTGTGGGAAAAGGTGTAGCAAGAAATATCTATGTGCTTGGGAAATGTTCCGACAGTGTTTTGCCTGGATCAAAGACTGTGGTGCTATTTGAGGGAATCGTATTCTTCTTGTAGATAATATTTAGAAGTATAATGTGTAATAACAATTTGCATTCACCTAGTGAACTCATACAAAAAATAGTCGACAAAAAATTTAAATATGCTTTTTCTGCGCGAGTTTTTCAAGGATGATATCCTTGAAGACTTGGGCACGACGTTTCATGCTCCACTCCGTGAGGCAGCGCTTTTGCCCTTTTTGGGCTACTGTCGCCCTTTCATCTTCATGTGTCAGATAGTAGCATAGCTTACTAATGAGGTCCTTTTCGCTGGAAAAGGAGATAATTTCCTCATCCACTTTAAAAAGGCGTGAAAGGCCAGGCATCGCCTGGGTTAGCAGCAGTGATCCTGTGCCAGTGGCCTCAAAAAGTCGCATATTTGCTGTGTCCCCTGCGGCTAAATCAACCATTCTCTTGCCATCTGGTCGGATAAAGCCAATATCCCCTTGGCAGTCAAAAACAATGCGCCCACGGCGCAACGCTTTGTGCATCTCAACTCCAAAAACAGGAGGCCTGAGCCAAGGCCGCATGGCTGGTGTAACCAGCGAAGGATCGCAGGTAAGATGTAGTGCTAAGGAAAAATTGTGTTTGATAGCCGTCTGGGCAACAGCATCAATCAGCATTCGTCTTTGATTGTGCTGGGTTGGGGAGATACTGCCAACAAAAACGATATCAGTATCTTGCGGAATGTTCATGACTTCCTTGGTTATCCATTCTGGCATTCCGGGGTAATAAAGTTTTGCATCAGCGGCACCTAGCTCTTTGGCGAGCGGTAACATGCGGGGAAGTCCAGACAGGATAAGATCAAAGTCATGCCAATCAGTGCCAAAAGGAACATCTGCTGCGCGCCAGCCTGCCACAAGTGGTGGCTTGTTGGTCAAGCTTTTAATAAAGGAACCATCATAGTTAATGCAGTCAAGCGCATAGAGTACGTCAGGCTTAAAAATTTTAATCTGCTCACGAACAATGTCAAATTTCCAATCTTCAGTGAACGGGATGTTATGCTCTCTTGCCCAAGCTTTTTGAGCAATTTTGTCATTGGCAATAACAAACATGCCAGTGCAGGACTGCATGTACGTAATTGGTTGATGTGTTGCTGCAAATCCATCACGAAGAAAGCCGTTAATTCGTGAAGTAAAACTGCAATCTCTAAGATGCCGATGTCTGCTGTTAAAATTTATCAAGTATTGTTCGTAGAATGATGCAATTTCAAGTACACGAATATTTGAATTGTTGTTTTGCATATGACATCCAATGTAACGAATGCAGGGGCATTGCGCTAGCCGTTAGTGAAAGGCTTGATTTAAAAAAAAGTAATTCTCTGGTCTTCAGGTAATTGGCTTTGGGCCGTGATGATAGCCTGCGGGCTACGCCAGCGTGGGCGATCTGCTTTTCGTTTCCATGTCATTGGAGGTTGTAGAAATATTCTACCTGCTCCGCTTTTTGGCGTGGGGGAAGATATTGCTTTCTCAACAACAGCGCTGATGAACTCAGGTTTAATGCCGCTCAAACAGTACGGTTCTGGGTAGAGGCATCTCCATGCGCAGCCAAAGCACTCAAGGGGAAGGCACACAGCGGTGGTCGTCGGGTGGCAAGGCAAAAATCTGCCCACTTGTGAACCATTAAGTACAATCACGTGGGGAACATCCAATGCGGCTGCAATATGGGCCAAGCTTGTATCCACTCCAACAGCAAGTCGGCACTTGCTCAGGAATGCAGCGGTAGTCAGAATGTCCAACATTCCTGAAAGATTGCGTGTACGAATCCCCTGAGAACGCAGATGTTGGATGTTTTCTTCATTAATTCCGTATTCAGCCTCGGCCCCCAGCGCAACAACTGACAAATCATGCTGTGTGCATATTTCGACAAGGGCCTTGCCAATAATTGTGCAGTTTCTCTTTGGTATGCTCCCGCCAGAAAAGATCGCAATGGTTTTTTTGTGATCAAAATTTAAGTCTGCCCATTGTAGCTTTGCCTGTTCAATGCTTTTTTCAGAGAGCCATATTTTTGCCTTTGGCGTGTACTTGGTACATCCTAGCTGCTTTGCTATCTCATCGTATTTCATTAGTTCGCTTTGCATATCGTTTGTAATAGTCAGGGGATAGGATAATGAGTTATTGTACACGTCGGCGTACTGCTGTGTCTGATTTATTGTATCAGACTTTACACCCAAGACAGGGGTGTCAAGTGACAATGTTAGTGCGGATATGTCTGGCGGAAGAGAATTTGTTGTCTGAATGATTAAGTCTGGTTTTGAGCTTTTAAGCAGTTTTACGCATTTTTTAAGATAGTCCTCATCAGAAGTTGCATGCTTGTTTATTGAAAGGACAGATGCAACAACTGGGCTCGACTCATAAATTGGAGTGCAGGCTTGGTCGCAAGCTACAGTAATTTGGGCACTGGGGAATACTTCTGGTAAGTTGTCCAAAAGTGCATTGGCAAGAATCGCGTCGCCGATACCGTCAAGCCGGATATAAAGAATTCTTTCAATAGCGTTAAAGTCTAATTCTGAATATGCCATCTCTTTAGCAATGGGGTGGTTTAAAGTAGTATTAGAATTTGATATTTGTTTTTCATTTGATGTTTTTATTGAAGGTGTATTTGGATTAAATTTTGCAATGCAAAAGCCAAATTTTTCTTTTGAAGATTTTATGATTTTAAATCTGGCATCATTTTTCATTATAGTGAAACTTTTATGATGCTTTATATGGTAGATGTCATCAAGGGCAAGATAGCACGGACTGTTTAGTTGTGATATTATATAGTTGAATTCTATAAATCCGAGGTGTCCCGCACTGTCAAGAACAAGGAGTTCCGGGCAAAAATCAAATTGCTTTAAACAGAGGCCAAGAAGATTGTCGGGTACATCGATATGGTTTGTTTCCAGATAATAATTATCTGAACGCTCCCATTCTTCATGATCAGTAAAGATATCTACATCGGGGCAAGAATCCACGAAATCTTTTTGAATCTGCTCTTTGGTTAGCAGCATATCGCGGGGGAGTGAAAGTCCATTTAATACTCTGACGTAAGGAAATAGTTTGTTCTGTAAAAGATTGCGCAATGCTATCGCATAGTTTTTTGGATTTACTTCAATTGAATAGAAGATGCTCTGTAATTCAGGCATAGAGGCCAAGCCCCGCGCAATGGCCGCTGTTGTGCCAGTGCCATGATATGTGCCCGTTTCAATAATGGAAAAGGGACGTATTGTGCGGACAAGGTTTTCAAGAGATTTTGAAAAATCTGAATCAGCAGAAACATTTGTTCCAGCCTCTTGAGACGCATAATGCGAAGCAATTTTGAGATTTTTTTTCACGCTATTAGTCTCCGTTTTTCATTAAATTGCTTTTTCGCCGAAGTTTGCGCAAGATTTATGTTTATTAATTTTTTCCGCTAGAGCCTTTATCTTTAAAAAAGGCTAACTGCCTAGATGAATAAGAGTTCAGGGCTCCGCAACGCGGCGTGGATTCTGCCGCAAATCGCATCCTTCGACAGAATGACAACTTTGAAATATGAAGCATTTCAAAGTTAATCTGGTCTAGGTCGGTATTTCTTCCAGGCTGTCATCAATGTCTGCCATAAGCCTGACGCTGGTTTCCACAAGTTCGCGGGCCTTGGGGGCGATTTGCGAAAGCAGCACGCGCCCGCGCTCGTCAAGGAGCGTGCGGTTGCCTGCATTGTCGCTGAGGCCGCCCATTTCCATATAGGACACAATGACAGGCAGACGCGCGATATTGCTGCCTGTAAGGATGCGCGCGGCGAATTCAAAATCGCCCGCTATCCTGTAGCTGGCATCAAATTTTTCTTTTTGCAGCACAGGCAGGCGGGTGAAGGTGGCGGGAAAGGGCACGCCCATATCTGAAAGAAATCCGTTATATACCCGGTAGATGGTACGGTTCAGCAAGTGCTCGATCTTGCCGTCGTGCCCGCGCAACAGCGCGCCGAAGGCCATGACGGTCTCCGGCCCGAGCGTGCGGAGGCGGCGGTGGCACTGGGTGATGGAGTGACGGCTGACAAAAAAATCGTCCGCGCCCAAAAAAATGGCCCAGTCCCCAGTGGCGCGATCCAGCGCCTTGTTCCAGGCGTCGTACACGCCGGAATCCGGTTCGGACACCAGCTTGATTCTGTCCGCGTGCGGGCGGAGGATATCCAGCGTGCCGTCTGTGGAATCGCCGTCCTGCACAATCCACTCGACATGCGGGTAAGACTGGTTGAACACGGATGCCATCAGTCGGGAGATATATTTTTTTCCGTTGCGTACGGCTGTGATGATGGAATATTTCATATGTGTCCGCCGATGTTGCGCCTGCTACCGGGGGAGATGTCTACAGGGTTGTTATTGGTGTCGCCGCGTGTCGCCATCCGTCATCAAGGTATTTTGCTTTACCCGCAATCGCGGTTGCTACTGATACAGAGGACTCATAGACCGTAGCAGGTTGGCGAACAGGCCGTCCAGTCCCAGAACAAAGGTTTCCACATGGTCTGCCATAATGACCAGCAGCAGGCCCACAAAGAAAAAGCCCACGCCGATCTTGGCCGGAAAGCCGAATTCCATAATGTGTATTTGCGGCGAAGTGCGGGCCACGAGGCCCAGGGCCACTTCCACCATAAATAGCGCCACCATCACCGGGGCCGCGATCTGCAGAGCCAGCACGAACATCTGCGCGGCAAGGTGCAGTATCTGCCACAGGATTTTTGAACCGATGAAGAGCCCGCCCGGCGGGATCAGCTTGAAGGATTCGGCAAAACCTTTGATCATGTACAGGTGGCCGTCCAGCACCAGAAAGGTCAGCAGCGAGACCATCCAGAGAAAAAAGGCCGTGACGCCCGTCTGATTGCCGGTGAGCGGGTCAGCGAAGTTGATCATGGTAAAGCCCATCTGGAAGCCAAGCAGCTCCCCCCCGGCCTGTATGGCCATGAACAGAAAATTGACGGCCATGCCCAGCACCAGCCCCATGACCGCTTCACCCAGAATCATGATCACAATGTCGAAAGGGTGGGCGGGCATCTGGTTTCCCGGCAGCGCCAGATGCGGCCATACGCCCAGCGTGAACACCAGGGTTATGGCGGCCTTGACCTGCACGGGAATATTGTTGGTGGAAAACACAGGCAGCATGAACATGACGATGCTTACCCGCATCATGGTAAGTATGAGGCTCAGCACCTCTGCCTGGTTGTAGTTGAACACGTCCATGCCGGGGGATTTGCAAAATGGCTGCCAAAGAAAACAGCCTGTTGGGGCCGCCGCGCGTCAGAAGGGTGACGCGCGGCGGTTTTGTATGAAGGAGGCATGAAACCAAGCATGCATCGGGCATGCAAGGGCGCAGGACGCCGGGCAGAAAAACCGCAGGCGCAGGCGAGGAAGGGCACAGGACATACAAGGGAATATGACCCGCGCGTGACGCGAGGTCCGCAACGCCCTGAAATCCCGCCCAGATATGTTTGTGGGGATGGGCTCCGCGGGATCAGGCTTTGCCCTGTTCGTCGGGATTGTAGTTGCGCAGTCCGTTGAAGACCCAGATTCCCAGCAGGCACACCAGAAACGCTGCGGACAGCAGCACCGTGCTGTGCGCGGCGGAAAAGGCCGCCTGTCCGGCCTCTGCAATGGCCCTGCCCTGTTCTCCGCCTGCCAGTTCCGCTGCCACCATGGTGTCGCTGATGGAATCCGCGACGCTGTGCGGCAGGCTTTGCCGCAGCTGTGCCGGCAGCCGCAGGGCGGAACTGTAATTGGCGGCCAGCAGCACGCCAAAACCTGTGATGCCGAGTCCCGCGCCCAGGTCATAACCCAATGCCTCAATGGACCCTGCGGCTCCGCCTTTTTCCGGCGGCACGCTGCCCATGATGGCAATGGACGAGGCCGTCAGGCCGATGCTGAGTGAAAGGCCCAGCACCACCATATAGGAAACCACAAGCCAGCCCGCGTCGTGAAAGCTTGCAAGGCCAAGCCCGGCAAGGCTGGCCCCTGCGGCCAGCAGCGAGAGCGTGCAGACCTTTCGCAAGCCCCCGAAGACCACCAGCTTTCCTGCCAGCGGGCCGCCCACGGCGGAGGCCGCCATGATGGGCAGCATGAAGATGCCGGCCTGCAAAGGCGTGCGGCCAAGAACAAATTGCAGTTCCTGGGCGATGGTCAGTTCCACGCCAGCCAGTGCGCCCGAAACGATAAGGGCTGTCACAAGGCCAACGCGGATGGCGGGCAGCCGGAAAAGCCCCAGGTCAAGCATGGGCGTGCGCGCTGTGAGCTGGCGGTGGACAAAAAGCGTCAGCAGCGTGACGCCGCAAACCAGCGCGCCGCCGCACAGCAGAAGTGACGCGCCCTGTTTGAAGACGGCCTTTACCGCATACACCGTGGCCATAAGGCCCGCCGCCAGCGTGAGCGCCTGGCCGATGGGCCATGCGCCGCGCATTTTTACTTGTGGCTTGGGCAGCAAAATGGCCGCCAGGGGTAAAATGCCCAGAATAACGGGCACATTGATGAGAAAGACCGAACCCCACCAGAAGTGCTCAAGCAGAAGGCCGCCCGCCAGAGGCCCCATGGCCGCGGCCACGGTGCTCACCGTGCCCCAGATGCCCAGGGCCATGGCCCGTTCTTTCCAGTCCTCAAAGGTGATCCGTATGATGGCCAGCACGCTGGGCACGATCATGGCCGCGCCCACGGCAAGAAGCGCCCTGGACATGATCAGGGCCCTGGCCGTGGGCGAAAAGGCCGCGGCCAGCGAAGCGACCAGAAAGATAACCAGCCCGACCAGCAACAGCGCCCGTGGGCCCATGCGGTCGCCCTGCGTGCCCATGGGCACCAGCAGGCTGGCCATAATCAGGGGATAGATATCTATGATCCAGAGGATTTCCGTGCCTGTGGCCTGTAAGGAAAGCGTCAGCGAGGGCACGGCGATATGAAGAATGGTCATGTCCGTGGCAATGGGCAGCCATGCCACCATGACGGCCATAAGCACCCGCCAGCGGGCAGCCCTGTTGAGGCCCTTCTGGACAGGAGCGTTTTGCGGGGGCGCATTATGCGTATCAGGAGTATCCGTATTCATAAAAACTTGTGAAAGGTTTTTGTCGCGGCGGCAGCGCCGGGGGGGCACTGCCGCCGCAGTTTCAGCTTTTTTGCCGGTTGCCGCCTCCGGCCAATGGTCTGCCCAGCAATGTTACAATCAGTACAAAGAACAGCGGCGTAAAGTAAATGCCAAGCGCGGTTGCCGTAAGCATGCCCGCCATCACCACAGTGCCCAGGGCGTTCTGCGCTCCGGCCCCGGCCCCGCTGCTCAGCGCGAGAGGGATAACGCCCAGGATAAAGCACAGGGAGGTCATGATGATGGGCCGCAGCCGCAGGCGTGACGCCTCAATGGCGGCAGCGACCAGACTTTTGCCGGCCCTGTGCTGGGCGCGGGCGAATTCCACAATCAAAATGGAATTTTTGGCGGACAGGCCCACAATGGTCAGCACCGCAATCTGAAAGTAGACGTCATTGTTCAGCCCGCGCAGCCAGGCCCCGGCAAGCGCGCCCACAAGGCCGGTAGGCACGGCCAGCAGCACGGATACGGGGATGCTCCAGCTTTCATACAGGGCCGCAAGGCTGAGAAAGACCACCAGCAGGGATATGGCATAGAGCATGGGCGCCTGATCGCCCGAAAGCATCTCTTGATAAGATAGTCCTGTCCAGGCAAAGTCAAATCCCGCTGGCAGGTCTTTGGCGCTGGCCGCCATGGCCTTCATGGCCTGGCCGGAACTTTGCCCCGGTGCCGCGTCGCCCTCTATTTTCACCGCGGGCACGCCCTGATAGCGGGTGAGCTTGGGCGAAGCGTTGATGGATTCCACATCAATAAAACTGGCAAAAGGAACCATTTCACCCACACTGTTGCGCACATGATAGCGGCGAAAGTCTTCCGCGCTGGAGCGAAAGGCCGGTTCCGCCTGCAGGTACACCTTCTTGGTGCGGCCCTTGTCCACAAAGTCATTGATGTATTCCCCGCCCCAGTATGCGCCGATGGCCCCGTTGACCACGCTCATGTCCAGGCCCAGAGCCCCGGCCTTGTCGCTGTCGACAATAAGGCGGTACTGCTCGGCGTCGTCCAGGCCGCTGTACCGGGCAGAGGCGATGGCCTCCTGAGTGGCGGCCTTTTGCAGCAGGGCGTCCTTGGCGGCCATGAGGGCATGATGCCCCCTGTTGCCCCTGTCCATCAACTGCATGCTGAATCCGGAGGAATTGCCCAGCTCCATAACCGCAGGGGGAGCCATGACAAAAAGCAGGGCTTCGGGAATGTTCGCAAACCGGGCATTGGCCCTGTTCATGATGTCAAAAACCCCTTGCCCCTTGCCGCGCTCGTTCCAGTCCCTGAGCAGGGCAAAAGCCATGCCCGAACCCTGGCCCGTGCCGCTGAAGCTCCAGCCCATAACAGTAAATACACTTTCAACAGCTTCTTTTTCGTCCTGGCGAAAATAGTCTTCCACCTGCGCCAGCACCTTGGCCGTGCGCTCGAAGGAGGCCCCAGGCGGCAACTGGAGATCGAGAAAAAGTATGCCCTGATCTTCTTCCGGCAAAAACGCGCCGGGCAACTGGAACAGCAGGACGGCGCATATGGCGAGTCCCGCCACAAAGAAGCCGACCCAGCGCCTGGGTTTGTCGAGCATGGGGCGCAGGCTGACGGCGTAGCGCCGCGTCAGGCGGTCGAACCAGCGGTTGAAGCGACCAAACAGGCCTTCGCCCTGGCCGGGGGCGTGCGTGTGCAGCATGATGGCGCACAGGGCGGGCGTGAGCACAATGGCCACAAGAACCGACAGCACCATGGATGTGACGATGGTTATGGAAAACTGGCGGTAGATGACGCCTGTGGACCCGGACATGAAGGCCATGGGCACAAAAACGGCCGAAATGACCACGGCAACGCCCACCAGAGCGCCCGTGATTTCCCGCATGGACTTGAGCGCGGCATCCCTGGGGCTGAGCATTTCATCCCGCATGAGGCGTTCCACGTTTTCAACAACCACAATGGCGTCGTCCACCAGCAGGCCGATGGCCAGCACCATGCCGAACATGGTCAGGGTGTTGATGGAGTGGCCCGCCAGCGACAGCACGGCGAACACGCCCAGCAGGACAACTGGCACGGTGATGGCGGGAATGAGCGTGGAGCGGAAGCTCTGCAAGAACACAAACATCACGGCAACCACAAGGGCCACGGCCTCCAGCAGGGTGCGCACCACCGAACTTATGGATTTTTCCACAATGGGGGCCCTGTCGTCGGCAAAGGCATACTGCATGCCCTGGGGAAAAAAGCGCGAAAGGGAGGCCAGTTCGGCCTTGATGGCGTCCGTTGTTTTTATGACGTTGGCCCCTGAGGCCAGCTTTACGGCCACGCCCACGGCGGGGTGGCCGTTGAAGCGCGATTGACCCATAAAGGTTTCTTCATTGATCTCCACGCGGCTCGCCTGGCCGAGCCGCAGCACCGAACCGTCGGCCTCGGTGCGCAGACGTATGCGCTGGAATGCATCAACTGTCTGCAAGCGCGACGCGGCATTGACCGTGATGCTCGTTTCCTGCCCCGGCAGGGCGGGCGCTGCGCCAGTCTGACCGCCCGCAACCTGCGCGTTCTGCGCCTGCACGGCGGCCACGATGTCCTGCGGGTTCAGGCGGAATTGCTCCATTTTCGCCGGGTCGCACCAGATGCGCATGGCATTGACACCGCCATATAGCGTGGTGGAGCCGACGCCTTCTACCCGGTTGAGCTGGTCTATGAGGTTGCTGGCCACATAGTCGCTGATTTCGCCCGCGCTCATTGAGGCGTCATCAACATAAAAGGCTATGGTCATAAAGGAGTTTTCCACTGCCTTGCTGACCTGCAAGCCCTGGCGCTGCACGGATTCCGGCAGCATGGGCATGGCCTGCTGCAACTTGTTCTGCACCTGCACCTGGGCAATATCGATATTGCTGCCCGCCTCAAAGGTGAACACCATTTCCACGTTGCCATACGAATCGCTGGACGAATGCATGTAGAGCAGGTTGTCGATGCCCTTCATCTGCTGCTCGATGAGCTGGGTCACGCTCTGGTCCACAGTGGCCGCCGAAGCGCCGGGGTATTGCCCGAAGATGGATATCTGCGGCGAGGCTATGTCCGGGTACTGGGCAACGGGCAGACTGCGCAGGGCAAGGCCCCCGGCCAGCATGAGCAGAATGGCCAGTACGGTGGCGAATATGGGTCGGTTGATAAAGAACGCGGCCATCTAGCGCCCACCCTGATTTTTGTGGCTGTCCTGCGTGTCGGCCCTGGGCTGCGCGCTGACTTGCGCGCCGGCCTCCGCCTGCCACAGGGTTCCGGCGGCCTTGCCGCCGGGTACGGCTTTTTGCAGCCCCTCAATGACCACGAGGTCGCCGGCTTCAAGGCCGGAACGCACAAGCCAGCGGTTGCCGTGGGGGCGGTCAAGCTCCACATTCTTTCTCCGCACCGTAAAGACCGGGGCCGCGTCCTCGCCTTGTGGCGGCGTTTGCGGGCCTTGCAGGGTCATGACAAAATGGCGTCCCTCACTGTCAGCCATGACAGCGCGCTGGGGAACAAGAAGCGCGTTTTCGATGACGCCTTCTTCGATCAGCACTCTGGCATACATGCCCGGCAAAAGCAGGCCTTCGGGATTGGGAAACAGGGCGCGCAGGCTCACGTTGCCGGTGGACTGGGCCACGCTTATTTCCGCAAACAGCAGGTCGCCCGTAATCCACTGCGTTCCGCCCCCTGCCGTATCCGCCGTATTGGCCGCCCCATGCGCATTTGGCGTATCCGCTGCCAAGGGTGCTTTCACCATGTCCGCCACCGCCGTAGCAGGCGTGCCCGCCGCATTTTGCGCCCCCGCTGCATTTGGCGCATTTGGCGCGGCGTAAGGCGTGCCGTCTTCAAGAATAAGGCGTGCCCCGCTGGAGCTCTTTCCCCAGGCCGGGCCAAGGGACGCGGCAAGGCGGCGCAGGCGCAGCATGCTGGCGCTGGGCTGCGTGATGTCCACATACACGTGGTCGATCTGCTGTATGACCGCCAGAGGGCTTGTCTGCTTGGCCGTGACAAGCGCGCCCCGCGTGACGGCGGATCTGCCGATCTTGCCGGCCACAGGAGCCTTGATGCGCGTGTAGTCAAGATTGATCTCCGCCGTTTCAAGCGCGGCACGTGCCCTGGCCACGCGCGCCCTGGCCCGGCCGAGTTCGGCCTGCACATCGTCCAGTTCCTGCTGGCTCACGGCATTGGCCCTGGCCAGCACCCTGACGCGGGCTTCGCGTTTCTGCTGGGCCGCGGCGTGAACCTGGGCTTCCTCCAGTTCGGCTTTGGCGGTATTTCTGGCTGCCTCGTATACGGCCGGGTCTATCTGGTAAAGCGTCCGCCCTTTGGCCACAACCGCCCCTTCTTCAAACAGGCGTTGCTGGATGATGCCGTCCACCTGCGGGCGCACTTCGGCCGTGACAAGGGCCGCCACACGACCGGGCAGTTCACTGGTCAGCACAAGACGTTCGGGAGTAACGGGCAGATAGCGCGCTTGCGGCGTGTCGGTTGCGGGGAGTTCCTGGTCGCTGCAACCGGCCTGCAGCAGGCAGAGGCAGAGCAGGGCGGTCAGGACGGCGAGAAGTCGGGCGTTGCGGGGTCTAGCGGCATTTTTGGTTATGGTCATCGTTTCCTCTTGAGGCGGGCGCTACGCCATTTTCTGGCTATTCATCTTGCTATTAATCTTGCTTTTCACAGTGGCGTCGGTCACCATAAGGTATGGAGTAACTCCAGAGTCAAGGGGGACGCATGAAGTATTTGAGCACGGGAGAATTCGCCAGACTGTGCGGAACGCGAAAAGACACCTTGCTGTTTTATGACAAGGAAGGATTGCTGAAACCGCGCATCGTGTCGGAAAATGGCTACAGACGCTACTACATCGGGCAGTTTTATGAATTTGACATGGTGACCATGCTCAAGGAAACGGGCAGTTCGCTGAAGGAAATTCGCGCCTTCATGCAGGAACCCGATCCGGCGGGCCTGCTGACGCATCTTGAGGGAAAAAAGCGGCTTCTGCACCGGGAGCGCATGCGTATGGCCGCCAGGCAAAAAATGCTCGAAGCGACCATAGCCTTTGGGCATGAAGCGCTGAACGCCCGTTATGACGTTCTGGATCTTGTAGAAATGTCGGAAGAGCGGCTTGAAATGACGCCCGTGAGCGAAGAAGACCAGACAACCGAAGAAGGTTCCATTGAAATATTCGCCGAATTTGTGGAAAAGTTTGAAAAGCAGGGGCGTCCTGTGCCCATGCCTCTTGGTTTTATGACCGAAAAGCAAAAGATTTCCAGCCGCGTGTATCTTGCGGATTATTTTTTTTGCGGCGCATCAAGGGAAACCAGCCGCGAAAATATGAGCATCCGGCCAGCCGGACTGTACGCGAGGCTGTACCACAAGGGCGCCCCCCAGAGCCATGCAGAGGCCTACAGCCGCATGGTGGACGCCATCAAGCAGCGCGGCTGGGTCATCAATGGTCACATGTACGGCTATGACATGGCCAGTTACATCGTTTCGGCAAACCCCCTCGAGTATGTGGCAAAGTACTGCGTTTCGGTATGCGCCACCGGGGATGAGGCTCAGGGGCCGGGGCATGCGCAGGATAGGGCTTAGGGGCAGGAATAGGGCAGCGTTAGATCATGTACCCTTTTTTAAAGGTAACATGCCCTGAAACACGCTAAGAGTTTTGGGGGGTGGTGGTGTGGGGGAGGAGACCCTTTTGCAAAAGGGCTCCTCCCCCGCAAAGCATTTCAAAGCCCCATTGCAGCGTCTTGCGCTGCAATGGGGCTTTTTTTAACAGCACGCGCCTGTTACGGGCGGCTACTTGTTCAGTTTTTCGGCAATGAGCTCACGAATGATCTTGCTGAGGCCGGGCAGGTCGGGCTTGGACACCTGCTTGTCTGCCCCCACCTTGACGCCCTTGGCGTACAGGGCCTCGGTGATGAGCGAAGAAAAGAGGATGATGGGCAGGGTGTTCATGCCGGGAGTGTCGCGAATTTTTGCCGTGAGCATGTGGCCGTCCATTTCGGGCATTTCGATGTCCGAAATGACCAGATGAACGATGTCGGTAAGTTCCTTGCCCTGGGCCTGGGCCTCGTCGCGGGTTTTTTGCAGAAAATCCCAGGCCTGACGCCCGCTGGCCACAGCCGTGACCTGAAAGCCGGATTTTTGCAGCGAGGATTTGATGATGTGGCGCAGTGAATTGGAGTCGTCGGCCACAAGCAGATGAAACTGGGCCGCGCCCTCAACGGGCGAGGTATCCACCTTGATCTGCGACATGTCCAGCGTGCTGTCCAGGCTGGCCAGAATTTTTTCCATATCCAGGATAAAGAGCACTCTGTCCTGAATGCGCAGCACTCCGGTGATGCTGTCGCGCGAGTAGGTCTGCACGTACTGGTTCGGCGGCTCGATGCGGTCCCAGGTCATGCGGTGGATACTCGTGACGGACGAGACCAGAAATGCCGCCTGCACCCCGCTGAACTCCGTTACGATGACCTTGGCGTTGGACTCTTCGGCCATGGTTTTGCCAAGCCATGTGGCAAGATTGAGGATAGGCAGCACCTTGCCCCGCAGATTGAAGGTGCCGAGCACCGAAGGGTCGCACTTGCTGGGCACGCTGGTGATGTTGGGCAGGCGAATGATCTCGAGCACTTTGGCCACGTTGATGCCATAGTGCCCGCTGTAGGTGCTGCCGTCCGGCTGCTTCTCGTCGATGATAAATTCAATGATCTCAAGTTCATTGTTGTTGACGTTGAGCAAGCTGTTCTGCGACATGGCTTTCTTCCTGTCTATCCGAGCCGGTTGAACGGCTGAGTCTTGTTCAAAACGTGGGGGGGAGCACCTGGTAAATAGTCTGGCGCTGCTGTTCTCATCGGCCAGAAAACCGAACTCTTAAGGCGTGGCCGTTTTCTTGCGTTGCGGGCGCGGCGTTTTGGGGGGCTCAAGCTTTGGGCAGAACTCCGCCATTTCACACCGGCCGCACAGGGGCTTGCGCGCCTCGCACACTTCACGGCCAAACCAGACCATGCGGTGGTTCACATCGCCCCAGTCCTCACGCGGAAAAAGCTTCATGAGGTCGCGCTCAATGGGCACCGGGTCGGTTTCTTCAGTCAGTCCAAGGCGGTAGCTGATGCGTTTTACGTGCGTGTCAACAGCAAGCCCTTCATTGATGCCAAAAGCCCCGAACAGCACCACATTGGCCGTCTTGCGCGCCACGCCGGGCAGGGTGATGAGTTCTTCAAGGGTTTTGGGCACCTGCCCACCGTAAACGTCACATACGCGGGCAGCCGCTCCCAACAGGTTTTTGGCCTTGCTGTGGTAAAACCCTGTGGGGCGGATGACCGCCTCTATTTCCTCAATGCCTGCTTTCGCCATCTCTCCGGGGCCGGGCCAGCGGCGGAACAGTTCCGGAGTGATGGTATTGACCCTGGCGTCTGTACACTGGGCGGCCAGCACCGTGGCTACCAGCAGTTGCCAGGCGGTTTCGGCGTCCAGATGGGTGTGCGGTTTGGGGTAGCGGGTCCGCAGCGCCTCAAGAACTTTTTGCGCCCGGGCCGGGCGGGTGTTCTTCGTGCTCATGGTTGACATATGCCACAGGCGCAAACTGCCCGCAAGTTTTACGCGGGATGCGTTGGCCCGTCGTGCGGCATTCACGGGATTGCGGTATGGCAGGCGTGGTCCGTCGCGAATCAGGCTCCGGGCCAGCGGTGCCAGCCACTGGCAGATACTGGCTTGTCGCGGGCCAGAGTATGGGCCGGCCGTAAACAGGCAAACGCCTGTGCGGGCCTGTCGCGGGCCGATATCGGGTCCGCGCAAAACAGCCTTGGGGCTTGCGGGCCGCCAAGGCGGCCCGTCCCAGAGTAAATTTGTACATGGCTGCCCGGCCTTTGTTTTTTTGCGCGTTTGCGTATAAACTTGCCGCCAGATACCCACAGGCGGAGGAAGACCATGTCCTTTCTGGTTTACGTCACTGCCCCCGATGAAGCGCTTGCCCTCGTGCTTGCCAGAACGCTCGTGGGCGAAGGGCTTGCCGCCGGAGTCAACATTGTGCCCGGCGCGCGCTCCATATACCGCTGGCGCGGTCAGGTGCATGACGCCGGAGAATATCTGCTTGTGGCCCAGGTGAGCCGTGCGGCCCTGCCAGCCTTTGAGGCGGCGGTAAAGCGCCTGCACAGTTATGAGGTTCCCTGCATGGTGGCGGTGCCCATTGAGGCGGGGCACGGACCTTTTCTGGACTGGATTGAGGAAAACAGCCGTCCGCCCGAGCTTGCAGACGACCAGAGCATTTAACCGTGAAATGCTCGCTTACGGCAGGCACAAGCCTGCCTGCTCGCATTTCGTGGCAAGGATTTTCCTGAAAATCCCTGCAGGGCAGTTAACCCATTTTACTCGTTAACAGTTCTAGAGCAAATTTTTTTTGAGAATGTATGTTCTCAAGGATTGAAAGCGCCCGCTTCGGCGCGTGACAGCGCGGATACTTGGCGCTTGCGCCTTTATGGCGCACGCCCTCACGCAGTGCGGCGGCTTATGGGGTTTGCGCCACCTGTGCGGGCCACACGCGGGCCAGCCGCGGGCTAGGCGCATGTCCGCGCATGTCAGGCGCGGTGAGAGCACAAGGGCGGATTTTTCAGAGTAAAAGCGCTTCAGGCGTGTATGGGCTGGCCCGGTGCGTCACCGGAGCACCCCAATCAAAATGTTTTTCACCATATAACGCGAGGACCCTATGGCCATTTACGTTTCCGGTTCGCTGGCCTTTGACCGCATTATGACCTTTCCCGGCAACTTTCAGGATCATATCCTCATGGACAAGCTGCACATGATCAATGTCAGCTTCATGGTGGACGGCATGGACGAAAGGCGTGGGGGCTGCGCGGGCAATATTGCCTATACCCTTGCCCTGCTGGGTGAAAAGCCTGTGATTGTGGCGGCGGCCGGACGTGATTTCGAATCCTACGCCCTGACGCTGGCCGCCCACGGCCTGCCTCTGGACGGCATACGCCGTGCGGACGACGTGTTTACGGCCCTGTGCTACATCACCACGGACATGAACAGCAACCAGATCACCGGATTTTATCCCGGCGCCATGACCCTGTCCGCGGAGTATGCTTTCCCAGGCCTTGACGCCCGGCAGGACCTTGCCATCGTATCCCCCGGCAATGTGGAAGACATGCGCCGCCTGCCCCGCCTGTACCGTGAAAAGGGCGTGCCCTATATTTTTGATCCCGGCCAGCAGTTGCCCGTGCTCACCAGCGAGGAACTGCTTGACGCCATTGAAGGCTCGCTGGCCTGCATCACCAACGATTATGAACTGAACATGATCTGCAAGGCCACGGGCAAGAGCGAGGATGAGATCGCGGCGCGCACCCAGTGGCTTGTGACCACTCTTGGCGCGGAAGGCGCGCAGGTGCGCGGCAATGGCGAAAACATCCGCATCGCGTCCGTGCCCATCAGCAAGGTGCTGGATCCCACCGGTGCGGGCGACGCTCACCGCGCGGGACTTATCAAGGGGCTGGTGCATGGCCTTGCCATGCCGGAAGCCGCCAGGCTTGGTTCCGTCAGCGCGAGCTTTGCCCTGGAAAAGCTGGGCACGCAGGAACACACATTTACGCCCGCAGATTTTTGCCAGCGGTACGAGGCCGTTTTCGGGCCGGTGCCCAAGGGCATTTGGGGCGTATAACACTGCCCGGCAGCAGGCGGCCGGGGCGGAGCAGAAACCTCGCGCCCGGCCTGCCTGCCCTGTCATGAGAGGAGACAGCATGCAGCATACCCTGCCGCAAGGCATAAGGGTCCTTTTTGTTTCAGGCTTCGGCCCCGTGGTAGGCAGGCAGCAGGAGAGCGAGCGCCTGTACAGGGATCTGCTCGGCCTGCCGCTTGAACACACAGAGGGTTACGACGGATACTGGCACACGCAGGCTGTGGACGGCGTGAAGCATTTTGCCCTCTGGCCTCTGGACAAGGCCGCGCTTTCCTGCTTTGGCAGCGCGCAGTGGCCGGAAGACGTTCCGGCGCCGCAGGCGTGGCTTGAGCTGGATGTGGAGGATATTGAAGCAGCCACCCGACTGCTGGAAGAAAACGGCTATACCCTGCTGGTTCGGCTGCAACTGGAACCCTGGGGGCAGACCGTTACCCGTTTTCTCAGCCCGGAAGGCCTGCTCATGGCCATTGCCCACACGCCTTTTCTGCGGGACGGCCAATAACCCTCCCTGCGCCCCCGTGCCCTCGTGTCCGGCGGTGGATGGAGCAAATCGTCTGACCACTGAAGTGGAGTCCCCTTTTACAGATACGCGCGCTGGATCAGGTTGCTTTTGAAATGCTGCACATTCTCACTGTTTCCTATGTGCCCGCTTTGGCGCATAACAGGGCAGATAACGCCGTGCCTGTGCCTTCACGGCGAGCGCCTGTTCGTGCGGTCGCCAGAGCAATTGCAACGTGAAATCGCTCTATGATACGGGGATTCTTTTCCAGACTTTGCCGGAGGGATCATGCTGTACATCACTCTTATAATTCTGGCGGGTTTCCTGACGGCCATGCAGTCGCCCATCAATGCGGCCCTGAGCCGTACGGTGGGCGTGCTGGAAAGCAGCTTCGTCTCTTTTGCCGGCGGGGCGCTGTTACTTGGGCTCGCCATGCTTTTTTTCGGGCGCGGGCAAATCTGGCGGTTAACCGAAGCGCCTCCCTGGCAGTGGATAGGCGGCATTTTAGGGGCCGCCATGGTGCTGAGCAGCATAATCGCCGTGCCGCGCATTGGAGTGCTGGTCACGGCCCTGGCCATGATTTTCGGCAACCTGCTTATGGCGGCCATTATTGACAATTACGGCTGGTTCGGTGTGCCTGTGACGCCGTTCGGCTGGCGCAGGCTTTTGGGCTTTGTTCTGGTGCTGGCCGGGCTGGCTCTGGTCTATCGGCGCTAGGTGTAACACGGCGGGGCGTGAGCCTTCCGCAACGTGGCGCCCCCGTAATTTCCAGGCAGCGGCACCCTGGGTGCGGGGAGGGACGAACTGCCGTGCAGGCGGTAGTCTGGCCGTTTGCCATCGTAAAGAAACGCGTCGGGACTGCGCAAGGTGCCTGCGTGAAGGCGCAAACGCTGGTTATCTGGCGGTTACGCGGCGTGTCGGGCGTTCCGGAAGCTTTGAGGATGTCTGTTCTCAAAGCTTCTTTGCCCTGCTGTGGCAAGACATACAACCAAGGATGGATCATGCGTGTGGATGCGGTAAAGGCCGTGCTGGCAAATTACGGTCTGGCTGAGGCCTATATGGAATTTGAGGTGTCGAGCGCCACTGTGGACCTGGCCGCAGCGGCGGTGGGGTGTGAGCCGGGGCGTATTGCCAAAAGTCTCTCCGTCATGGGTGTGGACGGCCCCATGGTGTTGGTGGTCATGGGCACGGCCAGGCTGGACAACCGCAAGTTCAAGGATGTTTTTGGCTGCAAGCCCCGATTCATCAAGCCTGAAGACCTGCCGGACATGGTGGGGCATCCCATGGGCGGCGTCTGCCCTTTCGCTTTGCACGACACAGTGCGCGTGTATCTTGACGCGAGCCTCAGGCGCTTTGACCCCGTATACCCTGCGGCTGGCGCGCCCAATAATGCGGTACGCCTGACGCTGGACGAGCTTGAGCGCATCACCGGGGGAACCTGGATTGACGTGTGCAAGGAGGACCAGCCAGCCTGAGCGGGCCGGACGCGGTGATGCACAAAACGGGGCGCAGCCGCATTCTGGCGCTGGCCCTCTCGCTCCTGGAGGCCTTCAGGTTCTGCGTGTTGCCAACGCCGGAGCGGGAGCCTTGAAAAGTAGCGAGAAGATGTGTTCGCACGGCAAGGGGAGCCCGGAACAAAAAACCTTTGCCAATGTATATTCACAAAGGTTGAGGACGCCGCTTCGGACGTGACAGCGCGAACGACTGGCGCAAATAACCGGCACAAACAGCTGGCGCAAACGACTGGCACAAATAATTGGCGCGGATGCCCACAGCCTGCGTCTGCACGGCGAGCGTCAGGCCATGCGGCCGCAGGGCGGTTTTCAACGACAAGCTGTTTTAAGGAACCGCTGATTAAATGGCTCCCATAATCTTGTAAGCAATGCCTGGAAATGCTGAGTTTTCGTGTTTGGCTAGGCGCGAGCCATTTTTGAGGGGGGCTGGACTCTTCCGTCCTGCCTCCCTCAAAAACGGCGAAGCAACAACGCCAAGCGCGAATAAATCAGTATTTCCTTAAAAGTGCCGCCTGTGATGGCAGCCCTCGTGACCACAGGGCTGATCCGAGCCTTCGCAAAGTTTGTATTCGCCGCCCTCTATGCGCAGCATCTTACCGTTGACCAGGGCGTCGGCCAGTTTTTTGCGCGCCTCCGCGTAGATGCTCTGCACGGTGGTGCGGGCGATCTCCATTTTTTCGGCGCAGGCTTCCTGCGTAAATCCTTCCAGATCGATCAGGCGGACGGCTTCATACTGGTCCACAGTCATGACCACAGCTTCAGCGTGCGTGCCGTGCATGCCGTGGCCGCCGCGCCCGCCGTGACTTCCGCGTCCGCCGCGCCCCGATCCGGGGCCGCCGGGGCGCATGCCGCGTCCAGATGCGCCCCCCTCCGGCGCGGGGCCGCCGTCAGGCCCGACCATGGGGCCGAAACAGGTGCTCTGGGGCATGCAGCAGACTCTGCGCCATTTTTTGGGTCTTGGCATGGGCTTCTCTCGGTAACTCGTGAAGCCGCCCCGGTTGGGAGCGGCCTTTTGGCATCAGGCGATGCAAACGGGTAATGAGGGCAGGATACCCTTAATCGTCCGTGCCGTCACCTGCGGGGTTCGCGGGGGCAGATCCGGGGAGCGTGCTCCGGCTCTGGGACATGCCGCTGCGGCGCCGGCACTGACCCATGGCCTGTCCATAACCCTGCCCGTTGCGCCCACGGCCGCCGTTGCCGCCATGGCGTCGGCACTGGGGCATGTCCATGTTCTGAGCATCCTGAGGCATTCCCACGTCCTGGCCATTCTGGCGCATACCCATGCCCTGACCATAGCCTTGCCCGTCGCGCCCACGGCCGCCGTTGCCGCCGTGGCGCCGGCACTGGGCCATGCCCTGTCCGTCCTGGCGCATATCATCAGCGGCGAACCTGCCGCCATGCATGCCGCCACGCCTGCCGCGACCCGTCGGGCGGAACTCCTGAGGATTGTTCTGATTGTCATTGTACATATAGCATCTCCTTGATGTTGATTAGTTCTGTTGTTGGCTGTTGCATGCGCCCATGGACGCATGGTTATTATCGACATATGTCAAAAATAACGTACAGTCTGTTTATGGCATATGTCAATAACAAAATGTCAAAATATCGAAAATTCTCTGCCCGGTGGCTGCAAAAACGCGCGGGCGGACAAGGATGTTTTTTTAAACCGGCAGGTTGTCTGGAAGAAAAAATTGCCAGATCTGCGTAATCACCATGTGGCAATTCCAGGTGAACAGTTCTGGCGGCTGCGTCGGTGTTCGCCAGTGTCCAACGAAATGCTGTTGAAGGGTGCTGGCCGCGGCGCGGGCGTTTCCCGTGAAGGCCGCACGCCGGCTGCCTGTGCAGGTGCTGGCATGTCCGAGACGGGCGCGCCCTGACGTTAAGGATATAGGATTTCAGGTGAGGGGGATTCAGGCAAAGGTGCTGGCGAACCTTTGCCTGAGCGCGGTTGCGCAAGGTTCAGCCAGACCATACAGATATGCGAAGTGCCATATTCATTTTGGGAATAATGAAAATGACAATCATTCTGGAAAGTTTTGCGCAGGAGCCCCGCAAGGGAGCGTCCTGCGGCGTCTGCGGGCGGCTTTACCTTGGTTTTGTTTTATGGCTAACTTGGTGCAAACCAAGGAGAGAACATGCGTACATATTTGCAGTTCATCAACGGTAAACTGGTTCCCGGTCTGTCGGACACCATGATAGAAGTGGAAAATCCCTCAACCGGAAAAATAATGGCCCATACTCCCAATGGCGGGCGCGAAGACGCCATGGCCGCCCTTGAGGCCGCCACCAGGGCGCAGAGCGGCTGGGCCGCCCTGACCTCGGCGGCCCGTGCGGAATATCTGAAAAAAATTGCCGCCGTCATACGCAAACACCGCCTTGATCTGGGCCGCATTCTGGCTGAGGAGCAGGCCAAGACCCATCCCCTGGCGCAGGTGGAAGTGGATTTTACGGCAGACTACTTTGACTATTATGCCGGTTGGGCGCGCATCTATGAAGGAGAGATCATCCAGAGCGACCGCCCGCGCGAAAACATCCTGCTGTACCGTCAGCCCATTGGCTTGGTTGTGGGCATCTGCCCCTGGAATTTCCCCTTCTTTGTCATGGCCCGCAAGGTCGCCCCCTCCCTTCTGGTGGGCTGCACCGCCGTCATCAAACCCAGCAGCGTGGCCCCGGCCACCACAATGGAATTTGCCAGGCTGGTGGCCGAAGAGGTGGATCTGCCCGCGGGCGTGCTCAACATCATCACGGGGGGCGGCGGCAGCATGGGCGAGGCCCTGGCGTCCAGCCCGCAGGCGGACATGATTTCACTCACCGGCAGTGTTGAGGCCGGGCAACGCATTATCGCCGCCAGCGCGGAAAATGTTACCAAGGTTTCGCTGGAACTGGGCGGCAAGGCCCCGGCCATTGTGTGCCAGGACGCGGATCTGGATCTGGCCGTCAAGGCCGTCACAGCCTCGCGCACCATCTTCAGCGGTCAGGTGTGCAACTGTGCCGAGCGTCTGTATGTGCATGAGAGCATTGCCGACCAGTTTACGGAAAAACTGGCCGTGGCCTTTAACAGCGTACGTATGGGCAACCCCTTTGATGATCCCGCGCCGGACATGTGCAGCCAGATCAGCGCCGAACACCTTGAGAAGATCGAAGGCATGGTGAAGCGCGCCCAGGCCGACGGCGCGGAAACGGTCACTGGCGGGGCACGCGCGCCAAAGGGAAGCGGGTATTTCTATATGCCTACCCTGCTGCGCAACTGCCGTCAGGATATGGAGATCGTGCGTAAGGAAGTGTTTGGCCCTGTGCTGCCCATGCTGCCCTTCCGCGAGCTGGATGAGGCCATCGTTCTGGCCAATGACTGCGAATACGGCCTGACCTCGTCCATTTACACGAGCAACATTTCCAACGCCCTTGAGGCGGTCAACAAGCTGAAGTTTGGCGAAACCTACGTGAACCGCGAAAACTTCGAGGCCATGCAGGGGTTCCACGCGGGCTGGCGCAAGTCCGGCATAGGCGGAGCCGACGGCAAGCACGGGCTTATGGAATATCTGCAGACCCACGTGGCCTACATTCAGTATTAGGGAAACGCTGATTTGTTCCGTTTGGCGGCGTTGCTTCATTTTTTTTGAAACAGTCGAGGACGGAAGAGTCCACTCCTGCTTCAAAAAAAGATCGCGCCTTGCCAAACGAAACAACTGCGCGTTTCCAAAAGGCTCTTTGATAAGTGCTTCCTTAGACAGTGTGGTCACGAGCGCCGTTACAGTTATCTTTGCGTCGAACGTCGCCTTTTATTCCGGTCGAGTACCATCAGAGTACACTCCCTGCATAAAAGGCTCGTTCTCCTTGATATAACTGAAAATTCATCTCGTGACGACACTGTCTTGAACAGTCTGCGGATGAAAGGAACTACCGGCTCTTTACGGAGAAGCCAACTGAACACGCCAGGCTGAAATGCTCAAGTAACTCTCGGCGTCGGGCTGTGGAAAACACCATTGGCCCCGAAAGCTGGCAGACCATAATAAACTAGCAGGCCGAAAAACGGACAGCTCGAAAAAAACACTGGAGAAGCCGGAAGGCTTCTCCAGTGTTTGCGTTCACGCCTCTGGGCAGAGTTACGTTGGGAAAGTGCTTGAAGACGTTGCCGCTGCCCCGCCCCAGATCAGAAAATTCATTGGTATATACGAAAATACACCAGGAGTTTTAGGGGGTGGGGGTGTGGGGGAGGAGACCCTTTTGTAAAAGGGTCCCTCCCCCACAAAGCATTTCAACCACAAAGCATTCCAGCGAAACCTTGCCCCGGAATATGCCCGACAGGCATACCCGCAGGCCCGCCCGGCAGACACTTCCGTTTGGCCGCCGCTACTTCGTAAACAGGATAAGGGCGATCATATCCAGGTCTTCAGTGCCGCTGTTAAGGATGCCGTGCACTTCACCGTCATTACAGACAGTGACGTCGCCGGTTTTGACCTGTACGGACGCGCCGTTGTCGTCATAGGTGCCCTGGCCTTTGAGCACATAGTAGATTTCCAGTTCGCCATTGTGCTTGTGGCTGCCAATGGCGCAACCGGGTTTGAGGTTCACCACGTTGAACAGACGGCCCTTGCCGGCGAGGCCTTCTTCATTGACGATCTTGGTGAACTTGGTGGTTCCGGGACCGCCGAACATTTCTTTTTCAAATCCGTCCAGAGCGTCAGCGCGATAGATCATACGTTCTCCTTGTGCCTTGTGTTTGTCTGCGGCCCTGGTGGGGCAGCAGCCGTGACGCAGTACGGTCCCGGGCGGTGGCGGGCCGGGCCGGACGCGTTCTGCCTTGCCTATGATTCGTCTTCGTCATCTTCAGCCTTGCTCTGTTCGGGCTTGGCCGTTGCGCCTTCCGCTTCCGTCGCCGGGGCGGATGGCCTGCGCCGGGGACGCCTGGTGGGCCGCTTGCCCGTCGGCTGTTCCGATGACGGGCGGGGGCTTTTCAGGCGGGGCGCAATATCCTTGATGTGGACATCCAGCTGCGGGAAGGCCACTTCAATACGCTGCTTGCGGAACTCTTTTTCTATTTCCAGGCGGATGTCCGACGCGGTGGACGTGCCCACGTCATAGTCGCGTACCCAGAAGGACAAACTGAAATCAAGGGTGCTGGCGCCAAAGTCGGCAAAGTTCACGGACGGCGGGGGATACTTGAGCACATTGCTGTTGGCGTTGGCCGTGGCCAGCAAAATGCGCATGACAACGGCAGTGTCGCTGCCGTAGGCGACGCCTATCTTGATCTCCTTGCGTACGGTGCGGCTGTTGCGCGTCCAGTTGATGAGGCGGCTGGCCACAAATTCCGAGTTGGGCACGATGATCAGGGCATTGTCAAAGGTTTCCACCATGGTGGCGCGCACGCTGATCTTGCGTACCCGCCCCTGGGTGCCGCCCACTTCCACCACGTCGCCAGCCTGCAGCGTGCGGCTGAAAATCAGGATGAGGCCGGAAAGGAAGTTGTTGACGATGGTCTGCATGCCAAAACCGATACCCACGGAAAGACCACCAGCCACCATGGCGAGGTTGCTCAGTTCCATGCCAAGGGCCTTGAGTACGAAAAGGCCGAAGAAGCACCAGAGGGCGTAGGAAAACGCCGTCTGTATGGGGGGAATGAGCGTGGCGTCTATCTGCAGGCCCTGCTTGGGCAGGCGGCCCAGAAAGCGCGAACCCATGCTCACGGCTGTGCGCGTGATGTAGAAGGCGCTGACGATCATGAGCAAATGCAGGATGTTGAACTGCGTTGCCCCCACATTGACGCCCCGCAGGATGTAGTATTGCAGCAGGGGCAGGCCGCCGGGCAGGGTGCCCACCCACAGGGTGACGCCCATAAAGGCCACAACCAGCACCACGGGAGCGGCCAGGGCCACGGCCATGTGGGCCAGAGCGGCGCGCACGCCCTCCTGGGGCAGCTTTTCGCTCACGGTGGTCACAAAGCTCATGCCGCCCAGCGACAGTTGCAGCGCAAGGGAGCAGGACACAAAGCAGAGGTAGAGCACCATGCTGTACAGGTGCAGGCCGAAAATGGCCATGACGAGGCATATCCACAGCACCACGGGTTCTGTTTCCAGTACCGACGTTTCCGCGTGCAGGGGGCCGAGGTCCTGTTCCTTGCGGCGGCGCATGCGGACAATGTCCACAATGAGCAGGGCCATCCAGATAAGAACCACCAGCGGCTTGACCAGCGGCAGGTACAAAAGCACATAGGCGCACAGAGTCAGCGGGATAAGATGCCAGAGGGGCGAGCGCTCAAGCTGCACCTCGGGATATTTGAGCCGCCGCAGATCCCAGGCCAGATATATCTGGGCCACAATGAGGCTCAGGTTGCCGAATGCCAGAAACAGCCTGAAAAACTCGCCCGACGCGGACAGAGAACTGCCAAGAAGAGCCAGGCCCACACAAAGCCAGGGCAGGCTTACATGAAAGATGTGTTTGACAGCCGGAGAGGATTTTTCGTGGAGCCAGCGGCGTGAGAACATCACGGTAATGACGCCCGTGAACAGCAGGCAGACGAAAAACCGCAGAATGGCCGTGCCCCAGCTTTCCAGCGTTATGGGCACTTCAACGGGAATGCGCAGCAGCATGCCCTGGTAGGAATAGGTCATCTGCTTGGAAAAGTCCGTCCAGGCCGACGTGCTGAGCCAGGGAACCGGCTTTTGCAGGTAATAGTCCTTCCACAGGGCGGGAAGCTGGGTGGCGATTTCTTCACGGGTTTTTTCCAGCCGGTTGAGCAGGGCCAGCGAAGGGGCCAGAGCCGTGTCATACTGGGCCAGCACCGCCGTAAGCCGCAGGCGGGTCATGGCGAGCGAGCGGATGTATTCCTGCATTTCCGTGCTCAGGCGCTCGTCGTGCAGGTCTTCGGGCAGGCTGTCGGCAAGATAGCTGATGCGTTCGAGCAGGGCCTGCGACTCGCCCCTCGCAGCCATCATGGGCGCGAGAATCTTGTTCACTTCGGTTATGGTCACTGTCAGCCGGCGGCTGACGGCCTCCATAGCGTTGGGCCAGTTTTTGTAGGTGTTGCTCAGCACAAGCAGACGGCGCGCCTCTTCAATAAAGGGCTGCACCTTCTCGCTCACGTTGAAGGCGCGGTCGCCAAAGGAGTCGCTCATGGCCAGAGCCTTGGCGTTGACCTCATCGAGCATGTTGTGCTGGTTGCTCCAGACCATTGACCAGGGGTCGTGGAGCACGCCGCTTTTTTCCTCTTCCGGCTCGGCCGCCTGTTCGCCGGCCTGGGCTTCTTTTTTGTCGGCTCCGGCAGGGCGGTCTTCACCCTTGTCGGCCTTGGGCGCGGCGGTCTCTTTTTTATCGGCCTTGGGCTTGACCGGGGCCTTTTTTTCGGCCTTGGGCTTGGCGGGCTCTTTTTTATCGGTTTTTTCCGGTTTTTCGGCCTTTTCCGGTTGCGGGGCGGAGGGTGCCGCTCCGGAGTCGGCCGGGGGCGTGACAGGCGAAGCAGAGGCGGCCGGAGGCACGCCTTCGGGGCTTACAGGCACGGCAACCGGGGGGGCCGGCTGCGCGGCGGGCGCGGGCGTTGTGTCGGCGCTACTGGCAGGGCTGCCGCCTGCGGGGGCGGCATTGTCCTGTTTGGGTTTTTCGGCGGCGGTGGCGGCCGGTTCCTGCGGCGCGGCAGCGTCGGCGGCCAGCGCCCGCTGTTCCGTCACGAAACAGCACAGGATCAAAAGAAAGAAGGCAAAAAAACGGGATATGGAGTGCATGAGCAACCTCAAGGGATATGCCGGATTTTTAGTCACTGCCCGAATGGGGATTTCTCCCGTGGGCGGCAGGAAAACGGCGTGACATCATTGCCATTACACCGTTCTGAATGCATACGCCAAGATCCAGGCTTTGAAAAGAGCGCAGGGGCGGCAGAAGCCCGGCGGCCTTTGCACCATGCCTCCTGATGCGGCGGTCTTTGCGCCATGTCGTGATGACGTGGCCGCTTTGCCGCTGGAGCGTGGAAGAGCCGCATGGCCGCGCGGGAGGGCGCCATGCCGCAAAAAACAGGCGCGCGAGGCATATCCACGCGGCAAAATTGGACGGAGCAGCGGTTTTCAAGGCTGGCCGCAGGCCCTGGGGCGCGGCCGGGGCTGGACAAGGCGACCGCTCAGCGGCATATTCGGCCAATGGAAAAACCGTCAGTTTCAGCCCATGCCGTGCCCGTGGCTCTTGCCCGTTGCGAAGGTTACGACCGCCGATCCCTTGACCAGCTGGTGGGAGAAGTGCTGGACGCCGCCCGCATTGCGCAGTCCTGCTCCCTCAAGGTGGGAACCAAGGTGCTTGTGAAGCCCAACCTGCTCATGGGCAGGCCGCTGGCGTGCACGTCGCCGGGGGTGGTGGCCGCCGCCTGCCGCTGGCTGCGTGACCACGGTGCGCAGATGGCCGTGGCGGATTCGCCGGGGTTTGGCCGTGCCGGGTCGGTGGCGCGCGCCATCGGGCTTGAGAGCGCCCTGCGGCCCTTGGGCCTTGAGGTGCGCGAGCTCGACAGGCCGGTGCCCGTGACGCTACCCCTGCCCCAAGGCTCCCGATCAGGGCATTCCGGCAAGGGAGGGGCGCGCTTTCATGTGGCGCGCGCCGTGCAGGAGTGCGATTTCATTCTTTCCCTGCCAAGGGTCAAGGCGCACAGCCAGATGCTGCTTACCCTGGCCGTCAAGAACTGTTTTGGCTGCGTGACCGGGCTGCACAAGGCTGTGGCCCATGCCCGCGAGGGGCGCGACCCAGAGTATTTTGCGGACTGCCTGGCCGCCCTGTGGGCCGCCCTGCCGCCAGTGGCGGCCCTGTCCGACGGCGGCGTGGCCATGCACGTCACCGGGCCGTCCGGCGGCAAACCTTTTGTGCTGCATTTGATGGGGGCCAGCGCCTCAGCCGTGGCCCTGGACGAAGTCCTGTACGCCGTCTTCGGGCTTGCGCCCGAGGCCGTGCCTCTTGGGGCCGCCCTGGCGCGCCGCAAGGCGCAGGGCAGCGCCGCGTCGGGCACGGAAGTGACCTTTCCCCTGCTGCGGCCCGAAAATTTCGACGCTCGCGGTTTTGAGCTGCCCAAAGAACTTTCCCACACCTCTTTTCATCCCGCACGCTTTGTGCAGAGCTGCATACGCCGCGCCATCGCAGCCGTAAAAAAATAAGGGAGCCGAACATGCCCAGAATTCTTCCCGGTGAAACGGATATATATGCCATCACGGATTCGCGTCTTTCCCTGGGCCGTCCGCTTGAGGAAGTGGCCTCAGCCTTGCTGGGGGCTGGCGTACGCATTTTGCAGTACCGCGAAAAGTGCTTCAAGGGCGGTGAAATGCTTGAAGAGTGCCGCCTGCTGCGCCGCCTGACCAGGGAGTCAGGAGCCTGCTTTATCGTTAATGATCATATTGACATAGCCATGCTGGTGGGGGCTGATGGCGTGCACGTGGGGCAGGAGGATCTGCCTGTGCCCGATGTGCGCAGCCTGGTGGGACCGGACGTGATCATCGGGCTTTCCACGCATGAGCCGGAGCAGGCACTGGCGGCCAGGGGCCTTGGGGCGGACTATCTGGGCGTGGGACCCATTTTTGCCACGCAGACCAAGGAAGACGTGGTGGCCCCTGTGGGCTTTGACTATCTGGACTGGGTTGCCGCCAATAGTGACCTGCCCTTTGTGGCCATTGGGGGCATCAAGACCCACAATATCGGCGATGTGGCGCGCCATGGCGCGCGCTGCTGCTGCCTTGTGTCCGAACTGGTGGGCGCGCCTGACATTGCCGCCAGCGTGAGGGCCGTGCGCGAAGCCATGGCCGAGGGTTTGCGCGGCTAGACAAGGCTCAAGCTTACTGGAGCAGATTAACTTTGAAATGTTTCACATTTCAAAGTGTTCATTCAGCCGAAAAATGCGATTTGCGGCTGAATCCACGCCACGTTGTGGCGCGCTGCACTTTCGTGCAGCGTTAGAGCATTTACACTTTTTCAAAGTTGAAATGCTCTAAGCTTTACCAATGGCGGGGCGCTCTGTTGCTGACGGGGCGTCCCGCCTTTGTTCATGCGCCTGCCGCGTTTGCGGCGTGCCTTCACTGCGGGGTGGGCATAGATATTTGTGATGGTGTACTGCCTGGAGGCAGCTTTTTGGATCGCCCGCTTCAGGTCAAAAACTCGTTGTAATATGTTAAAATATACTAAGAGGTTCAGGGGGTGTGGGTGTGGAGACCCTTTTGCAAAAGCGTCCCTCCCCCACAAAGCATTCCAAAGTGACAGATCTCCAATCAGTTGCCGGGCGTCACGGGTTCCTGCCTGTGAAGGCACTGCCGCAGGGCCGTCATATTGGCGGAGAGCATGCCCTTGCGCCAGACCAGTTCCGTGGTGGCCTTGCACAGGGGGTGTTGCAGCGGATGCACGGAAAGAATGCCTTCGGAGCGGCACAGGTGCAGCACTGATTCCGGCACAGCGCCCACGCCCATGCCGGCGGTGACGCCGCCCACAATGGCGTGGTAGGAGGCCAGTTCCGCTATGCGCTCCGGCTCGCGCCCGAAAGCCCGAAACCAGTTGACCAGACGGTTGCGGTAGGCGCAGCCGCCCTGAAAGGCCAGCACTGTCTTGCGCCCGATGTCGTCAGGGCAACGAATGGGGGCATGCCCATCCGGCGCGATGATCACCAGTTCTTCGGCAAAGGCGTCCATGCGCTCCAGTCTGTCGTCCTCGGGCATGTCCACCACAAAGGCCGCGTCCAGCCTGTTTTCCAGCATATCTTCATACAACGAGCGGCTGGTGCCGATGATCAGTTCCAGCGAGATTTGCGGGTAGCCCGCGTGCAGCCGCGCCAGCACTTCAGGCAGGCGTACGGCCGCCGCGCTTTCCAGCGCGCCGATACGGAATTTGCCGCCAGGGGCCATGCCCCTGACGCGGTCTTCGGCCTCATCCACCATTGCCAGTATCTTGCGGGCGTATCCGTACAGGGTCTGCGCCTTGTCCGTCGGGTAGAGCCGTTTTTTTTCCCGCAGAAAGAGCTGCACTCCCAGGTCTTCCTCCAACTGGAGAATGCGCGTGGTCACGCCCGAGGGCACACGGTTCAGTTCCTTGGCCGCGGCGGTAATGCTGCCCGCCTCCATAACGCTGACAAGGGTTCGCAGGTCTGCCAGTTCCATGTGTTCACCAATTTTGATGGTTATTGTCATTTTTATTCATTTGTAATGAATGTGACCATTATATAGTCTGCGTCAAAAGGCAAGCGGCGCGGTTGTATGCGTCGCGTTCAACCTGGTGGTAGGCGGACATGAAAGAGACGTGGAAGTTTTTGTGGCAGATGGCCATTCTGGCGGGTTTGTTCTGGGGTTCGGACTGGCTGGTGCGCGCCGTGGGCCTGCCGGTGCCCGGCAATGTTTTTGGCATTGTGGTGCTTTTTCTCCTTTTGCTCACGGGCGTCATCAAGGAGCGGCACATCAGCGCGGCGGCGAATTTTTTACTCAAGCACATGGTGTTTTTCTTTGTGCCCGTGGCCGTGGGCCTCATGCAGTGGGGCGGCGTTTTTTATGAGTATGGCTGGATATTGCTTGTGGCCATTGTCATCAGCGCCATTCTGCCCTTGCTGACCGTGGGGCTGCTGGGCAGGGCATTGCGCCGCAGGGCGCGCAAGAAGGAGGGCGAGTCGTGCAATCCTACGCAAGCATAAGCACGGTGCTGTGCATTCTGGGCACGTTGCTGGCCTATATGGCGGTGCGTGCGCTGTACCTGCGCTACAAGCACCCCCTGCTGAATATCGTGGCTCTTGGGGCCGCCGCCGTGATCATCGTGCTGGTGTTTTTTGATATTCCCTACGCGGTTTACGAACCCTCGGCGAAAATCATGACAGCCTTCATTGGCCCGGCCACGGTTGCGCTGGCTCTGCCCCTGTACCGTTACCGCCATGTGCTTTTGCGCTATGCGCTCGCCATCATGGGCAGCGTGTGCGCGGGAACCTTTGTGGCCATGTTTTCGGCGGGATTGCTGGCAAAGGTCGGCGGCCTGCCTCAGGAAGTGGTCATATCCATTCTTCCCAAGAGTTCTTCCATTCCTTTTGCCATCGAGGTCGCGGGGATGTACGGCGGCATACCGTCGCTGACGGCTGCCTTTGTGGTGGCCACCGGCACGCTTGGTTCCCTCATCGGCGGGTGGACCCTGAATCTGGCCCATGTGGCCGATCCCTTTGCCAGAGGGCTGGCCCTTGGCACGGTATCCCATGCCCAGGGCACGGCGGCGGCTTTGCAAGAAGGGGAAGAGCAGGGAGCCATGGGCGGGCTGGCGCTCATACTTGCGGGTATTTTTACCGCAGCCCTGGCTCCTGTTGCGGTATGGCTGCTGATGCGCGTGCCGGTTTTTGGCTAGAGCATTTTACCTTTGAAAAAGTGTAAATGCTCTAACGCTGCACGAAAGTGCAGCGCGCCACAAAGTGGTGTGGATTCAGCCGAAAATGCGATTTTCGGCTGAATGAACACTTTGAAATGTGAAGTATTTCAAAGTTAATCTGCTCTAGATGCAGAGTGCCGACTCATTGAAATGTCTTGTGGGGGAGGAGCCCCTTTTATAAAAGGGGCTCCTCCCCCACGCCCCCACCCTTTAAAATTTTTATTGTATCCTACAGTATTACAAAAAATTTTTCGGGATTGGAGCCGGGGTGCCGGACGGTGCGCCTGCTGTGTGAAAGAGATGATGCGTAATTTTTACTCATGTTGCGCAAAGTCGTGAGTAAAATTGCCGCACTCACAAGGTGAAGTCCTAATGGTGATTTTATTAATTATTTAAAAAAAGCAAATGGTTAAATAAATCTCTCATGTCTGGCACGGCTTTTGCCATTAGTTTGTTGCTCCCGCTAAAGGTGAAGCCGGCCAGCCTTCCAGGCAGGGGCTGACCGCAGATTGGATTGTCCACACCCTCCTCCTGTGACAACCCCGAAGCGTCAGGCGGGCGCTACCCAGAACGCCCGCCTGACGCCCATGCTCAACCCTGTGAGCTTCCTTGCAACCCCGCCCGGTCTGTACCGGGCGGGGTCTGTTTTTATGTCCGGCGGCGCTCCCCTGTCTTTCATTGAAGGTGTTCATTCAAGAGCATCATGAAGGAAGTGGAAACCGTCGTTATTGAAAAGGCATGAAGCAGTATGGCTCCATCAGTGAGCTTTCACGCCATTTTCAAATGGACCCAGCACTCTTTTTCGCAAGATCATGGCAATGGAGGCAGCAGGCACGGCGACCTTTGCCGGATGGTTGGGTATGCAGGGGGAAGGTGGCGACGCCATGCCCGCCAGGTGCGGCAGTTGCTGGCCCGTCCGCGAGCCGCACGAATGGCGACAGGGATTGCATGAAATAATCCCTGTCGCCACCCATGAGGTTTTATCAGTAGCTTTGCGCTGCAATGGTTTAGAAAGCAGGGGCGTTCGCGCCGAAACGGCTGAAGGTGCCGGAGCATTGCAGGCAGCGGACGGGGCTGCGTTTACGTATCACTCCGCCCGCCAGCCGTATGGGCGTCCCAGACGAAAATGTTCAAAATCCGCCGGGTGGCATTGCGCTGCCCGGTTTTTTTATGCCAGCTTCAGCATCATGGCCCCGCACGCCACAAGGACCACGGCGATTCCCCGCCAGAGCGTAAATTTTTCATGCAGCAGAAACACGGCCAGCAGCATGCCGAAAATAACCGAGGTTTCACGCAGGGCCGCCACCATGGCAATAGGGGCGATGGTCATGGCCCAGATGGCTATGCCGTATGACCCAAGACCGGCCAGGCCGCCAAAAAGCCCGATGGCGGCCCGTTTGCGCAGATACCGGGCGTAGCTCAGCCCATGCCGCCAGAAAATAAAGGTGTTCAGCGGAAAGATGTTGATCACGAAAATCCAGCAGGCGTAACTCACCGCGCTGCCACTGTGCCGGGCGCCCAGGCCGTCTGCCAGCGTGTAGCCCATGATGACAAAGGACGTGCGCAGGGAAAGCAATATGGCGCTTCTGTCCGCGCCGCGCCGCGCGTTGTCCCCGGCAAGACAGAAAATGCCGCAGCACAGCAGCAGTACGCCGCACCACGCGCCCAGGCTCAGCGACACGCCGAAAAAGAGCATGGCCAGTGACGTCAGCAACGGAGCGCATCCGCGCATGATAGTGTAGCTGAAAGAAAGGTCTGCTTTCTTATAGGCTTCCGCAATGCAGATATAGTACGTGAAATGGCAAATGCAGGACATGCCAAGGTATGCCCATGCCTCAGGCAGAAGGGGCGGCAGAAAAGGCACAATGCATGCCGCGCCAAGCCCTGCGCCCAGCGCGTTCAGGCCAGCTTCAAAAAGTTTGTTTTCACCGCCCTTGACAATGATATTCCATAATGCATGCAAAAGGGCGGCAAACAATACTGTAAGCACTATATAAGATGGCATGAAAAATCCACTACGCGCATCAGGCAGCTTTGGCAATCGGAAATTGCGGGTGAGTGGCTCTTGTAACTTCTGTATACGTTATCAGTAAAGCGCATTGAAGACGTAGTTCTCTTTTGGGTCTGGCTCCTGAGTGATGCATGCCACATCGCGGCATGGCGAAGTCGCGATTAAACCAGTTTCGGTTTATCTTCAAAAAAATCTCGCAAAGTAATGCTGTTGTGCATCCTTCGCGTGCCCCATTTGGGGAGACAGGCGGGAAATATTTTTATAACACTCTAAAATTAAATGTAATATTATATTGAGGGTCCTTGGCATATGTCTTGCTTTCTATCTTGGCATATGTCTTGCTTCCTGTGTTGTCACCACGGCGCTTGCCGTTGATGCCTTTTTATTGAACACCCGTAACCCCAAGGAGTCTTATAATGAAGTTTCAGGGTATGACTATCGGTGTGCCGATGGAAATCATGCACGGCGAACGCCGCGTGTCCGCAACTCCTGATACCGTCAAAAAGATGGTTGGCGAAGGCGCCACGGTTCTGGTCGAGAAGGGCGCGGGCGACGGCGCGTTCTTCTCTGACGCCGCCTATGTCGAAGCTGGCGGCAAGATTGTTGAAGACGTTCAGGAAATCTTTGCCAAGTCCGACGTGATCCTGAAGGTCAAGGAACCCCTGTTCAATAAAAAGGTGAACAAGCACGAAGCGGAAATGGTGCGTGACGGCCAGTACCTGATCACGTTCCTGCATCCCGCCGCGCCGGTGAACCATGAAATGATGAAGAAGCTGGCGGCCACGGGCGTGATCAGCATCACGCTTGACGGCATCCCGCGTATTTCGCGCGCCCAGGGCATGGACGCCCTGACCTCCATGAGCACCGTGGCCGGCTACAAGGGCGTGCTCATGGCCGCCAACCGTCTGGCCAAGTTCATGCCTATGGTGGGCACGGCCGTGGGCGTCATCAAACCCGCCAACGTGCTGGTCATCGGCACGGGCGTGGCCGGTCTTCAGGCCGTCGCCACGGCCAAGCGCCTTGGCGCCGTTGTGACCGCGGTGGACATCCGTCCCGACGCGCGCGAGCAGTCCACGAGCCTTGGCGCCAAGAGCTTTGACGTGGGCGTGCCCGCCGACGTGGCCATTGGCGAGGGCGGTTATGCCCAGCGCCTGAGCGACGAATGGCTGAACAAGGAACGTGAGGCCCTGAAGCCCCTGGTGAAGGATTCGGACATCATCATCCTGTCCGCCCTGATCCCCGGCAAGCTGGCCCCCATCCTGATCACCAAGGAAATGGTGGCCTCTATGGCTCCCGGCTCCAGCATCGTGGACATCTCCATCGACCAGGGCGGCAACTGCGAGCTGACCGAGGCCGGTGAAGTGGTGGTCAAGCACGGCGTGACCATTGACGGCACCAAGAACATCCCCGGCATGATGCCCACGAGCTCCACCTGGATGTTCGCCAACAACGTGTACCAGCTGCTTTCCTTCCTGGCCAGGGACGGCAAGATCGTGCTGGACAAGAGCGATCCCATCATCGAATCCACGCTGACCACCATCGACAAGCAGATTGTCCATCGTGGCGCGCGTGAGGCCATGGGGCTGTAAGTCTATAACTGAGTGCCCGGGCGGCAGGCGCCGCCCGGGCACTTGCGCATGGGCCCGGAAAAAAATTCAAGGAAGAGCATATGACCCCAATTACCCTGCTGGCAGTGTTCGTTGCCGCGACGCTGCTTGGCTACAAGATCATCAGCCATGTGCCAAGCCTGCTGCACACGCCCCTGATGTCGGCCATGAATGCCCTTTCGGGCGTCATCATTCTTGGTGCGGTGACGGCGACCTATCTTGCGGGCTCCGTCTTTTTCACCATCCTGGGCGCCATTTCCGTCGCCATGGCCATTGTGAACGTTTTCGGCGGGTTTGACATTACTCACAAGATGCTTCGAATGGTCGCCGGGAAAAAGAAGTAACCCTTCATTCTGGCCTTTGCTACAACCATAAATCAGAAGAAAGGGTTGCAGTGACATGAATGCACTAACCTACAACATCATTGCCGGACTTCTTGTGGCGTCAGTACTGTTTGGTCTGCGCCTCATGAACAAGGTTCCCACCGCGGTCAGGGGCAATCTTTTTTGCGCCTCGGCCATGGGCCTCGCCATTCTTGTGACCATGTTCAAGGATGGCTCCATGACGACTCCCACGCTCTGGCTGGCCATTGCCGTGGGCATGACGCTGGGGCTTACCCTGTCCAACAAGGTCAAGATGATCCAGATGCCGCAGATGGTAGCCTTTCTGCACGGCATCGGCGGCGGCGCCGCCGCCATTGTGAGCTTTCTTGTCCTGACGGACACGGGCGCGCCCACGGCCTTCGAGCGCGGCAGCGCCTGCCTGGCCATGGCCATGGGCATGACCACCATCACGGGCTCCTTTGTGGCCGCGGGCAAACTGCACCAGATCCTGCCGCAAAAACCCATTATCCTGCCCGACCACACCAGGATCATCCTGTCCATTCTGGGCGTTATGGGCTTTTCCGTGCTTATGGGCACGATGTTTCCGCACTTTCTGTTCGGCTTTTTCATCTTCATGATGCTCCTGTCGGGCACGGCCTTCGGCATCGGGTTCACCATCCGCGTGGGCGGAGCCGACATGCCCATCACCATTTCGCTGCTGAACTCCATGGGCGGCGTGTGCGCCGCCATCGCGGGTTTTGCGGTGAGCGATCCCCTGCTGGTGGCCATCGGCGGCATCATCGGCTCTTCGGGCTTTCTGCTGACGCGCATCATGTGCAAGGCCATGAACAGAAAGCTGCTGTCCATCCTGCTTGGCGAATCCTCTGTGGTCACGCCCGCCGGCAAGGCCGCGCCCAAGGCTGCCGCCGCCGCTGCTCCGGCCCCTGTCAAATCCACTGAGGCCGAAGTGGCCAGGCTGGTGCAAAACGCCAAAAACGTGATCATCGTGCCCGGCTACGGCATGGCCCTTGCCCAGGCCCAGTACAAGGTCAAGCAGCTCGCGGACCTTCTGGAAAGCAAGGGAGCCAGGGTGAGCTACGGCATCCATCCCGTTGCGGGGCGCATGCCCGGCCACATGAACGTGCTGCTCGCCGAAGCCAACGTGGACTACGAACATCTGCTTGAAATGGACACGGTGAACCCGATGTTCGCCGATGCCGACCTTGTGGTCATCGTCGGCGCCAACGACGTGGTGAACCCCGCGGCCAACAGCGCGGAAGGCACGCCCATTTACGGCATGCCCATTCTTGACGCCGAAAAGGCCAGGAACATCATCATCTGCAACTATGACAGCAAGCCGGGCTACGCCGGCGTGCCCAACCCCCTGTATGAACGCGCTGGCGTGCATCTCATGCTGGGCGACGCTGCCAAGACCTTTGATACCCTGCTGCACTACGCCCAGGGCAATGCTCCGGCCGAGCAAAGCGCCGCCCCGTCCGGCGGCGACAGCAAGGAAGCCGCGGCCGCCAGGCTGGTGCAGAACGCCAAAAGCGTGATTATCGTGCCCGGCTACGGCATGGCCCTTGCCCAGGCCCAGCACAAGGTCAAGCAGCTCGCGGACACGCTGGAAGCCGGTGGCGTCAAGGTGAGCTACGGCATCCATCCCGTTGCGGGGCGCATGCCCGGCCACATGAACGTGCTGCTCGCCGAAGCCAACGTGGATTACGAAAACCTGCTCGAAATGGATACCGTGAACCCGATGTTCGCGGAGACCGACCTTGTGGTGGTCATCGGAGCCAACGACGTGGTGAACCCGGCGGCCAATACGGCCGAGGGCACGCCCATCTACGGCATGCCCATCCTCAAGGCCGAGGAGGCCAAGGGCATCATCATCTGCAACTATGACGACAAGCCTGGCTACGCCGGCGTGCCCAACCCCCTGTATACCCGCGAGGGCGTGATCCTCATGACGGGCGACGCGGCCAAGACCGTGGACCGTCTGGTGAGCTTCGCCCAGGGCGAAAGCCCGGCGGCAGCCGCCCCGTCCGGCGGCGACAGCAAGGAAGCCGCGGCCGCCAGGCTGGTGCAGAACGCCAGAAACGTGGTCATCGTGCCCGGCTACGGCATGGCCCTTGCCCAGGCCCAGTACAAGGTCAAGCAGCTCGCGGACCTTCTGGAAAGCAAGGGGGCCAGGGTGAGCTACGGCATCCATCCCGTTGCGGGGCGCATGCCCGGCCACATGAACGTGCTGCTCGCCGAAGCCAATGTGGACTACGAACATCTGCTTGAAATGGACACGGTAAACCCGATGTTCGCCGACGCCGACCTTGTGGTCATCGTCGGGGCCAACGACGTGGTGAACCCCGCTGCCAACAGCGCGGAAGGCACGCCCATTTACGGCATGCCCATCCTCAAGGCCGAGGAAGCCAAAAACATCATCATCTGCAACTACGACGACAAGCCAGGCTACGCCGGTGTGCCCAACCCCCTGTATACCCGTGACGGTGTGATCCTCATGACGGGCGACGCCTCCAGGAGCTTTGACAAGCTGCTGGCCTATGCCCAGGGCGAAAACCCGGCGGGGTAAAGCGCGCAGGATAATAAGAAGGTTTTGTTCCTGCCGGAATCCATCCGTGCGGGACAGTGAACCGGGTGTGCCCTTTCTGTGTATGGGAGGACGCACCCGGTTTTTTATGTCTGACTGCAACGCGTACCTATGCGATTTCCCGCAGTAAAGCGGCAAGGCATCGTGGCATTCCGTTCAGAAAGGCGAGGATCATTTGCGTACTGCACAAGGTACTCTTCGCATAAAGGGCAAGTTTTTTTTGCATCAGATGAAGGACGTGTGACAATAATACTTATTTAATTAAGTAGGTTATATAATTGGCATGTTTGTTGCCATATTAGTGGCATGTGACCTTCAAGATGTCGCATCAGGCTTGCAGCGCGGACGGTAAGGGGCCGGTCGGTAGTAAAGAGTATTCTGAAAGCGCCTGCATCTGCGAGCCTTCTGTATGGAGTGTGCTGACTGTCCATCCTGAGAGAGCAGAGTACCTTTGAGGATAGACACTACTGTTTACGCCACGCCCGCTTTGGCGCCTGGCAGCGCGGATGGCCGCGCCTGCGCCTTCAAGGTGGGTGTCAGCTCACCAGCCGCCAGAGAAGTTCAAAGTGAATTTGCTCCGGCCCAAGAGATTACGTGGAACAGTGTTTTGTTCAAGATTTGTCCCATTGCTGCCAGCCCAAAACATTTAAGGGAGAGCATCCATGTCCGCAAAGAGTGCAAATGAATATGTCAGTGGCGATGTAAATACTGTATGGCATCATCTTACGCTGCATCAGGGCAATGCGCCCATGATCGTTTCTGAGGGGAAGGGGCTGTACCTTAAGGATATTAACGGAAAAGAATACCTTGACGCGACTTCCGGCGGCGTGTGGTGCGTCAATGTGGGCTACGGACGGGACAGGATCGCCGACGCTGCCGCCAATCAGATGAAAAAACTGCCTTTCTACGCAGCCAGTTGCGGTTCCCAGCCCGCGATCGAGTTTTCTGAAAAACTGCTTTCGCACATGCCCGGGCTTTCGCGCGTGTATATTTCAAGCAGCGGTTCCGAGGCCAATGAAAAAGCCTTCAAAATGGTGCGCCAGATTTCCCAGCTCAAGCACGGCGGTAAAAAGTATAAAATCATCTACCGCGACCGCGATTACCATGGCACCACCATCACCACCCTGAGCGCGTGCGGCCAGGAAGAGCGCCGTCTGCAGTATGGCCCCTTTACGCCCGGTTTTGTGGAATTTCCCGCTTGCCTGGCGTACCGTTCGCCCTATCCTGAAGGCACACAGAACTTGGGCGAAAAATTTGCCCGTGAACTGGAAGCCGTGGTGTTAAAGGAAGATCCTGATACCGTGGGCGCTGTTATTCTGGAACCCATCACTGCTGGCGGCGGCATTATCGTGCCCCCGGACGGCTATTTTGAGACCATTTCTGAAATATGCAAAAAGTACGGCTTGCTGCTTATCATTGACGAAGTGGTTTGCGGGCTTGGCAGAACAGGAACGTGGTTCGGCTATCAGCATTTCAATGTCAAACCCGACATCGTGACCATGGCCAAGGGCGTCGCCAGTGCCTACATGCCCATTTCCTGCACAGTGACGACTGAAGAGGTCTTTGCCGCCCTGCAGGATACTACCGACAAACTCTCCTACTTCCGTGACATCAGCACCTTTGGCGGTTGCCTTGCCGCTCCGGCCGCAGCCCTCGAAAACATCAAGATCATCGAAGAAGAAGGCCTGCTGGATAACGTTGTGGCTATGGGAGAATATTTGCAGCAGGGCTTGCAGGAGCTCCTTTCCTACAGCAATGTGGGTGATGTGCGTGGTAGGGGCCTCTTGCAAGGTATTGAATTTGTTGCCGACAAGGCTTCAAAAAAGCCTCTGGAAGAAGAAAAGGTCATCGCCGTTTGCGGAGCCATGGCCAAGCGCGGCGTGCTTGTGGGCAGAACCAACCGCAGCTTTGTGGGACGCAACAACGTGGTCAATCTGGCTCCGGCCTATATCGTGACCAAGGAGCAGATCGATACCATTCTCACAGCGTTGCACGAATCCATAGCCGAAGTTCTGGGGTAGGGCAGTCTGGCGCTTAAACTGCCTGGCTGACCAACGCGGTTTTCAGGAGCGTTAGAGCATTTTAACTTTGAAAAAGTTGTAAATGCTCTAACGCCGCACGAAAGCGCAGCACGCCACAACGTGGCGTGGATTCAGCCGAAAATGCGATTTGCGGCTGAATGAAAACTTTGAAATGTGAAGCATTTCAAACTTAATCTGCTCTAGTGCATCCGCCAGTGCAAAGAGCACCGGAAGACAGCGTTAACATACTTCAGATTGCATAGATTCAAGATACTTGGCTTCCGGTCGCACCTCCCTGACCTGCGGCGCCGCGGCCTGGGTAAGGGGGCAAAACACGGCACTGCTTTTTATGACGGCAAGTTTCGCCTTCCGTTCCTTGCACAAAAGCGCATGCCGCGGCCGGAAGCCAGATTTCAAAACCCGTAAACCCTGAAAACCCTTGGGGCCGCCTGTCAACCTTCCCAGGCGGCCCCTTTTGCGTTTCAGGCGCGGCCGCATCGGATGCGCGGCGTGCCGGGCGCTGGCTGCCGGGAAGGCCGACAGGCGGCGCACGCCTGAAAGCCTATTTGTGTTTTTTCTTTTCCATCACGGGAATGTGCAGCTGCTTGGCCTTGCGAACCACCGTGGACTGGCTGATTCCAAGCCTCGCCGCGGCCTTGTAGGTGCTGCCTGTGTCCGCCAGGGCTTCACGAATGAGGTTGCGCTCCAGATTCTCAACGGCCTCTTTGAAGGAAAGCGCTTCTTCCGACTGTTCCGGCCCTGAGTCCTCTTCTTCTTTTTTCAGCACGTCGCCCAGCAGGTAGGAGGGCAGATCGCGCATGGAAATGACGCTGCCTTCGGTCATGGCTGCCAGAAATTCCACAGCCGCCCGCAGTTCGCGCACGTTGCCCGGCCAGGAATGCTGGCAGAAACAGTCAATAACCCTTGGCGAAAATGTCTTTATGCTGTTGTAGCGGGCACATGCCTGGTCGAGAAAAAACATCATGAGGGAGGGGATGTCTTCTGGGTGCTCCCGGAGCGGAGGCATGCAGATGCTGAGCACGCGAAGGCGGTAGTAAAGGTCGGCCCTGAATCTGCCGTTGCCCACAAGCTGCTCCAGGGGCCTGTTGGTGGCCGCGATTATGCGCACGTCCACGCGGAGTTCCTTTTCACCGCCGATTTTTCGAAAACCCTGGCCGTCCAGAACGTGCAGGATTTTCGCCTGCATGCTCAAAGGCAGTTCGCCTATTTCGTCCAGAAGCAGGGTGCCTTTGTCCGCCAGTTCAAAATAGCCCTTTTTCCCCGAGCGGTTGGCGCCGGTAAAGGCCCCTTTTTCATAGCCGAACAATTCTGATTCGATGAGGGTCGCAGGGATGGCGGCGCAGTTGACGGAAATGAAGGGCCCCTTGGAGCGGAGGCTTTTCTGGTGAATGTAGGAAGCCGCATAGGTTTTGCCTGTGCCGGTTTCGCCCAGGATAAGGATGCCCGATGGAGCCCTGGCGGCTTTTTCCAATTCAATCATGCAGCGCCGCATGACCTTGCTGGTGGCTATGAGCGTTTTTTCGCTATTCTGGGGCGGGGCGAGCCCCCCTTCCTGCCGCAGAAAGGCGGTACGCTCGGCGTCGGCCAGCCGTTTTTGCAGGTTCTCAAGCTCCGTAATATCCCGGATGCAGGCCACTACCCGCCAGATATTGCCCTTTTTGTCAAAAATCGGGGTGCTGGTGTTGAGACAGCGGGTTCCGTTGGGATAGTCGTCAAATCTAGTGATAATTTTCCTTTGCTCCAGCGCCTCAAGCGTTACGGCCGCGGAAAACTTTCCTTCGAGCAAGGGGATGGAAACAGGTTTACCTATCATTTCCTCCGGCTCGATGTCGGCAATGCGCTTCAGAGCCTTGTTGACGTGCAGGGTGGTGCCGTTGCCGTCAATGATCCACAGGCCGTCATGCATGGAATCCATGATGGCGTGTAATTCCTGACTGATAAGGTGCAGGTCCGTTGTCTCTTCCGCCGGGTGAACTTCGTGCAACAGGACGAATCTTCGCCTGTCCGGGTCATCCACTGCGTGGGCGTTGCCAAGCCATTTCCAGCCAAGCGTCCAGCTGCCTGAAGCCAGTATCATGCCCATGCGGGACTCTGGAGAGCTCGCGCACACTCTGTCTACGAGGGCGTCGCCGCCATTTTGACGCAGCAGTTCAAGAAAAGAATGTTGTTGTCCGGGGGAGAGCGAAGCGCTGCTTTCAAAAAAGTTGGAAGTACTGCTGAAGCGCTGCGCAAGAAGACGAAATGAATGGTTGCATGCCTCTATAATCCATTGGTCACCTCGGCATATAACCGCACAGGTGTTTGCAGGCATGAGATTTAGGAGATCCATTAGGTAGAATATAGTTTTGTCCATATGGCATCCCTTCTGTCTTAAAAGACAGATGATTCGAAGCTGCATCGGACTTCGGGAAAAAGATGCTTTGTGAGGCAATACTGCATTAGCACTATAGAAGCCCCTGGTCAAGAAAGTTAATGTTTAAAATATGTTAACCATCTTAAGCCTCTGGAACGTTTCTTGTAATACTACGGTACAAGCTCCGGCGGCAAACAGGCTGGCCCCTTCGCCGGGAAATTGAAAAAACATGTGACCGACATTGCAAGCGGCGGGCCACGGCAACAACCCACGATCGGGCGTGTCGCTTGCCGGGCAGCGACTGCGAACACCTATCATGCACTTGTATTGGAGGATAAAATGCCCAAGATGACGCCCAGTGAGGCCATGACGGAAGTTCTGGTTCAGGAAGGAGTAAACCATGTCAGCGGCATTCTCGGTTCCGCGTTTATGGACATGCTGGACCTGTTTCCCGCAGCGGGGATCGACTTTATTTCAGTGCGCCACGAACAGACCGCCGGACATATGGAAGATGCCTACAGCCGTCTTACCGGCAGGGCCGGCGTGGTTATCGGCCAGAACGGCCCCGGCATCACCAACTATGTGACGGCTGTGGCCACGGCCAACATGGCGCATTCGCCCATGGTGGTTCTTTCTCCCAGTGCGGGCAGCATTTCCGTCGGTTGGGACGGTTTTCAAGAATGTGACACGTGGAATCTGTTTAAACCCATTACCAAGGCCTCGCTGCGCGTACCCCATCCCAAGCGCGCGGCCGACATCGTACGCACGGCTTTCCGCATTGCCTATGCCGAACGCGGCCCGGTGCTTGTGGACATCCCGCGCGACTATTTTTACGGCGAGCTGGATGAAGACATTCTGCATCCTTCGCAGTACCGCGTGGCTCCCGGCGGCATCGGCAACCCCGAGCATTTCGCGGCCGCCGTGGAAGTGCTGAAGAACGCCAAAAATCCGGTGATCATCTCCGGCCGCGGCGTGGTGGATTCCGGCTGCGTTGCCACCATCAAGGCCATGGCCGAATACCTTGGCGCGCCTGTGGCGACCACCTACCTGCACAACGACGCCTTCCCCTGCGACCATCCGCTGTGGACCGGCCCCATAGGCTACATGGGCTCCAAGGCCGCCATGCGCATCCTGCAGAAGGCCGACGTCATCCTGGCCGTGGGCACCAGGCTGTCCTACTTCGGCACCCTGCCGCAGTACGACATCAACTACTTCCCCAAGACCGCCAAGATCGTGCAGATCGACATCAATCCGCGCCACATCGCCAAGACGCATCCCGTGGCAGTGGGCCTGTGCGCCGACGCCAAGGACGCCTCCGAAGAACTGTTCGCGCGGCTGCGTCAGGCTGTGCCCGCCAAGACCGACCTGACCTACGTGCATAATATGGTGACGGACGAGCTGAACGGCTGGTATCAGGAAATCGCCCTTATCGCCGACGAACCCGTGGAAGCCGGACGCATGCATCCGCGCAAGGCTCTTGAAGTGGTGGGCAAGTTCGTCACCGACAACGACGCCATCGCCACCACGGACATCGGCAACACGTCCTCCACTGCCAACAGCTACCTGCGCTTCAAGAATCCCAAGCGCCATGTGGCCACGCTGACCTTCGGCAACACGGGCTTTGCCTATCAGGCCGCTCTGGGCGCGCAGCTTGCCTGCCCCGAAGACCTGACGGTAGCCATTGTGGGCGACGGCGCGTGGGGCATGAGCCTTTTTGAAGTGCCCACAGCCTGCCAGTACAATCTGCCCGTCATCGCCACCGTGTATAACAACGGGGCCTGGTGCGCCGAAAAGAAAAACCAGGTGGACTTCTATAACAACCGTTTTGTGGGCGCGGACATCTGGTCCAAGTCCTATGCCAAGATAGCCGAGGCCATGGGCGCCGACGGCTACACGGTCAACACGCAGAAGGATCTGGCCGAAGCCCTTGAAGCGGCCAAGAAGAACCGACGCCCCGCGGTTATTGAAGTAATGACTGACGGTACGCGGCTTGCGCCTCCCTTCCGCAGAGACGCGCTGGCCCTGCCGACCAGATATCTGCCGAAGTACGAACATCTCGACAAGTCGAACTTCAAATAGAGCGAAAAAGGGCGCGTCCGGGTAACACCGGGCGCGCCCTTTCGGTCATGGAGGCATCTGTAGCGCGTTGCGCCCCGGCAGCCCGAAATGGTCGGCCTGTTGATGAAACACATCAAATTTCAGGCAAGGCCGTGCGTCGGGTTCCGCCAAAGAACTCGGACAATGGAACCGCAAGACCGGCGCGTTTTCAGACAGGCGGGGCAGCCGCGTATTCTCAATCCAAAGGAGTTCGTTAGTGTCAGTCAAAACTCCACAGAAAATTCAGGTTCGTAATCTGACGAAGCGATTCGGAAACCTGACGGTTCTCGACAGGATCAATTTCAGTGTGGAAAAGGGAGAACTGGTCGCCATTGTCGGCCCTACCGGGTGTGGCAAGACCACGTTTCTCAATATGTTGTCAAAATTGATGCCCGCCACTGAGGGCAATATCCTTATTGACGGTGAAGAGGCCAACCCGCGTACGCATAATATTTCCTACGTTTTTCAGGAGCCGACCTGTCTGCCCTGGCGTACCGTGCGGGAAAATGTGGCCTATGGTATGGAAATCAAAGGGGTTCCACACGACGAGCGCATGAAGCGCAGCGACGCCATCATGGAACTGGTGGGGCTTTCAAGCTGCGCGAACCTGTATCCCAATCAGGTTTCGGCCAGCATGATCCAGCGTATCGCCGTCTCCAGAGCCTTTGCCGTTCAGCCGGACCTGCTGCTCATGGATGAGCCCTACGGGCAGCTTGACGTCAAGCTGCGCTACTACCTTGAGGACGAGCTGGTCAACCTGTGGCGCACGCTCCACAGCACCATCCTTTTTGTTACGCACAATATCGAAGAGGCCGTTTATGTGGCAGACCGCATTCTTGTGCTCTCCAATAAGCCCACGACCATAAAGTCTGAAATACATGTGGATATTGAGCGACCGCGCAAGCTGACGGATCCGCGCTTTGTGGAACTGCGCAGACAGGTGACCGAACTGATCCGCTGGTGGTAGCCATCAAGGCTTCGGAACCATCGAAGGAGACTACCGCATGGCTTATCAAGAAGTAAAAGTAAGACAGCCCCTGCTACTGACCATGTTGCCCGTTCTGAGCCTGGCCTCGTTCTTTTTCGGCTGGCAGGCTCTGGTTTCGTTCGGGATCATTCCCAATGAACTTCTGGCCTCGCCGACGCAGGTTTTTTATGCGTTTCTGGATAAACTGCACGATCCCATGCCGGACGGCGCGATACTTTCGGCGCATATCTGGACCAGCATCAAGGAGGCCTTTATCGGCTACAGCCTTTCCCTGCTGGTGGGCATCCCCCTGGGGCTGGCAATGGGCTGGTTTCGTGTCGTGGAGGGCCTTGTGCGGCCCATATTTGAACTGATCCGGCCAATCCCCCCCATCGCGTGGATACCCCTGACCGTCTTTTGGTTCGGCATCGACCTGACCGGCAAGGTTTTCATTATCTGGATCGCGGGCATAGTGCCTTGCGTCATCAACTCTTATGTGGGCGTGCGGATGACCAATCCCGCCTTGATCCAGATGGCGCGCACTTACGGCGCCAATGACTGGCAGATTTTCAAGGGCCTGTGCATTCCTTCGGCCCTGCCTATGGTTTTCGGCGCGTTGCAGATCGCTCTGGCCTACTGCTGGACCAACCTTGTGGGCGCGGAACTTCTGGCGGCGGATTCCGGCCTTGGCTACCTCATCACCATGGGCGGGCGTCTCATCCGTCCGGACATAGTGCTGCTCGGCATGATCTGCGTTGGGCTGTCCGGCGCCTTCATCGGCGTCATTATCGACTATATCGAAAAGACGCTGCTGGCCGGCATCAGGAGGTAGGCATGAGTTCGCACATTGCCAATGAAACCGTGGGGACAGTCAAGGAATCTCGGCCTTTGAGCGCCATGCTCATTCTTACCAATATCTATTTTTTGTACGGCGTTTCTTTGCTAACTTTCTTTGTGGTCTGGGATCGGGTGGCGGCCCTGAAGATTTTTGACGATTCGCTGGCCCGGCCCTCTGAAGTGGTCATGCAGATCAAGATGCTGATGACCATGAAGTTTGGCGGCACCAACCTTTGGGGGCATATCTGGGCCAGTACCCTGCGCGTGCTTATGGGGTTCAGCCTGGCCGCCGTTGTGGCCGTACCCCTGGGCCTGTTCATGGCCTTGAACAAATACGTCAACGCCATTGTCAAACCCCTTTTCGACCTCTTGAAGCCCATGCCGCCCATTGCCTGGGTGTCGCTGGCCATCCTGTGGTTCGGCGTGGGCGAGTTTGCCAAGGTATTTATCATTATCATCGGCACGTTCGTGCCTTGTCTGCTCAATTCCTACAACGGCATCCGCCTGGTGGAGCCGGAACTTTACGATGTGGTTCGCGTGCTTGGTGGCAACAGGAAGGACGAGATATTTCAGGTTTCCTTTCCTGCCTCTTTTCCTTCGGTGTTCGCCGGTCTGCAGATATCGATGAGCATCGCCTGGACGTGCGTGCTGGCGGCGGAACTGATGAATGCCCGCGACGGCATTGGCTTTCTTATCAAGCGTGGCATGGATACCCACCAGCCAGCCCTGGTGTTGAGCGGCATGATTCTTATCGCCGCTGCGGCCTGGTGCACTTCTCAGGTTCTGACCCTGATGGAACGCAAGTTCTGCCCCTGGCAGCGCAGTATCGATAACCTGTGATGCCTCTTAGCAGCGCAATTGAGGGAAACGGCATGGAAAAACTCATCAAGATTGAATGCAACGATATCAGCAAGACTTTTATCCAGAAGGGCACGGTTGAAGTTCCCGTCATAAAGGACGTGAGCCTGGCCGTGCACGAAAACGAGTTTCTGGTCATCCTTGGCCCCGGTCAGTGCGGCAAGTCCACGCTTTTGCGTATCATTGCCGGGCTTGAGGTGCCGGACAAGGGCTTTGTGACCATGCCCGACGGCCCCATCGTGGGTCCTGGCCCGGACAGGGGACTGGTTTTTCAGGGCTATATGCTCTTTGCCTGGGAAACTGTGTTCGGCAATGTGGAAATGGGCCTCAAGCTGCGCAAGGTGCCCAAGGCGGAGCGGCGCGAAATTACCATGCACTACATCAACATGGTCGGCCTTGCCGGTTTTGAAAACCACTACCCCCATCAGCTTTCCGGGGGCATGAAGCAGCGGGTGGGCATTGCCCGCGCGTATGCCAACAGCCCTGAGGTCATGCTGATGGACGAGCCCTTCGGGCAGCTGGACGCCCAGACCCGCATGTTCATGCAGCAAGAGATAACGAGCATATGGGAAAGGGAAAAACGCACCATCATTTTCGTGACCAACAACATTGATGAAGCCCTTTTTCTGGGGGACCGCATAGTCCTTATGGAAGGCAAGCTGCCGGGAACCATCAAGGAAGAGTTCAAGGTGGATCTGCCACGGCCCAGAGAACATACGGATATGGAGCTTCTTCATATGCGTGAGGTCATCACTGAGCGCACGGAACTTGTTTTGTAGGCCGTAAAGGCCGCCCGGGCGCAGTGCGCGGCAATGCCGCGCAGGCAAAGACCTAACCGGGCCTTACCGGCACTCCCGGTGTGGCTGGTATCGTGGGGGAACTATGGATACTGCGACATCACACGCTCTCATTCTCACCGCCGCGGCCGTGCTCGTATGGTATTTGGGCAGGGCGCTGCTTTTACGGACTGGAGGGCGCGGGACTGAAAGCGGAAGCCAACAGAAAGGCAAACCGTTATCCGCCGGAGATCTGGAAGCCGCATTGAAGGATCTTTATGCCCGCAGGGCGTGGTACCGTCTGGGAGTCATTGCGTGCTGCGTGCTGGCTCTGGTGGCGTACTTTTACGGCGGACACAGGCTGTTGCTGTTGGCACCGCTGCTGGTGGCCTGTTGGTGCCAGTACGGCATTTATAAACACAGAACCACGGGCCGCCTGACTGAACTCATGCAGCAGCGGCTGGGGAGGGCAAGTCTCGAAGGGGTCGCTCAAAACAAGCACCCCTAGTGTTTCAGCTTCCAGTAATCCGAAAGACAGTACCTTTCTTACACGCGGAGGTTTTTATGAAAAAGTTTTTTCTTCTGGCTGCCGTTCTGACTGCGGCCATGCTGTTGGGGGTCACCCTCTGTATGGCGGCAGAAAACCCGGTCAAACTCCGTTCTGCCTGGATGGACGAGCATGAAACCTTTCTTGTCTGGTATGCGCATGAAAAAGGGTGGGACAAGGAAGAAGGCATTGACCTTGACCTGCTGTACTTTGACTCCGGTATGGCCCAGCTCAACGCCCTGCCCGCTGGCGAGTGGGTGCTTTGCGGTACAGGCGCCGTGCCTGCCATGATGGGCAACCTGCGCTACAATACCTACGTCATAGGCATAGGCAATGACGAATCCATGACCAATGCCGTCATGGTGCGGCCCGACAGCCCCATTCTCAAGACCAAGGGCTACAACCCCAAGTATCCCGAGGTGTACGGCCATCCTGACGACGTGCGCGGCAAGACCATTCTTGCCACCACCGTGTCTTCTTCGCACTTTGCTCTCAGCCACTGGCTGCGCGTGCTGGGCCTCAAGGACAGCGACGTGACCATCAAGAATATGGACCAGGCGCAGGCGCTGGGTGCGTTCAGCACCGGCATCGGCGATGTCGTTTCCCTGTGGGCTCCCCATATGTATGTGGGCGAAGAAAAGGGTTGGAAGATCGCTGGCACTCCCCAGACATGCGGCGTGGGGCTGCCCATCAGCCTCATAGCCGACCAGAAGTGGGCTGACGCAAATCCCGATCTGGTGGCCAAGTTCCTGCGTGTGTATTTGCGTGCCGTCAACATGATCCAGAGCCAGATGAAAAAAGACCCCAAGGCGCTTGTGCCCGAATACAAGCGTTTCTTCCTTGAGTGGGCCGGCAAGAACTATTCTGACGAGATGGCCCTCAAGGACCTGCAGACGCACCCCGTGTTCAACTACGAAGAGCAGGTGGAACTGTTTGACGCCAGCAAGGGGCAGAGCACCGCGCAGAAGTGGCATGCCGACGTGGCCGCCTTCTTTGCCGAGGTTGGCCGCATCACCAAGGATGACCTCAAAAAGGTCGGTGACGGCAAGTACGCCACGGACAAGTTCCTGAAAAAAGTAAAGACGCCCATACCCGCCAACTGATCCAACTGCCGCCCGCCCCGCGTATGGCGGGGCGGGCGGCCTACGCAACACGTCGGACAGGACGCAAAGGCAATTCACTTACGCTCGGGAGGGCGACATGACGCAGATAACCATCAGAAACTATATTAACGGCCAATGGCAGGAGGAAACGGGAGTGCCCACAGTGCCCCTGTACAATCCTTCCACTGGCGAGCAGATTTCGCAGGTTCCCCAGTCCGGCCCAGAAACGTCCAAAATGGCTGTGGACACGGCGGCCGCGGCCTATCCGGGCTGGCGCAGGCTCTCCATCGGCAGGCGCGTGACCTATATTTATAAAATGCGCGAAGCCATGCTGCGGCGCAAGGAGCAACTGGCCCAGGCCATCGCGCTGGACCAGGCCAAGCATATCTCCGAGGCCAGAGGCGAAGTGCAGCGCGTGGTGGAAATACTGGAAGCTGCCGCTTGCGCTCCGGCCATGATGCAGGGGCAGACCCTGGACTACATTGCGACAAATATCAGCGGCAAGGTTGTCCGCGAGCCGTTGGGCGTCTTTGGCGGTGTGGCTCCCTTCAATTTTCCCGCCCTGGTTTTCGGCTGGTTTGTGCCGTATGCCATTGTGGCGGGCAACACCTTTGTGTTCAAGCCATCAACGCAGTCGCCCTATTTCATGCAGATCATGGGCGAAATTTTTACGGAAATAGAGCTCCCGCCCGGCGTGGTCAACATCATTCACGGCAACAGGGACATCCCCGGCTCCTGGTATGACGATGCGCGCATTTCCGGCATTTGCCTGGTAGGCTCAACGCCTACGGCTCAGAAAATGGCCGAGGGCTGCGCCCGCATGTGTAAGCGCTCCATGCTGCTCGGCGGGGCCAAGAACATGCTGGTGGTGATGGAAGATGCGGACCTCACGGTCTTTCGCGACAACTACCTGAACTCCTGCTACGGCTCCGCGGGTCAGCGTTGCCTGGCCGGTTCTCTGGTGGCTGCCGTGCCTGAAATTTACGACAAGGTTGTCGAGGTGATGGTTGAAGCCGCTTCCACCATCAAGGTGGGCGACGCTTTTGATCCTGACGTGTATATGGGGCCGCTCATTTCACGCAAGGCCGTGGACTTTGTGCACGCGTCGCTGGAGGCCGCCCTCGCGCACGGCCAGGGCTGCGCGCTGGCGTTGGACCGCCGCGAGCTGGACCTGCCGGAGAAAAACAAGAAGGGCTTTTTTGTCGGCCCCATCATCGTCAAGGACCTCACGCCCTGCAATCCGCTGTTCACCACCGAAGTGTTCGGCCCCATTGTGGGAACCATCAAGATCGCGGACATGGACGATGCCCTGGACCTGATACGCAGGTCCGAGTTTGGCAACGGCGCCTGCATCTTCACCCAAAGCCAGTTCTATGCCGAAAAATTCAGCCGCGAGGCCGATGTGGGCATGGTGGGCGTCAATGTGGGCATCTGCGCGCCGCATCCGTACATTCCCTTCGGCGGCATCAAGGGATCGCTCCTTGGCGTCAACAAGGTACAGGGGCGCGAAGGCTTCGATTTCTTCACCCAGAACAAGGTTACGACCATTCGCACCATTGATCCCCATGCGCATGCGCATGGCGGAGCACCCGCCAGCAAGTTCGTGAGATCTTGTGTAGCGTCGTAAGCTACAGGCGTTGTTCCTCCTCCAGAAGGCCAGCCCCTTTTTCACGCGGGGGGGCTGGCCGACTGCGTGTTGCGGTGTTTTGGCGGCGCCATGGGCGGTTCTTTCAGAGGTAGCGTGCTGCTGCCGTGTAATATTCGCACGGCAGGGCATCAGGAACCACAAAGGCGTGGCCTCCGCATCACACAGATGCGGAGGCCGCGCCCTGGGTTTTGATTGGAAGGCTGGCCTGTTCAGATGCGGACTGCTTACGGCTGATTGCGGGCCGTTGGTCAGCTAGAGCAGATTAACTTTGAGAATATACATTCTCAAAGTTTAAGGCACGCTCACTTCGGCGTTTAACCGCGCAGATAAACTGCGCTGACGCCTCCGTAGCGAACGTCTGCTCACGCAGCCGTCAGAGCAATTTAAAAGTTAAATTGCTCTAGAGCAGATTAACTTTGAAATGCTACACATTTCAAAGTGTTCATTCAGCCGCTCTCGCTCTGTTCATGAGGCTCGCGTGGCACGCTGTGCGGGCAAGTGCTGTGGACGCATGCTATTCCACGCGCTTGAATACCAGCTGGTCGAATTTTCCGTCTGCCTTGCCGTCATTTTTAAGTATGATGGTGTTGGGGTCCTTGAGCACAAAGTCGAGGGTGTTGCCTTTGTCGTTTTTGAGGGTGATGGTGTTGCCCTTGTCGGCCACGACGGTGAATCCCCCGGTATAGGCAATGCCGCCAAGCGCGAAGGCAATGGTCTTGTTTCTGGCGTCAACGTCCACACGAAGGTTCTGCACCAGACCTTCAAGCATTTTGGTTACAAAGGGAATATCGGCAAAATCTTTCCGCACTTCGGGGCTTGCCAGCGCCACAGTGGCCGCAGGGTCGCCCCGCCACTTGCCGTCAAGCTTTTCAAGATTGCTGCCGCAACCTGTCAGCAGCAGGACTATAAAGAGCCAGGCAAATTTTTTCATGATAAAACCTCCCGCAGCGGGCTATGGGCCCATCTGCTTTTTGGCGTTCATTTCCGTGTTGATGCAACTCTGCATGACCGTGTAACTTCCCCGGCCTGTCTGCGCCACATCCGTGCAGTGGCGCAGAATGTTTTCCGGCACGTCAGTCATGGTTGCAATGGCCGTTCTGGCCTCCCGCTCCGCATCAAAGCAGCCGGATTCGATAAGGGGGCTGCCCATGGCGACGCCTTTGCAGTAGGCGGGAATATCAAATTCAGGCATAAGGCCTGTGTTCTGTCTGTTTTTGCCGACTTTTTGGGGGCCCTCCGTGGCGGCGGCGTATCCTGCCAGCACGCCCGCCATCATGGCGGTCTGCTCCGGGCCAGGCTCCTGCCCCTGCTTGCGATATTCCGCGCCAAGCCAGGCTGTCAGCTCTTTTACCTCGTCATCTGTCAGAGGGCAGGGCGGCAACCCTTCTTTTTTCTGGGCCTGAAAGGCCCACATGCCTGCGGCCAGCTTGCGGAGGCTGTCCTGCGGGTCGGCCTGGGCCGGGGTGCACAGGAGCGCCGCCACCAGGACGGAAAACAGGTTGACACATAATTTTCGCACGCCATCCTCCCGGTGGGCTTTCCTGTGCAAAGGCTAGCGTCATTTGCTTTGAATAGCCAGCAGGTATCCGTCATTTCGCGGTGGGGCGGCGCTACCTGGCGCGGGCAGCAGCAGGCTTGTGGCGCGTACCGGCGCGTCTGCCTTCACGGGTGCCGTCATATGGGCCGTGGTGCACGAAAGGGGTGTGCAATCAGGACTGCGACAGCAGCAGGCCTATGTCCATCTGTTCAGCGTCTGTACCGGCAAGTGACCGTTCAATCTCAAGCCCCGGCTGTTCGCTCAGGTCCCGCAGTTGGGGCCGTATGGATTTTCCGTCAGGGCTCAGGGCGATTATGACGGTGGGCAGGGCCGGAAAGTCCGGGTTTGAGTGGCAAACCACGCCGCGCTCTCCGTTCGACAGCTGCACGGGCGTTCCGGCCGGGTAGATTCCCAGCATCTTGATGAAGCGCTCCACATAGCCTGGCGCCCATACCTGGCTCCGCATCTTGTACATGACAGCCAGGGCCACATTGGCAGGCATGGGTTCTTTGTAGACTCTCTGGGATGAAAGGGCGTCATAATGGTCGCTCAGCGAGAGGATGAGGCCATAGATGCTTATGGTATTGCCTTTCAGGCGGTTAGGGTACCCTGTGCCATTGTACCGCTCATGATGCTGCATCACGCCTTGCAGTATTTCGTGGTTTGCGTCTTTGTCCCTGGCGAGGTGGGCGAACCCAAGCTCCACATGGGCCTGCATGACTGTCCGTTCCGCAGGGGTGAGCTTGCGCGGGGCGTTCAGTATTGCCTGAGGAATGAATATCTTACCGTAATCATGAAAAAGCCCGGCCAGCCCAACGAGGGGCAGCTTGTCTTTCGGCAGCCCGAGATATTGGGCATATGCTATGGACAATATGGCTACGTTGACAGAATGCGTGTGGGCGCATTGGTCGCTTTTTTTAAGCTTTGTCAGTGCGATGAGCGCGTCCCGATTGCGGCTGAGGCTCTGGATGACAGCCTCGATATAGGGCCGCGAGGCCGCCATGTCCACGGGTTTTACCTGGGTATCCTGCATCAGGTCCTGTATGTGCTCAAATGCATCGGCGTATGTCGCTCTTGCCCTGGGTATTTCGTCCCCCAGTGAAGCCGCGGAAACGGACTGGCCCGGCCATGGGATGTTGGCGGTAGAAAGCCCGTCGTCAAGGTCATGGCATTGGCGGAACCGGCTGGGGTCGTGGCAGACCTCAGTATAGCCCTGCCTGACAATGTCTGAAATGGCGCTTTGCGTGGCAAGAAATCCTTCCTGCGCATAGAGCAGGGGGGATTCAAGCCATGAGATGCCGGGATTGACGATATACATTCCTGGTACAGCGTCCGAGAGGGCTATTATGGCGGTGTTTGTGCGTTCAGTCATATTTTACAACGTGTGCCATGACAGAGCTCTTGCGCATCAGGCATGTTTTGCCCGTAAACCACGCCACGAAGGGGCGGCGAGTCAAAAGGCAATGGAGTGGCGCATGTCGGGCTGCGCGCACACAGCACGCAGCCGGTTTCAGCGGGCATCAGAAAACAGAGAATTTCAGCATGCCGCTGGCCTGGTTTTCAGCCGTGCGATCCATTGGTGGAAGAACAGCGTGAAGGCGCGAATTTTTTTTCCAGTTTAACCATGGCGAAAGACAGAAGCCCAGGCATTCGAGTATGCTATGGCGGAATATGGGTTTATTGTGATTTTTTTACATCGAGCGGTATTGCTTGTCGCGTCATTTTTATAGGTGAAGCTTTTTTATTTTGAAAATTGCGGCAAAACGAATTGACAGGATTGGCTGGTTTTTTTATATCTGAAATTGTATATAGATTTTTTAGAGTGTTGTCAGGTGTGCAGCATGAAGCGCAAACGTCACCTCATAAAATACCCCCCCAACCCAGCGGGGCCGCTATGGAACAGGTTTCAGCATGCGCCCGGAACTTCGCAGTGAAGACCGCCGGACGCCAAACCAACGAACGAATCACCCTGGTCTCCTCTGATAAGGGTGTCGCAGATAGCTCCCATCTCGATTTTTTGCAGGGCCTGCCGCAGGCCATTGCCGTGGTGCGCGTTGACCTGGATATTATGGGCCGTCCCAGTGATCTTGTGCCTGTGTACGGCAATCAGGCCCTTTTTTCTCTTTTCGGCATCAGCCGCGAAAGATTTATCGGAACGCCGCTCACTACCAATCCCCGTATAAATTTTGATAAAAAGTGGCTGTATGCGTTCTGGGAAACCTCCTGCCATGGCCGCGTGCAGGAAATTACGGATTTCTGGCCCGCTCTCGGCAGGCACCTTATGGTGACCTGCCATCAGCCGCAGTACGGGTATTGTACCTGCCTTTTTCAGGATGTGACCGAAAACGTGCTGCTGGAAAAAGAGATCGAAAAAAACCGGCAACGGCTTGAGGCGCTTTTGCACAGCGCTGTGGACGTGGTTTTTCAGATAGATCCTGCTACGCGGGCCATAGTCAACCTTGAAGAAAACATGACGAGATGCGGCAATCTGTTCACGGCGCGCAGAGTGCCGGAAGCCCTGTTGCAACAGGGGATTTTCGCGCCAGGGCAGGACGACAAGATTGGCGAGATGGTCAGCCTTGTGCGTAATGGTCTGATGGACTGTACCTGCGAGGTGCGCGCACGGCTTCGCCTTAACGCGGCCTACACGTGGCACAGCCTGACCGTGGTGGGCTATGCCGACCCGCAGTCACGGGAAGTTTGCATAATAGGTTTTCTCAAGGACGCGCATGACCGTGTAAAAGAACGCGCCGCTCTGCTTAACCGGGCTGAAAAAGATGCCCTTTGCGGTATTTACAACAGGGCCGCGGGTGAGAGCCTGATCACTCTCAGGCTGGCAGAGGTGGAAGAGGGCAGGCAAAGCAGCGCCGCCATGTTCATTTTTGATCTTGACGATTTCAAAAATATCAACGACTCGGCGGGCCATTCCACAGGAGATGCCGTGCTTCGGGCTTTTGCCGGTGTGCTGCGTCAGGTTTTTCGTAGGGATGACGTGGTTTTTCGCCTTGGCGGTGATGAGTTTGCCGCATTTGCGCGCAATCTGCCCATGGAGCGGATCGCAAAAATCTATGAAAGGATCAGCCTTAAACTTGAAGAACCGCTTGCCGGCGGCATGCGCGTTCACGCCTGCGCGGGTGTGGCCTTCAGCCAGAGTGGTCGTCATACGTATGACGATTTTTACATGACCGCTGATAAGGCCTTGTACAATGCAAAGGAAGGCGGCAAAGGACAGTCCTGCGTTCTTTGTCTTTATGAGAATGAGCCCCGTGCGCCGGGGTAAGAGGCTCCCGGCGCGCAGGACTGCATGTGTCCACCCTGTATTTCAGGGCAGTTATCGTTGAAATAAGTACATGCGCAACCGCCGCCCGAGAGCGCAAGCGCCACGCAACGTGGTGTGGATTATGCTGAAAACCGTATTTTAGGGCAGAGTGACAACTTTTAAAAAGTGAAGCATTTCAAAGAAAATCTGATCTGGATGTTATTGAATTTGTACGTCGTGGCGTGTGTCTTGCAGTGTGCTGTGTCAACCAAGCGCCATAGTGCGGCATTTCGTGGCATGCATGCACCGGCTGCTGGTGTCAGGGTCCGGACGTAAAGGGACGGATAATACTGCCAGATGCAAGGCGTACAAAAAACGAGGGCTGCCAGTAGTGGGGCAGCCCTCGTGCATTTTGTTCTGTGCCGGATAACGCGCAAGGCGTCCAGCCGGAACACCTTCAAAAAAGGTTATATGCTCGAGCAGATTAACTTTGAAACGCTTCACATTTCAAAGTTTTCATTTTTTCAAAGTTAAAATGCTCTAAAAACGGGATGCAATCAGGTCTTCAAGCGCCCGCTTGGGCACATGGTGCAGGCCCTCTTCATCGCGCCAGTAGCTGAACGCGCCGCTGGCGGGCATGGGAGCGATCACGCGTTTTTCTTTGGCAACGCCCAGACCCAGAACAAGCGCCACCTTGAGGTCGGCGGGGACCTGCAAAAGTGCGGGTACAGCCTGGTGGTCAAAGGACTTGATGATGCAGCAGCCCCAATCGCGGCTGCCGGCAGCAAGCTGGATGGTCTGGGCGGCTATGCCCACATCATAGAACGTCAGTTCAGCGCCGCCCTGCGGCATGAGGATGGCGATAAAGCCCGTAGGGCGCTCGCCGGGCTGGGGGCCGCCCCAGTCCTTGAGGGCCCCTGCCCAGCGGGTAAGGGGAAACAGCTTGTCGCAGGTTTCGCCATGCGCGACCAGACTGAAGCGCAGTTCCTGCGCGTTTTTGGCCGAAGGGGCCAGACGGGCGCAGTCCACAAGCCACTCCAGGTCTGCCATGGTCAGGGGCCGGTCTTCATAAAAACGGCGGCAGGTTCTGGCCTTTTCCGCCAACTCTTTGAAATTCATGAGTTCCTCCTTGGTTGCACAGGCAAATGAACTGTCCCTACTCTACACTGTACTTGCCAGAAACCACAACTGCCCCCACTGGATGCCCGCGCCCAGAAAATCGCCGGAAATGCCGCCCCTGCTGCGCGCCAGTGCCGCAATCTGGCGTAAAATAAAAAACTGTCCCAGAGCGGTTACGGGCACGCGCCACCATGTCTGGTGGCCCAGCAGGGCCAGCCCGCATAGCGCCAGCAAGGCTGCCAGGGCATACCATCCTGCCAGTGCGGGGCTCGCGCCCGCGCAGGTCAGGCCCCCCAGTGAATCCGGCTCGCGGGGCGGCGCCAGGGCCGCCAGCCAGATCACGCAGGCCCTGCCCCAGGCGGGAGCCAGCGCGAGCCACAGCCACTGCCCGGCATGAATGTGCCAGCACACAGTGAGCCACATGCCCCCAAAGGCCAGCAAAAGATGCAGTGCGCCGAACGCTCCCAGGCGGCTGTCGCGCAAGACGGCCCAGAACCGTTCACCCTGTGCCCCGCTGCCGCTTGCGTCGCCGAGATCGGCGAGTCCGTCCCAATGCAGTCCACGTGTGCTCCATACCTCAAGGGCCATCCAGAGCCACGCGGCAAGCGCCGCGCACAGCAGGGAATCAGCCTGGGGGCGGCGCGTCAGCAACAGCCAAAAAAACCAGCAGGGCAGTGTGACGGCAAGGCCAAGGCACAGGCCCGCCGGGCCGTAACAAGGCAGGCAGGGGCCAAGGTCGCGGCCAGAACAGCCGGGCCGGGGCGGTACAAGGCGCGTCAAAAAAGCCAGGGCGTCGTAGCAACGTCCTGGCCATGAGGTACGGTTTCGCGGCAGCGCCAAGGCTGACGTCCTAGCGGGTCATGGGGTGATTGAACGCCAGGGCGTAAAGATGGTGGAAAAAATCCACGTACTCCACGTTGATGCGCTCGGGCACCTTGATGCGGGCCGGGGCGAAGTTGAGAATGGAGGTTATGCCCGCATCCATGAGATGTTGCGCAGCCCTTTGCGCTCTTTCGGGGGGCGTGGTGATGATGCCAATTTCGATATTGAGGTCAGAGACCATGTCTTTGAGGTCGCGGGTGCAGTGCACCTCAAGACCGTGGACGATCTCGCCAATCTTGAAGGGGTCGCAATCGAATATGCCCACGATGTTGAAACCGCGGGCGCGAAATTCACTATGGTTGAGAATGGCTTTACCCAGATTGCCAACGCCAATGAGAGCCATGCGCCACTCGCGGTCTACGCCCAGCGAGGAGGTGATGGCGGCAATAAGGGACTTTACGTGATAGCCCACGCCGCGGATGCCGAACTCGCCAAAATAGGCCAGATCCTTACGCACTTGTGAGCCATTGACCCCGCAAGCCTCTGCCAGGGGGTTGGAGGAAATGACCTCCACATTATCGCGTGAAAAGTTTTCAAGCACCTGCACGTATGTTGCCAGGCGTTGAATGGTTGCGCGAGGAATGTGTTTGCTTTTCGGTTGGTTAGCCATAGTGTACCTTCTGGAAAGCCGCGAGTTTGTCAACGGGAAGATGTCATCTCGTGAAAGAAAGTGTCTATCAAAAAACAGTAAATGTGCAAGCTGAGCCAATGGTGGTCTTTGCTACTTCCAACAGCATATAAAATATATACAATTCTATGCCGTGGCAATCCTCGCACCAACCTATCGCTATTAAGTTGGGTACACAACCATTGACGGGCTCTATCTGTGAATGAGATACTGAAAAGATGTCCAGCATGCGGACTGGAATAATTACATGTATTTCGTCATTAATTAAAGGGTGTTATACATGTCCATCTTTTGCTTTTTTGCCGCATGCCAGGCCTGGTGGATGCTTGGCGGGGCGCATGTTACAAAAAGAATTTTTATGGAAGAAATGCTACTATAAAAGGAGACAAAGGTTAAGCCCCAAGCCCCAGGGATCTGTCGTATCCTGCAAAAAAAAGTCTATGTAATTCTGGAAAATACAGGCCCACCGTACGATCTTCGATGTCGGGCAAAGGGATTTTTTTGCTCCCTTCGACTTTCGCATTCCGCGAGATGCCAATATAATTTATTTTTCCTTTGTGAAAAAACAGCCCATCCACAGGAAAAGCAGCCGTTGTCGCGCCCTCTCTCTGCCCTGGCAAGGGGGCCCGTGCGTGGTCCGCATGGCGGGACGCCGATCTCCGTAGCAGGGGCTTGGGACCGCGTGCTGCATGGCGTGCGAAGAGCGGCGTTGACCCGCGGTCCTGCCAAGGGTTGCTCTGGTCGCTCCGCGCGCCGCGTGGCGCTGGCAAGCGTACCAATGCTGTCTGATGATGGGGCCGCGCCCGGCGGGCGAGGCAAAACGCGGAGCACCGTGCTTTGCGGCGGGGGGGCATGGTGCGTCTTTACACGCTCCAGCAAGAGGTAGTTGCAGGAGACAAAAAAAGGAGGCCGGAGCCTCCTTTTTTTGCAAAGCTGATCCAGCCCTACGCGTAGGGGTTGGCGTACAGCAGGATGAAGCTGATAACCAGAGCGTAAATGGCCAGAGATTCAATAAAGGCGAAGGCCAAAATCATGGTACCGGTGATCTTGCCGCTTACGTCAGGGTTGCGGGCAACGCCTTCGCAGGCGCCCTTCAGGCCAAGGCCCATGCCGATGCCGCAACCAAAGGCGGCGATGCCGATGCCAAGGGCGGCGGCCAGGCAGGTGTAGCCAAGGGCCGAGGCGTCGAGCTGGTTGGCGGCGAAAGCCATGCTGGCCATACCCAGCAGAGCCACGGTGTTCAGGGCGATCATCAGAAGTTTACGCATGAGACACTCCTTGCACTGTTGTATTGTTGGGTCGTAAACGACCATTCCCCACTATGCAGCGCCTGTTTCACGTCCGGCGAAGGACGCCCGCGGATGGCCGGCGGGGAGGGCGGCAGGCCGCCCTGTGCAAGTCTAGTGTTCGGGAGCTTCCAGAGCGCCCTTGATGTAGAACATGGTCAACATGAAGAACACGAAGGCCTGCATGGTCTTGCCCAGAAGGAAAAGCGCGTAGATGGGCAGGGTGCCCAAAATGGGCGCCATGACGAAGAACAGCACCATAACGATTTCTTCACCCCGGATGTTGCCGAAAAGACGGAGGGAGAGAGAAACCGGACGCGAAAGGTGCGACACCACTTCCAGCGGGAACATAAGCGGAATAAGGAACTTGGAAGGCCCGGTGAAGTGGTGGATGTAGTGCGTTTTCCAGCGGATGAGACCCACGGCGTTGTAGAACACGAGCACAAAAAGCGCCATGCAGACCGTGGTGTTGAGGTTGGCCGTGGGTGCGTCGAAACCGGGCACCAGACCCATGAGGTTCATGCCGAAGATGTAGATGAAAATGCCCGCCAGCAGCGGCACGAACTTTCGCCCGTGTTCACCCATGGTAGCGATGATGAAGTTTTCAACAGTGTCTACCAGTGCCTCGAAAAAGTTCTGCAAGCCGCCCGGCACGAGGGTCAGGCGTCTACGCATGATCAAGGCCACCGTAAACAGGAGGGCCATACAGACCCAGGAGTAGAACACATGCTTGAACTCCACCATCTGTCCACCGATGGCGATTTCGTCCATGCCCATAAATGTGGAGAGCAATACCGGATGCGGCAAACCACCTGCCATGAGCCCTGCCTCCTGGTCGATGCGCGCCTTTGCGGCGCTGCGTTGATGTAAAGCCCTAAGGCCGTTCCCCAGAAATTTCGTGCCGCCCATCTGGCGGCGTATCCGCCCTATTGCGCGCTGCGCCTGATGGCGCGCGCTGCCAGAGCAAAGCTCGCAAGGGCAAAAAATCCGCCTGCCAGCATGCCCCCTACAAGGGCAAAAACCGGCGCCCGGCACTCGATGAGGGATATATAAAGAATGCCCCCCACCACGATAAGCCTGCCAAGCCAGCGCACCAGAACGATGCGTAAAAAAGCCGTGCTGTAGTCGCCCAGCCCCCGGCGCAGAAAAAAGCGCGCCAGACCCCAAAATGTCCAGGCCATAATGGCCAGCCCCACGCCGAACCAGAGCACCCAGGGCGTTACCGTGAACAGCAGTGCCCCGGCAAGAAGAACAATGGCGGTGAGCAGAAGTTCGTTGCGCACCATCACACGCACGGCGGGGTGGTCAATGCCGCGCCGCCAGAGCCATGCGTCAAGGCTGTGTATCATGCTCTTCCTGTTGGCCACGGTTCTCCGTCTTGCCCTGCCCCGGAGGGGTGCTTGCGCCATCAGGCGGCTGTGCCAGGCCTTTGCGCTCTGCGTCCTGCCTTGCAATCTTTCTCAGCAATGCCTTGGTGTCGCGGTAAACATTGAGAAAACCGGCGGCAATGCCAATAAACAGAAAAATCAGTTTGCCCCAGGGGCTCGTGTGCAGCCAGTAGTCAATGCCGTAGCCTATGGCAAAGCCAACCGCCGGGCCGCTGACCAGATGCAGGCCGATAACCCCGGTATTCGCCATGGCTTCAAGGCCGCTTTGCTGCTGTTTCAGAAAGTCCTTGAATGACATGCTACCTCCGCGCTGCCTGCGTCTTGTATGTCAGAGCGCAATATCCGCATACTATTCGCGCGCTAAGGGTGGCAGTGTCAAGAGCCCCAACGCTGTGTAAATTATCACAGCCTTCGGGTCGCGTCAATGGCTTCCGCGCGGAAAGATGCGGGTCATGCGCATTTACAGGCTTTGCCACAGGGTCAGGCACTCGATATGCGGCGTGTGGGGAAAAAGGTCCACAGCGCGCATTTCAGCCAGTCTGTAGGCGCCGCGCAGGCGGGCCGCATCTCGGGCCAGCGTCGCCGGGTTGCATGATATATAGAGGATGGTGTGCGCGTTGAGCCGCAAAAGCGCGTTGAGCGCACGGGGCGCCAGGCCTGCGCGTGGCGGGTCCACCAGCACCGCGTCCCAGTGTTCTGTCTGGTTCCAGTAGTTTTCCTGCAGGGGAGCGAGCTTGTCCAGATGAAGGCCGGCATCGCCCGTTTCATAGACGCAATGGTCAAGGCCCATCCGTTTGGCGTTGGCACGCGCCAGAGCCACTGCCCTGGCGTCCTGCTCCAGTCCGAGCAGGCGGCCACACCGTTTGCCCAGCAGCAGCCCGGGAGCGCCGACCCCGCAGTAGAGGTCGAGCAGGGAGGGCTTGTCCTGATGCACGTGGCGCTCAAACATGTCCACGGCCATGGTGGCCAGGACTTGTGACGCCGCCGTGTTGACCTGAAAAAACGATGCCGCGTCAAGACAGAAATGTTCACCGGCAAGGGGCAGCCACAGGCGCGAGGCGGTCGTGTCGGCCTCGCCGGTGCTGCCAAGCACGGCAACGCGCCTCTGTCCCAGCACAAGCGCGTCCTCGCTGGCGCGTTCTTCGTGCACAAAGCCCGACAGAAGAGGAAAAGCCTTCAGGAGCTTCTGGCCGATGGAGCGCACCATGGCCTGCTGCGCAGGGCTGCCGGGGCTTGTGATACACAGCGCCCACCAGCGGGGACCGCGCAAATCTGAGTCCAGCGCCCTGCGCAGAACCAGAAAACGCCAGAAACCGTTGCGGTGCTTGCGGCTTTCGGCAGCGTCCATTGCCGCAATGGAGGACGAGCGCCAGCCAAAGCGCGTCCGCCGGGGTTTGGCGGCCGCTCGCTCGCGGCATTCCGCAAGGGCATGGCGGTCAGGCTTGTGCTGGTTGCCGCTCGTTTCGTCCGTGCCCTGGCCGTCCAGGCGGTACCGGGCCTCGTCCTTGGGCGTGTGCGCGGGCAGGTCTGTTTTTGCGGCAAGGTCGGCCATCATGTCCACCATGCCGCGCGCCTCGACCGACATGAGGGCGCAGTGCGGCACAGAAATGACCCCGCGCCCGTTGCGCCGGCGCATGCCGATGGTCAGCGGCTCATCGCCGCCGCCGGCAAAGGCCAGTTCCACCTTGTTGCGGTAGCGCCGCATGGCGGGTGAGGGCAGAACTTCGGTTAGCAGGCTTTCCATCTGATCCGCGTCCATGCCGCCAATGCGTATCATGGCGTCAAGGGCAATGCGGCGTTTCCAGTGGAGCTGGGTGTCATAGGGCATGGTTTGCAGCGGGCACCCGCCGCACTGTCCGTTATGCGGGCAGATGGCGGGCTCGGCATGGCGCGCGGGTTGCACAACCTCGACCGCTTCCGCTTCAATGAAGCTGGATTTACGTCTGGTGACTCGGGCGCGCACCGTCTGGCCGGGCAGACCGCCTGTTACGAAGATCACGGTGCCCTGGTTGCGGGTGCGCCCTGCGTGAGCTTTTTGCTCATTGGCCGTCTGGCCGTGCTGGCAGTGGGCGCGGGCAAGCCCGCGGCCATCGTGGGTCAGGTTTTCAATCTGAAGGGTAAGAATATTTTCGTTCATCGCAAAGAAATATAACAGCGGGAAGGCCGCATGCCAAGAAAAACTATCTTGAAAAATGGCTTGTGCGAACCCGAAGTTGGCGTGTGTGACGTGTGTTGTGATTTCTGCTTGTGCCTGGCGGCGGCTTGATGTACAAGCGCCGTGCGGCTGCATGCCCCGCCTTTTGGCGGAGGCGGCGCGTCCTTGCCGAAAAATTGCGGAAGGCGCTTGACATTTGCCGTGCAATGGGGCAAATATGCCTTTCTCTTTTTGGAGGTTGATATCATGTACGCGATTATAGAAACCGGCGGAAAACAGTACCGCGTTGAAGAAGGTTCCAAAATCGTTGTGGAAAAGCTCGCGGCTCAGGCCGGAAGCGAAATTTCCCTGGACAAGGTGCTGATGGTCGGTGGCGCTGAATGTAAGGTTGGCGCTCCCTATCTTGCCGGTGCCGCTGTCACGGCGGAAGTGGTGGATCACGGGCGTGGCCCCAAGATCAAGGTGTTCAAGCGCTGGCGCCGCAATGACTCGCGCAAGATGCGCGGTCATCGTCAGGACTTCACCACCATTCGCGTCAAGAGCATCAACGGCTAGAACCTTTTCTGGGTTCCGGCGGGCGTGAGGGCGAACGTCCCGATGTCCGGCAATGACAGCCGCAAGGCTTTTGTTGTTACGGCGAGCAAAAATTTATTCGCCCGGCTGAACCGTGGTTCAGCGCACCAGGGAGGCTACTATGGCTCATAAAAAAGCAGGCGGCTCTTCGCGTAACGGCCGCGACAGTGCAGGACAACGACGCGGCGTCAAGCGCTTCGGCGGTCAAAGCGTTCTTGCCGGCAATATTCTGGTGCGCCAGTTGGGCACCACCGTGTTTCCCGGCGTCAACGTGGGCATGGGCAGGGACTTTACCCTGTTCGCCAAGATTGACGGCGTGGTGCGCTTTGAAAAGTATATCCGCAAACGCCGCGTGCTTACGCGTGTGCATGTGGAGGCGGCCGCCAGCTAACGCGGCCGCGTGGAATTTGCCGACAAGGGAAGGGGCCGCAAGGCTTCTTCCCTTTCGGTGTTTGTACTAATGAATATTTTGGCTGACGCGTAGTTTGCGGGTATAGTGCCTCAGGGCTGCTTGCCTCGCGGCGCTTCCCTGCCCTGTGGTCGTGCGTGCTCTGGCGTCGCGGGATCGCTGCGCAGGCTCGCTGGCCAGAGGGTTTGCACGCTGCGGTGAGCCGGCATGCGCATTCAGCATGATCCGAATTCCAGAGCAAGAGCTTTTGACGCGCTCTGGCGGTTCGTGAGCGGGTGCCCACTGTACAGGCCTGGCGGTCTATCAGCCCGGCGCGAAGCAGTGGCGCGCGGTAAGGGGACAACCTTTGCCCTTGCAGTGCCATTGCCTTTGGGCTGAAGCTGCCTTTGAAAATGAAAAATTGTAAAACCGTCTTTTCTGGGCGGTGTTACTGTTCATTGCTCAAGGCCGTGCGGGCGGTCGCCCGTCATGCGGGCCCGGACGCGCCCCATCGCTCGCGCGATCCGCACTTCGGTTGCCCGTTGCGGCCAAGGCCGAACCGCATCCCCGCGCTTGCGGGGTCTGTCGGAACCGCTGGCGGGATCGCACGGGCACAGGCGCGGGCCGCGGTACCGCGTTCGACGCGGCCCCGTACTGCGACACGTGCAGCGTCGCCGGATCACACAGAACAATGACCTTGCCGTCAGGCAGGCGTTTTACACGCACATATATAACGTTGGGCCTGAGCGTCATTGGGCCAGAGGATAGAGCATGCGATTCGTTGATGAAGCCAGGATTCAGGTACGTGCCGGCAAGGGCGGGCATGGGTGCCTGTCGTTCAGGCGCGAAAAATTCGTGCCGCGCGGCGGCCCGGACGGCGGCAACGGCGGCGATGGTGGTTCGGTATATCTCAAGGCCGACAGCCGGCTGCTTTCTTTGTACGACTTTCGGCTCAAGCGCCTGTATGAGGCGCAGAACGGCCGCCCCGGCGAAGGCAGCCAGTGCGATGGCCGCAAGGGTGAAAACCTGGTGCTGAACCTGCCTGTGGGAACGCTCGTCTACGGCGAGGGCCCCGAGGGTGAGGAAGTCCTGCTGGCCGACCTGAGCGACCCGGACGCCGAGGTGCTGGTGGCGCAGGGCGGGCGTGGCGGCAAAGGCAACGAGCATTTCAAGTCCGCCACAATGCGTGCGCCGCGCTTCTCGCAGCCCGGCGAGCCCGGCGAGGAACTGAACCTGCGGCTGGAACTGAAAATCCTTGCGGACGCGGGCCTTATCGGCCTGCCCAATGCGGGGAAATCCACATTCATCACGCGGGTTTCCGCGGCCCGGCCCAAGATCGCGGCCTATCCCTTCACTACCCTGACCCCCAACCTGGGCGTCATGATTGACGAAGTGGACCCGGACAGGCGTATGGTTGTGGCCGATATTCCCGGTCTGATCGAGGGCGCGCACGAAGGTCAGGGACTGGGCCTGCGTTTTCTCAAGCATGTGGAGCGCACGCGCTTTCTGGTGCACATTCTCAGCATCGAGGATGTGGGCGATGAAGACCCCTGGGCCGGATTTACGCTGGTTAACGAAGAACTGCGCAGTTTTGACGCCGAGCTTGGCGAGCGCAAACAGATCGAAGTCGTCAACAAGATCGACCTTGTGAGCCCGGAGCGCCTTGAAGCTCTCAAGGAGCGGGCAAAGGCCGACGGGCGTAAGGTGTTCTTCATATCGGCCCGCGACGACATCGGCATTGAGCCTCTGGTTGAAGAATTGTGGCAGGTGTGCGCCTCCACCGCGCGCAATGAGCCCCTGATCCGGCTTGAAGCCGTGAATAGGTCTGAAGAAGAGGAATTTCCTGAAATCGAAGTCATCTATACCAAAGAATAGCAGGGTACGGAGCGCATATGAGCAGGCAGCGCGGTCAGGGCGCGGATTCTGAAGCAGGGCTGCGCACGCAGTCCGGGGGCGGGCGATCTGAGGGAGAACGGTCTGAAAGCTGGCAGCAGGAGCGTGCCCGCGTTCTGGCCCAGGCCCGTGTGGTTGTCGTCAAGGTCGGCAGTGCCGTACTGGCTGATGCCAGTGGGCTCAACAGCGAGGTTCTCGAGGGCCTTGCCGCCCAGCTTGCTTTTCTGCGCGATTTGCCGCTCGCAGGTGAGGATGCGGCGTCTTCGGGGCAGCCAGAGCCAACGGCCAATGCTACGGGCGCCCCTTCCCCTGCTCAGGGCGCGCGTCGGCTTGTGCTGGTTTCGTCAGGCGCTGTGGCCGCTGGCCGCGCGGCGCTGGCAAGCCGGGGCCGCGCCGTGGAACCCACAGGTCTGGCGGCGCGTCAGGCTGCCGCAGCCGTGGGGCAGGGCCAGCTCATGCAGTCGTGGGACAAGGTCTTTCTGGCGCACGGCATGCCAACGGCCCAGGTGCTGCTGACGCGGGACGATTTGCGCGCCCGGCAGCGGTTTTTGAACGCCCGCAACACCTTTGCCGAGCTTTTGCAGTGGGGCGTACTGCCCATTGTCAACGAAAACGACACGGTATCCATCAGCGAACTGAAGTTCGGCGACAACGACTGCCTTGCCAGTTTGCTGGTCAATCTGGTGGAGGCCGACCTTTTCATAAATCTCACCTCCTCGTCGGGAGTGCTGGCGGCGGATCCGCAAAAGTACCCGGACGCGCCGGTTATGGAGTATATTGACGATGTGGCGGCTCTGGATCTGGGCCAGCTGTGCGGCGGCAAGACCTCCGTCGGCACGGGGGGCATGTATTCGAAGCTGCTGGCTGCGCGGCGCGCTGCCCAGTTGGGCGTGCCCACCCTGATTTTGCCGGGGCGGGAGCCGTGGGTCATCGGCCGGGCTTTTGCCGCAGCCGGGGCATGCTCCGCGCCTGCCGGCCATGATCCCTTTGAGCGTGGCACCTGGGTGCGGCCCGCGCACCACGCCATCGCGCGGCGCAAATTCTGGCTGGCCTATCAGTCCGATCCGGCGGGCAGCGTGCATGTGGATGACGGTGCGGCCCGCGCGTTGCTGCACAAGGGCGGCAGTCTGCTGCCCGGCGGCGTGCGCGCCGTGGAGGGCGGCTTTCAGTGCGGCGGCCTTGTGCGCGTATTGCACAACGGCGAAAGCATTGGCGTGGGCCTTTCCAACTACAGCGCCCCTGATCTCAAAAAAATCATGGGCCTCAAGCGCCATGAGGTGGCCGCCATACTCGGCGACGCCCATTACCCCGAAGTCATCCACAGGGACAATCTGCTGCTGGACGCGGCGGTCTGATTTGTGGCGCAGGGACGTGCGCATTGAGTCCATTTGCCATTGCAAATACCTGGTTGAACTGCTTTGTGGGGGAGGGACCCTTTTGCAAAAGGGTCTCCTCCCCCACGCCCCCACCCCCTAAAACTTTTATTGTATTTTGGGGTAGTACAATGTGTTTTCTGACGTAACGGGGGGCAGAAAACAGCGCCTTTCAGGCAGCACATCATCGCAAAATGTATCTGCGTTATATTGCGGGCAGGGATTCAGCGCCTGTGGGGCGCAACAACTTTTGTGGCCGGGATTTTGTAAATCCCGACCGCAGTGTTTTGTCAGGCCCGCGTGACGGGCTTTAAAGCCGGGTTAAGGGGCGGTTCAGGCAGCGTGCGCCGGGGGCATGCTTTGACCGGAGGGGACGTGCCGTGCGACTGCCGTGAGGTGGGCTTTGTTGCGGGCGACTCTGCTGCGGGCTGCGATGCTACACGGCGGGCCGCAAGGGGATGAGGCCGCCAAGATCAATGCCGTCCACGCCCACAAGGGCGCGGTAGGGATAGACCTCAACCCCGCAGGCCAGGGCTTCGTAAAACAGGCGCGCGTAGTCCGGATCAATGAAATCCGCAGGGGCGAAGCAGTGGCCATCCGGGCGCTGCACCAGGTAGAACATGGCCGCGCGCTCGCCCTGCGCCGCAATATCCATAAGTTCACGCAAATGTTTTTGCCCGCGTTCGCTGGCGGCGTCGGGAAAACAGGCGGCGTCGTCCTCGACCATTGTGACATTCTTGCACTCCACCCACAGGGGCGGCAATCCCGGGCCGGTCATGAGGCCATCCAGGCGGCTTTGGCCGCGTTTGGCCTCGCGGACAAGGCTGGTATAGCCCTTGGCAAAGTGGAGCCGCCCCGCGTGAAATGCCGCTTCAAGCATGCGGTTGGGCACGCTGGTGTTGACGCCCACCCAAAACCCGCTTGCTGACTGGCGGGGGAGGGGCTGTATGGCCGGATTTGCTGGCGTGGCGGTCTGGGCCAGCCACACGCATTCCTGCGTGTATTTGAGCTTGCGGTTGGGATTGGCTGCCGGGGACGCCAGAACCGGGCTGCCTGGCAGGGTGAGGCCCAGCATGCTGCCGGAATTGTTGCTGTGTACCCACACGGGTTCGCCGTGCAGGGCAAGCTCGACGCTGAAGCGTTTGCGCCGCTGCACAAAACTGCCCACAATGCAGTCCTGCGGCAGCGGCAGCAGCGGTCCTTTTGCCTGTGTATCCGGCGTGCGTTTGGCGCGGTATGTCAGTGGCGTTGTGGCGGCGGCAGGCGAGGGCGCGGCACAATCCGGCATGGTCGGACTTGAATGCGGCAAGGGCGTTGCGGCGTCCGGCGAAGTCTCCCTGGCGTTCGAGGCAACGGGGGCTGTATCCGGCAGGGCCGCAGGATGCTGATCCGCGTGCCCGACTACGCTCGAAGCGGGGTTGAGGCGCGCCTGCGCCGTCGTGTTCGCGTGAGTCGCGCTGGTCTGCTGACAGCCCTCAGGCTGCGGCGTTGACACGGGCTGCTGTTTTGTACGCATTTACACCCTTTGATGAAGCTGATAAAATTAAAAGCTGTAATTTTGCCGAAAACGCCGCATTGCGTCCCCCTTCCTGAAGGAGCTTTCCATGCAGATTTCAGAACGTCTGAGCAGCATCAAACCCTCTCTGACTCTCAGTGTCAACAGCCGCGCCCTTGAACTCAAGGCGCAGGGCGTAGCCGTCACCAGCCTTGCTGTGGGCGAACCCGATTTTCCCACTCCGGCGCACGTCTGTGAGGCTGCCAAGGCCGCCATTGACGAAAACTTCTGCCGCTATACCGCCGTGCCCGGCATTCCGGAACTGCGTAAGGCCGCAGGCGCGTATTTTGGCCGTGCCTACGGCGTGCCCGTGGCGCAGGAATCCATTGTCATTGGGGCTGGCGGCAAGCATTGTCTGTACAACTTTTTACAGGCTACCATCAATCCCGGCGATGAGGTGCTTATTCCCGCGCCGTACTGGCTCAGCTATCCGGACATGGTCATGCTGGCGGCCGGCGTGCCCGTGGCCGTGCATGCCGGCCCGGAGCAGAACTTCAAGGTGACGCCGGACATGCTGGACGCCGCCGTGACGGACAAGACACGCCTGCTTATCCTCAATTCGCCGAGCAATCCCACAGGCGCGGTGTATACCGAGGCCGAGTTCTCCGCCATTATGGATTGGGCCATACAGCGCGGTATTTTTGTGCTGTCTGACGAAATTTACGACCAGCTCGTGTTCGCTCCCGCAAAGATGACCAGCGCCATCGGCTGGTTTGCGCGTTATCCCGAGCAGGTGGCCGTGTTGAATGGCATGTCCAAAAGCTATGCCATGACAGGTTGGCGCTTGGGCTTTCTGGCCGCGCACCCGCTTCTGATCAAGAAAATATCCGCCATGCAGGGGCACAGCACGTCGAGCATCTGTTCCATTGCGCAAAAAGCGGCGCTTGCGGCCCTGACCGGCCCCTCGGAATGTATTGACCACATGCGCGAAGCCTTCATGCGGCGGCGCGACCTGGCCATGAAGGCGATTGAAACCTGGCCCTGGGCCGTGTGCCCCAAGCCCGACGGCGCGTTTTACCTCTTTGTGGACGTGCGCAAGTGCTATGGCGGCGCGGTGAACAATTCTACCGAGATGTGCACCTGGTTGCTGGACAAGGTCCATGTGGCCCTGGTGCCCGGCGCGGCCTTTGGCGATGATAACTGCATCCGTTTCTCTTACGCTGTGGCTGACGATGTGCTGGCCAGGGCCCTTGAAGTGACGGGGGCGGAAATGGCGCGCCTGGCTCAGGGCGCTACGCGCTAAATAGTAAGTTTTGACAGGTTGTTTCCCCCTCTTATCGATTTGGCTGCCTGGGCAAGTCCAGGGGGATCGTTTTGAGGGCGGGGGAATAATCCTGTGGGAGAGGAGAGCCAGCACGTTTATTAAGGCGCCTTCAGGTTGCCGCGATGCAGCCGCTGGACAGGCTCCTTGCGGAGCAGCTGTAGGCGACCTTGAGGGCTAAACCTCTCAAAGCGCCGGAAGTCTCGTTACGGCGCGTACCAGCGTGCCAAAGCGGCTCGCATGTCTCCCGCGCGGAGAGTCCTGTTCACACAGGCGACAGAGGAGCCTCAGGGCAAGCGCAAGGTAAGATGCCCCATTGATTTTATGGACGGCCCTTCTTTCATCCCGGTGGTACGCCAGCGTGCCTCGCGGTCGAAAAGGACGGGGTTTTATGGTTGGGTGAGGCGTGCCCGCTTTGGGGCTACTCAGGCTGAAAAAAGCTGCGCCGCAAAAGCTTGGGACAAGCGGAGTTTCGGAACCTACAATTTTTTTTCAAGAAATTGTTGACAAAGCGGCCAGTTTTAGTCATTGTGCATTTCGCCGTGGGGCTGTAGCTCAGTTGGGAGAGCGCTTGAATGGCATTCAAGAGGCCGTCAGTTCAATTCTGTCCAGCTCCACCAGATTTCTTAAAAACCCCCGATCATCCAAGTGATGATCGGGGGTTTTGCGTGGTAAGGCCGTGGATGTTCAATTATTAATGGTAGCCATTTTTTATCCTGGGAGTACATCTGGAAGCTTCGATGACTTCGTAATTTCTCTTTTATATGGGCATCATAGATTTTTTGGAGAAAACATTTTATTTATATTTTATGTAGAACGTGTCAAAAATAAATTTCAATGATTATATACCCAGGCTGAACAATTGTAATTCCTCTTTCAGACTTGCATAATAGTGCTCATGTCTAAAAATAAATGTTACTATGTGGTAAAATAATCTTGATCTTGTTTTGTTTTTTCATTTACATCTCCGCCTCTTTTTGTATTCATTGTCTCTTGGTTTAATTTCTCCAGTCGGTCAATATCATTTGCGTACTCATTTGCGACAGTGAGATTGTCGATGAGGGTTTTTGTTAACGAATCTGAATTTTTGGATTTAAAACTATACGCAAGGAAAATTTTTAAGTTTGAAATCATTTTTTTGTATTGCACAAAGTATTCATTTGATTTTAATTGAAGCTCTTTAAGATCAAAATCATTATCATCCCTGTAATGATTCAGAGTGATGATGTTACTTTGGCATATTTTTATATGTGAGATGTAGCTTGTAAAAAGAATTTGCCTGACAGCCTCGTTCATTTTAACATTTTCAATTGTCTGTATGGGAAGAGATATACTTTCCAGCAAGTCAGCGTCTAGGAGATTGGCTGATCCAACGCGAGAAATATACATGGAATACAGTAATGGTATGAGCTTATTATCGGGCTCTGCGGTTATGGAATCAGTAAAATACTGAACAGAAATTTTCTTATCAATTTCACCTATTATATATCCTGCACTTGATGCTATATTTTTTGCAACGGTGAACGATCCCTCATAATTTGTTTTGAGCGCGTTATTAGCTGCATCATATGCTAGTTTGAAGTCACTAAGCATAAACCCGACTATTGCCTGTGCTGAATACAGCCTTGCTAACTCTTCATCAATTTTTTGATCATAGTTGAAAGTGTAAAAGTGCTTTTCTGGGCGTTGGTATTGTTCTAATTCGGCACTTACATCTCGACAAACGATTTGATTGAACTCAGATCCTGGCTGAGCCTCATAGTTGTATTTATTTTTGAAGATTTTTACTGCATTACCAACAACTGCTGGCCCTTCAGAATTAACAAAAGGTGGTAAGTTTGGCAGTTCTTTGGTTTGTTCTTGGAGCTCGTGGTATGAGTATTCTGCCATCACCTTGCCGATCCCATAATCGACAAAGGCTCCAGTGCCAAAGGTATAGGCTGCTGTGAGCAGAGCCGTTCCCCCAGCCATCCCTAGCCCCCCAGCCGTAACTGCACCTCCTCCAAGCAGGGCAAGCCCTGCGCTGGTTGCAGCAGCACCAGAAAGCCCCATTATTCCCCCAATAAGCCCACCGATCCATGTGATTGGTCCTGCAATTAATGGGCTTGCAAGGCCACCCGAAAAATAGACTGCAGCGCCGCAAGCTATTGCTAGCGCGCACCCAATCGCCCAGTCTATTGAGCTAGACCCCTTATAAAAAGACTCGAATGTTGTTAAGTCACCAGCGTAGCATGAAATTGTAGAAGTTAATATTAATACAGCAATACCCAATAAAAAAAGTGATTTGCAAAAAAGTTTCACTTTAAGACCTCAAGCAGAGTTGGTATTGTTTCACTGTCGCCATAAATAACCTTAACGTTTTGCGATTTTGCAGTTGCTTCTAAGAGCTTTTCAACGGTAGGATCCCTAGGCCTTGATGATATTGCAAAAAAACTCCTTACATTTGTGTTTGCTTTTGCATAGGCATTAAGGCTTTGCATATCGCCTCTGAAATTAATCAATGCATTGTAATCTATACTTGAGGGATGATAATTTTTTAACTCGAAAGCGAATATTTTCTGGCCCTTGGACACAATCAAATCAATATCTGTTGCTGCAGACTTTATTCCGTCATCAAATCTTTCACCAACCGCTAGTACTTGGTAGCCTTTTTTTTTCAAAGCGTTAGCGGTCATTACTTCAAAGCCGTGCCCGACGGCCTTTGCCTCGCTCATGCCGCACATTTTACTCAGCGCGTTTTTAAAACCCGGAACTCCAGACAAGTTTTTTAAAATTTCCTCCGACTGCTCCGGGGTTATCCTCTTTTGTTCAACTAAAATTTTGGCATATGTGGATTCAAAAAAAACAACCCTTGCCGGTGCGCCTAGCTCCCCAGCATGCTTTGCTAATTCGATCTCAACAGTTTTAGAGCCGTTAGTTTTGCCTAATTCTGCCAGTTTTTTTATCACGCTAAGCGAAAGCTTAGTTACAGTGGTTGTAAAGCATTGTGCCTCAAAGAAAGCTCCACATAAAAAAATGGAAAAAAAACTTACAACTAAAGGGATTGTTATAAATTTTACTCTCATGTGAGGCTTCTCTCTGCGGCTTCAGATAATATTGCTTAAAAAGATATATCTAGTACACATTCACCGTGCAACCTAGAAGTTACATATAAAATTCGGCCTCGTGGTAGCCGCTGAGCCCAACGGGGCTTGCCTTTGAATCCTCAGTTAGGGGCAAGCCCAAAAAACCGTCCATCTCCCGATGGTCGGGGGTTGGTACCGCGGACATTTTTCTGATTACCAAGATAAATTTTTTAAGGGGATGTCCTAGATAACTAGCTTAAATTATCTTTAACCATTTGTTTTAACATTCGTAATTGTTCTCTTGGATCACTGTTGTTAAAACGCCATTCGCACTCTTTTATGAAAAGATGGAAGTGCTCTTTGGGAACACCATTAAACTTGCGCAAATGGCGTTTGGCTTGATTCCAAAAGTTTTCGATACCGTTGATATGGTTGGCTCCGCTAGCAAACAACTCACTGTGATTTATACGAAGGTGCTTGAATTCACTCACATCAAGAGCATTGTAACTGTTAAATGAGTCCGTATAAACGATACTGTCCGGCGTTACCTGTTCCCGAATTATGGGCAGTATTGTGCCGCCCTTGGCATCGGGGATAACCACCGTGTAAACTTTGCCATTACGCTTTAACAGGCCAAAAACAGGGACTTTTCCACCTGCTCCACGTCCTCGCTTGCCCTTGCGCTTACCGCCGAAGTAGGACTCATCGACTTCTATCTCACCGGTAAGTATTTCAAGCTGCTCGCTATTGGCGTAGATCAATTGACGCAAACGATGGAAATAATAGCTAGCAGTAGTTTTGTTAACTCCAACCAGGGAGCCCGCCGTGCGAGCGGTTGCACCAGCTACAAATAACTCTAACAGCTTATCTTGCTTGTATTTGCTGAGACGGCTTTTTCTCATGGATGAATCCTAGACTATTTACATTATCTAGGACAGCCCCTTTTTTAATATTTAGACTGCTGTTATTATTGTTTTCTTCCCACCTGATTCCCGTTGCAGGGCAGAATCAGCCTCGCCATAGAGTGGATATTTTCTACATTATCAGCATGTCAGTTGGCAGGAATCAAGCAAGCGACCCCCATTGATATTATTTGTCCGCAGAAAGAATTGTGCACCCTATTAATTTAGGAACATACTTTTCCTCTGTCGAATAAACACCAATTACAACGACAGTCTGTCCCATAGTCAATTGGCTCAGTCGCTCACGCTGACGCTTTCCAAAAAAAATGCAGGCGACTTTTTTTGATCCCCCTCCCAACCCCAAGTAATACGAATTAACACCAGGGACACCCATATCAACAGGACCATAAGCCACCCGCCCACGTAATTTTATCCATTTGTCACCATAGAGCGCATCAGCCATTCTACGATCTTTCTCAAAAGCATCACACAGCGTTTGCGGAATGAACTCCGGCATATTTTCAATGTCTTTGGGCAACGTATTGAATTGCGGTGAATCCATAAGTGCATTTATAGCTTCTGCTTGCTTGTCCGTTACAGACGGAGCCTTGTTGGCACATCCCCACTGAAGACCTACTACGCACATCAACAAAAGGAGTAATATTTTTATCTTGCACCCATTTTGTACCGCGCTCATCTGCATTATTTTGCTCCTTTTCCCAGCAGATATTCAACTACCTGCGGATTGTTGTTCTTTTTTTTAGCCAATGAAAGGGCCGTTTCGCCAAATACATTGGTCGCATTTATATTGGCGCCGGATTCAACAAGAATCGTAAAAATTTCAATATTACTTGTTTTTTGTCCTGCAAGAATTAAAGCTGTGTTGCCATATTTTTCCACCGCATGAATGTTGGCTCCTTTATCCAACAACATTTTAATTTTTTTGGCCGGCTGAGAATTGGCGGCAGAATACATCAACGCAGTATATCCATCGTCTGCTTGCAAATTTGTATCTGCCCCATGCTCAAGCAATATTCTGGTTATCTCAATGTTTGGATTATATGTCGCAGCTAAAATTAGCGGCGAATAGCCTTCTACATCTTGAGCATTTACCTCAGCACCGGCCCGCAACAAAGTTATCAGCACTTCAGCGCTCGGATTAAACCGGGCGGCAAAGGTTAGCGCCGTTTTTTGGCTGATTGTGCGAGCGTTTACATTTGCCCCTGCATTAATCATTGCTTGTATGGCATCAGAGTGAGTGTTGTTCTTCGCAGCAACCATCAAGGCGGAAACACCTTGTGGGGTTGCAACATTAACATTTGCCCCGTCATCCAAAATGGCTTGAATTTGTTGGGCTGTCCCCCCTTCCCATGTTGTTGTATAATTTTTACCTGCGCAGCCCGTAAAACAGCAGGCCAGCACCATAAGAAACGCTCCCATACACTTGGGCAAATGGGGGTAACTCACGACTCCATGATACATGTTCATAGGCAACATCCTGAGACTCCTCTGATTTAACAAGGATTACGTACATTCTATAATTAATGCGCGTTGAAAATAATTCTTTAGCCTACGCGCTTTTGTATGAATTGCGCGCGGAGCCTAATATAGAGTTTCCAGCTGATACCCGGGATGAGGGTTTTCCACTGCTGTGTGCTGATCTTGATCGATTAAAAACTACGCCATCTTATATGTGTGCGGGTTCAAAAAATACCCCTGAGCATTCATAAGTGAACAGGTATGTTATTCATTAGTATTTTATCCATCCCAGAAATACTTAGAGCACGCCCCCCCCGATCATCGAAGGATGGTCGGGGGTTTTTGGTGTAACGTCGTTAGCCAGGTTGTTCAGTGAAGTGACCGCCATCAAGGCAGGCAAGAAAAGCAAAGCCACGGCCCACGCGTAAAAAGCTACCAAAAATCCGATGAAAGCCTCGGTTCCGCCAAGATCCTTGGCGGATTTCCGGCAGCATCCCGATGAGCAGAACCTCAGTGGTGACGAATATGAAGGCGGCCAGCGCCAGAGAAAAACCAGGAACCCAGAGGCCCCTGCCTTCCGGGTTTTAATTGAAGTCATAATCTGATCCTTATCACACACAAAAGTAGGACCAGTGTACTTTATACGCCCGCTTTTGGCCAAGCACAAGCTGGGCGGCCAGTAGGTGCCGGGCTGGATGGCCGGGCGAGAAGAACGAAAGCTGCCGGGTATCGCAGCCGTGTAATGCCCATCAGTAATATATAAACCCGCCACGGCTCTTTACCAATTGTCTTGATCGCATGGGTCACTGCAATTGTAGATGAAATTCACTTTTCTTCACTATTGCCAAACTTCATATATAAGATATTTATCGGCAAGTATTCGTATAATGTTTGATTACGTATTTTTATTATTGACAATTTATTGTATTTATACGATCTGCCTATCTGGAATATGAGCACTACAAAACTATTGGGAGCAGTTTATGAAGCATACTATTCTGCTAGTATTTGTTTTTGTGTTGCTTGCTGGCTGTAGTGGGTATTACCCGAAAAAAATAGGCGACCCAGTGCCACAATTGGCCAGAGAAAAAATGATTGATCCAGACAGCGGGAAGCCTCAAAAATACTGGATTCCTGTGTTCGACAAGGAAGAAACGGTATCCCCCCTGCAGGCACGGGAAGAAGAACGGCGTTGCATGTACAGGCTGTATGAAGGAAAAAACATCAGCGAGTTGCATCACCCTAACATGACACACAAGACCTTGCCGAAGAAAAAGCATCAACTATGGGCATATTCGATTTCGTATGTCGAGCAAACCACAAAATCTGGCGGTTTTTTTAAACCTGATGAGGTTATAAGAAAAAACTACAGCACTGTTTTTAATATTTTCACTGACTTGAATGGGGATGTCATTTCGTGTTCTTGGGTCAGGGGCACCCCGGACTATTTAGCTGAACGGCGCGCCAAGGAATCTCAAGGCGAAGCCCGTCCTGCTCAATAGCGCGGTTGTATCGCTAGTCCCTTTGATGTTCGGAGAATCAGATGTTCAAGAATATAGCGCTGTTTGGTTTGTTTGTGATGCTGATAGGGTGCGGCGGCAGGTATGGCAAAGGCTATGATGGGTGGGATGAAAATTATGTTGATGCCGGAACCGGGTTTACCATGTGGTTACCCAAAAAAATGAAAGAGCGTCACTATGGGTCGTCTATTGTGGGGAAATATGCAGAAACCTGTGGCAGAAGCCCGGTTCTGGATGTGAACCTGCTGCCAGACGCTCAGGATGTATACAAAGAGGATGCTGACGGCTTACGCACCTATGCCTTTGCGGGCAAGTATTATGCCGATGGTGGAAGCGACATGACTTGTGACGGAAAGAGATTTAACCGCACCATTAGACACGACTATTTTTTTAACATCATGATAAACCAGAAGGGCCAAGTGCTGGACTGCAAATACTTCCACTCGCGGGAGTCGATTTACTCGCCAATTTCCGAAGAGCCTTTCAGGTTACCTATTATCATTATTCAGTAATCAGGCGCAGCATTCACTGCTCTGAAGAAGGGGATGCTACCTCTCATTGTAGAGTTCTGACCAGCACACCACCAAAAAAATTTAAAGCCCCCGATCATCCAAAGGCGGTCGGGGGCTTTGCTGGATGCAATGTCATTAACGCTGCTTAGGGCTCTATGGCTTTCACAGACGATTACCGCCCCCAAAGTGCACAAACAAGAGATTCACTGATCAAGAACGCTGAACTGCTCATAACCATGCACACTTTCTTGCCTGTAACACAACGACCTTACAGCAAAGGCGCGTCTGCCATTACGCAAACCCGGAGCAGCAGATAGCGTTTGTGCGGGCTATGGTTTTGTGGCTAGAAGGAACCATTGCGTGTGGGGCATTCCCGGAAAAGTCCGCAATCACATACGCGCCGTGCTCAACGCAGAAAGTCGTGGATTCCGGGTTATCCGCCGATCCATGAATGCCCTTGATCAGGGGTTGCTCCGCCAGAATACGTTCCTTAATTGCCAGGTTATCATCAAGAGAAACGTTTGCGGTAACGCGAACCCACGCCATGTCTTTATTGACGGAGCAGATCTCTACAGCGGGATTGGTCTGAATCTGCTTGAAAACGTCCTTGCTTTTTCCCGTGCAGAACCACAGCGTGCCATCCTGCTCAAACTGGTACTGGAAGGCACGCGCATGTGGTTGGCTGCCGCTGACGGTGGCTAGAAAGCACATGGGAGCTTCGGCAAGAAAACCAGAAATTTCTTTTACTGTATTGCTCATAGCAACCTCTCATTTTAACTATTGTTTGAGTCATTTTGCTGCAAGTGACTCAAAATCTTTTGCGGCGTTTGCGTGCAGGCGGCCTTTTCAGCCTCACCTTACCCGGAAATTACGGCGCTCACTCCCTGCGGAAAACCTTCGGGTACATTCAAAGGACTAAATCCGGTGTCGGATTCGAAATTCTCTGCAAACGGTTTAACCACTCATCACCAGCCGTGACCATGCGATATCTCGGCATTGAGGATGCCGAGGTGCTCGAAATCCTCAGGCACGAAATCTAGTCGAGATATACAAAATGTATATGAATGTATTTGACTGGATAGAGTGTATGTTTGTAATGGCCTGATTGTATTGGCTGGCTTGGTTTAGGGATTCCGGCCCTTTTATGGCATTCAAGAGGCCGTCAGTTCAATTCTGTCCAGCTCAACCAGATAAACAATGAAGGGGACTTACGATTTTTATCGTAAGCCCCCTTTCAGTTGCATAGGATATCTATCCCTGATTTTTCATTTCTCCGATAAGTTGCTGGAGAGACTGAGCCTGCTGCGCCAAGTCCGCGACCGCATGAGCAGCTTGTTCCATAGCATGCGCTGTTTCAGAAGAAATAGTGGCGACCTGTTCAACCGAATGGTTGATTTCCTCGCTAGCAGCGGACTGCTGTTCACTTGCAGCAGCAATGGATTGAACCTGCTCGTTAACCATTTGGACAAATTCAAGAATTTTCTTAAGAGATTCGCCGGAGCGCGCTGAAAGTTGCGTAGCGTCTTCAATAGCTACTGCAACGTGCTCAACGTTACGAATATTTTTTTGAGTACCTTCCTGAATACCAGTAATGGCGCGTCCTACTTCCTGAGTGGCCGTCATAGTCTTTTCAGCTAGTTTTCGCACCTCGTCGGCAACAACGGCAAACCCTCTACCAGCATCGCCCGCACGTGCTGCTTCTATTGCGGCATTCAGCGCCAACAAGTTAGTCTGATCGGCTATGTCTGCAATAACGCCCATGACTTGTCCAATACTTTCAGCCTGCTTACCTAATGCGTCCATATCTTCTTTGATAGCTGCAGATTGAGAGTTGACAACCTCAATCCCCTTAACAGCATTACCCACTATTTGCGCACCTTCAAGGGCCTGCTGGCTGGCTTGATGCGAAAGATCTGCTGCTTGTTGAGCATTGCGTGCGACTTCAAGTACTGTCGCAGTCATTTCTTCCATTGCTGTGGCAGCTTCCCGCACTCGTCCTGACTGTTCATCAGCACCACGGCTTGATTGCTCTATCTGAGCTGAAAGCTCTTCAGATGCTGAAGATACGATTTGTACAACGCCTTCAAGTTGGCGAGCGGCTTGGAGCATTCCCTCTGCCTTGGCACGCTCAGCTTTGGCTGTAGCAGCCTCAGCTTCTCGCTTTGCCTGTTCGGCAACTTGTGTCTTCGCCTCAGCATCCATACTTTTTTGTTTGATATCATTGATATTGCGCCCCAAAATTTCGGCGGTACTGTTAAGAGCGTCCAATATCGTGCCAATCTCATCTGTATGCGTGTGGCGAACCCTGTATTCGTAGTCTCCGCGTGAGATGTGCGCTAAAGATTCGCTAATTTTACTAAGGGGATTGATGATAACTCTGGACGAAAAAGCCCAAATCGCTCCACCCAGCACGATCATACTCCCGAGCGCCATAAGAATTAACTCATAGACAGTGCGTTTTACAGGGGCCATGATCTCGTCTCGTTCAACAATACCCACGAGCTTCCACCCGGTTTGGGGCGATGTGACGACAAGCCCTAGGTACTCCTTGCCATCAATTTTAATGAATTCGCTTCCCTGGCTAAGTTTGAACAGCTCATTCAAATGCTGAGACTGTATTTCTGACACTTTTTTAAAGTTATACTGCTCATGTCGAGAGTCTGCGAGAATGACGCCGTCGTCCTGAATGAGGACAAGATAACCGCCCTGACCGATTTTGATGGATTTAACAAGATCTGTGAGCTTTTTTAGAGAGATATCGATACCAACAACACCGAGTATTTCGGAGCCCCGGGTTACAGTGCGCAATGCGCTGGTGACAGCTTCCTTGGTCGTAGAGGTCATATACGCCTTGGACAGAAACGCTTTATCAGTTTTTGAAAGCGCTTCTGTATACCATAGTTTTTTGCGTGGATCGAAGCCGGCAGGCATATCAGCATCCTGTATGTCACTGACATAGGCTCCGCTCTTAGCCCCAACGTAAACTTCTAAATAAGCAGGGTGGGATCTGCGCATAGCTGTAAAAAGCTCAGCTAGTGATCGTCCCACATGATCTTCGGAAGCTACCTTGCTTTTTGTTGGTTGTGCAGTACTAATATGATTAGTAGTAACTTCGTCGAGCTTCTGTACTGCTGGGAATTCGGCTAGCAATTCCGCATTCGCCATGCTTTCATCCAGAAAAAGGGTAATAGCGTCTGAGATTTGTGAAAGTTCGCTTATCTCAGATCGAACAAATTCCTGTTGAGAGTGCTTGCTGAAATTAAATGCTATAAGCGAAAAAATGCCTGTCATTATCACTGCAACGACGAAAAGCAACCCTAAAATCAACTTTGTTTTTATGGAAGCCTTCATGTGATTTCTCCTTATATGCATTTCTGCCTAATGATTTTTAATATTAGAGGACTACGCCTCTTAGTCTAATGTATCATAATTTGATAAAATTTAGTATTTTTATACTATTTTGATATGCGGAATGCTTTCAATATATGTTGAATATTATAAAAATACCGGCCAGGCTTAATAGTTACGGGCCATGTCGATGGAGGTATTTGAACCTCAATTGATATTTCACTTTACCATTTCGGATTTTTTTTACTTATCATTAGGCTTTCCTTAAATATTCTGAAATTATATGTCAAAGTATTTTGATCAAAAAATTGAATATCCATCTGATGGCCTCTTCGGGATTGGAATAGGTAATCATCATCAGCATGGGCAGAGGCCTCCAAATGCCCCCCGAGGGCCTTGCAGACCTCCCTGTTAATGAAGAGGGTATTGGACTTTCCGGTCTTGGATTTTTTGATTTGTATGGCCTGATCTGGTTTGACGGATTTGATGTCGGATATTTTGAGTTTGAGCAGGCCTCCGGTTTTGATTCCGTTGTGCCCCTTGCTGAAGAGGAGGAGGTCACGGGGTTTTGAGGTGGCTTTATCTTGATGCGTGCAGGGATGATTGAGGTAAGAATGGAAAAGTTGCATTTATGGTGAAGTTATTAAACCAGACAGAAACCCCCGATCCATCTCTCGAGGATCGGGGGTTTTGCTGTATGCATTTGAATCGCCTAGAGATTTCACTCAAAAACTGCTGTTCGGCGTTTCAGCAGGTGCTGCCCGCAAAGCACCACGCGAGCGTTTGGGCGCTGAAAGTCAGTCTCCTGCCGCCGAATCACGCCAACTTTTGGTAAAGAGAAGGATTGTATGTCTTCATGAGCTGCATAGCGTTAGAGTCTTGTTGCAGCAGGGCGCATACGCCATCTTTAACTTTCATGCTCATTTCCCGGTTCATAATAAAATCATCATAATAGTTGTCAGAGTCAATGCCATTGCTATCAAGGGCACTTCTAAGGGCCGCCATTACAGCGTTGTCGTACTCGCTGGCCCCTGCAGGAGGGAGCGTATAGCCTTGGAAGTTCCGGGCATCATAAAGCAAAAGAGGGGTGCTGACTTCCATTATCCATTCTGGCAGCTGATAATGCTCAAGAGGCTTTGATTTTGCTTGTCCTGCGTCCGAAGGGGAGGCGCTGCTGTGCTCCTGGCTCAGGCGTATTGCTTCTTCTGAAAGCGAAACAGTGTCCTGACCAGTGTTCCGGTTGAGTGACTCAGGCCCGCGCGTGGACGTGGTTGTACTTTGCGTGCTGACAGCAGGCTGTACATTGCATGCCTGGATAAGCGAAATCGACATGATAACCTCCGCGGCAAAAATTTCCTGTTTCATTTTGCAATATAATATTAAGCAATAAAGGTGCCGCAGAGTGGTGTTGAAAGGTGCCAGAATATTATAAAGCATATTATAGATAGGAAATTGTAAATGTGCATTGCTTATATGTTTGTGGAGTTATTAATATATTAAAAATAAGATCATGTATAAACATATCAGGTAAGAATTTTTATTTTGATGCTACTTTGGCAATAGTTACAAATTTTTCCTGGCATTAAACGGGGTATGCTGCACAGCGCGAACAGTTTCTTGCTCTGGCTCCACATTTTTTGCGGGTGGAGTGGATAAGTCATGCACGTCAGGCAATCCAAACCCCGCCCGTCCGGGGATCAACGCCTCGCCATCCCATTCAGAAATAAGATCATAAAATGGCATCCAACCATGCTCAGCAACCGGGTCTGCAATGAAGGCCCGCCCCTGTCTTGCCCCTTTAGCACAACAAAATGGCTAACCTCGATGTGGCGTATCCCCTAAAGGTTTTTTGCCCGAGCTCCTGCGGGGGTGCCACAAAGAAGTGGCAGCCAGGCAAATCCCTTGGAGGCGGGTTTATGAAAATGGCCGTTAAATAAAACTTGCTGTCAGGCTGAGATGCATGCCGCACAATCGGGCAAGCAAAAGCGGCCCCAATGAGGCCTCGCCTTTGGCCCTTCCACTTTTCTGTGGCACAAATTGGAAAACCTTTTGGTGGATTACGAAAAAGTATCGAATCTTTTTTGAATCGGCTGGCATCTTTTTTTGAGATATAATTCACAAATAACTTGTCAGTGAGAAGCTCCGGCAAAAATGAACTGTGTAACCAGCCAATATAAATAGAAAATTATTTCTTGCAAAAGTGCTGTGGTGGCACGGGTATTGCTTTGTCACAAAGAAATCAACTTCCTGCCGTGATAAATCGCAATCAAAACTGGAGCCGCCATGTTCGATTTATCGTGCTCAATTTTTACCAATGCTGAAATAATCCCTCTTGCGGATATCGACACGCCCAAGGTCGAAGCCTTTTCCACCAGGGGGGGCGCATCTTTCAAATGGGCTCCCTGGCGGATGTCCGCAGAACGGCGGGCGCTGGAGCCAGGGAGGTGGACCTGTGCGGCGGCGTTGTGTATCCCGGCCTCATCGACACGCACAGTCATCTTTCCTCCTATGCGGATTGTCTGGATCGCGTTGATTGTGGGCTGAGCCGACGCTCCATTGCTGGCGTGCTGGAAGCGCTCAGGGCCAAATCCGCCACCGTTGGGGATGAGGAATGGATACTTGGCTACGGGTATGATGATACCGGTCTTGAAGACAAACGCCACCTCACGCGTTGGGATCTCGATACCGTCAGCCGTGACAAGCCGATATTTGTCATCCACATCTCTGTCCATTTCGCCTATGCCAACACAAAGGCTCTGGAGCTTCTTGGCATAACAGAAGACACAAGGTTCGCTGGCGGCGAAGTGGGCTTGGGCGAAGACGGCCAACCATCGGGATATCTGGCTGAAATGGCGGCCATGGCGGCCATGAGCCGTCTGCCCGCCCCTTCGGCAGAAGCGATCCGTTCCAACCTGACGCGGGCCATTGCGCACTACAACAGTCAGGGCTTTACGACCATTATGGATGGCGGCATCGGCTTGAGCGGCGATGCCGAACAAATTACGCGGAGCTATCTGGAACTCGCACGGGCAGACGCATTGAACGCCAGGGTGTATTTGCAGTTTCTGCCCGCGATCATGTCAAAGCTAGCCCCATTCGGGCTGTATCACTTCGGCTCCACCCATCTCACCTTTGGGGGGCTGAAGTTTTTTATTGATGGTTCCATCCAGGGATTCACCGCAGCGCTTCTTGAAGATTATCATAGCCGGCCCAACCACAGGGGCGCGCTGTTAATGCCTGAGGAAGACATTGACGCTATGGTTGCCGCGCATCATCAGGCAGGCATCCAGGTGGCGATACACGCCAACGGCGATCTGGCGGTGGAGACAGCCTTGCGAGCTTTCGAAAAAGCTGTTTCAGCCTACGGCCACAAGGCGTTGCACCACATGATCGTGCATGCGCAGACCGCTTCTGACAATCAACTTGAGCGCATGAAGGCGTGCGGCGTCATTCCCAGCTTTTTTTCCCGCCATATTGAAGTTTGGGGCGACAGGCACGTGGAGATATTCCTTGGCCCGGAGCGCACGGCGCGCCTCAACCCGGCCGGGAGCAGCGTTCGCCTGGGTATGCCCTTTACCCTGCATGTTGATACGCCCGTACTGCCGGTTACAGCCCTGGCCTCCATGCATGCGGCTGTCAACAGGGTGAGCAGCGGGGGTGTTCTTCTTGGGCCAGATCAGCGCATATGCCCTCTTGAAGCTCTGCGGGCGTATACCACCTATGCTGCGCTGTGCTGCGGTGGCGAACACGACAGGGGCAGAATTGCCCCCGGTTGCTTCGCGGACTTTGTAGTTCTTTCCGACAATCTGGAACGCATTCCGCCTGAAAATTTGCGCGATGTGCGAGTCAACATGACGTTTACCGGTGGGCGCCTCGTCTACCATGCCTGACCTGAACTGGATGAATATTGAAAGTGCCTGGCTGAAGTGGATTTGAGCGCTCCTGTGCGGCCTTTTGTACAGAAAGACCCAGGGAAGAATCCAAGTTCGTACAAAGATCGTAACGGTGGGGCGGCCATAGATTTATTACTCTATTGCCGGAGGAAAAGATGAAAAAGCGGTTTTGGGTTTTCGTTTTGAACCTTGGAATACCGTACCTTGCCGTTGTTGGCGCATTTCCTTTCTATAATCGCGCAGAGCCTTTCATTTTTGGATTTCCGTTTATATATTTCTGGCTGTTTTCATGCATCCCCCTTACTTCATTTTGTATGTATATGGGTTATAGGATTGATCCTGAAAATAAAACTTCAGACGTCAATGATGGCGAAAAGGGCGAACGGCCATGACAATTGTTGTATTTGCCTTCTTTATTTCGCTGTCGCTCTTTTTGGCGTTTCTTGCAAAAAGAGGTGTTGTCACCAATAACATTCAGGATATCCTTGTCGCCAGTCGCAGCCTGGGCGGATTTTTACTGTTCTTTATTACGCTGGGCGAAATTTATGGCATAGGAACAATGATCGGCGTGCCGGGGGCAGTGTATTCAAAGGGCTCCAGCTATGTGATCTGGTTCATAGCCTATATTCTGCTTGCCTATCCTGTGGGCTATTTTATCAACCCGCGCATCTGGAGAATCGGTAAAATAAGCAACTCCAGTACGATGGGAGATTTTTTTGCGTGGCGATTCGAATCCAGGTGGCTCGGCTTCATCATCGCTATCCTGAGTCTGGTCGTTCTTCTGCCGTGGGCCCAGATGCAGTTTGTGGGACTCAGCGTGATACTGCGCTATTTGGGCATAGAAATTAACAATAACATGGCCATATGTCTTTCGGCTGTCATCGCCTTTCTGTACGTTGGCCTGTGCGGCGTAAAGGGATCGGCCTATGTGGCCATCCTGAAAGATGTTCTCATGGTTTCGGCCATTATTATCGGCGGTGTACTGGCTGCATCGCATATGCAGGGGGGCGTTGAAGGCATTTTTAGAGAAGCTCTGGCCAGGTTTCCTGAATATCTTACAGTTCCCATGGATCCTATCGACAAGCACGTGACCTTTGTCATCTCCACCATTGTGGTCCAATCCCTCGGCCTGTACATGGTCCCCTTCATATTCCAGTATATTTTTTCGGGGGGTTCTGAAAAAATTGTCCGCTTCAACCAGCTTATCATGCCCCTGTACATGCTCATGTACGCCTTTCTTGTCACCGCTGCGTTTTACTGCCTGGTTACGGTGCCTGGCCTGAAGAATCCGGACGATGCCTTTATGGGCATGATCGTGGCCAATGCTCCCCCCTGGATTGTAGGACTTTGCGCTGCCGCTGGCGCGCTCACCTGCATGCTGGTTCTGGCGGACGTTGCCCTGGGCGTCAGCGGCATACTGACCCGGAATATCCTGAGCATGCTGGCTCCTAACGCGCCGCAGTCCAGAGTCGTTACCTGGGCAAGATTGTGCATCGCGTTGTTTCTGGGAACAAGCGTTGCTCTGACCATTTTTTTCCCGACCTTGCTTTTGGGTCTGTTGAACTTCGCCTACTACGGGTTTGTTCAGTTTTTGCCCGGCGTGCTGGCGATCATCTATTGGAAGCGCGTTTCCAAATGGGGGATTGTGGCGGGTCTGGTCATTGGCTACAGTTGCATAATCCTGTTCAACATGTTTCCCCTTGTTCCCTTTAATATTAACAAGGGCCTGGTATCGCTTCTCGCCAACGGACTGACAATGATTTTTGTCAGTATGGCCTCGCCAGCTGATGAAAAATCCATCGCCAAGCTTATGCTCACGCGGCGGAGCTAGAGCATTTTAACTTTGAAAAAGTGTAAATGCTCTGACGCTGCACGAAAGTGCAGCGCGTCACAACGGCTGAAGCAACGGCTGCCGCAAAGACGGCATTGATTATCCGTAAGTGGTAAAGCCCCGCGAAGCACGTGGAATTCGTGTGGCACATGTAGCCGGAAATCCCCTCCCCAGGAACTCACTACCGCGTCTTGGGAATTAGACAGAGAGTGCCGCCTCAGTGGGCGGCACTCTCTTTTGTCAAAAACGCGGCATACGCGCAGAAGCGGGCGTCTTGGAAGCATTGAGAATGGATATTCTCGATGCGAAAATGCTATAGTGAATAGCCTATCCGGGGTGGCATTTGGCAAGGCAGAAGAAAAGATTGTATGCGGGTTGCGGTATTGCTGGTTGAAAATTGCCAGAATTGGCAGGGCCATGACCATAAACCGTGACCATGAGCCACGGCCTGTGGGGCGCTTCCCGCATGCGGGAGGCTGTACCCCGAGAGATAAAGAGAAATCAAGGCTTGCAAAAGCACAGCCGCCGCACGGTGCGAGGGCCGGCTTGCCATGGGAGGGTGCGGGCAGTCCCAGCAAACGTATCCCCATAAAGAGGTTGCGCACAGATGCCGGGTGAAGTTGCGTACCAGAGGCGAATTTCTGGCGGAAAAGATGCCTCGTTCTGGAAGCGCCACAACGTCGGCAAGAGGTGCATTTCTTCGCGCTGGCCGTTATGCCTTCCATCAATGGCGCGACTGAGCGGCGTCTACGGTTTGTCCTTGTCCAGCTGATTGTAATTACTCCGCGAAATTCCATATTTTTTAAATTTTTCATAAAGAGTGGCCCGGGAAATGCCAAGGCTTCTCGCAGCTTTGGCCACATTCCAATCGTATTCGTTGAGGGCCAGGACGATCAGGCGCAGTTCGTTGCCAGCCAGCGTGGAGGCGAGATCTTTATTTTTTTTGAGTTTTGGATCTCTTGGCGAAGAATCGGGGCCTTGCGCTGCCAAAGAACGCGTACTGAACGTGGAGGCCGTCGCTTCCGCAGCCAGCTTGCCGCAGTCTGAAAGAATCTCGGGTGGCAAATCCTCAAGATCAATGATGTCGCCACGGCAAAGGCTCAAGGCGGATGTCAGCACATTGCGGAGTTCACGGATATTGCCGGGCCAGTAATACATCAAAAGCGCCTGCATTGCGCTTTTTGAAATTTTGGCGTCTTGCCTGTCCATACGCTCCAGAATATGCCGGGCCAACAGGGGGATATCTTCCTTCCGCTGGTGCAAGGACGGCACAATGAGCCGTAACGGGCTCAGGCGATAGTACAGATCCTCGCGAAAGCTGCCTTCGGCTATCATGGCTTTGAGGTCGCGGTTGGTGGCTGCAAGCAAGCGAAAATTCACTGAGCGCTGTTGTGTTGAGCCCACTCTGCAAAGAGTGCTGTTTTCCAGCACGCGCAGCAGCTTGGCCTGTACGGGCAGTGGGGTGTCGCCGATTTCATCCAGAAAAAGCGTGCCTTGATGGGCCAGCTCAAGCTGCCCCACCTTGCCGTCTTTGTGAGCGCCTGAAAATGCGCCTGGCGCGTACCCGAACAGTTCCGATTCAAAAAGTTCTTTGGGGATGGCGGCGCAATTGATGCTCACAAAGGGGCCTTCGTGGCGCTCGCTTTCACAATGCAACGCGCTGGCCGCCAGCTCCTTTCCAGATCCCGTTGCCCCGAGAATCAGCACCGGCGCATTGGTCCGTGCGAAGCGCACCAGACATTCCTTGAAACGTCGGATGGTTTCGCTTTCGCCAATGATGGATTGCAGCGTGTAGTTGGGAGACAGGGCACTGCGTATGCGCCGCTCGTAGGACGCGACCTTTTTATCAAGGTATTCAATTCTTTTCATCACGGCGTCGAACTCTCCCCGTGAGCTGAAAAGCGTATGGGAGAGCATGCCTATGGCGCCGGGAGAGTATTCAAAGGGCTGGCGGTTGACCACGATCATCCTTTCGCCGTCTTTGCCTTTAAATTTTCGGATGTTGCCCATTTCTGGCTGCCCGGTGCTGGTTACAAAGGGGGCGCGGCTGTCGGGGATGAATTCGGTGATGGGCCGTCCCAGAATCTGTTCGCGCGGCAGGCCTAAATAGTCGGCATAGGCCTGATTGATGAATTTCACCACAAGGTTGTTGTCGCAAACATATATGCCGGTTGTCAGACTGTTGAGAATCAGTTCATAGAACTGTTCTCTGTGGTCAAAAAGGGACAAGTTGGAAGACATTATGGATCCTTCGTGGGTTGCCAGGGCTGACCGTGCCATACAGAGGACGCTTCCAGCGCACAAAGAAGTCCAAATATACAGAAATAAAAATCAGTCAGCAATCCTTGAATAAAAAAGGCCCAAATTTCAGACAACATGAAAATTGTAAATAAAACATCTCATTAAGACGAAGAAGGGTATCGATGTTGCTTGGCGTCGTGTCTCGTAAATAAATCCGTATAGTTGGCTCCAATTATGACGGCGGCATGGCCGGCCGGGTAAGGGGCGGAATGCTGGAAACACCGACGGTGACGTTGCGCATGGCAGGATCAGGCTCGACCGGGCAGCGCCGGACGTGTGCCCTGGCGAGGAGGGCGGGCGGCACGTGTTCGTCGCCGGCCCATGCCGCCATCCCGACGGCAAACCGGGATGGCGGCATGGTGGAGGAGGCGTGATCGCAATACTCTAGCTGTGAAGCATCCTAAAAATTCTTTTTGTCGAGATGTTCGTACTTCGGCAGATATCTGGTCGGCAGGGCCAGCGCGTCTCTGCGGAAGGGAGGCGCAAGCCGCGTACCGTCAGTCATTACTTCAATAACCGCGGGGCGTCGGTTCTTCTTGGCCGCTTCAAGGGCTTCGGCCAGATCCTTCTGCGTGTTGACCGTGTAGCCGTCGGCGCCCATGGCCTCGGCTATCTTGGCATAGGACTTGGACCAGATGTCCGCACCCACAAAACGGTTGTTATAGAAGTCCACCTGGTTTTTCTTTTCGGCGCACCAGGCCCCGTTGTTATACACGGTGGCGATGACGGGCAGATTGTACTGGCAGGCGGTGGGCACTTCAAAAAGGCTCATGCCCCACGCGCCGTCGCCCACGATGGCTACCGTCAGGTCTTCGGGGCAGGCAAGCTGCGCGCCCAGAGCGGCCTGATAGGCAAAGCCCGTGTTGCCGAAGGTCAGCGTGGCCACATGGCGCTTGGGATTCTTGAAGCGCAGGTAGCTGTTGGCAGTGGAGGACGTGTTGCCGATGTCCGTGGTGGCGATGGCGTCGTTGTCGGTGACGAACTTGCCCACCACTTCAAGAGCCTTGCGCGGATGCATGCGTCCGGCTTCCACGGGTTCGTCGGCGATAAGGGCGATTTCCTGATACCAGCCGTTCAGCTCGTCCGTCACCATATTATGCACATAGGTCAGGTCGGTCTTGGCGGGCACAGCCTGACGCAGTCGCGCGAACAGTTCCTCGGAGGCGTCCTTGGCGTCGGCGCACAGGCCCACTGCCACGGGATGCGTCTTGGCGATGTGGCGCGGATTGATGTCGATCTGCACGATCTTGGCGGTCTTGGGGAAGTAGTTGATGTCGTACTGCGGCAGGGTGCCGAAGTAGGACAGCCTGGTGCCCACGGCCAGGATGACGTCGGCCTTCTGCAGGATGCGCATGGCGGCCTTGGAGCCCATGTAGCCTATGGGGCCGGTCCACAGCGGATGGTCGCAGGGGAAGGCGTCGTTGTGCAGGTAGGTGGTCGCCACAGGCGCGCCAAGGTATTCGGCCATGGCCTTGATGGTGGCAACGCAGCCGGAATCCACCACGCCGCGCCCGGAGATGATCACCGGATTTTTGGCGTTCTTCAGCACTTCCACGGCGGCCGCGAAATGCTCGGGGTTGCCGATGCCGCCGGGAGCCACGCGGTACTGCGAAGGATGCAGAATGTCTTCATCCAGCTCGCCGTAAAAATAGTCGCGCGGGATGTCCACAAGCACCGGGCCGCGTTCGGCATAGGCAATGCGGAAAGCCGTGCGTACGATGTCGGCCGCGCGCTTGGGGTGGGGTACGCGCAGCGAGGCCTTGGTAATGGGTTTAAACAGATTCCACGTGTCGCATTCTTGAAAACCGTCCCAACCGACGGAAATGCTGCCCGCACTGGGAGAAAGAACCACCATGGGCGAATGCGCCATGTTGGCCGTGGCCACAGCCGTCACATAGTTGGTGATGCCGGGGCCGTTCTGGCCGATAACCACGCCGGCCCTGCCGGTAAGACGGCTGTAGGCGTCTTCCATATGTCCGGCAGTCTGTTCGTGGCGCACTGAAATAAAGTCGATCCCCGCTGCGGGAAACAGGTCCAGCATGTCCATAAACGCGGAACCGAGAATGCCGCTGACATGGTTTACTCCTTCCTGAACCAGAACTTCCGTCATGGCCTCACTGGGCGTCATCTTGGGCATTGGTATGTTCTCCTTGAGAAAAGTGTGCGCGACCTGCACCGGTTCGGATCGCCGCAGGCAAACTGGCGCGGCGTCGATAGCGCAATACGGCAATTGTACTATGTGGACCTGAATGGTGCTGGTCTGAATGTCCAAAACCTATGCACAAAATGATCCAAGTCATTTTATGGAATAAAATTCAGCTATATTATGCTGTTGTAAGATAAATCATGTAATGTGAAAAAAATAACTTAAAGACAGTTCTTTATGAACAAATTATGAAAGAAAATAAATATATATACATCATAATTTATAAGATTTCAATTGTTTTAAGAACAATTGATAGCAATATATTTGTATAATTAAAATGTATTCATGCATTAATTTGGTTCATATAATATAAATTTATTTTTTTAGTACGTTATAAAAATATATATTGAAATAGTATTGCAGTGAAATATCCACAATTATCGAGAATAGCAGTCTTCTAAACTTTGAATGTGTCTTGATTCCCAGAAAACATCCATACAGTTATGTCTGGATTTTCAGACACTATCCGGCCGCCCATACACTTTACGCTGCTGGTTTCTTAAGAATTTACTGTAATATTAGTTTGTTAACAGCTTTGGACCGCTTATTGCTTATGTGAAAATTATAACAGCACAATACGGCATGTGATGTAACGATTTCTTATCTGAGAATATCTACCGGAGAATTTTGCTATGAAAAGCGTTGATGAGCTGTTGGATGCCGCAAGGCAAGCGCAAAAGATTTTTTCTGGCTACACGCAGCAACAGATCGACGATGTTTGTCTTTCTGTGGGCTGGGAGGTGTATAATGACGCCAATGCCGCGACACTTGCAAAGCTGGCCGTTGAAGAAACCGGTTATGGCAACTTTGAGAGCAAGTTTGTCAAGCATAAGAGAAAAATTGGCGGTGTGCTCCACGATATTCAGGGTGTAAAAACAGTGGGTTGCATCGAGCGCAATGAAGAAACGGGAATTTCAAAGTATGCCAAGCCGGTAGGCGTGGTTTGCGCCATTCTTCCCGCCACCAATCCCACAGCCACGGCCGGCGGCAAGGCCATCTCCATCCTCAAGGGCGGCAACGCGGTCATCTTTAAACCAAGCAGCCGGGCCAAGGAATGCACCACCAAGGCCATTGAACTCATGCGCGACGGCCTGAAGCGCGTGGGCGCCCCTGTGGACCTCATTCAGGTTCTTGAGCGGTCCGAACGTGAAGATACGGCGGACTTGATGCTCAAAGCCGACCTGATAGTTGCCACAGGCAGCGGCCCTCTGGTCAAAGCCGCCTATTCCAGCGGTACCCCGGCATATGGCGTAGGAGCAGGCAATGCTGTGGCCATTGTGGCGGAAGACGCTGATATCCCTGACGCCGTGCAGAAAATCCACAGCAGCAAAACCTTTGACTACGCCACCTCCTGCTCCTCGGAAAACGCCATTATTGTGGTGGACGCCGTGTACGATCAGACCATCGCCGCCTTTAAAGAAATGAATGTTCATGTCTGCTCTGCCCCGGAAGCGGACGCTCTCAAACAGCACATGTGGAAGCTGAACAAAAAGGGCAAGATGGCTCTTAACCCCGATGTCATCGCCCAATCGTCGCTGGTTATCGCCAAGGGCGCCGGCATATCCGTGCCGGAAGACGTCACCATGCTGCTGGTGGAAAGCGATGAAGATCCCCGGACCGATCAGTTCGCTGACGAGAAGATTTCTCCCGTGCTGGTGGCATACCGCGCCAAGGATTTCGACACCGCTGTGGATATCCTCAAGATCTTGACCAGTCGCGTCGGCCCCGGCCACTCCTGCGGCATCCATACATTCAAGCGGGACTATATCGAGCGCCTTGGCAATGAGATGCAGACCAGCCGCGTGACCGTGCGTCAGCCCATGGCTGCTGCCAACGGCGGGCATCCCTCCAACCGTATGCCCTCCACGGCTACTCTGGGCTGCGGCACGTGGGGTGGCAATATCACCACGGAAAATGTCCATTTCAAACATTTTCTGAATATCACCTGGGTCAACGAGCCCGTAGAACCCTGGACCTTTACGGATGAAGAAATGTGGGGTGCGTTCTGGAATAAGTACGAAAAGTAGAGCCGTTTCATTTGAAACCGGCAGCCGGTGCGTTCCTTTTTAAGGCGCATCCCGGCCGCGTACCAAACAAAACCCCAGGGGGAACCACCCATGAAATTATTCGAATTCCAGGCAAAAGAGGCTTTTGCGGAAAGCGGCGTTCCTATTCCGCAAGGAATATTGTGCTCCTCGGTTTCCGAAGTGCAGGTCGCCATACAAACCGTGGGACTGCCCTGCGTTCTTAAGTCGCAGGTGCTGCGCGGCGGGCGCGGCAAGGCGGGCCTTATCCAGGTTGTCAAAACAGAGGGCGAGGCCGCGAGCAAGGCGGCGGAGCTTTTTGCCTCCACGCACGGCGTGCGCCGCATCCTTGTGGAGCAGGCGATTGACATCGCGCGGGAGCTGTATCTGGCCATAACCCTTGATCCCGTCAGCGCGAAAATCACTGTCATATCCAGCGCCGAGGGCGGCGTGGAGATTGAAAAGCTGGCAGAGGAGGCACCGGAAAAGCTGGTGAAGATTGAGGTGGACATAGACGGAGGGCTCATGCCGCACCACGTGCGGGAAGTGACCTTTGGCCTTGGCCTTGATGGCGATCTGGCCAAAAAAGTCGGCGGCGTTCTGCAAAGCCTCTATAAGGTTTTTCGTAAGTACGGCGCTGAGCTGGCGGAAATCAATCCTCTGTTCGTAAGCGGAAATGGCGACGTTATCGCTGGCGACGGCAAGCTCATTACTGACGACAACATGGGCAACTTTGACGGCAAATATCCGCTGACACGCGCGCATTTCGACAGCGATACCGAATATGAAGCCGCGCTTGAGGGCATCCCCTACCTGCAGTTTGACGGTGATATTTCGCTCATGTGCGCAGGGGCGGGCCTTACCACCACGGTGTTTGACCTCATCAATTATGCTGGCGGCAACGTAGCCAACTATCTTGAGTTCGGCGGCCCCAACTACAAAAAAGCGCGTGAAGCCATGCGGCTTTGCCTGCGTAACAAATGCAAGGTTATCCTGGTGGTGACCTTTGGCACCATCGCCAGGGCTGACGTTATGGCCAACGGCCTGGTGGAAGCCATAAATGAACTCAAGCCCGACGTGCCCATTGTAACCTGCATTCGCGGCACCAATGAAGAAGAGGCCTTTGACACCTTGCGCGTGGCTGGCCTGGAACCCCTTAGTGAAACTGAGGAAGCCGTACAGCGCGCAGTGGATATCGCTGCGGGGAGAGTGAGGTAATGAGCATTTTTATCGACGAAACCACCACCGTTGAAGTTCAGGGCGCTACCGGCAAAGAAGGCAGCTACTGGCTCAAGCATATGAAAGAAATGGGCACCAAGGTTGTCTTTGGCGTCACGCCCGGCAAGGAAGGGCAGGATGTGGACGGCGTGCCCGTATTCCATTCCGTCAAGCGTGGGGTGCAGGAGCATCCTGCCGAAATGGCCATGCTGTTCGTTCCGCCGCGCTTTACCAAGGATGCTGTCTTTGAGGCTTTGGACGCGGGCATTAAAAAAATCGTCACCATCGCCGACGGCATCCCCATTCACGAATGCCTGCAAATCCGCAGTGCCGCGCACTCCTGCGGGGCCATGGTCATCGGAGGCAATACCTCGGGCGTCATTTCTCCAGGCAAGGGCATGGCCGGATGCATACCCTACTGGATCGAGCGGGTGTACAGGCGCGGTTCCATAGGCGTCATGACCCGCAGCGGTTCGCTTACCAACGAAGTGACAGCGGAAGTGGTGAAGGGCGGTTTTGGCGTCAGCACCCTCATCGGCGTGGGGGGGGACATCGTGCCCGGAACCCGCTTTGCGGAATTGCTGCCCATGTTCGAAGCTGATCCGGAAACAGAAGCTGTCGTCATCATTGGCGAGCTTGGCGGCAGTATGGAAGAAGAGGTGGCTGAGGCGATGGAGGCAAAGATATTTACAAAACCCCTGGTGGCCTTCATCGGCGGGCGTACCGCGCCGGAAGGCAAGCGTATGGGCCATGCGGGCGCCATCGTCACCGGGGGCAAAGGCACTGTGAAAGGCAAGGTCAGAGCCTTGGAAATGGCGGGCGCGCTTACGGCGGCCAAGCCGAGCCAGGTGGGGCCGCTGCTTCGGCAGGCTTGCAAAATTTCTTAACGCGCAAGGCCGGGATTCATTTTGTTGAGAAAAGCCAAAGCACCGGGGCATTGAACGGCAGACGATAGCTACGCGACGTTCCTGAGGGCCTGACGACTGAACTGGACCCCCGTGTTCGGCCGTCGACCTCCAGCAGACCAGGAGATGCCCCGAAGGCATGATGCTCCAAACAAAACCCCTTTGCCCCTCCTGACTCAGGCATGCCGCTCGCGGTCAGGAGGAGGCAAGGGTGAAAGCCGGCGGCGGCTGGATGGCACAACGTATTCCGGCCTGGCGTGCGAGAGCGGGACGCGAAGATGTGCGCGGGGTGGGAGTATCACTCCAGGGCTCGAAAGCGATACGCTATGGAATATATACTAACCCAGTATATTATTGCCTGTTTTGGGATGGCGCGTCGATATTTTTTTAAATCCAATTGATCAAAAAATCACATGCATAACATTATAAAATATAAATATATAATAATGGCATGTGATGAATTATCGTGGGAGAGAACGAGGATTGATATAAGTAACTAGCTTATATATTATATTAAATTTTTTCATACGGGCGGAGCCTCTGCTTTTAATTGTGAAAAATAACCCATAAGGGTGGTTGTGGCTGGATGCGTCGAAGCCCTCAACAAACTGTTCCTCACGCGGCCTCGGCGTCAGGCGCCAGGTTTGTAAAGACCCGCGCGGAAGGGGGGCTTGAGCGCATATCACTGTTGCATCGAGATATATTGAGCAAGATTTTATGTTTTAGCGAGCGGCAATTCCTCAATCGGCAAAGGAAGTTATCGGCCAGTGCTGCGCCAGGGGCGCAGGCTTTGCCCGAACCAGATGCAGTGGAGCGCGGAACATCCGGGGGGCGTCCGCTGTGCCCGAGGTGACGAAGAATACCCTTGTGGCGCAGGACAATACGGAAATGTTTGCTGCGGAAAGCAAGTATCTGGAACTGCTGTAACGTTAATACAGTATAAGGTGGCGCAATATGCAAGACATACAACAAGGCACACAGGTACAGAAAAAAAGTTTAATTAATCCAAAGTTAGTTGTTACGATTCTTTTATGCAGTCTTTATTTTATCATGTATCTTGACAGGGTGAATATATCCCTCTCTGCCAAGGACATGATGAAGGAATTCGGCTTTCACGCGACAGAAATCGGCATAGCTTTTTCCGCGTTTTCCTACCCCTATCTCGTTGGCCAGCTTACAGGTGGATGGATGGTCAAGCAGTGGGGCGCGCGCCTGTCGCTCTTCATCTGCGGTTGCGTAGTGGCGCTGTCCACCATTTACACCGGTTTTATCACCGGCCTCATAACCCTGTTCATCGCGCGCCTTCTTCTGGGGTGCGGTGAGGGGCCAACTTTTTCAGCCGCAACCGCCGCCATGCGCAACTGGTATCCAACGCATCGGTTTGGCTTTATTCAGGGTATAACGCACAGCGCTTCACGGTTTGGCGGCGCCGTCGCTCCGCCGCTGGTGGCGTGGTTTATTATTCTGGACGGCTGGCGGGCAGCCTTTTATGTCTGCGGCGGCCTTTCATTGCTGTGGGCAATCTTGTGGTATGTCTTTTATCGTAATGACCCGCATCAGCACCCTGCCATGAGCGCGGAAGATCTCAAGGACCTGCCCCCGCCGTCCATCGTGACCAGACAGTCCAAGATTCCGTTCAAGGCACTGGGCAAGCGTATGCTTCCGGTGACCATGGTGGACTTCTGTTATGGTTGGATGCTGTGGGTGTTCATTTCCTGGCTGCCTTTGTTCTTCCAGAATGTTCATGGTTTGAATTTGAAAAATTCCGCGCTGCTGGCTGGCCTGACCATGGCGGCTGGTGTTGTCGGCGACACGCTGGGCGGCATGATTTCTGACCATATCCTGGTAAAAACCGGCAGAAAGCGACTGGCACGCAATCTGTTCATCGCCATATCATTTTGCATGGGTGGCACGTTTTTGCTCGGCACCCTCTTCACCTCGGACCTTACAACCATCTCCATCCTTCTCTGTTTGTCTTTCTTCTCAATGGAGCTCATTTGCGGCACCATTTGGGCGGTGCCCATGGATATTTCCAGAAACTACGCGGGGGTTGCCGGCGGCATGATGAACTTCGGGTTCGGGCTGGCGGGCATTATTTCGCCCATCGTTTTTGGTATGGTTGTGGATATCACCGGCAGCTGGGTTGTGCCATTCTCCATCTCCGTGTCCATCTGCGGCGTGGGGGCCATTTTGACATGGTTCATGCATCCCGAGCGCCCCTTTGACGGTGAGGCGGATGCGAAGGCGGCCTGAGGCCAGGATAGCCGGGATGGTCGTGCCGCAGGTTTGAAAACGACAATACAGATACCCGCGCGCAAGGCCCTGGGAGGTTCCGGCTCAGTTGCCAGGCGTACAACAAACTGTTCCCCGTGGCGCGAATGCCCCATGGGGAACAGTTTGTTGTTTTGCTGATACTGTGGCTGTTACTGTATCCGGTTAACAGCAATCATCGTTTGAAATGGCCCAGAGCAATTTCATTATGAAATTGCTCTGGCGGATGCGGGAGCAGACGCCCGCCACGGAGGCGTAAGCGCAGCTTCAGCCCTGCGGGCAACGGCTGCCGCGAAGACAGCACCGCTATTTATTTGCGCTGTTAAACGCCGAAGTGAGCGTGCCTCAAACTTTGAAAATATACATTTTCAAAGTTAATCTGCTCTAAAGAGCGTACTTGCTGTTGGCCTCGCGCATTTTGCGCACAGATTCAACCAACGCATCCACGTTGAGAACCATTTCCATCATGCTGATCTGCTCTTCCCACTTGGCGGGATCGGCTTCCTGCTTCAGTTCGGGCTCCAGAACATGGTACACGCAGAGTCCCAACGGGACTCCAGCCAAGGGTCCGGCGTAGGTGGGGTCGCCCAGGGTGACGGTTTCGGCGTAGATTTCCGCCCCTTCAGGGTCGGAAGAACCGAGAATCACCACTACGTTCTCACCACCAAACTTCTCAGCGGCGTCTTTGACGCGCTGCTGATTTTCCAGATCCATGGCTCCAGCGGCTGTTCAGACAAAACATTCGGTGGCGGAGAAAAGAATCTCCGCGCCCGAATTGGCGAACACATCCGCCATGGCTGGGCCGGGTACGCCGTCCCTTTCGCCAAGCAGCAGAAGCTTCTTGCCTTCGAGTTTACCCATTGCCAACTCCTTGAGATTGCGGGCAGTTTATAGTAGCGGGCCACTGCGGCCCGTTATCCGCATCGTATTCGCCCTGGCCCCGCCTTGTGGCCGGGCCAAAGCAAAAATCGCTACGCCAGCTTTTCGGTTTCCGCCTTGATGGCTTCAATGGAAACCGCGTCGCCGGAAATGCGCGACACGCATTCCCCACCCTTGTAGAACAGGATGGTGGGCACGGCCATGACGCGCAGGCTGATGACCAGGCGGCGGTTTTCCGCCACGTTGAGCTTGCAGAACTTGACCTTGCCTTCATAGCTTTCAGCCAGCTTTTCCACTTCGGGCATGAGGGCCAGGCAGGGCCCGCACTGCGGGCCCCAGAGATCCACAACGCAGGGCATGGCGCTCTGCAGCACTTCAGCTTCAAAGTTTTCTTTATCGACGATGATCATTAACTACCTCGCTTGGTTGCGTACGATTACAATGTGCCGATAAAGGCGGGCCTGTGCCTGTGCCGGACACTCTGACACGGTCGGCCCGCCTGTCGGAGGATTCTATATATATCCTGCAGTGTTAAGGATTTTCCGGGCCTTCTCAAGGTTGGCCACAGCCAGCTTGACAACCGGGCCTGTGCATCCCATGGCGGCTTCGGCGTATATTTTTTCTTTCCACAGGCAACGCACGGCCTGTTCCAGGTCCAGCACGTCAATGCCGTGGATTTCTTCATCAGTGGGTTCGGCTGGCGGAGCCTGCACGGTTTCGACCGGGGCCGCGTCCGTCTTGGCAAATGCCGCCAGCTCGTCGTCAAGGCCGGCGGCCCTGGCCAGATGCAGTTCTTCCGCCACCATCCGGGGCAGATTGCCGCGCACGGCCGCAGCCGTGTATGCCAGGGCATTGGCCATGACCGGCGCGCCCGAAGCGCGGGAGACAATGCTGACGACCTTGTTCCAGCCCTCGCCCACGGAGGGGCCATAGCCCCACCCTGTGGTCTCGTACAGACCGCCGGAGGTGAACGCGCTGAAAAGCTTCATGAGCACATTGCCCGTCAGCGTGTCCGTGACGCACACGTCCACGGTGCCGGCCAGCAGGTCGTTGCCGCGCAGCAGGGAACCGCCGTCGCTTCTGGCGCTCTGCCCGAGGTTCAGGGCATAGCCCTTTTCCACCATGCGGGTGAGGGCACGCAGCACCTGGGGGGCGGCGTCAAGATTCAGCACGCCAAGGCTGGGGCGGCATATGCCCAGGGCCTTGGCCACGGCCACGCCCAGCACGGCGTTGCGCAGCATGGCCTCCTGCCTGTGAGCCGCGCTTATGCCCGTGCTGGAAGCAACGAACATGGGCGCGCCCGTGCCCGGCGTCATCACCCGTCCCACAGTGGTGACCCCAAGGGGGAAGGGATAGTGCAGGGCCACAGCACCCTGGATGCGACCTTCGTCCAGCGCTTTTTCCATAGCCGCAGCCAGTTCGCCGCTTTCGCAGCCAGTTTCGATCCACTCCATGCCTGCTGGCAGGGGATCAACGGGCCTGGGCCCCACCCCCGTCACGATAAGCGCGGCGTCTTCCCGCATGGCGGCGGCCGCAGCGCAAAGAAACTCCTTTTGCGGGTGTTCGCCGCCAGCGGCCATGAGGCCTATGCGGCACAACGGCTTGCCGTTGCGCGCGCGCGTCACCAGGTCCTCAAGGGCTTTGCCCAGGAGGGCGCGCTGGTTTTCTTGCCTGACCATAGCTGCTCCCCCTAACTTTTTTGCAGGTTGGCGGCCACATCGCCAAGAGCCGTGAGCAGCATGTCTGTCACGTCGTTCCGGCTGATGCTCCCGGTGGCGGCGTCAGCGCCCGTGCCCGGGCCTTCCATGATGAAGGAAGCGCCGTCGGCCAGGTTTGTCAGGCGGCCCAAAAAGAGGCTGCCCTTGCCAATGATCATGGCGCGCTTGATAGCGCCGCTTTTGAGGGCTTCCATGGCGTGGCCCATATAGGGAACGCCGGAGGGAATGTGCCCCTGGGTCTGCACAAAGCCGGGCATGCCTTTTTGCTCGACAAAGGCGGGGATGTCGCCGCGTTCAATCTGTCCTTTCATGACGGAAAGGGCCGCGATCATCTTGTAGTTGGCTTCGGGCACGTTGCCGGCGCCTGCGGGCAGGGTGATTTCGGCGTTGTGCAGTTCCGGAGCGTACTTGTCCACATCCGTCAGCTTGAGGCCCACGCGGGACAGGGGCTCAAAGGTCAGGGCAGAGGTAATGGCCTGCGGTGACGCGCCCGCGCCCACGCTGTGCTTGCCGATGCAGTCAAGGCGTATGACCGGGGTCTGGCCGTCGTCGGGGGTAAGCAGCAGGGCAAAGCTGCCGATGCAGTTTTCCAGCGGCACGACGCCCTTTTTGATATGGTCGCGCGCGTTCATGTACAGCTTGGGCACGGAACCGCCGCTGATGACAGCCACATTGGGGCGCACGCCGCTGGCGACCATACTGGCCGCGCCGATGATGGCCGCCACGGGGGCCGCGCAGAAGCCGCGCACGTCAAAGCCGCTGGCATTGGTGCACTCGGCTATTTCGGCCACGGCCTTGGCCATGTTGCCGCCGCCGCGCTGCATGGCGTCGCCCACGGCTTCTTCGGAGCATTCCACCACAAAATCAATATCCGTGGGCTCCATGCCGGCATTCTTGATGAGGTGCATCAGGCACAGCACGCCGCTGGCCTTGCAGGCCAGGTTTTCCAGCATGATGCCCGCTTCGAGGTTTTCATCCGTGTCGTGGGCGCGACGGCAGCAGGCCACGAGCTTGTTCTCAAAGTAGATGGGCAGGGCATGCTGCTTTTCAATGGCTTCAAGCAGTTCAGCTTCGGGCCGGCCTTTTTCAAGCCGGGCAAGCTGCTTTTCGCCCATGACGGGATTTTTGGCCAGCCTGGAGCCCACAGCGGCGGCAAAGCTTTGTTCCAGCCAGATGAGATCAAAGACGTCGCAGATGTCCATAAGGCCGATAAATTCGTCCTCAGGCATGATCTCGCCGAATTTTCCAAAGCGTTCGGGCGCGCTCAGGTTGTCAATCCAGGGCGTGGGGGCGCCTGCAAGCGCGTCCACACTCATGGCGCCCACGTAAGTCTTGTTGGGGGCGTAGGCAATGGCCTGTTCATAGGTTTGCGCGTGCCTGGGCAGTTCGCGCAGGAATTCGGAATCGGGCTTGGCCTTGCGTTCCTGGGAGGGGGTGCCGCCATAGTGCAGGGCCAGTTCCGGTGCAAAATTCAGACAGTAGGCGGCAGCCTTGACGCCGACAGTTTTCATAGTGGTATCTCCTGAAAGCCGGTTTAGAGCATTTTGACTTTGAAAAAGTGTAAATGCTCTGACGCTGTACGAAAGTGCAGCGCGCCATAACATGGCGTGGATTCAGCCGAAAATCGCATTTTTCGGCTGAATGAAAACTTTGAAATGTGAAGCATTTCAAAGTTAATCTGCTCTAGTGCTGCAGATAGGCATAGGCCGACATGGCGGCCCTGGCCCCGTCGCCTGCGGCCGTAACCACCTGGCGCAACGAAGTGTCACGCACGTCGCCCGCGGCGAAAATGCCCGGCACCGAGGTTTGCAGTTTGTCGTCGGTGACGATCCAGCCGCTGGAATCCGTTTCCAGCAAGCCGCGCACATATTCGTCATTGGGCAGGGTGCCGATAAAGATGAACACGCCGCTCAAGGGAATTTCGCGTTTTTCATCGGTCTTCACGTTGCGCACCACGATTTTTTCCACCATGTCGCTGCCTTCAATGGATTCCAGCACGCTGTCCAGAACGGGCACGATCTTGGGATTGGCCATGGCGTGTTCCACCACCAGCTTGTCGGCGCGGAACTGGTCGCGGCGGTGCACAAGGTAGACCTTGGAGGCAAAGCCCGTAAGATAGCAGGCTTCTTCAACGGCGGTGTTGCCGCCGCCGATGACGGCCACTTCGAGGTCTTCAAAAAAAGCGGCGTCACACACGGCGCAGTAGGAAACGCCCATGCCCGTGTATTTCTTTTCGCCAGGGCAACCCTGCTTGCGGAAATAGGCTCCGCTGGCCACGATGACGGCACCGGCGGCTATTTCACTGCCGTCCTTGAGGGTGATGATTTTTTTTCCGTCACGCGCCTCAAGCTTCTGCACAGAAGCTGACCTGAATTCCGCCTTGAAAAACTCCGCATGGGCGCGAAACGCGTCGGCCAGCCCCGTGCCGGTGCCGTCAAGGATGCCGGGGTAGTTCTCCACCCGGCTGGTGGTCAGTATCTGGCCGCCGGGACGGCCCTTTTCCAGCACCAGGGTATCAAGACCGGCCCGCTTGCCGTAGATGGCGGCGGAAAGCCCGGCAGGGCCCGCTCCAATGATGACGAGTTCACGAGTTTCCATCATAAGTTCCTTGTTGCAGTGTCGCGGGATAAAAAATCAAAACCATTCCCAGCCCAAATGTATGGACGGCCCCGCTACGCGCTTTCCCCTGGCCGGATGGCTGCCGGGCGGCCTGCGGCAAACTCGACAACATTTGCCGCAGGCCTTTTGTGGAGGAGGGACTGTCATGCCTGGCCTCATGTGATCCGCTGGCGGCTTTCATGCATCAGATTTATGTGCCTGTATGCAATCACCGGGCCAGTTGCAGATGCGGTACAAGGAAGACTGGAATCCTGTGTGCCGCCGGGGCCAAGGCATTAATTTAGCGAACTTCCACTCCTTTGGGGAAATCCTTGTTCAGTGCTGTCCACAGGCACCAGCAGGCGACGACCGTAATAATGGAGAATGGCGCCGCCGCTGTTATGGACGATGTTTGCAGCGCCTTGATGCCGCCTGTGAGCAGCAGCACGAAGGCGAGCCCGGCCTGAAGCGTTCCCCATACAGCCATGCGGCCCTTGGGCGGGTTAAGCATGCCGTCGGAGGTATACATGGCCAGCACATAGGTGGACGAACTGGCGGAAGTCACCACGAAAATGATCAGCAGGGCCATCATCAGCACAGACATGATGCTGCCCAGCGGCACATAGTCGTACATCAGGTAGATGCCCACGGCGATATTGTCCTTGACGGTCTGCGCGATGTCGGCAATGCCCGTCACCTGAATGTGCAGGGCCGTTCCGCCGAAGATGGAGAACCACACCACGCCGCCCAGGGTGGGCACTATAAGCACGCCGGCGACAAATTCCCTGATTGTGCGGCCACGCGAAATTCTGGCCACAAAAGAGCCCACAAAGGGTCCCCAGGCGATCCACCAGGCCCAGTAGTAGAGGGTCCAGTCGTCCAGCCAGTTGCGGTACGAGCCGCCGTACGGGGCCACCCTGAAGCTGTCGGTGATGAAGTGGCTGAGATAGTTGCCGATGACAGCCATGCTGGTTTCAATAATGGGCAGTGTGGGCCCGAGGATCAGAAGTCCCACAGACAGAACGATACACAGCGTGAGGTTGGAGTTGGCGAGGAGCTTGATGCCCTTGTCCAGACCTGTTGCCGTGCAAAATGTGTAGAAAAATCCAAGTATTACAATCAGCGAAAGCTGAACGGTAATGTTTTCGGGCAGCTTGAAGAGGAAGTGCAGGCCGCTGTTGACCTGCATGACGGCGAGCCCTACCGATGTGGCCACGCCGGCAATGGTGGCGAACACGGCCGCCACGTCAATGATGCGGCCAATGGGTGTGCGGGCGGCGTCTTTGCCAAGGATGGGCAGAAAGAGGCTGCTGAACAGGCCCGGAGCGCCCTTTCTGAACTGAAAGTACGCAAGGCACATGGCGATGACAGCGTACACGGCCCAGGGGTGCAGGCCCCAGTGGATGATGGAGGCGCGCAGGGCGTCTTCTGCGGCCTGACCTGAATCAGCGGCGCCAAAGGGACGCACTATGTAGTTGATGAGCGGTTCCGCAACGCCGTAGAAGACCATGCCAACGCCGTGGCCGGCCCCAAAAAGCATTGCGAACCAGCTCATCGTGGAAAACTCGGGTTTTTCATCGGGCTTGCCCATTCTGAGACTGCCGAACCGGCTGAAGGCAAGAACAATGCAAAAAATGACAAAAAAGTTCACGGACAGCATGTACCACCAGCCCATGTACTTCGTCAGAAACGTGAAAACACTTCCTGTGAAACTGCCGAATTGTACAGGGATCATAAGCCCAATGCCGACCACGCTAAGAACGAAAATCAAAGATACATAATAAACAAATCGGCTTTTGTGAACTTCTGAATCATTGCTCATGGCTTCCTCCTCACATTGCAGTTCTGGATTGATCCGGGGAAAAGCCCTGGTACAAGGCGGCCCGCCATTGCGGGGCAATGGCGGGCCGTATGTATTGTCTGCTATTTTTCCACCGGGAAGACGGTCTGGTCCTGCACATCGGTTTGCAGGGCTTCAACAGCCCTTTCGACTCTGTGCAGGCGCATCTTCCACTGTTCTTCAAGGGATGCCTGAGGATTGCCAAGAGGATAGGGAACCGCGAACGTGGGCACTATGCGGTTACTGCCGACTGTTTTCGCGATATTGACAAGGTTGCACATGACCACAACAGGGATGCCGCTACGTTCAATCTCTTTTCCGATCGTTGCACCGCAACGAGTGCAGGTTCCTCAGGTGGCGGTGAGGATGACGCCCTCAACTCCCCTCTGGTGCAGCACTTCGGCAATCTCGCGGCCCATGCGCGCCGCTTCGCCCTGGGTCGTTCCCGTACCCACGGTGGTGTAGAAGTAGTCGTCCACTTCGCCGAGCAGGCCTTCGTTCTGCAAGGCCCTGATGGCGTCCAGGGGCACGACCACGTTGGGGTTCTTGTCCGCCTGTTCAGGGTCGTAGCCAGCGTGGATGGTCTTGAACACGCCAGACTCCAGCGCGGCCATCTTGGCGATGTCGTACTTGCCCCAGCGTGTGGCCGAGCAGGATTCTATCCTGTCCGGGTTGGCCACGGGCACGATGCCGCCGGAAGTGACCAGGGCGATCTTGATCTTGGTGATGTCCTTGATGGCCGGGGCAATGGGGATCAGGTCAGGGGCGGGGATGGGCAGTTCTGTCTGGAATTCCTTTCCGGCAAGCTTGGCAAGCAGCATGTCCACCGCGCGGTCGCAGGCGGGCACAGGCTCCATGCCGAGGTCTTCAAGGTAGACCTGGTGGCGGATGCCGCGGCCGAAGTAGCCTTCCATCTCGGCGGGCAACAGGCGTTCGCCCGCGGCGATCTTGTCGGCAAAGTTGACCATGGCGGTCATGTCGGCCTTCATGGTCGTGGCGCGAGCGCCGCCCTTGAAGATATACAGGTCTTTTTTGAAAAGCTCGACGCCGGGGTTTTCAACGTTCATCGAGCTGATGACCGGCACGTTGAACTTTTCGCTGACAGCCTTGCACACAAGGCCGCAGGCATTGCCGTAGCGACCGGCGTTAAAGGCCGGACCGGCGATGAAGATGTCGAACTCCTTGCCTTCAAGCAGCTTGAGGCAGCGTTCCACGGCCTCTTCGGCATGCGAGGCCATAAAGTTGTCGCCGCAGATCAGGGTGTTCGTGATTTCAACATTCTTGGAAACGGCATTGAAGATATTCGAGCATCCAAGAGCGCCATCGTGCATGGCCGGCTCATAGTCCGCCATGTCTTCACCGCCAACCTGCCCGAAGAACTGGTTGAGGTAGTGGATAGCTTTTTTCTTCATGGTCTTCTCCCGATAGAGTAAAAATTATCGACGTACCAATGGGTATTTTCGTGGGCGATTAAAACTCGAAGCAGCGCTTGACCGAGTACCCGCTGGGATGGTCGGCGCAGAAGACGGCGTTGTCCTCAAGCAGGCACGATCCGTCAGGATTGACGCAACCGGCCCAGCCGCCGGAAAGACCGTCGCGCTGCAGGGCGTCCAGTTCGCCAAGAACGGTTTTCATGGGGGGCAGATGCACCAGTTCGGAAACGTTGCCCGTGGAAACCAGGGCGTCGGCCTTGGGGTCAAGAGCCACCAGGGGCTGGGACTTGCCGTCGCGGCCCGTGCATTCGTTGGAAATACCGACGGTTTTGACCCCGGCCTTTTCCAGCTCCACAATTACCTGGATGTAGTCCACATCGGGGTTGCCGTAACCTTCTTCGGCGACGATGGCCCCGTCGGCGCCAAGGTTGTTGGCAATCTGGGCGACCATGATGGCGGACCTGACCTTCTGTTCCATGATCACATTCAGGTTGGACATGATCACGCCAAGGAAGTTGAGGGTCTTGCCATGCTCTTTCATGAGGCGCTTGATGGTGGGATTATTCTGAAACTCGTAGGTGGAGATCTTGGAAGAGCAGGGCATGAAACTGCCGGAAACCACAGCGCCGCCCAGGATTTCATTGGGGTGCATGTAGGTCGGGAGCATGTGGTTGCCATCCCATCCGTAAACCAGGGTGTTGTAGCCCATAGCTTCCATCTGCGTCTGGGGCTGCATCACGTAGACAACCGAAGGCAGGTCTGAGACGGATGCGTCGCGGCGGTTGACGGCGTCAAGCTCGTAAACGTCGATGCTGTCGGGGGTAAGATCGGCCAGCGTTTTGCCAAGGTACTCGGCAAGGCGCATGCCAGCCCAGCGAAGGGCATGGTTTTTCTTCTGCTGCTCGTGCCTTTCGAATTCTTCATCCGTATCGGCCACAAGCACGATATTTTTCAGAAAGCCGTAGATGGTGCCGCGCTGGAAGGGGCCGCCCATGTCGATGAGGCCGTCCTGGAAGCTGCCCCAGTGCTTGCCCACAACCAGCAGAGAAGCGCCGGAAAGGGTGTGCACGCGGCCGGTGGCCGCCGAGCGGAGGTCGGATGTCACGCCGGGGTGGTTGCCGGGAGCGCCGCTGACGCGGCAGCGGATTTCCAGCGCGTCTTTGACGGGAACAAGGCGCACTTCATCGCCGGGCTTGACGATATGAAGCTCGGCCGAGGTGATGTGCTCGTCCTTCATGACTTCGGCGAGCGCTTCTTCTTTGTTTACGGTAAAAATACCGTTGGCAAAGCCGGTTTTTGCGCCGAAGGCCACATCCTTCACTACAAAGTTACCAATCTCAAGTTTCATGGGCTGCACTCCTTTTAGTGCTGAGAAACGGTTTGTGCCGGAAAAGCCCTTTCAGGGGCCCCACAACCGGAACGCCGTAGACAATGGCGGTTCCAGTTTTCAACCGTATGTCGGAAAGACGGACCGGGCACGCAGCTGGTCCAGCCATTTGAGGCGCAGCGCCTGCGCTGTGAACACCTCAAGCCGAGTCGCTCATAGTATCGAGAGCGGCGGGCAAAGCCTTGCTCCGGACGGGCAGGTGATGCGCGCTCTTCCGTCGCCTTTCACCCGCAGGTCACAATGTGCTTTTGCCGTGTTGCTCCCGCATGTCTGCTGCGGCTTTTGTCAACGCCTCTCCATCCAGCACCATTTCCATCATGCTGATGTGCTCTTCCCACGCCTGGGGATCGGCCTCCTTTTTAATGGCAGGGTCAAGGATGTGATACACGGGAAGTCCCAACGGGACTCCGGCCAATGGGCCTGCGTACGTGGGGTCGCCCAGGGTCACGGTCTCGGCGTAAATGCCGGTTCCGTCAACATCGGCTGTACCCAGGATGACGAGGATGTCTTCCTTGTTGTACTTTTCAGCGGCTTCTTTCGAGCGTTGCTGATTTTGCAGATCCATTGCGCCTGCCGCGGTTCAAACAAAACATTCGGTTGCGGCAAAGACGACTTCGGCATCGCTGCCTTCGAAGGCTTTGGCCATGGCCAGACCGGGGATGCCGTCCCGTTCGCCGATTAAAATAAGTTTTTTTCCTGCAATACCACTCATACATTCTCCTTTTTGTTACAATAGAGGGAGATTATTTTTCTAATTATGCATATAAAGTTATTTTTCAAACCTGTATTCAATAAAATTATAATAATATATAAAATATTTATAAAAAAATAATTTACAAATTTTAAAACTTTTCTTTATTGATACGTTGTTATCGAAGTATATTTTTGTTAAATTTTATTTAACAAATAAGAAAATACGTTTATGCCCTTTCAGCCGTAAGCTGAGGTCGGAGTCGACAGGCCCTCTACAGCAACATGTGTTCCAAAATTTTTTCAGGATGAAAGAACGCCGGTATCGTGCCCAAATAGTGAAATAAATCACATAAAAATGATAAAGGTTACGACGAGGCGCGGTTGTGTGCAGAGAGTATATATTTTAATAATTGAAAATAATTTTTATGTTTTTAAAAATTATTTTTAAATTGGTCAGCATTCCATAGACGCCCAACACCTGCCGAACGGCAAAGGAGTTTCGCGAACATGAGAACAAAAAAGCCGAGCGCTATTATGAAATATACAGAGATGTTTGAGATGCTCTTTGACAGTGTGGACATCGGGCTGATCATTGCGGATGTGGACGGTACCCTTGTGTATTACAACAAGGCGCAATCGGCCATTGACAGGATCGAGATTGACGACGCCCTGGGGCGCAAAATGTATGAGGTGTATAAATTCACCAAGGATTGAAGTCCGGCCATGCAGGTACTCAGGACCGGAGTGCCAATAGAAAACAAGGTTTATTACTACTTTACGCGCGGCGGCAACCTTGTGTACTCAACGTGCACAATATACCCCCTGTATACAAAGGAAAAAGAACTCCTTGGCGTTGTGTGCTACAGCATCGGCTACACGGACCTTGCCCGCCACATGGAAAATGTGCAGCACGTGATCGAGGCCCAGGGCAGCAAGGCCCCCGGTCGAAAAAGAGCTTTGACTACTGACAGGCATTATTCCTTTGCGTCCATTGTCGGCATGAACCAGGAATTGCGAAAGGCTGTGGGCATGGCGGAAGTGGCGGCCACCTCATCGGCTTCCGTGATGCTTATTGGTGAAACGGGCGTGGGCAAGGAGGTGTTTGCCCAGGCCATACATTATGGGAGCGTCCGGCGCGCAAGACCGTACACAGCCATAAACTGCTCGGCCGTGCCCGAGCCGCTCCTTGAGGGCATCCTTTTTGGCACATCCAGGGGCGCGTTTACCGGGGCGCTTGACAAGCCCGGGCTTTTTGAAACCACAAACGGGGGCACGTTCTTTCTGGATGAAGTCGACTCCATGCCGATTTTTTTGCAAAGCAAACTGTTGCGGGCCCTGCAGGAAAAGAAGATCAGGCGTGTGGGGGATGCCGCCGAAAAAGATATAGACGTTCGCATCTTGTGCGCGGTGGGCCAGCAGCCAAAAGAATTGCTGAGCACAGGAGCCCTGCGCCCGGATATCTACTATCGTCTGGGGGCCATAAAAATATTCCTGCCGCCGCTGAGAAGTAGAATGGACGATATTGTTCCGCTGTCCAGTCATTTTCTCGCCAAGCATAATCCGAATCCGCTGAACCCGCCGCCGCAACTCTCTGAAGCCGCACTGGGCCTGCTGTCGACGCACAACTGGCCGGGCAACGTGCGCGAACTGGAACATGTGCTTGAGGCGGCCATAAGCGTTGGCCAGGGCGTCTCCGTATTGGATGTCGAGCAGCTTACCAAGGCCTGCCCCGATATTTTTCCTCCTGACACGGCCCCGGTCACGACAAACCAGGCCCCCGCCGGAAGTTACGCTGCCGCGGCGTTCAGCGTAAAAGCGGTGCCGTCGGTTGCTGCCGACGTGCAGGCGGTTCCTGATGCAAAGGACAAAAAAAGCGTATTTGAGGTGCCAATCCCGGCCTCTGAAAATTTGCTGGCAAGTCGTAAGGATATGGAGCAGGTCGCCATTCTGGACGCGCTGGGCAAGGCGGCCGGCAATAAAAGCCTGGCTTCCCGGCTGCTTGGAATTTCGCCCCAGCTTTTATCCTATAAGATCAAAAAGTTCGGCATCAACGCGAAAAGCTTTGTGCCCAAGAAGCTTTAGCGTACGTTACCCTTGAAAAAGGGTACATGCTCTCATGCTGCATGCGAGTGCGGCTCGCCGCACCGTGGCGTGGATTCTGCCGGACATCGCAATTCTCGGCAGAATGACAAATTGAACTATGCAGTCTTTCAAAATCAATCTGATCTGGCGCAAAGCAACCCTGAGAAGGCGCTCTCTCAAGGCAATGGACATACCCGTTCCGGCTCTGACAGCGCAGAGACTCTGCGCTCGGGCCTTCCCGCCAAGCGCCAGATCCCGCAGCCGCAGGGCAATTTCCCTATGAATTTACCCAGCCGCAGATGCAGGCGCCCCACACGTTGCGATTGCTTCTGAACGGGCGTCCCTGGGCGCGCGTCCTCGGGCAGAAAGCTTTTGGAGAGTATGGCGCATCCGCTGCGGCGCGCAATTACGGGGCTGCCTCGGGTGAACGCCAGTGCGGCTGTGGGCGTTCATGAAGTCTTAAGGTATTTCACGGTGAACGGATGATGGAAGCGGGCAGTAACGGAGCTTTGTGCCTGTTACGCCGTCAATGCCGCAGCAAGGGACGTTGGAAAGCTTCAGACAATCAGGCACGCTTTATGCAAAATTGTGTCCGGCCAGTTTGATCGTAAGCAGGCAGCACTTATACCGGGCACGTTCGTTCGCGCTGGCGTGCCCCTTGAGGGAAGGAGAGCCTATGCCAACACGCATATTGCACAAGGAAAGCCTGATCCCAGGCAAAACCAGCAAGCTGGTGCTTGATGCACCGGAAATCGCCCGCAAGGGCAAACCCGGCCACTTTGTCATGCTGCGCATGACCCCCACCGGGGAGCGCATCCCCCTTACCATTGCTGATACTGACGCCGAAAACGGCACCATCACCATTGTGTATCTGGTCATGGGCAAAAGCACGGCCCTGCTTGAAGCTCTCAATGTAGGCGACGACATCCTTGATGTCTGCGGCCCTCTGGGCCACCCCACCCATATTGAAAAGAAAGGCACCGTCATCTGCGTGGGCGGCGGTACGGGCATTGCCGCCATGCACCACATTGCCAAGGGCCATGCCCGCATGGGCAACAAGGTCGTGGGCGTCATCGGCGCGCGCAGCAAGGATCTGCTGCTTTTTGAAAACGAGCTGAAATCCTTTGTCAACGAGCTGCTCATCTCCACCGATGACGGCAGTTACGGGCACAAGGGGCTTGTGACGGACCTTCTGCGCGACAGGCTCGAAAAAGACAAGAGCGTCTTTGAAGTCGTGGCCGTGGGCCCCGTGCCCATGATGGCGGCCGTGGCCGAAACCACGCGCCCCTTTGGCGTCAGGACCACGGTCAGCCTCAACCCCATCATGGTTGACGGCATCGGCATGTGCGGCGCGTGCCGCGTCAGCGTGGGCGGCAAAACCAAGTTCGCCTGTGTGGACGGCCCCGAATTTGACGGGCACGAAGTGGACTTTCCCGAACTGCGCCGCCGCCTGGCCGCCTATCGCGAACAGGAAAAGGTCTCCATCGACGACTATCAGAGGACTGCTCATGGAAACTAAGACCCCCAAAAAGCCCGTAGCCCCCAGGGTGGATATGCCCTGTCAGCCCGCCGAGGTGCGGCGCACGAATTTTGACGAAGTGGCCCTGGGGTACACCAGGGAAATGGCCATCGAAGAGGCCAAGCGCTGCCTCCAGTGCAAAAAGCCCCTCTGCGTCAGTGGTTGCCCGGTTGAAGTGCCCATCCGCGACTTTATCCGCGAAACGGCGGTTGGCAACATGGACGCCGCCTACCGCATCATCAAAAGCACCAACAGCCTGCCCGCCGTATGCGGCCGCGTCTGCCCGCAGGAACACCAGTGCGAGGGCAAGTGCGTTCTGAGGGCCAAGGGCCAGCCAGTGGCCATCGGCCGCCTTGAGCGCTTTGTGGCCGACACCTATATCGCCACCTCGGCCTGCGAGCAGGTCACCGGCATCAATTCCTGCGCCCTGCCGCGCGGCGACCTCAAGGTTGCCTGCATCGGCTCCGGCCCGTCTTCCCTCACCTGTGCGGGCGTCTGCGCCGCGGCGGGCATCAAGGTCGACGTGTACGAAGCCCTGCACGAGCCCGGCGGCGTGCTGATTTACGGCATCCCCGCCTTCCGTCTGCCCAAGAACGTGGTCGCCACAGAAATTGACGGTCTGCGCCTGGCTGGCGTGGACTTTCACCTCAACTCCGTTGGCGGCCGCACCGTCGAGGTGGACGAACTGCTTGAAACCCACCATGCCGTCTTTATCGGCGTGGGCGCGGGCCTGCCAATGTTTTTGGGCGTTCCCGGCGAAAACCTGGTGGGCGTGTTTTCGGCCAACGAGTACCTTACCCGCGTGAACCTTGGCCGGGCCTACGACTTTCCGCAGCAGGACACCCCGGCTTTTCCCGGCAGGAACGTCACTGTCTTCGGCGCCGGCAACGTGGCCATGGACGCGGCCCGCACCGCCCTGCGCATGGGGGCTGAAAGCGTACACATCGTCTACCGCCGCACCAGGGCTGAAATGCCCGCCCGTCTTGAAGAACTGGAACACGCCGAGGAAGAGGGCGTGCAGTTCGCCATGCTTTCGGCCCCGGTACGCTTCAACGGCGACGCCGAAATGCGCCTCACTTCCGTTACCCTGCAAAAAATGGAGCTTGGCGAGCCCGACGCTTCGGGCCGTCGTCGCCCTGTGGCCATTGAGGGCGAAGTGTTCGACCTGCCCACGGACCTTGCCATCGTGGCGCTGGGCACACGTTCCAACCCCATTCTTCTGGACGCCACCCCCAGGCTCAGACAGAACAAGTGGGGCTACATCGAGGTGAATGAAGAAACGGGCGAAACGTCCATTCCCAACGTCTTTGCCGGGGGCGACATCGTCACCGGAGCGGCCACCGTCATCCTCGCCATGGGCGCGGGCCGCAAGGCCGGGCAGGAGATTGTGAAGCGGCTTCTGGGCTAGTACGCTGTAACACTTAAAAATTCGTATAGAGCGGCGTGCTAGCCGCCGGGCGATCAAGCCCGGCTCGCCGCCACAGGCGGCGTGAGCCAAGCAAAAATCGCATTTTTTGCTTGGCGATCTTCACACTTAAAACGCATCGAATGAGTAGTTTTAAGTGTGACATGGTACTAGATACAGCTTGAAATAGCGGCGCGGCAGGGGCCTGTCAGAGCAGGCTCCTGCCGCCGCGCCTAGCGGCACATGCGGTAATGAGAGCATTCTATCTTTGAAAAGGGGTAAATGCCCTGACGTTGCACGCGAGTGCGGCACCCCGCAAGGTGGCGCAGGTTCCCCGAAAATGGCATTTTTCGGCAGAATGACGCCCTTTGCAATGTGCAGCATGTCAAAGCTGATCTGATTTAGTTGACTGCGGCGCTCAGGATGCTTGCCGCCACGGAAGTTTCATCGTAATTTGAATCAACTGATGCAAACAACTTCATACCGCAACCGCATAGTGCAACTGTTCCGGCGGCTGCGCGGGCAATCGCCCGGTGTGAAGGAGCTGACGCGGTCTGCCCGCGCTGTTGCGCGCCGTGGCGGGCGCACGCCGTCAACGTTGATAATGTGTATCCGCAATGATAACCTGTTTTTATTGAGTACGGCGGCATCGTCGGGCGTCTGGCAGGGGAGTTTTCTGCACAGCGTTCACTGTTGGCTAAAAACTGCAACACAGCATGGACAGCATGACGCGCATTTGTTCCCATATCCCGCATGTTCCTGATACCCGCAGGACAGGAGCGCTTGCGCCATCCGCGCGGCGATCCGGCCTTATGGTATCCGGTGGAACCTGACTTTGCGGCGCTGTGGGACAGGCTGTCTCGCGTCATCCTTCAAGCAGGGCCACTCTCTAATTATTTTCCAGCCCTGCAAGGCAGGGTTGCGACAGATCTTTTTCACAGCGCAGGTTTCGCATGTAAATGCGAAACCTTTTTTATTTTGGGGCGGAAAAAATGCTTCATGCCCTATGGCGGGGTACGGCGTTTTATGGTGTCGGCAGCAGCGGCGTTGTGGACTCATATTGTTTCAGGTGCGCGCCGGCATGGCCGCACACCAGGCAAAAGGACGGATCAGGGCGCGTTGTCCAACATTTTTTGACGGAGGCTGTTATGGATGCAGGAAAAAACGGTCGTCGCGGTTTTTTGAAATCGCTTTCTCTGGGAGCAGCGGGCGCCGCGATCATCACGCCACAGGCCGCACAAGCCGCAAGCGGGGGCACCCTTCAGGTCTGGTCGTGCGGCGGCCTTGCCGAGGCCATGTGCCCGGCGCATGACGAATACACACGGCAATCCGGCGTCAAGATTGTCTACACCGGGGCCTTTGCCGGGGCTCTCGGAAAATCCCTGCTCAGCGGCAGCGGGCATACCGAGGTTTTTGCCGGGCGTGTGCTCGCGCTGGCGCAACGCCTGCGCAAGGCGGGAAAAATGCTCGCGTTCAAACCTCTGTGCTTTACAAGCTACGTGATCGCGGTTCCCAAGGGCAACCCCGCTGGCATCGCCGACCTTGAGGATCTCGCCCGCAAAGGCGTGCGCGTGGCCATGGCCAAGGAGGCGTCGCCGCCAGGAGGGCAGGCCGTCATGGGCCTGCTCAAGGCCGCTGACCTGACCCAGAAGGTGCTGGCCAATGTGCCGGAACAGGGAACCTGTGTGCAGCGGTCGGTGGAAAACGTCACCAGCGGTCAGGCCGACGCAATGATTGTGGAGCGGCGCATCTGTCGCATGCCGCGTTTTGCCAGCCATCTTGATGTGGTGGAGATTCCGGAAAAGTTTTTTCCCGCCGGGCCGCTGACCTTTACCGTGGGCCTTATGGCCGACGCGGCGGACAAGGATCTGGCCAACGCCTACATCACCTGGCTGACCAGCCCGCAGGGCCAGGCGTTTTTTGATCAGGCCGGGTTTATCCCCGCCATTTCTCCCAAGGGTCAGGAACTCATCGAAAAGCTGGGGGTCAAAGATGTTGCATGAACTGGTCGCCCGACCCAGCCTCAGGCTGCGGACCCTTCGCTGGTGCAACAGGGCCGTACTGATGGCCTCCACGCTGTTTATCGGCGAATGGGGGTTGTACGGCGCGTTTCGCTGTCCTTTTGTGGTGCCCTTTGTCAGTTGTCAGAACTGCCCGGTCATAACCTGTCCCGGCCAGGCGTCCCGCATGTTCTGGGGATTCTGGGGAGTCTGGCTGGCTGTGGCCGTGTTCTTCGGCAGGGCTTTTTGCGGCTGGCTGTGCCCGGGAAACTTCGTCAACCGGGTTCTGGCGCTCAACCCCTTCAAGTTCGGGCCAAACCCCACAGGCGTGAAGAACTACAGATGGGCCAAATACCTCATGCTGGCGGCGGGGCTGCTGGCATGGTTCGCCATGGGGCAGCCCAGAGTGAACGTGCCCCTGCGTGTGGGCGAGTTCTGGCCTTCGGTCATGCTGACGTGGGAACACGCATTCCCCATGTGGCAGCTGCGCCTTGTCATCACGGTGGGCGTGCTGGCTCTGGGGCTGGGCGTCATCATGTGCTGGTGCCGCTTTGCCTGTCCCTTTGGCGCGGCTCTGGAACTTGTGCGGCGGTTTTCCCTTTTCCGCTTTTACAAGACGCCGGAATGCAATGACTGCGACAAATGCAGAAAGGCCTGCAACATGCGCACGCGGCCCGATGAGGAAAACTGCGTCAACTGCGGCGACTGCGTGGGTTCATGCCCCAAGGACTGCATACGCTTCGGCGTCAAGCCAAGGGGCAAGGCATGACCATACTGCAGCCGGACAGTTCGCGGCATCCCTGCTTCAGCCCGGAGGCGCACCGGTCTTTCGGCCGGGTTCATCTGCCCGTGGCGGCAGGCTGCAACGTGCAATGCGGTTTTTGCGACCGCAGATATTCCTGCGTCAACGAGTCCCGCCCCGGAGTCACGGCCCGGCTGCTTTCGCCGGAGGAGGCCGTTGACGCGGCCCTGCGCGCCGTGGCCCACATGCCGCATCTGAGCGTTGTCGGCATAGCTGGCCCAGGCGATCCCCTGGCCGACGCCACGCGCACGCTGGACACCCTTGCCACGCTGCGCGAGGCGCTGCCCGGCATGCTCCTGTGCCTGTCCACCAATGGTCTGGCCTTGCCGCTGCATGCGGACGCCCTGGCCGCACTGGGCGTGGGGCACGTGACTGTGACGGTCAATGCCGTGGACCCCGCCATTGGCGCTGACGTGTACAACTGGGTGGACGACGGTGGCGGCCGCGTAACCGGGCGGGAGGGCGCGGCCCTGTTGCTGGAGCGGCAGGAAAAAGGCGTGCGACGTCTGAAAACCCTGGGCGTGACGGTCAAGATAAACACGGTGGTCATCCCCGGCGTCAACAGCGACCACGTGCGGGACATCGCCACGGCCGTGGCGTCCTGGGGGGCCGACCTCATGAACTGCATACCGCTGCTGCCCGTGGCGGGCACACGCTTTGCCGGCACGGCGTCTCCCGGCCCGGACATGATGCACCGCCTGCGGGCCGAAGCCGGGGCCATCATTCCCCAGATGCGCCACTGCACGCGCTGCCGCGCTGACGCCCTGGGCTTTCTTGGTGAAGACGGGCGGCTTGAAGACATCTGCTGCGCGCCGCCCGCGACGCGGGCCGATGCTCAGGAATTCGGCCTGTAAGCCTGGCGGTTCCCGGTGCGCACAGAGCGGCGATGCCTGCGAGCGCCAGGCGGCTCCGAGAGGCGGGTTTGGTTTTTTACGGACAGTTGGATTGTTACATGACTCTGGTGGCCGCGCCTACAGCCGCCAGAGCAATTTCAAAGTGAACGTGCTCTAAAAAATTTCGAAGGTCTGGTTCCCATGTGCTGTAAAGGCTTTTGGCATTGTGCAACTCTGGCAAACTGATGGAGGTTATATGCGCATCCTGTTCAGCAAGATTCTGGCAATCGCGTTCGTGCTTGCCCTGACAGTCGCGGCCCAGGCGGCGGAGCTGCCACGGCTGAAAGTCGGCTACATTTTCACCACCAACCACACCCCGCTCATGGCGGCCATGAGCATGGGGGAAAAGTTCACTGTGGACGGCATGTGGATGCAGCCCCTGGTGCCCAAGGAAAAGTACCAGTTGATGAAGAACGGCAAGGCCGTGGCTGTGCTTGACATTGTTGTCATTAAAAGCGGTTCGGAAACCGCCACGCTCTTCGCCCAGAAGCAGCTTGACATAGGCCTGGCTTCCATCACCGCCATCATGGCCGGCATTGACAAAAATATCCCCATCAAGATCGTTTCGCCCCTGGTGCTGGCCAGCGGCGGCGTTGTCGTGTCCAATGACGTGCCCGCCAAAACATGGCCGGAATTTATCGCCTACATCAAAGCTTCTTCCAAGCCTGTCAACATTGGCTACCACTCGCCCAGCAGCGCGCCCATCATTATTCTTGAAAGCGCGCTCAAGTCCGAGGGCATCAGCTATACCAGCAATCCTCTGGACCAGAAGGCGCAGGTGGTGCTGGTAGACCTGAAAGGCATGTCCAACCTCATCCCCGCGCTGAGCAGCAAGCAGGTTGACGCCGTGGTGGGGCCCGAGCCTTTTCCGCAGACGGCGGTGGGCAAGGGCGCTGGTTGCGACATCAGCATGCTGCGTAACCTGCCCCCGGAAAAAAAATGGACGGACTATCCCTGCTGCGTCATAGCCGCCAGGGAAGAGACCATTGCCGAGCACCCCGACCTTGTGCGTGACTTTGTCCGCCTGATGGCCGGAGCGGGGCAGTGGTGCAATGAAGACACGCGCCGCGCCGGGATTCTCGGAGCAGGCTGGATAGGCCTGCCCGAAGAGATCGGCAAGAATTCCAACCTGCGTTTTCTGCAAAGCTTTACTGAGGGCTGGAAGGACGGCGCTGACGGCTATTTGAGCGAACTGAACAAGGCCGGGTATTTCAAGGGCGCGCTGAAGGGCAAGACCTTCAAGGAAGCGGAAGGCATCCTTGTGGATCCACGGTTTCTGAACGGCAAATAGCATCCCTGCGTGTCGCGCCCGCCCTCCGTGTTCCCTGTGGGGCGGGCGCTGCGGTTGACCGGGCCGGGCGCAGTGTGCGCCCTGGCCCGGTTCGCTACGTGAGCCATCAACGTGTGGTCGGTTTTGATGAAAAGTGCAAAAGCTTTTGTTCTGCCCCTGATTGTTCCCCTGCTCTTTCTGCTGCTGTGGCACGTGATGGCGCAGGTGGTGCGAAATGACATCATTCTGCCCGATATTCCGATGGTATGGGATATCATGGTCAGCCCGCATGAAGACCTTATCTCCATGGGAACCCTGCCTGCCAATACCCTCATCAGCCTGGCGCGGGTGTTTGCGGGATATTTGGTGGCCGTGGTTCTGGCCGTTCCTCTTGGAATTGTCATGGGCTACAGGCCGGACGTCAACACGGCCCTGAGCACGTTTCTCGGGCTGTTCCGCTCCATCCCGCCGCTGGCATGGGTGCCGCTTGTGCTGGCCTGGTTCGGCATGCTGAGTCTGGCCGACGTTTTTTCCGTCCCCATTGGTCCTGCCTATCCGTATTTTCACAACATCAAGATATCAATGATTTTTATCATTTTTATCGGCGGCTTTTATCCTGTGCTGACCAGCGCCATACACGGGGTGGGCCTTGTGCCGCAAACACTGACCGACGCGGCACGGGTGCTGGGCGCAAACCAGATGGACATCTTTCGCAAGGTGCTGCTGCCCTATGCCGCGCCTTCCATTATCAACGGCCTGCGTATCGGTCTCGGGGTTTCGTGGATGTGTCTTGTTTCCGCCGAGATGCTGCCGGGCAGTCTTTCCGGCGTGGGCTATCTGATCACGCATGCCTATACCGTGGGCAGAACCGACGTGGTCATAGCGGGCATGATAAGCATCGGCCTTGTGGGCGCGGTGATGGACAGGATCTTCAGGCTGTATGAAGACAGGAAGTTTGTATGGAAGCGACTGACAAAATAGCGCAGAGCGCCGCCGCGCAGGCGGAAATCACCGTCAGGGGCGTCTCCAAGGTGTTCAGCACCAGAAGCGGGCCGGTGGAGGCCCTGAGCCATGTGGACATGACGGTGGAAAGTTCCCGTTTTGTCTGCATCGTCGGCCCTTCGGGCTGCGGCAAGTCAACCCTGCTGCGTATGGTGGCCGGGCTGGCCTCGTGCGAGCAGGGGGAAATACTGTTTCGCGGCGCGCCGCAGCATGGCCCCTGCCGCCAGATCGGCATGGTATTTCAGGAGTATTCTCTTTTTCCCTGGCTGAACGTGGTTGACAATACGGGTATAGGGCTGGAATTCGGCGGCATGCCCAAGGACAAAAGGGAACAGGAGGCACGCCGCTATCTGGCGATGGTGGGGCTTGAAAAATTCGCTTTGGCCATGCCGCATGAGCTTTCGGGCGGCATGCGGCAGCGGGTGGCCATTGCCCGCGCCCTGACCAACAATCCCGACGTGCTGCTTATGGACGAACCCTTTGGCGCCATTGACGCGTTCACTCGCATCATTCTGCAAAAGCGGCTGCTCGACGTGTGGGAAAAAAGCCGGAAGACCATCCTCTTTGTGACGCACAGCGTGGACGAGGCCGTGTACCTCGCCGACGAGATCATCGTCATGGGCACCAATCCCGGACGTATTGTGGATCGCTTTTCCGTGGATATGGCACGTCCGCGCCAAAGGGACGCCCCTGTCTACGCCAGCCTTGTGACCCGCATTCTGGCGCTTCTGGAACAGCAGGACACGGCGGAGGATGCCTAGCGCAACTGACCGTTGCGAATACACATTCTCACGGATTGAGTACGCCGTACCGGCTCTGCGCAGCGCGGGCAAACCGCGCTTGCGTCGTTTTGCGACACGTCTGTTCCTACAGCGGCCGGGCAGTTCAGGTGAAAGCGCTCAAAATGAATTATGACAAACATTAAAAGATATTATTATAAAATTTTTCCAAAAGGGGGTACATGGCAGGAATGACCTCGGCAGACGCCGTTCCTTTATTGGAGAAGCCGCATGTCCCCGCTAAGACTGTTCTTCGACGCCAGGGATTATGAACTGCTGCAACTGATTGAGCAGATAGAGTCCAGCCGCCGGACCGGCAGCGCGATGCACGACGCTCTTGACGCGAATCTGCACCCGCACGGCGTAAAGGAACTGGTCTACTCCCCGGGATTCCGTATCGCCCATGCCGTTATCAACCTGCTGACCAGTCCTGTGGAAGATCAGGCGGAAATCCGCCTGGCTGCCCTGCGGACGCTGCACGATGAAACCCTGGCCAGCGCGCATTCCACCTTGCGCATAAATACGGCCAGAGCGCTGGTGCAGATCATGAAAGATCTGGTGGCTCGCAGCGACATTGAGGAGCGGCTTGAGCTGGCCCACGAATTTCATCGCACGGCCACGGGAACGCCGCGTGTGGTGCGCCGCACATTGGAACGTTACCATCTGCTTGAAATGCCAGAGGAATGGAACCAGCTTGTACTTGACGATCATGTACACGATGCCCACAGCACCGGGCGAAAAACTCCCACACATCTGATCATGGATGCCTGGGTCAAGGGCATCCGCAGTTTGACCATAGTGTATTGCGACCATGTTCCGCGGCAGGCAGCGGAAGAAGTGCTGGAGGCCGCGGATATTGTGGGGATCACCGCGCGGGTGGCGCTGGAATACAGCACGGTATTCCGGGGGCGCGGGGTGCGCCTGGTATGGATGCCGCGCGGTTTTGCCGATGCGCGCGCCTTTCTCAATTTTCTGGGGCAGCCGCTGGTGGCGGAACTTATGGAGCAGGGCAAGGCTGTGGCGGCATGGAAGTCAGAACAGGTGCTGCGCATGCTGGACGCCTGGAACGACGGCTCACGCCTGACTTTTGCCGCTTCGCTGGGTATGGACGTTCCGCCGCTGTCGCGCGTGGCCCTGCTGCAGCATGTTGGCGGAAGGCAGGTTTCTGTGACGCATCTGGCTGAATGTCTGTTCAACCACGTGCTTCCCTCTGTGCGGGCGCAAGCCGGGCGGCTGCGTGCCGATGGCGGCCATGCGGCCCTTGCCGAACTGGGCCGGCTTGATTCTTTGAGTTGCAGCGACCTGCGCCAGCGCTGGCTGCCTGACGCCGATCACATATTGCAGGACGCCGATGCCTTGCCGGATGAGCCTGCTGCGTCGTCCGACCTGTGTCTGCGCTCCATATCTCCGGCAAGGCTGACGCGCCGCCTGACCAGTCTGCATTCCGACTGCCGCCTGGTCCTCTGCCTGGCCGACCTTACCCAGGAAGATGTTCTGGAAATTTTGTGGGACTGCCAGGGGCGCATCACGCATCTGGAGCTGTTCAATGCGCGCCAATGGCATGCAGGACGCCTTCATAACCTGCCCGCCATCAGTACGCTACGCAACGCTCTGAACAGCGGCGACGGCACGCTCCTCAAACAACTGGCGAGCCGCATGGCGCGCCGCATGCGGGCTGATCCCGACCTGGCCCGGCGCGCGGCCAAATTTCGCCATATCCTGCATCGCCTGCCCTTGCTGTGGGAGCGCTACCGCAGCCTTCCCCTGAGGTGCCGCATGGGTTCCGCGTCTGCCAGCCGGGAAGCCAGAAGCCGCATGGGGCTGGCCTTTCCCGTCACCTTGCCCGCCCGCGCGCAAAGGGCCATACGCCGTCGGCGCGTGAGCACCATTGCTGTCCCCATTCAGACAGAGCTCGAAGAGCGCGCCATTCGCTTCCTTGATTCCCCGGATTCGCCCGAGCCCAAACGGCGCACCGAACGCCGGTGGCTGGCCCATACGGAAACGGCCCGCATGGCTCATATCGGCAATATGGTCAGCCTGGCAGGCCCGCAACAACCTGTTCACAGCAACGGGCTGCTGCGCGAGCCGTCCCAAAGGCGCAAGACCATGCCGGGCTGGGCCTGCCTCAACACGGGCATCGGCAACTGCCTCAAGGTGGCTGCGGGTTTTATTCCTGCCGCGCTGACGTTCTGGTATACGCAGGAGTGGTGGTTCCTGGCCTGGTTTGGCGCTTTGATATGGTTTGCCATCACTGGCGTACGCAATAGTATACAGATGGTCATTTCCGGCGGGGGAGGGGCCAGGGGGAGCCTGTTGCGCTGGCGCGACCATGTGAGCGTGAGTCGCATATGTGATTCCTTGCTCTACACGGGGCTTTCGGTACTGTTGCTTGAGGCGGGCGTGCGCATCGGGCTGCTGGAAAAATGCATGGGCATAAGCGTTCAGAGCCATCCCCTGTTCGTTTTCACGGTTCTCAATGCGGTGAATGGCTTATATATAGCCGCGCACAATGTTTACAGGGGGTTTCCCCGTGCGGCTGCCGTGGGCAATCTGTTTCGCAGCGCGCTGGCCATTCCCCTGTCCGGGCTGTTCAATACGGCTTTCATAAGCGCGCTTGCTCTGGCCGGGGTGGCCGATCCTCTGTATTACATGGTTCCTTGCGCCGCCATTATCTCAAAAACCGCTTCGGACACTGTGGCCGCCATCATCGAAGGGTATGCGGACAGCCGCAATAACCGGCGTATGCGGTACTGGGACTATGCGGGCAAGCTGGCCAGCCTGCGCGCCTGTCACGCCCGCCTTGAACTCATGTTTCCCGAGGATGACATACTGCTGAACCTGAATCGCGCCAGAAGGCTGATCCGCAATGGCGGAGAAAGGGCGCGGCGTCTTGAGCGCGACCTGTGTATTCACGCGCTGGACCTCATGTATTTCTGGTTCCATCTGCCGCGCGCTCAGGACGTTTTTGCCAAACTGCTGCGCGCAATGACGGACAAGGAACGAAAAGTCCTGTTGCGTTTGCAGCTTGTATTGTGCTGCAGACATACCGTAAGCAAGATACTGATCAATGGCGACCTCGTGGGGCGAAACTTCAGGAAACCGCTGGCATTTTATCTGAACTTTCATGGCAGATACCTGAAGGACATGGCCCACATGATCAGGCGCTGCCGCTGAACAGCAGCCGCGCCTGACTTAGAGCAGATTAACTTTGAAATGTTTCACATTTCAAAGTGTTCATTCAGCCGAAAATGCGATTTGCGGTAGCCGTTAGCGGGGCTTTACCGCTTACGGATAGCGACAGCCATCAGTAGGCTGTCCGCTCAATTAACCAATGCTGTCTTTGCGGCAGCCGTTGCTTTAGCCGTTGTGACGCAGGAAGCTACGGATAAAGACGGCAATGAGTTACGCAAAAATCTTACTCAAAGAGTCGCTGTCGTTATCCGTAAGCCGCTGACGCTGCAACGGCTAACGCGCCCGCAGGGCTTACGGATGGCGACAGCGATTGTATGGGACAAGCCGTGTCGTTACGCATGCTGTCTTCAAGCGTAGTTTCCTGCGTCACAACGCTTGAAGCATCCGTAGCTTCCTTCGTCGCAACGGCTAAAGCTCGGCAGAATCCACGCCACGTTGTGGCGCGCTGCACTTTCGTGCAGCATTGGAGCATTTACACTTTTTCAAAGTTGAAATGCTCTAAGGGGACGAGCGCTCGCCATGCCGTGCGGAGCGGATCGGCAAAATCACATGCCGCAATGCCAGAGCCGCCCCCCGCTGTATTTTGCGGGGGGCGGCTCTTCTGTGGGGTGTAAGCTTTCTGGATGTTACCAGAGCCGGCTGTCAAAGCCCATCAATGGCATGACATACTGTGTCCAGAGTATGAGCATCCCGATGCACGCCAGCATTTGCAATATGCCGAACTTGAAAGATTCCCAGCTGGAATATTGGTTTGTGAGGTAGCTGATGTTGGCTGGCTTGGAGTTGAAATAGAGAACGTACACCTGGTTGATAAGAAAAGCCATGGGCAGGCTGAATCCTATGACATCCCATCCGAACCTTTTGGCAACGGCAATGATGATGGGGAACATGACAATGGTTCTGGCCGTCTTGCTTTCGCTGATCAGTGTGGTCAGGCCGAAAACCAGGGCCAGAATCCCGAAAACGGCGACCTTGGGCAGCGTGTCTGCATTCCAGCTATCCAGCATGGAGTGTATCCACAGTCCCACGATGTCCGTTTTTTCCACCAATCCTCCCAGCACATACGCGCCCCAACTGAACATAAGCATGTGCCAGGGGATATCGGCATCGTTCCACTTGATGACGCCAAGTCGGGGGAGCTTGCACACGCTGGGCATCAGTACGCAGATGGCGCCTGCCAGCGCCACAACTTCCGCGCGGATGCCAATCAGCTTGTCAGAAGCCCAGAGCGCCAGCACCGCAAGAAAAACAATACCCGCGCGGATTTCTGCCGAGCTGATCTTGCCGAGCTTGGCCAGTTCGTCGTGCAAACGCGCCGTGCCGCCTTCCATCTTGGGCACCGAGTCCTGCTTGCTGATGGGGAATATCCAGCGGGTGCCCGTATACCAGGCAAACAGGCACTGGATGATGCACAGAGGCAGCATGACCTTGAGCCAGTCGGCGTAATAGACTTTGTATCCGGCCATCTCAAGCAGGTTGGCAGCCACAAGGTTGGCGGCGGAACCGGTAATGAAGGCAGACGCCGATACGTTGTTGGCAAGCAGGTTTTGCAGAACCATGTTGCGGCCCACATTATTGCGGTGTTCACCGCCGGTGGCGCCGTACATGGCCGATATGACCATAAACAGGGGCAGAAGCAGGGCCGTCTTTGCCGAAGTTGCGCTGATAAAGGCGCCCAGCAGCAGGTTCAGACCGATGAAACAGAGCAGCATCATGCCGAGGTTGCTGCCCATGCGCAGCACCATATAGATGCAGATGCGCTTGGCCAGCCCCGTTACCACCAGGGCGCTGGCCATAATGAACGAGGCAATGTTGAGGATCATGACAGGTTCGCCGAGCATGGCGAAGGCGGGGCGCATTTTCATGACGCCTGTAAGGATGGCTGCAACAATAATCAGAAATGAAGTAAGGTAATTGGGAATAGATTCAGCCAGCCAGAGAATGAGCGATGAGACAAAAATGGCCAGAGCCGAATAACAGTGTGCCGGAGGCACCTTGGTTTGCGTTTCGAAAACGCCAATGGTGCCGCACCAGTGCAGATCAAAGTACAAAAAAAAGAAAATGGCCAGCGGCACTCCGGCGAGCTTGACGCGATCCGCCCACACGCCGCCTTTCATTTCCGGCAGTTTCTCCAGCGTGTAGTTCCGCATGTCAAGGGGGTCAAAACTCTTTGGGGGTGTAAACACTTGTGACATGGCCTGAACCTCCCAGGCAAAAAGGCGGCTTCACCCCTGGGGTAGGGGAGGGGGCAAAGCCGCCGGGGGTGCAATGTACTATTCCATGCCGATAACGCGTCTTGCCGCCTTGAGGTAGTTTGTATTGGGCAGGTCGGAAAGGCCCAGTGCTTCCACGGCGTTGCGCATACCAGCATAGTTTTCGCTTTCGCAGCAGGCCGATTCCACCAGTGCGCCGTTAAACCACACCTGGGCAAATTCGCAAATAATGCCGTCAACGGTAAAACCGTAGCGCATTTTTTCCACGCTCACCGGCGAAAGTTGCGCATGAGCGCGGGCCATTTTGATGAATTCTTCAATGGAATACGTGGGCATGTCCAGGGGCATGTCCACCTTGAGATGCCCCAGAATGGTCGCCAGATCCTCTTTGCTCACAGGGAACTGGAACTTGCCGCGCGGCTGAAAAATCTCATAGCCTTCGGGCGTTTCGCCGGTTTTTGTTTTGATATCCAGCAGGCCGTCGCGCACTTTTACATTGGCCTCGGTGGTATTGACCGAAAGAAAATAGGTTTCCGCGGGCATCTTGCGGGCCTTGTGCAGAGTGGCAGCGCAAGACCACATGCGCTCCCTGACCTTTTCTATGATGCCGTGACCAAAAACACGAAACTCGGCGCGGGGAACAATCTTTTCAGCATCTGCCGCTGAAGTGGCCACATTCTGGGAAAATACATTGGACATGACGGGCTCCTTATTGCAGGGAAATCCCCGCTTACCACTTGGTGAAGGGGTGCTTGATGAGGTTGGAATTGAAATAGCGGGGATCGCCAGTCACTTCTTCGCCCACCCATTCGGGTTTGGGGAAAGCCTGATCTTCGCTGGCCAGCTCCACCTCAGCCACAATGAGGCCCTTGTTGTCGCCGAAGAATTCGTCAATTTCCCAAACAAATTCGCCTTGTTTGATTTTGTAGCGTTTTTTCTCGATCAGGGGTTTTTCCGCCAGGTTGTCCAGCAGCGCGTTGCAGTCGGCAAAGGGAATTTCATACTCGTATTCGGCGCGGGTTGCGCCAACGGTTATGCCCTTGATGGTCAGAAAAGCCTTGTCGCCCACAGTGCGAACCCGGACGGTGCGTTCTTTTGCGCTGTTGAGATAGCCCTGCCGATACATGGTGCCCTGCGCAAGATCACGCCACGCGTCGCCTTTGAGTAAAAATTTACGCTCGATTTCTTTGCCCATGAGAAACTCCTTTGAAGTTCTGTTGGTTTCATTGGCATCTTTTACGTTTATCTCTTACGAAAATTCATACAGGATTTTTTTTACGCAAAAAAATCAAAAGAGTTTTTTTCAGCTATAAATTTTGTTTATAACTTGAAATAATACTATGTCGCGTGTATGGTGAGAAACAATTCAATCCTGTACTGTTTGAGCGACCAGACTTTCATAACAAAAGTTTATCAATACAATTACACAACATGATTTTTAAGGACTCTCTCTTTGTGGTATATTTTTTACAATATATCCTTTGGGGAGGTCACCGATGAAAACGTGTCTCGCTTTCCTTCTGGCTGCGGGCCTTGCCTTGGCCCCGCTGCAGGCCTTGGCTATGGAGTTCAAAATCAAGGGGCAATGGATCGTAAACTTTGACTATGGCAGTTATGGCAAATTTTCCAACAGCGGGCGGCCAACCAACAAATCGCCCAACCCGCCCGCCTACACCGGTTACAATGGGGGGGCGACCAATACGGCGGACAATTTTGGCACCAACCAGCGTGTCCGGCTGCAGCTGCAGGCCATAGCATCGGAATATCTTTCGGGAACCGTGTGGTTTGAAATCGGCGACCAGCAGTGGGGCAACGCCATGGACCGGCCCGGAGGCACCAAGTTTTATGGCGGCTCGCTGGGTTCGGACGGCAACGCGGTGGAACTGAAGAATGCCTATATCGACTGGGTAGTTCCCAGTACGCGGCTAAAGCTGCGCATGGGCATTCAGGAGATCAAGCTGCCCAACTTTGTGGCCAAGACATCCAACATCTTTCAGGACGATGTGGCAGGCATTGTGGCTTCGTACAAAATCGGGGACAATGCGGATGTCACGGGATTCTGGTTCCGTTTTTACAATGACAACTATCCCGGAAGCCTCGCCGGCCAAGTCAACACACCCGCAAACTATATGGACAATATGGACGCGGCCGGGCTGCTTCTGCCCCTGTCGTTCGACGGGCTCAAAATTACCCCCTGGGCCATGTACGCGGCCATTGGCCCCAATGTCATGAATCCCCGCATCAATAAAAGCTACAGTTCGTGGAACAGCGTGCCAAGCAACACGTCAAACCAGATGGGCAACGGAATCACCAGCATATACACCGGCATGCTCCCGGCGGTCTGGGCTACAAAAAAAGGGCAGTCCATGCGCCTTACCGAATATGGCAATGCCTTTTGGGGCGCGGTAACCGGCGAGTATACAGGCAGCAGCCCCTTCCGCATGGCCTGGGATTTCGCGTACGGCAGTGTTACCTATGAACACGCGGAGCTTAACCGATCCGGCTGGGAAGCTTTTTTGCTCGGCGAATATAAGCTGGATTGGGCCATCCCCGGCGTATACGGCTGGTATAGCTCCGGCGACACGGGCGACATAAAGAACGGTTCGCAGCGCATGCCCACCCTGCGCTCCACCACGGGCAACGAACTTTCAAAATACGCCAGCAACGGAAATGTCATCTCCCGAAAAAACGCGGTCACGGCGGTTTGGACGGGAACCTGGGGCTTTGGCGCAAGGCTCAAGGACATATCTTTTTTTGAAAATCTCAAGCATACGTTGCGCGTCAACTACTTCATGGGTACCAATGATCCGGTGATGGCCAAATATTTTCTTGGTAAAAAAGATGCCAATGGAAATTATACTACCACGCGCGTCGGCACGGACTTCAACGCGGGTGTTGAGGGCATTTATCTGACAACCCGTGACAGCGCCACGGAATTCAGCCTTGTCAACGAATGGCAGATATACAAGAATCTTCGCATGAACCTTGAAGGGCATTACGTCATGCTCAATCTGGATACATCGCGTGGTGTATGGGGAAGAGGGCCTGTCGCCAGCGGCGGCTGGGTGGGCAATCCCAACTTGCGGGATGCCTGGCAGTGCAACCTCTCCTTTTATTACAGCTTCTGATGGTCTTGCGCCTGTGCCCGCATGGGTCCCATGCGGGCGCAGGACTCGGAACGTGCGAGGCGCTCCGGTGTAACCGCTTGATCCCCCCTGTAAAAGCGGCGCAATCAGGAGACAGTATGAATATTGAAAATCTCAGGGCATTTCACAAGGTAGCAGAAAAAGGCAATTTCACACAGGTGGCGCGGGAACTGTTTCTTACGCAACCGGCAGTGAGCATGCAGATACAGAATCTGGAACAGAGCCTCGGCGTGGTGCTGTTCAAAAGAACCTGCCGCAACGTCAGGCTTACCAGCGAAGGACATGTTCTTTACAAATACACCCAGCAAATATTCGGCGTGCTTGACGAACTGAAAAATGCCTTTCAGGAGCTTGGTGAGCTGCAAAGTGGCGAACTGACCATAGGCGCAACCGCCATCATGGGCGCATACTGGCTGCCTTTTTTCATCAACAGCTTTCACCATCGATATCCCCGCATCAAAATCCGCATGGTTATCTGCAATTCGCACAAACTTGCGGGCAAACTACAAAGCGGCGAACTGGAGATTGGTTTTGGAGGTTCATCCTCCGGGCACCCCAATCTGGTGCAGCATTTTTTGCATCGTGAACCCCTCATCCTGGTGGCTGGCAAGAACCTCGCCCCTATCGGATCCCACAAGGTTCTTCAGGCCGAGGATATCGTGGGTGAAACTATAATCATGCGGGAACAGGGCGCCCGTATGACGGAAAAAGTTACCAAGTGGCTGAAAAAGCACGCGCCTCGTGCCAACCCGCCCACTGTGGTGACTGTTGACAATATGGAAGTTACCAAGCAAATGGTCATCAACGGCGTGGGTATCACGGCCTTGCCCCGACATGCCGCCATCAGAGAACTGGAGAGCGGCATTCTTGTTCCCCTGCCAGTCAAAGATTTTTCAATGCACACCAACTATTTTCTGGTGACGCTCCCCGGCGTTGCCTTCAGCCGGACTACCAAGGCTTTTCTGGCCACCCTGTTTGAACATGGCGTTCCCATCTCGGAAGAAATGTTGCAGTAACCAGCCTGCATCGAGCCCTTGTCGTGCCCGCGGGCAGGCTTTTTTTCGGGTTTCAGCAAGAGCGGGATGGGCGCACAAGCGACCTGTATAGTAACGGGAAGGGGCTGGTGCGCGACGGGGAGTGGGCAGGGCCATTTTGCCGCTTTTTCGCCCCGGTTCCGCTAAAAGCTCGCTGGCCTCAAGACTGCCGGTGGAACAGGGGGAGTATGCGCCGCGCTCTTTCCGTATGCCTGTCGCGTTTGGGCCCGCGGGCAGTCTGCAAGGATGTTTGAACAAAAATATCAGCCAGTTGTCAGAAAAAATACGTGCGATAAAAAATCTGTGTCAAAAAAAGCTTTTTGCGTATAGCCTGTCCTCAGGCAGGTGTATGCCCGCCGCCGTTCATAAAAAGCACTATGAGGCAGACAACACCGCTGCCGACCTGATGCGGTTCCCGCAGAATTCCTTGGAGTAAAGACGGCCCTTTTGTCGGGCGAGCCCTGTGCGCCCAATGGCGCGGGGTACTGGTTTTTTACCATCCGCATGGCGCGCCTTGCCCGCACCTTCCCGCTGCGCCCGACCCCCTTTTCGCCGAGTCCGGCTCAGCCCGGCCCCATCTCGTCCCGGCTTGTGTTTCGCCAGAATCAGCGTATGAAATACACTGGATATACTGTTTATTTGTGTGATTGAGGAAGAGATATGACGACGATCAAAACCCCGGAAGGCAGACGCATTTGGGTTCCTGTGCTCGCCCTTGCTCTGGCCGCCTTTATTTTTGTTACAACAGAAGTTCTGCCCATTGGTCTGCTGCCCACCATTGCCAAGGACCTTGGTGAAACAGAGGCTTTTACGGGCCTTCTGATAGCCGTGTATGCCTGGTGCGTGGCGCTGTTTTCACTGCCCATAACGGCCCTCACCGCAAAGGTGGCACGCCGCAAACTGCTGCTTATTTTGTTTACCGTATTTGTGCTTGGGCACGGGCTTTCAGCCCTGGCCATCAATTTTGCCACCCTCATGCTCGCGCGCATTTGCGTGGCCATCGCGCACGCGGGTTTCTGGTCCATAGCAAGCCCCATTGTCGTCCGCATAACGCCGCCCGCCATGAAGGCCAGAGGCATTGCCATCGTCATTGTGGGCGGCTCTCTGGCCACGGTGCTTGGGGTGCCGCTCAGTACGCTTGTGGGCCAGCATTTCGGCTGGCGCGTGGCATTTCTGCTTATCGGGCTGCTGGCCAGTTGCATAGCGCTGATACTCTGGCGGCTGCTCCCCGCGCTCGAAGCCAAGGATACGGGTTCCTTCAAAAGCGTTCCCCTTCTGTTCCGCAACAGGGAACTTGCGCTTCTGTATCTGCAAACCGTGCTGGCGGTGACGGGCTACTTTCTTGCCTATACCTATTTTGCGCCCCTGCTTATACAGGTTGGGGGCTTTCCGGAAGAGGCCGTGCCCGCGTTTCTGCTTGTCATGGGTCTGTCAGGCATTGGCGGCAGCCTGTTCGCCACGCGCCTGACCTTCGTGAAAAGCAAACTGGTGTTCGCTGTGCCTTCGCTCATAATTTTTCTGTGCCTGATGGTGCTCAATCTTTCCATCAGTCGGCTGCTGACCATCATTCCCGTATGCATCCTCTGGGGCGGCAGCATGGCCGTGCTTGGTCTGCTGTTCCAGAGCAGGATTCTTGAAATTGCCTCCCACTCGGCGGATATCGCCACTTCCATCTATTCCGGAATCTTCAATGTGGGCATTGGCAGCGGCGCTTTTGTGGGCAGCATCGTGTTCAACAAGCTGGGCCTGGGCATGACAGGCTATGCGGGAGCGGCGTTTTTTCTGGCCACCGTGCTTGTCAGCGTCTATTCCGCGCGCAGCGTCGGCGCACAATCCACAACCGTAACGTCGCCGGATTATAAGGCTGGCGGCTCCAGTGATAAAGGAGGGCAGGCGTGAATATCATCCTGCACCGCGTGTACGATCATGACAGCATTGAACCCGGAAGCGTGCGCATTCTGGTTGACCGCATCTGGCCAAGAGGCATAGCCAGGGCAACCGCCAACTGGGACGTGTGGCTCAAGGAAGTGGCCCCGTCCAATGATCTGCGCAAATGGTTCGCCCATGACAGAGAAAAATGGCAGGAATTTCAGCGGCGCTACTTTGCGGAGCTGGATGCGGCCGGGCCAGCCAGCGAGGCTGTCGGTGAACTGAAGAAGCTTCTCGCGGGCAAGCACACTGCGGTTTTTCTGTATGCCGCCAAGGATGAGATCTGCAACAACGCTGTGGCCCTGAAAGCCTATCTGGAAGCCCTGCCCGGCAGGGACAAGGCGGCTGCAAAGGACTGAGCGTTTAGAGCATTTTCACTTTGAAATTGCTCTGGCGACTGCGTGAGCAGGTGCCCGCAGCGAAGGCGTAAGCGCAATTTATTTGCGCTGTTAAGCGCCGAAGTATGCGTGTCTTAAACTTTGAGAATGTCCATTCTCAAAGTTAATCTGGTCTAGACGGCTCCTGGCGCTGCCCAGGGCCGCTCCCTTGCAGCGCTCACCTGAACACACTGTTGCGCCGCCCTGCTGCGGGAGGGGGCTTTTTGCGTTCGCGTCACTCCCTTGCGCCGCTCCCGGCCCGGCGGGCAAACGCCGGTCAGATGAGGCACAGGCGGCATGTTTTTGCGTGAATGGCGGCCTTTCTTGTGCGAACGCAAGGCGCATTTTACTGGTATTTAACATGTTTTTATCAACATTGCGCCGAGTATTGCCAGACTCGATTCTCTGCTATAGTGTCCGCTTTGCTTAGTGGAGGCTTCATGGACACACAAAAAATTTCCCCTGCCAATGTTATAAAATCCTTGGGTCTTGTCTTCGGTGACATCGGTACAAGCCCCATTTATACGCTGGCCGTTATCTTTTTGATGACCGAAAGAACGGAAGCGAATTTTATTGGCATTCTTTCATTAATCATCTGGACTCTTCTGCTGCTTGTAACGGTCGAGTACGCCTGTCTGGCCATGAGTCTCAGCAAAGGCGGCGAAGGCGGCACCATTGTGCTGCTTTCCATCCTGCGGCCCCTGTTGCGGTCTGGCAAAAAGCTGGGCGTGGCCTCGGTGCTGGCCTTTATTGGCGTGTCGCTGCTGGTGGGCGACGGCGTCATTACGCCCGCCATCACCATTCTGTCGGCGGTGGAGGGGCTGGTGCTCCTTCCCGGCCTGGAAGACACCTCGCAAGGGGTTCTGGTGGCGCTGGCCCTGTTTGTGGCCATTTTTCTTTTTTCTGTGCAAAAAAAGGGCAGCAGCAAGCTTTCCGCCCTGTTCGGCCCGGTCATGGTCGTATGGTTCGCGGCCCTGGCCTGTTCGGGCGTGGTGGCGCTCAGTCAGGCTCCGAGTGTGATGAAAGCCATCAACCCCTGGTATGGCATCAATTTTATGCTGCACCACGGGTGGACCGGCTTTTTTGTGCTGTCGGAAGTCATCCTGTGCGCCACTGGCGGCGAAGCCCTGTACGCGGATATGGGACATATGGGGCGCAAGCCCATCCTTGCCGCCTGGGCATTGGTGTTCACGGCCCTTTTGCTGTGCTATATGGGCCAGACGGCCTTTCTCGTACACCATCCCGACACCAGCAATGTGCTCTTTGAAATGATCCACAGTCAGGCGAGCTGGCTGTACGCCCCCTTTCTGGTGCTGAGCCTGCTGGCGACCATTATTGCGTCCCAATCGCTTATCAGCGGCATTTTCTCCATCATGTACCAGTGCATGGCCACCCACGTCATGCCCCTGTTCAAGGTGGACTACACCTCAAGGGAAATGCATTCGCAGATTTACATAGCCTCGGTGAACTGGGCGCTTTTTGTGGCGGTGACCTCGGTCATCATTGGCTTTCAGGAGTCGCACCGGCTGGCGGCCGCCTATGGCCTGGCCGTTACGGGAACCATGACCATCACGGGCATTCTCATGGTCTGGATTTTCCATCTGAGAAAGCGCCCCTGGCTGTGCGCCGCGGCCTTTGGCATCTGCATGCTTGACGTGATCTATCTGGTGGCCAACTTCTACAAACTGCCCCACGGCGGTTACTGGTCGCTGGTCATTGCCATGATCCCTCTGGCTGTCATTTTGATCTACACGCAGGGGCAGAAGGCCGTCTACCAGCGCATGGTGCCTATGGACAGGGAATCCTTCATCAAGGAATTCACTAAAGAGAGAAAGGAAGGTCACACCATCAAGGGCACGGCCATATTCTTTTTGCGCAGCCTGGACAAAGTATCGCCCTATATCTGCAAGACCATGTTCGACAATGGCATCATTTATGAGCGCAACATCATGCTGAGCATCTCGCGCACCTATGAGCCGCTCGGCGTGGAATGCCGTTTTGAGGAGTCGCCCGTGGAGGGCATACAGATATTCACGGTCACGGCGGGGTATATGGAGGTTGTGGACGTGGACGCCATCCTTGGCGAGGCGGGCATCAAATCGCGCGCCATCTTCTACGGCGTGGAAGACATCCTGACCCGTTCGCCCCTCTGGAAGATTTACGCTGTCATCAAAAAGCTGGCTCCGCCCTTTGTGCAGTTCTACAAACTTCCCCTGCAGTCAGTGCACGGGGTTATCAGCCGCATTGTCCTGTAGTCACTCCCTGCCCCGGCCGTATTTTACGGCGGCCGGATGAGGGGAGAGCATAAGTGACATCGTTCCGGGTTGCGTGGGCAGGCTCTGCCGTTACGGCGCGCTGCGCTTTCGTGCAGCGTTAGAGCATTTACACTTTTTCAAAGTTTAAGGCACGCTCACTTCGGAGTTTAACCGCGCAGATAAACTGCGCTTACGCCTCCGTAGCGAACGTCTGCTCACGCAGCCGTCAGAGCAATTTAAAAGTTAAATTGCTCTAAAATCTGGGCTGTGCAAAGTACGCCCTGCCAGAAAAAGGGTTTCTGGCGCATTTGGGCCGCAGTGCCCCTGTGCCGGTGTAAGAGGCCGCTCGTTGCGACCCCGATGCTATTAGGGTAGGAAGAAGATGGCGGGATGGATGAACGCAATGCCCACCCGCCATATATACGGGCCACGCGCCCCAAAGGAGATAGTATGACCGCCAAGACCGAAGAAAATATAGATGTCCTGAAGGAAGAACTGCAGACACTGCGCAAGCAGATTGAAAACCTCGCCAAGGCCGTGGAACAAGACGCTTCGGGCCGCACCGCAGTGGCGGCCGCGGACCTTGAAGACCAGTTTGACAAATACCAGAAGCTGGCTGGGGAAAAGTTGCAAAAAGCCCTGAGCGCCGGCAATGACGGTGTGGAGAGCATCAGCGAACACATCCGCCAGAACCCCCTTGGCAGCTTGCTGCTGGCCTTTGGCGCGGGGTATGTGATCTCGCGCTTTTTCCGTCAGGACAGGTGATTTCAGGCGTGAACGGCCTTACCGAAATTGTGATCCGCTTTTTTGACCTGCTGGAAGCGGAAGGCCGGCAGTTGCAGCGTTCTGCCCTGCTCACGGTGCGCATGGCCGCGCTGCTGGTTCTTGGCCTGATCTTCGGGGCTGTGGCCGTGTTTTTTCTGGTCGCAGCCCTGTATCAGGCTCTTGTGGTAATTCTGCATCCGGTCTGGGTTCTGTGTATCATGGGCCTGGTCTGTGCGGGCATCGCCGGAGGATTGTTGTGGCTGTCGCTCCCACGCAAGAAACAGGTTCAGTAAAAGAAGCCAAGTGCCGTCTGCGCGAGGCTTCGGCAGGGTTTGATCCTTATGCCCTGGTGCGGGCGCGCCCCCTCTCCTGCGCGGGAGGAGCCTTTTTGCTCGGCCTTGGCTGGAAATGGTTGCGGCCGGGGCGGGCTGTGCCTGCCCTGGCGGCGCTGTCGCTCCAGATGGTGGGCAGGGCGCTTGCCAAAAATCTGGCCGTCCGCCTGAAGAGCGGTCTGACGCAGGAACGTCCCGGCAAGACCGCCGACGGTTCCGGCGCGGGAAATGAAACGGGCGGCCAGGGCGGCGCTGCCGCCGGCGGCACATCAGCCTGGAGCAGCTTACGAATGAAATGAATCAGAGCAATTTAAGAAAACACTGATTAAAGAGCCTGTTGGAAACGCGCAGTCGTTTCGTTTGGCAAGGCGCGATCTTTTCTTGAAGCAGGAGTGGACCCTTCCGTCTTCGACTGTTTCAAAAAAAGTGAAACAACGCCGCCAAACGGAATAAATCAGCGTTTCCTTAAATGCTCCAGAGTGTGATGCGGAACAACGGGTATGGACGAAAAAGAAATTATTGCGCTTCTGACAGACAGGTATGCCATAGCCGCCGTTGTGACGGTCATCCTTTTTTATTTCACCATACGGGGGCAGAAGCGCAGCGCCAACATCGTGGTGCATCTGGCCCGCGTGTGCGCAGCCTGCGCCCTTGTGGTGGCCACAAGCCTTTGCGCGCGCGAGCTTGCGGGCAAGTTTGGCATTTCCTTCATAAATCCGAACTATATTGATATTTTTCAGCGCGTTGTCATTATCCTTATCTTGATGCGCGAAGCCTTTTTGGGCATTAACCGTTTTTGCGATCACCTGGCGAAAACCAGCGGCGACGCCACGCTGGGGCGTATGGTGGCGCGTCTGCTCAAAGCGGGCATCTGCCTGTGCGTCATGCTGCTTTTTGGCGAGTACCTGGGCGTGAGCTTTGCGGGCCTGCTGACATTCGGCGGTATCGGCGGCATTGCCATTGGTCTTGCGAGCAAGAACATTCTTGGCAATTTCTTTTCGGGCCTTATGCTGTATTTCGACCGTCCCTTTGACATCGGCGACTGGGTGCGATCCCCGGACCGCAAGGTCGAGGGTACCGTGATGGAAATCGGCTGGCGCATGTGCAAGATCATGACCTTTGAGCACTATCCGCTTTACGTGCCCAATGACGTTTTTTCATCCATCTGTATTGAAAACATAGGGCGCATATCCAGTTACCGTATAAAACTGCAGGTGGGGCTGCGGTATGAAGATGCGGACAAGGTACAGGCCGTTGCCGAGGGCCTGGAGAAAATGTTGCGGCAAGACGATGGGATTGACAGGGATCAGACGATTCTGGTCTGCTTTGACGAATTTGCCGACTCATCACTGAATGTTATGATCTACTGCTACGCCAATACGTCGGACTGGAGCCAGTTCATGAAAATCCGGCACAACGTGTACCTGAAAATCATCAGTGTGGTGCATGGTCTTGGGGCAGACTTCGCCTTTCCCACGCGCACCCTGTATCTTGAGAAGGATGACGCCGCCTCTGCGCCTGTCACCTCCGCGCAGCCCTGACTTTTCAGAATAGTGAATTTGGTGTTTTTGCATCCCCTGAAACGCCGAAGCTTGCTCTTGCAGACGATCACGGGCTTTACTTTTTTAGGGGATCAAATTATAATATCCTGATATCACTTCATATCTATTGGTGAACCGATGGTTGACTGTCCCCGCCCCGGGAGCCACGGCAGCAAGAACTGTGTGGCTGACGCATTTTTTGTGATCCTGGCTGCGCTTTATGCGTTGTCAGTGGCCGTGGGCATTGTGTCCCTTTCAGGGCGGGGCGCCGAACTGGACACTGACCTTGCCTGCTATGCCTTTGCCATGGCTGGCGAACATCTGCCTGACAATTTTCACGCCGACCCCCTGTTGCGCGAGGCGACGCCCGCCAATTCGCTCTGGAATCTGCAACAGTTTGCGGCCGAAATCCTGACCCCTGGCGATCAGTACGCTGTGGGGCTGCTGCGGGCGGGCGCGCTCATCATCTTCGTCTATCTGACGGGCATGTATCTGCTGGGGCGCTGGCTCTACGGCAGGCCTGGGCCAGCCCTGATACTGGCCCTGCTCATGAGCATCACCGTATGGGTGGGCTGGGGCACCTTCTGGGGCGTCACCCATTCTGATCCTATACCCCGCACGTTCTTTGCCGCCCTGTGGCCCTTTATGCTCATGGGGGCCATGACCGCGCTGCGCCATGCAGCCTGGCGTCCGGCAGTCATGCTCGTTGCCGGACTGGGCATGTGGGTGCACAGTCTGGGGGCGCTGAACACAGGGGCCATGTTCTTTCTGGCCTTTGCCTTTCACAGGCCGCAGGGTTGGACATGGTCACGGCATATATTGAGCCTTGTGCTGTGTCTGGTGGTCTACTTTGTGCCTGTGCTGCTCTTTCTCTGGCCTTCGCTTGCGCAGAAGCAGGCTCTCGGGCCAGCGGAACTCGAAACATTTCACGCGCTCTTCTCCCAACGCTGGGCCAAGGATTACGGGCATTTTGCCAGGCGGCTGGCGCTTTTTCTGTCCTTGGACAAACCCGTGTTCTGGATTTTGCTGGCCGGACTTGGCAGCTGGTTTGTGGTGCTGCGGCACGGCAGTGAGCGGTTACGGCGCCTTGCGTCCATGTGTCCGGCCTTTGTGCTGGCCCTTGCGCTGGTGGCCACATTTTCCTGGCTGGAATCCCTCCTCGCGCCGCGTATGGGGCGGCTGCCCATGGCGCACGAATTCGTGCGCGGGCTGCGCTATCTTCTGCCCCTTGCCTGGATACTGATCGGCGGGGCTCTCGGCCTACTCTGGCCCCGGTTTTCCGGCTGGCTGCGCACGGGTTTTTGCGCGCTGGCAGTGCTGCTTTTGCTGCTTTGCAATGGCGACAGGCAGAACATGGCCGCCCTGTATGCCATAGCGGAAAAAACAGGGCTTCCGTTGCCGTATGTGTCCAGGGCAGAAGAAGACGCGGCCCGCGCCAAAAGCCACCGCGAGGCGCTTGAAGCCCTCAGGGAACTGACGGTTCCCGGAGATGTCGTGTTCAGCAACTCCGGCGACCTGGGCGTGCGGCATATCGCCCAGCGCGGGCTTTTTCTCACCTTCAAGGACGGCTATCACCCGTATTACAACAAAAATCTTGACCAGGCGCGGCAGTGGCTTGCCAATGAGAAACTGCGCACCCAGAGTCCCGCGGGCTATGTGGACGTGTGGCTGAATTCCGGCTTGCCATGGCTTATCAGCGACAGGCCCGAAGACCGCGACACGCTGGAAAAGTACGGGCAGGTGGTGTGGGAAAATCCCGGCTGGCTTATAGTGCGCCGGAAGGCCGACATTTCAGCGTCCCCTGCTGGCATCTCCGCGTCCCCAGTTGGCGTTCCCGCTGCTCCGGTCGATGTTTCCGCGCCCCCGCCGCCCCCGGCTGGCGCGCCCCCGGCGGAGCCTCAAGACGCGCCGCGATAACTAACCGGCGCTCCACGGGCAGGGCCTGCGCGCACCTTGCGAAGCACGGGCCAATTGGGCATAATCATTGGGGTGAACCACTCCAGACCCGTGCGGAGGCCCCATGCAGCCTGAACTTCTACTTTTCGATATTGGCAATACGTCCATAAAGATCGGGCTGGCGCACGAGCGGCAGGTGTCGACCTCATATACCTTGCGCACCGATGTGGGGCAAACGGCAGACAATCTCGGCCTCAGCCTCATCACTCTATTGGGGCATGCGGGCATTGCGCCGCAAAGCCTCAAGGCCTGCGTGGCCTCATCCGTGGTGCCGGGATTCGATCCCCTGCTGCGCGAGGCCGTGTCCCGGTATGTGGGCTGCCCCCTGCTCTGTGTCGGCATGGATTTGCCGGTTCCTCTCGAAAATCGTTACGAACGGCCCGGCGAAGTGGGGGCCGACAGGCTGGTGGGCGCTTACGCGGCGCGCCGCCAGTGTCCCGAAGCGCCCGGACTGCTTGTGGTGGACTTTGGGACCGCCGTCACCATTGACTGCGTCAACGGTGACGCCTACATGGGCGGATTGATTTTTCCCGGCCCGCGCACGGCGCTGAGCGCGCTTTCGCGCGAAGCCGCCAAGCTGCCCAGAGTCAATCTGGACGTGCGGGCCGATGAGCCCATGCCGGGGCGCAACACCACCACCAGCATACAGCATGGCCTGGTCTTCGGCTTTGCCTGTATGGTGGAGGGGCTGACGCAAAGGCTTAAAAGACAGTTGCCCGGCCCTGTGAAGGTGCTGGGCACAGGGGGCTTTGCGGCCTCCATTGCACGGGTAAGCCCGGTTTTTGATCACGTTCTGCCCACCTTGTTGCTTGAGGGTTTGCGGCGGCTGTACTATGAAGAGCGCACGGCGCTCTGATGCCCGCGTAGACGGAGCAAACATATCTGCCGCCCGTTTCGGGCGGAATCAGCGCCATTTTGCGTTAGCGTATAAAGAAAACAAGCCCAAGAGGGCAAAGGAGCCACACATGAGCAGCATTGCCTCGGTATTTGGCCGTGAAATTCTGGATTCGCGCGGTAATCCCACCGTTGAGGTGGAAGTGACCCTGGAGTCCGGGCTCAGAGCGCGGGCCGCCGTTCCTTCCGGGGCTTCCACCGGCAGCCGTGAAGCCCTTGAAATGCGTGATGGCGACAAGGCGCGGTATTGCGGCAAGGGCGTCACCAAGGCCGTGGACCATGTGAACGGCGAAATCGCCGACGCCCTGCTCGGCATGGATGTGCTGCGCCAGGTGCAGATAGACAATACCCTTATTGACCTCGACGGTACGGACAACAAGTCCCGTCTGGGCGCCAACGCCATGCTTGGCGTGTCCATGGCCTGCGCCAGGGTGGCGGCTTCGTTTCTGGGCCTGCCGCTCTACAAGTACCTCGGCGGCATCAACGCCAAGGTGCTGCCCGCGCCTATGATGAACATCATCAACGGCGGCGCGCACGCCCCCAACAACCTGGATATCCAGGAGTTCATGATCATGCCCGTGGGGGCCATGACCTTCCGCGACTCCCTGCGCATCGGTACGGAAATTTTCCATACCCTCCAGGGCATCCTCAAGAAGGACGGCCACGTCACCAGCGTGGGCGACGAGGGCGGCTTTGCCCCCAACCTCAAGGATCATGATGAAGCCTTTACCTACATTATCAAGGCCATTGAAGAAGCTGGCTACAATCCCGGCACTGAAGTGGCCCTGGCCATTGATGCGGCCGCCAGCGAATTCTACAAGGACGGCAAATACGTTCTGGCCGGTGAGGGCAAGACCTTCAACAATGCCGAAATGAGCGAATGGCTGGCCGAGTTCACGCGCAAATACCCCCTTATTTCCATCGAAGACGGCATGGCCGAAAGCGACTGGGACGGATGGGGAATGCTGACCGCCAGCCTGGGCGACCATGTGCAGCTGGTGGGCGACGACGTCTTTGTGACCAATCCCTCCATTCTGGCCGAGGGCATCGCCGAGGGCGTGGCCAACTCCATCCTCATCAAGCTCAACCAGATCGGCACCGTCACCGAAACCCTGGACACCATCGAGATGGCCAAGGAAGCGGCGTACACCACCGTGATCTCGCACCGCTCCGGCGAAACGGAAGACAGTTTCATTGCCGACCTGGCAGTGGGCGTCAACTCCGGCCAGATCAAGACCGGCTCCCTGTGCCGCTCCGAGCGTATGGCCAAGTACAACCAGCTGCTCCGTATTGAAGAAGAGCTGGGCGACGATGCCGAATTCTTCGGCCCCATGCTGGCGGAATACTATTCCCTCGGTTCCGACGACTAGAGCGTTTTACCTTTGAAATGCCTTGTGGGAGAGGGACCCTTTTGCAAAAGGGTCCCTCTCCCACGCCCCCACCCCCTAGAGCAGATTACCTTTGAAATGCTTCACATTTCAAAGTTTTCATTCAGCCGAAAAATGCGATTTTCGGCTGAATCCACGCCACGTTGTGGCGCGCTGCACTTTCGTGCAGCGTTAGAGCATCTACACTTTTTCAAAGTTAAAATGCTCTAAAATTTTTACTGTGCCGTAAGCGCCGCGCCTGCCGTGTCCGCCGTATTTGGAGTAACCGCCATAACCGGGTGGAAAACGGCGCGTGCGCCTTCAGGCTGCTCCAACGAACGCAGCCGCCAGAGCTGGTACATCATAAAATCGCTCTGGATTTCTGGCAGATATAAAAATAGGAGCCCGTGGCCGCACTGTGGCCGCGGGCTCTGACAGTATTGTTCCGCAATGATTGCCGGGCCTTGCCATGGGCACGGGGCAGGCGCGATCAGACCGGGGTGGATAACGTGGGCGGAGCGCTTGAGATTGGAAGCTGGGCAGTCTATACTGCAATTTCGTAGGTCAGAATGATGTCAACCGTCTGCGAACCTGTGGACGGAAAATCCATGGAGCAATACATGATAGTAATTGACGGCAAGAAGACCGCGCAGGATATCCGCACCGAACTGGCTGTCGAAGTGGGCGAGGCCAGGGCCGCAGGTCGCCGCGCGCCGGGTCTGGCTGTTATTCTGGTGGGTGAAGATCCGGCTTCGCAAGTATACGTGCGCAACAAGGAAAAAGCCTGCGTCGACGTGGGCATTGTTTCTTTTGCCTATCGCCTGCCGGCTGATACCGCGCAGCAGGAGCTGCTGCAACGTATCAGGGAATGCAATGCCCGGCCCGATGTGGACGGTATTTTGCTGCAATTGCCCCTGCCCAAGGGGCTGGACGCCCAGGCCTGCCTGCTGGCCATTGACCCGGCAAAGGATGTGGATGGATTTCATCCCGAAAACGTGGGGCGGCTCTCGCTCGGGCTGCCTGGCTTTGTGTCCTGCACGCCTGCCGGGGTTATAGAGCTTCTGCGCCGTTACAACCTGCCCACCAGGGGCAAAAAGGCCGTTGTGGTGGGGCGCTCGGACATTGTGGGCAAGCCCCTTGCCCTGCTGCTGACCCGCTCCGGCGAATTCGGCGACGCCACCGTCACCATCTGCCATTCCCGCACTCCCGATCTCGCGGCGGAATGCCGCGGTGCGGACTTTCTTTTTCTTGCCATCGGCAGGCCGCGCCTTATCACGGGCGACATGGTGCGCCAGGGCGCAGTGGTCATCGATGTGGGCATCAACCGTGGCCCCGACGGCCTGTGCGGCGACGCGGACTATGAAAGCGTGAGCGCCAAAGCCTCCGCCATCACGCCCGTTCCCGGCGGCGTAGGCCCCATGACCATAGCCATGCTGCTCATGAACACCGTTCATTCCTGGCGGCAACGCACGGCTGGCGAATCGTCGTCAGAGCATGGCCACGTTGAAATGCCTTGCGGGTGAGGGCCTCTTTTGCAAAAGGGGCTTCTTCCTCGCGTATCACCCGTCTAAGGTCTTTACTGGATGTCAGGATGGGACAGGGTGTTTTTTGATCCGGAGCGGAGTGTTAGAGCATATAACCTTCCCGGCGCGAGACACAAAGGAGCGCGAATGGATTTCAAGACTGCGGTCAGAACGTGTCTGTTTCGAGAGTACAGTGACTTCAGGGGCCGTGCTTCGCGGTCGGAATTCTGGTGGTTCGTGCTCTTTGGCGCCATCGTTAATTCGTTTCTGGGAATTTTCAGCAACGCCTCGCCACAGACAGGCATGCTGACAAGCGGTCTTGTTAGTCTCATACTGCTTTTGCCGCATCTTGCGGTGACCGCCCGCCGCCTGCACGACGCCAACCTTTCCGGCTGGGTTCAGGCGGCCCCCATAGGGCTGGCCGCGCTCGGGGGGCTTGCCCTGTATCTTGACTTTGGCACATCCGCATATATGTGCATCATGCTGGCTGGTCTGAGTGGTCTTGGGCTGCTCATCCTTTACGCCCGCAGGGGCACTGTGGGACCCAACCGTTTCGGCCCCGACCCGCTGGAAGACGGGGCGGCCGCATCCACACCAGCCGCCAGCGCAGCTGCTGCCGGCGCAAACGCCGATGGTGGCGCTGATAATGGCTGGGCGCGACTGGCTTCTAAGCCGGGCGACACCCAGGCGCGGGGCGGGGATGCCTCCGGCGTGGAGCCGGGGCAGCGTGCCGTGCCTGACAAAAGAGACTGATCCGTCTTTTTAGAGCAGATTAACTTTGAGAATATACATTCTCAAAGTTTAAGGCACGCTCACTACGGCGTTTAACCGCGCAGATAAACTGCGCTTACGCCTTCGCGGCGGGCGCCTGCTCACGCAGTCGCCAGAGCAATTTCACTTTGAAATTGCTCTAACCCCGCTGGTTCGCGCTGGAAGCCGCTTTGCAGCGGCTATTGCAAGACCTGCGGCTATAGCGTATGGCCCGGAAATCCTATGCCATACTGTGAGGACACCTATGTTCCGTAATGCAAAAAATGTCGGTTATTATATGATTGGCCAGGGCAGCCTGAGCCAGCTTGGAGATCTTTTGGCCACACGCCGCGCGGCTGTGGCTGGCCCCGCGGTCTTTTTTCTGGATCACTTCTTTCAGGGCAAGGACCTGACGGGCAAACTGCCTGTGGAAAGCCGCGACATGGTGCTCTACATCGACACCGCCAGCGAACCCACCACCGACAGCGTGGACGGCTACACCGATCAGGTGAAGGCCTTTCTGAAGGGTGCGGAGCCCTGCGCCCTGGTGGCTCTTGGTGGCGGCTGCGTGCTTGACACCTGCAAGTGCGTCGGCAACCTGCTTGATAATCCCGGCAAGGCTGAAGACTACCAGGGCTGGGATCTGGTCAAGAACCCCGCGCCCTACAAAATCGCGGTGCCCACCCTGTCGGGCACGGGCTCCGAAACCTCGCGCACGGGCATTATCTGCAATGAGCAAAAGAACATCAAACTGGGCATGAACAGTGACTTCACCATGTTCGACCAGGTGCTGATGGATCCCGAGCTCACGGCCAGCGTGCCCCGCAACCAGTATTTTTACACGGGCATCGACACCTACATGCACTGCTTTGAGAGCATCACCGGCTCGTACCGCAACGTTGTGGTGGACTCCCTGGCGGCAAAAGCCATCGACCTCTGCAAGCAGGTCTTTCTCTCGCAGGACATGATGAGCGAAGAAAACCGCGAAAAGATGATGATCGCCTCCTACCTGGGCGGCATGGCCGCCGGTTTCGTGGGCGTGGTGCATCCCCTTTCCGCCGGCCTCAGCATGGTGCTGCACATGCGCCACGGCATAGCCAACTGCTATGCCCTGTCCGTGCTGGAAGACATCTATCCCGAGCAGTACAAGGAATTCATGACCATGATGGAACGCCAGGGCATTGATCTGCCCAAGGGCATCTGTCAGGGCCTTACCGACGCCCAGTACGACGCGCTCTACGGGGCGAGCATCGTGCATGAAAAACCGTTGTCCAACCGCCTTGGCCCGGATTTCAAAAAAATCCTCACCAAGGAAAACGTCATCGATCGCTTTAAAAGGATGTAGCCGCAGGGCTGGCATCTGGACACTAGAGCAATTTCATTTTGAAATTGCTCTGGCGGATGCGGGAGCAGACGCCCGCCGCGGAGGCGTAAGCGTAATTTATTGCGCTGTTACGCGCCGAAGTGGGCGTCTTGGAAGCATTGAGAATGGATATTCTCAATGCGAAAATGCTCTACTGTCATCATCTGCCGGCGGCGGGGGCCAAAGCCTCGCCGCCGTCAGCCACTTTCGGACGGCAGCCCCAAGGCGTCCTGCCTGCCAGATGCCTGGCAGCGCCGTACTGTCATGGCTGATCCGCCTTGTGGAACGCAGGCCGGCGCAAGTTTTGCCGGGCCGCGTTTCAAGCGCAAAACTCCACAGTGAGGAGTCTCATGGATATCAAAGTCAACTTCAGCGGCCGCGCCATCCGTTACACCGAAGACGAGATCGCCGTGGTGGTAGAGGCCATGCGCAATGCCGATCCCCTGACCCAGGGACCCTATATGCGCCAGTTTGAAAGCAAGTTCGCCGACTATCAGGGCGTTGCCCAGGGCACGTGCTTTACCACCATGAATGGCTGCTCCGCGCTGGAACTTTCGGCTCAGCTCTGCCTGTTCAATGAAGGCGACGAGGTGGTCATTCCCTCCCACACCTTCACGGCTTCGGCCTATCCGTATGTCAAAAAGGGCGCAAAGCTTGTCTGGGCAGACGTGGACCTGCACACCCGCGTGGTCACGGCCGAAAGCATCGAGCGTGTGCTGAGCCCGCGCACCAGGGTCGTGGTGGTGGTGCACCTTTATGGCTATGTGGCGGACATGCCCGCCATTGCCGCCCTGTGCAAGGAGCGCGGCCTGATCCTCATCGAAGACGCGGCCCAGGCCATCGGGGCCGAGGTTGACGGTGTCAAGGCCGGAGCCTTCGGCGACATGGCCATCTTCTCCTTCCATTCGCACAAAAACCTCACCACCTTGGGCGAAGGCGGCATGTTGTATGTGCGCGCCCCCAAACTCGCGGCCATGGTGCCTACCCTGCGCCACAACGGGCACTGCGGCTTTGACTTTGAACGCCCGGACTACTGGAAGCCCGCCATGGGCAACGTGGACATGCCCATTATCGACGGGCGCATGGTGCAGCCCAACAACTACTGCCTCGGTGAAGTGGAGTGCGCCCTGGGCGCAAAACTGCTGGAGCGCATTGATGAAATCAATGACCAGAAGCGTGCGCGCGCCCTGGCCTTCATCGACGCCCTGAAGGATTTTCCCGAGCTGGAATTCCACCGCGAAGACAGCCGCCGTCACAACTACCATCTGCTGGCGGCCCGCATGACTTCCGGTGTTGAGGCCCGTGACCGTTTCATGCGCGCCATGTTCAATGAAAAGGGCGTCAAGTGCGTGGTGCAGTATATTCCGCTGGACAGGTACGAGTACTACCGGCGTCTGGGCATGGGCGAAGCCTGCTGCCCCAATGCCGACGTGTTTTTTGACACCATGATTTCCTTCCCCTTCCAGCACTGGCTGTCGGAAGAGGAGTTTGACTACATGCTGGCGTCGACCCGCGAAGTGCTGGCGAAAATCCGTTAGAGTCTTTTGCCTTTGAAATGCGTCACATTTTAACGGTAATCTGAGCCGGGACTGCGGTTTTCGTCCCAGGCCGCGTCATATATAAAGGCGCTTGCCGGGGGGCGCGCCAAGGCGCCGCCCCCCGACGGCCTTCAAGCAATTGTCCGTTGAAAACGCTCTGGCCACTGCGGGGGCAGGCGCCCGCCGTTAAGGCGCCAGCTCAGGTATAGGCGCGTTACCTGCCGAAGCGGGCGACTGAGCCGTTGAGACCATCGATTTGCACTGTAAGTCTGCTCCGGGCTTTGCAAAAAGACTGTGCCGCCTTGGACAGCCGGGCATCCCCAACGAACGGGCCGCGTTGAAAATGGTTTCAAACCGGCCAGCCGCATAAGGGTTAACCGTGAAAGAACGCTGTATTGTCATTCCCGCCATCAAGAAAAACGCCGTCATACCCGACCAGCTGGTGAAAAAACTTGCTGGCGTGACGCTCGTGCAGCGGGCCATCAATACGGCGCGGGGCGTTCTGCCTGGTGAAGACATTGTGGTGCTCACCGACAGCCAGGAGATCTCCCTCATCTGCGAGCGCGCCGGGGTGGGCTTTCGTCGCAACAAGGACCTGCGCTTCACGTCGCTGGATATTGTCAGCGAAATGCGCGTGCTGTTGGACGAACTGGCGCAAGAGTATGAGCACTGCATCATTCTGCGCGCTTCCTGCCCTCTGCTGACCTGGGTGGATGTGGAACACGCCTGGAAAAAATACCGCGAGGCCGATGCCGACAGTCTTGTGACCGTCAAAAGCGTGCGGCAGCGCATCTGGAACATGCACGGCGAAGGGCTTGAGGGCCTGCTGGACGATGACGCGGCCCCGGATGAAGAAAAGACGCTGGTTGTCGAAAGCCGCGCGCTCATCATGCTGCGCCTGTCCTGTCTTGCGAACCCCAAGGGGCCGGGGCGGGGGCGCGTCATCCCCTATTTTCTCAATGACAGGGCCATTGAAATCCAGGGCTATCAGGACTGGTGGATATGCGAGCGCCTGCTGGAGCGGCGGCATGTGGTCTTTGTGGTGGCCGGCTGGCCCGCCATCGGCATGGGCCACGTGTTCCGGGCGCTCATGCTGGCGCACGAGATTTCCAACCACAGGGTAAGCTTTGTCTGCACGCGCGAAAGCGAACTGGCGGTGGAGAGCATTGCCCGCAGGGATTACAAGATCGTGCGGCAGGGTCAGGAAGACCTGGCCGACACCGTGCTTGCCCTGCGGCCCGACCTTGTGATCAACGATATCCTCAATACCACCACGGCCTATATGAAGCGCCTCACCAACGCGGGCGTCCGCTGCGTGAATTTTGAGGATGAAGGCCCCGGCGCGTCGCTGGCCCGGCTGGTGGTCAACGCCCTGTACGAGGGCAAGAGTACGGACAGGATTTGCTGCGGGCCGGAATTTTTCTGCCTGCGCGACGAATTTGTGAACGCGGCGCGTAATCCTTTTCGACCTGAAGTCAAAACCGTGCTCATAACCTTTGGCGGCACGGACCAGCACGACTGCTCGCGCCGGGTGCTGGACATCATCGAGCCCATCTGCCGTGGCTACGGCATTGCCATCCGTCTGGTGGCAGGGCCGGGCTATGCCCATAAGGAGGCCATGGAAGAGCGCCTCCATAAGCTCGACAATCCCCTGGTCACCTTTACCTGGGCCACCAATGTCATGAGCCGCATGATGGAAGGGGCCGACCTTGCCATCTGTTCCGCCGGGCGCACGGTTTACGAACTGGCCCATATGTGCGTGCCCGCCCTTGTGCTGGCCACGCATGAGCGTGAGGCGCGCCATACCTTTGCCCGCCCACGCCACGGTTTTGCTTTTGTGGGCATAATGGACCGCGTGAGCGACGGCAGGATACGCAACACCTTTCTGGCCATGCTGAAAAATCCGCGCCGCGAACGCTTCTGGCAACGGCAGGCTGACATGGATTTTACCGTCAACAAGGGCCGTGTGGTGCGGCGCATGCTGGGGCTTCTGAACGAACGCCCCCAGGATACGGAACGTTAGGGCATTTTACCTTTGAAAAAGTGTAAATGCTCTAACACCGCACGAAAGTGCAGCGCGCCACAGCGTGGCGTGGATTCAGCCGAGCTTTAGCCGTTGCGACGAATGAAAACTTTGAAATGTGAAGCATTTCAAAGTTAATCTGGTCCAGAGCATTTAACACTTGAAATGCTCGCGCACGGCAGGCAAAAGCCTGCCTGTGCGCATTTCGTGGCAAGTATTTTCAGGAAAATCCTCGCAGAGCAGCTAACTCATTTCATTCGCAATCTGCTCTAGCGCCAGGGCAAATACATATTTTCAACGCCGATCTGTTCAAAAGGAAGTATCATGTCCAGTAAAGGCAAGGTTGTCGCCATTGTTCAGGCCCGGCTGGGGTCCAGCCGCCTGCCCCTGAAATCCCTGCTCTGCCTGCGTGACGTGCCGGTTATCGACTGGGTTACGCGCCGTCTTGGCGTGTGCGCGCGTCTGGATTCCATCATGGTGGCAGTGCCGGAGACCCCGCTGGATGTGGTGCTGCTGGAACACCTGCGCCGTCGCGGTATCCCCTGCATGGCCGGGCCGGAAGACGACGTGCTGGCGCGGTTCTGCCAGGCCGCCCAACTGGCGGACGCCGGTCTTGTGGTGCGCGTGTGCGCGGATAACCCGCTCATCTGGAGCGGAGCCGTGGACAGGCTGGTGGATTTTTACCGTCAGGGCAACTGGGATTACGCCTACAACCATATCCCGCGCAATAACCTCTGGCCCGATGGCCTCGGGGCCGAGATACTTTCGCGCGAACTGCTTGAGGATATGGGCCGCAAGGCCGCACTGCCTTCGCAGCGTGAACACTGCCTGAATTATATCTGGGACAATGCCGCCGATTTTCACATCGGCACCTTTGACCCCGCTGAAGACTGGCTGCGCCGCCCGGATCTGCGCCTGGACATGGACAGGCCCGACGACTTCCGCCGTCTGGCGCTCTTGCCCATCTCGCCCGATATGGACGCGCGGGCCATTGTGGACGTGTGCGGCACGGCCTGCGCCAAGGCCTGAGGGAAGGGCTGAGATCGGGGTATGTTTTTTTGAAGTGCTTTGTGGGGGAGGGACCCTTTTGCAAAAGGGTCTCCTCCCCCACGCCCCCACCCCCTAAAACTCTTATTATAGTTTGGTAGAGTTGAAAGGGTTTTCTGATCTGAGGTGGGGAGGTTGAACAGCGCCTTCCACAGCCAACACCGGATTGCAAAATTAATCTGGGTAGATTGAGCCCACGCCTATTCTTGCCCGTTTAAAAGAAACATAGATCAAAAGGCTCCCCGGCACTGTCGGGGAGCCTTTTGATCTATGAAGCGATGTGCTGCATGTATTGTTCAAGGCAAGCCATGCGCAATCCTTTTGAAACTGTTCAGGCGGCGGCGGGAGCAGGCGTTCGTTGCGCCGATGCTGTGAGGGGCCCTCCCCCACAAAGCTCTCCCAACATAAAAATACACTAAAATCCTTGTTCCAGCGGCGGCCATACCAGCCACGGCCCGTCGGGCGTCACGGTACTGGCTTTGCCGGGGGCCACATGCACCTCACGGCCCCATACGCTGATGCGGTTCTGGGCGAACCACTGGATGGCCTGCGGGTAGATGCGGTGCTCCATGGCGTGGATGCGCTGCATGAGGTCGTCCACCTCTTCGCCGGGGTTCACGGGCACGGCGGCCTGAATGATGACCGGGCCGCTGTCCATCTTTTCTTCTACAAAATGCACGGTGCAGCCGGATATCTTGACGCCGTACCCGCAGGCGTCGGCGCCGCCGTGTACGCCGGGAAAGCTGGGCAGCAGGGCGGGGTGGATATTGATGATACGGCCTGAAAAGGCTTCCAGAAAGGCCGTGCTCAATATGCGCATGTACCCGGCCAGCACGATGAGCTGTGCGCCGTGATCCTGAAGGGTCTGCACCACGGCGAGATCAAAACTCTCGCGGTCGGCAAATTCCTTGTGGTCCAGCACCACGCATGTAACGCCGGCCTTGCGTGCCCGCTCGATAACGCCCGCGCCTGGGCGGTTGCAGACGATGCAGCAGATGTTCACGTCAAGAACGCCAGCGGCGGCTTTATCGATCATGGCCTGTGCGTTGGAGCCGCTGCCCGAGGCGAGTATGGCGATATTCAGTGGCATGAGGTTTCCGTTTTATTAAGAAGACACTGATTAAAGAGCCTCTTGGAAACGCGCAGTTGTTTCGTTTGGCAAGGCGCAAACTTTTTTTGAAGCAGGAGTGGACTCTTCCGTCCTCGACTGTTTCAAAAAAAGTGAAGCAACGCCGCCAAGCGGAATAACTCAGCGTTTCCTTAGAGCTTTTTTATGCGGACCCGCCGGTTTTGTGAACCCTGGCTTCACTCGCTTCGGTTCAGGAGGCTCCCCGCAGCATACTGCAACAAGGTAAAAGTTTTTGGGGGTGGGGGTGTGGGGGAGGAGACCCTTTTACAAAAGGGTCCCTCCCCCACAAAATACTTTCCCCTGCAAAAGCCAGCCCGGACGCGGGTCAGGCCTTGGCGAAGTGTTCCTGCAGCGCCGCAACCAGAGCGGGAATGGTGTATTCCGCTGGCTGGATGTGGCAGGGCAGACCGTTGGCCGTCAGTGTGTCGGCCGTAATGGGGCCGATGGCGGCAAGCTGCACTTCGGGATGGGCCTTGAGCACGGCCGCCGGGATAAGGGAGAGAAAGTTCTCCACAGTGGATGAAGACCCGAAGGTCACGCAGTCCAGCGTACCGGCCGTGATACGTTCCAGCACCTCGTCCCTGCGGTGGGCGGCGGGCACGGTCTGGTAGGCGGAGATGACGTCCACAACGGCTCCGGCCTTGCGCAGTTCGTCGGGCAGCACTTCACGGGCCTTGGCGGCGCGGGGCAACAGAAAACGCTTGCCGCGCACGTTGCCGTTTTCGCGGGCCACAAGGCCGTCAAGCACGCCCTCGGCCACATAGCGATCGGGGATGAAGTCGGGCGAAATACCGCGTTGCGTCAGGGCATCGGCGGTGGCGGGGCCAATGGCTGCCACCTTGCAGGCGCCCAGGGCGCGGCTGTCCTTGCCCGCCTCGGCCAGACGCTGCCAGAAATGGCGCACGCCGTTGACCGAGGTGAAGATGATCCAGTGGTAGTTGGCAAGTCTTGCGAGGGCGGCGTCCAGTTCCGCGTAGTCGGCCATGGGGCTGATCTCAATGGTGGGGCACTGGATAACCTCGGCCCCCAGTTCCGTCAGGCTGGCCGCGAGACCGCTGGCCTGCTCGCGGGCGCGGGTGACCACAATGCTGCGGCCCATGAGGGGCTTTTGTTCAAACCAGTTGAGCGTCTTGTGCAGACTCGCCACCTTGCCCACCAGGATTACGGAAGGGTTGGTGAATTTGGCCTCAATGGCGGCGGCGGGCAGTTTTGCCAGTGTGGACACAAGGCTGCGCTGGCGGGGCGTTGTGCCGCGATAGATGAGGGCGGCCGGGGTGTCCGGGGCCATGCCGGCATCCAGAAGGTTGCGGGCAATGTCGGGCAGGTTTTTCATGCCCATGACAAAAACCAGTGTGGAGGCGCTGGCCGCCAGGGCGGGCCAGTTGTGGACGGAGCCGGGCTTGTCCGGGTTTTCGTGGCCGGTTATGATGGTCACGGAAGACGCAAAGTCGCGGTGGGTCAGCGGTATGCCCGCATATGCCGGAGCCGCGATGGTGCTGCTGATGCCGGGCACTTCTTCAAAGGGCACTCCGGCGGCCACAAGCTCTTCGGCCTCTTCGCCGCCACGTCCGAATATGTAGGGGTCGCCGCCTTTCAGGCGGGCCACGATCTTGCCTTCCTTGGCCTTGCGCACCAGCAGGGCGTTGATTTCGTCCTGGGGCAGGGCGTGGTTGCCCGCCACCTTGCCCACATAGATTTTTTCCGCGTGGGGGCTGGCGTGGTTGAGCAGGCTGTCATTGGCCAGAGCGTCGTAGACCACCACGTCGGCGGCGGCCAGAGCGTCACGCCCCTTGAGGGTAAGCAGGCCAGGGTCGCCGGGGCCTGCGCCGATCAGATACACCTTCATCATTACTGAACGCCTCCTCTGGCCAGTTCAAGCAGCGTGCGCGCGCCAAAGGCCGAAGGCCCGGCGGGGCACAGGGGCGTGGGCTTGGCGGCCCAGTCAACCCCGGCAATGTCCAGGTGCGCCCAGCGTACCCCTTCCTGAATGAAATGCTGCAAAAAGAGCGCGGCGTTGATGGCCCCGCCTTCGCGCGGGCCCATGTGGCAGATGTCGGCCACGTCGCTTTTCAATTGTTCGGCATAGGGCTTCCACAGGGGCAGGGGCCAGAATTCTTCGCCGCATGCGCCCCCGGCGGCGCGGATGCGCTCGCTGAGGTCTTCATCATCGCTGAAGAGCCCGGCCACCTGCGTGCCAAGGGCCACAGCGCAGGCTCCCGTGAGGGTGGCTATGTCCACCATGGCGGCGGGGGTCCAGGTTTTCTGGGCGTAGGCCAGGGCGTCGCACAGGGCAAGGCGGCCTTCGGCGTCGGTATTCTGGATTTCAACGGTATCGCCGTTGGCGGCCCGCACAACATCGCCGGGGCGCATGGCGCGGCCTCCGGGCATGTTTTCGGCGCAGGCCAGAAGGCCGATGACCCGGCGGGGGGCCTCTTCCTGAGCCAGCGCGGCCACGGCGGCCAGCACGGTGGCGGCCCCGGTCATGTCGGCCTTCATCTGGTGCATGTTGGGAGCGGGCTTGAGGCTGATGCCGCCCGTGTCAAAAGTGATGCCCTTGCCCACGAGGATAAGGGGCTTGTCCTGCTCGTGGTCCTTGGGGGCGTATTCAATGATGACGAGGCGGGGCGGACGGCCGGAGCCCTGGCCCACGGCCATCAGGCAGCCCATGCCTTCTTTTTCAAGGGCGTGCTCGTCAAGCACGGTGCAGGCAAAGCCCTTCTGGCGGGCCAGTTCCTGGGCGCGTTCGGCCAGCTTTTCAGGATAGAGCAGGTTGGGGGGGGTGCTGGACAGGTCGCGGGCCATGCCCACGGCCCAGGCCGCGGTTTCACCACGGCGGGCGGCGGCGTGGGAGGCGTCGGGCACTTCTTCGCCGTCAAAGCCGAGGGCCAGCCACTGCGGATCGGCGGGTTCATCCTTGTCGGCCTTTTTCAGCGCCGAAAAACGGTACAGGGCCAGCTCTGCGGCGCACACGCATTCTTCCACCAGGCGTTCGCGGCCGCCGGGCAGGCGGGCAAGGGCCGGTTCGGGCAGCAGTATGGAAGCGTAGCCTTTCTGGCGGCACAACTGCACGGCAGCGGCAATGGCCTTGCGGATGCCCGCGGTATCCACCTTTTCTCTGGGGCCAAGGCCCACGGCCAGCACGCGTGGCACGGAAAGCTCGGGATGCCCGTGCATGAGGGCAAGCTCGCCGGCCTTGCCCTTGAAGTCGCGCAGGGCGGGCGCAATGGCCAACCAGGGCGCGGCCTTGTCAATCTGGGGGCAGACTTCCGTCAGGGCCTCATCCTGGCAGACAGGGGCCAGCATGACCTCGCCCTTCCAGTGTTCCGGGCCAAGATTCTGAAAACGTATATCCATGGGCTGCGTTCTCCTCATATGTGCCGCACGCATGCGGTGGTAGGCAGGCTTCTGGCACTGTGTGCGGCGGCCTGTCCGGGTTGGGAATATACGCTGCCCCGGCCTTTTTGCCAAGGGTGCAGCACGACGGGCCTTGCCGCGCCGCCACAGCAGCGCCTCATGCCGGTCAGAAGTCGCGCGCCGGGGACGCGATGCGCAGGGCAGTGACAGCCATGCCGCGCTTACGGCGTGGCGGCGCTTTTTACCGGATTTTTTGCCAGGTCTTGCAATTTTTCGTCATAGCCGTCGCCCCAGGCGCGCAAGGAGCGCATGATGGGGATGAGCGACACGCCTATGGTCGTCAGTGAGTATTCCACACGCGGCGGAACAGTTCCATAGGCTTCCCGGTGAATGATGCCGTCATGCTCAAGTTCACGAAGCTGCTTGACCAGCATGCGCTCGCTGACATCGGGCAGGCAGCGGCGCAGCTCGCCAAAGCGAAGGACAGGGCGCTCCGCCAGAAAATAGATGATAAGGAGCTTCCATTTGCCGCCAATAAGGTCAAGAGTGAGTTCAAAGCCGCAACGGTACGGCTTGTTTCCCGGTGTTTTGGTTTCGCAGGCGTCAGGCATGGCAACTCCGGCCTGGTAAAAGCATTCATACTATATTTTTTGTTAGTACATGATTTTTTTGTCAGTACTTACAAAATTGCATGAAAAGGATAGTATCCAAGCATTACCCTATCCGCAAGGAGCAAAACAATGAAAGTACTCGCACTTAACGGCAGCCCGAGAAAAAATGGAAATACGGCGGTATTGCTGGAAAAAGTTCTGTCGCCGCTGATGGAAGCAGGCTGGGAAACCGAGCTTGTGCAGATTGGCGGCCAAAAAATCCACGGCTGCCGGGGCTGCCAGAAATGCCTGGAAAAGCAGGACGAACGATGTGTATTTGACGACGACATCCTCAACGGAATTCTGGAAAAAATGCTCGCGGCAGACGCGATGATTCTAGGAACGCCGTGCTACTTCAGCGACATGAGCGCGGAGATGAAGGCCCTTGTGGACCGCGCCGGATATGTGGCCTTTGTCAACGGCGGTCTGTTTCAGGGCAAGATAGGGGCCGCAGTCGTTGCCGCAGGCAGCGGCGGGGCAACGCACGCCTTTGACAGCATCAACCACATGTTTCTCATGTCGCGGATGCTTGTTCCGGGATCGACGTTCTGGAACATAGGTTACGGCAGGGACGAAAAAGAGGTTGTAAGCGACGAGCGCGCCATGGAAAACATGCGTCATCTCGGACGTGCCATAGCATGGCTCGGCAAGGCGACAGCCCCGCACATGGCGAGCTTTCCGGCGTAGCGGCTCTCGCGACATCAGCGAACCCCGCACGATACGAGCGGACTCCGCACGATACGGGAGTGCCCCGTGCCGGGCAAGCCGGGGAGCGTCGAAGGCCGGCCTTGTCAGCGCTCCGGCGGCAAGGCTGGCCTTGTCATGCGCGGGCGGTGCGGGCATGGTGGGGCATAATCCTTGCAAATATCCCGCAGGGGCTTGCCGCCGCATTGACCGCGCCATTTTTCTGTCACTGGAAGGACCATGCTCATATATATCCACGTTCCCTTTTGCAGCACGCGCTGCCGCTACTGCGCCTTTTTTTCCAATCCTCTGGGGCGCGGGGTGGACCCTGTGTCATCCCCTGTGGTGCGCGACTATATTGACACCCTGTTTATGGAGATGGCCCACTGGGGCGACCGCCTGGGCGGCAGCACCGTGCAGTCGGTATTTTTCGGGGGCGGCACGCCGAGCCTGTTGCCGCCGCGCGTCATAGGGCACATTATGGAACGCCTTGGCCGCTACTTCAAGCTGGCGCACAAGGCCGAAGTGACGCTTGAGGCCAACCCCGAATCCCTGCGGGGCGGCCACCGCGTGACCCAGTATCTTGAGGCGGGCATCAACCGTCTTTCCATCGGCATTCAGAGTCTTGACGACAGCATGCTGCGCATGCTGGGGCGTCCGCACAAGGCCCAGGACAGCCTGCACGCGGCCTTTCTGGCGCGGGAGGCGGGCTGCGCCAACATCAACGTGGACCTCATGTGGGGCCTGCCGGGGCAGAGCGTGCGGCAGTGGCTGCAAACCCTCAAGGACGTCATGCGCATGAGCCCGGACCATATCTCGGCCTATGGCCTGACCGTGGAACCGGGCACGCCCCTGGAACTGGATGTGGAGGAAGGCCGCCTGATATTGCCTCCGGAGCGCGACCAGAACATCATGTTTATGGAAGGCGCGGCCCTGCTGGAACAGCACGGCTACCTGCACTACGAGATCTCAAATTTCGCCCGTATGGGCTTTCAGTGCCGTCATAATATGGGCTATTGGGAGGGCGAGGACTATCTGGGCCTCGGGCCTTCAGCCACATCGACCATAGGCGGACAACGCTGGACCAATCCGGCAAGCCAGAGAGCCTGGGACATGCGCGCCCGGGACGGAAGCCTCGGTCAGGAAGTGGAGGTTCTTGATGCGCAGACGCGCGTGCTGGAACTGCTCATGCTGCGGCTGCGCACGTCACGCGGATTGCAGGTCAAAGCCTACCGGGAGATGACCGGGCGGGATTTTGTGCGCGACCACCAGCGCCTGGTGCAGGCCCTGCATGAAAACGGACTCATACGCATACGTAACGGCTATTTGCGGCTGACGCGCAGCGGCATGCTGGTGTCCAACTCCATTTTGAGCAATCTGTTCGCGCGCACGCGCGAAGTTCTCAAGCAGGGTCTGGCCTCCGGAGCGCGACCAGACGTGAAGCCTGCCGTCGGCACGGGCGCCGGCAGCCTTGGCGAGGCTGTACTGGCGGAAAGGGCCGTGGGCCAGGTGGCCGGCCAGCCGGGCGATATGACGGCAGGGGCGGCTGACGCGGCCGCGCAGGATGTTGTGATTCCCGCCGGACCGCTGGGGCACAAAAGGAACGCCCGCAGCAGGCCGGAGATACGCACGGTGCAGTGGCCCAAGGCCTGAGGCTCAACATCTGAGGCCCCGATAGTTGTGGTTCAAGGCTTGAGGCATGACGTCCTGAGCATGCGGTGTGCGGTTTGGTGCCTAAAGCATGAGGCCCGCAGGGCTTGCCTGAACCGTTGCAGCGTCAGCGGCTTACGGATAACGACAGCGACTCTTTGGGTAAGATTTTTGCGTAACTCATTGCCGTCTTTATCCGTAGCTTCCTGCGTCACAACGGCTAAAGCAACGGCTGCCGCAAAGACAGCAATTGGTTAATAGAACGAACAGATTGCTGATGGCTGTCGCAAATCGCATTTTTCGGCTGAATGAAAACTTTGAAATGTGAAGCATTTCAAAGTTAATCTGCTCTAGTGGAACGTGCCGAGGGCCAGAAGCTGTTCGAGCACGCCCGCGTCGGCAGGCAGAAAGCCCAGGCCCGGGGCTTCGTCCGGGCTGACCCATCGCAGATTCTGCCCTTCTACGGCGCAGGGCTCGCCCGCAAACTCGGTAACGTGAAAAAAATACAGGCGCACGATGAGTTTCCGCTCCAGGTAGTGGTGCTCAACACACTGCCAGTAGCTGGCCTCGCGTACGCCGATGCCCAGTTCTTCAGCCAGTTCGCGCCGCAGCGCTTCTTCCGGGCTTTCATTGCCCTCAAGCTTGCCGCCGGGAAACTCCCAGTAGCCTTCCATTATCTTGTTGGTGGGCCGTTGGGCGGCAAGAAAAAGCCCGCCGCGCCAGATTATGCCCGCCGCTACATCAATTGTTTGCGTGTAATCCATCCCCGATCTTTTCCTTTGAATCCCTTGAGAAATTGCGCCGCAGGTCTGCCATGTTGTGGCATGACCACGGGTAGTGCGACGCCCTGGCCCGCCCGTCAGAGCCGTTTCACGCTGAAACTGCTCTGACGACTGCGTGCGCAGCGCCGCCGTGAAGGCCGTGTGAGCCTTTGATAGTAAGCACTGAAGCGGGCGAGTCAAAAAAAACTTTGAGAATGGGCATTCTCAAGGTTGGTCTGCTCCGGCGTGTTTTTCAGGGCGCGTGGCAAAAAACCGCCGTCCTGCCTGCTGGTTACGGCAGCAGGGCAGGCCCGATCCGCTGGTGTTACGAAAACGCGCGCGCTGTTGTACGAAGCCGTCTTGCCACGGCCCACGGCAAAAACGCCGTTCCCCTGGCCATGGCTAGAGCATTTAACACTTGAAATGCTCGCGTACGGCAGGCAAAAGTCCGCCTACGCGCATTTCGTGGCAAGGATTTTCAGGAAAATCCTTGCAGAGCGGCTAACTCACTTCATTCGGAAACTGCTCTAGTCTTCCGTATTCCAGCGTGCGCGCACGGCGTCCATGCGCTCCTCGAGAGCGGTCATTTCTTCAAAAAGGTCTTCGCCGCGCTTTTTGCAGGCCTCAAACGTTTTCAGCAGTTCCGAGGAGCGCGCGTGGTCGGCATAAATTTCGGGGTCGGCCAGTTGGGCCTCGACCGTTCCCTGCTCGTCCAGCACCCTGGCCAGCTCTTTTTCCATGACGTCATACTTGCTTTGCAGGGGCTTGAGTTCCTTGTGCAGGGCATTGCGTTTCTCGGCCTGTTCGCGCTTGAGGCGCTTTTGCTCCTCACGCGAAAGGCTCTGGCCGGCGTCGGCCGCTGATCCGGCTTCCTGCGCCTGCGCGCCCTGGCCGCCGCCTGCGCCCGCCGCAGCGTTGCGCGCGCGGCGTTCCGCGTCATAGGCTACAAAGTCGGGAAACACCGTAATGCCCTTTTTGTCAAGCTCCCAGGCCTCCGCGCCCACCTGTGAAAGCAGCCAGCGGTCGTGGGCGACCATGAGCAGGGTTCCCGTGAACTTTTGCAGGGCCGATACCAGCGCTTCACGACTTTCAAGGTCCAGATGGTTGGTGGGTTCGTCCAGCAGCAGAAAGTTGCAGCGCTTCAGAAACAGGCTCGCCAGCACAAGGCGGCTTTTTTCACCGCCGGAAAGCGCGCCGACCTGCCTGTCAAAATAGTCCTGCCCCAGAAGAAAGAGGCCGAGCACGCTCATGAGCTCTTCTTCAGTGGTGCGCGGGTCGGACAATCGGCGTATTTCGCCAAGCACCGTGGTGTCGTCGCGTAGGGTGTCCATCTGGTGCTGGGTATAGTAGCCCATGCGCAGTTGCGTGGCCGTGGCCAGATTGCCGCCGCAGCGCTCCAGCGTGCCCGCCAGCAGCTTGAGCAGCGTGGACTTGCCGCAGCCGTTGTGGCCCACCAGGGCTACCCGCTGCCCGCGGTACAGGGTAAAGGTCAGGGGCGGCCACATGACTTTGCCGTCGCCGAAATGAAAATCCAGATCAGCGGCGGCCAGAACGATTTTTTCAGAGTGCGGCGCTTCGGGCCAGGAAAAGTTCAGCTCTTTGCGCTTGGGTTCCGGCCTGTAATCTTCAAGCTCTTTTTCAAGTTTTTTCGCCATCTTCTGGCGCGAACCAGCCTGACGGGCCTTGGTGGCCTTGGCGCGAAAGCGCTCCACAAAGGCCATTTTTTTATCAAGGTCTTCCCTGAGGGCGCGGGCCTCGCGCTCGCGCTGGGCGTTGTACTCGTCCTGCAGGGTCAGAAACTGGGTGTAGGTGGCTTTGCGGAACACGGGGCGCGAGAGGCCCAGATAGAGCACGTGCGTGCCCACCGTGTCCATAAAGCGGCGGTCGTGGGCCACGAAGACCAGCGCGCCCTTGAAGTCCAGCAAAAAGGACTCCAGCCACTCCACGGCTTCCATGTCCAGGTGGTTGGTGGGTTCGTCCAGCAAAAGCACGTCCGCCCCTGCTGTGAGCACGCGGGCAAGCTTGGCGCGTTCGCGCCAGCCGCCGGAGAGTTCGCGCAGGGTGCGGCCCCACTTGTGCTCGGCAAACCCCAGACCCGAAAGCACGGCCTTGGCCCTGTGCTCGGGGTTGTACCCGTAGAGTGATTCCAACTCGCTCTGGCGATGCATGAGTTCGGTAAGGCGGGATTCGTCCTTGTCGGCGGCGGCTTCTTCCCATTGCGTCCAGAAGTCGCTCCAGTCGTGCAGCACGTCCAGGACGTAGGTGAGCAGCGGCGTTTCAAGAGCCTCTTCTGAAAGTTCCTGCTCCACATAGCCCATGCGGCAGCCGCGCGGCAAAATGACGCGCCCGCCGTCAGGGGACTCCACCCCGGCCAGCAGCCGCAAAAACGTGGACTTTCCCGTACCGTTGGGGCCACAGACGCACAGGCGCACCCCGGAATCCACCTCCAGCGAAAAATTGCTGAAGATGTCCCTTCCGCCAAAAGATTTTGAAAGTTCCTGAATCGTTATTTTCACAACCAGCCCTCGCGACGGTAGCCTTCCACTGCTTCAGCCATGCCAGCCTCAAGGCTCATGCAGGGCGTGAAGCCAAGTTCTCGCCGAATGCGGCTGCCATCGCTCAGCCAGCCAGCTTGCCGGGCTTCACGGTATTTGTCCAGATTCCAGTTGGGCGCGCGGCGCAGGCGGCCGCCGAAAGAGGCGGGGAGCCTGCCCAGCAGGGCGTCGGCAACAATGCCGAAGGCGGAAGAAAGCCCTGCCGTAAGCGCCATAATGGGCAGGGGCATGTGAATGACATGCACCTCGCGCGAGCGGCGGTTCAGCGCCTTGTCCACGGCATGCCCCATGGCGCGGCAAAAATCGCTCATATTGTGGGCCTGCCCGTCATTGAGGTGGTAGACGCCCCGTGCGTCGGGCCTGCAGGCGCACATGACGGCCTGACCCATGTCGCGCGCGTGTATGGCGCTGACGGGAAATTTCCGCCCAAATCCGGGGCTCACGGCCACGCCGCGCATGACCCCCTTGAAGACGGGCAGAAGGCCCTTGTCGCCCGATCCATAGATGATGGGCGGGCGCAAGGTGACCATGCGGTCGCCAAGGGCGCGGCCCAGAATCTGTTCGGTCAGCGCTTTTGACCAGCCATAGGCCGACACGGGCGCGGGCACGGCATCGTCGTCAACGCCGGGGGCCGTGCCGCAGGGGCCGGTGGCCGCCTGGCTGGACACCAGCACCAGCCTTTGCATGCCCTGTTGGCCGCGCCCGGCGGCGCCGCTGTCTGCCTGACGGATGGCCTCGGCCAGGCAGGCGGCGGCGCGGGCGTTGGCGCGCAGATAGTCCTGCCAGCCCAACCCGAAAAGAAGGGCGGCCATGTGGATGACCACCTCCTGTCCTTCAAGGGCTTCGGTCAGGCCGCGCCCGCTGCCGAGATCGGCCTGGGCCACGGCCACGCCTTCAGGCAGGTCCGCCGTGCGCGAGCTTGCCCGCGTGAGGCAGGTGACGCGCGCCCCTGCCCGCAACAGTTGCGGCAGCAGATGGCGGCCCACAAAACCCGTGCCGCCCGTAAGCAGCACCCGCACGTTCTCAAGATGTCCGGTGGCGGCGGAATCCGCCGCCCAGGAGCCATCGCGGCAGGCAGGGCCGGTCTGTCCAATATCTTTTTCGCAGCCCGGCGCGCTCATGCCTCAATCTCCCTGCGGTAGATGCGGTAGCGCTTGGTGAGGCGACCCGAAAAATCTTCGAGAAGATCGTTGATGGCCACGTTGTCCTCAAGCACCCACGAGCCTTCCACCCACTGAAAATCCGGCCGCAGCCGGGCTTTTTCCAGCATGAAGTCCAGCAGCAGCAGGGGCAGGCCCATGAGCCTGAATTCCTCGCGGATGCCGAAAAGGATGGTGCGGTAGCCGCCGCGTATCTCGGCCCGCGCGCGCCACCAGTGCCACAGGGCGGACAGGCCGAGCTTGCCGTTGAGCCGCCGGAGCAGGGGGGCCATGTCGGGCAGGGCCACCATACCGGCGGCCGGTTCGCCGTTGTGGTAAAAGAGGACGAAAAATTCCGGGTCCAGCACGCTCTTCAGTTCCTTGACGTGCTGTTCGGCTTCGCCGTCCGAAAGGGGGGAGAAGCCCCAGTTGTCCGCCCACGAATCCTTGTACAGGGCCAGCATGTCGCGGATGTCTTCGGTCAGCGTGCCCTTGCTGGAAGTGCGGCAGGTGAAATGGGCCTCGGCCTTGAGGCGGGCCACTTCGTCATGGAGCCATTCCGGCGGATTGAAGCGGCCTCTTTCGAGAAGATAGGCGAAAAGGTCCTGTTCTTTGCGCAGATGCCAGCTTTCCAGCAGTATGGGGTAGTACGACGGATTCCAGGGCATCATGATGGTGGGCGCAAGCTCAAAGCCGTCTACCAGCAGCCCGCAGGTATAGTTTGCGGAGGGGTTCAGCGGTCCGCGCATGAAGGTCATGCCCTGGCCGGCCAGCCAGTCTCTGGCGGCTTCCAGCAGGGCATGGGCGGCTTCCTTATCGTCTTCGCACTCAAAAAAACCGAAGCCTCCGCAGGCTTCGCCCGCGTAGGCATTGTATTTTTCATCGACAATGGCGGCGATGCGGCCCACAAGCCGCCCGTCGCGCGCAGCGAGAAAAAGCTCCCGGCGGGCCGTTTCCCAGAAGGGATGCTCGCCAGGGGTGAGCAGTTCGCGCTCCTGACTCTTGATGGGCGGCGTCCATAAAGGGCTTTGGGCGTAGATGCCCCAAGGCAGATCAAGAAACTGGGCGAACTCCGCTTCAGAGCGGACGGCGGTGATGGTAAGCGCCATATATCAGCCCAGTTGCAAGCTGCCGCGCAGCTCGTTCAGCGAAGAAACGCCCAGGCGTTCGCAGGCGGCGGGAAGCTCCTTCACCAAGGCAAAGGCGCAGTCCGGCCGCATGAAGCTGGCGGTGCCCACCTGAACGGCGTGCGCTCCCACCATGATGAATTCCAGCGCGTCCTCAACGCACGAGATGCCCCCCACGCCCACCACGGGGATCTTTACCGCGCTGGCGACCTGCCATACGCAGCGCAGGGCCACGGGTTTGATGGCAGGGCCGGAAAGGCCGCCGACCACGTTGGCCAGGGACGGGCGGCGCCGTTGCAGGTCAACCGCCATGCCGAGAAGCGTATTGATGCAGGATATGCTGTCTGCGCCGGCTTCTTCCGCCGCGCGGGCCATGACGGTGATGTCGGTGACATTGGGCGAAAGTTTGACCATGACGTGCTTGTCGGGCGCGGCGCCGCGCACGGCGGACGTCACCTGCGCCAGCATCCGGGGATCCTGACCAAAGGCTATGCCGCCCTCACGGACATTGGGGCAGGACACGTTGACCTCAAGCGCGGCCACGCCTTCCTCATCATTGAGGCGGGCGGCCAGCAGGCCGAAATCTTCAACCGAGCTCGCATAGATATTGGCGATAACGGGCGTTTCCTGCCAGGGCAGGGCAGGGAGCTTTTGCGAGCAGAAGACATCGACTCCGTCGTTCTGCAAACCCACGGCATTGAGCATGCCCGCCGTGGTTTCCACAATGCGGGGGGTGGGGTTGCCTTCGCGGGCCTGGAGCGAAAGCCCCTTGACCACCATGCCGCCGAGGCTGGCAAGGTCGCCGTAGGTGGCGAATTCCACGCCGTAGCCGAAGGTTCCGGAGGCCGTAAGTATGGGATTTTTGAGGGGCAGATCGTGCGTCTGGCCGCTCAGTGTGACGGAAAGATCCATGCCGCGTTCTCCAGTAACCGCGCAGACCCGCCTTAGCGCAAGGCCTTGCGCGGGGGCGGTGAGGGGGTTGTATGCCCGGCTGGGGGTGAGCCTTCACGGGCGTTGTTTGCTTTCTGCCGCTGCCGCAATCTGTGGGTGGCGCCGCTCCGCGGACAGCAGTGCCGGTTTTAGCCCCGGCTTTCAGCCTTGCATCCGCGTTTGTCTCGCTGCTTCGTGAGGCTCCGCCTTGACGGCAGACGTGAAAAGCGCGCTTCGGGCGCAGCCTGTCTTGCGGGTCAAGGAGCAGGTTTCTGTAATTGCCAATGCCCTTGAGGGCAAAGCAGGCAAGCAGCGACGTTGGTTATCGGCTTTGCGCGAATTTTTGTAAAGCCCGCGCAGTAAATTCGCGAAGTAAATCCGGGCTGCGAAGCCGTGTGGCAAGACCCGCGCAGTAAGTCTGTGCTGTGAAGCCACGCAAGGCCTGCCAGGAAGGTCGGCTGTTTTGCCTGCTGCGTGGCGACGTGGCGTCATGGCGAACAGGCCGCAATGTCATGCCCGCATGGCAAACACGCCTCGCCTTCAGGCGGGCGTGTTACCATAGAGGTCTATTACAGTTCAATCTGATCCGACCAGAACACGGGGCCGTGATTGCACACCTGCACTTGGCCGCCGCGTTTGGCGGGCACTGGCCAGTTTTCCGTGGTTTTGCTCACGCAGCCAAGGCAGGCGCCCACGCCGCAGGCCATGCGGTTTTCAAGCGAAAGCTGACAACGCACGCCAAGCTCGGCGGCAAATTTTTGCACCGTCCGCATAAAGGGCGTGGGCCCGCAGGCCAGCACCAGCCCCTTTTGCTCGGCATATTCGGCCATGCGTTCCTGAATGGAAAATATGAAGTTGTCCAGGTCGCCGGGCACGGTTTCACGCAGGCTGTCCAGCGTCACATGCTCATTGATGCTGTCCACTGGATAGCAGCTTATGGGCTCGCGGTGGCCGAAAAGCATGCTGACGTTCCAGGGCTTGGGGTGTTCGTTCACATAGCCCACAAAGGGCACAATGCCCATGCCCCCCGCCAAAAGCAGAGTAGGCGTGTCAGGCTCAATGGCAAAACCGTTGCCCAGGGGCCCCCATACACGAACCTTTTCGCCGGGGCGCAGTTCGGACATGCGGCGTGTGCCCTTGCCCACGACCTGAAAGAAACAGATCATGTGCCGGGCCGTCATATGACATATGCCAAGGGGCCGCGCCCAGGGAATTTCAAGACCGAAAGACTGGGGGCGGATCATGACAAACTGGCCGGGCCGCCACTTGGTCCATTCAGGGCGGGTAAGGCGCAGCGCGAAGAAGCGGCTTTCGTTGCCGGTCTGCCCAAAGGGCACGAGGTCCAGAACACTCAGCTCGCATGATGTAGATTGCGACATGCGAAAAAGTATAGGCGTACTTGGTCAGGTGGTCAACCGGGGGGATCCGGATAAGTGGACAATTAAATACTCTTTTTTTGTGTGTATTTTATGTGTTCCCATCTGCAGCGCAGTATATGTAGAATGCCACCGCGGAGCCTTTGGAAGGCCTGCGATCCTGCTTGCCCGCACTTCGTGAGGCCGGAGTCTGCCGTCCGTTGCCGCTATCATGGCCGCAATCCTGCACGACACGTCGCAGATAACGTATCCAGGGCAGCTAAAAATCTCTGCTGTCGCTACCTTGCATGATGGCTGCCAAACCCCGCGAGCCGGCCGGGACTGCCGTCTGTGCCCCTCTTACGCTGCCGTGTTGGCGCAACCTGCGTACAATGCACGGCATTTTCAACTTTTCAGCCCGCCGCACACGCGCTACACTGGAGACAGGAGAACCGTCATGAACCATATGTATGCCAACCGTCGGGAAAAATTGCGTCAGGCCATGCGGGCTCGCGGTCTGGATGCGCTGCTTGTCAACCAGGCTGCCAACCGTTTTTATCTTTCGGGTTTTGAACTGCACGATCCGCAGTACAACGAAAGCGCCGGTCGGCTGGTCATCACAGCCGATGGGCGCGACTGGCTAGCTACGGACGCGCGTTATCTGGACGCCGCCGCCCGCCTGTGGGATGTGGAACGTATTTTTATTTACGGCGGCTACGCGGCGCGGGATATTTACGGACTGCTGCGGCGCTGCGGCGGGCGCATCGGCGTGGAGGCGCAGGGCATGAGTCTGGCCTTTGCCCGTGACCTGCGCCGGGCCGGGCCGGGCCTCTACTGCGAAGCCGCGGACGGTCTTGTGGAGCATTTGCGGCGCATCAAGGAGCCTTGCGAAGTGGCGGCTCTGGAAAAGTCTTTCAGCCTCAACCACAAGATGCTGCAATGGGTGGAAAGTCAGTTGGAGCCGGGCCGCACAGAGGCCCAGGTCAGCTGGCTCATTGAACGCTTTTTCCGCGAAAACGGGGCGTCGGAGCTGGCTTTTGCCAACATTGTGGCTGTGGGAAAAAATGCGGCCCTGCCACACGCCATACCCGGCGAGGACGTCATCGCGGACAACTGCCCTGTGCTCATTGACGTGGGTTGCCGCGTGAACAGCTATTGCTCTGACCAGACCCGCACCTTCTGGGTGGGCGAACATCCCACGGACGAGTTCCGCCGTACCTATGACCTTGTGCGTCAGGCGCAGACCGCAGCCATTGAGTCCATGCGCCCGGGCCAGCCCATGCGTGACGCCTATGGCTATGCCCGCGCGGTGTTTGAAAAGGCCGGAACCGCAGACGCGTTTACTCATGGCCTGGGGCACGGCGTGGGGCTTGAAACCCACGAGGCCCCCAGTCTTTCGCCGCGCTCGGAAGGCGTGCTTGAACCGGGCATGGTGGTCACCGTGGAGCCGGGCCTCTACTACAACCAGTGGGGCGGGGTGCGCTGGGAATATACCGTGCTGGTGGAAGAAGACGGCGTGCGGATTTTGTAGGCCCGCGCTTTACGGTGCTACGGCTGGGGCGCTTGTGGTGCACTGTTCGCGCACTGATCATCTATTGGGCGTAGCCGCATGAGTCATAAAAATACGGAAAGCCGGGGGGCAATCCCGGCTTTCCGTATTTTGGCGTGTGGTATGATGCGTAACCGTATGGCGAAACCTTGAGCGGCGGATGCTGGAAGAGGCCGTCTTCAACACCCCAGCTTCAAAACAGAGCACCCTTTCAACCCACCAAACCATAACAAGAGTTTTAGGGGGTGGGGGTGTGGGGGAGGAGACCCTTTTGCAAAAGGGTCCCTCCCCCACAAAGCATTCCAAAATAAATCAGCGGTTCCCTATATTTTGCGAACCTCGGTGTACCACGCGGCTGCTTCTTCAAGCAGCTTGTTGGTACGGGCGGCGAGGGCCTGCGGATCCTTGAGGTAGCCGTCCAGCAGCAGGCTGGCGTCAAAGAGTCCCTGCGTCATTTCCGCCAGGGTCTTGTCGTCCCTGTCGGCCTTGAACATGCGCAGCATGTTGCGGAGCAGGGGGTGGTCGCGATTGACTTCCAGCACCTTGACCGGCAGGGAATCGTCCTTTTGCATGACCTTGAGCAGCTTTTCCATAGATGAGGACATGCCGCCGTCAGGCGACACAAGCACGGCCGGGCTGTCGGCCAGACGGTGCGAAACACGCACGTCCGTAACCTTGTCGCCAAGAATTTCCTTCATCCTGGCCAGCAGGGCTTCAAAGCTGGTGGAGTCCTCGTCCGAAAGGGGGGCGACGGCTTCGCGGGCGGGCTCTTCCTTGTCGGCAAAATCCTTGAGTGCGTCGTCGGAGGCGGCCTCCACGGACTTGAACTCCCATTCCTTGTAGCGGCCGAGGCCGTCCATGACGAATTCGTCAATGGGTTCAAAGAGGTAAAGAACTTCAATGCCCTTCTGGCGAAAGCGCTCCATATGCGGGTTCAGGCGGGCGGCCTCGCGGTTGGGCGCGGCCACATACCAGAACGTTTTCTGGCCTTCAGGGGCGCGTTCCATATAGCCGTCAAGGCTGCTCAGAGCCTCGGCGTCGGCCAGGGTGGAGGAGTTGAAGCGCAGCAACGCGGTGACGCGCTCGCGATTGGCAAAGTCATGATAGCCAAGCTTGAAGATCTTGCCATGCAGCCGCCAGAAGGCGTTGTATTTTTCGGCATCGTCGCGGGCGAGTTTTTCAAGGTGGTTGAGGGTCTGCTTGACCACAACCTGGCTGATCTTGCGCAGCACCACGTTTTCCTGAAGGGTTTCGCGCGAAATGTTCAGGGGCAGGTCTTCGGTATCCACCACGCCCTTGAGGAAGGCCAGGTATTCGGGGATCAGTTCCTTGTTGCGGTGCTGGATAAGCACGCGGCGGGCGTAGAGATCAAGCCCCCAGAAATCCCGGTCGGAGCCGAAGAAATCCTGTGCGCTGTCGGGGATGAAGAGCAGGGCGTTGAACTGTACGGGGGCGTCCACCGAAAAGTGCAGTTCGTCCAGCGGATCCGCGCTGTCGTAGGTAAGGGCTTTGTAAAAGGCCGCGTACTGCTCCCTGGTGATGGAAAACTTGGGTTCGCGCCACAGGGCGGGCTGGGTATTGGCCTGCTCGTTGTCCACAAAAACGGGAAAAGGCACAAAGGCAGAATGCTTGCGGATGGCCGACTCCACGCGGAATTTTTCAAGAAACTCCACAGCGTCGTCCTTGAGCCAGGCCTTGATGACCGTGCCGCGTGCGGGTTCGGCCCCGTCGGATGTGGTCACGGTGTAGGTGCCAAGACCGTCGCTGGTCCAGGTGTGGGCCGCGTCGTCATCGCCAAAAGCCGGACGCGAGGTGACAGCAACCTTGTTTGCCACCATAAAGACGGAATAAAAGCCCACGCCAAAGCGGCCGATAATGTTGGCGGCGTCAGCCACTACTTCTTCGCCCTCGGCGCTGTCGTCGCCACGGCCGTTGCCGGACTTGGCCTTAGCGGCGTTTTCGGCCGCGATGTCGGCCAGAAACTGCTCGGAACCAGATTTGGCTATGGTGCCCAGGTTTTCGGCCAGTTCATCCGCCGTCATGCCAAGGCCGGTGTCGGCTATGGTGAGGGTTTTGGCGTCTTTGTCGAGGGTTATGCGTATTTCCAGCGGCAGGTCGGGCAGTTTGGGGCTTTCGCCACGATTGATGCGAAAGCGCAGCTTGTCCAGCGCGTCCGAGGCGTTGGAAACAAGTTCACGCAAGAAAATCTCACGGTTGGTATACAGAGAGTTGGTCAGGATGTGTAAAACCTTACGCACCTCTGCACGGAATTGGCGGGGTTTTTTACCAGCCTCTGCCATGACAAACCTCCTGAAAAGTGATATCCTTAGAAGTAATGCAGCTTCCAGTTTTTTCAAGAGCGGAAGCGGCATTGTTGTGAAAAAAAATTGGCCAACGGCCTGCCCCAAAGGCATTTTCGTCATAATGGCGGAACATTTAAACCAGCGCCATGCAAGGAAATAAGGGGATATCGATATTCATAATTACTTGCCTTCAATGACTGAAAAGAGTAAGCACAAAGAGGATATACAAGGAGGGCCTAATGGACGTTGTAATGCTTTCGCGTCTGCAATTTGCTGTGGCCGTGTTTTTTCACTTCATTTTCGTGCCTCTCACGCTGGGCCTCTCGGTAATCATTGCCCTGATGGAGACCCGCTATGTGCGTACCGGGGACGAGTTCTGGAAAAAACAGGCCAAATTCTGGGGCAAGCTGTTTGTCATAAACTTTACCCTGGGTGTGGTGACCGGTATCACGCTGGAATTCCAGTTCGGCACCAACTGGTCACGATATTCGGAATACGTGGGCGACATCTTTGGTTCGCTCCTTGCTATTGAGGCCACGGTGGCCTTTTTTCTTGAATCCACGTTTCTTGCGGTGTGGCACTTCGGCTGGAACCGCGTGGGCAAGAAGCTGCATCTGACCAGCATCTGGCTGGTTGCCCTCGCGGGCAACCTTTCCGCCCTGTGGATCATCCTTGCCAACGGATTCATGCAGAATCCCGTGGGCTACTACATCAATGAAGTCACAAAACGCGCGGAACTGGCGAACTTTTACGAGGTCGTCACCAACCCATACGGCTGGGGCATGTTCGCGCATACGATCCTTGCTTCGTGGGTGCTTGGCGGCTTCTTTGTGCTTGGCGTTTCTTCCTGGCACTTGTTGCGCGGCAGCAATACCGACTTTTTCCGCCGCGCGTTCAAGATGGTGGCTCCCTTTACCCTGATTTTCGCGCTGCTTCTGGCCCTTTCGGGCGACCAGCAGGGCAAGACCGTGGCCAAGTATCAGCCCGCCAAGCTGGCGGCTATGGAAGCGCACTGGGAAACACATACCAACGTGCCCTTCTACCTGCTGGTGTGGCCTGACCCCGAAAATGAAACCAATACCGTGCAGGCCCTCGGCATTCCTGGCCTTCTGAGCTGGATCGCCTTTGACGACGTGCATGCCGAAGTCAAGGGCCTCAAGGCTTTTGCCAAGGAAGACAGGCCGCCTGTGCTGCCGACCTTCCTCACCTTCCGCACTATGGTCGCCCTTGGCGGCATATTCCTGGCGCTTTCCTTCTGGGCCTTCCTGCAACGCAAAAAGGAAGTGCCCAACACTCTGCTTCTCAAGCTGCTTGTGCTCAATATTCCGCTGCCCTACATCGGTCTGATGGTGGGCTGGGCAGTGACGGAGATTGGCCGTCAGCCCTGGATAGTCTATAATCTCATGCGTACAACGGATGCCGTTTCGCCGGTTCCGGCCGATAACGTGCTTATCTCGCTGATCGCCTTTATCGGCGTGTACTCGCTGCTCGGCATCCTGGACATCTATTTGTTGCGCAAATTTGCCATCAAGGGCCCGGACGCCCAGGAGGTGTAGCCATGCTGGAAACCATCTGGTTTGTGCTGTGGGCATTGCTGTGGGCCGTGTACTTCATTCTGGACGGCTTTGACCTTGGTATGGGCACGCTGTTGCCTTTTCTGGGCAAAAACGAGTCGGAACGCCGCATCATGTACAACGCCGCCGGGCCGTTCTGGGACGGCAACGAAGTGTGGCTTATCGCCGCGGGCGGCGTGACATTCGCGGCTTTTCCCAAGGCCTATGCGGTCATGTTCAGCGCGCTGTACGCGCCTTTGCTGATGTTGCTTTTCGCCCTGATCTTCCGGGCGGTATCCTTTGAGTTCCGCAGCAAGGTCGAGCACGACGCCTGGCGTAGCCTGTGGGACTGCGTACACTTTGTGTCCAACCTGGTGCCCTGCATCCTGCTGGGCGTGGCCTTCGCCAACCTTTTCATGGGGATTCCCGTGGACGCCCAGGGCGTCTACCACGGCAACCTGCTCGCCCTGCTCAATGTGTACGGACTGGCGGGCGGCGTGTTCTTCCTCTGCATGTTCGTGCTGCACGGCTCGCTGTGGCTGGCCATCAAGAGTCGCGGCGACCTGCAAACCCGCGCGGTAGCCACGGCCAGCTTTGTGTGGCCCATCATGCTGGTGCTGCTGGTGGCCTTTCTTATTCTCTCGGCTTTTTACACCAAGCTGTTTGATAACTATCTGGCCATGCCCATTCTGCTGGTGCTGCCTCTGCTGGCCCTGGCAGGACTTGTGGGCGCGCGCATCATGCTGCACGCGGGCAAGCTCTGGTGCGCCTGGGCTTTCAGCGCGTTGTTCATCCTTGGCGTCACCTTCTTCGGCGTTGTGGGCATGTTCCCCGGCATGATCATCTCTTCCATAGATCCTGCCGCCACCGTGACGGCCTTTAACGGCGCTTCAAGCCAGCTGACGCTCAAGATCATGCTTGGGGTGGCTCTGGTCATGGTGCCCATCGTGCTTCTGTATCAGTTCTGGATGTACCGGCTGTTCTCCGAGCCAGTGCTGCCCAAGGATCTGGACGACGATCACGCCTACTAAGGCTGTTTGCAAAATGGTTGAAACAAGGCCGCGCCCTTTGGGGCGCGGCCTTGTGCATTATAAAGAAAAAGAGGAAGGTTGGAGCATGGGTATTTTGAAATGTTTTGTGGGGGAGGGACCCTTTTGAAAAAGGGTCTCCTCCCCCACACCCTCTCCCCCTAAAACTTTTATTGTGGCCTTGAAGGTCCAATCCAGCAGGTACGAACCGTTTCTTGCTCGCTGATATGCCGGACTGAGCCCCCGGAAAATGGGAGCGCATGGGACGCAAAAGGCATGAGTGAGGAACAGTGTTGGCGGAGGAAATATGAAGAAGACAACAATGACCTTGTGGCGTCGGGTGTGTGTATGGCGGCGCGGGAAAGAAACCGGGCCGGTAATGGCGAAAAAGGCAAGGGGCGGGGGATTCTTGCTGATACCGATGCTGTGCCTTGCCCTTGTACTGGGCCTTGCTCTGGGCCTTGGCGCTTGCGCGCCGCGCGAGCGGCGGCCCCTGACATTTGAAGAGCAGCAGGACCTCGAAGCCTACAGGCAGTGCAAACGCGAAGCCACGTCAATGAACCCGGAATGGCGGGGCGACTCAAGCTATTTTCCGTGGCGGGCCTATTTTGACATGTGCATGCGGCGTATGGGCGTGAGCGATGAGCGGATGCGACACATGCGCATCTAGAGCAGATTAACTTTGAAATGCTTCCCATTTCAAAGTTTTCAGTCAACCGAAAAATGCGATTTGCGGTAGCCGTTGGCGGGGCTTTATCCGTAGCTTCCTGAGTCGCAACGGCTGAAGCCTTCGTCGCAACGGCTAAAGCTCGGCTGAATCCACGCCATGTTGTGGTGCGCTGCACTTTCGTGCAACATTAGAGCATTTACATTTTTTCAAAGTTAACACGCTCTAAGAGCAGTTCAAACAGAACCCTTGCTTGCCGAATGGGTTTTGGCCAATACGCGTGCCCCTTCACAGGGTTGGACGCCGCAGTTTGTTATGGGGTTAAAATCGGGCTCTCGTGTAGCGTCATGATATCAAAGGATATTTTTTGCTCGCCTGGACGCACCAGCCACACGTCGCCAGACAGCGGGAACAATCCCCACAATTTTGTCTTGCCCTGAGCCGTTGCATCAGCGTTCCAGCGGAGCTTTATATCGGCGCGAGCCAACAGGATGGGTACAAGCAGGAGCCGCAGGTCTCCGTCTTTACCTTTTTCCAGCCAGCGAAATATCGGGTCGGCCGCGTACTGCGGCAGTTTGCTTAACAGACCTGGGGCTCCATAGTAGTATACGTACAGGCTTTCGGGATGCAGTCCTTCCGCCGAACCCTGATACCGCGCGTGCAGTATGGTGCCGTCCTGTGTCAGGCCGACCTGCGTTGAAAAATCCGACCCTGAAGACGGGTGCAGCAAGCGTGGCGGGGACATTGTGATGGCGACGCTTTTGAGGCCATACCATGCTGCTACGGCACGGTTGACCCAATGTTGCGGGTCTGTGTCGATATCCTGCAAGTCAGAACCAAGAACCATATATCTGTTGCCTCTTACTGTAAGGGCCGGTACTCGCGCATCGCCGCCTTTGTGTGCATGGAAGACAACTTCGCGGGCCGCAATATCCTGATCCACTTGATAAAAGGCCCATACTTCCTGGGCAAGGCTTATAATGCAAAAGATGCACAGCACGGCGCGCAATTTGCGGAAAACCCGAAGGGCGCCGGGGTTGGCTGTGGGAAGGGCCGTCCAGGCCACAATTCCAGCAGCTACTATCAGCTGAACCGCCGTGGTTGCAAAGGCACGAGCCGGAGGCCAGAAGGTGAAAAGATATGCCCCGTGAGTGGCCGCAGCAGGCAGTAAAAAAAGAAAGGCCGCTGGTGGCAGGTGTCGCCACCAATTTTTGCCGTGGTATTGATAAAGGGACCAGCAACCCCACAAAAGGAGAACAAGGGGCACTCCCTGCATCAGGGCTGCCTGGGGCAGATTGAGAAAATAGGATGCAATTCTTTCGCCCCAACTGCTGGCCAGATATGCCTGAAGGCCCTGATCGGAACTCAGGCGCATACGCTCTGCATTGCCTGGGGCCAGCAGAGTGAAGGCGGCCCCAAGGCATACGCCCAGCGCCCCGGCGAGGAGCATGCGAGGTAACCGGCGTGTTCCGGCCTTTTGCTGAAAGTACAGCCATGCCACGCAAGCGAGGGAGGCCACAGGCATGGCCGCGCTTGTGGGGAAATCCAAAGAGGCCACAGCCATACCCGCAAGAAAAAAGAGGGCACAACGCGGATAGGAATCTGCCGACGTGGACGCATTGGGGTCAAGGGCCAGACGGTAGGGCAGCAAAAACAGGGCTTGCCCGAGAAGAGCTATGGAGCCTCCAACGCTGATCCAGAAAAAAGCCGAACCAAAGGAAGGCAGGCCCGCCCACAGCAATGCGCTGAGACCAAGTACCCAACCTGCATTGAGGGTGTCTCTCCAGCGGTGTCCCCAGATGCAGGCATGCAGCAGCAATACGTATACAACAAAGGCCGTGGCGGCCAAAAAGGCATAGGCGGTGTACGGCAGAAGAAAGATGAGGTATACTGCCAGGTTGCCAGTAAAACGGCCACACCAGGAGCTGTACATATGGATGGCTTGATGTACTGCGGTCCAAAGCGTCATAGGCTCCAGGCGTTCGATGGGCGCTCCTGACATAAAGGCGGCATAGCCTGGAAACATATAGCGACTGAACAGGAAGTTGTCTGCCATATATGGCGTCATGAGGAGGAAATACAGCATCAGCCCCCAGACAAAAATACAGGCGAGGATAAAGGGAAGAGTAATGATTTTCTTGGTCATGTCAGATAGGCGTTTGGGGTAACTCGATAATCACCGCGAAACAATCAGGGCAATACCAATAGCAACCAGTACAAAGCCGCCAGCTTGTACGGAGTCAATGCGTTCATGCAGCAAAAGCCATGCGCCTAGCACGGTGAAAATATACTGCGAAGAAAGAACTGCTTGAGCCACGCTGAGTGTAACGTGGCGCAGCATATAGGCGTAGGCGATTCCTCCTATGCCAAAGCAGGCCAGGCCACAAAAGGAGCGCCAACTCATCAGCCCCAAAAGCAGGGCCGCAGGTTTTTCGTCCGCGCCGATTTTCAGCAGCAGGCTGGCGCAAACATTGACGGCCACCACGGGCAGCATGAGCAGCCAGGAGGGCAGAGAACTCATCATATCGCGAGACCTTTGCGCACGCCATCAAGAGCGTGCAGGCACCACAAGAAGAGACGATGATCGCCCTTGCGGGCCTTTTGGGCGGTTTCACAACTGCGCACTGCCTGGGCGTGCAGCCCCGGCACATTTCCAGAGGGCGAGGACATGTCGCGAAGCCAGCGGTTAAGGGGGATGCCAAAACCTTTCTTGGGCAAGGCCAAGATACGTTCTGGCAGCCAGCCGGCAAGGGCTTTGCGTAATAAATATTTGCGCGTGCCATTGCGGTACTTGAAAGAGTTGGGCAGGCGCTGGCAAAAGGCCACGATGTCATTATCCAGAAAAACAGCCCGACTTTCCAAAGAAACCATCATACTGGCTCTGTCCGCTTTTACCAAAATATCGTCAGGAAGGTAGAAACGGGTAAAGAACAGTAAGGCCTGGCTCATGTCGTCGCTACCGGCATGGGCATCCCACAGGGTCAGGGCGTCTTCGTAAATTTCTTCAGCGCTGAGGGGGCAGTCAAAGAAGCGCCGGACTTCTGCCGGCTCCAGGGGGCTCATCCACAGAGGCAGCTGCATGCCCTTGGTATGGGAAAGGCCGCGTAAAACGCGTTTCAGCTTAAATTCCAAGCTCATGTTGCGATCAGAACTGGGTAGCAGACCCACCGCGCGCCGCAGAAGTTTGTGCAGGGGGGCGGGCACAAGCCCACGGTACAGTGCTGCAGGTTTGAGCGCCGCCAGCGGGTCATACCCTGCGAAAAGCTCATCCCCGCCGTCGCCGGACAGAGCAACAGTAACGCTTTGACGAGTAAATTTTGCCAATTGAAAGGTCGGGACAAGGGAAGCGTCTCCCAAGGGCTCACTCATGTGAGCCAGAATATCGGGAGCAGAAGCTTGCATGCGTTCGGCATCGAGCACAGATACATGGTGCCGCACGCCAAAAGCTTCGGCCACTTGCCGAGCGTTGCCCGATTCGTCAAAGCTCGGCTCGGTAAAACCAACAGTAAAGGCGCTGATATGGTCCGGCGGCAGTATCCGCGCGGCGGCAGCCAGCACCGAACTGGAATCCAGGCCGCCAGAAAGAAATATGCCAAGGGGCACGTCGCTCAGCAGTCTGCGTTCGACGGCCTTTATCAGTAGGTGACGCAATTCCTCCACCAGGCGCTCTTCATCCTTGTCAGTGAGGAAATCGTCTGGCGTGAGTTCAAATTCCCAGTAGCGGGTATGCTTTTGTGTGCGGGTGGCAAGATCCAGCTCAAGCCATGACCCAGGCAACAGACTGCGGCAGCCAGGGTGCAGGGTACGGCCACCCGGCAGATAGCCCCAGCCAAAGAATCGCTGTACATTGGCCTGATCGAGGCTTGCGTCAAAATGCGGCCAGCGGGCCAGCGCGCAGATTTCGCTGGCAAAAGCGAATCCGTGAGAATTGTGTGTGTAAAACAGCGGCTTTTCGCCAAAACGGTCACGGGCAAGCCAGACCGTTCGTCGTTGTGGGCAGTAGATGGCCAGGGCGAACATTCCGTTGAATCGCGCAAAACAGTCCGTTCCCCATTCCAGAAAGGCGCGCAACACTGTTTCAGTATCACAGTGGTCAGTGACAAAAACGTGCCCCAGAGCTTCAAGCTGGGCTCGGATTTCAGCGTGGTTATAAATTTCGCCATTATAGACAATGGTTGTCCCTGTGGCGGCGTCTTGCATCGGCTGGCGCCCATGAGTCAGGTCTACGATACTCAGGCGGCGGTGTCCCAGATGAAGAGCCGCATCCACAAAGATATTCCCGTCGTCAGGGCCTCGATGGCGCAAGGCTGATGTCATGCTTAGGATGTCATCTCGCGAACCTGCGCCGTAGAAACCAGTTATGCCGCACATTAACGATCCTCAAGCGATGAATCCGGCAGATTCAGGACTTGACCCACGATGTAGGACCGCCGGTGTTGTGACTCGAAATAGGTACGGGAAAGCACCTCGGCGAGAAGCCCCATAAGAATGGACATGAAGCCAAGCAGAAAAGTAATGCCGCTGAAAAGTGGCAGTGGCGTCTGGATCAGGCTGACACCGCAGAAGAATTTAAGGCTCAAGGCCCAGAGCAGTGTGAGCAGGGCTAACGAAAAAGCCGCGATGCCAAATCCGCCGAACACATAAATGGGCTTGGTCAGATAGCTGTCCAGAAATTTGATGACAAAAATATCCAGGATGACTTTGAAAATACGTTCAAGGCCATATTTTGAACTGCCAAATTCCCGCGCGTGGTGGGTGACAGGAATTTCTGTCACTCTGGCTCCCTGCCAGGCAGCGTAGATGGGAATGAATCGATGCATTTCGCCATACAGGCGTACATCTTTGATCACATTATTGCGATACGCTTTGAGTGTGCAGCCATAGTCATTAAGGTGCACGCCGGAAATTTTTGAGATGATGCTGTTGGCTACACGGCTGGGCAGGTTGCGCTTGAGTTCGCTGTCTTTACGGTCTTTACGCCATCCAGAAACCACATCGTATCCTTCATCCAGCTTGGCAAGCAAGGCGGGGATATCTGCCGGATCGTTCTGCAGGTCGCTGTCCAGAAAAACAAGCACGTCGCCGCAGGCATGGTCAATACCGGCTTGAATAGCCGCGGTCTGCCCGGAATTGCGTGCAAGTTTTACGACTTTAATATAGTCATGCCGCGTTGCGGCTTCGCGTAACAGGGAAAAAGAATTGTCCTTACTGCCGTCGTCAATGAAGATGGCTTCCATTTCCGGAAGGTGCTTCGTGAGTTGATGAATTTTTTCAAACAACCGCAGCAGGCTTTCTTCTTCATTGTATACGGGAATAACTAAGCTGACCATTTCGACCTAACATCGTTACAGGGTTAAAAAGACACAAATTATGTATGCGCTGGAGCACTTTGCCTTTGAAAAAAGTATATGCTCCATGCTGCACGAGAGCGCAGCGCGCCGCAACGTGGCGTGGATTCAGCCGGAAATCGTATTTTTCAGCAGAATAACAAATTGAAATGTGAAGTATTTCATTGTTTATCTGCTCCAAATGCAGCGTGACAGCGCACTGTTCACTCTGCGTCCAGTTTTAAAACTAAAGCGTTACGTCCATGTCCACAAAAAGACACAACACGTTATACGAATGCGCCACAATAGACAAATGGGAGGTTGTTTTTCCATAAGTCGGTATATATTTGCGCATGATTTTACTCTTCCAAGGTGGATTTAGAAAGATTATCGGGTTGACGTTAGTTTACGTGTGGCAGGTTGGGCTTGTTTATGCTTTATTTTATCTTCACGATAAGCATCACAGAACTTTAAGATGCTTATATAATATCTATTCGGGGAATCCTTTTGTAAGGTCCCTTATGCGTTTTAACCGTGTTCTGCCAAAGCGCTGCGCACCGGCGGCATGGCTTCGCCTAGTCGTCGCCCACCTTGAGCGCGGCCAGAAATGCCTCCTGCGGCAGCTCCACGTTGCCCATGCGCTTCATGCGGCGCTTGCCCTCTTTCTGCTTTTCCAGCAGTTTGCGCTTACGCGTGATGTCGCCGCCGTAGCATTTGGCGGTAACGTCCTTGCGGAAGGCGGAGACGGTTTCGCGGGCGATGATTTTCTGTCCGATGGCGGCCTGAATGGCGACCTGGAAGAGTTGGCGCGGGATGCTGCGCTTGAGTTTGAGGGCCAGGCCGCGTCCGTAGCTGTAGGCGCGGTCGCGGTGCACGATGACGGCCAGGGCGTCCACGGTCTCGCCGTTGAGCATGATGTCGAGGCGCACGAGGTCGGAGGCCCGGTAGTCCAGGGGGTGATAGTCCATGGAGGCATAGCCGCGTGTGGCGGACTTGAGCCTGTCAAAGAAGTCGTACACGATTTCGGCAAAGGGCAGTTCGTAGGTGACCACCACGCGGTTGGAAGCGAGGTAGTGCAGGTTTTTCTGGGTGCCGCGCTTTTCTTCGCAGAGCTTCATGACGTTGCCCACATATTCGTTGGGCACGTGAATGTCCATGTTGACGTAGGGCTCGTACAGCGTGTGGATCTTGGTGGGATCGGGCAGATGGCTGGGGTTGTCGATTTCCAGCGTTTTGCCGTCATTGGTGTCGACTTTGTACACCACCGAAGGCGCGGTGGCGATGAGGCCGACCTCAAATTCCCGCTCCAGCCGTTCCTGAATGATTTCCATATGCAGCAGGCCAAGAAAGCCGCAACGAAAACCGAAGCCCAGGGCCTGTGACGTTTCAGGCTCATAGGAAAAGGCCGCGTCATTGAGTTGCAGCTTTTCAAGGGCGGCCTTGAGGTTTTCGTAGTCCTCGGACTCTGTGGGGTAGAGGCCGCAGAAAACCATGGGCTTCACTTCCTTGAAGCCGGGTACGGGGCTTGCGGCGGGGCGGTCGGCATGGGTGATGGTGTCGCCCACGCGGGCGTCGCCCAGTTCCTTGATGGAACCGCAGAGAAAACCCACTTCGCCAGCCAGCAGTTCCTTGACGTCAGCGGCTTCGGGCGAAAATACGCCCAGGCGCAGCACTTCATAGTCCTTACCCGTGCTCATGAGGCGCACGGTTTCGCCCTTGCGGATGACGCCGTCCATAATACGGAAAAGCACCACGACACCCTGGTAACTGTCGTACCAGGAGTCAAAGATAAGCGCCTTGAGGGGGGCCGCCCTGTCGCCCTTGGGCGCGGGCAGGTGCTGAACGATGGCTTCAAGCACGGCGTCAACGCCCATACCCGTCTTGGCGGATACGGGCAGGGCCTGGGAGCAGTCCAGGCCGATGCTTTCTTCAATGTCGGCCTTGACGCGGTCAACCTCGGCGCTGGGCAGGTCTATCTTGTTGAGTACAGGCAGCACTTCATGGTTGTGATCCAGGGCAAGATACACGTTGGCCAGGGTCTGCGCTTCCACGCCCTGCGTCGCGTCAACCACCAGCAGAGCGCCTTCGCAGGCGGCCAGGGAGCGTGATACTTCATAGTTGAAGTCCACGTGGCCGGGCGTATCGATGAGGTTGAGCTCATATTCCTGACCATCGGCGGCAATATAGGGCAGGCGCACTGTCTGGGCCTTGATGGTTATGCCGCGTTCGCGCTCCAGATCCATCCTGTCAAGATACTGCTGGCGCGCCTCGCGTTGGCTGACGACCTTGGTCAGTTCCAGAATGCGGTCGGCCAGCGTGGACTTGCCGTGGTCGATATGGGCGATGATGCAAAAATTGCGTATATTTTCCTGCTTGACCATGTTTTTTCCTGCGTAAAATCTGGTTGCGTAGCTGATCTGTATAGCCAAGATTTGTCACGAAGTCCATGCAAAGGCCAGCAGTTTCGCCGGGCCGCGGCAGAGGCATGTGCGATGGATTTCAGCCTTTCTGCAACCTTGCGCAGCTATGTGCAGGAGAATAGAAGTGTTACCCGTCTAGCGTGTGAGTGTGCAGCGCACAGCAACATTGTGCAGATTCGATAAAAATAGCCTTTTCGGCAGAGTGGGGATTTGAAATATCAAGCGTTTCAGCGGAAATCTGTTCTAACTGATTAAAGAGCCTGCTGGAAACGCGCAGTTATTTCGTTTGGCAAGGCGCGATCTTTTTTTGAAGCAGGAGTGGACTCTTCCGTCCTCGACTGTTTCAAAAAAAGTGAAGCAACGCCGCCAAACGGAATAAATCAGCGTTTCCCTAAAAAAACAAAAAGGCCGTACAGCGTAAAACGCCGCACGGCCTGTCAGCTCTGAACAAAAACGGTCTAGCGGAACTGTGCCAGTTGCAGGCGGATCAAAGCCCTGTGCAATGCGGCTTCAGCGCGAACCGAATCAATCTGCTCGTCATGGCTGGCAATGCGCTTTTCAGCGCGTTCCTTGGCGGCCATGGCTCTTGCTGTGTCGATATCCTGCGCCATTTCGGCAGACTCGGCCAGCACGGTGAGCACGTCGTTGTTCACGTCGGCGAAACCGCCGGATATGAACACGTGTTCTTCCTTGCCGCCAGCCAGCTTATAGCGCAGACCACCAATCTTGAGAGCGGAGAGCAGGGAGACGTGCTTGGGCAGCACGCCGAATTCGCCTTCAACACCGGGGCAGACGGCCATTTCAACTTCGCCGCTTACCACGGTTTTGTCCGGCGTCACCACTTCCAGTTGCAGTGTGCCCATAGGTACTCCTTCGCTCCTGATATGCCAGATGCGTTTGTCCAGTGACCGCGCCACACGGCACGGTCACTGGACTGTCAACGATCTAGTTTTCTTCCTGCAGCTTGCGCTGCTCGTACTTGGCCACGGCCTGTTCGATGCCGCCCAGCATGTAGAAGTCGCCTTCAGACATGTGGTCGTACGCGCCGTCCAGGATGCCCTTGAAACCCTTGATGGTGTCTTCAAGCTTCACATACTGGCCGGGGGTACCGGTGAAGGTTTCGGCCACGTGGAAGGGCTGGGACAGGAAGCGCTGGATGCGGCGCGCGCGCGCCACAGTGAGCTTGTCTTCGTCCGACAGTTCGTCCATGCCGAGAATGGCGATGATGTCCTGCAGTTCTTTGTACTTCTGCAGCACCATCTGCACGCGCCGGGCCACCATATAGTGGTCTTCGCCCACCACGTCGGGGGCGAGAATGCGCGAGGTGGAGTCCAGCGGGTCCACGGCGGGGTAAATGCCAAGTTCCGCGATCTGGCGCGAAAGCACGAGCGTGCCGTCCAGGTGCGAGAACGTGGTGGCCGGGGCCGGGTCGGTCAAGTCGTCGGCGGGCACGTAAACGGCCTGCACGGACGTGATGGAACCGGTGTTGGTAGAGGTGATGCGTTCCTGAAGCGAGCCAAGGTCCGTGCCGAGGGTGGGCTGATAGCCCACGGCCGAAGGCATGCGGCCCAGAAGGGCGGACACTTCGGAGCCGGCCTGGGTAAAGCGGAATATGTTGTCGATGAAGAGGAGCACGTCCTGATGTTCTTCATCGCGGAAGTATTCCGCGCAGGCCAGGGCCGTGAGGGCCACGCGGGCACGGGCTCCCGGAGGCTCGTTCATCTGGCCGTATACAAGGGTGGCGCGTTCCAGAACGCCCGCATCCTTGAGTTCGTGATACAGGTCGTTACCTTCACGGGTGCGTTCGCCCACGCCCGCGAAGACCGAGGAACCGCCGTGCTGTTTGGCGATGTTGTTGATCATCTCCATCAGAATAACGGTCTTGCCCACGCCGGCGCCGCCGAAGAGGCCCATCTTGCCGCCCTTGGGGAAGGGCACAAGCAGGTCCACAACCTTGATGCCGGTTTCGAGCAGCTCGACCTTGGTGTTCTGGTCAGTGAAGGCCGGAGCCGGACGGTGGATGGGATAGTACTTTTCAGCGTTAATGGGGCCCAGTTCATCAACGGGATGCCCGATAACGTTAAGGATGCGGCCCACAGAGGGCTTGCCCACGGGCACCATGATGGGCTGACCGGTGTCAACCGCTTCCATGCCGCGCACCAGACCTTCGGTGGCGTCCATGGCGATGGTGCGAACAACGTTGTCGCCCAGGTGCTGCGCAACTTCACAGACCAGGTAGGGGGCGTCGGTGTTGTTCGGATTTTTGATCTCCAGGGCGGTGAAGATATTCGGCAGGTTGCCGTCGGTGAACTCAACGTCCACAACAGCGCCGATAACCTGGACGATTTTACCGATGTTTTTGCTCATTAGTTGGCTCCTTAACCCTTCAGCGCTTCAGCGCCGCCGACGATGTCGATGAGTTCGCTGGTGATGGAAGCCTGCCGCGTCTTGTTATAGAGCAGGGTCAGCATGTTGATCATTTCGTTGCAGTTGCGCGTGGCGTTGTCCATGGCGGCCATGCGGGCCGCATGTTCGCTGGCAGAAGTGTCCAGCATGCCACGGTAAACCTGCACCTTGACGTAGCGGGGCAGAAGCTCCGCCAACAGCTTTTCTTCCTGCGGCTCGTATACGTATTCGCAGCGCGGTTCTCCGGCTTCTTCGGCGATTTCCTCAGCCTCAGGCGTTTTCAGGGGCAACAGGCAGAGACTGCGCGGGGGCTGATGCCCCATGGACACAAACTCGCCGTATATCAGCCACACTTCGTCGAGACCAAAGGTTTCGTAGCCGTGAATGACTTCCTGGGCCACGGAGCTTGCCAGGGCAAAGTCGATGCTGCCCATACGGTCCGCATAGGCTTTGACAATCTTGTAGCCGGCCGCCCTGACGGCGTCACGGCCCTTCTTGCCCATGCAGACAAAGCTCACTTCAAGGCCTTCCGCTTTTTTCTCTTTGGCCAGCCGCAACGCAGTGGCAATGATATTGCCGTTGAAGCTGCCGCAGAGCCCGCGGTCAGAGGTCACCAGCACAATGGCGCAATGCTTCTTTTCCTCATGCTCGGCCAGCAGGGGGTGGGCGTTGCCCTCCACCTTGCTCGACAGTTCGGCGAGCACGTCGCGGTATTTGGCCGCATACGGCCTGAAGCGCTCGATGCGGGCCTGAGCGCCACGCAGCTTCGCCGAGGCCACCATGTTCATGGCCTTGGTGATCTGCTTGGTCTTACCGACCCCCACGATCTTCATTTTTACGTCTTTGAGTGAAGGCATGCTTTTCTCCCGGATATTGGGGGCCCCTAGGCCGTCCAGCCCTGCTTGAAGGCGGCAATAGCCTCGGTAAGCGCTTTTTCCACAGCCTCGTCAATGACTTTCTTTTCTTTAATGGCGTCCAGCACTTCTTTCCTGGTGTCGCGCAGGAAGGTCAGCATGGCGGCTTCAAAACGGCGGACGTCTTCCACCGGCACGTCATCCATAAGACCGCGCGTGGCGGCGTAGATGGAGGCGACCTGTTCATTGGAAGGCATGGGCTGGTACTGGGGCTGCTTGAGCAGCTCCACCAGACGCGCGCCGCGGTCCAGCTTGGCCTTGGTGCCCTTGTCCAGGTCAGAGCCGAACTGGGCAAAGGCCGCCAGTTCGCGATACTGGGCAAGGTCAAGACGCATGGTGCCCGCCACCTGCTTCATGGCCTTGATCTGGGCCGCGCCACCCACGCGGGACACGGAAAGACCCACGTTAATGGCCGGACGCACACCGGCGTTGAAGAGGTTGGGTTCCAGGTACACCTGACCGTCCGTGATGGAGATCACGTTGGTGGGGATGTACGCGGACACGTCGCCGGCCTGGGTTTCAATGATGGGCAGAGCCGTCATGGAACCGGCACCGAGACTGTCGTTCACCTTGGCCGCGCGTTCGAGCAGGCGCGAGTGCAGGTAGAACACGTCGCCGGGGAAGGCTTCACGTCCCGGAGGACGACGGAGCAGCAGGGACATCTGGCGATAGGCCACGGCCTGCTTGGAAAGGTCGTCGTAAATGATGAGGGCGTGCTTGCCGTTGTCGCGGTAGTACTCCGCCATGGTGCAGCCCGTGTAGGCCGCGATGTACTGGAGCGGCGCGGGATCGGACGCGGTGGCCGAAATGATGGTGGTGTACTCCAGCGCGCCGTGGCGACGCAGGGTATCGGCCACCAGAGCCACCGAGGACTTCTTCTGGCCGATGGCCACGTAGAAGCAGTGGATGTCCGTTTCTTTCTGCGCCAGGATGGCGTCGATACACACAGCGGTCTTACCGGTCTGGCGGTCGCCAATGATAAGTTCGCGCTGGCCGCGGCCAATGGGCGTCATGGCGTCAATGGCCTTCAGACCCGTGGGCATGGGCTCATGCACGCTTTTACGCGCGATGATGCCGGGGGCCTTGATTTCCACGGGGCGCACTGCGGCAGCCTCGATGGGGCCAAGGCCGTCGATGGGCTCACCCAGAGGGTTGAGCACACGGCCCATAACGCCGTCGCCGACAGGCACGGAGAAGATCTTGCCGGTACGCTTGACCGGGTCGCCTTCTTTAATGCCCACGTCCGAACCGAGCAGAGCGACACCTACGTTGTCCTCTTCGAGGTTGAGCACCATGCCCATGACGCCGCCGGGAAATTCCAGCAGTTCCATCGACATGGCGTTCTGCACGCCGTAGACGCGGGCGATGCCGTCACCAACATAGAGCACGGTGCCGGTTTCGCTCATTTCTACGCGCTGCTCGTAGTTCTGGATTTGATCCTCAATGATCTTGCTTATCTCTTCCGCTTTGATCTGCATGTGCTATTCACCCCTCTTGAATGTCTCCCGGAGGATACCCAATTGCGCGCGCAGACTTGCGTCCAGCACCCGGTCACCCATTTTGAGCACCATACCCCCTAGTATGTCCTTGTCGACAGCAAAGGTGAGCTCAATGGCGGCGCCGGTTTTTTGTTCCAGCGATTCTTTGAGCTTGGCCTTTTTGTCGGCAGGAAGTTTGACTGCTGTGACGAGCTGGCCACGCACGATGCCCTTGGCCTCGTCAAGCAGTTTGCCATACCAGGCGGAAATTTCGCGCAGAAAGGCGAGCCTTTCCTTGTCTGCCAACAGAAAGCAGAAGCTGCGCATAGTCTGGTCGGCCTTGAGCTTGCCCAGCAGCTTGTCGAGAACTGCCTTTTTTTCCTCCACGCCGATCACGGGACTTTTGAGGGTCAGGTCAAGTCCCGGCGTGGCGACAAGCATTTCACCAAGAGCGGCAAGGCATTCGCCCCGCGCACTCAAGGCTTCGTCCCCATCCTTTTTGCCCAACGCAAAGATGGCGTTGGCGTACCTGCGTGCAACCACGGTGTCGATCAATGGAGCACCACCTTTTTAAGGGAGTTGGCGATAAGCTTGTCGTGGGCTTCGGCATTGAGCTTGCTGCTCAAGGCCTTTTCGGCGGCGTCCACGATTTCGTCCGCAATGACGGCGCGCACTTCAGCAAGCACGGCACGGCCTTCATTTTCAGCGGTCATGCGCGCCTGCTCCACAATTTGCGCCGCCTGACGGTGCGCCTCTTCCACAATGCCCGCTTTCAGGTTTTCGGCCTGTTTGCGGCTTTCGGCCAGAATGGCTTCACGCTCCTCGTTGAGGCGGGCAATGCGCGACTCAACGGCGGCCAACTGTTCCTTGGCCTTGGCGCGGCGTTCATCCAGGTCGTCCAGCGCTCCACTGATGGTCTCGCGGCGATTCTTGAAGAAGCGCTTGGCCAGTCCACCAACAAAGTACCAGAGGATGCCCGCAAAGATCACGAAGTTCAGCACGCGCCAGCCGAAGTCCCCCCAGCGCGGTCCCCCATGCCCTTCAGAGGCCAGCGCCTCAAAAGGAATGAAGACAAGCGCGGCAAAGGCAATAACGAGCGGCAGGATATAACCCGCGTGTTTCCATTTGCTCAAAGCCCACCCCCCTCTGTTCAGAGAATAATGCAATAGCGTAGACTGTGCCTAAAGAAGCCGGATCGCCTGAAAGGCGCCCGAAAAGGAACCAAAAAAGCGCAAAAACTAACCCTTGAGAAGCTTGGTCGCCAGCCGGGCGGAAAAATCGCTCACCTGGTTTCTCAGCTCGTCAAGGGTCTTGGCCGCCTGGGCCCGCAAGGAATCGCGGGTTTCGGCAAGGATGTCGCGGGCGCTTTTTTGGGCTTCGCCCACCAGCGTCTGCTGTTCAACCATGCCTGCGGCGCGGCCTTCTTCACGGGTCAGACCGGCGTCCTGACGGGCGCGGGCCAATTCGGCCTCATAGTTGGCAAGGCGTTCCGCAGCCTGATACTCGAAAGACTCGGCTTCTTCGGCCATGCCGTCCATGATGCCGTTGCGCTTTTTTATGATATCGCGGATGGGTCGGATAAGGAGGATGTTTAGCACATAAATGGCGACGAGAAAGTTCACCAGCTGAAAGATCAATGTAACGTTAAGATCCAGCATGCCGCATCCTCCCGATGATGTCGGATTGTAGGAATGAAAAAGACATTAAGCCCTTGCAACATATCTCCTTGCCCCTGTTCTGTCAAAGGGTATTGGTGACAAATTTCGCAAAGTCTGAAACTTTTTTTATAATTGCGTGTAATTTTAGCATGTTAAAAAATGGATGCAAGCGGCCGTACGTACCGGCGCCCGACGCCGGGCTTCGGACACCGGCATGCTGGCAGCAGGGACACACGCCTTTTGGGGCATTTTGGGGTTTTGGGAGGGCAATGAGATCATGAAAGAAAACACTTGCGTAATGCAAATGAATATCGCAAATTGTTTGTTTGGTCAGACAAGTATCCAGTCTGTCGGGCTGTATCCCCGCTGTTCAAGCCAGTTTGCGGCCTCTTCGGCTGCGCCATGCGCTGTCAGGGCATTGAGGACGCGGCAGCGGCCAGGCTCCGGCAGGGCTTGTCGGCCAAGCACGGGAACGCCGTCCACCACATTGCCGATCTTTTTGGCGTCAATGTCTATGTACCCAGCCGGGCGCACGCCAAGCCGCCACAAAGGCGCGAGCCTTCTGCGCGCCATGCGGCCGGCGCCAATCACCCATACCCACGGGTGAAAAGGGTTGTGCCGCGTAAGGTGCCGGGCCAGCCACAGCGCCCGCAGCCGGTCGCAGGACTCTGCCGTATAGCGTCTGTCCGTTCTGGTGGCGCGGTCGGGCGCGTCGTTCCATACCAGCAGTGTTTGCGGCAGTTTTTCCATTACCGCGCCCTTGTGCAGCCAGCGCAGCCACAGTTCCCAGTCTTCCGCAAAGTCTCCGTCGGCATAGGGGCCCCAACGGTCAACCGCCTCCCGCCGGAACATGGTGGTCGGGTGGCAGACCGGCGTATCCCTGAAGCGGTGGCGGCTGATCTCCTCCGGGGATTGCAGGCTGTTCTGCCAGTCCACAAAATGCGCAAAGCCGTAAGCAGTTGTGCGGTCGCCGCCGAATGCGGCCAGACTGGCCGAAAGCGTGAGATCTGGATTGCTCCAAAGGTGGGCGGTTTGCAGGGACAGCCGCTGGGGGTGGGCCGTATCGTCGGCATCCATGCGGGCGATGAAGCGCCCGCGTGCCGCTGCCAGGCCGGCGTTCAGGGCGGCGACGATGCCGCCGTGCGGCAGGTGCACAACGCGCAGTCTGCCCTGAGCGGCGTTTTCGCTGGCGCAGGTTTCGAGCAGCGCGGCGCTGTCGTCAGTGGAACCGTCGTTAATAACAATGATCTCAAAAGGGGGGAGGGGGCAACCGACTGTCGCTTCCTGCACAAAAAGGCTGTTCAATGCCGCCTTGAGCGTACGGACGGCATTGAACGCAGGCAGAAGAACCGAAACAAGGGGCGGCGCGTCCGCGACGGAAGCGCGGGACCTATTCACTGTCAGAAGCGGCCCCGTGTTGGGTGGGCTGACGCAGGGGGGAAGCAGCAGATGCCTCTTCTGTTTCCACACCCCTGTCCGCCTCGTAGCACGTCATGGCCTCCGCACCCAATACGGTCAGGCTGTTCAGAAAATCCATGGCTTGTGAAGTTATGTGGCGCGGAGACTGGCTGGCGTCCAGATGGTGATGCGCGACCTCATGATAGAGCGGCAGCCGCTCCCGCAGCACCTGCCACACTTCGTCCCTGAAGTCCGCGCCGGTGAGGGACGGGCGCTGCGCCGACAGGGGATTGTTGTAAAGCCGCCCCACCAGGACCTCCTCAGGGGCTGACAGATAGAAAACGTGCCCATGTTCGCGCATGAAGGCGCGATTTTGCTCGTCCAGCACCATGCCGCCGCCTGTGGCTATGACGGCCCCCTGGGGATGGATGGCCGCGACAGCCCGCAGCGCATCGCTCTCGCGTTTGCGAAAGCTGGGCCAGCCCTCTGTTTTCACTATCTGGGACACACTGCACCCCATCTGTTCATGAAGATAGTGGTCGGTGTCAATAAAGGGCAGCGCAAGGCGTTGCGCCAGCAGACGGCCAATGGTCGTTTTGCCACAGGCTCGTGGACCCACAAGGAAGATAAGAGGCATGGGGTTTCCTGGTGCTGTGGCTGCCCGGTGGGCAGTGCACGGTTCAAAGTGATTTATTGGCAGCACGCTGTGCCGCCCATGCTGTTTCCGGGGGCAGCCCGGCGAGGCCGCGGCCCGGCGCTGGGCGGCACAAGGGTTGCGGCATCAGCGCCGTGTATTCCGAAAGTGTAGCTTGCGGTCGCGTGGCGAGTGGTCACCGTGAAAGCGCGGGCAGCGTAAACGCATCGCGCCAGCGCGCCGACGGGGCGCGTCAGCTTTGAGAATGTGTGTTCTCAGGGGATCCGCTCACTCAGGGCGTCATGACAGGTCTTTGCCTTTCAGCCCGCCGGAATGTCAATAGTCAGAAAATTCCTGGATCAGAGTAATTCTGAAATGCTTTCATTTCAGTTGTTATTCTGCCGAAAACCGCTTTTTTCGGCAGAAGCCACGCCACGTTGTGGCGCACTGCGCTTTCGCGCAGCGTTAGGGCATTTACACTTTTTCAAAGTTAAAATGCTCTAATAAACCACGCTGTATGACATGACTTCCGGCCTGTGGAAGAAAAACTCCACGCGGCGGTTCATGGCGCGGCTCTGGTCGTCGATGCCGGGTTTGAGGGGCCGGGTGTCGCCATAGCTGACAGCGCGCATGCGCGTGGCCTTGACGCCATGCTGCACCAGATAGTTGACCATGGCAGCGGCGCGCGCTCCGGACAGCTCCCAGGCTGAGGAAAAGGGCGGGGCCGTTTCTGCCGAATCGGCATGGCCGCGCACCACAAGATACAGATTGTATTCTTCCATAAGGTCAAGCACGGCGGTCAGCACTCTTTCGCCATCGGGCAGCAGATCGACGCTGCCGGGCTTGAACATGATGTCGGAGTTGACGCGCAACTGAACGCCCACGTCGTCGGCGCTGATGCCCGAAGCGCTCTGGGGTATGGCATCGGACATAAGCATCTGCTTGATTTTCTGGGCAATGGCGTAGTGGGATTTTTCGACTTCAGATATCTTGATGTCGCGCGCGTCGATCTTGTCCGTGTTCTGAATGAAGGGATTGTTGGAGATGGGTGAAGTGGAACTGGAGTCAAAGTTACGGTCGCCGCTGAAATAGGCGGCCAGACCCGCCCGTGTTTCGGGCGGCACCATGCTGAGAACCCAGAGCAGGAGGAAAAAGGCCATCATGGCCGTTACGAAGTCGGCATACGCGACTTTCCATGCGCCGCCGCCCATAGAGAAAACTCCTTATCGTAGATGTCTCGCGCAAGAGCCGCACGCGAGGGACTGTCATGCCTGTTCCCCCAGGCCAACCTGTGAAACATGGGGGGCAATCCGGGGGGCTGAAGCGCGTTGCCTTTTGCCCGTCCCGGCCATGGGCCATTATGGCAGGCAGGGGCCGCTGGCGCAAGGTCAAAGCGCCGGGCGGGGTACGCGGCCTGATTTGCCTGGACCAGATTAACTTTGAAATGCTTCACATTTCAAAGTTTTCATTCAGCCGAAAAATGCGCTTTGCGGTAGCCGTTAGCGGATCTTTGCCGCTTACGGATAGCGACAGCCGTCGCAACGGCTGAAGCCCGGCTGGATCCACGCCACGTTGTTGTGGGCTGCGCTCTCGTACAGCGTTAGAGCATCGACCCATTTGCAAGGGTAAAATGCTCTAGCCGCTCTTCAGTCTGTCTTCCATTTCAGCAAAGGTGGGCCGGAAAGGGTAGGGGATGGCCCTGCGCCCGTATTCAACGGCGATAAGGGGCGTGGACCCGCGAATGGCCGCCGCCACGGCTTCCTTGATGGAATGATAGTAAAAATGCTCTTCAGCCACGTAGTTTTCAAGCTTGGAGCCCATGGGGCCAAACAGGCCGTAGCAGCAGAGAATACCAAAAAATGTGCCGACGAGGGCCGCGCCGATGTAGTGGCCGAGAACTTCCGGCGGTTCGTTGATCTTGCCCATGGCGAGCACCACGCCGAGCACGCAGGCGACGATACCCATGCCTGGCAGCGATTCGGCCATGTGCCCCACGGCATGGGCGGGCAGGGTGCCTTCTTCGCGCATGGTGGCGATATCCACGTCCATGAGGCTGTCGATGTCGGCCGGGTCACCCGTGGTCAGGTAGACACGCAGGGTGTCGCCAATAAAGTTGACGATCTTTGTGTCCTTGGACACGTTGGGATATTTGCTGAAAATGGGGCTGGATTCGGGTTTTTCCACATCACTTTCGATGCTGATGACGCCTTCGCGGTGCATTTTGGAAAAGAGCGCGTAAAGCAGGGCCAGCGTCTCAAGATAGCGCCCTTTGCTGGACCCGGGGTCGGCAAAAAGGTGCTTCATGCTCTTGAGAATAAGCCCGAATGTATACTTGGTCTGCGAACCAAAAAAGGCCCCCAGGCCGCAGCCGAGAATGATAATGAATTCCGCGGGCTGAAAGAGGATGCCCCATTCACCGTGGGCAAGGGTGTATCCCGTAAACACCGAAGCCGCAACGATGCCAAGACCTATTAATAAATACATAGTGCCGCCTGTAGGCTCAATTCGTCCTGTGTCGTTCCATCACCTGCCGTGCCGGGGAAATGTGCTTCCCCGGAAAAGTGTTGCGGAGCAGGTATGTGCCCGTTGCCCGCACTTGTCCGGCCATTGGTCGACGATGCCGTCGCCAGGCCCGCAGTGGCAAACATGCCAGCAGGATGCCGCGCAGTCAAAGCCCTTTTCCGGCCATTCCAGAGTGCCGTACGCGACTCTGAGGGAGGCTCAGCCCGGGGATTCCTACATTCTTAACGCCTGTCTGTATAAAACCTTTAGCCTGTCGCGCGGAAAAGGCAAGCCCCGGCATGGGGAAATGTCCGGGCGAAAACCGGAAAATATATAAGATTATAAAGTAATCAGACAGTATTTTCTCTTTGTCTGCCTGAATGTTATACAGAGTGCCATACCCTTCGTCTAGTTGCCGAAGAGGCCGCGCACAAGTCCTTCCGCGCCGCGTATGCCGTCCTGCAACAAGTCCGGAAGCTTTTTGCCCCTGCCCTGCGCAAAACGGGGATCAAGGCTGTAGGCGATGTTGCTGAACGGCCCCCTGGCAACGACCGGCAGGCTCATGCCCAGGGTTTCCACTGTGGCGGATGCTTCGAGATACTGTCGCGGCAGGCTGATTTTCGCCTGCCCTCGGGCGCTGAGCCCTGTGGCGCTCACCGTGACGGGGCTCGCGTGGATGTCGCCGTTTTTGACGGTGAAGGGCGCGCGCGCAAGGTCGAAGGTGTCCGGCACAGGCTTGCCCACGATGCCGGGCACGTTGGCGGGCAGGGTTGGCAGGCCTTTCAGGCGCATTTGCCGTATTTCAAGCAACCCCGAGCCGGAAAGGCTTTTTTGCAGGGCAGCGGCGCTTTTGCCGTTCATGCTCAGGTCCGCGTCCAGACGGGCGGAACCCTCCACGGGACGCCCCTTGCCCAGGCTTTCCAGCAGCGCGCCCAGATTCACGTCCGACGCCGTGCCGTTAACGGCATAGGCTGAGGCTGGCACATTGGCCGTGCCCTCGGCCTTGATGACGCCGCCGCTGCCAAGGATGCAACTGAATGTCGAAATTTTGTAGTTGCCGCGCAGGCCCTGAGCCGCGAACTGCACATCCCTGGCGCGCACCTTGCCCTGACGGATGCCCGCCAGCGCGGCCCGTATGTTGATGTCGGGCAGGGAGGAAGCTTCGGTTCCTCCGGATTTTTTGCCTTTCGGCACGTCAGCCGTCTGCTCCTGCGGCTTGCTGCTCTCGGGCAGGGGCAGGTAGGCATCCAGATTAACGGTGCTGATCTGCAGATCGGTCGTGATGGACAGGGGCGCGCCCGGTTCCATGCCCAGGCGGAGCTGGCCGTTCAGGGTCACATCATCCACAAGAGCGTCAATGTCGGAAAGATTGAGACTGTTGTCGCCATAGGCCAGCCTGCTCTTGATTTTGAGCGCGTCCGTGACGTCGCGCGGGGCGGGTTTGAGCGGTTGTCCTGCCAGGGCGGCCAGCTTGCGCAAGGATCCGTCCAGTTCAAGGTTGCCCGTGAAAGCCGGCGGGTTGAACGCCGCTTCGCCCTGAATGCCCAGGCGCGCCTGTGGCGTGGCAATCCAGCATTTGGCCACATGCATGCGCCATGCGTCTGTGTCCAGGCTGCCTTCGATATTCAGTTGCAGGGGGCCGACTTCCCTGGGCAGGGGGCCGGTCAGGGGACTGAGGGTCAGCAAGGTCTGGCGCAGGGCGAGGTTAGGCGGCGCATAGCGCAGCTTGGCCGACAGGGCCAGATTGCCCGACAGCGGCACGGCCCCGGCCTTGCCGTCCTTTGCCGTATCCGTATCCGGGCGGCTGGTGGTGAAGGTGAAGTCGCACTGGGCGACAGCCTCTTGCCCTGGCCGCAGATTTTCCACAGAAAGATTCAGATCGCCGAGGGTCAGCGTCTGTCCCTGCGCGTCCGTATAGCGCACGGTGCCCTGTCGCGCGACCAGGCGTTTCAGCTCGATGGCCGGAGCCGCTCTTTCAAGCGTCTTGGCCTGCTCCACAGCCGGAGCCTTGACGCCTGCCGTGGGAGTGGGCGGGGCCGCAGGACCGCCGGAGACCCGGGGACCTGTCGCGCCAGTGGCGTCGGAACCAGCGCCAGAGCCGGGAGCCGCGCCAGCGGGCGAGGCCGTGTCGCCGGCCCCAGGTGCGGCGGCGTACTGCCGTATCTCCACCACAGGATTGTCCAGGCGAACTTCGCGCACGACCATGGAGCCGGAGAACAGCGGCATCAACTCCAGTTCCGCCATGCCGCCCTTGGCCGAAAAGACGAGGCCGTCGCCCATCTCCGGCTGGCCCCAGCGGACTTGCCCGAAGCGCACGCCTGGGGGGAAAAAGGAAATCTTCGGCACAGCTTCAAAAACCAGCGGTTTGCCCGTGGACCTGGCCGTGGCGTCAGCGATCTGGCGGACAACAAAGGCGGTGTCTATCTGGCTGAGAACAATGGCCAGGGCCGCCGTGACAACCAGCAGCACGCCAGCGGTCCAAAGCAGAAAACGTTTCATCATGTCTCCAAAACTCTCGTGGCACGCATGCCGGAAAAACCCCTGACCGGCAAAGGCTGCCGTGCGCGCGGATAGCGCCAGGATCAGTGCCGGGCCCGGCCCGGTTCTCTCCCCACCTTTTCCTTTATACGAAAAGGGCAAATACTGTGCAAGTTTGCCTCCAGCCGTTGCCTTGCGCCATTTTTGTGGGGTCGCTTGCCCACGGTCATACTTGCGCGTATGAAAAATCCATGTCGTCAGCACCTTCCCCACCCGCGTCTGTTCCCCCTGTTCGGACTGAAGCCTCCGGCGGTTCATGGCCGTTGTCCGTCCGCTCTCCTGAAGGCCCGGCAGGGCTGCCTCCGGCACTCATGTTTCAGGGCACCTGCTCCAACGCGGGCAAAAGTCTGCTCACTGCAGCCCTGTGCCGCCTGCTGGCGCGACGGGGGCTCAGGGTCGTGCCCTTCAAGGCGCAGAACATGGCGCTCAATTCCTTTGTGACCGCCGACGGCAAGGAGATGGGACGGGCCCAGGCGCTTCAGGCCGCCGCCTGCGGCCTGGCCGCCGATGTGCGCATGAATCCCGTTCTTTTGAAGCCCACATCCAACACAGGCTCGCAGGTTATCGTGCTGGGGGAGCCGGTGGGGCAGATGCGCGTGGGGGCCTACCTGCGGTACAAGCCCGAAGCCTGGAAGGCCGTGCGGCGCGCCTATCGCAGCCTTGCGGCCGAAGCCGACGTGGTGGTGCTGGAAGGGGCGGGCAGCCCGGCCGAGATCAACCTCAAGGCGCATGATATCGTGAATATGCGCATGGCCCGCTATGCCCGCGCCCACGTGGCCCTTGTGGCCGACATTGACCGGGGTGGGGCCTTCGCGGCCCTGGCGGGCACCATGGCACTGCTGACGCGGGCGGAAAGGGCGCGGGTGGCCGGATTTATACTCAACAAGTTTCGCGGGGACCCCACCCTGCTGGACCCGGCCCTGCACAGCCTTACCCGCCGCACCGGCAAGCCTTTTTGGGGCGTGGTGCCCATGCTGGAAAACCTGCGCCTGCCCGAAGAGGACTCCGTCAGCTTCAAGCTGGGCATCACGCCCGGCCTCAGCATGGGCGAAGGCCGCGCGGAAACAGCGGGAGCGCTGGATATCGTGGTGCCCGACCTGCCCCACATCAGCAATGCCACCGACCTGGACGCCCTGCGTCAGGAGCCCGGACTGCGCCTGCGCATCGTGCGCGCTGCTGGCGACTGGGGGCGTCCACACGCCGTTATTGTGCCCGGCAGCCGGAACACCGTGGCGGACCTGCGCTTTTTGCGCGCCACGGGCCTGGCTGACGCCATAACGCAGTTTGCCCGCACAGCCCTTGCAGAGGGGCGCGGCGCGCTTGTGGGCATCTGCGGAGGACTGCAGATGCTTGGCAGCGTCATTGACGATCCTCTGGGCCTTGAGGAAGGCGGCGTGGAGCGCGGCCTGGGAATTCTGCCTCTGCAAACCCGTCTTGAAGCGGATAAAAAACTGCTGCGGGTCACGGGGCGGGTCTGCGTCTGCCTTACGGCCGATTTTCCTGCACAAGACACCGACAGCGCGATGCACGGGGGGCTTGCGGCATTCGCTCAAGAAATTGAAGGCTATGAAATACATCATGGCCGCACCGTGCCCCTGTCAGAAGGGGCAAACGCCCGCCCCCCCCATGTGGTAATGGCGGACACGGCGGGTCGCCCCCTGGGATGGGGGCTGTGCGATGCCGCCGGGCGGGCAAGGGTCTGGGGCAGTTATGTGCATGGCCTTTTTGATGCCGACGCCTTTCGCCATGCGTTCTTGTCTTCCTTGCGGCGCGACTGCGCCATGCCGCCCCTTGAGGGGGCCGCGTACGCTCTTGGTCCCGAACTTGACAGACTGGCGGACTGCGTTGAGAACTCCCTGGACATGGCGGCCATTTACGGGCTTCTTGGGCTGTGCTAGCCTGAGCGGGGTTCGTGTTTTTACGCGCGCCATGTTGGACAAAGAAATGCCGTTCGTATGCCTTCCCGGCCACCACGGAACGCGGCGCGCGGATAGGCCCCGGACTTCTCGGGGCAGGGGCATCGGTCGTACCCCCGGGTTACGGGAGCACAAGAAATGAGCATCAGAACCCTCATTAAAACCTCCAACATGGCGCAACTGAGCGTGGTTCTCATGCTTGGCCTGTGCATCATATGGCTCGGACGCAGCCTGTACGAGGTCAACGGGCTTCTGCACCGCTACAACCGTTTTGCCAACCTGCTTGCCGAAATAGGCAGCACCCCGCATAAAAGCTACCATGCGGCGCTTGACTATCTGTCCACTGGCGATACCGCCCACCTTGAGCGCTGGCAGCGTCTCCTGCGTGAGGAGCGGGGCGAGGAGCCCCGTCCAGATACGGCAAGGGAGGCTCCGGGCGAACGCGTGGCGCTGGTCACGCTGGTGGAAAATATGGAGGTGGACGCGTCCGCGCGGGCGCAGATGCATGCTCTTCTGGCGCAGGTGGACGCGTTCAACGTCATGGCCGAGGCTGCAGTCAATCTTGCCCTTGAGCAGAGGCCGGACTCCGGTTTGGCGGCTGATGCCGCCTGGAGCGCCCGGCCCGGCCCGCAGGCCGCCCTGCGCCTGATGCACGACTGCAATCTGGCCCGCCTGCCGGATAGCATTGCCGCGGACGCCAGCAAGATCGGCGGCATGCGGTACGCCGAACTTCTTGTCCGTCTGAACGAGCGTGAGGGCCTTCTGCGCTGGACCATGCTGGCAGCCGTGGGCGGTCTGATCCTGCTTGGGGGCAGCGTGCTGGGCAATGCCTGCATTTTCATAACGCGCGTGGCCAACCCTCTGGACAGGGTGAGCCGCTATGCCGAAAGCGTTGCCGAAGGGCTTGATCCGAAGCCGCTGCAACTCAAGCACAGGGATGAGCTGGCGGGCATGTTCGCCTCGTTGCAGCGCATGAAGGGCACGCTTTTTTCCCGCATCAGCGAGTTGAAAGAGGTTGAAACGTGGGCGCGCAAAAGTCGTCAGCAGGCCATGCTGGCGCGGTCGCAGGCGCTCGCTTCACTGGAGCTCGCCCAGCGGGCCTCGCACGTGCAGGACGATTTTTTGCGCCGCATCAGCCATGAAATACGCACGCCGCTCAATGCCATCATCGGCATGAGCTACCTCAGCCTGCAGACGGATCTCAGCGGCGTGCAGCGTGACTATCTCGCTCATATCAACAAATCCGGCAGCGTACTGCTGGACATGGTCAACCGGATTCTGGATTTTTCCAGCGCCAGTGAAGGGTCCATGCGTATGGAGCGCAGGGTATTTGACCTGCCGGGCTTTCTGGAACTGCTGCGCCAGAGTGTGGCGGGCACGGCTCTGGAAAAGCGCCTTTTGCTCAAGGTTGCGCTGGACGCGTCCATTCCCGCCGCCGTGGCGGGCGATGAACGCCATCTGGAAGAGGTGCTGCGCATCCTGCTGGACAATGCCGTCAAATACACAGTGCGCGGCGGCGTTGCATTGAGCGTGCAGCGGGCGGACGAACCCGCCTCCACCGAGGGAGCCCTGCGGCTGACCTTTGTGGTGGAGGACAGCGGCCCCGGCCTGCAAGAAGAGGAGTGGAAAAAACTTTTCGAGCCCTTTGCCCTGGGGGACGAGTCCATGACGCGGTCTCGCAGCGGCCTGGGCCTGGGGCTTGCGCTGGCGCGGCAGTTGGTCAACCTTATGGGGGGCGAGCTTGAGGTGTTCAGCGTGCCGGGAGAAGGCAGCCGCTTCTTTTTTTCGGTGGATGTGGATATGGTGGACAGATTCAGTCCATCTGCCGGGCTTGCGGGAAAGACGCCCATCGCCCGGCCTGTGCGCCACACCGACGGCTCTTCCGGGATTTTTTTCACCGGGGCGCAGACTCGGGCGGGCGAGCCGGGCGGGAACACACGTGCGACGCCCGAAATCGGCGGCGAGCCCGGACCTGCGGCAGACCCGCCAGCTGGGGGCACGGATGTTCCGGATCCGGCCGAATTTTCGCCCCGCACGGTGCTGGTGGTGGAAGACAATGACATCAACGCGCAGATCGCGCGTGAACTGCTGCAGCAGGCGGGACTGGAAGTCATTCTGGCGACCAACGGACAGGAAGCCCTGGATCAGCTGAAAACGTCTGCGCACACGGACATCGCCCTGGTGCTGATGGATGTGCAGATGCCGGTTATGGACGGTCTTGAGGCCACAAGGCGCATCCGTTCCCAGGGATTCACCCCGGAAGACCTGCCTGTCATCGCCATGACGGCCCACGCGGACATGGCCTCGCGCATGGACGGCAAGGATGTGGGCATGAATGACTATCTCACCAAGCCCGTAAATCCTGAAACACTCTATGCCTCCCTTGAAAAATGGCTTCCGGGAGGACTCCGGCGCAATCCTTTCAGGAAGGCGCGCTTGGAGGACGCATTGCAGCCAGACCCGCAGGCGGACTCTTTTCTTTCGAGCACTGGTGAAGAAGACAGTTATACCAAATGGTTAAAGGCACTCAAGGCCCGCATGAAAGGGCAGCACAACCCCGTCATCAACATTGAAGCCGGTCTTGCCACTGTGGGCAACAACAGAAAACTGTATCTTGAGCTTTTGTTCCGTTTTGTGGAACACTATGGCAACAGTGCGGTCCGGCTGCGCGACATGTTGCGCGACGGCGACCTCGATGCCGCCGCCCGTCTGGCGCATACCGTCAAGGGCGTGGCCGCCAATCTGGGGGTGGAGCGCATCAGACGTCTGACCCGCATGATGGAAAACGCGCTGCCGGATACCCCGCTGGATCCGGGCCTGCTCAAAGCCTTTGAGGCGGAAATGGCGCGTGTGCTCGAATATGTTCAGGTCATAGACTCCGTTGGCCGCGAAACCAGAAGCGGCAACCTGCAACTTGCCCAAGAACACCGCACCGCGCTGCTGGCTCTGCTGGACGAGTTCCCCCAACGTGTGGAAACGGACTGGGGCGGAGTAGAGGGCACTTTGGAAACTCTGATGCCGCTGATGGAAGGCACGCCCCACGCCGAAGAGGTGGCGGCCATACTGGCGGCGGTCAAGGATTTTGATATGGACGGCATGACAGACAGAGCCTGCCGGTTGCGCAAAAAGTTGCTGGTCGAGGACGCCTGACGCGTTTTTCCGGGTGCCCCGCCGCCCGGCCCCTTTTGCCGCAGGCGTCTTGGAGCAGTTTGCGAATGAAATAAGTTAACTGCTCTGCAAGGATTTTCCTGAAAATCCTTGCCGCGAAATACGAGCAGGAAGGCTTTTGCCTGCCGTACATGAGCATTTCAAGTGTTAAATGCTCTAGAAAAGATTAACTTTGAAATACTTCATATTTCAAAGTTTTCATTCAGCCGAAAAATGCGATTTTCGGCTGAATCCACGCCACGTTGTGGCGCGCTGCACCTTCGTGCAGCGTTAGAGCATTCACACTTTTTCAAAGTTAAAATGCTCTAGCCGATAAAGCCAATGGGGCCTTTTGCCCGCCACTGATGGAGGTAAGACCATGGATCATATGGCAGATACCGCGTTTGAGCGGGGCGTTGAAGACGGGCACGAAGGCGACAGGCTGCAACTGGTCACCTTTCATATCGCCGGAGAAGAGTTTGGCGTGGACATCCTTTCCGTGCAGGAAATCATCCGGCCCATGCAGATAACCATGGTGCCGCATGCGGCGCGCTTTATTGAAGGCGTCATCAATCTGCGGGGCAAGGTCATACCCGTCATCAACATGCGCACCCGTTTCAATATGCCCGCCCTGGACCGCGACAGCGACACCCGTATCGTGGTGATGGAATTTGACCAGAAAATCGTGGGTTTTCTGGTGGACGGCGTTTCAGAGGTGCTGCGCATTCCCGCTTCCACGGTGGAGCCGGCCCCGCCCGTAATCTGCGGCATCGGCTCGGAATATATCAGGGGCGTGGGCAAGCTTGACGACCGCCTGCTTATTCTGCTTGACCTCGACACGTTATTGAGCGAAATGAACGCCGAAGCGGGCTAGGCGGCGTTGCTACACCACACGTAGGTGCTGCCCGGCGACCCGGCGCATGCCGCGCCGCAGCCACCGGTCGGGCGTCTGCCCGCCGGACAACCGCCCGCACAGCAGGAGGCTGTATGTCCATGCGTCTTTCCCGTTCCATAGTGGGTGAAGCAGAGGCCCGTGCCGTCAGCCGTGTTCTTCTTGAAGACGGCTATCTTGGCATGGGCAATGAAGTGCGCCTTTTTGAAGAAGAAGTGGCCCGGTATCTCGGCGTAAGGCCGGATCAGGTCATTACAACCAATACGGGCACGGCGGCCCTGCATCTGGCCGTCGACGCCGTGGCCGCCCGGTGCGCTGTACCCGGCAAGCCCGAAGTGCTTGTGCCCTCCCTGACGTTTGTGGCGTCTTTTCAGGCCATCAGCGCCGCGGGCTGCGTGCCTGTGGCCTGCGACGTGCTGACCGAAACCGGCACCCTTGACCTGGCCGATGCCGAAAAACGCCTTACCCCCAATACCATTGCCCTCATGTACGTGGACTATGCCAGCAACCCCTGGCGCCTTGACGAGGTTTATGACTTTGCCCGCCGCAAGGGACTGCGCGTCATTGAAGACGCCGCCCACGCGTTCGGCTGCAGGTATGACGGCCGCAAGATCGGCAGTTTCGGCGATATGGTCTGCTTCAGCTTTGACGGCATCAAGAACATTACCTGCGGCGAGGGCGGCTGCCTGGTGGCTTTTGACGCCGAAGCAGGGCGGCTGGCTTCCGACGCCCGCCTGCTCTCTGTGGAAGATGACGCGCAAAAGCGTTTTGCCGGGGCCCGCTCCTGGGATCCAGACGTGAAGCGGCAGGGCTGGCGTTACCATATGAGCAACATTATGGCCGCCATCGGGCGTGTGCAGCTTTCGCGTCTCGACGCGGAGTTCATTCCCGCGCGGCGCGCCCTTGCGGCCCGCTATGCCGAGCGCCTGTCCGGCGTGCCGGGCGTGGCCCTGCTGCGCACCGATCCCCGCGACTTTGTGGTGCCCCACATCATGCCGGTGCGCGTTCTTGACGGCCGCAAGGATGCGGTGAAGGAGACTCTGGCCGCCCAGGGTCTGCCCACAGGCGTCCACTACAAACCCAATCACCTTTTGAGTTACTTCGGCCATGGCGAAAGCCTGCCCGCAACCGAACAACTGTACGCCGAACTGGTGACGCTGCCCATGCATCCCGGTCTGACCGTGGAAGATGTGGATGCCGTGTGCGCCGGAATCGCCGGGGCATTGAAGCGTTGAGCGGCGCAGGTCTGCGGCCGCCCGGCGTATCTGACCTTGCCGCGTTTGTAAGGGGACTGCTGGCCAAACGCTGGGTACGCTTCGGCATGGTGGGCGGGGCGGCCAGTCTTACGTACATTCTGCTGGGCCTGCTGTTCGTCAATCTGTGGGGCATGCCTGTTCTGGCAGGCAATGCCCTGGCCTATGTGCTGAGCTTCATCGTTTCCTACCTGGGGCAGAGCCTGTGGACCTTCCGGGCGGCCGGGCCGGGAAGCGGGCTCTCCCACTGGGCCATGCTGCCGCGCTTCGCCGCCACCCAGGCCCTGGGGCTTGGCCTCAATTCCGCCATCATCTGGCTGCTCATGCGGCTTGGCCTGACGTATGAGGTGGCCATGCCCATCGCCGTGCTGCTCGTGCCGGTCATGGTCTATCTGCTGTGCAAGTATTGGGTGTTCCGGCACAGTGCCGCACAGGCAAAGGCTGCGCAGCCTGCCTGCCGGGCGGCTTCGCCCGCCCATCCCCCAACCCGCGAGGAAAAACCATGAGCGTTCCCGCCGTTTCCGTTATCATGAACTGCCTCAACAGCTCCCGCGACCTGCGTGAAGCTATGGACAGCATCATGGCCCAGACGTTCACGGATTTTGAAATCGTTTTCTGGGATAATGGCTCCACGGATGAAAGCCCCGCCATTGCCATGAGCTATGGCGAAAAAGTGCGCTATTTCAGGGGCGAAGCCACGGTTCCGCTCGGCGCGGCCCGTAATCTGGCTCTGGCGCGGGCCCGAGGGCGGTATATCGCCTTTCTGGACTGCGACGACATCTGGCGGCCCCGCAAGCTGGAACTTCAGGTAAACCTGTTTGAGGCCAATCTCCACGTGGGGCTTGTCAGCACGGATACCGAAATTTTCGACGGCAGGCGGGTAATCAAGCGCCTTTTTGCCGAAACGCGCCCCGAGCGCGGCATGGCCTTTGCCGCCCTGATGGAACGGCAATGGATTTCCATGTCGTCAGCCATGGTACGGGCCGAGGCCCTGGCCGGTCTTTCAGAGCGCGGCGTGCCCACGGGGCAGGGGGAAAATGGCGGCTGGTTTGATGAAAGCCTCAACGTCTGCGAAGAGGCCGACGTTTTTTATCGCATTGCCCACGACTGGGAACTGGACCATGTGGACGAGCCGCTCACGGTGTGGCGTGTGCACGGAGCAAACACGACCTTTCGCAAGTTTGGCCAGTTTGCGGACGAAACTCTGCGCATTCTGGACAAACACCGCCGTCTCTATCCTGGGTATGATCAGGAGCATGCCGCACTTGTGCTCTTGCTCTCCCGCCGGGCCGCCTTTCAAAAGGCCGTGGCGCTGTGGCGCGAAGGCAGGAACGCCGAGGCGCGCAAAACCATGGCTCCCTGGCGGAACAGCGGCAAAAAATATCAGATGTTCTGGTGGGCCAGCTTTTTGCCGGGAGGGTGCTTTGACGCGGCAGCCCGCCTGTATTTTGCCCTTCCTGCCTTCCTTCGGCGATAGCGCCGTCCAGAGCAGATTAACTTTGAAATGCTTTACATTTCAAAGTTTTCATTCAGCCGAAAAATGCGATTTGCGGTAGCCGTTAGCGGGTCTTTACCGCTTACGGATAGCGACAGCCATCAGTAGGCTGTCCGCTCAATTAACCAATGCTGTCTTTGCGGCAGCCGTTGCTTCAGCCGTTGCGTCGCAACGGCTAAAGCTCGGCTGAATCCACGCCACGTTGTGGCGCGCTGCACTTTCGTGCAACGTTAGAGCGTTTACACTTTTTCAAAGTTAAAATGCTCTGGCTTGCGATGCTTTGTGGGGGAGGGACCCTTTTGCAAAAGGGTCTTCTCCCCCACGCCCCATCCCCTAAAACCTTTGTTGCCCTTTAGCATGCAAAGTGTTTTCTTATATTTTTTAACGGAACTCTACTCTGGCGGTTTGTGGTCTGACCCCGGCGTAACGGCGCAGGTAACTCGCATTTTTTCCTGGGAGCCTGGGCGGTTGTGTGAAAAAAAACTGAGAGTGCATATCCTCAACGTTGATCTGTATTATTATCATTTTTTATCGTTGATACCGTCTGACTTTCAAAAAAGCATTGTTTTTTGCTCAGGAAACATGTATCCGTCCAAGAGCTATTCTTGGGGATGGACGGGTTGCAGATCGCGTGGGATGGACAAGCGCCTGTCACTCGTACTTCCAAAACCCACAGCGTTAAGGGAGCAGTTGTTATGGCATGGACGCAAGTTTACGATCCAATGGGCGGCCCCGTATGGTCCGCTCTGGTGGCGGGAATTCCACTCATCAGTCTTTTTTACATGTTGGCGGTTCGACGCGCCAAAGGGCACTACGCGGCAGTTCTGGCCGTGGTTCTGGCCTTCATCCTGGCCCTCTTTGTATGGGGCATGCCCGCGAGCACGGCATTCAGCGCTCTGACGTACGGGGCAGCCTTCGGGCTCTTCCCGATCATCTGGATTGTTGTCACAGCCGTGTGGGTGTACAACATGACTGTGGAATCGGGCGAATTTGAATACATCAAGGAATCGCTCGCCCGCCTGACGGACGACCGCCGTCTGCAGGCCATCTTTATCGCCTTTGCCTTTGGTTCGTTCATTGAAGGCACGGCCGGCTTCGGCACCCCGGTGGCCATCACCGCGGCCATGCTGGTGGGCCTGGGCTTCAGGCCCCTGTACGCCGCCGGTATCTGCCTTATCGCCAACACCGCTCCCGTGGCCTTTGGCGCCATCGGTATTCCGATCATCGTGGGCGCGCAGGTTTCCGGTCTGAACGAAATGACCGTAAGCCAGATCGTGGGCCGCCAGCTGCCCTTCCTGTCCATTCTTGTGCCCCTGTGGCTCTGCTGCGTCATGTGCGGCTTCCGCCGCGCTCTGGAAGTGCTGCCCGCCATTCTCGTGGCCGGTGTGGCCTTTGCCGGTTCGCAGTTCCTGTTCTCCAACTTCCACGGCCCGACCCTGCCCGACATCATGTCGGCCCTGATCACCATCATCGCCATGGTGCTGCTGCTGCGCGTGTGGAAGCCCGCCCGCATCTGGCGCTTCGAAGGCGAACAGGAAAGCAAGCTTGAAGGCGCTGCCCCGGCTTTCGGCGTGGTGCTGCGCGCATGGCTGCCCTACATCATTCTGGCCGTCATGGTCTTTTTGTGGGGCCTGCCCCAGTTCAAGAACATGCTGAACGCCATTCCCGGCGCGGTCATGAAGTTCTCCTGGCCCGGCCTGGACGGCATGGTTGAAAAGACCGCCCCCATTGTTGCCAAAAACAGCAACTACGCCGCCGTGTTTATGTTTAACTGGCTGTCTGCCGGCGGTACCGCCATTCTGCTGGCCGGTTTCATCGCCGTGCCCTTCATGCCCGGCTACTCCTTCGGCAAGGCGATCAGCTGCTTCGGCCGTACCATTTACCAGTTGCGCTTCCCCATTCTGACCATCGCCATGATCCTTGGCCTGGCCTACCTCATGAACTACTCGGGCATGAGCTCCACAATGGGTATCGCCTTCACCCTGACCGGTTCGCTGTTCCCGCTGTTCTCGCCCATTCTGGGCTGGCTCGGCGTGTTCCTGACCGGTTCGGACACCTCCTCCAACGCCCTCTTCTGCGGTATGCAGCGTTCCACCGCCGAAGTGGTGGGCATGGACCCCAACCTGGCCGTGGCCGCCAACTCCTCCGGTGGTGTTACGGGTAAGATGATTTCGCCCCAGTCCATCAGTGTGGCCACCGCGGCTACCAATCTGGTGGGTCATGAAGGCGACCTCTTCCGCTTCACCCTGGGTCACAGTATCGCCATGACCCTGTTCATCTGCGCGCTCACCTATCTGCAGGCCGGCGTGCTGCACTGGATGCTTCCTTCCTAGCATCCGGCACAAGCTGATTATAAGCGCCGCTCCATAAGGGGCGGCGCTTTTTTTTGTGCGGCACAGGGACAGGCGTAGTTTTACAGAACGCCTGTCCCTGCGCCTGCGTGCTCCCGCGTGGATTCATGGTTTGGGTGTTGCCGCACGTGCTTTTTCTTGACTGGGCAGCTTGACCTCCATATGGTGTATGTACACTATATGGAGGCAGAACGATGAACACCGTTTCGACCCCGCCAAAATCGCCATGCGTCTGCACAAATTTGCGGCGCATGTCTCAACGGGTGACAGCTTTTTATGACACAGCGCTTGAGCCTGCCGGCATCAGCGTTACCCAGTATTCCTTGCTGGCGAACATTTCGCGCATGCCGGGTTGCGGCACGGGGCAGTTGGCGCAGAGGGTGCGGCTGGAGCGCAGTACGTTGGTGCGAACCTTGCAGCCGCTTTTGAGTCAGGGTTTCATTGTGGACAAGTCGCCTGCCGGAAGCCGGAAGCGCCAGCTTTACCTCAGCCCGCTGGGAGAAGACGTTTTCGCCACGGCCATGCCGTTATGGCAGCAGGCCCAAACGGACATCAAAACGCATCTTGGCGAAAATTATGAAACGCTTTGGCATATTTTTACGCAGATCGACTCGCTGGAATAGTGTTGTCCCTGAATCGTTCCGTGGTGCCCGGAAATTTGCAGCCAATGGCCGCTTCTGGCTGAAGATGCCATGATGCCGTGTGCGCGCTTTCGACCAACGTTCGCAGACCAAGGAAAATACCCGTGACAAATCCCATCGAAAATCGCCCGATCCACAGCCGGCTTTTTCCCACTGCCCCGGCAAGCGGCTTATGGGTGATCATCGCCCTGTCCAGCCTCGTATTGATGATTACAATGGGCATTCGCCAGACTGTAGGCCTGTTTGTGCACCCACTGATAGGCGCCACTGGCATGAGCATCACTGAAATGAGCATGGCCCTGGCTATCGGGCAGTTGATGTGGGGGGTATTTCAGCCATGTTTTGGCGCTTGGGCCGACAAGAAGGGGCCTCTTCCCGTGCTGCTGACAGGCGCGCTGCTTTTGTGCATCGGGCAGGTATACACGCTTCAGGCCGGGTCCTTCTGGAGCATGACCCTTGCACAGGGGGTATTAAGCCCGGCCGGTGCGGCTGCGGGCAGCTTTTCCATACTCATAGGCATTGTGGCCGGACGTTTGCCGGAAGACAAACGTTCTGTGGCCAGCGGCATCATCAATGCCGGTGGCTCGATGGGGCAGTTTGCCTTTGCGCCTCTGGTGCAGGCCGCCATCAATTTTAAGGGCTATACCGGCGGGCTGCTGCTTTTGGCGGCTTCTGCGGTGGCGTCCATTGTACCTTCATGGCTGCTTTGCCGTCAGGCGGGCATGGCGCGGGCTTCTGACAGCCAACCTGCAGTCGGGACGGCCCATGCCGCCGCAAGTGCCGCCAATCTGACTGGCAGCCAAGGTCTCAAACCGCAGTTGAAAGCAGCCTTTCGGAATCCCAGCTATCTGCTCTTGCACGCTGGTTTTTTTACCTGTGGTTTCCATGTGGCTTTTCTGACTACGCATTTGCCGGGTGAGGTCAGCCTGTGCGGGCACGAGGCTTCGGTTTCGGCCATCAGCCTGTCTCTCATCGGTTTGTGCAATATTGCGGGCAGCATCGGGGCCGGCATCCTGGGCAAGTATTTTCGCATGAAGTTTATCCTGTCTGCCCTTTATGCCTTCCGCGCATTGATGATCACCGTTTATCTCGTTTCGCCCAAGACCGAGCTGACTTTCTATATATTTGCCGTAACTACGGGGTTCACCTGGCTGGCCACTGTGCCCCCCACTGCGGGTATTGTGGGCAAGCTTTTCGGCACGCGCTATCTTGCTACACTTTTTGGGCTGACGCTGTTGACGCACCAGATTGGCGCTTTTCTTGGCGCGTGGCTAGGAGGAGTGGCGTTGCAATATTCGGGCAGTCTTTTGTGGGTATGGCAGGTGGATATAGCGTTGGCCCTTCTGGCGGCCCTTGTAAATCTGCCCATCAAGGAGGCCAAGGTTGTCCGGGCCTAGAGCAGGTTACGAATGAAACGGGTTAATCGCTCTGCAAGGATTTTCAGGAAAATCCTTGTCATAAAATGCGGGTAGACAGGCGTTTGCCTGCCGTACGCGAGCATTTCAAGTGGCAAATGCTCCAGAGGCATACCTTGCTCATTATATGCGCAATTCTGCAAAGGACATAAAAACAGGAGTTCAAAAACTGTCAGGATATGTCCGGTACTGAGGCATTGCAGCGCCCAAAGGTTTATGCCGTGCGCATGGTTAACTCTTTGTGCCGGAACGGGCACATATTGTACCTGCCGGAAAAAGGCTGTTGCGGCGGAGCTGCTCCATTGGGATCAGTTTGCCGGAACAGCCTTTTTATTCGTGGCGGCGGGTTGCCAAGGTTGCCGTGGTAACGTCAGCCCAGCACCATTTCCAATACGGCGTCGGCCAGCAGGGCGGCGGCTTCGGTGACGCGGGGGGCCAGGGGCGGGGCCGTGAGAATATCCGTGGTAAAATCTCCCACCAGCACCAGAGCACCCAGGGTTCTCCGGCCCATGGGCGCGCCGCCGCAGCCGCCCATGCCCGATGCGCTGGCCACCCTGTGCCCTGCCAGCAAGGCTCCTTCCACAAACAGGCTTTTGTCGTTGGGGCCGTCAAAAGCTTCTATCCAGATGGGGCAGGCTGGCAGCAGAGCGGGCAGATTGTTCGCCGTGACGCGCAGTTTGTGCGTTGCCACGTCCATATGCGGGTTCAGTTCCAGCAGCAGTTCGCGCAGGGCATCCACCTTGTGGCGGCCCACGTGGCGCGGCCAGTATTGCTGGCGATTGAGATTGGAGGCGTCCACCACGTCGTCGTCCACCAGGGTGATGTGCCCCACGCCGCAACGGGCCAGCAGGAGGGCCGCGTTGGAGCCAAGGCCGCCAGCCCCGGCAATGCCTATGCGGGCATTGAACAGGGAGGTCAGCTGTTGGGGGCTGAAATAGCGCTCAAGGCCGTCATGCAGAGGATTGTTCATGTTGTCTCCTTGGAGCAGATCACCAGTGCGCATGCACATTCTCAAAAATTTTGAAATCCAGATGCTGTGCGTTATATTAGGGCCTGTTGACACTAATTTGTTACAGAGGTTACGTCATGGCGGCGAGCGCCGGATCCCACAGTTGCGGAGCAGTTTCAGTGTGAAATTCCCATGGTGATTTTTTGCCTTGTTGTGCAGGGTCGCCTGTGTGTGCGCCATGCGGGGCGTAGTGGCGCGTCCGCCTTGACGGGCGGGCGACGGGTCATGCAGCCATCGTAAGCCCATCCTTTGCCGGCGCCGCAGGTTCCGGCGTCGGCAAAGGATGAGCGGATGGTCAGCAGGCGGTCAACAGGCAGTCAACAGGCAGTAACGGGATGTTCCCAGTCCTTGAGTACGGGCTGGTAGCCCATCTCCAACAGGTCCGAGGTCATTTCCTCCAGGCTGCGGCCGTCGGTGATTTCAAACTGTCCGGGATTGTGCAGGTCTTCGGTGGCGCGGCCGCCCACAGCCGTGGAGACGCCTGCGGAAACGCGCGTGACCCCAAGGGGCAGCAGGTGGTCGCGCATGAAGGCGCTTTCACGGCTGGAACAGGTAATGCCCGCGCGGGGCAGGAAGCAGCGCAAGGCGGTCACGTACTGCACGAGGTGGCGGTCGTCCAGGGCGTGCGGTACGTCAAAGCTGCCTTCGTGCGGGCAGATGCGCGGTATGGACACGCTGACGTCCATGCCGGGATAGTGGCGTTGCAGCCACCAGGCGTGCAGGCCCGTGGCAAAGGCGTCCTGCTCGAAGGATTCCAGCCCCAGCAGCGCCCCGACGCCCATGGAGCGCATGCCCGCCTGGGCCGCGCGCTGTGGCGCGTTGAGGCGGAAGGCGTAGTCGCGTTTGGGCCCGGCGGGATGCAGCCATGCGTACAGATCAGGGTTATACGTTTCCTGAAACATGGTCATGCTGTCCACGCCCGCGTCCACAAGCAGTTTGTATTCGTCGGTGGTGAGGGAGTAGACCTCGATGCCCACGGAGGCGAACCAGGGTTTTATGCGCCGCGTCACATCGGCGATATACTGCGGCGAGGACAGGTGGCGGGCGTCCCCGGTGAGCAGCAGCACATGCTGGAAGCCCTGGTCGGCTATGGCCCTCGCCTCGGCGGCGGCCTCATCCACGCTGAGGTGGTGGCGGGGCTGTTTGTTTTTGGCGTTAAAGCCACAGTAGCGGCATTGGTTTGTGCAGACGTCGGAAATGTAGAGCGGGGTGAAGATGTGCACCGCCCGGCCGAAAAAGCGCAGGGTGAGTTCATGGGCGCGGCGGGCCAGAAGCTCCAGATGCGGGGCGGCGGCGGGGGAGAGAAGGGCCAGGAAATCCTCGGGCTGGAGGCTGTTTTTTTCAAGAACGGAAAAAACCTGTTCTTCCGTGGCCTTCTGCACGGCCTCGGCCCTTCGTTGTGCGGGCCAGTTCTGTAAAAAATCCTCGAATGATTGCATCTGCTTTACCTCCTAGAGCAGATTAACTTTGAAATGCTTCACATTTCAAAGTTGTCATTCAGCCGAAAAATGCGATTTGCGGTAGCCGTTAGCGGGTCTTTACCGCTTACGGATAGCGACAGCCATCAGTAGGCTGTCCGCTCAATTAACCAATGCTGTCTTTATCCGTAACTTCCTTCGTCGCAACGGCTAAAGCTCGGCTGAACCCACGCCACGTTGTGGCGCGCTGAACCTTCGTGCAGCGTCAGAGCATTTCACTTTTTCAAAGTTAAAATGCTCTAGCGCAGGAAGCCCGTAAGCGGGGATGAGGCTTCGGCTCCGGCTGCCATGCCACGCACAAATCCTGGCCCGGAGAGCCAAGCGTTGCGCCCGGCCCGCACGGCCTCGCCAAAGGCGCGCGCCATGGCCACAGGGTCGCTGGCAGAGGCTATGGCCGTATTGACCAGGCACGCGGCCGCGCCCATTTCCATAGCTTCGCAGGCTTGCGAAGGCCGCCCTATGCCCGCGTCCACGATGACCGGAAGGTCCAGTTCCTCTATCAGGATGGCGATCATCTCCTTGGTGCGCAGCCCCCGGTTGGTGCCGATGGGCGCGCCAAGGGGCATGACCGCGGCTGCTCCGGCCTCGACGCAGGCACGGGCCACATAGAGATCGGGATTGATATAGGGCAGTACGGTGAAGCCTTCCTTGGCGAGAATTTCCGTGGCCTTTGCGGTTTCGTAGCCGTCGGGCAAGAGATGGCGCGTGTCGGAGATGACCTCGATCTTGATCCAGTCGCCGCATCCCGCGGCGCGGGCCAGGCGGGCGAGGCGCACGGCCTCTTCGGCGTTGCGCGCGCCGGAGGTGTTGGGCAGAAGACGCATGTGGCCGGGAATGTGCGTCAGTATGTTTTGCGAGGCCTGCCCCGGCGTGGCGCTGTCCTTCTGGGAGGCGGGCTTGTCCACACGGCGCATGGCCACCGTGATGACCTGAGAACCACTGGCCTCGGCCACGGCTGGGATAAGGCCGTCGGCACCATATTTGCCGGTGCCGATAAAAAGGCGGCTGGAAAGGCTGATGTCGCCCAGCACAAAGGGATCATTAGCATTCATGGCGTACTCCGCGCAAAGCGCTGCTGGAAGATTGCGGTTGTGGATATGCGTTTTGTAAACAGGTGGATGCGGCAGCAGAGCAGGGCGTTTTTGAGAAAATATCTTCTCAAATTGCGCTCGCCCTTTGGTGCGTAACCGCGCGGAAACCCGCGCCTACGCCTTCACGGCGAGCGTCTGCCCGCGCGGCCGCCAGAACAGGCATACCGTGACCGTGCTCTATCCACCGCCCACAAACTGCACGATCTCAAGGCAATCGCCTTCTTGCAGCATGGTTTGCGCAAAAGTGTCCCTGGCTATGATCTGTCCGTTGCGCTCTACAACCACGGCGCTGGCTTCATACGCCCGTTCAGTCAGAAACCGGCTGATGCTGGCGCCTGGCGCGCAGTCCTCGGTTTGGCCGTTAACCACGATGTTCATAACGAACCTCCATAGGTTACAGGAGCCTGATCCGCGGGGACGTGGCTGACGATACCGAACAGGGCCACAAAAAAACCCGCAGAACCAATACGGCTGCGGGCAAGCACAAACCTGTTTCCAGGCTGGCCAGCTTCCCTTCGTCGGCATTATCCGCGTCAGGTGCAGAATCGCGTTTTTTTGCGCGATCCAAGGGGTCAGGGCGCTATCACCCTTTCTCAGCCACCGATGGCTCCCCCAGCCGGAAGGTAAACGATAGACCCATGCAATATGAAATGCAAGTCCCTCCGGTGAGACCTTTTTTGTACTGAATATGCCGGGCGGAAGCTGTGCGGGTGAAGATGCCGGCCTTGTTGGGCGCGCGTAGAGAACAGGATGGCATATGACGGGGGAATATTGCGAAAAAAAGTGCAAGTCGCGGAAAAAAATCCACAACGAGTTCAGCACCACCAACGCCCCCTGCATTATTTAAAAAATCTAATAAATATAAATTGTTATTATTATCAGGAATGGGTGTCGAAAGAAGCTCGGGGGTTTCCAAAGGGCCGCAACTGGCAAAAAGATCGCGCCAGACAGTTTTCAGTGGCATGGACAGATATAAATAATGGGTGTAGCAAAAAATTACGCAGGCCCATAATAATTGCATTGCTGGGTTTACATGCAGTATACGGGCCATCCCAGGCTATTTTTTCTACAGTCACGCAAGATGAGGAGGCGCATCACTGATAGACTGCTGTTTGGTGTATGTTTTTTGTGTTGTTTTGGGCGGTTTCGCAGGGTGGCGGCATATCAGGCCGCCTGCCCGGTTGAGGAAACAAGCCAAGCCCTGACGGGAGTAAATGATGGAAGCTCTTGAAAACATTAATGCCATAACACTCGTGTTTGCGGCATTGTGTATCTTTGCTATTGCATACCGTGTTTACGGGATTTTCTTAGCAAATAAAGTATTACGCCTCGATGGCAGCCGCATTGCGCCGTCTGTGCGTTTTGCCGATGGTCATGACTATGTGAAAACCAACGAATACGTTCTGTACGGCCACCACTTTGCGGCCATCGCCGCCGCCGGTCCCCTTGTGGGCCCCGTGCTGGCCGCCCAGTTTGGCTATCTGCCGGGCGCGCTGTGGATTCTTATCGGCTGCGTTCTCGGCGGCGCGGTGCATGACATGGTGGTTCTTTTCGCCTCCGTGCGCCATAAAGGCCAGAGCCTTGCGGCCATCGCCACGCGCGAAATCGGCCCTGTTACGGGCACAGTGGCGGGCATCGCCATTCTGTGTATTCTCATTCTCACCCTTGCAGGCCTTTCGCTGGCCTGCATCAGCGCCATGCACAACGCGCCCTGGTCGCTGTTCATTGTTGTCATCACCATGCCTATTGCCATGATTATGGGTCTCATCATGCGCTACAAGCAAAACAGCGTGCTGTTCGCCAGCCTTCTGGGTCTGGTGCTGCTTGTGGTGGGCATTCTGAGCGGCCATGATCTCATGCAGAAGGATGCGCTGGGCTGGGCCTTCGACTGGGACAGAAACACCGTGGCCATAGCCATTGCGGTTTACGGCTTTTTCGCTTCGGTGCTGCCCGTATGGTTCCTTCTGGTGCCGCGTGACTATCTGTCCACCTATCTGAAGATAGGCACCATTCTCATGCTCACCGTAGGCATCATCTTTGTGCAGCCTACCATTCTCATGCCCACCATTACGCCCTTCATCAACGGCGGCGGCCCCGTGATCGGCGGCCCCGTGCTGCCCTTCATCTTCATCACCATTGCCTGTGGTGCCATTTCCGGCTTCCACGCCATTATCGGCACGGGCACGACACCCAAGATGATCGGCAACGAGCGCGACATTCTCTTTGTGGGCTACGGCGCCATGCTGACCGAAGGCTTTGTGGCCATGATGGCCCTTATCGCCGCCTGCACGCTGATGCCCGGCGACTACTTCGCCATCAACGCCACCCCTGCCAAGTATGACGCGCTGCTGGCGGTGCATCCCAACCTGCACACTGTTGATCTGGGTTTCTTTGAAGAAAAGATCGGCCTTAACCTGCACGCCCGTCCCGGCGGCGCAGTGTCGCTGGCCGTGGGCATGGCCCATATCTTCCACAAGATCCCTTACATGGATCACCTGATGGCCTACTGGTACAACTTCGCCGTCATGTTTGAAGCGGTCTTTATTCTGACCGCCATCGACTCCGGCACTCGCGTGGGCCGCTTCTTCCTTCAGGAAATGCTCAGCAAGGTGTACGCCCCCTTTGGCGACAAGAACTGGACGCCCGGCGTCATCATCACCAGCCTGGTCTTCACTTCCATGTGGGGCTACCTGGTGTATACCGGCAACATCAGCAACATCTGGCCGCTCTTCGGCATGAGCAACCAGCTGCTGGCCGCCTGCGCCCTCATCGTCTGCACCAGCATGCTGCTGCGCATGAACAGGGGCAAGTACTGCCTCATGACGGCCATCCCCGGCGTGTTCATGACGGCAGTGACCTTCTGGGCTGGCTACCTGCAGCTGACAACCGACTATATCCCCAACGGCAAGTATCTGCTGGCGAGTCTGGCCTGCCTTGTCATGGTGCTTATGGTCTTTGTCATTGTGGGTACGTTCCGCCGCTGGACTGAACTTATGAGCATCAAGACCCTGGTTACAGACTCCTACGGCGAATCCGTGCGCGCGGTTGTAGAAGAATAACCAGCTCGCATAACGCTGCTTAGACCAGATTAACTTTGAGAATGGACATTCTCAAAGTTTAAGACACGCATGCTTCGGCGCTTAACAGCGCAAATAAATTGCGCTTACGCCTTCGCTGCGGGCGCCTGCTCACGCAGTCGCCAGAGCAATTTCAAAGTGAAAATGCTCTAAAGGGGATTACTGCGATGCAGTGGTCCCCTTTTTGTAAATGGCCCCCCCCGCTAGGCGGGGGGGGCCATTTACAAAAAGCGGCAGCGCCCCATTTCTGGAACGCTGCCGGCATGCGAACAGCGTTCGCGCTAGAGCAGATTAACTTTGAAATGCTTCACATTTCAAAGTCTTCATTCAGCCGAAAATGCGATTTTCGGCTGAATCCACGCCACGTTGTGGCGCGCTGCACTTTCGTGCAGCGTCAGAGCATTTACACTTTTTCAAGGTTAAAATGCTCTAATCGAGGCCCATGGCCTTGCTGATTTTTTTGGCGGCTTTTTTTACTTTTTGCAGCGGCGTCTGCTCCCCGGCGGCCTCAAATTCACGCAGCAGTTCCACCTGCCGGTCTGAGAGGCGCGTGGGAGTGAGCACCCTGACTTCCACCAGCATGTCGCCGCGCTGTCTGCGGCCAGGGTAGGGCATGCCCTCGCCGGGCACGCGCAGCACCGCGCCGCTCTGCACGCCCTTGGGAACATCAAGGGGAATGGGTTTTTTCAGGCCGGGGATTTCCACCCTGTGCCCGAGGGCCGCCTGCACAAAACTTACTTCCTGGGTGAAGACAAGATCCTGACCCTGACGCCGCCAGCGCTTGTCCTGTTCGACAGTCAGCACCACGTAAAGGTCGCCGGGGGGGCCGCCGTGCACGCCGGGTTCGCCCTCACCGCGCACACGCAGCCGGGTTCCCGTGTCCACACCGGCGGGCACGCGCACCACAAGTTCCCGGGTATCGGTCACAATGCCTTCACCCTTGCACTTGGCGCAGGGTTTGGTAATGACGCGGCCCGTGCCCTGACAGGTGTTACAGGGCATGGATATCTGGAAAATTCCCTGTGACCGGCGTACCTGACCCGTGCCGTTACACTGACGGCAGGTCTCAACCTTGCTGCCCGGAGCCGCGCCACTGCCCTTGCAGTCGCTGCAGGTGACGTGCTTTGGCAGGGAAAGGGTGATTTCATCACCAGTGGCGGCCTGAGCAAAAGAAATGGTAAGGTTGTAGCGCAAATCCGAGCCGGCCATGGGGCGCGGCCCCCTGTTGGCGGAAGAAAACCCGAAGATATCGCCGAAAATATCGCTGAAATGGGCGAAAATATCTTCGTTGCTGCCAAAACCTCCGCCCCCGTTTACGCCGGCGTGGCCAAAACGGTCATAGCGGGCACGCTTGTCGGGGTCGCGCAGAACGTCATAGGCTTCGGCCGCGCGCTTGAAATTCTGTTCGGCCTCGGGATCGCCGGGATTGTGGTCCGGGTGATACTTGAGGGCAAGCTTGCGGTAGGCCTTTTTGATCTCATCTTCGCCAGCGCTGCGGCTAACGCCCAGCACCTCGTAGTAATCAAGCTCCATCATGGTCCGGATTCCGGTGGCTGCGTGCTTGTGCGCCTGGGCTAAAGGTTGTATTCACAGGCGCGGCGGCTGCCCAAGGACAGCCGCCGCGCAGACAATGCAAGCTATGAATCCCTACTCGCCGGAGGCAGGCGCGGCCTGTTCTTCTGCAAGGGGATTGTAAAGGCTCTCATCATCGGGCAGCACTTTGCCCGCGGCAATTTCTCGAAGGGCGGTGACCACTTCCTTGTTGCGCGATTCCACAAGGGGCTCATACCCCTCGCGGTACTGATGCACGCGCTTGATGGCCATTTGCACAAGCAGAAAGCGGTTGTCTACGCGCTCCTGGCAATCTTCAACTGTAATACGGGCCATGCTGCCTCCGTAGTGTGCGCGGCCAAGGGCCGCTGGCTGGGGCGAAAGGGTCTCCGCCGCAGTTCGTTTTGATAAATAATACCGCCCGACCTTTTGTAAAGGGCCGGGCGTGGAATACGCCTGGAGCAGGCTTTGCCTGCTGAAATAAGATATGATATAGGCCGCCATTGACACTGTCAAGCATGGCCGGGAGAGCCCGGCAGCATAGACGATTTTGAAGGAGATTGCCAGCCATGAGCAGAGAAAAAAGGTCTTTCGCGCAGGAAGTGTGCGTAAAAAGCGCGGGCAAGGCCATGCAGATGACAAATATGCTCTGGCCTGGCTGCCGGGTGGGCGTGGCTGCCTCCGGCGGGGTGGACAGCTTTGTGTTGCTGAAGACGCTTAAAATTCGCCAGGGAATCGTACCTTTCCACTTTGAAATGATGGCCCTGCACCTTAATCCCGGTTTTGACAGCCAGAGCCACGCGGCTCTTCTGCCCTGGCTGGCCGAGCATGGCATTCCCGCCCATGTGGAAGTGACAACGCACGGGCCTGACGCCCATTCAGAGAAGAACCTGCGCCGCTCGGCCTGTTTTCGCTGTGCATGGCTGCGGCGCAAGAGGCTTTTTGAGCTTTGCGCGCAGTACAAACTGACCCACCTGGCGCTGGGCCACAATGCCGAAGATCTGGTGGAGACGTTCTTTATGAATATTTGCCGCAACGGACGTGTGGACGGCATGAGCATGAACGAGCCTTTTTTCAACGGCCAGTTGCGGCTTATCCGCCCGCTCATGCTTGTGGAGAAAAAGTATATCCGGCAGGCGGCGCGCCAGTGGGGCTTGCCCATATGGGCCAATGCCTGCCCTTCGGCTGGCAGGACAGCCAGAAGCGACATGGCCCAGACGCTGGAACATCTTTACGCCGTCACCAAGGATGGCCGCCGCTGCGTGCTCAACGGCCTGACGCGCTGGCAGCTGGAAAAAAGCAGCAGCGCCGCGCAAAGAAACGTGGGGGACGAAGAGTAAGTCCCAGGCGTTTGCATCTGCACCAGTCCTGACGCTCCAGCCTGACGTCATGGCCGGGAGCGTCAGGACAAGGAATTTCTGGGCCACGAGCGCAAGACCGTGGTTGTCAATTTTCTTGCATTGACAGTGCTGCCCTGGCCCCATAAGGTTTGCGCACATGCTTTTCGGCAAATATCATATTGTCATATTCAAGGAAGGTCGCAGCGGCAGCCGCAATCTGCGGATGCGTGGCTGGTTCGGCTTTTTTGCCTGCGTTCTGGTGGTGGCTCTGGCGGCTTGCAATGTCTGGCTGGTGCGCGCCTGGCTTGAGGCGCGCCATCTCAACGACGACGTCGCAAACGCCCAGCGCGTCATCAGCGAGCAGCGCCGTCAGCTTGTCAATCTGGCCGAGCGCATTTCGCAGATGGGGCGCGACCTGCAAAGGGTTCAGAGTTTCGACTCCAAACTGCGCATCATGATGAATATGGATAAAGACCCCGCCGATGCAGGCGGCGGTCTTGATATCGCGGGCGACTTTTCGCGGTCTTACCTGCCCCTGCACCGGCAGGAGCTGGCAGCCCGCAAGATGCAGGATTTTCTTGAACGGCTTTCGGAGTCCGCCCGTCTTGAAGAAGTGCGCCAGCAGGACCTGTTGCTGGCCCTGCGCGAAAACAGGGACGCGCTTTCTTCCATGCCCACAATCTGGCCCGTGGTGGGCTTTGTTTCTTCCAGCTTTGGCTGGCGTTCCTCGCCCTTCGGCGGTCGCGGGCACTTCCACAAGGGGCTGGATATCACCAACCGCATCGGCACCCCCGTGGTGGCTCCGGCACAGGGGCTGGTTACCCAGTCCGGCCATGACGGCGCGTACGGCTTGAGCCTGGAAATCAACCATGGCGGCGGCGTTATCACCAAGTACGGACATATGCAGCGCTGCGCCGTGCCTGTGGGCGTATGGGTCAAGCGGGGACAGGTCATCGGCAATGTGGGCATGAGTGGGAGGACCACCGGCCCGCATTTGCACTATGAAGTGCGCCTCAACGGTGTGCCGGTGAATCCCATGCGCTACATTCTTGATTAGAGCAATCTTACGTGAAGTTTTTTTGTGGGGGAGGGACCCTTTTGCAAAAGGGTCTCCTCCCCCACGCCCCCACCCCCTAAAACTCTTGTCGCAGTTCAGTACGGCATGAGGCGTTTTCTGGCCTGAAGTGGGGGGCGAAATACCTGTCGCATTCCTGACCGCCACTCTCTTTTCAAGCGGTACCGTAACTGCGCACCATCTGCCCAACTGGACAGGGCGGCATTCACTCTTATATACTATTATGCGTGAGGACGACCTCCCCCATAAAGGGTATGCAATCCGGGACGACCCGGCTCTGATCAAGGAGAGCCGTGATGGCCTGGATTTTTCTTTTTTTCGCCGGACTGCTTGAGGTTGTCTGGGCATATACAATGAAGCTGTCGCTTGGTTTCACCAGGCCTCTGCCTTCGGTGCTCACCATTGTGGCCATGGTCGCCAGCTTTGCGCTGTTGTCCATAGCCATGAAGAGCCTGCCCCTGGGCACGGCCTATACCATCTGGACGGGCATAGGCGCGGTGGGCGCATTCTTACTGGGCATACTGGTGCTGGGCGAGCCTGCCAACGCCATGCGCGTGGGCGCGGCCGCGCTTATAGTGACCGGGCTTGTGATGATGAAAATTTCTTCGTGAACGCCATTTTCTCTCGTAACACCCCCCTAACCGAAAAAGCCGCTGTAAAAAGCGGCTTTTTTGTATTGGATACACTTGTTCACGTGAAATAGTTCTGGGCACTGCGAGGCAGGCGTTTGCCACAAGGGGGCTGCGAAGTTGCCCGCGCTGCTGGCGCAGATACCCTTTGATGAGGCGTGATGCCTTTACGCTGCCTCTTGTCCCCCCACTTAGACCAGATTAACTTTGAGAATGGACATTCTCAAAGTTTAAGACACGCATACTTCGGCGCTTAACAGCGCAAATAAATTGCGCTTACGCCTTCGCTGCGGGCGCCTGCTCACGCAGTCGCCAGAGCAATTTCAAAGTGAAAATGCTCTAAGGCCAGAAAAACTCTTTGTGCCGTACTGCAACACCATAAGAGTTTTAGGGGGTGGGGGCGTGGGGGAGGGACCCTTTTGCAAAAGGGTCCCTCCCCCACAAATCCCGCTATCATCCCTGTCGCTACGCCGATAATTCCTTGCAGATATCTTCTGCAGAGCGCACGGAAGCAAAGACGCCGTTCAAGGCGGCCATGAAGGCCAGATGCACGTGTGCCGCCGTCACGGATTGATCAGCGAGGGTCAGTGTTCTCGTGGCGCAGGCATCGTGTGCAAGAGTGCAGGCATAGCCGAGGTCAAAAGCCGCACGAACCGTGGTATCCACACACATGTGCGACATCATTCCGGCCACAATCAGTTGCGTGATGCCGTTGTCTTCCAGATGTTTTTTCAGCGTCGTTTCGCGGAACGAATTGGGAAAATGCTTGATGACCACAGTTTCGTCGCTTTTCGGCTGGACACATTTGTGGATGTTAACCCCTTGGGTGTCCGGCAGAAAAAACGTTGCGCCGGGCTGCACGGCCACATGTTGCACATGGATGACTGGCAGCTGTAGCTTCCTGAATGTTTCAAGCAGCAGACCAGCCTTGTCTCCGGCCTTGTCGCTTCCATCCAGTTCCATCTTTCCGCCGGGGAAGTAGTCGTTCTGAACGTCAATTATGACGAGAGCTTTCTTCATGTCATACCTCCATGAGGTGTTTTGCGGCAGGTAGTATTGTTTGTCCTGTGTCTTCCCTCATCAGGATTTTTTTCAGTGCGATTGGCCGTTACAGCCTGGGGCCGCCAATGGCTGGCAGGGTCTGTTCCAGGCTGTGCCCAAGGGCCAGCAACCGCGCTTCGGCAAAGGGCCTGCCGATGAGTTGCATGCCCACGGGCATGCGGCTTTCCGCGCCAAGGCCCACCGGCAGTGAAAGGCCGGGCAGGCCCGCCAGGTTCAGGGACAGGGTGTAGGCGTCCATGAGGTAGATCTCCAGCGGATCCGCCGTATTGCTGCCAAGGTCGCTGGCGGTGACGGGCGACACGGGGGCCAGCAGCGCATCGCACTGTTCAAGGGCTGCCAGCAGTTCGTCGCGGATAAGGCGGCGCACCTGGGCGGCCTTGCGGTAATAGGCGTCGTAGTAGCCGGAGGAAAGCACGTAGGCTCCCAGCATGATGCGGCGTTTGACTTCCTGTCCAAATCCCTCGGTGCGGCTGCGCACATAGAGTTCTTCAAGGTTTTTGACGTCAGCGGCGCGGTGCCCGAAGCGGACGCCGTCAAAACGGGCCAGGTTGGAACTGGCTTCGGCCATGGCGATGATATAGTAGGTGGCAATGGCCGCATCCGTATGGGGCAGGCCCACTTCCACAAGTTCAGCGCCGTTGTCCCTGGCTGTCTGCATGGCGGTTTCGCAGGCCGCACGGACTTCCGCGGACAGCCCTTTGCCGTAAAACTCGCGGGGAACGCCCAGGCGCGCGACCTTGAGGGGGCGGCTGTCAAGCGCGGCCGTGTAGTCTTCAGCGGGGCGCGGATCGCAGGTGTTGTCGCGGGCGTCCGGCCCGGCAATGGCGGCAAGAACGCGCGCGCAGTCGGCAACGTTGCGGGTCAGCGGACCCACCTGATCCAGGGACGAGCCGTAGGCGATCACGCCGTAGCGTGAAACGCGGCCATAGGTGGGCTTGAGGCCCACGCAGCCGCAGAACGCGGCGGGCTGACGAATGGAGCCGCCCGTGTCCGTTCCCAGCGAGGCAAAGCACTGGCCGGCGGCCACCGAGGCTGCGGAGCCGCCGCTGGAGCCGCCGGGAACCTTGTTGACGTTCCAGGGGTTGCGGGTTGTCTGGTAGGCCGAGTTTTCCGTGCTGGAGCCCATGGCGAATTCGTCCATATTGGCCTTGCCCAGAATGACGGCTCCGGCTTCACGTAGTTTTTGCACCACAAAGGCATCGTAAAAGGGGGTGTAGCCTTCCAGTATGCGCGAGCCGGAGGTGGTGGGCATGCCCCTGGTGGAAAGGGCGTCTTTAACCGTGACAGGCACGCCCCACAGGGGGCGCGAGGCGTCGGGGCCCGCCTTGTCCAGGGCGGCGGCCGTTGCCAGGGCGTTTTCGGCGTCCACATGCAGCAGGGCGGCCAGTGCGGGCTCAGTGGCGGCCACGCGGTCAAGGCAGGCGGCGGCCACTTGCTCGGCGCTCAGTTCTTTTTTTTGCAGTGCCTGGGCCACAGCCGTGAGGGAGAGGGAGCAGATGTCGGTCATGGGTATTCTCAAGTGTTCCGCTTACGGTATTTGCGCGAATACAAACAGGCCTCCGGGAGTACGCATGCTCCGGGAGCGGGGCTTTCGGGCAATCTTGCCATGCGGGCTGCCAGGGGCAGACGACGCTGCGACGGCGTGCCCGGCTGCCGTAACTGCCGTGCCGTAAATGTTGCGAATGGCCGTTCTCAACGACAATTCGCCTGGAGCAGTTCACGAGTGAAACGAGTTAACTGCTCTGCAAGGATTTTTCTGAAAATCCTTGCCACGAAATGCGAGCAGGCAGGTTTTTACCCGCCGTGCTCGAGCATTTAACGTGTTAAATGCTCCAGGAACGCTCTGATTAAAGAGCCTCTTGGAAGCGCGCAGTTATTTCGTTTGGCAAGGCGCGATCTTTTTTTGAAGCAGGAGTGGACTCTTCCGTCCTCGACTGTTTCAAAAAAAGTGAAGCAACGACGCCAAACGGAATAAATCCGCGTTTCCCTAGAGCAATTTCACTTTGAAATTGCTCTGGCGGGTGCGGAAGCAGACGCCCGCCGCAGAGGTGTAAGCGCAGTTTATCTGCGCGGTTAAGCACCGAAGCGAGCGTATCTTAAACTTTGAAAATGTACATTCTCAAAGTTAATCTGCTCTAAACGATGCGCGGCACCATGAAGTATTCGCCGTCAGCCTCGGGGGCATTGGCAAGCACTTCCTGACGGGTGCGCACATGGGCGGCCACGTCTTCACGCACGGCGGATGTATGCTGCGCCGGGCTGTACAGGGGTTCAACGGCGCTGGTGTCCACCTTGGCGAGCACATCCATATAGCCAAGGATGTCGCCCAGTTGCCGGGCAAAAAGCTCCTGCTCCTGCCCGCTCAGACTGAGCCGTGAAAGTTCGGCCATGTGGGCCACTTCTTTTGAACCGATGCCTTTATTCTCTGCCATTATGAAGTCCTTTGTCCGGCCCGGCGGCAATTGCCGCTCGCCGGGCCAACGATGGTGTTCTAGAGGTGTGAGGGCAGACTGAGCTTGTACGAGGGACGCGGCGTGGTGCCGATGGGCTGGAGCGTGGGCTGTTGCCCCGCGCCCGGCGTAACGGGATTGCCCGTCGCGTCCACAGGGGGCAGGCCCTGCATGCGCAGCGCGGACTGTTGCAGGATATTGCTGTGGGTCTGGCGGAAGTCTTCCAGAACAACGGGCACCATGCCTGTGGGCGACACGCCGAAGATGAAGAGCTTCTGGTGGGCCACACCGGCGTTGTCCCAGGTGATGGGAGCCATGCCCCAGACCATCTGCGAGGCGCGCTGCACGCGAGCGGTTATTTCCGGCGAGCTGAGGCGCGTATTGAGGCCGAGGCTCACGGCAAAGCGGGTGAAATCATAGCCAAGGGCCGTCCAGAAGTCCAAGCCCGGCGCTTGCAGGGCGCGCGGGGCGCGGGCAGGGTTCCAGGCGGCGGGAAAGACCGCGAGAGCATATTTTTCAGGCATGTTCACCACCTTGCCGGAGAGCCCCTGCTCCCACAGCGTGGTGCCGAGCAGCACCAGACGGTCTTCGCCATTATAGAGCAGGCTTGTGGTCAGCATTTCCATATTCTTCCACGAATCGGGAAGAAACAGGGCTTCAAAGGCCGTCTGCGGCACGGGCGTGCTGCTGCCCTCGGGCGTCTTGGCGTTGATGAGCGGCGCAACAGCGGCACTCCATGATGTGGAGTCTCCCGGATTGTATGAGGCCTTTTGCAGAGCCATATTGCGCTTGTAGAGGCTCTGCTCCAGAAGGCCCGTCATGCGCGCGCCGTAAGCGTCGCTGGGATAGAAGGCCCCGTAGCTGCGTATGTTCAGGTCGTCAGAGGCAAAGCCGATGAGGGCATCGATCTGGTCCTGGGGACTGGGGAAAAAGCGCCAGGCGCGCGTGCCTTCGTCGCCCTGCTCAAGGGACGGCAGAAAAGTGAAGAGCGCGCGTTCGGTCGTGACGCCCGCGTTGCGGGCCTGGGCGTAGTTGGAGGCCTGAAGGGGGCCGCCCACCACGGTGCAGGACGGCGGCAGGGCCTTGAGCTTTTGCAGCCAGTCAGCAGCGGATGTATTGATTATTTCAAGGCGCATGTTGACGCCATTGGCAGCCATTTCCTTCTGGGCCATCTGGGCGCCCTGACGGATCTTGCTCCCAATGGGCGCATACGGCCCTGAAGAGGGCAAAGCCAAAGCCACACAGGTTCCGGGGGCGACAACCGGCTTGGCTGGGGCCACAGGGGCGTCCTGCCCGCTGAAAGGCATCTTGCAGGCGCTGAGGCTGCCGAGCAGCACAAGCGTCAGAAGGCCAAGCGTCAGGCGCGCGAGGGCGCGGCAATACGTCGTGGATGTACGCACTGTATCCTCCGACAGGATAGGTATTACACGGGCGCTTGTCATGCCCGCGAAAAGCAAAAGGTCTGGCTCACAGGGAGCCAGACCTTTTTAGTACAGTGGAGGCATTGAGGCAAGTTCACCTGCGTTCACCCAAGTCCGGGCGGTGGCCGCCCCGCCGTCAGGCCGGTGGGCCGCTCGTCCGCCGGTGGGCGCGGGCGCAAGCGCCCGCAGCCGTAACCGGAAAGTAAACCTTGGGCAACTCTGCTGCCAGCTGCTCCTGGCGTGCTTATTTCTTCACTTCGGTGTAGTCGGCGTCCACCACGTCGTCACCGGCATTGCCGTGAGACTGGCCTTCAGCCGCACCCGGCTGCGGGCCGGGCTGGCCGCCCGCCTGCTGGGCCTGCTGCTGGTAGAGCTGTTCGGCCAGCTTGTGGGAGGCCTTGGCGAGCTCGTCCGTGGCGGTCTTGATGGCAGCGGCGTCTTCGCCTTCCATCAGCTTGCGCAGGTCGGCCATCTTGGTTTCAATATCGCTCTTTACAGCGGCGTCAGCCTTGTCGCCCAGGTCGGCCAGGGACTTTTCGGTACCGTAAATGAGGCTGTCGGCATGGTTGCGGGCTTCAATAAGCTCCTGCTTCTTCTTGTCTTCATCGGCGTGGGTTTCAGCCTCGCGCACCAGCTTCTGGATGTCGTCTTCGGACAGGCCGGAAGAAGCCGTGATCTTGATGGACTGTTCCTTGCCGGTGCCCATGTCCTTGGCGGACACGTTGACGATGCCGTTGGCGTCGATGTCAAAAGACACTTCGATCTGCGGCACGCCGCGGGGCGCCGGGGGAATGCCCGTAAGGTCAAAGCGGGCCAGGGTCATGTTGTCGTTGGCCATGGGCCGTTCACCCTGGAGCACGTGGATGGACACCGAGGGCTGATTGTCCGAAGCCGTCGTAAAGACCTGGCTTTTGCGCGTGGGGATGGTGGTGTTGCGCTCGATAAGCTTGGTGAACACGCTGCCCATGGTTTCAATGCCGAGGGAAAGCGGGGTCACGTCGAGCAGCAGCACGTCCTTCACGTCGCCGCTGAGGATGCCGCCCTGGATGGCGGCGCCCATGGCGACCACTTCGTCAGGGTTGACGGAGCGGTTGGGCTCCTTGCCAAAGAACTTGCCCACAACCTGCTGCACAAGGGGCATACGGGTCATGCCGCCCACGAGGATGACTTCGTCGATCTGGTTGGCGGACATGCCGGCGTCGGCCAGGGCCTTCTTGCAGGGCTCGATGGTGCTGTCCACGAGGTCGCCCACAAGGGATTCCAGCTTGGCGCGGCTGATCTTCATGAGCATGTGCTTGGGGCCGTTCTGGTCAGCCGTGATAAAGGGCAGATTGACCTCGGTTTCCATAGAGGTGGAAAGGTCTTTCTTGGCCTTTTCGGCGGCTTCCTTCAGGCGTTGCAGGGCCATGCTGTCCTTGGACAGGTCAATTCCGTTCTCTTTCTTGAACTCTTCCACCAGGAAGTTGATGACGCGCTGGTCGAAGTCTTCGCCGCCCAGGAAGGTGTCGCCATTGGTGGCGCGCACTTCAACAACGTTGTCGCCCACTTCCAGAATGGAAATATCAAACGTGCCGCCGCCAAGGTCGAAGACCGCGATTTTTTCGTTGGCCTTCTTGTCCGCGCCGTAGGCCAGCGAGGCGGCCGTGGGCTCGTTGATGATGCGCTTTACTTCAAGCCCGGCGATACGGCCCGCGTCCTTGGTGGCCTGACGCTGGGCGTCATTGAAGTAGGCCGGAACCGTGATGACGGCTTCGGTAACTGTTTCACCCAGGTAGGCTTCAGCGTCGGCCTTCAGCTTGGCCAGGATCATGGCCGAAATTTCAGGCGCGCTGTAGGTACGGCCGTCCACCTCAACGCCCGCGTCGGCATTGGGAGCTTTGACAATGGCGTAGGGGCTGTGTTCCTTCCAGCGGTCAACTTCGGGGCTGTCAAATTTGCGGCCCATCAGACGCTTGATGGCGAAAATGGTGCGCGTGGGGTTGGTAACGGCCTGGCGCTTGGCAATATCGCCCACAAGGCGTTCCTTATCCGTAAAAGCCACCACGGAAGGGGTGGTGCGGCCGCCTTCAGGATTGGTGATGCATTTGGGGTCCTTGCCCTCCATGACGTAAACGCAGGAGTTGGTGGTACCCAGGTCAATACCGATAATTTTGGACATATGGTGATCCTCCTCGGGGAAAGCTTTTCTCTTGTAGTTTCGCGCAGCGACCGGGTCGCCCTCTGGGCCGCGCAGAACGGCGCGCGCGACAAATTCTGGCAGATGGCTAACCAACTGCGAGGTATATGTAAGTCCTTCTGGCGGGTCGTCCAGAGCATTACCGAAAAAAAACAATAAAAAGTATGCGCTCGGGAAGCCGGAGGAGGCGTTTTTACCCCCTTTTTTGTATTTGACCTTTCTTTCTCAATATTGGTAGTGAATTAATTAACTTAACCGTGTCACGGCAGACACATAACCAGGAGGAGTAAAGTGAACATCGGCAGACGTGATCTTATCTGCGGCCTTGGCGGGCTCGCAGTGGGCGGAGCTATGCTCGGATTGGGCGGTGCTGAGGCCAATGCTGCTGGGCAGACGCAGCAGGCCGTGGGCCGCTTTGACCAGGTTGGAGGAGCCTTTGGTTGGACGCCCCACAAACTCGACCCCCAGGAATGCGCAAAGGTGGCTTATGAAGGCTACTGGCATAAGGGTTTCGGCTGTGGTTTTGGCACGTTTTACAGTATTGTCGGCCTGATGGGCGAAAAATACGGCGCGCCGTACAATCAGTTTCCCTTTGCCATGCTTGAGGCCAACAAGGGCGGCATTTCCGATTGGGGCACCATTTGCGGCGCTCTTTACGGAGCCGCGTCCAGCTTTTCGCTGTTCTGGAGCCGCAAAGAAGTGCGCCCCATGGTGAACGAGCTGTTCCGCTGGTACGAAGTCACCAAGCTGCCCGTGTATAATCCCGGCGACGCGGCCCAGGGCTTCAAGGGCGAGCAGCCCATGAGCAGTTCGGATTCCGTGCTCTGCCACATTTCCGTATCCAAGTGGTGTTATGAAAACAAGATTGAGGCCGACAGCAAGCAGCGTAGCGAGCGTTGCGGCCGTCTCACCGCGGACACCGCTTTCAAGGCCGCGGAAATCATCAATGCCAAGATCGAGCAGGGCAAGGATTTCAAGAGCAGCTTCCCCATTCAGAAGTCCGTGACCTATTGTGGCGAGTGCCATATGACCAAGGGCAACGATGCCAACTGGGCCAAGGGCGTCATGGACTGCACCCCCTGCCACAGCGGCGTGTCCGCCACGCAGAACAAGTTTGTGAACCATCCCTAGAGCAGATTGACTTTGAAATGTTTCACATTTCAAAGTTTTCATTCAGCCGAAAAATGCGATTTGCGGCTGAATCCACGCCACGTTGTGGCGCGCTGCACTCTCGTGTAGCGTTAGAGCATACACTTTTTTAAAGTTAAAATGCTCTGGCGCGGTGCCGGGATGATGGATTGATGGTCAAGGGCGTCGGCAAACGGCCCTGACAAGTTGACATGGGGCGGCCTTTCCGTGTGGAAAGGCCGCCCTTCGTATGGATATTCGTCAAGATACGCTGCTGTCATGAGCGCGGCGGCATGGAGCTGTTCTTCACATAACGCCCCTGCACCATGAAGATTTCCGCTGAGCGCGGTGCAATCCGAACATAGGATGAAATTCACATCATAGTGGTTGTCCTTTTGGTCGCAATCGCGCTGAAAGGCGGGGAGAAAAATGGTTTTGGCCTGAAAAAACGAGCAACATCCACTGGAAATCACCGGCGGATGTTGCTCGTGGGCTTATGGCCCGGATTTGCGCGCGTAAAGTGCGGTCTGACGTCAAGTGTGGGCCGTTCTGCGACGCGGCCTGTTATACTCGGACGGCATGCGTTTTTGATTCCGCCTCTTCGGCGAGGGTCTGTTGCTTGTCTTCCTGGCGGATGACGTCCAGGATGCCCGTAACAACATTGACCTGCCCGGCCATGTCGCTGACCTGACGCGCGGCCAGGTCCATGGCCCCGGCGATGTGGGCGCTCAGGGTGTTTACTTCAGCGATGTTGCGGTTGATTTCTTCAGAGGCGGCGGACTGTTCCGTAGCTGCGGCGGCAATGGCCGAAACGCGCGAACTGGAGTCGCCAGCGAGGTTTGAGATGCGCTCCAGCGACTGGCCGGATTCTTCGGCCATTCGACCGACCTCTTCAATGGAAGTCACGGTGCTGTCCACAGTGGTGGAACTTTTGCCGGTGCCTTCCTGAATGGTGGCAATGGCGGTTTCCACCTCGCGGGTGGCGCTCATGGTTTTTTCAGCCAGCTTGCGCACTTCGTCGGCCACCACGGCAAAGCCGCGTCCGGCCTCGCCTGCGCGGGCAGCCTCAATGGCGGCGTTGAGCGCCAGCAGGTTGGTCTGGTCGGCAATGTCGCGGATGAGCGTGAGCACCGTGCCGATGTCCTTGGCCTGCTTGTCCAGATCAGCCATGTCGCCCTTGAGCCCGCTGGACTGCTGCTGCACGCTCTGCATGCGCTGTATGGTGCGCAGCACTATGCCCGCGCCGTCCTGAGCATGCCCCTGCACCGAGGTGGCGGCTTCCGCCGCGCCTTCGGCGTTGTGGGCCACTTCAAGAACCGTGGCGTTCATCTCGTTCATGGCCGTGGCGGTTTCAGCCATGCGGTCTGCGGCTATGCCGGCCTTGTCGCGCACATCACCCAGCGAGGCGTTGAGGGTGTCGGCCGCCTTTTGCAGATGCGAAACCACGTCCTCAAGCTGCGTCACGGTGGACATTCTGGCCTGATGCGCGGCGGCGGCTGCCTTTTTTTCAAGAAGCACTTTTTCAGTAATGTCTTCGCCTATTTCCACATGACCCACTGTTCTGCCCTGCGAGTCCTTCAGGTAGTCCAGCATGATCTGCATGGTCTTGCCGTTGGGCATGTGATTGATGACCCTCTTGTTGCCAAGGCGGAGCTGCTCAATGCCACATTCGGGCGTGTTGCAGATGTTGCCCTGCTTTTCAGAGCAGTGCTTGCCCACCACGTCTGACTGACAGGTTTTTTGCATGCTTCCGAGGGCATTGGCATTACAGAACGTCCAGACCATGTCGTTGTCCGTGACGGAAACGGACAGGGGCAGGGTATTGAGTATGCTCTCGTACCAGTGGGTCTGATCCTCAAGCTTTGACACCATAATGCGCAGGGATTCGGCCAGGTGGCCGAGACAGTCTGTGCGGTACACATCAAGCTTGGCGTCTTCGTGTCCGGAGGAGATGGCTTCGGCGAACAGCACGCATTTTCTTATGGGTGAAAGCCAATTGTTGATAAGCAGGGCTCCAACCGCGCCGATGAGCGCAACCACAGCCATGCCGCCGAGCAGCGCTTTCCACAGTTGCGGCGAAGAAAAGCCGTCACCCAAAACCAGCTTGAAGCTCGCAAGCATGGCGGTACAGGCCAGGACAAGGCTTATAATGAAAAAGATGATCATGCGAAGGCTGAGGGTAAGATTCATACGGTCTATCCTTGAGTGCCCGTTACCGGAGTCACAGGTTGTGGAGGAAAGGTCAGTGGCGCCTGTGAAGCGGTGTTATGTCGTACGGGCTGTCCACCGATTCAGCCCGAACTGTAATGTTGCCCCATTACCAGAGAGTTTTTTGTACCCGGAACTACAGTTAAAGTTTGACTTCCCGCATGCCTGCCTCTCCTTCGCCGTGCGAGAGGCCACAAACCCGGAGACCTGTGTTTCGCGCGAACATTCGGCTATTGAATAAAATATGGTTTGTCTGAAAGTAGGGTAAAAGAGCAGTGGCCGCAAGTGTCAAAAACGCATAGCTTGACAGATAAACAATTTTTTTGCCGCGCGCATATTGATGCTATCGGACATGCCCAAAAAACATTTATAGCTTGTCATTTGCGAACATGAGTTTTTGTATTAAAAACAAGTAGGGCTCTAACCAAGAAGCGTTGTCAGCGCCATGACCAGACAGACCCCGCAAATACAGGAAACGGAAGCGGCGTTGCCGTTGCCGGAGGCATTGGCCTCAGGAATGACTTCTTCAAAGACCACATAAATCATGGCTCCCGCGGCAAAGGCCAGGGCCACGGGCAGTATGCCCGCGGTCACGCCTGCGGCCAGAGCCCCGGGCACAGCCCCGATGGGCGCGGTAACGCCGGAAAGCATGCCGTAGAAAAAGGATTTTTTGGCCGTATAGCCTTCAGCCCGCAACGCGGTGGACACAACCATGCCCTCGGGCAGGTTTTGCAGCATGATGGATACGGTGAGTACCAGGGCCGTACTCATGCCGAGGCTTTCAATGTTGCCGAGCATGGCGTTTTCAGCAGCGGCCGCGCCATAGCCCACGCCGATGGCAAGCCCCTCGGGGATGTGGTGCAGGGCCATGGCCGTCACCAGAAGCACGCTACGCCTCCAGCGGGTGGAAATGCCCTCGGTGGTGCCCTGAACCAGGTGCAGGTGTGGCAGGGCGCGGTCAAGCAGCAGAAGAAAGGCCGCACCCAGCATAAGGCCGAAAACCACAGGTATAAAACCAAGGCGGCCCATATGCCCGGCCATTTCCATTGCGGGTTGCAAAAGGCCCAGGAACGCCGCGCCCAACATCATGCCGCCAGCCGCGCCGAGAAGACAGTCCATGGCCTTACGCGAAAATTCACGGCGGGTGAAAATAAAGGCGGCCCCCAGTGTTACCGAAAGCCAGGAGAGTATGCCCGCCACAAGGGCTTGCGCCAAGGGATGCAGAATAAGGGATTGAGCGGAAGAGCTGGCCAGTTCCATCTGGACCTCCCGGTTGTCGAAAAGATATTTTTGGCAGGGGACGCGGCGGGCGAACGCCGTCGCGCGTGAAAATCCGGGGATGCCAAGGCGATTCTTTCTGAGCGATTTCGCCAGGGCAATTTTGCCATGGCGTCGTCACCAGCGATGCTGCCGCCATCTGTAATGTTCGTCCGCCGCAAGCGGCTGCCGCAGGAATATCCGGGCAGCGTGAGAGGTCTCCGCCTGACGCCGCAACGTGGCGCGAATTCTGCCGGAAAGCGCATTTTCGGCAGAATGGCAAATTGAACTGTGAAGCATTTCAAAGTTACTCCGATCCAGGGGCAGCGGCTTCAGCCTTTGCCTCCAGGCCCCGCGGATATTTTCTGCGCAGTGCCCAAGGAGTCCACACAAGAAGGCCGCATGCGTAATGCCGCGGCTTGTCCCATGCGACCACTGCCGCCATCCGTAAGGCTCACAGTTGCCAACGGCTGTCTCAAAGGCAGCGCTGCCGTGTGCCGGTCTGGCGTGGTGCTGTGCCCCGCGTGCCGCAATCCACGCGCCGCAACCTTTGGGAATGCCTGCTTTCAAAGGCACTCCACTCAAGGCTATGTGAGATCCTGCCGGTACTGCAAGGACTGCCGCAGGGTTTCCCTGTCCATATACTTTACCTCGGCTCCCAGCGGGATACCCTGGGCGAGGCGCGAAATCCGCACCTGCGGAAAACGCTTGGACACCATCTGTCGTATGAAGGTGGCCGTGTTCTCCGCCTCAAGGGTGGCGCCAAGGGCCAGGATAAGCTCCGCAATTTCGCCTTCTTCAAGGCGGCGGACCAGCCTGTCGGTATCAAGGCTTTCAGAGTCCATGCGGTCCAGCGGGGCCAGCAGGCCCCCCAGAATCATGTATTGGCCCCTGTAGAATCCACCCTCGTCAATGGTCAGCATGCTGTCCCACTCGGTGACAAGGCAGAGCGTGTCCCGGGCGCGCTCGACATCGGCGCAGACCGGGCAGGGGTCTGTGGACGAGAGGCCCCCGCAGCGCGAGCACAGGTGCAGATTGTCACGCAGGTCGTGAATGCCCCGGCCAAGACGGCGCGTTTCGGCCTCGGGCCACTTGAGCAGCGCCATGGCCGCGCGCATGGCGGATTTGGGGCCAAGGCCCGGCAGACGCGCGAGCTGCTCTACCAGGGCCTTGAGCGGTTCTGGAATGCGTTTGTTCATGGACCTAGAAAAGACCGGGCAGCTTGATGCCGCCGGAAATGTTGCTCATTTCGCGGTCCATGGTTTCACGGGCAATGCGCCCGGCCTCATTGACGGCAGCAAGGATGAGGTCCTGCAGCATTTCCACATCGCCGCCTTCCAGTGCCTTGGGATCAATGGTGATCTTGCGCAGTTCCTGCTTGCCGGAAACCTCGGCCTTGACCATGCCGCCGCCACTGGTGGCCTCATAGCTGTGTTCGCCCAGTTCCTGCTGGAGTTTGGCGATCTTATTCTGCATGACCTGCGCCTGGCGCAGGATGTCATTCATGTTGCGCATGGGACTCTCCTTACATATTCAAGTTGTTACGGCCTACTATAGTGGCGCGGATGTCCGGGCGCGCGGTGCTGCCGCTGTGCAGGGGCAGGCTGCCGGGTTTCGCCGGACGGGCTGCTGAACATCGTGATAATTCAGGGCATTTTGACGGTTTTTACGTCAGTATGCCCGCAACGGGTAGACGTGCCGTCCGTCGCAATATTTCATGGGTTCCACCGAAACCCGCGTTTGGCCGATGCCGGTTCTGAAACGCGCAGCATTTCAACCTTTATCCGGTCTGGTAGAAAAAACCTGCTTTGCAAAATCCTCAAAGAAATCTCCACTTCTGGATTCCGAACCCGGCAACAGGTCGAAAAAACAGTTGGGGATCTCCCGCAACTTGAGGTTTTTGCTGATACATGGCGCACACCCTTTGTCGTGTTTGGTGGGATGCAGGGGGCAGTCCATATTTTTGCACGAACAGAATGGGCTTATGTTGTTCATGCCGTCTCCTGAGCTGTTTGTGTGCCCACAGGCAGGATGACCGCCTGTTCCATATCTGCCAAGATCACGATTCTATGGGGCGGCAGCCCTTCACTGAAGCGTTAAGTACTTCAAGGCAGGGTTGCAGCGCCTCTTTGCGGCTGAATTCCGCAATAAGCTCGGCTTCGGGCCGGTGCGGTTTCGGCGGGATGATTTCCATCCGCGTATCCGCCGCGCCAAACGCGGCCAATGCCGCATACAGCGCTTTGCTCTGTTTTTCAAGCTGGTTCAGCTGGGTTTCCGTTCTCGGTTGCAGCCGTAGAGTGTCGTCCTGCCATTGCACGCCGATTCCGCGAAGGATATACGGCGCGGGAGCGGGGCGCGCGGCTGCCTGCTCGGCAATGCAGAATTCATAAAAATCCTGCCAGTTGCGGCTGGAGCCGCCCGTCGGCCCGGGCGCAACGGCCGTTGGTCTGGCCGCAGGGGCCGCTGGCATTGCAATTTCGCTGCCGGGACCGGCACCGGCCCAGGGAATCCCGCCGGAGGGCTCAGCCCCGGAGTCATCGTCAATATCCCCATCCGCATAGGGCGGAGCGCCCCATGCGCCGTCAGCGTCGTCGCCCCACGGGGCGTCGTCTTCCACCGGGGCGGCGGGCTTTTTCGGCGTGGGGGCCGCGCCTTCTGGCGCTCCTGAGGCGCTGCTGTTGCCAGTGCGAAAATCGTTGTTCTGTGAAGGGCCGCCTGCGGCAGGATCAGAGGCTTCGGCCTCTTCCCCGTCAGCGGCAGGGCCGGGAGCCGTGGCCGCGTCACGCGGACGCGACGGGCTTCGGCCCGCGTTCTGGGCGGAGTAGCCGTTGCGGGAGGCTTCGCCCCCGGCATGGGGCGGCTGGGCTGCCGCGAGCCCGGCGGGCTGGCCCGAAGGCTGCTGGCTGGCGGCGCGGGACGCCGGGGCTTGCGTCTGGCCCGCGGGTTGGCCTGACGCATGATCTGATGCCCGCGCTGACGCCCGCTCTGATGCTTGTCCTGATGTCTGCCCTGAAGTTGGGCCTGAAGTTGGGCCTGAAGTTGGGCCTGATGCTTGCCCCGAAGTCTGGCCCGAATTCTGGCCTGAATTCTGGCTTGATGCCTGTCCGGGAGCCTGGCCAGTCATTTGCGCGGGCGTCAATTGTCCCACGGGCAGCAGTTGCGGCAGCATGGCCAGGTTGAGCAGCAAGAGTTCAAGGGCCGCCGCCGGTTCCGGGCTTTGCACAATGCCGCGCTGCGAATCGAGCGTCATTTGCCATGCGGCGTGCAGGTGCGCGGTGGAAAAACGCGGCGCGATGCTCTGCCACAGGGCGGCTTCGTCAGCGGGCAGGCGCAGGCTCGGCAGCATGGCCTCGCCGCCCTGGCGCAAAAGAAAAAGATTGCGCAGGTTGCCCGCCAGTTCGCGGATGAAAAAGCCGATGTCCACGCCCTGCTGCAATATCTGGCCGCAGAGGTCGGCCACGGCCGCGCAGTCCTGCGCGTGCAGGGCCGTAAAGAGATTGCCGAACATTTCCTGCCCGGCCAGGCCGAGCACCTGCCGTGTGGCGGCTGCCGTCAGTTCCGCCCCGCCGAGGGCCAGGGTCTGATCCAGCAGGGACATGCTGTCGCGCACGCTGCCAGCGGCCCGACGGGCCAGCAGGCGCACGGCGCTTTCTTCAAAGCTGACGCCTTCCTTGCGCAGCACGCCGGAAAGATGCTCCACCAGCGCGTCTTCGCCCAGATGGCGAAAAACAAAATGCTGGCAGCGGCTCACAATGGTGATGGGAAATTTGTGCGCTTCCGTGGTGGCGAAGATAAAGACCACGCGCTCCGGCGGCTCTTCCAGCGTTTTGAGCAGGGCGTTGAAGGCGTTGCGCGTGAGCATGTGGGCTTCGTCGATGATGAAGACCTTGTAGCGGCCTTCCATGGCGGCGTAGCCGATGGTTTCGCGCAGGGAGCGGGCGTCTTCAACGCTGTTGTTGGAGGCGCCGTCGATTTCGGTGACGTCCACATGGATGCCCTGCGTGATCTTGCGGCACTGGGCGCACTCATTGCAGGGTTCCGGGCCGGGCGCGTGCTCGCAGTTGAGGGCCTTGGCGAAGATTCTGGCTATGGTGGTCTTGCCCACGCCGCGAGTGCCGCTCAGAAGATAGGCGGCGGCGGGCCTGTCCTCGGCTGCGGCGCGGGAAAGGACGGCCTTGACCATGTCCTGTCCCGCCACCTGGGCAAAGGTCTGGGGGCGGTAGCGCGATGCGAGGGAAAGATGTTTCATGTGTTTTTGCGGGCGCGCCCGGCAGGGCCGGGCGCGCCGGTATACCTGGGGAAACGCTGATTTATTTCGTTTGGCGGCGTTGCTACACTTTTTTTGAAACAGTCGAGGACGGAAGAGTCCACTCCTGTTTCAAAAAAAGATCGCGCCTTGCCAAACAAAATAACTGCGCGTTTCCAGGAGGCTTTTTAATTAGTGCTTCCCTAGACGTTATAGTGGTGCAGCCAGCTGGCGTACTTGGAGTTTTCGCCCTTGACGATCTTGAAGTACTCGGTCTGCAGGTGCTTGGTCACAGGGCCTGCGTGCCCCACGCCGATCTGGCGGCGGTCCAGTTCGCGGATGGGAGTGATTTCAGCCGCGGTGCCGGTAAAGAAGGCCTCGTCGGCGATATACAGCTCATCGCGGGTGAACTGCTGTTCTTCCACCACATAGCCGAGATCACTGGCCAGTTTCATGACGGAGTCACGGGTGATGCCGCCGAGAATGGACGTCCAGGGCGTGGTCTTGATGACGCCGTCGCGCACGATAAAGATATTTTCGCCAGTGGCCTCGGAAACGTAGCCGTTGGTGTCCAGCATGACGGCTTCGTCATAGCCTTCGTCCTTGGCTTCCACCTTGGCGAGAATGGAGTTGATATAGTTGCCGGATGCCTTGGCCTTGGACATGCTGGTGTTCACATGGCTGCGGGCAAAGGTGCTGGTCTTGATACGGATGCCCTTTTCAAGGGCTTCGGCGCCGAGGTAGGCTCCCCAGGGCCAGACGGCCACAATGGTCTGCACCGGATTGTTGCCGGGGTAGACGCCCATTTCGCCGTGGCCCACAAAGGAGAGCGGACGCACGTAGCCTTCTTTCAACTCGTTGGCCTTGAGGGTTTCGATACAGGCGGCAACCAGTTCCTCGGCAGTGAGGGGGAGGTTCATGCGTAGAATCTTGGCGGAGTTGAGCATGCGCTTGCAATGGTCTTCAAGGCGGAATACGGCGGAACTGCCGTCGGCACAGGCGTAAGCCCGGATGCCCTCGAAAATGGCGCTGCCATAGTGCAGAGCGTGGGTGAGCACGTGAACCTGAGCCTGATCCCAGGGAACCATTTTGCCATCAACCCAGATGTACTTCATCTTTTGCATGCTGTCCTCCGCAAGCCTCTTTGTAGGGCGGTCCCATCGGCGGCGCACGTGGCTGCCTGAGGCCGCAAGAGCAAAAATTTACTGTAAAGCGTCGCGTATGGCAAGCAGTAGGCAGGGCTTCACAGGCTTTCAAAACAGCCTGCGCGGGGTACTGGGGAAAGCTCTGGCCCTGCGGCAAGGCATGTCGTATGCTGGCCCCGGCCTTTTGGCCCAAAAGGGATGACACGAAATGAAGCAGAATTATGGTGCAAATGCGTCCGCAGGGCAGGTGTTTTTGCTGGGCATAGATGCCGGAGGAACCCATACCGACGCGGTTCTTCTTGTGCAGGACCAGGACGCATCTGAAGGCCGCGCGGCTTCACCTCGGGAGCGGGCGCAGGCTGATCCGGCGGCGCGGCTGCCGCGCGTGCGCCTGCTGGCTGCGGCCAAAACGCGCACAAAGCACGATGACCTGCCCGCTTCGGTGCGCGAAGTGCTGCACGCCCTGGCCCGCGTCCTGGCTGGTGATGCCGCCGCCCGCGCCTTGGGAGGGACGGCCCTTTTGGGGCGCGTAAGCCGCGTCACACTGGGGGCCACGCTGGCGGTCAACGCTCTTGTGCAGGACAAGGCCGATACTGTGGCCCTTGCCCTTTCCGCCGGGCCGGGGCTTGATCCTCGGCGTTTTGCCATGGGGCGGCATGTGTATGTCGTTCCCGGCGGGCTGGACCACAGGGGCACGGAAGTCAGCCCGCTCACTGTCAGCGGCCTTGAGGCCCAGGCTGCCCGCTGGAGCGCGGAAGGCATCACCGCTGTGGCCTGCGTGGGCAAATTCTCGCCGCGCAATCCGGCCCACGAGCAGAGGATGGCGCAGGCTCTGAACCGTGAGAGCGCCGCATCCGCCATGAACAGCCCCAATGCCGTGTCAAATGCCGCGCCAAATGTAGCGCCAACTATAGCAACTGGCGCATCCTTTTCCATCACCCTGGGGCACAAGCTTTCGGGGCGGCTCAATTTTCCCCGCCGCATCGCCACGGCCTATTTCAACGCCGCCGTGCAGCGCCTGCACTCCGGCTTTCTGGACGCTGTGGAAAGCGCGCTGGCAGCGGCCGGAGTGCGCGCCGCCGTGCGTCTGCTCAAGGCTGACGGCGGGGCGGTGCCCCTGAGCCTTTCTCGGCGGGAGCCGGTGCAGTCGGTTCTTTCCGGCCCGGCCGCCAGCGTTATGGGCGTGCTGGCCCTGTGCCCTGCCGCCCGTGAAGGCTGCGCCCTGCTGCTGGACATGGGCGGCACCACCACGGACATGGCTCTGGCGGTGGACGGCTCCCCTGTGGTGGACAGGGAGGGCATGATCCTTCAGGGGCGGCGAACCCTGGTGCGCGCCCTTGCTTCGGTTTCCATCGGCGTGGGTGGAGATTCCCTTGTGTCCATTGACGGGCACGGGGATGGAGCGTCCGTGCGCGTGGGGCCGCTGCGTCAGGGGCCGGCCATGGCTTTTGGCGGCACGTGCCCGACCCTGCTGGACGCGCTCAATACCCTGCACAGCGCCCCGCAAGCGCCAGGGGCCGGAACAGGCGCGGCAATGGGGGATGCTTCGGCCAGCCCTGCGGCTCAAGAACCGCAGGGTTGGCTGGCTGACGAGTTGGCCGGAAACGCGGCCGAAGATATGGCGGGCGAACTGGCCGGAAACGTGGGCGCCTCCCTGTCCGGCATGGAGGCGCTGGCGCGGCGGTGCGGCCTTGAGCCCCGCGTTCTGGCCCGCAAGGCTGTGGACAACGCCCTGGACCAGATCCGCCGCGCCGCCGGGGAACTGGCGGAGGCCGTCAACGCCCGTCCCATATATACGTTGGCGGGTCTGCGGGCCCTGCAGGAGGCGCGTCCTTCACGGGCCTGGCTGGTGGGCGGCCCGGCGGCCTGCGTGGGGCCGCATCTGGCCGCCGCCCTGGATCTGCCCGTGGACTGTCCGCCCCATACGGCTGTGGCCAATGCCGTGGGCGCGGCCCTTACCCTGCCTACCGACGCTGTGGAAGTTTACGCCGACACGGGTTCCGGCATTTTGCGCGCTCCGGCGCTGGATCTGACGGAAAGCGTCCGCAAGGGATTCAGCCTTGACGCCCTTGGCGAGCGGGCCAGGGAGCTTCTGCTCCAAAGGCTGGAGCAGGCAGGGGCGGAAGGGGCCGCCGTGGAAATCACCGAGGCCGAGAGCTTTGCCACGCTGGACGACAATGGCTTCGGCAGCAGGGACATGCGCGTTGTATGTCAGGCTGTGCCCGGCCTGGCAGGGTTGGTGTCAGACTAGACAGTGTCGTCACGAGCGCCTCCAGTTATTTCTGCGTCGAACTTTGAGATTTGAAGTTTGAAACGCTTTGTGGGGGAGGACCCCTTTTGGAAAAGGGTCCTCCCCCACGCCCCCACCCCCTAAAACTTTTATTGTATTTTAGGGTGATACAGGGTGTTTTCTGTTTTGAAGCGGAGTTGTTAGGCTCTGGCGGCGGGCACTGGCGGCCTCCTGTCCCAGCAGCCTCTTGAAAAGCATCCATATACGCCATACTATCGCGCTCCAACGAAATTTACCCGAGGGCCATGCCCGGCGGGCGCGAGTGCGAATGCCATGCAGATAGTTCTTTATGAACCGGAAATTCCCCCCAATACGGGCAATGTCGCCCGGCTCTGCGCCGCCACCGGCGTGGCGCTCAACCTGATTGAACCCCTGGGCTTCAAGCTTGAAGACCGCTACCTCAAACGCGCTGGGCTGGACTACTGGCCCAATGTGCGTCTGAACGTCTGGCCCGACTGGCGAACCTTTGCGGAAACATCCGGCGCAGGCGGCGCGGGCGGGCGGCTGGTGTTCACCTCGGCCAAGGCGTCTGAGACGAGCGCGGCGGTGCACCATTTTGCCTTTGAGCCTGACGATTTTCTGGTTTTCGGACCTGAAACGCGCGGTTTGCCGCAGGCCATTCTGGCCCTTTCGCCGCACCGCGTGCGCATTCCCATGCTGGAAGGGCGCGTACGCAGCATCAACCTGTCCACGTCGGCGGGCATTGTGCTGTATGCGGCTCTGGCCAGGGCGAATCTTATGGAGAACTGGACGTGAGCCTGCCCCACGGGCTGGCGCTTGTTTTTCCCTGGTCCGTATGGGAGTGCTGGTGGCTGGCTCCCGTGGCCCTTGTTCTGGATTTATGGCTTGGCGATCCCGCCTTGCCCTGGCGGCATCCTGTCTGCCTTGTGGGCAGGCTGCTGGATATGCTGGAAAGCCCTTCGCGGAGCTTTATGCTGACGGCAGGGGCCGAGTATGAGCGGAGCCGGGGCAGACTGGCCGGGGCGTTCGCCCTGCTGGGGCTCGTTGCCTGTACGGGATTCGCGGTATGGGCGGCGGTGTCTCTGCCCGTAGTGGGGCTGCTGGCGGCCGTGTATCTGGCCTGGGCCGGGCTTGCCATGGGCAGCCTGCTGCAAACGGGCGATCTGGTGCTGGAAAGGGTGGAGGGGGCCCCGGAAACCGAGGCCCGAGAAGCGCTTTCATGGCTGGTGAGCCGCGACACCAGCGCCATGGATCGCCCGCTCATGCGCAAGACCCTGGCCGACACGCTTTCTGAAAATCTTACGGATGCCTTTACCGCGCCGTTTTTCTGGCTGCTGGTGGGCGGGCCGGTGGCCCTGTGGTGCTACAAGGCCGTGAGCACCACGGATTCCATGTGGGGCTACAAGACGGAGAAGTGGCGCTGGCTTGGCTGGGCCGGGGCGCGGGCCGACGATGGGCTGGCCTTTGTGCCCGCGCGTCTTGCTGCCTTGAGCGCGGCACTGGTTCATGTCCTTTTTATGCTGCGGCAAAGGCTTGAGGCGACATGCCGTAATGGTGGTCGTGATGGCGGCCGTGACGGCGTTGCGCCGTGGTTCATGCGTTGGCCCATGGCATGGGTGTGCGCGCGCCTGTCAGGATGCCGGGCAGCATGCTGCCCTGGTCGCTGGTCCGGTCGCTGGCCAGGCCTGTCCGTGGTGGCCCGTCAGGCTTCGGGCATGCCCAGCCCCAATTCGGGGTGGCCCATGACGGCCTGCGCCTGGCTCTGCGGGGCGCGTATGGCCGGGCCTTCCGTCTATTTCGGTGAAATGGTTGATAAACCCTGGCTCGGGCCTCCCCCGGATGAGGGCCATCCCGGCGCATCCTCCGCTATGTGGGACGCCCACCGCCTGCTGGCCTTGTGCTCCCTCTTGCGGCAAAGTGCTCTTTACGGCGGTCTGGTTCTGTGGGCTCTGGCCCTTGTGTGCCTTCTTATTTTCTGAGGCTCTGTAATGCTTACAATCGTTCTGTATCTTGTGTCGTTGCTGGTGGGCTTTCTGGTGGGCATAACCGGGGTCGGGGGCATACTTATTCCTCCTGCCCTGATCCTGTTCAGCGGGCAGGAAACCCACATGGCCATGGGCACGGCCCTGGCGTCATTTTTGCCAGTGGGTGTGGTGGGCACGATCATGTACCGCCGCCTGGGGCATATCGACTGGCACAAGGCCCTGCCCTACATGGCGGGCAGTCTGGCTGCCTGGCCCGGAGCCCTGCTCAACGCCATGCTGCCCGCCGGGCCCCTGGTGGCCATGCTGGCCTGCATTATCATGTTTGCCGGGTTGTGCGCCCTGCGGCCCCCCAAGCCGGGAAGCGGCAGCGTATTCTGGCAGAGCGGCAAGGGGTTTTTCTGCATCGGGGCCGTAACGGCCCTGCTGGCAGGCCTGACTGGCGCTGGCGGCCCTGTGGTGTCCATCCCCTGGATGATCATAGCCGGGGTTTCACCCATAGTGGCGGTGGGGCTTGCCATGCCCTACCAGGTGACCACGGCTCTTTTCGGCACCATTGGCAACGTGGCCGACGGCCATGTGGACTTTGCCATACTGCCATATATCTGCCTTATGGCCCTTGTGGGGCTCTTCGCGGGGATCGCCGTGGCCAAGCGCATCCCCACAGAAGTGCTGCGCAAGGTCATTGGCGGCCTGTGCTGCGGACTCGGGCTATTTTTGCTCTTGCGCCTGTTGCTCAGTTGACGTAGGAAAAATTATGAATATCGCCGCCATATTCATTCGCCGCCCCGTAGCCACGGTGCTGCTCATGCTCGGCATGCTTTTTTTCGGCATGACGGGCTACAAGAATTTGCCCGTCAACCATCTGCCCAATGTGGACTTTCCCACCATTCAGGTCATGGCCGACCTGGCAGGCGCTGACCCGGAAACCATGGCAGCGTCCGTGGCCACTCCGCTGGAAAAGGAATTTTTCACCATTGCGGGCATTGAGTCCATTTCTTCGGTCAACTCAACGGGCCGCACCCGCGTTACCATACAGTTCGCCCTTGACCGCAACATTGACGCGGCAGCCCTGGACGTGCAGTCGGCCATCGGCCTCGCCCAGCGGCGCATGCCGGCCAGCATGACCACGCCCCCCAGCTTTCGTAAGGTCAACCCGGCGGACATGCCCATACTGTACCTGCGGGTATCGTCCTCAACCCTGCCCCTGTACGCCCTCAACGAATATGCCGACACCCTCATAGGGCAAAGACTTTCGATGGTGGACGGCGTGGCCCAGGTGGTGGTGTACGGGCAGAAAAAGTACGCCGTGCGCGTGCAGCTTGACCCGGACGAACTGGCCTCGCGCGGGCTTGGCATTGACGAAGTGGCCGATGCCGTGGCCGCGGCCAACAGCATGCTGCCCACGGGCGCGCTGGAGGGCGAGCAGAGGGCCAGCGCCATCAAGTCTTCCGGGCAGCTGCTCAACGCCCGCGCCTTTCAGGATACAGTGGTGGCCTATCGCAACGGCGCGCCCGTGCGTCTGAGCGACCTTGGACAGGTGGTGGACAGCGTCAAGCAGGACAAGCAGATCACCTGGGGCAACGGCGGCGCGCCGGGCATTACCCTGGCTGTGGAACGCCAGCCCGGCACCAATACCGTGCAGGTGGTGGACGCCATCCGCGCGCTGCTGCCGGGCCTTGAGCGTCAGTTGCCGCCGTCCGTATCGCTGGAGATTTTTTACGACCGTTCAGAATCCATCCGTCATTCCGTGGCGGATGTTAAGTTTACTCTGGTGCTTACCGTCTTTCTGGTTGTGCTTGTCATCTTTGTTTTTTTGCGCAACCTGCCCGCCACGGTCATTCCCAGTCTCGCCCTGCCCATGTCGGTCATATCCACCTTTGCGGTCATGGCCGTGATGGGCTACAGCCTGGACAACCTTTCGCTCATGGCGCTCACCCTGGCCGTGGGTTTTGTGGTGGACGACGCCATCGTCATGCTGGAAAATATCGTGCGCCACCAGGAGATGGGCAAGGACCCGCTCACCGCGGCCTACGACGGCTCGGCGGAAATCGGCTTCACCATCGTGTCCATGACGATTTCCCTGGCGGCGGTCTTTATTCCCGTGCTCTTTATGGGCGGCATCGTGGGGCGTTTGTTCAGGGAGTTCGCCGTGGTCATCATCGCGGCCATTCTGGCTTCGGGCGTGGTGTCGCTCACGCTGACGCCCATGCTCTGCGCCTACTTTCTCAAGGCGCAAGGCGCGCACAAGGCCGGCCCCAGCGCCGGGCAGGGCCTGTATGGCTGGCTTGAGCGCGGTTTTGACCGCCTCAACCTTCTGTATGCCCGCTCTCTCGACATTGTGCTGCACCACCGTCTGAAAACGTTGACGGCCTCGCTGGTTCTGCTGGCGCTCACGGTCTGGATCGGCATGACCATGCCCAAGGGCTTTCTGCCCGTGGAGGACCTGGGCATGCTGGTGGCCAGCACCGAGGCGGAGCAGGGCGTGTCCTACGAGGGCATGGTCAGCGCGCAGCGCAGCCTTGACCCCCTGCTGGAAAAAAATCCCCATTTGTCCATGTACAATTCCATTGTGGGCATTGTTGGCGGCAGCCCCAGCATGAACAACGGCATCTTGCTTATGCCGCTCAAGCCTCACGACCAGCGGCCCGGCATCGAGCAGGTGGCGGAGCATCTGCGGCGCGAACTCAATATCTCGCCTTCCATGCGGGTCTTTGTGCGGGTGCCCCCGGCCATCAACCTGGGCGGGCGCTCGTCCAAGGCGCTGTACCAGTATACGCTTTCCGGCCCGGATATGGAGGACCTCTATGACAGCGCCCAGAAAATAGAGAACGCCCTGCGCGCCCTGCCGCAAATACAGGACGTGAACAGCGATCTGCAACTGAAAAACCCCGAACTGCGCGTTTCCATTGACCGTAACCGCGCGGCGGCTCTGGGCGTCAGCCCGCACCAGATAGATCTGGCCCTTCAGTCGGCCTACGGTTCGCGTGAAATATCCACCATCTACGCGCCCACCAATGACTACACGGTTTTTGTGGAATTGCAGAAAAAATTTCAGCAGGACAGCTCGGCCCTGTCGCGCCTGTATGTGCGCGCCGCCAACGACAGTCTTGTGCCCCTGGACACCCTGGTCAAAATGGAGCCGGGCGTGGGGCCCATTGCCGTGAACCACAACGGCCAGTTCCCCTCGGTGACCATTTCGTACAACCTGCGCCCCGGCGTGTCGCTGGGGCAGGGGGTCGCCGCTGTCGAGGCCGCCGCGCAGCCGCTGCTGCCCGACACGGTGACCGCCGAATCCCAGGGCACGGCCCAGGCTTTTCAAAGCTCGCTGACGGGCATGGGCTGGCTGCTGGTGCTGGCCATCGTGGTCATCTATCTGGTGCTTGGCATTTTGTACGAAAGTTTCATCCATCCCCTGACCATCCTTTCCGGCCTGCCCTCGGCGGGCTTCGGCGCGCTGGGCACACTCTGGCTGTTCGGCATGGACCTGAACCTCTATGGCTTTGTGGGCGTGATCATGCTGCTTGGCATCGTGAAAAAGAACGCCATCATGATGCTGGACTTCGCCCTTGAGGCGCAGCGCCATAACCCGAAAATGGAACCGCTGGAGGCCATCACGCGGGGCTGTCATGTGCGCTTCAGGCCCATCATGATGACCACGATGGCGGCGCTGATGGGCGCTCTGCCCATTGCCATCGGCGTGGGCGCGGGGGCCGAGGCCCGGCGGCCCCTTGGCATGGCCGTGGTGGGGGGACTGTGTTTTTCGCAGATTGTGACGCTCTACATTACGCCCGTTTACTATTACTATATGGAAAAGCTCTCGCGCTCCCTGGGCAGGCGCTGGGGCGGACGGTTTCATAAGGACGCGAGAGCGGGCCAAACAGGGGGCGACACTGCCAGAACAGCGACGGGCGGCACTGCCGCATAGGGCGAATCTGGCGCTGTGCATGAAACCGGGGCCGCCCGGAGGCCTTGCCGCACAACCTGTGCTGGCAGCCTGAGACCGGTTGGCGTAGCGCGCGTATGCGTGTATTTGTAGTGTTACGGCACGTCGTTTTGACGGTTCGCCGCATGAAGGCGCGAGCCTGAAGAAACTGGTCGACGGCATGCGCCTTGACGGCATGCCCGGCGGGGTGCGCGGCACGTATGCGGCGCAAGGCTCCCCGCGCCTCGGCCCCGGTCTGATCCGCTCCACGTGGAGCTCGCCGCGTCAGCGGTCCTGCGGGCATTCAGCCACGGTTGCGGGCGTGTTCGATGGTCTGAGGCGAGCTTGCCCGCGTACCCGCCAGAGCCGTTTCAAGGTGAGAGGCTCTGAAGTCTGCCGCACAGTCCGGTTGGAGCTTTTTACCTTTGAAAAAGATCACATGCTCCACACCGGGCGAGAGTGCAGCGCGCCGCAGCGTGGCGTAGATTCAGCCGAAGATCGCGTTTTTTCGGCAGAATGACAAATTGAAATGTGAAGCATTTCAAAGTGTATCTGATCTAGTCACCAGCATGCGCCAGGGTTCCTGACCCCGCGGGCATGCCGGTTCCGGAGGCTTCATGATTTCACAGGATATGTCTTCGCCCCTTGAGGCGCCCGTTTGCCGCCGCTGCGGCATGTGCTGTCTGCGCGGCGGCCCCACCCTCATGGTGGACGATGCCTCGCGCCTCGTGAGCGGCGCTCTGACTCTGGATAGCCTGGTCTGCCTGAGAAAGGGGGAGTGGGCGCGTGATGATGTGCGCGGCGGCCTGCGGCCTCTGGAACAGGAGTATATCAAGGTGTCCGGTCTTGGCGGGCAGGTGCATCCCTGGCGCTGCCGTTATTACCGCGACGGTTCTGGTTGCGCCATTTATGCCCAGCGGCCCGTGCAGTGTTCCGCGCTGTTCTGCATGGACACTGCCCCGCTGGAAAACCTTTTGTCCGGCACGCCGCTGATGGACCGGGCCGAAGCGTTCAGGATTCTGGCCAACGAAGCGCAGCTGCCCGGCTTTCCGGCTCTGGACGCCGGAGCCCGTGCGCTTCTGCCAGACCTTATGGCCGCGCATGAAGAACAGAGCCCTGCCACTCCCGTGCTGGAAACCGCCGCCAGGCTCGGCTTTGTCCCGCAGGGCGTGCAGGTTCACGACGCTGACGCAATGGACGCGGAAGAGCGCCAGACGCTGCTTGCCCACCTGGGCGAAACCGTGCGCACCGAGGCCGCGTTCCGTCAGTTGTGCGTGGAACGCGCGGGCGTGCCTGCGGCCATCCTGCCCTTCCTTCTGGGGCGTCCATTGCGGGATCTGCTGGTCGAAGTCGGGCTCAGGCCCACTGCCACTGACGAGATTTGAGGAATTTGCGCGGTTGACAGAAGCGCGCGCCAGCCATAGTTTTAGTTTTACTAATTATAATATTCACAGCCCGCGCGCGGGCCAAACGAAGGAAGCATCATGCCACTGTGCAGCATTGAGGAAGCCATTGCCGATATCCGGCAGGGCAAGATGGTCATTCTTGTGGACGACGAGGGTAGGGAAAATGAAGGCGACCTGACCATGGCCGCCGAATTTGTTACTCCGGAGGCCATCAATTTCATGGCCAAGTACGGGCGGGGGCTGATCTGCCTGCCTATGGCTCCGGAACTTATCGACCGTCTTGACCTGCCCCTTATGACGCAGCGCAACGGTTCACGCTTCGGCACCAATTTCACCATATCCATCGAAGCCCGCGAGGGCGTCACCACCGGCATTTCCGCCGCTGACCGCGCCACTACCATTCTGGCGGCAGTGGCCGACAACGTGCGCCCCGAAGACCTCGTGACGCCGGGGCACGTCTTTCCTTTGCGCGCCAAGGCGGGAGGGGTGCTTTCACGCGCCGGACAGACCGAAGGCGGCGTGGACCTTTCAAAGCTGGCAGGCCTCAAGCCCGCCTCGGTTATATGCGAAATCATGCGCGATGACGGAACCATGGCGCGCATGCCCGATCTGGAAGCCTTTGCCGAAGAACACGGCCTCAAGATAGCGGCTGTCAAGGACCTCATCCGCCACCGCCTGAACCGCGGACAGGTTTCCGTGCGCAATGTGGACAAGGCCCACCTGCCCACCAGATTTGGCGACTTCACCGTTTACGCCTATGAGAGCGAAACCGATCAGGGCACGCATCTGGCCCTGGTCAAGGGCGACCTCAGCGGGCCGGAACCCGTGCTCACGCGCGTGCACAGCGAGTGCCTCACGGGCGACGCCCTGGGTTCCCTGCGCTGCGACTGCGGCGGCCAGCTTGGCGCGGCCCTGCGGCAGATTGAAAAAGAAGGGCGCGGCGCGCTGCTGTATATGCGTCAGGAAGGGCGCGGCATCGGCCTTGCCAACAAGATTCGCGCCTACGCCTTGCAGGATCAGGGCTACGACACGGTGGAGGCCAACCGCAAGCTGGGCTTTCCCCCGGACTTGCGCGACTATGGTACCGGCGCGCAGATACTCGTTGATCTCGGCATCCACAAAATACGGCTTTTGACCAACAATCCCAAGAAGATCGTGGGCCTTTCAGGCTACGGCATCGAAATTGTCGAGCGTGTGCCCATCGAAATGGAAGCCTGCCCCGAAAACGAATACTACCTGCGCACCAAGAAAGAAAAAATGGAACATATGCTGCACTGCTCGTGCAGCCATTAGGGCAGCTTTAGCGAGGGGGTCCCGGGGTCGGGACAGCCTCGCGGCGCGTCCGCCCTGAGTATTCCCGAAAAATGAATATTGCCCCCGGCGGGGTGAAAAATCCCGCTGGGAGCGTGTTTTCATGGCGTCAATGTGGAGGATTGCCTTTTACTAATCTGGCCCGGACTTTTCTTGCGACACGCTCGTCATGCCGCGATTGGAAACAACGGACTGGCAGCGGCATGAAACCGGGCCCGGACTTCAGGAGCGACTGCATGACCGTGAAGGAAAAAGTTGTGGCCCAGGGCGCATTGCTGTGGAAATTTTTGGGTTTTTTTCAGCCCCCCCTGCTGCGCTGCATTCACGCCAGCGTCATAACGCTGGTATTATTGCAAATATTACTCAGCTTCGGCATGGTCGTACTGCCAACCGGCCCCTCGGCCCTGGCCTGGATACATATCATCCTGGGCATGTTCCTGTGTGTTTTTGGCGTGACCCTTGTGATTCTCAGCGTCAAAAAGCGCGGCCTGCGCAATTTCTTTCCCTACCTCTGGGGAGATAACGAGCAACTGATCAAGGACGTGCGCGCGGCGGCGCAGTTCAAGGTTGTCGGCCCCCGGCCCAAAGGCCTGCCCGCCTGTGTGCAGGGGCTTGGCATGTGGGCCCTGCTGCTGACGGTCGCTTCCGGCCTGTGGTGGTTTGACAACTGGAGTAACCACCGCTCATTGCTGACGGCCTACAGCGTGCACAAGTTTTTTGCATGGTCTCTGGCCCTGTATCTGGTTGGTCACGGCGGCATGGCTCTGGCCCATTTTGCCATATGGCAAAAAAAGACCGCGCCGAAAAAATAGCGCCTTTTTGTTGCGGCTGTTGAGTTACAAGCCCGGCATGTTTTTGGACATGCCGGGCTTGCTGCATTTGTACGGCATGTACGGGAGGTGTTATTTTACAGTAATGAACTTGAATAAAAAGCTTTTTTTGCTTTTTACACAGGTAAAAATATTTATAACACAGCTATTTTGCAGGATTTATTTTTTCATTTTTACACCAGTTGGCCCCTCTGATTTTATAAAACCCGCGCCAGCCGGGCGTTGGGCATGACTGAACCAGTTCAGTCTTACAGAAATCCTCGCCCGCGCTATGCTCTCCTCAAACCACGCAGTTTCATAACTGCGCAAACAGGAGGGCATATGGCAACTACCGGTAAAAGCAATGGACATCTGGGCATCAGCCATCCTTTCGGGGCCAGACACGGCACGCCTGTGGTGGGCCAGGGGAACGAACGGACGCGGCAGTCACTGGCGGACAGAATGTACGGGGCGAAAAAAGACCCGCTGACACAGCCCTTGCCCGTGTCGCCGGACGCGCCGCTGCAAGAGCGCATGTACGCCGAAAGCGTGTCCGACGTGGTGGCGCGGCATGCCGCGAAAACGCATGACCTGAAGCCTTTTCGCTTAAACCCCGAAGCGGAGGTTCCCTATTATCAGATGGGGGTCAGACCGTTGGATTTGGGGGTAGGTTTAGGTGAAAAAATATATGGAAAAAAGGTATGGGGGGTAAATCGGCAACATCTCGAGCATATGCAGTTTGTGGGTAGCGACGGCAGCAATTTCGGTTTGTCCAAGGGAGAGGGATTGCTTGTGGAAGACATGAAAACGCTTTTTACCTATGAAGTCGAGGCGCCCAGGTACAGAAAAGAATATGTTGACCGCGCCAGACAGGCTTTTGATGCGGAGTGGGAGAAGGAGAAAGGCGAAGCATATCAGGCGGAGTTTACCCCAGTACGATACAATCTTGCGTTCAAGAACTGCCAACACTATTTTGCTGCAATCATGCAAAAAGCGCAGGAATATGAAACCCCAGATAAACCCTTGGTGCTTCCGTAGGTGTCTGGTGCAGGGTGGATATTTTCCGCCCTGCACCAGACGTCGCATCATATGCCGGAGAAGGAGAGCGCCAGCATGAAAAGTGTGGGTTCAATGCTGAGCACCAGAAAAAAGACGCAGAGGGGAATCTTTAATAACGTGGCATAGCCGCCCATACGGTCGAAAAAGAACAGGGAAAAGGGCAGGGCCATCAGTGCCGACTTGAAGGCTATGATAAAGGCCCATATAGATATTTCTATATTCCCAAATATATGTTCCACCTGTGTCATTTCGTTGCTTGATGGAAATCCGGCAAGAAAGGCCGCAAGTGTAAGGCCGTATATGGGCCAGAAGGTGGCAAGGCCGAAGCCGCGCACAAAAATCATGCAACCGGCAAGGCTGTACAGTATGAAAAAGAATATATCTGGATCATGAAGCGCGGCTAAAATCAGCATGTTGGGCATGGCGATAAGACACAGGGGCCATGCGCCGCGTATGAAGGTCCTTGCTGATGCGTCCACACCTTCCAGCATCATAATCCCCCTTATTGCGGTAGTTCGCTTTGATGCGGTACTTTTATGGCAACCTTGTTTCCTTGCCGCAATTGTTAGCATTACTGTGCTGTAATTCTACAAAAAACACAAGAATGCGAAACGCCAGCAAATCACGGGTGCTTTTGTAACTGATCTGCTGAAGGGTGGACATTCTTTCGCCCTGCACCAAACGTTGCCTCACATGCCGAACGTGGCGAGCATGGCGAACAACAGCATGAAAAGGGTGGGGGCGAGGACAAGCGCCAGAAAAAAGACGCAGAGGGGAATCTTTACTAACGCGGCATAGCCGTCCATACGGTCGAAAAAGAACAGGGAAAAGGGTAGGGCCATCAGTGCCGACTTGAAGGCTATGACGAGGTCCCATAGATAGATATAGGCTAAATACTCAAGATTCAGCATGGCCTGCAACTGTGTTATTTCATTCTCGACTGGGAATGCAGTAAGAAGGGTCGCAAGGGTAAGGCCATATATGGGCCAGAAGGTGGCAAGGCCGAAGCCGCGCACAAAAATCAGGCAGCCTGCAAAGCCGTACAGGATGGAAACGATCATGTATGGGTTGCAGATGAAGGGCATAAACAGCAAGCTGAGCATGGCGATAAGACACAGGGGCCATGCCCCACGTATGAAGGCCCTTGCAGATGCGTCCACATCTACCAGAGTCATAAGCTCCCCCACTGTTGCTTCCGTAGCGGATCTGCTAAAAGTCGGACATTTTTTCGCCCTTCAGCAGATTCCCTCTTGTATATGATGGATGAAGAACATCCGCATAATGAATATGGCCTAAAAGACAGGGTTTTCCAGTGTAACAAGGGGGCTATTGTGCTGGCTTTCGCTTTGCATACATCAAATTTGTGCTCAAGGCGGCTGCGGTCCGCCATTTTTACAAGCCGGAGTTAGCGAGCAACAGAATAAAAAGTGTGGGTTCAATGCTGAGCACCAGAAAAAAGACGCAGAGGGGAATCTTTAATAACGTGGCATAGCCGCCCATATGGTCGAAAAAGAACAAGGAAAAGGGCAGGGCCATCAGTGCCGACTTGAAGGCGATGATAAAGGCCCATAGGAATTCTCTCATATGTTCAACGTTAAGCATATGTTCCAAAAGTTTCATTTCGTTGCTTGATGGAATTCCGGCAAGAAAGGCCGCAAGGGTGAGGCTGTATATGGGCCAGGAAGTGGCAAGGCCGAAGCCGCGCACAAAAATCATGCAACCGGCAAGGCTGTACAGGATGAAAAAGAATACATGCGGGTCATGTATCGCGGCTAGAATCAGCATGTTGGGCATGGCAATAAGGCACAGGGGCCATGCGCCGCGAATGAAGGCCCTTGCTGATGCGTCCACACCTTCCAGCGTCATTGTAACCCCCCATTATTGCGGTAGTACGCTTTGATGCGGTACTTTAATGGCGACCTTGTTTCCTTGCCACGATTGTTAGTATTACTGTGCTGTAATTCTACAAAAAACACAAGAATGCGAAACCGCCAGCAAACCTCTGGTGCTTCCGTAGCTGACCTGCTGAAGGGCGGAAAATATCCGCCCTGCACCAAACGTTGCTTCACATGCCGAAAATGGCGAGCAACAGAATAAAAAGGGTGGGATCGCGAACAAGCACAAGAAAGAAGATGCAGAGGGGAATCTTCAACAAAGCGACATCGCCATAGCAGCCGCAGCTACCGGCCTTTAACGGCGGGCGTCAGCAGCGAATCCAGTGTATTCGTTTCCTCATGTTCGGGTTTACCCTCCTGAAGCAGGCGCACATAGACCTCGGTTTCCCCTGACGCAGGCAGGGATACGGCGAATACGGCCACGGTTTGCGGTGAGGTCGGCGTAGAGCCCGTGCGCAGGATGCTGTCGTCCGGCCCGTCAGCGTGATCGCGGGTGAAGGCCAGCAGGCTGTCAAAGGTGTAGGGTTTGGGGCTGGTTTGCAGCAGATGGGCTATGCGCGCGTAGCGGGCGGTGCTGCTTTCGCCAAGTTTTCTGTTGAAGCGTTGCAGGGCCGGTTCAAGATAGTGGTTGGTATGGTACAGCACGCCGTTGGTCTGCGTGCGCCAGGCCACCATTCCTTCCAGGCCGATTTCAACGATCGCTATTTTATCCCTGTCCGCAAGCATCAGAAAGAGCGGCCCGCGAAACCGGGACCGGTCCAGAGCCATAGCTTCATCCACCGAGCCGCAAAGGGTGAGTATCTGGGCCATAAGCTTGTGGTTGGCCGTGGATGCCTGCCTGTCCCTGCGTGGCAGGCTGCTCGCCGCCGCGCTGACGACCGTAAGCCCCTTTTCATTGACCCCCGCCACCGGGCGGTCAATCTCCACTTGCCCGCCGGTGTTTTTTTGGGCTTCGCGTGTGGCCATGAGCGCCGCATAGGCATACCCGCCCGCTGGCCTGAAAATCTCGATGCGCTGGCTTTCCCCCGGCGTCCAGTCCCTGTTTTTCACGATGATGGTGCCGCCCCCTAGGACGGCGTCTCCGGCTGCGGCCCACAGGGTGCAGGCCAGAGCAGTGGGCGCGGCAAGCAGAAAAAATACCAGAGCTGACATCAGGGGCGGGAGGGTGAGCCGTAAAGGACGACGGGGCATGGTGGGCATTCTCCTGTGGCTAGTCGTAGTGCCTCGGATTGTTTTTCCTGGGGGGACGGCGGCATGGCGGAAAAGGGGTTCGTAAGAGTTTTAGGGGGTGGGGGTGTGGGGGAGGCGACCCTTTTGCAAAAGGGTCCCTCCCCCACAAAACACCGCAAGACGCTACAAACCCCCACAACCCCCCACAAAATACCAAAAACACCTGCGAACAACGCATATTCCAACTACTCTGCGCTAATGCGGGTAGGGCGTCAAACGCAAGAGGGCCGCCCGGATGGGCGGCCCTCGCGTAGCAGCACTCAGGAAATCCTGAGCTAGAAGTCTTCATCTTCCTTGAGTTCGGGCGGCACGGCCACAACCGAGGTGATAATGCGGCGGCGGGCCGGGGCGGCCGGGGCGGCCTCGGCGGCGGCGCGGCGCTGCGGCGGTTCGGGCAGGGCATTGTACAGGGCCCAGAAAGCCGGGTACAGGCCCGTCATGACGCCGGGGTTGCCAAGCTTCTGGTGCTGTTTGGCGCAGGCCGCCAGGGCAAAGGCCATGGCCCATACAGGGGAGGGGGCATTCCAGCCCGTCTTGACGCCAGATTGTTCATTTTTGCACAACTTGCCATCACTGCCCTGTTCCAGGCCAAGGGCGTGGAGGAAACTTTCCACCTCATGCACGTCCGTTCCCTGCGAAAGTGGGGGCAGGGTGACCTGCGCGCCGCGCAGGGCGGCGCAGGCGGCCAGGCCAACGGCCAGCGGGGCCCAGTCCGAAGGCAGGTTTTCGGGCAGGGCGGCAAGGGAGAAGTTCTTGATGGGGGCCGCGCTGCTGGCGGTTATTTCCGCGCCTTCCGCGCCATTGTGCTGACGCAGGTCAAGGCCCAGACCGTGCAGGAGCTTCCAGCCAGCCTCGGCTGCGGGCCATTGGGGCCAGAGCCCGGCAAGGCGGGTTTCGCCGCCCATGGCCAGGGGCAGGGAGAGCAAAAAGAGCGCCAACTCAGGCTCCATGGGCAGGTCGGGCAGGGCGGGAATTTCCAGCTTGGTCGGATGAATGCGCACCACGCCGCCGTCCACGCTCACATCGGCCCCGGCTGCCCGCAGTATGGGCAGGGTGCGGGCAAAGATGGTCTTCTGGGCGGGGTGGCCCGTCAAATCCATCATCAGGCTGTGTTCGTAGCCAGGCGCTGCCAGCAGTATGCCCTCGGCCAGTTCCGCAGGCGTGTTGGCGGGCATGACCACCGCATCGGGAATAATGCCGGAGCACTCCAGGCGGGCGGGCAGTCCGTCGCTTTTGGGCACCACATGCACAAGGCGCGCGCCCATGGCGGGCAGAAAATGGCGCACCGCGGAAAGGTCGGCCAGTTTCAGGCTTGTTTCACCCATGAATTTCGCGCGTGAGGGGCGGCCCAGATAGTGTCCCAGCAGCAAAAAGAAGTTCCATGCGCTGTCGCCCACGTACAGCACCTTGTCGGGCGCGCTCACGGGCACGGAGGGGCGCGCCGTGACGCCGTCGTCTTCACGGGTAAGGGAGGCCCCGATCTGGATGAGCATCTTCACGCAGTCCACGATAGGATCGTTCATGAGGCAGGGGCTCAGGCGCGTGGGCTGGCCCGTGGCCGCGGCCAGCATAAGCCAGGCGCGGGTGGCGCGACAGGCCAGGGGCGCCTGCATGCGCAGGCGAACGGGCTTCGCGGGCGGGGCGAGGTTGAAGGCAATGCGCTTGTCCGGCCCTTCCTGTGCGGCAGGGCCTTCACCCGTGCGGCCATCGGCGTTTTCCTGCCCTTCGGCGCCTTCAGTCTGCCGTTCGCTCACGGGGCGGGGCAGAAATTCCACTTCCTGCATCAGAGAAAAAAAATGGCCCGAAAGGCGGGCATCGCGGCTGATGCGGGCCACTGCGCCTTCCCACGATTCGCGCAGCATTTTTTCTTCGGCGGAGTCAAGATGCGACTTGTCGCCGCGCATGCGCGCCAGAATGTTGTGGCGGCGCAGCAAAAGGCGCAGAATGTCGCGGTCAATTTCGCAAACAGTTTCGCGCAGGGGGCGGCGCACAGGCGCGTCATCACGGCCGCGTGCATCGCGTGAGTCACGGGCATCCCGGGGGGGACGCGGCCCACGTGCATCGCGTGCGTCACGAGGAGTGCGGGGACCGCGGGAGTCGCGCGCGTCGCGGGCGTCTCGAAAGGGGCGGGAGCCGCGTGAATCATTGGAATGGTCAGTCATGCTCTTTCCTGTGGGAAAAATGGAAGGGATATGGCAAATACTTATACGTTGTAAGGGATAACAGAGACTTGGCAGAAATGTGTAACAATTTAGTGTCACAGTCTTCCTTTCTCTGCGCATGCGTGTTAGCTTGAAATGGCTTCTCTTGCAAGGGTCGGCTCGCGAGGGCTCTGCGGGGGATGGTGAGAAACGGGGATTAGATTTTTTTTCACAAGATGATTAACCGGTTTGAATTTAAGAAGAATTGATGTTCGGCGCTGTAGACTTTCCACGAATTTTTGCAGAGGGGGCTTGACTCGGACGCTAAGTGCTTGTTACTAATTGCGCAAGCCATTCGCCCAACGTTTGTTGCGAAAGCGCTCGGCTAACCCCGGCGTGTCGGAATCTGCCGCCACGCCACGCCGAACCCGGCGGGTTTTCAAACACTTTTACAGAGTTGGAGGATACGTATGCCGACTTATGTCGATCCGTCCAAATGTGACGGCTGCAAGGGTGGCGAAAAGACGGCCTGCATGTACATTTGCCCCAACGACCTCATGATCCTCGATGCCGAGGAAATGAAGGCCTACAACCAGGAACCCGACGCCTGCTGGGAATGCTATTCCTGCGTGAAGATCTGCCCCCAGGGCGCCATTACGGCCCGCCCCTACGCTGACTTCGCTCCCATGGGTGGAACCTGTATCCCCATGCGCTCGGCCGACTCGATCATGTGGACGGTTCAGTTCCGTAACGGCAATGTCAAGCGTTTCAAGTTCCCCATTCGCACCACGCCGGAAGGTTCCATCAAGCCTTTTGACGGTCATCCCGAAGGCGCCAACATCGAAGACGAACTGCTTTTCACCGAAACCGCCCTGGTTGCCCCCAAGGAAGCTCTCGGCAAGAAGTTCGAAATGTTGGAAGCCGACAAGGCTCTCACCTGCATGGAAATCGGCCGCTAGGCTTTTGCAACCGCTAGTGCGATAAGGAGATACCATTATGCCTATGATTCCCGTCAAGGAAGCGACCAAGGGCGTAGCCATTGCCGAACCCGAAGTGAAAGAACATGCGGTTGACCTGCTCATCGTGGGCGGCGGCATGGGTTCCTGCGGCACCGCTTTTGAAGCAGTGCGCTGGGGCGACAAGCACGGCCTGAAAATTATGCTTTGCGACAAGGCTTCCCTCGAGCGCTCCGGTGCCGTGGCTCAGGGTCTTTCCGCCATCAACACCTACCTGGGCGACAACAGCGCCGACGACTACGTGCGCATGGTCCGTACCGACCTTATGGGTCTCGTGCGCGAAGACCTTATCTTCGACTGCGGCCGTCACGTTGACGACTCCGTGCATCTGTTCGAAGACTGGGGTCTGCCCTGCTGGATCAAGGGTGAAGACGGCCACAACATGAACGGCGCCGCCGCCAAGGCCGCCGGCAAGAGCCTGCGCAAGGGCGACGCCCCCGTGCGCTCCGGCCGCTGGCAGATCATGATCAACGGTGAATCCTACAAGTGCATCGTGGCCGAAGCCGCCAAGAATGCCCTGGGTGAAGACCGCATCATGGAACGCATCTTCATCGTGAAGCTGCTGCTCGACAAAAATACCCCCAACCGCATCGCCGGCGCCGTGGGCTTCAACCTGCGCGCCAACGAAGTGCACATCTTCAAAGCCAACGCCATCATGGTGGCCGCCGGCGGCGCGGTGAACGTGTACCGTCCCCGCTCCACCGGTGAAGGCATGGGCCGCGCCTGGTATCCCGTGTGGAACTCCGGCTCCACCTACACCATGTGCGCTCAGGTCGGCGCTGAAATGACCATGATGGAAAACCGCTTCGTGCCCGCCCGCTTCAAGGACGGTTACGGCCCCGTGGGCGCGTGGTTCCTTCTGTTCAAGGCCAAAGCCACCAACAGCAAGGGCGAAGACTACTGCGTGACCAACCGTGCCATGCTGAAGCCCTACGAAGACCGCGGCTACGCCAAGGGCCATGTCATTCCGACCTGCCTGCGTAACCACATGATGCTTCGCGAAATGCGCGAAGGTCGCGGCCCCATCTACATGGACACCAAGACTGCCCTGCAGACCACCTTCGCCACTCTGAATGAAGAGCAGCAGAAGGAACTTGAGTCCGAAGCCTGGGAAGACTTCCTCGACATGTGCGTTGGCCAGGCCAACCTGTGGGCCTGCACCAATACCGCTCCTGAAGAACGCGGTTCCGAAATCATGCCCACCGAACCCTACCTGCTCGGCTCCCACTCCGGCTGCTGCGGCATCTGGGTGTCCGGTCCCGACGAAGCCTGGGTGCCCGAAGACTACAAGGTCCGCGCTTCCAACGGTAAAGTCTACAACCGCATGACCACGGTTGAAGGTCTGTTCACCTGCGCCGACGGCGTGGGCGCCTCCGGCCACAAGTTCTCTTCCGGTTCCCATGCTGAAGGCCGCATCGCCGGCAAGCAGATGGTGCGCTGGTGCCTTGACCACAAGGACTTCAAGCCCGAGTGCAAGGAAACCGCCGATGAACTGAAGAAGCTGATCTACCGTCCTTACTATAACTTCCTTGCTGGCAAGGACGCCTCCACCGACCCCGTGGTCAACCCCAACTACATCACGCCCAAGAACTTCATGATGCGTCTTGTGAAGTGCACCGACGAGTACGGCGGCGGCGTGAGCACCTACTACACCACCTCCAAGGCTCTGCTCGACACGGGCTTCAACCTGCTTGCCATGATGGAAGAAGACTCCCTCAAGCTGGCCTCCCGTGACCTGCACGAACTGCTGCGCTGCTGGGAAAACTACCATCGCCTGTGGACGGTGCGCCTGCATATGCAGCACATCTCCTTCCGCGAAGAATCCCGTTATCCCGGCTTCTACTATCGCGCGGACTTCATGGCCCTGGACGACACCAAGTGGAAGTGCTTCGTGAACTCCAAGTATGATCCCGCCACTGGCGAGACCAAGATCTTCAAGAAGCCCTATTACCAGATCATCCCCGACTAGTCGGCGGCATTGCAGCACTAAAGGGGCGGCCGTAAGGCCGCCCCCTTGGCTGTACGTATGTTCAGTCAAGGGGTGTGCGAAGAAACACAGAGAGCGTGAAGCAAGGGCTGCCGCCGCTCAGCGCGGCGACGGCCCGGCCCGGGCATACAGCCCGGATGCCAAACCAGCAGGTTTATGGTCTGTTTGGCCTTCACGCTCCCCGCTAAACGGTTGACCGTCGGCGGGAGTTTTGCCGGTTATGGGGAGGCAGTGTCTTAAAGGGCGCGTGGACGGCTCAGGGTCATCGCACTCAGGCAGAGCGATTGACCGTCGGCAGCCGGTAAGAGCCGGAGCCCGTAAAGACAGGCCGGATGCGGCCACCCTTTTTTCTGCGGCGGAAGCCCGTTGGCGCTTCTTCAGCCGCTATGCAACAACGCAGGAGGATATCCAGGATGTCCAATGCCATTCTCGTCGTGGGCGGCGGCTTTGCAGGCCTTACAGCCGCCATTGAAGCGGCGGAACTGGGCCACGACGTCTATATCGTCGAAAAGTCGCCCTGGCTCGGGGGCCGCGTGGCTCAGCTCAACAAATATTTCCCAAAACTCTGTCCTCCCTCCTGCGGTCTGGAAATCCAGTTCCAGCGTATCAGGAAAAATCCCCGTGTGAAGTTCTTTACCCAGGCTGAAGTCGTTGGCTTTAGCGGGGTCAAGGGCGACTACACCGTGAAGGTGCGCATCAAGCCGCGCCACACGGCGCCCCACAATGTGGATTTCAGCCTGCTGGCTTCCAGTCTGGACGGTGAAACCCCCAGCGAATTCGACCTTGGTCTTTCCAAGCGCAAGGCCCTTTTCAAGGCCATGCCCTTTGCCTTCCCCAGCCGCTACACGCTGGACATGAAGGGGCTTTCCAAGGCCGACGCGGCCCGCGTTGCGGGCAACACGTTTCTGGACGTGAATGAAGAACCTCGCGAAATCGAGCTCAGCGTGGGCGCGGTGGTCGTCGCCACCGGCTGGAAGCCCTATGACGTGACCCGCCTCACCAATCTTGGCGCCGGCACTGTGAAAAACTGCATTTCCAACATGCAGCTTGAACGCCTCGCCGCGCCCAGCGGGCCCACCGGCGGGCGCATCGTGCGCCCCACTGACGGGCGCAGGCCGCACCATGTGGCCTTTGTGCAGTGTGCGGGTTCCCGCGACCAGAACCACCTGAACTATTGTTCCTATATCTGCTGTATGGCCACGCTCAAGCAGTGTCAGTATCTGGCCGAGCAAAGCCCCGAAACGCAGATCACGGTGTACTACATCGACCTGCGCGCCCCTGGCCGCTACGTGAAGGTGCTCGAAAAGGTCAAGGCCATGCCCAATGTGCATTTTGTCAAGGGCAAGGTGGCTGACGCCGTGCAGGCCGAAGGCGACAAGGTTCGCCTGACTGCTGAAGACGCCGTGAGCGGTGAAAAACTCACCCTTGATTATGACCTTGTTGTACTGGCCACGGGCATGCAGCCCTCGCTGGCCGGTGAAGACGCGCCTCTGCCCCTGCCTCTTGATGAAGAAGGCTTTGTGGCGGGCGGTGAAGAGGCCGGCATTTTTGCAGCCGGTTGCGCTCGCATGCCCCTGGATGTGATGCGCTCGGCTCAGTCCGGCACAGCCGCCGCCCTGAAGGCGGTACAAACGGTGAAAGGGAGGTAGGCGGCATGGCCGGTAAGATTGGCGTCTATTTTGACCAGCAGAATATCGGCGGCGGCCTTGACGTAGAGGCGCTTGCCGCCCAAACCGCGGAAAAGTGGGGCGATCTCACTGCCGTGGTCAAGGTGGTTCCCGTGCTGGCATTGGCCCTGGATGAAATCAAGGACGACATCGAGGCCCAGGGCCTTGACGGCGTGCTGTTCTGCGGCTCTTCCCCGCGCGTGGATGGCGAACTCTATCGCCTGCCCGTGCTGGTTGAGCACGTGAACCTGCGCGAACAATGCGTGCAGGCGTACAAAAATCCCGACAGAAGCCCTGTGGATACAGCCAAGGGCGCGCCGGAACTGCTGAAGCTCATGGCCCGTGACTATGTGAACATGGGCGTGGTGAAACTGCAGAAGAGCGAGGCCCCCGAAGCCGCTTCGGTACAGGGCGTGCAGCGCATTCTGGTTATCGGCGGCGGCTGGACCGGCCTCACGGCGGCCCTTGAAGCCGCGGCCACCGGCTATGAAGTGGTGCTGGTGGAAAAGAGCGACAAGCTGGGCGGCGCGGCCAACAATATTCCCACGGCCTCACCTCTGGCTTCTCCCTGGGAAAACAAGCAGCCCACCAACCTCGTGGCCAAGGTCAGCGAGGCCATGGGCAGCCCCAAGATCAAGATTTACACAAACGCCCAGATGCAGAAGCTGGAAGGCCAGCCGGGCGAATTCAAGGCCGCCATCGCCACAGCCTCCGGCACGGTGGACGTGGAAGTGGGCGCTGTTGTGCTGGCCACGGGCTGGGTGGCCCTGGACCAGAAGTACCTCGCTCCCATGGGCCTCGGCAAGAGCCCCATGGTGGTGGACGCAGCCACCTTTGGCAAGATGCTGGTCGCTGATCAGGTCAAGGCCAACCGCATAGCCTTTGTGCTTGATACCACCATGGCCGAAAAGGCCGTGACCGAAGCTGTGGAAGGTTGCCCCATTGAGGGCGAAGCCTCTGCCGAAGCTCCTGTCGCAGATCCTGCCGCAGAAGGCGAAGAAGTCTTTGTGAAAGAAGACCTCGAAAGCATCCGCCATCTGGCGTACTCCAACGCCGTCAACAGCGTGGGCATGCTGCGTCTGGCCAATACCGTCTGTGAAAAGACCAACGACGCCTGCCAGACCTTCATCCTTTACAAGGACATGACCGTTCCCGGAATTCTTGAGCGCTTCTACAAGAAGATGCAGGAGCGCCTGGGCGTCATGATGACCAAGGCCGACGTCACGGATATCCGTGAAGCTGGCAACCACATGGTCGTGGAGTGCAAAAACACCCTGCTGGGCATGGACTTTGACCTTGATGTGGACATGGTTGTTCTGCCTACGGGCCTTGTGCCCACCACGGCCAAGGACGTGACCATCCATTTCGACTATCGTCAGGGCCCGGATTTTCCCGATCTGGCGCTGTTTGACGGCTTTGCCGACTCAAACTACATCTGCTTCCCCTACGAAACGCGCCGCACCGGCGTGTACGCGGCGGGCTGCGTGCGTCAGCCCCTGACCATGGACGCCTGCGAAGAAGACGCCAAGGGCGCGGTGCTCAAAGCCGTGCAGTGCATTGAAGCGTCAAGCCACGGCGTGGCCGTGCACCCGCGTTCGGGCGACCTGTCCTACCCGCTGTTCAACATGGTTCGCTGCACCCAGTGCAAGCGCTGCACCGAGGAATGTCCCTTCGGCGCACTGGACGATGATGAAAAGGGTACGCCCAGGCTCAACCCCACGCGCTGCCGCCGCTGCGGCACCTGTTTTGGCGCCTGCCCCGAGCGCGTCATCTCCTTCGCGAACTACAATATCGACCAGATCGGCTCGATGATCCGTGAAGTGCAGGTGCCCAAGGACTTCAAGAAAGACGGCCCCCGCGTGCTCATCCTGGCTTGCGAAAACGACGCCTACCCGGCCCTCGATATGGCCGGTGAGCGGCACAAGCCCTGGAGCCCCTACTGCCGCATCATTCCCGTGCGCTGCCTCGGTTCGGTGAACGCCATCTGGGTGTCCGACGCCATGAGCAAGGGCTATGACGGCGTGATGCTGCTGGGCTGCAAGTATGGTGACGACTACCAGTGCCACTTTGTGAAAGGCTCCGAAATCTGCGCCAAGCGCAAGGACAACATAGCCGAGACTCTCAACCGCCTGGGCGTGCAGCCTGAACGGGTGGAACTGCTTGAAGTGGCCATTGACGAGTACGACAAGGTCCCCAACCTCATCGACGGCTTTGTGGACCGCATCATGGCAATGGGCCCCAACCCGTTCAAGGGCATGTAGGAGGAAGGCAGCAATGGCACAAATTACAATCAAACCTGACCTGGAGTTCGCCAGGGCGCTGGAAGAGGCGGGGGGCGAGTCCCTCAAGAAGTGCTACCAGTGCGCCACGTGTTCCGTGGCCTGCCCCCTGGCTCCTGCCAACGCGCCCTATCCGCGCAAAGAAATGGTGTGGGCCTCCTGGGGCCTCAAGGACAAGCTGCGCTGCGACATCGACCTGTGGCTTTGCCACAACTGCGGCAACTGCTCCGACTTGTGCCCGCGCGGCGCCAAGCCTGCCGACCTCATGGGCGCGGCACGCAACGTCATCTATAAAGATCTGACCGAGCCCTCCATCGTGGGCAAGTGGATGAGCAAGCCCTCAGGCCTGCCCATTCTCTTCGGCATCCCCGCGGTGCTCTGGCTTGTGGTGTGGTGGATCCGCGCCGGTTTCAACGGCGGCCAGTGGTTCCCCCGCGCCGCCGACGGCCGTATCGTCTTCGGCCAGGTATTCTATGGCGATTACACCATTGACCCCATCTTCATGCTGACCTTCTTCACCGCGCTGTTCATACTGGCGCGGGGAGCCATGAAACTGTGGGCGCAATTCAAGCCTGAAGGCTCGATGACCGTTATCGGCAAAACCAAATGCTGGGTCTGGCATCTGTGGGACGTTCTGTGGGACGAAATCATCACCCACCGCAAGTTCGACGATTGCGAAGACGGCCCCGTCACCGGCAGGGAAACGCCCAGCCGCAAAAACGGCCACTTCCTTCTGGTGTGGAGCTTCGCCATCCTGGCCTTTGTGACGGCTGTGGTGGCTTTGGGCCACTGGGGCGGCAAGGTCATTCCGCTCATCAAGATTGAAACGCCCATGCCGCTGACCTTCCCGGTGAAGATTCTGGCCAACATCGGCGCGTTCATGCTGCTGCTGGGCCTGGGCCTGCTGACGGTTCGCCGTCTGCGTCTGAATCCCAAGTTCCAGGGCTCCAGCTGGTACGACTGGTACCTGCTGGGCATCATATGGGTAATCGCGCTCACGGGCGTGATGGCTCAGGGCTTCCGCCTGGCGGACGCCATTGTGCCTGCCTTCGTCGTGTATTACCTGCACCTGGTGTTTGTGTGGATGCTTTTCGCCTATCTGCCCTGGTCCAAGCTCGGGCATATTTTATACCGCACAGTGGCGCTGCTGTACGCCCGCATGTACGGCAGAAGCTAGTCTGGCGCGTCTCCCCCGGTGGTTTCGCCGGGGGCGACGGCAAAGTTTGGACTGTTGGAACAGAGTTTTCATGAATAAAAATACGATCTCCGAGGAGGAGGCCGCCATGTCCGATACATCTCGCAAAGTTTTTCCTGTGGAGTCCGTGCTTGCCCTGGTGGTGGGCAAGGATGGCGTGGACGTAAAGGAAATCGCCGGTTTTGTGGCCGGGCGCACTGTTGTCTGTGACACCTGCGCCAAGGCTGTGGGCCCCTTCGCCGCCACCTGGCTGGCCCGTTGCTTCCCCAAGTTTCTGGAACTGGAATGGAAAGAAGGCCAGTCCTGGGACGCCTTTGTGAGCAACGGCAGAAGCCTGCTTGGCGACAATGTTTCCCTCCCCGCCATGGACGGTCACACCAAGGCCATGGTGGACAAGGTGCTGGACTTCCTGGGTGAAGTCTATGACAGCATGGTCGCCCAGACTTCCGCAGCCACGGCTCTCGAAGAACGCGTACGCGTCCTTGAGCCCACGGAAGCCCGCGCCGAAGCCCTGTCCAAGAAGGTTGACGAACTGGAAGCCAAGATCAAGACCCTGAACGCCGATATTGGCGGACTGCGCCGCCAGACAGCCGAATACCAGGGCAAGATCGCCGTCAACCATGACGACCTGCTCATGAATATCAAAGACGCCATCAAAGACGGTCTCAAGGGCATGGTCATGGCCGGCGGCGCTGGCGCGGCCCTGACCGCCTCCGGCGACGAAGCCGCTGCTGAAGCCATTGAAGAAAACGCCGTGCCCGATGATTTCGGCTTCGGAGCTTCCGGCGCGAGTTCTGACGGCTTCGGCTTCTAGAACAGAGCTTTTTGGGGTGAAGAGTTCTGCGGGGTGAAGTGTTCTGTGGGGGAGGGACCCTTTTGTAAAAGGGTCTCCTCCCCCACGCCCCCACCCCCTAAAACTTTTATCATGGCTCTTCCTGTTGCTGCACGCTCCCTGACCTGACGGAGGCTGTCGCAGCACTAAGCCAGCTTTTTGTGCCAAGAGGCCCGCACTTCTGCGAAGTGCGGGCCTCTCGCTGTTGCCGCAGGCATCAGTGCAGAAAACTGCGAACAGGTCGCGACCTTGCCGCGCCGTGTGTGAGCTGTTTTCGTGCCTTTCCGCCCGGCGGTTTTGCCGCCGGTGGCGGCGTACCAAGCGATTAAACGCGCAGGTGTCATCAAAATGGTCGCCCGCACTTCTTACGAAGTGCGGGCCTCGTTCTGTGGAGTCGACTGTCTTTGAAATCGCGTGACTCTGGAAGACGCGACCACTGAAAATCGCTTCAGACCTGGCCATCTTCCAGCGTTGACTCACCTACAAATAAAAGTTTTAGAGCAATTTCATAATGAAATTGCTCTGGCGGATGCGGGAGCAGACGCCCGCCACGGAGGCGTAAGCGCAATTTATTTGCGCTGTTAAACGCCGAAGTGAGCGTGCCTCAAACTTTGAAAATGTATATTTTCAAAGTTAATCTGCTCTAGAGGGAGGGGGTGTGGGGGAGGGACCCTTTTACAAAAGGGTCCCTCCCCCACAAAGTATTTCACCCACCCTGTCCCGATACGATATTACCAGCGTTCGGGCATAAAGTGCGGCGGCAGGCCGTTTTCCGGCTGCTCGGCCAGCTTGTCGCGCAGGGCGCGAATGACAGTGCGGGCGCTGGCCAGTTCCTGCTCCAGGGCGTCCAGCTGGCTTTGCTGGGCCATAAGGGCCGCGTCGAGTTTCTCGATGCGTTCTTCCTGAAAAAAAGTCAGTTCTTCCAGACGGGTAAGGCGATCTTCGATTTGTTGCGACATATATCCTCCTGCTGTCAGGCGCGGCGTCCGGGTGCTGGAAGCCTGCGCCTGTCCGCCCCGTGTTCTTTCTGACGGTTCCCCTGCCTGTCGGGCTTCTGGCCCGTTCTTTCCGGGGGCCTGCCCCGGGCCGCGTCCGCGTCACGTCGGGCATCGGGCCGTGCGTCACGTCGGGCATCGGGCCTGGCATCACGATCCTGCCTGCCGTCAGGCGTGTGGCGACGGGCTTTGGCGTCATCTTTGCGGGGAGCATGACTCTCGTTGCCGCGTCGCGGGCGGTTGTTGTCCTCGTCGCCCGGTTTTCTGCCTGGCATGAGCAGACCGTGCTGCCGCAGGCGCTGCGCGTCGGTTCGGGCCACGTAGATGTCTTCCCCGGCCTCGTTTTTGCCGCAGTAAAACATGGCTGTGGCGATGGTTCCGGGCGTGGGGATAAAGCACTGGGTCTGGCGTGGATTCCAGTTGCGCTGGCGCAGCCAGTTGGCGAGGGTGCGCATGTCGTCGTCCGTACAGCCCGGGAAGCCGCTCATCAGGTAGGGAACAACGTACTGTTCGCGTCCCGCTGCCTTGCTCTGGCGCACAAAGCTGGCCAGAAAGGCTTCAAAAACTTCCAGGGGCGGCTTGCGCATGAGCGAGAGCACGCCGGTGGCGCAGTGCTCGGGCGCGACCTTGAGTTGCCCGCCCGTGAACTCGCCCGTATAGGCCGCCAGGGCGGCGGCGTCACGCAGGGCCAGGTCGGCGCGAACGCCGCTGGCAACGCGGGCCTGCTTGACTTCGGGCAGGGCCGCGACCTTGCGCAGCAGGCCCACATGCCTGTTTTGCGGCGTTGTGAAAAACTTGCATACCGTAGGATAACAGCAGCTTGCCCGACGGCAGCGACTCCTGGCGGGCGCGTCTGCCGGGGCGTGGGCAGCGCTGTGTTGCTTGGGGCTTTGATCCGTGGAGATTTCAGCGGAGGGCATATGGTCTTCGCTGGCGGCTTCCGCCCGATCAAGGGCGCAATAGCCCTGCCACATGTTGGCCGTGGGGCCGCCCACGTCTGAAATGGCCACCGGCCCTTTGCCACGGGCCATGTTTTCCTGACCAAGCCTGCGGGCTTCGTCCAGTACGGAAGACTCGGATCGGGAGCTGATGCGGCGACCCTGATGCAGGGCCAGGGAGCAGAAAGAGCAACCGCCGCCGCAGCCGCGATGGCTGGTAATGCTGGTACGCATCATTTCCGCCGCCGGGATGGCTTCCCTGTAGCTTGGGTGAGGCCGCCGGGTGAAGGGGATTTCGTACAGGGCGTCCATTTCCTGCGTGGTCAGGGGCGGAGCCGGTCGGGCCAGGACCACGGCGCGGTCGCCAACGGGCTGAAAGGCCCAGGCGTCCAGCCTGTGCACCTGGCGCTCCAGTTCCTGCGTCATGGTCAGCAGTTGCACGGGGTCAGCCAAAATTTCTTCGTGAGCGGGCAGGGGCACGCGGGGGGCCTGGGCCATTTCCGGTGGCAGGTTGGCCGGGAGCGGGCCATCGGGGAGCTGTTCAAGTTTGTCCAGCCACGCCGTGCCGGGTATGCCGCGCAAGTCTTCTCCGGCGTCCAGACGCTGAGCGCACTCCAGGGTGGCGCGTTCGCCCATGCCCCAGATGAGCAGGTCGGCCTTGGCGTCCATAAGAATGGGCTTGCGCAGAGCGTCTGTCCAGAAGTCGTAATGGCTCACGCGCCGCAGGCTGCCCTCGATGCCGCCAAGCACCAGGGGCAGACCGGGAAAGGCCCGGCGGGCCAGGTTCGCGTATACCAGACAGGCCCTGTTGGGGCGCGCACCCGCTTTGCCGCCAGGGGTGTAGGCGTCGTCGTGGCGCTTTTTGCGAAAGGCCGTGTAGTGGGCCAACAGGGAATCCAGAGCGCCTGCGCTGACGCCAGCGAAGAGGCGGGGTCTGCCCATGACAAGCAGGTCATCGGGAGTTTCCCATCGCGGCTGAGCCACAATGCCCGCGCGGAAGCCGTGGTGGATCAGCCAGCGGGCCAGCAGAACGCTGCCGAAGGAGGGGTGGTCCACATAGGCGTCGCCGGTGATGAAGAGCACGTCCAGGCTGTCCCAGCCGAGCGCGTGCATTTCAGCCGCGCTCATGGGCACGAAGAGGGGCTGTTCCTTGGCGGGCAACGGTCCGGACTGGGCATCAGGCTGAGGCACGGACTTTGATCGGGGCTGCGACCTGGACTGAGACCCAGGATGAGACCCGGAAACAGAAGCGGCCCCGGCATTCGCAGTGAAATGCCGGGGCTCGGAAAAGGCCGGTCCAGAGCGCCTAGTTGCCATTGGGCGGCGTGACCAGCGGCAGCTCCGCGCTGCCCGGATTTGGCATCATCGGGTTGCCGGGAACAGTGGGCATGGGGCCGTTGTTCATAGTATTGGGACGCATGCCGGAGGAATGCTCCTTCATGAAGGCATTCCATTCGTCAACGGAAATGAAGCCGTCGCCGTCCTTGTCTATGGCCACAAAGGCTTCTTCTCTCATGTTGGGAAAGAGCGCCTTGAACTCTTCACGGCTGACCTTGCCATCTTTATTGGTATCCATCTGGCTGAATTTGTCGCCCATGCCGCTGCCCTCGCCGCTGCCCATGCCGGGCATGGCGTGGACAGGAGACGCCATAAGAATGAGGGCCGCCAGAAGGGGAAGCAGAGATATTTTCAGTATTGCCGAAATGTCGGGCAAATCTAGGGTGCGCGTCATGCGGTACTCCTTGGATGTTCTGAAGCCGCGCGGCCCCATGCCGGGCGGTGCTGTATGCTGGTTGCGCCGCCTTGCGGGCGGCTTGCAAATTTGAAATAAGTTCACAAAGACCTTTGACAAGAGTTCTGCCCGTCCGCTGTTTTGCCATCCGCGTGGCAGGTGTTCGTGCCAGCGCGTCACGGAGCGGTGCAAGCCGCGAACACCTGGAGCGTTTAACACTTGAAATGCTCGCGTACGGCAGGCAAAAGCCTGCCTGCTCGCATTTCGTGGCAAGGATTTTCCTGAAAATCCTTGCAGAGCAGTTAACTCATTTCATTCGTTGACTGCTCTAGTCGTGCTGGAAGTCTTCGCCCTGTTTTTCAATACGTTCAATGCACAGAATCAGGTTGTCTGGCTCGCCTTTTTTGTGGTCGTCCGGGTAAAGCAGGGCGCCCATGTAGAAGATGGAACTGAGCCGCAGGGCCATGCGGGCGCTGGAGGAAAACTTTTCAAGAGCCATGGCCAGATTGAAACGCAGCTCGCCGGGCAGAAATTCAAGCATGGGCTTGGCGTCTTCAGCCATGGTGGACAGCAGTTCGGCCTTCTGGCGCATGCAGGCATTGTGGCTGGGAGCGTCTCCCGCGTCAAGGTATTGCAGGGCTTTTGCCTCGGCCTGCATCACCTGATCATGGCGTTGGCGCAACCAGTGGGTAAGCTGGGTCAGTGCCGGATTGAGGGCGTGTTCTTGATTCATGCTTCCTCCGCATGCGTTGCCATTGGCGTGGCACGGTGGGCGTTTGGGGGCAAAGAAATGTCAGCTTAAATCAGCCTGTTTTTGAAATGCCTCACGTTTCAATATTGTCATTCTGCCGAAAAATGTGATTTGTGGTAGCCGTTAGCGGTTCTTTGCCGCTTACGGATAACCAATGCTGTCTTTATCCGTAGCTTCTTGCGTCGCAACGGCTGAAGCTCGGCAGAATCTATGCCATATTGCGGCGCGCTGCACCACCGTGCAGCGTTAGAGCATGTAATTTTTCAAAGGCAACATGCGCTAATGCACAAATGCAGCAGAGCCAGCATACCCCTTTGTTCCGCCCCTGTATAGGAAGCCATGGCTTCTTGTCGGGGCGGAGGGATGCTGGCTCCGCTTGGCTGTTATTGCCGGGATTCCGTGAAAGGTAAGACGGTGTCCGGCAGTTGTGCCTGCTGTTACGCGCCCAGATAGGCCGCCTTTATCTCGGGGGTGTCGGCAAGTTCCGCCGCCGTGCCCTGGGCTACGATGGCTCCCGTGTCCAGCACATACCCCCGGTCCGCCACCTGAAGAGCCAGGCGGGCGTTCTGCTCCACAACGACAACAGTGAGCCCTTCGCTGTTGAGCTTTTTGAAAGTGCGGAACATGTCATACATGAGCAGGGGCGAAAGCCCCATGGAGGGTTCGTCCAGAAGAATGACGGAACAGTCCGTCATGAGCGCCCGGCCAACGGCCAGCATCTGCTGTTCGCCGCCGGAGAGGGTGTCGCTGCGCTGGTGCATGCGTTCCTGAAGGCGGGGGAACAGGTCAAAAACCCTGTCCATGTCCTTTTCAATACCGTGGCCCTTGCGTGTCCATGTGGCGAGCTTGAGGTTTTCATGCACGGTGAGGTTGCCGAAAATGTGCCTGCCTTCGGGCACAAGGTCCATTTTCAGATGGGCCACCACGTTGTGCGCCTCGGTCTTGAGGATGGATTTGCCCTTGAAGCGGATGTCGCCACCGAACACCGTGGGCGATTCCGGCGGCGTAAGCCGCATGACTGCCTTGAGCGTAGTGGACTTGCCCGCGCCGTTGGCCCCGATGAGCGTGACAATTTCGCCTTCGTTCACATGAAAGGAGATGCCGTGCAGGGCTTCAATTTTGCCGTATCCCGCGTAGAGATTTTCAACTTCCAGCAGCATGTCGCCCCCTTACACGTTTTCGTCGCCCAGATATGCCTTGATGACATCCGGGTTGTTTTGAATTTCCTGTGGCGTGCCGCTGGCGATAATCTGCCCGAACTCCATCACGGTGATGTGCTGACAAAGCGACATGACCACCTTCATCTGGTGTTCGATCATCCAGATGGCGATTTTGAACTGGTCGTAAATCCAGCCGATGTGCTTGATCAGACCGTCAACGTCCGAGGAATTGAGCCCGGCCGCCGGTTCGTCCAGCAAGAGAAGCTTGGGGTCTGTGGAAAGGGCGCGGGCCAGTTCCACACGGCGTTGCAGGCCATAGGGCAGGTTCTTGGGCATCTCCTCCGCCACGTCGCTGAGTTCCATCACTTCAAGGATGTGGGCGGCCTTGTTTTTTACGCGCTTTTCTTCGCGGCCGTAGCGGCCCGTATTGAACCACGCGTCCAGCAGGCCATAGCCAAGGCGGCTGTATTGCGACACGCAGATATTGTCCAGAACCGTCATGTCGCTCCACAGGCGGATGTTCTGGAAGGTGCGGGCCATTCCCAGATTTGTGACCTCATGTGGCTCAAGTTTGGAGTTGTACTTGTAGCCGTCAAAGGTAATGTCGCCCTCACTGGCGTGGTAAAAGCCCGAAGCCAGGTTGAACACGGTAGTTTTGCCAGCGCCGTTGGGCCCGATAAGGCCGGTCAGGCTGTTTTCCTCAATTTGTATGTTGAAGCATGACAGCGCTATAAGTCCGCCGAAGCGTTGCGTCACGTCGTTCATTTCAAGCAGTGCCAAGGTTTGCCCCCAGTATGTTGTCGGTCATCAAGGATTTTGTCCGTACAACCATGATTTGCCGCCGCCGGTTATTCCACACGGGCGGTGGTGAGCAGTCTTTTCAGCCGGGGAAAGACCTGGGTAAGTTCGCGGTTGCCCAAAAGCCCTTCGGGACGGAACTGCATGAGCAGGATGAGGATAAGGGGAATAAGCACCCACTTCCATTCCTGGCTGATCATGAAGCTGTCGGGCACAAAGGGCAGGGTGTGCATGAGATCGCTCAGGGCGGGCAGCGCGAAGCGCAGCACCTCGATGAGCAGGGTAAAGAGGATGGCCGCCATCACGGAGCCGGAAAGCGAGCCCATGCCGCCCAGATAGACCATAACCATGGCTTCCGTGGACTTCATGATGCCGAAACTGTTGGCGTAAATGGAGCTGAACATGTGGGCGTATACCGCGCCCGCCATGCCCGCGATGCCCGCAGAAACCATGAATGCCACGAGTTTGACCTTCTTGGTGTTGACGCTCATGATTTCCGCGGCGACCTCGTTCTGACAGACGGCGGGTATGCCCTTGCCCAGGGTGCTGTTAACCAGCCTGAAGAGCATCATGACGGACACCATGACAAGCAGCACGACCCAGATCATCATCCAGGGCACGTCGGCCACGCGCTCCATGGCGCGCACCGTGGCGCGCATGCCCGAAAGGCCGCGCGGGCCGCCCACAACATCGATGTTGATGATTACGGCGATGATGATGTAGTTGGCCGCGATGGTGATGATGGCCAGGTAGTCGTCACGGGTCTTGAACGAGGGCAGGGCCACCAGCAGGCCGAATATGGCCGCCGCGCAGCCCGCCACCAAAACGATCAGGGGAAAGAGCAGCGGAGCCATCTCGGGCGGCAGCAGCGGAGCTCCGAGCAGTTTGTTCTGCGTAAACAGGATGATGGAAATGAGGCCGCCCACGTAGGCTCCAACGCACATGAAGCCCGCGTGACCACAGGAAAACTCACCCATGTAGCCGTTGACCAGGTTGAGACTGGAGGCAAAGACGATGTTGATGCCCATAAATTTGAGAACAGAGAGCCAGTAGCCGTCCAGCCACGCGAAGTGCTCGGCACAGATGAGCGCCACGCCGAGGATCAGGAACAGCAGGCAATCGACCTTTTTCTGGCTGACGACCCGTTTTATGGCATAACCGAAGCAGAGCAGGGCGAGGATCGCAAGTACTATTTGCACAATGGTGAGCATCTCAGACTCCGGCTAGATTTTGGTCGTTTGGGGGGTTCCGAAAATGCCTGTGGGCCGCATCCACAGAATGAGCAGCAGGATGGTGAAGGAGAACAGGTCCATATAGGTTGAAGGCAGAAAAGCCACCACCATAATCTCCACAAACGCCAGCAAAAAGCCGCCCACAAATGCTCCACGTATGTCGCCAATGCCGCCCACCACTGCGGCGATAAAGGCTTTCCAGCCGATCATGGCCCCCATGTAGGGTTCAAGAGTGGGATAGCACATGGCAAAGAGCATGCCCCCCAGCCCGGCGATGCCTGAGCCGAGAATAAAGGTGACCACAATGACGCTGTCCAGGGGTATGCCCATAAGGGGCAGGGCGAAGCGGTCCCATGACACGGCGCGCATGGCCATGCCCACCTTGGTGCGCGTGACGATGGTCTGCAAGGCGATGAAAACAAGAATGGCCGCCGCAATGACCCAGAGCTTCAGGTTGGTGATAACCAGGGGGCCGATGGAATAGACGGCCTTGTCAACCAGCTCGGGAAGTTTGCGTTTGGTGGCGCCCAAAAGGGCAAGGTTGCCGTTTTCAAGAATAAGACCGCACATGAGGGCTGTGATGACCACGTACAGGCGGTGCGCGCCCTTGCGGCGCAGAGGCCGGTAGGCCACGCGCTCGATGGTTACGCCCACAAAGGCCGTAAGAATCATGGTCAGGGGAATGGTGAGCCAGAGCACGGCTTGCTGCGGCAGGCCGAGCCCATCACCGGAAATGAGCCAGGTTGAGACAAAAAATGCGATGTATGCGCCCACCATGAAAATATCGCCATGGGCAAAGTTGATGAGCCGAAGAACGCCGTAAACCAGGGTGTAACCCAAGGCTATAAGAGCGTAGAAACTTCCCCATTGCAGTGCGTTGAGCATTTGCTGCAAAAAAAAGTCCATAGGGCACCCGATTCGGTATCAGCAGTTGGGGCTTGTTTCGGCTCAGGTCGCACAGAGGGGATGGGCCTTGGCCCATATGCGCGGCGTGTGCCGAATAAACCCTCGGGCAGTGTGCGCCGTGTGCACCCGCCCCCCGCGGGTGCACACGGCCTGCCATCCCAGGCTTGTCAGCAGGTTTGGCTATTTCGGGCAGACGGATTCAACGAAGGCGAAGCTGCCACTATCTGTAACGCGCACGATGACGGCGCATTTGATGGGGTCGTGGTTAGCGTCGAACTTCATGCTGCCGGTGATGCCGTCGAAGTTTTCAAGAGAGGCCATATTGTCGCGGATGACCTTGCGCTGCTTCTTGAGGTCGGGGTCGACCTTGCCGCCGTTCTGAATGGCCTTGAGCACGATGTTGATGGAGTCCCAGGTAAGGGCGGCAACGTCGTCGGGCACATAGCCGTACTTGGCCTTGTACTTGTCGATGAATTCCTTTGTCTTGCCCGTTGCGCCTTCAGCCGTGTAGTGGGTGGAGAAATACTGGCCAACGCAGTCCTTGCCGCAAAGATTGAACAGTTCGGCGGAACCCCAGGCGTCGGAACCCATGAAGGGGCCCTTGTAGCCGAGGTCACGCGCCTGGGGCACGATAAGCGCCGCAAAGCTGTAGTTTTCAGGCACAAAGATAAAGTCGGGTTTGGCCGCGATAATCTTGGTCAGCTGGGCTGAAAAGTCCTGATCCTTGGGGCCGTGGGATTCCATGGCGACCACGGAGCCCTTGCCGTGCACTTTTTCAAAAGCTGCCTTGAAGTTGTCGGCCAGGCCCTTGGAGTAGTCGTTGGACACTTCAAAGAGCACAGCGGCCTTCTTGGCCTTGAACTGCTTGCTGGCAAAGTCCACCGCCACAGGAGCCTGGAAGGGGTCAAGAAATGCGCCGCGGAACACCCAGGGGCGTCCGTTGGTGGCGTCGGGGTTGGTGGACCAGGGAGTGATCAGCGGTACTTCTTCGTCATTGGCCACGCCACCAGCGGGAACGGCCTGACGTGAAGACTGCGGGCCCACGATGGCGTGAACCTTGTCGCGCTCAATCAGCTTGAGGGTGACGTTGACCGCAGATTCGGGCTTGGACTCGTTATCTTCATAGATAAATTCGAGGGGATAGTATTTATCGCCCACCTTGAGGCCGCCCTTGGCGTTGATTTCTTCCTTCAACATTTCGGCCGCAAATTTTGAGCCTTCGCCTACCTTGGGGATCTCGCCGGTAAGGGGAATGGGGAAGCCTATCTTGATGGGCTGTTCCGCCGCAAGGGCCGCCTGCCCCATAAAGAGTGTGAGAGCACAAGCAGTCGCCAACTTGAACAATTTCATGAAAGCCTCCCAATGGTTTACGTGCGGGATTGAAAAATCTCGACCCATGGAAAGCATATAAGCAAAAATGGTTCCATTATTGTAATCGACTGTATTCATGCAATAAATATTCGGAGAGCCGAAAATTAACCTACGGAACTGTAGTTTGCCTTGTTTAGTTTTTACTATATTGTAGAAAAGTGGTGAATTTCGGGAGGGGTTGACCCAAAGGAGTCGAGCGTGCTTTTGCGGACATAAGGGCGAAGATTGTGAAATAACAAACAAATATGTATAATACGCTTATTTTATTAGATAAAAAAATCATGATAAGTAAAGTATACTTTGAGTGAAGAAACAGCACCAATTTTTGGCTGTATGAGCATACAACCAGCTAAAATCATTAAGTGTTTACATTTATACAGACTTTGAAAGTGGGTAAAAAATATTTACATTAATGTCGAAAATTTTGCTGCTAAAAAAATGTATCTCAATAATTCCAGCATAAAGTTATTATAATTTATATGATTAGGTGTGTAATGCTGTTTCTACAAAAAAGTTGATTTTAGGGCGCAAAATATTTTCTCCCCACCTGTGCCAAAGGTCTAGGCGGGGCAGGCCTGAAGAACGGGGGGATGTTGCGCCGGCATGGTTCTTACATCTCCTTATGGGACGGCGGGTTGTCTGAAGCCTGGGGGATGGGCGGTTTACAGCTGGGCCAGTAGCGTCTGTTCAAAGAAGGCTGCGTTGCGGTGGATGCCTTGCCAGAAAGAGTTTTGCAAGTGTTATGCCGAAAAAAAGAAGAGCAGGGTGGTGACCCTGCGCTTCCAGCGGTTATGCCGGCGTGTCCGGCAATGAAAAATGACGCCTTTGCAGACGCGCGCTATTTTTTTCTGGACCTGAAACCCTGGAACAGAAAGAAAATGGCTGCTGCGGCCAGCGGAATTCCCAGATAGGTCAGCATGTTCCAGCTCTCCTGCACTTCAAAGTCTGACAGGTCGGCAAACATGCGCTCAAGCAGATAAAGAAGAAAGAGCAGAAACAGGCCCGTAAAGAGCGGATGGTACCAAAAAAATTTGAAATTGCGTCGCTTGAGTATTTGGTATACCCACACAAAAAGCAGGGCGATGCCAAAACCCACCAGCCCCCACGTTACATGCGTATTCATGCCCCCTCCTTAATTTATGTCGTCATACGTTACCCTTGGAACGTCTTTGCACGCCACCCCATATAATCACGAAACTGTGGTTAATGCCATATAAAAAACTGGCGGTCAGGGGCTGAACGCCGTGTGGGAAGAATTGCAACAAGAGCTAATGTTTTTTCGCTCTTTAACGATTAAGTCCATATCGGGTCCATGATCAAAAATACACTCGGGTTGGCGCAACCGGAGTGGGGGCGCCGATTTCTTATTTTCGGACCTCAAGAGCATATGCTGCTCGGGGGAACCACGGTCGGCGGCCTTTTTACAAAAGAAAAGCAGTTGTCAATGCTGCCAGCTTGGCATACATGCGAGATTATGATTCACTTTAGCGTCGGGGGGCGCACCATGCGGCAGCTTCGCATAAATACCATTTGCACGGTTTCTTTAACGGCATCCATTTTTGTCATCATAGCGGTTCTGATCGCCTATGTATCCTCATCGTCTTACCGGATGGTGTCTGGAGTGCAGAGCGAGGCTCTGGACCAGACGGCCATGATCGTGGCCCAGTCCGCCCAGAACTATATTGAGCAGTCCGCCGGCGTGGCCTCATCCCTGGCCGGGCAGGAAGCCGTCCGCGACGCGCTTGACGGTTCGACCCTTGCGGCGCAGGACGTGCAGCAGCTTTTGCACACGTACGTAAAAGCCTTTCCGGCGTACTGGTCCTTCTTTATTTTTGATGTCAGGGGCCGCATTGTGGCCGGGCTTAACGCCGACCTCAAGGACATGACGGGCGGCGACCGTTTTGACCGCGACTACAGCAAGGCCATTTTCAGCGGCAAAAGTCTGGCCTTCAGCGGCAGTGTCATGCCGGCCACCACGGATGCGGGTATGCTCGTATACGTTGTTGCCAAGGCGGTATACGCCGCCAATGGCACCTTGATGGGAGCCGTGGCCGTGTGCCCGCGTTGGAGCGATTTTACAGCCAAAACCATCGACCCCATCCGGCTTGGGCAGCGGGGCTACGGCTTCGCACTGGATACGACGGGGCGCATTATCGCCCACAGCGCCAGTAAAAAGCTGCTGCTGACCGACCTTTCCGGACAGGACTTTATCCAGAAAGCCTTGAAGGCCCAGAAGGGCATTATCGAATACCCCTGGGAAGGCGAGAAGAAATTTATGACCGTGGCGTCCATTCCGGCCACGGGCTGGCTCGTGTGCATGAGCGCCTATGACGCAGAACTGGCGGCCCCCGCCCTGACCCAGCGGATGGTGCTGTGCGGCGTGGGCCTTGTGGCCATCGTGCTTCTGGCCGGGCTGCTGACTTTTATCAATCAGCGTCTGGTGTTCAGCCCCCTGCGCGCCTTGTCGGACTTTACCGCCAGAGTGGCGGCGGGGGACCTCAAGGCTGCCATGCACGGTCAGTTCAGGGCCGAAATGGCCACGTTTGCCGGGTACCTGCACAGTATGGTGGAAGAACTCAAGAAGCGCCTTGGCTTTTCGCAGGGCGTGCTGGACGGCATCCCCACGCCCTGCGGCATTGTGGGGCCGGATTTCAACATGATCTGGGTCAATGATGAAATATGCCAGCTGCTTGAAAAAACCGGCCCGCGTGAGTCCTATGTCGGGCAGCGTTCCGGCCTGTTTTTCCAGAATGACGCGACACACGAGACTTTGTCCGACCAGGCCATCAGGGAGCGTAAGGCCCTTTCGGTGGAATTCGACTATACCACGGTTTCGGGCCGCCAACTGCGCATAGCCGCGCGGTCCACGCCTTTTTACAACCTTGACGGCACGCTTCTTGGCTCCATAGCCTTCTGGAATGATCTGACGGAGATATACACCCAGAAGAGCCGTATTGAAGCCCAGAACGCAGCCATTGCCCAGGCGGCCCATGAGGCTTCGCAGGTGGTTGAGCATATGGCCAACGCCTCGAAACAGCTTTCAGACCAGATCGGGCACTCAAGTCAGGGGGCGCGTGAGCAAAGCTCCCGCGTGGCCCAGACCGCCACGGCTGTGGAAGAGATGAACGCCACCATTATGGAGGTGGCGCAGAACGCCGCCGCCACTTCGCAAAGCGCGGACGCTGCCAAGGTCGAAGCGCAGAATGGCGCGCACATGGTGGCCGAGGTAACGGCAGCGGTGCAATCCATCCACGCTGAAGCCTCACGGCTGACCAGCATAATGGACAAGCTCGGCGAGCAGGCACGGGGCATTGGGGCCATTATGGGCGTTATTTCCGACATTGCCGACCAGACGAATCTTCTGGCCCTTAACGCCGCCATTGAAGCCGCCCGCGCGGGCGAGGCCGGCCGGGGCTTTGCCGTTGTGGCCGACGAGGTGCGCAAGCTGGCCGAAAAAACCGCTCAGGCCACAACGGAAGTGCACCACGCCGTTGGCGGCATACAGGATGGCACCAAGGACGCCGTAAACCAGATGGAATCGGCAGTGCAGCGCGTGGCCGAGGCCACCAGTCTGGCGCAGCGCTCTGGCGAGGCCATTGCCCAGGTGGTGCGCATGGTGGAAACAGCTGGAGATCAGGTGCATTCCATTGCCGCTGCGGCTGAACAGCAGTCTGCCACGTCAGAAGAAATCAATAAGGCCATCATCTCCATCAGCAGTATCGCCGATGCCACGGATCAGGGCATGGCGCAGTGCAGTACCGCCATTGCGGACCTGTCCAGACAGGCGAATGAACTGGAAAGGCTCATCACGAGCCTGAGCGCGAATGGATAAGGCTCGTATAGTTTAGACTGAACAACGCAAAAGGCCCCGCCGTTCGGCGGGGCCTTTTGCGTTAAAAAGCGGTCCGTTTGCGTTCAGGGGGAAGCTATTTCAAAGCGTTGGGCGGCCTGTGAGGTGGAAGAGTTTGTACGGCAGGTACGCCGGTGAGAATAAAAATCAAGCCTGTCCTTTGAGAGGCGAGTTTTGTGCCCTGCGGGCACGGGAGCCTTTCTTTTATTGGGTTTTGGCCGCCTGCGCGGCGGGCGGCAGAGGGGGCCTGTTAGGGGCTGCCGCCCCTCCGAGGCCCCCTCTGCACTCCCCCCGGACGACCCCGCTGGGGCTTTCCCGTTTCCGTGATTCCGCGCGGGCTGCGCGGCTGCTGCTCCGGGAGCTTCCTCGCTTCGCTCGGCGATCTCCCTGCGCGCCGCGCAATGCCAGCGTGCGCCTTCGCGCTGAATGAGAGGCCGGGGGGCGTATCGGGTTGACTGTATGGAGTCCCAGAAATGGCGGTTCATTGTTGGGGAAAAGCATATTGTGGCGGAGAGTTTGCGGAGCGGGTGTTTCAAGAGAATAAAAATCAAGCCTGTCCTTTGAGAGGCGAGTTTTGTGCCCTGCGGGCACGGGAGCCTTTCTTCTATTGGGTTTTGGCCGCCTGCGCGGCGGGCGGCAGAGGGGGCCTGTTAGGGGCTGCCAGACACAATCATTTTGGCGAGACCCCCTCTGCACTCCCCCCGGACGACCCCGCTGGGGCTTTCTCGTTTCTGCCATTCCGCGAGGGCCGCGCGGCTGCTGTTCCGGGAGCTTCCTCGCTTCGCTCGGTGATCTCCCTGCGCGCCGCGCAATGCCAGCGTGCGCCTTCACGCTGAATGGGAGGCCGGGGGGGCGTCGGGTTGACTGTATGGAGTCTCGGGAATGGACGTATGCCCGCTGAGGTAGAGGATTTGAGCTGTGTATCTGTCCTTTGCATTGCGTCCAAAACATGACGTCGGGCTTGGCGTGGCTCAATCCAAAAGAATTTTCACGCAGGCAACGCATTCAATTTTGTGCCGTTTCTCAGGCAGGGATCGGATTGGTGCCGGGGGCGGCGTCATAAAGAACCGAAGCCGACACGTCGGCGAGGTTCGTGCGTAGCCGCCCCCGAAAAAAGGTATTTGTTGGTCAGGGTAGGACAGGGGGTGCTTCGGGGGGGATGCAAGGGGGGCCGAGAAGGGGGCGCAGCCCCATAACCGGCCCCGCCTTGCCGCGCGCCGCGCAGGCGGCCCAAACTAAATAAATGAAAATCCGCCGTGCCCGCAGGGCACAGAATCCATCTTTCAAAGGACAGGCCCGGATTTGTTTTCTTCGGAACGCCCGTCGCGCTTGCCCTCGCCTCGCCGCGCAGGCGGCCCAAACTAAATAAATGAAAAAACACCGTGCCCGCAGGGCACAGAAACTTGCTCTAAAGGACAGGCTTGTTTTCAACTTTGCCTGGAGTATCTGCCACGCGAGTTATCGCGCCTTGCCGCGCGCAACGCAAAAAACATCAGCAGCGCAACCCTCTACCCGGTCTTTTGACGGGACTTTCTGAAGCGGGTCAGAAGCTCCCGCACATCCTGCCGTGAAAGTCCCAGCAGGGCGGGCATGGCCACGCAGACCATCCCGGCCCCGACGCTGTACAGCACGCCGGAGATAAGAAAGCGGGAAATAGTGTTGAGGTCGCCCAGACCGACCATGATGGTTCCTTCACGGCAGAGCCATGCCAGGGTGAGCAGCACTGCGAGGCTCCATATCTGGTGGGCGAAATTGCGCCAGAAACTCAGGGGCAGAAAGCGCGAAGCCAGCCACAGATAGACGTTGACCGTGATGATCTGCACGGCCACAGTTTTGATGGCAAGGCCGACGGCTCCCAGGTTCAGGCCCAGATATTCCGGCGGGGCCAGCAGAAACCATGCGGTGGTGAAGCCGTAAACACACTCAAGGGCCGCCATGTTGCGCAGTACGCGCGTGCGTCCCGTGGCGTGAAAGACCGATCCGGCCAGTTGGCCGTAAGCCTGATGCAGCGGGTAAAGAGCCATGATCTGCACGGGCAGTGTGGCTGCGGCAAATTCCGCCCCGCCAAAAAAGTCCACCAGGGCGGAGCCTTCCACCAGCGTGAAACAGGAAAAATAGGCCGCCACCACATAGAGCAGGGGGGCGAAGCGCGTGAGCAGCCGCCCCATGGCCTCGCGGTCATTGTGCCCCCAGGCGATGGAAAGCTCGCGCATGATCAGCGGCGTCATGGCCGAGACAAAAAGAAAACAGGCCATGCTGACTTTTTGCGACAGGGCAAAAAAGCCCTGCTGCACGCTGCCGTCAAACCATTGCAACAGCCAGCGTTCGGCGGTGAGCAGCAGGAAAGAAAGCAGGGCCTGTACAAAAAGCGGATGGCTGTAATTGAAAAATTCTCGGCGGTACGCCTTGCTCTGTCCTTCAGGCAGGCTGAACGCCAGGGCCACCTCGCGGCTGCGCCAGTGGCGGCGCGTCACCAGCCAGTAGCCAAGGGCCATAAGCCCCAGCATAAGGTACTGCTGCGCAAAAAGGGTGTGTATGTTCAGCCAGTCCTGCCAGAACATAAGGCCCAGCAGGGCCACCATAAAAAGCGAAACCACCGTGCGTACCATTTCCGAGGCCACAGTGGCTCCCACTGCGTCGTTCATTGAGCGCAGCACCCGCCCCCACCAGGTAAGAAAGGCCCATAACGCCGCCAGGGGGGCCAGCCACAGGGGCACGTCCGGCATGAGCAGGTCACCGAGTATGGGGGCTTGCAGGGCCAGCGCCGCCAGCAGGATGATGCCGAATACCAGCGCGGTCACACGGGCGTAGAATCCCACAAGACCGGTTTCGTTCTGCCGGCGGGACAGGGCGTTGTAAAAGCAGGTGGAGGTGCCCATATCCAGAAAGCCGGTAAGCTGCTGGAAAAGGTTGGTGGCAAAGCTGTAGTTGCCGTACATGTGCGGTCCCAGGGCGCGCGGAAGAATCGCCTCCATGACCAGATAGACGGGTACAGTGGCGATGTTTGCCAGAAGCTTGAAGATGTAGCGGCGCGCCAGCGTCGGGGTGGAGCTTTGCATGCCCGGAAACTACCCCACTTCCTTATGGCGCTCAATAGCGGGCAGCCCTCTGTTGTAAAAAAATGGGCCGTGGGCAGGCGTTCGCCATGAAGGTGTAAGTGCGTCTGCCTGCGCTGTTACGCGCAGCAACGAGGATGCCGTATCCTCGGGGAATAGTTGTTTTTTAAAGCGATCTGCCCAGCCTGGGGCCTGCGCCCCGGCGGGCCGGCAGGAAGCGATATTGTTTACGAGCGTAATCTTTTGCCGTATGACTTGACCGTTGCCCGCACGCCGAGTGTGGCGGCGGGAGAGTTTGTTATCACAACGTAAGGATGCCGTCATGGATGAGAGCCGCAGTAAAAAGATGAAATCCGGCCTTGAAAAAGCCCCCCACCGTTCCCTGCTTTATGCTCTGGGTCTGACCAGAGAGGAAATGGACCGCCCGCTGGTTGGCGTGGTCAATGCTGCCAGTGAAGTGGTACCGGGGCACCTGCACCTAAATGCTCTGGCGGACGCGGTCAAGGCCGGTGTACGCATGGCTGGCGGCACGCCCTTGCAGTTTCCTGCCATTGCCGTGTGCGACGGCCTGGCCATGAACCACGAAGGCATGCGTTTTTCGCTGCCCTCACGCGAATTTATTGCGGACTCCATCGAAATCATGGCCCGTGGACACGCTTTCGACGCCCTCGTGTTCATACCCAACTGCGACAAGTGCGTGCCCGGCATGCTCATGGCCATGATGCGTCTGAACATTCCCTCCATCATGGTTTCCGGCGGTCCCATGCTGCCCGGCAACATCGGCCCGAACCAGCGCGGCGACCTCATCACCGTGTTTGAGGCCGTGGGCAAGGTGCGCAGCGGCGCAATCACCGAAGAGGAACTGGAATACATGGCCGAGCGCGCCTGTCCCGGCTGCGGAGCATGTGCGGGCATGTTCACGGCCAACTCGATGAACTGCATGGCCGAAACCATCGGCGTGGCCCTGCCCGGCAACGGCACCATCCCCGCCGTGAGCGGCGCGCGCATCCGTCTGGCCAAAACGGCGGGCATGCGCGTTATGGATCTGCTTGAGCGCGCCATATGCCCCAGAGACATCGTTACCCCCAAGGCCGTGGCCAACGCCGTGGCCGTGGACATGGCCCTTGGCTGCTCCACCAACACGGTGCTGCACCTGCCCGCCGTGTTCGGCGAGGCCGGGCTTGACCTTGGGCTGGAAATTTTTGACGAGGTAAGCCGCAAGAGCCCCAACCTGTGCAAGCTTTCCCCGGCGGGCAAGCATTACATGGTGGACCTCGACAATGCGGGCGGCATCCCCGCTGTCATGACGGAACTGGACAAGCTGAACCTTATCAATAAAGACTGCATGACGGTCACCGGCAAGACCGTGGGCGAAAACCTGCGCGACATGAACGCCCGCGTGCTGGACAGCGATGTCATCCACAGTGTGGACAATCCGTATTCCAAGCAGGGCGGCATTGCCATCCTGCGGGGCAGCCTCGCCCCCGGCGGCGCGGTGGTCAAGCAGTCCGCCGTTGCGCCGGAGATGATGTGCCGCGACGTGCGCGCACGGGTGTTCGAGTCTGAAGAAGACGCCATGAAGGCCATTCTTGACGGCAAGATCAAACCCGGCGACGGCGTTGTCATCCGCTACGAAGGCCCGCGCGGCGGCCCCGGCATGCGTGAAATGCTTTCGCCCACAGCGGCCATCACGGGCATGGGCCTTGGCAAGGACGTGGCCCTGCTGACGGACGGGCGTTTCTCCGGCGGCACCAACGGCGCGGCCATCGGACACATTTCGCCCGAAGCGGCGGACGGCGGCATTATCGGCCTGGTGCACGAAGGGGATATGATCCACATTGACATCCCCAACCGCAAGCTGGACCTCATGGTTGACGCCGCCGAACTGGAACGCCGCAGCGCCGGTCACAAGCCTGTGGAAAAACGCAGCCCTTATCCCGTACTGCGCCGCTACGCCCATCTTGTGAGTTCTGCGGCCAACGGTGCGAGATACCAGGATATATAAAGGTTTTGTGGGGATTTCTTTGTGTTCCGGCTCGTCGCTTTTCGCTTTGTTTCTGGCAGCGGGGTGCATGCCGCCTGTCAAAGCACAGCTGTGAGCCGGAGCGCAAAGGGCGCGCTCGAGGCACTGTGTTCCCTGGCGAATACGGCCCGCGCGGACACTGCGCCCGCAGCCCTATAGTTGCTGACCCCACGGGCTGCCATGCCCGTGGGGTTTTATGACCGCGCTCCCCTGGAAGACCTCGCGGAGGACGGCCTGAAACGGCTCGGCACATCTGCCGGGGTGTTTTGAGTTGGGCGGATGGCCCGCCCGCGAAAGTTCTTATACGGAGAGCGTCATGGCTTTTTTGCATGCAATGGGGGGCGTTTTCGGCCTCATTCTTATGGGCATGGTGGGCTACGTGCTGGCGGGCAAGGGATGGTTTGGCCCTGAAACCCGTATTCTGCTGCCCCGGCTTATCACCTATGTGGCTCTGCCGCCCTATCTTATGTCCACCATCATGCAGGCCTTCCGCCGCGATGACCTGCTGGAGTTCATGCAGGGGGCGCTGCTGCCCCTGGCCTCGGTGATGCTGACCTTTCTGTTGGCCTTCATCCTGGGCAAGATCGCCAGGGTGAAGCGGCAGCATTTCGGCCTTTTCTGCGCCAGTGTGGCCAATTCCAATACCATTTTTGTGGGTATTCCCGTCAATCTGGCCCTGTTCGGCGAAGGCGCCGTGCCCTATGTGCTGCTGTACTATTTCGCCAGCACCGTGTTTTTCTGGACAGTGGGGCAATACGCCATTACGCGGGACATTGAGGGCGAAGCTCGGGTGATTCCCTTGCGCACCCGCGTTATGCAGATATTTTCGCCGCCCCTGCTGGGCTTTCTGACAGGGGTGCTGCTGATACTCTGCAATGTGGAGCTGCCCTTCTTCATTCAGGATGCGGCCCGCTACCTCGGCAACATGACCACGCCCCTGGCGCTCATATTCATCGGCATCACCATGCACGACATGGGCCTGCGCGGCATCACGATCACACGCGATATGGCCCTGACCCTGTCGGGCCGCGTACTGCTCGGCCCGCTGGTCATGTACACGCTGCTGACCTTCTTCCCTGTGTCAGGGCTTATGGGCAAGGTCTTCATCATGCAGGCATCGCTGCCGGTAATGGCCCAGGCGGCCATTCTGAGCGCCTATTACCACACCGATGCGGAGTTCGGCGCGCAGGCCGTGACCATGTCCACCTTGCTCTGCATATTCACGGTGCCCCTGTACATGACCATTTTGTGATTTGCCTCTGAAATGCTTTGTGGGAGAGGGACCCTTTTGCAAAAGGGTCTCCTCCCCCACGCCCCCCCCTAAAACCTTTATTTTTAGCGCATGCTACCTTTGAAAAAGGGTAAATGCTCTGACACTGCACGAAAGTGCAGCGCGCCACAACGTGGCGTGGAGAAAACTTTGGGATGTGAAGCATTTCAAAGTTAATTTGCTATAGAGTAAAAAGCTCCAAGGCCGTGCGTAAGGCGCGTAAAAAAACAGCCGTCTCCAGAGAGACGGCTGTTTTTTCAGACTGCGCGCCGCGTTTTTTGAGCGGCAAAGAATTCTTTATGCGGACTACTTGGCGCTCTTGGCCAGCACGTCAAGCATAAGGGCGTCCGGCTGCTTGACGCAGGCGTCCAGAAATGACTTGAGGGTGGCGTCACTTTCAAGCACAGAGGCTGTGGTTTTGTTCTTGCCACGATTATAGCCGTCCAGCCAGATCACAAAACCGCTGCCGTTGTCGGGGTCGGCGTTGTAGTCACTGCACTTGGTTTTGTCAGCCTGCCAGATATCGCCTTCGGGCATGTCCTGGGCCTTGCGGGCCTTGGCCCAGATGTCGGCAACCTTGTCGGTAGGATGGCTCTGACAGTAGGTGTATACTCCGGTAAGCAGCGGGGCCAGAATGTCGGGATGGGCCACGGTGTCGCCCATGCCGGCGCTGACGTAGCCGTCGATCTGAAGCGCTTCAAATATGGGCGGCTGGCCGCCGTCCGTCATGGGCATGGTCACAAGCTCGGCGCAGATAAAGCTATCGGGCGAGATTTTGTCATTGGCGGCCTGAGCCGCCACAGGCAGGCCCAGCAGCAGGCAACAGAGAACAAGAACTTTCTTCATGGATACTCCCTTGGTGAAAGACTCGTTCTTCCATTACTCACAGGGGCGCGTCTGTCAACAGGCAATACCGTGCCGCAGGGTCTGCCGCTGCCGCGAGGGCGCGTGGGGCATGCCCCGCACGCGGGCAGGCGCGCACGTTTGCCAGCGTGTGCGTCCATTTCAGGAGACCGCTGAACCGGCGATGACTTTCCTTGGCTGGCTATCCTCGATTGCCGTCTGGCAGCACGCGGCCTTCCTGCATCTGGACGCAACGCCCGGCCAGCGCGGCATAGTCGGGATTGTGGGTGACCATGACAATGGTCAGCCCTTCACCATTGAGTTCACGCAAAAGCTGCATGATGGAATCGCCTGTGGCCATGTCCAGGCTGCCCGTGGGCTCATCGGCAAAAAGCATGCGCGGGTCGGATGCGAGGCCCCGGGCAATGGCCACACGCTGCTGTTCACCACCCGAAAGCTCGGAGGGCAGGCTGTTTTTCTTGTGCCCCAAGCCCACGCGTTCAAGGCAGCTTACGGCCCTTTGGCGCTGCTGCGCGCTTATGCCGCGAAAGCCGTGGGCCCCCGGCAGCAGGACGTTTTCCAGCACCGACAGGTAGGGCATAAGGTGGTGGGCCTGAAAAATCATGGCAAAGGCGCTGTTGCGCAGGCGGTCGCGCTCCTGCTCGCGCATGGCGGCAAGGTCGGCCCCCTGAAACAGCACCTGGCCGCTGTCCGGCTCCGTAAGGGTGGAGAGCACGTTGAGCATGGTGGATTTTCCGGATCCGGAGCGTCCCGTCACTGCCATAAACTCGCCTTCTTCAATGCGCAGGTTTACGCCGCGCAGTACGGGCGCGGACTGACCGCCCGTCCGGTAGGATTTAACTATATCAATTGCTTCAAGCATATATATGTATCCTTATGGCTACAGCGAAGTGAGCGCTTCCGCCGGATTGGCGCGGGCCGCCTTGCATGCGGGGAAGGCGGATGCGAGCACCGCCAGGGCGCTTGCCATCAGTCCGTAGCCGAACAGGGCCGCGAAGGAAAAAGCCGGGTAGGCCGCGGCCTCTATCTGCATGGCCACAAGCACCTTGCTGCCCGCGAAGTATCCCGCCGCATACCCCGCCACGCCTGCCAGAAAGCCGATAACAAGGGCTTCGGCGGCAAAGATGAAGAAGACCGCGCGCCGTGAAAAGCCCACGGCGCGCAGCAGGCCGATTTCCTTGCGGCGTTCGTTGACGGAGACCAGCATGGACATGACCACCATAACGCATGCGGAGAAGAGGATGACCACCGTAACCACAAGGGCCATGTTCTGCGCAAAGGAGATGGAGTACATGCGCTGGGCCACCACCTGTCGCAAGGCCCGGATGTCCTGGCCGGGCAGGGACGCGCCCAGTTCGTTGACAATATCCTCAATGGGGCAGCCGGAGCAGAGCGCGGCCACTTCTATAAAGCTGGCGGCGTCAGGCGCGTGAAAAAGTTTCTGCGCTTCGGCCATATGGGCGAAAAGAACGCTGTCGTCATCGCTGCCCGTGGGTTGCAACACGCCCTCCACAAGGTACTGCGCGTCATTGAGCCAGATTGTCTGCCCAGGGCCAAGCTTGAGGCGTTCCGCCACGGTTGCTCCTGCCAGCAGGCTGCGCGCGGGCGTAAGCCCCTGATCCGGGTGCTGCGGCGCGGCGTGCTGCCCGTCTGGCGCGGTATGGTCGCCGCCCTGTCCGTCAGGCCGCGCGGCGTCCAGCATGGCGGCATGGCCCATGTCCGCCCGCGCCGGGTTGAACACCTGTCCGACGACGTTGGCGGACAGCGGCGCGCCGTGCCCCTGTTGGCTTGTCTGGCCTGGTTGCCCTGCAGGGAGGGCTTGGTCGTCCATAATGCCCGCGCAACAGTCATCCTCCCCGGCCGCGGCGGAAACGACATTGGGATCAATGGGGCCGGGCGCATAGAGAAATTGCTGAGCTTTGGCTATGTCTGCAAAAAAGGCGCTGTAGTCATCGCTGGCCGCGCTGTCGGTTTGCATGCCGCTGGCGGAAGGCGCGGGGCCTTCGGACTGACCGGATGGGTTTGTCGGGCTTGGCAGGCTTGTCGGGTTTATCGAACTTGCCGGGGCTGCCTCCATACCGCTGGCCGAGCCGCCTGCCTTGCCTGCAAGCGCCGTGTTGCCGGAGCTCTGTTCGCCCGTCCTGTCTGCGTCTGCCCTGTCTGTACCCGCCCTGTCCGGGTTCGCCCTGTTCGCGCCTGCCATGTTTGCCTCGGGCGAGGTCGTGCCCGCCAAGTCGGCACCGGGCGCATCCGCCTGCGCGGCGTGTCTGGCGTGCTGCTCTTCCAGTCGTTGCATGAGCGGGTCGGGGATCTGCATGGTCGCAACGCCGGGTATGGAACCCCGAGCATGCCAGAACTGCTTCAACTCCACTTCGGATTCAAAATTTACGCCCACAAGGGGCACAAGCACCGGAGCCTCGCCCGCCTTTGCCGCAAAGGACACAAGGCCCGCGAGCTTGGGCGCCACCACGGATATCCTGTCCCGAAGGGGGATGCCTTCAATGGCGCGCTGGGTTTCGGCCAGGGGGATATAGCCGTTGTCCACCGTGGCGTTGCCAAGAGGGATGCCGCCATAGGAAATCTGGAGGGTTTCCCTCTTGGGAGTAATGGCGATGTTGGCCCCGAAGGCGCTGAGTTTTTTTTCAAACCCCTCGGCCACGGATGAAGATACGTTGTTGAGGGCGGTAATGGCCGCCACGCCGAGCAGAAAGACGGACAGCAGCGCGGCGGAGCGGCCCCATTTCTGTCGCAGGCAGCGTAAGGGAATGGTTATGATGTTCATGTATTACCGGGTCCCGAAAAATCTGACGCCAGCCCGCAGTTCCGCCACCGGAATGACAACGGCATTGTCTGAAAGGTTGTAGACCACGGGGTGCGGATTGCAGCCGCCCTTGCGAATGGCGATGCGATCTGAGTGGAAGGCCATGCCGCAGTTCTGGCAGATCATTGAATCGCCCTGCTGTTTATACCCCTTGCCCGACTGCCAGCAGGAATCGCAGGCATCCAGAGCCACGCGCACTTTTCCGGTGGAATCCAGCAGGGCAAAAAAAATGACGTCGGTTCCGTCAATTTTCACTTTGTAGAACGAAGCCTTGGCGCTCACGTCAGACACGGGCAGAGAAACAGTCCCGTCCTTCACTTCAAGCACGGTTTCCTTGCTGAAGAGGTTGCCGAAAGGCCCGGCATGGGCTGGAACGGCAAAGAGGGCACAGCAAAGGGCAAGGGCCGTCAGAATCAAGGCGCGGATATGGCGGTCAAAGGGCAGTGTAATGGCCTCGGCGGTGGAATATCCTGTGGTGTGGGGGTGACGCATGTCTTCTCCGTGGCAATGTGTAGTGGGGGCGGGAAGCGCCCGCGTACATTCATAGTTTTTTAGTATGAAAACATATTTCAGGAATTATTTCCAGTGTTTTTCTCTCACGCCTGAGAAGAGAAAAATCACTGCTAATTAGGGTAGTTTTATCTTTGAGTGATGTGCGGTTCAACTTTCTGCAGATCCTGTTGGGGGCAGAAGGTTTTCTGCAAGAGACTGAAACGGGAATAAAAAAACACTGATTAAAGAGCCTATTGGAAACGCGCAGTTATTTCGTTTGGCAAGGCGCGATCTTTTTTTGAAGCTGGAGTGGACTCTTCCGTCCTCGACTGTTTCAAAAAAAGTGAAGCAACGCCGCCAAACGGAATAACTGCGCGTTTCCAAAAGTTTTAGGGGGAGGGGGGGGGAGGAGACCCTTTTACAAAAGGGTCCCTCCCCCACAAATCACTCCAGTATCAACATTCTCTACATTTCAGGCGGCAGTTCCTGCAGTTCTTTCCAGGTAAACACCGGGCCGTCCACACAGACGTAGCGCCCGCCGATGTTGCAGCGGCCGCAGATGCCGATGCCGCACTTCATGCGCTTTTCAAGGGTGGTGACGATGTTTTCGGGAGCGAACTTCAGTTTTTCCAGAGCCTGCACCGTAAACTTGATCATGATGGGCGGCCCGCAAAGCACGGCCACGCAGTTTTTGGGATCAGGGTTCAGTTCGGTAAGCACATTGGGTATGAGACCGACCTTGTGTTCCCATCCTTCAAAGGGCGCGTCGATGCACAGGGTGCAGTCCAGATCGTCGCGGCGCAGCCAGTCTTCAGTCTCGTAGCTGAAGGCCATGTCGCGGGGGGTGCGCGCGCCGTAGAGCAGGCTCACCTTGCCGTAATCCTTCCTGTTTTCCAGAATGTGCATCATGATGGTGCGGATGGGGGCCATGCCTATGCCGCCGCCCACAAAGAAGATGTCCTTGCCCTTCCAGTCATTGTAGGGAAAGAAGTTGCCGAGCGGCGCGCGCACGCCCACCTTGTCGCCGGGCGACAGGCGGTGGATGGCGGCGGTGACTTCCCCTGCCTGCATGACGGAGAACTGCAGATAGTTCTTCTGCGACGGCGGCGAGTTGATGACAAAGGTGGATTCGCCCGCGCCAAAGACGGAAAGCTGCCCCACCTGGCCGGGTTCGTAGGTGAAGTCTTTCATGGCGCCAGCGTCGTCGAGCACCACGCGAAGGGTGCGGATGTTGCCTGTCTCCTGAATGACTTCAGCCACAGTGGCGGGCATGGGCAGGTACGGGTTGCCCGAAGGTTGCGGGCGGGGCGTTATTTCACGCAGCATGCCGCCCCTGGCCGGGGCCTGGGGCTGGCTCTTGGGCGCAGCCGCCTGCGCGGCTGCGGGCTTTGCCGCTTGGGTCTGAACTTCAGCGGCCTTGGCCGCGGCTGCGGGAGCGGCCGCCTGGGAGTCGTTTTTGGCTTTGGTAGTAGTCTTCTTGGTTGCCATGTCTGCTCCTACTCGGCTTTGGGCTGCTTGGCTTCCAGCGCTGCCAGTACGATGGCGCGGATGTCCAGACAGACGGGGCAGTTGCTGATGCACCGGCCACAGCCGCTGCAGGAGAACGAACCCCAGTTTTCAGGATAGGTGGAGTACTTGTGCGAAACTCGGTTGCGCATGCGGAAGGCCTTTATGGTGCGGGGGTTATGCCCGCTGGCCTCGCGCGTGAACAGCGACGACATGCAGTTGTCCCAGCTGCGCAGGCGGCGGCCGCCTTTTTCGCTCAGACCTTCACCCTCGTCGGTGATGTTGAAGCAGTAGCAGGTGGGGCAGAAGTAGGTGCACGCGCCGCAGGACAGGCAACGGTCGGTCTGGTTTTGCCAGAACTCCACATCTGTGAACAGGGCCGCCAGCTTTTCCGGGGCTTCCTTGAGATTGGGAGCGGGCACAAGGCTGGCCCAGGCAGCCTTGCGCACTTCCTCAACCTTGGAGAAGCGGTCAGCGCCGTCCTCGAGCGAAGAGGCGGCCAGCAGTTCCTCACCCTTGGGGGTGATGGCCTGAAGCACATAGCCGCCCTCGATTTCGGTCATGAGGATGTCCGAACCTTCGGGAGAAGTGGGGCCGCCGCCAACCCAGTGGCAGAAGCAGGTATTGCAGCCGGAGTTGCAGGTCAGGCTGATGACGGTGAGCGCCTCGCGCCGGGCCTTGTAGTAGGGGTCGGCAAAGGGTCCCTTGAGATAGGGCCGGTCAAGGATGGCGTAACCGCGCGCGTCGCAGGGGCGGGTGGCGAAAACCACCGTGGGCTCGGCCTCGGGTTTGTCGTCAAGCTGTATGGAGACGCGGCCGGGATTTTCCGGGTCCTTGCTTTTTTTGTAGCGCACCAGAGTTTCGCTCTGGGGCAGTACGGCCTCCTTGGCGGGCACGGTGGCTTTTTCGAGGGTGAAGGGCATGCCTTCGCGCCAGGGTTCAAATACCACCGAACGCTTGGCCGCAGGCTTTTCCACGGGCACAAGCACTCGGTTGCCCTGTTGCGAGAGAAAGGCCAGAAAGGCGGGCAAACCGTCGGGGGTTACAAATCGGGTCATGCTCATTTCCAGTCCCTCTCATGGATGTTCTTTTCTTCCACTTCGTAGCCCAGCAGCGGCGGCACGTCCTCGGCATTGAGGCCCGACTTGTAGCCGTCAAAGAGCTGGGTCACGGCACGGGCGATCTGCTGGCGCAGGGCAAGGATGGGAATGCCCACGGGGCAGGCCCGCTGGCATTCGCCGCAGCCCGTGCAGCGGCCGGCAAGGTGCATGGCGTGTATGGTCTGGAAGAACAGTTTTTCCTTCACGCTGTCGTCCTGCGTCATCCAGTGGGGGTCGCGGCTGTCGGAAACGCAGAAGTCGCGGCAGACGCACATGGGGCAGGCGTTGCGGCAGGCGTAGCAGCGCAGGCAGCGCTCCATCTGGCCGCGCCAGAAGGCCATGCGTTCTTCAAGACTCATTGAGTCCAGCAGGGCCAGTTCCGGCGGGGTATAGGGGCCTGCTTCCACCTTGACGGGCATGCCAAGGCGCGTGTCGGCCAGCACCGCCGAGGGCGTGGTACAGCCGTAGCATTTGCCCTGGGCGTAGTCGGTCATGCAGAAGCGGATGGGCTTGCCGTCAGCCGTAATGGTGACACCGGCCTCGTCATACTCCACCTTGTCGATCTTGGTGTACCGGCCAAGGCCCTGGTTGACGCGGGCCATATCCAGCGTGCCCTCGCAGGGCATGGCGAAGATGGTCACGTCCTCGCGGCGGATGAGCTTTTCCTGCAGCAGTTCCACCACGGAGCGGGAGTCGCAGCCCTTGACCACGATGCCGACCTTCTTGCCCTTGAAGGAGGGCAGATACACGGCGAGGTTGTTGACGTTGAAGGGTCCCCACACGAGCTTGTCCACGTCTTCGGGCGTCTTCATGAATATGGGCACGGTATGGGCGGCGTCATAGCCTTCGCCCCAGCCGAGCACCATGTCCAGTTCGGGCAGTTTGGCCTTGATGGCGTCCTTGAGTTCGCCGAGGGCGGCGCTCTGCCCTGTGCCCAGAGGCCGCAGCGAGGTAAGCGCCATGTCGGCTATCTTGAGCAGCGGTTCGGGGTCCTCAAGGCTTGGCGCGGGGCCGAGCTTGTGGATGCGGTCGGTAAAGAGCGTCACCACCTGCTGCCAGCGCTGGCCTTCAGAAGCCGAAACCCAGGTGTATTCAAAGCGGCGGTCGTCAATGCCGAGTACGGGCAGGAACTGCTTGAGCACCTCAAGACGGCGGCGGGCATAGAAGTTGCCGGCCGCGTAGTGGCAGTCGCGCGGATGGCAGCCGGAAACCAGCACGCCGTCCGCCCCGTTAAGCAGGGCCTTGACGATGAACAGGGGGTCGATGCGGCCCGAGCAGGGCACGCGTATGATACGCAGATCCGTGGGCTGGGTGGCGCGGGCCACACCAGCGGTGTCGGCGCCGCCATAGGAGCACCAGTTGCAGAGAAAACCCACAATCCGCAATTCTTTGCCTTCTAACACTGGCATAGCGCGTTAACCTCCGCAAGGATCTGGTTGTCTGTGGCGTGTGAAAGCTGGATGGCGCCCTGCGGGCAGGTGGCCGTGCAGAGGCCGCAGCCCTGGCAGACGGTTTCGATAACCTGCGCCTTGCCCTCGCCCCGTACTTCCACTTCCTTGATGGCCCCGAAGGGGCAGCACTGGATGCACTTGCCGCAGTTGACGCAGCGGCGCATGTCCACCTGGGCGATCTGCGGGTCGCTTTCAAGCTTGTCCTTGGAGAAGAGGGCCAGCACCTTGGCGGCAGCGGCGGAACCCTGGGCCACGGAGGCGGGAATGTCCTTGGTGCCCTGGCACACGCCAGCCAGATATACGCCGGCGGTGTTGGTTTCCACAGGCTTGAGCTTCACATGGCTTTCCATAAAGAAGCCGTAGCTGTCGTAAGAGATGCGCAGCTTTTCGGCCAGTTGGGGCGCGCCCTTGCTGGCCTCGATGCCCACGGCCAGCACCACGAGGTCGGCCTTGATTTCAATGGCCTCGCCCATGAGCGTGTCCACGCCCATGACCACAAGCTGGCCCTGGCCGTCGGGATAGATCTGCGAGACGCGCCCGCGGATGTATTCCGTACCGTATTCTTCCACTGTGCGGCGGGTGAACTCGTCGTACAGCTTGCCGGCGGCGCGGATGTCCATATAGAAGACGTAGGACTGGGAATCGGGGATGTGGTCCTTGGTCAGAATGGCCTGTTTGGCGGTGTACATGCAGCAGAAGCCGGAGCAGTAGGGCCGCCCGATGGACTTGTCGCGCGAGCCGACGCACTGCACGAAAACGATGCTCTTGGGCTCCCTGCCGTCCGAGGGGCGCACGATGTGCCCGGAGGTGGGGCCGGAGGCGTTGAGCAGGCGTTCGTACTGCAGGGACGTGATGACGTCGGGGTACGCGCCGCCGCCGTATTCCTGGTACACTGTCCAGTCCATGAGATCGTAGCCGGTGGCGGCAATGATGCTGCCCACTTCCACGGTGATGATCTCATCTTCCATGTCATACTTGATGGCCCCTGTGGGGCATATCTTGGCGCACACGCCGCACTTGCCCTTGACGAACTGGCGGCAGTGGGCGGCGTTGATGACGGCCTTTTTGGGAATGGCCTGGGGAAAGGCTATGGTGATGGCCGTGGTGTCGCTCACAAGCTCATTGAAGGCGTCGGGCGTTTTTTTGCTGGGGCATTTTTCGGTGCAGGCCCCGCAGCCCGTGCACAGGCTCCAGTCCACATAGGTGGCGCGCTTGCGGATCTTGACCGTGAAGTTGCCCACATAGCCCGAAATGTCTTCCACTTCGGAATAGGCGTGGAGCGTGATGTTGGAGTGCTGGGCCACGTCCACCATCTTGGGGCCGAGAATGCAGGCAGAGCAGTCCACAGTGGGGAAGGTCTTGTCCAGCTTGGCCATCTTGCCGCCGATGGTGGCGTCGCGTTCGACGAGCACCACGGGCACGCCGCCGTCGGCGCAGTCGAGAGCGGCCTGAATGCCCGCCACGCCGCCGCCGATGACCAGCACGCGCTTGTTCACGTCAAAGCTCTTGGCCAGGAGCGGCCTGTTGTTGCGCAGCTTTTCCACCGCCAGCAGCACGAGCTCCGCGGCCTTGTTGGTATTGGCGTCCATGTCGCGGCCGATCCACGAAACGTGTTCGCGGATGTTGGCCATTTCAAGCATGTAGCGGTTCAGGCCCGCGCGTTCCACCGTGCGGCGGAAGGTGGGTTCGTGCATGCGGGGCGAACAGGAGGCGACTACGACGCCGTCAAGCTTGTGTTCGTGAATGGCGGCCTCAATGGCGGCCTGGCCGGGTTCGGCGCAGGTGTACATGGGGTCGTCGGCATAGACAACGTCGGGATAGGCGCGGGCAAGTTCCGCCACCTTGGCGCAGTCGACAGTGCCCGCGATATTGCTGCCGCAGTGGCAGACGAAAACACCTATTCTCATGACCTGCCTCCTTCAGCGGCCTTGGATCCGGCGGCGGAGTCGCGCCGCAGTTCGTCCAGCTTGCGGATGAGGCCGTCGGCGCTGACGCGCAGCTTGCCGAGCCCCAGGTCCTTGTGGTCAAGGCCAAAGGCTATGCCCATCATCTGGGTGAAGTAGAGCACGGGCAGGTTGAAGGACGTGCCCATTTCCTTGGAGGCCTGCGGCTGGCGCAGGTCAAGGTTCATCTGGCAGAGAGGACAGGCCACGATGACGGCGTCCACGCCGAGCTGGGTGGCAAGGTCGAGGATGCGGCCCGAATTGCGGGCCGTCATGACGCGCTCGGGTATGCCGAAGGACGCGCCGCAGCAGGCCGTCTTGAGGGGAAAGTCCACCATTTCGGCCCCACATGCGGCCAGCATGCTTTCCATCAGGGTGGGATTTTCCGGATCGCCGAAGTTCATGATCTCCGCCGGGCGGCTCATGAGGCAGCCGTAGTAGGCGGCCAGCCGCAGGCCCTTGAGGCTCTTGCGCACGCGGGCGGCGATGGCTTCCATGTCAAAGTTTTCGGCAATGCCCTGCATGACCGAGGTCACGGGCGGGAAGGTCTTGGCGGAAGGCCCGTCGAGCAGTTCGTCCACCCGCACGCGAAAAGCGGGGTCTTCCATACGTTTGGAAGCCAGCTTGAGGTTGGACAGGCAACTCGGGCAGGGGGTGAGCAAAAGCTCGGCCTGCTGCTGGGCGGCTATGTCCAGGTTGCGCACGCAGAGCGCGGCGGAAAGCTCGGTGTCCACCGCGTGGGCCGGGGTGGAGCCACAGCAGTTCCAGTCGGGAATGTCCACAAGGTTGATGTCCAGGGCCTTGCAGACGGCCTGGGTGGACAGTTCGTAATCCTTGGAAGACCCCCTGGCCGAGCAGCCGGGGTAGTAGGCAAAATTCATGGGCGTACCCCCTCGCGTTTGGCGCGTTCTTTATAGCGCTCGAAAATGCGTGAAACCGGGGCGGCTCCCTGGGGCAGCACATGGGGCTTGAGGCCGAGCTTGCCTTTTTTGAGGGCTTCGGGGGCCAGGTCCACGTCTGTAAAAACGCGCATGGAGCGCATCATGAACAGGGCCATGGTGCCTATTTCATAGGTGCGGCCAAAGGCGCGCACGGTGTCAAGGAAGGAAAACCAGAACTTTTCCACCTTGGGCACGGTCACGCGGCCTTCCTTGCGGGCCATGTGGCGCAGCGTCTCCATTATGCCCGCCACGTCGATATTGTTGGGGCAGCGGAGACTACAGGTGGAACAGGACAGGCACATCCAGATGGAGCGCGAGTTGAGCACTTCATCTCTGAGGCCAAGCTGCACGGCCCGCATGATCTTGTTGACCTGAAGGTCGTAGGCGAGCCCTGCCGGGCAACCGGCTGTACAATTGCCGCATTGATAGCAGGTAGACACGTTTTGGCCGCTTAGCGCCTCCACTTCCGCCGTAAAGGCGGTATCGCGCATCCGGCTCAGATTGATGGCGTCGTTCATGAGAACTCTCTGGTTAGAAGCTGAGAGGGAGGACCCTTTAGGATAAGTAATAATGCCACAACGAGTAACGCAGAAAAACGAAAAAAGCTAGTTCCAGCGCCGTGGAATGTACTGGAACCAGCTCAAGTTTATTTGTTCATATGTATGACAGCATTGCGTGCCGCGCGCAGGCCAAGAAGATAACTGGCCGGGCCAAAGCCGCAGATGCTGCCCGTGCATACGCCCGACAGCACGGAATTGTGCCTGAAGCTCTCACGGGCGTGAACATTGGACATGTGCACTTCCACCACGGGTATTTTCAGTATGGCAAGTGCGTCGGCGATGGCATGGCTGTAATGGGTCCAAGCTCCGGCATTGATGACCACAGCCTGAACCTCTTCATCCATAACCTTGTGGATGCGCTCCACCATTTCGCCTTCATGATTGGTCTGAAAACATTCCACCGTGACGCCGAGTTCCGCGGCCAGCGTCTCAAGCCCCGAATCTATCTGGGCCAGGGTTGCTGTGCCGTAGTGGGTTGGATCGCGCCTGCCAAACATGTTCAGATTGACGCCGTGCAAAACAAGAATGCGCATATGAACCTCGCTTGCGTCTGGCCGACTACGGGGGGAATCCGGCGGCCCGGGCTTTCGCCCTGTATATACTCCACGGCGGCCGCAAGCGCGCCTGTGGAATGGTGTCATTATCCAAACATTGCGGCTTTGGCCGGAACGGCCACACGCCAGGGCTGCCGTGCGCCTGGGACGTGCCGCGTAAAAATGTCCTAGAGCAGATTACCTTTGAAATGCTTCACATTTCAAAGGTTTCGTTCAGCCGAAAATCGCATTTTTCGGCTGAATCCACGCCATGTTGTGGCGCGCTGCCCTTTCGCGCAGGGTTAGAGCATTTAACACTTGAAACGCTCGCGTACGGCGGGCAAAAGCCTGCCTGATCGCATTTCGCGGCAAGGATTTTCCTGAAAATCCTTGCGGAGCAGTTAACGCATTGCATTCGTAAACTGCTCTAGTTTGCGGCCAGAGCCGCTTCCAGGGCGCGCCACGACGCCAGGGGCAGGTCGTGGCCTGTCCACAGGCGGAACTGGGCGTCGCCCTGCCCGAAAAACATGTCCATGCCAGAGAGGCAGCGCCTGCCATGGCGGGCGGCATCGCGCAGAAACAGCGTTTTCAGTGGGTTGTACACGATGTCGTAGGCCAAAGTGGTTGTTTTGGCTGCATCTTTTTCATTTTTTTTATCCACGAGATCAAAAAGATAGGGAGTCTCGTTTTCGGCCTTGCCGCGCATGCCAAGGGGCGTGGTGTTAACCACAAGCCGGGCCGGAACCTCATGACGCCGCGCCCATGGCAGGGGCGCCAGGCCGAATTCCTCGGCCAGGGGCAGGTGCGAAGTGTCAGAAGGGGTGCAGATGAACACCGTACCCGGCCTGCGCTCCCGGGCGAGGCTCGTGAGCCCGACGGCGGCGGCTCTGGCCGCGCCGCCGGCGCCCAGCAACAGCACGTCAGCGCCGTGCAGGTCTTCCCGCGCCAGTGGGGCCATAAATCCGGCCACATCGGTATTTTCGCCGCAGAGCCGGTCACCCTGCCAGTAGATGGTATTTACCGCGCCCACCTGCCGCGCCAGAGGGCTTGCCTCGTCCAGCAGGGGCAGCAGGGCGACCTTGTGGGGAATGGTGACGGAGCAGCCGCCAATGCGCAGGGTGCGCACGCTGTCCACAAAAGCGGGCAGACGCTGTGGCGGAAGTTCCCATCGCAGGTAAAGGGCGCGCAGCCCAAGTTCTGTAAAGCCGATATTGTGCAGAAGAGGGGAGAGGCTTTGCGCCAGAGGCCAGCCCGTAACTCCGTAAAGGACGGTTTCAGCGGCGGCCTGCGCTTCGGGCTGAAGATTTTTCCTGCCTGAAGCAAGGATATCTGACGGTATTGAAGCGTTCATGGCTTCGGCTTCTCCATGTGGAGCCGTGCCGCCTCATAACTTGATGGCGGACAGAGCCGCCGTCTAACAAGAGTAGATGCGGCAGTATGGCCCGAGGCGTACCCCAGGGTAATGTTTTAGCCAGCAACCACAAAGTGTTAGGTGTGGTTCTGGCTGGCCGCCGGAAAAAGGCGGATTCCGAAGATAGGACGTGCAACACACTTGGAGGTGAAAGCAAGTCCGTATCAAAATTGACATTTTTGCACAACATGCCGCGTTTTGTGCATTCGAAGGCAGCACTATACCATTTGTGAAAATAATAAAAAAGCCCCTTTACAGGGGCAGTAAATGCAGGATGCGGCGTGTGTTCATTAACATACTGGTTTATCGATACAAATTTGTTCTGTATCAACAGTGCTCCCCAGCGTGCGGTACTCTGGCCAGATACGCTCTGGAAGGGAGGATACGAATTTTGTTGGCAAATTTGCCGGCAAAATGCTGGTGTTCCCCGCCAGACGCGCGGCAAGAGCCAGTCTGACCAGAGCGTTTAACACGTGAAATGCTCGCGTGCGGCGGGCAAAAGCCTGCCTGATCGCATTTCGTGGCAAGGATTTTCAGGAAAATCCTCGCGGAGCAGTTGACTCATTTCATTCGTACCCTGCTCTAACGCTTCAGTTCCACGGCCTTTTGCAGCATCTGGTCTGCCGTTGTGACCACCTTGCTGTTGGACTGGAAGCCGCGTTGGGTAATGATCATATTGGTCATTTCCGTGGCCATGTCCACGTTGGAATTTTCAGTGTTGTACGCGCGTATGGTGCCGTAGTTTTCCGTCCCGGCCACGCCCATTTCCATTTTTCCGGCATCGGGCGAGGCGCTGAAGAGGTTGTTGCCTTCACGGCGCAAGCCGTCCTCGCTGGTAAACCGGCAGACGGGTATCTGCCACAGGTTCGTGCTCTGGTTGTTGGAGTAGCTGCCCACCACCGTGCCGTCACTGGAAATGCTGATGGTACTCAAGGACCCGGAGGCGTATCCGTTCTGGGTGTTGCGCCGCGTGACCGGCGAAGAGCCGGTATAATTGGTGGTGGCGTCGACGGCAACTGTTGCGCCTGAGCCCATGCCGCCCAGGGCGGACTGGCTTGTGCCCACGGCCGCCGCGTTGGCGGGCGCGTTCTGCCAGCCGCCAGCGGACTTGATGCCCAGATCCACCGTGGTGGGCACTCCGTTCACGGTCATCTGGGGCAGGCCGTCCGCTGAAAGCTGCGAGGGCACCCAGTCCGTCAGATTGGTGCTGCCCGCCACCGCCGGGGTGAAGGCCGTCATGTCTTTCAGTTGCCCCGTGGAATCAAAGGTCAGGGTGCCGGTCATGAGCGCGCCCGTGCCTGCTGTGGCTGTGCCGTCCTTGGCGGTGTCGCCTGTGGCGATGAGGTATTTCACCACACTGCCGGGCTGGCTGCTGGGGGCGGCGTCAAAATAGATGGTGGCCTGCTGCTGGGCGCCGTCCGCGCCGTACATGGTGATGCTCTGCGAGTAGCCATAGGCCGTGTTGGAAATTGGCGGCGAATTGGCGGCATTGTAGTTGCTGAGAAGGGTGAAATACGGGTTGGTTGCGTCAGTGGAGCTTGGCGTGTTCAGGCCGAGGTTGTAGCGCATGTCCACGGCGGTGGTTGTCTTGGCGGGCATGTTTGAGAACTTGTCAATGGTGACCTGTTGCAGACCGCCCTTGGTGCCGTCGGCATTGTACTTGTACCCGTTGAGGGCCATGCCCGAAGGCGTGCGCAGCACGCCCTGGTCATCCGTGCGGAAGTCTCCGGCACGGGTGTAGTACAGATTCACGCCATCCGTGACCTGAAAAAAGCCCTTGCCGCTGATGGCCATGTCCGTGACGGTATTGCTGGAGTCAAAAGAGCCCTGACCGAACATGGTGCGCACGGATTCCACCTGAAGGCCCATGCCTACCTGGCCCAGGGCCACGCGAGAGTTGTCCTGCGCGTTCCACCAGTCTCCTATGCCGCCCTGTTGGGCATAGAAAATGTCGGAAAAGAGGATGCCCTGCTGCTTGTAGCCTATGGTGCTGATGTTGGCGATGTTATTGGTGGTAACATTCATGCCCTCAGCCAGGCCCTTCATGCCGGTGGCGCCTATATATAATGACGAGTTCACGCTGGCCTCCAAAAAAATAGGGGCGGCGGAGGAAAAATATTCCTCCCCGCCCCTGAAGATGCAGAGAGCGTGCCAGGCTGTGAAAGATTACTTTTCCAAAGGCAGACCAAGCTGTTGCCACACGATGATGCCTTCGTGCATATGCAAAATATTCCCAATGCCGGCCTTTGTCATGGCGCCATAGGCGCTGCCCGAACGGTTGCCCGTGCGGCAGTAGAGCAGAACAGGGGCGGTTTTGGGCAGGCTTTTGATCTGCGTTTCAAACGGGCCGCCAAAGTAGTCCATATTCACCGCGCCGGGCAGATGTCCCTCACGAAACTCCGCCGGAGTGCGCACATCCACGATGACCAGCCCTTCAGGCGGGTTCTGTAGCAGGGCGGCGGCGTCCTGCACGCTTATGTCCCTGGCCAGAGCGGGAACCGCCACCAGCACGAGCATGAGCAGAACCCAAAGGCGAAAAATATGGCGCGGTATGAAGTGATGTGTGTTTTTCATGATAATCCCGGTGCGACCTGGAAGAAAGGGTGATTGTGAAAGCGTCGTTGCGCATTGGCAGGGCAGCTTCAGTTTGAAGGCTGAAGCTGCCCTGAAAGGCTTTTTGCGGGAGAACTGCTTTCCTGTCTTTCGTTTACGCTGCTTACCTACGCTATTTTACGGTAGCGCGGGCCTTGGCAAAGCCTTCGGCCGCGTTGCGGATGACGCTTTCGTCCACGCAGAAGGCCAGGCGGAAATGGCCGGGGCAGCCGAAGCCCGTTCCGGGCACGGCCAGAATGCGTTCTTCAAGCAGGGCGTTTACAAAGGCCACGTCGTCGCCGCCGGGCGCTTTGGGGAAGAAATAGAAGGCTCCGGCGGGCATCTGGAATTCATAACCAGCATGGCTGAGCACCTCGCCCATGGCCTTGCGGCGGGCGGCGTAGACCGTAAGGTCCACCTGGCTGCCCAGCGCGGCGGCCATGATGTGCTGGCCGATGACAGGAGGGTTGACGAAACCCAGGATGCGGTTGGTGAGGGTAAGGCCCGCCATGAGCTCGGCTTTTTCTTCCGTTGGCAACAAGGGGGAAACAGCGGCGTAGCCCAGGCGCTCGCCCGGCAGGGAGAGGCTCTTGGAAAAGGAACTGATGGCCACGGCATAGGGATAGAGGGGCAGTACCGAAGGCACTTCCACCCCGTCATAGGCCAGAAAGCGGTAGGGCTCGTCAGACACCAGCCAGATGGGCTTGCCGAATTCCTGGCTCTTGTTGAGCAGAAGGTCGGCTATGGCCGCCACTTCCTTGCGCCTGTAAACGACGCCCGTGGGGTTGTGGGGCGAATTGATGAGCACCACGCGGGTTTTTTCGTTGATGGCGGCCTCAAGGGCGTCCAGGTCGGGAGCGAAGGTGTCCTTGACGCTCGGCACGGCCTTGAACACGCCGCCGTGGTTGGCGACGTAGAAGCCGTACTCCACAAAGTACGGGGCAAAGGCGAGCATTTCTTCGCCTGGGTTGAGCACAGCGCGCAGAAAGGCGTTGAGCATACCTGCCGCGCCGCAGCCGAGAATGACATCTTCAGCCGTTATATGCACACCCTGCTCCTGGCTCAGGTGTGCGGCCAGCTTTTCACGCGCCCAGGGGTAGCCGCCGTTGGGCATGTAGCCAAAGGCAAAGGGTTCGCGCGCATGTTGGGCAAAGGCGGTCAGGCCTTCGCCCACAGCGGGCGGAGCGGGCAGGTCGGGGTTGCCGAGGCTGAAGTCATAGACCTTGTCCGCGCCATAACGGGCCTTAAGCTGTCCCCCGGCTTCGAACATGCGGCGTATCCAGGATGCGTGTTCAAGATAGCCGGTAACGCTGTCGGCAAGAATAGACATAAACGACTCCCAGTGGTTGTTGTATTCAACATGACTATTGGTTATGCTTCCAAAAGCTGCATAAAGCAAATGTCATTTGGAGGCTCTGATGCGTTTTGATATTTTCGGTAAAGCCCTGCGCGTCCTGATGCCCGCGCTGTGCGCGGCCCTGCTGTTACCGGCCTGCGCCGCCAAAGAAACAGAAGAAGCGCCCGCCGGTATGGGCGTTACGGTTAATCTGCGCGACGTTCACCGCTGTTCACGTATTTCTCCTGAAATAACGGTAGTCCAGGCCCCCAACGGTACGGACTACTTTGATGTGCGCCTGTTGGAATACACCGGGGATTCACAGGAACTTTTTCTCGGTGGCGGCACGTGGAACAATGACGGTTCCGGCATCATACCCGAAGGCGGATTGACCCGCCACTATCGCGGCCCCTGCCCCCCCAGCGGACAGGCCAGGGATTTCGCCTTTGTGGTGGCGGCCATGCACAAGGGCAGCATGCAGCCCCTGGCCGTGCGTTTGCACCGTTTTACGCAGGAATAGCGCTGTAGCGGACAGTTGTGTTCGCGCGAAATATAAGAAAAACCCGGCCTTCGTGCAAACGAAGGCCGGGTTTTGTTTTTCATGCTGATTTTATTGACACTGTGCGGTGTCGTGCCCTTTCCAGAGCAGATAAACCTTGAGATGGCGATCTACCTGTAAAGACGCAGCCCCTAAAATCCCAGCTTCAAATCAGAAAACACCTGCTAATACACCAAAAAACCAATAAAGGTTTTAGGGGGTGGGGGCGTGGGGGAGGAGATCCTTTTGCAAAAGGGTCCCTCCCCCACAAATAAAAAAGGGCACAATGCTCTACACAGAAAGGCCCATCTTTATGACCGACTGCATGCCGCCGGTGGAGTTCACCACATCGGTGATGCCGTGGCGGGCCAGAACAAGCAGGCTGTCGTAGGAGCGCAGACCGGTGTTGCAGATAATGGCCACGGGGCGGTCTTTGGGAACCTCATTGACGCGTGCGGCCACTTCTTCCAGCGGTATGGCGTGCCAGTCGGGGTATTTTTCCTGCATGGCGCGGCCAGCGGCGGCAGGTCGCGCGTCAATGAAAAACACGTGGTTTTCTTTGCGGTTTTCCCACAGGTCTATGAACTTGTCGCCGGTGACAGGGGTAAAGCGCCCGGCCAGAACATTGTCGGCCACGTTGGCCACAACGTTGACCACGTCCATTGCCGAGGCAAAGGGCGGGGCGTAGGCGATTTCAAGGTTGGAGATGTCCTCCACGGTGGGCCTGGAGTATTGCAGCGCGGCGGCCACGGCATCCACGCGGGCCTTGAGGGAATCGCCGTTGGCGCAGGCCCCCTGCATGCCAAGCACGCGGCTGCTGGCTTTATCCACAACCAGTTCCAGCGTCATCATGGCTTTTTCGGGGTAGAAGTGGGCGTGGTCGAACTGCTCCACGCTGACGCTGACGGCGTCAAAGCCTTCCTTGCGGGCGCGCTCAACGGTAAGGCCCACGCCGCAGAATGAAAGATCAAAGAGTTTTACGGCCCAGGAGCCCACATAGCCGGGGAAGCTGGCATTGCCGCCAGCCAGGTTGGTGCCGATGACGCGGCCCTGGCGGTTGGCCATGCTGCCCAGGGGCAGGTAGCCAATTTTATCGGTGATGATGTTTCTGATGGCCACGCAGTCGCCGCCCGCATAGATGGACGGGTCAGAGGTGCGCATGTGCTGGTCGACGACAATGGCGCCAAAGGGGGCCACTTCCAGCCCCGCGTCCTTGGCTATCTGCCCGTTGGGAATAAAGCCGGCGGCAAAGATGACCAGCTGTGCATTGAGTTCGCGCTTGTCGGTGACAACCTTGCTCACCGCGCCGTCCTTGCCTTCAAGACGCACGACCTTTTCGCTGGTGTACACGTCCACCTTGTGCGCGACGCAGTCGTGGACGGCCATTTGAGCCACGGAGTTCGAAAGGACGCCGGGCAGGATCTGGTCCACCATTTCCACCACGCTGCACTTGACGCCCCACATGTCGGCCAGCGCAACGGCGGCTTCAAGGCCGATAAAACCGCCGCCCACAATGACGGCCTCGGTGATCTTGCCTTCTTCGCAGGCGCTGCGGATGGCTCCGGCAGCTTCAAGGCGGGTGAGGGAAAGGACATTCCTGAGGTCTTTGCCCTCAACAGGGGGCACGCGGGGGGTAGCGCCGGTGGCCAGCACCAGTTTGTCATAGGGCAGTTTTTCTTCCTGCCCGGTAACCACGTTTTTGACGGTAAGGGTTTTGGCCGCGCGGTCAATGGCCGTGGCGCGCGTTTGCGTGCGAGCGGTGATGCCCTTCATGTCACGGAAAAATTCCGCGTCACGCACTGTGTGGTAGGGCGTGGAGCGCAGGTCGTTCAGGTTCTGGATTTCGCCGGACACGTAGTAGGGGATGCCGCAGCCGCCGTATGAAATAAAGACGTTTTCATCCACCAGAGTCACTTCAGCATCAGGCATGAGACGTTTGCATCGGGCCGCAGCCTTGGGGCCAAGGGCGACGCCGCCCACAACCAGAATTTTTTCAGGCATTTCTGCGCTCCTTACTTGAATGTATTATGAGCAAATGAGCATTAATACCGTATAATAAGCACGGTTCGCAACAGGAACAGTAGCTGAAAGCCGATATTTTTACCATCTTTCAGCAGGCCGGGGCAAAGACGCGACGGTCTGTTGCCCGCCGCCGCCTTCGGGCAGGCCTTTATCCGCGCCCGCGATAGCGCCGCTGGTCGCCCACGCGCACGGTGATACGTTCGTTGTCCATATATTCAAGAAGAGAAATCAGATACTTGCGTGAAAGCCCCAATATTTCCTTGAGGCTGCCCACATCCAGATTGTCGTTGCTTTCAAACCAGCGGCGCACACGCTCGAGGATATCGTTGAGCACGGGGCCGTGGTAGTAGAGGCCGTCCTTGATTTTCACAAGGGCTCCCTCTTCGCAGAGCAGGCGCATGACCGGCGCGGCCTCCTTGGCGCTGACGCCCAGTTCTTCAAGCACGTCCTTGAGATTGGGCGGGGTCAGTTGCGCGGTGGCGTGGGCGTCCAGCAGCTTTTGCCGCAGCCCGGCCTGATCCGCCGCAAGGCTGACCTTGTGCCCGGCCAGGCGCAGGCCTTCGCCTTCAAGAGCGAGATGTTCCTGCTTGAGGGCTGTGTCCAGCACGCGCTGGACAAGGCGCGGGGGCAGGGCCTTGCTCCAGCCCGCACAAAGAGCGCCACGGGTGAAGCCGGGCTTGAGCGGGTCTTTCTGGTGCAATTCGGCGCCACGGGCCAGGCAGGCTTGCAGCAGGGCTTCAAAGGGCTGCTTGCCGATCCAGAGTCGTCCCTCCTTGTCCCAGCACAGGGCCGAGCCACGGGCGGAAAGCAGTTGCAGGCCCGCTTCCAGCGCCGCACGGGGAAAGCCCGTGAGCACGCGCAGGCGGGCTTCGTCCGCGCCTTCGGCGCCGCGCAGGGTCAGCACCGCGTCAATAAGTCCGGCTCTGGCTTCATCCCTGACCTTGGCTCCGGCCTTGCCCGTGGGGGCCGTTTCAATTTCCTGGTCCAGGGTGGGCAGTTTTTGCAGCAGGGCCAGCTTTGCCTGCAACTGCGGGTCCTTGCGGCGCAGATCAGGCGGCAGTGGGCTCAAAAGCAGACCACCGGCCACAGTGCGCAGGGGCGAATAGGCGCGCACGACGCAGTGGTCGCCAAAAACGCCCACCATTTCGTCCTTGAAGCGCACTTCCGCTAGAGCGGTTTCTCCTGGAGCCAGTTTGTCCCTGTCCCAGAAGACTGCGCGCGCCGGACATTCCAGCGTGCCGTGGTGGAAGTGTATTTCCACCCGTTGCCGCAGGGCGCGCGGGGCGGAAGAAAGGCAGGTGAGGCGCATGAGCCAGCGCTTGCTCGGAAAAAGCTCGCCGGGATGGGCCAGAACCTGGCCCCGCTCGATGTCGCCCACCTCAAGCCCCTGCACGTTGGTGGCGCAGCGCTGGCCTGCCTGCACCTCATCCACGCTCTTGCTGTGGCGTTGCAGGCCGCGCGCCCTGGTGGGGGTGTCGGGCGGCATGAAGCGCAGTTCGTCGCCCACTTTGACCGCGCCGGAAACAACCGTGCCCGTGATGACCGTGCCGTGCCCCTTCATGCTGAACACGCGGTCCACGGGCTGGCGGAAAATGTCGCAGCGGCGGCGGGCGGGCAATTCTTTGGCCATCTGGAAAACGTGGGCGCGCAGGATGTCCACGCCCTGGCCAGTGGCCGACGATACGGGAAAGATGGGCGCGTTTTCAAGAAAAGTGCCCGCAAGAAAGCCGCGCACGTCTTCGGTCACCATGTCCAGCCAGTCGGTTTCCACCATGTCGGCCTTGGTCAGGGCCACAAAGCCGCTGCGGATGCCGAGCAGAGAGCAGATTTCAAGGTGTTCGCGCGTCTGGGGCATGACGCCCTCATCCGCCGCGATGACCAGCATGACAAAGTCCACCCCTGCCGCGCCAGCCACCATGTTTTTTACAAAGCGCTCGTGGCCGGGAACGTCCACAATGCCAAGCCGTTCGCCGTCGGGCATGTCCACCCAGGCAAAGCCGAGCTCAATGGTGATTCCCCTGCGCTTTTCTTCTTCCAGCCTGTCGCAGTCAATGCCGGTAAGAGCGCGAACCAGTGATGTTTTGCCGTGGTCGATGTGACCCGCTGTGCCCAGCACTACTGCCATATGGCACCCCCTGAATTTGTTGCGCAAGGATAGCATGTGGCAACAGGCATTTGCAAATGTTTGCAAAGGTGGATTCCCGTCAAGAAAACCCTGCGCGTGCAAGGCCGAAACGCCACAGGGCAGGGGCGAAAAAAAGCGGGGCACGAGGCCCCGCTGTAGTGTATGGAGATCCCCCGCCGGGGCGGGGCGCTTTGACGCGGGCCGCTCACCCTGAAGCGCCAGGGTGCGGCCCGCAAAGGTCGTTTATTGCTTGTGGACTGCCGCGCCGCCCGCGGCCGCCTCTTCCCGCGCCTTGATCAGGGCCAGGGCGCGGCGGGCCAGCTGGGTGACCTCGGGTTTGGATATCTGGTCGTCAGCCCCCACGCTGTCTCCCTTGTGGCGCAGCTTGTCCGTAATGAGGGAAGAGAACAGCACCACGGGCAGCTTGTTGAGCATGGGGTCGGTCTTGATGCGGTGGGTAAGGTTGAGACCGTCCATGACGGGCATTTCAATGTCCGACACAACCACATGCACAAAATCCGAAATGGGCTGTCCGCCTTCTTCACAGCGGCGTTTGATGTCCTCAAGCCGTTCCCAGGCGGCGCGCCCGTTGGAGACGACCTCAACGGTAAAGCCCGCCTTTTCCATCAGGTCGCGCAGCATTTCGCGCACAAGAGCGGAGTCGTCCGCCACCAGGGCGCGGTAGCCGGAGTTGCTCCAGTCTTTGCCAAGGTCGTCCAGGCGCAGGCCCAGTTTGGGATTGAGGTTGGCCACGACCTTTTCAAGGTCCAGCAGAAAAATGATGCGGTCTTCAAGCTTGACCACGCCGATGACCGTGTTGTTGGAGACAGCGGCCACATATTTGTTCGGCGGTTCAACCTGTTCCCAGCTGATACGGTGAATGCGGTTGACGCCGGACACCATAAAGGCCGTGGTGACGTTATTGAATTCCGTCACAATGGTCTTGGGCTGCTCTTCGTTTTTCGGATGGGTCTTGCCGAGCCACATGGCCAGGTCCACCAGCGGAATGATGCGCGAGCGCAGGTTGAATGCGCCAAGCACGCTGGGGTGCTGCACTTCGGGCAGCTCGGTGACCTTGGGCATGCGGATGATTTCAAGCACCTTGGCCACGTTGACGCCGTAGTAGCCGCGATAGGAGGGCTCGGGAACGGGCTGGCCGTTTTCATCGGTCTGTGGCGCGGCGTCGGACGGAGGCACGAATTCATCCAGATAGAATTCGACTACTTCCAGTTCGTTGGTTCCGGCTTCAAGTAAGATATTGGACTGGGACATTCTGCCTCTCCAGGGTCGTGCCGCACGTGCGGGTCGTTAGAGCGACGAAAGCCATGCCTCGGCCGCGTCTATAAGGCTTTTCGGCGTGGATGCGCCCGCCGTAAGGCCTGCCTGCGATTTATTTGCAAAATTGGCCGCTTCAAGCTCTTCTGCGCTTTCCACATGATAGGTGGCAATGCCGCTGAGGGCGGCTACGTCGGCCAGGCGTCGCGTGTTGCCGCTCTGCCGTCCTCCAACGATTACCATGATATCCACCTTGGAGGCAATGTTCCTGGCTTCTTCCTGCCGTTCACGGGTTGCGTCGCAAATAGTGGACAATACGGTAAGATTTTTGAGCGAGCGGGAAAGCGTCTCGCGTATGCCAGTGAAAATTTCACGGTCCTGCGTAGTTTGCGAGGCAAGCACGTAGGTGCCGGACGGGTTGAGGCGCAGGGCCGCCAGTTCTTCGGCGTTGCCGAATACGTGGGCGGGGCCGCTGGCGTAGGAAATGAGGCCGCGTACTTCCGGGTGGTCCTCTTCGCCGAAAAGCAGCAGGGTAGCCCCGTTCGAGGTGGCGCGGGCGATGGAAAGCTGCGCTTTTTTGACCTTGGGGCAGGTGGCGTCCACCACTATGGCCCCGCTTTCAAACACCTGACGTTCCACCTGACGGGTGATGCCGTGGGCGCGGATGACGGCAACGTCGCCCGGCCGCAGCTGCGAAGCTTCATTGACGCAGGCCACGCCCTTTGCTTCGTACTCCGCCAGCACCTGCGGATTGTGGATAATGGGGCCAAGCGTGCATATGCGGGGCGGCTCCGCGCTCCCGGAGCGTCCTGAAGATCCTTCCAGCGCGGAATTGAGCTTCTGCAGGGCCAGGCTGACCCCCATGCAGAACCCCGCTGTTTTGGCGCGGCAAACTCTCATGCTTTCTCCTGTGGTGCCGTTGCCGTCCTTAGGGAAACGCTGATTTATTCCGTTTGGCGGCGTTGCTTCACTTTTTTTGAAACAGTCGAGGACGGAAGAGTCCACTCCTGCTTCAAAAAAAGATCGCGCCTTGCCAAACGAAACAACTGCGCGTTTCCAGAAGGTTCTTTAAGCAGTGCTTCCCTAGAATCTTTTTGCACTGAAAATATTCATTCTCAATGCGGAAATGCTCTAACGGCCAACGGCCCTGACCGTCATAATCGACGATTCCGTAAAGGCAGCGTCTCAAACAGTCAGGCATCTGTCCAGCGCTTCTTCAAGTTCTTCCCAGCTCGAGCAGCGGCAAAGTTCCTGCCGTAGGGCACGCGCGCCAGGAAGGGCGCGCACATAGCGCGGCACCACGCTGCGCATTTTCCATACGGCCGCATTACCGGGGCAGTGCAGCCGGGCAAGCTCCATATGCCGCAATATCATGCCCTTGAGGCCAGCCGCGTCCTGGGTCTGGGGGGTGCCGCCCGCGCACAGGGCCGCGTGCTCGGCAAAAATGGCCGGATTGTGCATGGCCCCGCGCGCGTACATGAGCCCCGCAACGCCTGTCTGCGCGAGACAGGCCATGCCGTCGGCGGCGGTAAACAGGTCGCCGCTGGCCATGAGGGGGATGGAAAGGCGCGGGGCAAGGTCGGCCAGGGCCTGCCACTGGGCCGTGCCGCCAAAACCCTGACGGGCCGTGCGCGGATGCAGCACAAGCCAGCCGGCTCCGGCATCTTCCAGCCGCAGGGCCAGGTCCGGCAACACGGGGCGCGCATCGTCCAGGCCAAGACGCAGCTTGAAGCCCACCCTTCCCGGCCCGGCGGCGGCCAACATGGCGCGGGCCACCTCAAGAATATTGTCCGTATCGCCAAGCATGGCAGCGCCCGCGCCCTGACGCAGCACCTTTGAGACCGAACAGCCCATGTTGAGGTCAAACCAGCCGTACCCGGCCTCGCGCAACAAGGTGACGGCCCTGCCCAGAAAGGAGGCTTCAGCCCCGAAAAGCTGCACCACCAGCGGCTGGTCTTCGGGCAGGCTCATCAAAAGTTCGTTGGTGCCGGGGCTTTCATAGACCAGCCCCTTGGCGCTGACCATCTCCGTCACGCAGACGGCGGCTCCGTATTCGCGGCAGAGCAGCCGGAAAGGCAGGTCGCTGTATCCGGCCAGGGGGGCCAGCCAGGGATGCTCGCGGCCGATGGGCAGGGTTTGCGGGTTGCAGGGACAGAGGGGCAGAGAAAAGGCCTTGCTCACGGGAATCCTTCGGGAATCGTTGCCAGATGTTTATGGGGGCTTGTGCCTTCTTGGCAGCGCACCCTGTATTAGAGCATTTTCACTTTGAAATTGCTCTGGCGACTGCGTGAGCAGGCGCCCGCAGCGAAGGCGTAAGCGCAGCTTCAGCCGTTGCCCGCAGGGCTTACGGATGCTTCAAGCGTTGTGACGCAGGAAACTACGCTTGAAGACAGCACGCGTAACGACACGGCTTGCCCATACAATCGCTGTCGCCATCCGTAAGCCCTGCGGGCAACGGCTGCCGCGAAGACAGCACCGCTATTTATTTGCGCTGTTAAGCGCCGAAGTATGCGTGTCTTAAACTTTGAGAATGTCCATTCTCAAAGTTAATCTGGTCTAATAATCATTGGCGAGGGCTCGTAAACACCTGACATGTTGCGAAACCACGCAGCCAGCGGCTGTAGTCCACAAACGCAACCCGCGGATGCAATCTACAGACGCCATCTGTAAATGCAACCCACGGATTGCAGCCAGTGAAAGCGCCGTGAAGTCACCGGCTGCGCCGGTATGCCGCTGCTTTTAAACCAGATTAACTTTGAAATAGGTTAAAATGTTCCAGCTATTTTCGCGGTGTCGGCGGTGTGGTGTCGGGCACAGTCGGTCCTTGCAGATCGTCGGGGCCGGGAAAGGCCGCAGGCGGGCGAGGGCCGACAATGGTTATGCTGGCCTTGGCAACCTGATCGGACATGGGCTCGGCCTGCGCTTCGGCGGCACGGGCCGCGCCGCTGTACGAAACATCCGCGCCGGAACCGTCCGTTCCGGCCCGAGCATCGTCAGGGGACATCCTGTCGTCCGTAGTGCTCGGAGGCTGCGCCGCAGGGTTCGCATCGGCATCATGGATGTCCGGGGGCATCTGGTCAAGCTGGGTGGGGGCAGTGCTGGCGGCGGCCCCGGCTTCCGTGGCTTCCATGACGGGCGGCGCATCCTCTTGGCCGGCGGCGGTTCCAGTGGACGGGTCTGCAGGGGCTCCCGGCTGCCTGGGCGCTCCAGCGCCGGATGAAGCCGCCGGAGCCGCGAGGCCGGGCACGGGATAGACGCACTCGTCGTCACGGCAGGCAACCCTGTTGAGAAGGGCGGCGGCCTGGCGCAGTCCGTCATTGGTGGTTTCGGCGACAAAACCATTGCTGAGGTAGTCAAGTATGCCGGTGCGCTCAAGGATGCGCTGAACGGAGCGGCTGCCCACCACAAGAATGACGGGGATGCTGCGGGCGTAGCAGCGCTCAACAAACTGCGACAGGGCGTGGGCCCCGGAAGCGTCCAGCCAGAAAACCCGTGTCAGGTGCAGAACCACAAGGCGGGCGGGCTCTTCATCCTCTTCATACAACTGGCGCTCCAGTTCGTGGATGGCGCCGAAAAAAAGCGTGCCCTCAATCACATAGACGGCAATGCCATCGGGCAGTCCGGCGGGGGCATCGCGCAGCAGCGGGTCGTTGGCGCGCAGCCGCCGCACGCGCGGGTGGGCGGTCTTGTAGATAAAGAGCACCAGCGACAGCAGCACGCCGATAAAGATGGCCTTTTCAAGGTCAAAAATAAGTGTGGACGCAAAGGTCATTGACAGCACGATGCGGTCGATGCGCGTGGCCACGAGGCACAGGCGTATGGCCTCGATGTCTATCATCCCGGCGGCGATGATGAGCAGGATGCCGCCCAGGGCTGGCAGGGGCAGCCACGCGAAGAAGGGGGCCAGCACAAAGAGCATGGGCAGGGCCAGCACGCCCGAAAAGACTGTGCCCATGCGGGTGCGGCCGCCCGATGTGACCATGAGCGCGCTGCGGGTGAACGAGCCGCAGCCCGGTATGCCTGAAGTGACGCCCGCGGCCATGTTGGCGAGCCCCTGTCCAATGAGTTCCTGACTGCCGTCAAAGGAGTCGTTCCTGACGCTGGCAAGCTGCTTGCCGATGGCCAGGGATTCCACCGCGCCCAGCAGGGCCAGTGCCAGGGCCGGCATGAAGAGATCGCGCACGGCGGCGAGGTCAAAGGCCGGAGGAACGGACAGGGGCGGGATGACGTTGGGGATGGCCCCCACAAGGCGGACGCCGTACTGGTCAACCTTGAAATACCATGCAATGGCCGTAACAACGGCCAGAGCGGCCAGCGAAGCGGGAAAGCGGCGGGAGATGCGCTTGAAGCCTATGGCCAGCACTATGGTCAGGGCCGCCAGCCCCAGGCACCAGTAATTGGCCTGCGGCAAGCCGTGCAGCACGTCGAATATCTGGTGAAAAAAGCCCGCCTTCTTGGGGCCGGGTATGCCAAGAACCGTCTTGACCTGGCCCATGCCGATAAGCAGGGCCGCGCCAGTGGTAAAGGCCACCATGACCGAATGGGAAATGAAGTTGGCAAGGTCGCCCAGCCGCGCCATGCCCATGCCCACCTGTATGAGGCCGCAAAAGAGGGCGAGGCCGAAAATATAGGCCATGCGCACTTCTTCGGGCAGGTTGAGGATGTGCGCGCCGCCCACGCTCACCGTGGCCATGGTGGAAAAAATCACCATGGAGATGGCGTTGGTGGGCCCGGCGGCCATGAAGCGCGAAGAGCCCCACAGGGCCGCCAGGATCACGGGCAGCATGCAGGCGTATATGCCGTACTGTGGGTGCACGCCAGCGATGATGGCGTAGGCCATGGCCTGGGGGACGGCCATGGGCGTGACGGTGACGGCGGCCATGAGGTCCGCCCTGAAATCACGGGGTGAATATGTTTTAAGCGTGGTGAGAAAAGGAAAGATGCCCGTGAGGCGCATGCTAATCCTCCCTTGGCAGGTCGTCTTCAAGACGCAGCACGTCATGTCCCAGGGCGTAATGCATGAGACGCGGTCGTTCCACGGATTTTTTCAGTGAATTGATGATGCGGGTCATGCGCCTTGTGCCTTCGAGCACGCCGCCAAGATGTCCGGCGAGTTCGGTGAGGTCGGCGTGGGCAAGGGCGTTCTCCAGTTCAAGGGCCAGCATGCGGCCGCGCGTATCCTCGGGAAACTCCGCCATCAGTTCGCGCGTAAGGCGCAGGGCGCGGGCCTGGTTGGCGTCGATATCCTCCACCAGCTCACCACAGTATTCCGCCTGGTTGCGCATGATGTTGAGGGCGTTGTTGCCGTAGTGGGCCATGGCTCCGGCCGCTTTTTCCAGGGTGTCGCGGGCAACGGCTATGCGGCGGCCCACGGTAAGGGATACAAGGCGCGCGCATTTGCCCAGAAAGCGCTCGTCAAAATTCTCAAAGCCATACTCCCTCGTGGTGTACAGCATGACAAGACCAAAGGGGGGCTTGTCGTTGCGCTCGCGCAGCACAAAGGACAGGCGCGAGCGGTAGCCCTCCTTGTAGATGATGCAGTCAAAGGAGTCGCCGCCCTTTTCAAGGGCCTGAAGGTTGTTGGAAACAACGTAGCGCGTGTGCCTTTGCAGAATGGCGTTCATGACCGGGTGTTCACGCAGGCTTTCTTCCAGCATGGGGGCCACGATGGGAATGGATTTTCCGCGCACATGGTTGGCCGAGCGCGCCACCCACTCGCCCTTGCTGTTGCGCAGACGGCAGACATAGAGCTCCGCATGCATGGCATGCACAAGAATTTCGGCGCTCTGGCGCAGCACTTCGCCGGGAGGGGCCATACGGTCGGCAATGGCGAGCAGGTCGCTGGAAACGCGCAGCAGCATTTCCGTGTCGCTTTGCATTGACGCCACGGAAGACAGCAGGTGCAGCAGGCAACGCCAGCTGCGCAGCGGCACGCCGCGCATGGTGGGCTTATAGCCCTGGTTGAGGGTCCGCTTGGTAGCGGGCAACAGGCCAAGAACGGCCACGCGCATTTCTGGCGGGGCGTATTTCAGAAGCCGGATGATTTCCTCACGGATATCTTCTTTGGTGTGCTGTGCCACCGCGTACTCCGTTTTTCCGCAGGGCGGCCATGGCCGCGGTAGAGAAATATAAAAGGCTGCGGCCTTTCACGCCACAGCCGCCTGGATTTTTATTTGCTGGGAGGCAGGTCTGCTTTAATGGCCCGCAGTCCTGTAGACAAAAAAGCAGGACTTGCCGCAGACTGATAATTATATTCCTGAATGCTCGGCAGGTCAACGGCATTCATTATTTTGACCATTCTGGCGCAGGATTTTCATGATGGGTTTTAACCTGCTTGAAAATCAGTCTGTTTTTTTGAATGGCAGTAAATTTGCATCAGAAAAAATGCGGCCGCGACGTTGTTGCCGTGCCGTGTATGGCAACGACGCCCGCCGGGCAGCGCGGATGACGCGCCGGAAAAATATCGGACACGGGCAGGATTCAGACGCGGCCCCGCTCCGGAGCGCGCGTCAAGCCATTGTGTAAGTCACGCCAAAAGTCCAAGGGCAAGGCCCGCAGATCACAGGAATACTCATGAAGCCCCACAGAACTCTTCTTATCATAGCCTCTTGCCTCGCTGGCGCATTGCTGCTCCTGGGGCTTTTGGCGGGCTTTGTGCCCCAGAAAGAAGGGTATGAGGTGCGTCGCCGGGTGAGCCCCGTGGTGGCCAGCCTGCGGCCCGAGGATATGCCTGCCCCCATTGTTTCGCGGGGCAACGGTTCGCGTCTGTGGTCTTTGCGCCGTGCGGTTTCGCCCGTGGTCGCCACTGCCGTCTCGCCCCTGCCCGCAGGGACGGAGGCAGAGGAGCTTTTTGCCGGTGGCAAGGATTCCCTGGTTCAGCTTGCCCCCCTGCTTGCGCTGGACGGATTCTCCATGCCTTTTCTTCTGGCCGTGCAGCCCCCGCAGTACGGCGACGCCCTGGACGCCAAGGGTCTGCCCCTGCGCTGGCTTGCCGCTGAAACCCTGCTGGAGGGATACAGCCCCTTTACTCCGCGAGCGGACGGCAGGGCGCGTCCGGGTCGGACGGGTAAAGACGGCGCGCCGGCGGACGACGACAGCCTGGGCTACGGCAGCCTGCCAGCCAGGGCCGTCCGTTACCAGCAGTTGGTGGAAAATTTTGCCAGGCGGTATAATCTCAGCACCGAACTGGTATATGCCATCATCCACAGCGAAAGTTCCTTTTCAACCACCCTTGTGAGCGAGAAATCGGCCATGGGACTCATGCAGATACTGCCGGATACCGCCAGCGGTGAAGTGCACAAGTATCTGTACGGACATACGGGCGACATCAGTTTTGACGAACTCAGCGTGCCGGAAGTCAACATCCGTTACGGAACCACCTATCTTCATATTCTGCTCACGCGCTATTTTTCCGGGGTGTATGATCCGCGCGCGCGCGAATACTGCGCGGTAGCGGCATATAACATGGGGCCCAACCGCTTTCTGCGGCTCTTTGGCAAAACCAATGAGGATGCCGTGGATGCCATCAACGCGATGACAGCCGAAGAACTGTATGAAGACCTCACCCGCCGCCTGCCCGTTGCCGAAACACGCGCCTATGTGGCCAAGGTGGCGCGGATGAAGGGGCACTACGCCGCGCTGCAATAGGCCCTGGTGAGCGGTGCTGCCGTCATCCCTGCGGCCACCCTTTATTGTAAGCTGTCCGTGCGGGTACGCGCCGCCCCTGACGCGCCGTGGGCCTTGGGGCGAAACGTCGTGTAAATCCTGTGCCCGTTTACGCCAGTGCGCCGGATTTGTCGTCATGCGCCGGAGGAAGCGCCTTGCGTCGAAATTTATGCACCAACGGGGATTGGTTGGGAAAAAACGGTTGAGGTGGCTGTAAAAACAACGTACACCATTGGCAACACCGCCGTGCGGGCTGTTCAGCGTAACACGGCAATTCTGAGAGGAGTATCCATTACCATGCGAATCCGTTATTTTATGCCGCTGGCCCTGCTGCTGAGCCTGATGCTTATTGCCTGCCAACAGGGCGAAGGCACGTCCCAGCCCAAGCTGGCGGTCGTGGATATGACGCGCATCATGCGTGACAGCGAAGCCGGAAAGGCCGGGGTGAAGCACCTTGAAGCTCTTCAGGCCGAAATGCAGGAACAGCTGAACGCCATTCAGGGACGCCTTGAAAAGAACGCCAATGACGCTGACGCCCAGAAAGAACTGCAGACAGTCTACATGATGTCGCAGCAGCGTATGCAGGTGGAACAGCAGAACGTGGTCAACGTGCTGTATGACACCATGCAGCGCATCGTCAATGCGTACCGCACTGAAAAGGGCTATGCCCTTATCATCAGTTCTGAAGCGGCCGCCTCTTTTGACCCCAAGGCTGACGTGACCGCCGATATCATCGCGGCCATGAACAAGCAGAAGGTGGACTTCAAGCCTATGGCCCCCGAAGGCGATGCCGCTGCCGCCCCTGCCCCCGAAGCGTCAAAGCCCGCCGACAAGGCTGCGGAAAAACCCGCCGCCCCTGCCGACAAGCCCGCTGGCAAGGCTGACAAAAAGTAAGACACACAGCGCGTTTTTGCGCTGCCGGTGTATGCCGGCCAGCGACACTGTAAACCCCCGGTCTTCAGGATCGGGGGTTTTGCTTCTGCCACGGCAGGGGCAGGCTGGAATCAGCCGGATATTGTGACGTTTATGTGCCGGGCTGGACAGGGCGCGGCATGCAGAGCATGCTGGCACTGCTTGCGGCGGCGTACTGATGGAAACAGGGGTACGGCCGCCCTGCGGCACAGCCTTTTGGGCGTCTTTGTGTTGCAATGCCCCCGCCGCATGAACGGCCATCCACAGTGAAGGCGTATACGCAGCTGGAGCCATCGCCCACTGGGTCTCACGCGCCCTTGACGGAATCGTTTTGGGGGAGCATGACAGCCGCGTTGCGGATGCGGGCGGCAGCGCCGTCTTCATTGCGCGAGCAGGCACTGTGACGGGCAAGGCCTGACCCTTGGGAATGGATATGCCAAAAGTTCATGGGCCTGAGGACTGAATGCCCCGCCCCGCCGTTTGGCGGCACAACCATGTTTGTGCCCGCCGCCTTGTGGCTGGCGTCTGTCCGATGAGACGCCAGGGCAGGTTCAGCATGGATCTGCTCCAAAAAATTACCGTATTGCAATGGTTGAGAGTTGATATGTTTCACGCACTTTTTGCAGTTATCCCCGTATTTTGCATCATTGCCTTTGGCGCGCTGCTGAGGACGCGCGACGTTTTGCCCGAAAACGCCGGGCCAGTGCTTGGCGTCTACGTGCTCAAGGTGGCCCTGCCGCTGCTCATCCTGCACCTGCTGGCCGGTGCAAGACCGGAAGACCTGTCCAGGGGCGGCTTCTGGCTTGGCCTCATCGGCTCGCAGCTGTTCGTCTATGTGCTTGGGTATATGGGAGACAAGCTGTTCTGCCGCCGGGGTGTCGGCCCCGCCGTCATCAGCGGGTTTTCCTGTTCGGCCTGCAACGCGGCCTTTGTGGGGCTGCCCATTGTGTCCAACCTCTGGCCCGGCAACGGCGAAGCCATGCTGGTGGCGGGCCTCGCCATCCTCACGCCCAATGTCGTCATTATTCTGGCGCAGGCCCGGCTTGACATCCTGGCCGGTTCTCTGGCCTGGAAAGGCGGCAGCCCGCTGACCTTTGCGGGCAGTCTGGCGCGCATTTTCATTCTGGGCAATCCCCTGCTGCTTGCCACTCTGGTGGGCGCGGTGCTCTCCATGTCGCGACTGGGCCTGTGGGAACCCATGGACCGCGCCATAAGTCTGGTGGGCTACACGGCTGCTCCCTGCATGCTGCTGGCCCTGGGGCTTGATCTGCGGCAAAAGCTTGCCATTGCTACCCGCCGCTCGCAGGGCGGGGTGGCGCTCCGGCAGGCATGGTTCATCTTCTGCAAGCTGGTGCTGCATCCCCTGCTGTGCTGGGGCATCCTGTATGCCTTGGGCGTCACGGGGCTGTGGCTGGTCATTCCCGTGCTTATCAGCGCCACGGCGACGGCCCTGCTGGTCAGCGTCATCGCACAGGTGTACAGCGCCGTGCCGGAAGAGGCTGCCCTCACAGCCGTGGTGACCAATGGCGTGAGCATTCTGACCCTTACGGGCTTTGTGTGGCTGTTCCATGCCATGGGCATGCTTTAGACAGCGCCCTTTGAGAGTGCGTGTGCGCACAGGATATGCCGCGTCCCTTATGGCCTGTAAAAGCGCAGGCGCGCGCACGCTCACACGGCGAGCGGCCGCGCGCGGCCGTCAGGGCAATTGCAATGTGACAATGCTTTAGGGCCGAATGCGGCGTGCATGCCAGCTTTGCGTTGTGCGGGCGGCGTGCATAAAAAGAAACACAGTATGTCTGCAAAAAATGTCCGGCCTGCCGGACATTTTTTGTTTGCGGCCCTTTGAGGAAATGCGTCAGCCCCGGCCCGCAGCGAGGCCGGAGCGCTGGCAGCGGCTGCGCCTGCTCCTGCACGGCGGGCGTCAATGCGGGCGTGCCCCAAAGCGTTTCAAGATGAAAAACGCCTCAATGACCGGGGCCGTCCGAGCTGTTATCCGGCGCAGGAGCCAGGGTGACAACGCTGTCGGAGTCCAGGGTGTTGGGGTCGTGGGCGCGAACAAACGCCTTGGCAAAGCTGACAAAGGCCTGCGCCGCGTCAGAGAGTTTACGAAGCCCGGGGGTATAGAGCTGCATCTTGCGCCGCAAAACAGGCTCGTGCAGCAGTGTGGCCGTAAGCCCGTAGCCTCTGGCCAGCAGCAGCGAAAAACGCCCGGCAAGAGCCACGCCACAACCCGAGGCGGCAAGGGCAAACGCGGTTGGCATCTGGTTGACCACATGGCCGATGAGAAAAGGCGGCTGCGGGCCTACGTCAGCTGCGATATAACCGACGGACTCCCTGCCCACAGCGATGATGGGAACTTTTTTGACCTCGTCCCAGGTGCTGTAGCGGCCAGCCAGGGGGTGATCAGGCCGCGAAAGCATGCTCACCGGAGTGGAAAAAAAATGCTGTGCGGTTATTCCGGCTTCCGGATGACGAGCCGGACCAAAACCAACCTCGGCATCTCCCTGCTGTATGCTTGACTGCACCTGCGCCATGGGCTGATCCACCAACTCCACGCGGATGTTGGGCTGCGCCCGCGTGAAGTGCGCCAGCAGCAGCGGCAACAAGGTGCAGGCAATAAGCGGCGCACCCACGATGCGCACGCGCCCGGCGCGCAGGCTGCAAAGGTCGCCAGCATATTTTTCCATCAGCAGAAATTCATGAAAAGCCTTCTGGGCCAGTCCGTAAAATTCCCGGCCATCAGGCGACAGGGAGACAAAACGCGATGTTCTGTCAAAAAGCGGCACTCCTACCTGGCCTTCCAGTTCCTTGATGAGATTGCTTACCGCGCTTTGCGTTATGTGAAGCGCCGTCCCGGCGGCTGTAAAGCTGCGCAGGTCAGCAACCATAAGAAAAGCCTCTATCTGGCGCAAAGTCATTTGCATTGATTTTTCTCTTGTTTTTTGACGATTGATAACTTCAGGTTATCAATCGAGAACTAAAAACAATTTTACCAGTATCAGCATCAGTCGTAGAGTGCATATTAAGACATATTCAAAGAAATTTAAGCCGGCATGCTTCGTAATGTCTGTGTAAAAGGAAGAGTTGTTATTTATTCAGGGGATAATTGATGCGTATCAGCAGGTAACAAAATATTGTATAGGGGGAAAACCATGAACACAGAAGTGATGCCTGGTTTACATAGTGCGTCACAGCAGGAAATACCTACAAAAAAACGTTTTGTCATTGTTTTTTGCCTGTTCATTGGTATCTTTATCGCATATCTGGACAGAGTCAACGTTTCGGTGCTGGCCGCCGATGATCCATTTTTGATCGAGATGGGCATCAAGGGGCTTCCAGTACAGATCGGCATGATGATGTCAGTATTTCTGGCAGCTTACGGCGTAGCTAACGTGGTGCTGTCGCCGCTTGGGGATTATCTTGGACCGCGCAAATCCATGATGCTCTGCATCGGCCTGTGGACGATATCACTGTTTATGGGCGGCATTGCCTCCACATTCACGATGATTGTCGCCAGCCGGGTGCTGCTTGGCATTGGCGAGGGTGCGTACTATCCGCTGCAAAGCGTGTTCGTAAAAAACTGGTTTCCAAAACAGGAAAGAGGGCGTGCCAATGCCGCGTGGGTCGTGGGCCAATCCGTGGCGCCAGCCATCGCCATGCCTTTTTTTGCCTATTTGATAGCCGGGTTCGGCTGGCGCTCAAATTTCTGGGTTTGCCTGGTTTTGGGTTTGATTCCGCTTTATCTGCTTTGGCGGCACGCCGCGGATACTCCCCGCCAGCACAAGAGCATCAATAAGGCCGAGCTTGCTTTCATTGAAGCGGGGCAGGACACGCCCGGTCCCAAGGGTGAAGTCATCCCTCTCAAGGCACGTTTTAGCGGTTTTGTTGGTAATTACCGCTACTGGCTGCTGGTGTTCTGGTATCTTTGCCTTCAGTGCATGTACTGGGGGCTTATCACCTGGTTGCCAAGTTACCTCAAGACCGCCAGAAACTTCAGCTGGCAGGAAATGGGCTGGCTGGCCTCACTACCCTTCGTGCTTTCCATTATTTTCAAGGTATTCAGCGGCGTTCTGGCCGACAAGGTGGGCAGAAGCGCGCCTATCCTCATGGCGGCAATGTTTTTTGCGGGCATTTGCGTGTACCTGGGGGCAACCACCGAACATAAGTATCTGTCCGCCGTGCTGCTGGCCCTGGCAGTGGCTTTCTGCACCATGGGCACGCCCGTGGCCTGGACCCTGCTTCAGGGCATAATTCCTTCCTCCTCTATGTCTACGGCTTCGGGCACCATGAACGGTCTGGCCAATGGGCTGGCATCTCTGGCCCCCGCCATGATCGGCTTTTTTATATCCACCACCGGCCACTATGGCGGCGGTTTGCTCTGCCTTGTCTTCACCGGCGCGGCGGCAACGGTGGCGGCGGGCATCCTTGCCCTGCAAAAGTATTAAGCATGCTCACAGGAGACGCATATGAAAATTACAAGCATTGATATTATTGACGTTGCCAATGATTTTCAGTCCGCCACCAGCAAATGGCGTCCGGTGGTTGTAAGGATCAATACCGACGAAGGCATCAGCGGGTATGGAGAAGTTGGTCTGGCTTACGGTGTGGGGGCATCCGGGGGCTTTGGCGTGGCCAGGGATCTGGCGGGCATTCTTCTGGGCATGGATCCCATGCGCAGTGAAGCCATATGGGAAAAAATGCTGCGCAAGACGTTCTGGGGGCAGGGCGGCGGCGGTATTTTTTCCGCAGCCATGAGCGGCATAGACATCGCGTTGTGGGATATCAAGGGCAAAGCGCTCAACGTGCCCCTGTATCAGCTTCTTGGCGGTAAAACGCGCGACAAGATACGCACCTATGCCAGCCAGCTCCAGTTTGGTTGGGGCGACGGCAAGGACAAGGCCATGCTGGTTGAGCCGGAACAATACGCCGAAGCCGCGCTGATCGCTGTGGAAGAAGGCTACGACGCCATCAAGGTGGACGTGATCGCTATGGACGGCGAGGGCAGGTGGAACCAGCAGGACCTTCAGGGTGTTCTGCCAGACCGCGTACTGCGCAGGGGCTACGACAGGCTGGCGGCCATGCGCAAGGCCATAGGGCCGGATGTGGACATTATAGTTGAGATGCACTCCTTCACGTCAACCACTCCGGCGATCCAGTTCGGCCGTATGATTGAAGAGCTGGGCGTGCTTTACTATGAAGAGCCGACCATGCCCCTGAACCCCAAACAGATGAAGAAGATTTCAGACAATGTGGGCATTCCTCTGGCGGCAGGCGAGCGCATCTACTGGCGCTGGGGCTACAGACCCTTTCTTGAAGACGGCTCGCTGAGCGTCATTCAGCCGGATATCTGCACTTGCGGCGGCGTTTCAGAAGTGAAAAAAATCTGCGACATGGCCCACGTTTACGATGTGACGGTACAGATCCACGTTTGCGGCGGCCCCATTTCCACGGCGGCGGCTCTGCATATGGAAGCGGCCATTCCCAACTTCATGATTCATGAGCTGCACCGTTATGCCCTGCTGGAGCCCAATACCCGTACCTGCGTGCACAACTATATGCCGGAAAAAGGCATGTACTCGGTGCCCGAACTGCCCGGTCTTGGTCAGGAACTTACAAAGGAAACCCTGGAAGCTTCCACTGTGGTGACGGTAAAATAGGCGGCACTCTTTTTTGTCAAAACTGAGGATGCCCGGCACGGTCTTGCGTCCGTGCCGGGCATCCGACCTTGTAGCGCCATCTGGCTTTTGCCTGCCTGCGCAGGCTCGCAGCGTTCTTTTGAACTAGCCGATCAGGCGGTTGGTTGTGTTGAGGCGGTTATGGACGCCTGTTTGCCACGAAAAATATAAGCAGCAAGGCTGCGGCAATGGCGCAGCAGCCTGAAAACAGAAATGCGCACGTTGGTGATATGCCCTGGTATAAAAAACCAAATAATACCGAAGCGGGAAGAAGGAACAGGCCGGTCGTCAGGTTGAACCAGCCAAAAGCCGTTCCCCGGCGGTCTTCTGCCACCAGATCAACCACCAGGGCTTTTTCGACCCCTTCAGTGGCTCCCATAAACAGGCCGTAGAGGCCGAAAAGGAGGAAGAGCACGCCTGTATTTTTTTCTATGGCACTGATCCCAAAGTAAAATACGGCATATGCCGTATAGCCGCAGACCAATACCGTGATGCGTCCGACCTTGTCCGACAGTGCCGACAGGGGGATGGAAAAAATCATGGCAACCGCGGACACGGCCGCCCAAAGCAGCGGCACATATTCTGACGGCATTCCGACTTCTTTGGCGCGAAGCAGCAGAAACATGTTTGAAGAATTGCCGAGCGTAAAAAGGGCGACAACCACAAGGTATTTTTTGAATACCGGGGGCATGTCGCCCAGGCGCCAGTCAAAGGCAACGCGCTTTGGAGCGGGCGTCGCAGGGGCGGATTCCCGTATTTTCAGCGAAAGAACAAGGCAGATGAGCGCGGGAACTATGGCCCACAAGAAGATATGCGCAAGCGGAACCTCCCACGACAACAGAGCGAAGGCCAACAGCGGGCCGATAACCGCTCCCGCGTTATCCATGGCTCTATGCAGGCCAAAGGCCAGCCCGCGCTGACCGGGCGCTGCGCAGGAGGCCAGCAGCGCATCACGTGGGGAAGTTCGCAGGCCTTTGCCCACCCTGTCGGCAAAACGGATGAGCAGAAGCCAGCCCCAGCTTTCGGCAAGGGCGATCAGGGGACGGCCGAACCCGGCAAGGCTGTAGCCCAGGATAATCCACGGCTTTGCTGTACGGGTGCGGTCCATGATGACCCCTGAAAACAGTTTCAGCAGGCTTGCCGTGGCCTCCGCTATCCCTTCAATGATGCCAAGCGCGCGAGGCCCGGCCATCAGTACTGAAGACAGGTAGAGCGGAATGACCGGGTATAACATCTCGCTCGCGCTGTCATTGCACAGGCTTATCAGGCCAATGAGCCAGATGTTGCGCGGCAGGTTCAAAATTCCGTGTATCATTTTCCAGTTCCCGCAGCGTGAACGGTGCTATTCTTCGCCGGTGACGCCGAATTCAATGGGCGTTTTCACATAAAAAATCTTGAGGCGCTCTGCGGCAATTTTCGCAAACAGCAGGTCTGATTTTTCCGTGGTTACAGCCATGGTGACTTCCATAGGTTGCGTGCCAAGGTCGAAAAAGTGGGCGGAATGCAATTTGCCGTCGCGGCCATAGCCGCTTTGCGCCGCAGTTACGGTTACGCCGCTGATGCCAAGCTTTCTGGCTTCTGCAGTCAGCCATTCGGCAATGGTCAAAGCGCCGTGAAGGCGGGTCTGCTGCGTGAAGAACGTCAATTGATAGCCTTGCATGGGCGGCCTCCTAAATATGCAGGTTTTTGAGCAGGGCAAACGTGGCGATGCCCAGAAGCGTCATCAGCAGGGAGCCGAAAACGTGCAGCCCAATTGCGCCCACTGCCATGACAAGGCGCTGCTGCTGCAAGAGAGCGGTTACTTCAGCGGAGAATGTGGAAAAGGTCGTGAGCCCGCCCAGAAATCCGGTGATGCACAAGAGCCGCCATTCCGGGGACAGGGTCGGAAAAAAGTCAAAAAAGCTGACGGCCAGGCCGATGCAGTAGCCGCCGATGAGGTTGGCCGCAAGCGTGCCCATGGGGATTGGCGGGAACAGCGCGTTGAGCGTGAGCCCCAGCCCCCAGCGCAGTACCGAACCTGCCGACGCTCCCAGGCTTATGGCAATGACGGACTTCAGCATATGCGGGCGCTCCTTCCGGCATCATGACGTGGTGAGACGACGTTCCTGTGTCGGGCACAGCCCACCTGCGCTTTCGCTGGCGGTCGCACGGACAAAACGTGCTGAAAGCAGACTTCACATATTCCGAAAGTTCCAAGGGTTGTCGTTGTGTGCAACATGGCATCCTCCGATAAAAAATACGCGCACCAAAAAAAAAGATAACCACACCCTTGGGCGTGGTTATCACAAAAAATACCTGACAACGCCGAAGCAGTGGCAGGAGTTATCAGCAAACGCGGTTCAAGGGGAACTCCATCCCCGTTCGGACAAGCTTATTCGCTTGGCGCAAAAAGTCAATTCCCCCGTGGGCGCAAGCGCCTGCGCCCGCAGCCACTAGAGCAATTTCAAAATGAAGTTGCCCTAAAAGTAAACGTTTTGGAGGGTGGGGGAGTGGGGGAGGATATCCTTTTACAAAAGGGTCCCTCCCCCCCACAAAGCATTCTCCCTCCCACGAAGTATTACATAAAGCTGCCTGCCTGATAGCTGCTGCGCACCAGCGGAGCGGAAAACACATGCTTTATGCCCAGAGATTTTCCGTACGCGGCGTAGGCATCAAACTGTTCCGGGGTCACGTAGCGGTCAAGGGGGTGGTGCTCCTTGCTGGGCGGCAGGTACTGGCCGATGGTGATGATGGAGCAGCCCGCGGCATGCAGATCGTCCACCACCTGACGCACCTGATCGTCGGTTTCGCCCAGGCCCACCATAAGGCCGCTCTTGGCCACGCCGCCCGCCACGTGCACGCGGCGCAGCAGCTCAAGGCTCTGTTCGTAGCGGGCCTGGGGCCGCACGCGGCTGTAGAGGGCCGGATGCGTTTCCACATTGTGATTGATGATGTCGGGCGCGGCGGTCATGACAGTGCGCAGCGCCGCTTCATTGCCCTGAAAGTCGGGAATGAGCACCTCAATGCTGCTCGCGGGCAGCGCGCTTCTGACGGCGGCGATGGTGCGGGCGAAATGTTCTGCGCCGCCGTCTTCCAGGTCGTCGCGCGTGACCGAGGTTATGACGATATGTTTGAGTCCCAGAGTCCGGGCCGCCTTGGCCACGCGTTCCGGCTCGTCAGGGCTGGGAGCGGCGGTCTGGCCCGGGTGGATGTTGCAGAAGCGGCAGTTGCGCGTGCATATTTCGCCCAGGATCAGAAATGTGGCCGTGCCGGAAGAGTAGCACTCCTGCCGGTTGGGACAATTGGCGGCCTTGCATACGGTGAAGAGGCCCAGGTCGTCCACAAGGCCCGTGGTGGTGAAAAAGCGCTTGTCAGAGGCCAGGGGGCGGCGCAGCCAGGGGGGCATGCGCAGGGATTTTTGCGCGCCGGGGCCGCAAGTGGTGGAGGCGGAAGTTTTGCAGTTCACTTTTCTGTCCTTTATGCGCTGTGAAGCAATTTCATAAGGCTGTCGCGCCCCTGCATGACGGGGGCCTCCCCGCTGGCGGCGGGGTAAAAGACGGCGTGAAACTCCCTGATGAAGGCCCGCTTGACCGCATCCATAGACGGCGCGGTCTGCGCGGATTCTCTGGCTATGGACGTGGCGGAAACGCCGTCCAGTCCGCAGGGAGTGACGAAGTTGAAAAGAGAAAGGTCTTCGACCACGTTGAGGGCCAGACCGTGCATGGTCACGTATTTTTTTACGGCAATGCCCAGGGAGGCTATTTTTCTGCCGTCTGTCCACACGCCGGGGAAGCCCTCGCGCCGGGCGGCGGTCACGCCAAAGTGCGCCAGCATGCGGATGGCGGCCTCTTCAAGGTCGTGCACATAGGCACGGATGCCGCCGGAGCGCTTTTTCAGGTCAATGAGGGGATAGGCCACCAACTGACCGGGGAAATGACAGGTCACGTTGCCGCCCCTGGTGCTCCGCACCACGTCCACATGCCCCTTGCACAGGGATTCCAGATGGGGCGGCACGTTTTCCGCGCCGGAATTCTTGCCGACGCTCACGGTGGGCGGGTGTTCCAGCACCAGCAGGACGTCGTCTCCGCCCGCCTGTACCCATGCCAGTACCCGCTCTTGCAGGGCGAATGCGTCAAGATAGCCGATGCGGTCAAGGTCAAATGCCAACATGTTCATGCCGTGGGGTTGTGGGTCTGAGAAATCCTGGGTCAGGAGCGTACGCCATTGGCCCGGCTTGCGTTGTATCGCCCGCGACAGATATGGCCGGGCAGGCGCGGGCAGAATACCGGCGGGGCTCTGTATGGCGCGGGCCGCGCGTCGGCCTCTGCATGCCTGTTGCCGACCCTGCCTGTGGTATGGTCAGCAGTGCTGTTGTCAGCCGTTCCGTGGTCAGGCGTGCCGGAAAAAACGGGGCCGTGAAGGACGTCCGCAAATCGGCAGAGACCTCTGAGTCCGCATGGTTGCGATCAACAGCGCGGCCTCCGGCAGAATCTGAAATGCCGCACTACCTGAGGTCGCACGGGGTCGCGCCCTGCGACAGAAAAATCAGTTCTTCCGTGATGTCCAGCAGTTCCTCCATCAATCCGCCGCCGCTCATGGGATGGCCGAAAAGCGCCTGCCGCTGGTTGTCCAGGCCGCGTCTGTCCACGGCGTCCGGCAGTGTGGGATGGAGGGTTTCGGCCAGTCGGCAGGCCAGAAAATAGCCCTCGGCTCCGGCGGCGAACAGATCGGCCAGCCTGCTGAAGCGCGGCTCCACCTCCCGCCAGTAGGCCAGGGCGGCGGGCGAGGGCGCAAGGCTGGCAGCCGTGCACAGGGCCGCGTGCAGGTTGTTGCAGGCCGCGCCCGGCAGTCCGGCGCGCCAGCCCCACAGCCAGTGGGTGCGCGCAAAAAAGAGATGGTGCTCGACGGCCAGATCCAGCAGGCCGCGCATGTGACGCAGGGCCGCAAGCAGCGGGCCGCTGCGGCTGCCTTCCGGCCAGGCGTGGCAGGGGTGGCGCAATTGCCACAGGGGCACGTCGGCGCGGGAGGGCGCAAGCCCGGTAAGCTGTTGCAGCAGTTGGGCCAGCCATGCGTTGGCGTCCGGGCTGTGCGGGGTTTCCAGGTGGGAATAGCTCAGCACATAATGGCCCTGGCCGTAGTCGCCGCTGACCACAAGGGGCTGGCCCTTGAGAAAGTCCGCCGACAGGTTGACGCCGTACAGCGCCTGCCACTGCTCGAAAATGTGCGGCGGCACGCTCTGCAGGGGCAGGTCGGCCAGCCAGAAATCGGCGTCGGGCGCATCGTAGGACGCCAGAATCCGTACTGGCGTGTTTTCTTCAGCGGCAAAGCGCCCAGGCCACCAAACGGGCAGGCTGGGGCCGGGGGGGGCGTCCTGTTGAGGCTGGCTCTGGCGCGGGCTTGGGCACTGGCCGGACTTTCCGGCTGTGGCCGTCGCGCGGGACGGCGTGTCAGATGCCGGGGCAGCCGGGTTCATGACCACAGAGGCTGGCGCAGCCGCCGCACTGGCGCGGCGCTTGCCTGCGGCGTCGGTCGCTTCGCGGGGATTCGCCTGTGCGCCGCCTGCGTCATTTGGGCCGTCCATACCATACGCTGGGCCATACGCCGGGCCATTCGCCGTGCCGCCCGTGCCGCGCGCTTGCGGGCAAAAGGAAAATTCGTCGCCTTCAAGCATGCGCACCTGCGCATGGCCCGAAATGAGGTGGTGCAGCCTTTCGGGGTATCCGGCCCGCGACCAGGGGCAGATGCCCAGCCCATCCTGGGGCGCGGCATGGCTCAGGGCCAGTCCGGCCCCGCCGCAGAAGCCCAGATAGTTGCCGCCAGCTTCCATCCATTGGCGCACGGCGGCCCTTCCCGCATCACCCAGTCCGGCCGCCTTGAGGCGGGCGTTGCCGCCGGGAACCAGCAGCAGGGCGGCGCGATCTGCCGCATTTTTGTCTGTGGCGGCAGACTGTTGGGCCTCGCCGGAAGCGTGAAAACGCTGCGGCTTGCCTAAAAGGACGCCTTGGGCTATCTCTTTTCCCTTAACCAGGCGGCAGGGCAGTCCCATCGCGCGCACAGCGCGCCAGGCCATGAGGCCCCAGATGTGGGACGAATCCCATAAAATACAGATTGGCTGAGCGGCATGCATAGTGCTGCACTATTGCCGCCTTTTACGGAGAATGCAAGATGGCGGATACCCTCCCCAAGGGCTATGAGCCCCATGACGTGGAAGCCCGGTGGTGCAAACACTGGGAAGAAGACAAGACCTTCACGCCTGATCCGGACGCCCCTGGCGAGCCTTATTCCATAGTCATTCCCCCGCCCAACGTCACCGGCGCGCTGCACATCGGCCACGCCCTCAACGTCACGCTCATCGACGTGCTCTGCCGTCATGCCCGCCAGAAGGGCAAAAACGTGCTCTGGGTGCCCGGCACCGACCACGCGGGCATTGCCACGCAGAACGTGGTTGAGCGCGCTCTGGCCAAGGAAGGCAAGGGTCGCAAGGATCTGGGGCGCGAAGCCTTTATCGAGCGCGTGTGGGAGTGGCGCGAAGATTACGGCCACCGCATTCTTGACCAGATACGCGCCCTCGGCGCTTCGGTGGATTGGTCGCGCCTGCGCTTCACCATGGACGAAGGGCTTTCCGCCGCCGTGCGCAAGGTTTTTGTGCAGCTGTATAATGAAGACCTCATTTACAAGGGCGACTATATCATCAACTGGTGCTCCCGTTGCCATACGGCCCTGGCCGATGACGAGGTGGAACACGAGCAGAGCAGGGGCAAGCTCTGGAAGGTGCGCTACCTTCTGAAAGACGGCTCCGGCTCCATCGTCATCGCCACCACGCGCCCTGAAACCATCCCCGGCGACACGGCCATCTGCGTGCATCCCGAAGACGAGCGCTATGCCGGCATGATAGGCAGGACGGCCCTTGTGCCGGTGCTCGGGCGCGAGATTCCCATCATCGCCGACGCCTATGTGGACCGCGAGTTCGGCACAGGCGCGCTCAAGGTGACGCCAAGCCACGACCACAACGACTGGATGCTCGGCAAAAAGCACGATCTGCTCTTTATCCAGGCCATTGACGAAAACGGCATCATGAAGGCCGAGGCCGGCATTTATGAAGGCCTGACCAAGGAAGCCTGCCGCGAAAAAATCGTGGCCGATATTGAAGCCGCCGGACAGCTTGAAGGCATTGAAGAACTGGACCACGCCGTGGGCCATTGCTACCGCTGCCATACGGTGGTGGAACCGCACGTGTCCACCCAGTGGTTTGTGGCCGCCACCAAGATGGCCCCCGCCGCCCGCGACGCCGTGCCCGACATGACCCGCATCCTGCCCGAAAACTGGCTCAAGACCTACTATCACTGGCTGGACAATATCCGCGACTGGTGCATCAGCCGTCAGATATGGTGGGGGCACCGCATCCCCGCCTGGACCTGCGAGGACTGCGGCCAGCTTATCGTGACCGAAGAAGCGCCGGAGGCCTGCCCCCACTGCGCCGGCGCCCACCTCAAGCAGGACGAGGACGTGCTGGACACCTGGTTCTCGTCCGCGCTCTGGCCTTTCTCCACCATGGGCTGGCCCGCGGACACCAAGGAACTGCACCGCTGGTATCCCACGTCCGTACTGGTGACAGGTTTTGACATCCTGTTCTTCTGGGTGGCCCGCATGATGATGATGGGCATCCATTTCATGGGCAAGCCGCCCTTTGCCGACGTGTATCTGCACGCGCTGGTGCGCGACGCCTCCGGCCGCAAGATGTCCAAGTCCACGGGAAATGTCATCAATCCTCTGGAAATGATTGACAAATACGGCTGCGATTCCCTGCGCTTCACCCTCACGGCCTTTGCCGCCATGGGGCGTGATATCCGCCTTTCAGAAGAGCGCATCGAAGGCTACCGCCATTTTGTCAACAAGCTCTGGAACGCGGCCCGCTTCACCCTCATGAACCTGCCTGAAGAAGCCCCGGCCTCCGTGGATCTTGGCGACATTCAGGGGCTGCACCATCAATGGCTGCTGCACAGGCTTGAGACGGTCAAGCAGGAAATGGATCTGGCCCTTACAGAATACCGCTTCAACGATGCGGCCCAGCTTGGCTACAAGTTTTTGTGGAACGAGTTCTGCGACTGGTACCTCGAACTGATCAAGCCCGACATGTACAGCGAAGACGAACAGCGCAAGGCAGCCGCACAGTATGTGCTGTGGGTGGCCCTGCGTGAAACGCTGCTGCTGCTGCACCCCATCATGCCTTTTGTCACCGCCGAAATCTGGGCCGCCCTGCCCGTGCCCGCCGGTGAAAAAGCCACAGATCTGGCCCGCGAACTGTACCCGGTCCCGCGTCCGGCCTGCGTGCGTCCCGCCGAGGCCGCGCGTATGGAGCTCGTCCAGGGCGTCATCGGGGCCGTGCGCACCATCAAGGCGGAATTGGGCATCAGCCCCTCGCACCGCGTCAGCCTTATGCTGCATCCCGTGGATGCCGACCAGCAGAATCTGCTGGAAGAAAACCGCGATCTCATGTTGACCCTGGCCCGTCTGGAAGACCTCACCGTGGGCGTTGACGTGTCCGCGCCCAAGGCTTCGGCCTCTGCCGTGGTTGAAGGCTGCCAGGTTATCGTGCCCCTGCGCGGCGCTGTGGACCTCAATGGCGAACTGGCCCGTCTGGACAAGGAACTGGCCAAGCTTGAAAAGGACGTTGTGGGCGTCAACATGAAGCTCAGCAATGAAAGTTTTGTGAGCCGCGCGCCCGCCGATGTTGTGGAACGTGAACGTGAACGCGCCGAAAAGCTGCTGGACGCCAAGGCCAAGATGGTTGCGCTGCGCGCGCGCTTTGCCGAGGCTTTGAGCGAGGAATAATCGCGACAGCGTACCGTGCTGTAAAAAAGGGGTTTTCAACGCTGCCTTCCGCGTATTTTGCGGGGCTGGCAGGATGAAAATCCCTTTTTCGCGCCCGGCCTCGCGGCTGCGCGGGTCGCGCAGGCTGCCTGCGGCGTCAGGAGCGTGCTGTTTGAAAGGCTTTGTGGGGGAGGGACCCTTTTGCAAAAGGGTCTCCTCCCCCACGCCCCCACCCCCTAAAACTTTTGTCGCGGTAGAGTGTGGGCGCGCAGTAGTTTCTGATCTGAGGCGGGGCAGGCAGAAGCAGCGTCTTTCAGGCAGCGCACCGCGCAAGGTTTATCCGCCAAGTTTATTTGCGCTGCTGCGAGCCGGAACGGGCGCGCCGAAATTTTGTGGGAATGTGCGTGCGCAATGCTGATCGGTTCCTGGCAAAAGACTGTGAATCGTCAGCATGATGTAACCTTGGATATGGCAGATTCCGCCTGTGAACGAGGAGAGTATGAGTCCCGCCAGCATAGCCTATGTGCAACTGGGCAGCGCCATTCTGCTTGAGGTGCTGGCCACGGCCTTTCTCAAGCAGTCCAACGGCATGAGCCGGATCGTGCCCTCAATGGCCGCCCTGGCTGGCTATGGCGTTTCGTTCTATCTGCTGGCCCAGGTGCTCAAGATTGTGCCCATGGGCATCTCCTACGGCATCTGGAGCGGAGTCGGCATTGTTCTTGTTTCCGTCATGGGCCTTGCCCTGTTCGGGCAAACGCTGGACATGGCCGCCTGTCTTGGCCTGGGACTCATTGTGGCGGGAGTTCTGGTCATACATTTTTTTTCAGGCTCCATGCCGCATTAGGTCGAGCGGCGGCAACAGGCCGCAAACACATATTTTTTCTGGCATGCCAGAGAAAAAGCCCGGCGTTTCCAATGCCGGGGCGCTCTTGACAGTTTTTTGCGGGCAGGCTATGACCTGTCCTCTTAAAGGTTTTAGTTCAGAGTAATATCCAATATGGAGAGAAAGAATGCCCACTATTAACCAGCTTATCCGCATTGAGCGGAAGGCAGTGCTGAAACGCAAGAAGACCCCCGCCCTGCAGGCCTGCCCGCAGCGTCGTGGCGTGTGCACCCGCGTTTACACCACCACCCCTAAAAAGCCTAACTCCGCTCTGCGTAAGGTCGCCCGTGTGCGCCTGACCAACGGCATTGAAGTGACGGCTTACATCCCCGGTGAAGGTCACAACCTTCAGGAACACTCTGTGGTTATCATCCGTGGCGGCCGTGTAAAAGACTTGCCCGGCGTGCGTTACCACATCGTGCGCGGCACCCTGGATACCTCCGGTGTGGCCGATCGTCGCAAGAGCCGTTCCAAGTACGGCGCCAAACGCCCCAAATAAGGTTTTATCACTTGTATACGGCGTGCGCCATGCGGCGCGCCAGGCTGCCCGCCACTGCGGAGCGCCGGCGCGTTGCGGGGTTGGTGACGCCGAAACCCGCATGAAGGAGAAACCCCATGCCCCGTAAAGGTCCTGTTCCCAAAAGGGAAGTGCTGCCCGATCCGATTTATTCCAGCCGTCTCGTCACCAAGGTCGTGAACCGGCTCATGTATGACGGCAAGAAGGGCGCCGCTGAAAAGATTTTCTACAGCTCGCTGGAAACCCTGGCCGAAAAAACCGGTGAAGATCCCATGCGCGCCTTTGAAAAGGCCCTGGATAATGTGAAGCCCCACATGGAAGTCAAGGCTCGCCGTGTTGGCGGCGCGACCTACCAGGTGCCTATGGAAGTGCGCCCCGAACGCCAGGTTTCCCTGTCCATTCGCTGGCTTATCAACTACGCTCGTTCCCGCGGCGAAAAAGGCATGACCGCCAAGCTTTCCGCTGAACTGCTGGATGCTTTCAATGGGCGCGGTGGCGCGGTGAAAAAACGCGAAGATACCCACCGCATGGCTGATGCCAACAAGGCCTTCTCGCATTACCGCTGGTAAGAGGCCGTCCCGATTTTCTCATGAATGTATCCCGACGCCGCATCCGTAAGGAAGCGGCGTCGGTTTTGCACCACACCGCATCCGCAGTATGGAGGAAAACCCTGTGTCCCGCACCGTTCCTGTAAACAAACAGCGCAATATAGGCATCATGGCTCATATTGACGCCGGCAAAACGACCACCACCGAGCGTATTCTATTTTATACCGGCGTTAACCATAAGATTGGTGAAACGCACGAAGGCCAGGCCACCATGGACTGGATGGAGCAGGAACAGGAGCGTGGCATCACCATTACCTCCGCTGCCACCACCTGCTTCTGGAAAGACTGCCGCATCAACATCATCGACACCCCCGGCCACGTTGACTTCACCATTGAAGTTGAACGTTCCCTGCGCGTGCTCGACGGCGCTGTCTGCGTGTTCGACGCCGTCGCCGGCGTTGAGCCCCAGTCTGAAACCGTGTGGCGTCAGGCCGACCGCTACCACGTGCCCCGCATCTGCTTTGTGAACAAGATGGACCGCATCGGCGCCAACTTCTTCCGCTGCGTGGGCATGATCCACGACCGCCTGGGCGCCAAGGCCGTGCCCCTGCAGCTGCCCATCGGCGCTGAAGACAAATTTGAAGGCGTTGTGGACCTCGTGACCGGCAAGGCCATCCGCTTTGACAAGAGCACCAAGGGCGCCGAATTCCTCATTGAGGACGTGCCCGCCGACATGATGGAACTGTACGAAGAAAAGCATCATGAAATGGTGGAAGCCGTCGCCGAAGAAGACGAAGTCCTGCTCGAAAAGTACCTGAGCGGCGAAAGCCTGACGGAAGAGGAAATCATGTCCTGCATCCGTAAGGCCACCATTGCCCGCACCATCGTGCCCGTCATGTGTGGTTCGGCCTTCCGCAACATGGGCGTGCAGCCCCTGCTTGACGCCGTGGTGGAATACCTGCCTTCGCCCGTGGACATCCCGCCCATGCCCGGCCACGTGCCCGGCAAGGAAGATGCAATCATCGAATGCAGCTGCGACGACAAGGAACCCCTTGCCGGTCTTGTGTTCAAGCTTTTCTCCGACCCCTTCATCGGTCATCTGTCCTTCTTCCGTATTTATTCCGGCTTCCTTGAATCCGGCATGACCGTGTTCAACGCCAACACCAGCAAGCGCGAGCGCATCGGCCGCATCCTCAAGATGCACGCCAACAAGCGTGAAGACGTGAAGTGGGCTGGCGCGGGCGACATCGTGGCTCTGGTGGGTCTTAAAAACGCCTCCACCGGCGACACCCTGTGCGACGAAAAGCGCCCTGTCATTCTGGAATCGCTGAACATTCCCGAGCCGGTCATTGAAGTGGCCATCGAGCCCAAGACCAAGCCCGACCGCGACGCTCTTTCCGCCGCGCTCAACAAACTGGCCAAGGAAGACCCCTCGTTCCGCGTCAAGGGCGATGAAGAAACCAACCAGACCCTTATCGCCGGTATGGGCGAACTGCATCTGGAAATCATCGTTGACCGTCTGACCCGCGAATTCGGCGTCAACGCCAACGTGGGCAAGCCCCAGGTCGCCTACCGCGAAACCATTTCCAAGCCCTCCAAGTCCGACCTCAAGCACGCCAAGCAGTCCGGCGGTCGCGGCCAGTACGGTCACGTCGTCATCGAGGTCGAACCCAACCCGGGCAACGGGTATGAGTTCATCAACGGTATCACCGGCGGCGTTATTCCCAAGGAATACATCCCCGCGGTGGACAAGGGCATCACCGACGCCCTGAAGTCAGGCGTCATGGCCGGCTTCCCCGTGGTGGACGTGAAGGTCAAGCTGGTCTTCGGTTCCTACCATGAAGTGGACTCTTCGGAACAGGCCTTCTACGTGGCTGGTTCCATGGCCATCAAGGACGCCATGCACAAGGCCGGCCCCGTGCTGCTTGAGCCCATCATGGACGTGGAAGTGGTGACCCCCGAAGAATACCTCGGCGACGTCATGGGCGACCTCAACGGCCGTCGTGGCCGCGTGCAGAGCATGGAAGCCCGCGCTGGCGGCGCGCAGAGCGTGCGCGCCCAGGTGCCGCTGTCTTCCATGTTCGGCTATGCCACTGACCTGCGTTCGCGCACTCAGGGCCGCGCCACCTTCACCATGCAGTTCGACCATTACGAAAAGGTGCCCCAGGCCATTTCTGACGAAATCCAGAAGAGCAGAACATAGGCATCAGACGGGTCGGCGCTGCAAAGCGCCGACCCGCACCCTTCATGCCTGGGTCGGCCTTGCCGCCTGATGGCAGATGAAGACAGGGGAAGGACATCTGGCGAACAGGCGAGATTCCTTCCCCTTGGTTTGGTGTAGCCCTTGTGCGGCAAAACGCCGGGGAACTTCACAAACACGTTGATCCCAGGCATGTTCAGTGCAAAAATGCTCACGGCAGCGTGCGGTCTATGCTCCTCTGCACGCTTGAGCAGATGTGCAGTTAACCTGCATGTTCACTGCCTGGGCACGGCCATTACGACGTGTATTGGCGTGTATCAGCGTGTATCGGCGCATGACGCCTGCGCTTCTGCCTTCAGGGCGAGCGCCTGCGCACGCAGACGCAGGGCAATTTCAGGGTGAGATTGCTTCAACATGTACCTTGCTTCCGCAAACCCGGCATTGTGCGCCTGGTACAACTGCGGACGACATACTTTCAGGAGAGCGCCATGCAGAACGATTTGCCCAAGGGGTTCAGGGCAGGAGCCGCGGCAGCCGGGTTCAAGAAAGCCGGTCGGGACGACCTCGGTCTTATTGTTTCCGACACTCCCGCAGTACTGGCAGGCATGTTTACCCAGAATCTTTTCAAGGCCGCACCGGTACTGGTTTGTCAGGACATTCTGACCCGTTCGGGCACGGCGCGCGCCGTGCTTGCCAACGCAGGCCAGGCCAATGCCTGTACCGGCGATGAAGGCCTTGCCAACTGCCGCGCGACCCAGGCCATGGTGGCCGGGCTGACGGGCCTTGACGCCGATGAAATTCTGCCGCTGTCCACCGGCGTGGTGGGCGCGCATCTCAAGATGGACCGTTGGCTTGACGCAGTGCCTGCCCTGGTGAAAAGCCTGGGCACGCGCGATGCCGAGGGCTTCACACGTTCCTTTATGACCACCGACGCCTTTCCCAAGTTCGCCACGCGCGAAGTCACGCTTACGGGGGGTACGGTGCGCCTCACGGTCATGGCCAAGGGCGCGGGCATGATCTGTCCCAATATGGCCACCATGCTCTGCGTCGCCCTCACTGACGCCCAGGTGGAACGCAAGCCCTGGCAGGCCATGTTCGGCCGCGCTGTCAACAAAACGTTCAACCGCGTGAGCGTTGACGGCGATACCTCCACCAATGACACCATTCTTGGGCTTGCCAACGGCGCTTCAGGCGTGACCGCCGGGAGTGCGGCGGATATGGGCCTGCTGGAAGAAGCTCTTACCGCCATTCTGGCCCAGGTTTCCTACATGCTGGTCAAGGATGGCGAAGGCGCGAGCAAGGTTATCCATATTACGGTGACGGGCGCCGCCAATGATGCCGACGCGGAACTGGTGGCCCGTAGCGTGGGGCATTCACAGCTGGTAAAAACCGCCATCTACGGCGGCGACGCCAACTGGGGGCGTATCGTGACGGCGGTGGGGTACAGCGGCGCAAAGTTTGACCCTGCCAAGGTCAGCATGAAGCTCTGCGGCATTGAGCGCTTCCAGAAGGGCTGCCCTGTGAATGATGATCAGGAAGACGCGCTGGCCGAGCTGCTCAAGGGTACGGACGTGCAGGTGGACATTGAACTTGGCAACGGCAATGGCACGTACAGCTTCAAGGCCTCGGACCTTGGGCATGAATACGTGACCCTGAACTCGGACTACCGCTCCTAGGGAAACGCTGATTTATTCCGTTTGGCGGCGTTGCTTCAAAAAAAGATCGCGCCTTGCCAAACGAAATAACTGCGCGTGTCCAGAAGGCTCTTTACTCAGTGCTTTCCTTAAGCATTTTGCTTTTGAAACACTCCTTGTTTCAACGCATCATTCTGGCGAAAACCGTGGTTTTCGCCAGAATCCACGCCACTTCGTGGCGGCTGCCGCCTCCGCGTCAGCAGAGCAACTGCAAAGTGAAATTGCTCTAAATTCCCGTCTCAATCAGAAAATCCGTTGCACGCTCCCAAACTACCATAAGAGTTTTAGGGGGAGGGGGCGTGGGGGAGGAGACCCTTTTGCAAAAGGGTCTCCTCCCCCATAAAATTTTCTCCAATAAAATTGCTCCAGCGCCCGCAGGGCAGATTATGCGGAAGGTCACCTGGTTTCGGTGGTGCAGGCTTTCAGCGAGCTGGGTTTTCCGGCAAGCCACAGGGCCCCCTGCATCAGAAGAATGGGCACGAGCAGCAGGGCGCTGAAGAGGTGGCAGAATTTTATGGCCGCGTAGGCACGTTCAAAAAGGGCCACATCGGGCAGGTTATGCAGCACGAGGAGCAAGCCCGAGAAGGACAGCAAGACGAGCAGGGCCGTGCGGATGGCTCCGCAACGAGTGAAGGAAAACACCCCCCTGCCCCTGAACCACCAGATAATGACGGCATACGTGCCGAGCATGAGCAGCACAGTCGCCGCGTAGTAGTGCCATATGGTCGAGCGCGCATCCGTCTGCACGAGGCCGTAGCGGACGGCAAACGGCAGATGCGACAGCCCGGAAAGCACGGCGGTCAACAGGGCTGTTGTCCAGAAAAAACAGAAAATGCCTGAAAACAGTTGCGTGGTTTTTTTTTGTGACCGCATCATGGCTTTCGTCCCTTCAGTCTGTCGCGCAAAAGCCGCAAGGAAGCCAGGGCCGCTCCCGCCAAAGGCGCTGCCAGCACAATGTCCACAAGGCTGTTTTCTTTTTCCATGCTGGCTCCGGCCGGGCGCAGGCTGGGCCTGCCAAAACTCACCTGTTCCTGTTGCAGCATGGCGGCCTCAATATCACGGAAAGGAATGGACGAAACGTAAACGGTATTGGTGCCGCCGTTTTCCCTGAGCCCAAAAAGCTCGCCCTTTCTCTGTTCGGCCATTTCCTGCGCGTGGGCAACCATCTCGCCCCTGATGCCGAAACTCTGGGCTCCGGCAGGGCAGGCGGCAACACAGGCAGGGGGCTGACCCTGGGCCAGCAGTTCATGGCAGAAATCACACTTGAAAACCAGGCCATAGCCCATGTAGCGGGGAGCAAACTTGAGGTACGGCCCCACCCCTGACTGGCGCTGGGGAATCAGCCAGGGACAGGCCCTCTGGCAGGGGCCGTCGCCAAAACAGATGTTTTCATCAATGTAGGCAGCGCCCTGGGGGCTTTGGCGGGCCGCGCCCGATGGACACAGGCTCACGCACTGCGGGTTCAGGCAATGCAGGCACCGGCGGGGCATGAAAACCCGGCGCATGCCGTCAGCGGCGGGCAGGGTGCAGGTCTGGATGTATATCCAGTTGTAGGGAGTCAGACGGTTGTTTATGTGCTGGCGCGTTGACCAGTCGCTGATGGGCACCCAGGAGGGCACCGGTTGGGGGATGGGTTGTTTCGGCACGGGCAGGCGCGAAAGGTTGCGGGCGCGGCAGGCTGCAACGCAGGCCCCGCAGCCTGTGCATTTGTCCACATCAATGACGGTGCAGCAGTCAATTCCGTCGGAAGACAAGCGCAGCGACATGGCTTGTGCGGGCTTCGGCCCGGTCAGCGCCAGGCTGGCGGCAGCGCCCGCTGAGGTCAGCCCCTTGAGAAGCCGTCTGCGTTGTAAAAAATGATCACTTGGCATGAAATCACCTGAAGTTTCTTACCGTTGAGCATGCGGACATGCAACGTTCACAGGCGTGCGCCGCGTTGCCTGGCAAAGGACGCGTGGCGGCTCTGACGTCGCAAGTGGTTTGATGAAGCCGCAGTATGAAAAAGGCGTGAATGACGGTGGCAGTTTTATGGGCAGCGGCGTCATTGTCCGCGCTGGCTGTCGAGCGGTTCATAACGCGTGCCAGACGTCTGGTGCGTGCTTGCGTGCCAGGCCCATCAACTGGGCCATGTCTTCATCAGGCGCAGACCTTGCTCGTCAGGCATGTGCGTATCCGCGAAGGGACTTCAAGCTGCTGTTGCGCCACGGCTGCCTCTATCGCTCCCTGGCATACGCGCCAGTTTGCAGACTACGCGTTGCCGGAGGCTCACGTCAATGCAAGGCCGGGTGATTCCGGACAAAAATTGCCCCAGCTGTCTGAAAAATTTATGAAACTGGTCGTGAGCGTGAATGCGAACGGCAGATGGGGAGCACTGCCAAAGGGCTGTGTCCGGCGTGCCGCACGTTTGCGGCGCACTGCACCCTTGTGCCGTGGCAGAGCATGTAATCATTTTAGAGCAATTTAATTTTTAAATTGCTCTGGCGGCTGCGTGAGCAGACGTTCGCTACCGAGGCGTAAGCGCAGTCTATCTGCGCGGTCAGACGCCGAAGTGAGCGTGCCTTAAACTTTGAAATGCTTCACATTCCAAAGTTTTCATTCAGCCAAAAAAAGCGGCTTTCGGCTGAATCCACGCCACGTTGTGGCGCGCTGCACTTTCGTGCAGCGTCAGAGCATTTACACTTTTTCAAAGTTAAAATGCTCTAAAGGTACAATGCTCCGGTGGGGCAGTGATGCCTTACGAAGTGCCCGTGGTTTCAGCCTGCGGGGGCTCGTCCGTGGGCTTTTCAAAGGGGGCGGGGGGCCGCCACCGCCAGAACAGGGCCAGCAATGGGATGAGGCCTGCGCCTTCGGCGAGTTCTCGCGGAGCAATAGTGCCAATACCCCACCACAGGGCCACGCTTGAGGCGGCGGTGGTCAGCATAAGCAGCCACTGTCCGGGGCTCATGGGCCTGGCTGCCCACTGGAAAAAGCCCACAGTGAGGATGGCGACCCATACCTTGGTAATGGTCAGGGAAAGGGCCGCGCCTTCCAGCGGGCTGGCCGGGATAAGCGTAAAACAGCAGACAATGTTGAGCAGGAGCCCGCTGACATAGAAGAGCAGCAGCAGGCGGTGGCGGCGCATGCCGATCATGGCATAGGCGGCGAGGTTGTGCAGAAAGGCAGTGGCCAGACAGGGGGTAAGCAGCTGTTGGGCGCGAACAGCGCTTTCATAGCTGGGGCCGTAAACAAGGGGCAAAAACCTGTCGCTTTCAACACAGATAAGAAAAATGACGGGCAGGGATGCCGCCCACAGGGAACGGGCCGTCTGCCCGGCAAGCTGTCGGAAAGAGTTTTTGTCCTGCTGCCAGAATTTTGCCAGCAGCGGAAAGATGACCTTGCCGAGCAGGGCGCTGGACACCAGAACCGACAGTCCTTCCACAGTTTCCCAGGCCACGCCGTAGCCGCCCACATCGGCGTTGCCGCCGTACTGCTTGAGAAAAATGACGTTGATCTTGTTATAGAACATGGCGCAGGCCGCCATGCAGGTGAAGATGAGGCCGTGCTTCATCTGCCGGGCAAGATCAAGCATTCCTTCCCGGCCCACGCCCGCAAGGGGGTTGCGCCCCAGGGCGGCGAGCGCGAACACGATGCACAGTATGGATTCAATGGGCTTGTACAGGGCAATAAGTATGGGCGGCGCGCCCATGACCACACAGGTGATGCCAAAGCCGATGCCGATGAGCGCCGAAGGCACGCGGATGCGCATTTCCACATCCTGACGGCCCCGGGCCTGGCACAGAGCAAAAAAAGAGTCGCTGACGCCGTCAAGGCCAAGCCCGGCGGCAATGCACAGCACGATAAGGCGCAGTTCCGGGCTGTAGTTCTGCCAGCCGGTGACCAGCCAGGTAACGCCCAAGGCCAGCACCAGCACCGTGAGCTTGAGCCAGGTCACTTCGCCCAGCAGGGCGCGGGGGCGGCCTTCACGTCGCGCAAAGGTGGACAGCAAAAAGTCGTTGAGGCCCACGTCGGCGATGGTTTTTACCAGATAGCCGAAGGTAAGGGCCAGAACCACCTGACCCATGATGTCGGGGCTGCGGCGGGCCAGCAAAATGGTAAAGGCCGTCCATGCCAGGTCGCGCGTCCATTGCGCGCCCAGAATGTAGCCGAGCCTGCGGGGAATGCTCTTGAGCTTCATGTGGGGGCTTTACCTGCTGCCCCCGAAACGCACAACAGCCTTGAAGCCGGGCTTGAGCTCCAGATCAGGGTTGGGCACGGTGATTTCCACCGTGTAATACGAGGGGTTGGCAACGCTCATGTCATTGGAAACCCACGATATTTCAGTGACCTTGCCCGTAAATGTCTTGTTGCCAAGAGAGGGTATCTCCACCGCAACGCTGTCGCCTTCAGAAATGCCGCTGACCTCAGCTTCATATACAGGCACCTGGATAAGCACGGGATTAAGCTGCCCCACCTTGATGGGAGCGCTGCCAGCAGAAAGCAGGGTTCCGGGGTTGAGCGTGGCGTCCAGGGACAGCACATAGCCCTTGAGGGGCGAGGTCAGGGTAAGGGTTTCAGGCAGAATTTCCCCTTCCCTGATTTCCTGTCCGAAGTAGTTGCTCAATTCCTTGAGGCGTATGGCAAAGCTGTTTTCGGCCTTGTTGATGGTGATGCGTGTGAGTTCGATACGCCGTTGCAGGGAGGCCACGTCTTCTTCAAGACGACCCGATGCCTGACGCGAGCCGAGGCCCGAGGCCGCAAGCTGGCGAGCTTTGTTGCGCTGGGCAATGGTTTCCGCCAGACGGCGTTCAAGATCCAGCACCTGGCTTTTGAGGCTTTCCGTGCTGGCCCCCTGCATCACTTCACGCTGCACGGAGCGTTCCGCATCTTCATGCAGATGGTAGCGCATAAGGGGCGCGCCTTCGTCAACGGGATCACCGGGCTTGACCAGCACGGAATCCACCACGGCGTTAAACGGCATGGGAATGGCGCGGATGACCGTGGTCACCACCTTGCCCGTAAGAATGGTCGCGCCTGATTTCGGAGCGTCCGCTGCAAAGGCCGACGCGGCGAGAGTCAGGCCGAGCACGATGGCCAATGCGAGGCCCAGTGCGCCCTTGCGGGCCCGATGGACCGAGCGTGCAGGGTTGGTGCGGGAAAAGCGCGCCATTACAGCACCTCCTTGGCGGGCAGACCGAGGAAACGTTCCTGAAGCGAGGTGGCAAGGTACATCCATTCAAGCTGGGCCAGTTCACAGGCAAGTTCGGCTCGGATAAAGGCGATCTGGGCCTGCACCATGGCTTCCTGCTTGTCGGCCACGGCGGGAAGATCAGCAATGCCCTCGTTGAAGGAAATGTGGGCTTCCTTGTACTGCATGGCCGCTGTATCAAAGCGCGTGCGTGCGAGTTTTAGCTCGGTTTCGGCCAGGGCCATGTTCTGTTCGGCCTGCAACCATTTGTTGGAATAGTCCGTGCGCTTGCGGGCCATTTCGTGGAAGGACTGGGCCTTCATCATACGGGCGGTCTGCACTCCACGGTAGCGGCGGCCCCAGTCCAGCAGGGGGAAGTCGAAAGTCAGATGCAGGAAAGTGTCTTCAGTGCCGCTGGCGGGCTGGTATTGTCCAGCAGGCGGGTAGCTGTTGACGCTGATGCTCATGCTGGGAATATACTGGGCCCAGGCGACCATGATATTGTAATCGCCCAGCTTGATCTGGCCGCGCAGCAACAGGTCGTCTTCGGTGGTGCTCCAGCGGTCCTCCCATTTGAGGCCGCGCCCGTTGAAGCCCTTGAGGATGTCGTCCGAGCTGGCGGTGTCCACGTCCAGCTTGTGTTGGGGGTCAACACCAGCGAGGATTTTCAGTTGGGTAAGCTGCATGGTTTCCTTCATCTTGGTCTGTTCCACCATAAGCTCCAGCTCGCGCTGGTGCTGCATGGCCAGATTGAGGGAAACACCCTGACGGCCGTCCACGGCTTCGACCTGCTGCCAGTACGAAACCAGTTCCTTGCCGATGGGCAGCAGCTCTTTCTGTGCCTTCACGATATTTTTCTGCGCCTGCAGTTGCAGGTAGGCCTGGGCAATTTTGTAAATGGCTTCGCCCACGGCCTTGCGGTGCGTGGAAATGGCCAGGTTGACCATGGCCTTCTGCACCTGGTGCTCAAAATAGGTGGCCACAGGGTTGGGAAAGGCCGCATAGAAACCCACGGTAAGCTTGGTGCGGCCGTAGTCGCCGGGGGTGTCCTTGTTGTCCATGTTGTTGCGGGTGAGGTTGTTGGTGACCTGCATGGTCATGCGGGGTTCGGGCAGGTACTTCCAGACGGCGTCGGTAAGGGCCACCCGCTTGATTTCAAGGTTCACAGCGCTGTTGACCAGCAGGGGCGACTGCTGGATGGTCAGGAAGACGCAGTCTTCAAAGGTGAAAACCTTGCTGGGGTCGTAGAGGTTGGGCACTGCGGCCTCAAGTTTTGTCTTGTTTTCCACCGGCACGCCGGGCGCTTCTTCCAGCCAGTGCCTGGCCGGAAGTTCCGGGGACTTGAGCCCGGCCTTGTTGGAGGCGCATGCGGAGAAAAACAAGGTCATGACGAGCAGCAGCGGCAGATATGCACGCGCTGAGAGAGTACGTATAATATGCGGCATCAGGCACCCTTTGCAGTCTCGCGCTCGGCGCGTTGGTATAGTCGCTATTGCTGTGGCGGAGACGCGCTAAAGCGCGGCGGCCCCGGTGTCCCGCCGGTTAAATTCAAGGTGGTGGAGCGTGAGGAAGACGCGGCCCTGTTCGTCAGCGGCCTGGCCGTCAAAGCGCAACAGGGCGGGGTCGGACCAGGAACGGCGCAACATTATACGCCATGGCCCCTTGCCCCTTTCGCTGCCAAAGCGGATGAACCCCGCCGCATGCAGACGCCAGCGCCCAATGGCGGCGGCAACCGCCCCTGCGTCCATTTGGGCTTTGTCAGTGCCCCGGGCAATGGCCAGCCAGGCGGACTGCACCATTCCCTCCACCACATTCAAGATGTCAGTATAGCCTTTATTGCCATCGGGGGCAATGGCTGTATGCCAATGATCCAACCTTGCGGCATACTTGTGATTGGGCAAAACGGTAAAGTCGCGCAACAAACGCCAGGGTTTGCCAAAACCCATTGCGTCGTAAAAAATATCAGTATTTACTACGTGTTGCGATGAGCCGGCAGGCGCGTCTTCTCCATGCGCCCACATGGGCGGCACCTGTCCGTTGGCGGCGGCCAGCATGGTCATGCCCGCAGCCACAGGCGCGTAGCGCTCAAGGTGTCTGCCGTTGGGCGTGAGTTCTCTTACGTCCAGCGTGCTCCGGCACATGCGCGCCATGACGCCGTCCTGCATGAGCCAGGGTTCTGCCTCCACTGTCGCGCGACACTCACGGGTAATGCCCGGCGGCAGCAGCGGTGGATCATAAAAGCGCAAGTCCAAAAAACCGGTGACTGTCAGCCAGGGCAGCCACAGGCTGGAGGCCTCCAGCAGGGCCGCCAGTGCCCGGCTCGTCGGCAACCAGGGCGTGTCGCCCATGGCGTTGCCGGGCTGGCCGCCGTGCAGGGCGAGATCCGTGTCGGCAAAGCGTGAATAGTGGCAGCAACCCTGAAAAAGAGTAGAGGTGGCCCGGTAGGGCGGGTGCGGATCGGGGAAAACCAGGGGATACAGACGCGGCCTTTCCTGAATAACGAGCCCCGGCGCCAGACCGTCGTTCCTGGCAGCATGCCCGTGAGCAGCGGCGGGGGTGGCCCGAAGGCCCGCGCCGGATGCGGCAAACCCGGGCAGGGTTGTGGGTCGTACCCACAACGCGCGTCGTGAGGTGCCCCGCAGAAGTTCACGGGCCATCATGTCGCCCCAGTCATTGAGTCCGGCGCGCAGGCTTTTTTCCAGCAGACGTATGGTCCGGGTGCCCACGCCGGCTTCTTCTCCCAGCTCGTCAAAACGTTTTTCCAGCGGGCTGTCGCAGTACAGGTTTTCATGCGTGGGTTGCAGCAGACTGCACAGGCATGCGTAACGCAGGCCGTGTATCTGGGTTGCCCGCATGGCCGCGGCCAGCAGCTTGGGCATGCCGACGGCGGCAAAGGAGGCTGGTGAAAGGAGCGGAGCGGCATCGTGTTCTTCACTGCCGTAATGGCCGGCAGGCGTGAAGATCAGGCCGTCTACCCTGCCTTCGCTTTTTGCCAGGCTTGTCAGGGCGGTGGCGACTTCCTCCGCCAGGGTCTGGGCTTCGGGGGCATCTCGCGGAATGCGCATTTCAAGGTTGAGCGGCACAATGCGTGCGCCCGCCTTGGCCAGTGGCGCGCATGCCTCAACTTGCCCGCGCGGCACTGCCAGCACGCAGCCCAGAGGCGCGAGACCGTTCATGAGAGAGGGCAGCAGGGCTGATTCGAAGAACAGCAGGGCCAGAATATCTCCCCGGCGGATGGGCAGGCCCTGGCCGCAGGGGTCCAGCGGCAGCGGCCGAGGCATCTGACCGGAACTTTGGTCTCTTTCTCCGCTTTCGGCCTGCGGGGTTCGTTGCAGCGGGGTGAAGCGGCACAGCGGGGCGCAGGCCCGCACACGCGCCTTCTGGCGGACTCCGGCCTGGCGGACGGCCTCGGACGCATCGGATTCTCTGGTTTCGCCAATGCCGGACGCGCCAAGGATCCGTGCAAGATCGCCCACTGTGGACACTTGCAGCAGGTCTTCAAAGTTGACGGTGATATCCAGCGCTTTTTCCACTTCTTGAATGATGAGCGGAAAACGGCTGGAACGCAGGGCCAGATCGTAGCGCAGGTCCAGGTCTGGCCGCATGTCTTCCACCGGACGGCCGCTGGCGCGGGCCAGCACGTCCAGCACCACGCGCAGGGCCGCGGCCGATGTTACGGAATACGCGGAATTCACTATTACGGGCGGGACGTCGGCCGCAGAAGCCGCGGCGGGAGCCGCCGTGGTTGCCGGCGAGGTTTCTGGCGCTGCCGTGGGGCAGGCCATGCCGCAGGTTCTTTCATAGGCCGTGCCGCAGTCCGGGCCGCAGTCGGAGCCGCCGTCCGGCAGATCCACGGGCACAAGGCCGCAGTGCGGCAGCGGCATATGCGCGGCCACGACCGCGTCCTTGCCCTGACGTATGTCGTCGATGCGGGCGCTGATGGCTTTTTTGCTCAAATGTCCGAGCGCGTACAGGCGCGCGCACGTCTGGCGCATGCCTTCCACTTCTCTGCCCTTGCGTCCGGCGGACAGGCAGAACGCCCGGGGCTCGTTGTCCTTGACCAGGCCGCAAAGCGTGTCCTGCGGCCCCAGCTCCAGAAAATGGCGTATGCCGTCCCTGCGCCATGCCGCGTGTACGCATTCGGTCCAGCGAACGGAATTTTCATCCAGATCGGCGATATGGCGGCTGATGGACGGTTGGTCGTGAGGATAAAAATTCGTGGTGATGCAGCTCATGGTGGGATGGCGCGGGGCGTGCATCTCAAGCGCATTGAGGCGGCGCAGCGAAAGGTCGCGCAGCATGCGCATGCTTGGGTGGTGGAAAGCCAGACTCACGTTGAGCATGATGGCCGGTATGCGCCGCTTGCGCAGACTTTTGCGGGCCTCCATCAGGACTTCGCGCGGCCCGCTCAGGATGAACTGCTGGGGGGTGTTGTAGTTGGAAACGTAGAGGGCAGGCCATGCGGCGCGCGTTTCGTCAATGATCTCGGCGCTGGCGTGTACGGCCATCATGCCGGTCTCGCGCGTGGCGGCGGCCTCCAGTTCGGACATGTGCACGGCGCGGGTATCGAGTATGTACCAGGCCACTTCCGGGTCATAGAAGCCGCTGAGGCACAGGCCGATCAACTCGCCCAGACTGTGCCCGCAGAACAGCGAGGGCTGCAGGCCGAGGGAGGAAAGAACGCTCCACTGCGCAAACTCGAGCATAAAGAGATAAGGCGACTGCCAGCGCGTGAGGCTGACTTTTTCAACATCCTTTTCATCCATAAGGCCGAGCACGTCCCAGTCGGCCACTGCGGCGATGCGGTCCATGGCGGCGCGCGCCACAGGAAAATTGTCGTACAGTTCGCGGCCCATGCCGGGCCATACAGAACCGAGGCCGCAACACATGACGGCAAGGGGCGGGGCATCCGCTTCCGGCGAAAGCCAGACGCCGCGCCCTTCGAGGCGAGCCAGGGCCGTGGCGTCGGGATTGTGCGGCAGGGCAAGCAGTTCCTGCCGCCACAGCGGATTGGTGGATCCCATGCGCCACATCAGGTCGTCCTGGGGCAAGTTCGCGTAGCGCACGCCGTCCAGAATAAGCTCTTCCGGCAGGCCCTGACTTTCTGTGGTTCCGGCGGGGCCGGAAACAGCAGTCTGGCCTGCGCCCACAGTGAGACCGCCGGGCTGCCACAGTGCTGGCGTGGCGTCGGGGAGGGGCCGGTCAGGCTGCTGCTGGGGGTTTTTACGGCATTTGAGCGTGTCGCAGCACGGGGGGGTGGGGGCAGGCAGGCTCAACAGAAGCGGTTGGCACTGCAACTGGAGCGACTCGACTGCCTGAAAGTCCAGCAAAAGGATGGTGGGCACGCGCCCTGCCTGCGGGTACATGGGTTGTTCCTCGCCCAGAGCGCAGTCCGCATCGGATACGTAGTAATCAGGGCACTGCGGCATGCTCACGCCCATGGTGTCGGGCTGGGGTGCGTTGTCGGTCATGCGCTGGCAGATGTTTTTTGTCTCCACGCCCGTGCCAAGGGCCGCGCGCAGCAGCCTTTCGCATTCCCTGAGGTGACCGGGATGGAAAGATTCAAATTGCAGGCGTACCGGCCCGAGGCGCCACAAATTTTGCAGTCCTTCCAGGGCAAGGCTCAGAGACTGGGCCAGCGCGGAAGGCATGGTGGATTCGTTCCAGCACAGGCAGAGCATGACGGGTCCCGGGTTTTCCACAAACTTGAGCCAGTCAAGGCAGTGCCGGATCAGCGTCTGAGCGCACACCTGGCCGGAAGATGCGCCGGATTTTGACGGATTTTTGGGGCCGGGACAGGAAAGCGTGATGCTTGGAGGCGATGCGACAAGCAGCCCGTCCTCAAGAACGGCGCTGTCTGGCGTACTGGCCTTGTCTGGCGGAGTGCCGTATGCTGGGGCAGGGTCTTGCTGCATAAATTTGGGGCCTGTGGCGCGGGGTTGGTCAAATGGTCAAGCCATGCTGAGGTTTGGTTAAGGGCAGTATACTAGTGTATATCGGTCCTCTTGTCCAGAAGCCGGGCAGGAAATAAGCCCTGGCGGCGGTGGCGGCGAGCCGCCACCGCCGCATCCAACAGGCCGGCATAATGGTGAAAAAAGCCCTGCTGGCATCATCGCGCATGGCTGACAGGCAATGGTCACTCCGCACTTGCCATAGGTTGACGGTTCAGCTATACTGAATCCTTACAAAGTTGCGCCCTCTGCCTGGCCGCTTGCTGTCGGCTGCGGGCCGGTGCATTTTTTTGGACAAATTTTAAGAGGATACGGCATGAAGAACGACCATTCCTGTCAGGCTGGCCAAGAGGCGGCGTCAACTGCTGCCGCCGCAGAAAGCTCCGCAGGCGGATTCAGCCGCATGCGTTCCAAGCTCGCCTTTGACCGGCTTGTGGAGATGGGAGCCAAGATGGGGATGGAAAATCCTCTTTTCCTCTGCCACGAGCGGGCAGCCAAGGCTACCACGCTCATAGGCGGCAAGGAATATCTGAATTTTTCCACCTACGACTATCTGGACATTAACGCCCATCCGGAAATAACCGAGGCCGTTACCCGCGCTGCCACTGTTTACGGCACGTCGGCCGGAGCCAGCCGCCTTGTGGGCGGCGAGCGCCCGCCCCACCGCGAGCTTGAGCGTGCCTTTGCCGACCTGTATGGCGTGGAAGACTGCATTGTCTACGTGAGCGGCCATGCCACCAACGTGTCCACCCTCGGCTTTCTGCTCGGCCACCGCGACGCCATCTTTCATGACGGCCTGGCCCACAACTCACTGGTGCAGGGCGCACGCCTCTCGCACGCCGCGCGCTACTCCTACAATCACAATGACTGCGATGCCCTTGAAGAAATGCTCAAGACCAAGCGCGCGGAACACAAACGGGCCATCATCGTTACCGAAGGCCTGTTCAGCATGGACGGCAATATTCCCGACCTGCCCCGCATCATCCAGCTGAAAAAGCAGTATGACTGCATGCTGCTGGTGGATGAAGCCCACTCGCTGGGCGTGCTCGGCAAGACCGGACGCGGCGCGCATGAATATTTTGGCATTGACGCCAGTGAAGTGGACATGTGGATGAGCACGCTCTCAAAGTCCATGTGTGGCTGCGGGGGCTTTATCGCGGGCAAGCACGAACTGGTGGAATTTTTGAAGTACGGCTCGCCGGGCTTTGTGTTCAGCGTCGGCATGCCGCCCGTTATTGCCGTGGCCTGCCACAAGGCCCTGGAGATCATGCTGCGTGAACCCGAACGGGTGCACAAGCTGCAGAGGATTTCGCAGTTCTTTGTGGAATATGCCGCCAGTATCGGCCTGGACACGGGCTCGGCCCAGGGCTACGCCATCGTGCCTGTCATGGTGGGTGATCCCATGGTCGCGGGCTTTTTGTCCAATGCGCTTTTCAAGCGTGGCGTCTATGTTATGCCCATCACCTTCCCGGCGGTCAAAGAAGGCACCGACAGGCTGCGCTTCTTCCTTTCCGCCGCTCACACGGAAGAACACATCCGTCAGGCCCTAGACGCGGTGAAGGAAGAAATTCCCAAGGCGCAGGCCATTGTTGAAAAATACAAAAGCGAACACGCCGACGAAACCCTGGGCGAATAGAAAAGCACTCCGGGCCGGGCCATCAGGCCCGGCTCTCGTTTATAGCGGAGACCGATATGCCTTTAACCAGCGGCGCTGCCACAGAAGCGGGCGCAACAAACGGCCGGCAGACCGTTCCGCCGGTTGTTGCCTATGTGCTTCTCTGGTTTCCCCTGTCTTCAGAGACATTTATTTTTCGTGAGGTCGTGCAGCTCCGAAAGCGGGGCATGCCCGTATTCGCCTACAGCATGTATGGCGAGAACCTCAAGGGCTGCAGCGAGGAAATGCGCGCCTATGACGGCCCGGTTGGCCGTATGGGCATCAGGGCCGCAGGCAGGATACTGGCCGCTTTTGTGCGCGCCCTGTGCCAGCGGCCCGGGTCCACGTGGAAGCTCATGCGCGAAGGGCTTTTTCGCCGCATGCGCAACCTTGAAGCGCTGGGCGAAAATATCTGGTGCTTTCTGGCGGGCTTTCTGCTGGCCGAAAAATGCCGTGAGGATGGCGTGCAGCTTATCCACGCGGCCTGGGCAAACGGCCCGGCCACAGCCGCCTGGGTGGCCTCGCGGGTGACGGGCATTCCCTTTGCCTTTACCGGCCGCGCCGGCGACATCTATCCTGAAGACGGCCTGCTCAAGGAAAAATCGCGCGACGCGCTGTTCATCCGAACCAACAATCACACCAACGTGCAGTGGCTGCGCAAGTTTTGTCCCCCCGATGCCGCTGACAAGGTGCATGCCATTTATAACAGCCTCACCTTCCGCCCGCGCGGCCAGTGCGCCATGCCCATGCAGCCCCCCTACCGCCTTCTGGCCGTGGGCCGTTTTGCCCGCACCAAGGGGTTTCCCGAGCTGCTCACGGCAATGGCCCGCCTGCGGCGCGAAAATGTGCCCGTGACCCTGACGCTGGTGGGCGACGGGAACTGGCATCGCAAGCTCGTCAAGATGCGTGATGACCTCGATCTTACCCAGGTTGTGGACATGCCAGGGTTTATTCCCCATGATAAAATCTGCGGCTTCATGCTGGACCACGATATGCTCATCATGCCCAGCGTGGTGCACACCAACGGCGATCGTGACGGCATCCCCAACGTCATAATGGAAGCGCTCTCGCACCGTATGCCTGTTATCGCCACCAACGTGTGTGGCATAGGCGAGGTGGTCATAGACGGTGAAACCGGCCTGCTGGTGCCGCAACGCGATCCCCGCGCCCTGGCCGACGCGGTGCGCCGCATGGTGGCCGACAGGGACGCTGCCCTGGCCATGGCCGAGGCGGGACGGGCTTATGTTGAAAAACTTTTTGATCCCACGCGCAATATCACGGCGGTCTACGACCTCTATGCGAACCAATGCGCCGGGGCTGCTGGTTCTGTTGGTGCTGCCGGTGCTGTCGGGGCCACCGCCGGGGGCCAACAGGATAAAATTTTCGGCCCGGTCAGCGCTGACGCGGAAAAAGAGGAAATATGAGCCGCCCTGTGCTCTACCTTGCCGTCAGCCTGGACGTGGAGGAAGAGGGGCTTTTTGGCGGCCGGTACGCGCGCCGGGGCTTTTCGACGGCCAATACGGCCAGTCTGGCGCGGCTTGCCCCCCTGTGCGAGCGGGGGATACGGCCCACACTCTTCTGTGCGCACAGCGTTTTCGCCGATACGGCTTCCCGGCATGCGCTGGCGCAGATGCGCGACAGGCATGGGGCGGAAATAGGCGCGCACCTGCATCACTGGAATACCCCCCCCCTGACCCTTGACGGGCCGGGGGCCGACGCCGCGCTGGCCGACAATGCCTCAAGCGTGCCTGCCGTCGCCGTGCCCGCGCCGCTCATGGCCGCCAAGCTCGAAAGCCTTATGGCTGCGGGCAGGGATTTTCAGTCCGCGCCGCTGACATCTTTTCGCATGGGCCGCTGGGATCTTCACAAAGACCTCTGGCCCTTGCTGGCTCAGGCCGGAATACGGGTGGACGCCTCGGTGCGTCCCTTGCACTGCGGGGCTACGCCCCTGGCCGGGCCGGACCATTTTGACGCTCCCTGCAACCCCTATTGGGTGTCCGTCGGACAAGAGCGCATTTTCGAGGTTCCGCTCAGCGTGACGCCCCTCGCGCGCCCATTGCCGGGCCTGGTGCGCCGGGCGGCCCCTGGTTTGCGCCCGGGGTTCAAGAACTGGGGGGCGTTGAGCCTGCTGCCCGTGTATCATCCCCTGTGGGCCATGCAGGCTGTTACCAGACTTTTTGCCGCCAGGGGAGGGCAGGTGTTGTCGCTTACCTGGCATTCGTCGGAAATGATGCCGGGCGGCGCGCCACACTTGCCCGACGCCGCCGCTGTGGACAGGCTCATGAACAAGATATTGGCCTGGACGGACTGGCTCACATCCCGCTGGGAGGTGCGCAGTCTGACCATGGACCAGTTGCGGAAAGCGCTGGGGCCTCAGGCTCCCTGCAGTGCGGATCTGCTGCGCGACGGCAGCGTGGGATGCGGCGATTGGGTATACCCGCCCCCTGGAGCTCCATAGCTGGCGTTTTTTTCAATCCGACCCGGTCAATGTGTGGAATATCAAGACATAACCTGTGGGTTTGCTAGGTCGCAGACGCTCAGGAGCAAGAAATGACAGAAAGCAAGACAAATGAGCCGGTCACCCAGAAGTCATTTGAACCCGGTCTGCCCCATGTGGCCTGCGTACTCTTGTGGTATCCCCTGTTCACACAACCCTTTATTTTTCGCGAAGTACAGGGACTCAGAAAACGCCTTCCCGTTTCTGTCTACAGCTTGTACGGAGCCAATCTGCGCCACTGTTCCACAGAAATGCAGATGGCCGCGCGGCGGACGTGTACCCTGGGCACAAAGGCGCTCTTCGCCATCCTGGTCGAAGTGATGCGCCAGGTGTGCGCCCATCCTCTGCGCATGGGCCGTCTTTTCAGGCGCACCATGTTTCGCCGCTGGCGCTGCATTGAAACCATGGGCGAAAACCTCTGGGCTTTTTGCGCGGGGGTGTACCTGGCGCGGCGCTTCACGGAAGCCGGCATCGACATGATATACGCGCCCTGGCCGCGCGGCACGGCCACTGCCGCCTGGGTCGCGGGCAGTATTGCCGGGCTCCCGTTTGCCACCTGCGCGCGCGGCGACAATCTTGAACCAGCGGACCCGGACCTGGGCGCAAAGCTCGATGCGGCTTTTCTGGTGCGCGCCAACAACGGCGCGGACAAGGCGCGCATCGAAAACTTTGACCGGGGCCAGGCCAAGGGCAAGGTGGAGCTTGTTTACAACGGCCTGACCCTGCCGCCTCTGGAAGACGTATCCGGGGCCGGACAGGGTGATCAGGTCGGACAGGCTGACCATGCAGGGCATGGGGCATCGTTGGCGGGGCAGACTTCTCCGACCCCCTGCGACTTCAGCGACGTTGCCCATTCCTTCCCGCAGATGGAGATGGTTCCTCCTTCGCCGTCGCCTGTTCCCATGGCGCGCCCCGTGCGCCTGCTGGCCCTGGGCCGGTTTGACGTCACCAAAGGCTTTGACGTGCTGCTCCGGGCTTGCGGTTTGTTGCAGGACAGGGGGCTGGACTTCACCCTGACTCTGGCGGGCGGCGGCGGGACCGCGATGGGACTTGGCAACATGCAGGCCGAATTGACGCGTCTGCGCAAGGAACTGGGGCTTGAAGCCCGCGTGAGCATGCCCGGCCTCATTTCTCACAATGAACTGCCCCGGCTGCTTACGGACCACGATATTTTTGCGGCGCCCTGCGTGGTGCACGCTTCAGGCCGCCGCGACGGCATCCCCAATACTGTTATCGAGGCTCTGGCGTATGGCCTGCCCGTGGTCAGCACCACGGTCAACGCGCTGCCCGAGGTGGTCCGGCACGGCAAAACAGGGCTGGCTGTGCCCCAGCACGATGCCCAAGCCCTGGCTGCCGCGATTGAAATGCTGGCCAACGATTCGGCCCTGGCGGCTGGCCTTGCCCGCAATGGCAGGCTGCTGGCGGCCCGGATGTTTGACCCTGAAGCCAACAATGACCGTTTGGCGCGTATTTTTACCAATAATTACAGGTGTTGGAAAGAAACATGTGTGGAATAGCCGGTATTTGCCAACTGGACGCTTCGCCTCTTGATCCCCAGGCCCGGTACTGGGTCAAGGCCATGACCGACTGCATCGCCCACCGGGGGCCGGACGGTGAAGGGCAGTGGCTGCAAGGGCCTGTCTGCCTGGGACATCGGCGTCTTTCCATCATTGACCTGGGCACGGGAGGCCAGCCCATGCACAGCGCCGACGGGCGCTATACGGTCACGTTCAACGGCGAGATATATAATTTCGCGGAACTCAAGCAGGAGCTTGCCGCCAATGGCGCGCGTTTTTGCACCAGCTCCGACACCGAGGTCATACTTGAAGGCTACCGTCAGTGGGGCGTGGAGTGCCTGTCCCGCTTCAACGGCATGTTTGCTTTTGCCCTGTGGGATGCCCACGAGCAGCGCCTTTTCTGCGCGCGCGACCCCTTTGGCAAAAAGCCCTTTTTCTACACCGTGCAGCAGGGCAGGCTGCATTTTGCCTCCGAGCTGGCGGCGCTTGAAAAAATTCCCGGTCTGAGCCTGACCATGCAGCCCGAAGCTGTCATGCGTTACCTGGCCTATGAGTATGTGCCCACGCCGCAGACCGTCTATGGCGAGGTGGAAAGCCTGCCGCCCGCGAACTGGCTGATGCTGGAGGGCGGCATTGTGCGCACGGGCCGTTACTGGGACATGCCCATGCCCGACGAGAGCGACAGGCGCAACCCGGACCAGCTTGGCGAGGAATTGCAGTTTCTGATGGCGCGCGCCGTGCGTCGGCGCATGGTCAGCGACGTGCCCCTGGGCGTTTTTCTTTCGGGCGGCATTGACTCGTCCATTGTGGCCGGGCTTATGGCGCGGCAGTCTCCCACGCCCATAAAGACGTTTTCCATCGGCTTCAGCGAAGCCAGCTATGACGAATCGCGCTACGCCCGCATAGTGGCCCAGGCTTTTGGCACCGATCACCATGAGCGCGTGCTTTCCGCCGAAGAGTGCGCCGACAACCTGCCCGGCATCGTCAGCAGAATGGACGTGCCCATGGCCGACGCCTCGGTGGCGCCCACCTGGCTGCTTTCGGGCGTGACGCGGGAAAAGGTCACCGTGGCCCTTGGCGGCGACGGCGCGGACGAACTGTGGGCCGGGTACGAGCATTACATCGGTTTCAAGGTGGCGGAATGGTACAATGCCCTGCCCGCGCTGGTGCGGCGCAAGGTTGTGGAGCCCCTGGCCCGCCGCCTGCCTTCCTCCGCCGGGTATATCAATCCGCGTCTGGCTGTGGCCACGTTTCTGCGGGCGGCCCAGGCTCCGGCCTGGCAGCGGGTGCAGACCATGCTTACCGCCTTTACTCCCGATATGCAGGCCGAGATCCTGACTGGAGCCTTCAAGGCGCAAGCGCCGGGCTTTCTTTCGCCGGAGCGCCTCTTTGCGCCCACGCGCGAGCAGTTTGAACACTGGCAGCCCTACAGCGCGGCCACGCCGCTGGCGCGCGCGTTTTATGTCTACGCGCGCCAGTTCATGCTGGACGATATCCTGGTCAAGGTGGACCGCTGCTCCATGCTGCACAGTCTTGAAGTGCGCGCGCCCTTTCTGGACAAGGACGTGGCCGAATTCGCCGCACGCCTGCCCGTGGACCGCAAGCTGCACGGATTCAAGCGCAAGTGGCTGCTCAAACGGGCCTTTGCGAATCTTTTGCCCCGCGAGATACTGCACCGCAACAAGCGGGGCTTTCAGATTCCCGTGGCGGAGTGGCTGCGCGGGCGCATGCGTCCCCTCATGGAAGACCTGCTCAGCCCGGACAGCCTCAAGGCCCAGGGCATCTTTAATCCTGACGCCGTGCGCGCCCTCATGGACGAACACATCTCCGGCAGGGCCGACCTGCGCAAACCTTTGTGGACCCTGCTGGTCTTTCAGCTGTGGTGGCAGGCGCGCCAGCGCCCCGCTGCGTAATGGAGCGGTTTCGGCGTGACAGAGACCTGCGCCCGCGTGAGCGGTTCTTGGGCGCGCAGGCAGGGTGCGGGAAACACAGCAGGCGCAATCAGGGCAAAGCCTTCTTGCCAGCCGCAGGCCAATGCTTATATTATGTTGCGAGGTCTTAACGACGCGCAACATTCGCATATCGAGGAGTACGCATGACCAGCCAGATCAAGACGGTTCTTCTTCTGGGTTTGCTTTCGGGCATCATCATTGTGCTTGGCGGCCTGCTTGGCGGGCGAACGGGCATTGTCATAGCCTTTGGCATGGCCCTGCTCATGAACGTGGGCAGTTATTGGTACTCGGACAAAATAGTGCTTTCCATGTACCGTGCGCGTGAGCTGGCCCCGGAAGAGGCTCCCTATTTACACAAAATTGTTGAAGAATTGGCTCACAACGCAGGAATCCCCAAGCCCCGCGTCTGTGTCGTGCCCGAAGAGGCCCCCAATGCTTTTGCCACCGGGCGCAACCCCGAGCACGCTGTGGTGGCCGTGACCGAAGGCATTTTGCGTCTTCTGTCGCCCGAAGAACTGCGCGGCGTGGTGGCCCACGAGATGGGGCACATCGTCAACCGCGACATTCTCATCCAGACCATCGCCGGGGTCATGGCCTCTGCCATTGTGACCATGGCCAACATTTTTCAGTTTACGGCCATATTCGGCGGCGGCAACCGTGACGGCGAAGGCGGCGGGGTCAATCCCATCGCGGCGCTGGCCATGGCTTTGCTGGCCCCCATGGCGGCAGGTCTTGTGCAGATGGCCATTTCGCGCTCGCGCGAATACCTGGCTGACGACACCGGGGCGGAACTTTGCGGTCAGCCCCTGGCGCTGGCTGGCGCTCTGGCCAAACTCGGGGCGGCCAGCGGGCGCATACCCATGCGCGAGGGCAACCCCAGCACAGAACAGATGTTCATAGTGTCGCCCATGTTTGCACACAGCAGCATGGCCAATCTTTTCAGCACGCATCCGCCGCTGGAAGAACGCATTCGCAGGCTTCAGGCCATGGCGGCATCCCGGCGCTGAGTGCCGGAGCCGCCGAAAGCGGGCGCAGAACCGCTCAGATAACGGGCCGGACAGGCCCTGCCGGGTTCCACGAACCCACATATTGAGGAAGACAATGTACGTACGTCTTTTGCTGGTAGCGTTACTGGCTCTGCCCCTTCTGGCCTGCAACAAATCCGCGCCTGTGGCCGAAGCCGAGCCGACGCTGCCCGCGGAGCCCTGCCCCTTTGTCTATGTTGTCGCCCCGGGCAACTATATTGTGGACATTGCCAGCGGCTCTGAAGTGGTGCTTGACCCCGGCGTACGGGAGTTCGAGCTTTTCTGCTCGCCAGGAGCCGCCCGCGCGGCCGTTGATTACGCCCTGGCCCGTGGAGCTATTCCTGAAGGGGACTGGCGCATCTACCGGCTTGACGGCAACCTGGACGACCTTGCCTTCAAAAGCCCGCAGAACCGGTACACCCTCAAGCGTATGGCAGAGGTTGTGGACTGGGTGACGGAAGATATCTAGACACGATTACCTTTGGAATCCTTTGAAATCCTTTGTGGGGGAGGGACCCTTTTGCAAAAGGGTCTCCTCCCCCACGCCCCCTCCCCCTAAAACTCTTATTGTATTTTGTATGTTAGAGCAGACGCCCGCCGTGGAGGCGCAAGCGCAATTTATTTGCGCTGTTACGCGCCGAAGCGGGCGTCTTGTAAGCATTGAGAATGGATATTCTCAATGCGAAAATGCTCTAGCGTTGCGCGAGAATGCAGCGCGGCACAACGTGCCGTGGATTCTGCCGAGCTTTAACCGTTGCGACGAAGGAAGTTTTCCGTCAGATTGAAAAATTGAAATGTGAAGCATTTCAAAAATAATCCGGTCCAGAATAATACAGTGAGTTTGCTGATCTCAAGCGGAGCCCCGATCCAGCGCCTTCCGGACATCACAATATCTCGATGGCATCTGCGCCAGAGTACATTCCATTGCGGATGCTGACTTCTGACGGTGAGGACGCGCGTCAGGCCGAGCCTCAAGGGCAGACCGCTCCACGCCATTATGGCTGGCTTCAGTTCACGCCGCTGCCAAAGCAATTTCCACGTAAAACAGTTCCAACGCGTTTTTGAAGCGCTTTCAGACAAGGGGTCGGTCTTCAAGACGGCCCCTTGTCATTGAAAAACGTGCAGGCATGCTTGCCGTATTTGTGCGTGCATGGGTAACTTAGTGGTATTTCAGTTATTGTTGCTGTTTTACGTATACAGTGTGTCTGTGTGGCACGGTTTATTATTTTGCTGTACACTGCTGCTATGCGGAAAAAAGTTTTCGCGCGTACCAGCCGGGATGCTGCCCGGCATGAGGATATTCATATGCAAACGAGCGCAAGAAATGTTTTCAAGGGCAAGGTCTCGGCTGTGCATTCCGGAGCCGTTAATGATGAAGTGGAATTGGCCGTTGAGGGTGGGTTGAGCATTGTCGCTTCCATTACTCAGGTCAGCACCAAGAGGCTGGGTCTCAAGCCCGGCGTGGAGGCCATTGCCCTGATCAAGGCCAGCTTTGTGCTGCTCATGAATGATGCCGAAAATTACCTTTTGTCCACCCGTAACCAGTTTGCCGGAACCGTCAGCAAGGTGACGCCCGGCGCGGTCAATGCCGAAGTGCAGGTTGACCTGCCGAGCGGCAGGGGCATTACTTCCATTGTCACCATGGGCAGCGTCGCCAGCCTTGGGCTGGCTCCGGGCAAAAAAGTTACGGCCATCGTAAAGGCTTCACAGGTTATCCTGGCGGTGCCCAAGTAACCTTGGGGCGGCGCGTGCCTGCGGGCACGGCCCATCAAAGGCTGAAGTTCGCGATAACACAGGCTCTCAAGGAGTGAGTGTTCAACTGCGGCAGGCGCCTGCGTGGCAGGTGAATATACCCAACGGTCGTTGGCGCATGCTGGTGAGTGGCATTCACTATGTATTATTCTGGCGCACATGGCCTGCAACCCGGCCGCCAAAAGCGCCTTGAAAGATGGAGGCCCGGATCGCGTCAGCGATCCGGGCCTTGTCGCGTCAAAAAGAAGCGGGGTTATTGCAAAAGCCGGAAAGGCGCGGAAGGTATATGTGCAAAACTAGCTGATATTTAAGGAGAAATTGTTTAGTCGAAAATTTCACAAACATGTCTTTTACTGTGCCCCGGCATTTATATCAAGGAGTAATATTTTGTAAAATTTATGTGAAAAATTGCGCAGGTTCTTGACCTAATCCTTTATTCAATCTACGTTATTGCAGCGCAATAAAACGTCCAGCGTAATCGCAGGAGGCAACCGTGTGGGATAACTGCTGCGACTATGACACTATTCGTGAAATACGTGTTAAAACGACGGCGTACATCGGCGTTGGTGCAATAGACAAGATTGACGGCATCCTGGGAAGTTTGAAAAACGAGGGCGTTTCGTCCGTACTCTGCGTTTGCGGCGGCCATGCCTACCGCGCCTCTGGCGCGTGGGATAAGGCCGAGGCCGCGGCGCTCCGGCAGGGCATTGTACTGGCTCTGTATAACAGGGTTATGCCCAACCCGACCACGGATATCGTCAATGACGCCGCGGCCCTCGGCCGTGCCGTCAATGCCGGAGCGGTGCTTGCCATAGGCGGAGGAAGCGCCTTGGACTGTGGCAAGGGGGCGGCTGTGTTGCTGGCCAACCCCGGTAAAAGCGCCGAAGATCTTTTTTGCTTTCGCTTCACGCCCCAAAAGGCTCTTCCTTTGGTTGCCGTCAACCTCACCCACGGCACGGGCAGTGAAGTGAACCGGTTTGCGGTGGTTACTGTGGCCGGGCGTAACCACAGATCCATTGTTGGTCATGACTGCAGCTACCCGCGCTACGCCATTGACGATCCCGCCCTTATGACGGGGCTTTCGGCAGAGCAAAGCCGCTATGTGTCCATAGACGCGCTGTGCAGGGTAGTGGAGGCCGCAACAACCACAGTGGCGGGGCCGCTGGCCGTAACCCTGGCGCGCGAGACTGTGCGGCTGGTGCATATGTGGCTGCCCACGGTGCTGGCCGAACCGCAAAATCTCAAGGCCCGTTATGGCCTGTGTCTGGCGGCGCTTCAGGCCGGGGTGGTTTTTGACAACAGCCTTTTGCACATGGCGCACGCGCTTGAACACCCGCTGAGCCACTTCAGGAAAATACCGCACGGTCTGGCACTGGCCATGCTGCTGCCCGCCGTCATCGGCGAATGCTATGCCGCGCGGCCCGATGTATTGGCCTATGCGCTTGAACCCCTGGCTCCGGGATTGAAAGGTGATCCGGAAGAAGCCGCAACGGCGGCCAAAGCCGTTGAAAACTGGCTTTTCAGCCTGGGCGTAAAACAAAAACTCCTGGACTTGGGAGTCCAGGAGTCAGATGTGGAAGAGTTCTGCAACTTCATCGAGCAGACGCCTTCGCTGGGTCTTCTGCTCTCGGTGGCGCCAGTTATGAGTTCCCGCCAACGCGTGGCGAGAATCTACACGAACTCGTTACGCCCCATGCCGTGAAATTGCCCATCTCCTCCAGGATCGGACTGATCTGCCGCAGTCCGTTCCATACCCAGCCCCTCCGTTTGCCGACGGCGGGGCTTTTTAGTATCACGCTCCAAGGCGAACGCCAAGCTCAAGTTTTTGTCCTGTCAGATTTATTTCATAACCGCCCAGGGCGGTGATCCGTTTTTTGAATTCAGTTTGCTGTAAAAGGGTTTGCACGCTGATAACCCTCGGGTCATCAAGAAAGGCCCTGGGGATGACAAGGTCCCAGCGCTCACCGCCCAGAGGAACAAAATCCAGCCCCACGGCGCTGGCCGCGGCGGCAACACCGGGACCGCAGTCCGCCCTGCCCGTGAGCACGGCGGCGGCGACGGCAAGCTGGCTTTCCACCTCAGTCTCATAGCCTGAGACATCCTGCGGGGTCAGCCCGGCGTGGCGCAAAAGCGCGTCGAACTGCATGCGCGTGCTGGAGCCAGCCAGCCGGTTGACGCAGCGCAGTTTTTTATCCCTGATGTCGGTAATGCTTTTGAGCCCGCGCGGGTTGCCGGCGGGAACCACAAGCCCCACCTGCCGGATTGCCAGATTTACAAAAATCACCTTGCCCTGGGGCCAGTGCCGCTGCACAAAGCCAAAATTGAATTCGCCCTTGTCGTCATCAGCCATATGGAGCACAGCCACATGGCAATGATTGTTCTTCAGGGCTTCAAGCGCGTCAGCCGCGTCGGCTCCCACGGAAACCATATGCACGGGATGCGGCTGACGCAGCAGGGCATCAGCCATAATATCCAGCACCATGTCTCTACCGCCAGCGCAAAAAAGCGTCGAGTACAGCGTTTCGACCGGGCGGAGCGGGCGCGCGCGGACCATGCTGCCCAGGGGCGCGCCCTTGCCGTTGGCGGTAATGTGGGCAAAACCCTGTGTACGGACGGTGGTTTTGTACCCTTCACCCAGGCGCAGGGGCAGGGCCACGGTTTTTTCGCCCACCCTGGCCAGCGCCAGGGGGGAAAAGACGTCAAGGCCGGGGTAGGCGGGCAGGCTGGAGGCCAGTTCCGCCACGATATCGCCGGTTTCGGTGGGCGCGCCGGGCAGGGTCCCGGCGTATTGCCCGGTGGGGCGTCGGGACATCAGCAAAAGGGTCGGGGACACCAGAGCCGAGAAGGTGCTCAGCGTCCCGGCCGGGCTGGAGGGCAGGCAGAATACTGGCCTGCCTTCATAAACGGCGGCCATGGTTGGCGCGCCGGGCAGCAGGCCCACATTGGGCGCCACGATCTGCCCTTCTGCTTCCATAAAGGCACGTACAACGGCCAGCGCGGCTTCATCAGCCGCGCACAGCAAGAGCGCATGCCCGCCCGCCGCCAGCGATTTTTGAAAAAAATTCCGCAGGGACTCTGCTGTCGCGGCAAGGGGCGCGGCAAGGCGGGCGCGGCAACCCAGCGCTTCAGCCCGGGCGGCGAGGGATGGGGTGATGCCGTCCACCATGCGGGTATCAGTCGGCGTGTCCGTCGCGGTGCCGGACGTTGTGCCACTTACGGTGCCACTCGCTGTGTCAGGCGTTCCACCTGCGGCGTCGGGCGATGTGCCCGTCCCTGGGGCCGTTTTGTCAGCAGTGGCCATTGCCGGGCGAAAGTTGCCGCCCACGGTTGCCAGAAATACCTCAAGCCTGTCCCACACCTGCACCTCGTCCACGCCCGCCGCCAGAAGCGCGCCAATGTCGCTGGGCCGGAGAATATGATTACGGCCAAAAAGGGCTTCTCCCGCAGCAATGTCCGAGCCGGCGCGCCGAACGTGCAGCCACGGCAGCATGGGGGCCGTGATGCTGACCCCGCCCCTGCCGTCCACAGCGGCATGGGCTGACAGGGCGATGGCGTCGCAGGATGGGGGCAGGGCGTCTCCGGAGGTCACTGCAAAGCAGGTTTTGCCTTCCTGAAGCGTTGCCGGGGTCTCGCTGGTTGCCGCGAATGTATCGGTGGCCTTGAGGGCGTAGCCGCTGGCGGCGGCGATGGCAAAGGGCGGAAACGGACGGGCGGCGGGCACGGCCGAGCACAGCACGCAGCCCTCGGCTTTGGCCGTCGGGCAGGCGACAGCCTGCGGCAGCCGGTCCTGCCCGCTGGACTCCCGCGCCGCATCCAGAGCTTTGAACAGCTTGTCGAGGGCATCGTCCAGGGGCGTAATTTCCGTATATATATTTGCGTCGAGGGGCATTGTATCCTCCTTGGAAGGGCAGGGGACGTGAGTGGACGGAAGGAGAGAGCCTACCGGACAAACATACATCTTCACGGCACACATGCAAACACCTGTTGCGGGCAAGCCGGCCTGGGCCGTATTGCGTGCTGTCGCGCCTGGGCGTATAGTGATTCTTTATATGTAACCTCAACCCTGCGGCGGTATGCCGCTTGATATGACCGTACATGACATACGCGCGCTTCTGGCAGCGGACAAAGCCACGGTAGGCACATGGCTGCAACTGCCCTCCACGGACGTGGCGGAGCTTATGGGCCGCGCCGGATATGACTGGGTCGCCGTGGATATGGAGCATGGCTCCTTTGGGCGCACCGGTCTGCCGGACATTTTCCGGGCCATCGAATGCGGCGGCGCAGCACCCTTCGCCCGTCTGCCCGAAGCCGGCAAGACCCAGATAAAGTCCGCCCTGGAGGCAGGGGCCCAGGGGCTGATCTTCCCCATGATAGAAAGCCGCGAGCAGCTTGACCGCGCCATTGACTGGGCCGTGTATCCCGGTCAGGACACGTGGCGGGGCAAGGGCGAGACCGCGCAGGAATACAGAGGCGTAGGTTTTTGCCGGGCCAATGCGTTTGGCAAAAATTTTGACGAGTACCGCGCCCGGCGCGCTCCGGAGCTTTTTCTTGTGGCGCAGATAGAGCATATCCGCGCTGTGGAAAATCTGGACGCCATACTGACGCACCCGCGTCTGGACGCCATCATGGTTGGGCCGTACGACCTTTCGGGCTCCATGGGCCTTACGGGGCAGTTCGAACATCCGGACTTCAAGGCGGCCATGGCGCGCATTGTGGACGCCTGCGCGCGGCACAAGGCCCGCATGGGTCTGCATATCGTGCAGCCTGACCCGGCGGAACTGGCGCGTCAGGTGGCGGCGGGCAGCCGCTTTATTGCCTATGGCATTGACTCCGTTTTTCTTTGGGGCGCGGCGGAACGCCCTGGAGCAATTTCTCTTTGAAATTGCTCTGACGGATGCGGGAGCAGACGCCCGCCGCAGAGGCGTAAGCGCAGCTTCAGGCAAGCCCTACGGGCAACGGCTGCCGCGAAGACAGCACCGCTATTTATTTGCGCGGTTACGCGCCGGAGCGAGCGTCTTGGAAGCATTGAGAATAGATATTCTCAATGCGAAAATGCTCTAAATAGGTCTGCCGCCGGATAACGGCGTCAGCAGGCCCGTCACAGGGCCGGTTTGCCCCCCACGCGTCGCGCGGCACTGCGGACGCGCGTTTGATCAAGAAAATTCTCCAGGGAGAATCATTGTGAAAATAACTGTTTTTGGCGGCTCCGGATTCCTGGGTTCGCATATTTGCGACAAGCTTTCCGAGGCCGGACATAACGTCACCATTGTGGACCTGCATCCCTCGCCCTGGTTGCGACCCGACCAGACCATGCTCACGGGCAACATCCTTGAAGAGGAAACAGTGCGCAAAGCCGTGGACGGCGCGGACATGGTGTTCAACTACGCGGGCATCGCGGATATTGGCGAGGCCAATAACCGCCCGGTGGACACGGCGCGCATCAACGTGGTCGGCAACGTCATGGTTCTTGAGGCCTGCCGCAAGGCGGGCGTGAAGCGGTACGTCTTCGCCAGTTCACTCTACGTGTACGGCAAGTCCGGCGGTTTTTACCGTTGCAGCAAGCAGTCCTGCGAACTGTATATTGAAAACTACCAGGCCATGCACAGCCTGCCGTACACCATTTTGCGGTACGGCTCGCTGTACGGCCCCCGGTCGGACAGGCGCAACGCCATCAACCGCTTTGTTTACGAAGCGCTTACCACGGGCGCCATCACCTACTATGGAGCGCCCACGGCCCTGCGTGAATACGTGCATGTGGATGACGCCAGCACGGCCACCCTGGCAGTGCTCGCTCCGGAGTTTGAAAACCAGAACATCATCATCTCCGGCAACCAGCCCATGCGGGTCAGCGACCTCTTCAAGATGATAGGCGAAATGCTGGGCAAGGAACTGGACATCAATTACCAGAACGACCCCAACAGCGGCCACTACCAGGTGACCCCTTATGCCTTCATGCCCAAGGTGGGGCGCAAGCTTGTGCCGCCGCTGACCGTGGATCTGGGTCAGGGCATACTGCGCGTGATGGAAGAAGAACATAAGGAAATCCATCCCGAACTGTCCTCCGAGGGCGGCTATCTCGTGGCGACCGACGACTAGGGCAGATTAACTTTGAAATGCTTGTGCACGGCAGGCAAAAGCCTGCCTGCGCGCATTTCGTGACAAGGATTTCCCTGAAAATCCTTGCAGAGTAGTTAACTCATTTTATTCGTAAACTACTCTGGATCAGAGCAACCTTGAAATGTTTGACCTTTCAAGGTTGCTCCTGCCGAAAATGCGCGTTGCGGCAGAATCCACGCCACGTTGTGGCGCGCTGCATGTTTGTGCGGCTTTGGGGCATGTACACTTTTTCAAAGGTAAAATGCTCTGGAGCGCGTTTGCAGTGAAGTGCCGGCTCCCGGATGTACTGTCCGCGTGCGGCGGTCTCGTCAGCGACGTGCCGGCGTGGCTGGCGCGGCAAAAAACGCTTCTGGAAAAGAATTGAGGTTCACGGGAATTCGCTGTTGTCGGGGCGCTGAACGTCTGTCCCCGCCGGATTTCGGAACCAGAGCCCGGATCTGAAAATTTTATACGGACACAAGGAGCCGTTGCATGAACATCATTGCCATCATTCCCGCGCGTATGGGGTCCAGCCGTTATCCCGGCAAACCTCTGGCCCTCATCCACAACGTGCCCATGGTCGGGCATGTGGCCTTTCGTACGGCCATGAGCAAAACCCTTTCCGCCACCTATGTGGCCACCTGCGATGAGATCATTGAAAATTACTGCAAGGGTGCGGGCCTGGACTGCGTCATGACCGGCGACCATCACGTGCGCTGCTCGACGCGCACGGCCGAAGCCCTGCTCAAGATCGAAGCCGCCACGGGCAAAAAGGCGGACATCGTGGTGATGGTGCAGGGCGACGAACCCATGGTGCGCCCGGAAATGATCGACGCCGCCATTGCCCCCATGCTGACAGACCCAAGCATCAACGTCACCAACCTCATGGCCGATATGGACACCCTTGAGGAATTTGAAGATCCCAATGAAGTCAAGGTGGTGGTGGACCGCTTTAACGACGCCCTGTATTTCTCGCGCGAGCCCATTCCCTCGCGCAAAAAGGGGTCGGACAAGGTGCCCATGCGCAAGCAGGTCTGCATCATTCCCTTCCGCCGCGACTATCTGCTGCGCTTCAATGAGATGGAAGAAAGCCCCCTGGAAATCTATGAATCCGTGGACATGATGCGCATCCTCGAATACGGCGAAAAAGTGCGCATGGTCCCCACCGACTGCCGCAGCTGGAGCGTGGACACGCCTGAAGATCTGGCCCGCGTGGCGCGCCTGATGGAAGGCGACGACCTTATGAAGGAATACAGCAAGTAAATGGCCGGGTCTGAAAAAACAGGCATGGAGCGGGGTGCGGAGGCGGCGTCGGCCACCGGGTCGGCTGCGCCTTCCTCTCCTGTTTCTTCCGCCCCTCTTTCTTCCGGCCCTCTCCCTTCCGCAAGACCAGCCGCGCAGGCTGGGCCCGGCGCGAGCACGCCACCGGCCGCCCATGGCGCGCCGGGCTGGCGTCGTCGGCTTGGGGCCGCTCTGGAAGAATTGTGGGTGGCGCTGCTGGGCTGGATCCCCACGCCGGTGGGGCTGGCCCTGCGTCTGGCTGGCTGGCGCTGGATGTTTGCCCGCTGCGGCTCGGTGCGCTTCGGCACAGGTCTGAGCCTTGCGGGGTGCAGGGGCATGACGCTTGGCAACAATGTGCGTCTTGGGCGCGGTTGCTTTATTACCGCCACAGACGGCACGCTTGTGCTGCACGACAGCGTGGCCCTTTCGCCCTACGTGCATGTGGGGGCCGATGCCGGGCGCATTGAAATAGGCGCGCATACGGCTGTCGGGCCGGGCACGGTCATACGGGCGGCCAACCACTGCATAGCCCGACAGGACGTGCCCATGATGCATCAGGGGCACGTGCCCGGCGTGATTGTTATTGAAGAAGACGTGTGGATCGGGGCCAACTGCGTCATCACGCCCGACGTGCGCATAGGACGCGGCGCGGTGGTGGGCGCGGGAGCGGTGGTCACCCGTAACGTGGCTCCCTTCGCCATTGTCGGCGGAGTGCCCGCCAAGGTCATCGGCATGCGTGGCAGCAGCGGCGCAACCGTTGGCGGATCGGCAACCCAGGCCGCAAAAGGATAGCTATGGCATTGCAATGCATTGTTTTTGACTGCGACGGCGTCATACTGGACAGCGTACCCGTGAAAACACGGGCCTTCGCGCGTATTGCCGCGCCCTATGGGCAGGAAGCCCAGGACCGTCTGGTGATGTTCCACTCGGTGAACGGCGGTGTAAGCCGTTTCAAGAAGTTCCAGTGGTTTTACAAGGAGGTGCTGGGCCGCGAAATTTCGGATGAAGAGTCTGAAAGGTTGGGCCGCCTGTTTGTTGAATACACCCTGGACGAAGTGCGCCGTTGCCCGCTCATTCCCGGCGTTAAGGACGTTCTGGACACCTGGAAGGGCAGGCTGCCCCTCTATGTGTGTTCCGGCGCGCCCCATGAGGAAGTGCTGACAATACTGCGCGAGCGCCAGCTGGACCACTATTTCGTGTCCATTCACGGTTCGCCTCCGGCCAAGGCCAAGCTGCTGGGCCAGATTGTGGCCTCATTGCCCATAGCCCCGCAGGACGTGCTTATGGTGGGGGACGCCCCCACGGACCACGATGCGGCGGAAGAAGTGGGCACGCTCTTTTACGGCGTGGGCCCGGACATAAAACCGGCCTCGGAATCTCTCTACCCCTGGGAGCCGGACCTTACCGGCCTTAATGACTGGATAAAAGCCCGCGCGGCGCGTTAACCCCCACAGCAACCGCAACGATGCCCGGACGCCTCACCACGACATGCGCGGGGCGTCCGCCGCCGAAACACACTATGATGAAAAAAATATACATCTGGCTTGTATGCCTTGGCGTGCTGTGCTTGGCTGCCTGCGATTCCGGCAGCAAGGAAGAGGCCCCCGCGTCTTCCGCAAAAACGGAACAGGCGCAGCCCGCTCCCGCCGCAGAGGCGAGCGCCTCCGACGACGCGGGCAACGCGCCCCAAGAGCAGGGGCCGCCGCCCACAAAGGCGCAGCTTGATGAAGCCGACGCTCTGGTGGCATTTTATAATACGACGGCCAGCACGCTTGCCGACCCGTACTTCACCCAGGCCGATGTGATGATGGGCAGCGTGCGTTACTACATGCATGAATGGATGCTGGCCCCGCGCCCGGCAGGCGGCGACGGCAAGCCTTTGGCCGCGCGTCTGGCGGCCCCTCTGGAACTGTTCGGCGAGGACGAGTCCCGCGCCATGGGGCAGTGGGTGGAAGACATGCGTCAGAGTCTCGACAGTATGCGCGCCGACTACCGCCTGCTTGAGCGCTATGTGAAGGACCAGAGCATCCGGGACGATGGCGTCAAGGGCAAGGCTCTGGCAGCCAGCATAGAAAAGAGCTACGAGCGTTTTTCCGCTGCCCGCAGCGGCTACATGGGCCTGGTGGAAGCGCGGGCTTCATCTGTGGAAGAAGTGTTGCTCTACGGGCATCCGCTCAAACGGCAGATACTGGAAGCCAGAAGGGTGTTCGGGCTGTTTTCACGAACAGCCGGTCTGCTCACGGCGCAAAAGCCTGACCGTGAGGCTCTGGAGCAGGTGATGGCCAAGCTTGATGCCAGCCTTGCCAATGCCGGACGTCCTCCCTTTCCCGCCTCGCCGGATGTGGAGCGCACCTACCGCGAGTTTCTCAAGCAGGGCGCCGAGTTTAAAGACGCGCTTGCCAAAGGGCTGGCCGAGGGCTTTTACAGTCCCGTGCGGGAAGAACTCAACAATGCCGCCATGGGCAGCCGTCAGGCGTACAATGTTTTTGTGCGCGAAGCCAATCCTGAATAGCCCGGGGATACTCCGGATGCCCCGGCGCAGTTGTCTGGCTCGGCAGCTAGAGCATTTTACCTTTGAAAAAGTGTACATGCCCCAAAGCCGCACAAACATGCAGCGCGCCACAACGTGGCGTGGATTCAGCCGAAAATCGCATTTTTCGGCTGAATGACAACTTTGAAATGTGAAGCATTCCAAAGTTAATCTGCTCTAGGGCCTTGCTGACAGCGGGGCGGAACCAGATGGGGCCTGGTCACTGTGCAGCGTAAAGGAAGAACGCCCCGGCGCACGCCGCGAGGCGACATAATAACGAACAAGGCCGCGCGTGCATCGCGCGGCCTTGTGCGTTGACAAATCTGTAACATGGGCGTCGGCGCAAGGGCCGCAGGACTATTTATCCTGAAGGGCTCAGGCGACGGGCGACGCGCTCCAGAGCATTTAAGACTTGAAATGCTCGTGTACGGCAGGCAAAAGCCTGCCCAGACGATTTCGTGGCAGGGATTTTCCTGAAAATCCCTGCGGAGCAGTAACTCATTTCATTCGTAAACCGCTCTAGCGCCCGCGAATCCAGTACGTTTCAAAGCCGTCCTGAAGCCAGCCGTCTTTCACTTCCGTCAGTCCCGCCTGCTTGAATATCTGGCGGTATTCATCGCGCGTGCGTCGCCAGCCCCAGAACTGCTGACGCCGTATGCCGAGATAATGCAGAATGCCGCGTATGAAAATCTTGATGGCGTTGACGAAGCTTCCGATAAAGGAATCCTCTTCCAGCAGCGAGGCGGACAGCAGGATGATTTCGCCGCCCGGCGTGAGCTGCGCGCGCAGTTCCTGAAGCAGGTGGGTGAATTCGCGCGTGGGGATGCCGTAGTCCACTGTGGACAGGTATATCATGTCATAGTGAACGTCCGGCGGCAGACAAGCCGGAGGCAGGCCGATATAGATGCGCTCGCTGGGAATGTGCTGGCGCAGCCACTTCATGCCCACGGTGCTGGGTTCGTTGACGTGCAGCTCCAGGTCGGGCAGCTCTTCCAGAAGAATTTTTTCCATATAGCCGACGCCGCTGCCAATGGAAAGCACGCGCACGGGCTCGGTGCGCGGCTGGGTTTCCCTGGCGAGCTGGGCGCGCAACTGCCCGATAAGCCAGCGGGCATCCTTGCGCTTGTTCGCGCGCCAGACGGCGGGCAGGTCGTCCCAATCCTTGAACCGGCGAAAGAGCTCTTCATAAAATACGGCGTAAAACTTGGGCTCCGCCAAATGGAAAAAGGAGATATGCGAAAAGGATGTGAATGGAATTCCCTGCCAGCTTTCTTGATAAAATCTTCGCACGTCAACCCCCCGCTCATGGCTGCATAAATGCGTTATGGCAAACGCGCCGAAGCCACTCTACGCAGCCAACTATAGCGCAAGCCTTTGCAAGGCGCAATGCGCTCCGCAATTGTTCACAATGTGCCTCTGTGCCGTGTGGGCGGACATTCCGTGAGGCTGTGTACATTCCAAAGGTTTAGAGCATTTTCACTTTGAAATTGCTCTGGCGACTGCGTGAGCAGGCGCCCGCAGCGAAGGCGTAAGCGCAGCTTCAGCCGTTGCCCGCAGGGCTTACGGATGAAGACAGCACCGCTATTTATTTGCGCTGTTAAGCGCCGAAGCATGCGTGTCTTGAGCTTTGAGAATGTCCATTCTCAAAGTTAATCTGGTCTAGGCATGGCCGCTGCGGCGCTGGAGCATGTCCCCTTTTTCAAGGCAGGATGCTCGGGCAAGAGGCCAATACCGGCAAAAGGCGGACGCAGCAAAATGCCGGGCATCAGAAAAAAACGCGCCTACGCCGCATGGGTCAAAGGCCTTGCCAAACGACAGGGGACGGCGTTTGCGACGCCGCCCCCTGTGAAGTTCAGGCAGATTCAGACCCTGTATGGCCTTTAGTGTCCTTTTGAATCGCCGTTACGACCCTTTTTGCGGGGAAACAGCACAAAGTTCCAGTACACTACATAGAGGGGCAGCACCACGAACATCATGGTGTACGCCCAGTTTTTCGTATAGAGGAAATAATCGTAAAAAGTATGGAATTCCATAGTATTCTCCTCTTTCGGCTTGGCTAGTGCTCATCCCTGAAGTCGGGGTGTTCGTACAGCACCGGCATGTGGTAGACGATAAAACGGTACACGGTCACAATCATCGTCACCACAAAGATGGAAATGCAGAATTCCCATATGCTGGGGAAGTAGCGTTCCGCCGAGGGCAGATTGTAGTTGAAGGCGATCATGGACACGTTGAAACGGTTCATGACAATGCCCAGAACCGCGTTGACCGAGGCAATGCGGCACAGGGTCACGTTGCGTTCACGCGCGCCCTTGGCGTAGACCAGGGCGGGCAGCAGCACGAAGCCCAGCATTTCCACAAGCCACCATGCTCCATAGCCGGAGAAGACGTAGGGCAGGTTCGCCTGCACAAGCATGTCGATGACCTTGAGCATGAAGTAGGCGAACAGAATGAAGGAAGCCGCGCGCGCAAAGCTGAAAATGACGCCGTCAGCTTCACGCAGGTGGGTTTCATCCATATAGTGGTGCAGACCCTTGTGGGCGAACATGCCTTCAAAAATGACCATGGAAGATCCGGCAACCATTGAGCTGACGAAGAAGAACATGGGCATGAAGGGCGAGTACCACAAAGGATGCAGTTTTTCGGGCGCAATGAGGTACAGCGCACCCAGTGAGGACTGGTGCAGGGTGGACAGCGTCACGCCGAAGATGGTGAGCACGATGGTGGCATGCACCACGAGCTTGCGCCACTTGATAAGGAAGGGGAACTTGGACGACAGCCATTCCATAGGCGCCACGGAGAATTCTATGAGAAGCACCGTAACGTAGGTGGCGACGCACAGGCCCACTTCAAAGAGAACCGAAGTGGTGCCGGGGAAGAAGAACATGAAGGGCAGACGCAGCGGATGGCCCAGATCGTACAGAAGGGCCACAACCACGAAGGCGTAGCCGAGAAAGGCTGTGGTGATGGCAGGGCGTACGGCCGAGTGGAACTGTTTCATACCCATGATGTAGCAGGCCACGGTGGTAAAGTAGCCACCAGCCGCGAGCGCCACGCCGCAAAGAAGGTCAAAGCCGATCCACAGGCCCCAGGGCTGGGTGTTGCTCAGGTTGGTGACCGAGCCGATGCCCATGGTAAAGCGGATAATGGTGATTACCAGGCCCACCGACAGGATGATGGCGGTAATAATATTGCCCGGCGTAGGTCTGAAGAACTCGCCAAGGTTGAACAGCTTGTCCTTGGTAGGAATGACTATGCTGTGGTGCGACATTTACTTATCCTCCCCGTGACACTTGCACTCCGTTTCCCGGGCCTTGAGAGCCTCGGTCATGGCGCGGCGGGCCGTGTCGGCAGCACCCGGCCCCTGGGTTTCCTCAATCTTGCGCACAGCGGCGTCAACGGCGGCGGCCACGTCTTCGCGGGCTTCCTTGACCTTTTCGTCCTTTTCAGCCTTGTACATGGCTTCGCGGCGCTTGCTGATGGCATAAGCACCGCCGAAGAGTACCGGCCAGAAGGCCACGATCATGGGCACCGCCCCGAGCGCGCCGTAGGTCAGTTCACCCATGGGGCGATTGCCGAGGTGGGTGTTGAGACCAAGCTGTTTCAGTTCGTCGCCGGCCAGCGGCGCGTCGTCCACCGGCACGGCGGCAGCGGCCTGGCCCACGGCGGGGCTCAGAACCATCCATGCAGTGCCGCCGGCATCGGTTTCACCGTAGATGTAGTTGACGTACTTGCCGGGGGTGTCGGCCATGCGGGCACGGGCCACGCGGATGAGGTCACTGCGGCGGCCGAAAGTGAGGGCGTCCTTGGGACAGGCCTGCACACAGCCGGGCAGCTTGCCTTCATTGAGCAGAGGCTCACAGAAGGTGCATTTCTGCACCAGGGGGTCAAAGGCTTCGTCGTACTGGAAGCCGGGCACGTAGAAGGGGCAGGCTACCATGCAATAGCGGCAGCCCACGCACTGCGAGCCGTCGTAGTGCACCGCGCCGTTGGGGTGTTTGGAGAAGCACTTGGCAAAGCAGGCCGAGGCGCAGGCCGGGTCGTTGCAGTGGAAGCACTGCAGCTTGCGGAATACGTCCTTGCCGTTCACCTTGTACTTGTTCACCACAGTCCATTGATATTCAGTGGTACGGCGGGTGGTGTCGCACACCGTAAGGTCGCTGAAGGGCTTTTTGGGCTTGGGCAGGTGGTTGACCTTGTTGCATGCCTCTTCGCACTTGCGGCAGCCAATGCAGCGTGTAGTGTCGTGCAGCACTCCGTAACTGTCAGCGTAATATGGGAAGGTGTGGGGGCCAGCCTGGGCAACCTTGGCGGTGCCAAGGGCCGAGACCACGCCCGCGCTTCCCAGAATGGTCAGAAATGTTCTGCGTTTCATATTCTTACTCCATGCTAGTCGGCGCTCTTGGGCGCGGCCTTATGGCAGGTGGTGCAGTCGGTATCTCTGGGACGCGCGACGTTCATGCCCTTGTGGCAACCCATGCACTGCAGATGATAGGCGGCCATGAGGTTGGGACGGCCAGGATTGACCTTGTCGATTTCCTTGGCATGGCAGCTGCCGCACTTGGGAGGCGTGAGAGAAAGCGGGCTTCTGTGGTGGCAGGTCGCGCACAGAAGTTCAGGCTGATTGTGGAAAGCCTGGGCCAGCTTGTCGTCCTTGATGCCTTCCATAAGGGAGGTAAGGTGACGGCGATGGGTGAAGTTGCTTCCCTCGTACTTGTCGGCCAGAGAGTCGATGACCACCTTGAGGGGGGCCAGCATGGGAGAAACGGGCGCAGCGGGCTTCTGGGACTGCACGGTTTCGGCAGCCAGAGCCTCGTTGTCGCCGGGCAAAAGCGTTCCGTTAATGCCCTTCTGCATCTGTTCCGGCGTCATGGACGGCGTAACATTGTGACAGGTGGCGCACCATGCCTGGTCGCGCTTGGGCGTGACAATGGCATGACAGCCCGCGCATTCGCGCCTTTCCTTGGTTTGCTGCTCATGACAGCTCACGCAGCTGACGGGCGTGTTGCCCTTGGCGCGTTTGGCGATGTTGGTGGCGTGCATGGCCCGCTCAAGGGTGATAAAGTTGCCCTCGGCCTTGCCTTCCACTGTGTGACAGGTGCTACAGGCCACCGGGTCGCCCGTGTGGTGACAGGTCTCGCAGTTCTCAATCTTTTTTTCATGGATAAGGTGATTGAAAACCACGGGTTTCATGGCCGAGCCCTTGGGATTGGGCTTGTCGCCGACCGGAAACATGACTATGGCCGATGGCGCGCCGCTGTCTGTTGGCTCCAGGGCTGCGGCTTTTGCCGAACCAGCTCCCAGCGCCGTAAGACACGCCGCGCCAGCCAGGGCGATAGCCGCCAGCAGAAGCAGTGATGTGCCGTTCCTCATGTGCTTGTCCTTTTGCATTCAGACATTACCCCAAACCCGCCGCCTGGCGACGGGATCCTCCGGCCCCGCCGATCCCTGCGGGGGGCAAACACGCAGATATTGCAACGGTATCGCAGGCAGGAAGACACGTCAAGGAGGGGCCAATCTTGGAATGGCTTCTCATGCTTGGAAAAACAAGGCGATTGGGAAAATTTTCATTAAATTCGATCCGCCAATAAAAACCAATTCAGTGCGTTATGACGAATATGGGGCCTGCTTGCGCACATGGGCACATGGCCGTGGCTTTTTTGAAATTTTTTTGTCTGAGCAAAAAAGCCGTTTTCGTTGCGCCAACAAACAGAAAAAAAAAGACCTGCATGGGCATATCCGGACAAGCCAAAAATTTCACCAGGGTATTATATTCACGATAATATGCTGTAAATTAAAATTATTTTCTTGAGGTTGGCCCCGCGTGGTGCGGCCGCTCATGACAGGGGCGCAGGGGAGGCTGTCGGCTCTTGACCTGCACCCCAAGATACTCTACGTCCAAGGAGATAGGGTGTTATATGAAATTGCCCGCAGGCTCGAGGCCCGCCGCCCGTTCCAGACCCGGTCTGTCGAGAGGGCGCGTGCGGTTTTACGTCCGCCTGTTGTGGATATGGCTATGGAGCCGGCAGCTCCTGACCGATAACGGAGGATCGTTGATGAAGAGTGTTGAAAGCCTGTTGCAGGGCAATGAATTGTTTCAAAAAAACTATTTCAAAAAAAACGAAGCCCAACTTCTGGAACTTGTCAGAAGCGGCCAGCATCCCAAAGCGCTCTTCATCGGCTGCGCCGACTCCAGAGTCATCCCCTCTCTAATAACCAACGCTCCTCCCGGCCAGCTTTTCGTGTTGCGCAACGTGGGCAACTTTGTGGCTCCCCACAAGCCGGACGAAGACTATCACGCCATGGCCTCCGGCATAGAATACGCCGTCACCACCCTGGATATTTCAGAGATCATCATCTGCGGCCATACCTATTGTGGAGCCATTGAAGCCCTGTACAAGGAAATCAGCGGCGAACAGCTTGTTCACACCAAGAAGTGGCTTTCTCTTGGCAAGAAGGCCAAGGAGCTTGCCCTGCTCGCGCTTGGCAAAGATGCCGACAAGGACAGGCTGCTGCGTCTGACGGAAAAGCTCTCCATCGTCTTCCAGATCGAAAACCTGCTCACCTACCCTTACGTCAGGGAAAAGGTGGAGAATGGCACCCTGCATATCCATGGCTGGCTCTACCATATCGAATCCGGCGAAATGGAATACTATGATCCCGACCAGCACGAATTTCTGTCACTGAGCAGGTCGGAAGCCGCGTTGTAGGTGTGTGGCCTTGCCGTGTGGCTTTTTGTGCGGAAGATGCTTCAGGAACGCGCAGGCGGCCCGCTTTTGGAGCGGGCCGCCTTTTTTTGCGTTCACAGCACACGCGGGCAGTTTTATTTTGAAGGCATCACGCCAGCGGTGTTGCCGCCATTGGTGAGGTTGCCGCGCCGTCAGACATGTCTGGGGTCTGCAATGCCCGCTTCAGATCAGAATACCCACAATACCCGCCCATAATACCACAAAAGTTTTAGGGGGAGGGGTGTGGGGGAGGAGACCCTTTTTCAAAAGGGTCCCTTCCCCACAAGGCATAACAGTGCATTTCAAAGTAACATTACTCTACCGCGCCCAGCGGCTGCGCGCGGCTGCAACCACGCCGTCCACATCTTCCGGGGGCAGCCAGAGGGCCTCCTTGCGGGCGCGAAACCAGGTGAGCTGCCGCTTGGCGTAGGCGCGCGTGTTTCGCAGCCAGAGCGAGCGGCATTCTTCAAAGTTCAGGCGGCCCCGCAGAAAGGCCAGGGCCTCGGCGCAGCCGATGCCGGACCAGCCGGGCGCGCCGTCGTCGTTGCAGTGCTCAAGGGCCGCGCGGGCCTCATTCATGGCCCCTGCGTCAAGCATCATGTCGAGACGGCGGGCCAGACGGGGTTCCAGCCATGTGAGGGGGGCGTCCAGCACCAGCAGCGGCCCGGCGCAGGGCGGGGGGCTCATGGCGTTTTTGTGCCACCAGGTGAAGGGGTTGCCCGTGGCCTGCCGCACTTCAAGGGCGCGCACGATGCGCTGACGGTCATTGGGATGGATGCGGGCGGCGTATGCCGGGTCCACCTGGGCCAGTTCGGCGTGCAGACGCGCCGCGCCTTCGGCTTCCATGCGGTCGGTCAGGGCCTGGGTCAGGGCCGGGTCCACCGGAGGAATCTGCGCCGTGCCGTGCAGCAGGGTGTTGAAGTACAGCCCTGTGCCGCCCACCAGCAGGGGAGTCCTGCCCCTGGCGAGGATGTCGCGGGCAAGCGCCGTGGCCTGATCGGCCCAGCGGCCCGCGCTGATCTTTTGCGCTGTGGGCAAAAAACCGTAGAGGTGGTGCGGGCAATGGGCGCGCTCTTCAGCCGTGGGCTGCGCCGTTATGCAGGGAAAATCCGCATAGACCTGACGGGAGTCCGCATTGATGACCTCGCCGTCAAGGGCGTCGGCCATGGCCAGCGCCGCGGCCGTCTTGCCTGATCCTGTAGGCCCCGCAAGGCAAATGACAGGCAGCGGGGCAGCCAGTGCCGCCCCGCTGCTGGTATGCGTGTTCCGCATGGGCTCATCCGGCGGTTATGAGGTGCGAAAGCCGCTGTGCGGCGGGGCAAGACAGGGGGTGGCCTGGGCAACCTCGCCTTTTTCGTATTTTTCCATAAGCGCCAGCCGCACGTTTTCAGGCACAAGACCCTTGATGTCCGCTCCGTGGCTGGCCGCCGCTTTGACGATGGTGGAACTGATGAACAGCCATTGGTAGTCGGTCATGAGAAACACCGTCTGGATATGGCGCTGCAGGCGGCGGTTCATGAGGGCCAGCTGGAATTCGTATTCAAAATCCGAGACGGCGCGCAGTCCGCGCAGCAGCACGCAGGCCCCGCGCTGGGCGGCGTATTCCACCGTCAGACCCGAAAAGGGTTCCACAATGACCTTGGGTTCGTCCTTGAGAGCCTCGCGGGCCATGGCCACACGCTCTTCATGGTTGAACAGGGGGCGCTTGGGCGTATTGTCGGCCACCGCCACGATGAGCTGGTCAAAAACCTCGCAGCCCCGTCGGATGAGGCTGAGGTGTCCGTTGGTCATCGGATCGAACGTGCCGGGATACATGGCTATTTTCATGACGCTATCCAGATGCAGACGCGGGTTTGCCCCAACAGTCTGTCAGTTTCCAGGGTGAATCCGGAAGGCACGGCAAAGCTGGCCTCTTTTTCAATCTCCGCAGTCACAAAGGCTCCGGGCGTGAGCCAGCGGTGGGCCGCCAGCAGCCGCAGGGCCGGTTCGGCAAGTTTTTTGCGGTAGGGCGGATCCATAAAAACCAGGTTATAGGGCTGTTGCGGCGGACGCTTGAGCACCTTGAGCACATCGTCTTTGACAAGACCCGTTTCGGCCTGCACGCCCAGCGTTTCCACATTGGCCTGAAGGCAGCGCATGGCCTGCACGGAATTTTCAACCAGCAGGGCATGGGGCGCGCCACGGCTGATGGCCTCGAAGGCAAGGCTGCCGCTGCCCGCAAAAAGATCCAGCACCCGCGCCGTGGACCAGACAAGTCCACGGGCGGCGAGCATGGAAAAGAGGGCCTCGCGGGTTTTGCCCATGGCGGGGCGGTAGCCCTCGCCTTCCACAGTTTTAAGAATCCGGCCGCCCAGGCGGCCTGCTATGATGCGCATGATACTCCCATATGCCTACATGCGCGAGATCAGGCGCGTGAGGGCGTAGTCCATTTTTTCCAGAGCTTCCTGCAGGTCGGTCTGTTCCACCCAGGGACGGGCTTCCACATCGGCCAGCTTGCCCTTGAACATGCCCCACTTGCGTTCCACCTCGTCGGTAAGAAAATTCCAGTCCACCTTGGGGTGGGCCTTGGTTTCATGCATGATGGTTTCGGCAACCTGGCAGCCGACCAAGGTCATTTCCTCAAGGTAGGAGGCTATGTGCGGCGTGATGGCAAAGCGCTCATGTATGAGCCCGGCCAGGGTTTCCTGGGCCTTGGATTCACCGTGGGTCAGCACCACCTGGGCGCAGTTGTGCGCCAGAGGGGCCAGCCATTCAAGAAGCTGGCTTTGTCCGGCATGGCCTGAAAAGCCGTTGATGGTGAAAATACGGGCGGCAACGTCCATATCCTCACCGAACAGGGTTATTTTTTTGGCTTTTTCAACAATTTTGCGGCCCGGTGTGCCCACGGCCTGATAACCCACAAAGACGATGCTTGCGCCGGGCTTCCAGATGTTGTGGCGCAGATGGTGGCGTATACGGCCCGCGTTGCACATGCCGCTGGCCGAAATGACGATGGCCGGGCCCTTGTAGTCGTTGATGGCCTGCGATTCCGACACTGACAGCGTGTAGCGCAGATTGGGCAGGGAGAAGGGGTTGTCGCCGTTATTGAGCATCTTTTGCGCGGCGTCGTCAAAAAGCTCGCGGTTGCGTTCAAAGACCTCGGTGGCGCGGATGGCCAGGGGGCTGTCCACATACACGGGCATGTCTTCGGGCAACTGGCCTTTTTTGCTGAGCACATGCAGGCAGTACAGCACCTCCTGGGTGCGCTCCACGGCAAAGGCGGGAATGATGACTTTTTCGCCCTTGCCGTAGCTGTAGGCGATGGCGTCGGCCAACTCCTGATCGCTTACGTCCTCATCCTTGTGGTCACGGTCGCCGTAGGTGGATTCCATAAACACATAGTCGGCCTGGGGCGGGTTTTCGGGGCTGCGCACGATAAGGGACTGCGGGCGGCCGATGTCGCCCGAAAAAATGAGGCTGGTGGTTTTGCCGTTTTCGGCGGCTTCGATGCGCAGTGAGCCGGAACCGAGGATGTGCCCGGCGTCGTAATACGTGACGCTGATACCGGGAGCAGGTTCAAAGGTCTTGTGGTAGTCCACCGAAGAAAAGAGGCTGACGGCTTTTTGCGCGTCCGCCACGGTGTAGAGGGCTGCGGGGGGATTTTTCAGCCCGCGCCGCATGTATTTTTTGGCTTCCCACTGGGCTTCCATTTCCTGAATATGGGCGCTGTCCTGCAGCATGAGGTCCAGCAGTTCGCTTGTGGCCTTGGTACAGTACACGGTGTTTGCAAACCCTTCACGCACCAGCTTTGGCAGCAGGCCGGAATGGTCGATATGGGCGTGGGTGATGAGGATGAAGTCAATATCTGTGGGGCGGTAGACTTCAGTTTCCCTGTTGCGTGCCTCAATGGCCTTGTTGCCCTGGTGCATGCCGCAGTCGACGCAAAATCGCTTGCCGCACGCCTCAATCATGTAGCAGGAACCTGTCACGGTTTGTGCCGCGCCCAGAAGTTGAACCTTCATCGTGGCCTCCGATAAAAAGTAACGGCCAGAAGCAGCCGCAAAGTCCGTCGCGGCGGAGGGCAGGCAGGCTGCTGTTTTCCGTCTGACGTGCCCCGTCGCCGCAAAACCCGGTGCTGTACAGGGCGCGGCGTGCAAAACGCAGTGCGCGCGGTCGTGTGATGGCCGCAGGTCGCGTTCGGGGACTTTTTTCCATAGCCGCTTGGGGCGCGCAGCGTCAAGCCCGCGCCGTCTGCCGTCCGCCGACTGACGCGGCTTTGCCCCGGTTTTCCTCCTGCGATGGGCCGTGCATTGCCTTTACCGCGCCGCCCACATATACTGCCACTCTGGTTCGCCGGGCGGCAGCAAACCCCCGGCCCGTTTACGCGCTTCCGCCCGGAAGCCCGACAAAGCCGCGGCAATCAGCCGTTGCTGACGTTTTTTGCGTCTGTTTTTTCCGGGAGCCACGGAAGATACCCTAAGGAGAATTCATGCCTGAACTGCAACAGAATATTGTGGACGATCTTGCTTCTGTCACCACCGAATCCTGGCGTACTTTCCGCATCATGGCCGAAATGGTGGAAGCTCTGGATACCCTCAACGCCCTCAAGGTCAACTGCATATCCATCTTCGGTTCGGCCCGCAGCACGCCGGACACGCAGGAATACAAGGATGCCGAAAAAATTTCGAGTCTGCTGGTTGAAGCCGGTTTCGGCATCATCACCGGCGGCGGCCCCGGCGTTATGGAAGCGGCCAACAAGGGCGCTTTTGACGCGGGGGGCGAGTCCATTGGGCTGCACATCCACCTGCCGCACGAGCAGGGCTGCAACCCGTATGTGAAAACCCGCTGTAACTTCCGTTATTTTTTCATCCGCAAGTTCATGTTCGTCAAATACGCCATGGCCTACGTGGTCATGCCCGGCGGCATGGGCACCATTGACGAGCTTTCCGAAGCCTTTGTGCTGGCCCAGACCGGACGTACACGCGCCTTCCCCATCGTGCTGTATGATTCCAGCTTCTGGAGCGGCATGGTGGAATGGCTGCGCAAGAATATGGCCGCGCGCGGTTTTATCAGGGAAAAGGAAATTGACCGGCTCATCACCGTGTGCGACACGCCTGAAGAAGTGGCCAGTCATCTGCGCAAAATCGTTATTCTTTAGGACGCTGCATGAGGCGGCACGCATCGGACCCTTTCTCCCCCCATTCCGGCGGCCCGGCCTCCGGGGATGGGGGAGTTCGCGTTTTTACGCCAGCCGGGCCTGTGCCTCCCGCACCGTCGGGGCATAGCTGGGAGAGCCTCATGGGGCGCGCTCTTGAGCGCGCCCGACTGGCCGCCGCCGCCGGAGAAATACCCGTGGGCGCGGTTATTGCGGCCCCCGACGGCACGGTGCTGGCGGAAGAGGGCAACGCCCCGGTGGGCCTGCACGATCCCACTGCCCACGCCGAAATTCTGGCCCTGCGCCGGGCCGGACGTGTTTTTGGCAACTACCGGCTTGGGGGCTGTGTGCTGGTGGTCACCCTTGAGCCCTGCGCCATGTGCGCCGCGGCCTGCATCCATGCCCGCCTTGCCGGAGTGGTTTACGGGGCGGCCGATTCGCTGGCCGGGGCCGTCATCTCGCGTGCCGAGTATTTTGACGCGCAGAGCGCCAATCACAGCCTCTGGCATATGGGCGGCGTGCGCGGCGCGGAATGCGCGGAACTGCTGCGCGATTTTTTTGCCGTCCGGCGTGAAGAATAGGAAGTTCGCCGCCAAAGCCGCAGGATTTGGCAGGACTGCTCCGACTGTTGGGAGCTTTTAATGACACGGCTCCGGCCAATAAAACGGACCGGCTGCTGTGCGGGCAGACGGGGCCGCCAATTCACACGCCCTGCCTGTTCGCCTGCCGGTGAGCGTGCCGGGCGTTTATACACCTTGAAGCAGCGCGTTTTCAACGTTGGTCTGCTCTGAATGATGACTGTGGGGAAGCGTCTCTTGCGCGGCTTGTGCCGCGCCACCGAAGCTTCGCCCCAACCGCCAGGGGCTGGACCCCAAAAGGAACGCCATGCTGGAACTGACGGTTTTTTTTAGCGGCGCGCTGGTTATGGTGCTGGAAATGGTGGGCGCGCGCGTGCTGGCCCCCTATGTGGGCACCTCGGCCATCGTCTGGACAAGCCTCATCGGTGTGGTGCTGGCCTGCCTGGCTCTGGGAGCGTGGGCGGGCGGGCGCATGGCCGACAGGCATCTTTCGCGCCGGGGACTGGCCCTGGCCCTGGCCGGAGCCGGCCTTGGCAGCGCGCTTACGGCCCTGTGTCACTCACTGGTGGGCCAGTGGGTCACAGAGGGCATCAGCAATCTGTACGTGGCCGCCGTGGCCGCCGCTGTGGGCATTTTTGCCCTGCCCGCCCTGTTTTTCGGCGCCATAAGCCCCTATGCCATCCGCCTGCGCATCGGCAGCGTCGACACTGCCGGGGCCACGGTGGGGCGGCTGTACGCTCTCTCCACGGCGGGCAGCATTCTTGGCACCTTTCTGGGCGGCTTTGTGCTTATTTCCTTTTTCGGCAGCGGCAGCATCCTCTGGGGCGTGGCCGTGTGCATGCTGGCGCTTTCATTGTGCAACGCGGCGCGCGGCGGCAAGGTTCGCGCTGCCCTGCTGGCCCTGTGCCTGATCGGCGCGGTCATGAACGGCATGTACGGAAGCTGGCAGGAAGGCAGGGGAGGAGTGCGGCTTGTGGAAAGCCCCTACAACAGCATACGCGTCTATGAAGGCATGGACTGGGGCGAGGGCGGCCGCGCCGTCCGGCTTATGGCCACGGATCCCGGCTACAGCCAGTCGGGCATGTATCTGGACGACCCGGCGGAACTCTATTTTCAGTATACGCGATTTTACGCCCTTGGTCCGCGCTTTGCGCCCCAGGCCCGTTCCGTGCTTATGCTCGGCGGGGGCGGCTATTCCGTGCCCAAGTGGATTCTGGCGGGCAAGTCGGCGCTGGCCGCGCCCGACGAAGTGCGCATGACCGTGGTGGAAATTGACCCGGCCATGACTGAAACCGCCCGCCGCTGGTTCGGCCTCAAGGACGACGCGCGCCTCACGGTGCGGCACGAGGACGCCAGGGCCTTTCTGAACCGGCAGCGGGGGCAGTATGATCTTGTTTTCGTGGATGTGTTCAACTCGCACTACGCGGTGCCTTTCCAGATGGGCACAGTGGAAGCCGCGCGGGCCATGCGGCAGGCCGTTGCTCCGGGGGGCGCCCTGCTCATGAACGTCATCTCCGCTGTGAACGGCGAGGACGGACGCCTGTTTCAGGGCATATACGGGGCTTTGTCCACAGCTTTCGAAGAAGTGCGGGTGTTCTGCGTGTCCCGGCCCGACAGGCCGGATGAAGTACAGAACCTTATGGTTGTGGCCTTTCCTGAAAAAAGGGAGGGCATTGCCTGGGAAACGACACGGGCAGAAGACGCGGGCGTAAACGCCGACGCGGGCATGGCCGCCATGCTGGCAACCCGTTTTACGGGTTCGCTGGTTTTTGACACGCCACCTCTTGCGGACGACTTTGCCCCAGTGGAGCGCTATGCGCTTATGCTGCTACGGCAGTGAACGCCAGCCTCTTGCGATGCCGGGGCGAAAAATGTAGCATCTGCAACAAAACCAGAGGAGGCGGTCCATGCAATTCAGTACAGTGAGTCCGCTGAGCTTGAGTGAAAATGTTCTGACCATACTTGGCAATAAACTGGCTGCCGGACAGGAACTCACCATGACCGAACGGTTGATGGCTCTGTCCGCGGCGGGTGCGATTGTCGCCAGCAAATACGGCCCCGGCCCGGCGGAAATGGTACTGACCCCGCCGCAGCTTCCTGAAGATATCCGGGGCCTGCTGGCAAACTACGCCGGATAATTTTGCTCGGTCAGGCGAGCGCTCACAAGCCCCCGCAGGGAGAATGCATTTTGAACGAAACCATTGACGATCTTACAGTACAGTTTGAAGAAAACGGCCAGATTATTGTGAACGAACTGGACAAGGTTGTGCTGAGCAAGGGGCTGTGGACGACCATACTCTTCCGCTACCAGCAGTGGCAGCCTGAAAAGGACGATTTCGGGCCGGACGTGTATGTTATCCGGCGGTACAAAAAGTCCGGCGGCGAGTACCGCCAGCAGTCCAAATTTACCATTTCCAGCGCCGAGCAGGCCCGCAAGATTGTGGACGCGCTCAGCAGCTGGATAAACTAGACCAAATTAACTTTGAGAATGGACATTCTCAAAGTTTAAGACACGCATGCTCCGGCGCTTAACAGCGCAAATAAATTGCGCTTACGCCTTCGCTGCGGGCGCCTGCTCACGCAGTCGCCAGAGCAATTTCAAAGTGAAAATGCTCTAGGCAGTGTCGTCACGAGCGCCTTTCCAGGTATTTCTGTGTCGAACGTCGCCTTGTATTCCGGTCGAGTACCGTCAGAGGACACTCCCTGCATAAAGGGCGCGTTCTTCTTGATATGACTGGAAATTCATCTCGCGACAACACTGTCCAGGGAGCTTCATGGTAACATTGCTCAGGCGGCTGCGCGCGCAGTCGTTACAGTGAAGGTGCAGCGTGCCCGTGTAACTCGCGCCAAGCACCGCAAAAACGGCGAGCCACAGGTCAGACCTGTGGTTCGCCGTTTTTGCGGTGTTTGGCATGCCCAAGGCGGCCATGTCCAAAATTTCTGTGAATGCAGATGCGTGCCGGTTGAAGAACTCTGCGTCGCGCCCTCTTCCAAACCGGAATAAGCTCTGTATTATACTGATTAATATAAAAGTTTTAGGGGGTGGGGGCGTGGGGGAGGAGACCCTTTTGCAAAAGGGTCCCTCCCCCACAAAGCCTTTCAACACATTACCTTACATTTGCAGTGCCGCTAGAGAGCCGCTGCCTGGCCGTCGCCGCGCGGGTCCGCGGCCCCCTGCCAGACGCCGTTGGGCCGCCGCAGTATGGCCCCGGCGTGTCCCATCAGTTCCGTGAAGTCGTCCATTCGCCGCACCACGTGCCCGCGCCGGGCCAACTCCTGCGCGACGCTTTCAGGGATGCGCCCCTCAAGCTTGAGGTCGTTGCATTCTTCGCCCCAGCTTCGGCCCAGCAGCCAGCGCGGCGCGTTGACGGCGTCCTGCGGGCTCATGCCAAAATCCACAATGCGCGTGGTCATGGCCGCTATGGTCTGCGGCTGGCCGTCGCCGCCCATACTGCCGTACACAAGGTGGGGCTGCCCGTCCTTGAGCAGCATGGCGGGCGTCAGGGTATGCAGGGTGCGTTTGCCCGGCAGCAGGCAGTTGACGTGCTTTGGGTCAAGGGCAAAGGCGCAGCCCCTGTTTTGCAGCACAAAGCCCGCGTTGTCCGCCACCACGCCCGAACCGAACTCATGATAGATGCTTTGTATGAGCGACACCGCGTTGCCTGCCGCGTCCACAGCGCCAAGCCAGATGGTGTCGCCGCCGGGGGGCAGGGGGGGCAGGGCGTCCGCGTGCCTGTCCATGTGGATGCGCGCCGCCTGCCGCCTGCCGTGCTCGGATGAAAGCAGGCGCTGCGTGGGAATGTCGGCAAAATCGGGGTCCGTCAGATAGTGCTGGCGGTCGATAAAGGCTTCGCGGGTGGCTTCAGCCATGACGTGATAGTAGTCGGCAGTGCCCTCGCCCAGAATATCCACGTCCATCTGATTGAGGATATTGAGAATTTCCAGTGTGGCCAAGCCCTGGCAGTTGGGCGGCGGCGTGCAGGCCGTATAGCCTCTGTAGTCCACCCGCAGGGGGTCGGTCCAGTCCGCCGTGTGACTGACGAGGTCCTTGTGCGTGAGCAGGCCGCCCTGCCGTTGCAGGGAGCTGATGATGGCCCGCGCCGTGTGGCCTTCATAAAATTCCTGGGGCCCGTTGGCGGCCAGCCGGGCCAGTGTTTCGGCCAGTTGCGGCTGGCGCATGACAGCGCCAAAGCCCGGCGGGTGTCCTTCTGGCGTAAAGTACAGGCTGCGGAAACCCTCGGAGCGATGCAGGCTGTAGTTCGGCTTGCCGCTGCTCACAAGGGCCAGACCGTTCGCCAGGGAATGGGACACGGCAAACCCGTGGGATGCGTGTTCCTGTGCCGGGGCCAGCAAGTCGGCCCAGTTCAGGGGCGAGTCCATGATTTTTTTGCTGTGCGCAAAAGCCGCGCCCCAGCCGGACACAGCGCCCGGAACGGTCAGCGCCGCCAGCGGGCCGCGCGTGGGCACGGTCTTGTGGCCGCGCTCAGTATAGTGGGCGGCGGTGGCCGCCTGCGCCGCCCTGCCGCTGCCGTTGAGCGAGCGCAGGTTCTGTGTGGCCGCATCATAAATGAGCCAGAAGTTGTCTCCGCCAAGGCCGCACATATGGGGATAGACCACAGAAAGCACGGCGGCTGCGGCAATGGCCGCATCCACGGCGGTGCCGCCCTTGCGCAGGATGTCGCGTCCCGCCTGGGAGGCCAGATAGTGGGGGCTTGTGATCATGCCCCGCAAGCTCAGGGGATTGCTGGCAGTGGAAGACGTGAAGGAATACCGGTGTCTGGATTGCATTGTGACCTCGTGCTGGCTGTCCCGCAGGAAATCCGGCGTGCCGGGCGCGCCGGAGTGTTTCGCGGGCAGTATGCCACAGGAAGCCGCAAGGAGCAAAGGACGGGCCGTGGCCTGGGCGCAGGCCGGAGCAGATATGTTTTGAAATGCGTGATGCGGAAAGATGCTGTCCGGGAATCCCCGTGCCAGATCGGGAAACGCTCAGGCAGTGTCGTCACGAGCGCCTTTCCAGTTATTTCTGCGTCGAATTTCACCTTGATATGACAGGAAATTCATCTCGTGACGACACTGTCTGGTGCTCTACGTAAACACAATGAGAGTTTTAGGGGGTGGGGGCGTGGGGGAGGGGACCCTTTTGCAAAAGGGTCCCTCCCCCACAAAGCATTTCACCCAGGCATTTCATTCAGGCCTTTCTCCCGGCTTACGCGCCCCCGGCGGCCCTGGCCGCTTCGTCGGGGTACAGGGCCTCGATGCCCGCCAGAAAATCGGTATAGCGTCCTTCCACAATGGCCTGCCGCGCATTGCGGGCAAGGTCGAGAAAATAGGTCAGATTGTGCAGGGAGTTGAGCCGGAAGGACAGCAGTTCCTGACTGGCGTACAGGTGCCGCAGATAGGCGCGCGAAAAGGTGCGGCAGGTGTAGCAGTTGCAGTTGGGGTCCAGGGGGCCGTCATCTTCGGCGAACTGCTTGCGCCTGATGTTGATCTTGCCCTGTGAGGTATAGAGCGTGCCGTTGCGGGCATTGCGGGTAGGCAGCACGCAGTCGAACATGTCCACCCCGGCGTTGATGCCGTTGGCTATGTCCAGCGGGGTACCGACGCCCATGAGATAGCGGGGCTTGTATCCGGGCAGCAGGGGAGCGGTGTGGTAGAGCAGGTCGTACATCTGCGCCTTGGGCTCGCCCACGGAAAGGCCGCCGATGGCAAAACCGTCAAAATCGATGCCGCAGAGCTCCTCAACCGAGCGTTTGCGCAGGTCTTTGTGAAAGCCGCCCTGGGTAATGCCGAAGAGCAGATTGTGCGCCGTGCCCGCGGGGTAGGCCGCTCTGGCGCGCTGCGCCCAGCGCGTGGTGAGGGCCAGGGATTTTGCCGTATAGTCGTAGTCCGCGCCGTAGGGCACGCACTCGTCCAGCACCATCATGATGTCCGAATTGAGATTGCGCTGGATCTGCAGCACCTTTTCCGGCGTGAAAAGGTGGCGTGATCCGTCAAGGTGGGAGCGAAACTCCACCCCTTCTTCGCGGATCTTGCGCAGGGAGCTGAGGCTGAAAACCTGAAAGCCGCCGCTGTCCGTAAGAATGGCGCCGGGCCAGGAGGCGAATTCGTGCAGGCCGCCCCGTCGGGCCACAAGTTCGTCGCCGGGCCGCAGGTACAGGTGGTAGGTGTTCCCCAGGATGACAGGCGCGCCGATGGCCGCGAGGTCGTCGGGCGCAATGGCCTTGACCGAACCCACGGTGCCCACGGGCATAAAGATGGGCGTGGGGATGACGCCGTGCGCCGTGCGCAGGAGCCCGGCCCGTGCGGCCCCGTCCCTGTGTTCTATGGTAAATATGGAATCAGACATGCCGCGCACACTATATGCAAGCGGCATCAGATGCAAGGGGCTGGCGGGCTGCACGTGGGCGGCAGCTGCGGGCAGTCGCGGGTTGACGCTGTTTGCGCGCGTGCGGTAGCTGCTGTTTGCGGGTGATTGACGCAGGGACTGACCAGTGCCTGGGAGAGCGGATATGCGGACGGAACCGGCAGGCTGGCGCGGGCGGCGATAGTTTGACAGAAAACGAATAACTGCATAAAAAAATAGACATCCGTAGTTATGCGGAGGCCACTTTGCACAAGTCCTGGGGAGTCCCCTGCGCGAGGAAGGAGAATGCTTTTTTTTAGCCGCTTTATGCGTCTTTCCGGCCAGAAGAACGCCCCGGCGCACAAGGTCCCGGTCATGGCCCTGTTGCGCGCGGCCCTGGCGCACCATGTCTGTGTGGAAGTGCTGTTCACTGACCGTAATCGCCAGATGGACAACGTCTATTGCCGCATCATGGCGCTGGGCGACAAAAGCCTTCGGCTCGTGTCCGCCACCAAGTTTTTGCCAGACGCGCTCAACGACGAGCAGTGTCTGCTGTATTTCAATCTTCCCCGCACGTTTCTCGTCAATACATTCAAGATGTCGCCCGGTCAGGCGCGGGCCGGTTTTTTGTGCAAGACCCGCATTATCCATAATCACCTGGAACCTGAAAAGCGCTTTTGCGAAATAGAAGTCGCCATGCCTCATGCCTATGTGCAGCGCAGCCTGCGCAAGCACGAAAGGGTCTTTCCTTCTGTGGGAATGGTGAAGACCGTGGATTTGTGGCTGCGGGGCAAATTGCCCAAGCACTGGCGCGAACTGGGGTCTGCGGACTTTACTTTCAGACAGGGCGAACCGTCACGGCTTAAGCTCATCAATATCTCTGCCAGCGGGGCGCGCATTGAAATTGATGAAGTGGAAGAGAACGAACGCTACCGCAGGCTTACGGGAACGCAAATGCTGCTCTGCATCGTGCTCTGCGGGCCGGGGCGCAAGCGTTGCGTTGCGCCTGTGGTCTCTCACTGTGTGGAAAGCCTGTACAGCGGCACCCTGCGGCGGCTTTCGCTTCGTCTGCGTTTTGTTCAGGTGTGGCAGGCAGACTGCAGTGGTCATGGCGCGTGGGACAGGGTTGGCGAGGACGGTGTGGCGGTCTTGAGCGACTGGATCAATAACGATTTTTGCCTGCTGACCGAAAAGCCCTCCCGCTGTGCCTGTCCTTGTCCATAAGCTTCGACCGACTTGCCACCGGATCTGTGCCATGCCGTGGCGTAGTGCTTTGAGCCTGCCCGCATTACCTTGTTTTGCGTCATGCCCGCAGCGCCCGGTGGACGTTTGCGCCGCCGGGGCTTGACAGCGCGCATGTCGGGCAGTATACATCTCGTTCCTTGCTCGCACCCGTGTGTGCGGGCTGCCAATCCAAAAGGAGAACCACAATGCGGAAATTTGAAACCCTGCTGCTCCTTTCACCGGAGCTTTCCGCCGAAAACCGCGAGGGCATCATAAACACCCTCACCGCGGTTATCGAGCGTGAAAAGGGCGCCATGGAAGAAGTGGACAACTGGGGCATGCGCGATCTCGCCTACCCGGTGCGCAAGCTGATGCGCGGTTACTATGTGCGTCTGGTGTACCAGAGCCCGGCTACCCTGGTGGCCGAACTGGAACGCAACATTCGCATGACTGACGGCATCTTCAAGTTTGTGACCGTCAAGCTGGCCGATGAAGTGGCCGGGGAGGTTGCCTAAATGGCCTTCAAGAAGAAATTTGCCCCTCGGCGCAAGTTCTGCCGCTTCTGCGCAGACAAAGACCTGCCCCTGAACTACAAGCGTCCTGATATCCTGCGCGACTTCATCACCGAGCGCGGCAAGATCATCGCCCGTCGCATCACCGGCACCTGCGCGCACCACCAGCGCCTGTTGACCCGTGAAATCAAGCGTGCCCGTCAGATGGCCCTGCTCATCTACACCGCTACGCACGATTCCGGCGTCAAGAAAAAGAGCAACATCTAGGAGGCGCATATGAAACTGATACTTCGCGCCGACGTAGAAAACCTCGGCAGTCTTGGTGATGTGGTTGAAGTCAAGCCCGGTTACGGCCGCAACTTTCTGTTGCCCCAGGGCCTGGCCATGGTGGCCTCGCAGGCCAATCTGAAAGTTTTTGAGCAGGAGCGCAAAAAGCTCCAGGCCCGCATGGATTCCCTGCGTGGCGAAGCTCAGGAAATGCAGGCTCGTCTCGAAGCCCTTGAAGTGGTTATCACCATGCATGTGGGCGACAATGACAAGCTGTACGGTTCCGTCACCACCACCATCATCGGCGATGCCATCGCCGCCCTTGGTGTGGATGTTGACCGCCGTCGCATTCTTATGGACGCTCCTATCCGCACCTTGGGCGAACACCCGGTGCGCATCCGCCTGCATCCCAGCGTCATCGCCGTGGTGCCGGTGAAGGTCGTGTCCGACCACCAGTCCTTTGAAGAGCCCGCTCCTGCAGCTCCCGCTGAAGAAGCCGAGGCCTCCGAATAGGGGATATAGTGGTTTCCCACGGTGATCATGGCTCCGCCCCCGGCCCCGAGGCCGGGGGCGCGCCTTTTGGGCAGAACGGCGCTGGCCGTGGCTCAAGGGGCGGTCAGCAGGGGCAGGGCGGCTTCAAGAGCCGCCAGGGCAGCCAGGGCAGCGCCGCTGACAGGGCTGAAGCCGATCTGCTGCGCCGTGTGCCGCCCCACAGTGTGGAGTCGGAGCAGGCCGTTCTTGGCGGCGTGCTTATGCGCCCCCAACTCATGCACGCCATTGTGGATCAGCTGGCGGCCGAGGATTTCTATCTGCCGGCCCACGTTACCATCTACAACGCCTTTCTTGAGCTTTACCGCAAGTCCGCGCCCATAGACCTGCTGTCCACGGCGGAAATGCTGAAGAGCCGCAATGCGCTTGAAGAGGCGGGCGGCGCCGTCTATCTTGGCGATCTGGCCCAGGCCGTGGTGTCGGGAGCCAACGCCGAATACTACGCCACCATCGTGCGCGACAAAGCCCTGCAGCGCGGCCTTATTGAGGCCTGTTCCGGCATTATCACCAACTGCTACGACGCTTCCCTTGAAGTGGGAACACTGCTCGACGAATCGGAGCAGGCGGTTTTCGCCATTTCGCAGCGCACCTCCGGGCGTGACTTCACCCCCACGCGCGAACTGCTGGACAGGGTTTTTGACAACCTGTCCCGTCTGGCCGACGCCAAGGACGTCATCACCGGCGTCACCACAGGCTACACCCGGCTGGACAAGCTCACTGCCGGGCTCCAGGCTTCGGATCTCATCATCGTGGCGGCCCGCCCCAGTATGGGCAAGACGGCGTTTTCCATGTGCATGGCGCTGCACGCCGCCGTGCGCCAGAACGTGCCCGTTGCCGTGTTCTCGCTGGAAATGAGCAAGGAGCAGCTCATGCAGCGCATGCTGGCCGTGTGGGGCAAGGTGGACCTTTCCAAGTTGCGCCGCCCGTCCATGCTCACGGACGAAGACTGGCAGCGACTGTACACTGCAGCGGACGTGGTGGCCCGCGCACCCATATTTATTGACGATACGCCCGCCCTGACCACGCTCGAGCTGCGCGCCCGCGCCCGCCGCCTCAAGGCGGACAAGGGGCTGGGCATGGTGGTGGTGGACTATCTGCAACTCATGCGCACCAGCCGCCGCACGGATTCACGCGAACTGGAAATTTCAGACATCTCGCGCTCTCTCAAGGGGCTCGCCAAGGAAATGCAGGTGCCTGTGGTCGCTCTTTCGCAGCTGAACCGCAAGGTCGAAGAGCGCAGCGACAAAAGGCCCATGCTTTCGGACTTGCGCGAATCCGGCGCTATCGAGCAGGACGCCGACGTCATCATGTTTGTCTACCGCGACGACGTGTACAAGTTTGTCAAACCCGCCGAGCGTCCGCCACAGGGCGTGGCCGAAATCATCATCGGCAAACAGCGTAACGGCCCTGTGGGCGTTGCCGAACTCATGTACCTGTCGCCCTATACCTCCTTTGAGGATATGGCCCCCGACTGGTCGCCGCCCCCGTCTGAAGGTAGCTAGCATCCCTTCGATCTGCATCCAGAGCTTTTTGTGAGGGAGGCGACCCTTTTGCAAAAGGGTCGCCTCCCTCACGCCCACTCCCCCTGAAATCTTTATTTCCAGCGCCATCGGGTACAGGAACGCCCTGTGGAGAGCCGGTTTTCAGCGCCAGCCCCGTTCCGGGGTTCACGCGCTCTCAAGGCTGGACACTCTCAAGGCTGGTCACACTCAAAGCTGATTGGGCCAACCCTTCCAGTGCTTCTTTCTCAAGTTCCAGCCGTGCTTTTTCGGGCTCTTATGAAGGCCATGCGCACGCCGGGCCTGCACCCTTGCCAGCCCGCGCAACACCGCCGTATGCGCGCTGTTGCGCTTGCCGCGCCAACCCCTGATTTTTCACGAAAGGGCATGCGGCACGCGGGCTGGCCATGATTGTTGTGGTGAAATATGAGTAAGAGGCGGAATTTGAGGCTGCATAGGCTGTCAAAAGCATTCGCCTATATTGCGCATATTTTCACACAATATTTCTGGAATTTATCAGCGCCTAAAGGTGTACAAAAAGAGTATTGCGCAGGCTTGGTTATACGCACAATACATGCTTCTGCCGCATCTGGGGTATGGTATCCAATGTAATTACTCTGAATTGAATGCAGCACTGCCTTGAGGTGTATGGCGATATGTCGGATGTTGCAGATGTATCATATGCTTAACGGCGCGCCAAAATTGAATATCTTTTTTAGAAAACTTCCAGTAATTTCCTTGCATCACGGATTTTATCACGCAAAAACTGCGCAATGCCAACTTTTTTTTGTACTTTCGTTGACAAGCTAGAAAAAGCGTGTTTCTGTGATTGCCATGTGCCGCGTACCGGTAATACGTTTTACTGGATGGGAGCGCGGGAAGATTGTTTTTTTTGTGAGGGTGTTTCATGTCCAAGTCCATTTATGTCGGGAACCTTCCCTGGTCCGCTACTGAAGAACAGGTTCAGGATCTTTTTGCCGAATACGGCAGCGTTCTGTCCGTGAAACTCGTTAGCGACAGGGATACCGGCCGTGCCCGTGGCTTTGGCTTTGTGGAAATGGAAGACGGCGAAGCCGATTCCGCCATTGAAGCTCTTGACAACTTCAGCTTTGGTGGTCGCACGTTGCGCGTCAACGAAGCCAAACCCAGGGCTCCTCGCCAGCCCCGTTACTAGGACTAGGCAACGGACCTTAACGCCCTGTAACCGGGGCGTTTTTTGTCCTGCCGCACAGTCGCCGCTAAGGCGCTGCGCCATTGGCACAGGCCTGCCAGCGCGGCACGGTTTTGGGGTTCACTTTAAGTGCGGGCCCGGCAACTCCCTGAATGGTTTGCCCCTTCATGGGTTTGACGAGCCCGCTCGCAGTGGTGCGGGGCGCTTGAGGCTCCAGCACACCAGCCTGTCTGCATTCCTGTCAGCCTGATCTGGCGCACAGGGCATCTCATGATTCGTGCGTTTTCTTTATCGCACACATCGCTACAGCAAACTACTTTTTGAGAATGCGCGGTCTCAACGGCCAAGACGCCCGCTCTGGCGCGTAACCGTTCGCTATTCCTTTGCAAATCCGCTCGCATACCCGTCCGTATATTTGGCGTTTACGCCTCTGCCGCAAGCGCTTCTCGCGCAGCCTTCGAAGCATTTCAGGGTGAACCCGCTTTACCATACCGCATGTAAATATTTCGGGCTTGCGCGCCTTTTTGCCCGCTGTAGGCCGGGTGTCTGTTGAGGGAGATTCCCCTTGATGATGTGTATTCGCAATGGGTAGGGCGCGTCGTCCGGCCGTGGCTGACCGGATAACCGGTAGTGCTTTATCCTGTAAACATGCTGTGTTGCGTATCGCTAGCCTGCCATGGGCGGCAGCCTTGGTGGAACACGCCGTGGTCTTACGCACTCATCATGCGGGCTGTCAGTGCCATACCATGCTGTCTCACCGGCTTTGAAGCCGCGGATTTGCCCCGGCGCAATGTCTGAAGCATCCACAGGCCCTGAGTAACCGCTGCGCCTGCGTCTGGTTCGTTACATCTGTCGCCTGCTCACGCTGCCGCCCGGATATATGCGGCTAAAATCTTCTGGTCTATTGTCCGCCGCCGGCTTTGCCTGCGTTGCGCAATTGCGGCGGGCCAAGCCTGTGTTATGCGGTCCGTCGTCCTGACGCGGTTGCCATTTCTTTGGCCGGGCCGCCTTGCCGAGCGCTGTAATTTTTGCCATTATGGGGCATGACGCTTCCGCCGGATCAACAGGTCACCAACTGCAATCTTGCCCGGCGCAACAATCCTTGAGGAGGCAGCATGCTCAACCCCAAACAATGTGTGCTTTACAGCGGCGGCGCCGCCGGAACCGAACAGTTTTTCGGCGCTCTGGCTGAAAGCTGGGGCATGGAAGAAGTGAACTACGGCTTTGAAGGACATCAGATCGAACGCACGCGGGGTGTACGTGTGCTGACTTCAGAGGAACTGGCCCTGAAGGATGTGAGCCTTACCTATGTTTCGCGCCTCATGAACCGCGAGTATACGCGGGCGCCCCTGTTCCGCAAGGTGTTGCAATCCATATGCTGGCAGGTCAGCAGCGGCGAGCAGGTCATTGTGGTGGGCGCGGTGCAGCCGGACGGTACGGTCAAGGGTGGAACCGGATGGGGCGCGGAGTTTGCCAAGATATGCAACAAACCCCTGCTGGTTTTTGATCAGCCCCGTAATGCCTGGCTTACCTGGCAGAAAGACAAATGGGCGCAGGTGGAAAACCCCACCATCGAATACGCGCACTTTGCCGCCACGGGTACACGCTTTCTTGAGGATAATGGCCGCGTAGCCATTCAGAATCTTTTTGCACGCTCGTTTACGCGCTAGAGCATTTTAACTTTGAAAAAGTTTAAGTGCTCTGGCGCTGCACGAAAGTGCAGCGCGCCACAACGTGGCGTGGATTCAGCCGGAAATCGCATTTTTCGGCTGAATGACAACTTTGAAATGTGAAGCATTTCAAAGTTAATCTGGTCCAGACCTGTTTTTTCACCCGGCCCGGTATTTCCGGGCCGGGTCAGCGCCACAACAGCGGACACAGACCGGCTGCCGCGCCATTTGCCGCGCGGCTTCTTCATTCCTCCCGGAGAATTCATGAGCCATCAATTCAGCCCAGAAGAACAAGCGGTCCTGCGCATTGTGCAGGATAATCTGCCCGACAGCCTCACCCCTTACGCCGATCTGGCGGAACAGGCGGGAATGAGCGAAGCCCAGGTGCTTGAGCTGCTTGGCCGCCTCAAGGAATCCGGGGCCATACGCCGTTTTGGCGCGAGCATCAAGCACCAGAAGACCGGCTGGACGCACAACGCCATGGTCGCCTGGAAGGTAAAGCCTGAACAGGTTGAGAGTTGTGGCCGCAAGGTGGCCGAACACAACCATATTTCGCACGCCTACTACCGTCCGAGCGCCGCCGCTGACTGGCCCTACGAGCTGTATACGATGATTCACGGGCGCAGCGAGGCCGAGTGCCTTGGGGTGGTGGAAGACATCATGAACATGACTGACTTGAAGGAACACGCCATCCTGCGCAGCCTCAAGGAACTGAAAAAAATTTCTATGACGTACTTCGCCTGAAGGAGACCAGAATGGATATGATTTCGCGTCAGCTTTTTGAAAAGGCCCAGGAGGTCATTCCCGGCGGGGTCAACAGCCCCGTGCGGGCCTGTCATAATGTGGACAGCCAGCCGCTCTTTATCGCCGAAGCGCACGGTTGCCACCTGACCGACGTGGACGGCCGCCAGTACATAGATTTCGTGCTTTCCTGGGGGCCCATGATTCTTGGGCATGACGAACCTTCCGTTACCCGTGCCGTGTGCGACGCCGCCCATCGCGGCACCAGCTATGGCGCTCCCTGCCCCGATGAGGTGGCTCTGGCCGAAGCCGTGGTTGCCGCCATGCCCGGCCTTGAGATGGTGCGCATGGTCAATTCCGGCACAGAGGCGACCATGAGCGCCCTGCGTCTGGCCCGCGCCGCCACCAAGCGCGACAAGGTGCTCAAATTTGTGGGCTGCTATCACGGGCATGCCGACCCCTTCCTGGCGGCCGCCGGTTCGGGTCTGGCCACATTCTCCATTCCCGGCACGCCCGGCGTGCCTCAGGCTGTGGTGGCCGACACCCTCCTTGCTCCGTACAATGACCTGGATGCGGTCAGGGAGTGTTTTGCCCAGCACGGCGAAAGCATCGCCGCCATCATTGTGGAGCCCGTGGCTGCCAATATGGGCCTTGTGCTGCCCAAGCCCGGCTTTCTCGAAGGGCTGCGCGCCATCTGCGACCAGTACCAGAGCCTGCTCATTTTTGACGAGGTCATCACGGGTTTTCGCGCGGCTTTTGGCGGGGCGCAGGCGCGCTTCAAGATTGATCCCGACCTCACCACCTTTGGCAAGATTATCGGCGGCGGCCTGCCTGTGGGTGCTTTTGGCGGCAAGCGCCGCTATATGGAGCTTGTGGCCCCGCGCGGCGGCGTGTATCAGGCGGGAACCCTTTCGGGCAATCCCCTGGCCATGGCCGCGGGTCTGGCCACGCTCGCCATCCTCCAGAAGTCGGACTACGCCGCCCTTGAAGACCGCACCCGCACGTTCGCTTTCAGCCTGCGCGACATCATTGCCGCCAAGGGCGTTCCCCTGCAGATGCCGACCCTGGCCTCAATGTTCTGCCCCTATTTCAGCGAACATGAGGTGACGGACTTCGCCAGCGCGCAAAAGTGCGACCAAAAGCTCTTCACCTCGTTTTACAAACAGATGCGGGCACAGGGCATTTACCTTGCGCCTTCAGGCTATGAAACCGGCATGGTGTCGTTCGCCCATACGGACGACGACTTCAACAGAACCCTGGACGCGGCCCGCAAGGTCATTTTTTAGCGTGGTCACTCCTTGAGAATGGATATTCTCAAGGAGTGACGCCCCTTGTGGCGCGTAGCAACGGGCATAGACCGCGCTCACGCCACGGCGAGCCCCGCTCACGCTGATGTCGGAGCAAGGCAGGGTAAAGCTGCGCACGGCTGGCTACCGAGGGGGTGCTCATTGCCAATGGCGGCGGCACAGGCTGAAAGCTGCCAGGCTGCCAATGCCGGGGCATGAGTGCACAATACTTGCCGCGCGCAGGCAGGCCAGCATTTGACGGCCGGGGGCCGTCAGGGACTCCCGGCCGCGGTCGTTGCGTCACACGGTGCATTCTTTCATGCCACAGGCCGCATCCTTCAAGCCATGTGCGGCGGCAGACCGCCGGAGGCCTTTGTGCATCCCGTCTTTGAAAAAAACTCTCTTGCCTGTTATGTTCTGAGCGCTTCCGCGTTGCCTTTGGCACGGCGGCTCAAATCGCTGCTGGCCGGAAAGCCCTGGACTGTGCCCAGGGGGGGCCGTCTGGCGGAATGTCAGATATTCGCGCCAGAGCGCTTTTGTCCCGCAGACGCGCAGGCTTTTACACGGCTGGGCGAACTGCTTGCATCAACCTACAGGCAGCATGCCGCGCACGTTTTTATTGGAGCCACGGGTATTGCCGTCCGCGCTCTGGCCCCCCTGCTTGTGCACAAAAGCGAAGATCCGCCGGTTCTGGTGCTTGATGGCGCGGGCGGCTTTGTCATCAGTCTTCTTTCCGGCCACTGGGGCGGCGGCAATGAACTGGCCCGCCATGTGGCAAAGCTGCTCCGGGCTATCCCGGTCATTACAACGGCCTCCGATGTCGCGGCGGAAGGGGATGCTGCTCCGACTGAAAACGTAAGGCCCGCCGCGCCCTCCGGCCATAAGCCCCATGAAGCCGCCCATCCCCTGGCTCTTGATCTTTTTTTGCGCGAAACAGGGCTGCGCATTGTGGACTGGCAACGCTTGCCACGCGCGCAGGCCGCGCTGTTGGAGGGCGACTGTCTGGAAGTATGGGACCCTTGCAATGCGGTGCCCGCGCATCCTTCGCTCAGGTCCGTTGCCTGCGAGGCCGAAGCGGCCGCGCCGCCGCCTGCCTTTGTGGCAACCAAGCGCGAAGCGCATGCGCCGCCCCGCCTGGTTGTACACTGGCGTCGGCTGCCGCTTTCGGAAGGCTTGCTGCGGGTGGCTGTACCGCGTCTGTATGTGGGCTTGGGCTGCCGCAAGGATCTGCCATCGGGAATGGCGCTGGCGGCTTTGCGTGAGTTTTTTGAAGTTCACGGGCTGGAGCCGCAGGCCATAGCCGCTTTGGGCACGGTGACCGAAAAATTGAAGGAACCTGCCCTGCGCGAGCTTGCCTTTCGACTCGATGTGCCCCTTCTGGGCTTTGATTCCGCCCGCCTGGCCCAGTGCCCGGTGCCCAATCCCTCAGAAGCGGCGGGGCGGCGCTTCGGCCAGCCGCCGTTCAGCGTGTGCGAGGCTGCGGCCCTGCTGGCCGCCAGTAAGGAAAACAGCGTGGGCGAAGCGCGGCTTCTGGTGTGCAAGGCTATTTATCAGTCACAGCTGACCATTGCCGTGGCTCTGGCCCTTGAAGCAAAAAATACCGTTGCCGACCCTGAAAAAGATACTGAGAAAGAGTAGGTCATGACTCAAGCTGCCAGCCTTCACGTGGTGGGCCTTGGCCCCGGCCATGCCGACTGTCTTACGCCACAGGCCCGCGCCGTTCTGGAGCAGGCCGACTGTGTGGCGGGCTATCATCTGTATATGGATCTGGTCCCGCCGGAGCTGCTTGAAGGCAAACAGCGCATCAGCACGGGCATGCGGCATGAGACTGAACGGTGCGAGGCGGCGGTGGATGCCGCCCTTGCAGGGCAGACCACGGCCCTGGTCTGTTCGGGCGACCCCGGCATTTATGCTCTTGCCGGGCTTGCTCTTGAAGTGCTGGAGTCACGGGGCCTTGTGGGCATCGTTCCCTTTGGCGTAGTGCCGGGGGTGCCTGCCGTATGCGCTGCCGCGGCCCTGCTGGGCGCTCCCTTGACGCACGATTTTGCCTGCATCAGCCTGAGTGATCTGCTCACGCCGTGGGAAACCATTGTCAAAAGACTCACGGCGGCCCTTGAGGCCGATTTTGTCTGCGTCATCTATAATCCCCGGTCCAAGGGCCGCCCCGGCCATCTGGACGCCGCCCTGGCTCTGGCCCGCCGTTTTCGTGAGCCGCAGTGCCCTGTGGGCCTGGTGCGGCAGGCCTACCGTCCTGAACAGAGCGTGAGCGTGCACAGGCTGGACAGCTTTGATGCAACACAGGTGGACATGCTTTCACTGCTGATTATTGGCAATAGTGAAAGTAGATCGCTTGGGTCATATATGCTCACACCAAGGGGATATGCACGCAAAAGGCAGTCATGGACGGACAAATAACTTGAAAATGTATTTCATGGCGGCCATTGACACGTTGCCATGCTGGCCGTAAGCTCGCAACAATTCTCATGTGTCGTTTTTTTCTACCATGGAGGACTGTCGTGAAAAAAACTCTTGCTCTTACCTGTATGTTGGCCCTGCTCTTTGCCGTAAGCGCTTGGGCCGCCCCCGCCGTGCCCGATAAACCGCTGGAGATCAAAGGCTCTCAGAAAACCGTCATGTTTCCCCACGCGCCTCATGCCAAGGTGGAATGCGTGACCTGTCACCACCCTGTTGACGGCAAGGAAAGCTTCGCCAAGTGCGGCAGTTCCGGCTGTCACGATGACCTGACTGGCAAAAAGGGTGAAAAGAGCCTGTACTACGTGATCCATACCAAAACCGGTCTCAAGCACACCAACTGTATGGAATGTCACACCAAGACCGTGGCCGAAAAGCCCGATCTCAAGAAGGACCTCACCGCTTGCGCCAAGTCCAAGTGCCATCCGTAAGCCAGGTACTTGTTCCGGCCCTGTAGTGTCTTTTATGTTGAGTTGCCCGGGCGTCCGCGCAAACTGACGCCCGGGCAAAGGATGTGTGCGGCTTCGCCCGTGCACGCAGGGGTAGCCTGACCCCGCTGACGGAATCGTCTTGGGCAGGGCGGCGTTGCCGCTGATGAAGAGGCACGGCGTTTGCCGGCAAGGCCATGTGCCGTGCCGGGCGCGGTGCAGCCTTTGGGAACCGTATTCCCAAAGAGCGGCATCCCTTTTGGTCGGGCCCATATATAAGGCGGCGCAAGCAGTGCTTGCGCCGCCTTTTTGCGTACGGCCCACCAGACAAAAGCATGTTCATTCTGAAATGCTTTGTTGGGGAGAAGGATTTGTGAGAGGAAATGCTTTGTGGGGGAGGGACCCTTTTGCAAAAGGGTCCCTCCCCCACGCCCCCACCCCCTAAAACTTTTTTTGTATTTTAGAGCAATTTCATAATGAAATTGCTCTGGCGGATGCGGGAGCAGACGCCCGCCACGGAGGCGTAAGCGCAATTTATTTGCGCTGTTAAACGCCGAAGTGAGCGTGCCTCAAACTTTGAAAATGTATATTTTCAAAGTTAATTTGCTCTAGGGGCTGTTTCTAAATAGTTCATTGCAGCCAAACAAGGCACGCGGCCAGCATGACTGACGCTTTAAAGGTTACGGCAAGCTTATCGTATCGAGTTGCAACTCTGCGGAATGATTTAAGCTTGGCAAAGAAACATTCAACAAGGTGGCGCTCTTTGTACGCATGGGCATCGTACTCTCGGTGTTCCAACCTGCGCGGAACCGGAGGGATAACCACTTCGTGGCGTTGGCGTTCTGCCAATGCGAGCAGCTTATTGGCATCATAAGCTCTGTCTGCAAGAAGTTTGTCTGCCAATAAACCTTCAATCAGGTCACACGCGGGGACAATGTCATTTACATTGCCCGCAGTGAGATGGATGCGCAAAGGGTTGCCCAGTGCGTCAACGACAGCGTGGATTTTGGTGGTTAATCCACCTTTGCTGCGCCCGATCTCCTGATTGAAGTGCCCCCTTTTGCGCCAGTACCGTGTTGGTGTAGCTTTATAAAAGTAGCGTCAATAATTATGGTTTCAGGGTCTGCGTTTATGGACAACATGCGAAGAATCTCGTCCCAGACCTCAAGCTTGGCCCATTCCAGGAAGCGTTTATGCACTGTATTCCAAGGCCCAAACTCTGGATGCAAGTCCCGCCACGGTGCGCCTGTTTTCATAATCCACAGGATGGCATTAAACATCAGGCGGTCATCCTTGCGCTTGCGCCCTCTCGTCTCAGTGCCAGCCTTTGCCAACATAGGTCCGATTATGGCCCACTTTTCATCTGAAATATCGTGTCTGCTCATGGGAAGCAGCAAAACAGCAGATGAATGAAAAGTCTAGAATTTATTTAGAAACAGTCCCTAGAGCATTTTCACGTTGAAATTGCTCTGGCGGCTGCGTGAACAGACGCCCGCTGCGGGGGTTCATTACAAAAATACCCCGGCAAAAGCGGTGCTTTTGCCGGGGATCGCAAAAATAGGCCGGGTTGGAGGTTTAACCTTCCTGGCACTTCTTTTTAAGGGCCTCGGCAATGGTCTTGCCCATGTCGTGGCAGGCCTTGAGAACGTCACGTTCGGGCCGCCAGTTGCACTTCACAGGCTCCACGGGCATGTCCATGTGCATGTCGGTCAACTGTTCATGCAACTGCTTGGGCGCTTCGCCAGACCAGCCGAAGGAGCCGAACGCGCCGCCTATGCGGTTCAGGGGGCGCAGTCCTTTCATGTAGGTCAGCTGGGCGGCCACCAGGGGCAGAATGGTGTTGTTGTGCGTGGGCGACCCCGCCAGCACCGCGCCGCAGTCTGCCAGCTCCGTCATGACGGTGCTGTGGTGGTTGCTTTTGACAGACATGATGCGCGTGGGAACGCCATTTTCTTCCAGACCGCTGCATATGGCGTAGGCCATGGTTTCCGTGGATTGCCACATGGTGTCGTAAAAGATGAGCGCGCGCTGCTGCGGCTTTTGTTCGGCCATGGCGCGGTACATGCCGATGATGTCGCGGACGGCCTTTTCACCACGATGGATGAGGCCGTGGTCGGGCGCGATCATGTCAATGTCAAGCTGCTCCACAATGGGCAACGCCTTGAGCACCATGGGCGAATAGGGCAGCACGATATTGTAGTAGTACTCCTTGACGCGGCGCTTGTATTCGCCATCGTCGCCGAAGTCGTCCACAAAACGTGCCGAGCTCGCGATGTTCTGGCCGAAAATATCATTGCTGACGAGCAGCTTTTCTTCGGGAATGTACGAGACCATGCTGTCGGGCCAGTGCAACATGCGCGTTTCCTGAAAAACGATGGTGCGCTTGCCCAGGCTGATGGTGTCGCCGCTTTTGACGGCCTGCACGGGCCAATCCTTGCAGGCGAAGTATCCCGCCAGCGATTTGAGCCCGGCCTGAGAAACAAAAAGCTTCTCGGGCTTGCACCGCTCCATGATGACTTCAAGAGAGCCGGCGTGGTCCAGTTCAAGGTGGTTGCAGACGACGTAGTCGATTTTTTCAGGATCAAGCACCTTGGCCATGCGGCACAGCAGGGTGCCTTCGCAGCCAGAGGCCACCGTGTCCATCAGAACATTTTTTTCGTCTTTGATAAGATAGGCATTGTACGTGGAGCCGTCCGGGGACCGGGAATATCCGTGGAAGTCCCGGTGGTCGTAGTCCACGTAGCCTATCCAGAAGATGTCTTTTTTAATCTCAACAGGTTGCATCTGTTTTCTCCGGAATGATGGGTCTTCCCATTTACGAAAAGCCCCGCTTTACCGCAAGCAGCGGCAAAGCGGGGGAAAATACAGTAAAAGACCGAGGTTAGGCCGGGCTGAACTGATCCTTACTCACCCCGCAAACCGGGCAGCACCAATCGTCGGGCAGCTGGTCGAAGGGCACATTGTCATGTTCGGCGGGATCATATTCATAGCCACAGACGGTGCAAACATACTTCTGCATTGAAATCCTCCTGGGGAAATGGCGCGGAATCCCGCGCTTGGTAACGTGTTAATGAAACCTAGTTTTCAGCCTTCCAGTGACCATGCAAATTGCAGAATTCGCGGGCGGTCACCTTGGAGGCGTCGATGGCAAAAAAGGCCTCGGGCGCGTCGCCGGGCTTGAGGAACTTTGTATAGCTTCTGCCGTCGGCCAGCAGTTCAATCCACTCAATCCAGTGCTTTTCTTCCATGGGGTGAGGCACGCTGCCCACTTTCACCAGATAGCCGCCGTCAACCTTTTCAATGACGGGAACATGCTTTTCCATGGCGCCGTCAGTGGCACCCTCTACCATAAGCTTCATGGGCTCGCCACAGCAGACGATGTCGGCACCGCCGCCATGCAGAACTTCAACAATATTGCCACAGTGGGTGCACTTATAAACTTCCAGATGCTTGGGCATGGTTTCCTCACAGACGTTTAGGCCTATACGGCCTTGATATAGTTTGCCGCCAGGCAAGCCGGGCGGGGGCCATACAATCGCGTATGCGCTCTCATGGCCCCGGATACCGATAATATTGTGTAAGAAGTCAGGGCCAAAGTAAAGCATTTTTATAAAAATTAGTAATTATTATCAAAAAGGGGAGGCGGCAGTCCACCATCCTGTTTACTCAATCAGTCGCACAGAAAACGGCCTGACGCAAGAGCAATTTCATATTTGAGATTGCTCCTGTTGCGATTGTTCCTGCTGCTAGGGCGTGGGTTGCGGCTGCACTTCCGCGGGAGGTGCTTCCTCCCGGGGCGTCGGAGCGGGGGGCTGGTCTTGCGGGTCGGCTTTTTCCGCGTCGGGGGCGGGCGCGTCAGGGGCGGGCGCGATCCGCACGGCACCCAGCACGTTGGGCAGCAGGGCGCGCAGGTCGCCAGTCACCAGAAAACCTGCCGGGCCCATGCCCGCCAGTTCATGCTGCCAGTGGGCTGAGCGCACCAGCAGACCTGCCTGGCCGCCGCCTTCCACATACATGACGGTGCGCACGTTGAGGGGCAGGTGTAAAAGCTGCTGCGCAAAGGCGTAGGCTTCCACCGGCTGACGGCAGTGCAGAAAGAGAATGCGGCCATCGCCGTCCTGTGCCACGGCGGAAATGGAGTAGTGAGGGCCGCCGGGCGACCAGAGGATACGCCTGTCGGCGCTGGTCATGCGGTAGTTCTGGATTACAAGGCGGTACTGGCCGATGTGCTGCTCCCACTGCGGGTCGTCACGATCAACAATGGCGGCTCCAGACAGGCCCGGCAGGGTGGGGCCGGCCACAAAGAAAGCGCCGAAGCGCTGCACAATGCGCCTGTTGTTGAAGTGCTCGTCCTGCTTCATATAGCCCGTGCTTGTGATGCCGTCGGGCAGGTACATGCTGGCGTTGATAGCGGCGGAAAGATTATACTGCTCGGCCCACTGGTTGAGCGAGCGCAACGGGCCACCGTCCTGGGAGCGGGCGCAGAGTATGAAATTAAAGTAGGCCGGATCAATGCGCAGGGCCGTCAGCAATGCTTCATTATCGTTGAGGCGGAACTGGCCGAAATCAAGACCGGGCTCCAGTTGCCGCCAATCGGGCTTGCCTTGCTCGTCAACGCCGGCGGAAGACGGCGCGGGCGCGGCCACGCCGGGTGCGGGGGAGTAAACGGGAGTGTTGGCGACAGCGGCAGGCGCGGAAGGGGCCGCTTCGGGGAGGGGGTTTTGCGCCACGCCGGGCGCAGCGCCGGCGTTGGCAGTCCCGGTATTGGCAGTATCCGTTGTGGCGGCGCCGGCTTCAACTGCTCCGGCCTCGGCTGCACCAGTATCGGGGCCGGCAACTTTGACCAGGGGAGCTTCAGGTCGCGTGTTCTGGGCCGCGCTCACATGGGGGGCATGCCAGAGCAGCAGGGCTGTCAGGGTACAAAGGGCGCAGGCCAGTCGAAAGACGCGACCTGAAAGGAAGCCTTGCATCCTGCCGTGGCAGGCGGTGTGCGGGCCCTGGCCGCACTCAAAAATGCCTGTATGTATTTTCATGGTATGCCGCTCGGGGGCTTATACGCCCGGCTTGCCCCTGAATTACGACCAAGCCGGCCATTTTGCAAGGCTCCCCGGCCTTTTTTCTTGACATATCAACTTATCTAGATATACACATAAATAAGTCGGCCCCGCAAAAATTGGCCGCATTCCCGCAGTACACAAGGAGTTGCAGCATGCACATCGGAGACAGCATCCGCGCCGCGAAGAAGCCATTTTTCTCACTGGAATTTTTTCCTCCGTCGGATGAGGGAAATTTGCCCGGCTTTTTTGAAACTGTGGAGAGGCTGCGCGCTCTGGACCCGCTGTTTGTTTCCGTCACGTATGGCGCAGGCGGCGGCAAGCAGCGTAATACCCTTGCCGTAACCGCGGAGCTGGTCCGGCGCGGGCTGAGCACCATGGCCCACCTTACCTGTGTGGGGGCGGAGCCTGAGACCATCGCGGCCTACCTTGCCGAATTGCGAGCCGCCGGTGTGGACAATGTGCTGGCCCTGCGCGGAGACCCGCCCGCCGGGCAGGAGTGGGACTGGAACAAGGGATATTTTCGGCATGCCTCAGACCTCGTGGCCTTTGCCCGCTGCCAGCAGCCCTATATGGGTATCGGCGTGGCGGCCTATCCCGCGCCGCACCCCGAATCGCGCTCCATCGCGCAGGACCGCCTTTACACTGCGGACAAGATGCGCAGCGGAGCGGATTTTGCCGTAACCCAGCTTTTCTTTGACGCGCGGGAATATGCGGACCTGCTGGAACATTTGCGGGGCAGGGGTATTCACACGCCCGTGATCCCCGGCATACTGCCCATCCAGAGTTTTGACTCGCTGCGGCGGGTGCTTTCGCTTTGCGGCGCGAACATTCCCGGCAAGCTCTACCTTGACCTTGAAAGCGCCAATGCCAAAGGCGGTGCCGAGGCCGTGCGCGAAGTGGGATTGGAATTTGCAGTGCGCCAGATACGTTTTCTGCTGGAAAACGGAGCTCCAGGCATTCATCTGTATACATTGAACAAGGCAGAAATGTGCCTGAGGCTGGCTGAAGAGTCGGGGCTTTTGCAGGCGTGACGCACACCTTGGGTCGGCGCTGAGCCGGGAGCAATTTTTCGTAACATTGCCCGGCGTCTGCATGAACAGGCGCGCGCCGTAAAGGCGTACGCGCTGGAATCCCGCGCTGTTGCACGCGCAAGCGGCGTGTCAAAGCTTTGCGAGTGCCCTTCACAACGCTGATCTGTTCCAGGATTTCGGCGCGGAGTTTTGGCTCTGGCGCAACACTTCGGTCCCTGGCGTACACCGTCGGGGACCGCTTGTTTCCGTTGACCGGAGCGGACGTCCGGTATAGCTTCGCAAGCTGTGCTGGCGCGTATGACAAAAATTTTCTGCCACGTTTCTGACTCGCAGGGTCGGGATGCTTGCGGATCGGATGTGCCCGCGCCTCTCGGCGGAACCGTACTCGGGGCGGCATGGGCGCACAACGGCGTGGGGCGCGCCGGATCATGGTTTTACAGCTTTGTGCATAGTGCTCATGCCATCCCGCTTTCCGCATGGGCAGCCCGCTCGCCGTGAGGCAGCCGACGGACTCATGGGCGCCATGGGTGGCGACCGTTTGTCTGTTCCCGGCCTGCACAGTCCTGCCTGTGCGCCGTCATACGCGCACAGCGCTGGCAGGGCTGTTTCTCAAGCTGGCCCTTTCAATTCTGTGGTGGCGCTGTATTGACCTGTTCCATACCCGGAGATACTGTTTTTCTATGTCATCCTCCATCGAAAAAGGCCATGGTTGGCTGCTGATTGCGGTCTGCACCTCACTTTTCTGCATGCCCTTCATGATGGCTGGCGTGAACGCGGTTTTGCCGCCCATTGGCGCGGACCTGAAAGCCAGCGCGCAGGAGCTTGGGCTCATGGGCGCTTTTTACGCCATGGGACTTGCCGTTTTTCAGCTTGCCAGCGGCAGTCTTGGCGACATATGGGGGTACAAGCGCATCTTTATCTGGGGAACCGCCATTTTTGCGGTCAGCGGGGCTTTGCTGGGCTTTGCCTCTTCAGTGGAAGCCTTTCTGGGGCTGCGTCTGGTGCAGGGCATGGGCGGGGCCATGTTTAATGCCTGCGGTCTGGCCTTGCTGGCATCGGCCGCGCCTGCTGGCAAAAGAGCCATATATCTCGGGTACAGCGGTTCGGCCGTGTATGCCGGCATTGCCTGCGGCCCGCCGGTGGCTGGCTTTGTGGCAGGCTGGCTGGGTTGGCGCTGGCTTTTCTGGGGCAATGCGCTCACTTCGGTGGCTGTGCTGCTGCTCATGAAGTACCGCGTCAACCTGGACTGGCGCACGGCCGAGGGACGCCATTTTGACTGGGGCGGTTGCATCATTTACGGCCTGGCCATGACGGCCCTGACCTTCGGGTCGTCGGAGCTGGCGGCCTATCCGGTGATGGCGGGCTTTCTGCTGGCGGCTTTTGTCATTCTGATGGTGCTGTTCTGCTTCAAGGAACTGCGCAGCGAGTTTCCCCTCCTTGATATCCGTCTGCTTGCGCGCAACCGGGTGTTTGCCCTGTCTTCCCTCGCTGCCTTTGTCAACTACAGCTCATTTTTCGGCGTACTCTTTTTCTTCAGCCTGTATCTTCAGTTTGGACGCGGCATGACCGTGCAGCAGGCTGGCATGTTTCTGGCCATGCAGTCTCTGGTGCAGGCCACTACCACCCCTCTGGCCGCCAGACTGTGCATAAAGTTCGACCCCGGCCATGTGAGCGCCGTGGGCGTGGGGCTGTGCGGTCTTGGCCTGCTGGTTTCGGCCTTTCTTGCCGTGGATTCGCCCATTGGCCTGTTGCTGACCGCTCAGGGACTGCTTGGCGTGGGTATAAGTCTTTTTGCCCTGCCCAATACCACCATTATTCTTGAAAGCGCCGGGCGGGAGCATGTGGGGCAGGCCTCGGGCCTCACCGGAGCCGTGCGTACCGGGGGCCAGCTTGTGAACATGGTGGTCATTACCCTGACCCTGGGTTTTTATTTGGGCGACAAGCCCGCAGGGCCGCATACCATTGACGCCTTTATGGCCAGCATGCACCTTGACCTGGTTATCTTTGGCATACTGAATTTGCTGGCCGTGGGCTGTGTGCTTGCGCGTAACCGCAAATAGCGCGGTTTAGAGCATTTTCACTTTGAAATTGCTCTGGCGACTGCGTGAGCAGGCGCCCGCAGCGAAGGCGTAAGCGCAGCTTCAGCCGTTGCCCGCAGGGCTTACGGATGAAGACAGCACCGCTATTTATTTGCGCTGTTAAGCGCCGAAGCATGCGTGTCTTAAACTTTGAGAATGTCCATTCTCAAAGTTAATCTGGTTTAGAGCAATTTCACTATAGCCTGCTCCAGGCCACGAAAAAACGTCGCGGGCGGGAAGGGAAAGTCTAAAGTTTTTTGGCGGGAGGCCGAACAGGCAGTAAGGACGGAGACATTCATGGCCGATGCCAATTCCGCGAAGCTGCGCATGATGTTACAAGGGTATGAACAGCAACTGCTGGCTGCCCGGCGTCTCGCGCGTTTTCGGGTTCGCATGAGGCTTGCCCATGGTGATGCGCCGGATGATCCGGATCCGGCCGCGTACAGGCGTGCTTGCGTTGAAAAAGTGGCGCGCGAACTGTACGAGACGCTGCTGTTTACAGGCAGCGACAATCCTGTGGTGGAGGATATCCGCCATGAACTGGGCAAGGAAGTGGGGCAGAAGGTACGCTTTACCTATCCCCCTGGCCAGAAATTGCACATCGTGGGTGAGGGCCCCGAAGGTATGGAGCCGTTGCCGGAAGACGTGCAGCGGAAAACACGGCATGCTCTGTGGCGTATTACCCGTGATACCGTTGACAAAAGCATGCTGGAAGAGCCGTCAAGAACCGAAGGTTTTGTGAAGCCAGTGGCGCAGAGCGGTGCGAAAGCGCCCTCAACGGAGTAGGAAATGGAAATCAAGAACACGACGAACAACTTTTTTGATCCCTATGCCGCCGGGCTGGACAAAAGCACCGAGGCCAGAAACGAGACCCGCCTGAAGACGCGTGCGGAAGGAACCGGCACGGAAGCGTCCCAGGGGGATACGGTGACTGTTTCGCAGGATGCTCTGCTGCTGACAGAGGCGCGTCGCGCGGCCCAGAGCGCGCCGGATGTGCGTTCCGAAAAGGTGGAGGCCCTGCGCATCCAGGTAGCCAACGGAACCTATAAGCCGGACAGCAAGCTTATTGCCGCCAACCTTGTGAGCGAAGAGCCGGGCCTGTTTCAGAAATAGGGCAGAGCGCCCTTGAGATTTTTTGATGTTTGAAGACGCCCGCTTCGGCGCGTACCAGTGGGGATACGCGCGCTATTGTGTCGTGGTGAGCGTCTTTTGACGTAGCGACCAGAGCGATTTCATTTTGAGATCGCTCTGTTTTTTTATTTGGGTTGTCCGGGGCGGGCAGAGGGGGGGCGGCGCAAGTGCTTCAGGGGGAATAAAGCCGGATCCGTCCTTTGAGAGGTGGCTTGTGCGACCTGCGGGCACGGGAGCTTTTTTGTATTGTTGTGTTGTTTTGGGCACCTGCGCGGCGGGCGGCGATTCCGAATCGCTCCTGGGATGTGGCTTGTCGCTTGACTGAACTGCATGTGCCCTGCGGGCACGGCGGCTTTTCATTTATTTCGTTTTGGCCGCCTGCGCGGCGCGCGGCAAGGCGGGGCCGGTTATGGGGCTGCGCCCCCTTCTCGGCCCCCCTTGCATCCCCCCCGAAGCACCCCGCTGGGGCTTTCCCATTTCCGTCATTCCACGAGGGCTGCGCGGCTACTACTCCGGGAGCTTCCTCGCTTCGCTCGGCGATCTCCCTGCGCGCCGCGCAGTGCCAGCGAGCGCTTATGCGCTGGAGAGACCGGGGAGGGCGTTCCGTTATGCCATTGTTGGCCTTCGCGCCGAATAAGAGGTGGATGAAGGCGTCTCAACAAACTGCCTCTGGAGTCCGCCTCGGATCAGAAAACTCAGTGCGCTCTGTGACATTACACTAAGAGTTTTAGGGGGAGGGGGCGTGGGGGAGGAGACCCTTTTGCAAAAGGGTCCCTCCCCCACAAAGAATTTCAAAATGAGCTTGCTCTGAGCTTTGCTACCGCGCCATCAGGGCAAACACGCCCCACCCGAGGTATTCACGGCTGCAGGTAACGTAGCGCGATGCAGTGCTTCCTTGGAAAAGGCGTGCGACGTGGGCATTGTGGGGCATCTTGAGGGCAGAAGTAAATTTTTAGTATTTTATATATAAGTGTAATTGCAATAAAAAATCCCTCTGACATGGGCAGAGGGATTGTATCTGGTTGCGCTGTACAGTCTTGCCAGTCTGGCAGGCTGACCTGATGCGCCCTGCGCCACAGGGTGATCATGAAATCGTGCCAATGCACGAGGCATCGTAGGGTGTCGTCATGGTCAACCATCGTCAGGCGTCGCCAATGGGCACGCCCCAATGCCGGGCCGCTAAAATTTTGGTGGGCCGTCTTCCAGAGCTTGAGCCAGTTCGCGCAGAGCAGACAGGCTTTCTTCCGCTTCAGTAGGGCTCAGCGTGTGCAGGGCAAAGCCCGCATGCACAATAACATAGTCGCCGATGTTGGGTTCTTCGGGCAAAAGCATGACTGACGCGTTCAAAAAAGTCTGGCTTTCACCCACGCGAACGCGGGCCATACCTTCACCAAAAAGTTCTTCAATACGGGCGGGAATGGCAAGACACATAGGTACCTCTTGTCAGGCAGATAAACACTGTTGCGGTTTCGGCAAGCCCTGAGGCGTCCACAAGCCGCCGCAAGCTGAAGGAAATGCAGCTTACCAGCCCGGACAGGAGTAGGCAAGCAGCCGGGGCGGAAGATCTTTTTGACCAAATCATTTTTGTTTGTGGGCGAAGATGCGTCAGACACCGCGAGGTACTTGCGAATCCTTGACTTTAGGCGTCTCTTTGCCCAAACTACAGTGATTTTTCTCACCGCTAATGACATTTTTTCTTGCGACATCAGTGCCGGGAGCCCCAATGAGTGATTATAAAAAAACGCTGAATTTGCCCCAAACCGCCTTTCCTATGAAAGCCAATCTGGCCCAGCGCGAGCCGGAAACCCTCAAGAAGTGGGAATCCATTAATGCCTGTGCCGCCATGGTGGAAGCTTCGGGCAGCAAGGGAACCTACATCCTGCATGACGGCCCGCCTTACGCCAACGGGCACATTCATATGGGCACGGCGCTGAACAAGATTCTCAAGGACATTATCGTCAAGTCCCGCAACATGGCGGGCTATACCTCGCGCTATGTGCCCGGCTGGGACTGCCACGGCCTGCCCATCGAACACAAGGTCGAGCAGGAACTCAAGGAAAAGAAAAAAGAACTTCCGGCCCATGTGGTGCGCAAGCTTTGCCGTGAGTATGCCTCCAAGTGGATTGACGTGCAGCGCAAGGAATTCAAGCGCCTGGGCGTGCTCGGCAACTGGGAAGATCCCTACATGAGCATGAAGCCCGCCTACGAGGCGGCCACGGCTGACGAACTGGCCAAGTTTGTGGCCACTGGCGGCGTGGTGCGCTCCAAAAAGCCCATTTACTGGTGCTGCTCCTGCCATACGGCGCTGGCCGAGGCAGAGGTGGAATACTATGACCACACCTCGCCCTCGGTCTATGTGCGCTTCGCCCTGCCCGACGAAGGGCTCAAAAAGGTCTTTGCCGCCGCAGATCCTTCCCGCGCGCATGTGGTCATCTGGACCACAACGCCCTGGACTCTCCCCGACAACATGGGCGTCTGCCTGCACCCCGAATTTACCTATGCCCTGGTGGAAGCCGCTGGAAACCAGTATATTCTCGCCGAAGAACTGCTGAAATCCTGCGCCGCCACTCTTGGCTGGAGCGACTACACCATCCTTGACCGCGCGCCCGGCGCGAAATTTGAAGGCCTCAAGGCGCGGCACCCCTTCTATGACAGGGATTCGCTTGTCATTCTGGGCCAGCATGTGACCCTGGACGCGGGTACGGGCTGCGTACACACCGCGCCCGGACATGGCCGCGAAGACTATGAAGTGGGCCTCAAGTACGGTCTGGAAGTCTACTCACCCATGGATGACGCGGGGCGCTTTTTGCCCAGCGTGGAATTTTTCGCTGGCCTGAATGTTTTTGAGGCCAATCCAAAGGTTATTGAAAAACTTGAAGAAGTTGGCGCATTGCTGCAAAAGGCCAAGATCAGGCACTCCTACCCGCACTGCTGGCGCTGCAAGGAGCCCGTCATTTTCCGCGCGACCACCCAGTGGTTTATCAGCATGGAAAAGAACGATCTGCGCGGCCGCGCCCTCAAGGCCATTGACGAGCAGGTGCGCTGGATTCCCGCCTGGGGCCGCGAACGCATCCATAATATGGTGGAATTCCGCCCCGACTGGTGCATCTCGCGCCAGCGTCAGTGGGGCGTGCCCATCATGGCCCTGCTGTGCGAAGACTGCGGCGAGGCCTGGAACGATCCCGACTGGATGCATGAAATGGCCGCGCGCTTCGCCACCCACCCCACAGGCTGCGACTACTGGTACGAAGCCGATCTGAAAGACATCGTGCCCGAGGGGCTTGCCTGCCCGCATTGCGGCGGCAGCCACTGGAAGCGCGAAACCGACATTCTGGACGTGTGGTTCGATTCCGGCACGAGCTTTGCCGCCGTACTGGAAAAGCGCCCCGAACTGGGCTTTCCGGCTGACCTGTATATGGAAGGCTCCGACCAGCACCGGGGCTGGTTCCACAGTTCCCTTCTGGTCAGCGAAGGCACGCGGCGCTGCGCGCCCTACCGCTCCGTGCTCACCCACGGCTACGTGGTGGACGGCGACGGGCGCAAAATGTCCAAATCCATCGGCAACGTCATCGCGCCGCAGGAACTTATTGAAAAATTCGGGGCTGAAATCGTGCGCCTGTGGGTTTCTTCCGTGGAATACCGCGAAGACATCCGCATTTCGGATGAAATCCTTGGCCGCCTTGTGGACGCTTACCGCCGCATCCGCAATACCTGCCGCTTCATCCTCGGTAACCTGAACGACGTTTCCGCCCAGGATCTGCTGTCGCTGGACAAACTGGAGTCTCTCGACCGCTTCGCCCTGGATGTGGCCGGTCGCGTGCACGAGCGTGTGCAGCAGGCCTATATGGATTTTGATTTCCACAAGGTTTACCATACCCTGCACAACTATTGCGTCACCGACCTTTCGTCCGTGTATCTGGATATTCTTAAAGACCGCCTCTATGCTTCGGCCCCGGCCAGCCAGGAGCGGCGTTCGGCCCAGACCGCCCTGTGGCACATCCTGTGCCTGCTGCTGCGCGACATGGCCCCGGTGCTGTCTTTCACGGCCGAGGAAATATTTGCCCATCTGCCCGAGAGCCTGCGCGGCCCGGAACTCACGGTGTTTGCCCTGCCGCCCCTGGAAGCCGCGCCCTACCTTCTTGACGAAGGGACGCGCGACGACTGGAACGTGCTGCTGGCCGTGCGCGGCGCTGTGACCAGGGCCATTGAGCCCATGCGTCGCGAAGGCATCATCGGGCATTCGCTGGACACGCGCGTCACCCTTTTTGTGGCCGACGAGCTGCGCCAGCGGCTTGAGGGCCTGCATACCGACCTGCGCGCCGTGTGCATTGTGTCGCAACTGCATATGGAAGCTCTGGACCGCGCGCCCCAGGCAGCGTATCAGGATGAAGAGGTGGCGGGTCTTGCCATTGGCGTTGAAAAGGCGCGCGGCGAAAAATGCGAGCGTTGCTGGATCTACAGCACCGAGCTTGGAACCGATCCCGCACATCCCGCCTTGTGCCCCCGCTGCACGGCGGTTATCAAGGCAATGGAATCCTGAGGATTATGCGCAGACGCTACCGTATTCTCGGGGGCATGGCCCTGCTGGCACTGGCGCTTGATCAATTGAGCAAGTATATTGTCATGCAGACCATACCGGAGCACAGGTCCGTGCCGGTGATCCAGGGGCTGTTTGACCTTGTGAACATACGCAACCGTGGAGCGGCCTTTGGTTTTTTGAACCGCTCCGATATCGAGTGGCAGTTCTGGCTGTTTCTCGTGGCAACGGCAGTGGCCGCCTGGGCCATATTCATGCTGGTTCGCAGCTCGCATGAAGACCCTTGGCTGTTCGCGGGACTGGGGCTGGTTCTGGGCGGGGCACTGGGCAATCTGGTGGACCGCGTCCGCTTTCGGGCGGTTGTGGACTTTTTGGATGTCTATTGGGGCGACTGGCACTGGCCTGCCTTTAACGTGGCCGACTCGGCCATCTTTGTGGGGGCTGCCCTGGCCTGCCTTGCCATGTGGCGTCAGCCTTCCGGGGTCGGGGACAAAACGGGCCGTAACGCCGGAAAAACCTCCGGCAAGGGAGGTAATGCCGCATGATGTTTCACTGGTGGCATGTGGTTCTGGTGATGATTCCTATGATCCCCACGTTGTGGAGCATTATCCACATCTGGGGGCATGAGTTTCCCACACCGCAGCAACGGGCGCTGTGGCTCGTGCTGGTGGTTTTTTTACCGGTTATCGGCGGTATCATCTATATTTTCACAGGGCGTAAAAAAGCTCTGGGAAAAGTGCAAATTTGAAAAAGAGGATATTATGCGCACATTCCGTACGTTGTGCTTTGTCACGCTGGCTTGCGCTGCTCTGCCGCTGAGCGCCTGCGTATCCGGCGGCAGCTCCAGCGGGGGCAGCCTCAGCCTTGAACAGCAGGTGCAGCAGCACGATGTGCAGCTGCGGCAGATGCAGCCTTCCCAGGCTGACGCCTGGAATCAGATTCAGGCTTTACGGCAGGAACTGAACACCATGAAAGGGCAGATGGATGACCTTAACAATGCCGGCGGCGCGCGTGCCCTCGTGGATCGCGTGAACCGGCATGACGAGGCCCTGCGCCAGGTTGAGCGCAGCATGGCGCTGAACCTGAACCTTGGCGAAGCGCCGTCCGCCACGTCCGCCGCCACGCCTGTCGCCCCCATGGGTCAGGTCGCGCCTTCCACCCAGACGGCGCTTCAGACCCCCAGCTACGGTCAGCCCTCCTATGGCCAGCCCGCCTACGGTCAGGCTGGCGCTGCCGGTTCCGTGGCCGCCGGTTCCCCCGGGTATGCCTCGGCCGTGCCCGAAGGCGTGCAGCCTTACGGCGGCCAGACAGCCGCCGCAGCTCAGGCTTCCGCTGCGGCTCCCGCCGCCAGCACCTGGGGGCAGCCTTCGCCGCAGCCGCAGCCGCAGGTGCAGGCTCCGCAAAAGGATATCTCGCTGGCGCTCTACGACGCTGGCGTCAATGCCTATAATGCCCGCAAGTATGACGAAGCCCAGCGCTCCTTTGCGGACTTTCTGAAAAACTACAAGAGCCATAACCTGGCCCCCGAGGCGCAGTTCTATCTGGCCGAGTGTTACTTCCAGCGCAATCAGTTCGCGGACGCGGCCCTCGCCTATGACAAGGTCATCAAGGACTACCCCAAGTCCTCCAGCGCGCCCGGCGCTTACCTCAAGCAGGGCATCAGCTTCAGCAAGCTCAACCAGGGCGCCGCCTCCAAGGCCCGCCTGGAAGAACTCATCAAAAAGTATCCCAATTCGCCCGAAGCGGCCCGCGCCAAGAGCTTCCTCAAGACCAACAAGTAAGTTCCCCATGCCGCCGCGCCGTGCTTCGGCGCGGCGGCTTTCTATTGCCTTTCCCCAACAGCGCCCCAGGCGCAAAGGTACACGCATGAGCGACAAAAAGGCCGAACCCGCCGTGTACAGGCAGTTGAGCGCGGACATGCGGCAAGGGCTCAAGGACATCTACCAGCAGATTTCAACAGCCTCGCAGAACAAGCCTCTGACCGACGCCGACACGGATGCGCTTTTTCATGAAGCCACCGCCCAACTGGCTGAAGTGCTCAAAGCCACGGAAAGCGCCACCATGTCAATTATGGAAGTTGTGGAACGACATCTTGACTTGCAGGCGCAGAATACTGAACTCCTGGCGGCGGTGCGCGAGGGCAGAGCGTCGCAGGGGCAGATTTCGCGGCTCGAAAGCAATAACTCCCTGCTTGGCGACGATCTCACCGGCCTACTGACGGCCCTGAGCTTTCAGGACATCACGGGGCAGCGCATCAAGCGGGTGGTGGCGGCGCTGAACAAGATCGAAAACACCGTGGTGGAACTGTATATTTCTTCGGGCCTCATCATGGAAGGGGCGGAAAAAGACCCGAACAAGGATACGGAATCCCTGCAGACCGAGGCCCGTAAAGCTGTGGAGGATTTTCGCCAGCACCGCAAGAAAGCCGATGGTCTCAAAGGCCCCGACGCAAATGGCGTGTCGCAGAGCGCCATTGACGATATGCTCAGTCAGCTTGGCATGTGACACGCCTGTTTCGCAGCATTTTTTAAGGCCTCTTGTGAATGCGGGAGGCCTTTTGCTTACACGGGCACGGCACGAGCGACCGTTCACCCAGAGGAGAAAGCCATGAACGTATTTACTGTTGATCACGATCTGTGCCGCAAGGACGGCATCTGTGCCCTGGTTTGCCCGGTGCATATTATTGATGCTGCGGTGGGCTCGTATCCCACCATGGATAAACACAAGGCCGCCTATTGCATCGGCTGCGGCCAGTGTATGGCCTTTTGTCCCACCCAGGCCTGCGCGGCGCCCGGTCTTGATCGCAAGGACTGTCGGCTCCTGCGCCCCGGGCACATGCCCACGGCGGAGCAGGTTGAAGAGCTTGCGGTGTCTCGCAGGTCTATCCGTAATTTTAAAAACAGGAATATCCCCAGGGAGCAGTTTGAGCGTTTGCTGGCGGCGGCCCGTTTTGCCCCAACGGCCAAAAATGTCCAGAACCTGCGCTGGATCGTGCTTGAATCACGCGAGCAGGTGGTAAGGCTGGCGGAGCTGGTGGTGGACTGGATGCGCCTTTTGCCGCAGGTCGATTCCACCCTGAGTGAAGGCATGCATGCCAGCGGTCTTGTGCGCGCTTGGGATAGGGGAGTTGACGTCATCACCCGCACGGCTCCGCACCTGACGGTGGTGGTTGCTCCCCAGTGGCACTGGGGACGGACGGATTCCGCCATTGCCGCCACCTATCTTGAACTGCTGGCCCACGCGCAGGGCATAGGCTGCTGTTGGGGCGGCTACATCTGCACGGCCTTGGAACACCCGACGGCGCAGCCTGTGCGGGACTTTCTCGGCATTGGGCCGGATGAAATGGCTTACGCCGCGCAGATGATGGGCTATCCGCTTTTCAAGGTCAGGGTAAGCCCCGTACGCAAACAGCCTGATGTCACCTGGAAGTAGGCGGCCTGGCCCGATCTGACGCGCCAACGTATTCCAGCCCGGATCACGCTTGCAGCCTCCCGCCTGTGCGGGGGGCTATTTTTTGGCCCGTACTTTGCAATGATTCTGGCACGGACCACCGGGTCCGGGGAAAAGATGGCCGCGCACCCGCTTCAGCGCGTCTGCCAACCAAGGAGAAGCACATGCAAGCTGGCATGTTTAGCGGACTTTTTGCCGCACTTACTACCGAGCACCGCATGAATTTTGTCGCCAATAATTTGGCGAATGCCAATACGCGCGGCTACAAACGCGACACCGTGGCGTTCAAGGACACCATGATCAGCTATGCCTTTGACGAAATCCGCGAGCCGCTCCTGAACCTCAAGTCAGACCCCCTGTTTCCCGAGCCGCTCAATGCCTCAAGGGTGCGGCTGGCGGTGTCAAAGATAGATTTCGCCCAGGGGTCCATGCAGTATTCGGGCAACCCTCTGGATATGGCCATCAACGGGGAAAACGCCTTTTTCCGCGTGGCCACGCCAACAGGACAATTTTTGACGCGCAACGGAGCCTTCGTGCTGTCTGAAGACGGCACCATAATGACGCCGCAGGGCTATCCGCTACAGGGCCAGGGCGGCGGCAACATCACTATCCCGGCAGGTACGCGCCACATTCAGGTCAGTGGCGACGGACAGGTAATCGCCGATGGCGATGTGATTGGGCAGGTTGCTCTGGTCAATGTGGATAATCCGCAGAATCTTGAAAAAATGGGCAACAATCTTTACCGCCCGCGCCCCAACGTGCAGGTGGCCGAAGGCGACGCCTACCTCGATGGAAGCCGCATTGAACAAGGCTTTACAGAGGCCGCCAATGTCGAGGTGGTGCCCGAGATGGTGAATATGATTGAGGTGCAGCGTCAGTTTGAAGCGTACCAGAAGGTCATGCAGACCTCGGATACGCTGGACCGCGCGGCCACGGAAAAAGTGGGCCGCCGACAGGGTTAGGCATGTTTATTCTGAAAGAGCTCTTACGGCTGCGTGAGCAGACGCTCGCCGTGAAGACGCATGCGTGGTTCATCCGCGCTGGCAAGCGTCGTAACGGGCGTGCCGTAAATTTTGAGAATGCATATTCGCAAAGGTAGTCTGCTCAAGGGCTGACAGCGAAGGCTGAAACAAGGAGAGTTTTCCATGATGCGTTCCCTTTGGACTGGAGCCACCGGCATGGTGGCACAGCAACTCAATATCGACGTCATTTCCAACAACCTGGCCAACGTCAACACGACGGGCTTCAAGAAGAGCCGCGCCGAATTTGAAGACCTCATGTACCAGACCATGCGCATGGCCGGGTCCATAACCGAGGGCGACAACCGTTTGCCGGTGGGCATCCAGGTGGGCATGGGCACGCGCCCCACGGCCGTGCACAAGTTCTTCACTCAGGGCGACTTTCAGAATACCGGCAACACGCTGGACGTGGCCATTGAAGGCGACGGCTTTTTTCAGGTGGATGTGAACGGCGAGCTCATGTACACCCGCGCCGGTTCCTTCAAGCTCAATCAGGACGGCACGGTGGTGACGGCCAATGGCTACATCCTGCAGCCGGAATTTGCCGTGCCCGCGGAAACCAAGAATATTTCCATCTCTTCGTCCGGGCATATTGCCGCGCTCGACGCCCAGGGGCAGGAAATCGCGGGGGCGGAAATTCCGCTGTATACCTTCATCAACTCCGCTGGCCTTGACGCGCGCGGGCGTAACCTCTTCACGCCCACGCAGGCTTCGGGCGATGCGGTGGAAGGCGTGCCCGGCACGGACAACGTTGGCACGCTGGCACAGGGCTTTCTGGAAATGTCCAACGTGGAAGTGGTGGACGAAATGGTCAACATGATTGTTGGCCAGCGCGCCTATGAGGTCAACTCCAAGTCCATCCAGACGTCCGACTCCATGCTTGGCATCGCGGTGCAGCTCAAGCGCAGCTAGGCGGTAGCAGCATCATGAAATTACTGGCGGTACATATATCCACAGCAACGGATGCGGCCGGAGCGGGGCGCAAAGCGCGGCTCGTCAGGCTGGCCTGGTTTGCCGTGTCCGTGTTTTTGCTGGCGCTGACGCTGGCCTGCCTGTGGCGGGCCGGGCCTGTGCTGGCGGCGGGCGGCGTGCCGCAGGCTGTATGGCAGGATAATGACCGCAATCACAGGCGTTCGCCCGCACAGGTGAAAACCCAGCTGCGGCAGCCACAGGTTCGCGCCGGGCAAATGCCCCTGAGCCCCGAAGCCCAGGACGCCAGGGCCGCCAAGACCGGTTCTCAGCTGGCCGCCAACGCTGTGCCCCTGGCTCAGGAAGGGCAGCTGAACATGCTGGGGCAGGGCGACTGGCGGCTCAAGATCGTCTCCGCCGCCGTGACCGGCACCAGCATGGTGCTGCTGGGAGATATAGCCGTGCCCATCGGGCACATGGATCAGGCGCAGTGGGGCGCTTTGCGCGCCACCCCCCTGTGGGAAGCGCCGCCAGAAGAGGGCAAGCCTCTGCAAATCAACCGCTCCCGCTTGTCGCAGGCCTTACGGCAGGCCCTGGGACCCGATGTGGCCGGGCGGTGCATTTTGCCCACGTCTCTCGTGATCCAGCGAGGCGGGCTGGTCTTCAGGGAAGACGATTTGCGCAACTATGTCGTCAAAAGCCTGACTCCCCAGTTGGCGGCCATGCCGGGAGAGGCCGAGCTTACGGATTTCCGTCTGCCGGAATACATTTTTCTTGCCCACAGCCAGCAGCGTGTACAGCTCGAGCCGGGCAAGCTGGCTCCTGGGCGCGTGCCCTTGCGTTTTGCCGTGCAGGAGGCGGACGGTACGGTTCTGCGGCGGGTGGCGGGCACAGCCTCGCTGGCCTTGTGGCTTACCGTGCCCACGGCGGCCCAGTCTATGAACAAGGGCGACGCCCTGACAGCCCAAAGCGTCACCTTTATGCGCGTCAACGCCGGGCAGTTGCGCGACCTGCCCTGGGACGGGCACGGCGGCCCCTGGCAGTTGGCCCGCGCCATCAATGCCGGAGACACAATCCTGCAAAGCGATCTGGCCAATCAGCTTATGGTCAAACGCGGGGATGTCGTCACACTCATATTTTCCAGAGGCAATCTGCGCATCACCACGCAAGCGCAGGCTCTGGGCGACGGCGAACCCGGCGCGACCATTCCGCTGCGAAACTTGCAAACCAAAAAACAGGTCTTCGGCATTGTCAAAAACGGCAATACCGTGGAGATACACTAGGCGTTGCGGCCGCACTGACGGCAAGGCGCGGTTACGAAGGAGAGGAGCATATGCAGGCACGTCATGTCATACCCGTTCTGGCGCTGGTTTTTGCGCTGTGCGCCGCCTGCGGCGGCGGGCCGCGCAAACATCCGGCCTTGCAACCGCCTGTTGTCGATCCGCAGGAATACAGGCAGGAAACCAACGCGGCCAACAACCCCGGCTCGCTTTTTGCGGCCAGTGAGCAGGATACGCTTTTTTCCGACAGCCGCGCGCGCAGGGTAGGGGATATCGTTGTGGTCAAACTGGTGGAAAACACCAAGGCCCAGAACAAGGCTGAAACCACGGCGAAAAAGAACGGCGCAAACGATTATCAGGTGGGCGCGCTCTTCGGGCAGACTTCAAATGGTTTTATTCCCTTTCTGGGGGTAGGCCCCACCAGCAAGGTGGGCATTCCGGCCTTGTCCTCGACATCGGCCAGCGACCTCTCGGCCACGGGTAAAACCAAGCGCGAAAACTACGTCACTACCTCACTGGCGGCTCGCGTCATCCGGGTACTGCCAGGCGGCCTGCTGCAGATCGAAGGCGCGCGTGAAATCCGCGTCAACGAAGAAACAGAGTATATGGTGGTGCGTGGCATGGTTCGCACCAAGGACGTGAGCGCGGACAACAGCGTGCTTTCAACCCAGATCGCCGATGCCAGCATTGAATACTACGGCCGCGGCGTACTGGCCGACAAGCAGAAGCCTGGCTGGTTCACGCGGCTTATGGACAACGTCTGGCCCTTCTAGCCGTAGCGTGGCACTTTGAAATGCCTTGTGGGGGAGGGGCATGAGCGCTGGGCGCTCCGGCAGAACCGCGCCACATTGAAGTGCTTTGTGGGGAAGGGACCCTTTTGTAAAAGGGTCTCCTCCCCCACGCCCCTCCCCCTAAAACCTTTATTATGATTTATTGCATTACGAAGTGTTTTCTGATCTGAAACGAATGTTTCAGGGAGAGCGCTTTCCAGCAGCACACCATCTCAAGGTTTGCGGCCCGCCTGCCACGGTGCTTACGCCTTTACAGCCAACGCCTGCACACACAGCGCCAGCGCATTTCAATGTTGGATTGCTCTGGCGCTGCTTGTTCATAAACGACAATATTTCGGGTCAGCCCGCGTGCCCCCCTCGTCTGTCACGGGCTGTCTTCCGCGTGCTCCTGCTGCCTGTCCACCCTGAAGAGGCTGCCGTGTTTTGGGGCAGAGCGGAGCGGAGCAGGGCAGGGACAGGCGAGTCAGGGGCCTGCAACAGGGTTGAAGTTATTTGATGCCACCGCTCTGCAGCGGCCGACACAGACAGGCCCGGCACACCGGCAGAGCAAGTTTGCCGTAGAGTTGTCGCCTGCGGGCAGACCCCCGGTACACCAGCAGAGCAAGCCTGCGGCTGCATTGTCGCCTGCAATGCGTGCAGGGATATTCCCGGTCAGGCATTGTGTACTCATCCGCAACACCATAATTTTTTTGACTGGTGGGCAAAAAAAGCTTGCCAAGCACGGCCCGTTCGGGTAAATCAATCTTCGCGCCGAAGTGGTGGAATTGGTAGACACGCTAGGTTCAGGGTCTAGTTCTCGCAAGGGAGTGGGAGTTCGAGTCTCCCCTTCGGCACCATAAGAAAAACAACGGGTTAGAAGAAAAAGTCTTTCTTCTGACCCGCTTTTCTTTTTCCCCCACAGCTATTCTCCCCCACTATGCCCCCACCCCTGGAAATTTGTTAAAATTTCTTGGGGCACCCACATGCCGCTGCCCCCACTTTCCGTGGGGGAGACTCTCCGCGCTTGCGGCCCTTCCTTCCCTTGCAAAGCTCCTCCGGGTCATTCGTATCGAATGCCCTGGGGGAGCTTTTTTGTTTTGTCAGTCTCGCTCTCCTTTCACGGTACACGCTCCCTCACAAAAAATTCGGCCCCCTCCCGTGTTCACGGAAGAAGGGCGAAACCTCGCGCTCGTGTGCTTGTGGCTATGTGCCACAGCAGCAGGGGAGCTTGCGTCATGCAGGTGCGGGGTCGTCGTGGGTGGTTCCCACGGCCTGACGAGCCAGCCGCTCGGTCAATCACCTCAGACAAAGGAAATGGATTGAGGAAAGCCAAGGCCTAGAAAGGCGAAAAGCCAATACGTTGGCGCGTATCGGCTTATCAGCAGAGTGAAATCTCTCTTTGCAGTGAGATGACACTAAACCGCAAGGTTCCTCTTTGTCAAGTGCATCGAGTCTGCTTGTTTTTGCTTTTTTTCGGCCTGCCCCTGCTTGGGGGAGGAGAGCGCGACCATGCAGACATTTGCACCACGAGGGAAGATTCACGGCCCGATTTTACCGCAGTTTGTGCTGGAAACCTCTATCAGTTTTGGAGCCAAGGTCATGTATGCCCTGCTGTGCAACTACGCTTCAGACAACGACCATTGCTGGCCTTCGCAGGCCACGCTGGCCGCTCGGCTTTCGTGCAGTGTGAGCAGCGTCAAAAAATATCTGGCCGAACTGGCGGGCATAAAGCTCATCGACGTGCGCCGTGAGCAGTACCGTTCATCGGTCTATTATCTGTTGCAGCCGGAAGCGTTGAACGTGTCCTGCCGAGAAACAGCGGCACCTGTCCGTCATGAGGTAAAGCCTACCTGTCAGCAGCCAGATATTGCCTGCCCACAGCCAAATTCTGGCTACATAAATACTCTTAATAAACAAGAAGAAAGAAATACTCCCCCCTTACCCCCCGTGCAGCCAGTGGTGCCGGGAGTTGTCGCTTCGCCTCCGCGTTCAGCGTTGGGGGGTGTGTCTCTCGCTGATTTTGAAAAGGCTTGGGAGCTTTACCCGCGCAAAGAGGCCAAGGGGCTTGCCCGTTCTGCATGGCTGCACCTCCAGCGTGAGGGGCAGCTACCGCCTCTGGCTCGGATTGAAGCCAGTATCCGGCATTTCATGGCTTCGGAAACCTGGCAGCGCGAACAAGGCCGCTTTGTGCCGCAGATGAGCAACTGGCTTCGTGGGCAACGGTGGTTGGACGATGCTGTGACAGCCGCCGCCAAGGAAGCGGAAGCGGCGCAACGTGCTGCGGACGCGCTCCAAGCCATGCAGCGCAAGGAAGAAGCCCGAAAATCCGCACAGGACAAAGAGCGCGAAGCCTTGCGCCCGTTCTTTGATGCCTTTGCTGAAAAATTTCAGCTCCATGAAAAGCCCTGGATCAGGCCGATGGCTTTTGGCCTGTGGATGCACCTGCACGAGAAACACCGTGCGCCCATGCCTTCTGACGTGCCCGACGACAATCAGCTTGGGATTTCTGACTTTCTGCAAGCCTTCAAGCGGCGCTGCGAAGAAGCGGCATGGCGGAAGCCCGCCGTGCCCGAACCTTGCTTTGTGCTTGGGGCGTTCAACATGCCGCAAGCCAACAAGCCTATGCCCTGCGGTGCCCTCTTGTCGCACCATCCTCTGTTTTCACGACAGCCCGCGCCTTCGGCGCTGGCCAGAGCCATGTGACGTGCAACCCAAGGAGATTTCAGTGAAACGACAATTCATTTTTTGCCTGCTTCCGGCCTTGGCCGTCCTGCTGTGGGGATGCCCGGTCTGGGCGGCGGAACAGCCGCCCGCACCTGCGGCACAGCCTGCCCCTGTCATCGGGCAACAGGGCATTGTCCTGGGGCAGCCGGATGCCCAGCGGCCTCCCGCTGTGGCCTCTCCTACTGCTCCGGCTGTACCGCCCGCGCAAGCTGCGCCGCCTGCGGTCACGGCCACAACCACAAGTGTGCCGTCCCAGGCGGACACCAAAAAGCCGGATGTGCAGAGCCTGTTTGAAGAAAGCCTGCGGCAGATGATGCCGCTGGATGACAGCCAGATTCAGGAATACCGGGAGCGGTCGGATCAGCGTGAACGTGCCTTGTTGCCGGTGTCGCCTGCTTTGGCCTCGCGCACGGCGCGGGTGTCGCTGGAACCGGGGGCTTCGCCGGTCAGGGTCTACACCACGGCCAACATCGCCACCTCGCTGCTGATCCATGATTCCACGGGGCAGCCCTGGCCCATCACCTCCGTGACCAACGGCGGGCCTTCGTTTTTCCAGGTGCTGCGGCCCGAACTGCCGGACGGCAACCTGCTGAACATCACGCCCACGCAGGCCTACGGCACCACAACGCTCGTCGTCACGCTGGAAAAACAGGACATCCCCCTGGTCATTCGGCTGGAATCCGACTCTGTGCGCGGGCCGGAACGCAAGGCGGACGCCCTGGTGCTCTTTCAGATTTCCCAGCATGGCCCACGCGCCAGGGTGCCGGTCATTGAGGACATCAAGGAAACCGTGAACTCCTCCATGCTGGCCTTTCTGGATCATGTGCCGCCAGCAGGGGCCGTGCGGGTACGCATGGAACCCACATTGGACAAGGTGCAAATCTGGAAGCTCGGTGCAAATCACTATATCCGCACGAACCACAGCATGGTGTGGCCTGCCTGGACGGCTGTGGTCAACGGCGCGGGCAACATGAAGTGCTACGAAGCGCCGGTCACGTCACGGATCATGCTGTCTGTGGACGGCAAAATGCAGACCCTGGTGCTGAAAGATGCCGTATCCGCTGAAGGGAAAATGGCAAGCGGCGAGGTGAAGCCATGAGCATCACCAGCACGGAAAAGAAACGCCGTTTCATCATGTTCGCCCTCCTGGGGCTGGCTGTGGCCGCTGTGATCGTGGTGGGTTCCATGATGCTGTTTGCGCCGAAAAAGCCCCCGGCTTCTGCCACGCTGGCTACGGCCCGGACGGATGCCGTCAAAGGGCAGGCAGGCGGCGAAGGTTCGGAGGAATATAACAAAAAGCTGGAAGCCCATGACCAGCAAAAGGCCAACAGTGCCCTTGCCGCTGGCGAGAGCTTTATACCCACGCCGGTGGGTACAAAAACTCCGGCTGTGACCAAGAAAGCAGACACAGCCCCGCCCCCGCCTCCGGTCGCGCCTCCGCGTGTGGCTCCTGTGCAGCCTCCTCGCACGGACAACACCCTGCAAAAGCGCATGATGGAGGATTTGGCGGCGCTGGATGCCAAGTTGTCCTCGGTATCTGTGGAACAGGGGAAAGTCGTCTTTGTGCATGATTTTTCCAAGGACAAGCCGCTTCCTCCTCCTGCCGCCGTTGCCGCTGATGGGGAAACCGTGCCTGCCACGGTGTTGACCCTGCGCCCCGGCGACCTGCTTTACGCCGTCATCGACACGGGCGTGAACTCTGATGTGCCGTCCGCCGTCATGGCCACGGTGGCTTCGGGCAAGCTCAAAAATGCCCGCCTCCTGGGCAAATTTCAGCGTTTTGAGGAACGGCTGGTGCTGGCCTTCTCCAGAGTCATCCTGCCGGACGGCTCGGACGCGCAGATTGAAGGCTACGCCGTTGATCCGGCCACGTCTGAGACTTCGGTGGCTTCTTCGGTGGATACGCATTTCTTCAGCCGCTGGGGCGGACTGGTGGCCTCTGCCTTTCTGGAAGGGCTGTCCAGCGCCAAAAAGTACAGCGGCGCACAAAGCACGGTCTATGGCGGATATGGGGGCGGCATGAACAACCAGGCCACGGATCAAATGGTCTGGAACACTTACAGCCCTGCGGATCAGGCATGGATTGCGGCGGGCAAGGTGGGGGAAAAGGCCGGGAAAATCTTTGAAAAAAATTTCGACCGGCCTCCCACGGTTTACCTCGAAAGCGGCACAGCGGTGGGCATTCTCGTGCTCAACGTGAAGGCCCAGCAAGGGGCGAGGTGACGTATGGAAAACTACGTTGCTGCCGTCATTCCGCACCTGCAACAGTGGTGGCCGGTCATTATCCTGCTGGCCTACCTCGTGGGTATTGGCTTTGCGATGGTGTCTCTTGCCCAGAGCATCAGCCACAAACACCGCTTCAACCGCAGCACCGCCGTATGGACACTGTGGGCTGCCGTTCTTTTGCTGAACATTCCCGCGTTCATGGATTCCCTGTCCATGACTGTCTTCAATCAGACCTCAGAACAGGCTCTCAGCTATTCACCTCCGGCCTCGCCCGGTTCGGTCTACATCCAGTTCGCTGTTTACGGCATCGCCACGGTGGGCGTCATCGGCATCATCCGGGGGCTGTGTCTGCTCAGAGATACGCCCAATCAGGCCATGAATTTCAACCGCTGCATCGTGCATCTGTTCGGCGGCATCATCGCTGTGAATCTCGTCACCTTCCTGCGCGGCATCGGGGCCACGCTGGGCGGGGATGTGCAGACAACCATTGTCAAAATTATTGGATAGTAAGGAGTTTTTTATGAACACACAGTTTTCTCTTGCCTCTGTTTCCCCTGTGCGCATGACCGTGGCAAGCCTGTGCGCCGCCGCTGTATGGCTTTTTGCGCCGGAACTGGCGCAGGCCGCTGTGACCTTTGGCGACATTGGCCACAACGTGGCCGACAGCGCCAAGGGCGTGGCCAAGGGCATTACCGTGACCGGCTTTGCCGCAGGCGCGGGCATGGGGGTTTGGGGTTGTGTGGATATGTACAAGGCCAGCAAAGCGCAGTCGGGCCAGTCGGGCAACTATGCCCCCGGCATCGCCAAGGTGGTTATCGGCGCTCTGGCTTTGGGCATCGGAGAATTTCTCGGTTCCGGTTCGGCCACGCTCTTCGGCTCAGATCAGACCACCGGCCTTGATGAACTCGGTCTTCGTTAACCAGCGCGGTGACAGATGAATTTTTTCAAAAAGAAAAAGCCTCTACCTGACGTGGTGCAGACTGCACCGCCTTTGGAAGCGGCAGAAGCAACAGATACAGCGACTGAGGCAGGCGAAAGCCCGTCTCCTGTCTACAACGCCGAAACCATTATCGGGGGCCTTGGCTGGTATCGTTCGCAGTATCAGCGGGCCATGAAACTGGCCGTGGGCCTGGTGCTCGTGCTCATTGTCAGCATTGCCGTCATTGCGCTGCTCATCGCCAAGCAGCCCACACCGCGCTATTTCGCGGCTACGCCTGACTTGCGCCTTGCACCCCTCATTCCTCTGGATAAGCCCGTGCTCCCCCAGCAGGGTCTTCTGAATTGGGTGACGGAAACCATCAGCAACGCCGTGTCCCTGGATTTTCTGGAATGGCGGGAAAAGCTCTCCAAGACCAGGGAGAACTTTGAAGAGACGGCCTACAAGTCCTTTCTGGCCTCGCTCAAGTCCTCCGGCATTCTGGACATGATTCAGGAAAAGCGGCTGTCCGTGTCCGCCGTGGTCACACGCGCCCCGGTCATCACCGCATCTGGCCTGGTGGGCGGCACGGCCACCTGGAAAGTCGAGTTTCCCCTCATCGTTTCTTACGAATCCAGTCAGGGGGTGGAAAGCACCCAACGCCTCATGGCCACGGTGTTGGTGGCTCGCGCCTCCACCGTGCTCACGCCGCGTGGGGTGGTCATTCAACAAGTGGTGCTCAAGCGGGGGGATTCATGATGTTGGATTCTCTCGTACACGGCATTGACCGTGGTATTCGCGCTCTGTCCGAGACGTTTTACGGCCCGGTGGGCAGTTATTGTATGCTGGAGACTGTGGACAGGGGCGCTCTGGTGGCCGATGACGGCAGTCTGCTCTCCGTGCTGCGGCTGGAAGGGGCGCTCAAACAGGTGGGCGTGGAAGAATACACGACCATCGTGAATGGCCTGACGGAAAAGCTGCAATCCACGCTGTCCCGACCCGGCCACAGCATACAGATTGTCTTTGAGTATGACCCGGAGGCCAGTGGGGAGCGTATCCGTGAAATGCTGCTGCCTTCGCGGCGAACCGCCCAGAATCTCGGCCTGCACATCGGCCCCTTGCTGGAAAATTGGGGCACAGCCCTGCAACGCTACTGCTCGCATGAAGCCTGCTGGCTGGTCTTGTGGACGCGGCCCGGCGTGTTGTCGGAGACATTGCGCAAAAACGCGGTCAAGGAACGCATCGCCTCCATAAGCAAAGCCCCCATGCAGCCCGGCTGTCAGCAGGTTTCCGCCGCCATTGCCGCGCTGCATGACGCGCACAACGGCTTTGTCACCGGTGTACTGGACGCCTTTCGGCAGGCGGAACTTCTGGTGTATCCGCTGACGCCCCATGAAGCCCTGCACGATATTCGCGTGTGCATTGACCCGGAGTTCACCGGCAGAGAATGGCAGGCCCGGATTCCCGGCGATCCTTTGCCGTTGCGCCTGCCTGACCCGGATGCCGCGCCGCCCGCCATGCTCCATAACGTGATCTACCCGGATTTCAAAACGCAACTCTGGCCGCGTGAGGGGCATTTGCTTTCTCGCAGCGCCATCAAGGTGGGGGATCGGGTGTTCGGGCCGCTTATCATGACCCTCATGCCCCAGACGCCCAAGCCCTTTCAGGAGTTTTTCCGGGTGCTCTCACGGCGGGATGAGCGGATGCCGTACCGCGTTTCCTTCCTGCTGGAGCCGGGCGGGCTGCATATGGGCCTGAAGCCGCTGCTGTCCTCCATTCTGGCCTTTGCCAGCTCGGACAACAAACGCTTCAGTAATGCCGTCACAGCCCTGACCGCCCTGGATTTGGAAGGGGTGTGCTGTGTGAAGTTCCGTATCTGCTACTGCACATGGGCAACTATTGGGTCAACCACAGGCGGGCAGACGGAAAAAGAAGCCCACATGCAGCTTCGGCGGCGCATGGCGGAACTGACCAAGGCCATTCAGGGCTGGGGCACCACGGACGTTTCCGAGGCGGTGGGCGATCCGCTGCTGGGACTCACGGCCACAGTGCCCGCCATGATGCCGTCCAGCCCCGCGCCGGTGACGGCGGCTCCCTTGCAGGATGCCATCGGCATGTTGCCGCTGCGCTCGGCTTCCCCCTGGAAGGAAGGCTCGCTCCTGCTGCGCACCCAGGACGGCAAGCTCTTTCCCTTTGCCCCCAACTCGTCGGAGCAGGCGGCGTGGATCGACCTCGGCGTTGCCCCTATGGGGGGCGGCAAGTCGGTGTTCCTCAACGCGCTCAACTTTGCCTTTGTGACGCAGGCCGGGCTTTCGCGCCTGCCGTGGGTCTCCATTATCGACGTGGGGCCGTCCAGTTCCGGCCTGATTACGCTTTTGCAGGAGAATCTGCCGGAGAACAAAAAGCATCTGGCGGCCTACCACCGCCTGCGCATGACGGAAGACTTCGCCATCAATCCCTTTGACACGCCGCTGGGCTGCCGTTACCCGCTGCCTTCGCACACAACCTTTCTGGTCAATCTGCTGACCCTTCTGTGTACGCCTCTTGAAAACACGCCGCCGGACAAGGACGTGCCGGGGCTGGTGCGCCGAGCCATTGAGCTGGCCTACGAGGAACTCTCGGACAAACATCAGCCCCGACTGTATCAGTCCAATGTGCTGCCGGAACTCCATGATCTGTTGCAACGCGAAGACATACGCCTGAACAGCACACCCACCTGGTGGGAAGTGGTGGACGCGCTCTTTGACCGGGGCTTTGTGCATGAAGCCCTTCAGGCGCAACGTTATGCCGTGCCGCTGCTCGGCGACCTCACCACGCAGATCAACCAGAATCAGGGCATTCTCAATACTTACGAGGAGAAAACCCGACGTGAGGCGTGGCGTTCGATTCTCGACGCCATCACTGCCTATGCCGTGCTGAAGGAACCCACGCGCTTTGATTTGGGTGACGCCCAGATTGTCAGCCTTGATCTTGACGAAGTGGCCACACGCGGCGGGCCTGCTGCGGAGCGGCAATCCGCCGTCATGTATATGCTGGCGCGGCATGTGCTGGGGGCGCGGTTTTTCCTCATGCCGGATGACGTGAAGCTCATGCCGGAACGCTATCAGGACTACCACGCCGAACGTATTGAAGCCATTCGGGAAGACCCCAAACGTCTTTGCTACGACGAAGCGCACCGCGTGACTAAAAACACCTCCGTTTCCGGCCAGCTTGAAGCGGACATGACCACAATGGCGCGGGAATCGCGCAAGTGGAATCTCTCCATCGGGCTGTACACGCAGTCCATCGACGACATTCCCGACATCATCACCGAACTGGCTACCACCATCGTGATTCTGGGGGCCGGAACGGACAAAAGCATTGCCGACATGGGCGAACGCTTTGGCCTGAACGGAGCCTGCTGTCACGCTCTTGGTCACTTGGGCAAACCCGGCCCTGCTGGCTCTAACTTGGTTGCCCTGTTCCGCACCGGCGCGGGCAAATCGCAACTGGTGCTCAGTCTGACCATAGGCGGGCAAGCCCTGTGGGCATTCTCCACCACCACGGAAGACGTGGCCATCCGCAATCATCTCTACAAGCGCATGGAACCGGCAGAGGCTTTGCGCCGTCTTGCGGCCCGCTTTCCTGGCGGTTCGGCCAAGTCTGAGGTGGAGCGCCGCCGCCGTCAGGTCACAGACCAGACGGGCGCGGACGATGTGATGGTCAACGTGATTCAGGAAATCGTCAACGAAATAGCCAATGCCCAATCGGGGAGGCCGTTATGAAAACAATGCTTCTTGCTGCGCTGCTCTTGCTGTTGCCCGCGCAAGCCCTGGCTGCCGGGTGCGACTGCGGCTCCATCAACGCCATGATCACAATGGCGAAAATGGAAACCATCCAGACGGTGAACGCCAATGCCACAGCGGAAGCTGCGGCCATTCGCTCGGAAATCCTGCTGGCCGCGCAAAGCATCATCGGCACCATCAAGACCGAAAGCGCCACCATCGTGCGGGCCATCATCAGCCTGAAAGAGAGCAATGCCGCCATGATTAAGGGTCAGGCCACGGCGGGTGAAGCCACGCGCACCGAGGATTTGTACGGCAAGGCGGCGCAACCCTCCGGCCTGTGCGGGGCAACGTCTCTGGGGGCCGGGGTGCAGCTTGGGGCGCAGGCTTCACGGCAGGTGCATCAGGCCATGCGCGGCAAACAGTTGGAGTATTCCAACAGGCCGGACGCCAAGCCAGTGGAATATCTGGGGAGGGTGCTGGACGAAAGCCATCCCTCGGAACAGGAGATGGTGGATTCGCTCTTTCCCCTGGAAGACACCATTACCGACGAGCAGCTCTCGCAGGCCCATGAAGCCATCAAGACTCTGGCCAATCCCCGGCCTCTGCCCGTGGTCACGGAAGCGCAGAAAGCAACCCTCTCCGGTCAGACCTATACCGCCGCCCGCAAAATACATGAGGGGCGGCTGACCGTAGTGATGGACACCCTCAACAACCATGTGGCCGCGCACGCGCCCACGCTGCCGGAAGATGTCGCCGCCTGGGCGAAGAGCCAGTGGCAGGAAGCGGGCGGCAGCGGTACGCCTCCCGGCCTTGTGAACGGCAAGATGTCCGAGGCCGGGCTGTTCAAGCTGCTTAGCCAGATGCGGCTTGGCAACCCCAACTGGTTCAATCAGGTGACGAGCGCCACGGAAGCCGGGTTGCTGCGGGAAATGGTGATGATGCAGGCCATTCAGCTTGAACTCACCCGCAAGAACAACGAACTGCTTGACCGCATGAGCTTCGTCACCGCGCTGGACTATGTGACCCGCATGGACGGCACCACAGGCCAGGAACTCAACGATCTGTATGCCCGCATGGTTGGGGCACAGCAATAGAAATATATAAAAATATATTCCTATAAAAAATATAATCCAAGGATACCCTTATGTCCGCTTCACCCGATATTCCCGCAACCTCAGAAGTGTTGCTCAAAAGTGACGCCAGCAAACAGTTTCTGGACACCTTGCTTGGTCAGGGCTGGGATGCCTGGGGCCAGGGGCTGGGCGGTTCGCAGGCGGCGGAACTCATGCTGCAACTGTTCAGCGCCTTCAACATTGTGGCGCTGGCGGTCATTTCCGCGCTGTTTATCTGGGTGCTGGCACTGGCCGTGGCGGGCACGGCCCATGAAGGTACGCCTTTCGGCAAGCGGTATAGCTCGTTGTGGATGCCCCTGCGTTTTGTGGGGGCAATGGGGGCGCTGGCTCCCATATTCAAGGGTTTGAGCTTTTTCCAGGTGGCGATTCTGGCCTGCATCGGCTTTTCCATCAATCTGGGCAATTTTGTCTGGGAGCTGGGCACCAACTACTTTGTGGAGCACGGCGGGCAGATCACCGTGCAGGCTCCCGACCAGAACGTGACGCAGTATTCGGCCATTGCCAACGGCTCGCTGGAATCCCTGACCCTGCAATACTATCTGAACGAGCGCCGGGGTCTCGGCATCTCGCCGGGCGGGGAGTGGAAGTACAGCGGCAACTGGATTCAGTCGGGCGGCGAATACCGCTTCACCTTCAACGGCAACACCGGCAGCATCACGGTGGAGTGCGTGGATGAAGGCGATGCGCTGTGCCGGGGCAAGGTCAATGCCGTGGGCACGGCGGTATCGTCGCTTTCTTCTGTGGCAAGCCAGCTTGCCAATCCCGATACCCCGGCTGACGCCATTGATCCGCTGGCGCTTCACAACGCGGCCAACAATATCAACGCCACCATCCTGTCGTCCCTGCAAAGCTACGCCAAGCAAGGGCAACTCAAAAACAAGCTGCAAGATTTTCAGGATATTTCCAAGCAATACGGCTGGTTCATTGCCGGGTCTTCGTACTGGTCTATCGCCTGGATCAATCAGGAAGTGCGCGAGGCCATGTATTCCGGCATTTCTTATTCGCCGCGTGAATACACTGCCTCCGAACTCTATGCCATGAATTTTGGCTTGCAGGATTACGAGGCTGTGAAGGAGCGGGTGGCCAACTATATCAAGACGGCCTATTCCACGCGGCGCGGCATCTCGGACACAACGGCCTATCCTGCGGTGACGGACGAAAACCGGACGCTGAGTGAAGTCGGCAACTGGATTCGCGCCACGCTCAACAATCTGGTGAGCGCCAACATCCTGCCCATTGCGGTGGAAAAGCTCTCCAGCAATGACCCCATTATGGCTGTATCCAACGTGGGGGATTACCTCATCGGCTCGGCCTGGGGGCTGGCTGCTGCGCTGGGTGGTCTGGACGTGGCCCATGCTATGGGCAAGGCCATTCCCATTATCGGCAAGGCCGTGCCCAATCTGGATAAATACATAGCTTTTGTGCTGTTTTCCGTATTTCTGCCGCTGCTGCTCTATGGCCTTGCGCTGGCCTACTATCTTCCTGCCATTCCCTTTATCCGCTGGATTTCCGCGTTGGCGGGCTGGGTGATCCTCATTGTGGAATCCCTCGTGGCCGCGCCGCTGTGGCTGTGCGCCCATGCTCTGCCCGAAGGCGAAGGAGCAGCCGGGCAGCACGGCAGGCGGGGCTATCTGCTTTTGCTCGGCATCATCATCCGCCCGCCGCTCATGGTGGCCGGGTTCTTCTGCGCCGTCATCCTCATGAACGTGCTGGGGCGGCTTATCGGCGCGAGCTTTGAAATGTTCATCGCCGGAACCTCGCAGAGCAAGGTCATCGGCCTCACCGGCACCATCTCCATGCTCGTGATCCTGGGCATCGTGGTCATCATGACCGCCAACAAGTTCTTTTCGCTGATCCACTACCTGCCGGAGCATGTGACCAACTGGATCGGCCAGCAGTTCCATTCGCTGGGTGAGAAGGAAGACCAGAGCGGGGTCAAGGGCGTGTTTGTGGGTTCCACCAGCGCGGTTTCGTCTGGAGCTGAAGGCGCGAAGGGCCTGCGCAGTACCATTCGAGGCGGCAATGCCGGAACTTCAGGCCGGAATGACAACCTGTCTGAGCACAATTTCAGGAGTTAGGCATGTTTGAGAACGCGAAAGAAGCGTTGCGGGCGCGGATTGCACCCACAAGCTCCCATTTGGCGGCGTTGCGCGGCGACCTGCGAAAGCGGCTGCAACATTTCAAGGCTCACCGGGAAGCGGCGGAACAGAGCGCCCTGGAACACGACTTTGCACAGGTGCTCCGGGCCTGGGGCATTGAAGACGCCGCGCACATTCCTGCTGTACTGCGGGAACTGCGCTTGCGGCTTCTGATCTTCGCCCTGCCGGTGCTGGTTTGCGCCGTTGCCGTGCTGGTCAACAGAAGCAATGCCGCCTGGCTGACCCTGATGCTGATCGCGCTGCCCTGCGGCTTTGGAGTGCTCACAACCTGCTGGCGGCTGTCCGTTCTTTCCCGCTGCCGCTTTCTGTCTTTTACCCGCTGGCTGTACTCACTTGTCGGCCTTGCTCAGAAAGGCGCGTAGGGAGGCTTCAATGACGGCGATTTCCTTCATGTCATTCTGCACGGCAAAGAGCTTCATGGCTTTGGCAAGCTCACGGTCGATGAGAAAATATTTGCCTACGCGGTTTTCTTTGCCTGCGCCTTTGCCCGCTGGGGCGGGCGGGGCTGTGTCTGTCTCGGCTTTGGGCTTTGGTGCTCCGAACACAGTGTCGAGCAAGTCTTCCTGGGGTTCCACCGGGGCCGCTTGCCCCAAACCGCCTTTCTTACGCGCCATAACGGGCCTCCAGTCTGGTTATTACTTCTGCTCCAAGGGCGGCATAGTCCTGCGCCCCATACGACTTGGCATCATAGGCAAATATGCTTTGGCCGTGGCTGGGCGCTTCGGCCAGGGTCACGTTGTCGCGGATGACGCTCTGGGTAAGGTCAGCCGCGTGTTTTTCGGTGAGCACGTCCAGCACGTCACGGCACAGGCGTTTTCTGCGATCAACAAAGGTGGGGACAATGCCGAGCACCGTCAAATTCGGGTTGAGACGGCGGCGTACCCGCTCCAGATCGTCCTGCATGAGAGCAAGCCCTTCCAGCGAGTGGAACTCACACTGCACCGGAATGAGCACGGCGTCTGCCGCCGCATAGGTGTTGATGGCCAGCAAGTCCAAAGACGGCGGGCTGTCGATGATGGCCACGTCGAAAGTGTCTTGCACCGTCTCCAAAGCCTCCTTCAGCAAAAGCTCCTTGCCAATCTCCTGGGCAAAAACCTCCGGCATGGCCGCAAGCTGGCGGCTGGCGGGCGCAAGCAAGACACAGCCCCGGCCATTTTCCACCGGCACGGCTATGTCCTGCCATGCGGCCTTGCCCCTGAGTACATCCAGAACGCTTTTGCCGTCATGGGCCACGCCCCAGGCGCGGGTCAGGTTGGCCTGGGCGTCCATGTCCACGGCCAGCACCTTCTTGCCGTGGCTGGCAAGGGCCGCTGCCAGATTTTGCGCCGTGGTGGTTTTACCCACGCCGCCCTTTTTGTTGGCGATGACAATGCTGCGCATAGGTTCTCCTTGGTGATGCAGTCCAGAGAATCTATAGCATTATATAAAAATATTTTCAATGCGCAGAATAGAAATATATAAAAATATATTTCTATAACCATAACCATATAAGGAGTTTACCCATGCTGCGACGATGCGCGTTTATCCTTTGCTGCCTTGCTGTTGCAGGCTGTGCGGGCAAGAAGCCCGTGCAAGACCCCACAAGCCCGGCTGACTTTGTGGCCGTCACGCTGGGCGATGCCGCCCAGACCGCCCACGGCGAACTGGCCATGCTGGCAAAGCTGCGGGGACAGGGCTTGCAGCCCTTGCTGCCGCCCGCTGATCCGAGCCTCAGTCAGCCGGTGTCCGTCTCATGGACTGGCCCTGCCGAAGGCGCACTCAAGGAAATCTGTCTGCAACTCGGCTACCGCTTTCAGGAAACGGGGAAGCCCTCGGCGCAGGTGCTGACTGTGGTGGTGCGCGGCCTGAATCGCCCGGCCCATGTGCTGCTGGAAGACATTGCCTGGCAGGTGCAGCCGCAAGCCATATTGCAGGTTGATCCCATTGGCCGGGTCATCACCCTGGCCCGCACTGTCAGCACCGGGGGGCAGTCATGAATCATATTGAGAACGAGACTCCGAAATTTATTCCTTCTTTGGCAGAACCCCCTCGCATTGTGCAGGAGATTGAACCTCCCCTGCACACAACCAGCTATATCAAGGGGTATCAGGACGGTTTTGCGGCATCTGACAATTCCAGTGCCACCGTATTTCTGTCCGGCTGCGGCATGCTGGCTTTGCTCCTGACCTGTGTTGTGCTGATTCGCTACGCTTCGCGTTTGGCGAATACGCTTTTGCAGAACGGCAGCACTGCCGAACACGGGTCAGGGGCCAAGCGCCTTTTATCGACGCTGCTTCCCTTGTTGCTCTGCGTAAGCATGGCGGGTTGCGCCGCCAAAACGGATATGCAGGAACCGTTGCCCCCTGTGCCCCTGCCGCCACAGTCTGCCTTGGCCGCTGCGCCTGCTCCCGAACAGCCCGAAGGTCAGACCCTCACTGTACATTTGCCTGCCGACACATCGGGCAGTCCGCGCCAGGGCGAGCCGGAGGAACTGGCCACGCTGCTGGAAATGAAGGGTACGTCAGAGAAGGAAAGCGCCGTCAGTCTCATGCGGCCAACGGCCATCAGGGAAGCTGCCCAGCTCGTCACGTTTCAGACGGCGATGACGTACCGCTACAAGCAGCTTGTGGCAGCCACGGAACAGCACAGTTCCATCATGGATACCGCCTTCAACTTCGGCCCGCTGCTCATGACGCAGGGGGATGCCCTGATTCTGCCGCCCGTGCTCACGCGGGCCGGGGCTTCCATGCGCATTGAATCCGGCGAGACTGCCACCACGGCGCAAACCTCGTATGAGCTGCTTGCGCCTGCCCGCTATGTATCCACCGTGCCCACCTGGCGCGAATTCCTCATGACGGACGGTTTTCCTGAGCCGGAAAAGCCCAATCCGGCAGTGATGCCTAAGAACGACAAGGAGCGGCTTATTTGGCGGGCCGCTGTACGCGAAGCCTGGGCGCAGGGCGTCACCGAAGCGGATCAGCTTTTCACCGACAACGTGTCCCGCATGGTGCGGCAGTATCGCGGCGTCATGCTCTACCACCTGCTGACAGCACAGCACCTGTTGAGCCGCGTCAACACTGCCTCAGCAGACGTGGGCATGAAGACCACGGACAGCGGCAACAAGCTGCACATAGGCCAGAAGGTCTACCGCATCACCGCGCCTTCGGCTTTCCTTCCTGCAACTCCCGCCACCAGGAAGTGACCCTTGTCAAACGCCATTGAAATGTACCCGCGTGAACCGCGCATTCGCTGGGAGACGGACAATCTCAACGACATGCTGCTCTGGGCAACCGGCTGCGGCATGTCGGACATACAGCTTTGTTCCAGTCAGCCCGTGTGGGTGCGTAAGGACGGGGTGTGGCAGCGCATCACCGAGCGGCCCATCACCACGGACGAACTGCTGGCCGGGTTGGAACGGCTCACGCGCAACAATTCCGTGGCGGCCTTCATCAAGTCCAGCCAGGACGATTACGACTTCGCCCATCAGATTGAGGAAACACGCGGGGTGCGCCGCCGTTTTCGCGGCAATGCGGGCGCGGTGGCGGACGGCTATTCCACCGGCGTCAAAATCGTTTTCCGCACCATTCCTTCCATGCCGCCCCGGCTGGAAGATTTGGGCGTTGAACAAAGCATTCTGGATCATGCCACCCCGGAAAACGGCCTTGTGCTGGTCACGGGCGTCATGGGGTCGGGCAAGACCACGCTGCTTGCCGCCATTTTGCGGCACATCATCGAAAAAGGAGGCCGCAACGTGGCTACCTATGAAGCCCCTATTGAGTTTGACCTGTTGAGCATTCCCAATCAGGGCGGGCCTGTCTCGCAGAGCACCATTCCTGAGCATTTGCAGTCTTTTATCCGTGCCGTGCGCAACTCCACCCGTACCGCGCCCAATGTGGTGCTCATCGGCGAGAGCCGTGACGCGGAAACTCTGCGCGGCATGATCGAGAGCGCGGAAACCGGCGTTGCCGCCTATTCCACGGTGCATACCCGTTCCGTGCCGGAAACGCTTTCGCGCATCATCAATGTTTTCCCGGTGGAGGAACGGTTGCAAGTTTCGGTGACGCTGCTCTCCAGCCTGCGGCTGGTGGTCAATCAGCGGCTTGTGCCCATGCTCGCCGGCAAAGGGCGTGTTGCCCTGCGCGAGTTTTTGGTCTTCACCCCGGAAATTCGGGAAGAACTTCTGGATACCCCGCCTGAACGGCTCATTCAGACCTGCGAAGCCCTGCTCACCAAATACGGCCAGAGGATGCAGGACGCGGCCCGGCTCGCCCATGCTGCCGGGAAGATTTCCAAGGAACACTATCTGGCGATCATGGCGGAACGCCAACACAAAACAGATGAAAATTCAAAGGAGGTTTCGTGATGGGACAGAGAGCGAATGTGGTTTCCTTGTCTGGCGGAAAAGACAGCACAGCCATGCTGATCATGATGCTTGAACGCGATGACCCCATAGCGGACATCGTATTTTTCGATACAGGATGGGAATTTCCACAGATGTATGAGCATCTGGAATGCCTGGAACGCTACATCGGACGAAAAATTACGCGGCTCAGACCAAGGCTTCCAGTCAGCGTTGTCACGGACAAAACGCCGTTAGACTGGATGTTCTCCGAGTATCCGGTGGTCAAGAGAGGAACGCGCCAGCCGCATATGATAGGGCGTGGCTGGCCCGCGCCAATGCGCCGCTGGTGTACGGGACGCAAGCAGGAGTCTTTGCGGGCGCATTTATTGGCGCTCACGCACAGACAGGATTTTTCCCTCCCCCTGCAACAATGTGTCGGCTTTGCCGCCGACGAAATGCACCGCCTGGATGGCCCCACCAAAAAGGACGGCACCTATTATGTGCAGCGGTATCCGCTGATGGAATGGGGCATCACGGAAGCTGACGCCCTCGCGTTTTGCCAAGGGTATGGTTTTGACTGGTTTGGTCTGTACAACCATTTCAGCCGTGTCAGTTGTTTTTGCTGTCCTCTGCAATCCCTTGATGATCTGCGGACTCTCCGCTGCTTTTATCCCGAACTCTGGCAACGAATGCTGCATATGGACGCCTGGCTCCAAGGCAACGACAAGGGGCGGCGGTATAATCACGCTCCATCCGTAGCCGCCCTGGATGTGCGGTTTGCCGCTGAAGAGGCGGCGGGAGCCTACGCACATTCCGACAACGCCAAGATACAGAAAGAGGTTACGTGTCATGGCCAGTGAAGTTCTCTGGCGGGACACCGCCCTTACTCCCAAAATCTTCATTCTGGATGCCCGTGCGGTTTTCCCCATCGCCCTGTGGCTTTTCCATTGGGCCTGGTGGACGGCCTGCGTTGCTGGCATCGCCATTGTCATTCTGTACCTTGTGCAGCGCACGGGCATGACGCCGCTGGCCTGCGCCCGCGCTCTGCGCGTGGCTTTCATGGGCAGGCGGCGGGAGACCCGCCAGAATGAAGTGCAATGGCGGCAACGCTGCCGCTGGTAATGTCATAGCAGTATATTTTGCTATGCAATATATAAAAATATTTTTCTATGGAGGTTTGCATGACTACCGAAAAACGCAACAGCTACGGCCTTTTTGACGCGCCGGTACGCAATCAGGAGAAGGAGCACATCACGCTTTCCCTTGCCGACATCGAACGGCAGTTGGACGCCGGAGCCTTTGCCATGAGCCGGAATGAGGCTATAGCGGCGGGATTTCTCAACCCGCATGAAGAGCCGGATACCGTCATCGTTTCTGTGCAGGAGGCCGTATGAGCCAGGAACAGCCTTTGGAAAAGAAAAACCGCTTTCAGATCAGCCGTGAGGTGCAGGAAGACTTTGTCAACTCTGTGGCCGAAAGCATGCTGGCCCTGGCTGAAACGGCGGGCGAGTGGCAAAAGCCCTGGACGTCAGATCAGCCGGTAGGAATGCCCTTTTGCACCACCACGGGCCGTCCATACGGCGGGGCCAACATGGTCAAGCTTATGCTGACCAATATTGTCAAAGGATATGGCGATGATCGCTGGATGACGTTCAAGCAATTTCAGCAAATTCAGGCCGAACACCCTGCACGGGATATGAAGGTGAAAAAGGGAACCAAGGGCGTCAAGCTCCTGCGCCCCGAAGAAATTGCCTTCATCGTGGGTGAAGACGGCAAGTGGCAGTACCTTTCGGAACAACAGATCAAGGAGTTCGCCGCCAAAAAGGAGCAGGGGCAGGAAGTTCCTGATGTGCAGCGTCTGACGTTGTTCTATCCGTTCACAGTTTTCAATGCGGCCCAAATTGAGGGTTTTCCGCCCAAAGAGCAGCAAACCCACGCCATGACCACCATCGAGCGCAATGACTTTGTGGAGCGCTTCATCGCCTGCACGGGCATTCCGGTGGAACATCACGGGGGCACTGCCTTCTACGAGCCTGGCAGCGATGTGGTGAAGATGCCTTTCCCTGAACGGTTCACCGTGCCTGAAGAGTATTACGCCACCAAGCTGCATGAAACCTATCATGCCACCGGCCATGCCAAACGCGAAAACCGCAAGGAAAAGCAGCCATATGACATTAAAAATATGGCTTTTGAAGAAATGCGGGCGGAAATGTTTTCCATGCTGGCCGGAGCAAAACTCAATCTGCCCATGCCCCAAAGCAACTCTGCCGCCTACATCAGCCATTGGAACCAGAGATTTTCCGGCGGCGATTCCAAAGCTGTATTCCATGCGGCAGCGGAAGCGGCCAAGGTGCTGACCATCATGCACCAGTTTGAAATGGGGGAACAGCCCAAGGCGGCATGGTTCCCGTCCAGCGAAACCTGGCCCGCCCTGATCGAAGAGCAGGCCCAGCGCGATGCCGTTACCGGGGCGCATATGGCCGCACCCGCACAAGCTGTTGCTGCCAGAAGTACCAACGATCCCCGGCCCGCGCCGCTTTCTTTTGAAAAATCGGCAGAGGCTTTTCAGGCGGCGGATGATCCCGTCTCCAAGGCCCGCATCATTCTTCAGAATCCCGAATTTCTTGAAATGGCGCTCAAGCAGGATGCCGAAACCGCACGGTCGCTGGCGTCCTTGTGTGATTCCTTTGCCCAGACTTTGAGCATGGAACTCGATGAAAAGAACAGGATGGGGGCCGCGCCCTCGCTGCCTGCAACCGGAACGAACGCGCCCGTGGCGCGTATGAGGATGTAAGTATGAATCTGCTCATTTTGGAATCTCCCGGCAAGGTCAAGAAGGTGCAATCCATTCTGGGGTCTGACTGGAAGGTGGCCGCTTCTGTGGGCCATGTGCGTGATCTGCCGGAACGCGAGCTGGGCATTGCCCTGCCGGACTTCACCCCTACCTATATCCCCACAGAGCGGGGGAAAGACGTGCTTAAACGGCTGGCAGCTCTGGTCAAGGATGCCAGTGCCGTCTATCTGGCCACCGACCCCGACCGCGAAGGCGAGGCCATTGCCTGGCACGTTGCCGAAGCCCTGCGCCTGAAAAATCCCAAGCGCGTCACCTATAGCGAAATCACGGCCTCTGCCATTCAAGCGGCACTGAAGGCACCACGCTCTCTGGACATGGCTCTGGTGAAGGCACAGGAGGCCCGGCGCGTTCTCGACCGCTTCTGCGGCTACCTTGTCAGCGGGCCGCTTTCCCGTGCCGCTGGCACAAGGCTTTCCGCAGGCCGGGTGCAAAGCCCGGCGGTGCGGTTGGTGGTGGAGCGTGAGCGGGCTATCAGCAACTTTGTGTCCGTCACTCACTACGGAGCCGAACTGACTCTGGAAGGCGGCTGGCAGGCCACCTGGATTACCAAGCCCTGGCTGCAAGACGGGCAGGAATATCTGCTGGACAAGGTGTTGGCCGAAAAAGCCGCCGCCCTCCGGGCCTTTGTGGTGCTGGATTGTAAGGAAAGCGAGAGCCGCACGGCCCCGCCCGCGCCCTTCACCACGTCCAGCTTGCAGCAGGCGGCTTCCAATGCCCTCAAGTTCACACCCAAACAGACCATGCAACTGGCGCAGAAGATTTATGAAGGCGGTCACTGCACATACATGCGCACGGATTCGCCCAATCTCTCGGCAGAAGCCGTGTCGGAGATTCGCGCCTTCTGCGAAAGCCAGGGTTGGCCTCTGGTGGACAAGCCCCGCACCTGGAAATCCAAGGAAGGCGCTCAGGAAGCGCACGAAGCTGTGCGCCCGACCCACATTGAAGTTGAAGAGGCCGGGGATACCCCGGACGAACAGGCTCTGTACCGGCTCATCCGTATGCGTACCCTTGCTTCGCAACTGGCCGATGCCGTGTATGACGTGCGCACACTTCATCTTGCGGCGGCATTGGACGGTAAGGAAGCCGTCTTTGAGGCCAAAGGGCGCGTTTTGCGTGAATCCGGCTGGAAGGCGCTCACGGCCACAGACTCGGCTACTCAAGATGAAGAAGCGGAAGGCGACACGCCGGACAATCCCGTGCCCATGCTGGCCGAAGGCGCAAGCCTCACTGCTGCTGGCGGCAAGGTTCTGACCAAAAAAACCAAACCGCCCACGCGCTTTTCTGAAGCCAGTCTGGTGCGGGAGCTGGAAAACCGGGGCATCGGGCGTCCGGCCACCTTCGCTGCCATTGTGGATACCATCATGCAGCGGGAATATGTGCGGGTGGAAAAGCGTTTCCTCGTGCCCACGCCTGTGGGGGAACAGGTGGTGGATTTGCTCACCGGGGCGTTCTCCTTTCTGGATTACGAGTTCACCAGGGGTATGGAAGACAATCTTGACGCCATTGCCGGGGGCAAAGCGGCCTACCGGGAGGTGATGAACAAGGCTCATGCCCAGCTTGTGAGCGAGGTGACGACCTTCACGGCAAAATACCCTGGACAGGAGCGCAAAGCCCCGGAAGCCACGGAATTTGTCTGTGATACCTGCGGTAAGCCGCTCGTCCATATGAAGGGACAGCGCCGCGACGGTTCCGGCGAATATGATTTCTTCTCCTGCTCCGACCGCTCCTGCAACGCCAGCTATCCCAATGTGGACGGCAAGCCCGGCGAGGCCCGCAAAAAGCCCGAAGCCACCAAATTCAAATGCACCTGCGGCAAACCCTTGGTGCGCCGTGAAAGTGCCAAAGGCCCATTCTTCGGCTGCTCCGGCTATCCCGGCTGCAAGAAGCTCTTTCAGGTGGGCGAAGACGGCAGGCCCATTATTGACGCCAAAAAAGGAGGCAAGAAATGAAAGCCCTGCTCTTGGCGTTCATGCTCATGTTCGTGGCGGCTCCGTGCTTTGCCTCGCCCTGCGACGATACCCAGGGCGCGGCATCCAAGGCTATCAAGGAACGCAATGCCCGTGTGAAGGAAAACCACAATACCACCATGCCCGACCCGGAGGAGGATCGGGGGCCGCTCGCGGGCTGCCTGGGCAGCATTGCCAGCATCGGGGATGCCTTTTCCCTCGGCGTGACCATTCCCAGCATGGACTCCATCATCAACGGCATGTGCCGTCAGGTGGATTCCATGATCCAGAACAAGATGGATGAAGTGTTGAGCGAGGCTCGTTCCACCATCAACGGCATCGGCCAGAACAACCCCTTTCAGGTCTCCGGCAGCGGCAGTGATGTGGCGGGTTCGCTCATCCGCAAGCTGAAATGATAGCGAGTTATAAACATATGTCTCATAGAAAAATATATTTATATATCGCTATAACGCTCTGCCTCCCGCCCGCTGCGGCTCTGGCGGCTGGTCGGGACAGGATCGCGCTGCCAGAGACACGCCCCCTCTCGTGGGAATGTGTGACGGATGCCGCACAGGCGTACAATCTGCCTCTGGCCGCGCTGGTGGGCATTTTGGCGACCGAAGGCGGCAAGACCGGCGAAGCCCTCAGCAACACCAACGGCACCTGGGACATGGGAGCCTTTCAGGTGAATACCTGCCACGTCAAGGAACTCGTGCGGGCTGGATTTTTGCCTGAAGCGGTGCTGCGCGATGGCTGCACCAATGCCTATGCAGCGGCCTGGGTGTTGCGCAAAGAGTATGACCGAACGCGAAATATATGGGATGCCGTGGGCGCGTACCACTCGCGCACCCCGCATTTGCGTGACGCCTATCTGGGCCGGGTCAGAAAGCATCTGGCCCGGCTGGAACGCGCAGGTTTGGACGGCCTGCTGGCAAAGGCAGGGGGTGCCCGATGAAAAATCAGCATGAAGACAGCGGCAACACCATGTTTCTGCTGATTTGCCTGATGGTGGGTGTCCTGCTGCTGGTGCCCGCCTGGTACGCCAAAAAAGCAGGCATCATCAACGGCTCTTTGCTGGAACTGGCCAAAGCGCAGCTTCTAGCCTTCACGCCGTTTTCGGACGAAGCCCTCACAGCCTGGGGCCGCATTGCCGAGGCCGACCCCGCCGCGCTCACCTGGGATCAGGTCATGAATGTGGTGCGGTACAGCGGCAAATGGATACGCTGGCCCTACGCCCTGGTGCTGGTAGCCCTGGGCATAGCCTGCATCTTCATGAGCAGAACGGGGGGGCTGATCCGCCGCCTGAACATGGACAGCCTGCTCCGAAACAACGCGGAATCCTTCCCCTGTCTGCGGCCCATTGTGGGGCGCGGCAAAACATTGCTCTCGCCGGAATCCTACGACAGCGGCCCCTGGCGCATTGCCCGCAGTCCTGTGCAGTTCGCCCTGGAACACGGGCTGCTGCTGAACAAGGATGGTCAACCCTTCACGCCGGAACAGGCTCTGCGGCGTGGCCTCGCCCATGTTGATCTTCCGGCCTATGGCCATGCGCATTTGGATGAAGCAAAGGCCGCTGACGTACTGCGGGTGCAGCTTGGCAAACGCTTTGCCGGGTTCAAAGCCATGAGCGCGGAACGCAAAACCCTGGCCGCTGCCTTTCTGGCCTACGGCGTTGGCGACAAGCAGGCTTGCCTGCACCTGCTGGATGCCGTGTCGGCCTCGTATACGGAAAAGGACGGCCCGGCCTGCCTCGTGCTGGAAAAGCCCGCATTCCAAAAGGATGTGCGCAATGCATGGAATTTCCACAAAAAACGGCTGGGTGATCCGCTTTTGAAGCGTCACACCGCCTTCGAGCTGCCCTGGTTCATGGCCGCGCTGACCCTGGCCCGCCGCAAGGGGGTGCTGGCTTCGTCGCAATTCCTCTGGGTGCGGCCTGTGGATCGCCCGCTCTGGTACGCCCTGAACCAGTGCGGCGGGCGGGCGGCCTGGGCAGAAGGCTTTGCCGCCTGGGCGCATTACGCGGCTGAGGAAAAGATGGGCAAGACGCTGCGGGAGCCGCGTCTTACCCATGCTGTGGGCCGTCTGCGGGACACATTGGCCGCACAGGGCTGGTTGACCGATGTTCCCCTCCTGTTTGAGTCCTCCGGCCTCAATCTGGACACGAATGTGACCTTTGCTCCGGCGGAAGCGGTTCAGGAAGACTATGACGCCAATGAAGACCCGTCTTTAAAAGATGAGTTATAACAGGATAGTATCATGAGTGATCGCAAAATACGCGGACTGGAAGACCGGGAGTCACAGGAACGAAAAGCCCTGCTGCGGGATGTGCGCTCGCCCGTGCAACAAATCGCGGACGCGCTCAAGAACGGCACGGTGCAGACCAGCGGCACGTTCGGGGCGGGGGTGTGTCTGGTCTTTTTCCCCGTGGCTGCCACGCCGCTCTTTATCTTGGGGCTGTTCTTCTTCCTGCTGCGCTGCGCCTGCGTCAGCGGTGAGCGCCTTCCCTTCCGAATGCCCTTGGGCCTTTCCGGCACGGACAAGGGCGACCCCTTGCCCGGCAGGCGGGGCTACGCCAGGCCGGAGGGGCTGTTCTTTCTGGGCAACCGGATGCAGGACGGCAAGGAACTGTGGCTGAAGGCCAAGGATATTCTGACCCACATGCTGCTTTTCGGCACCACTGGCTCCGGCAAGACGGAAACGCTGGTTTCGCTGGCCTACAATTCCCTCGCCACCGGCAGCGGGCTTTTCTACATCGACCCCAAGGCATCGCCCAAGCTGGCCGTGCAGATTTGGCAGATGGCGCGTTTTTTGGGGCGCGACGACGATTTCCGGGTGCTCAACTACGGCACAAGCGGCAAGGTGAAGGGCAAAAGCCCGCGTCGCCTCTCCAATACCAACAATCCCTTTACCTTCGGCAGCGCCGAAGCCCTCACCCAGTTGCTGGTGTCGCTGATGCCCGCGTCCGATGGGGCCAACAGCATCTTTGCCGACAAGGCGCAGGCGCTGATTTCCGGCGTCATGTATGCCCTGGTGGACTTACGGGACAAGGGTTTTCTCAAACTCTCCACCTCGGTGATCCGTGACGCCCTTGCTCTGGAAAAATGTGTGGAGCTGGCCCTGCACCCGGAGTTGGACGCGGAATCCAGCGCATCCATCAAGGCGGCTCTGGGCACCTCCGGCTGGATAGCAGGGCGTGAACTGAAGGATCAGCCGCCGTCCTTCGCGGAGCAGTTCGGCTATGCGCAATCCTACTTTGGCAAGGCTTTGTCCAGCCTGACGGATACCTACAGCCACATCTACGGTGCGGAAGACGGCGAGGTGGATTTCGCGGACGCCATAATGCAGCGGCGCATCCTTGTGGTGCTCCTGCCTTCTCTGGAAAAAGCCCCTGCGGAACTGGCGAGTCTCGGCAAGATCAGTCTGTCGGCCATTCGCAATGCCTGCGCCGTGGGCCTTGGCGCTCAGATTGAAGGCGATGCCGCCGACACCCTGGAAGCCCTGCCCACAGACGCCGTAGGCATTGGGCCGTACCTGTGCATTGTGGATGAATACGCGGCCATCGTGACGCCGGGCTTTGAGGTGGTGCTGACCCAAGGCCGGGGCTTGGGCATTGCGGCCATTGTGGCCAGTCAGGATTACGCGGGCATTTTCAAGGCCGATGAAAAGGGCGCACAGCAAATGGTGGCCAACACAAGTATTAAGGCGTTCATGAAGATGCAAGACGCCGAAAAAACATGGGAACTCATACGCGGCCAGGCTGGGCAAAGCACGGTGGTGCGCTCGTCCGGCTTCGCGGTCAACGACAAGTCCGGTTCCACCTACGCCGACACCATGAACACCACGGTGGAAAAAGAAGATCGCGTGGATTTACGCGACCTTCAGGAACAAATCGAGGGCGAAGCCCATTTCATCTTTTCCGGCCAGATTGTCCGGGGCGATATGTTCTTCGCCAATCCTTCACTCAAAAAGGCACAGCTTCGTGTGCCCCAACTTATCCAATTAGGACAGGAGGTTTCTTATGCAGAAGCAGCGTAACTCTATGGTAGTGATTCTGACAGCCGCTTTATTCGTATTGGCAAATTTTCCCGCCCTCGCCGGAACCCCCATGTCAGACCGGGTGGCTGCAGCTGCCAAGGTTCGGGCTGAGGTCAGCAAAGACCTGGCTGTTCCCTATAATCCCGGCGAAGCCCTGGCTGACCGGCAGTGCCTTGACGGGCGGCCTGTGAAAGACTTCCAGGGCGATCTGGTGGAATATTGGGTCAACCTCGAATGTTCTTACTGCGGCATTCGTGAACCGCTGCAAGCCCAGCGGGCCGCGCCGGATATGTGCATTGTGGTGCGGCATATTCCGACCGACCAGTACGGTGAATCCCTCAAAAAAGCCTTGAGCTACGAAGCCCTGAAAAAATTCTCCGTCAATGCGGCCAATCTGTTCTGGGACAAGGTGCTGCCCCAAACCTCGCTGGGTATTCCCACTCCCTATGAAGCCTCTCTGCTGCTGGCCTTTCAGGAAGCGGCCATTCCTGCTGAAGCCTTTGGCGAAGTTTTGAGCAAGGACGCTGCCGGCATCATCAATGAAGACATCCTGGCCGGGCTTGGGCGCATTACGTCCACGCCCACCTACATTCTGGCGGGCATCCGCTTTCCGTCCTGCGACTTCACGGCAGTGCAACTGCGCGAGGCGCTTGGCATCGCCAAAAAGGCCCGTGAAGGGGACAAAACGGCGCTGGAAGAGGTCATCAGCATCATCACCAAGGGTCAACTCAACGAAAAAATGCTTTGACCGGAGGGGGTGCCCGTTTTTTTCGCTTGCTTTTTTCTTGGTAAGGAATACAAGGAAAACAAGGAACACAAAAACGGAGCACCTCATGAAAATGTACATGGCCACCATGACCTCCAAGGGGCAGATCACCGTCCCTGTGGAGGTTCGCAAAAAGCTCAAACTGGAACAGGGCGACAAGGTTGTCTTTATAGAAGATGATCAGGGCGTCCACATACTGAACGCCGCAGCATTAACCTTTAAATATGAAGGGGAGGCCGTGGCCGACAAAGGGTGAGGACTCATGGCCCGGTCACGCAAACAGACCTACGACCCCCGGCAGCTTTCGTTCAATTTTGACGTAACGGCTGACCAGATAGAACAACTTCGGCGCGAGAAAGCTCAGGCCGACAAAAAGGAGGAGCATCATGCTCGACAGACAAACAGCCCCGCTGGAAATCGCCCGCACAGTGCTGCGCCCGGAAACCATCCGCGAAGTGCGCCAGGGCGGATTTCCCAACTCAGCTTATTTGATTCTGGATCGCTGGGCGCTGAACCAGCCGGACGAGTTGCGCCGTCTGGAAGCGATTCACACGCTGGACTTGCTGGTGACGCTGGATCAGCAATGCACGAGGGAAGCGAACGTGCTGAACTCGGATTCGGCCTGGGAGGCGAGCCGCCAAGGGATGAGCGATTGGGAGATTTTGCAGAACGCCGGGGTGGATACGAGCCTGAGAATTACCACATAGGCTCGGACGACCGGCTTGGCCACGGCGGTGCGAAAACCAAGTTTGCCGACAACATTGCCGCCATCCGCCTGCTCAAGGATTTGCAGGAGCGCAAGGTGGAGGTTGCCGGGCCGGACGATAAGAAAATTCTGGTGCGCTATGTGGGCTGGGGCGGTCTGCCTCAAGCCTTTGACCAGCGCAATGAAAAGTGGGCTGCGGAGTATCAGGAATTGCAAAACCTGCTTGCGCCCGACGAATACGCCAAGGCCCGCCGCTCCACCCAGGACGCGCACTTCACCTCCGAAACCGTCATCAATGGCATTTATCAGGGCCTAAACACTCTGGGCTTGAGAGAGGGCGGGCCGCTGCGGGTTCTGGAACCTTCGGCAGGCATCGGCAACTTCATGGGCCTCATGCCAGAAGGCTATGACAGCAAGTTTGTGGCTGTGGAGCTTGACCCGACCACAGCGGCCATTTCCCGCTATCTCTACCCCAAGACCCGCCACATCAATAACGGCTTTCAGAATGTGGAGCTTCAGCGGGCCAATTTCGATCTGGTTGTGGGCAACCCGCCCTTTGGCAAGCAGACCCTCTACGATCCCAACTTTCCAGAACTGCGCAATTTCTCCATCCACAACTACTTTCTGGCAAAATCCCTGAACCTGCTGCGCCCCGGCGGCATCGGGGCTTTTGTGGTCAGCCGCTTCTTTATGGATGCGGTTGATCCCGCTGCCCGTGAGCATATTGCAGAATATGCTGATCTCCTGGGGGCTGTGCGCCTGCCGGAAACCGCCTTTCGCCAGAATGCCCTTACGGACGTAACCACCGACATCCTCTTTTTCCGTAAACATGACGGCCCGCGCCTCCGCAGCACGGACTGGACGCAGACCGCCACCACCGAGGCGGAAGACACAAAGGAAGGCGGCACCCGGCCTGCGGTCATCAACAAGTATTTTGCCGAACTGCCCGGCCAGATCATCGGCAACATGGTCTATTCTGGAGGCATGTTTCAGGACGCGCTCAACTGCGTGGCCTCGCCGGACATTGACCTGAGCGCGGAAATTTCCAAGCGGCTGGCCGTGCTCCCGCCCATGCAATATACGCCACGCACGGAAAGGGCGGAAGAGGTGGACAGCGCCAAGCGCAATGAAGCCTTCATCGCCTCCGCCTACTTCCAGTCCCTGAAAATGGGCGCGCTCTGCGTGGAACCGCAGAGCCGCAAAATCGTCTTCAAGACTGCCGGGGGCTTTGGCGATGCCTCTTACGATGAGGTTCCGGTCAAGAGCGATACCGCCCGGCAGCGCCTCGCCGCCATGATCCAGATACGCGACAGCCTGCGTGAGCTGCTCAACGCCGAAAAGACCGACGCGGAAGAGTCCCGCATCGAAGCCGCACGGCGGCAGCTCAACGTGCAGTACGATGCCTTCACGCGGCGGCACGGGCATCTCAACTCCCAGACCAACCGTTCCCTCATGCGCGAAGACCCGGAGCATTCGCTGCTGGAATCGCTGGAACTGGAATACGACAAGGGCTTGTCCAAAGACCTGGCCAAACGGCAAGGCCGTTCCCCCCGGCCCGCGTCAGCGCGGAAGGCGGCTATTTTCCGGCAACGTGTGCTCAAGCCCACCCAAGCTGCGGAACGGGCCGAAAGTGCCAAGGACGCCCTGGTCATCACGCTGCGTGAATCGGGCAAGGTGGACTTTGCCCGCATGGATCAGTTGCTGCACCGGCCTGCCGCGTCCATCCAGAAGGAATTGCAGGACGAGGGCTTGATTTTTCGCAATCCGGCCAGCGCGGAATGGGAGATCAGCGACAAATACCTCACCGGCAACGTGCGGGAGAAGTTGCGCACGGCACAGGCTGCCGCGCAGGAAGACCCGCAGTACCGGCCCAACGTGGAAGCCCTCGCAGCGGCCATGCCCCCTGACATTGAGGCCGTGGACATCGGCATTAAGTTCGGCTCCACCTGGGTGCCCGGCGAGGTGCTTGCCGACTTCATTGAAGAGCGCATTCACGGGGGCCGGGGCCACCAGACCATCAACTATGTGCCCATCCTGGGCCGCTGGGAAGCCAAGGTCAGCGTCTATGACCATGCGGCCAACACGGAAGTGTGGGGCATTCCCGAATATCCGGCCTCCAAGATTCTGGAATCTCTGCTCACCAATCGGCCCATCAAGGTGGAGAAGGAAAGCGGCCAGTACGACGACAACGACCGCCCCATCATGGTGGTGGATCAGGAACTCACAGCCGCCGCCATGCAGAAGGCCGACGAGGTGCGCCAGACTTTTCTGGATTGGGTATGGGCGGATGATGAGCGCCGCACCATGCTGGCCTCGCTGTACAACGAACGCTTCAACACCCATGTGCCGCCGCGCTATGACGGTTCGCACGTTCAACTCGTGGGCGCGTCTTCAGATGTGACCTTGCGGCCGCATCAGAAGGATGTGGTCTGGCGCTCCATTCAGGAGGGCACGTCGCTTTTTGACCATGTGGTCGGCGCGGGCAAGACTATGGCCTGCATAGCCACGATTATGGAATCGAAGCGCATGGGCTTTCTCAACAAGCCGATGGTGGTGGTGCCCAACCACCTGCTGTACCAGTGGCGCGACGAGTTTTACCGCCTCTATCCGGGGGCCAACATTCTGGTGGCCGACAAAAACGACTTCACCAAGCAGAACCGCGAACGGCTCTTCAGCCGCGTGGCCACCGGCGATTGGGACGCCGTTGTGGTGGCGCATTCCAGCTTCAAAAAGATCGACATGCCCCGCGACATGCAGGAAGAAATCCTGCAAGAGCAGATTGACGCGGTGATTACGGCCATTTCCGAGACCAAGGAAAACGACGGGGGCCGGGCCACCATCAAGCAGCTTGAAAAACAGCGCGAGAAGATGGAAACCCGCTATGAAAAGCTCATGGCCGGAACCGGGGCCAAGGATCGCTCGGTGGACTTTGCCGACCTGGGCGTGGACGCGCTCTTTGTGGACGAGAGCCACGAGTTCAAGAATCTGAGCTATACCACCACCATGAATGTGTCCGGCCTTGGCAATATCACGGGTTCAGCAAAAGCTTTGGATATGTTTATTAAGTGCCGTTACCTGCAAAAAAAGCACGAGGGCCGGGGCGTGTACTTCATGACCGGGACGCCGATCAGCAATACCATTGCCGAAGTCTACACCCTGCAACGCTATTTGCAGTTTGAGGAGCTGAAAAACAAGAATATTGAGTATTTTGACGCCTGGGCTTCTACCTTCGGGCAGATCACCAACGGTTGGGAGCTGGACGCCACGGGGGTGAATTACAAGCTCAAAAGCCGCTTCGCCAGCTTCCAGAACGTGCCGGAGCTGCTTTCCATGTACCGCTCCTTTGCGGACGTGGTGACGAAAGGTGATCTGGACGAACAGGCTGCCAAGGCCGGGCTGCGACCGCTCACGCCTCCGGTGGAGGGCGGCAAGCCCTTCAACCATGTGGTGGAGCGTTCCACGGGTCAGGCTGCGTACATGGAAGAGATCATCGAGCGCATGGAGCATTTGCCCAAAGACCCGCGCATCGACAATCCGCTCAAAATCACCAATGACGCCCGCAAGGCCGGGCTGGATTATCGCCTCATTGACCCGGAGGCCGGAGACTATGACGGCTCCAAAAGCAACGCCGCAGTGGAGCGTATTTTTCAGATTTGGCAGGACACGGCGGCGGACAAAGGGACGCAGCTCGTGTTCTGCGACCTGTCCACGCCCAAGGGCGGCTCGGCAGCTCCTGCGCCCGTCCCCGGGTTGGAGTTTGTGGAAGAGGACTTTGCCGCGCAGTCAGACGTGGAGCCAGGCGCGGGGGCAGGCACGGATTCCGGTATGGAGGCAAACGTGGAACCGGGCATGGAGCCAGGTATGGAGGATGACCGGGCAGGCGCAGATGCTAGCGAAGACGCGGTGGAGCCAGGCGACGATGATGGCGCGGACAGCTCCGTAGCAGCGGACATGGACGCCTGCGTGGCCGCTGGCTCGCGTTTCTCCGTTTACGATGACATGCGGCAAAAGCTTATGGAGCGCGGCATTCCTGCTGACGAGATCGCCTTCATCCACGATGCCAATACCGACATCCGCAAGGGCAAGCTCTTTTCCGACATGCAGGCCGGGCGGGTGCGTATTTTGCTCGGCTCCACGGCCAAAATGGGCGCGGGCATGAACGTGCAAAAACGCCTTGTTGCCGCGCATCACCTGGACGCGCCCTGGAGGCCAAGCGATTTGGAACAGCGCAACGGGCGCATCATCCGCCAGGGCAACATGCTCTATGAGCGTGACCCGGACAAATTTGCCGTAGGCGTCTATTATTACGCCACAAAACAGACTTATGACGCGCGCATGTGGCAGACCATAGAGCACAAGGCCGCTGCCATCGAGCAATTCCGCAAGGGCGATCTGCTCCAGCGTGTCATTGATGATGTGCAGTCCGAAGCCGCCAACGCGGCGGATATGAAGGCTGCGGCCTCCGGCAATCCGCTCATTCTCATGCAGGTGAAGCTGGCCAGCGACCTGCGCAAGCTGGAAGCCCTGTATTCACAGCATCAGCGGTCGCAACACCGGCTGCGGGATAGACTGAAGTGGCTTGGCGCTGCCGAAGAGCGCCTTGCCAAGGCACAGGCGGACTATGCCGCCAACTGCGGCCTGCGTGACGGCAACACCCGCACCTTCACCGAAAAGGGCAAAGAGCGCATCCGGCTGGAATGGCTTAAAGACGGCAAGCTGCTGACGGAAAAGCACAGTGAGCAGATCCAAAATATCCTGCGTGAAGGGGTGAAGGAGATCACGCGGGAATCACGGGCCAAGCCCACCTTGGGCAAGTACCGGGGCTTTGAGGTGTCCATGCTGCGCAGTTCGCAAGCGCCGGGCGGTGACGGCTTCCGCCTGGCTCTCAAGGGCATGGGTGAGCAAGAGTTCCAGCCGGACAATCTGATCTATGGCTTTGAGGAGAAATTCAGCTTATCCGGCATGTTTCAACGGCTGGATAACTTCCTTGAGAAGGGTCTGGAGCAAGCCTTTCAGACCTACCAGACCAATGTGCGCCTGGAAATGGCGGAACTGGATACCGTCAAGGCTGCTCTGGGGCACGAATTCCCGCAACAGGGCGAACTGGCTCTGGTGCGGGAAAATCACAGTGCTGTCATGCGTGAGCTGAAGCGTATGCAGGACGAGCCGGGCTATGTGAGCGAGCGGGAGCCGAAGATTGCCCTCAGTGAAAGCCAAGTAAACGTTACCCTCGAAGTAAGTACCCTCAAAATGGAGACGGCTAAGAGAAATATTGCACAAAAAATGTAAATACCATGTGTTCTGTGGGATGATTTATATTTAGATTAAAAGATATCTAATTGTTTTGTGTATACTAGATATCCTTCAAATTTATTTTTTTTAGATAAATTTTTCCTTTTCGACACCCTTTTTTGGGTTATGTTGTCTATTTCGCTACCATCTTTATCGGTAAACTTAGTAATTATGCACCGTCTATCTTTCGGGTTTGTTACAAGTGCTCCGTGCTCAAGTTCAATAAAAGTATTTTTATCAAAAATCCTTTTACAAACACGCCCCATATATATGCACTCTTCAATATGCGTACATGTATCAATGAGTTTTTCACATACAGAGCATTTTCCACCACTAATTTTTAGTCCACAAGATTGATAAATTGGCATTTTACGAAAAATTACATCTTCAATAGATTGAATATGCTGCTTGTACTCAAGCAATCTGTTGATTATTATATCGTTAGATGAAAATATGCTCATCTTGAAGGCTTGTATAGCATACTTATAATAGTCTTGCATGTCTATAAGATATATCCATGCTGCATGATGCTGTTCATTTTTAATATTAAGGCACATCTCAAAATGTGATATTTTTGAATTAAATGCACACTGATAATATAAAAATAAATTTGCAATCCCTTCTTCTTGTTTAATTATTACTTGCTCTTTATATTTTTTTATATCCTGTAAGTTCTTTGCTAATATGCTTTTTTGTTCAAGTTGAATTTGCTTGTCTGTTATCAGAGGCGTGGCAGACTCAGCCTGTTCAAGCAGCTGATCAAGTTTAATGATAACATCTTCACAAGAGATGCTGTTTCTCATTTCTTAATTGCCTCTATTATCTTTTCAATTTCAGTAAGTCCAGACACAGGTCCATTATATTCAATTTTTTTCGTGCATCTTTTATCTTGAATGACAACTTCTAATTTTGCAGTAGGTTCAGTTTGTGACACTCTATCCCCAAATAAAACATTACTCAGGTAATTTGATATTATATTCAGAGTCACACTTACTATTACAGGGTTTTGATGAATTGCATCCATAGAAAAAAATATAATAGGGCCAAGCCATTCTATAGAACGTCTATCTTCTAGAATGACATCAGAAATACAACCTTCGGCAAGCTCGACTCTAATCGAATTTTCGCGTAACAACTTCACAATGGTTGAAGCTGACTCTGGGTAAACAGCTTTTCCATGAACTTTGTTTTCTTGGGATGTATGCCACGGTAGGATAAGTAATTCTGTGGAAGCCGTGTGAATAGCCTCCGATAGTGTGTAATCTTCGACTGTTATACTCATATTTATCCTTTATTCTGGGTATGTAAGTGAGTGTGAACCTAAAAAATAAGGTTTCTAAATTCGTTGTAGAGAAGGCACACTTCCTCATCTTGCATAAACTATAGCAACGCCTCCAACCCCTTCCTGTCCAGAATTTCCAGCAGCTTGCATGAAGGCCCGCCAGGGTTCTTTGTTCCGGCCTCCCAGGCGCGTACAGTGGCGGCACTGGTATTGATGATGATGGCCAACGCCGCCTGGCTGACATTCAGGCGGGAGCGCAGAGCCTTCACGCTGTCCGCATTGAACTGGGGCACTTGGTTAGCCCGATAGAGGGCTTCAAATTCACGCATACGCCGTTCGTCGATTAACCCGCCAGCGTGTAGACCTTGCACTGTTTCGTGCATTTCTTCAATAATACGGCTATGCTTCGTCATGATGCACCTCCAAAAAATCTCCCCTGGCAATGGCCGATTGTAAATCGTCACTGGAATAGCCAAGAAAAATCTGGGCAGCTCCTTGCAAATAGCTAAGCTCTGCCTGAGTAATATTTTCTCTGTCGTTTTTCTCAAAGCCAAATAGAAAAATCCAACGATCTTCCCGATTCGTGGCAATAAGTGTCCGAGTACTGCCGCTTTTGCCGCGTCCGGGCAAGGCCACCCGTTTTTTGTAAACATCGCCGCCCAAGTCGGCGTCTACAAGCCCTCGCTCCATCTCGCCAATAGCCTTGAGGAGCGCGTTATCGGTTAAAAGCGTTTTGCGCAGCCAACGGTTGAAGGGGCGCGTTTTCAAGATACGCTTCATGCTGTGTCCTTTCTGCGGTAAATATACTACTCAGTCGTATAGCGGTCAAGATGCTGTCCGTCTTTCTGGCAAGAGCTACGGGTTATTACGGGGTAGGGAGTTTTTTGCAACATCTCTTTCATGTGTACCTTGATACTGAACTCTTCGAAATTTCCGAAGGGTTGCCGTCATGACCACCCCCGCTCAAACTTGGTCGGGGGGGGCGGGTCTACACCGTTGCTTTTCGCGCTGCCTTCGGGCATAAAAAGCGTAGGTGCTTCTAACACCTTAAATCCTAGCGGGCCGTGGCTCATCCACGGGGTCGCTTTCCCGCATTCGCTGGTTGGCGACATTCTCTTGTCGTATGGTCTGCCGGGTGTGCGAGGAATACAATACCCTTCCGGGGAATAACTCCGCCGCCGCTAGGACGGTTAGAAGCTCCCGGCAATCGCTTTTCGGTGATTGCCAGTCTGGCAATACACCGGAGAGCTTGTCATGACCGAAGTTCCTGACCCCTATGGAAGAGCCGCTTTGTGCGATCCTTCCGCTCTTTCCCGCGTTTTTGAAGCGGCTGGTTGCCGCACACAGTCTGAACTCGCGGAATTCTTGGGCGTCCGGCAATCGTCAATTTCTGACGCAAAAAAGCGCGGTTCTGTTCCTGCCGACTGGCTGCTCACGTTGTTGTGCAAGAAGTGGATCAATCCCACCTGGGTTCTGACCGGGCAAGGGGCGCGGATGCTGCAACCGTCAGAGCACATAACTCCCATGCCTGAGAAGAGCGCCCCGATTGTCGTGCGTTGCCCTCCACACGCATGCACGACTGATGAATTGGTGCAAGAAGTTGTGAGACGCGCTGTGCGATTGATAGCTCAGAGTGAGGACGGCTGAACAGAAGTGCTCCAACAATTCAATGTCGCCCACCCCGGAGCGCCCTTATATCCGGGAAACATCGCACCCTGGACGGCGAAGATTGGGCCGTTGGCGTTATCGCCACAACGGCCTCAAACCTTATCAGCTATCCTGTTTATCTCAGTTTAGGCGGATGCTTGCGGTGCAGCGGCTTGTTTTTCAAAGCGTTCGTACAGCATGTTCAGCACAGCAAAAACATGAAACTCATATTGTTCCCCCGCATGAACCGTGGCGAGATACTTGACACGGCTCATAACCCCACAAAGGACTCGTTGATGGAACTCTCTGGCCTTTCTCTCAGGGATACCAAACATTTTTGCTGCATGAGCCACACTAACGGCATAACGGAATCTGTATAAAGTCAGCTTTAGCCGTTCGCTCCGGTTTATATTTGGTTTCTCGGCAACCCATAGCCTTATAAGTTCTTCCGCTTGTTCGACAAACTCCTCCAGGGGGATACAAGTTTTAATGTTTTTTTCTTTTCCATCCTTCCACAAACGCCAAGCCTCACTATCAGTGACTATCATAACGATCCTACATCATTCGTATTGTTGTTTGTTGTTGATTTGTTTCCCCAACACCTTCAATCTTCCGCCAATGCTCCAGATACCGCTCGTTCTTTGCCAGAGCCGCGTCACCGGCTGTGCCAAAGGCATAGGCTGCCGTGCGTTCGGCATAGAGTTGCCAGTTGCGACCTTCAGGTTTTTCTCTGATGGTGGGGCCGCACTGGCGCACAGCTTCGACCACGACTTGCTGGCTGTGGCCGGTTGCCCGCAGGCGCAGGGCGATCATGGCGTCCACCCGCGATAAATCCTCCAGGGCAAGGTGCTGGCGGATATTTTCGTAATGCGCTTGATAGGCCGCTATAGGATCGCCGGGTCGCACGTTCGCGCACGATGGGCGGCGGGGGGGCTGTGTCTGCGGCTTCCGAGTCTTGGCTGCCTCGGCGTATTCCCGCTCAATGCGGCGCGAAAGCTCCAGAGCCTTGGCACATTCCCGCTTTTCCGCCTGAAGCAACTTGACCTTGGGGAAAGAGCCGTCCTCACGCCGATGTTTGGGCTTGAGGTTGCCAAAGCCTGGTGCGCGGTGCGGGTGGATGCAGCCGGAGAGCTTTTTGTCCCCATACAGACGGTTGAGGCGCTCGGTGATGCGGTTGCCCACGTCCCGGTTGTGGGCGCTTTGCAGCTTGGGGATGGTGAGCACACACTGATAGTTGCCGGGGGAACTTTCCAGCACCACGGCGGGCCGGAAGCCGTCCTCGTAGAGCTTTTCCAGGCTCTCCCGCGTCATGTCGTCAATGAGGATATGATGCCGGGTTTCAGACAGCGGCGTGTAGTAGATGTTTTCGCCGCGCTGCTGAAGCCGGAGCATCTCCGGCATGTGCGTTTCCATCTCTTCCGGCGTGAACCCTTGGGTTGCGCCGTCTTTCTTGTCCAGAATGAAGACCTTTTTGCCGCCGTCCGGCTTCATACGGATGCAGGTGACGCGGACGCGATCCGCGTTCACAGCGGCAAGGTACTGCCGGAACTGCTGCTGTTCCGATGTGACGGCTGTGTCCATGATGTTGCGCTCCTGAGCTGGCGGCGGTGGTGCCGGTTCAAAACGCTTCCGGTGCCGCCAACGGTCGGCATGGCCGTGCAGCCCTTGCCCGCGTAACCAGGTTTCAAAGCGGGGTTTGCCTTTGCCGGGCTTCTGCCTGCGCCCCGCTTGCTGCCGAAACTGCCGCAACTCATCACGCTGGCGCATTTTCAGACGATGCCTTTCGGCGTTGAGGGCAGGTAAACCACGTTTGCCCAGACCTCCCAAAATTTGCTTTCGTTCCGTACTGTGGCGGGATTTCATGGCATCAAGGGTGCGCTGTTTTTCGGCCTTTTTCGGTTCGGAACTTGGCGCGGAATGAACGGCTTGGTATGCCTGCCATTCTTCCAGATTCACCGTGCTTACAGGTTCGGGCTGCATGGTTTCCAGCGGTGGCGGGTTGTCCTCAGCAACAAATTCCCCAAGTCTTTTGCATAGCTTGCTCAGGCCAAAATCCCGATCTATGGACGAAGCCTTCACGGCTTTTTCGCCAACAAAAACGATGGCCCCGGAGCCTTTTTTCTCCAAACGCAAGCCCTTTTCCGACAGTTTCTTGTGAAGCTCCGGCCAGGAAGTCGCGTTTTTAATGATGTCATATCCGCGTTCCTGGGCAATTCGTTGGGCAGATTTTTCGCCGGTGGCATGTTCCGCTACTATGGCTTCTTGTCGCGGTTGAACCCTTTTGGGTCGTCGATTCCGGGCCAGCTCGCCGTTTTCCATCATCGTGTAGCGGGAATTATCTTCGCTGGCCCAGCCCTGTTTGTGCTCCACCAGTGCCAGGATTTTGTGAGCCTCTTCCTTGTCAAAACCCTTGTGCGGCTGCACCACTTTTCCGGTCACAGGATGCATCCGGTTGACGGCAATGTGGACGTGATAATTTTCGGTATTGTAGTGCAGGCCATAGACGGTTTGGTGCCCGACAAGGCCCATGCGTTCCAGAAAGATGTCCACCAGTTCGTCCACCTGGGCGCGGGTGGGCTGTTCGTGTTCCTGCCATGAAAACACCCAATGGCTTACCGGCATTTTGCTGTGGACGCTCTCCTGGGCAAGCGTGATCATTTCCGCTTTCTGGCCATTATGTGTGGCGGCGAAAAAATTTCTGCTCCCGGCATGGGCGACTTTTTCCTGCGCATTGATGTTGTGCGGATAGCGGATGTAGTCCACCAGATCGCCAATTTGCCAGACCTTGGGCTTGTCCGTGTCGGTGTACTTTACCTTCTTCACGATCACGGTTTTCCGCTCCCCAATCTTTCGATGGCGCGGCCCAAAATCCGCAGGGCTTCCTCCTGCTGTTCGAGGAGTTCACGGCTGGCCCCGGCTTCGCGTAGCGTCTCAAAATGATGCTTGAGCAGGCCCCCGATGCGGCGCAATTCACGGATCGTGGCCATGTCCGTTTGCGCCACCACGGGCCTGCCCCCGAAGCCGCGCCGCCGGAGACATTCGGAAACCGAAAGTCCGGCCACGCTGGCTTGTTCCTCAAGCTGTTTTGCTTCGCCTTCCGACACCCATAGGGTGTACCGCTTATGGAATTTACGTTTCGGCTTTGCCATGCCTTTTCCCCTGTCTTTTGTTTTGAGCGCGTGAGAAGCCTGCGCCGAATGCGCTGCCTTTGGGAGTCCAGAGGGCGAAGCCCTTTGGCAGGATGGTGTAGTTGGCGTCAGACAACTACCATCCTGCCACGAAGAACCCATGACAGGGAGTGGCGTATTGATAGGGATTGAATATTTGTGCTATGCTGCCTGGAAATTCCCAAAATGGAGGCAACAGCAATGGCAGTGAAGACAAAAATTCCGGTGGAAAAGATTATGGCGGTCAAAAAAAAGCTCCAGAAGCTCCCCCCAAAAGATACGGGCAAAACCCGTGAGGAGGCTCTGGAGATACTGGCAGGGGATTTTCAGGAGGCGTTGAAAAAGGGCTATTCGCTGAAAGAAATACGCGAGATTTTGGGTGAGGAAGGAGTTACTCTGGCGTTGGGGAAAATGGAGGCGCGTCATGCGTCATCAAAATGCCCGATACAGGCATAAGGCCAGCCATACTGGTATAAACACGTTCAAAGTAGCATAGAACCCTTGACTTTTGGCTGCACCGCTAATAGTTTGAAAAAGGATACAGCATGGGCTTATATCGCTGCGATCAATGGAAAATAGCCGGAGTAAAAAATCATGGAAGACAGATGGTTATCTGTAGATGAAATCGGAGAATACTTAGGGGTGAAACGGGACACAATCTACAGATGGATCAGTGAAAAAAACTTGCCCGCCCATAAAATTGGTCGCCTATGGAAGTTCAAAAAAAGCGAAACAGATGAATGGGTACGAACAGGTGGTGCAAGTGATGCCGGTGCAGGACATGACGAAGAACAATAGCTGTCTTGCCAGAGCAGGCTTCAGTTTTGAGCTGGGTGGCGCTCACACATCACGCACAATGATGTTTGAAGAACTCTGTGCCCTGCTGTCTTATATCAATCGTGCTGCTGCTGAAAAACGCGATTATCAAAACGCAATCGTCCATGATAATTGTTTGGGCAAGCGTTCTGTCAAAACGCGCACTCTAACCAGCAGATATCTGGTTGATCTTTATTCGCTTGACCCCGCCAATATTCTTTTCAGTTCATTGTTGTATTTTTGGAATCGTGATCCTGAATCCAGGGCATTGCTTGCACTGCTTTGCGCTTACGCTCGTGACCCAATTTTTCGTAGCACAGCTCCTTATATTTTGAGTGTATCCGAAGGAAATATCGTAACGCGAGAGTCACTTGAAGCATTTATTGACGCACAAAGCCCTGGGCGTTTCAGCAAGGCTACTCTGAAATCTACCGCCCAAAACATTAATGCTACCTGGACACAATCTGGCCACCTGAATGGTCGCGCCAGAAAAATAAGAGCACAAGCTCACCCCTCTGCCGGAAGTGTTTCTTATGCACTATTTCTTGCTTACCTCAACGGCTTTCGAGGGCAGAATCTTATCCATTCTGAATACGCTAAATTGCTTGATTGTCCTTCTGGAAAAATCATCGAACTGGCAGAAGAATCCTCTCGTAAAGGTTGGCTTACCTGTAAACGAATGGGCGATATTATTGAAATTACATTTCCAAATTTAATCAGCCAGGATGAGTTGGAGCGGCTTCATGAATAAGATCAAACGGCTGACGCAATCCTACAGCAAATATATTTCTGTGCCGTGGCGCAGTGATGCCGCTGCCGCACAGCGCGTCATTTTTTGTGTTTATAATGAAATGGAAGAACGCTGGCTCAGGGCAAAAATAGATGAATTTGAATTTGCGACTAGGCAAGCAGAACACGATTGGGGGCTTTTTGACCTGACAAATACCTTTGCGATATGGCTTACCTCACAACGCTACGCCGCAAGCTATTTTCAAAAGCCACATCTTTTGCCCACGCTTTTGCCTAAGTACCTAAGTTATATAATTACAGAGTTTGAAGCTTTTTTGCAAAAACACGACTTTGGGGATGACTCTGTAGTCGCCTTGTCCGGTGTCGGCTCACTTTTTGGCCTTCTAAAAGTAAAGGATGTTGTTGATAAATTGGCACCGCTGACCTTGGGACGTTTGGTGGTGTTTTTCCCTGGCAGTTTTGAAAACAACAACTACAGATTGCTCGATGGCTATGACGGATGGAATTATCTCGCTGTGCCCATAACTGCGGACAAGGAATTTTGAACGAAGGATAGCTGATGTACAACCATGATATTTATCAAAAAGACCCGGCCACAAGAAAGCTTGTTAATGAAGGTGTGGCCAGCGTCAATGATGAAACAACCAGCCAGGCGCTGGCAGTTCTTCGTTACGAACTGGAAACGTTCGTCTGCGATGGTCAGTACGAAAAAGGGATGGCACATATCCTTGAAACGTACCTGAAAAACATCGACCAGGCTCAGCAGCCAGGCGTCTGGGTGAGTGGTTTTTTCGGATCAGGGAAGTCGCATCTTGTCAAAATGCTTCGTGCGCTTTGGGTTGATACAACCTTTACGGACGGTGCCACCGCGCGTGGTATTGCCAATTTGCCCCAAGGTATAGTCGAGTACCTGAAAGAACTGAATACACAGGCCAAGCGTCACGGTGGGCTTCATGCCGCTTCAGGTACTCTTGGCTCAGGCGCAAGCGGCAGCGTTCGTCTGGCACTTTTGCGCATTATTTTTAAATCCGCCGGATTGCCGGAACTATACTCGCTGGCTCGCTTTGTGCTCTGGTTGCGGCAAGATGGCATTTACGAACAGGTTCGTGCCCATGTTGAGCAAAATGGTTATGACTGGGACGTAGAGCTGGATAATTTCTATGTGGCAGAGGGCCTTCACGCTGCGCTCATGGCTGTTAAACCAAAGGTGTTCGCCTCCCCTGAAGCCTGCGTGGAAACCCTGAATAATCTCTACCCGTATGTTCAGGATGTTTCCAGCGATGACATGCTCAAGGCGATACGCCAGGCTCTCATAAAGGATGGGAAATTTCCTCTGACTTTGATTGTGCTTGATGAAGTACAGCAATTCATCGGTGGAAGCGCCGAACGCTCCATTGAAGTGCAGGAAATGGTAGAAGCCATTTGCAAAAATATCGGTGGAAAAATTTTGTTTGTGGGTACTGGGCAGACGGCCATTACCGGTGTTGCGCTTCTGGCGCGCCTGCAAGGCCGGTTTACTGTTCGCGTTGAACTTTCAGATGCTGACGTGGATGCTGTTATCCGGCAGGTCATTTTGGCGAAAAAGCCCGAAGCCAAGCCACAGATCGAGCAGATCATGCAGACCAACCTGGGAGAAGTTTCCAGGCATTTGGCGGGCACTACTATTGGTCACAGGCAAGAAGATATTCCTTATTTTTCTCAAGACTACCCCATTTTGCCGGTGCGCCGCCGCTTTTGGGAGAGCACCCTGCGGGTGTTGGATCAGACTGGCACCGAGAGCCAGCTACGCAATCAGCTCAGCATGATTCACAAGGTCATCCAAACCAATTTGAATGAATCGCTGGGGCATGTTGTACCCGCAGACTACCTCTACTTCGATTCAGCCGATAAATTGCTCCAGTCGCGTATATTGCCACGAAAAGTGCATGAAAAAACCTTCACCTGGTACAAGGGTACTGAAGAGGAAAGACTTATGGCCCGTGCCTGCGGCCTTGTCTTTTTGATCAATAAGCTGGGCAGCCAGAATCAGGAGCTTGGAATTAAGGCAACCGTTGATACCCTGGCGGATCTGCTGGTAGAAAATCTTTCGCAAGGCAGTGGTGCGTTGCGCAGCAAGCTGCCAGGCCTGCTTGAAAAATGCGAACTTCTCATGCGCATACAGGACGAGTATCGCATCCAGACAGAGGAAAGCACCGCTTGGAACGATGAGTTTTTAAGTCAGAAAGCCGCTCTGTCCAACGAAGCCCATCGTATTGATACGGAACGTGAAGACCGTACCCGCAAAAAGTTTGGCGAAATTGTGCGGAAACTTTCCTTGATGCACGGTAATGCCAACGTCCCTCGTGACATTTACCCAATCTTTGATACCCAACTTCCGGCAGATGCAAACCAACGTGTTTGCGTTTGGGTTCGTGATGGGTGGAGCACTGACGAAAATTCGGTACGTGCAGACGCTCGTCAAGCGGGCAATCAGTCCCCCACGGTGTTTGTGTTCATTCCAAAACGCTCTGCAGATGATCTGCGCACCCATCTTATTAATTACAAAGCCGCTGCCGCCACGCTTGATAAGCGCGGCGTACCCGGTACCCCCGAAGGTACAGAAGCACGAGCGGCTATGGAAACTGCCAAGCAAAGTGCAGAAGGCAAGATTCGTGAGCTTCTGGAAGATGCCTTTTCTGGTGCCCGTGTCTTCCAGGCTGGCGGCAATGAGGTTTTAGGCAATAACCTCCAGGATATGGTGCTGGAAGCTGCTGAAAACTCCCTGCAAAGGTTGTATCCGCAGTTTCAGATGGCAGACCACGCTCAGTGGGCCAAAGTGTATGAAAAGGCCCAAAAGGGTGCTCCCGATGCCCTGAAGGCAGTTGGCGATGAAGGCGAACCAGTCAAGAACTCTGTGTGTAAAGCCATTCTTGGCTTTCTTGCCGGTGGCAAAAGAGGGGTAGACATTCGCACCCAGTTTGAGTCCGCCCCTTATGGTTGGTCGCGCGATGCGGTTGACGGTGCCCTGCAAGTTCTGCTGGTGGCAGGTCTTGTGCGAGCGCAGGATGAACGCGGGCAAGTGCTTGACCCAAAAGAGCTGGAACGCAAAACTGTGGGCAAGGTCATATATAAAGTAGAGTCAGCCACCATCACAACTGCCCAGCGCATACAGTTGCGCAAGCTGTTTCAGAAGCTCGACCTGTCCGCCAGGCAGGGTGAAGAGTTAGCCTGTGCGCTGCCATTCCTGCAAAAAATGTTGACCTTGGCCGAACAGGCAGGAGGAGAGGCTCCCAAGCCGCCACGGCCTGACACGGCATTTCTGGAAGAACTTCGGCTCACGGCGGGCAATGAACAGTTGCTTGCCATCTACAATCAGCGTGAAAACCTGGCCAACAGTATCGACAGTTGGACAGACCTTGCCGGGCGTATAGCCGGGCGCTGGCATACATGGCTGGCACTGAAACAGCTTGCAGCCCATGCGGCCAACCTTTTGGAAGCAAACATGATTTTGGCGCAGGTGCGAATTATTGAGAACAAGCGCCAGTTGCTGGACGAACCCGATGCCATAACTCCGCTTTGCGCCAGCTTAACCCAGCTTCTGCGTGAAGAGTTAAATCGGCTTGATGATGCATACGCTGCTTGCCATGAAGAAGGCATGAAGAAACTGGCAAGCGACGAGAATTGGCAGCGGCTGAGTCCAGAGCAACGCTATCCGCTCATGTCCGAACAAAACCTGCATGAGACAGCCCGCCCGGCAGTGAACGTGCAAACCACGGCGGATGTGCTGAATACGTTGAACTATTGCACTCTGGACATGTTTAATGACAAAGTTGCGGCCATGCAGGGGCGTTTTGACAACGTGCAGAAGGCCGCCGCCGAATTGTGTGAACCTGAAGTGCAGTTTATCTCAATACCGCGCCGCACCCTGAAAACCCCTGAAGAAATCGACGCCTGGGCAGATGAAACCAAACAGTTACTGAAAGCAGCCCTGAATAAAGGGCCTGTTGTGATAAAATAGGGGGAAGCATGATTTCTTCACTCACGATAAAGAATTTTAAAAGTTATTCTGAAGCGACCCTTCTATTGTCAAAAATGACGTTTTTGATAGGCCCGAACGCATCGGGTAAGAGTAATGCCTTAGAGGCCTTACGGCTTTTAAATTGGTTGGCAAAAGGAAGCCGCCTGGATGATATCGAGCGCAATATTCTTGGCGCAGATACGTTTATCCGTGGGCAAGCTACAGACTTGTTTCTTGACGGCGACGATAGTCTGTCACTGGATTGTTTTGTTCCAACGACTGAAGATGGATGGAGTTTTTTTCATATTGCCTTGGGCTTGGTGTCAGGAAGACTTACTCTCACAGCGGAATCGGTGTCCAGCCCAGTAGAAAATTTACCTCTTTATACAGTTGACGGCGCACCAAAAATCCACACAAACACTGTATCTGTTCAATATAATAATTTTAAAAAAGGCAAACATAAGCCTCATATTACCTGTTCAAATCAACAAGCAATATTTTACCAGCTCGAAACACCAGGACGCTTTGGAAAAGAGCATGAAAAATCACAAAAACTAATACCAGCCGTAACAAAATCTATTCGTGAAACATTGCAGAACATTGTTTTTCTTGACCCTCGCCCCGCATCAATGCGTTCCTATGCTTTTGCAAATAAAGATGATGAAATAAAAGAAGATGGTTCAAATGTTTCAAGTGTTCTTTATAGGATTTGCAACCAGGGAGAAGAGCATAAAAAAGAACTTCTTTCGTTCATTTGTTCATTACCAGAGCAAGATATTACAGATATTTCTTTCATAAAGACAGAGCGAAATGATGTAATGGTACGATTGCATGAATCGTTTGGTGATAAAGAACGCACTGTTGACGCCCCGCTTTTGTCGGACGGAACATTACGAGTCCTGTCTATCGCAGCGACATTGTTTAGTACCCGTGCGAATGGCCTTGTTATTATAGAAGAAATTGACAATGGTGTTCATCCAAGTCGAGCGGAAACACTAGTAAGTCAAATTTTGCATATTGCTTCAGTCCGTAATCTTCATGTGCTAATTACCTCTCATAATCCCGCCCTTCTTGACGCTGTACCGGATGAAGCCTTGGGCGATGTGCTATGTTGTTACCGTGACCCTATCACAGGATACAGCCAAATAACACGTCTTGATAGCTTAGAACGCTACCCAGAACTGATTGCACAGGGAACCTTGGGCCAGCTCGCAACAAAGCGCATTCTGGAGCGCTTTTTAAAGGACAGCACAACTTCGCAAGAACGCAAAGCTGCGGCCCTGTCTTGGTTGGATGAGTTAAAGCGAGAGAGGGCTGCCCAATGAGTGCGGTATGTCTGATTGACACCTCTATTTTTGCGGAAATATTAGATGTACCTGCAATGGCACACAAGCGTGATGAAATACTAGAAGCGCTTCACCAAAAAATTCTAGCTAAAGAATCTTTATTTTTGCCAATGGCGACCATTTTAGAAATAGGCAATCATATCGCGCAAAATGGCGATGGGGCACAGCGCCGTAGATGCGCAGAGCGTTTTGTAGAACAGGTACAGAAAGCTCTCGATGGAACAATTCCGTTTACTCCTCTCAATTTTCCCACGAGAGATGACATGCAAAGATGGTTGGCAGGTTTTCCTGATTCAGCCATGCGCGAGTCAGGAATAGGCGATTTGTCCATCATACATGACTGGGAACGCCAATGTGAACTCCATCATGCCCGCCGAGTCTACATTTGGTCGCTTGACGAGCACCTTTACGCCCATGACCGTCCTGCAAAAATATAGGATACCCCCATGCCTACCCTCGACAAAACCCTACGCGCCCGCCTGGAGCGCACGGTCAGAGAAGCCCGTACCATAGCGGAAAACGCCGCTCGTGCCGCACTTGGTCAGCTTGGCGTAGACGAACAGGTGGTTCCTGCACATCTGAACGAAGCGCAACGCGAATTGCGGCGCAAACTCAGGGCGCACGGACGGCAGCTTGGCGATGCGCTGAACGGCGACAAAGTGCAGAAAATGGATCGTCTGGTGGAAGAGGTGGCCTATGAGCATTGGCACCGTATGCTCTTTGCCAGCTTTCTGGCGGCAAACAACCTGCTCATGTATCCCGACCCGGAAGCTCCCGTGGCGGTGACGCTGGAAGAATGCGAAGACCTGGCCGCCGATGAAGGCGCAGCTAATGGTTGGGAACTGGCCGCCCGTTTTGCCGCCCGCATGTTGCCGCAGATTTTCCGGCTGGATTCCCCGGTGTTCCAATTGGCCTTGCCCCCGGAGCATCAGCAAAAACTCGAACGCTTGCTGGCAGAACTGCCGCAAGAAGTCTTTTTTGCCTCTGACAGCCTTGGCTGGGTCTACCAGTTCTGGCAGGCGGACAACAAAGATGCCATCAATAAATCCGAAGTAAAAATCGGTAGCCGCGAACTGCCCGCAGTCACGCAGCTCTTCACCGAACCGTATATGGTGAGTTTCTTGTTGGACAACGCCCTGGGCGCGTGGTGGGCCGCACGGCGTTTGACAGCAGAAGACCTGAAAAACGCCAGCAGCGAAGAAGAGCTGCGCCAAAAAGCCGCCATACCCGGTGTTCCCCTCGAATATCTGCGCTTTGTACAACTGGATGACGGCACATGGACACCGGCAGCGGGCACCTTTGCGGAATGGCCAAGTCTGGACAAGTTGAAATTGCTCGATCCCTGCTGCGGCTCAGGCCACTTTCTGGTGGCGGCATTTTTAATGTTGGTGCCCATGCGGCGAACATTGGAGGGCTTGACCACAGAACAGGCTATTGATGCGGTGCTGCGCGACAATATCCACGGGCTGGAGCTTGACCAGCGTTGCGTGGAACTGGCGGCCTTTGCGCTGGCCTTTGCCGCCTGGACGTATTTTAATCCTGATCCGGCAACAACCTTTGGCTTTGGCCCAGGTTGGGCTGGTTGGGGCCAGGGTACATTTGCCAGTCGGGCGGGCTATCGGCCCTTGCCGCCCCTGAACGTGGCTTGTTCGGGGGTACATGTTACGGCGGACAAAGCTACATGGACGGGGCTTGCCAAACCCAACACAGGACTGCGCAACGCACTGGATTTGCTGCACGATGAGTTCCGTCAAGCTCCGGTGTTAGGTTCGCTGCTCGACCCTTCAGCATCCATTGCTGCCAGGCTTGCGGATATGACCGAGTTGCAGCCAGCCCTACAACAAAGCCTGCATGAAGAAGACGGCATAGAGTACGAAGCCGCCGTGGCCGCACAGGGCCTTGCCAGGGCGGCTTTGCTGCTGGGTAAGAAATATGAGTTGGTCATCACCAATGTGCCCTATCTGGCCCGTGGCAAACAGGGTGATGCCCTGCGCGACTTTTGCGAAACGCACTACCCTGAAGCCAAGAATGATCTGGCCACGGTCTTTCTGGAACGCTGCCTGAACCTGTGTGCTGCCGGGGGCACATCTTGCATTGTGCTACCGCAAAACTGGCTTTTCCTGACCACCTACAAGAAATTTCGTGAGAAACTGCTGAAAAAGCATGTGTGGCATATGCTGGCAAGGCTGGGGGCCGGTGCCTTCGCTACCATCAGCGGTGAAGTGGTCAAGGCTGTTTTGCTTGCCATGAGCCGTGGCTCTTCCCCCCGGCACGACGGCCTCATGAGTGAAAAGCCCTCCATACATCTCTTGCGCGGCCTGGATGTTGCCGAAGCCACCAATGCGCACGAAAAAGCCACGGCCTTGAAGGTAGAAGCCGTGCAAAGCGTGGAGCAGGCAAGGCAGTTGGCTAATCCCGATGCACGGGTAGTTTTTTCTGAAGGCAATGATGTAGCATTTTTAAGTAAACATTGCACTTGCATAGAAGGGATTTCTACAGGAGATATTCCACGATATGTAATGTTCTTTTGGGAATTTAATATTATAAATCCAGATTGGAAATGTTTCATTCAAAACGTGACAACTTCAGAGTTTTATAATGGACGGTCAGAGATAATTCGCTGGGAAAACGCAAAGGGTAGTCTGCACAACAGTCCAACGGCACACAATTTTCCTTCAAAAAATATGAATGGATACGCTGTATTGGGGAATACAGGAATTCGTATTACCCAAATGGGCAAACTCCCAGTAACCCTTTACAGCGGTGAAATATTTGGCAAAAACGGCGGAACACTTATCCTTAAAAGCAACAAAAACCTGCCTGCAACATGGGCTTTTTGTGAATCAATAGCATATAGTGGATTGGTTCGAGAAATCGATCAGTCTATGGCAGTCACCGTTGGCTCGATGATAAAAATCCCCTTCGACCTTGACCACTGGACTGCCGTTGCCGCCGAAAAATACCCTCACGGTCTGCCCAAGCCCTATACCGACGACCCCACGCAGTGGATATTCCACGGCCACCCTTGCGGTTCTGTTATTTGGGACGAAGACGCCAAGCTGACAGCCCACGGCCCGCTGCGACAGGACGCCACTGTGCTGGATGTGGCTGTGGCCCGCCTGCTGGGCTACCGCTGGCCCGCCGAACTGGATGCAAACATGGAGCTGGCGCCGGAACAGCGCCAGTGGGTAGAGCGTTGCGACGCTCTTTTGCCCTATGCCGATGATGACGGCATCGTGTGCATTCCCCCGGTGCGCGGCGAAGCTGCCGCGCCTGACAGGCTGCTGGATTTGTTGGCCGCCGCCTATGGCCCGGCCTGGAGTAGCGAAACCCTTTCCGCCTTGCTCACCCAGGCCGACCACGCTGGCAAAACCTTGGAAACCTGGCTGCGCGAAAAGTTCTTTGCCCAGCATTGCAAACTGTTCCAGCACCGGCCCTTTATCTGGCATGTCTGGGATGGCCTGCGCGACGGCTTTTCCGCCCTGGTCAACTACCATAAGCTGGATTATAAGAACCTGGAAACGCTCACCTATACCTATGTGGGCGACTGGATAAGCCGCCAGAAGCAAGACCAGCAGAACGGCATTGACGGTGCGGGCGAACGCCTGGCCGCCGCCGAATCCCTCAAGAAAAAGCTGGAACTGATCCTTACGGGTGAAGCCCCCTACGACATCTTTGTTCGCTGGAAAGCCTTGGACAAACAGCCCATCGGCTGGAACCCTGATCTTAACGATGGCGTCCGCCTGAACATCCGCCCCTTCCTCTCCGTGCCTGATGTAGGCAAAAAAGGCGCGGGCATCCTGCGCGACAAACCCAATATCAAATGGGACAAAGACCGGGGCAAGGATGTGGAATCCGCCCCCTGGTATCATGCCTTCAATGGCGACCGCATCAATGACCACCACCTGACTCTGGCGGAAAAACAAGCCGCAAGGGGAGTGACGCAATGACCAGCTACACGAGGGCACGATTTTGGAAGTGCGCGCTTCAGGTAAATCCTTCGGAGTATATACGCTTTCGAGGTGAAAACCACGGAATGCAAGAAGCAGAGTATAATGCTCAGTTGGTTCACTATGCCAAAGAAAACGCTATAAAAGTTATTGGGCTGGCACATCATGGAAGTGTTGAAGGTGCCGATGCCATAAGAAAAGCGCTAGACGAAGAAGGCATTCTTGTCTTTCCAGGATTTGAAATATCTTCAAGTGAGCAGATACATTTTGTTTGTTTATATTCTGAAGAAACAACTACAGAAGAATTGCATCGCTATCTTGGAGACTTGCAACTCCTTAACCCAAGTGATGGCATACGCCCTTCCTCGTTAAGCGCATATCAGCTTATTGAGAAAGTTGTAAAAAACCACCACGGTTTTATTTATGCTGCACATTGCGTCAATGAAAGCGGGCTTCTTAATAAAAAGAATCCACATATCTGGAAAAATCCTCTTCTCAAAGCTGCGCAAATAGCAGGCTCTATTGAAGACCTCACTGGTGTTGATGGCGATTTTTATCGCAAGACTATTTTGAATAAAGAACACGCCTATAAGCGTGAGTATCCTATGGCAATTATCAATGCTAAGGACGTAGCAAGACCTGAAGAATTGGGAGATTTAAGGTCTTCATGTCTCATAAAAATGACCAAGCCAGGCTTTGAAGCATTTAAATTGGCGTTTCAAGATCCTGAATCACGGGTGCGTTTAAACAGCGATGTAGAAGAGAAATATTATTCACAATTAACGAATCTAAAAATAACAGGAGGTTACCTGGACAATCTTTGTATTGAGTTTTCTGAGCATTTGAATGCCGTCATTGGTGGGCGCGGCACTGGAAAATCCACGCTCTTGGAGTGTCTCCGTTATGTTTTAGGAAAAACCCCTATTGGTAAAAATGCTCAAAAACAACATACAGAAATTATAAAAGAAAATATTGGAAAAAATAAGGCGCGCATTGACCTTTCCGTGCTCTCTTCAGCCATGAACGGCCAACAATTTACCATATCACGGCGCTACGGCGAAAATTTAGTTGTGCTGGATGCAGAGGGTAAACCTTCAAATTTTTTACCTGATGATTTGCTGCCTGGTATTGAGTTCTTCAGTCAGAACGAAATTTACGAAATAACCCAGGATCAAGAGGGTCAGCGTAACTTGCTTGAACGCTTTTTGGATAGTGGACATGGCGAGCTTGAAGCCGTCATCCGCGAAGCAATGACAAAGCTTACTGAGAATCGTAAACAAATTGTCCAGGCCAGTAACGATGTTCAGGCTTTAGAAGATCAGGTTGCGCGGTTACCAAAAATTGATGAACAGCTTGGCATGTTTAAAAGTCTAGGAATAGAAGAAAAACTCAAGGCTATTCCTGTGCTGGAAAAGTCAAAGCGTTTGTTAAACCGTGCAGCCGAGCAAGAAGGTTCAGCACTGCAAAAGGCAATACATACGCTTAAAGATAATTATCCAGATACCGCTTTCTTAAGTGACGCTGCTTTAGAAAATATCCCCCAAGCAGAGAACTTTAGAAAAATCAAGGCAGAACTAGATAAAATCCAGCCATATACTGAAGGGTTGTTGGCGCAGTGGGTGTCCTTTTATGCAGAAGTGCATAAAAGGATAGCTATGGTAGCTCAAGAAATCATAGCTGCGCTAGCCTCGGAAGAACGTGCACTTGAAGCCGTTTTCGCAGAGTTGCCAACCAGTGCGGGTAAAAGTGGCCAGGAAATAGGTATGGAGTATCAAAAGCTTCTAAAAGAGCGAGAACGTATTATTCCGGCACAGGCCACAAAGTCAACAAAGGAGCAGTACTTAAATTCACTTAAACAACAGCGAACTGCTATTCATAATGAGCTTTCTCAAGTCCGTGCAGAGCGTGCCGCACGATTTGAGCGTGCTTTAAAGAGAACCAATAAAAGACTGGATGGCAAACTAAAATTAACAATAAAGCCAGAGGCAGACCGCAAGCCAATGTTGAATTTTTTACTTGGATGCCATCTTGAAAATGTTGGAGTTGCGCGGTTAAGCTGGGTAGAGCAAGTATCTGATTTTTCTCCGCTGAAGCTCTCAGGCCTCATACAGAGTGGCAGTGAAGCACTAAAAAGTGCAAATTGGCAGATTCCGCCCTCTGTAGCGGATGCTTTACCGCGTATGTCTTTAGAGCAGCGCTTACAGCTTGAAGAAATTGAATTGCCTGATCAGGTAAATATAGAACTGAATGTCAGTCATGGTGACGAAAAGAACTATAAAGACCTTAATAGACTTTCTACAGGGCAACAATGCACAGCTATTTTACACCTTTTATTGTTGGATAATAAAGACCCACTTGTCATGGATCAACCCGAAGACAACTTAGATAATGCATTTATTGCAGAGCGAATTGTTGCAGAGTTACGACGAGCCAAGATTTCAAGGCAGTTTTTGTTTGCCACTCATAACGCAAATATTCCTGTGTTTGGAGATGCAGAATGGATAGGTGTATTCAGCGCTGATGATGGCAAGGGATGTATGCCGGAAGAGTCACAAGGGGCTATAGATGTGCCCGCCGTGCGTGATCAGGCTGCTGAAATTCTTGAAGGCGGCAAGGCGGCATTTACTATGCGTAAAGATAAATATGGCTATTGAGGTGCTCAATGCTTCGTTCGGAGTTGTTTGAAATTATTGCTAATGGTGAAAATTCAGGCGTTGAGTTCAAGCGCGATGATGTGCGCCCGGAACAATTAGCTAAAGAAGTAGTTGCCTTTGCCAATTTGCTTGGTGGCCGAGTTTTGTTAGGGGTAGAAGATGATGGAACAATTACTGGCCTGCAAAGGCCGAATCCACAAGAATGGGTGCTTAATGTTTTTCGGGATAAAGTGCATCCTCAAATTATTCCATTTTATGAGGAAGTGCTTCTTGAAAACAATATCCGAGTCGGTGTGGTCACACTTACAGCTGGCATATCTAAGCCCTATGTTGTGCGTCACAACAATAGAGAAGAGATTTATATTAGAATGGGTGACAGGTCTGAGCTTGCAACGCGTGAACAGCAGGCCAGACTGTTCCAGGCCGGTGGTTTGCTTCATGTAGAAGTGTTACCGGTGGCAGGCTCTTCCTTCCGTTCGTTGGATTTAAATCGAATGGAATACTATCTTCGCGACATCATGCATGACCCCAGCATTCCAGCGACAGACGAAGCATGGATCGAGCGCCTTTTGGGCTTAGGGCTTATGGCAGAAGACGGCTTTGGAAACAGGGTTTGTTCCATAGCAGGACTGCTTTGTTTTGGCATATCTCCAAGACGTTTTCTTGGTCAGGCTGGCATTCGGTTTATGGTGTTTGAAGAGCTTGATAAAGAATACCGGGCTGTATTTGATACTGTGCTGGATGGCCCGCTAGTGGGGCGATGGGAAACGGCTGAGGCAGGACAAAGAATCCTGGCTGATGAAGGCATCATTGAAAAATTTTCCTCTGCGATCATGCCTTTTGTCACAGAAGAATCCGGCACTGTGGATCACAACATGCGGCGTGATGTTTCTTGGCTTTACCCGTGGGAGGCTTTGCGTGAGGCAGTCATAAATGCCTTGGTTCACCGTGATTGGACAAGATCAGTAGATATTGAAGTTGTGTGTTATGCAGATCGGCTGGAAGTCATTAGTCCTGGAAGACTGCAAAACTCAATGACAATAAGTAAGATGATCGCTGGGCAGCGCTCTCCTCGTAATACCTTGGTTGTAGAAATTCTGCGGGACTATGGCTATGTGGACTCTCGTGGTATGGGGGTACGCACAAAAATTATCCCGTTGATGCGGCAGCATAACCATGTTGATCCTGCTTTTGAGGCGACTGATGACTATGTAAGAGTCGTGTTGCCCCGACAAGTTCATAGATAACTGACGCCAATGTGTGAACATGTTTGCTGAAAAGGTATTGTATGTATGACCATCCTAGACCATCTCCTCAAATCCATCCGTGCTGCCGCAGTCTTCAACCCTGAAATACAGGTAGCTCCTGCCTGCATTCTGTGGCCAGATCATGACCGGCAATGGCAAGCCGTTATGCCCCTTCTCCAGGCACGGTTGCCGGAACTCTTGGTTTTGGGCGACTATGCTCCGGACAAGCGCACTGGGCCTGCTATCTGGCTGCGTTGTGTTCTGGCGGGTTGCATTGAAGATGCCACGCTTCCGCATGAACACACGCCTGTTTTATATCTCCCCGGAGTGAGCCGCCAGGATTTGCGGGCCATTGAAAGCTGCGCCGATCACCTGAAGCCCTTGGCCGAACTACAGTATCGTGGCGTAATCTGGTCGCAGGGCAATGGCAAGGACTGGACAATACTTGCCTGGTTAAAATCCGATCAGGGTGGTCTTGGGCTGGACGTGGCACAAGATAGCGAGGCCAAACAAGCCATGCAGCTTGCGCTGCACCGTCTTCTTGATGAAGATGTGAACTTGTTGAAAGGTAAGCGGCTGGACAAGGATTATTTCAATATGCTGCTTACAGGGGGCGATCCTGCTCGTGATGTACTGCAATGGCTTGACCAGGGAGATAGCTTCCAAGCCAGCCGTGAGGAACACGAGTGGAAAGCGTTTTGTGAAGTATGCAAGTCGCAACTGGCCTTCAGTCCGTTGACTGAAGGTGTTCTTGAGGGATGCACCAGGCTGGCCAATCACAAAGGCCCCTGGCTTTCTATTTGGGAGCGTTTTTGTGAAGCCCCTGGGCGGTACCCGAATATTCCTGCGCACATCAGAAAATGCAGTCCTCCAAGTAATACCCTGATCTGGCTCTCGCACGAGGCAGAAGACTTTGAGGGCTGGCCGCAGTGGAACGAGGCGCAGGAAAAGAGTTTACAAAATGAACTTATGAGCCTTGCCAGTTTGCCTCCTCATGAAGCACGAGCAAAAATAGCGGTATTTGAAAACAATCATGCACACAGACGATCCCTGGTTTGGGCACAGCTTGGCGAGGCTCCTTTAGCCTGTGCATTGGCGCACCTTGCCACTCTCGCAGAAACATCCTCCGGCCTGGCTGCCGGGTCTGTGGATGATCTTGTCAAAAGCTACGCAAGTCATGGCTGGCAGGCTGATGCTGCTGCTGTGCAGGCGTTGGCGCATGTTAACGGCAAAGCCGATGTCGAAGCCGTTTCCGCTGCCATTCGATCTGTCTACCTTCCGTGGATGGAAGCATCTGCACGGCATCTCCAAAAAATAGTTGCTGAGGGTTCCTATCCTGGGGCTTCTCTGGCAGCACAAAATACTGTGTTCAACCCCGGCGACTGCCTTCTCTTTGTTGACGGCTTGCGCTTTGACACAGCCCAACGCCTAAAAACGGTTCTTGAATTATGTGGTCATACCATAGCTGCAAAGCCTGTTTGGGCCGCTCTGCCCAGTGTCACCGCTACCGGAAAACCGGCAGTAAGCCCTGTTAAAAGCCATTTTACCGGCCACGATGACATGGCTGATTTTGAGCCTTCAGTGGCAAAAACCGGCCATTCGCTGAAGGGAGGCTACCACCTGAAGAAAGCGTTGGCTGATGCGGGCTGGGTTCTCTTGGAAGGAGCCGGAGTTGGCGACGGTCAGGGCATGGCCTGGGCCGAAGTTGGCGATATTGATCATGAAGGCCACGACCGGGGTTGGAAACTGGCAAAGCATCTTGATGCCTGCATCTTGGAAATACGAGATCGTGTCAATGAGCTTCTTGCGGCAGGCTGGAAGCAGGTCATTGTGGTCACAGATCACGGCTGGCTGTTGCTCCCAGGCGGGTTGCCCAAGGTTGAACTTCCCATAGCCCTTGCGGACAATAAATGGGGACGTTGCGCATCGCTGAAAGCCGGTGCAGCTTGTGAGGAGAGGTTATACCCTTGGTATTGGAATCCTAACCATTTTGTGGCCCTTGCCGATGGGGTGAGTTGCTTTAAAAGTGGGCAAGAGTATACACATGGCGGCCTCAGCCTTCAGGAGTGCCTGACTTTACAACTGACAGTGACAAAAGGTGAGCGTTCCTCTGCTGAAATGCCCATCGTATTTTCTGATGTGATTTGGAAAGGATTACGGTGTACCGCTGCCATTGAAGGCGCGTTTTCAGGAGTGTTTGATATACGCAAACAAGCTGGTGATGCTTCTTCCAGCGTAGTTGTGTCTGAAAAGGCTTTTAAAGAAAATGGAACGGCTTCGGTAGTCGTTGAAAATGAAGAGCTGGCAGGACAACAGGCTTTTGCGGTTCTACTTGATGCAAATGGAACGCTGGTTGCACAACGCGCAACCATTATAGGCGAGGGCTGAGAACAATGGAAATGGATCACATTGATATAAAGGCCGCATCATCGCTGGAAGGCTATCTTGTTCGCAAGGATTTGGTGCGAACATTCAGCCGTCTGTTTCCTGTCCCAACCTATGTTGTTGAATTTTTGCTTGGTAGATACTGTGCCAGCACCGATAGAAGTGAAATTGATGAAGGCTTGGAAATTGTTCAACGCCAGCTTGCCTCCCGTACTGTCAAAGCGGGAGAAGAAGAGCTGTTCAAAGCCAGAGCCAGAGAAAACGGAGAGGTCAAACTTATTGACCTTATCACGGCACGGCTTGACGCTAAAACGGATTCCTATGTGGCGACTTTGCCAAGCCTGCGGCTTACAGATGTGCGCATCAGCCCAGAGCTGGTCAATGCCCATGAGCGGATGTTCACCGGTGGTTTCTATGCGGAAATTACCTTGAGCTATGATGCTGTTATTGCTCAGGAGCATAAGGGAAGACCGTTCGGCGTTGTGTCTCTGCGGGAAATTCAACTATCCAAGCGGGATGTTCTTGATACTCTGGCCAAAGCCCGTCAGAACTTTACCTCAGCAGAATGGAAAGAATTTTTACTCCGCTCCATAGGCATAGAGCCTGCGGGGCTATCTGATCGCCAGCGTAATGCGCTCTTACTGCGTATGGTTCCCTTTGTGGAACGTAACTACAACATGGTTGAACTAGGCCCACGGGGGACTGGCAAAAGCCATCTGTTCCAGCAGGTTTCACCTTACGCACACCTGATTTCAGGCGGCAAGGCCACCGTGGCCAGAATGTTTGTAAACAATGCTTCCGGCCAGCGGGGCCTCGTATGTCAATACGACGTGGTGTGCTTTGACGAAGTTTCTGGCGTGTCTTTTGACCAGAAAGATGGCGTAAATATCATGAAAGGGTATATGGAGTCCGGCGAATTCAGCCGAGGCAAAGAAAGTATCCGTGCAGACGGCAGTATTGTGTTGGTAGGCAACTTTGATGTTGATGTTGAACATCAACAAAGAGTCGGGCACTTGTTCGGCCCTATGCCGCCAGAAATGAGAGATGACACAGCGTTTATGGATCGCATCCATGCTTTCTTACCTGGCTGGGATGTGCCCAAAATCAGCAAGGAACTTTTGACTGACCATTTTGGGCTCGTGAGCGATTTCTTGTCAGAGTGCTGGGGGCAACTGCGCAATCAAAGCAGAGTTCATGTGCTTCAAAATAAAGTTTTTTTCGGAGGTGCTCTCTCTGGTCGAGACACAAACGCAGTCAATAAGACGGTAAGCGGTTTGCTCAAGCTTGTTTGTCCAGATGAAAGCATTACTACTGCTGAAGACGTGGAATGGGCTGTTCGTATTGCTCTCGAAGCAAGGCGGCGCGTGAAAGAACAGCAAAAGCGCATTGGTGCTGCTGAATTCAGAAATACGCACTTCAGTTATGTGATGGGGAACGATGGCGTTGAAAAATTCGTTTCAACTCCCGAACTTCAAGCAGAGAATTGCATCGGTACAGACCCATTGGAGCCTGGTCAGGTTTGGGCTATTTCACCTGGTGGCGGCGATGAGCACCCTGGCCTCTACCGCATTGAAAGCAATGAAGGTTTTGGATCTGGCGTAAAGATACTCAATAAGCCAGTGCCTCCTGCCTTTAAGGAAAGCATGGGTTACGCCGAGCAAAACCTTTATGCTAGAGCAATGCAATTGGTGGGCGATAAAGACCCGCGCCAGCATGAATTTACTGTTCAACTCAGGTCATTCGATGCTTCAAAGTCAGGGTCAAAGCTCGGCGTTGCTATACTGATTGCATTATGCACAGCTTTATTGAAAAAAAGCGTGCGCGGAGGACTTATTGTTGTAGGTGAAATAAATCTTGGAGGTTCTCTTGAGGCTATTCATAATCCAGTACAGATTGCAGAAATAGCAATAGAAAAGGGTGCTTCTGGACTCCTGATGCCAGTAGCTTGTCGTCGTCAGCTTATTGATCTGTCCGATGACATGGCCACAAAAATTGATATACAATTTTACTCGGATGCCAAAGATGCTTTTTTGAAAGCAATTCTAGATTAACATACTGTATATATTTACTTTTTTAAATAGTCTTTAATCGTCAAAGATAAAGCCGATCTCCAATAACTTGGCGTTCGGCTTTGTTTTTTTGCAAATTTCAAACTACTTTCCGAGTTATTTGAAAACCCTATCAAAACGCCACTGTGAGCGAGGGGTTTCCCCGTGCTACTGCCTGTAAAGATGTACTTTTTTATAGACACTGTAGCACGGAGGTACACTATGCGGAATTTGACCAGGATGGAGCGGCGGGTTGCGGGGCTACTGGCCCACGGGATACGACCTAAAAGAAATGGTTCCGATTCTTTTTGTCTCCTACGGAACTATTCGTTGGCATCTTGTGAATCTCAGGAGATATTTTAAGGTGCGTACCACCCGCGAATTGTTACATAAACTTGAAGTGGACTGCATTGCAGATGCACCTGCTAGTACTTCGCAAATCAAACTATCCCCGCGTGGTAAAGAAGTGTTTGATCTTTTCATGCGTAGCTTCACGCACAGGGAGATTGCTGAACGCTTAGGAATGAGCGTTAGCGGAGTTCGCAGGCATTGCGAAAAAATGCTTTGGAAAAACGGCTGCAATACTATGCTGGCTCTTATAGCCAAGTACAAGTTGCATAGAAAGCAGGAATCTACTTTGAATGATCTTTAATTTTGAACCTGCATTGAGGCCACCATGACACAGACTGCTTTACGACCGGAAGATGAGTTTCGCAAGTTGCTGCTGTCCAAACTACCGCCCACCATAGCTCGCAAGGATGTGGAGCGGCAGCTCGGTGGTATCATAACCCCCAAAACTCTCGCCAATGCGGATTCATCCGGCAAAGGCCCCTTGGGAGCCTTTCAGGTAGGCCGCAATGTTGTGTATCCAACGGAATCGCTTGTAAACTGGCTGATCGGCACTATGGGTGTATCACGGCTCAAAAACAACATTAAAGCGTTTTAGGCGGTTTCAGATTATGGACGGCGGAACGGGTGGCATCAGGTATCAAATGGGCATAGCGCATGGTCATGGTAATGGTTCTATGCCGCATCAGCCGTTGGATGCGGTATATGTCTTCGCCATTGCAGGCCAGCCAGCTTGCAAAGGTATGCCGAAGACTGTGGAATACGATGCGCCTGGCTCGGTCGTCCAATCTAATGCCGTCATTGATGCCGATGGAATCTGCAAGAGCTCTGAATGCATGGGTCAGGCTGGTGCGCATATTGCCGCCGACAATAGGAGGAAAAACCAGTCCGGTGAGTATTTCTTTGTCCTGCTGCTTGCGGCGCTTTTTAAAGATGCCCAGTGCCGCGTCGTTCAGCGGCACTTTGCCGCCCGGCTTTCGATGGGCCTCATCACGCACGGTAAGCATGGCATGAACCATGTCCACGTCAGGCCATTCCAGACGCTGAAGTTCGCCAAGCCTCAAGCCGGTGTTCAGCGAAAGAACTATGCAATCATGCAAGTCTATGCAGGGCAACTTCTTTGCGGCATTGACCAGGGACTTTACTTCCTTGGCAGTCAGGAATCGTTCACGGGCATTTCTGATGGGGGGAATCTTGACGCCGCGAACGGGATTTTGCCCTGTGAAAATCGTTGCTCCATCCACTTTCGTGAGGCTGGCCTGAGTGAAAGTATAATTTATGATGCTTCGGTACTGCTTGATAGTAGAGGGGGCGGCACCGGACTCCACCAGGTTATCAATGATAGCCTGAATATCTTCCCGCGTGATGACCGACAGGGGTTTTGCGCCAATGGCCGGTTTGATGATTTTGTTGAAGCGTTGCTCGTCGGTAAGCCAGCTCCGCTTGGATCGCTTGGCTTCCGCCATATAGTACCGTTCAAAGAAGTCTTGGAAGGGCATATGGGCAACGTATTCTTCAGACTCCTCTCTCTCGGCGGCGGCACGTTCGGCAGCGGCCTGTTTCCGCATTTCGTAAAGGCTCTGCGGCCCAGCGCCGGTCTTTTTGTTCTCTTTGATTCCGGCCAGCACCTTGAAGGCTTTTTCTGCGTTCCATTGCTCCGTGGCCCAGCCCATGCCTTCTTCGACTGTACGGCCATCTTTTTTATAGCGGATGGAGTAGTAGCGGTCGGGTTGCCCGTTGCGCTGCTTGCGGGTAGAGTGCTCGTAGTAGCGGACTCCGGGGTACTGGGTCTTGATTTTTGGCTTTTTCATGCCCCCACTATGCCCCCACTTTTGGGGGAAAACAAGGGTGCTCCAGGGAACTCGACCATGACGTATCATATTGAAATTACTATCCCTAGGAAGTCAAGGGAAGTTCGCAACCAGATTCAGGGTCTAGTTCTCGCAAGGGAGTGGGAGTTCGAGTCTCCCCTTCGGCACCATTTTTCAAAAGTCGTTACAAGCAACAGCTTGTAACGACTTATTTTTTTGTCTCGCTGCCAACATCGGCATCAGACAAAAGCTCGCACTTGGGAGCTTATGGGGTCAAAGTGCGGGGTCATAGACGTGTCAAAATCGGGTGCAAACCCTTTTGGCGGGTCAGGAGAAAACCCCATGTCGCCTCTCACTCCCGTATCCTCTGTTTCAAGTTACGTACCTGCTCTCCGTATTTACGGGGATGACAAAAAAAGTTCTCCTGCGTATCTTTGCCTCAAACGAAGCATCTATTACTTTCGTTACGCTTTGCCCAAAGAACCCCGGCTGTATTGGGGGCGAAGTGAGCTGCGCCTCAGCCTGCGGACATCCTATCTGCGGGCGGCCCGTTTTCGCGCGCGTATGCTGCTTGCGGAAGTGGAAAAAATGTTTCTTGAGGAAAACATGCTGGAGTACAGAGAAATCCGCCGCCGAATGAATATCCTGCTCCAGCGGATGCTGGCGCAGGATCATGCGGACCTTTCCGAAAAAAAAGCTCTCGTGGTGGGCGATATTACTGTTCCCTACGACCAACTGAGGGCATCCCAGGCTGAAATGCTCTTGCGCTGGAATTCTGAAAAATCACTGGAAAAACTCGCACCAGATTGCCTCATTGATTTATTCAGATCTGGAGCCTTTACCCGGGAAGAACTTTCAGCAGAGAATTATTTACAGATAGTCAAGGCATATAACGAAATGCAAATCACCATGCACCGCATCGAAGTCGCTCGACTGCGTGGGGATTTTTTACTGGAAGAAGAAATTGTCGGACGTGATTTTGGAAAACTTCCTTGTGAAATAAAAGAAACGGCAGAAAAAGAACCTTCTTCAGTCTCAATACAGGTCCCCATAGAGGCAATGCCACCAAAGAAAAATGCGCTTCTATACTCTGAAGCTATGGAGCGGTACACCCATCAAAAACTGCAGGATGGTGAATGGCGCGAACACAGCGTGGCAGATCACCGTGGCCGCCTGGGCGAGTTTTTGGCCATCATCGGGGATAAGCCCATTGAGAGCATCACCCGTGAAGATATGCGGCATTTTCGTGAAACCCTGCGGCGATTGCCGCCGAATCGCACGAGGGTGAAGGCCTATAAGGACAAAAGCATTCAGGAACTGCTTGCGCTCAAAGTTGAAAAAACGCTCAGCGTCACCACCGTCAACATTTTAGTGGAGGCAGTGGGGAGCCTGCTGGGATGGTACGTTCGGGAAGGCCTTCTGGAATCTAACCCGGCAACGCACCTGCAAATCAAGGACACGAGGCAAGCGATTGAATTGCGTCAGGCTTTTTCCGCTGAAGAAATTACCAAGATTTTCTCACACCCCAGATTTTTGCGGAAGGAATTCAAATCGCTCTCCTATTACTGGATCCCCCTCATCGCCCTTTTTACAGGTATGCGCCTTGAAGAGATTGCACAGCTTCACTGCACCGACATTTATGAAAGCCAGACAAAGGGAATTTGGGTTATCGACATCAACAGCAATGGCCTTGATGAACTTGGCAGGCCAAAACTGCTGAAAAATAAAAATGCCCGGCGAATCGTGCCCATACATCCCGTTTTAATAACGCTGGGAATTTTAGACTACCATGCTGATATTGCGAAGAAAAAACATATACGGCTTTTTCCTGATTTGAAAAAATCACAAAGGGCGGTAAAATTCGGCAAACAGCCAGGCAAGCAGTTCAAAGCTGCGGTGACGGCTGCCCTTGGGGATACCCCTGGTAAAACGTTTCACTCTCTCAGGCACACCTTTGCTGACTTTTTCAAGCAACGAGGTTTGCAAAATGATTATTTTCGGCAAGTCTTCGGGCATGAGTTGCCAATGCTGGCAGCAAAACAGTATGGCGAAAAATTTCCGCCAGAGACTTTATATGAAAATGTGATTGTGAAGTTGGAGTATGGTAACTTATTAGAGCATTTTCGCATTGAGAATATCCATTCTCAATGCTTCCAAGACGCCCGCGCCGGCGCTTAACCGCGCAAATAAATTGCGCTTGCGTCTCTGCGGCGGGCGCCCGCTCACGCAGTCGCCAGAGCAATTTCAAAGTGAAATTGCTCTAAACACCTAGATGAGCATACTGAAATAATAAATGTAGCCTGAGGAAGCGTCCAACGTATAAAATATGCAATTTGATATTTGCCTCTAAGATACCGTCTCGTTGAACCGTAAACCCTCAACTTAGATAGAGGGAGAAATGTAATGGATAGGGACGTTCCAAATATATATGAACCAGAAATTTGTCCATCCTCCAGCCGGAGGAGAATGCCATCTACACGGCTTTATGGTGATTTGGCTCAAGAGACTGACAATTTACGCATAATTATTGAACATGCTGCAGCTTGTAAGGCCATGTCCAAGCTTGAGCTAGATGCCTGCATAGAAAGAATGTTGCGATCCCACGAACGGGAGCTTCGTTATGAGCCCCTCGGGACTTGTCGGTTCATGGAGGCTCAAGAGATCGATTTTGATGAATTTCCCCCTTTTATGGTTAGTGCAGTGCATTTTGCTGCAAACAGTCTTGATTGGGATCATTTGTCAGTATTTCTACTGATGCTGACAACGGTAGCGGCAGCAACGCATGGAAAATATCAAATAGAAGTCAATTCAGACTGGGTGGAGGCGTTTGTCCTGTATTTAATCGTCAGCGCTGAGTCTGGAAGCAAAAAATCTGCCCTGCTGAAAAAAATTATGGGGCCTCTTGATGAACTTGAGGAGACACTTCAGGCTGAGCACCAGAACGAATCAGAGAATGGAGTGGAGAACGGATCAAATTACAAATATTCTCCAAGCCTTTTTTTTCATGAGACCTCTATCCCAAAACTGTATGAAAAAATGAGGCAACAAGGGGGTGGTTGCAACCATTTTGATGATGAAGGAAATACTTTCTTGACCCTGATAAATACCCCAAAGGCAAAATTGGATATATTTGCAAAAGCGTATGACTATGGGAGACACCAGTATGAAACAAAATCTATGGGAACCCAAAGTTTACGAAAAATTTTCATGAATATAGCTCTTCTCACAAATCCTGGTGTCGTACGACAAATATATACTTCAAGACGTTTGGCAGATAATGGGATTACTCCAAGGATGCTTGTTTGTTTTGGTGGTAAGAATCGCTATAACAGTCGTAACCGTATGTTGAGACCCAGCTTGTGTGAAGATAACTTTTCAGCCTACTGTGACATGCTTCGTGACCGATTAAAAGAGTGCTATACACAGGACAGCCCGCGAACAATCCAAACTCTCCGCCTTGCCACAGATGCCGAACAAGAGCTGAAAAAAATTTCAGATCATTACGCCACCCTCCTAAGTAGAGCGCCTGAAACAGAGATCGGCTTTCGAGCGCATATTTCCAAATATTCCGGAATGATTGTACGGATAGCTACTGCACTCCATATATGGGAAAACCATAAAACTATAGAACAACGACCAATAAGCAAAAAGAATATTTTGTTTGCCGAAAATATTGTCCACGCAACCCATAGGCATGCGGAGTATGCCTTTGGTGTAAATGGTCTCCAGGCGAACTATAGCGCTGCAAAGGTAATAGAGTGGATTAAACGTCATCGGCATGCAAGGTTCACTTCGAGTGACGTTATGCAAGGGGTAAGCAGTATGAATAAAGAATCTACACATGCCGCGTTGGACTACCTTGAAAATATAAACGCAATTAGGCAGGTAGTGGTACCCGGCAAGGCCAGGCAGTGCGTTGCACACCCCGATCTCTTGGATTAAATCTTAAACGTTAATGTGCATACCCCCCCCCCATCTAAGGCGAAATTAGATGGGGGCATGGTAAGAATACTGTTCGACGCGTACGTATTCACGGGTGTCAAAACATTTTATACGTATGGGGATAGACTTCGGAACTCCGAAGTCCACCATTTGAGAGCAATAAGAAATGGAAAGTCAGCGGCAATACGAAAACGATGTGACTTCGGATCGCCAAGGGCACCCCTCAGTCATCACGAGGAGAAGGAGGAAAGAAATGGATACCCACCAGTCTCTTCTGCTTGAGCATGTCGCCTTGTCTGATCTGCAACCAGACCCTGAGCAGCCGAGAAAATATTTTGATCCAGAGCAGATGGAAGATCTCAAAAATTCTATTGCAGCCATTGGAATACAGGTGCCTCTCCTTTATCGGCTGGATATCGAGCAAAAGAAAATTATTGTTTCTGGAGAACGGCGATATAAGGCGGCTAAAGATCTTTCCCTGGCAACTGTGCCTGCTTATAGAGTTACGGGAGATTATCAGATTATTTCTTTGACAGAAAATATTCAGCGTAGCTCATTATTGCCTATGGAGGAGGCCCGCGCTATTAAGGCTGCCATAGAGAATCTTGGCATTACACAGGAACAACTTTCTGAAAAACTAGGGAAAGGGTCGAGCACCATATCAGAAATGTTAAAACCGAATGCACTCCCAATGAGCATGCAAACTGAAGCCCTGCAAAGTCATCTTTGGTCAAGAAATAAGTTGTTAACGCTTGCAAAAATTAAAAATTCTGACAGACAACAGGTTGAATTTGAAAAAATGAAGCAGGCTATTGAGGAAAAAATAGCTCGTAAACAAAAAAAAGAAAATTCTATAACTCCTACTGAGGCCGAAGTGGCTGAAAAAATGGCAACTAAGGATTGCCGCCGTGCAGCGGCACTAAAGTCTCATTGTGTAAAAATAAGAGAAAGAATTGCAAGAGAAACAAAAAAAGCAATGCCAGATGAATTGAGGAGGGAGGTTGAACGGGAGTTTAAAATGCTAATTGAAGAGCTTGAACGTTTTTTACGGCATCCTTCACCACTGAAGCCGGAATGATATGGCAGGAAAATATTAGCAGGTTATATATCCTGAGAAGTGGGAGCGCTAAAATGCTGCACTTGGCTTTGTTCCGGCATGGCCTTTTCCAAAAAAGATCTGGAATAATTGACGTGCTGAAAAGAAGCCACGGAAGCCAGGGCCGGAAAAAGAGAGGTAGCTAATGATGAAAGAAAATTTGAACGGGATGTTCTGGGAGCCTACGGGCTTAAATTTCAACATTCCCCATGCTGGCAACACAAAAAATGCTCTTTATATATTTCAGAAAAATATCGTTCCCATCACTTGGAATTGCATGACAACCCTTGAGCGGAATCCAACAACACTGCCCCAAACAGAAACAATTCTGAAAGGGCAATCCGTCAGCGGCATAAGCATAGATCAGTTGATGCAGGTAAAAAATTATGGAGAAGGGGCAAAAAAGCTTATTGAACTCCTTTCAAAAGGCACTTTTGCACTGAATGAGAACACAGCCAGTTCTCTACATAATTATGTAGGGAAAGAAGATGCTTTGACCTGGGGAAAACTCAGGGATTCCGATATCGCAATTGGAGGCGTAGAGTATAGCCCGCCGAAGTATAAAAATCTTTCTCAAATTGCTGAAAAAGGCTTTTCATTTTTAACAAATACAGTGGAGGCGAAAGAAGCCGCCATAGCCACATTTCTTTTTATGTCACGCTCTCAATTTTTTCATGACGCAAATAAAAGAACTTCATCATTGATGATGAATGGATTTTTAATCAAGCATGGTTATTATCCAATAACCATAATGAATAGGGACTCAGAAGAATTTCACACTAGATTGTCAAATTTTTATAATTCAGGTAATGCAACTGATATGATGAAATTCTTTGAAAGGACAGTTGAAAAAAATTATTAATAGCGTTTTATTCATTTGTAGCCGGAGAACCGTTGTACCGCATTGTCTCCGTGCTTTACTTTTTAACTTTCCCCAAAGCCTCGTCCACCCGCTCAATAATCTCAAGCACAGTCCGGCCATCAACATCCACGGTGGCCGCAGCGGTCTGCAGGTCCTTTTCAGTAATGCCCAGACCTTTGTTGTTGACCATGCAGGTTTGTTCTCCGTTGATGCCTTCGGATGGGGTGAGGTCGTAAACAGGGGCCATGCGCCACTGGTTACCCTTATCCAGCAGGAAGGAGAAGTTTTTGGAGTGGTCATCTTTGTTGCCGGAGCGCACGTTGAACACCATAAGGCGCACCATTTTCAATACTTCGCGCATATCCTTGGTCAGCAGTAGCGTCAGGCGCAGCAGACTTTCGTAGGTCAGGGACGGTTCGCGGTGAGATGCGTGCAGCAGGCCACAGGCGGTGTGTACATGCACCTTCATGCCTTGTTCCCTGTCAAAGCGTTTAACGCCAAGCCTGGCGTGCCCTCGGACGGAAAGAGGTACGTCTCGGGCATATCGAGCCCGGCTTCTCTGGCTGCTATGGAGTAGGCGTATTCTATTTGGCCTGCATCCGGCGATTCATGCGCGGAACGGAACTTGATAATCCAGGGAGTGCCTTGGAGCTCTCCAGCTTCTTGGAGCACAATGCGATAATCATCAGTAACATTTACCAAAATTTTCGGTCTGGCACCGGCGGATGAGCCGTTGAGTTGAATCAGCCTGTCCAACTGTCTTGCATCCACAGGGGCGTCGCGCAATACTTGAGAGATTCTTCGGCCAGCGCGTCCAACTCCGCTACAGAAACAGACTCGTCGGTCTCTCCCTGCGCATCATCTGGTGCCGGGGTATACTCCAGCGCTCCCATCCCGTGCGTGCCCACCATAGCAAGGCGTTATAAAGGCAGACAGGCATGCAGAGATGAACCTTTCTTGCGCAAAGCCCTGTCCAGTGGAAGGAGTCCCCAGCCATCCGGCAGGCTGTCGTTAAAGACGCCAAACAAACCGTCAAAGGTGCGCTTGGGGTCTTCTTTTACCTCCGGGCTGAGCGGGAGCCTGAATGGCGAAATATTGATTCCAGAATCAAGAAATTCCGGCGCGTACTGGAACAGTATCGTGCCACCCCGGTTCGTCTGTTCTCTTCCGCGTCAACGACGATGTGTAGGCCGATGCCGCAATGCCCCCCCCTGAATCAGGCTGATGCAGGCCTATATGGTATGCAAAACTTGAAGGAGGGCATTGAGCATGCGCGACATCACATCTGAAACCATCTTTTTTGATCAACTGGAGAAAAATCTCCCTCCAGTCTTTTCCCGTGAGGAGGCGGCCCGGCAGATGGGCGGCTTGATCCGGGCCAAAACTCTTTCAAATCTTGATGCCACAGGGGAAGGGCCAAGGGTGAAGATCCGCATCAGAAAAAAAGTCTGCTATGAGCGTCGAAGCTTCCTCCAATGGCTCAAGCAGCATGTGCGGCAGTAACTGACCGCAAAAAACACCAGCAACGAACAACCGCAGGGGTATGAATTTTTTCATGCCCCTTTCTTTATGCTATGCGGCAAGTATTTACCCGTTTCGGAATAATTCACCCTGTAGTGGACTGAAGAATAAGGATGTTATCATGAATGCGAAAAAATTTGTCTACGCTGGAACACCAGCATCTGGCCATGGCCACTGGACACTTATAGAAGATTCGCCTGAATCGCGTGCCCAGGCGCTTGAACAGGGCTGCAAGGCGTTCACGACCATGAGCTTCGCCTACGAGCCGGAAAAGGGGAAACCCGAACCCATGCGCTACGGCGATCTCTGGCTGGACATAGACTGCAGGGAAGCGCCGTTTCTCGCCATCGTGGGCGCACGGGATTTTGTTAAGGATTTGTGTGCACGGTATGATGATTTTGATCCTGCCATGCTCGATTACTTCATGAGCGGCAGCAAAGGCGTTCATATCCGTATTCCATCAGAAATCTTTGGCGGAGAAAACGGACACCCCTGCCTGCCAAAGCTGCATTTGAAAATGCTGAAACGGCTTTTTCAGCACTCCCCAATTTGCCGTAACCTGGGCTTGCTGGCGCTGGGCAAGCCTGTACCCGATGATTTCAGAAGTAAGACGGTCGGCGATCTTGTGGACATAAGCCTGTATTGCATGGGCAAGGGGCATTTGCTGAGGGCTCCCAACATCAGGCGCCCTGACGGACGTTACAAAGTGCAGGTCAGCGTTGAGGAATTTTTTGAATGGGAAATCGATTCGTTACTGGAACTGACACAGACGCCAAGAGCGGGGACCATACAGACCGTGCCACCCAAGGCAACGCAGATGACAAGCCTCTACGATACAATCCTGATGGATCTGCAATCGTCTGATCAGCGCAGTTGCAACCTGCATGCGCTTTCCCAATGTCAGTTCATGCGCCATTGCCGTGAACAGGCAGCAACACTCAGCGAGCCGGAATGGTTCATGATGCTGCGGGTGCTGGCTCCTTTGGGAGAAAAAGGGCTTGAGCTGGCGCAGGAATATAGCCACCCCCATCCGGAGTACACGCCGGAAAAGACCCGTGCCAAGTTTCTGCATGCGCTGTATAAGGGGTATCCAGCCAGTTGTGGGGAAATTCAGGAATTTTTTCAGTGCAACCCCCGCTGCAAGGTGCGCGGCCCGCTTGATCTTGAGCGCAAACGCCAGAGCGACATTGTGGTCGCGGTAGGCTCCTTCAGTTCTCAAAATGACGGCCTGTACTACTCGCCCTCTCGTGGCATGATGGAGGGCGACAGTTTCAAGGTGTGCAGCCCGTTAAAAGTCCTTGGCAAGATGCGCAATACGGACGGTACGGGCTGGGCGAGGCTGGTGGAATTGCAGACGCCCGATGGCAGAGAACAAAAACTGACCATCACCATGAAGGAATGTGTGGGGCGCGGCGATGTCGTCCTTGGACGGCTTTGTGAGCATGGCCTTGAATTGTCGGGCGGGCGAATGGATAAATTTATTATGGACTACCTGCGTCTGGCGGGTTCCGACAAAATTTTTACCAATGTTGAGCGCCTGGGTTGGCATGACAGGTGCTACGTCCTGCCGGACGCGATTTTTGGCGGGGGGGCGCATGAAGAAATCCATTACACGCAGGAACACGGTCTATTCAACCATGCAGGGGAACTGGAGCAGTGGCAGGAGCATGTGGGCCGTTATTGCCAGGGCAACACGCTGCTCATGCTGGTTGCGTCCTTTGCCCTGACCGGGCCGCTTTTGCGCCCTTGTGAAATGGAAGGGGGCGGCCTGCACCTGTACGGCCCATCGTCCACGGGCAAAACAACCCTGGCGCTTTTGGCTGGCAGTCTCTGCGGTGGCAACGAAGGCAAGGGCTTTATCCGGCAGTGGCGCAGCACACACAATGCCCTTGAGCACATCGCGGCCCAGCACAATGACTGCCTGCTGGTTCTTGATGAAATCGGCCAGACCACAGCAGACACCGTGTCCCAGGTCACATACATGCTGCCCAACGGTCAGGGCAAGGAACGTATGCGGGCCGATGCCACCCAGCGCAAGCCCCACCAATGGCTGCTCAACTTTTTTTCCACAGGCGAACTGAGCATGGAGGACAAGATTGAGGAAACCGGCAAATACCGGGCCATGGCCGGGCAGAACGTACGTGTGATCAATCTTCCCATTGACGGAGGCACAGGTAAAAATGTCCATACCTCTTTGCATGGCTTCAAAAATCCAGCGGCACTGAGTGAGCACCTTAAAACTGCCTCCCGAAATTACTATGGGACACCATTGCGTGCTTTTCTGAAGGTTTTGTGTGGCGCTGGCGGGCATGAACTGGATATGAATCTCGATGAGATCAATAATAATATCGACATGTTCACAAAAAGACATTGCCCCGAAGGAGCCTGCGGGCAGGTACGGCGTGTGGCCCTTAAGTTTGGGCTGATTGCCGCGGCCAGTATGTTCGCTGCAAGGGCAGGCGTTCTGCCCTGGACACCGGAAAGCGCCCATGATGCCGTTGTGGACTGGTTCAACGTCTGGCTTGACGAACGCGGCGGCGTCGGCAATCTGGAAATCATGAAAGCTCTTGACCGCTTTAAGGATTTCTTTGCGCGCCACGGAAGAAGCCGTTTTGCCGATGTGGACGGTCTGGGTGAAGGCATGCGCGATTTGGCCGGCTATAGATGGGAGGACAAGGGGGATTTGCGATTATTCATGACAAGCCCAACGTTCAACGACCTTGCCAAAGGAGTAAATCGCCATGAATTGTTGGAGCACATGAAGCGTCAGGGGTGGCTTTTGATGAACACCAAGGGAAATCTCACGCAAACAAAGTGCATCAAGGGGCGAAACGTGCGCGGTTATGGCTTCATCCCTTCCGCATGGGAAGGCCGTGGGAATCAGGAAGAGCGGGACATAACGATGATAAAAGACGCCACATTTTGCGATTGTGACTTTTAGGCTGTGCGGCGCACAAAAGCGTTTGTGCGATTTTCTGTATAAAACACCTGCAATCTCTTGGTGTTTTGAACCTTCGCACAAACGCACAGCCGCACAGCGGTTTTTATACGGAACAAAAAAGGGCAAGCGAAATGGGGTATTACAGGCATGGATCTTGTACCATTCATAGACTCCATTTTCTTGTCAGAAAAAATGATGCGTATCTGCACGACAACCTCTATCTCCTGCCCTGCCCTGCTCTGCCACTTGATAAAAAACCCCTGGGGCTGAATAAAACAACCATTCCTGAATTTTTTGATGGCTGTGACGCGGAAGCGGCCACGAACCTTTTTACATTAGAGCAGATTAACTTTGAGAATATACATTCTCAAAGTTTAAGACACGCTCACTTCGGCGTTTAACCACGCAGATAAACTGCGCTTACGCCTCCGTAGCGAACGTCTGCTCACGCAGACGTCTGAGCAATTTAAAAGTTAAATTGCTCTAACCGGGGCGTTTGATGCGCCAACGTTGCCAAAAAGAGCAGGAACAGCATTTTGTTTGTGCGCCTGTGCGCCAGTGCGTTTGTGCGATGCCCGAAACGTTTGGCAATTGCGGGACATCGAGACAAAATTGCGCACAGCAGCGTTTGTGCGAAGTTCATTTTTGTTGTGCAACGTGGTCACGCCCTCCAAAAACACCTTGAAATCCCAGCTCGTTATCAAAATCGTCGTTGCCGAGTGAGAAGAACCTACTCCGCTTGTGGAATTTCTCCCCCGATATTGCAGCCTATAGCGCAGTTGAGGCCCACATCACTTGCCGCACCGTACACGTCCACCATCGTATCCAAAAAATTTTCATTCCCCTGCCAAAAGGGGATTCCGCCAAGCCGCCGGGGTAGGGCGGCGGCAACAGCGGGAAGCATGACCGCTCCAAGTTCAATCGGCGTTGCGCAGTAGCCCCAAAACGGTACAGGATCGCCGGGAAGCGATTCAGGCTCTTCCTGCCTGGCATCAGGATCGGTTTCAGCATCGCTTGCGCCAGTCCCCAGCAGTTCCAGGAGGGCCTCCCGCTCGATCCCTCGAAGCTTGAACAGTAAAAAGGGATCCCGGTCAAATTCCTCTGCCACAAGGTAGTACACAGCGGCAATATGCTTGCACGGATTTGACCAGTCCGGACACGAGCAGTCGGTTGTAAAATCATCCTTCTTTGCCGGAAAAAGCGACAGTTTGGCTTTTTTAAAAATTTCTTCAATGCCCTCCGGCATCTGGCCGAACAAAAGAGCGGCGGCAAAAAGGGCTTCCTTGCGCAGCGCATGGCCGATGGTGGCCCAAGCGTCAGCCTCCAGAGGTTTGACCCGCATGGTGACAGTATACGGCTTGGCCCGTGAGCCTTGCACTTTGGCGGAGATGCAGCCTTTTTCCATTTGTATGGACACGACCTGCCCTTTGCGGGCATAAGCGCGCCCACGGGTCAGCCTTGCCCCCAGCCCGAAGCTTTCAATAAGTTCAATCCAACGTTTGGCCCACCAGTTTTGCCCAAAGCCGCCGCGCCGACTTTGGGACTTGATGCCCCCCTTGACCTCGCGGGCTTGCGATGGAGGAAAGCCGCCATATTCAGGATACCAGGCCATGTTTACCCCTCTAGAGTATATCAACTTTGAGAATGTACATTCTCAAAGTTGTCATTCTGCCGAAAAATGCGATTTTCGGCAGAATCCACGCCGCGTTGCGGCGCGATGCACTCGCGTGCAGCGTTGGAGCATTTAAACTTTTTCAAAGTTGAAATGCTCCAGAGCGTTTTCCCGCAGCGCGAACAAATCCCGAAGTTCCTGGTTGGACAGTTCTGTCAACCACGCCTCGCCAACCCCTACCACTGCGTCGGAAATTTCTTTCTTGCGCTCAATCATGGCATCAATCTTTTCTTCCAGCGTACCGCTACAGACAAATTTATGCACGAGCACATTGCGGTGCTGGCCGATTCTGAAGGCGCGGTCCGTGGCCTGATTTTCCACCGCCGGGTTCCACCATCTGTCATAGTGAAACACATGGTTTGCCGCAGTGAGGTTAAGTCCGGTAGAGCCGGCCTTGAGTGAAAGAATAAAAATCGGAGGAGCCTGGGCATCATCCTGAAAGCGTTCAATCATCCGGTCGCGCGCTTTTCGTGTCACGCCACCGTGCAGAAAAAGTACTTCCCTGCCGAGGGTGTCCTGCAAATGCGCCCTGAGGATGTCGCCCATTTCCCTGAACTGGGTGAATATCAAGGCTCTGTCGCCCACGGTCAGAACCTCTTCCAGCATTTCAGTAAGGCGGGCGAGCTTGCCGGAGCGCCCGTCTATGGCCGAATTGTCGCCAAGGAAGTGGGCGGGGTGATTGCATACCTGCTTGAGACGGGACAGGGTAGCAAGAATAACACCCTTGCGCTGGATGCCGTCCACCTCGTATAGTGTACGCTTGAGATCTTCAAGCACAGCGGCATACAGCGACGCCTGCTCCCTGGTCAGCGGGCAAAACTCTTTCATTTCCACTTTGTCCGGGAGGTCGGAAATGATGGACGTGTCTGTCTTGAGGCGGCGCAGGAGGAAGGGCGCGGTAAGGCGCTTCAGCCTTGTGACGGCTTCGGGATCGCGTCCGGTCTGGATGGGCATGAAGAAGCGCTTGCGGAATTCTTGCTGGTTGCCCAGAAGGCCCGGATTGAGAAAATCCATAAGGGACCACAGGTCGCCGACGTTGTTTTCCACCGGCGTTCCTGTCAGGGCTATGCGGTACGCCGCCGGGATTGCCCTGGCGGCCCTGGCCTGTTTTGTGCCGGGGTTTTTAATGTTTTGCGCCTCGTCCAGAATGACGCCGCCCCAGGCAATATCCTTCAGGACCTCCACATCTCGCTGGAGAAGCCCATAGCTTGAGATGACCAGCGCCTGCGCGGACGCAAGCCGCCTGAAGGCCGCTCCTTTTTTGCGCTCAAGCCCATGATGCACCATGACCGGCAGTTCGGGGGTGAATTTTTCCGCTTCTCTGGCCCAGTTGTTGACAACCGATGTGGGGCAGATGAGCAGGCTGGGCATCTTTTTGTCGGAAGCCCATAATCTTTGCAGCAGGGCCAGGGTCTGGATGGTTTTTCCCAGGCCCATGTCATCGGCAAGGCAGGCCCCCAGGCCCCATTGCTGCAAAAAGGCGAGCCAGGAAAATCCCCGCGCCTGATAGGGCCGCAGAGTTCCGCCAAACTCCGCCGGGGGTTGCAATTCCGCGCAGGGCGTCCGGCCCTCCAACTGGTCGAGCAACTCGCTGAGCCAGCCCACAATCTGCACACCGCCAAAGGCAAATCCCTGGGGGGCATCCTCACTGCCAAGGGCCATACGGAGAATATCCCGGGCCGGGGCGGCATTCTTGCTGTTTTTCTTCCAGAAATCAGCGGCGGCCAAAATTTCCTGGCTATTGACCTCCACCCACTGCCCCCGCACCTGCACCAGAGGAACCTTGAGCCGGGCCAGAGCCAGAAGGTCTTTATAGGTTATGGGCTCTCCGCCCAGCGAAACCTGCCAGTCGAACTCCACAATGGTATCAAGGGAAAGACCGCTTGAAGATCGTAGTTTGGGGGACGCCGCCCTGGACTGAATGACCGGGCGGAGCTTCGCGCCTTTGCTGATCCACCACGAAGGCAGCATGACGCCGAACCCGGCCTGCTCCAAAGCCAGGGACGTGTGCGTCAAAAAACTGTGCGCGCCCTGGACGTCCAGGCTGTAGCCTTCGGGGGCGGCATCCTTGAGGCTGGCCGCAATCTCCGGCGAAATGCCGGATGCCTGGCCCAGCGCCGAAAGCACATACTCCCTGGCATCCGCGCCCAGATGCTTCACTATCGAAGCACGCTTTTTGGGGCCTGACCAGAGATCCCGTATGGGGAGCAGGAGGCTGTGGTCGTCATGTGGATGCAGAAGATAGGAAACCCGCCAGACGGAATCGCCCTCCGTCGGAGAGGCAGGGAGAGCATTGTCCAGGACCGCGTCGTCATTTACGGGCTCTTCGAGCCTGAAACAGAGCCGCACCGGGGATTTGGACAAAACCGTTATGGGGCGTTTCCAACGGGCGAGCGTGTTTTTCAGGACTTCCACGTCCTTTTGGGGCCAGTCTATGCGTCCATCTGGCGAGCGCAGGGCGGCCAGCCAGGCGTCATGCACGCTCTCCGCCTCGAGCTGCGACCATGATGCGCGTAATGTGCTGGAGGTGCTGGCCTGGCTCTTTTTATTCGACGATGCTTGCGGTATGACGGAGCGGACAAGGGCGTCCACCATGTCCGTCAAAAAAGCGCGCAGCACAGAAGCGGCTGCGGTGGAAGGCGGCGCTTTTTCGTCAGACTTGGTCAAGGCTCTGGCCGATGGGGGCATGGCGGAGGCAAAAGCGGCGAAGCGTGGCTGATCCTCCGCAGTTATCACCGGCTCCCATACGGCGCGGTAATGGCCGTCGACCATCCGCACGCCGGGCAGATAGTGCTGCTTGGCAACAAGCCCCCCGGCGAACCTGAGCATTTCCGCCCAATAAACCAGGTCATGCCCAAAAAGAACGCCATGGGCGAGAGTTTGCTTGCCTGCGCAATTTGCCAGAACAATGATGGCTTCCTGGCTATCGAGCCGTTTGGCTGAAACGCGCCAGGGGCGTAGATGCACTGTTTTGCCAGAGTACTCCACATCGTGGAGGAGCCGATTTGACGGCACGGGGCCAGATTTTGTGGATGGCAGCCAGGCCATGGCCTCAAACGGGCTTGCAGCGCCTGGCGGAAGGTCAAGGTGCTCGGTCAGAATTGCATCAAGGGCGGCCTGCCCGGCGTCAAACGGAGAAATGGCGGGAAAAGTGGCAGACGAGAAGGGGCTTGCGGTTTTTTTCCCGGAAGTGCGCTTCGGGGAGAGTGCCGGGGCTGCGCCCTCCACCGCAGCAACATCGGAAGAAGGAGCGGAAGATACTGGAGAGGCTGGCGAACTCTCGCCCCAAAGCAGTAATCCCATCTCCGTCTGCGCCGCGTGAAGGATAATCATTGGCTTTTACCTCTTGCTTCTGGAAGGCGAGGATGACAACATGACGCCAAGCCCATTAACATACACTACTTTCAGGTGTGGCGCGCGTCAATTGCATAGAACTGCTTTGTGGATGACCAGATTATGTGACCCAGTAGACGATACGGATTATTGTCCTGTTCGGGCGAAAGAAGCCTCGCCTGCCCATAAAACTGAAATACTATGAACCGCGAACTATTGAAGCTTTAGCAATATGAAAAATATTATTTTTTGTGATCAATATGGGCAACTGGGCGGAGGGCAACAGGTTTTGCTGGAACTTGTCAAGGCCACGCTGGCGGACAGGTTTGCAGTAACAGTGCTGATTCCCGCAGGTTCCTGCGCTGACAAGCTTGAGTCTCTGGGCGTTGAAGTGCGGCGAACTCCGTACTGCGAGCTGACGCAAGGCAAGAAAAGCATGGCGGATATTCTACGCCTTGCTGTGCATACCCTTGCAGTCTTTTTACAGAATTTCACAACACTGCGTTCCGCAGACTTGATTTATGTTAACGGAAACCGCTTGTTGCCCGTGGCTTTTTTGGCACAAAGAATTTTTGGCAAGCAGGCCGCCTGCCATGTTCACCTGAATCACGGATCACTGGAAAAAAAATTACTCCGCCTATTCCTCGGGCAGCAGCGCACCGTAGCCATTGTGGTTCCGTCTCTCTTCATCCAGCGAGAACTGGTTCATTTTGATACCGTCTTTGACTCACCCAAGGTTCGTATAGTGGAAAACGGACTGGATGCCCGCTTCTCAGAAACAGTTTTTGAAGATCGTTTTTCTGGTCATCCTTTACGGCATGTAGGCATTGTGGGCAGGGTGTCAGCAGAAAAGGGGCAGGATGTTTTGCCCGTTCTTGCTCGGCAGTTTCCAGATATGGATTTTCATGTATTGGGCGATGCAGCGTTTTCTTCAGCAGATTTTGATGCTGCACTGCGCCGTGAAAGTCCGAGGAACGTGTATTTTCACGGATGGGTAGAAGATCTGCCCGCGAAGGTGCGTGAGATTGGCCTGCAAATCTGCCTTGTGCCTTCACGCTGTCCGGAAAGTACGCCTGGGCACAGCTTTGAGGCTGCTCCGCTTGTTCCTTTGCAGATGGCCGCGCTCTCGTGTTTTGTGCTGGTGCGCCGCCTGGGTGCGTTGGAAGATGTTGCGGAAAACTTACAGTTACCCTACTTCGATTCGGATGACGAACTGATGACTGTGGTTAAAAATTTGTGTTCACAACCAAAGGCTAAAATCATTGATCAGTGTAAAAATAGCCATGCGGTTGCGCTATCTAAGTATAGTCATAGCATTTTTCATGAGCGCCTGAAAAAGCTTATACATACGCTCACTTTGAACAGATACCCGCGTTTATGAATTTCGCATAACTTGTACTATTTTTTCTGCACAGTTATCCCACGAAAAGGCTTTGGCCTGCTCAATGCCCGCCAGACGGAGTCGCTGCGACAATTTTGGGTCATCAAGCAGTGTCATCATTGCTTGGCAGAGCGCGTTCAAATCCCGCGGGGGCAGCGCCAAAGCCGCATCGCCTGCTACTTCAGGCAAAGACGTTGTGTTAGCAGTTACGGCCGGCGCACCGCAGGACATGGCTTCAAGCAGGGGCAAGCCAAACCCTTCGTATTCCGACATATACAAGAATGCTTCACAGCCGCTATACAGGGCTGGCAAATCTTCGTCTGCAATAAAACCCGTTGTAAATATTTTATCCTTACTCTTGGAAGCTGACTCTGTTATTTCATCACATTTCCAACCTTTTTGGCCAGCAAGCACGAGACAGATATTGGCATCAGGGCGCTTTTTGCATAATGCTTCAAAAGCCTTCAATACGTGCAAAAGCCCTTTCCTCGGCTCTAGTGTAGACAATGTAAGAAAGAATTTTTTTTCCGGAGGAATCCTGTATTTTGCTTTAACGGCAGCCACTGCATGTTCATCTGCGCGTCTAAAGCGCGCATCACAGGCCAGATATGCCACATGTATTTTTTCTGGTGTAAAGCAAGTTAGCGAAGACAAGATGTCTTCACGGGTAAATGCAGAGTTGGTAAATACTAAGTCTGTCCGTTCTGCTATGGTTTGCACCTTGCTCATGGAATCCTGTGCATTTATAAAACATTCAGGCATTTTTAACGGAATAATATCGTGTACAAAGGCTGCTTTTTTAATGTTTTGCAAAGGTTCTATAAAAAGCGGAGGTTCATAGTAGGGGGAAAAGTACCAAAACGGTTGCCCATCTGTATATTCCGCAAGCATCTTGCTTTTTTGCATGTCAGGGGTGCTATACCCAGCATTTACATTGACTGGTGATAGTCGCTTGATTCGAGCGCGCATTTCATGTGTGCAATATTTTCGCATATTTTTGATAATAGCATCAACGCACGATTTTAATGCGCTTCTGGTATTATTTTCAAAACGTAAAAATGTATAGGGATAGGGAACTTCATTACATAATGTTTGATATACATCATCCTCAATGCCATTGGGAGAAAGAAGTGTAGCGGCGACGTCATCCCTGCGCAAAAAAGCTTTGAGTATTTCAAGCCCCACGCGTCCGATACCCGTTCTATAGCCAGTTCCCTGATTCCACTGACCAAGCGAATACACATCATAAATAATATTTAACCTTGGCATTTGCGTGCTCAATGTTTTAATTTAGTCAAATAGTGTTGCATGTATCTGAAAACTGAGCCAAAAATTGCTTTGCAGCGCCATAAGCTAAAAATATATTTTTTGGGCGCATACCGCCACGCAACAACCAGTTCTTCATATCTGACGCGTATTCGTTGACTGGGTGAAGATGATAGCCCTCCATCAAACATTTTTGTCACCACCACGGGTAAAGACTTGAGACGAGGGCTGCTTTTCAAGGCGCGGTACACAAAATCATAGTCTGCACAAATACGAAAACGAGCGTCAAATCGTCCTAAAAACAAACTGCTCGCATGAAACAAAGCCCCATGCCCCATGGGAAGATGTCGTGAACAGGTTTTTTGCACATCTTCCAAGGTGCTAAGATCAAGGCAGAAAATGTGTTCCTGCTTGCCTCCGTGCGTATTAAAACGCTCCAGTTCTGCTGCCCAAAAACAGGGGGTTTCAGCAGATTGCGATATTATGGCAAAGCTTTTTTCCAGCACATCTGGAGCGGCGAGCATATCATCCGCGCCGATGAATAACACCCACTGTCCGAGCTTCCCTTGCTCCCTGTCAAGCGCTCTGTTCCATGCGTCGTAGACGCCTTTGTCTTGAATGCTTTCCAGGGAAATGGCAGGTAGTTTGTCCTGCCATTCCTTGATGACCGCAAGCGTGCTATCGGTGCTGCCGCCGTCCTGTACCACCCAGGTAAAGTCGCAACAGGTCTGCGCAACAAGAGATTCCAGCAAGCGCGGCAGCGTTGATGCGGCATTATAGGTGGCTGTGATAATGGTGAAGAAAGGTGTGCTCATATAAAACCATTATATCCCCAAATACGTTCACGCATTTTACGTCTGAACCGGTGAAACTTAAAGCGCAAACGCTGGGCCCTCAATGTCTCAACTTGCTGGAGTTGCTGCCATTCTGGTCCGCGTTGTCCATTTGCATCGAATATTTCGCCAATAAAGTCGTATTCTTTGCGCGCTGAGGTGAACGGCCGTGCATCCTGCTCATAAGCAAAGAAATCATCATGAATAAGTACACCCTGTTTACGCAACAAGGGATAAATAAGTCTTGCCAAGAACAACTGGTCTTCAAGATAGGCGTCATTGGGCGTAAAATTTTGAGATGCTTGCTTCATATTGGGCAGCACGCCGCCCATGCATCCCCACATGCCACTTAACATGACCATGGCATGGCAAGGGTGGTCACGCATTATGTGCCCTGCAAGAGTACTGTTTATCCATTCTTGAACGGCAACAGCTTCACGTTGTGTCAGACGTGAGTCTGTATCACGAAAGATAACTCTTTCAACACCATCATCATCAAGGGCAAAAAAGCGCACAAATGGCCCATAAACACCATCGCATTCTGGTGAAATGAAAACTTCAGCCTGGGCTTCTTGGAGTTGTGAAATAATTTTTTTAGGCACAGAGGGCGCACAATAAAAACGTGCTTGCCAGTCTGGGTAAATCTCACGGGCCTGATAAGCGTTTATCACAGCGCCCACTGTATATTTGGGATTATCTCCCCAAAGTGAATAAGAAATTATTTTAGTCACGGTTTGCTCTTCGTATTATTTTCTCATAAAAAGCTATGTGTTGCCGTGCAATGAGGCTGCTTTCAAAATGCGTTAGAATATGACTTCGGGCGGCCTTGCCCCATTGTTTGCGCAAAGTCAGGTTGTCTAAAAGCAAGGATATTCCCTGCGCGAGTTCTTTTACATCAAAAGGCGGTGCAAGATACCCGTGCTGATTATGTGTAACAATATCAGAAACCCCCCCGATATCAAAAGCGACGCAGGGGGTCTCGCATGCTGAAGCTTCAATAAGGGTTGTGGGCAGGTTGTCTTGGCGAGAAGGGGCCACAAATATATCTGCGGCGGAATACAAAGAGGCCAATTTTGACGGATCACTAATAAAACCCACACAAGTACAGGGAATCTGCAGGTCTGCTTCGTTATGCTCGCCAAAGATAGCGAGATGGAATTTTTTTTCTTGAGTTTTGAGATCGTGCAAAGCCTTTATAAGTAAATCAAACCCTTTGTAAGGAATTTTGGATGACGTGGCGCCAAAAAGTAGAATAGGCATATCATTTGGCAAGCCCCACTGCCTGCGCGCGGCGACTTTATTTTGAGGTGCAAAAATGTTTATATCAAGAGCGTTGCCCAAGTGGATACATGTTTTTTTTTGCCACAGGGAACTCAGTGACGCCATTTTTGTCATCCAGTGGCTGGGGCCAATGGCATAGACATGCTTAAGCTTATGATATGCATCTTTTTTGTAGTTCCAAGCAAGCCGGGGCATATTAAATCCCATCAAGCCCTTACCAAGCTGTGGACATGTAGAGCATTGTTTTTGCCATTGTTCGCAATCCAAAGGGCAGTGACAGCCAGCGGTCAACGGCCACATATCATGAAATGTCCAAACAATTGGTACGGAAAGGGCTGCCAAGCGTGGCAGATTGACTGTAGATGCGGCTATCCAGTGCATGTGGACGACATCAGGGTTCAAGTTCTTAACCCATTTATCGAGTGAATAGGCGCACCAGGGGCTCGTCCACGGCATGGCGGTGTTGCGCTGTGGGTGCAAGTGCAGTGCTATGCGCCCCAAGCGTCGCCACCATTGTATTTGTGAGGCCGAATTGGAGAAAAAATGTCCGTCATCGAAGGCAGGAGGCTCAATGCCAAGACTGGAAACAGTACAGCCCTCTCGAGTCAGGCTTGTGCATAAACGACCAGCAGCGGACTCTGGCCCTAGTGATGCGGCAACGTGTAGAATATGCATAGTTATTTTTTGCCAAGCCTGGCAACCTGTATCGCTTGTTGAATTTTGCGAAATGCCCACCGTAGCGAATTCCCCAAAAATCTTCTGTCAATCGCGGCAATAAATACACGCAATCCAGTAATAATTCGCTGCTTGTATTGCCAGTCGCTGCCGGCCTCTGCCAGTGATTTTTGAAATAGCATATCCATGCTGTCTGGCCCGGAAGCATTTTTGCTTAGTACAATAAAAAATTCATCGTTAACTGTATCATGAAAATATTTTTCTCGAAATTCTATGAAATTTGCCAGAAAGAGCGACTCTATTAACAACCTGAAATGGTTGGGAGTAAATACCCAGGCATGGACATCCATGTAGCCCTCGAATTCATTAATATAATTCAGCGTATTTTTAATATTTCCGCGAGGCTTTCTAGGCAGCAAAAATTTTTTAACTCTTGATTCGTCTTCATTAGAAGTGCAGCAAAAAAAATTATTTTCAATTTTCATGCCAAAGGAAGGTTCATTCCTTCGTGATGAATGTGCATCAATTATTGAGGACAAGCTAGATTGTGGCCTGTACGCATCAAAAGTATATCTTCTATCAGGAACAACAAGCACAATAGATCCATTTTCTTTTATTATCTGTGATATATCGTTAAAGAAAGAAATAAAGTCTGGTACATGCTCGATAACATGTGAGGCAAATATCCAGTCGAACCGATCTTCACCAACCAAATCTACGTATGTTTCTCCATGCCAAACAAAATCAACATCCTCAATATTATCCAGATTAACCTTGTCATCACACGCGTATTTGGCTCTTAACTTTTCCTTAGAGAGCAGATCCAGCGATTTCACATTGTTGAAATCTTTTTTTGGGAATACAGGATTGTAGCTAGGGCCAATTTCCAGGCCAACACCTGACGTGCCCACTAATTTTCTGAGAAAATCAGTTCTGTCGGTCATGTTGTCGCTCCAGAGATACGCATGCTGAAAATCTTTCTATTTTTTACACCCAAAAATTTTTTTCATCCCGCAACTCAAGGATAAGCGGATAAACTGTACGGCAAAGACTGCTGCAAAGAGGTAACGTGAGCGTAAGGATGTTGTGAACTGTGAAAAACAAGAGAAAATGAGATGGGAAAGGATATATGTCAGCTTCATCATGGCTGATATGGGTATGTTTTTCCCCCACAATTTCTCAGCCAGCATAAGTCCTTCGCGTAATTGTACGTCAATGTTGTATTCACATTGCCGGGTCACTTGTGTTGGGCCATGAATGGTAACATTGACTAAGGGGTCTTTAATATAAAAAAGCTTTGTGTTGGCCAAAACTGCCATATATTGCTCAACATCCACAAGAAACTTCAGCCTTTCATCATAATATTGAAAAAAATCGCGGCGAAATAATGTTACACTGGGTACACCAATAAAGTTTTCTGCAAAGGAAAAAAACCTGTCTTTATTCATTGCGCCAATCAGGCGGCCATCTGTAACCATCAGTTCAAGGGCGTTCGTTCTCGCATCATAATGATTTCTTGCACTGGCAAAAAAGCCATAGTCAGGATTACTGACAGCAAAAGTATGAAATATTGCCAGACTCTCTGGTGTGCTTAGCCAATCATCATGGTGCAAAATCTTGATGAGCGCTCCGCTGCTTTCACGGATTGCTTTGTTCCAGTTGGCTGGGGTACCAAGGGCTGGCGTATTGCGGATGTATTTAAAACGCTCGTCTTTTAAAAAGGGTGCAATCGCCTGCTCAACGCCGTTGTCCGTAGAGTCATCGGTAATAATACATTCAAAATCGTCAAAGAGTTGTTCCGCAACGCTTGTGACAGCGCGTAACGCTCCCACAGGATTATTATAGCAAGGTATGCAAACAGAAATCTTCATCTTGTGTATCATGACCGCTTAAAAAATTTTTCTACATAAAACTTTCAAACCATAAAGTATCTGGGCTGTCCAATGCAGTTTGGCAAAAGCAAAATCCCTTTGCATCATCAAAACCTGCTGGCGGAGTTTGGCATTTTCATCTCGCAATAAGGCTTCAGGCGTGAGCCAATGTGATGAGCCGAGAAGAACCTTTTGCTGATAATGTTGCGTCTCTTCAGTAGGATTTTGTGTGTCATCATACCATGGCAGATGACATGCCTGATAAGGGGGAAATGTTCGCCCGGAGGCAAACCACTTTCTATTTTCCGGGTAAATGTCTGGGCGATATAAGGCAAATGTGGTGTCAATGGGCGCTTTATATAGAGGCAAGCTGTCAATGGTTTCGCTCCAAAACTGCGACTCCCACTCTACCACCTGCTGCTTTTTGGCAAATGAATCAGGAAGATTATCAATGCGTAAGGAAGGACCCACCTTGGTGAGTGAGGGGAGTTCTTTCAAGAGCTGGTAACAGTGTTCTACGATATCAAAGGGGCAATCCTTATCTGGAACCACATCACAGTCCGTGACTACATAATATTGTTTCTTGAGTATATCGTCGAACCGCCCACACTTCCATACAGCAAGGTGTCCCATATTTGAGGGGAGATACTCAACTTTACACGAGGTTTTTTTCAAAAATTCGATAAGTGGAGGATAGGTAGAGGCGTTATCTACAATAATAATGTTTTCATATTTTGCATTCTTTAGCCATGCAATGAGATCTTTGAGACATGCAACACGGTTGTACGATATAATGAAAATCGGCACAGTTGATAGATTATTTCTATTCTTCATATCCATGTGACTCAAAGTTTTACTTCCAGATTTTTCTACAAAAATACTTTGCAATATGCTTTACATGCCCGGCGTTGGCTCGTAAATCTGGGGAAAGTTCGCGCAATGCGCCCACGGCATAGAGAATATGAAACTTCACTGAAGCCCATGTGTTTTTCATTGGTGGAGCAGAAAAAAATACATTTTGGATGAAGGTCCAATTTTTTGCTTTTATCCACTGGTGTAGCAGATGATATAAAGCTTTTTCTTCAGAACCCAATTCATGCCCTTTATACAAAAAATAACTTTCTACATTTCTTTTGTGTAAATCAATAATTTCATCTTGATGATGGGCTATGGTGACAGAGCCTTGCTCGTCGTGGTTTCTTGAAAGCACATAACAGCCTTCGCACGGCACAAAGGGCAGCATACGGCCCAACGTAAACCATAGTTCATAGTCCTGCGTTGTGGGAAACTGCTCTGGAAACAATCCTGCTGCCAAGAGCGTTGTTCGAGGAATTAAAAGCGCACAGCCGTGCATCCCACCGCTCTCAAACAGAAAACAGAATGGACTTTTGGTAATTTCTTTGGGTACGTGTAAACTGTATAACTTTTCGCCTTTGGCGTTTATGTAGGTTATGTCGCAAAAAACTAAAGACTCTTTATCTTGCAGGCCACGCAGAGTCGTGACTTGCGCCTCCACCTTTTTGGGCAGATACACATCGTCGTGAGAAAGCCAAGAAAAGTATTCTCCGCGCATTTCGCGGATTCCCAGATTCAAGGCCGTGGCTACCCCACCATTATTCTTGGAAAAATAGCGAATTTTATCACCATAGGACAGGGCAATGCGTTCTGTTTCTCCATTATCGGTCGAGCCATCGTTGATGACGAGTACTTCGCAGTTGTCGTAGGTTTGCGCAAGTGCCGAATCAATAGCCTCCCGCATATAATTAGACCCGTTATACACAGGAATGACAATGGAAACCAGCGGGTGAAAGTCGCTCACAGCCTGTACCCCAACACGATATTGGCAACAATTCTGCTGACCTCGGGCTCAAGGTATTCGACCGGAGACTTCCAGGTGGCAGCACGGTTGAGCACCATGGCAAGGCACTTCAAAATTTCTTGCTCAGAGCATCCACTTAGTATATTGCTGCCGCATTCAAGGGTTTCGGGCCGTTCAGTCACGTCGCGCAACGTTACGGTAGGCACTCCCATGATGCAGCCTTCTTCCTGCACAGTGCCACTGTCAGAAAGCAAAGCCCTAGCACTTTGCTCCAGACGAACAAAGTCAAAAAAACCCGGAGGTTCTATAAACACGACCCCTTCTGGCACCACAACTTTCAACTCTCGCAAGCGGGCGCGTGTACGCGGATGCAGCGAAAGGAGCACGGGCTGATCATACTGCGAGGCAATCGCGCCAAAAACAGCCATGAATGATGCCAGTCTTTCCGGCACGTCCACATTTTCCGCACGGTGCAGGGTAACCAGAAAGTACTCACCCTGCTTTACACGCAGACTTTCGAGTATGGAACTTGACTCAATCTGGGGCGCGTAAAAATCCATTACTTCTTTGATAGGATTACCCGTGACATATATTCTGTTGGGCGCAACGCCCTCGCGCAGCAGATGGTCTCGGCTACGGTTTGTATAGGGCAGCAATACGTCGCTGGCGCTGTCAATGGCACGGCGGTTTATTTCTTCGGGAACACGGTCGTCAAAGCAGCGGTTGCCAGCCTCCATATGATATACGGATACGCCCTGGCGTTTGGCCACCATGGCTGTTAGCGCCGAGTTGGTGTCACCCAAAACCAGAAAACGATCCGGGCGCTCCTTTTGCAGCACGGCATCCGTCTCACGGAGAATATTGCCAATCTGCCCCCATGTTGAGTCCGCACGGGTATCAAAGGAGTAGTTTGCGCTACGCAGCCCCAGATCATCAAAAAAGAGGGTGCTCAGCCGTGGGTCGTAGTTTTGCCCTGTAAAAACGAGTACATGCTCGCACAACGAATCCAGCAGAGGAATAATGCGTGCAAGCCGGATTATCTCTGGCCTTGTGCCGAGCACGGTCATTATTTTCACGACAGCATCTCCTCGTCGGCCCCTTCACGCACATCACCAACCATGAGCTTGTGCTTTTTCAGCAAGGCCAAGGTACCCGCGTAATCCATTACGTCGTCATTGGAACCATAAGGGCGGCCAAGAGGCTCGTCTTTTTCTACCCTGAGGGATGCCAGTTCTGGCAGCATAGGTTTGATTGCGTAGAAGTCGCCGCGAGCATAGGCGCGCACACCTTCTTCGGGTGCAATCATCAGTTCATGAATTTTTTCGCCTGGGCGAATGCCAATGACCTTGATGGGAATATTGCGGTCACCAATAAGGGCCTTGGCTATATCAGTGATATTGGCTGCGGCGATTTTAGGCACATATGTTTCGCCCGGAGCGGCACCAGCGATGGCAGTGGCAATGGTGGTAACTGCGTGTGAAAGCGGCAACAGAAAGCGGGTCATGTCTGTGGTGGTTATGGTGACGGGCCCACCAGCAAGTATCTGCTCGTGAAACAAAGGAATGACCGAACCACGCGACGCAAGCACGTTGCCGTACCGCACACAGATAAAGTTGGTATTGGGGTTTGTTACGTTGGCAGCGATAACCACTCGTTCTTGCAGAGCTTTTGTCATTCCCATGGCATTGACCGGCAGGCAGGCCTTGTCAGTAGAAACGCCGACAACGGCTTCCACAGGCAGTGCATTTTCACTGATGGCACGCACAATGTTGCCCGCGCCGATAACGTTGGTCAGGGAAGCTTCAACGGGAAAATACTCACACGACGGTACCTGCTTCAACGCCGCGCCGTTGATGACAATATTGGCATCGCGAAGCACGGAACAGATGGAGGCATAGTTGCGCACATCACCAATCCGAAATTCCAGAAGGCGGCGAAAATTGTCGTAAATTATCTCGTCTGTAGGATTTTTAACCGTTGAGTAGGCCACGCGCATGTAGTGCTGCTTGGCTTCGTCTCGCGAAAAAACGATAATCTTTTTGGGAACACCGTAAGTTCCGGCAAGAAGATGGTGTACAAGCGTTTTGCCAAGGGAGCCTGTCCCACCTGTGATGACGATGTGTTTATTTTGAAACGGTTTCATGAGAATGTGATTCCTTCATCCTTTGATGGTGGCTGCGGTACATATCATAAATAAGTTGCTCCCAATCCGGCGGAGCATACCCTGTGGCGCGCCTAAACGCATCGCCGCTCATGGCTTTATTTTCACCAAATCCGCCAACAGGGATTACGGAAGTCGATTTTCCGTAAATCTTACCTACAAGCGAGAGCAAAGTATACTTTGATATGGGCTTGCCCGCGACCTGGTATAAGCCAGTAAGTTCTGGTGCAGGCAATATTACGTCACGCAAAACCCTTGCATGTTCCGTTACAGGCAAACCTGAGTAGATAGCCTGAGTATAGCCATTTACAGGGCCTTTTTGTGACAAAAACCACTCTATCAGACCATGGTGACTTCGCAGCTCATGCCCAATAATAGACGTGCGGATTGTCAAGGCAGGCGCCTCACGCACTTCCCCCAGGTATTTGCTCATGCCATAGATATCCTTAGCACTTGGCGGATCTTCTTCTGTATATGGAGACCCTTTGCTGCCATCAAAAACACAGTCTGTGCTGTAGTGGATAAGGCGGATATGCCGTTCTTTGCAAAGCGATAAAAGCAAGTGTGGAAAGCGGGCATTTATTTCTATGCACGGAAGAGGCTCACGGCCTTCGGGAAGCTGTCGGATAAGCCCTATGCAGTTAATAATAATATCAGGGGCAGAATCCATAACAGCATTTCGCACTGTTAGAAAGTCGTCAGCAGACACCCCGTCTATGAGCAAAGGCAATAAGTGGCTAGGATATTCGCTCATCAACTGTTGCTTTCGTCGTACAGTGCCTATGATGGTATAGGGGGTGGTTGCTGTCAGCTCATGCATGAGCAAATTGCCCAGCATTCCTGAGGCACCAAGAATTAGAATTCTCATGTTTTTACCTGATAGATTTTTTGTATACCTGCACGATCTATTCAGCAATGAAAATAGCTGAATTTTATTCTGGGATTTTAAGCTGGCAAGAGCCCTGAGAAGGAAATATATCAATTATGTCCATATGGTTAATATGATGCCTGCCTCTATCAGGATGTTCTCGAGTTAGCCAAACCTAAATTTACTCAAAAAGCTGCAAAGCCGATTTTTGATGTTTTTTTTCTTAATTGTCAGCGATGGCTCCTCTGCACAGTGCTTGGAGATTTGCGAAATTACCACCGTTGCATTCACATCAGGCCTGCTCTGTGCAACAACCTTTGTATATATCCCTATCATTCCCTTTACGTAGATGTCTTTTCCATAATGGGCTTTAGCGTACTTTAATGCTTTTACCCCGTACTGTTGACCTAGAGCGGGGTCATCTACCAAGCCTTGTAATGTTTTTGCAAGGTCATCACGGCTGGCAGCAATGCCACATTCGGGTGCGTTAATGACAGTTTTGAGGGCAGAACCCCCGGTATCCAGCGCAAGGACACACGCAGCACAGCTCATGGCCTCAATGGCCATCATTCCGAAGGCTTCTTGTCGGGAAGGCATGAGAAGTACATCGCAAGCCTGATAAAGTTCCGCAAGCTTCGCCTGTTCGCAAACCCAGCCAAAATCCAGCACAGCATATTGAGTGGCGAACTCTGCAAGCAGTCCCTTTTCAGCTACAGTAATGATCGTTATTTTTTTTTGCGCGGACAGAGCCCCAAGGGCCTCCTTTACCAGATCCAGGCCTTTGAAAGGTGTATTTTGTGCGCGAACCATAATCACAAACGAATCTGGTGATATACCAAGATTTTTTTTGGCTTCTAGCTTGTCTTTTGGGCAAAACACCTGCTGATCAACACCAAAAGGCAGGTGAAAAATCGTTTTATTCTTCCATATGGGAGACAGGGAGGCTTTTTCGTACATCCAGTGAGATGCGACAATGGCACAAATATTTGAATTTTCGATAGCCAATTTTTTTTGTAAAAAGCTTAAAGCAGTGTCGTCCTGCCCTATACAAAAAGGTACCTCCAAGTATTCACAATCAAAGCATTGTGACTGCCATTTGTTGCAATCAAAGTGGTGGATGCAATGCCCCCCCATAAAAAAGGAATCGTGAAGGGTTATAACCACAGGCTTTAACGATGCTAACAATGGCAAGTAGTTGATATCAAATGTGGTGTTATGAATAAGGTGAAGGTGAACAATGTCTGCCTCAATAAGCAGCTTGCTCTTCAGCAATTCGACAGCAATATTGCTATGCCCTTGAGTGAAAACATAGGTAAACACATCATGAGACAGCTTGTCTACAACAAGATGATTGGCCTCAAGGCCAGCATCGCGTAAATAGTTATGCAAGTTGTGCCCACCAAAAGAAGCACAAAATACATCGTTATCGCCTACAAGCAATACATTCACAAAAAACTCCCAATTGTATGCCTGTGCTTGCCTGATGTGGTATTAATGTGCGCATACAGCCAAGAATGCAACTAGGGTAATCGCCATTATAATTTCATAATATCTCTGTTAAGATAGTTCCGCACGGTGTAATATGGCTACGCTTGGCAGTTTCCCAACAAGAGTAAATCCTTCAACTTGCAGTGCGTGTGTCGCAACTTCAAGTCGCTTCGATGTACCTTTGCAAATAATCGTACACTCCACACAAAGCAGTGGTCGCAGTTTTTCGCATAACGATCCTGAAATTTTAGATAAAAAGTCAAGATCAAGATACACGGACTGATAGGGCTCTCCAATGAAAGCGCTATTTTTGATCCGCTCAAAGGCTGTTTCCATCTCTCCTGTTTGCGAGTGGTAGTGGCCTTGAAAGCCTGCGCAATGTAACCACTTAAAGCGTTCATACACCCGCTGTGCTTCGCCTACTGATGCGTTGGCATGGCCAAGGAGGCTACTGGGAACGAGATCTCCAGTGACAGAACCAACGGCCTCCGAGAGATTACTACAATGATCATAGCTTGTAATTTCCAGCGTGGGATCTGTGAAGGTCGCGGCCCTTGCTATATAGAGTTCGCGACTAGGCGCATACAAAAAGCGTTGAGGACGCTGCTTTCCCAAGGTGGCAATAATGGCAATTAGTGATTGCGCGGCTCCAGCATCCCACGGCTTCCGGTTATGCTGTAATCCTTGTTTCATGGCAAAAAACAGATACTCCTGCAGATCTCCTTTCTCGCCAAACCACTCAGTAAGCTGATACCCGGCATTTTTATCACTCTTGCACCACTGATGGATCAGATTTTGAAAAATGAACCGCGTGGCAACAGAATAGAGTTTTGCATGCAGATAACCGTCCAAGCAGTTGGCGTGAGCCATGTAGCGATACGCGCAGTCAACTATTTTTTTTTGCTCTGGAAAATTCGAACAAAAATAATTCATCAACATAACAGCATAGCGCATTTTCCGATCGCTAGCGTTACTTTCAATTGCCATGCTTCTGTCGTATGGAGCAGATTTCACCTCTGGCGAGTTGTCCACATGAGGGCACGCCACAGCAGGGACTTTATGAATTTCTACGTTTCCTAGTCCCCAGTTTTCATCATTTGCACTTTCAGGAAGAGTGAGCGGCCGCTTCTCGGGCTGAATGGCAGCTCTTGCCATAGGAGGCTGCTGCAAATCATAACAAAAAATACCGGCGTGCGTCAGCTTGAGCAGTGGGCCACGCTGCATAACGCGCAAAGAAATTTCTATATCCTGCGCTCCCCATCCGCCAATCTGTTCATTAAACCCATGCAACGCTAGCAATTTTTCACGTGATACAATATGAGCCCCCTCCCCAGCGGAAACTCCGGGCACTCTTGTTTCGAGACGCATCCCCGGAGTGTGCAACAGCAAATAGCGCTCCAGATTATCCAGTGTAAGCCGTTCCGCCGCTTGCCATGGAATAAGAAAACGTTCTAATCCCATATAACAATTTTTAATATCTACACCACAGTAAGTGCCCAATTGCAGAAGATGAAAGAAAGCTCGCATTGCTGGGGCAGGTATAAGGACATCAGCAGGCCCCACCATAACCATAGCGCCTTCTGCACGACGGGCACCTACGTTAAATCCCCTTGAAATATCAACGATAGGCCCTTTACCAATATGGGTTGCAATTATCTCTGGTGTTACTTCAAGAAACTTGACGCACTGCAGGGCAAATTTATTGAGATTTAATGCTTCGCGCAAAGGGGTATCACTATTCCAGTCTACGACCAACATCTCATAGCGATCTAAAAAACCCGCCTCCGCGACACTCGCTGCATTGTAATTAATTGTCATTTCAAGGCGTTGCTTGAAATTTCCAAGGTAATTGTCATTTCTGCCAACTACCACCTGTGAAAGCAATATATTCGTACTTTGCACGATTAATCCCTGGAATCAGCTATTTTTTCAGGAAATACTGTGTAATCTTCATGTGCAAAAAAGACCACATGGGCACCAAGATGCTCTAAGCGTATGGGCACGATGAGCATGCCCTGCAGCGCATTTTTTACACGCTCTCTATACTCGGGGCGTACATAGAACATCATGAAGCCACCGCCCCCCGCGCCACAAACTTTGCCTCCGCTGGCGCCTGCGTCCATGGCGCGTTTGTAGATAACATCCAAAACCTCGGTGGAGACTTTTTTAGAAAAACTCTTTTTTAATTTCCAAGCCTCATGCAATAGAGAGCCGAAGGCATCGATACCTTTTTCGCCCTGCCCCAAAAGGCTTTGCGCTTCGTCGACCATATGATGCATTTCTTTAAGCTGTGACACCATCAACGGAAGATTTTTTTTATGTTCGGCCTGAATCTCAGAGGACATGCGTGCAATACCACTAAAACAAAACAGCAGATTATCTTGCAGGTAATCCAGATTCTCTTTGGGTATAAACAGAGGATTTATCATAATCTGTTTTCCCCTACCAAAATCGATACGATTAAATCCGCCAAAGGCTGCCGCATACTGATCCTGCGATCCCACATTTTCCCTAATACGCTCCTGCTCCACAATTATTGCATGCTCTGCCAATTCTCTCTTAGTCACCATGCGCCCTTGTAGACCGTACAATGCCATGAGCAGTCCAACGGTAAAGGAGGAACTGGAGCCGATGCCGGACATGGCGGGTATGTCACCTGAATGAAGAATCTCCAGCGGATATTTATAATCGAGAAAACGTATACACTCTCGCACCGAGGGGTGCTGGATGTCGGCAACACTGCTCACACGCTCTGTCTGAAAGTAGCGGATACGGTATTTATGGTCAAAATATGGAGGAAGGTGGCGGCAATGAATGTAAGAATAACGGTTGATGGTGCTGCTGATAACAGCCCCACCGTGCTCGGAATAATGCGCAGGAAAGTCGGTACCCCCGCCAAAAAAAGATACACGATAAGGAGTTCTGGTAATTATCATCAATGTTTCTCGATGTGTGTACGAACAATGGAGTAAAGACTTTCTTCCGCAGTAAAAAGATGCGTAGTTAACAGGCTTTTTTCCCCAGCTGCCACATCGCTTTGTTTATCACCCACAAGCAAACTACGCGTTCTGTTTGTGGGCCATTTGGCAAGTAAACGTTCAATCATTCCATTTTCAGGCTTGCGGCAAGGGCAGGCTGTGTTTAGGCCTGGCACGATTCCCTCAGGATGGTGCGGGCAAAAGGCAAAATCATCTATGTGTGCGCCGATGACGGACAATTCCTGTTGCATATGCTGGTGAAGCTGATGCACATCTTTTTCAGTATAGTAGCCGCGGGCAATGCCTGCCTGATTGGTCACCACAAAAACGTTATACCCGTGGTCATTGGCGTAGAGTATGGCTTCGCGCGCATCCCCGAGCCAGCAAAAGTCTTCGCGCCGATGGGTGTAGCCCGCGTCTACATTGAGCACACCGTCTCTGTCAAAAAAAATTGCTGGGCGGGTTATTTTTTTCACCCATTCATGGCGCACACGCGCCAAATCATCAACAATGCCGATGTCTATAAAGTAGCTTTCAGGAAACTCCGTGTATTCCAAAACTTTTTTTTCAGCAAGATCAGGAAAAATATCCCGCTCCAAAGATGATGGTCTATTTTCAGGAATACACTGAATAATTTCTCGCTTCAGATAGTACAGACCAGCGTTCATTAAACCTGCAGTGTTACTTTCGTCCCTTTCATTAAACGCAAGAACTCGTCCATCTGCAACGCGCACAGATCCATAGCGGGTGTTATGCACGATATGGCGCAATGATATACGTCCCAGAGAAGCATTGCCGGCAAAAGGGAGCACAAGGCGCTGTACATTGCATTCAAAATATGAATCACCGTTACACAGTAAAAATTCTCGTGCAAGCAGCTCCTTGGCATGAAGAATTGCGCCACCCGTGCCCAGGGGGTACTCTTCTCTACAGCAGCGTATGGAGACTCCCAGCTTTTTTGCAACACTGCCATCGCCAAAATATGCCTCAACAACTTCTCCTCTGTATCCTGTGAGTAAAATAAAATCTTTAAATCCAAAACGGGTCAACTGTTTTATAATATGCACAACAAAAGGATACCCATCCACCTCAAGCATAGGCTTTGGGGTATCATGCACAAGGGAGCCAAGGCGTGTGCCTTGGCCCCCGATGAGGATCGCGCATTGTTTTTTAAGAGACATATTTTCGAGGAAGGGTATAGCTTGTCATGCGTTCAATGTGTTCCTTTGTTGACGCTCCAAATTTTTGTTCTATCATCTGCAGATATGTGGGATTAGTAAAATACTCTAACCACCCAGCATCACGGAACTTAAGGACTTCTTGTCCGGAGATGTATTTTGTAGGCAAGGGCAAGGTATCGTAAGCATGCTGAGAATAGCCATTCCATGTTGCAGGCAAGGACAGATTCTCACCTATAGCACGCTGATACAATTTTGATCCTGGGTAGGCCATGGCGCAATAAAAATTGAAAAACTCACAATTCAATTCTTTTGCAAAATCCAGGGTTTCCCGCATTGTGCAAAGGTCATCTTCAGGAAGTCCCACTAAAAAGTTTCCGATAGTATGTATTTCATGCTGTCTGAAGGCTTCTATTGCCATAACGGCTTTATCTTGTTTGAAATTTTTGTGCATATCCGCCCGGACTCGCTGACTTCCAGATTCTATGCCTGGCGCTAGCCAGCGAATTCCTGCTTTACGCATGAGCTCTAGCATTTCATGCGTCCAAGTATCAACGCGAACATACGCCCATATGTTTAAGTCATAACCTTTGGATACTATTTGTTCACAGATGCTTTTTACATGCGCTGTATTGTAGACAAAAAGCTCATCAGCAAACTTTATGTTTGTGATGCCATACTTGTTAACCAATATATCCAGTTGATCAAGGACAGATGTCGGTGAAAACAGGCGATAGGCACTCTTATTTTTTAACCCTAAAACATCTTGTCCATGCTTGAACGGTGCGTGAATACAGCAAAAATCGCAACTAAAAGGGCAACCTAAAGACGTATATATTGAAGAGTAAGAGTTTCTTGAGTCAAGCCGCCCAAAGCAGTGCCAATTATGGGCTACATATTTTTCCACAGGCAGTAAATCCCACGCAACGCCCGGCATCTCATTGTCCAAATCCATCACCAGCGGGGCAGAGGCATTATGAAAAATTTGCCCGTCATGCCTGTAAAGCAATCCACGAACTTTTGAAAAATCAGGAGAGCGTGATTTCAGCGCAAGAACCAGTTCATGTAGAGTGTACGGCCCCTCGCCATCGCACACAAAATCACACGCTTCTTCCTGCAGTGTTCGTTCTGGCAATGCCGCTACATGCCCTCCAATAAAAAGTATCGGCTGTTCAGGCATGATTTCTTTGATATTTATTACCAGTTGACCAGCCCCTGGCATCACCAGGGTGGATGCGGAGGGCTGCTGCCCATAACAAACCACTGCCACAAGGACTGGCGAAATTTGCTTTACAATATCCGCGGCATCGGCATATCCCAAGCCTTCTGCGTTGGTATCAAGAATGCGTACCTCCAGCCCCTTTTTATGCAAAAAAGTGGCGAGCATACCCGCCCACACCGGGGGCTCCACAGATGCAAACTCACTACCAAGCCTCTGATAGGTGTCCACCCTATTGCTTGGATGAACAAGTAATACATCGATTTTTTTCATATATTATCTCAAAATATTTTTAATATGCCAGTACTCTGCGCACAGCATCGACGATTGCATCCTTGCCGACATAAAAACCTTGCTCCAGTGTATATGAAGATGGCGTCGACACATCTGGAGTTGCAACACGTTGCACAGGGGCTTTTAGATACTTATAACCTGGCCCTGCGGCAAGCGCGGCAATTTCAGCCGTCACACCTCCGGTAAGCCAACCAGTATCTGCAACAACGAGCCTGCCTGTCTTTTGTAGTGACTCAAGAATAAGAGCAGTATCAAGTGGTTTGATCGTACGGAGATCAATAATTTCTACATCAATATTTTCTTCTGCCAATTCACAGGCTGCTTGCCACGCTTCCTGTACCATTTGGGATGTAGCGACGATGGTAACATCTGCACCGATGCGTCGCACAGCACCTACTCCGATAGGCACAAGATATGGCTCTTGAGGAACAACACCAATATTTTTGAAATTATAGCGGTGATCTAAAATAAGGACAGGATTATTATCCTTGATGGCAGATAACATCAGCCCCTTGGCATCATAGCAGGTGGCAGGCATAACCACCTTAAGCCCTGGTATATGCAAAAAAATGCCTTGTAAGGCCTGGGAATGTTGCGCGGCTGATCCCCATCCTCTGCCCGTACACGCCCACAAAACCAGGGGGACAGGCACCTGCCCATCAAACATATAGGCCCATTTCGCCGCATGATTTGCTAATTGATCAAGAGCTAAATATAAGAAATCAGGCCTGTTATGAAAGTACACAGGGCGCATGCCACATTGAGCTGCGCCTACGGCAATACCCGTCAGGGCGGTTTCAGCCAGGGGGGTATCAAAAACCCTGTCTGAGCCAAACTCGCCATGTAAATTTTTGGTGCACCCAAACATGCCTGAAGGATCATCAACCCCCTGTCCCATTACAAAAACAGAGGGGTCGTTGGTCAGGGCAGTATGCAATGCCTCACGGGTAGCATCGGCCCAGCTTAACATGCGTCCAACAGCAGTTACCGCGTAGCCAGGCTCATGTGCCTCAGCTTTAATTCGACTCCATGGCATATATTACTCGCAGTAGACTGTACCCATAACGTCTTTAGGGTCAGGTAATGGGGAAGACAAGGCAAATTCAAAGGCCCCGTCAATTTCATTGGATATTTCCGCCTCAATTTGACACAGACTTTCAGCGCCCAAGATACCACTCTCTTGCAACTGTGTGCGGTACCTACTTAAGGGACACAGCTTCTGCCATGCCTCAATTTCAAGGGCATCTCTGTACCCTTTGGGGTCTTGAGCCTTGCACCCAGCGTGGCCAGAAATTCTATATGTGTGGCATTCTATGAAACTTGGCCCCTCACCATCGCGTGCGCGTTGCACAGCATCGCGGGCTGCGTTGTGAACCAATTCCACGTCATTTCCATCAAGTTCCCATGATGTAAGCGCCGCAGAATCATAGCCAGTGTGAAAGACAGAACGTGCATTCTTTCGTTGCTTTAAAGGAGAACAAACAGCCCATTTATTATTTTCGAGAATAAAGACTACAGGGAGCTTTTTTAGCACTGCAAAGTGGATACTTTCATAGAACACACCCTCTTCTGAAGCGCCATCACCAAAAAAAACCACACTTACGCGCGGTTCCTTACGCATATGAAAGGCAAGTCCATAACCAGCTCCGATAGGAATACCACCTGCGACAATCGATGAAGACCCTAAATGTCCAACACTTGTATCGATTATGTGCATGGAGCCACCATAACCATGGGAGCATCCTGTGGTGCGACAATGCAGCTCTGCAACCAACCGAGACATGTCTCCACCCTTTGCAAGGTAGTGTCCATGCCCTCGATGATTACTGGAGATAACGTCATCTTTTTGCAGGGCAGCGCACACCCCTACTGCAATGGCTTCCTGCCCGATACAAAGATGCACAGGTGTGCGCATGTTGTCTTGTAAGTATTCAGCATCTATGCGTTCTTGCAAACGGCGTATCCGCAGCATTTGCTTGAACATTTTCAATCTATGGCTGGAATCCATATATCCTACCTCACCAGCGTTACGCCATGCTTGGTTATCCGCTCCCGCCAATAGTGCAGCAAATCAACCATAGTTTTTTCAAAAGGAATTTCCGGTTTCCACCCCGTATGCTTGTTAAACTTGCCAATATCTGGAATTTGCAAGTCAGCATCAAGGGGGCGTAAGCGTTCAGGGTCTATCTCAACGCGGATATCCGCTCTACGACTCGATTGTGAGATAAGAAAATCCAGCATTTCTCGCACGGTACATGTATGCGCACCGCCAATATTGTAAGACTCGCCCGCCTGCGGATCCATCGTTACCAACATGTAGTATGCGCGCACAGCATCGCGCACATCAGCCCATGTGCGTAAAGAGTCCAGATTCCCCACTTTAACTATAGGCTTAATGAGCCCTGCTTCAATAAGGGCAATTTGCTTGGCAAAGGTGGACTCCACAAACACGTCACCCCGGCGAGGGCCAGTATGGGTAAACATACGTGTAATGACACATTTTTGCCCATACGCTTCGGCATGGAATTTGCCGATAAGGTCTGTACCAATTTTAGAAATAGAATAGGGAGAAGCAGGGTGAAAACTGCATTTTTCGTTGATGGGCAATTTTTCCTTGGGAACTCGTCCAAAAACTTCAGAGGAAGAACACACATGAATGACGGGGTCCAGACCGGGAGAACGCCGTACAACTTCAAGCAGCCGCTCTGTACCCAATATATTGGTATCCAGTGTATTAATGGGGGAGGTAAAGCTCGTTTTGGGATAGCTTTGGGCGGCGAGATGAAAAATATAGTCTGGTTGCGATTCTTCCACTGCATGCTGCAAGGAGAGAGTGTCTGTCAAATCTCCGTTAACAAAGTAAAGTCGATCTTTCTTGTTTGCCCGCTCCAGCAAATGTTCCACGTTGTCCAACGGGCTGCGCCAACGGCACATACCATAAATATCCCAGTCCGTATTGGCCAGCAGGTAGTCGGTCAAATGAGATCCAACCATGCCAGTTATACCAGTTATAAGGGCTCTTGGTGCAGACATGTTAATCCTTATGCTCCTGAATAAAATTCCGCATTACTTCAATGAAGTATGCAACATCGTCTTCAGTAATATCCTGATGCACACCAATATGCAGGCCGTGTAATCCAACGTATTCACTGTGCGGGAAATCACCAAGTTTGTGCCCTAAAAATTCATACCCTCCACACTGCGTGGGGATGGAAGTAAACAGCGTACGCGGATCAACCCCATTGCGTTGTAAATATACAGAGAGTTCATCACGCGTAAAAGGCGTATTTGGCTTAAGCACAAAAGGAAAAGCATGAGGCCCGATGCGCTCATGTGATTCTTCAGGAAATACCGTAAAATACTCTTCAAATTCCGCAAAGCCCGCAATCATGGCCATAAGGTTTCTATGACGAACGGCAATTATCTCGTCATACAATTCCATAGAACCAAGCCCGAGCGCAGCTTCTAAATCATTCATGCGGCTGGAATAGCCGAGCCGCTGAAAGTGAAAACGCTTGTCGCCCACAGACGTGTCTGCAAACCGTTTTTCGCAACGCCCGCCGTTTACCGTAGAAACACAAACCTTGCAGGCGCAGGCTCGCCCATGCCCTCTGAGAGAGCGAAGCACTTCCGCGTAATCTTCCCTATCGGTAGTGACGATGCCACCGTCACCCGTAGTTATAATGTGTGCAACATACAGGCTAAAAGCCCCCATATCGCCCAGCGCACCCGCAGGCTTGCCCTTGTAGAGTGCTCCCCAGGCCTCGGCGGCATCTTCGACAACCACAAGGTTGTTACGCCTGGCAATGTCGTTGATCTCATCCATGGGGGCGGGCTTGCCCATCAGGTGCACAGGCATGATGGCTCGCGTACGCGGTGTAATGGCCGATTTCAGTGCGCTTACATCAATATTGAGGGTTGTGGGATCAATATCAACAAATACGGGTTTAAAACCGGCGTGGATAACAGCATGCCCTGTGGCCACATAGGATAAAGCAGGAAGTATCACTTCATCGCCACGCTCGGCTCCAAAATCGTGCAAAACAGCAAGCGCAAGCATGTCCGCGTCTGTACCAGAACTCACGGTTACGGATTCTTTTACACCTATAAGATTAGCAATGGCGTCTTCAAAACGACGCACCAAGACCCCACCCGAAACACGCTTTCGATCAAGGCAGTCGTTGATTAGCTTCCTTGATGTTTCGGTAAGTGACATGGTACCAAAGGGGATACGCATAAAATCTCCAATAGAAGGTCACTATTTATTTGCTATATTTTCGAGGTACCACTGGTAAGCATCCGTTATACCTTCCCGCAACGAAATCTTTGAGGTCCATCCCAAATTATGCAGCCGAGTGCTGTCCACAAGCTTGCGAGGCGTGCCATCTGGCTTGCTGGTATCTTGTACGATTTCACCGCGGTACCCAACAACCTCGGCAATAATTTTTGCAAGTTCGGCTATGGTCACTTCTTCGTTGGTGCCAACGTTAATATGTTCTTCTTCATTATAGTGCTGCATGATGAAAACGAGGGCATCTGCCAGGTCATCAGCATGCATGAATTCACGAAATGCTTTACCCGTACCCCACACAACGACTGAGGCATCCCCGGCTAACTTCGCATTATGGAAACGTTGCAACATGGCTGGTAGCACATGCGAGTTAAGAGGATGAAAATTGTCGTTGGGGCCATACAGATTAGTGGGCATGGCTGAGATGGCGTTGAAGCCATACTGCCGCCTGTACGCCTGACAGAGCTTGATGCCTGCAATTTTAGCAATGGCGTACCACTCATTGGTAGGCTCCAACGCACTGGACAGTAGGGCCTCTTCGGGAATGGGCTGCGGAGCAAGCTTGGGATAAATGCATGAAGACCCCAAAAACATCAATTTGCGTGTGCCGTGCCTGTAGGCGGCATCAATCACATTGGTTCCAATACTCAAGTTATCATATATAAAGTCTGCGGGATATGTTGAATTGGCGTGTATACCCCCAACTTTGGCTGCGGACAGAAATACATAGTCAGGACGTTCGTCAGAGAAAAACTTGTTTACAGCATTCTGATTACATAAATCCAACTCGGCATGTGTGCGCACCAATACACTGCTATACCCTTTAGAACGCAAACATCGCATCAAAGCAGAACCTACAAGTCCCCTGTGGCCTGCCACATAAATTTTCGCTTGTTGTTCCACAACTACTCCTCAAAAAATGCTAGGAATCCCCAGCTACATTTTCTACGATGCCACACGCATTGGCGCCTTTCGCAAGAAAATCTTCATATTGCGGCAGTACAGCATCAAGGCTGCCGTGCATACGCACAACACCGCTATCAAGCCAATACAAAACATCACAGCCCTGTACAGTACTCAGCCGATGCGCAACGATAATAATTGTAATATTTTTTCGCAAAGTTAGGATAGTTTTTTGTATTGCTGTTTCCGCTGCACCATCCAGGGCGCTGGTGGCCTCGTCAAAAAGTAATATATCAGGGTCATCGTATAAAGCACGAGCTATGGCCACCCGCTGTACCTGCCCGCCAGACAGGCGGACTCCTCGGTCTCCTAAAATAGTATCTATATTTTTAGGCAAATCGTCCAAAAAATCTATGGCAGCCATCTGGCAGCAACGTCGCACCCTCTCCTCATCAGGTTTTTTGCCCCAGTCAGCAAATGCCACATTCTCGGCTAAGGATGCATCTATAATATAGGGATTTTGCGGCACATACCCAAGCCTTAAAAAACCAGGCGTCGGCACAGCCTTCTCCCCATCCAGCAATACCGAACCGTTTTTGGGCGCAAGCAGTCCAGTGAGCACCCCCACCAAGGTGCTCTTCCCCGCACCAGACAAACCAATGAAACCCACCATGCTACCTCTGGTAATGTGTAAATCTATCCCTTGCAAGGCTTCAGCTTGTACTGCCGGGTAACTGAAAGAAACACCGCACAGGTCCAAAGTTCGCATAAAATTCTTACGGCGTATGCATTTCTTCATTCTGGGCATAACTATGTAGTGGGACAGCAATGTTGTGACTGGAGCAATGTTGGATTTGATTTGCAATACCCCGCCCACAATCTTATTGAGAGCTGGCAGTAAACGCCACGAAATGGCTGCCATGAGCGTGAGTGTTCCTGTAATATTGGCCACACTGTCGCCGCGCAAACTCATGAACAACACAGAAAAAAAAAGCAAGAGCATTCCCACTCCCTCCAATACCCAATGTGGTAGAGGGGGATACATGGCCTGCTTTGCAGCAAATTTTGACGTTGAGTCAGCAAAACTCATAAAATGCGAATCAAAAGCGTTTTGTTGATTATATATTTGAACTTCACGTATCCCGTACAAACCGGAATGCACGATTTTTCCAGCATGCACCGCTAGCTGAGCCACCATCTCTCCAGTTTCACGAGCCTTCCGCTGCGATGCCTTATACACCAGCCAGGAAACACAGGCAGCTAGCCCGTACAAAAAAAATGATACTAAAGGTGCCACCCAAAATGCGCCTACCATGAGAAAAGTCATAATGCAGGCCTGAGCGGCTACCTGCACTGCCCCCAAAATATAGCCTGTGACATAGATCCGCCAGTTCAAGTACCCAAGCAGCTCCGCTGGATTTTTTTGAGTATGCCATACATAGGGCGCGTACAAATAGTTATTAAAGACAATGCCACCGACGTCCCAACTGATCCGTTGCGATACCAGCCCTTGCCAATACGTCATGAGGGCCGTCATGATATTCTTTAATACCGTGGCGAAACACACCACACCCATAATTAAAATGAGCACGCGCATGCTCTGGGGGATATCCTTTCCCCACGCGGGCAGCATCTGAAAAACTTTCCACAGGGGACCAATTTTTTCCAGACTGCTGGGGTCAGCCAGGGCAACCCCCAACAAGGAGATCGCCCCCGCCAGCCCCAATTCGACAAAACCCACAATAAGCATCCCTACAACAAGCCAGAGAAGTTGCCGCTGACGTTGCGAGGGGAGAAGCAAGTATATATTTCGAAAAGTGTTGAACATGGTTACCTGAAGAGGATTAAATGTTCGATCTTAACAGCGTAAAACATGACAAATTTCCTTTTGTTTATCCAAAATATGGAAAGTCCCGAAGAGCAAAAGACAGGCGGCCCGTGATAGTTGTCAAACTCGGGCGTTCTAATAAGCGGCAAGCAACCGTTTTGCTTCCGGCAGTCCATTTCTGGCAAAGGTGGCTGGCGGAAGATAGCCTAGCCACCTTTGCCTATTGTAAAAAGTGTAAATATATTCAATGAAATATGCAATGTTTTTAGTCTGCAGGCTGTAGCTTTTGCAATGGACAATGCATTCTTCAGCAAACCCCAAAAGTTTTTCATGTGCGCGCTATCGCAGTAATAGTCTTTTCTGCTTACGGTCTACGCTACAAATAAGCGAATCTTTGTCCATGCGGGTTACTCGTTATGGCTGAACGTCTTGAATCCAGCCACCTTGCACACGGCGTCGCGCATGCTGAGGGCCAGATCTTCGCGCGCCATTTCGGCCACCATGTCTTCAAAGGGCGTTCTCGGTTCCCAGCCCAGTTTTTCCTTGGCCCTGGCCGAGTTGCCCAGCAGGGTTTCCACCTCTGTGGGGCGGAAGTAGCGCGGGTCTACCCGTACGATGACGTCGCCGGGCTTGACGTGGCACTCCAGCCCCTGACGGTTGCCAGCGGCCTGTTGCAGTTTGTTTACGTCCACAGCTGCCACGGTGCCGATCTCGTCCACGCCTTGACCCTGCCATGTGAGCGTCAGGCCCATTTCTGCCGCTGCCGTATTGACAAAGTCCCGTACCGAAAATTGTCGCCCCGTGGCGATGACAAAATCCTCCGGCTTTTCCTGTTGCAGCATGAGCCACTGCATTTCAACATAATCTTTGGCGTGACCCCAGTCGCGCTTGGCATCCATATTGCCGAGATAGAGACAATCCTGAAGCCCCAGCACCATACGGGAAAGCGCGCGGGTGATTTTGCGTGTCACAAAGGTTTCGCCGCGGATGGGGGATTCATGGTTGAAAAGGATGCCATTGCAGGCATACATGCCATAGGCTTCGCGGTAGTTGATCGTAATCCAGTAAGCATAAAGCTTGGCGCAGGCGTAGGGCGAGCGGGGATAGAAGGGTGTTTTTTCGGTCTGCGGCATTTCCTGCACCAGGCCGAAAAGTTCGGAGGTGGACGCCTGGTAGAACCTGGTTTTTGAGGTCAGTCCAGCAATGCGGATGGCCTCCAACAGGCGCAGCGTGCCGAGGGCGTCCACATCTGCCGTGTATTCTGGCGATTCAAAGGACACCTGTACATGGCTTTGCGCCGCCAGATTATACACCTCGTCCGGCTGCACTTCCTGCATGATGCGGATGAGATTACTGGAATCGCTCAGGTCGCCGTAGTGCAGGATGAGGTTGCGCCCGCTGGCGTGCGGGTCCTGGTACAGGTGGTCAATACGGTCTGTGTTAAAGAGAGAGGCACGGCGCTTGATGCCGTGCACCTCATAGCTCTTGTGCAGCAGAAATTCCGCAAGATAGGCCCCGTCCTGACCGGTGATGCCCGTTATGAGCGCTTTCTTCATGGTCCTTATTTCCTGACCTGACAAATTGTCATAGTAATTTTGCGTTCAGACAGTCCAATGCTAACTTATAAATCTATATTGTATGATGGACGATGTCTACCCAGTGTTTTTATCTGTTTTCGTTGCTGTGCGCCGGCAAATCTTCCCGCCCATACATATCGGCAAAGCGAACAATATCGTCTTCACCGAGGTACGCGCCGGACTGGATTTCAATAAGCACCAGGGGGATGACGCCGGGATTTTTCAGGCGGTGCTTTGTGCCAACCGGGATGTAGGTGGACTGATTTTCAGAGAACAAACATACCACATCGCCGTTGGTCACCTCGGCCGTGCCGCTGACAACCACCCAATGCTCGGCGCGGTGATGGTGCATCTGGAGGGAAAGCTCCGCGCCGGGATTGACGATGATGCGTTTGACCTGAAAACGGCCGTCCATAACAAGCGTTTCGTAGCAGCCCCACGGGCGGTAGACTCGCGGATGCTGTTTGCATTCGGTTCGTTGGGCTGCCCGCAGGCGTCCCACAATGGCTTTGACGTCCTGGACCCGTTGGCGCGGGGCCACCAGAACGGCGTCACTCGTCTCCACAACCACAAGATCGCGCACGCCAATGGCGGTCAGCAGGCGGTGCTGGGCGTTGAAATAGCAGTTTTCCGCATCCTGAGTCATGATGTCACCGTGGCAGACATTGCCGCTATCGTCGGCCTGTTCTGCCTGGTACAGCGCCTCCCACGAACCGAGGTCGCTCCAGCCTGTGGATAGTGGCACAACCGCCGTAAGATCCGTCTGCTCCATGACCGCATAGTCGATGGAGTCGGAGGGCGAGTCCAGAAATGCGTCCGCGTCCGGGCGGCAGAACGCGCCGTCCGTTACATGTCCTTCCCAGGCGGCGCGGCAGGCTGCGTGTATTTCGGGAACAAAGCGTTCAAGCTCTTTCAGGTACACGGAGGCGCGCAGCAGGAACATGCCGCTGTTCCACAAAAAGCCGCCCCGATCCAGCATGGCCCGAGCAGTCGCCGCATCGGGCTTTTCCACAAAGCGGGCCACGCGGTAACCGTCGCCCAAAGCATCGCCCTGTTCGATATAGCCGAAGCCCGTTTCCGGGCTGGTGGGCGTGATGCCAAAGGTGACGATATGTCCTTGTTCCGCCAGGGCCGCGGCAGATGTCGCCCCCTTAAAAAAGGCGTCTTCATCGCTGATGGCATGGTCGGACGGCAGCACCAGCATGAGTGGATCTGCCCCGTTGCAAATAAGGGCAAAGGCCGCAAGAGCGATAGCCGGCGCGGTATTGCGCGGCGCAGGCTCCAAAAGAATGGTGGCGCGAACATCACATTCGTACAGCGCCGCTGTCACGTAAAAGCGGTGGGCTTCGTTGCAGACGACGACCGGCTCCAGGCATCCCGGCGTGCGCCGCGCCCGCAGGAGCGTATCCTTGAACAGAGTGCGCCCTTCGCCCATATCCACAAACTGCTTGGGATAGGTTTCGCGCGAGAGCGGCCACAAGCGAGTGCCGCTGCCGCCGCACAGTATGACGGGGGCAATGTTTTGCATGGATTTACTCATAGTTCAGGTGGAAGTTTCACACAGCATGTCGCATGTATGTTCGTTGTGATGGCAGACTTGAGTCTACACTATTCACGTAGGCAGAACAAGGCTGCCACGCGGGAGCGGCCTGCTTGCCGTCTATGCAGGAACAGCTCCGCCCCGTTCCTCCAGCAGGCGCAGAAGTTCGGCGGTCTTGTCTTCCAACAGGGGGCGGTTGCCTCGGGTTTCCACATTAAGGCGCAGGAGCGGTTCGGTATTGGACATGCGCAAATTGAAGCGCCAGTCCGTAAATTCAAGATTCACGCCGTCAATGCTGTCCTCGTGGATGGCCTGGGGCGCGTAGTGGTCACGCGCCAGTCGCATGAGGGCGGGCGCATCCTGCACGCGGCGGTTTATTTCGCCGCTGCACGGATAGGCGTCCGTGCGCTCGGCCACAAGTTCCGCCAGCGGGCGGCCGGTACGGTGCAGCAAGGCCGCCGTCAGCAGCCATGGCAGCATGCCGGAATCGCAATAGGCAAAATCACGAAAATAGTGGTGTGCGCTCATTTCGCCGCCGTAGACGGCATCTTCGGCGCGCATGCGTTCCTTCATGAAGGCATGGCCGGTCTTGCCCATGACAGGCCGGCCGCCTGCGGCCAGCACCACTTCACGGGTGTTCCAGTAAACCCGCGTGTCATGCACCACCTTGCCGCCGGGAGCGCGGCGCAGCAGTTCCTGCGCCAGCAGACCTATGCAGTAGTAGCCTTCGATGAAGTTGCCGTCGCCGTCATAAAAAAAGCAGCGGTCAAAATCTCCGTCCCAGGCAATGCCCATATCCGCTCCGGCCTTGCGCACGACAGCGGCGGTGGCGGCGCGGCGTTCCGGCAGAAGGGGGTTGGGCACGCCATTGGGAAACGAGCCGTCAGGCTCCATATGCAGGCAGGTGAAATCAAAGGGCAGGTCTTTTACCAGTTCTTGCAGCACAAGGCCCGCGCAGCCATTGCCCGCATCGGCCACGATTTTGATAGGCCTGTGGCCCGGCGCGGACGCGCTCTGGCCAGCGCCACTGTAATCGAGCAGCCAGCGCATGTATTCGGCTCTAAAAGAATCTTCATGCAGGGCAGGGCGCGCCGCGTCCCCAGCGGGGGGGCGGGCATCGTCAGCCAGCAGCGCCGCCACCCGGTCGCGCAGGGCAAACAGGCCGGAATCGCCGCTCACGGGAATGGCCCCGCCGCGCACGAGCTTGAAGCCGTTTTCATCCGCCGGATTATGGCTGCCGGTGATCATGACGCCTGCATCAAAGGGCTTGTTGGCGGCGGCATAATAAATTTCTTCCGTGCCGCAGAGTCCGATGTCCGTAACGCTGGCTCCGGCCTGGCGCAGGCCGCCGGCAAGGGCGTCGCGCAGGTCAGGCCCGGAAAGGCGGGCATCCCGACCCAGCACAACATGGCGCGCGCCAAGCACTTCCACCACAGCCCGCCCCAGGGCATGCGCCAGTGAGGCATTGAGAACATCGGGCACACGGCCCCGAACATCGTAGGCTTTGAAGCAGGAGAGGGGAGTGTTCATGCGGTTCCTTGGCTTTGGCATCGCAGCGGTGCGGCTATGGCACAGCAAATATCGTTGACTTGATTGTATGCAACTTGCGCAGCTTTTGCCATGCCTATTTTACCTGCTGCAGTATAGTAAGGGCCATGACTGGCTGAGGGGCCACCAAAAGGCTAAGAGCTAAACATGGCATCAAAAAACAAGTATGCGTATCGTTCGAAAACTTCAGAAGGGCAGAGTGTCAGCGCGTTGTTCACCCTCCCAGCCTCGAAGCTGCGGTCTTTCTGCCAAGAGACGAGTGTGCCCGCAGAAAGGCAGAACGATACGTCCATATCGGCAGATAGGCTCGTTTACATGAGTAGGTATATGCTTCGGCATATGCCCACCCATTCAATGCTGTTCGAATGAAGCGTTCTGCAAAAGCGCGCAAGGGAGTTCGCTTGGGGTCTTTGACATGGCATGATCCTGAACTCCACCAGTTGTCTTCGCAAAGCCGAGAGCTCAAGACAAATGCTAACCTTGCCTGTTGGCAAAGGGCAGATGTCCGGAAATATCTTTAAACTTTTTCAGCAAGCTGCTCTCACAGGCTTTTGGATCTTCAGGCGCGACGCGCCACACAACAAGGCAATCTTTAATATTTTCCAGCTGCCATATTGATCTTCCACCACGATGTGCTGCCTTTATATCATTTCCATAGCGCATATAAGCCTGCAAACGAGCTTTGAGTGTTGTTTTATACTGCGGTCCACCAGCCTTACCAATGTATAATATCCGCGTTCTTCGCACCCAGCGATTTTGTAACTCTTCAACTGTTTGCGGCTTTACATTGTTGGCTACGGCACCTTTACCAGGAACGCAAAATGTGGGCTGATCTGTAACATCAGGGAGTAGCACCATGTAAACACCTGCTTCTTTGGGAACATTGCAACAGGCATTGCCTAGATCTCCAATTTTTTCAAATCCCAAAAATCCCTGGGGGTTAACTTCAGAAAACATTTCAATGTCAAAATTTTCCGCCCATTCGATGCTCATACAGCCTCCCATATTTCCAACACCTTTTTTACATTCACGCCCTGCCGAGGGTAACAGAAATAGTCATAAAAACTTCTTACTTACGACGATTTTTCGACACGTCAAGCTGACCTTGACCCCACCGCGTATGCCACTTGTAACTTGCTGGTTTCTATTGTGAACAGGTTGTATTCTTTTCGCGAAAGTCCTCTGGTGTCAGCCAGCCCAATGAGTTGTGCGGGCGCCGTTGGGGGCACACATGCTGGTGAGTATCCCGCCAAAGTTCAGCGTGTCGAGTTTTATGGGGTATTTGAAAGGCAAAAGCTCATTGATGATCTTTGATAAGCACGCAAACCTTAAGTATAAGTTCGGAAAGAGAAAGTTTTGGGCCGAAGGATACTACGTCAGCACAGTCGGACTCAACGAGGCAACGATCAGAAAATATATCCAGCAGCAGGAGAAGCATGATATTTTGCAAGATAAGTTGAGTACGCGCGAGTATCAAGACCCCTTCAAGGGGTAGCCACGGCGACAATGGCACTGGGCTTGAACGCAGTGAAAGCCAGCGTCTTTAGGCGCAGCCGGTAACAGGCCCTTACAGGGCCAGAGCAAACCACCCGCTATGCGGGTGGTGCTGATTGTAACTCTCAACTGTGAATGCGTTTTTATCCGCCAAACTGGATCATGTGGAAGCGGCGCAGCATGGCCGGAGGAATTTCAGATGTCCAGTGCCCGGTGCTTACAGCCCACAGGTACGCGGCAAAAAGCACAACCAGACAGCCGGCGGCAACAGTCCAGAAGGGTATGCGACTGCCCGCCGCAAAGAGACGGAGGCAGTCTTTTTGCGGGCAGGCTTCAATACAGGCGGTGCAACCAAGACATTCCGGCGAATTGATGCGCGCCTTATGGTACACGGCAATGGCCGAGGGGCAGGCGCGCTGGCAGCGGCGGCAGCGTGTGCAGGCATCCGCATTGCGGCGCACCGCCACCGGACTCGCCAGAGCAAGAATGCCCAAAAACGCGCCATATGGACAGAGAAAACGACACCACGCATTGCGAACCACCAACGAGGTGGCCACAATCACGCCCACCACAATGAACGTGGTGGTTGAGGCCCGCAAAAAGAAAAACAGCATGCTTGAATCGGCCAATATTGAAGGGCGCGCCCATAAAGGCGTCGATTTCGTCCACGCTCATGACACGCAGACTGAAATAGCACAATAATGCCAGCGGAATATACTTGATGGCCTGAAGGGCCAGTTCCAGTTTGCGCGGCGGATTGCGGTTCAGGCCAAGACGCCCGCCCACGCGGCCCAGCAGGTTGGAGGCAAGGCCTACAGGGCAGATGTAGCCGCAAAATCCCTTGCGGAACAGCAGGGCCATGAGGGCAATGGCTAAAAAGAGCGTCAGCCCTGCGGGGTGCACCATGTCCCACATGCCGGTTTCAAACAGGCGACGGGCAGCCATGAGTTCGCTTATGGGCAGAAAGCCCTCCACAGAAGAAGGCTTGGGTGTGAATGTCTGGCTTTTTCCCACGGCCCACTGCACGTAGTGGTAAAAATTCCAGCCCACCCAGGCGAGAAAAACGGCGAAAGCTGCCTGTATGCCGCGCCGCAGCGGGGTGGGGGGGAGGCGGCGTTTTTCAGGAGCGGGGACCAGAACACATGCAGCTGATGCGGGAATATGTACTTGCGCTACGGGCTTTGCGGCCTCGTGCGCGAAATCGGTTGTCTGGCGCATTGGAAGTGTCCTTTCAGACTATTCAGGTAAACAATTGCGGCACTCGTTGTGTCACCATTGGCAGCGGCTGTCCATTGCAAGTATCCCGTAAAACAGTGCGACCCTAAACTGGAGATTCCTGCCATATCCGTCCTGCGCTGGTGAGCATGAAGAAATCTTGGTTCTCAGAGCACCAGATCATTAAGGTCCTCAAAGAGGGGAAAGGTGCCGCACGCCAATGAAGTTTGCCGTGAGTACGGTCACATCGCGCCATGTCAAAATGAGAAAAAACTCACGGCAGCGCCACAGGTCTTTCCAGTATTGGCGTTCGGCACAACCGACCCCAATAACAAGTCAGTGTGACATGAATGCTGCTAGGCCCGTGTATGCTGATTATGCAAAAAATCACTCACAGCTAAGCGCAACCCTTCTTTCAGCCCCACACGCGGTTTCCAGCCCATGCTGAAAAGCTTGCTGCAATCCATACGTTTGCGTGGGGCCCGTCCGGCTTTGTGGGGTCAGTGTCAATATTGCCTTCAAAGCCCACAACCCTGGCAATAAGACGAGCGACCTCAATAATGCTGATGTCGGAGCCGCAGCCCACGTTGACGTGTTCAAAATCCGAGTAGTTTTCCAGCAGGAATACGCAGGCTTCGGCCATGTCGTTCACATGCAGGAATTCGCGCAGGGCGTTGCCAGTGCCCCAGATGGTCACCTTTTTGGCTCCAGACAGCTTGGCTTCGCAAAAGCGCCGGATCAGCGCCGGGATCACATGGCTGTTTTCAGGATGATAATTATCGCCTGGGCCGTACAGATTGGTGGGCATGGCGCTGATAGAATCAAAGCCATACTGCTTGCGGTATGCCTGGCACATCTTGATTCCCGCGATTTTCGCCAGGGCGTATGCGTCGTTGGTGGGTTCCAGAGGTCCGGTGAGCAGGCATCCTTCCTTGATAGGTTAGGGGCACATCTTGGGGTAGAGGCACGACGATCCGAGAAACAACAGCTTCCTGCAGTCATTGCGGCAGGCGCTGTCAATGACGTTATTTTGTATCTGCAGGTTCTGGTAGATAAACTCTGCGGGATAGGTGGCATTGGAATGGATGCCGCCCACCTTGGCGGCAGCAAGAATCACAACAGCGGGCCTGTGCTACGCAAAAAAGTCTCTTACGGCGGCCTGATCGCACAGATCCAGCTCCGCGTGTGTGCGCGTGAGCAGGTTTTTATAGCCAGCACATACCAGAGATCGGCCTATGGCGCTGCCCACAAGGCTGCGATGTCCGGCCACATAGATAGGTGGATCTCTGTCCATGCAGGGTTACTCGTTATGGCTGAACGTCCTGAACCCAGCCACCTTGCACACGGCATCACGCATGCTGAGGGCCAGGTCTTCACGAGCCATTTTGGCCACCATGTCTTCAAGGGACGTTTTTGGTTCCCAGCCCAATTTTTCTTTGGCCTTGGCCGGATTGCCCAGCAGGGTTTCCACCTCGGTGGGACGGAAGTAGCGTGGGTCCACCCGCACAATGACATCGCCGGCCTGACATGACACTCCATCCCATGGCGATTGCCCGCAGCCTGCTGCAGCTTGGCCACGTCCACGGTGGCGACCGTGCCGGTCTCGTCCACGCCTTCACCCTGCCATACGGGCGTCAGGCCCATTTCTGCCGCTGCCGTATTAACAACGTTCCGCGCCGGGATTGACGATGATGCGTTTGACCTGAAAACGGCCGTCCATAACGAGGGTTTCATAGCTGCCCCAGGAGCGGTAGGCCTGCGGATGTTGTCTGCATTCGGCCTGTTGTCTGCCCGCAGGCGTCCCACAATGGCTTTGACGTCCTGGACACGTTCGCACGGGGCCACCAGTACAGCAACCACGAGGTCGCGCACGCCAATGGCGGTCAATAGGCGATGCTGGGCGTTGAAGTAACAGTTTTCCGCATTCTGGGTCATGATGCCGCCGTGGCCGTGGCGGCACGTTGGGTTGTGCAGAGTGTTGTTCAGGCCAGATATATCAACCGGCCTGTTAGGCTTCTTTCCCAGCCTCATATGGTTTGTGAAAATTAGTTGAAAAATAGCTTTGCACTGCAAGAAAAACGGCTTGAGGTTGAATTTTTTTCATACATATGTTGTCAGTGCATGCCGCATACGTTTTGCCATCATAGCAGGGCATGCAAGGTATCGCTACAGGTGATTGCAGAACAATATGATGTGGTGATGGTTTGACCTTTTCACTGGCGAGAGTCGGCCCAAAAAGGTTAACGCATGCGCCGCCAGCCAGCTTCATCAAATGTATCGGCCCGCTGTCGTGGGCGACAAGCAGCCTCGCCCCGCCAAGAAGTTGTAACAACTCATCAATTGTTGTTTTGTTAATATACGAGGTCACAGGGATACCACAAAAAGCCTTTTCAAGCAGATCAGTGGTGTCCATTCCGATCAGCCCCACACTGTAACCATGCTCACATAATAATCGAGCCAGATGAACATAGTGCTCCAAAGGCCACTGGCGTATTTTGTCCGTTGCAGTCGGAGATGGGCAGCCTGGCGCCAGGAGAACTTGCGGTGTCTGAATTGCCTGAGAAAAGGACACATGGGGGATGGTGATCTCGTCTTCAGAGGAAGAGTCTCGTCCCGATGCAAGCCGTATATATTCAAATGCGTGATAGCGTCCGGGGATAAGTCCTCGATTGCCTCGAAAAGAACGAACTGTTGTACAACGCGCGCCCAACCGGAGGAGGTGGTAGCGCCAGTCGCGGTAGGGAATGAGGCAAACGTCAAATTTACGCCCAAAAAGTTTAATAAAAACAGAAGCCACTACTGAGATTTTTTTTAATAGACTCCCGTCAAGGACGGCATGCTCATCAACAGTAATAATTTCATCAACCAGATTCATACGCTCGAGAAGAGGCCGCGCAGCCTTGCCCGTTATCCAGGTGACCGTGTTGCCGCTCTGCTGTATTTTCAGTTCGGCTAGTATGGCGGAGGCCATTACTACATCACCTAACGCCCCAAGCTTGATTACCAAATATGATGCCATCTTTATCCCTCTGACAAAAAAATACCGCATTACGTCTCAAAAGAGCCTATTCACACTGGAACAGCTTCGCCCCGTTCCTCCAGCAGACGCAGGAGTTCGGCGTTTTTGCCTTCCAGCAGGGGGCGATTGCCTCGGGTTTCCACATTGAGGCGCAGGAGCGGTTCGGTATTGGACATGCGCAAATTGAAGCGTCAGTCCGTAAATTCAAGATTCACGCCGTCAATGCTGTCCTCGTGGATGGCCTGGGGCGCGTAGTGGTCACGCGCCAGTCGCATGAGGGCGGGTGCGTCCTGCACGCGGCGGTTTATTTCGCCGCTGCACGGGTAGGCATCCTGCGCTCGCCACAAGTTCAGCCAGCAGCGTCGCCACCCGGTCGCGCAGGGCGAACAGGCCGGAATCGCCGGTCACGGGAATGGCCCCGCCGCGCACGATCTTGAAGCCGTTTTCATCCGCCGGATTATGACTGCCGGTGATCATGACGCCTGCATTAAAGGGCCTGTTGGCGGCGGCATAATAAATTTCTTCCGTGCTGCAGAGGCCGATGTCCGTAACACTGGCTCCCGCCTGGCGCAGGCCGCCGGCAAGGGCTTCGCGCAGGCCAGGCCCGGAAAGGCGGGCATCACGACCCAGCACAACATGGCGCGCGCCAAGCACTTCCACCACAGCCCGCCCCGGGGCATGCGCCAGTGGGGTATTGAGAACATCGGGCACACGGCCCCGAACATCATAGGCTTTGAAGCTGGAGAGGGTGTTATTCATGCGGTTCCTTGGCTTTGGCATCGCAGCGGTGCGGCTGTCATGAAAGATATCTCGTGCAACACCGTTGTAGCCAACTTGAACGGATTTTGCCAAGCCCGTTTTTGCCGCAACGAATACGCACCACCACACTTTTTATGCGCGCCAGCCTGCACCTCTCGCGATACGTCCTGTTCGTGGTATCTGCCGCTGTATCAGCGTTCAGGATAAGCATGCGGGCGAACTGGAAGCAGCATGCCGACTTCGTTCGGCCTCCCGATCAGCGAACACTCCAGCCCGTGGTCTGGCAGGGTAAAATTTGCGGGTTGAGGAGTTGTGCAGGGCCCCGCCAGCAATAGCTCCGTAAAAGCAGCCCAGCGCTCTGCCCACCCGACGGCAAGGCGACGGCGCATGGTGTGCGGCCATCATTTTCTTCTTGATTTATATGATGAGCACTATAGGCTTATTGCAGGTTTTGCAATAAACATCATATAAGATACCCTGTTAGGCATAAAATCATCAGGTCAGTGTCATGCCGCAAAAAATGCACGAGCGTACTTCATCGGAAAAAATGCTGATTCTGTATTCACTGCTGTTATTTTCGTCCCGCGAATGGTCATTGACGGAAATCGCCGAACATTTGCAGTGCGCAAAGTCAACGGCCCTCCGACTTCTGACCAGGATTGAAAGCTTTGAGGGGCTGCGTCTCGCCAGCCGAGCACGTGGTACCGCAGGCAGGCCGGAAAAATGCTATGTGCTTGAAAAAACATTGAGTGACGGGGAGAAATCCCACACCGTCGTGAGCGCCGAAGAGATGCGCCTTTTGCACCTGTGCCGTGACATCGCCTTGCCTTTGCTGCCGCCAGCCCTGCAAAAAACGCTGGCTGCCGTCCTGCGGCGGACAGCGGTGCTGGTGCCGGTGCCGGCCAGGGACGTTTGGAAGGAGCCGCAATGGCCGCAGTTACGAATGGCCATGCTGGGGACCATTGATTACGGCCAGTTTCAGGATATTTTGCAAAATCTTCTGCTGGCGATGACAAAAAAACAGGTCTGCCAGATAGGGTATAAAGCTCAGGACAAGCCGCCCCGAACGTACGAGATGGCAGTCACGGGCCTTTGCGGCAGTCGCCAGGCATTGTACGCGAAGGGCTGGCTTGTGCGGGATAAAGGCGCTGCTGAGCCTTTGCACCCCCTGTTTCTGGCTGTGCACCGTATGGAAAACGTCGCCCCGACCCGTCGTACGCACCAACTGCCAGCGGACAGCGATGATGCTGAATATTTTGGACTTATTGAAGAAAAACCATTTTCCGTAAAGATATTTTTCGAGAGCGAGCTGGAAACGTATATCCGTGAGCGCCGCTTCAGCAGTGAGCAAAGGATTGAAAAGGTGGAGGGCGGCATTGAACTTTCCTTCACGGCGCACAGCGATATGGAGGTGGCGGCCTGGCTGCTGGGTTTCGGCAGCAAGGCCAGAGCCGTAGAGCCCGCATGGCTTGTGCGGCACATGCGGGCTGAGCTGGCGGCCATGAATGGTCTTTATTCTGATTGAGAATTGTTCTGAGCGTCATTGAGATACGTGTTGACGGCCTTGAGAGCCTTTGCCGTTATGTTTGTAAATTCTGAAAGATCCAGAGCTGTTTTTCCCCTGATTGAGGGGCAAAATTCTTTTTTCAGGCAATACTCGGTGTTGTCCGCATCGTTTTGTTCCCAGCAGTCATCCAGATGCATCTTGCCCGGTTCTTCATAAATCCACTCGCGACCAGGAATGTACGCGTAAAAGCAGGTGCAAAGCTTGAGGTCATTTTCAATGCCGGAAATATAGCAGCTTGCGCGTAACTGGGCGCCCTTTAACGCAGTTGAAGCGAAATCCCAGGAAAGCGCATGAAACTTGTCTTTCCATACGGCGGCGTGACTGAAAATCTCATTGACGTTTTCAAAGCTGAGGTCTTTGACTTTTTTGGGAGAAAAGCCGCCGTCCAAAGCAGGCAGCCATGTTTTTTGATAAGCCTCCGCCATAAATTGAAACAAATCCATTTTACACAATGCGGCGTTTCGTTTTGCCTGGAAGAAGCTTACTACCTCTTCTAAACTAAATGGCGGTGGAGGACTGTTGCTTAAATCAAACTCGGTAATAAGAGTACGGTTGTTGTCTGAAAAAAAGAAACGAACGCTTTCAGGGATAGTAATGGTGTTTGTAGCTGGGCACATTAAACGCCTCCATAGATTTTTTTAAAAATGCTGTGACGTACTGATGCGCCCGTACTGTTTGGGATGGACGTTACATGATCTCTTTCCAAGTGTTCCTCCCACAATTTCAACAAATCCTGCCAATACACAACTCGCCACGGATTTTCATTACGTGTAAAGTTTTTTTTGCCAGTAACATCTTTTTCACTGGATGCGTGCTGTATGACAAAAAAACAGGTTATATTGTTTTCTGTATTTTTACATTTTCTGTGCTTCAGCCGGGATTTCGCTTGTTCTTCATAGTCGGTAAAAGGGTTGTCAGCGCTTGCGTCAAACTTTACTTCCAGCACAACAGCCCTTGCGGTCTCCGCGCATCCCCACTCAAAAAGGATGTCGATCCTTTTATTTTTTTGTGACACATCCTCTGCACGGATTGTAATATCCTTGCCTGAAGGCAAAAACTTTTCCACTTCACCCACTGGTAATTCACTGGCTTGATACAGGGCACGTAAAAAAGCGCGCGCACTTAGTATGTCATCCTGCAATGTCGCAACTATCAGCTTGGTGATGTTTGCTTCGGTTAATGGCCTGTGCCAAAAAACAGGCTGGTGACGCAAAGCGTGGCCGGGCCAATCGGGGCCGAAAAGCTTTGAAATGCCTTTTGGCGGCATGAAGCCGCATGAAAACAGCTCAGCGCAGTGTTGCTGGCATAAAAGCGCTACGGCTTCACGGGTGCTTTCAAGTAACGCTGTGGAAAATGGGCCCTCAATAAACGCCACCATGGCCGCATCATGAGAAAATTTTCCTGGAGCCGGCTGCCATGCCTGTGATGCGATGTGCCGCATTCGCGCATGGGCAACAGGCTGTTTGATACATTTTGCCATTACAGCCCCCTAACCCAATATAAAAATGCACGTTTTTCCGACGCGTCAGGATGCTGCGCACCCTTGCCGTCAAGCAAGCGACGGCTAGATCCGGCAGACGTCAAGAGCAAGCCGCGCTCAGCGTGGACGCACCTGAACCTGTACCACCTTCTGTGATTTGGTATCGTAAAGACAGGAATATTCCATAGGAATCATAACGCCAAAGACATTTTTGAACAACAAGGCCTTGGCATTGTCGCTGCCTGACAACAGGACAAGGTTTTCATCACCCTTCACAGTGTCAACATGCGGAAAGCGCGGAACAAATTCCAACGCAAAGGTTTGCCATTCAAAGCCGTACTGTGCGGTGTTTTCAATGGCGCTGGAGCACGCGGGCACGGCATCCCGCCGCAGGGATTCCGCCCAGTCATGAGGGGCCGGTTCCTTAAAATAATTCCAGCCCAGCACGAGAATGAACAGGATCAACAGCACCCAGCGATTTCTTTTTTTCTCAAGTCGTTCCTTCTCGGCCTGAACCCGTTGGCTTTCGCGAGCCTGTGCCCGAAGGGCAGCATCAACAGGTTGCCCGCAATATGGGCAACTGGGTGCCGCCATTGCAATTTTTTTATGGCATGCGGGACAAGACATTAGTTCCTGCGGCATTTTTTCCTCCCGGTCCACTGTGTGGAATCATAATGTATTTGGTGGTGCCAGTGCATGTTACCTTTGAAAGAGGACAGATGCCCCAAGCCCGCACAAGAGCGCAGCGCACCGCAATTGGCGTAGAATCTGCCGAAAAATGTACTTTTGGGCAGGACGCCAGCTTGAAATGCGCAGCATTTCAACGTTGATCTGATGTATAAATGAGCTTTGTTTCAGAAGGTGAAATTAATGGCCGATTTTTTGCCTGCGCTGTGCCACAGACGCCCGTGCTGTCCGTTTTTCGCCGGTTCAGGGATGTTGACCTGGCAGATATATTTTCTTAGGCTACGCCATGCCATTGCATAATGAAAGAAGCCAAAAGGCATTCTTCCTTGTCAGAGGCAATGCCTCTGTAACACGTTCACCCCTTGCCCGAAGAAAACCGGGATGGGGCGGTTCGTGAATCCGCGCTTTCTCCCGGCAGGTTGTCGGGAATTCTTTCAAGTAAAGCCTTCTCTCTGCGCAGAGTCACGCTCTGACGTTCAGGCGGCGCTGCATCTGGTTGCCACAGTATGCAGTCCGCGCCTTCCCGCTCTGTACTCCTTCGCATATCGCCTTTTTAACGTTCCCCCGTTTGCTCTGAGGTCACTCAGGCAAAGATATTGCCTGTATCATATCGTCCCCCGATGCTCTTTGCCTGCGGGGGCGTTGCATTTTGTAGCACGGCACAGTGCTGTGGAGCAGTATGTCCGCCATTACCATTGAGAACGTGGCATTTGCCTACGATTCCGAGCCGGTTTTGCAGGATCTTTCCGTGAACATTGAGTCCGGAGACTTCGTCTGCATCCTGGGAGAGTCCGGGTGCGGCAAAAGTACGCTTTTGCGCATTCTGGCAGGTCTGTCGCGGCCCACGCAGGGCCGGATTCTTATTGGCGACAGAGAAATCACCGGCGCCGGGATGGACAGGGGCGTTGTTTTTCAGGATTACAGCCTCTTTCCCTGGCTGACCAATGGCAAAAATATCGTGCTGGCCCTGAAGGAGCGGTTTCCTGAAAAAACGGAAAACGAGCTGAAAAAGATCGTGTATGAAGGGCTCGTGAATGTGGGGCTTGAAGCCAGTGTCTTCAACAAATACCCCTTTGAGCTTTCCGGCGGCATGCGGCAGCGGTGCGCCATCTGCCGCGCCTTTGCCCTGGACCCGCCCGTGCTCCTGATGGATGAGCCCTTCGGCGCGCTTGACGCCATCACCAGGGTCAAGCTGCAGCGCCTGATCCTCTCGCTGTGGCAGAAGGACGAGAGCAACAGAAAGACCATCATTTTCGTCACGCACGACGTTGACGAGGCCTTGCTGCTCGCCAACAAAATTCTGCTGTTCGGCTCAAGCCCCAGCGGCATCATCTATACGCACAGTTTTGAAAAAGACAGCAAGCCGCCCCTGGACGACATGTTTGAGGATCATTCCATCCTCGCTCTGCGCAACGAACTGATACGCAATCTGAACAAGGATATCATGAAGCGGGTGTGACCCGTTATTGTTGGCCCTCATTGGCAAGGGGGCATGCTTTTTTATGTCACAATTACCTGAAACCGATACTATTTCCTGTTACACCAATTACCGTGGAGAAACCCAGTATGAAAAATGTGTTACGGGCCATTATTTTTTCCCTGCTGCTGTCTTTATGTGCCTTTGCGGCTTTTGCGGCGGACGCCCCGCAGATATTC